>NZ_OZ244791.1:0-2400000 GCF_965219815.1 Candidatus Poriferisocius sp.
CCCGCGCGGGCCTTGTGGGCCGGGATCGCCCGGCGGGCCCGGCGGACCAGGCGGGCCCGGCTGCGAGGTTTCCTGGGCCCGGGCGCCGGGCTCGACCGCCGGCCACAACAACGCGCAAAACACAACCAGCACCACCGCCGCAGCCCAAGCCGCAACACCACGGAAATAAGCTCGCACCGCCACGTCAGGGGGCGCCACAGCTGAAGCTGGCGAACTTCTCCCAGCTGGTAGCGGTCTTCCGCCAGAACTCACAAGTCACGCTGGAGCCGCTGCTTGGCACCCTCAAGTACAGAGCGCCCGTCGGCGGCGTCCCGCTGGGAGCGGTCATGGTGGGGTCGGGGGTTCCGAAGTACACCTCGAGCTGATTACTGGCCGCACTGCCCGGGGGGCCGGCAGTCCCAGCAATGCCCGGGGGGCCGGCACTACCTTGAGGGCCGTCATCGCCCTTAGAACCCTGAGGGCCCGGCGGGCCCGGCGGGCCCGAGATGCCCGGGGGCCCCGGGGAGCCCGGGGAGCCATCAGCGCCTCGAAAGCCCCGCGGGCCCGGCGGGCCCGGCGGGCCCTGCTGGCCCTGCTGGCCCGGCGCGCCGGCGCTGCCCAGGGTGCCGCCCTGCCCATCTGATCCCGGCAGGCCCGGCGGACCAGGCGGACCAGGCGGACCCGAGTTGGAGGACCCCGGCGGACCCTGCGGGCCCTGAGGCCCTGTCTGCCCCGGCGGGCCCGGCGGACCCTGCTGGCCCTGCTGGCCCGGCGGGCCCGCAGGCGACGACCCCGGAGTGCCAGCGGGGCCCTGTGCCCCCGCGGCCCCCGGGTCGCCCTTGGGACCGGGCGGGCCCTGAGGACCGGTGCCCGACGTCCCCGTCGGGCCCGGCGGACCCTGCTGGCCCTGAGGGCCCGGGTCGCCCTTGGGCCCCTGGGGGCCTGCGGGACCAGAACCCCCGCCGCCGGTGCCCGGAGGTCCGGGCGGACCCGGATTGCCCCTCGGCCCCGGCGGGCCCGAACCGCCGCCGCCCGAATAGCCGCGGGGACCGCGCGGCCCCCGCGGACCCGGATCCCCCTTGGGCCCCGGCGGACCAGGCGGCCCCACAGCCGCCGACACCCCGGTCATGTCGCCTGAGGCACCGCCATCGGCACCAGTGCCAGCAGAAGAATCCCCGGTATCAGCGCCCGCGCCCGCATCGCCATCCCCGGTATCAGCGTCCGCGCCCGCATCGCCATCCCCGGTATCAGCGCCCGCGCCCGCATCGCCATCCCCGGTATCAGCGTCCGCGCCCGCGCCGCCATCCCCGGTATCAGCGCCCGCGCCCGCATCGCCCGCGCCGCCATCCCCGGTTCCAGCGCCCGCGGGGTCATCGCTGCCGCATCCGCCGTCCACCGCGTGCTGATCGATGCCGAACTGGCACCGGTACAAGTCCAACAAAGCCCTCTGGGCTGCGATCAGCACCTCGGCCGCGGCGGTGTCCTCCACCGCCGCGGGCTCTGCGGGAGGCAGCACCGGACGGCCCTCGGCACACCCGCCGGGCACCGCGTCCACATCCGCGCTGAAACGGCACCGATACTCGTTCAGCAGCGCCTCCTGGGCCGCCACCAGCTCGGCCTGCGCCGCGGCCAACTCGGCCTGCGCCCGCTCATCGGGCTGCGCCGAAGAAGAAGCCGAGAAACCCGCCGCAGCCAACACCACACAAGCACCAACCGCCGCAGTGCGTTTAACAAAGTTAAAGGCCATACAAACACGAAATGCTAGTCACCCCCCCCCCCCCCGCAAGCCTTTGTGCCCTGCGTAGAGCAGCGCCTTCCGCCATGCCCCGAGGCAGGCACACAGTGGCGCAGCGAGAACTCCTTCGCAGTGCCGCTCCCCGCTGCTCTTCTACTCCACGACTACTCCCGGTGAGCCCAGACGATGTCCACGTCGTACTCCTCGAATAGGGAATCCGAAGTCATCAGGGGAACATCCATTTCTCTGGCCTGAGCGATCAACAGCCGGTCGAAAGGGTCACGGTGGTGCATAGGCAGACCTCCGGCGTGCAGGGCGTGCGCATGCTCTATGGCTACTGCCGCAAGGCCAGCGCTCGCGATCCTGCTGGGCACATATTCCGCCGGCGGCTCGGGAAGATCCAGCCTGCCAGTGGCGTGCTTGATGGCGATCTCCCATGACGACACCGCCGAGATCAGCACCTCCTGGGCTGGATCGGTGAGTCTCGACTTGGCCGGCCCAGACAGCCGCTCAGGCGCGGCGTGCATCCACAGAAATACCTGGGTATCCAGGAGGACAGGCAAGCTCACCGTCCTTCAAAGGCATCGAGTAGATCGTCGGGAAGGGGATCGTTGAAGTCGTCGGGCACTTCAAAGCGCCCTATGTCTCGACCCAGCTCTCGGGGCTCTCGAAGCATTACCGGCACCAGTTTCACCACCGGCACCCCAGACCGAGTGATAACCACTTCCTCCCCGGCGCTCGCCCTCTGGATGAGCCTCGAAAGAGTTGTCTTCGCCTCGTGTACGCCCACAGTCAACATGCGCCAAGCCTACCAGCCTCACATCAATCCTTAGCTAAGCATCTAGTCATGGATGAAGGCATGATCTACAACCCGGCCCACGGCGAGGCCGCCTTCACAGTGCCGCTCTTCAACGAGTTCATGAAACGCACAGCGCCCAAGCGATAAGCCTGGATCCACTGGTGGGGGTTGTGGGGTGGTGTGTAGGGGTGGCCGGACCCCGTTTTTTGGTCCATCTGATGTGCCCACCATATGCCGCCGACAACGGTGAATTATGGAGTCGGAGTGCGAGAGCGCGTGGTTTGTCAACACGGCCTAGAGGGGGCGTCGGTTGCGGATGTGGCTCGGCGTTTGGAGGTGTCGGAGGCCACGTTTCGTCGGTGGCGCAATCAGTGCGGGGGCCTCAAGGCCGTCGACGTGAAGCGTCTCAAGGCGCTGGAGGCCGAGAACGCGCGGCTGGTGCGGGTCGTGGCCGACAAGGAACTGGAGATCGACGCTTTGCGGGAGACCGGCCGGGCAAAATGGTGAGCCCGCCGCAGCGGCGCAGGGCTGTCGAGTTGCTCTGTGAGCGGCTCAGGGTGTCGCAAGTGAAGTTAGCCTGGCAAGAGCGCCTCGTAACCAAGCGCTCACCCGGTATTGCGGAGACCAGCGGCGATCCCGTTTACCGTCAAGAGCAGGGCCCGCTGAATGCTTCGGTTGTCCGCGGGAACACCGGTTGCGGCTCTCGACCGGGCCAATAGTTCAACCTGCAAGACGCTGATGGGGTCTAGATAGGCGTCGCGCACAGCCAAGGTTCGCTTCAGCACGGGAAGGTCATTGAGAAGGTCGCCGCCGGCCAACTTGGCGATATGGGCCACGGTCAGGTCGTGCTCTTCGGCGATGGTGTCGAAGAAGTGGTGGAGTTCGGGGGCAACCAGGCGGTTGACATAGTGACGGGCAATGGCAAGATCTGTCTTCACCAGGGTCATTTCAACGTTGGAGACGAATGTGCGGAAGAACTGCCAATCCTGGTACATGGTCTGAAGCTGTTCTCCGAAGCCAGCCTGCTGCGCCGCCTCTAATGCGGTGCCCACTCCGAACCACCCGGGGATGATCTGGCGCGACTGGGTCCAGCCGAACACCCAAGGAATGGCCCGCAGATCGTCTATGCCAGCCTCAGCGCCCGAACGTCGGGCTGGTCGCGAGCCGATGTTCATAGCGGCCAACTCCTCCACCGGAGTCGAAGTCTGGAAGTACTCCACGAATCCAGGGGTATCGAGCAGACCTCGGTACGTCTGGTAGGCCCGGTCTGACATGAGCTCCATGACGTCGTTCCACGCTTCGATACCACCATGGCCGTGGCGGGGATGCCGGTGGGCGACCGTGGCCTCCACCACCGCCGACAGGGCCAAATCGAGGTTGCGCTGGGCCAGTCGGGGCAGCCCGTACTTGTCGGCGATCACTTCTCCTTGTTCGGTGATCTTGACTGCTCCGTCCACTACCCCGGCCGGCTGCGACAAGATGGCCGCGTTGGTGGGACCTCCCCCTCGCCCCACCGTGCCTCCCCGACCGTGGAACACCACAACCCTGATTCCTGTCTGGGCCGAAACGTCGGCGATTTCTCGCAGCGCCTTGTGGATCTCCCACTGCGAGGTAGTGATCCCCCCGTCCTTGTTGGAGTCGGAGTATCCGACCATGACCTCCTGCACATCGCCCCTGATCTCCACCAGCCGCCGGTAAGCAGGCACCGCGAAGAGCTCTCGGAGCATGGTGCCGACACCACGTAGATCTTCAATCGTCTCTGACAGCGGCACGAACCCGAGGCGGGCGATTCCGCTGGGGATGTCCACCAGACCGACTTCGCGGGCCAAAACGGCGGGGGCCAACACGTCGTCGACTCCCTGGGTCATCGACACGATGTAGCTCTCGATGACGCCGTCGCCGTGCTGGTCGAGGGCGTGGCGAAGGGCAGCAAACAGAGCCAGCGAGCCTTGCGCGTCCGACCCCGCGGGTGGGGCCAGCGGACGGCGGCTATCCAGCTCTGAGGCCAACAGGGCAGTTCGGTTGCGACGCGACAGGGTTCCGTATGGGGTGCCCAACTCGGCAAAGAGCTCCCAGAGAGCCTGATGGTGAGCCGCAGCGTTCTCGCGGATATCGAGGACGGCGAGATGGAAACCGACCATGGCCAGGATTCTCCGCACCCGGGCGAGGCGACCTCGGGCCAGCAGAGACCCCCCATTGGCTTCCAGCGACCGGGACATGACGGCCAAGTCGGCTTCCACTTCAGCAGGCGACCCATAGGCCCTCGTCCCGGGCGGCTCCTCAATCGCCTCCAAGAGGCGTTGATGGATCACTGAGCAGCGCAGGCGATAGGGCTCTCCGGCGCTCAGCTTGCTGAACCGGGAAACGACATCGGGAAACGCCTCGCGGTCGGCATCAAGTTGAGCCTGCATGTCCTCTGTTATGCCAGTGACCGCAGTGCTCACCGACAGCTCCGAGGACAGCTCCTCAATCTCGGCCACCAGCAATCGCAGCGCCCGTCCTCGCTGGAAGTCCAGCACTTCGAGCGTCGTTTCCGGGGTGACATTTGGATTGCCGTCGCGATCGCCTCCCACCCAAGAACCAAACCGCACTGGCACCTGAGGCCCGTCAAGCGATCCTCCGATGGTCCGGAGCACAGCATCGACGTCATCGAAGAGCTCGGGTACGCCGTCGGCGGCAATCTCGGTGAGGAAGTAGAGGATGGACCGAGCCTCGTCCACCGGATCGGGCCTCTCCCGGCGGAGCTCGTCGGTCTGCCAGATGGCGTCGATCAGCTCATCGATCCGGCGGTCGATCCTGCTCTGGTCGCCCGGTCCACAGCCGCTCTCCCCCCGGCGCTCGATGAGGACGGCTATCTCGGTGAGCTTGTCGAGGATCGACCGGCGGGAGGCCTCAGTGGGATGGGCGGTGAACACCGGGCGGAGGTCTGCGTGCCGAGTGGCAGCCACGATCTCGGCCTCGTCGAAACCCAGATCCAAGAGCTTGTCCACCGCATCAGCAAAGCGGAGGCTGCCAGCTAGGCCGGCGGCATTCAGGTCTTCCACGCGGTGCACCTGTTCGGCGGTATTGGCCAAATGGAAATAGACCGTGAAAGCCCTCACCAGCTGGATTGCCTCGACAACATCAACGTCGTCGAGAACCTCGGCCAATGCGGCGCCCGACTCCTCGTCGCGCCGCAGGCCCCTTGCCATGGCCCGCACCCGCTCCACGCGCTCTAGCAACTCAGGGCCGTGCTGGCGCACCAGGGCATTTCCCAGTTGAGTGCCCAGGCGCCTGATGTCGTTGCGAAGCGCGGAGTCGATTTGGTCGAGTTCGTCAGCCGGCACCATGGAATTCAAACATCCATTCTACCGACCGGGCTACAATTGCTTTGCTCCGGCGAAGTGTCTACCCCACCTTGTGCCAGTACAAGACGCAATTGAAGTGGAGGCTCCGGAGATGAGAATCGGCGACGTGGTAAAGACTCTCGGTTCAATGATGGCGGCGCCTGGGACGAATGTCACGCCAGCGCCTCTTGCGACATCGACGCCACATAGCCGATAGCGGGATCGGCCTGGCCTTCGAGCAGGTCGCGGTAAACCGCCTCGATCTCCTCGGACCCCGTTCGGTGGACCACGCTGAGCCAGCGACCGGTGTCGTCGACGAGTTCGTGCCATGCCTGGGCGATGCGCCTCGTCAACTCGGCCGCTCCCCATTCCTCGGAGCGCTTGGCGATCTGACTGGGAGCGAAGAAGAACTCGGGCCGCGGGCCGGGCAGCTTGCCACCGCCTGTTGCGGGGTCCTCCCAGTGGGTGGCGCCGACGGTCAGGGAGAATTGAAGCCTGTCGCCGAAATGGGTGTGTACCCCCGACCGCACTGCCGCACTTCCCGCCATGTCGACCATGCCCGACGCCACCGCGGGATCGAGTTGGTGGATGTCGTCGTAGACGACGATTTCGTCGTACAGGTCCAAACCCTCGACGAAGGCGAGATTGCGGGAAGATGTAAGGCCCACGCTGCGGTGGCCGCGACGGGCGAGGCAGAAGGCCAGGCAGATCGAGGTTTTCGATGATGCGCTGGTCACCAGGGTCTGAGAGGCACCGTGAAGGCCCTGGTCGCCCAGGAAGTCGTCGGCCAGAAACGACGTCATGAACAGGCCGCGGAGCAGCAGGAACTCGTCTACTCGGTCATCGCGGAACATGATGTCGCCGCTGACCGCGCTGAAATCGGTGTAGACCGCGGCGTGCTGGGCCCGGTGGGCGCCGATGTCGGTGAAGCCAGCCCCTTTTGGCGCGGCCTCGATGACCACATCGTCGGCCATGGGATAGAAGCCGAAGTACCGTCCGCCGAGCTTGATTTCGGGATGGGAGGAATCAACCACCGTGCCCAGGCCCATGGCCGGGATTCGCCCCCAAGGCGCTTCGGCGGGAAAGAAGCCCCAGTAATCGAGCATGTCGCCCGCCACGGCGTAGGTGATGTTGTTGGCGGTCAGCGCAAACCTTTCAACCGACAAGCGGATCTGCCTCGGAGCAAGCTCGGCTGGGGGGCAGGGGACCGCCCGGGTATCGCGGAAGTCCTGGCGATTGACCTCGAACTGCATGGCTGAACCCTAACGACCTCCTTCAACTATTGCCAGTAAAAGACGCACTACTATAGGGTCTTGCCATGCCGCGGTACGGGGTGCTGAACGACGCCTACCTGGGGTCCTGGCTCCAGCGAGACGAGCCTGGCGGGCCCATGTGGGCGCTCAACCTGATGAAATACCGCCCCTTCGCCGACTACCGCGACGGACGGGAGACCTCGCTCAGCGGCATCGAGGCCGACGATGTCTACTCGCCGAACGAAGAGCTGAGAGCCGTGGGGGCCCGCATCATCCTGCTCGCTCCAGTGGTGCATCAACTGGTGGGCGACGACACGGTCTGGGACCGCATCGCCATCGCGCAGTACCCCTACCGGGCCGCGATGATCGAGATGAACATGCGCGACGACTTCCAGAAGGCTCATGCCCACAAAGAAGCGGGCATGGAATCCACCATCGTCTTGGCCTCATTCCCAAACGAAAATGGCCCAATTCCGCCCCAGTTGTCGGGCACCGATCCCGAACGGCTGCTCCTGCTCCAAGTGGTGGCCGACGCCGATCACCACGATCTGGCCGAGGGAATCGAAGCCACCCGCATCGGACGGTTCTGGGTGGAGGACTGGTGCATCGGCGATCACCGCAGCTTCGCCGAGGCTCGTTTCGACCTTGTTTCGCCGGATGCCGCCGAGGAGCTCATCGCATGCACCCCCGTCCGCGACGATGCCAACTACGCCGTGATCGCCGACCCGGCCATCGACGACGTGGCCCGATCGCTAACCGACCCCACCCGGGTCTTGTTCTGTCGAGGGCGGATGCCGGGCAAACCTTCTTGAGGTCTGGGGCCCGGTCGTCGACCGCTGAGCCGATCAAGTGACTGCTACCGTCGAACAAAGATGACCGATATCGACCACCCCGACGCACCGGTCGACGGGCGTGTCGCCCGCCGAGAGCGCAATATCGAAAACGTTCTCGACATAGTCATCCAGATGTTCGCCGAGGAATCTCTCTTTCCGACCATGGAGCAGATTTCCGAGCGGTCGGGCCTTTCCCTACGGTCGCTCTACCGGTACTTCCCCAATCCTGGAGAGCTCCTGGAGGCCGCGATCCATCGCCATCGCGAGCTAATGAGAGACGCCGGCCACCTCCACAGAATCGGACAGGGTCCTCTCGATCGCCGGATAGATGACTTCGTGGCCATGCGGCTCCGGCTCTATGAGAGAGCCAGCCCGGTGTACCGGGCCGGGTTGCACAATGCACCTCTTCATCCCCCGATTCGCGACTGGGTGGCCCGAGCCCGCGACGATTTCCGCAACCAGTTCGAACTCCAGTTCAATCCCGAACTGTCCTCCCGCAAAGCCGCCGACCGCCAGGCTGTTCTGGCGGCCGGCGACGCGCTGTCCCAGTTCGACGCCATCGAATACCTGCGGCGCCACCGCCGCTTCTCGGTGTCAGAGACCGAAGCCGTCCTCCGGTCTGGCCTGCAATCCCTGCTCGAAGTGGACGGGCGACAGGTCGGTGGCGGCTGAGAAGGCGGCGGTGATCGCCTCGGCCTCGTATACGCGGTTGCGGCGGCCTGCGCTGCGTTGAACGAGGACGCCTGCTTGCTCGAGTTGTTCCAGGGCACGGGCCCCAGTCCTCCAGGAAGCTCCCAGCAGTTCAGCCGCTTTCTCTGCGTTCAGGACGGGATGCGCGGGGAGTTGGTCGATCAGCCTCATGCCGGGCTTGCTGGGGCGGCCTTCGGCTGTGACCATGCTCAACCAACCCTGCTTTATGGCCGCCACTTGTTTGATGAGGTGCCTGGCGTAGGACACCGCTTCGCTCACGGAACCAGCGGCAAGGGCGATCCACGGGCGGATCGCAAGCGACCTCGCCGGGTCGTCGGGCTGCGCCACAACGCTGGCCTGCTCCAAAGCGGCGATGTAGTCGTCCTTGCGGAGAGCGAGGGCAGAGCTGATCGGCAGTGTGCAGGGAGGGGATAGCCGGCTTCGCTGGAGCATCATCTGTATCAGTGCCCGGCCCGTGCGCCCGTTCCCGTCTCCGAACGGGTGGATCATCTCGAATTGGGCGTGAACGACGGCCATTTCCACAATCGGGTGACCCTTGCCCCGGTTGACCCGGTCGATGAGATCACTCATTAGCGCATAGACGGTGTCGAAGGGCGGAGGGATATAGGAGGCGGTCAGTGGCGTCGACCAGAGCCTGCCCGGCCCGATCCAGTTTTGCTTCGCTCTGATGTTCCCGGCCAAGGGGTCGTCTTCCATGAGCATTCGGTGGACCGACGCAATGTCTTCGACTGTGAGCGGCCTGTTTTCGGCGGCGATTTCCAGCGCGTGATCGAAGGCATTGACATTTCGCAAGGCCTCCAGATCGTTGGGGCGGGGCTGCTCACCGAATAGGCCAAGCTGGGCCTCGGCCCGTGCCAGCCGTCGCGCCGATGGGTGGACGCCCTCGATGGTGCTAGACGCCGCGCTCTCGGCTCGGCGAACAAGCCATTCGGCGGGCAGCGCTGCCGCGTCGCCGCATTCGTCGCCTAGGCGGCGTATCGCGTCCTCCGCCACCATCACCCTCTCGACGCACTCGCCGTCCATCTCGACGTCCCAGTCGGCTATCGGGTGGGGGATAAACGCCTGAAAAACGCAGGCGGGATCATCGTCCGGGCCCGCCTGCCTAGACTCGTAAGCCTCCTCGTCCCAATAGCGCGGCGATGACATCATGCCCATGTGCGACTCCCCAACGGCCGTTCGCCTGTCAGCATACAGTCCCATATTGACGTGTATGTAGATATGTGAGCAATGTTGTCAATATACCATTCCATATTGACAACATTGCGATTACGGGGTGAAGCACGTCAAGACAGGGAGCGTCTAACCGACCCGGCAAGACGTCTATTGCGATTCGTGCTGTTTCAAGAAGTTGATCCAGGAATCTACAGGTACTCCCGCCAAGGGTTCGTCCAGGATTTCGCGGACCCAGTCATCCATAATTCCGGTACGAGCAATGCGCCCGAAATTGCCACCTCCATCTTTCGCTGGCTTGTCAGATGTGTTGTCACGGCCCATGTAAGGGGCGGCTTCTGCCGGCGACTCAATGGAGGCGTCTAGTTCGGTCTCACGAATGTGGCTCCACCAGTGATTTCGGTGCTCAGCGATGTGCTTTGCCGACCAACAAGCTGGGGCAGAAACTCGAGGGACGCCAGAAAGCACGTTTGAGAGGTGCCACGGGACCACAACCAGAAGATCCCAATCTGCGCAGGCACCTGGAGTCACTCGGTACCGAAAGCTGGGCTCGCGCTCCTTGGCCAGCATGTACCAACCCTTCAGCTCAACCCCAAGGGCAGTGTCGTATTCGCCAGTGCTTTTTCTGCATCGGAACAACACGTCAGGAAATGTCTGCGCCTGCCGGTCGAACCGGTGCAGTGTCCACTCGTCGTTCGGATCCCAGACGTCGCGCATCCTGTTAAGCGTCTGCACGACCTGCACTTCGATTGTTGCACCGAGCACAGTGTTCAGAGAAAACAAGTCTGTAGCTGCCAACCCTTCGATGTTGGTGGTCGAATCGAAATAGCCAGGAAGAGCCAGCAGGGCGTCTTGAACACGATCGCGCAGCATTGTCCGAGGGTCATCCGGGTCAAGTCTTGGAGGTTCAGGGACAGGCACTACCTCTTCGCGTATCGGTTGGTTGCTCATCGATTTTGGAGCGTAGTCAAGAAACAGCTGATTCGATACGCTCTATAGCCAAGTCTGCGAAGTGCTCTACCGTCTCCGCAGCAAAGCCACGACGACCCGCTTCGACGGCAGCCACCACAGCGCTGCATAGACCCCCGAAGGGTTCCCAGACCGCGTCGCCCGGCTCAGTAGCCGCATTGATGATTCGGCGCATGAATTCCAATGGCTTCTGATTGAGATGGACCGCAGCGTTGGGTCCTGGTTTGTGCACCCGTGGCGCCGAGCGAACTCCATTGCCCTTGTATCGCTCCTGTCCGTTGAGCGGAGGTGCCGACCACACATTGGTTAGACCGTGGGTGTGATGCCACATATCTCGCAAACCGGCCCACTCATCAGCAGTGATAGGCGACACACCGTCCAGCGAGTAGTAGGGAGCCCCATCGGCAATACCGTGCTCGTTGGCATACCACACCAACCGCTCCATCATCTCTGGCGGTGGAAAATACCAGAGCCAGTCCTGCGTTAGGTACTTGCGGGTAGCGGCATTAGCCACCCCGCACGCCTCATTCGCTCGATTCAGCGGCAGGCCCGCACGCTGCCACTCATATCGCAGCCATTTTCGAGCAGGCATGACACCGTCTTGAGTTGGAAACTCCAACCGACGTCGATAGAACACACAAACCTCGGAGACCACCGGGAAGCGACGGATCGTTTCGCCGTTGACATTGCCAGCAATATGGCTGATTCCCTTGTCCCACACGATTGCCTGGACGTAGTCCCAGCCAAATTCGGCCAGGATCGGATGCACCGTCGCCCAACCGATTTCGGTATTCCAAAACCAGAGCGTGGAAGACGGCAGGGAGTGCTTCGACCAAGCCTCAATATGGGGGGCGTACCATTCAGCCAGCCCTTCAGGAGTCCGCGGATCGCCGGGAAATCCGCCAACTCCATAAGCGCCATCGGAGATGATGACCGAGGGAGAAGGCCAAGCAGCGTATGTGTCAAGCGCGTCTCCCCGATACACGGACCACTCTCGGCCATCACCGCTGGCAGCAGACACGACTCCTCCTTCGCAGGCCGCGAATGGCAGCCTGCGGTCGGCTCTCCTTGGGAATGATCCCATGTCGTACCTCGCTCAGTGGTGGATGCTTGAGCGGCTTGGTACGGAGCTGCGACCTGCGGTAACCCTAGTTCGACTCAGCGACAGATTCACTCGACACACGAAGGCGACCTCCGATCACAGGGCGCGAACAACTTCCTCGCTGGGGCCTTCAGGGGCGCAGCAGCAGCTTTCCGTGGTTTTCGCCTCGAAACAGCATGCGGATGGCCTCGGGGAAGCTCTCAATTCCTTCAACGATGTGCTGGCGATGCTTGAGCGAGCCGTCGGCCACCCAATTGGCCAGATCGGGCACTGCCTCGGGGATGCGATGGAGGTAGTCCAGCATCGTGAACCCCGTCATGCGACCGCTTCTGGTGATGAGCTGGAGGTAGTTTCCCGGTCCGGCGGAGAGTCGTGGGTGATGCTCCAGACATCGTCGGCGGGAATCCCCGACGGGTAGGCCACAAGCCGGACCTGGGTAGGTTGCGGAACCATAGGCCGAGAGCCTAAGTTTTGCGTGTATTACTGGCAAATGATTGGTGCGAGAGAGACCCGGGGACCGCCATGGGCCATGTCGACACGCTGAACCTCATCCAAGACTCGCTATTGCGCCGTATGCGAACCATGCACTCGCTCTATTACCAGGCGGTTGGCACGATGGATCTGCATTCTCGCCCGGGGCTTGGTGGGGTTGGGCGGCATGACGTCTTGAGCAACCGGCGCCACCAGCACCATCCCATAGGCCGAGCCAACCGGGAACCGCAAAGGAGCAATAGATGGACATCGTGTTGACCGGGACCGGCTCGCCGCTGCCCGATGCCAATCGAGCGGGCCCGTCCACCCTCATCAAGGCGGGCGACACCCACATCCTGGTGGACGCGGGCCGAGGAGTGGTCATGCGCATGGCTGGAGGCGGCTCCCTGCCCGCGTTCTTGGCCGCGGTGCTGGTCACCCATCTGCACAGCGACCACATCTGCGGCCTCAATGACGTGATCACCACCCACTGGGTCATGACCCGGGGAAATGCCGAGCTGGCCGTTTACGGGCCGCCGGGCACAGCCCAATTCGTGGAGCGCCAGCTTCACGCCTTAGAGGCGGATATCGGCTACCGCATCGAGCACCACGACGCGCTCACCACTGGACCGAGGGTGCGGGTAACCGAAGTGGCCCCCGGTGAGGGCTTCTCCGTCAACGACGTTCAGGTGACCACCGCAGCCACGGTCCACGCGCCGGTACGGCCCACCATTGGCTACCGGCTCGAGCACAACGGCTCGTCGGCCGCGCTGGTGGGCGACACCATTCCCTGCGAGGGCGTGGACCAATTGGCCGCCGGCGCCGACGCCTACGTGCAATCGGTGATCCGCCAAGACCTGGTGGAGCAGATCCCCAACGACATGATCCAAGACATCCTCGACTACCACTCCGGCGTGGTAGAGGCGGCCCAGACCGCGGCCCGGGCGGGCGCCAAACGGCTGGTGTTGACCCACATGGTGCCGGCACCCACCGCCGAGCAGTACTCCGAGTGG
Source organism: Candidatus Poriferisocius sp. (assembly GCF_965219815.1). Lineage (GTDB taxonomy): Bacteria > Actinomycetota > Acidimicrobiia > Acidimicrobiales > Bin134 > Poriferisocius. The sequence goes on from NZ_OZ244791.1 coordinate 13,362, forward strand.
ATTGCGCTAGCGGCCGAGCACTACGAGGGCGAGATCGTCATCGGAGACGATTTGACCACCATCGCCACGGGACAGGAGTGACGACAATGGCTGGCTCCTCGGCCAATGGTCCGTTCCCCGGAGTGATCGGCAAGACCCTGGCCGACTCGGAACCGTTCTTCGAACAGCCGCCCCATCCCGGCGAGGATGCGCCCAACGTGGTGGTCGTGCTGCTCGACGACACCGGCTTCGCCCAGCTCGGCTGCTACGGCTCCGACATCGACACCACCAATGTGGACCGATTGGCCGCCGACGGCCTCCAGTTCACCAACTTCCACGTCACCCCGCTGTGCTCCCCCACCCGGGCATCGCTTCTGACCGGGCGCTCTCAGCACACGGTGGGCATGCGGTCGGTGTCGAACCACTGCACCGGCTTCCCCCACCAACTCGGCCACATCACCAACCATGCCGCCACATTGGCCGAGGTTCTCAAAGCCGAGGGCTACGCCACGTTCTGCGCCGGCAAGTGGCACTTGACGCCGTCCAAGGACACATCGGCGGCCGGTCCCTTCGACCAGTGGCCCCTGGGTCGGGGGTTCGACCGGTTCTACGGATTCCTGGACGGTGAGACCGATCAGTTCCACCCCGAACTCGTTGTCGACAACCACCACATCGACCCCCCGGCGGGCCCCGACGAGGGCTACCACCTGAGCGAAGACCTGGTTGACCAACTTCTTCAGATGATCCGCGACAGCAAGGGAGTTCGGCCCGACCGCCCGTTCTTCGCCTACCTGCCCTTCGGCGCCACCCACGCCCCCCATCAGGCCCCGCCCGCCTACTTGGAGAAGTACCGCGGCCGCTACGACGAGGGCTGGGACGATGTGCGCCAGCGCTGGTACCAGCGGCAACTCGAGTTGGGCGTTATACCGCCGGGCACCGAGCTGGCCCCCCGCAACGACGGGGTGGAGCCCTGGGACAGCCTGCCGACGAACCAAAAGCTGCTGGCCAGCCGACTCCAGGAGGCCTTCGCCGCCTTCCTCGACCACACCGACGACCAGATCGGGCGCTTGGTGAACGGCCTGCGCCACATTGGCCAACTCGACAACACCATCTTGGTGGTGCTGGCCGACAACGGCGCCTCCCAAGAGGGCGGGCCATTCGGCGTCATGCACGAGATGAAGTTCTTCAACGGCATACTCGAGACCCCCGATGAGGCCGTCGAGCGCCTCGACGACATCGGCGGCCCACACAGCCATACCAACTACCCCTGGGGATGGGCCCAGTGCGGCAACTCCCCGTTCAAGTGGTACAAGCAGAACACCCATGAAGGCGGCGTCCACGTCCCGATGGTCGTCCACTGGCCCAACGGCATCGCGGCCGACCAGCGCGGCACCAAACGCCACCAGTTCATCAACGTCTCCGATTTGGCCCCGACGCTGTACGAACTGTTGGGGATCACGCCGCCGAACACGTTGAAGGGCTATGAGCAACTCCCGGTTACCGGCCACTCCTTTGCCACCGTGCTGGGCGATGCCGCCGCCCCGGCCGCCAACCGGCTCCAGTACTACGAGTTGTTCGGCTCGCGGGCGCTGGTGGCCGAGCAGGACGGCATCTGGTGGAAAGCCGTCACCCGGCACATCCACGGCCAAGACTTCGACGACGATCGATGGGAGCTCTACAACCTCTCCGCTGATCCCTCGGAATGCTTCGACTTGGCCGCCGACCAGCCGGAAAAGCTGGAAGAGCTGATCGGGCTGTGGTGGGAGGAGGCCGATCGCCACGGGATTCTCCCGCTGGACGACCGGACCATCGAGCTGTTTGCGCCGAGGCCGAACGACCGCTCGCCCCACCCCACCAGTCGTCGGTACGTGTACCGGCCGCCGATCTCCCCGATCCCATCGTCGGCCTCTCCGTCGCCGGGAGGAAGAGCATGGGACTTGACCGCGAAGATCTCCAGGGCCAAAGGAGACCAAGGAGTTGTCTGGGCCACGGGCAGCGCCAGCGCGGGAATATCGGTATTCGTGCAGAATGATCGCTTGGTGGTCGACTACAACGCTTTCATGGATCGCACCATCGTGGAGTCTGAACTGCCGGTGCCCGAGGGCTCCAGCACCCTGGCCGTGCGCCTCCGCCGCACCAGCCGCACTACCGGGGACTTGAGCATCGCCATCGACGGGAGAGACTGTGGCCGAGCCGAGCTGCCGTTCATGATGAGGATGATCTCCCTGCTGAGCGACAGTATCGGCTTCGACCACGGTTCGCCGGTCTCGGAGCGCTATGAGGGCTCGTTCGACTTCACCGGGGAGATCCACGAGGTGGTCATCGAGCTCGGAGCGCGGTCAGCCGCCGATGCCGAGACCGCGGCCCGGACCGAGATGGCCCGGCAATGACAGCGGTTGCACTCGGGGGCATTCGGCCATGAGCGAGACCACCCGAACTGGGGGCATTCGGCCATGAGCGAGACCACCCGAACCGCCGTGATCGCCGCCGACGCTGATGCTGTGTGGGCCGTGTTAGGAGACTTCGGCGCCATCAGCAAGTGGGCGCCCAACGTCGATCACTCCTGCTTGATGAGCGAGCAGACCGAGGGCGTCGGCACGGTGCGCCGAGTGCAGGTGGGCCGCAGCTCCCTGGTGGAGCGGGTGGTGGAATGGACCCCGGGCCTCACGCTGGCCTACTCGGTTGAGGGACTTCCTCCGGTGATCCGCACGGTGGTCAACACCTGGTCGCTCATGGAGATGGTCAGCGGGACCCGGGTGTCGCTGACCAGCCGAGTACACGCCGGGCCACGGCCACCGCAGCAGTTGATCGCCCGGATTGCGGCCCAGCGCTTGGCCCGAGCCTCCGAGGCCATGCTCGCCGGACTCGAACGCCATCTGGCCATGGCCTCGGGAGCAAGCCCATGACCCTTGGAGCAAGCCCGCGATCGCTGGAGTCCGACCAATGACCGATCGTCCCGACGTGGTTGTGATCATGACCGATCAGGAGCGGGCCGCCCCGCCCTATGAGAGCGACGAGCTGCGCGAGTGGCGCCGTCGCACCCTGGTCGGGGCCCGGTGGTTCGAGGACCACGGGGTTTCCTTCATGCGGCACTACACCGGCTCGCTGGCCTGTGTTCCCAGCCGTCCTACGCTGTTCACCGGCCAGTACCCCGACGTCCACGGCGTGACCCAGACCGACGGCTTGGGAAAAATGTGGAACGACTCTCGGATGCGGTGGCTGCGCCCCGGCGAGGTGCCCACCCTGGGGCACTGGTTCCGGGCCGCGGGCTACGACACCCATTACCAGGGAAAATGGCACATGAGCCACGCCGATCTGTTCGACCCCGCCACCGGGGGCGCGCTGGCCACCAACGACAGCGAAGGCGTAGTGGACGAGATGGCGGTGAGGGCCTATCTGGATGCCGATCCGCTCGGTGTGTTCGGGTTCTCCGGATGGATCGGCCCTGAGACCCACGGTCCGTCGTTCTCCAACACCGGATTTGTGCGGGATCCGCTGATTGCCGACCGGGTGGTGGCCTGGCTCCAAGACCGCTACGCCCGCCGGCGGGCCGGCGATGCCGACGCTGCCCGTCCGTTCTTGCTGGTGGCCAGCTTCGTGAACCCCCACGACATCGTGTTCGCCCCGGGATGGCTGCGGCGGGGCAGCCCTCGCACCCCTGGCGTTGAGGATCCGCCGCCGGTGCCGCCGTCGCCCACCGATAACGAGGATCTCTCCTCCAAGCCCGCCGCCCAGATCGCCTTCCGCGCCTCCTACCTGTCGTGCTACGGGCCGCCACCGCTGATCGAACGGGCCTACCGGACGCGGGCTCAGGGGTATCGCGACCTCTACCACCGCCTCCACGCCGAGGTGGACGGCCCGCTCGACCGGGTTCGCCGCGCCATCACCGAGGGGGGATCAGAGCACGCCGTGCTGGTGCGAACCGCCGACCACGGCGAGCTGTTGGGGGCCCACGGCGGCCTCCACCAGAAATGGTTCAACCTGTACGACGAGGCCACTCGGGTGCCGTTCGCCATCGCCCGGATCGGACACCACGAGACGACGGGCCGCCAGGTGGACGATGCTCCCAGCTCCCATGTCGATCTCGTGCCGACGCTGTTGGCCGCCGCCGGCATCGACCAGCAGGAAGCCGCCGGGCAACTCCAACAGACCCACACCGAGATGCACCCCCTTCCCGGACGCGATCTCATGGCGGTGGTCGAAGGGACGTCGGCGCCCGACACTGAACGGCCGGTCTACCTGCTGACCCGCGACAACATGCCCGAGGGCGATTCCGGGGCCAACGCCATGGCCCGGCAGATGGGCCGAACGGTGAGTCCGCCACTCCCGCTGCGCATCCAGGTGCCCGCCCACGTCGCCGCCAATTTCGAGGGTCTCGTCGTCCGGGTGCCGAATGCCGCGGCGGCTGGGGGTGCCGGCCGCCTGTGGAAGATCGTGCGGAGCTTCGACGATCCCGACACTTGGACCGAGCCGGGCGTGCGCCACCTGGCCGCCGGCGGACCGGCCGGGCCGATCCATCGATCTGAGCCCCTCCCCAACCAGTGGGAGCTGTACGACCTCGACGCCGACCCCATCGAAGCCCACAACCGGGCGAGCGACCCGACGGCCGCAGCCGTTTTCACCCATCTCACCAACCTCTTGGCCGCCGAGCGGACCAAGTGCGTTCCCCACCGCAACCAGCCTTGGCCCTACGCCGAGCGCATCCCCTTGGAGGGTCCCATGGCCAAGACGCCCCCGCCCCCTGCCCGTCTGCTGCGCAAGGCGCTCCAGCAGGTCGGCATGCATCCCGATGACCAACGCCGCTTCAAGGCCGATCTCACCGGGCGACGAGCCCTGGTGGTGGCCACCAACCACGGGAGGCTCGACATCGGCAAACCCACCGGTGTGTTCTCCAGCGAGATGACCGTGCCCTATTACGCCTTCTTGGACGCCGGTATGGAGGTACACGTGGCCAGCCCGGCGGGCGGAGAGATCCCCGTGGATCCCCAGTCGCTGAAACCCGTGATCCGCACCGAGGCCGACGACCGCTTCCTGGTGGACGACGACCTCCGCCAGAAGGTCACCGAGTCGCTGGCGGTGAAAGACCTCGACATGGCCGACTACGACATCGTGTACCTCGCTGGAGGGTGGGGAGCGGCCTATGACTTCGGCTTTTCGCACGATCTCGGGACCCAGATCACCGAGGCCAACCGGCTGAATCGGGTGATCGGCGGCGTCTGCCACGGCCCGCTCGGCCTACTGCTGGCCACCGGGCCCCACGGGGAGCCGCTGGTCAAGGGGCGCCGGATAACCGGGGTGACCGACAAGCAGGTTCAAGAGCTCGGCATCGAGAGCACGCCCCACCATCCCGAAACCGAACTGCGGCGGGCCGGTGCGGTCTTCGAGAGCACCGCCCGGTTCCGCGACGCATTCGCCAACCACTGGGTGGTCGACGGCAACCTGGTGACCGGCCAAAACCAGAACGCCGCCCCCATGGTGGCTCGCGAGATGATGCAGCTCGTCGCCAAGGCACCCACCCGAACTTAACTGCGACTCAGCTTTTGTCTTCAGCCTCGGTCGGCCAGGTCGTATTCGGCCATGTAGTAGGGGTGGCTGGGATCGAAGGTGGTGAGGGTCACGGGGTCGTGTACTCGGCCGGCCGGCCGGCAGCGGGCACCCTCGACGCCGGTGACCGCGTCGCCGAGGTCGTGGCGGGCCAGATCTATCAATTGGCGCAGGCGAGCCACCACGTCGGGGTGGTCGGCGGCGACATCGGTCGTCTCGCCGATGTCGGCGGCGAGGTCGTAGAGCTCTTCGGTGGGCGCACCCTCGCTCCCGTAGTGCCCCGACTTGTAGACGTGGAGTTTCCAGTTGCCCGATCGCACCGCCTCCAGGCTCGAACCGGAGTAGTAGTAGAAGGCCTCGTGCGGGGACTCGGCGGTTTTGCCCTCGAGCACATCGCGGATGTCGCGCCCGTCGATGATCCGGTCGTCAGGCACGTCGACTCCGCACCAACTGGCGATGGTGGTGTAGAGGTCCATCGCGGTGGCCATCGCAGAGCACTCGATGCCAGCAGCGATTCGGCTGGGTCCCCGCACGATGCACGGCACTCGCTGGCCGCCCTCCCACGTGGTGCCCTTGTTGGCCCGCAGCGGGGCGTTGGAGCCTTCGCCGGGGCGGGCGAGCGCACCGTTGTCGCTGGTGAAGATCACGATGGTGTCGTCGTCGAGGCCGAGCTCGGCGAGCTCGTGCAAGAGGACATCGGCGGCCCAGTCGATGCAAGCGACGGCGGCCCCGTACGGGCCGTTGCGCGAGATGGCGGCGAATCGTTCTTGGACGTATATCGGCAGGTGTACGTACATGTGGGCGAAGTACAGGAAGAACGGACGATCGCGGTTGTCGCGCATGAACCGGATGGACTCCTGGAGATACCGCGAGGTGAGGGTGGCCTGGTCGGGCTGGGCCTCGACAACCGCTTCGTCGAGCATCAGCGGCAGCGGAATCCGAAGCGGTTCAGGGAGTTCGAATCCCAGCTTCTCGCTCAGCTCGACTCGTTCTTGGGAGGTATACAGATCGGGTTGGATGCCCATGTCGTTGCTGTAGGGGAGCCCCAGCCACTGGTCGAAACCGTGACGAGTGGGCAAGAACTCGGGCTGGTCGCCGCAATGCCATTTCCCGACCATCGCGGTGGCGTAACCCGCGTCGTTCAGGAGGCGGGCGATGGTGATCTCGTCGGGATGGAGGCCAATCCCCATCCCGGGGAAGAGCACGCGCATGCCGTCAAAGGAGTCGAAGCCGATGCGGGCCGGGTAGCAGCCGGTGAGCATCGCGCCCCGCGATGGCGAGCACACCGGCGAAGCCATGTAGAAGTCGGTGAGCAACACCCCCTCCTCCGCCATGCGGTCGAGCGCCGGAGTGTCGTGCGCGGTGGACCCATAGCAACCAAGGTCGCCGTAGCCGAGATCGTCGCAATTGATCAGGACGATGTTGGGCTGTTCTCTCAAGTTCAAGTCCCGTCTCTCGCTGAAGCCCTCGGGGTTAGACATCCAGGGACAATACAGATCGGGGATCGGTGGCAGAGGCGGCCACCACCAGTCGGTACTGGCCGGGGTCAACCACCCAATCGTGAATCCCGGGGGCCCAGCGGGCGAACGACCGCTCGCGGAGCTCGATTACCGCGGTGCCGGTTTCGCCGGGATTGAGGGTGAGCTTGGCGAATCCGGCCAGCTCTTTGGGGGGTCTCGGTACCCCGCTGGAGGACGGGGACACGTACACCTGCACCACCTCGCTGCCTCGGCGCTGGCCGGTGTTGGTAACTGGAACCGTCACAGTGCGCTGGGTGCCCTCGCCGCTGGCCTCAGGCTCGCCCCACTCGAACGTGGTGTAGGAGCCGCCGTGTCCGAAGGGGATCATCGGCTGGATGTCCCGGGCGTCGTACCAGCGGTAGCCGACGAAAATCCCCTCGCCGTAGCGCACCACGCCGGCCTCGCCGGGGTAGTTCAGATAGGCGGGCGTGTCCTGCTCCCGCCAGGCCCAACTGGTGGGCATCCGCCCCCCGGGATCGGCGTCGCCAACCAGTACATCGGCGATGGCCTCCCCCGCCTCCTGGCCCGGGTACCAGGCCAACAGCACCGATTTGGCCCGATCGAGCCACGGCAGAGTCATAGGGGCGCCGCAATTGAGCACCACCACCGTGTTGGGGTTGGCGTCGAGCACTCGCTCCACCAGCTCGTCTTGTTGGTTGGGCAGCTCGATCGAGTCCCGGTCGCCGCCCTCCGACTCCCATTCGGCGTTGGAGCCGACTACCACCACCGCGGTGTCGGCCTGGGCGGCCAGCGCGGCGGCTTCGTCCAAGCCCTGCTCGCGATCCATGTCGGCCAGCTCCACCCCCACGTCCACGATGCACACCCACTGGCGCCTCTCTCTGGGCACGTGGTCGAGGCGGATGTGGTATTGCTGGCCGGCCTCCAGGTGCAGATATCCGTGTCCGCCGTGCAGGCCGAGGCCGGCGCCGAACCCGTCAACCTGGTTGTCGGCCACCAACTGGCCGTCGACATACAGGCGAGCATGGGCGAAGCCGAGGGCGCACAACCGGTGCCGCCCAGACTGCTCGGGCGTCATGGTGAACTCCAGGCGCACCGACAGGGTGTCGCAGTCTTCAGGCCAGTTGTCGCCGATCCACGCATTGAACGGCAGGGGACGGGTGAGAGTCTCGAACGGCTCGCCGTCGAACCCAATGCTGTTATAGAGCTCGAAGCTCACGCCGTCGGGAATCCACGACTTGGGGACGGCGTCGGCGTTGCGGCGCATCTCGAGACCGGTAGCGTGGCCGATCAACCGCGGGCCGAGCCGCTCCCCCAGCGACTCCAGCACCGAGGTGGTGCGATGAGGAACCAAGCTGGCCGAGCCGCCGCCCAACAGGGCCGTTTCGGCCGCGCCCGCACCGATGAGCGCCACCGTGCCGTCGCCGGCCAGCGGCAGGAGGCCGCCTTGGTTGCGAACCAGCACCATCGACTCTGCCGCGGTGCGACGGGCCAAGTCGCGGTGCTCGGGACGTTCGACGCTGGCCTCGTCGTGGTCGGTGGGGGTGTTGAGGCGACCAGCCCAGTGCAGGAAGCCGAGAATGCGGCTCACCTTGTCGTCGATGAGCGATTCGTCCACCTTTCCGGCTTCGACCGCCTCTTGAAGCTGGCCCTTTCCCCACCATCGGCCCGGACCGGCCATCTCCAAGTCGAGTCCGTGGAGTGCGGGCGCCACGGTCTCCTTGATGGCGCCCCAATCGGAGACCACGAAGCCGTCGAATCCCCACTCCTCCTTCAATATGCCGATCAGCAGATCCGGCTGGGCGCAGGCGTGGTGGCCGTTGACGAAGTTGTAGGCGGCCATGACGGAGCGGACCCCGGCTTCTTTGACGGCGGCCTCGAACGGGGGGAGATATATCTCCCGCAGGCTCCGCTCGTCGACGTCGACGTTGATGGTGAAGCGCTCGAACTCCTGGTCGTTGGCCACATAGTGCTTGACGCAGGCGCCCACCCCCCGCGACTGGACGCCGGTGATGTACGCCACCGCGATGCGTGAGCTCAGCTCAGGATCCTCGCTGTAGCTCTCAAAATGACGGCCGCCTCTTGGGGAGCGGTGGAGGTTGACCGTGGGGGCGAGGATCATGTCAACCTTGCGGTCGGTGGCCTCGGTGCCCAGAGCTTGGCCCAGTTCGTGGACCAGGGCGGGATTCCAGGTGGCGGCAATGGCCGACGGCCCGGGCACTACCAGGCCCGGCCCCATGGTCCGGCCCCGCACCCCGACCGGGCCGTCGCTGACACACCAGCCGGGAATCCCAAGCCGCTCACAGCCGGGGATGGTCCACGGGCTCTCACCCACCACCATCCGGCACTTCTCCTCCAGTGTCAGATCGGCAACCAGCGCTTGGACATCAACCATGAGACCTTCTCTCCAACATCCTCTGGACAATTTTTCTACCACTGGTATATTTTGCATGCAACGGCGACGGGATCAGGGGGAAAGCGATGGGATACCGACGGACGTTGATGGCACTGCTACTGGCGCTGGCGGTGTTCGCCACCGCCTGCACCACCGGGGACGGCGGCGAGGACGAGCCCGCGGTTGAGGAGGCCCCGACTGCGGCAGCCGAAGAGCCAGCAGCCGAACCGGACGAGTCGGCCGAAGAAGCCCCCAGCGAGCCAGCGGCAGAAGACGACGAGCCCGAACCGGCCGCGGAAGCCCCCGAAGAGCCAGCCAGCGACGGCGAGCCCTCTGAGCCGGCGCCGGAACCCACCCCCGAGCCCACGCCGATCGTGCTCACCGCCAGCTTCCGGGGCGTCACCGAGGACACCATCCGGATCGGTGTCGGCTTCTGGGACGTCTCCTTGTTCGGCTTCGGCTTCTTCGGCGACCCCGAACCGGTGTGGGACGCCCTTACCGGCGCGGTCAATGCCGAAGGTGGCATCTACGGCCGGTCGTTGGAGCCGTACATCGCCGGATTCAACCCGGCCCTTCCCAACGAGATGCTGGCCGCCTGCATCACACTCACCGAGGATCACGAGGTGTTCGCCGTGCTGGGCGGACTGCGGGGCGACGCCAACTACTGCGTGTCGGAACAGCACGAGACCATCAACGTGGGTTCCCAGGTAAACGCCAGAGGAGAGCTTTTGGAACGGGCTAGAGCCCCCCTGGCCAGCTTCAGGCTCTCGGGGACGGCCGGGGAGGAGGTGTTCATCACCGAACTGGCCCGACGAGGGTGGTTCGACGGCGCTACCGCGGTGGGCGTCCATTATGACGGGTCCGAATCTCAAGACCGGGTTGAGGATGTTGTGAAAGCAGCCTTTGCCGACGTCGGGGTAGAGATTGCCGTCACCATGAACATCGACGACCTCGTGCTCGACGACGATGCCATGGAGAGCCAGACCGAGATCATGCAACAGCAGGTGGCCGACGCCGGCATCGACCGCATGGTGATATTTGGGGCCGCGGCCACCGGCCTCGTCACCTACGGCGACTTGGGAATTCAGATGGCCGCGGTCGACTCCACCAACTTCACCACCGCAACCTCCTCGGGCATCGACCCGATGGCGCTGGACGGCACCATCGCCACAGCCGACCGACTCAATCTGCCCTCCGATTCGGTGGATGCCGAGACCCAGAAGTGCCTCGATGTGGTGATGGCCGCGCTTCCCGACGAACGCTTCGAGCGACCTGGTCCGGGAGTGGAGAACAGCGAGGAAGACCCCAACTACTGGAACTACACCGTGTTGGCGTGCCGCGATCTGTCGCTGTTCGTGCAGATCGCCACTGCGGCCGGGCCGGAGCTCACCAACGACTCCTTCCAAGCCGGACTCGACTCGCTCTCCCAGGCATCGCTGCCGGAGATCCCGTTCTTGTCGTTCGGGCCGGGCAAGTACAACGGCAACGACACCATGCGGTTTGTGCAGTTCGACGGCGATGCCGATGAGGACGGCGAACTCGTCGGCCTCGGCGACCCTGTCGACCTGACCCCGTGACCACACAGCACTAGATGACCGACTCGTCGGGCGACCGCCGCAGCTTCGCCGACTTCAGCCGGGCGCTGCTCGACGAGGAGGCGGCCCGAGAGGCGGCCGAAGCTGATCAGCTAGAGATCCGCGCCGACGAGGACCTCCCCGGAGTCGGCGAGGAGGCGATCACGCTGCGACAGGCAGTGGCCACCGGCGGCGTCGGCGTGCTGGCCGTGCTGGGCACCCTCGACGCGGTGGATGCCTTCCAACTGGCCATCCCCAGCCTGCTCGGACCGGAGATCCAGGACAGCTTCAATGTGTCCGATGCCGGGCTGGCGGTGATGGGAATCGGCGGTCTCATAACCACAACGCTGTGCGCCATCCCGATGGGCAAAATGGGCGATCGGGTCAACCGCATGCGGCTGGTGGGGCTGGCCACCATCTTCTGGAGCCTGGCCATGTTCACCCGGGGGTTCCAGGCCACCGCGCTGGGGTTCTTCATGGTCGGCGTGCTCATGGGAATCGGAACGTCGAATACCTTCCCAGTGCAGGGAGCGGTACTCGCCGATGCCTACCCCATTTCATCTCGGGGCCGGATCTATGCCGTAAAGAATGTGCTCGGCCGGGGCGGTGAGCGAATCGCCCCGCTGTTGGTGGGCGGCCTCATGCTTCTGGTGGACGACAACTGGCGGTGGGCCTACTGGGTGTTCGCCTGGCCCACCTTGTTCCTGGGGATCTGGGCCTTGTTCGTTCCCGATCCGCCTCGGGGGCAGTTCGAGCAGAAGTCGGTGATCGGCGAGGTAATGGAGGAGGACGACGACCCGCCCCGGGTGTCGCTGGGGGCGGTTTGGCAGCGCCTCATGGCCATCAAGACGCTGAAGCTGGCGTGGATCTCGTTCAGCGTCATCGTGTTCTCGATCATCGGGCAGAGCTTCCTGGTCAACCTGTTCTTGGATGACCGGTGGGGCCTGAGCCCGTTCGAGCGGGCCATGATCGGGTTCGTCCCCGGGATGCTGGCCTTTGCCGCTGCGCCGTGGGCGGCCAAGCGCTACGACGCCTTGTACCGCGAAAGCCCGGAGCGGGCGCTGGCTTGGGTGGGCGCACTGTTCTTCCCCATTGCGGTGGCCATCCCCATCCAGTTCTTCATGCCCCATCCCGTGCTGTTCGCCGCGGTGGGCATCGTGCCCGCAGTGTTGAGCGTCGTGATCTTCGGCATGATCTCGCCGCTTCTGGTGGGAGTGGTCCCCTACCGGCTGCGGGCCCAGTCCACCGCCTTGTCGATCATGGTGATCTTCTTGGGCGGCGGTGTGCTCGGCCCCATCGTGGCCGGGTTGTTGTCCGACGCCACCGACGAGCGCACCGCCATCTTGATCGTGGCCATCCCGTTCAAGATCATCGGTGGCGCGCTATTGATTTGGGGGGCGCGGCACATCCGCCACGACCTGTCGCTGGTGGTGGACGAGATCGAAAAGGACCACGCCGAGCTGGAGCGGCGGAAATCGCATCCCGACCAGTTGCCCGCCGTCGGGTTGCGGGACATCGACTTCTCCTACGGGCCGGTGCAAGTGCTGTTCGGCGTCAACCTCCATGTGGACCGGGGCGAGACCTTGGCGCTGCTGGGCACCAACGGGGCGGGAAAGTCGACGATCCTGCGGGTGATCAGCGGGCTGGCCGTGCCTTCACGCGGCATCGTCTCGCTGCACGGGCGCGACATCACCCTCACCTCGCCCCAAACCCGGGTGGACATGGGAATCCAGCAGCTCCCCGGGGGCAAAGCGGTGTTTCTGCCGCTGTCCATCGAAGACAACCTCCGCACCGGGGGATGGACCATGCGGCGCAATCGAGCCCAGCTCAATGCCCGGATCGACCATGTGCTGGAGATCTTCCCCGAGTTGGCCGATCGGCTCGACGAGCCCGCCGGTGCACTCAGCGGCGGGCAGCAGCAGATGCTGGCCCTGGCCATGGTGCTGATGCATGAGCCCGACGTGCTGCTGATAGACGAGCTGTCGCTCGGCCTCGCCCCCGCGGTGATCGGCGAGCTGTTGGAGATCGTGGAGCGGCTCAAGGCCGAGGGCCAAACGATGATCATCGTGGAGCAGTCGCTCAACATCGCCGCGGCCCTGTCGGATCGGGCGGTGTTCATCGAGAAAGGGCAGATCCGCTTCGACGGGCCTACCGCGGAGCTCGCCGAGCGGGGCGACATCGCTCGGGCGGTGTTCTTGGGTGACGACCGCACCGAACCGGAAGACTCGTCGTGATCCTCGCCTTCGAGGTCGGACGCCAATTCGTCTTCATCGGCGCGGTCAACGGGCTTTCATACGCCCTTCTGGCCCTCGGGGTCATCCTCATCTACCGGTCGAGCCGGATCATCAATTTCGCGGTGGGAGCCACCGGAGTGCTGGCCAGCCAGGTGATGGCCCACCTGGTGATCCGCTACGGCGCGCCGTATTGGACCGGGGTGGTTCTCGCCGTGCTGGCTGGGGCCATGTTCCTGGGGCTGGCCGAGATGACCGTGGTGCGCCGCCTGTTCACCGCCCCCCGGGTGATTTTGCTGGTGGCCACCATCGGGCTGGCGCAGTTGGCCCAAGCACTCATCTTCGCCCTGCCCGAGGCCTCGGCGGCCGATAAGCGGCACCGCTTCCCCACGCCGTGGAACCGGGAGCTGGAGTGGTTCGGCATCCGCATCGAGGGAGGCGAGTTCGTCTTGTTCGTCGCCTCCGCTGCCGCGGTGGTGGCGCTGAGCATCTGGGTGCGGTGGTCGGCGTGGGGTCGGGCCATCCGGGCCACCGCGGCCGATCCCGACCGGGCTCGTCTGGCCGGGATCCATCCGGGGCGGGTGTCAACGGTGGTGTGGGCGCTCACCGGGGCGTTCGCCGGGCTGGTCACGGTGTTCCAAGAAGCCGACTCCATCGGCTCGTTCGTGGCCACCAGCCCCGGTCACGCCACCATGACCCGGGTGTTGGTTGTGGCGGTGTGCGCCTCGTTCGTGTCGTTCAGTGTGGCGGTAGCGGCCGGGATCATCCTCGGCATCGTCGAGGCCCTGGTGAGGGTCAACTACCCGCTGGATCTGGGGAGATTCGAAGCCGTGCTGCTGCTGGTGGCGATTCTCGGGATCGTGGCCACCACCCGGCGAGGCGCTCCCGACGAGGCCGGCGCCTTCTCATTCAGCCCCCGGATTCGCCCCATTCCGGCCCGGCTGCGCTCAATCTGGTGGGTTCGCAACCATTCTCGAGTCCTGGCCGCGGTTGGGGTGGCCATTGCCGCGGTGGTGCCGGTGTTCGTCACCACGGCCAGCCGCACATTCCGCTACAGCGAGATATTGCTGATGGCGCTGGCCGCCCTCTCTTTGGTGGTGCTGGTGGGCTGGAGCGGGCAGATCTCGCTGGGTCAAGGCGCTTTCGCCGGCCTGGGCGCGCTCACCACCACCGCGCTGGTCAGCGGGAACGATCTCGGACTCGGGGTGGCCGGGTTCGATGTGGTGGTGCCCATGCCCGAGCTGCATTTCTTGTGGGCTGCGGTGTGGGGCACAGTTGTGGCCGCCGCGGCGTCGGTGATCATCGGCATCGGCGCGCTCCGGGCCCGAGGCCTGTTGCTGGCCGTGGTCACCCTGGCGTTTGCGGTGGCGGCGGAGAAGTTCTTCTTCACCCGGCCGTTCCTCAGCGGAGGCAGCCAATCTGCGGCGCTTCTGGAGCGGGCCCATATCGGGCCCATCGATCTCGCCCCCCAGCGAACCTACTTCTATCTGGCCCTGATCGGGCTGGTGCTGGGGGTGGCGTTCACCGCCCACCTGCGCCGCACCGGTATCGGCCGCCGGATCGTGGCCACCAGGGAAAACCCGTCGGCCGCAGCCGCCGCCACTGTGTGGCCCACCGGATCAAAGGTGCTGGCCTTCGCCTTGGGCGGCGGGTTGGCCGGGTTCGCCGGTGCGCTGCTGGCCGGACTCTATTCCACCGTGCTGTTCTCCTTCTTCTCGGTGGACACTTCGTTCAAGGTGGTGGCCATTGCGGTGATCGGCGGTATCGGCTCGGTGATCGGCCCGGTGCTCGGGGCGTTGTGGGTGATCGGGCTCCCCGCCTTCTGGCCCGATTCCGCACTAATCCCGGTGCTGACCAGCAGCCTGGGAATCCTGGTGCTGTTGATGTACGCGCCGGGAGGGTTCGTGCAGCTCTGGTACATGGCTCGAGACTCGTACTTCAGCTGGCTGGCCCAGAGGAAGCCCGCGCCTCTGGTGCGGGGGCGCGACATCCCCGCGCCACCATCGATTCCCGACCCGCCATCGGACATTGCGTTGGCCGCCGGCGAACTCACCGTGCGCTACGGCCCCCGGGTGGCCGTGAGCCAGGTGAGCCTCGAAGTGGGCCACGGGGAGATTGTGGGGCTTATCGGGACCAACGGCGCGGGCAAGACCTCGTTCATGAACGGGGTGGGGGGCCTGATCCCCGCAAGTGGCCGAGTGGAGATCTACGGAACCGACGTGAGCCGGCTGGCGGCCCATCGCCGCCACCGCCACCATTTGGGCCGGGCCTTCCAGGCCGCCACCTTGTTCCCCGACCTCACCGTGCGCGAGACGGTGCAAGTTGCGCTGGAACGGCGGGGCCGCACCCGCTTCTGGCCCGCCGCCCTAGCCCTGCCATCGGGCTCCCGGCACGAGCGGCGGCAGATCGGGGTGGCTGACGACCTGATCGGCTTCTTCGGCCTGGGCGACTACGCCGACAAGTTTGTGGCCGAGCTGTCCACCGGCACCCGCCGGATTGTCGAGTTGGCCTGCCTGGTGGCCGGCGGTTCCCGGCTGCTCTGCCTCGACGAGCCCACCGCCGGAGTGGCCCAGCGGGAGGCCGAGGCTCTGGTGCCGTTGCTGCACGGAGTGCGCCGGGAGTTGGATGCCTCGGTGCTGTTGATCGAGCACGACATGCCGCTGGTGATGTCCATCAGCGATCGCATCTATTGCATGGACGCCGGAGAGGTGATCGCCGATGGGACGCCGGCCGCGGTGCGAGACAACCCCCTGGTGGTGGCCAGCTACCTCGGCACCGACACCAGGGCCATCGACCGATCAGACGCCGGAGCCAACCCATGACCTCTGCCTTTGCCGATCCGCCAATCACCCCCAAGGCCGCGGCCACCCGGGCCCGGCTCTTGGAGGTTGCCGCCGCGGTGTTCATCGAGCACGGCTATGCCGCGGTCTCGCTGCGCGACATCGCCAAGGCCGCCGAGGTGACCAAAGGGGCCATTTACGGCCACTTCCGGTCGAAGGGCCAGCTCTTGGTGGAGGTGATCCGCACCCAGTTGGCTGAACGCGATGCCCGGTTCGACATGACTGCCGTGGCTGAGCAGCCGATGACTGCCTTCGTCCAGTTCATCAACCCCGACAGCCGCGATCTGAGGCTCTTGCAGATCGATGCCGCCGCGGCCGCTCGCCATGATCCCGACGTGGCCGCCGGAGTTCAGGAGATCTTCGCCGCTCGCAGCGCCTGGATCCTCGATTCCCTGCGCCACCTCGACAACCCAGAAGTGCTGCTCTACGTCATCAACGCCTTGTCGTCCGGGGTCGGGGTGCAGGAAGCCCATGGCCGTCCCGCCCCTGATCCCAACGTGTGGTCGCAGGTCGTGGCCCGAGCCTTCGGATTGAGGGCGGCACCATGAGCTTGCGCGAGCTGGCCGCCGCGGGCGGTGTCCGGGTGGGGGCCGCCGTCAGCGAAACCGTGTTCGACATCGGGGATGAGGCCTATTGCTCGCTATTGGCCGGAGAGTTCAACTCGCTCACTGCCGAGCGAGCCATGAAGTGGATGTGGATCCATCCCGAGCCCCACCGTTGGGAGTGGGCTGCCAACGACGGCCTGATCCAATTTGCCGAGGCTCATGGGATGCAGGTGCGGGGCCACACCGTGGTGTGGCCCCATTGGGGCACGCCGCCCTACATCACCGATTGCGACGACGCCGCGGCCCTGCGCCGTCACCTCGTCGAACACCTTGAAGTTCTGTTTGCCCACTGGGGCGGGTCGGTGGCCCGGGTGGATGTGGTCAATGAACCGCTGCACTGGCTGGAGGGGCGCCCCGCCGACTCCGTTTGGCGCTCCCTACTGGGCGACGACTACATGGCCGAAGTGCTGACGCTGGCCCATGACGTCGATCCAAACATTGAATTGTGGATCAACGAGACCCACAACGACGTCGTACCCGAGAAACACGAGCTCTTTGCTCAAATGGTGGCTGATCTCGTTGAGCGGGACCTGCCTCTCCATGGCATCGGAGTCCAGGGCCATCAGCTCTACCCCGACTTCTCCCCCGCGCCCCCCACCCCCGAGCGCTTCCACCAGGTGGTGAACACCTACGCCGACATGGGCCTGGAGGTGGCTGTCACCGAGATGGACGTGCTGGCCCACCCGACCGACAGCGACCGCCTCGACGTTCAGGCTCGGATCTATGGCGAGTTGGTCGATGCCGCCTTGTCGGTGGAAGCGTGCCGCGAGATCACCTTTTGGGGAGTGAGCGACGCCCATTCCTGGGTCGACGAGCACTTCGGACCCGATCGAGCCCCCCTGCTGTTCGACCGAGAGGGCCAACCCAAGCCCGCCTACGACGCAGTGGCCGCCGCCTTCGCCTCCCGAGCCCGCCGCACGCCAACCGGTTAGACGGTCCCTTCGCTCAGTACTCGATGGGAACCGGCTCCGTCGACGCTTGCACAGGCTGACCATCTCGCAGCACTTCAGTCCAATCTTGATTGAATGCCCGCCAACCCTCTGCATGGGCCGCGGCGTAGTGGTACACCATGGCCGCCCGCATCCCATCGGTGAGATTGTCGGTGGACCGGTGGCGGAGGTGGGAGTGGAACACCAGCAGATCACCCGGCTCCATGAGCACCACCTGCTGGGCATCGGTGGGGATGTCGACAATCTCCACATAGGCCAAACCGGCGCCTTCCCGGGTGTCGGGCACGGCGTCGTGGATCGGCTCGGTGTGGGAACCAGGGACGATCCACAGCGGCCCGTTGTCTGGGGTGGCCGCAGTGCAGGCCAGCCACACCCCCACCTGCGGCAGGGGGGTCATGCGGAAGTAATAGTCGTCTTGGTGCCAGGGCTGGCCGAGGGTGCCGGGATGCTTGAAGATGAACTGCGACAAGAAGCAGTCGACGTCGGGGCCGATGAGATCGCCCATCATCGCCAACAACCGAGGATCGGTGGCGAACTCATGGAACACCGGCTCGGCCCGCATGACCCGGAAAATCTTGGAAACACCGACTTCAGGGGTAGAGGGATTCTCGTTCGTCTTGTCGGGAGTGATGTAGAGATCGGGCCGCTGCTCCCCCGCCGCGTCGGCCCGGGCAATCTCAACGATCCGCTCAACCATGGCGTCGGCAACAACCCGATCGGCGAACCCTCTCTCAATGAAGAACCCGTTCTCCTCCCAACTCCCCCTCTGCGCCTCATTCAAACCCATCGCCAAAAATCTACCAACGGTCGATTCTGAGATCGAACAGAGCGAATCCGCTAAGGGGCCGGGTCTATGATTTCTAGGAGGCGGGTGCGCTCAGCCCATTGGATGATCTGGCGGTCGGCGGTAACCAGGCTGTGGCCCCCTACGATGGCGGTTGCGGCGATGAAGCGGTCTAAGGGGTCTCCGTGGAATCCCGAGGTGCCCAGCATCGACGACTCGATGGCGATATGGGCGGAGACTGGGATGATGCGAAGGCCTATGTCCATGCAGTCTTGAGCCCACGCCCTTGGGGGCATTCCCAAGTCAACCCTGCCTTTTAGATGCAATCGGGCTGCTTCGGAGAGCACGGCTGAGGAGGCCGCCAACTCGCCGTCAATTTGAGCTCGGTTCAACATCGTGTTTGTCAAGTTCCCCAATCGTGGCTCAGAATTGCGCAGCCAGATCAGTGTGTGAGTGTCAATCGTTATCATGACTCTCGTACCAAGCAACGGGGTCGAGGACTTTGTCGGGATTGTCCTCCATGTCGAATGACTCGTCGTCCCAAACCGAGGCCACTATGTCGCCGTAGATCTTGAGCCGTCCCTTGTCCCTTCCACTCAAGGGGATGAACTCCTTCTTTACGGGGGCGAGCCGGGCGACGGGCTTCTTATGGCGGGTGATGATGATCTCCTCGCCGGTTTCCTCGACCTCGCGAATGAGCTGGAGGCAGTGGGTTTTGAACTCCCGTGCCGACACTGTGCGATCTTTGTGGCTATAACCTGGTGTGTATTGAGTCATAACAATAGTTTCCATTCATTTCAGTGTAGTTCCCATTGCAGAACCCATCAAGTACACAGATACTAGTCCCTTAATGTAGTCACAAAAAGCGGTTTGTCTTCGGCCCTGGTCAGCGACATACCGCTACTGTGGACACCATGTCTGAGGAACGCCGGTCGATTGAACTGGAAGTCGAGGTGCCGGGGACGGTCGAGGAGGTTTGGCGGGCCGTGGCTACCGGGCCGGGGATCTCTTCGTGGTATGTGCCCCACACGGTGGAAGAGCGGGCGGGCGGCTCGGCGATGGCCTCGTTCGGGCCGGGGCCGGAGATGCAGATTCCCGGGCGGGTGGCGGTGTGGGAGCCGCCTCGTCGGATCTGTTTCGACGGAGGCGAAGGGGTTGACGGATTGACGTTTGAGTGGACCGTTGAGCCTCGGGGCGACGACCGGTGTGCGGTGCGGTTGGTGAATTCCGGCTTCGGTCAAGGCGGAGAGTGGGACGCTCAGTACGACGGCATGGTCGAAGGCTGGAAATTGTTCATGTTCAACCTGCGGCTGCACATGGAGCACTTCGCCGGACAGACGGCAGCGCCGGTGCTGCCCACCGCTATGGGGGCTGGCTCGCTTGGCGAGGTTTGGGCCGCGCTCACCGCCGCTTTGGGCATCCCTTCGGCGCCTGGGGTCGGCGAGCGCATTGAGCCCCAAGCTGCCGGCGTCCCCGCACTGGCCGGCACAGTGGTGGATGCCGCCTCTCACCGAATCGCCCTGCTGCTCGACCAACCCGCGCCGGGTACCGGCTTCGTGGCGGTGGAATCGTACGGCGAGCACGCCGGGGCGTCGGTGTGGCTTTACCTTTACGGGGCCGACGGGGCCCAGGCCGCCGAACGGGACGGGCCTCTGTGGCAACAATGGCTGGCCGATGCACTAGGGAGTGGCGAATGAACGCAATAGAAGGACGCAAGATCCTGGTGGTTGGCGCCTCGTCGGGGTTGGGCCGGGCCACCGCTATCGCCCTTCAGCGCCAAGGTGCCGATGTCGTGTTTGCCGCCCGACGCCGCGAGGTGCTCGAAGAGGCGGTGGGCGAGGCCGGGGGTGGCCATGTGGTGGCCATCGACGTGCTCGACCCCGCCAGTATCGACCAAGGGGTGGCCGAAGCGGTGGGCGCCCTCGGCGGACTCGACGGCATCGTCTACACCTCGGGCATGTCGCCCATGGCGCCCATGGCGGAACTAGACCAGGCCGACTGGCAGGCGGTGTTCGGGGTCAACACGTTTGGGCCGAACCTGCTGATCAAGGCCGCCCTCCCTCATCTCAGCGAAGATGCGGTGGTGGCCGCGGTGTCGTCGGACTCCACCGAGATGCCCCGCCATTCGCTGGTTCCCTACGCCGCGTCCAAACGGGCCCTGGAAGCGACCATGGAGGGGTGGCGCACTGAGCTTCTGGGCACCCGACGATTCGTTACCGTAATTCTCGGGCCGAACATGCCCACCGAGTTCGCCAATTCCTTCACCCCCGAAGCCTTCGAGGCGGCCATCCCCCACTGGCAGCGCCAAGGATTCCGCACCGGAATCATGAATGCCCACGAGGTGGCCAACGGCCTGGTTGCCTGCATGGATGCGCTGTTCGCCGCCCCCACCTTCGGGATCGAGTCGCTCCTGCTGCGGTCCCCCGAGCCCGAGGTGGCCAACGAATTCTCCTCCGACGTCGGCCAGGAGTGAGTAAGGCGAAGTTGTGGTAACCAAGCCAAGCGCCCTCGGCATCAAGGAACTCGCTGGCACCCCACCGGAGCTGATTCCCCGGAGTTACGACCTCGAAGGCCTCGGCTACGTCGAGGCCGAATTCGAGGCTAGGGGCGAAGCGCATTCCTACAGGGCGGTTGGCGAATGGCGCCAGGACGGACGTGGAGAAGCTGAGCCTGATGGATCAGCCCCCTTCACCACGAGATTGCTGGTGCGGCGCCCAGCCGAGTCCGCCAACTTCAGCGGCACGGTGGTGGTGGAGTGGCTGAACGTCTCCGGCGGTATCGACGCCTCCCCCGATTGGGACTATCTGCACCGTCATCTCATCCGGCGCGGCGATGCTTGGGTGGGGGTTTCAGCCCAAAAGGCCGGCATCGACGGCGGCGGGCTCGCGTCTGGCATCCACCTCAAGCTGTTCAACGAAGAGCGGTACGGCCATCTGTCCCACCCGGGGGACGCCTTCTCCTTCGACATGTTCTCCCAGGTCGGCCAAGCCCTTGGGCTCGACGGGTCGCTCCTGTTGGGCGGCCTCGACGCCAACCGGGTGCTGGCGGTGGGGGAGTCGCAGTCGGCTTCGTTCTTGGCCACCTACGTCAACATGGTGGATCCCTTAGTCCAGGTCTTCGACGGCTTCTTCCTCCACGGTCGGGCCGGAGTGCGGGTGGGGCTAGACGGCACCTTCAGGTCCCGCCGGCTCGACGACCAACCCGACCCGGCACGCGATCGGCCTGAGCAGGTCCGATCCGATGCCCGGGTGCCGGTGCTCCTGTTGAGCGCGGAGACCGATGTCACCGTGCTGGGCAACGGGGAGATCGAACAGCCCGACGGCGACCAAGTGCGGGTGTGGGAGCTTGCCGGGGCGGCTCACGCCGACACCTATCTGCTGGTGGCGTCACGCGCCGACGGAGGCCAGCTCGATCCCGAGGAATTCGCCCGAATGCTCGAACCGATCACCGAACTGGTGATCATGACCGTGGAGCAGCCGATCAACTCCGCACCTCATCAGCACTACGTGGCCCAAGCCGCTCTGGAGCGCCTCGATCAATGGGTGGGCCAGGGCACCCCGCCACCCCATGCTGCCCGGCTCGACCTAGCCGAAGATGGCCGCGACTTCCGGCGGGACGAACTGGGCATTGCCCAGGGTGGCATCCGCAACCCCTGGGTCGACGCTCCCATCCGAGTGCTGTCCGGGCTCGGACAGCGGGGCGAGGGGTTCGCTCCCCTATTCGGAACCACCGCTGCTCTCGATCCGGACGCCGTGGCCCGGCTCTACCCCGGAGGCCGCGGCAACTACCTCGCGGCGTTCACCCAGTCTCTCGACCAGACCATCACCAATGCCTTCATCCTGGAAGCTGACCGGGACGAGATTCTGGCCGTCGCGGCGGCAACTTACGAATTGGCCTTTCTAGACCCGGCGACCAGCTAGCCCGATTGGGAGTGCCCTGACCACGATTCAACTCAGCACTCGCTGCATCATGCGGGCGAGCCGCGACTTTCTCTGGGTGATCATCCAGGGTTTTCTGGGTCTCGACTACGTCAGATGCGACACCTCAACTTGGTTGCTAGTGACTTCGACGCCCGCGAGGACGGTGTCATCGCTAGCGACGGTCATGGACTAGCTATTGACAAGGGGAATCAGTTGTAAGGCACTCGCGCGTGCTGGCACGAGCACCCGCTTTTCGCAAACAGTTGATGGCTTGTTACTCCGGCGCGCCCTGTCTCATCCATTCCGACACATCCACGCCGACTCGCGACGCTGTCGAAGCGAAGCCGTGGACCGCATGAGATGCCACTTCGGCTCTCAGCCGCGTGATCGCCCGGTAGCTGACCTTGGTGCTCTCAAACCGCCAGTTCGGTGCTTCCCCTCCCGCCACCACCGACCCTTCCCCGTTTGGCTCGAACTCCGGCATGGCCAGTTTGTGCGGCTGCTGTTCGAACTTGACGGCCACAAACTGGCCATCTTCGTCCTGAAACATGGCGTCGGGTGTCTCATTCTCCGCGCTCTTGCGGAGCAGCATCATGGGGAAGGCCCTTTTTTCTTGGATGCGCACGCTGTCGCAAAGGGGTTGAATGCAAAGCCAGTAGTTATCAGACGGGTCTTTGACCACCACTCCGAGTTCAAGTCTGGGGGGTTCAGAGCCAAACCCAGTCGAACACATGAGTGACGCGAGGGCATTGTCAGATTGTCGGTCATCGCCGAACGCTCCAACCAGGGTCTTCATATTTTTGGCACTGAGTTTGAGTGTCCCAACCTTCAACAGACCTGAAGCCACTGCCTCTTGGGCAATCGCTGTGTCCTCTCCATTCTTGAGGTCGCTGGGGCAGTCTTCGGTGCTTCTCAGCAGCTCAGCCAATGCCTCAGGCGCAGAAATCAGCCCTGCCTCTGCCAGGAAATCCCGCACTGCTTGGCCATCCCACTCTTCGTCTATTCGGTTGGCCATGAGCGTCTGCTTGAACTCGCTCGCCAGCAGCTCGAGGAACTGGGTGCCTGCGTCATCGGGCTCGGGCAGCAGGGCCCGGTGGACAAGCGCTCCTGCGTCCAATGTCGAATCGAAGGTCGCGAGCACCCGCGGAGCCGACTCGCGCAGCACGTTGATTCCTCGGAACGCGAATCTCGGCATCAGGCCCTTGAACACGAGTTCAAGGTCATCACGGACCATCTGCGGAAGGTCGGAATACCTTCTGGCGGTTCGACTGTCCTCCCCGCCAGTGAGCGGTATGCCCGGTTTCCCGAAGACCAGCACAATCGCATCATCTCGCCTCAGCACGAAATCATGGATTTCTTCGAAGTCCGCATCATCCTTGAGGCGCGTGGCGACGTCCGTCAGGCTATGGGCGCCGGTGAATATGGCAACAACTACAAGACGGCCCTTGTTTTCCTCAGCGATGGCCTTGATCGCATTGACAGTTGCCGAGTGATCGCCGAACAACAGCCAGTCAAGTATCAGGAGATCGGCGATTTGAGCGCCGCGAAGCGCCAGGTTGACGAAATCAACGTGTTCTTCCAGTTCAAACACGCTGCAAACGATGTTCTCAGCAAGAAAGGCGCTTACCAAGCTCGATGGACGTACAGGTGTTTCGTCCTCATCTGGCGGAGGGGTGAGCTCCGAATCTGGCTCACTGGGCAAGTCCTGCGCAATGTTGGAATCAAGAGCTTCGAGCTCCCTGAAATCAGACTCAACACGATCGTCGATCACCAGGGCTGTTCGAAAGTAGTCGCTGATGGCAGTCATGGCTTCTTCCGCTGTGGGCGGATAATGAACTCAGCTCCATCAGAACACCGTCCCAGGCTTATGTTCCATCCCGCCCGTTCGAGAACCTGGCTGGCGATGGCAAGGCCCAGACCACTGCCGCCCGGCTTGGTGGTGAAGCCGAAATCAAATACGCGTTCAGCGATATCATCGGCGATTCCCGGGCCACTGTCCTTGTAGACAAGCGCGTCTCCCTTTGTGCTTAATTCGATGCTGCGCGATGGGCGTGGCTCGCTCTGCTCTATCCAATACAGGCTGTTGTCGACGAGATTGATGAACACGGGATAGAAGGTCGAGGTGTAGCCCTCGAGGGCGAATGCTTGGAATTCCCGGCTCGGGCGGATCTCGACTCCGACATGACGCAGGCGCTCGTAGAACAGCTCACCGAGAAACCGCGAGATGTCACTTCCCTTTATGGCGGTCTTCTTGCGCCTCAGCCGCCGCTGCATGGGAGTCAGCATTGAAAGGTAGCTGTCGAGGTGGTCGAAGTCCCGTCTCAGGTCTTCGTAGAGGCCGACGAGCTGGGGATTCTTCTTGGCCCACGTTCCCACCCTTCTCACATCGCTTCGAATGCTGTTCACGGTGGCGCGGAATTCGTGGTCAACCACGGCCAGCGCCATTCCCAATTGGACGAGTTCTAGTTGCGCGTCGGCCTGGGCGCGGAGCTCGACGATCTCGGCGTCGGCTGCGGCCGCGAAATCGTCGGGAGTCGGCGCTTCAGCGGTGAACACAAGCCCGTTCGCCTGCACGAGATTGGAGACTCGGGCCAGCTTTCGGACTGTGTTCGCTGCCAGCGATTCCAGCGCTTGCTCGAAGTCAGCCTGTTCTTGGATCCATCCGCTGCTTTCCGACGTGTTCGGTGCCGCGAAGGCCGCCATCTCGGTGTCGAATTCCTGGCGAAGCCCGGTGAGCGTGTTCTGCACGGCCTCGCTCAAGCCAGTCAGGGCGAGGCTAGCCTCGTCATAGGCACCGGCAAACTCTTCCCGGGCCGCTGCGATTCGCTCCTCGACAAACGCCCGCCGCTCCTTTTCGTCTGCCTCCTGCGCAGCCAGCCGGGCCTCGACCGCAGCAGCCAGTGAGTCAACGGCGTCGAGTGCCGGTCGAACGTAGGAACTCTCCACATCGGATAGGCCTCGTTCTACGTGACGCATGTCCTGGCGCATTGGGCCGGTTGGCGCGAAGCCTTCGGGCTCGTCGAACTCCAACGGCTCAAGGAGCTCACGCAGGTCTCGCCTGGCCTCTGCAACGCTGATCGCCGCCGGCTGGAGGCGGTCAATGTCATCAAGGCGCTCGCTGAGATCCTGCACTATCTCCGACGCCTGTTCCTGAAAGTCCGTCTCATCGAGGAACTGAACTGCGGTCGAGAGCTGGGCTTGCAGGTGCTTTCGTCCCGCCGCGGCCTGTTTGTCACGCTGTTTGCGGAGGCTGTCCTCTCGCCTCAGCCGCTCTCGGCCCTTCTCATAGGCCTGATTCTGTGGAGCGTCGCCGCGAAAGAACCTGGCGGCCAACTCCACGAACAGGTTTACCAATAGCCGCTGGAAGTCGGTGTAGGCCCGGCCTCGGGTAAAGCCCTCTCGTCCTGCTTTTTCCTGCAAATCGGGGTTCTGGTCGCTGGAAAGGCGAACGGCGCCGAACATGCGCCGATAGGAGAAGTAGTAGTAGCTCGCTCCAAGGGTGCGGCGCTCTTCTATTGCCAGGTAGTCAAAGTCGGGGCGCCCATAGGGCTGCACTCGGATTCCGTCCATGTACACGTACAGGCCCCCGAGCTTTCGAAGCTTCCGGCTCATCTCTGCGTACTCTTCGGGGTCGAGCCGGGACTCGCTCGCCAGTCCCTGCACGTAGCCCAGCTCAAATGAGAACGGCCCGCACCGCGGCTGCATTGAGTCAGGGCACTTGATCACGAAGTCTTCAAGGGTCTCGTCGTAGATCCGTATCGACCCGGTGAAATCCCCGTTGTCGTCGAACTGGCCGGCTATCTCGTGATCCGCATGGTTGAAGTCCGCGGCATCGAAGAAGTCTTCAGACTCGAGCAGATTCTGGTCGTCGCCTCCGCCGCGATGATCCACAAAACTGATGGAGAAGTCGGGCTTCGCCGATTTTGGGAGCCAGGCATCGGTGAATCCGTGCAGTGTGTGGTCGAGCAGCGGGGCTTCCTTGGGGTTGGGGTTCTCAATCTCCGCGGGAAGGACGTCGGAAACCGGCGCGATGATGAACTGTGTGCCCGACCCGTCGATCGGCACGAGGTCGGGGATGTCTTCGAACGGGTCGGACGGCATGGCGTCCAAGTCGGCGAGAATCTGATCCAGCCGGGACGACCACTGCGGCGTGCTGTCCAATGCGCGAAAGCCGGCCACCGCCTCCTCCAGCGGCGCCTTCAAACGGGCGATGTCTTCACCGGTGAGCTCATCGGAGTCGAGCTCGGACAATCCCACGGGAACATCGTCCAAGTCGATTCGCGGGAGCTCGAACATCTTCCAGCTCACCAGCGCGGCAATCGCTGGGTGTCCCTTGCGCTTGGATACCACCAGCACCTGGCTGCCAAGAGCGCCGATGGCGAACCGGCCGATGCCCTTCTCGCCGAGTTGCACCCGCTCGCGCATCCCCTTTGGTTTGGGTACGGGGGTTCGGTCCAACTTCGACTCGGTTGCGATGGTCAGCCAAGCCTGCTCAAAGGTCTCGCGGTCCATCCCCACACCGTCATCGCTCACAACCAGCAGGTTGAGTGGGCGGAAGAAATCCGCGCGGGCTTTCGTGGCGTATGCGTCGTGGGAGTTCTTGAACAGCTCGCTCAGCGCGGTGGGAAGGTTTGCGATCTGCTGCCTTCCGAGCATGTCTACGGCCCGAGCCCTCGCCCGGAAACCGGTCACGCCGCCGACCTCGCTGCCTGCTCGATATCAGCGGCGACCTTCCCGCTCTGATCTTGGATGCTCATGCTGCCAATTCGGCGCATCTCACCCACATGGTCCATGAGGTGGCGTCCGAAGTGCTCGGCCAGAAGAACCGGGACGGCGTTGCCGATCTGCTTGCCCTGGGAGGTGAGGCTGCCGGTGAACCGAAAGGAGTTCGGAAAGGTCTGGAGTCGGGCCGCTTCTCGCGCGCTGAGAGCCCGATCCTAGCTGGGGTGGCCGAAGCGCCCGTTGCTGTAGCTGAGGCACTTGGTGGTCAGTGTTGGCGCCGGACTGTCCCACCTCAACCTGCCGTACACGTCGGTGTGACCGTCAAAGCCTCCCTGGTGGCAGTCGGGCCAAAGACGGCGCGGCCAATCCCGGCGATCACCGCCCTCCGGCGTTGCCCGAATCCGCTTCAAGTTCAAGTCCGAGAGCATCATGGCCCTGTGGTTGCTGATGTCGGAATCCTCCTGCCCGGCTTCGATCGGGGGAAGAGAGCCGATCCAGTCTCGAATCGTCGAATGCGGCTCGCCGGCTTCGAGGCCATGGGTCGGAAGCGGCAGCTTGATGGGCCCGAGCCGGCTTGCCACCAGCACGAGACGGCGCCGCGTCTGCGGGATCCCGTAGTCGGCACTCGAGATGATGTCGACGGACACGTCGTGTGTTTTGGACACCTCGTCCACGAACTCGGCCAAGGGGCCCCGCGAGGTGGACAGACGCTGCATCCCTGGGACGTTCTCCACAAAGATCAGCTCTGGATTTGAGGCCTTCACGAACCGGAGAAACTCAAGCAGTAGGAACGACCGTTTGTCCAAGGCAGTCGGCCCGTGCCGGTGGCCTGAGAAAGGCTGACAAGGAGCGCACCCGGCAAAGAGCCTGATCGCCTCGCCGCGGGGCGGCAGCACCTCTTCCACCTCGTCAACCGAGAGGCTGAGGATGTCGCGCTCCAAAAACGTTGTCTCCGGGAAATTCAGCCGATATGTCGCCGCCGCATCCGAATCCCAATCGATGGCAAGCACAGGTTCGATGCCAGCATCGGCAAACCCCCGAGTCGAACCGCCGCATCCCGAGAAGAAGTCCGCCAGCACCACTCCTGCACTCATGTTCATGGCTTTGCCCTCAGCGCGCTCAGCATGGGGAGTCCCCTTTCCTCACAACAGAAAGCAACTCGCTGGTTGGGCCTAAGCACCACCAGAAAGGCGACCGACCTAATGCGCACACCTGAACTCCATTCTGACCAGCCAGCGCATGGTTCAAACACCGCTACAACAACATCGACAGTAAACCAGAGACCCATGACAAATTCCCATACTGGACCCCACTCGACCATCGCCACCAGCCGCTGTCGGTATCGGCAGCCGCCCGCAACCGGGCTTGGACCGGTCGGCATTGCGAGCAGTCCGCACGCACGCCAGCCGTAAACGCGCAACCCATGATCGACCGAGTAGTTGTAGTGAGTCAGCTGACATGGCAAATCACCTGTTATGCCTCTCAGCTTCTTGCCCATGTCGGCGCAACAAATCAGGTAAAGTTACGCGTTGAGTCATGACTCATCAGAATTCGTAACAAATCTGTCGTAGAGGGATCGGGGACTGCAGTGAGCCAGTTGGGAAAGGCGCTGGCGCGTGCTCGCACGAGCGCTCGCTACTCACAAGATGATGTGGGTGCCGCCCTAGGCATCAACCGGGCAATGGTGTCGTACTGGGAAGCCGGCACCCGAACTCCGAATGATCGACAGTTGGGCGCAATGGCCCGGCTCTACGGCATCGAGCTGATCGATCTCGTCGAAGGCCGCGACGTCGACTCCGACGCCGACGACTTGGCGAGCATGCTTTTGCGTGCCAATGACGGCGTCGACCCTGGAGCCACTCCAGGCATCCGCGAGTTCGTCCAGTTCCTTGACCGCTACGCCGAGCTAGCTCGAATCGTGGACGAACCCATCCGGGGCCTCTCCCAAAGCCCGTTCGTATTCCGGCAGAGGTTCTCTCAGAAGGACGACATTCGCCGCAAGGCAGAAGAGGTGCGCGATTACCTCCGTCTCGGCTCGGCCCCGATTTCCGACCTAGACCCGGTTTGCGAGGCACTCGGTATCACCATCTACCGGGCGCGTCTCGGACCGGACCTGCGAACCTCTCCGTCAGGGGCGTTTCTCAAGCACCCTGAGGTGGGATTCTCGATCTTGGTCAATCTCGACATGACGCCGGGCCGGCGCCGGTTCACCGCCGCTCACGAACTGGCGCATGCCCTGTTCCACAGTGACGAGACCAACCAGGTGCTCTCGCACGGCCGGGGTCCGCGCGAGATTTTCGCCGACGCGTTCGCTGGTGAGTTCCTCATGCCGAGTGAGGGTGTTCGACGCTTCGCCGAGGAGGTCGGTCTGCCACCTCGCATCAAGGACCCGGTCGACATCGTCCACATACAGAGGTACTTCAAGGTGTCGTGGCCCACGGCGCTCGTCCGGTTGCGCCAGATGAACGCCATTACACAAGTCACCTATACCGACCTCAGGGCCTCGGTTCGTCCGGTGTCGCTGGCTCGAGCCCTTGGATATGCCATCCATCCCGAAGAAGACATCCAGGATCCGGAGCTTTGGCGGATACGACGGTTCCCCCGGTCGTTTCTGCGGATGCTGCGTCACGCGGTAGTAACGGAGGTCATGTCGCCCCCCAGCGCCGCCGCCTTCGCCGGATTGGCCCTGCCTGACATTGTGCAGGTCCTCGGCAGTCCCCTCGGCGACGCTGAGCAAGAGTCACCGCATCTAGAGACTGAGTTCAATGAGTTCGAGGTCACGGGAGTTGTCTGAGGGTTCTCACGTCATCGACACCGTGGTAATTGGGACTCCGGCCAGCCGTTCACCTGAGTCCCGCGCGACTGGAGCTGAATTGCTCAGGTTGATCCCGACTATTGGGTATTCGCCAGGGGGGCGGTGAAGGTGGTGGTCTCGGTGCCGTTGACGAACACCGTGTAGGTCTGGCCGGGGGTGAGGGCGTCGCCGAAGCGGATTGCCTCTTCAACCACGACTCTTTCTGCGTCGCAGTCGATGGCCCATGGGGTGGGCGGCGGGACGGTGAGGGTGATGGTGGCGTAGATGTCTGAGCCGATGATCTCGAACGACTGGCTGCCCCGGCGAACGCAGTTCTCGACGGTGGACTGGTAGTGGTCCACCAGAATGATGACCTCGGGGTGATACTCCACTACTTCGGCCCCGATCACCTCGACCTCTTCTTCGACCCACTGGTGGGAGTTCTCCTCGTTCCACTCGCCGGTGGGGTCGGGCGGAGGCTGAACGATCACCAGCACCATGTCGACTCGGGTGGGGTTGCCCCGGGTGATCACGTCGTAGGCGGTGTCGTTGATGAAGGCCAGGCGGCCGTCGGACTCGGTTATCCGGGCTTGGATGGAATAGGTGTTGCGAGGATTGATGTCGTCCTCGTTGTAGTGCACTTCGAACTCGATGGGAACTTGGCCCGGATTGGTGATGACCTGCTCGGCAATCAGCTCGGAGGCCACATCCATGAGAGACGTGTCTCGAAGCTGCACGGTGACAACCGCACCGGGAGATAGCGCAATCCGCTCTCGGTAGGTGACCGTGCCCATGACCGAGGCATTGGCATCGGGGTCAACGGTGGACGTTGCTACCGCGGTCGCTGATGTCGTCGTTTCGGGAGACGGTGGGGTGGTGCTAGTGGCCGTTGCATCCGGTTCAGCCCCCACCACGGCGATTTGCTCCTCATCTGCGCCGTCACCGCAGCCGGCGGCAATCAGAAGAGCGAGTGCCAGACCGATGGTGGCGATCAATTGGGTCGTGCGCTTGGCCTTCATCGGCGAACCTCGCTCATGGAGAAGTCTACGGCTGGGTCGACGCCTCTTGGTTCGACCTCAATAGATGAGACGAGGCAGCCGCCTGCTCAGGTTCCCGCCTTAGCGCGACTGGGGGTGGAGACGATCATGTTGTGGCCAATTGGACACGGCCGGTCTGTTGCGCCCACGCCCGGAGCTTTGCGTCCTTGGTAAGGAGTTCGTGCTGGTGGAGGATTGCTGTGGCGACAATGAGCTGGTCGGCGGGGTCTTGGTGGAATCCCTCGTCCACCAGGCTGGTGGCGTCCACCCAGAGTGATCCGGTGACGGGTATCTCGCTCAGGCCCTGCCTCAGGACACCGGCACGCAATTCCTTGATGCCTGGGAGGGGTGGCAGATTTCCTCGTGGCTTTCTGCGCTTGACCTCCAGTTCCCAGAAAGTGGCGGCGGAGACGGCTGCCTCACCTCGGCTGATGGCTCGATCAATGCCATCAAGGATGGTCTGAGGCAGCTTGGCGGTGTCGCCGGTCACGGCCCACACCAAGACATGAGTGTCCAGCAAGATCATGCAGTTCCTTCGGTGCAGGTGGGGGCGTCAGCCCCAGTCGTCGGCCATGCCGGTCACTGCCTCCGGGTCTATGACCGTTTCGCTAGGGTCGTCCCAGAAACCGGCGAACTCCGGAAAAAAGCCGCAAATGCCCGTGCCTTCGCCATGTGCCGGAACAAGACGGGACACTGGTGTGCCTCGTTTGGTGATGACAATCGGAATGCCGGTTTCGTTGACCTCATCCATGAGCTTCAGGCACTTGGCCTTGAACTCTCCGGCGGAAATAGTTCTTGGCTGCTGAGTCTCTATTGCCACGAACAGACCCTATCACCAGATGACCATGTTTGTGACCATGAATCTGTGGCCTTATCCGGTTTCAGGGCGGCGGGGGAGGAAGGCGCTGGTTCGCTGGATGTACTCGTCGTAGCCGGGGCGCTTTCGCTTCATGCGGTGCTCCACCATGGGCACGCCGGACACTTTGACCAGAATCCAGGTGATGAGCGCCGGGGCGATCAGTCCCACGATTCCGATTGGTGTGGAGGCGGCTACCAAACCGATGCCCCACCAGGCGGTGGCGTCGCCGAAGTAGTTGGGATGACGGCTATAGCGCCACAGACCACGATCCATCAGCTTCCCCGCGTTGGCCGGATCTGCCTTGAACCGGGCGAGCTGCCAGTCGCCTGTGGCCTCGAAGCCGAAGCCGACCAGGAACACCACCGCGCCGATCACCCACAGTGCACTCCATCCCCGGTCGGCGTCGCTGATGCCGATCATGAGGGGAAGCGACATCACCCACATAGCCGCGGCTTGCAACCCGAACACCCGCACCAGGCTGGTGAGCCAGAAGCGATCTCCGGCTCTTCGGCGCATCGACTGGTAGCGGAAGTCCTCTTCTGCCCCGATGTTGCGAAACGCCAAATGGATGGCCAATCGCAATCCCCATGTGGTGGCCATGGCCACCAACAGGGCAGCCCGCACGCCGTGTCCGTCGGTGACCAGCAGGCTCACCCAGGCCGCCACCACAAAGCCGAAGCCCCACAAGATGTCGACGATGCCAGCGTCTCGAATCGCCACGCTGATGGCCCACACCGCCAGCATCATCCCGGCGATCACCGCCGCTACCACCCATAAGACCATCTGCGATCAGCGTAGCGAGCGGTTGGCAGTGCTGGTATTTGGCCGATCAGCAAACACAGACAGGGTGATTGGAAGTTCGCCCGCCGCGTGTTCCTCGGCAGCTCAGCTCAGGAGCTCGATGCAGTGTTGGGCTCGGGTGGCGACTAGATCAACGAGGCGTCTGGGGAGGTCGGTGGGAAGTACTTGGATGGTGTTGTCGTGGGCAGCTTGGTCGAAGGCGGCGGGGAGGTTGCGGGCGAGATTGAGGATGCGGGTGATGGCCTCATTTCGATCCAACCCCAATTCATCGGCGGTTTTGTCCCACGCGCCGGGGCGATCGGTCCGTCGCAGCCGGTAGTCGCCCCCAATCTTCATGGCGAGGCTGATCTTGTGCCCCTTGCTCTTGTCGTAGGGCAGAAATGAGGCCACATCGTAGAGGGGCGCCAGGCGGGCCTGGGTGCCGGCGAGCAACAGGCTGTAGTTCTTGGCGTGGGCATCGCTACCAGCGATCAGCCAGTTGAAGGCCAGCGCATCGAAGAACCCCCACAGATCGTTGGCTGCTCCACCTCCCGTCACCGCTGATCGCAGCAATGCGGCTACCTGTCCAGGTGAGGGACCACCGTCGGCCTGGTACTTCCGGGTGGGATGCAGCGACAGGGCTTGGCACAGGTCCTCGTGGTGAACACGGGTCAGGGTGCCCTGGCGTGAAACCCGGTCGAAGCGCTCCACAATGATGGCCGTCTGATCTTCAAACACGCCCATCTGCGGGCGGGCGGCACGCAGACCAGAGTTGGCCGCGGCCACCAGGCAGAGGTGCTCGTTGACGTCCAACCAGTCAAAGTCGGGAACGGTGGGCTTGAGGATATGCGTGGTCGGCACGTTGCCAGAGGGCTCACCCCACCCTTGTGCCGAGAAATGCAAAGCGGTCTTGGCCTGGGCGCCACCGAGGCTGAATTGACCGGTCCTTGCCGGCCCCAGCCAGGCGGTCGCATCGGCCTTCAGCGCTCGCAGACGAGCTGCGATATCTGCCTCGCTCATCTCGGATACATCGCCGCCTCGTCCTAGGAGATCGTCCACCGCCTCCGCTGGGCAGAACTGAACCGCGCCCGGACAGTCATATCCAACCTTGGTTCCCAACAGCGGAAACGGGTTGGCGATGGATACGCCGAAATCGCGGCCCCAGCGGGCAAGCACATCGGCATTGTCGGGGAGCAGGCCCCAAAGCCATGGACTAACCCGGTGATCACTGTGCTCTTCGAGTTCTACGGGCATTGACACCGACAATGGAGTCGCTGTCGGATTTGTGCGGTAGTCCTTGTGGTAGCGCAGACGCAGGCGGTTGTCGGTGAGGCGGCGAAGCTCACCCGCCAATCGCCCGTTGATGATGACGGCGAGCATCGTCAATCGGCCCAAGTGTCGATGTAGGCGTTTAGATCAAAGTTGTCCGGGTCGGAATCGACGGCTGCTCTCAGCGTGATGTTCAAATCCAGGGCGTCGAGAATCCACAGCACCCGCCCGACCTCGGCGGTTTGCTTACCGGTTTCCAGTTCGGAAAGCCACTGGCGCCCCACTCGCGCCTTGGCGGCCAGTGCGGCCTGGGTTAGCCCTTGGTCCTTGCGGGATTGGCGAATAGCAGCACCGAGTTCCCGACAAGTTCGGATGGATCGCACCGGAAGCCTCCTTGGCCTAGCTTCTGTCGCCATACGACGACACTGCCAACATGTCGTTGTTCGACGACAATATCATGATGTCGTCGTTCGCAGACAATCTCTTTCCCGGGGTGCCGCTGTAGGGCTAGCAGCGACGCAGAACAGCGTACCGTTGTGGGTTGTGGGCTCCACCGACCACCATGTGCTGTTGACTTTCACCAACCCGGTGATCGGTCAGGAGGCCCGGTATCACCAGTGGCACGACGTTCATCTCCGCGAGGTGGTGTCATGCGATGGGGTGGTCAGCGGGCAGCGCTACCGGATGAGCCCCGACGCCGACACGCTGACACCCGGGTGGATGCGCACCCACGCCGACCGCAGCGATCTGCCGATGCCATTCGAGTTCTTGGCCGTGTATGAGATTGAGGGCGACCTGGCCGCGGCCATCGAGGCGATTTCCACCAAAGACGACTATTCCATTCGGCCCGGTGACAGCCTCGACCACGACACGGTGGCCAGTTGGGCATTCACCCAGGCCGGAGCCCAGATCGGATCGGCCAGCCCCAGTGAGGTTGACCATCTCGGGATATCGCTGGCCAATCCCACCAAGGGCAACCTCGAGTGGTTTGAGCACTGGTACACCATCCACTACCGGGAAGTAATGGCGACCCCTGGCTTCCTCACCGGGCGGCGCTACTGGGCCGCCTCCAACACCCTCACCCCCCAATGGGCCATCGACCACGGTGAGACCGGAACCAACGGGATGCCGTTTCAGCACCTCGTTGTGTACGAAGTGGGCACACCGTACGCCGAGGCAAAACCAGCGCTAGAGGAGCAGCGGAAGAGCTTCACCGTCTTCCCCGACGGCGCCATGGACTACAACGAGATCATCGCCTGGCGTTACACCCCGTTCGGCGATCGAGCCGAGTGACCTAGGACACCGATCTAACCTAAGAGCGCCATGTCAGAAGAGATCAGAACCCTGTTGGCCCGCTATTCCGATGCAGTGTGCCGTTTCGACGCCGATCAGTGGGCGGCCACCTGGGCCACCGACGCAGTTTGGGAGATGGGCCCGATGACCAAGAGCGGTCGGGATGAGATCGCAACTTCTTGGAAGGGGATGCTGGCTCGCCTTGACGGGGTGATCCACGCCTATCTCAACGGCTGGGTCGATCTGGATGAGGAGGCCGGCACCGGCACGGGGCGCTGGTACGTGATCGAGCACTTCAAGCGCCTCGGCGAAGGCCCCATGACCATGTACGGCTACTACGACGACGAATACTGCCAGGAAGAAGGCGAGTGGAAGTTCGCCCGCCGCGCCCTCCACCGCATCTACTACGGCCCGCCCGACATGTCCGGCGACTTCACGGGCTTCGGTCTCCAATAGTAAGAGTGTCGCAACCAATCTTGAAGGGGCTCAATGTCTGACAAGCTCGCCAACATCTTGAAGAAGTCAGGAAGCACGGAAGCCGTCGACCCGACTATTCGCGAATACGAGCGCCGATTCAGGCAACTCAAGAACAGCGATTCAGGCAGCGGGGAAGACGACCACGAAGAGTTCAACAATCTCTATTACGACGTGGCCACGGACTTCTACGAGTACGGATGGGGCAGGTCTTTTCACTTTGCCCCCCGTGTCGCCGGGGAGAGCTTGGAGGCTTCCATCAAACGCCACGAGCACTTCTTGGCCCACAAGCTCGAGTTGCGACCTGGGATGGTTGTGGCCGACCTCGGTTGCGGCATCGGCGGCCCGCTATTGGAGATTGCCCGCTTTTCCGGGGCCAAGGTCGTCGGCGTGAACAGCAACGCCTACCAATTGGAACGCGCCCGGAAGCTGGCGGAAGAGGCGAAGCTCACCCATCTGGCCGATTTCCTGCACTGCGACTTCTTGAACGTAGATGCCCCTGACGAGTCGTTCGACGCGGTGTACGGCATTGAGGCCACCTGCTGTGCCCCCGACAAAGAGAGCATCTATGGCGAGGCCTTCCGCTTGCTGAAGCCCGGCCAGTGCTTCGCCGCTCACGAATGGTGTCTCACTGATCGCTTCGACGCTGAGAATCCCCTTCACCTCAAGATCAAGAACAACCTCCTGTTGGGAACCGGGCTGACTGACCTCGATGACCAGCCAACCGTTGACCATGCGCTCAAGTCGGTGGGTTTCGAGATACTGGAAACAAGGGACCTCGCGATTCCAACCGGCCCGTCAATCCCCTGGTATCAACCCCTGGTAAGCCCGGGATTCTCTCTGACGGGAATGCGGGCGTCGGCCATAGGACGCTGGATGACCACCCAGTCGCTACGGGTGCTCGAAGCGCTTCGCGTCGTGCCGCAAGGAGCAGTTCGCGTGTCGGAAACCCTGAACATCGGCGCGGAGGGCCTGGCCGAAGCAGGCAAGCTCGGCATCTTCACCCCGGCGTATTTCTTCCTCGCCCGCAAGCCGGATTAGCTCGATCAAGGAGGGTTTCAATGTCTGTCAAGCTCACCAACGTCCTGAAGGACCAGGAAGCGTCCGCTGGCGTCGATCCGGCCATCCGCGACTACGAGGACTTGTTCAATACGGCCAAGCAAAACGGATCGGAAGTCAGACAGCAGGGCTACGAGGAGTTCAACAACCTCTACTACGACCTCGTGACCGACTTTTACGAGTACGGCTGGGGCACTTCCTTTCACTTCGCCCCTGGAGTTCCCGGCGAGAGAATGGAGACGTCGCAGCAACGCCACCAGCACCTCCTCGCGCACAGGATCGGCCTCGGACCCGGGATGACCGTCGCCGACCTCGGCTGCGGCATTGCCGGACCGCTGTTGGAGATCGCCCGCTTCTCTGGCGCCAAGATCGTCGGCGTCAACAGCAACTAATACCAGCTCAAGAAAGCTCGAAGGCGAACGGAGGAAGCGGGACTATCAGGCCAGGTGGAGTTCCTCCACTGCGACTTTTTGAACGTCGACGCTCCCGACGGGTCATTCGACGCCGTCTACGCCATTGAGGCCACCTGCTGTGCGCCGGACAAAGTCAGCGTTTACGGCGAGGCCTTTCGTCTACTGAAGCCCGGCGGGCACTTCGGTGCCTACGAATTCTGTCTGACTGACCGGTTCAACTCCCAAGATCCCCACCACCTCAAGCTCAAGACCGACATCGAACTGGGTGGCGGTTTGCTCGACATCGACTTCAAGCCAACCGTGGACAAAGCGCTGCAAACGGTGGGGTTCGAAATCGTGGAGACCCGGGACCTAGCGATTCAAACCCGCCCGTCGATTTCGTGGTATCAGCCCTTGGTGAGTCCGGGTCTGTCCCTGGCCGCTCTTCGCAAGGCAAGAGTCGGACGCTGGATGACCCATCACCTGTTGAGAGCACTTGAAGCGCTTCGCTTGGCGCCACAAGGATCGGTTCGGGTCCACACGACCCTAAACCTCTGCGCAGATGCCATGGCCGAGGCGGGCCAGCTCGGCATCTTCACCCCCATGTACTTCATTCACGGCCGAAAGCCCGACTAGCGAGACGCTCGTTCAACCAGCCAGCCGAAGATGGGGTCGGTGGGGCGGGTGGGCATCATCTCGGGGTGCCATTGGACGGCGACCACGTGATCTCCCATCTCCACGCCCTCGATGGTGCCGTCTTCGGCCTGGGCGGTGATGGTGAGGTCCCGGCCTAGATCGGCCACCGTTTGGTGGTGGAGGCTGTTCACCTGGGCTGAGGGGCCGTACAGCTCATGCAAGGTGGAGCCCTCGGCGAAGCTCACCTGGTGGATGGTGGAATCTATGGGCAAGTCGAAGCGGCCGTGTTCGGGCACGTGCTGGTGCAGCGTGCCGCCTTGGTGGACGTTGAGCACTTGGATGCCCCGGCAGATGCCCAGCACCGGGATTTCAGCTCTGAGGGCGGCAGAGAGCAACGCGAGCTCTAGATCGTCGCGCTCGGGCTCGAGGGGCAGTAGCTCGGGATCGGGATCGGCCCCATAGAGGATCGGATCGATGTCGGTTCCCCCGGGCAGGACGATCCCATCAAGCCGCTCCCCCACCGCGGCGGGGTCGACATCGATGGGGATGTGAACCGGGATGCCGCCGGCTTCGATGACACCGCGGGCGTAATCGGCCATGTACAGATCGACATCGCGCTGGGCCATCATCTCGGGAAAGCCGCTGATCTCCGATGCCTGCTTGCGCCGGCCCGGCAGTCCAATCAATGGGAGTTTTGTGGTCACCGAATTGTTCGCTTCCAAACGCTCTCACTGTGAACGTTAGTTTGGTTTGCGGTGGCTGCTCCGGTTCGAGACGTGGACGGCGCAATCGCCTGGCGAGAGGCCGGCGAAGGCGATGTGGTGCTGTTTCTCCACGGCCTAGGGGGCTCGCGGATGGCGTGGGAGCCCCAGATCGAGGCGCTCTCCCACGGGTGGCGCTGTGTGGCCTGGGACATGCCCGGTTACGGCGCGTCGGCGCCGATCAGCCCGCTTGCGTTCGAGGCCATTGCCGACGCAATAGCCGAGCTGCTCGACATTCTGGATGTGGAATCGGCACACCTGTGCGGTTTGTCGTTCGGCGGGCACCATGCGCTGCACACCGCCCTGCGCCATCCCAACCGGGTCAAGTCGCTGGTGCTGGCTGACACCAGCGCAGCGTTCGGGGGCGACGGGACCGACCCCGACGAATGGCGCCGTCTACGCACCGCGCCGCTGGACGCTGGGCTCGAGTTGGCCGACATCGCCGACGAGGTGATCGCTTCCATCGCCGCCCCCGGTTTCCGCGGACTCGAACGCGACCGCACGGCCTCGGCCATGGCCCGCATCCCCGCGGCGGGATTCCAGGCCGCGTGCGGGCTGATCACTACTCACGACTTGCGCCACCGACTCGACGAGATCACCGCACCCACGCTGGTAGTGGTCGGCGAGCTCGACGAGGAGACCCCGCCCGCCTATGCGGCTGAGATCGCGGAGGGCATCGCCGGCAGCCGGCTGGAGGTGATCCTTGGGGCCGGCCACCTCAGCCCGACAGAGGCCCCCGACGTTTTCAATCAGCTTGTCGGCGAGTTCTTGGGTTCGCTCCCGGCCGCTCAGCCATGATGGGCTTTGGCTGCATCTTCGTCATGAGAGGAAGCCCACCATGAGCGACTACGACCGGATTCGCGTGCTGTGGCCCGACCACCTCGGCCTGGCTCGGGGCAAGTACCTGCCCGTCCATCTGGCCGAGCAGGGCACTGGGCACTGCATCACCACGTTCGCCCTCGGCTATGACCGCAGCCTGATCCCGGCTCCCGGCGCCTATCTGCTGGAGGGGCTCCCCGACGTGGTGGCCTCCTTCAACCCCGATGAGGTCCGCCCCAGCTGGGAAGACGATGCCACCGGCGTGGTGGTCGGCCATCTGGACTTCCGGGGAAAGCCCTACACCGTCTCGGCCCGCCATGCCCTTCAGCAGGCCATCGCGGCGTGGGGCGAGCTGGGCTACTCGCCCAAGGTGGGCATCGAGTTCGAGGCCTACGTGCTCCAGCCCGACGGCGAGGGCGGCTGGGAGCGCTGGGACACTCCCCGGTCGTTCGTCTACGGCACGGGCCGCTCAGCCGACCCGACCGGGCTGATAGACGACATCACCCGCACTGCCTGGCGGTGCGGGTTCCCGCTGGAGAGCATCAACGCCGAGTACGACGAGTCGCAATTCGAGCTGACCCTGGAATACGACGATGCCCTGAAAGCCGCCGACGAGGCGTTCTTGTTTCGGGTACTGGCCCGGGAAGTGGCCCTGAGTCACGGGCTGGATCTCACCTTCCTGGGCAAGCCATTCGTGGGGGTGGCCGGCAGCGGGGTACACGTGAACTTCTCACTGGTCGACGCCGACGGCCAGAACGCCTTCAACGACACCACAGCCGATGACGGCCTGTCGGCCCTGGCCAAGGGGTGCCTGGCCGGGCTGGTGGCCCACCACCAGGGACTCGTCGCGCTATGCGCCCCCACGGTGAACGCCTACCGGCGGCTCCAGCCCGCAGAGCTCAACGGCTACTGGGCCAACTGGGGCCACGACCACCGCTGTGCGGCCAACCGGATGCCCGAGGCTCGGGGGGCGGCCACCCGGATCGAGAACCGGGTGGGCGACGGCGCGGTCAACATCCACCTCGGGGTGGCCACCATCCTCCAAGCCGCCCGACTCGGCGTGGTCAATGAGCTGGAGTGCCCCGATCCGCTCACCGCAGACGGCTTCGAAGAGGTCAACACCGATGTGGGCGCGGCACCCAGCCTGGCCGCCGCCCTCGTACACCTCATGGCCGATCCTCTGCTGATGGCCGCGGTGGGCGACGAGCTGTGCCAGAACTTCATCGCCAACAAACAGGCCGAGTGGGAGCGCTACATCGCCGCGGTGGGCGAGGACGTGCCCGGCGGCGAGGTAACCCAGTGGGAGCTCGACGAGTACCTCATGTACCACTGAGCGAGTGGTCTAGTCCGCCAGCACCTCGTCTAAATACCAATCGACAAAGGCATGGCACTGCTTGATGTTGGCCATCTCGTGCTGGCGGGTCTCCTCCATGAGCTGGTCGAAGTCCACCCCGCACTCGTCCAAGTAGTCCTGGGGGGCCAGGCGAAGGAACGACTCCACGTGGGCCACGTCGACCTCGGGATGGAACTGGGTTCCCACCGTGCTGCCGATCCTGATGAGCTGCACGGAGCTGTCGTTGCGGGCCAGCACATCGGCTCCGGGGGGCGGGGTGAACCGGTCGTGGTGCCACTGCATCCACGGCCCCGGTCCGGCCGGGTTGGGGCCGTCCTCTCCGTCGGCGAGCTCGAACCAGCCAATCTCGGTCACCGGTGACACCTCGACTTCTCCGCCCAGCGCCTCAGAGATGAGCTGCCCGCCAAAGCAGATCCCCAACACGGGCTTGCCCTCCTCGTGGGCTTGTCTGATCATGTCGAGCTCTTCGTAAATCCAGGTGTCGATCTCGTCTTTGTCGGTGAGCGTGCGCACCGAGCCCATGGGCAAGAGCAGGTCGTAGTCATCCATCGACGGGAAGGGCACGGCGACGTTGGGGTAGTCGTAGTCGTGGGTCACCACATGGATGTGGACCTCGTAGCCCCGCTGGCGCAAGCGGGTGGCTATCTGGCCGGGGAGACCGTCCAACTCGTGGGCGATGGCCAGGGCGCGCTTCACGGGCTGAACCATAGATGCACCTGGCCGGTTCCCGCGACCGCCTCGTATTGGCCGAATTGCTCGCCAGCGGCAGTGCAAGCCGCCCCGCCGAGGGCACCCACCATGGTCAGGTAGTGGCCGAAGAAGCCTTCGGGGGCGTGGGTGGAGAACTCCGGCAGGTACTCAAGCACCCCGGCGTGGTCGCCCTTGGCCAGGCATCCGATCACATACTCGTCGGCGGCTCTGGCCTCGGGCGTGCGGAGATGCCGCGCTGGATCGGCCCCCTCGTGATCTCGGAACTGGCGCAGCGGCCAGAACCGGTGGCTCAGACCACCGCTGGCCAACACCACTACCCGGCGGTCCAAGTTGGCCACAGCTTGGGCCAACAGCTCGCCGAACAGCAGGAAGTCATCGGGCTCGGCGGTCTGGCAGATGCTGGCCGACACCCAGGCCTCGTCGCCCTGGAGAAACGGCAGCAGGTTGATGGT
This sequence comes from Candidatus Poriferisocius sp., assembly GCF_965219815.1. Taxonomy (GTDB): domain Bacteria; phylum Actinomycetota; class Acidimicrobiia; order Acidimicrobiales; family Bin134; genus Poriferisocius. The sequence goes on from NZ_OZ244791.1 coordinate 55,074, forward strand.
GGGATAGTGAACCGGCAGATGGGGGTCGTCGATGGCCGTAATCCAGGTGTCGTCCCGCCCGACGGCCTGGGCGGCCCACGCCTCAGCCAGCTCCCGGTCGCCGGGCATGTCATAGGGCACCTGGCACATGCCCCGGGGCAGCTCTTCTGAGGTGAACAGTCCGCCGCGGCGGTCATGGGAGGTCACGATGTGCTCAACGGTGGTGAACCAGTGGGTGTCCACCACCACCACAGTCTCGGCGCCAACTGGGCGCAGCCGCTGGGCACCCAGATCGTGGAGTCCCTGGTAAAGCGTGGTGTCCTCGCCGTCGTTGAGATATCGGCGAATCTCCTCAGGCAGCACCAGCGTAGGAACGTGGGATATCAGGCCAGCCCCGACAATCGCGCCCATCAGTTTGCCTCCTGTGTCGAAAAGAGGTGGATGCCTGCAACTGGATGGCCCATCACGCCACCTTGACCGGAAGCCGCTTGATCCCGGATATGAAGTTGGAGCGCAGCCGGTGGATCGGGCCGGCGGGCTCCAAACGGCTCACCCGCTTCATCAGCTCTTCGAACACCAGCCTCACCTCCATGCGGGCCAGCCAAGCCCCGAGGCACAGGTGCGGCCCGTTGCGGCCGAACGCCATGTGGTCGTTGTGCTCGCGACCCAAATCGAATCGGAACGGCCGCTCGAATCCCTCGGGGTCGTGATTGGCGGACACAAACCAGATCACCACCTTGTCCCCTGCCCGGATCTGCGAGCCCCGCATCTCAACGTCGCAGGTGGCAGTGCGACGGAAGTGCATGGTGACCGATCCGCTGCGCAGAATCTCCTCCACCGCGGTGGTGGTCAGACCGGGGTCGGACTGCCACGCCTGCCAAAGCTGGGGGTGGTTCAGCAGGGTCCACATGCCGTGGGTCATGGTGTAGCGGGTGGTGTCGTTGCCCGCGGCCACCAGCAGGGTGAAGAAATTGTTGAACTCCAGGTCGGTGAGCGGGTCGCCGTCGATAGTGGGGGCCAGCAGCTTGGTGATGATGTCGTCTCGGGGACAGACCCGCCGGTCGGCGGCCTGGTCTTGGGCGTACTGGAAGATCTCGATGGCCGCGGGACTGCGAAACGGGACCATCCGGAACTGCTCGGTGTCGGTGAGGTCCACCGGAAAATCGGTGAAGTCGGGGTCGGTGTTGCCCAACAGTGCGTCGCCCCAGGCCACCAGCTTGCGGCCGTCGGTGTCGTCGGTGCCCAGCAGGCGACCGAGCATCCTCATGGGGAGCTCCTCGGCGATGTCGTGGACGAAGTCGAACTCGTCGTTGGCCAGCGCTTTGTCGAGCACCTCCCCCACCAGCTCTCGGATGGAGTATTCGAATGTCTCCACCGTCCGGCGGGTGAAGCCCTTGTTCACCAGGCGGCGCAGCCGGGTGTGCTCGGGGGGGTCCATCTCCATCATGGTGCGCCGGGCCTCGGTCTGCTCGGCGTCCATCTCCTCAAGGCGGATGCCCAGCGACGAGGTGAACGATTCGACGTCGCGGCTCACCGCCAGGCAGTCGTCGTAGCGCAGAATCGACCAGAACCCGGCCCCGTCGGCCTCCTCGGTCCAATGCACCGGATCTTCGGCCCGCAGCCGGGTGAACGTGGCGTGGGGGACGCCGGCCACGTAGGTGTCGTGATCAGTGATGTCGGCGTTATCGGGGCCGAGGTCGGCCAGATAGTTGTCGGCATGGGCCGGGACGGCCATCATTCGGATTCCATCGGGTTGGGGGCGGCCCACAGCGTGGTGCCCCCGGCCATGGAATTGCCCACCTGCCGGTAGTAGCCGTCGATGATCTCAAAGGGTGCTAAGCGGGCGAGCTCTTCGGTGGGGTTGTCGGGCAGCACCAGTTCGGCGTCGCCGCTGAACACGGGGCCGAGGTCGGCGTCGTAGCCCCGCATGGTGACCAGCTCATCCAGCGAGTCGCGCCCGTCCATCTCGATGGCCGGCATCTGGCGGCTGTGCAGCATGGGATGGCTGTTGACGAAACCGGGCGACTCGGCGTTGCCCCGGATGGTGAACTGAGCCTCGGCAATCCGCCGCCCCCATGTGCTGAGGGTGGCGCCGAACTGCCCCCCGGGCTCGAGCCGGGGTCCGGCCTTGCCGTAGGCCACCGGGCGGGTCATCCAGATCTCGCTCATCTTCTTGGGGTAGCCCTGTAAGTGGCCCCGGGCCATGGCGAAGTCCTTGTCCACCCAGATGTAGGCCGCCCGGCTGAAGATCTGGCCCTGATAGGTGCAGCGAACCACTAAGAACACCTCCTTGTACTGGGCCCGGGCCGGGTCGAGGATCTCCTCGAAGGTGTCGCTGCAACTCTGCCAGTCGGCCCAGATGAGGGCCACGGCGCCGGGGTCGTCGTCGACCAGCTCCAGCGGCTCGGGGAGGAGCTCGGCCACATTGGGCGGATCGGTGCGGAACTCCACGGTGAGCATCTCTCCCGAGTAGTGCCACGGCGGACCCGGCAAGATGCTGCCAGCGCCAGTCGGCGTTCGGGGATACATGAACCCTTGGAGGTCGGCCACGCCGACAGTATATTCGTTTGGTACCAAACGACTCAACTGGGCTAACGCAGACGAGCGCCGTGGAAATAGAGTCGAGGCTGTGGATAAGGGATTTGTGCCCATCAAGCGCCGGGAGGCGCCGTGATGCTCGCCGATCTTGCAGCACAAGATGGAGTGCTGACCCCCGAGCGAGCCGCCCTCGTGGAGCGGGTTCGAGCACTAGGCCCGGGACTGGCGGCACGCGCCGCCAAAAATGACCGGGACGCGGCCTTCCCCTTTGACAACTGGCACGAAATGGCTGACGCCGGATTGCTGGGCATCTGCATTCCCGAGTCGGCGGGCGGCTTGGGCGCCGACTTCGTGGGCTATGCCCTTGCGTCCGAAGAACTCGGGCGACACTGTGCCGCCACCGCATTGACCTTCAACATGCACGTGTGTACCACGCTGCTGGTGGGACAGATCGCCGACGATATGGATCTGGACTCCCAAGAGCAGTCCGCGCTGCACGCGCGCCGGGCCGGGCTGTGGCAGGGCATTGTCGAGCAGGGTCACATTCACAGCCAGCCCTTCTCGGAGGGAATCGCCGCCGGGGCCACCGAGGGGTATGCCACCACTGCCGTGCCGGTGGACGGCGGCTACCGGGTGAGCGGGCGGAAGATCTTCGCCTCGCTCAGCGGAGCGGCTCACATCCACAACGTCGTGTGCGTAGTGGAGGGCGACCCCCGGATCCGCCTCCTGGGCGTGGCTGCCGACTCCGAGGGCCTGCACATCGAGGGCGACTGGGATTCGCTGGGGATGCGGGCCACCGACTCCCGCAATTTGCTGCTGGAGGATGTGTTCGTGCCCGCCGAGCGCGAGTGGCTACCGCCGGGGATGTTCGACCAAGCCGCGGCCCGGTGGCCGTACTTCTTCATGACCCTGTCGTTCGCCTACATGGGCCTGATGGGGGCCATCATGGACGCCACCGCCGAGTACCTCATCGGCGACGGCGGTCCGACGGCCAAGCGCTCCCACCCCATCAAACAACAGGGCTGGGCTGAGATGAACCTCATCTACGACCGGGCCCAGGCGCTGTGCTACCGGGTGTTGGGCGAGTCCGGAGTCGATCCCGAGCCAGCCGCGGTGCGGCGGGCGTGGAGCTCGATGGTCACCACCATGGACGGCGCTCCCCAACTGGCGTCATTGGCGCTGCGGGTGTGCGGCGGGCGAGCCCTGCTGCGGCCGTCTCGCCTGGAGCAGTTCTACCGCGATGCCCGGTGCGGCGCGGCCATGCACCCCTGGAGCATGGATGTGTGCCTCGAACGCCTCGGCCGAGCCAGCCTCTTTGACGACGCCACCGAGACTCCGGTGTGATCAAGAGGCGCGTTTCTATGGTCGAAAGTGCCTGGGTGCAGCGGTACGCCGAGCAGTTCGAAGCGTGCAAGCTGGCGCCGACCGAGACCGCGGTTGTGCTGTCGGAAACCCGGAGCCGACCCGAGATCGTGCAGACCGCCCGCCTGGCCCTGTCGCAATTCGGAGTCGCCCCCGTGGATGTGGTGGTCACCACTCCGCCCAACCCCGGGCCGCTGCCGATCCGCTCCACCGGGGCGTCGGTTGCACTGGCCGCCAACCCGGCGGCACTGGGGGCGCTGTCCAATGCCGACTTCATCGTGGACTGCACGGTGGAGGGGCTGCTCCACGCTCCCGAGCTCGGCCCGATCCTGGCCAGCGGGGCCCGGGTGCTGATGATCTCCAACGAGCATCCGGAGAACACCGAGCGGTGGCCCCACGACCCGACCCTGGCCGATCGGGTGGCAACCGGTGTGGCTCTACTGGAGCAGGCCGAGATGATGAATGTGGTCTCCAACGCAGGAACCGACCTTACCGTCGATCTCACCGGCGCAGTGCGGGCCGGGTCGCACGGCTGGTGTACCGATCCGGGGACCATCGCCCACTGGCCCGGCGGCCTGGTGCTGGCGTTCCCCGCCGCGGGAACGGTGAACGGCGCAGTGGTGCTGGCCCCCGGCGACGTGAACCTCACCTTCAAGGAATACGTCCGGGATCCGGTGACGCTGACCGTGGTGGACGACTACATCACCGCCATCGAAGGCAGCGGGGTGGACACCGATCTGTTCCGCTCCTACTTGGCTGCCTTCGAGGAGTCCGACGCCTACGCCGTGAGCCACGTCGGCTGGGGCATGAACACCTCGGCCCGTTGGGAGGCCATGGCGCTGTGGGACAAGGCCGACCACAACGGGACCGAACTCCGGGCTTTCGCTGGCAACTTCCTGTATTCCACCGGGGCCAACGAGGTGGCCGGTCGATTTTGCCGGGGGCACTTTGACCTGCCAATGCGGGGCTGCACGGTGACCTTGGACGGCACGCCAGTGGTGGTGGCGGGCACGTTGGTAGCCGAGCTGCTTCCTGCTTGACGGCATCTTCTGATACTGACCATTGACAGTTCTGGGCAGGAAATGTATTTTGACTTTTGTATACAAAAGTCGTTTGCTCCCAAACGACTTTTCCCGTAAGGTTCGCGCAACCTGACCGAGGAGGGGGAGTTCATGAAACTCAAGTTCAAGTTCTTGATCGCTTTGCTGGCGGTTTTTGCCCTAGTGGTGTCCGCCTGCGGCAACGACGACGATGACGCCGCACCGGAGCCGGAACCAGAGCCGATGGCCACCAGCGTGGACATCGACGCGGTTCTGGCTGCCGACCTGAACAACTGCGCTGCCCCGCCCACCGGTGATCCCATCCGGGTGGGCATGGCCATGGACTTCAGCGACGTGGTGGGATTCGTGGACATCCCCGGCTCAAAGCTGGTGCCATTCATCGCCGAGAAAGTCAACTGCACCGGCGGCATCAACGGCTCCCCGGTAGAGGTCCGAGTGGCCGAGGTCGGCGACGACGCAGTGCTGGCCACCCAGGAACTCCTGGATTGGGGCGCACACTTTCTGATTGGTCCTCCGTTCGCCGACTTCGCCCTGCCGATTCTCCAGACCACCGAAGGCCAGGTTCCGCTGTTCGTGGCCGCCTCCACCGAGCCGACACTGGCCGACGCCTCGATCAACTCATTCCTGGTGACCTTCGACGACTACGGCATGTCGGGCGCCGCGGCCCAGTGGGCTTGGGACCAGGGCATCACCCGAGCCATCGTGTTCACCGAGGGTGCGGGCATCCCCTATACCGGGATCAATCCCGATGCCTTCATGGCCAAGTTCGAAGAACTCGGCGGGGAGATCGTAAGCGTCCAGACCTACGTATGGGCAGCCGACACCGACTTCTCCGCTCAGGTCAACGAGATCGCCGGAATTTCTCAGAACAACGAGGTTGTCTTCTCAGCCGCTCTCGGCTTCCAGGTCACCGCTTTGCGGGGCCAGCTCGAAGGCCAGGGCCTCGACGAACTGACCTACATCGGCACCGACGCGCTGGACGCCACCGGCATCCAATTCGAGGACAACAACGAGGGCATTGCCCACACCCCGCACACCAGCATTTCCTCCGGCGATCGCATCGACACGATGCTGGCCGACTTTGAGGCTGCCAAGGGTGAGGCATTGGAGAGCCGGGGATTCATGGCCCTGTACGTGGACTCCATGTTCCTGGGCATTCAGGGCATCTTGAACTGCGGCTGCACCAACCCTGCCGACATCGGCGCCGCGGTGGCCCAAATCGAGGGTTTCCAGGGCTTGACCGGCGAGATCACCTTCGCTGGTACCAACGGAATTCCGCCCAAGGCCGTCCCTATCAATCGAATCGTCGACGGTGTGGACACCCTGGTCGCCACCATCGGCTAACCCCAGGCCCGAAAACTCAGGCCTGATGCTCACATACGATTAGCGCCATGCTCGAAGTCTCGAGATTGACTACCCGGTACGGTGCGATCTCAGCGCTTCGAGATGCCGATCTGCACGTTGGGTCTGGTGAGGTGGTTGGCCTCATCGGACCCAACGGCGCTGGCAAGACCACGCTGTTGGGATCGATAGCCGGGCTGCTCTCCCCCGCAGCCGGTACGGTCACCTTCGAGGGAGCCGAGATCACCGGCCGGTCGCCAGAAAGACTGCTGCGCCTTGGCGTGGCACTGGTTCCCGAACATCGGCGGATCTTTGGCGACCTCACCGTGGAGGAGAACCTCAAGATCGGCGGGATCACCCAGTCCCGCGACGAACGGGTCGAGTTGCTCGCAGAGATGGGCGAGCGGTTCCCGGTGTTGCGAGAGAAGCGGACGGTGGCTGCCGGCTACCTCTCGGGTGGGGAATCCCAGCAGCTGGCCATTGCCCGGGCACTGATGTCAAAGCCTCGACTACTGATGATGGACGAGCCCTCTCTTGGCTTGGCTCCCGTGCTGGTGGATGTGGTGTTCGAGTTGATCGAAACACTCCGAAGCCAAGGACGAACCCTACTGGTGGTGGAGCAGAACGCCACCCGCATGCTGGAGGTTGCCGATCGGGCTTACGTGCTGCGATCCGGCGAGGTGGTGGCCGAGGGCACCGGAGCGGAGTTGCGGGAGCGCCCCGACCTGTTCGACACCTTCGTCGGGGGCAACGGACAATGACCGAACTGCTCCAGAACCTCATCGACGGCCTGGGAAGAGGCAGCATTTATGCCCTGCTGGCGCTGGGCGTGGCCGTGATCTTCGGAGTTATGCACCTTCTCAATTTCGCCCACGGCGAGTTGATCACCGTCTCGGGCTATGTGGCGTTTTGGACCATCAACGAGGGGTGGTCGTGGTTTGTGGTCACACCAGTGATCATTGGCACCGCCATTGCCACCTCGCTGGTCATCGAGAGGGTCGCGTTCAGCCGGGTTCGAGGAAGTTCCGACTTCACCCTGTTGCTGACATCATTCGGCGTCCATTTCGTGGTGTTCGCCATCTTCCTGCTGTACGTCTCCGCGTCGGTGAAGACGTTCTCGAGGCCTGGGTGGGTCACCAACACTTACAGCGTGGGCTCATTTCACATCGAGGTATTCGACACCGTAGTGATAGGAGTGACGCTGGTAACCCTTTTGGCCACCACCTGGCTGGTGCAACGCACCATGTTCGGTCTGGCTCTACGGGCGGCGGCAGCCGACTTCGACACTGCACGGCTAATGGGTGTGCGGTCCGACTCTGTGATTCGGGGTGCGTTCGCCCTCTCTGGCCTGCTGGCCGGGATCGCCGGCGTGTTCTGGCTAATGCAACGCGGGCACACCACACCGAGTTCGGGTATAACCCCAATGCTCAAGGGGGTCTTGGCTGCATTGATTGGCGGATTGGGAAGCTTGCGAGGAGCAGTTCTGGGTGGCTTCGTTCTGGGTCTAGCCGAGGTGTTGCTGCGCTCTCGGCTGCCTGACTCGGTAGCCAGCCTTACCGAGGGGTTTGTGTTCTTGTTGATTGCGCTCCTGTTCATCTTCCGACCCCAGGGACTTATCCGGGTTGCCCATGCGGAGAGGGTCTGATGTCTGAACAGAGCGGCCGCTCCGCTGCCCACCTGGGGGTGTTTCCCGACTTGCGTCGCGACGTGGCCTTCCCCGTCGTCGGAGTTGGGCTGCTTTTTGGTGCCTTCATTGCCGTCGGGCTGCTCTACCAGAGCTTCTTCAGCGGTGCTGGGGAGCGCTTAGTCACCATCGCCATGATCGACGCCATCATCGTGCTTGGAATCCAGATCTATGTCGGCAACACCGGGGTACTGTCGTTCGGCCACATCGGATTCGGCGCCATCGCCGGTTACACATTCGCCATCTTCGCAATCGCCCCGGCTGAGAAGGCCAAGCGCATCCCTGACGCACCCCTCGGGCTCACTGACGTCGACATGGGTTCTTGGGGAGCTGTGGGGGTTTCCATCGCCGTCACGGTGGTAGTCGCCATCTTCGTGGGCATCGGCCTGGCCCGTTCCGGCGCTGAGTCGGGAGCGGTGGCTGCCACCGTCATCACGCTGGCCCTACTTTTTGTGACCCACGAGGTGGCTCGCAACTGGCCGGAGATGACGGGCGGTGAACGCGCTGGCCTGTCATTCCGCATCGGCGGCGCCCTTGACACCCGAGTACCGATCTACTTGGCACTGGGCGGGGCGCTGGTGCTGGCCCGCCTGTTTGCCCAGAGCCGGCGCGGCCGGCTGGCCAAGGCCGGTCGGGAAGACGACTTGGCGGCCCGAGCCATGGGGGTGAACCCCATGGTCCAGCAGATGATCGCGCTATTGATCTCGGTGGCAGTGGTATCGGTGGGGGCCAGCCTGCGGGTCTACGAAACCGGTTCCATCCTCCCCGAGAACTTCTTCTTCAACTACACGCTGCTGACGCTGGCCATGTTGATTGTGGGCGGGCGAAACAGCGTGACCGGGGCGCTATTCGGCGTGGCCGTAATGACCGTGGGCCGGGAACTGGCCCGCCGACTGGGCCAAGACGGCTTCGAAGTGTTCGGCCTCGGCCTCGACAGCGCGCCGCTGGACTGGATCTTCCGGGAGAACCTCCAAACCGTGTTCTTCGGCGCAGCCATGCTCGGCTTCATGATTTGGAGGCCCAAGGGCCTGCTCAGCGACTGGGAGTTCGACGAGTGGCTCCACCGCCGGTTCACCCGAGCCGAGAGCGCCCCGGCGGTACCAGAGGCCGCTATGGGCTCCGACCGTGACGCGGCCCTCGAGCCGGAGGCAGCCGCCACCAAGGAGGCCCGGCTTGAGGTCACCGACGTCAGTGTTGCCTTCGGCGGATTCCAAGCGCTCTCACAGTCGGGCTTCGAGGTGAGCAGCGGCGAAGTGGTGGGCATCATCGGCCCGAATGGCGCTGGCAAGACCACCATGCTGAACGTGATTACCGGGCTTGTTCCCGCAACCTCCGGGCGGGTCCGGCTGAACGGCACCGACCTCATCGGCACCCCGTCGCACGAGATCGCCCGGGCCGGGCTGGTCCGCACTTTCCAGAACCTGCGGCTGTTCGATTCGCTCACCGTGCGGGAGAACGTGGAGGTGACCCGACTGGTGGCCATCGCCGAACGCGACGACCGCTCCACCCCCGAAACCGACGTGCTGGTGGCCGCCGCCGGCCTGTGGGACCACCGGGACCGACGGGCCAGCGAACTGGACTACGGCAACTCCCGCCGACTGGAGCTGGCCCGGGCCGCAGCCGCCCGGCCCCTGTTCCTGCTGCTCGACGAGCCCACCTCGGGGATGAGCGATACCGAGTCGCTGGCCATGGTCGAGCAGGTGCAGACCATGGCCGCGCTAGTGGGCGCCGGCGTGGTGGTGATCGACCACGACTTGGACTTCATCATCGGCATCTGCGATCGCATCTACTGCCTCGACCGCGGCTCGGTCATAGCCTCCGGCACCCCCGAGGAAATCCAAGCCGACCCTGCGGTGCAAGCCGCCTACCTCGGATCATCGGCGTCATGACCGAGCTGGCCGTCTTCCCCGATCCCTACCAAGGCACCCGCCCGCCAAACCGCCGGCGAGGCGGACTGGCCGACGACGTGGTGCTGTATGTGAGGGAGCAAATCCTCACCGGTGCCCTGAAACCGGGGACCAAGATCGACCAAGAAGCTCTGGCCGCCGCGCTCGACGTCAGCCGCAGTCCGATCCGGGAGGCCCTGGTCATCCTGGGCCAAGAGGGGCTTTTGGACCTGATCCCCCGGCGCGGGGCCGTGGTGGCCGACCTGACCCCCGAGGACATCGTCGACCACTACGAGCTTTTCGGCGTGGTGGCCGGGCGGGCGGGAGCCATCGCGGCGAGCACTTTGGATGAGGATGAGATCGAGCAATTGCGGGCCATCCACGACCGGTTCGTCGACGGGACTGACGACGACCTCTCCGCGCTCAACTGGGCCTTCCACCGCATCATCAACCGCACCGCCCCCCGCCGGACGCGCTGGCTGCTGCGGCTGCTGGAACGCTCGGTGCCAGCCGACTACTACGAGTTCACCGACGGCTGGAACGCCCAAGCCGTCGGCCACCACGCCGCCATCCTGGAAGCCATCGTGGACCGCGACGCCGACGAGGCCCGCCGCCGCATGGAGCACCACCTCCACGAGTCGGGCGTGGCCGCGGTGGCCCATCTGGAGCGCCAGGGATTCTGGGAGGACTAGATGACTGCTGGCTCCGACGATTTTGAGGTAATTCGCACTGAGGTCCGCCGACTGTGCGACAAGTTCGGCAACGAATACTGGCGCGAGCTGGAGCCCAGCGGTTACCCAGAAGAGTTCGTGGCCGAGCTGACCGCTCACGGGTGGCTCGGTGCGTTGATTCCCGAGCAATACGGCGGCGGTGGGCTGAGCTTGGCGGGGGCATCAGTGATCGTGGAGGAGATCTCGGCCAGCGGCGGCAATCCCAGCGCGTGCCACGCCCAGATGTACGTGATGGGCACGCTGCTGCGCCATGGCACTGAGCAACAGAAGCAGCACTACCTGCCCCAGGTGGCCGATGGAAGAAAACGGTTGCAGGCATTCGGGGTCACCGAGCCCAGCGCTGGCTCCGAAACCACCGCAATCCAGACTCGGGCGGTGCAGAACGGGGACACCTGGCGCATCAACGGCCAGAAAATCTGGACGTCGCGGGCGCTGTATTCCGACCTGATGATCCTGCTGGCCCGCACCACCCCCGCCGATGAGGTGGACAACCGCACCGACGGCCTGTCGGTGTTTCTCATCGAGCTGCGGGGCGACGACGGCGAACTGGTGCCGGGGCTGACCATCAACCCCATCCCCACCATGATGAACCACAACACCACCGAGGTGTTCTTCGACGACGTTGTCGTGCCCTGCGACGCCCTGGTGGGCGCCGAGGGCCAGGGATTCCGCCACATCCTCGACGGCATGAACGCCGAGCGGATCCTCATCGCCGCCGAGTGCATCGGCGACGGCCGGTTCTTCCTGGAGAAGGCCAGCGAGTACGCCAAAGGGCGGGAGGTGTTCGGACGGCCCATCGGCATGAACCAAGGAGTGGCCTTCCCGCTGGCCAAGGCGTACACCAATCTCCAAGCTGCCGACCTCATGCGGTGGAAGGCGGCCAATATGTTCGATGCCGGAGAGCCGTGCGGGGCCGAGGCCAACATGGCCAAGCTGTTGGCGTCGGAGGCCTCCTGGGAGGCCGGCAATGCCGCGCTCAATACCCACGGCGGGTTTGGCTTCGCTCAGGAGTACGACATCGAGCGCAAGTTCCGAGAGACCCGGCTCTACCAAGTGGCCCCCATCAACAACAACCTGGTTCTGGCCTTTGTGGCCCAGAAGTGCCTCGGCCTGCCCAAGAGCTACTGACATGCGCGCCGTCGTACTCGAAGCCCGGAAATCACCACTGGTGGTGGTAGACGACTACCCCGAGCCCGGTGCGACCGGCGGTGAGACCATAGAGGTCATCGCCTGCGGGCTGTGCCACTCCGACCTGCACGTGGTGGACGGCGAATTCCCCAGCCCGCTACCCATCGTGTTGGGCCACGAGGTCACCGGGTTCCATTCCGAGCTGGGGCCGGTGATGGTGTACGCCCCCTGGGGGTGCGGGCAGTGCCGGGAGTGCGCCGACGGCAACGAGATGATCTGCGCCGATGCCACCGAGGCCGGGTTGGTGGTCGACGGGGGGTACGCCGAGCGGATGGCCATCGCCGACCGGGCGTACTTGTACCCGCTGGGCGATCTCGACCCGGTGGCCAGCGCACCGCTGGCTTGCGGGGGCCTCACCGGCTATCGGGCGGTGCAGCAAACCCTGGAGACGCTGCGCCGTCCGGGCCGAAAGCGCCGAGTGCTGGTCATCGGCGCCGGAGGGATCGGTCAGTTCGCGCTGCGCTACCTGAAACTGCTGTCCGACGCTGAGGTGCTCGTCTTCGACCGGGCCGCCGACAAGCGAGCCACGGCGTTGGCCATGGGGGCCGACGGGGCGCTTGACGCCGACGACGAATTGCCACTCTGCGATGCGGTGATCGACTTCGTGGGCAGCGACACCACCCTGGCCACGGCGGCCGGCGCGGTGGCCAGGCAAGGCCTGGTGGTTGCTGTCGGTCTGTACGGCGGCCGCGTCCCGTTCGGCGTCGGGGCCGTCCCCCACGAGGCCCACTTCATGTCCAGCATCTGGGGCACTCGACCGCAGTTGGGCGAGCTCCTCGACCTGGCCCGCCGGGAGCCGTCCATCATCGCCCCGGTGGAGACCATGGCCTTCACCGACGCCCAACTGGCCCACGACCGTTTGCGCACCGGCGACGTCGAAGGTCGCCTGGTGCTCCTGATCAACCAAGCCCATGCCAATTAGCCCTTCAGAGAGGTATTCGAACCATGGCTGAGCCCACCAGCATCGACGACTTCCGCACTGCCTGTGAACAGGCGGAAGTCCACACTGTCGAGGTGGCGACACCCGACACCCTGGGCCACCTGCGGGGCAAGCGGGTTCCAGTGGAGCGCTATTTCCACCGGATCGCGGATCACGGCCTGCACATCGCCGACGCCATCTTCGTGTTCGACATGCAGAATGACCTGGCCGACAACCCCTACATCAACATGGATGCCGGGTTTCTCGACTGCCATCTGGTGCCCGACCACTCCTCCGCCCGGGTTTTCAGCCACCGGCCCGGTTACGCCCTGGTGTTTGCCGACACCTTCGATCCCCATGACGACCCCCACCCCGTCGCCCCCCGCAATGTGCTGGCCAACCAGATCGAGCGGTGCCGCCGTGCCGGATTGGACCCGGTGGTGGCCACCGAGTTGGAGTTCTACCTGTGCAAGCCCGGCTGGGAACCGGTGCAAGACCACATTCAGTACTCCTCGCTTACCGATGCCATGGACGTCGAAGACTGCCTCCACGACATGCGAGCCGCTCTGTTGGGCGCCGGCCTCGAGGTGGAGTCGTCCAACCCTGAATACGGCCCGGGTCAGGTGGAGATCAACATCGAGTACGCCGACGCCATGACCTGCGCCGACAACACCGTGCTGTTCAAGAGCATCGTCAAGCAGGTGGCCGTCCAGCATGGCCTGCGAGCCACCTTCATTCCCAAGCTCTGGACCGACCAGTCGGGCTCCGGCATGCACGTCCACACCAGCCTCGCTAATGCCGACGGAGGGGCAAACGCATTCGCTTCCTCCGATGGTCGCCCCAATCAGATCATGGAGCACTGGGTGGCGGGGTTGATCGAGCACGCGCCAGCCCTCACTCTCTTGGGGGCGCCCAACGTGAACGGAGCCAAGCGCATCCGCCCGTATACGTTCGTGCCCACCCATATTCACTGGGGGCTCGACAACCGATCGGTGATGTGCCGTTGCATCTGCGAGGCCGGCTCGAGCGGTAACCGGGTGGAGTTCCGTTCGGCGGGGGCCGACGCCAATCCCCATGCGATCATCGCCGCCATCCTGGCCGCCGGGCTCGACGGCATCGAGCGCGAACTGGCCCTGCCCCCCATGAGCGAGGGCGACATGTACGCCGACCCCGGCGATACCGAGCCCCTCCCCAGCGATCTGCCGGGGGGGATTGCCGCATTTCGAGGAAGCTCCCTCGCCGAAATGCTGGGCGAGGAGTTCTCAACCACCTTCCTGCTGCTGGCCGAACACGAGCTGGCGCTGGCCACCGAGAACTCCCCCCACCCCGATGAGGTGAACGACTGGGAGCGGGCCCGGTACGCGGAGCACTGCTGACATGGCTCCGGCTGCCGCGGTGGAAGCGCCGAACATCACCGAGCCCAGCCTCTATCTCGAGGGGATCCCCCACGACCGCTTCGCCCAGATCCGGGCCATTCCCGGGCTGGCCTGGCATCCCTACGAGAACGGTGGATTCTGGGCCGTGACCCGCCACGCCGAAGTGCGCTATGTGTCCCGGAACCCGGAGCTGTTCTCCTCGGCCATCGGCCACACCAACCTGTGGGACCTGGAAGCCGACGCGCTGGAGGCCCGGCGGTCGCTCATAGACACCGACGCCCCCGACCACACTCGGCTTCGGCGCTTGGTTGCCGGCGCTTTCACCCCCAAGAACATCCGCCGGTGGGAAGAAACGGTGCGGGCCATCACCATCGAACTGCTCGACGAATTCGTCGCCCAAGGAGGAGGCGACTGGGTGGATATGGTGGCCGCACCTCTGCCTATCCAGGTGATCTTGACCATGCTGGGCGTTCCCACCGACGACGCCGACTATCTGGTAGAGCTGTCCAACTACCTGGTGGAGGGCACCGGCGACGCCCAGTCGATCCCCCCCGACGCATTCGGAAACACCACCGAGCTTCGCCTGCTGCCGTTCAATAGCCCGGCCAGCCACGCGCTGTTCGAGTACGGCGAGGGCATGCGACAGCAACGCCAAGGCGATCCCCAAGACGACTTGGTCTCGCACTTGGTGCAGGCCGAATCTGATGAGGAGCGGATGTCGAGAAGCGAATACCGCAACATGTTCCACCTGCTGGTGTTCGCCGGAAACGAGACCACCCGAACTGCCATCAGCCACGGGGGCCTGGCGCTGGCCGCCAACCCCGAGGAGTGGCAGCGGGTGCTTGACGATCCGGCACTGATCGAGTCGGCCACCGAGGAGATCCTGCGATGGGCCACTCCGGTGATGCATATGCGGCGCACAACCACCACCGACACCGAGCTGGCCGGTACCTCGATCGCCCAGGGCGACAAGGTGGTGATGTGGTACGCCTCGGCCAACCGCGACGAGGCGGTGTTCGAGGATCCAGACAGGTTCGATGTAGGCCGCTTCGACGCAAGCCGGGCCAACAGCGACCACTTTGCCTTCGGCGGCGGCGGTCCCCACCTGTGCCTGGGGGCCTTTCTGGCCCGGCTGGAGGTCACCGTGCTGCTGGAGGAGATGGCCAAACGGTCGATCCGTCTGGAGCAGACCAGCGAGCCGGTGCGAGCCCGGTCCAACTTCGTCCACGGCGTGCTGTCAGTGGGCATGAGGCCAGCCGGGGGGAGCAACTGATGGCCAGCGACGACATGGTGCGGGTGGCCGTCGATCAGGAGCTCTGCATCGGCGGTGGCATCTGCGAGATGCTCGAACCCGAGGTGTTCGAACTCGACGACGACATAGTCATCTCATCGGTCATCGGCGATGGCCTGCTGCCTCGAGACCGAGCTGCCGTGGTGGTAGACCGCTGCCCCGGCCAAGCCATCTCCATAGTGGAAGGGGAGTCTTGATGGAGACCTACGACAACTGGATCGACGGGGGGTTCACTCCCCCGCCCAACGGACAGCGCATGGCCACGGCCAACCCGTTCACCGGCGAGCCCTGGGCCGAGGTGGCTGACGACCCAGCCGCAGTGGACGACGCCGTCCGGGCGGCTCGGCGGGCGTTTACCGACGGCCCCTGGGCCACCATGGCCGCCACCGAGCGAGCCCAGTTGATGCGCCGCCTGGGGGAGCTGCTGACCCGCGACGCCGAGCTGCTGGGTACCGTCGAGACCCGGGACAACGGCAAGATCATCCGTGAGACGTCGGCCCAGGCCAAGGGCTTGCAGGGCTACTACGAATTCTTCGCCGGAATGGCCGACAAGATCGGCGGCGAGCAGCTTCCCAGCCCCTCGCCCAACTTCTTGGTGTACACCGAGCGCGAGCCCATCGGGGTGGTGGGGGCCATCATCCCGTGGAATTCGCCATTGGCCCTACTGACCTGGAAGCTGGCCCCCCTGTTGGCCACCGGGTGTACCGCGGTTGTCAAGCCATCGGACATCACCCCGGTGACCGCGCTGATGCTGGCCGAGCGAACCGCCGAGGCCAGGTTTCCCCCCGGTGTCATCAACGTGGTGACCGGCGGGGCCGAGGTGGGAGCAGCCATCACCTCCCATCCCGATATCGACAAGATCACCTTCACCGGCGGCGGGGCCACTGCCAAGCACGTGGCCCGGGCCGCAGCCGACAACCTGACGCCCACGGTGCTGGAGTTGGGCGGCAAGTCGCCCCAGATCATCTTCGCCGACGCCGACCCCGAGGCGGTGACCAACGGGCTCTTGGCCGGGATCTTCGCCGCCAGCGGACAGACCTGCATTGCCGGGTCGAGGGCCTACATCCACCGGGACATCGCCGATGAGGTGGTCGGACGGGTGGTGGCCCGGGCCGATGAGCTGGTGCTGGGCGATCCCGCCGATACTGCCACCGAGATGGGCCCGGCGGCATCCGACGCCCAGCGCGACCGGATCTTGGCCATGATCGACCAGGCCCGTTCAGAGGGCGCCACCATTGCCGCGGGCGGAATGATCGACCCCGACCTCGGCGGGAGGTTCGTGCGCCCCACCGTGATCACCGGGGTGACCAACCAGTCCACCATCGTGCGCGAGGAAGTGTTCGGCCCGGTGCTAGCGGTGCTGGAATTCGAAGACGAGGACGAAGTGGTGAAGCTGGCCAACGACAGCGACTACGGCCTGGCCGCCGGCATCTGGACCAACGACATCCGCCGAGCCCACCGGGTGTCCAGAGCGCTCCGGGTAGGCACCGTGTGGATCAACACCTACCGCAACGTGAGCTACATGGCCCCCTTCGGCGGCTTCAAACAATCAGGCTACGGCCGAGACAACGGCCTGGAAGCCCTCGACGGCTTCCTCCAAACCAAAACCGTCTGGATAGAACTAACCGGCGCCACCCGCGACCCCTTCGTGATCGGTTGACTCTACCCTCCCCACGGGGCGTACATCTTCCGCTCAGTCCAACACCCCGATAGCTCGAAGACGCTCACCAAGGACTTCGCCACTAAAGCGCGTTCGGTCTCTTGAGATGAAATGTACCCCAGCCTCCGCAACCACATCTGGGGCACGTTGCGCAACAAGAACTTCAAACAAGAGCATCGTGGCCCCTGTGACGAAACGAACCGACTGGACATATCGTTCACTGCGAGCGTGGTTGGCGTGACCCCCTGAGTTTGGTCCACCTGTTGTGAGAGTTCGTTGTCCAGTGTTGCTGGATGGAGGAGGATCACGACTATGGCGAGGCGAAGGCACACGCCCGAGCAGATTGTGCGCAAGCTGCGGGAGGCCGATCGGCTTTTGGGCGAGGGGGCGGAGATCGCGGATGTGGCGCGGCGTTTGGAGGTGTCGGAGGCGACGTTTCATCGGTGGCGCAATCAGTACGGGGGCCTCAAGGCCGACGACGTGAAGCGTCTCAAGGAGCTGGAGGCCGAGAACGCGCGGCTGAAGCGGATCGTGGCCGACAAGGAGCTGGAGATCGACGCTTTGCGGGAGATCAGCCGGGCAAAATGGTGAGCCCGCCGCAGCGGCGCAGAGCCGTCCGGCTGCTCTGCGAGCGGCTGGGGGTGTCGCAGCGGCGGGCGTGTGAGATCGTCGGGCAGCACCGCTCCACCCAGCGCTACGAGCCGGCCGAGCAGGACCCCGACCGGGACCTGCGGGCCGAGCTGCGCGACTTCGCCGAGAACCGCCCCCGGTGGGGGTATCGGCGGGCCCATGCGGTGCTGGTGCGCGACGGCTGGGCGGTGAACCGCAAGAAAGTCCAGCGCCTGTGGCGCGAGGAGGGCCTTCGGGTGCCGCCGAAGCGGCGCAAGCGACAGCGCACAGGAGACTCCGACGCCGACGCCGGACTGCTCAAAGCCGAGCACCCCGACCACGTGTGGGCGCTGGACTACCAGTTCGACGCGACCGCGGCGGGCCGCAGGATCAAGATACTGCACGTTCTCGACGAGTTCACCCGAGAGTCGCTCGCCGACCTCGTGGACCACAGCATCGACGCGGACGCGACGGTGGCGTGCTTGGACAAGATCGCCTCGGCCAGGGGCCGGCACCCCGAGTTCATCCGGTGCGACAACGGCCCCGAGCTCACCGCCGCGGCCCTGCGCGATTGGTGCGAGTTCACCAGCACCAAGACCAGCTACATCGACCCCGGGTCTCCCTGGCAGAACCCCTGGGTCGAGTCATACGGCGCCAGAATGCGAGACGAACTCCTCGCCATCGAGCAGTTCGACAGCCTCCTCGAGGCCCAAGTACTTGTCGCCGACTGGCAAACCGACTACAACACCTACCGCCCCCACTCCGCGCTCGGCATGCTCACCCCAGCCGAATACGCAGACCAATGGGCAAAAAACAACCCGAAAAAACTCTCATAACACCTGGACCAAAAAACGGGGTCCGGTCATGGTCAAGGGTACCGACGTAGAACATTGACGGGTCGCCATAATTGGACCTTGTCCTTGATCTCCACAAGAAGTCAAAGACTGTCGTAGGTTCACAGCTCTTATCGATTCGAACCCCCTCGCCTTTCGGAAGTTGCGACCTACCTAGATTCTGCCTCCGCTCTCTCTTAAGGTCCTCCAGCCTCCTACCTCTCGTTGTCTTCAAACACTTCGCAAGCAGGTCATATGGGTTGGGACTAGCAGCAAGGTTGCTCACCTCTTGCGGGGGCTGGTCGAATCCCTTGAAGCTCAGCGCCCCATGTCGTGTGCAAGTAAGCGACCAAGGCTGCGGAAAGATAGGAGAACCCTTGACTGAAGCAGCAAGAGCCTTGAGTGTCTTGCGGTGACTCGTCGGAACTGCGTTATTTCTGACGAGTAGGAAACCTGCAGCAGCACGTGATGTCGCATAGTACGCGTATACGTTGTTCCAAAGGTTCTGCAGCATCAGCCGAGGGTCGTCATCGTCCACGGCGTACAGGCCTAGCTCTTGAGTCCATGCACCGAGCAGGAGTTCCCTCAAGCCTTGTTCATCACCTTTGAATGGCTGTCCGGTTAGCTTCTTGACCGGCCGACGGGCCTTGAGGTCGTTGACTAGTGGCTGGTGGAAATCGATTCCGTATCGATCCTCAATCACTCCAGCGATGGCCCCCCAGTAGCCCATGTAGGTCGTGAAGGCCCTAGCCTCGGCCGTGTCAGCGTCTATGAGGCCATAGACGTCCAGAGTGTTGAAATCGACTGGGGACATTCGAAAGCTCTCCGCCTGGTGATGCTCGTCTTGTCAGGCCAGAGTTCTTGGGAAGTGTGAACTCCCCTTGGCCTCTTGGCATATGTGTGCAATACCCAAGCGGGCTGCAGGAGCCCTGCCCTGCTCCCACCGCAACCATATCCCCATCGTGTGACAATCGAAATCAATTTACCGTTACAACCTTCGGCGTACGCTCAAAGACCGGACCTCCTGGCTGTCGTACCCAGTTGGAGTAGGAGAAACGTCTGAGTCGCCCAGCTAGATCTGCCCAGACTCGACCTCTCAACCCGCCGCTTGCGTCACTAGGTCGTCAGGGCTGTTTGCCACCTTGTAGTCAACCCCAATTGCTTTGAAGTGCTTTTCCGCGCAGTCGATCTTGATGTTCTCCACTTCTCGGCGTTCGACAGCGTCGAGGCTGCCTTTTGTCTCGCGCACGAGGTAGAGCTTGGCCTCGGACTCAAGCATGATCGCCCAGTCAGGGTTGTAGGGGCCGACTGGTGTGTCGACCGTGAACCACGAGGGGAGCTTGATGTAGAAGCGGACATCCCTGTTGTCGTCTAGCGCTTTGGCGAAATGGTGCTCGACCTCGGAATCGAACTCGACGTGGTCGTACGGGGTCTTGTCCTCGTTCTGCACTTTGTAGAGGTTGCTGGCGTACCGCTCGATCGCCTCTTCGGCCTCGGGCTCAAGGCGGCGCATCTCCCACATCGAGCCGGCGACCTCCTCGTACTCGATCCCGCTGAGCACCTGCGACCGGAGCACCATGGTGATGGTTCTCGAAGCAAGCTGGAGGAACGCTTGAGGGTTGACGAGGAAGTCGTCCAGGCGTCCTGATTCGGTGAGAATCCTCACGATGGTCTTGCGGGTCAGGTCGGTCTCGTTCTGGAGGTCGGCGAGGATGTCCGGCAGGAAGGTCGGCCTTTCGGTGTCGAGTGCCTGTTTCGTCTGCACTTCTGTTGCCTGCAAACCCGAGAGCTTGTGCTTGATGTCGGCAACCCGGATCGTGATCTTCGGCACCTCGACCGCCGGGGCTTCCCGAAGGGTGACCACGGTGTCGGCCACCAGTGCATCGGTGTCGAGCGCGACCCGGTACCGGGTGCGGACGCTGATCCGATTCCAGAGTTCTTGGAACTCGGGATCCAGTGTGACTTGCTTCCGGTAGCGGACCGTCTGGCGCTTCCGCGCATCGCGAATCTGGATCAGCTCAACGCGCTTCGAGATCACCCTGGTGATGTCCTCCCTTGAACCCTCATAACCTTCAGGAACCGGGAGAACAAACGACTCGTCAAGCGGGTTGAACGAAGGGAGTACCTGGCCTTCGCTCCCGATGATGCCCTCCGCTTCGAGGTGGTCCCACACGATGCTTGATCCGTCGGCACCGAACTTCTCGCCCGGATTCACCGGATGGCCTGCGGGCCGGAGCAGACGGGTGAAAGCTGTTCGCTCGACGACGCCGAACTTCCGCCCGGTGTCCTCCTCGTATTCGGTCTGGAGGGCCCGGGCGAAGTCTTCGTAGGCTTCGTTCGCGATCACCGTCAGCCGGTTGACATTGCGGTCTCGCACCCGCTCCCCGTCGTGGTTGACAGGCAGGCGAAGGCCGCGACCGATCTCTTGCCGCTTGCGGTCGGCCGATCTGGACTCGTTGAGTGTGCAGATCTGGAACACGTTGGGGTTGTCCCAACCTTCCCGGAGGGCCGAGTGGCTGAAGATGAACCGAAGCGGCTCGTCGGGGCTGAGAAGTCGCTCCTTGTCCCGCATGATCAGCTCGTAGGTGTCTTCGTCGGCCTTGGTCCTGCCGCTCGTATCCTTCAGCTTCTCGGGCTTGTTCCGGGTGGCCTTGTCCTTGCTGAAGTAGCCGCCATGGACCTCGGTCGCTGCTGAGAGCTTGAGAGCGGCATACTTTGGCTTGGCGGCGAGTTCGGCGTAGACCTCCTCGAACCACTCAGCAAACTGGCCGGGCCGGGGCCCGTCGTCGGTGTACTGGCGGTAGTTGGCCACTTTGTCCAAAAAGATGAGCGACAGCACCTTGATGCGCTTGCCTTGCCGATGCAGGGAGAGCTCCCGATCGAGATGCTGTCTGACGGTCTCCCAGATTTGGGCCCGGCGGACTTCGTCGCCGAATCCTCCTTGTGGCTCGCCTTCGTAGACGATCTGGCCAGAGTTGAACTCAACATTCTCGTCGCCCGCACGAAAGGAGATGTTGGCGACAATGAATCCATTGGCGTATTCCTGCCGCTCATCAGACAGCGCATGGAGGTCGGCGCCCACTTTGACCCAGACCGATTTCTGCCCACCAGCCGAACCGGTGCCTACGTTGATCTGCACCTGAGCCCGCATCCTCTTCTGATCGGTCCTCACCACCTTGACAAAGGCGGCGTTGAGGTTCTCCTCACCGACGACGCTGGCCACCTCGATGCTCTTCACCAGGCGCATCTCGTGGGCTTCGACCGGCCCGAGCCGGTAGATCGGGTTGTAGTCCTTCTTATGGGTTGCGGAGTACCGCAAGGTACACATCGGGTTGAGCCGCTCGATGGCCGCAGCCGCCTTTTCCGATTCCATGTTCTGCGGCTCATCGACCACCACGACCGGACGACAAGATTGGATGAACTCGATCGGGCGCCGCCCCGACATGGCATCGCTGGCCCGGTTGATCACGTTGGCGTTGCGGGAACCCTCCTCGCCATCTGCTGACACGTCCTTGCGGAAGGCATCGATGTTGAGGATGAGGATCTGCATGGTGTTGGAGGTGGCGAACTGCCGTACCCGGCCGAGATTCTTCGAGTCGTAGACCTGCGCGTCGAACGGAATCGAATACAGAGACTGAAAGTGGTCTCGCATGAGTTTGATGCTGGCCAACACGCCCTCTCGGACAGCAACGGATGGGACAGCAATCACGAACTTGGTGAACCCGTAGTGCTTGTGCAGCTCAAACATGGTTCGCAAGTAGACATACGTCTTGCCGGTCCCCGTCTCCATCTCAATCGTGAAGTGCGGCCCTCCAAGCTCCGCGCTGACCGGAAGCTCGTTCTCCTCCTGGACCTGCTGGAGGTTAGAGAGCAGATCGGACTCTAGGGAGTCGCCCGGGTCGGGGTTCCCGACTCCCAACTCGGTCAACGCGAGCTGGGCGCCCGTGGCGGTGGCAACGCTGAACTCACCGCTGACCAACGGCATCCCGGAGAACAGGTCGACCGCAGCCTGCACCGCGTCGTGCTGGTACGCGAGATCGGGCTCGAACTTCAGCCTGACCGAGGACAAGGTCAGACAACCTTGAGGGTGATGTCGGCACCGCCGCTCTGGTTGGCCGATCGGATCGTTTGCATGGCGTTGACCTTCATCTCGTCGTCATCACCGAAGCACCGATCCAAGACGAGGATGAGCGGCGGCCGTCTCGCGACAATCTCCTCAACGGCTTCGAGAGTGAGCTTCCCGTCTACGACGATGACGAGCTGGCCGTCAGCCACGGAATGCAGCACCACGCCAGCGGCTTCGACCACATCGACCTGCTCGGTGAGCTCATACCCGGCCTTGAGCAACAGTTCGGCCACGATTTCTTCAGCCGTTGACGACTGGCTCACCCCGTCAGCGAACAGCGACAGCCTTGCTTCCAGTGCCTCACCGCCGTCAGCCTCGCCATCCCAAACGCGGAAGTTGGACTCAGCCAGCGCGAAGCTGCGGAAGCCCATTGGCCCTGGTGGTTCAAGTGTCCCATTGCCATCAGCAGTCAGCGCGGTTGCCGCACCCTTGAGCCGAGCACGCGTGATGCCAGCGACGGTCTCGTAGTCGTCGTATCCCGTCGGCTCGGGAAGCTGCACCAGCACAAATCGCCGGTTGCCGCCGTCCTCGGCATTGAGCTTCCACACTGCCTCACCAGTGGCCCCTGACCCCGCGAAGAAGTCCAATACGATGTCTCCTGTCGCCGGGGTTGTTGCGAGTCGGAGCATTCGCTCAATCAGCCGCGTCGGCTTCGGCGTGTTGAAGACGGATTCCGAGGAAGCAAATTCGACTCGTTCGAGAAGTTCCTTCTTGGCCTCATCAGTGTGGCCAACTTCCTCATACTTCCAGAGCGTCTGCGGGACCCTCCCCTCTCGCACCTCACTGAGGAAGCGCTTGACCGCCGGTGTTCCCGAACCGTCAGCCCCGAACCAGATGCGGTTGTCCTCAACCATCTCCTTGAACTTCTCCTCCGAGTAGCGCCAATAGGTGCCCGGAGGCGGACCAGGGATTGGACGGCCTGACGGCGTCTCGATCGGGTAGGTGCCCTTGCTGTAGTAATTGCGGGCAGATAGGTCACCGCTTTTCCACGGGCCGCGTGGATCATCGTCCGGATTCTGGTAGCGGGCCTCCATTTTTTCCGTTCTCGGCAACGGATTCGGTTCCCACTCCGCCGCGTTCCTCGCGTAGACGAGGACGTAGTCGTGATCCTCGCTGAAATGCCGTGCCGAGTTCTTGGGACCGTACACCTTCTGCCAGATGCAGCTGGCGACGAAGTTCTCAGGACCGAAGATCTCGTCCATCAGCAGGCGCAGGTTGTGTACCTCGTGGTCGTCGATGGTCATGAAGATCGCACCATCCGGCCGCAGCAGGTTCCGCGCCAGCGCCAAGCGGGGAAACATCATCGAGAGCCAGTTCGAGTGGTAGCGCCCACTCGTCTCGGCATTGGCCGACAACCTCTTCCCCGACTCATCACTCTGACCGGTAAAGCGCAGATAGGTGGCAAGCCCCTCGCGGAAATTGTCCGGGTAGATGAACTCCTTGCCCGTGTTGTACGGCGGATCGATGTAGATCATCTTGACCTTGCCGTAATAGGCCCGCTGGAGCAGCTTGAGCACCTCCAGGCTGTCGCCCTCGACTACCACATCACGGGCGACATCGGCGCGCAGCGACCGGTCGGCATCCGGACGGAGACTCCCGACCGAGGGCTCCTGCATCGCAGCCGCCGCAGCCGCCTTCCCCGGCCAAGACAGCCCATACCGCTCCTGCTGAGGATCAACCGCCCTCTGCCCCATCGCCACCGCCAGGTCCTCAGGCACCAACTCCATCTCAGAGAACGCCTCAGGAACAAGATCCCGAAGAACTGCATACCGATCGTCCTTCGGAACCAAGCTCGTCAGATCGAACCTCTCAATCGCCCCGCCAGCAGCGTCCGCTGTCATCCCAACCCCCATCGCACCATGAAGCAGTCCCCGGATTCCATCTGTCCCGCTAGTCGATCCCCAACATGGTCTATCAGTTCATCCCCCCAAGGCACCGCACCTCGTCTGGTCAAGTCTTGCTGAGATCCTTAGGCGATACACCAAACGGCCAGCAGACTACGTAGCGCAGCCGCTACGGAGAATGGTTCATGGGACAAAGTAGCAGGTCAGAGGCGCAATTTCGTGTCTAAGGGACCAAACTGTCACAACTGCCATCTACCATTGGGCGCCAATCCAAGAAACGAGGAAGACATGGCAGATGAGAAACTCCCGTACGTAACTAGCACTGGGTCGCTGACCAAGGCCCTTACGAAGATCCAATCCGCGGCAACTCCAGATAGGTTCACACAGGATTTTCTAGCGACGAAGTTAGGACTATCTGGTGGGGGCGCTAAACCAGTAATTCCCTTCTTGAAGCGCACCGGATTTCTTGCCTCCGATGGAACTCCGACCGAGACCTACAAACACTTCAGAAATCAGAAACAGCGAGGGGCAGCAGCAGCTGCAGCCCTCCGAACAGGCTACGCACCCCTATTTGAAGCGAATGAGTACGCCTACGAGCTCAACGACGACGACCTCCGAGGGCTGATTGTGCAAATCACAGGAGCCGAAGAGGGCTCTCGAATGCTGACAGCGATTGTCGGCTCCTTCAAGGCCCTGCTCGAACTCGCTCAATTCGACGAGTCGGACGATCACGAGGCCGATGGTCCTGGCTCGGCGACCAGCGGAGACGACGGCGACGACCCCACATCCTTGCCGGACCAAGGTCAAGACGGGAAGGAGTCCTTGCTCGGAGACCTGAGCATCGGGTACACGATCAATCTCCACCTACCTGCCACCTCTGACATTGCTGTATTCAATGCCATCTTCAAGAGCCTCCGAGAGAACCTCCTTCGATAGTCATGGCAGCAGCTGAAGACAGACTGAAGCTATTTTCCCTCTCAAATCAGCTCGTCGAGCACGAACTCGATCGGGTAGAGCGAGAGTTCGCTATCGATCTGCGGAGACAGCACAAGCAAGTGCTTGACTCTGACGAGGACTATTACCCACAGATCGAGCAGGAGTACCGCTCAGAGGCCGCGGCAATGGCACCCCGTTACGAAGTCTTCTACTCACTCGAGAAATCCATCCGGCGGCTAATTTCTGACCCGCTCGAAGCTGAAGAAGGCCCCAACTGGTGGACCAGCGGTCGCATTCCCTCCACATTGCAGCAAGAGGTCGCAGACAGACAGCAACGGGAAATGGACAGCGGCACGACGCCCCGGTCGTCCGACCCCATCGACTTCACAACCTTCGGTGAGCTTGGTGAGATAATCAAGAAGAACTGGGATGTCTTCGACTCCCTGTTCACGAGCGTGAGGGCAGTTGAGAAGGTCATGAGCAGTCTCAACACGCTCCGAGGCCCGATCGCTCACTGCTCCCTGCTAGCTGAAGACGAGGTGCTCCGGCTCCGCTTGGCGGTTCGTGATTGGTTCCGTCTGATGGAGTAGCCGGCACGAGCTGCAAATCGTGGAGCGGCCACACGCCACCGATTACCAGCGACAATAGGGCCCGACCAATGGAAACGCAGCCAGGCACCCATCGGTCAAGTCAGCGGATAGTCGATTCTCGCCGATCAACCCTCACACTCAGTTAGGGCGAGCATCAGCTTGGGGGACCAGCACGAAGGCCAGTGCCCTGCATTCACAGCCATTTCGACTAGCGCTTCTTGCGCTTGGCTCTCTCCTGGCTTTCTTTCACGTACTCGTCGAAGAGCTCTGCTGCAACACGGCGACCAAAGGCCTTGGGGTCCACAGGCTGGGGATCCCAAGGCTGGGGAAACGGCAGGCGTGCCCTTTCGGAGCTACCCTCCGAGAGTTTCTGACGCAGTGCGTCCTCAGCGCTTCTCGTCATGGCCTCACCCCCATTATGCCAGCGTTTCGGAGCCCTTGGTCGCGACCAAAGTAGCGCGGGTTGAGCTCGGGCGCGAAGTAGTGCTTTCGCCTAATCCACACTAGCCCGTCTCCCTTCGAGATCACGGCCACATCGACCGGGCCCCCAACCGTCTCAGCTTCCGGTGTAACCCGTCGCTTGAAGGAGGTGAGGTTTACTAGAGCCTCTGCCATCTCCGCGATTTCCTCCTTCGGGAGCAGCTCCACGATCGACATGATCGGGGCAGAGTTGTTTGCCTTCAGCAGCTCACGAAAGTGATCCTGGAAGCGATCGGCGATCACCGCTTTGGCCGCAGCCATCTCATTGAGTAGCTGGGAATGCGCAGCCGGAGAAAGAGCGCCTTTCACCCGTCCACTGAAGTGGTCGATCAACAGGCCAATCGTCTGGTCGACCAATTCGCTGAGTGCCAGTCGATAGTCAGGGTGAATGCCCTCCATGAAGGTGGCCACCATGTCCTCCTGCGCGAAGGGGTAGATGCCGGCGGACTGGTCCTTTCCAATGCAGACGCCGCCGACCCTCCACGCTCGAACACGGCCAGCGACAATGCCGTCGACGAAGTACTGAGACATCGCAGGAAAGAGTTGGTCAGTACCAAACCCCGTTACTACGACTCCGCTACCCCAAGGCGACTGCTGGGCCGCCCTCAATGAGGCTCGGGCCATGACCCGAGCTCGTCGCTTGATCACCGAGTTCGTAGGTAACCCGTTGAGATATTCGTCTACAAACGCCGGCCAGTCTTTGATTGCAGCGCTTATCTCTCGTCCGACAATTGCCGTGCTGATGCCATCGATGAAGCCAATCTGCTGCAAATGGCTGATCCGAGCATTGACCCTGCTGAGAATCTCGCTCCTGATCTGAGCATTAGTGAGCGGAGTACCTGCTGATGCAGCAGCCAATGCAGTGCTCTCTACCGAAGTTCGCACCATGTCCAGCTCCCACCACGCGGTCATAACCACACGCTCCCGTTGCTCTTGTCTGGACACATGTCGAACCAAGGAAGGCAAGTAGGCAACTAGCGCTTCTGCATATTCCTCAACTGAGCCGTAGGAGGTTGAGGCAAGGTCACGGCGGTGCTCCTTTATGACGGTTTCCCAAGGGATCGACGCAAACGAACCCCCTCCATAAACCATTACTGCAACCGGCTCAACGGTTGAGAGGGGAAATAGCTTGTTCGCGGTGTTGTAGATCTTGCGACCTGGCGCACCAACAGTGGCGGCGCTGTCGGCAGCGATAGCAACGGCACCACGATTGAGGATCACCACTTCCGCTGTCATCTATCCTTCACCTCCTGAGCGATAGATATTTACACGGCGCAGTGACAACTTCGCGGACCTGGCTCAGCGTCATGTGCGGCAGGCTCAGCTGGCGTGATGCCGATGGCCTACTCAGAGGCGTTGGTGGTGACTGCTCGCAAGAGGCGAGCCAAGTCGTGCTTCTCCGCGACGCTGAGTCCTCCGCTCATTTTGCCTTCGAACTCGTTGAACTGGGGGAAGAGTTGCTCGATGGTCCTGAGCCCGGAGGAGGTGAGGGCCACTGTGACTCGGCGGCGGTCCGACTGCATGCGGGTGCGCTCCACCCGGCCTTGCTTCTCCAGAGTGGTCACCATTCCGGTCAGCGTGCCCTTGGCCAAGTCGCATTCGGAGGCCAGTTGAGCGGCTTCCATCTCTCCCCACACCCACAGCACCCACAAAATGGTGAAGCCGCCCCACGACAAACCGGCCTCAGCCAGCACCTCTCGCTCCGCCCGGCGCCGAACCGCCGCCGCAGCCCGATAGATGTTGGAGATGGCCTGCATCGAGTCGAAGTCGAGAGGCCGATCGCCCAACCGAGCCTGGATGTCTACCTCGGCATCGAGGAGGCGTTCGGTGGGAGTGGAGTCGGCTGGCATGGGTTCTCTAGGTAGATTGCCAGACATGCCCGAATACCGCCGCATCCTCCTCGACGGCTATCCCTGTGATGTTGAACGCGTTGGCGATCAGCTGGTTTCCGGCGATGGCCGATCGGTGGCCATCGACGAAGCCGTCCATCTGGCGCCGGTGACGCCCACCAAGATCATCTGCATCCATCTGAACTACCGCAGCCGGGTTGAGGAGTTCATGACCAAGCTGCCCCCGGCGCCCACCTACTTTCACAAGCCCATCACCGCGCTTACCGGGCACAAGAGCGACGTGGTGCGCCCCGAGGGGTGCCAGTGGCTGAACTACGAGGGCGAGATTGCCATTGTGATCGGAAAGACCTGCCGAAACGTGTCCCCTGCTGAGGCGGGGGACTACATCGCCGGTTACAGCGTGGCCAACGACTACGGCCTCCACGACTTCAGGGACACCGACGCGGGGTCGATGCTGCGAGTGAAGGGCAGCGACACCCTTTGTCCCGTGGGCCCTGGTCTGATCACCGGCTGGGACTTTCGGGGCAAGCGCATCCAGACCATCGTGAACGGCGAAGTGAAGCAGGACGCCACTACCGACGAGATGGAATGGGACATGCACTACATCGTGGCCGACATCGCCCGCACCATCACGCTGGTGCCCGGCGACATCCTCTTGTCGGGAACGCCGGCCTACTCCCGCCCGGTGGTGCCCGGCGACGTGGTCACCGTGGAGGTCGAGGGCTTGGGGGCGCTGACCAACACCATCGTGTCCGGCCCGACTCCCATCCGAGACGATGTGGGTGCGCAGCCGTCCGACTCCGAGGAAGTGCAGTCCACTGCCAAGGGCGGGGATTGGGAGTTCCGAGGCATCCGCGCCCCCCGAGGTCCCGGTGCCCAGCGCTACGAGTCCACCGTCGAGGAGGAATGACTCCGTGACCCGCCAGGATGTCGGCGGCGTCTCGGTACCGACCGATCACCTGATCGGGGGGTCGTGGGTCCCCTCACCTCAGCGGTTCGAGACTCGGTCGCCGATGGGCTGGGAGCACCTGGCCGACATCGCCCGCGGCGATGAAGCCACGGCGGAGTCCGCGTTAGCCGCTGCCGTGGATGGATTCGAGGCCTGGAGCGCCTTCAGCGTCAAAGAACGAGCCGACGTGCTGCATCGTCTGGCCGACCTGATTGAGGCCAACAACGATGACATTGCCCTGGTGGAGACCCTGGACATGGGCTTTCTCTATGAGTCGATGAAGCAGCGGCTGGTGGCCCGGGGGGCGCTCAACTTCCGCACCTACGCCGACCTGATCACCGAGCACGAGAACCGCACCTGGGATGCCAAGAGCATGCGGAACCAAGTGCAGCGCATGCCCGCCGGTCCGGCGGTGGTCATCACCCCCTGGAATGCGCCGTTCATGCTCAGCACCTGGAAGCTAGCCCCCGCGTTGGCCGCGGGAAACAGCGTCATCCACAAGCCAGCCGAGTGGTCGCCGCTGTCGGCCGCGCTGCTGGCCGAGCTCACCCTGAAAGCCGGTTTCCCGCCTGGCGCCTACAACCTGGTACAGGGCATCGGCGAGGAGGTAGGCGCAGCGCTGGTGGCCGACCCCCGAGTGCGGCGCATCACGTTCACCGGATCACCGGAGACCGCCCGGCAGATCGGACGGGCCGCCGCGGCCAACATCGTCCCGTTCACCGCGGAACTGGGCGGCAAGGGCCCGTTCCTGGTGTTCGCCGACGCCGACCTCGACGCCGCCGCCCACAGGGCTGCCTGGCAATTCGATGATTCGGGGCAGGTGTGCCTGGCTGGCACCCGGCTGCTGGTCGCGGCCGAAATCCGAGACGAGTTCCTCAAGCGATTCCATCACCACGCAGATGCGCTGGTGCTGGGGGATCCCCGTGATCCCACCACCGACATCGCCCCGCTGGCCCACCCCGATCACCGCGACCGGGTCCACGGATTCGTGGAGCGGGCCCGAGCCGCGGGCGACGTCATCGTGCGGGGCGGCCAACCGATGGAAGGCAGCCTCCACTACGAGCCGACGCTCATCGAACCGGCATCCAACCAGAGCGAGGTGGTGCAGCAGGAGATCTTCGGCCCGGTGCTCACCCTCCAGACCTTCGCCGACGAGGATGAGGCCATCGCCCTGGCCAACAGCACCGACTATGGCCTCTCCGCTCAGATCTGGACATCGTCACAGGCCCGGGCCGAGCGGGTGGGCGCAGCCGTGCGGGCTGGCTTGGTGTGGGTCAACACCTTCTTGGTGCGCGACCTCACCGCCCCGTTCGGCGGCTGCGGGATCTCCGGCATCGGCCGAGAAGGAGGCGACTACGCCCTCGACTTCCACAGCGATCTCAAGACCCTGATGATCCTGGACGACTCGACTGAGTGACCGCGCTTGGTGATTGCATTATGACAGCAATGCGGCCATAATGCTGTCATGACTGTGCAGATCACGATTCGAGGGGTACCTGAGGAAGTCCGCGATGAACTTTCAGCTCGGGCTGCGCTCAACCGGCAATCCATGCAGGAGTACTTGCGCGGCGAACTTGAGCGCATTGCGTCCCGGCCAACGCTGCGTTCTTGGCTTGACGAAGTCCAGCGCCGCAAGGCCGCAGCGGGAACCGGCGTCCCGACTTCGATGATCCTCGAAGACCGAGACGCCGATCGGAGGTGAGTGCCGTCGTCGACGCCTCCGTGCTGGTGGCCGTGCTCGTCGACTCTGAGCATGACGGCCCATGGGCAGAAGAGGCGATCTCAACCGGCCCTCTGGCCGCACCAGAACAGGCTCTGGTCGAAGCCACCAACACCCTTCGTCGACAGGAGCTAAGGGGCGTCCTCACACGACTGGAAGCGACAGCCGCCCACCGAGACCTGCTCCGCCTTGATATTGACCTCTACCCGTTTACGCCTTTCGCTGACCGCGTATGGGAACTCAGGGCCAACCTCACCAGCTACGACGCCTGGTACGTGGCGTTGGCCGAAGCGCTCGATTGGCCGCTGTTGACCCTCGACCGCCGGATCAGCCGAGCAACCGGACCCTTGTGCCAAGTGGTGACTCCCCAACCCTAAGCGGGACGCTACATCGAGCGGGAGGGGTCCATGGGGGCGGGGGCGGCTTTGGCCATGGAGTCTTGCTGGAAGGTGGCCACTAACTGGCCTTCGGCGGTGAACACTTCGCCTTGGCCGTAGACCCGGCCGTTGGCCGCCTTGGTGGCCGACATCTGGATGAGCAGCCACTGGGATGCGTCCAGGCGATCCAGGAAGTGGAGGGTGTGGGCGATCACCCCGGTGGACAGGGTGCGGTGGGCGTCCTCGATTCGGATGGTTTCTCGATGGGGGCGCATGGCCAACCCGATGATGTTGCCGCAGGTGGCCCATCCGGCGATGCCCTGGTTGGCCGCCTGCGACTCCACCCCCGCCTCGTAGCGGTGCCAGGCCCGCTCAACCGGCACTCCGTCGATCTCCGGTTCGCCGGGCACCGGCCGCCACTCGGCGCCGGGGAAGATGAAGGCGAAGCCGGGATCCAAGCCATCGGGACCGGGCACATCGGGCATGGCCGGCTCGTGACGCATCAGGTCGTCGTCCACTGTGCTCATCAAGATCAGCGCCCGGCTGAGCAGCTTGCCCCCCTGGGTGGCGGTGACCGCATCGCTGGCCCAGGTGCGCCCGGCCTGCATGGAATCGACGTCCACCTCTATGGGCAGGGTGTAGGTGCCGGCCCGGGCGAAGATGGCGTGCACGGAGCGGATGTCCTTGGCGCTGCCCGCTTCCCTATCCGACGCCATCATCATCTGGGCCATGAGCTGGCCACTGAACACCACATCGCGCCCCTCAGCCGACTCCGCCGGCTGGAATACGTGATAGCGATGCTCCCCGACTTCGGTGAGCTCCAAGATGTCAGGCAATTGGCCGCTCATTAGAAGAGCGGGCTCATTCGTCCATCCCGAACATGGCCGGGTCGAAGTCCATCATGCCGGCCATGACCTTCACGAAGGGGTCGTCCCAGGCGTCCACCAGAGAGGCGTTGGTGTGGCCCTGGTCCACCAGCAGGTTGATCCCGTTGATGCCGCTGGCGGCGTCGCTGCTCAAGAACAGCAGAGTGTCGCCCATCTGCTCGGGAACCAAGGTGGGCACATCGGCGGCCTCCCGATAGCTGGCCCCAAATCCGAGCCATAGGTCGGCGTTGGCCCGGGCCAAGGGGGTGTCGGTGGGCCCGGGCATGATGGAGTTGATGCGGATGCCCCTTTGCAGGAAGGGGAACGCCTGGGCGGCCACATACCCGTTGATGGCCTGCTTGGAGAACATGTAGCTGTCGGTGCCCTCGTTCTCGTCGATCCACGCCGCGGCGGTGTCCCAGTCGGGGGTGGCCAGAAAGTCCTGCACCTGCTCCAGTTTGCTCATCCATCCCAGCCCGGCCGCCGAGGAGATGAAGCTCACCGAGCCGCCCCGGCCCAGCTTGCCGCCCTTGATCAGCGCTTCGATGAGATGGCGCTGCGATGTGAAGTTGATCAGCATGAGATTGCCGGTGCCGTCGGCCACCCCCGCGCAGGCCAACACGGTATGCACTGGGCCTTCGATGGCCTCGATGGCCGCGTCCACGCTGGCCTGGTCGCCCAGGTTGACGTTGATGTACTGCCCGCACTCGTAGGTCATGTCGGCGATGTCCAACACAATGGTATGTCCACCCAGCGCGGCTGCCTTCTGAGCCGCGGCCGCTCCCATCCCGGTGGCGCCCCCCACCACCAGCACCCGCTTGCCCTCGTAGTTGACCAGATCAGCCATTTCCGTTCCCCTTCTTGTCCTTGCTTGTGAATGGTCTAGCCGATATTGGGAGACTTCTGGCAATGAGCAGAGGGCAACCCAACATCGCTATTGCCCACTGGCCGGGCATGGGGCTGTTCGGCGAGGCCGACCACGACCGGCTGCGGGCGCTGGGGCGGCTGTTGAACACCGAGCCCATCGGGGCGTGGGACGACGAGGCCAACGCCGTGCTGGCCGAGGCCGAGGTGATCGTCGGCCACTGGGGGTGCCCGCCGCTAGACGCCGCCATGCTCGATCGGGCGCCCCGGCTCGGGCTGTTCGCCTACGCGGCGGGCACGGTCAAGATGACCCTGACCGATGCGGTGTGGGATCGCGGCATCCGCGTGACCAGCGGGGCCAACGCCAACGCCGAGCCGGTGGCCGAGTTCACCCTGGCCGCCATCCTGTTCGCCAACAAGGGGGTGCTGTGGCGCCGGGGCCGGGCTGACTTCTCAGCCATGTCGGCCATGGGCGACCGCCAGTGGGGCAACTACGGCCGCACCATCGGCATCATTGGGGCATCGCTGATCGGCCGCCGGGTGATCGAGCTGCTGCGCCCCTTTCCCCACTTGACGGTGACGCTCTCCGACCCCTACGTGACCCCAGAAGAAGCCGCCTCGCTAGGGGTGGACAAACTGGAGTTGGATGAACTGTGCGCCGGGGCCGATGTGCTGTCTATCCATGCGCCAGCCCTGCCCGAGACGATGCACTTGATCGGCGCCAACCAGTTGGCCGCATTGCCCGACGGCGCCACGGTGATCAACACCGCCCGCGGGCCGCTGATCGACCATGAGGCGCTGACGCCTCACCTGGCCTCGGGGCGGCTGTATGCCATCTTGGATGTGACTGATCCTGAGCCGCTGCCCGAAGACAGCCCGCTGCTGGAGATGGCCAACGTGTGGATCAGCCCCCACTTGGCCGGCAGCCAGGGCACCGAACTGGCCCGCATGACCGACTACGTGATCGATGAGATCCGGCGGTGGTCGGCCGGAGAGTACGCCCTCAACGAAGTGACCAAAGAGCGATTGGCCACCATGGCATGAGCATGGACTTTCGATTTCCCGAACACCCCTTGGCTGGCACCACCACCTCTGGCGCCCTAGCCGACCGGCTGATTGCGGCGACCGCGGACAAGATGGCGGAGTTCGAGCAGTCTGCCGCTCCCGGACTGGAGCTGCCCCGGCTCTATGCCGGCCATGCGGTTCTGGACGACGCCACCGCCGACCTGTTGTACGTTCTGGGGCTGCTCATCGAGTGCGGAGTCGAAGAGGTGGGCGGGTGCGAACTGCGAGCCCGGATCCCACCGCTGATCGCTTCGCTTGATCCCGCCACGGTGGAGGCGTTCGCCAGCTACCGGGTGGGAGAAACGGTGCTGCGCATCGGGGGTCTCGATTCCCTACCCTCCGAGCTCCACCAGACCGTGCTCGACGCGGTGCACTCTCCGGGCATCGTCGACCGGCTGGCCGACACTGACGCCATCCCGCCCAACTTCGCGGTGGTGGCCTCCCGATGCCTGCGAGCCCTGGCCGAGCTTCGGGGCGGCGAGGCGCCTGCTGAGCTTCCCGATCTACTCGACCGGGTGCGCTCGATGTTCTCCAGCCCCACGGGCTGGCTGAACGACGGCATGGGCAACTGGGTCCATTACGACATCTACACCCCGGATATGTACCTGTTTGCCGAGCCGCTGGCCGATCAGCTCGGTCCGGGGTGGGCCAGCGGGCTTTCAAAGGTGCTTACCGACCTCGACGAGGTGGCTCAGCCCGGAGGAGCCATCGTGTGGGGTAGGTCTATCGGTGCGCTGGGCATGGCCATCACCATCGAGCTGGCCGCTATTGCCGCGGGGCGCGACCTCGACGTACCCCAAGACCGCTGGCTGGCCCGAGCCGATGCGACTCTTGACGATCTTGTGGAGTGGTTCCCCAACGGGGTCATCGCCGCTCACCAAAACCGGGCCGCCATGTTCTACCGCGGCCCGGCCCGACGGCTTCAGATGACCCTGGACATCTACGGCAAGCTGCTGCTCTCCGCCCTCGAACTGCGCCAGAGGCCTGACGTGGTCGGCGCTGCTTCCACCGACGCCTATCTCCCTGCGGAACGCTTCATCTCATTCGACGATTCCCAGCGGGCCACGGTGTGGTCGTACCGGGCCAAGCCGCTGTCGTTCGCCCTGCCCACGGTGTTCGGATTCTCAGCCGACTACGCCGCCTCTCCGCGGAGCCCGGGCCTATTTGAGCAGCCCACCTCCGGCCATCCGGTGATGCTGCCGGTGATCACCCCACTGGGGCGAGACGACCGCACCGGCACCAGCAATGCTCCCCTGGTCCCGGCGGGCTTGCCCACCTCGGTGGAGCACAACCCGGGCTCGGTCACCATCGTCCACGACGGGTGGGCGCCAGCGGGCAGCGACGAGCCGACGGTGGCGGGCCGTCGTACTGCCACCTACCGGGTGGAGGGGCGCTCGCTGGTTGTTGCTGAGCACCTCCAATTCGACGACCCTGACCTTCCCGGCCCGCTGACCCTCACGGTGGCCGAGCCTGCCGGACGACCGCTGGACGTGGAGTTCGACGCCGGTCGGGTGCAGGCCATCGACACCTCGGGGATCGCGGAGTGGCGCAGCTTCTGGGGTGAGCTGCCCCGGGTGTACCAGGCTGAACTCGAACCCGCTGCCATGGTGAACTTCACCTGGAAGGTCACCCCCCGGCTGCGGGTGGCCAGCACCATTCACGGGCACCCCTACGACCGCTCGCTGTACGACCCGCTGGCCGACCGGGTGGTGGCACTCGGCGCAGGCATCCCCGACGACAAGCTGGTGCAGAGGCTCCACGAAATCGACGTGCTGCACATGGCCTGGCCGGAATGGTGGAGCGGTGTCGACCCTCAACGCACCGCCGAGGTGCTGGCGCAGGTGAAGGCCACCGGAACCGCCATCGTGTGGACCCAGCACAACCTGCTACCCCACTTCTTCAAGACCGACGAGGCCGCAGCCAGCTACCAGCTATGGGCCGAAGCGGCCGACGCGGTCATCCACCACAGCCAGGCCGGCTACGACGTGGCATTGGCCACCTACCAATACGGTCCCAACACCGAGCACCACGTCATCCCCCACGGCCATTGGGGGCGCGAGTACGAGGCGGTGGCCCACACCACCCGCGAAGATGTCGAGTTGGCCGAGGGCTGGGCACCATGCAGGCTGCGGGTGGCGGTTATCGGGACCCCTCGGGTGGAAAAGAACCTCCAGCTGGTGGTCGACGCGGTGCATGCATGCGCCCGGGACGACATCCAGCTGGTGATCCGTGTGGACCTGTCGGTGGCCGTTCCCGACGATCCCCGGATCATCGCCGAGTTCGGCCATCTCGATTTCAACCAGTACCTGCGGCGCGTGAAGGCCTTCGACGCGGTGATCCTCCCGTTCGCCCCCTCCGGGATGCTCACCACCGGCACCGCGTTCGACTGCATCGGAGCAGGCGTGCCCGCCATCACCAGCAACTGGGACTTCTTCGACGAGACCTTCGCCGGCGCCGACATCCGCTACGGAGAAACCGTCGAAGACCTCACCCGGTGCCTCGACAATCTCACCCCGGAAGACTTGGACCGCTCCCGCCAAACCCTGATCGACCTACGCCCCGCCTTCGACTGGGAACCGATTGCCGACCAAACCTTGGCCGTGCTTGAAGCGGCCGCCCTCAGCAAGGCTTGAGGGCTTCAACCGTCAAACGATGGCAGGCACCAGCAGCGTGATCCAGATGGTGAGCATGAACCCCACCATGGTGGTCATGATGAGGCGAGTGTGCTTGGAGATTGCGGAGTCAACATACGACCGCATTTCAGCGCTCAGAACTCTCAGGTCGTCTTTGGTGGCCAGTTGGTCTCGCCCTTCGGGGATGATGCAGTTCATGAGCGTCTCGGTGGCCTCCTTGCCGATGGCCAATACCAGCCGGTTGGCCAACTCCGTGCGCTCGATTTCGGTTACTGCCATGGGTTCCCTCCATCGTCTCTTGGATTCTGAGGGGAACCCTTTATGCTCAGGGGCGGTGCCGGTTCCGACTGCTTTCGTCAGGGTACAGAAGGCAACCGGCTGAAGCAACCACCTATAAGCCCCTGATAGAGGACACCCCATGAGCGAGTACAGATACGTCGATTACGAGACCGCAGACGCGGTGGCCACCATCACACTGGCCCGACCGGAAAAGGCCAACGCCCAGAACGAGCGGATGCTCGATGAGTTGCACCACCACTTCTTGGCTGCGGAGTACGACGACGACGTGAAGGTGATCGTGCTGCGGGGCGAGGGCAGGCACTTCTCGGCCGGCCACGATCTTGGCGGGGGCGACCCCGACCCCGACGCCGTGTCGCTGGCCGAGGCCGACGGCAGCTGGCAGCTGAACAAGATCTACCGCTGGGAGGCCCGCAAGTACCTGGGCTACTCGTGGCACTGGCGCAACATCCCCAAGCCCACCATCGGGGCCATCCAGGGCAAGGCCATCGCCGGGGCACTCAACCTGATCTGGCCGCTGGATCTGCTGGTGGTGGCCGACGACGTGGAGTTCTCCGACCCGGTGGTGCTGATGGCCATCGGCGGGGTGGAGTACCACGGCCACACCTGGGAGTTGGGCGCCCGCCGGGCCAAAGACCTGCTGTTCACCCAGCGCACGCTGGGGGCCGAAGAAGCCGTCCAGATCGGGGTTGCCCGGGAGGTTGTTCCCCGCGACCAACTCTGGGAGCGCACTCATGAACTGGCCGCGCAAATCGCCCAGAACAACGCCTTCGGTTTGGCCCAGGCCAAGCGGGCGGTGAACCAGACTCTCGATGTGCAGGGCTACTACACCGCCCTTCAATCGGTGTTCGACGTGCACCACACCGGCCACGGCAACGCCATCAGCGTCAGCGGCTATCCCATCTTGATGCAGCTCGACGAGATGAAGCAGAACCTGAAGAAGCAGTAGCCGCCTGATGCCGCAGAATCGCCCCGACCGCTAGCCGGCCCGGAATGGCTACCGACTACGACGCCATCTTCAAGGCCTACGACGTTCGGGGCACCGTGGGCGATCAAATAGACGCCGATGGGGCTCGGGCCATCGGAGGCGCCTTCGCCCGGTTCGTGGCCTCATCGGGGGCTGCCGCGGTGCTGGTCGGGCGGGACATGCGCCCCGAGGGCGAAGAATTCTCTGCCGCGTTCGGCGAAGGCGCGATGGACCACGGCATCGACGTGGTGGACATGGGACTGTGCGCCACCGACATGCTCTATTACGCCTCGGGCTACCTTGATCTGCCCGGAGCGGTGTTCACCGCCTCCCACAATCCCGCGGGCTACAACGGTATCAAGATGTGCGGCGCGGGTGCCGCGCCCATCGGCGCCGACACCGGGTTGGAGAACATCAAGGCCATGGCCATCGCCGGCCCCGATCCGTCAGCTGCCAAGGGCAACCGCACAAGCCGCGAATTGCTGAGCGACTACGTCGCCCATGTCCGCTCGTTCGTAAACGTGGACGCGCTGGCCCCCCTGCTGGTGGTGGCCGACACCGCCAACGGCATGGGCGGCCTGGTAGTGCCCGCGGTGTTCGAGGGTCTGCCTCTCGTGCTTGACCACCTGTATCCCGAGTTGGACGGCACCTTCCCCAACCACCCGGCCGATCCTCTACAGCCGAAGAACCTACGAGACCTCCAAAGCCGGGTGCTGGAAGTGGACGCCGATGTGGGGATGGCCTTCGACGGCGATGCCGACCGCATGTTCTTGGTGGACGAAAACGCCCGACCGGTGTCGGGGTCGTCGACCACCGCCATCATCGCCCGCACGGTCTTGGAGCGGGAACCCGGCGCCAGCATCATCCACAACCTGATCTGCTCTCGGACCGTTCCCGAAGCGATCGCCGAGGCGGGTGGCACCGCGGTGCGAACCAAAGTAGGCCACTCCATCATCAAGCAGGCCATGGCCGACACCGGTGCCATATTCGGAGGGGAGCACTCGGGCCACTACTACTTCCGGGATAACTATCGGGCCGACAGCGGCCTGATCGCCGCCCTGATGGTGCTGGAAGCCCTCAGCAGCCACCCAGCGGGCCTGTCCGATCTCG
The DNA here is from genome assembly GCF_965219815.1 of Candidatus Poriferisocius sp. Taxonomy (GTDB): domain Bacteria; phylum Actinomycetota; class Acidimicrobiia; order Acidimicrobiales; family Bin134; genus Poriferisocius. The sequence continues at coordinate 94,206 of NZ_OZ244791.1, forward strand.
TGTCGGACTTCGACCGCTATGCCTCATCGGGAGAGCTCAACACCACGGTGGACGACGCGGCAGTGGTGATCGAGCGGGTGGCGGCCGCCTACCCGAATGCCCGCCAAGACCGCCTCGACGGGCTCACCGTGGACCTGGGCGACTGGTGGTTCAATCTGCGCCCCTCCAATACCGAACCCCTGCTTCGGCTCAATCTCGAGGCCCCCACCTGCGACGAAGTGCAGCAGAGGGTGGCCGAAATCCAGGCCCTTATCGCTTGAATTACGCGCCGTTTCAAGCCCACATCCCGGTTTAATGAATGACACAGCCGGGGAGAGGAATGCCCCCCTCCCATCCTCCTCTCCCCGGCTGCGCCGTAATTTAGTGGTTTCGTTCCAACCTCGCACGACGGGTCGCGGGGGAGGGTCTTCGATCAGGGCAAGCGCTAGGAAACGGGGGTCAGCTCCAGAGTGGCCAACAGGGCCTGGACACGGCCCCTGATGTCGTCCCGAATGGGACGCACTGCCTCGATGGGTTGCCCGGAGGGGTCGTCCAACTCCCAGTCTTCGTAGCGCTTGCCGGGATAGATGGGGCAGGCATCACCGCAACCCATGCTCACGATCACATCGGCGGCTCGGGCGATCTCGTCGGTCCATGGCTTGGGGTACTCCTGGGAGACGTCGATGCCATCCTCGGCCATGGCCGCCACCACCACCTTGTTGGTGTCAAAACCGGGGTCGGAGCCGCCGGTGAACACGTCCACCCGGTCGCCAGCCAAATGACGCAGGTAGCCGGCGGCCATTTGGGAGCGCCCCGCGTTGTGGACGCACAGGAACAGCACGCCGGGCCGGTCCAAGGTGCCCACCTCCAAGCGGGCCAAAGCAACCAGCCGGTCGTGGGTGAATCGCTCGATCAGCACCGGCAACCAGGTGGCGAATTTGGCCCGGCTCTCCAGCCGGGTCTGCGAGTCGGTGATGTACCGCTCGATGGTCTCGGCGTTGAAGGTGCCCTCAAACTTGGTCTTCAGCCGTTGGGCAGCCTGCTTGATCAACAAGATCTGCTCAGTGGTCAGCTTGACCTGCGGCTCCAACGAAGACTGCTCATCCATCCAGGCATTCTCGCCTGCCCAATTGGAGGCCACTTGGAAACCAAGTGAACACTCCCTAGACCGAAGGTGAATTGTGGCCTAGCCGATGGTGATCAGGGTGGTGCCGGCCAGCACGGCGGCGATGCCCATGGCCTGCCACCAGCGCAGGGTGTCGTCGTCGAAGATTACGGCCATAGCGATGGTGACCACCGGGTAGAGCGAGCCAGCCACTGACACCTCCCCCACTGGGCCGCGCTGCACCCCCGCGATGAAAGACGCCATGCCCAAGCCGCCGGCGATGCCTCCGGCCAGGCCGGCCAGCCGCAGGAAGCGGGGCAGGATCTGGGGGATGCGCCTAGCCCGGGTGACCATCAGCATGAACACCAGGGCGGCGGCCCTCTGGGTGGCGGCGGGCCACATGCCGCTGTCCACGCTGGTTCGATCCAGTAACACGATGGCCGCGGTGAAGGCGAGACCGCCGAGGATGGCGTAGGCGATGCCTGTGCCGACGTTTGTCACGGTCTGGGGCACGATCACGGCCAAAAGCAACCCGGCCACGGCCACCGCGATGCCGATGTTGGCCGCCAGAGTGGGGCGTTCGCCGGTGGCCAGCCCATAGATCAGCGGCCCCAACGATGTGAACGCGGCCACGATCGGCGAGGCGATGGCCGACGAGGATACGGCCAAGCTGTGCCACATAGCCGAGAGGGCGATGGCGATGAGTGCCCCCGAGGCCGCCCCCAGCAGCAAGTCGGCCGCGGTGATGGCACTGGGCACAATCACTAGCAGCACCATCGTGATGCCCAGCCCGCCCACGAACGCGGTGCCCACCGTGGTCATGGCCTGGGCGCGCCGACTGCAATATCGCCCGAAGTAATCGGAAACGCCGATCAGCCCCGACGCCAAAGCCCCCAGCAACACCGGCATGCCCCCCGCACGCTAGTGGCCGGAATGCGAAGATGACGCGCCGGGACCGGGTCTGGATGACTACGCGGCGGGGTTGACGAGGCGGCCTACGAACAAGAGTGCGCCGGTTTCTTGGTGGGTTATGGCCCAGAGGAAGGGGCGATCAGCGACGACGGTGAGATCGGGCTCGGGAGGCGCAGACTCGACGAAGGCCGCAGCAGTAGCGGCGGCGGCTTCGGTGCCCTTCTCGTCCACAATCACCTTGGCACCGTGAAGGGCGGCGGTGATGAAGATACCGGGGGCAATGCCGTCGAAACCTGCGCCAGCGCAGAATCCGAGCGGACAGAGCCATTCGAACAGATCAGTGGGCGGAAGGGTCTGCTCCCATTTGGGCATGGTGACATGGACCAATCCCTCTTGCGCCATATCGGCCAGCCCCGTTAGGGCTTCGGCGTTGAGGGAATCCTCGACAGCGGCGAGTCCGACGAGTTCGTGGGGGACGATAAGCCACATGGCCAATTCACCCCCCTGATAGGGGAGTTCCACCGCATCGGCGTGGATAAATCGGACAAAACGACGTTCAATGGGGTCGTAGTCGCGCATGAACGGCGCCGCCACTTGCTGGCCGTCGGCGGTGGTGAACTCGTCAACCCGGGTGAAGTCGGCCAAGAAGGGCACCAGCCAGTCGGCCTTCAGATAAACGGTGTTCACCAAGATCAGCTTCTGGTTCCTGACCGAGTTCTCATTGACGATGGTGGGAACAAGCCCGCGGGTGCGTTCCGACACCCAGCCGTTGATGGCACTTGCTGCATTACCGGCATCAGCAGTGTCGACTGGTTGGATGGCCGCTCCATAATGGGCTGAGGCGATGTCAATGAAGGCCGACAGTGGCAGGAACTCGTCATCAGGAAAGAGCCGATTGGCCACTTCCAAAGTGATGGGATCGGCCGATGCCTCCGCCAATCGGAGAGAGACGGCGTTGGCGGCACTGTGGATGCCCATCTCCGGAAACCCAAAGATTCTGTCAAGTGTTTCCCCGGAATCAGCCGATGCTCCGGCCCGGCTGAGGCTGAATGCGATGCCAATGCTCATCGGGCTGGATACGGCGTTTCCCTCTAGATGTCGGTGGAAGTCCCATCCGGCGGCGTTGAGTCCGGCTACCCACTCGCTTGCGGGGGCTCCCGGATCAACGGGCAGACGAGCAACGGTCGGCGGCAACGCGGTCGATACCGCGGGCTCAGGGGCGATGGTTGCGGTGGCAGAAACTTCAGGGGTCGCGGTTGGAGGTGATGCTCTCGTCGTGTCTGTTGAACCGCAGGCCAGCGCGATAGAGCCGAGCACGACAATCAAACCGATCAGCTTCGCCATGCTTGTTTGACGCCCCAGACCCATCACTGGTTCCCTGGGGTTGGGAATTAGAGCGCTGCTCGCAGGGCCACAAGGTCGCGTTGGGCGGACTGAAGGATGTAAGCCGGATTGTCGAATTCGGCGTCGTCGCGGCCGAAGCCCCACATGCCGTGGGAGAACTCGATGGTCCAGGTGGCTTCAGGGGAGGCGGTGCTTATGGCTTCGGCGGCTGGCCGGAGCACTTCGCTCAATTCGGCGGCGCTGGTGGATTGAGGAACCTCCGCCACCTGAACGTGAACGTGGCGTACCCGATCTCCGAGCACACCTAACGGCTCCGACCACTCGTCTCGGGCCATGGGGTGAACGTGGACAATGGCCCCCAAACGGTCGGCGTCGGCAACGGAGTCGAACATGTCGCGGGCCACTTTGGGATCTTCAGCCACCGTTCCAAAGTGGCATTCACACAGCAGCCGGGCGCTCTCGGGAACCTCGGCCTCGAACCGCCGGAGCCGTTCGGTGTAATCGGCGATGGAGTCGGGATCGCTGCCCACGTTGAACTTGACTCCTTGCGCTCCCACCCGCTCGATCCACGTCGCGGTCTCGGCTCGGTCGGCATCGTCGGGCTCGTCCCAACTGGTGTAGCAGCTCAGGATTCTTATGGGGATCTCCGAGGCCAGCAGCGCATCGAGTTCCTCATCGGGCACAGATCGGGCGTGGCGCTCCCACAACTCCAATCCGTCGAACCCAGCCTCGGCGATGTTCGCCAACCACTCGGATACCCGGGTGAGGGGGTGCCCGCCGGGCTCGGCCAAGCCCCAACGGTTCGGCTCGATGGCCACTGTGCCCAAATAGATCTGCCCCGTCATCGTGGAGCGGGTGACGAGAATCGAACTCGCGTCATCAGCTTGGGAAGCTGGGGTTCTACCACTGAACTACACCCGCAGGTGCCCGGCACTCTAGCCAACCAGGCGTAGTCGGTGCCTGTCGGTTAGGCAACGAGCACAACCTTGCCGAGCTTGCCGGGGACGGTGAAATACTCGTAGGCCGCAGGCGCTTCAGACAGAGGGAAGGTGCAGGCAAGGGGAACCCGGACTCGACCCGAATCCACCAACGGGAGCACGTGGTGCTCCACCTGCCGGGCGACGGCGGCCCGTTGCTCCAGGGGGCGGGGCCGCAAAGTGGAGGCAAAGAGCCGGAGCCGCTTGACCATGAGCAGTGCCAGATTCAGCGTGATCTCTGACCCCGCGCCCACGCCGATCACCACAATGCGCCCTTCGGTGGCCAGGGCTTTCAGGTTGGCGGGCCAGTTGGGGGCGCCAACAAGCTCGAGGAACACGTCGAACGGGCCGGCATCGATGAAGTCCGCTGGGTCGATGGCGTGCGCCCCCAATTCGGCTACCGAGTTGCGAGAGTCGGGGTTGCGCACAGTTGCGATCACCTGGGCACCGGCGGCCGAGGCGAGCTGCACGGCGGCCACGCCCACCCCGCCGGCCGCGCCGTGGATACACACCCGCTCCCCCATGGCCAGGCCGGCCTGGGTGAACAGGGCATCGTGGGCGGTTGCGAACACCTCGGGGAATCCCCCGGCGCCCTCCCAGTCCATCGACTGGGGCACCGGCATGGCCAACGGCTCGTCCACCACGCAAAGCTCAGCCTGGCCTCCTCCCTGGACCACCGCCATGACCCGGTCGCCCACCGAGTACCGCTGGCAGCCCGGACCGGTGGCCACCACCTCGCCAGCCATTTCCAGCCCTCCGGTGGTCGGCGCCCCGGGCGGCGGGGGATATCCGCCTCGGGCCTGGGTTATATCGGCCCCGTTCAGTCCTGCGGCCCGAACCGCAACCAGCAGCTGCCGGTGGCCTGGTTCCGGGTCGTCTACCTCGCCGATCGTCGCTTGGCCATCCTCAAATACCACCGCTCGCATCAGCCCTGCAATGTAGTGGTCAAAACGGCCAATTGCGGGGGTGTCGTTGTGACATCCATGTCGTAGGCTTCGGGCATGGCCACGCTGACTCAAGCCACGTTCACCCGCATGGACGAGTCCACTGCTGAGGACTGGGCGGCAAGCGTCCCAGCCCACCAATACCTCGAAGAGCGGATAGCCGACCGGGTGTTGCGAGAGCTTCAGGATCTGGCCTCCGGCCCCCAGGGGTTCGCCGTCGACCGGCTGACCCACAGCATCCAGACCGCTCACCGGGCCGAGAAAGCTGGGCGGGACGACGAATATCTGGTGTGCGCGCTAGTCCACGACATCGGCGACCTGCTCACCCCCCACAACCACCCCGATCTGGCCGCGGCCATCCTCAAGCCGTTCGTATCGGAAGCCAATCTGTGGATGGTGCAGATGCACGGTGTTTTCCAGGGCTACTACTTCTGGCACCACGTAGGCCTGGACCGCAACAGCCGCGACGCCTACACCGACCACCCCCACTACGACCGCTGCGCCGAGTTCTGCGCCGAGTACGACATGCCTGCGTTCGACCCCTCCTACCCCACGCCACCGCTTGAGCACTACGAGCCGCTGGTTCGCAGCTTCTTCGCCTCCAAAGCGTGATCCTCTCCGACGTATCCATCCGCAAGGAACTGGAGGCGGGCCGCATCGAGATCGAGCCGCTGGCCGACGGCGCCATCCAACCCTCGTCGGTCGACCTGCGCATCGACCGGCACTTCCGGGTGTTCCGCAATCACACCGAGGGGCTCATCGACGTCAAGAAGAACATGGACGCCCTCACCGAGCCAGTAGAGATCGAACCCGACGGGGTGTTCATCCTTCATCCCGGCGAGTTCGTGCTGGGATCCACCCTGGAGCGGGTTCGAATCCCCGACGACCTGGTGGCCCGGCTGGAGGGGAAGTCGTCGCTCGGCCGTCTCGGGCTGCTGATCCACTCCACCGCCGGGTTTGTGGACGCCGGGTGGAACGGCCGCCTCACCTTGGAGCTCTCCAACGTGGCCACCCTGCCCATCACCCTGTACGCCGGGATGAAGATCGGCCAGATCTCCTTCATCCGCATGACCACCCCCGCCGAGAACCCCTACGGCTCTTCCGAGGCCGGTTCCAAATACCAAGATCAAGCCGGCCCCATTCCTTCCCGCTACTGGAAGAACTGGTAGGAACATCGCTGTCTGGCATCATCCGTTTTGAGCCGATGCCGCTTTGGTTGATCAGTCGGCAATTCAAGGGAGACGCCTGATGACGCTGATCGACGAGCTCGCTGAACTGCTGGGCGATGGTCTCCTTCTCGACGACGATGCCCGCAAAAGTCGAGCCCGCGATACCTGGCCCCGCTCGGAGTTCGACCAGTGGCAGGGGCAGTTGCAATTGCCCAAGGCAGTGGCGATGCCGCCGACAGCTGAACAAGTGGCTGCGACCGTGCAGTTGTGCCGGACCCACGGGGTACCCATGATTCCCCGGGGCGCCGGATCGGGCTGCGTGGGGGGCGTTTTGGCGTCGCCCGACTCGGTGGTGATCAGCACCGAGCGCTTGAGCGGGATGCGGTGGCTCGACTTGGTGGACGGCCTCGCGGCATTCGGAGCGGGCACGATGGGGATCGACGCCGAGAACCGGGTACGGGAAGACGGCTTCACCATCGGTCACTGGCCCCAGTCGATCGAGGTGTCCTCGGTGGGCGGGTGGGTAGCCACCCGGGCGTCGGGCCAGTACTCCACCGCCTACGGCAACATCGAGGACATCGTCTACTCGGTGGAGGCCGTGCTGCCCGACGGGTCGCTCTATCGGTCGCGGCCCACTCCCCGAGCGTCGGCTGGCCCCGATCTGCGCCAGCTGCTGCTGGGCAGCGAGGGCACGCTCGGGATCATCACCGAAGTGACCTTCTCGCTCCGCCCGCTTCCCGACCCTGGGGTGCGCCAGGCGTTCCACTTCGAGGACATGAGCGCGGGAATCGACGCGGTGCGCAGCGTGATCGTGCCCGGTTGGCGACCCCCGGTAGTGCGCCTCTACGACGCTGGCGAGACACGCCGCCACTTCCGCGACCACGTGCCCAAGGGGCGCTGCGTGGCCATCTTTCTGCACGAGGGACCGCCCGGGCACGCGGAGTTGGAGGCCGCCGCGGTGGCAGAGCTTTGCCGGGCGGGAGGAGGCGAGCCAGCCGACTCAGGAGCGGTGGACCACTGGTTCGAGCACCGCAACACCGTGCCCACTTGGACCGAACTCTTCGAGCAGGGCCTGGTGGCCGACACCATCGAGGTGGCCACCGGCTGGCGCCACCTGGCCCGGCTCTACACCGCGGTCGTCGAGGCCGTCAGAGCGGTGCCCACGGTGATCGCGGCCACGGCCCACACCTCCCACGCCTACCAATCCGGGGCCAACCTCTACTTCACCTTCGCCGCCCAGCCGTCTGATCCCGACGAATACCAGTTGGTCTACGACGCCTGCTGGACCGCCGCCATGGGGGCGGCTGTCGACTGCGGCGCCGGAATCGCCCACCACCACGGCATCGGCCGAGTCCGCCGCCCATGGATGGCCGACGAACTGGGAGACGCCGGCGTCGATGTACTGCGAGCTGTCAAACAGGCTCTGGACCCGCAAGATCTCATGAACCCCGGGGTCTTGATCCCCGACTGAAGATCAACCACCTACGCCGACCGCAGCATGGCTACGCCCATGCATCGACCCGCCTGGCCGGACTGACCGCGATGGGAGAAGAAGCGCCGGGCGTCCAGCGTGTCCATCCGACAGTCTTCAATGTTCTTGAGCCATACACCGGCGTCGAGCAATTGCTGTTTGACCATGAACGGGATGTCGAGATGGGGCTTATCGCCAGCGTCGTAAAGAACCGCCGGTTGCTGATGGAACTCCCCTTCGGCCTGCATGGCTTCGTTCATAGAGACTTCGAGGGAGAGCGGTTGCAGGCATGGACCGATTCCGGCCTTGATATCCCGTGGTCGACTGCCGAACTCCCGAGCCATGGTCTCGACAGTCTTCTGGGCGATGCGCCCGATCGCCCCGCGCCATCCCACGTGAACGATTCCGATGGCCGGTTGAGTCGGGTCGTAGAGCACCACCGGCGCACAGTCGGCCATCAGAACGGCCACCGGGATATTCGGCGTGCTGGTTACCAGCGCATCGCAGGCGGCCACCCCTAATTCCGCCGAATCGGCCCCCCGACCCCTGTCCTGTTCGCCGACAACCTTGATCCGAACCCCATGCACCTGGCGGGGCACCACCAAGTCTCGGAAGTCGAAGCCGAGGCTGTCGCCCGCGACCTTGCGGTTGGCGACAACGCGCGCCGTGTCGTCCCCCACTTCAAAGCTCAGGTTCAGGCTGGCCAGATCACCCGTACTCACCCCACCGTCACGGCCCGTAACCGCGGCCAGCGCCTGATCACTGTCGAAGCTAAACCTGATTGCATCCATTCGCGTTCCTCACGACGAACCAGTCAAAATCGTACGGCAAGTGGTACTTCGACAGGAGAAGAACGTGCACGATTCCCCAGTGTGGTCCTCGCCGGTCTTGCGGTCGGTGCGCGGGGTGGTCGAGCGCTCCCGACACGTTCGCACATCGGTCGAGGCCATCGAGCAAGTGGCTTCTTGGATGGCCTACGAGGAGTTCGCCTTCCCGTCTGGCGCGGTCGACGGAGCAATCAGTAGCCGGACCGACCCGGCGGAGATCATTGATGTTTCGTTCTTCTATGCGGTAATGAACTTCGCCTTCACCGACTTTGACTCTGGGGTGAAGTTCGCCGCCGATCATCGGGGTCGGACCTGGTCGGACAGCGAGGGCATGTTCGCTTGCGTTGCCCAGGCGTTGGACGATGGCGTGCCGCTGACCGACGGGGCCTACCTGGCCGAGATCAGTCGAGCCGAACTAAGCCGAGTGTTCACCGGGAATATCGAGATCCCCATGCTCGATGAGCGGGTCGAAATCCTCAACGCGGCGGGCCAAGTTCTGGCCGAGCGCTATGGCGGCAGCGCCCACCGGTTCGTGGCCGACTGCGCGCCCGCCATGTACGCCGCGGGCAACGGTCTGATGGAGCGGCTCGTGGCCGAGTTCCCCCGGTTCAACGATGTCAGCACCCACGATGGCCATGAGGTGCAGTTGCACAAGCTGGCCCAGCTCTGGCTGTGGCAACTGCACATGGCACTGGCCCGCGAAGGCGCCTTCGCGGTCGCCGATCTGGATCGGATGACCGCGTTCGCCGACTACATCGTCCCCGTCGCCCTGCGGCTCATGGACATCCTGTCCTACTCCGCAGAACTGGAAACTGCCATCAACAGAGGCGACCTGATCGCCGCGGACAGCCCTGAAGAAGTGGAGATCCGGGCCCACACCCTCTATGCCACCGCCCTGCTCACCGACGCCATCAACCGGATCCGCCCACCGTCGCAGTCGCTGGTAGTCCCCCAGGTGGACTTTCGACTCTGGAAGGCCTACCACGCCACCTTCTGGCCCCACCACCTAACCCGCACCATCATGTACTGACCACTGGAGTCGAGGTCCTCGGGGTCTCAACAGCCCGAACACGCTCGGCGGATGTCATCAGCGCGGAGAGAGCTAGGAGCGGGTCGCTGCTGGAGGCAGTCTGGCCTGATAGGCGTTGGTGAGGCGGGGCCACCACCGATTCCAAAACGAACCAGACGTTTCGGCGAGGGCGCGATCAATCTCTTGGGTGTAGGACTGCATCAGCTGGGAATTGCGGAATAGCTCGCTATGGGTGCTGGCTGCGGAGTGCGCGGCCAAGAAGGCCTGACGGGCTTCGGTGCCGGACCATCGGTCGGGAAGGAGTTCGGACGGCAAGAGCGGATCATCGCGCATGACCGCTTCGGTGGCGACGATTGCCGAGACCATAGAAGCGGCGACTTGATCGCCGTTCGTTGCTGGGGCTTGCTCGGCTATGGACTCCAATTGCCGACCAACTGCGTCGTAACGTCCGGCGAGGTCGGCCAACGGCCAAAGCCGCTCGACAAGATGTTCATCGGAAAGTTCCTCCCCGACTCGGATCGTTCGGGTGGCGAAAGTCGTCACGGCGTCGGACACCTCGAGGTGATCGGCGAGCTGGAAGACGAAGTCAGTCAGATCGTGGGCGTGGACGTAGAGCCCCGACTGGACAGGGGCAGCCCCAAACTCGACCAGCAGGTTGCGAATCGCATCGCGGGCCCCCCGACGCCTCTCTGGAATCCCGAACCCGACCAGCCGCCAATACCGATCCCAGGGTTCGAGTCCGGCATCGACTCGATGCGCAAAGGCTGACCAGCCAAGATCCACATCGAGCTCGGCCCGTCCCGCATCGGTCACCCAATATTCCGCCGAGCGGCCCCGACCCCCGGATTGAGTCAACAGACCCTCCCTGACAACCCGGCCGAGACAGTCGCGCATTGCCTTGTCGGAATGGCCAAGCAGGGAGGCCATCGCAAACAAGGGGCCTGCTGACACCTGTCCGTCTTGGCCAATCCCCGACAGGACAAGAGCACGAGTTGGAACAGAGCTCATAGGGCCACTGTGCTCCTCTCCCTCGGACCTGCCATGCTGTCGTATTTTATCAACGACCGTTGTATTTTTGCGACAACACCGCTACATTGCCCCCTGTGAGTTCCGCTGCACTGACGTTCGCCCCCGACCGTGCCCTGCCCAACATCGCCTATCGGGACCCTTCGTTCCTCCAGGCCGAGATGGACAGCATCTGGCACGGAGATTGGGTGTTCGTCACCACCGAGGATCATGTTGGCGCTCCAGGCGATCAGCTTCCGGTCATCATCGGCAACCAACCTGTCCTGTTGTGGCGCAATCAGCAGGGCGAGCTGGCGGCAATGTCGAACCTCTGCGCTCATCGGGGAACCCAGCTGGTTGATCGGCCGTCAAGTGCCAAGCGAATCCAGTGTCCGTACCATGCCTGGACCTATAGCGACGACGGTCGGCTGCTGTCGGTGCCGTTTGCGCCGAACGACGCCATCGACAAGGCAGCGCATTGCCTGCCGAAGTACCGAGTCGAGTCTTGGCACGGTTTGGTGTTCGTGAGCCTCAACCCCGACGTGGAGCCGCTTGCGGAGCGTTTCGCGGCCATCGAGCCCCACGTGGTCGCCCACGGGATCGACCAAATGGTCCACCGCTCAGATCAGCAAGACACGCAGGAGTGGGAATGCAACTGGAAGCTGGCGATTGTGAACGCAATGGAGAGCTACCACTTGTTCCAGGTCCACCCCAAAACGCTCGAGCCCTTCACGCCGACCAGGGACGCCTACTACATCGCAGGCTCGGCCAGGGCGACAGCCACCGGTGGCAAGGCGGAAAACCAGGACGACTACCTCCTGATCAGCCTGCCGCCCAACTTCGTGGGCGTGTTCAACTCCGGCGGCTTCTACTGGCAGACGGCCCACCCGATCGGCGCCCAACGCTGCGCCATCCGAACTGGCGGGGCTGTTGCCTCATCTACCGGAGCCCGCACCAGCGGTCGATTCAGGCGCTGGGCCAGCCAATTGGCCAGCAGTGCGGCGGCCTACTCACTGCCGGACTTCCTGCCCGAGGACAAAGCCATCTGCGAGAGAGGACAGCGTGGTGCCATCGGGGATTTTGAGCCCGGACGTCTCGTTCCCATTGAGCGGGTAGTGGCCGACTTCGGCCACTACGTCAATTGGCGGATCAACGGCATTGAGCCGCCCGCCGTCCACGCCGAGGAGATCCGGTGATCCCAAGTCCTGCACGACCAACCCAATCCCGATCCTTGCGGTTGTGGCCGACATGGACTGCGGTGGCCGCGGTGTGGGCCTTTTCGCTATCCAACCAGATTTGGCTCTTTGCCCTGCTGTTCTTGGCCTGGGCCGCATTCGACATCGTCACCGGCGAGAGCAGCTTCGTCCAGCGCGTCACCCGCCGCGAGCAACCGGGTACTTATTGGCTGGTGGTCTGTACCTGGGTCGTGTTGTCAGTTTTGTGGCTCATCTATCCGGGATAGGTCAGGCGCTGAGCTCGGCGAGGAGGGCGGTGGCCAGGGTTCGGTAGTGGGATTCCTCGTTGTAGAGGTGGGCGGAAATACGCAGCAGGCGCTCGGGCGGGTCGGGCCAGGCGAAGACCGGAACCAGGATGTTGTGCTTGTCGGCCAGCGCGTCCATGAGGGGGTCGAATATCTCTGATCCTGAATGGTCGGCGGGCGGGACAGGCACCGAGGCGATGGACCCGATCATGTCCTCTGGGGCTGGGGGATCGATCCCCAGGGCGTCGAGCAGGATTTCCCGACCGGTCAGGCATAGCTCCCGGGTCGTGGCCCGGACCCCGGGCCAGCCGTCGGGGTGCATGGCGGCCACCGCGTCCAGGGCGTCGGGCACCGTGAGCCAGGGGCTGGGATCCTGGGTTCCCGTCCAGTCAAACTGGGCATGGAAGTCGCTGCTGCTCGATGGCCAGCCGCCGTTGTAGCCGTGGCTGATGACCGGGGGGTACACCCCCTCTCGGCGGTCCTCCCGAACCCAGAGCAACGCCGCTCCCTTGGCCGCGCACATCCACTTGTGGCAGTTGGCGGTCACGTAGGAGACGCCCAAAGCAGAAACGTCGAAGTCGATCATGCCGGGGCCGTGGGCTGCGTCCACCAGCACTGCCACATCGGGCTCTAAGGCGGAGGCGAGATCGGCCACCGGCATCACCAGCCCCGTGGCCGAGGTCACCGCGTCGATCAGCAGGACGCGGGTGCGATCGGTGACGGCCCCGAGCACGGCATCGACGATCTGCTGGGAAGACTCCAGCGGGAACGGCGCCCGGGCGGTGACCACTTGGGCGCCGGTCCTCTCCGCCGAGACCACCACCGCGTTCACACAGGCGTTGTACTCGTGGTCGGTGACCAAGATCTCATCCCCAGGGGCGAGGCTCGGCTCCAGCGACCGCATCACCGCGTTCACGCCGGTGGTGGCGTTGTTCACGAACACCAGCCCCGCCTCATCGGCTCCCACGAAGTCGGCCACCACCCGGCGAGCCGAGTCCAACTCGTGCTGGTATTCGTCGCCGACGAAATACCTGGTGGGGTTGGCCTCCATGCGCCGGCGCACCCGCTCCTGGGCTTCCAGCACAGAAGCCGGCGTCGCACCGAACGACCCGTGGTTCAGATGCAGCACCCCGTCTTCAAGCAGCCACGGACTCACAGAAACCACCGCCGAACCCTACAACGGCGCTCAACGCGGCTATCCGGCATTTGCACAGCCCACACTCGCCCGTATCATGCGGCATCGACAGGAGGCGACGACATGTCTGATACGAACCTGGCCGTCGGCAGCCAGATCCATCTCGGTCACTCGATGATCACCTTCATCGAGCCGCATCGCGGCGAAGGGCTGCACGAGTACAACCGCTGGTACGAGCACGATCATGCCTATGCCGCCATGTTGGCCGCGCCGGGCTGCTTCGCGTACCGGCGCTACGTGGCCCCGAGGCGGCTGAAGGATCTGCGCTTCCCCGCCAACGGCGCGGTGGCCGAACCGGTAGACAACGGCTCGTTCATCGCCCTCTACTGGATGGAGGAGGGGCGAGACACAGACACCTTCGGCTACTCGTTCTCCGTCGGCCCCGACTTGTTCGCCGCGGGCCGGATGAACCCCAACCGCGACCACGTCAGCACCGCCGGCTACGACCTGGCCGGGTCCGTGGGACGAGGCCCAGCCCCTGTCCCACCCGAGATCGCCCTCGACCACCCTTACGAAGGGCTTGTCGTGGCCTGGATCAGAGGCGACGACACCGACTCGGTGCTGGCGACCGCAGCCGGACTACGAACGGGGCGCGACCTCGAGATGCTGGCTGAGGACAGCCCCATCGGCCAGATCATCGACTTCGCCCAAGTCAATAGAGAAGGCGGCATGCCGCCCCTCACCGGCGAGTACCCCGAGGTGATCCGCCTCTACTTCTGTGACCAAGACCCCGAGCACTGCTGGGACGCCTTCGCCACCCTCGCCGACGACGTCGCCGCCCAAGGCGCCCGCCTAGAACTAGCCGCTCCCTTCATCCCCACCATCCCCGGCACCACCCGCTACCTAGACGAACTCTGGTAGCCCTACCCGGGTTCTCAAGTGGCCCCTCGGCTACCACTGCCGGTGGTGGGTGGCAGATTCCTCTTCACAAGCCTTGTCCGGCGCTGAGTTCCGTTTGCTGTAGGACAGACCCTCAGGTGTCACGCAATGGGCCGCGCAGTATGGAGCGCCCCGAGTGGGTGGGGTCGCCGTCGCGGGGCTCGACGCTGATGTCCACGACGTAGTAGATGTCGGGGTCGTAGTCCGCTGGCACATCGAGGCCGCCGGGGTCATCGAATTCAACCAATCCAAGCGAGACTAGATCGGAGACACCGCCGTCGGGATCGGGTTGGATGAGCCAGACTTCGAGATCAGCGTCAGCGCCCGGGGCCGGGAGCGAATCGTTGAAGATCTCCACGGTGTGGCGGTCGCCGTGATCGACGAGGTTGGCGCTGGCGCTGGCTTCAGCTCCCATCGGGTCAAAACTGCCGGAATCGTGGACCAGGTCGGCGGTGGCGACCACCGGAGGGGAATCGTCGCGGGTGAGGGTGACCGCGCTGGTCACCCCCGCTGCTACGAGTATGACCGCTGCCGCGGCCAAGGCGATCCGCCGGATTCTGCGGCGCCGCGACTGAAGGTCAACGACGGCGCCAGACGCGTCCGCCGATTCGCCGACCTCCGATTGGATGGCTTCCCATACCGCAGGAGGGGGTTCTAGCAATTCCATCTCGTCGGCATCGAGGCCGCGCAGGATCGCCTCGATTTCCGGATCGCCGCGTCCGAATTGCTCGTCACTCATCGGTCGTCTCCAACTGGCGCCGAATTCTCGATATGCCCCGGCGCAGGTCGCTCTTGACCGTGCCGACCGGCACCGAGAGCTGCTCGGCAATCTGGTGGTGCGTGAGGCCGTCGAAATAGTGCATGGCGATTACCTGCCGGGGCCGGTCGGGAAGCCATCGCAGTGCGTCGGTGACCAGCAGTCGGTCGCCTACTACGTCGATCTGTGATTCGGTGGCGAACTCTCCCGGATCTAGCTCAGATCGGCGCTTGGCGTGCCGCTGCTCGGCGCGGACATTGTCGACTATCCGGTTTTTGGCGATGGCTATCAGCCACCCGGCAAGGCTTCCCTTTTCCGGGTTGAATCGACCGCGGCTCCGCCACGCGCTGATGAACACCTCCTGGGTTGCGTCTTCGGCGCGGTCGGCTCCCAGGGTTCGGCGGCAAAATGTGTAGATCAGGCTGCCGTACATCTCGTATGCAGCCTTGAGGGCATCCTCGCTTCCCTGCTCGAACACCTGCTCCACGCATTCCACCGTCATGCTCGTGGAAGCAGGCACACCAGGAGAATAGCGGCTGGCCAGGACGTGCATATTGGCATGGCTAATGCCGGGGATGACGCCGGGCTGTGCGAGCTGCGGCGGGCGGGCGCAGGAGGGGTATTCCGCGCCCGCCCGCCGAAACTGGCTTCACTACCGAAGAGAAGGCGGTATGAGGACTTTGTCGATGACGTGGATGATGCCGTTGGATGCCTCGATGTCGGCGGTCACCACGGTGGCGTCGTTGACCATCACCGAGCCGCCGTCCACGGTGATCTGCACGTCTTCTCCCCCCACGGTGGCGACGCTTTGGCCGTCGAGGCCCAACACCACCTCCGCCGGCGCGGCCACCGGCAGCACGTGATAGGTCAACACCGCGGTCAGCAGATCAACATCGCCCAACAACTCCTCAGCCGACAAGCCCAGCGCCGCCAGCGCCGCCCCGAAAGCCTCCTCAGTGGGAGCGAACACCGTGAACGGACCCTCCCCGCTCAACGTCTCCACCAAACCCGCAGCCTGCACCGCAGCCACCAACGTCGGAAAAGCCCCCGACTCCACAGCCACCTCCACAATCGTCCCCGGCACCGCAGACTCCTCCACAGAGTCGTCCATCGGCTCCTCCGCAGGCTCCTCCGCGGTCTCCTCCACAGGCTCCTCCGCGGTCTCCTCGGGCGGGGCCGTAGAGGCAACGGGCGTTGCCGGCCCATCGTCGTCGTTGCCGCAGGCCACCGCGATCAGCGAGATGGCTAGCAGCGCTGCCAACAGGGTAAAGAGCTTCTTGGACATAGCTACCTCCGCGCCTTCGAACGCGCATTGGAACGCGTTTCGGAAACTTCATCCATACCTACGGAGCGAGAGACAGGTTTGGATGCAGTCAGGGCGCGACAAATTCCGGGCTAGAAACGATCGACAGCGGTCCCGCACGAGATAGCCCCCGAACTAGCCGTCCCCTCCATCCCCGGCACTACCCGCTACTTAGACGAGCTCTGGTAGCCGGATGCCGCCGTCTGGGCGGCATGAGCCGGAGTGCATCGACCTTCGCGTGCTACTGGGTGGACAATTCGGGGAAGTAGCTGGAATAGAAGCCGCGGTCGCGCGTGAGGAACTTGTCAGCGGCACCCAAGGCGTGGGCGCCGATCAGGAAATCGGTGATAATCCGTTCACGAGGTCCGCCAGCCTGGCGGTACCGCTGCCAACGCAGGCCCGCCTCATAGGCGATGTCGGTGCTGATTGGAGACGGCAACGTGTTGATTCGGTGCAGCGTCTCATCCAACAGGGCACGGCTGCCAAACGCCGGTACGAGCTCGGCATACACGATGTCGCATATCACGACTGCCCCTGCGTCGTATGCCGCCATCAAGCGTTCTCGCGATTCTGGTCCATGCTGCTCATCAGCACGGAAAATGTCCAGCAATACGCTGGTATCGACGGCCGTGATCACCGCCCCCTGATCTCCTCAATGTAGTCATCAGTGCTGAGATCACCGCTGAGGATCGCGAACACGCTCTCGACAGGATGTTGTGCGACTGTCCGCTTCTGAATGAGGAGTCCTCCCTCAGTGGGAGTGAGTTCCACCTCAACGTTGTGGTTCAGACCAAAGCGCTCCCGCAAACCCTTGGGGATCGTGATCTGGCCTCGTTCAGAAACTCGCATAATCAATCTTTCGGAATTACTTACCAGTCTATTCATATTCTATTGCTCAGAAACACCAACCGTCCAGCACAAATCCCCCAGGCAATTTGCCTATGTCGTCTACTGGGCCATGACGGTGGTCCAGAAGGTCGTCATGTCTTCGACGAATGCGGGGGCGATGTCGGGGGTTCCGGCTATGTGGGCTCCGCGGATGGCGAAGCCGGCTTTGGCGGCGTAGAGGAAACCGTCGAGATCGACCAAGGCCGGGTCGGGTTGGTCGGAGGTGGGGAGGATGAAGGCGCCGTCGTCGGCCATGTAGACGGTGGGTGCTCCGGGGGCTACTGCGGCATCGGGTATGTGCTCGAGGGGGGTGGTGCGGTCGAAGCTGTGGTGGGCACCTCCTACAATCCGCACGCTGGCGTCGCCGCCTGCGACCCGGATGGCCTGGATATGGGCTTGGACCTGGGTGGGTGAGCACCAGTCGTCGAGGTCTCCGATGATCGCCCGGACCTGTGTGCTACCCACGGTGGGGTTGAGGAATTGGTGGCCGCACCAGGGGTAGGCGGCGTATACGCCTGCGAGCTTGGGGGCGTCGGATGCCGAGGCCAAGTGCACCGACGCGGCGCTCAAGACCGCGGAACCGCCGCGGCTGTGGCCTTGTGCGCCGATTCGCGAAGCGTCAACTTCGGGTCGGGTCGCGAGAAACTCAGCAGTGGTCAGAACATCCCAGGCGCTGGCCGCAAAGGAGTACTGGATCTGATTGTCCACCGTGGAAACGACGCCCCGAGGGCCGAAGGGATCAATGGCGCATGCTGCGATTCCGGCATCGGTGATCGTCGCCGTGTGGGACAGGTGATGCGACTGAAGGCCCAGGCTGCCGGGAACGACGATCACCACCGGAAAGGGCCCAGCCCCATCGGGGACAAAGAGCTTGGCCCACAAGTCAAGGCGCGGCATCGTCGCCGTGTCGGAAATGGCCTGATAGAAGTTCTTGGGATTGGCCGACAGAATGGTCAGCGCTTCACCCGCTAGCCCGTTTTCAAAGCAGAAGTCTTCCTCGTAGACAGCCCCGTCATAATCCACCGAGTCACCTTAGTGGCCTCTTGAACACCGCCCCGGGTGAACACCTTCTATGCGGAGAAGGCGACATGACCGCTCCGAGACAGACCGCAAAAGGCGGGTCAGGCTCAGATCATCAAGAGAAGCGCTTGACGAGGTTGTCCAGGGTGGTGGCGATGGAGTCTTCGATGAGATCGTCTTTGACCATCCTCATGGTGAGGTGCGGGAATCGGATATCTCTGTAGTCAGCCGACTCGGTTACCCGGGTGCCGCCCTCTACGGGCTCCAACCCAAAGCGCCAGCGGTTCTTGATGAAGTGGCACCAGGCGATGAGCCGGTTCTCCTCGTACTCCACCACCTTGCTGGTCACTCTGTAGGGGAAGCCGTAGGCCTTCATACCAATCGTGAATTTCGACCCCAATTGCATGGACCCCTGACCTCTGATGAGCCTTTGAAGGGTTCCAGAGCCGTCTATCTCAACGTGGCGGGCCGGGTCGGCCAGCAAGGCGAAGATCTCCTCGGGAGCTGCGGGAACTACTCGGCTGGCGGTAAAGAGTCGCTTGCTCATGACAATTGCTCAGCCTACGCGAACTCAGGATTATGTTCACCCGTCGAGGTCTCGGGTGAACAGGCGATAGGCCAGATTGTCCACGCTCAGATGTGAATTCGACAGGATGACAATGCCTTCGCCAAGTTCGATGTCGAAGCCTATAAAGGAGGCGTAGCCGCCGGTTGCGCCGGGGTGCCCTACAAATTGGCGGCCGCCCTCGGTTGCGGTCACCCACCCCAGACCGATGTCCATGCCCGACACTGGATCATGTCGCTGGGGCAGACGAGCCAACTCCATTGCCTGCTGGAGAGGCGACTCGCTCAGGCCGAGATTAGCTTCGAGGAATGTCAGAAGGTCGTTGACTGTGGATCGAAGAGCTCCTGCGCCAGCGAGGGTCGGCACGTCCCAGTTGGCGACGGGCCGAAGCCGTCCGTCGTGTCCGGGGGCGAGGCGCTCGCGGAGTGCCTGTGTCAGCTCAACCGCAGTATCGGACATGTGCAGTGGTTCGAGAATCCGCTGATCGATCAGCGTCTCGAAGTCGGCGTCCTCCCGTAGGGCGAGAGCATGGCCCAACAGGCCGAAACCAACATTCGAGTACTCGACTGTGTCGCCGATGTCTCGACGTAACTCGTGGGTCGACAGGAAGGTGTTGAGGTCTTCGACGGTGTAGTCGGCGTAGGGGTTGGCCAGATTGGCAGGGTCGAAGTTGTCGGGCAGTCGGGGCAGCCCGGAGCTGTGCGTCGCCAGGTGGCCCAGTGTGATATCCGTACCGTTGCGAGTGGGCATCAGTACCTCGTCGCCGAGCAGGCTCTGCACAGGGGTGTCAAGCCCCAACTCCCCTCGCGAGACCAGTTCAGCCAGCACAGTGGACGTGAACACCTTCGTTATCGACCCAATCTCGAAGACAGTGTCCCCGTCGGGCTGAGTCGCGTCGTCTGCGCTTAGGCGGCCGTACCCGACAACGACACGACCGCTGGAGCTAGTCACGCCGACCACGACCCCGACACTCTGCTGTTGCTCGTCTACGAATTCCTCCAGGAGTCTGCGTATCTGCGGCTCGCTAAGCGGCTCAATTTCCGGACCGACGGATGTCTGGGCATTCGGCCCGCTCTGCGTTCCAACGTCCGCCTCGCTGGATGTCTGAGTGTCCGATCCGCTGGGTGGCTGAAGATCCTGGCCGGACTCCCTCATCGTGTTCCCGCCCGCGCAGGCAACGCACCACAGCGCCAGTCCAACCCCAACCGCAAGCACCCTTCGCATCGCCAAACACCATGGCATCAGGTGGAGCCAAACCAAAGTCGAACTGAACCGCCCTGGTTCTTCTGGAGGGTCTGGGTGTCCCTGGGCGGTTCAAGAGACCCTCTGAACAAGCGCTCAAACCCCTTAAGCGAGGTCACAAACCGCCAACATGGCCCAATTCGTCGACAGGACTGGGACAATTGCCGAAAGGGCGTCAGTGGCGGGGGCAGGATTTGAACCTGCGACCTTCGGGTTATGAGCCCGACGAGCTACCAGACTGCTCCACCCCGCGTCGAGTGGAGTGGTTACTCTACCCGCCTGCCGCCGGGCTGTCACCTGGATTTCCATGGTTCGGCGGTGACAGCCCGGCGGTCGCCAGGGGGTCGGCGAGCTTGTTGGGTGAGGGGGCTAGGCGGGGTCGGCGAGGGCTTGGATCTCGGCCACGGCGAGGGGATGGAGTGGGGCGAAGAGTGTTTGGGTGGGGACGGCGGGTGGCGGGTTGGTGCAGGCGCCGCCGTTGAATACGCACGCCACCGAGACGTCCCAGTAGGCGGTGAGGGCCACTTGGTAGCGGAGGTCGGGTTGGTTGACCGATGAGTAGCGGTAGTAGTGGAAGCAGTTGGATGGCTGGTTCAGCGGGTCGCGGGCAGGGTCGAAAGCCACCACGTCCTCGGCGTCGCACCACAGCGTGCTCCCGTCGCCCATGGCAACCCGCAGAAAGCCCAGTCGCCGGGGAGTGGCGGTGGCGGTGAGGGTCAGTTCGTGGCCGTCAAGCGTGGTGGTCACCGTCTCTGAGACTGGGGCGCGATCGGCGGCCGGCACCCACACATAGGTAGGAAGCTGCACAATGGCAATCTCGCCGGGCGCGGTCCGCGTGGTCGGCTGCGGGATGGTCATCTGGCCCCAGGCCTCGTTGCGCAGCCGGATGGTCTCCCTCAGTGTGGGTGGTGGGGGCTCTTTGGGCGGGGCGGGCTGGTACACCCAGAACGTGACGATCTGTGTTCCGGCCTCGGTATTGCACAGTTTCAAGATGTAGGTCTCGTCGGGGTCGGGGGCCACCACGTAGTCGTTCTCCAACCAGGCGTTCAGCTCGGCGTAGTCGCCCTGTTGGAAGTAGCAGGGCGGCACTGAGGGATCAGCCGGGTTTGTGTAGGGCTCCGACACTCCGGGGATGTCCACTTCGATCCATACCCCGATCTCCACCTGGCCGTTTTCCGTCTCGACCGATGTGCCCTCATCCTGCTGCTGCCATCCAGCAGCCGAACCTGCACTGGAAACCGCAAGCACGCAGGTGGCGGCCGACACCAGCAGCGCAGTGCGTCGCATTGAACTTCCCTTCGGGCCTTCGGAGGCGCGCGTGGCGCGAGAAGGGGGAAGCTCAGGGGGAAGGGGGCAACTCTCCTATGCCAGCCCTCAGATGTCAATAGGCAGTTTGCAACTGGGGTCGAACCACGGTTCGGCTGACCACCAGCGCAATCAACGAGAAGCACCCGCCGGCGAAGAAGGCCATCGAGTACGACGACACCTCCACCACGCCGCCCAGGATCAGCCCGCCCAAACCGATGGCCAGATCGTAGGCGATGCTGAAGGTGCCGATGGCTTGGCTCCGCCGGTTGATGGGCGCCGACTGTACGGCCAGCACGAACAGGGCCGGGAACAAGAATGTCTGACCCGTGGCCAAAAGAACGGTGCCGACAAACACACCGGGGATCTGCGTCCACTAGGCGATGACCCACAGGCCGGAGGCTGAGAATACGTACGACAAGGTGCTGGTGCGCTGGGGTCCCAGTCGGTCGGGCAACCGGGCCAGCAGGATTCGCAGGCTGATGACGCAGATGGCGAAGGTGGCGAATACCGCCCCGGAGTGGGCGAACCCGATGTCGTCCACATGCAGCTTTATGAAGGCCAGGAAACCGGAGTAGCCCATCAGCCCCAGCCCGAGCGATAGAGCCGGGCGGGCGGCAGGCCAGTAAATGAACGAGGTGGGCCACCCCGACAGGGCACCTTCGGGACGGCCGGGCATGGAGACTGCACCCAGCACGGTTCCGATGGCGCACAGCACCCCGCCCAGCAACCACACCGCGTCGGTGCTGACCGCGGCCGCCAACTGCTCGCCAATGATCGGCCCGGCGGCCAAGCCGGAGTACGCCGTGACCGAGAAGTACGAGCTTGCCTCACCCCGGCGATGCTCGGGGGCCATGTCTTGGGCGGCAGCGGCGATGCCCACGAAAAACGCCGCTTCCCCCAACCCGGTTAGAAGCCGGAACAGCACCGCCACCGCCACCGAGGACACCCACAGGTTGCCGAGAATGCCGAGGCCGGCCAGCACGCAACCCCACACCCCCAAGAATCGACGCCCCTTGGAGTCGCCCAGCGGGGCGACCAGCGGGCGGGCCACCGCGGCCGAGAGCCCGAATCCGCCCACCGCCAGGCCAACTGCCACCGGCCCGCCTCCCAAGTCGTTCTCCACAAAGCCGGGCATCACCGGATACACCAGTCCCAGCGACATGAAGTAGCACACGCCGCCCAGGCACAGCACAACGAACCGGGCCGTCAGCAACGGCTGGGAATCACCCACCGGCGGACTATCGCCGGTCATCGCGACAGCACCGGCGAATTATCGGCGATCTTCAAGGAACGGATAGCGGGTGCGGATCTTCTCCACCCTCGACAGGTCGATGTCGGCATGAAGCACAGCTTCTTCGCCCTCAGGGGCGCTGGCCACCTCGACCCCGAATGGGTCGATCACCACGGAATCGCCCTGATAGTCGATGCCGCCGCCGGTGCCCACCCGGTTGACCCCCACCACGTAGGCCTGGTTCTCGATGGCCCGGGCCACCAAAAGCGCCGACCAATGGGCCCGGCGGGGTGCCGGCCAGTTGGCCACCACCACATAGCAGTCGGTGTCGTGGGCCAAACTCCAGAACTCGTCAGAAAACCGCAGGTCGTAACACACGAACGGGGTGATCCTCACTCCCTCAACGCCAATGGTCAGCCGTTCAGCCCCGGCGGCGTAGTGTTCGTGCTCGCCGCCATAGGAGAACGGGTGGATCTTGTCGTAGACCGCGGCCACCCCGTCGGGGCCAGCCAGCACGAACCGGTTCACAGGCAGCTCCGCTACCGACGGGTCCCGCACCGGCACCGACCCGCACACCCATATTCCGTTGGCCGCGGCCTGGTCGGCCAGAAACCTCACGCTCGGCCCGTCGGGCGGCTCGGCCACCCGCTCGGAGGCCATGGAGAACCCGGTTGAGTACATCTCGGCCAGCACCACCAGGCGCGCCCCTTCGGCCGCGGCCTGGGCCACCTTGGGGGCCAGCAGCTCGAAGTTGGCCTCAGGGTCCTCCCACACGATGTCGTGCTGAACGGCGGCGACCTTCATGAGCCTGTCCCCAGCTTGGCCAGCCGCTCGACGGCTTCGTCGAGCACTTCGGGTCGCTTGCAGAAGGCGAACCGCACCAGATGCCGCCCCTCATCCTCGTTGTCGTAGAACACCACGCTGGGCACGGCCACCACACCGCACAGCTCCGGCAGCTTGCGGCACAAGGCCATGCCGTCGTCGAAACCCAGCGGCCGCACATCGGCAGTCACGAAGTAGGTGCCCGCCGGCCGGTACACCTCGAACCCGGCCGCGGCCAACCCATCGGAAAGCTGGTCGCGCCTGGCCATCAGGTTGGCCCGCAGTCCGTCGAAGTAATCGTCGCCCAGCCGCAGGCCCACCGCGATGGCGTGTTGGAACGGCGCCCCGTTGACGAAGGTCAGAAACTGCTTGGCCGCGGTGACCGCATCGCGCAGCTCGGGCTTGGCGCAGACCCAGCCGATCTTCCACCCGGTGAACGAGAACGTCTTGCCCCCCGACGACACCGAGATGGTGCGCTCCCGCATCCCCGGCAGCGACACCAAAGGAATGTGCTCGCCGTCGTAGGCCAAGTGCTCATACACCTCGTCGGTCACCGCCAACAGGTCGTGTTCCCGGCACAGCTCGGCGATGAACTCGAGCTCCTCCCGGTCGAACACCTTGCCGGTGGGGTTGTGAGGCGAGTTCACCACAATCATCCGAGTGCGGGGCCCGATGGCCGCGGCCAGCTCGTCGGGGTCGAACCGGTAATGGGGAGGCCGCAGCGTCACCAACCGCCGCTCAGCCCCGGCCATGGCAATCCCAGCAATGTGGGAGTCGTAATAGGGCTCGAACAACACCACCTCGTCACCCGGCTCCAACAGCGACAGCATGACGGCGGCGATTGCCTCGGTAGCCCCCGCGGTGATGAGCACCTCGGTGTCCGGGTCAAAATCCAGGTCGTAGAACCGCTTCTGGTGCTCCGCCACCGCCAGCCGAAGATCGGCGATACCCAGCCCCGGCGGATACTGGTTGTGCCCCGCCCGAATAGCCGCCACCGCCGCATCCGCCACCTCCCGCGGCCCATCAGTATCCGGAAACCCCTGTCCCAAATTGATAGCCCCCGTAGCCAAAGCCAACGCCGACATCTCCGCAAAAATCGTCGTCCCAAACTCCACCAACCGCTCATTCAAAACCCGCTCCGGCACAATGCCAACCTTAACCCTGGATGTGCTAGCAACCACACATGACTTCTGATGCTCAAACCTACGGCGGCGTTGTCGGCAACACCGTCGTCGACTCGACTCCGTGGTGGCCCGACCCGGTAACCCCGCCGCCGAACAGCCCCAACGTGGTAATGGTCGTCCTCGACGACGTCGGCTTCGCCGACCTCGGCTGCTTCGGCTCCGAAATCGACACCCCCACCATGAACGCCCTAGCCGCCGCCGGCCTGCGCTACAACAACTTCCACACCACCTCCATCTGCTCCCCCACCCGGGCATCCCTGCTCACCGGGCGCAACCACCACTCCGTAGGCATGGCGGTAGTGAGCAACTGGGACACCGGCTATCCCGGCTGCACCGGGCGCATCAGCAACCGAGCGGCCACCCTGGCCGAGATTCTCCGCCCCGCGGGCTACTCCACGTTCGCGGTGGGCAAGTGGCACTTGGCCCCCATCGAGGACACCACCCCGGCTGGCCCCTTCGACCAATGGCCGCTCCAGCGGGGCTTCGACCGGTACTACGGCTTTTTGGACGGCGCCACCAACCACTGGGACCCCGACCTGGTGGCCGACAACCATCACATCGACCGGCCCGACAAACCCGACTACCACGCCACCGAGGATCTGGTGGACCAAGCCATCGCCATGGTCACCGCCCAGACCTCGGCGTGGCCCGAGCGGCCCTTCTTCCTGTATCTGTGCTTCGGCACCGGCCACTACCCGATCCACGTCCCCAAGCCCTACGTCGACCGCTACAACGGCCGCTACGACGCCGGCTGGGGCGCCATCCGAGAAGAGCGGTACCACCGCCAGAAGGACAACGGCATCATCCCCGCCGACACCGAGCTGCCCCCGTTCAACCCCGGTGTGCCCGACTGGAGCGACCTGAGCGCCGACGAGCAGAAGGTGGCCGCCCGGATGCAGCAGGCCTACGCCGGGATGCTCACCCACACCGACGAACACCTCGGGCGGCTCATCGCCACGCTCGAGGAGATCGGCCAGGCCGACAACACCGTGTTCGTGCTGCTGTCCGACAACGGGGCCACCCAAGAAGGCGGCCCGTCGGGCCACGAGAACGCCATGCGCTATGTGAACGGCCTCGGCCCCCGGCCCATCGACCAGCAGCTCGCCAATATCGACGACATCGGCGGGCCTGGCAACTGGATGGTGTACCCCATGGGCTGGGCAATGGCCGGCAACACCCCGCTCAAGTGGTACAAGCAGAACACCCACGCCGGCGGGGTGCGCGACCCGCTCATCATCTCCTGGGCCGACGGAATCGCGGAGGGGGGCGCGATTCGCACCCAGTACCACCACGTGAGCGACATCACCCCCACGCTGCTGGAGGCCATCGGCCTGGAACCGCCCGCCGAGGTGGCCGGGGTAAACCAGATGCCGATGGAGGGCACCAGCATGATGTACTCCTTCACCGACGCTGACGCCCCCACCAGCAAAGCCGAGCAGTACTACGAGATGTTCGGCCATCGGGCCATGTGGGTCGACGGCTGGAAGGCAGTGACCCGCCACATTCCCGGGGAGAACTTCGACGACGACCGCTGGGAGCTGTACCACCTGGATCAGGACTTCTCCGAGGCCCGGGACTTGGCCCAAGCCGAGCCCCAGCGGCTGGCCGCGCTCGTCGACCGGTGGTGGGAGGCAGCCCGGGCCTACCAAGTGCTGCCCCTGGACGACCGCATTTTGGAGCGGTTCCACGTGCCCAAGCCCCGGCCGATCACCGGGCGGTCCCGATTTGTGTACTACGACGGGGCGTACATCCCCAGCGACGGCTGCCCCGACCTCAAGAACGTGTCCTATGAGATCACCGCAGAACTCAGCCGGGCCGACGGCGACGACGGCACCCTGGTGGCCTGCGGCGACGTGGCGTCAGGCTTCGCCTTGTTTATTCAAGACGGGCGGCTGGTGTGGGACTACAACATGGCCTGGGAGCACTACGTGGCCGAGACCGAGCCCTTGCCCTCCGGACCGGTCACGGTGGGCGCCGCCTTCGAGCGAACCGGCAGCCACGCTGGCACCGGCCGACTGCTGGTTAACGGCGTCGAAGCCGCATCGGTGGACATGCCCGTCACCCACAACACCCACATCCACGCGGTTGGCATAAGTGTGGGCTTCACCAAGGCCCCGTCCCCCAGCCCTCGCACCACCGGCCAGTTCCCCTTCACCGGCACTCTCAGTCGAGTGGTGATCGAAGTTGCCGACGACCGCGAGCTGCCCGATCAGCTGCTGGTTCTCGACTGAGGGAGAAGCGCGATATTTTGGCCAAATGGCCGCCGGTGACCAGAAGTGGAGCTTCGTAGTCGCGGCCAATCGCCTTCCGGTGAGGCGGGTGTGGGAGGGTGAGACGGCCAAGTGGGTTCCCAGCCCCGGTGGGCTGGTGTCTGCTCTGCGCCCCGTCATGTCCGGCAATCCCGACGCAGTTTGGGCTGGCTGGACGGGCGTGCCGGGACCAGGCACCGAGCCGTTCGAAGTGGACGGCTTCCAGTGCCATCCGGTAGGCGTGAGCCAGGGCGAGCTCCAGCTGTTCTATGAGGGGTTCTCCAACGCCACCCTGTGGCCGCTATTCCACGACGCCCTGGTCCCCCCCGAGTATCACCGCACCTGGTGGGACGCCTACCGAACCGTCAACCAGCGCTACGCCGCCACCGTGGCCGACCTCGCTGCCCCCGGAGCCACCGTGTGGATCCACGACTACCACCTGCTGCTGGTGCCCGGCCTTCTGCGTGCGGCCCGGCCCGACCTGCGGATTGGGTTCTACCTCCACATCCCCTTCCCGGCCCGCGAGCTGTACATCCGGCTGCCGTGGCGGGCCGAGATCATCGACGGCCTTTTGGGCGCAGACCTGATCGGCCTGCAAACCCCCTTGGGCGCCGACAACTTTTGCCGGGCAGTGAACCGGATTACCGGAGCCAAAACCACCGGAAGAGTGATCCAGCACAACGGGCGGACCAGCCAAGTGGGCGCCTTCCCCATCGGCATCGACACCGACCGGATCACCGGTTTGGCCGCCGATCCTGCGGTGCAGGCCCGGTCAGTGGATATCCGCCAATCCCTGGGCTCACCCCGCACCGTGCTGCTGGGGGTGGACCGCCTGGATTACACCAAGGGAATCGAGGTGCGGTTGCGGGCCTTCCGGGAGCTGTTGGCCGAGGGGCGGCTCTCGGTGGACGACTGCGTATTGGTGCAGATCGCCGAGCCCAGCCGCTCCCAGGTCACCGGCTACGCCGAGGTCCGCCGAGAGGTGGAGCAGATGGTGGGCGACGTCAACGGGAACTTCGGGGTGATGGGCCGACCGGTGGTCCACTATCTCCATCAGAGCCAGCCCATCGAAGAGCTGGTGGCCATGTACCTGATCGCCGACATCATGCTGGTGACCCCGCTGCGCGACGGCATGAACCTCGTGGCCAAGGAATACGTGGCCTCCCGCCCCGACAACACCGGAGTGCTGGTGCTGTCGGAATTCACCGGGGCGGCCCAGGAGCTGCGAACCTCCGAGCTGATCAACCCCCACGACATCGAGGGTCTGAAGACCGCCATGGAGGCCGCGGCCCATCGCCCCAAAACCGACACCGTTCCGGCCATGCGAGCCATGCGACGGGTGGTGCGGTCCAATACCGCCCAGCGCTGGGCCGAGCGCTTCCTGGCCCGCCTGGAGGCCTGCGAATGACGAAGCGCTTCTTGGCCCGCGTGGAGACCAGCCCATGAACGAGGTCAGCCCCATCATGGCGGCCGAAGAAGTGGAAGCTCGGCTGCGAGAGCTGGCCCGAGTGCCGGTGCTGCTGGTGGCCTGCGACTACGACGGCACGCTGGCCCCCATCATCGACAACCCCGACGAGGCCCGGCCCCTCCGGGAGTCGGTGGCCGCGCTGCGCCAGTTGGCCGCCATGCCCGACACCCACGTGGCGGTGATCTCGGGACGGGCGCTGCGGGACCTGGCCGCGCTGAGCCGCCTGCCCGAGGAGATCCACCTGGTGGGCAGCCACGGCACCGAGTTCGACGTCGGCTTCGCCGACGACCTGTCCCCCGAGCAGCGGGACCTGCGCGACCGGGTACTGGGGGAGCTGAACGACATCGCCCAGCGCGACCACGGGTTCATCGTCGAGCCCAAGCCGGCCGGAGTCGCCTTCCACTATCGCAAAGCCGAACCCGAGATCGCTGCCATCGCGGTGGAGGACGTTCTGAGCGGACCGGGCTCCCGGGATGGCGTTCACCTCAAGACCGGCAAGATGGTGGTGGAGCTGTCGGTGCTGGACCTCAACAAGGGCGACGCCCTCGACCGGCTGAGAACCGACGTTTCGGCCGAGGCGGTGATCTTCGCCGGCGATGATGTGACCGACGAGGACGCCTTCGCCCGGCTTACGGGCCCCGACCTCGGCCTGAAGGTGGGGCCGGGGCCGACCCTGGCCCGGGGCCGCCTGCACGACCCCCAGTCAGTGGCTCAGATGCTGGCCCTTGTGGCCGAGCGTCGGCGGGCGTGGCTCATGGGTGAACACGACCTGGCCATCGAGCGCCACAGCCTGCTCAGCGACCAGCGGACGGTGGCGCTGGTCACCTCCGACGCCTCGCTGAACTGGATGTGCCACCCCCGGGCCGACTCACCAGCGGTGTTCGCCGGACTGCTCGGGGGCGCCCGAGCCGGGCATTTCTCCATCAGCCGCCACGACGACAGCCCGCCCATCTCCCACCGCTACCTGGACGGCACCATGGTGGTCGAGACCCGGTGGTCAGATGTGACAGTTACCGACTACCTGGACTGCTCCCGTGGGCGGCCCTTCAAGTCGGCGGGCCGCACCACCTTGGTCCGAGTCATAGAGGGCACCGGGACAATCGACATCGAGTTCGCCCCCCGCTTGGACTTCGGCCGGGCCCCCACCGGCCTGCACGTGATCCACGACGGCCTAGAGATCACCGGGGCCGCCGAGACCATGATGCTCACCGCGCCCGGGTTGAGCTGGGACATTGTGGACGACGGCCCCCATCAGACCGCGGTAGCCCACGTCCAACTCAACGGCGCGCCGCTGGAGCTGATGCTGCGTCTGGGCGTTCCCGGCCGGTTTGGCTGGCCGGAGACTGCCGAAGCCGATCGCCGCGAGGCCACCGAGCAGTACTGGCGCGACTGGGCAAAGAACCTCACGCTGCCATCGGTGGCCGCCGAGGAAGTGGAGCGATCCGCACTGGTGATCAAGGCGCTTTGCCACCAGCCCTCGGGAGCGATCCTGGCCGCCGCCACAACCAGCCTGCCCGAAGTGATGGGCGGCGTCCGCAACTGGGACTACCGCTACTGCTGGCCCCGAGACGCCAGCATGAGCGCAGCCGCGCTGCTGGCTCTGGGCAGCAGCCAGGAGGCCTGCCATCTGCTGGATTGGATCCTCGACCGAGTGGAGCATCTCCCCGGACCCGAACAGCTCCGCCCGGTATATCCCCTGGTCGGCGACGAAGCCCTGCCGGAGGCGGTACTGCCCGAGTTGGCCGGTTACGCCGGAAGCCGTCCGGTGCGAATCGGCAACGCCGCCGAGCACCAAGTGCAGCTCGACGTATTCGGTCCGGTGGTGGACTTGGCCTGGCGACTGTGCGAGGCCCAAGTGACCCTCACCGACCAGCACTGGGAGGTGGTCAAGGCAGTGGTGGGGGCGGTGGCCGCCCGCTGGCACGAGCCCGACCACGGCATCTGGGAGGAGCGCCGCCCGCCCCGCCATCACGTCCACTCCAAGGTCATGTGCTGGATGGCCGTAGACCGGGCCATCAAGATCGCCGTGCGCATCGACCCCGAGCTGGCCTCGTACTGGAGCCCGCTTCGCCACCGGATCGCCGCCGATGTGATCTTGAATGGGTGGAACGAGCAGCGCCGCTCCTACACCACCGCCTACGGCTCGACTGACGTAGACGCCAGCCTGCTGTGGATTGGATTGAGCGGGCTGCTGCCCCCCGACGACTCCCGCTTCGTCTCCACCCTCAAGGCGGTGGAGAGCGATCTGCGAGACGGCCAGACGGTTTACCGCTACCGCCACGACGACGGGCTGCCCGGCACCGAGGGCGGCTTTCTGATCTGCACGTCGTGGCTGATCGAGGCTTACGCGCTCATCGGCCAGATCGACGACGCTCGAGCTCTGTTCGACCGCTACCTCGACCTATGCGGCCCCACCGGCCTGCTTCCCGAGCAATACGACCCCGCCAGCGAGCGCTTGCTGGGCAACCACCCCCAGGCCTACTCCCACCTCGGCCTCATCAACGCCGCAATAGCCCTCTCAGCCCCCGTCGGCGGCTAGGCCGATCTTGTGACCCGGAGATCAATCCCCAGATACGCTCAGGCGTGGCCGGCATCTCCACATCGTTGATTCCCAGGGGCGACAGTGCGTCGGCGATGGCGTTGATCACCGCCGGGGTGGAGGCAATGGTGCCAGCCTCGCCGATGCCCTTCACCCCCATGGGGTTGGTTGGGCTGGGTGTCACCGTGGAATCGGTGCGGAACGACGGAGTCTCCGCCGGCGACGGCACCAGATAGTCCAGGAAGCTCACGTTTCGGGGCTGGCCTTCTGCGTCGAACGCGGCCTCCTCCCATAGAGCTTGGGCCACGCCCTGGAGGATGCCGCCGTGGATCTGGCCCTCCACCACCATCGGGTTGATCTGGTTGCCGCAGTCGTCCACCGCCACGTAGTCCACCATCTCCACGTCGCCGGTCTCGGTGTCCACCTCAACCACGGCCACGTGGGTCCCGAACGGGAAGGTGAAGTTGGGCGGATCCCAGGTCATGTGGCCCTCAAGGTTGGGCTCCATGCCGTCGGGCAGGTTGTGAGCCGTGAACGCCTCGAAGGCCACTGCGGCCAATGGCATCTCGGCGTCGGGCTGGCCCTTCACCCGGAAGGTGCCATCGGAGAACTCCAAGTCCTCCACGTTGGCCTCCATCTGGTGGGCGGCAATCAGCCGAGCCTTGTCGATCACCTTGTCGGCGGCCATGTACACCGCGGTGCCGCCCACCGACAGCGAGCGGGAGCCGTAGGAGTCGAGTCCCAGCGGGGAGATAGCCGTGTCGGAGTGCAGCACCTCCACATCGTCGGGGTCCACGCCCAGCTGGTCGGCCACGATCATCGACCAGCACGTCTCATGGCCCTGGCCGTGGGGCGACGTGCCGGTCACCACCTGCACCTTGGCAGTGGGCAGCACCCGCACGGTGGCCGACTCCCAGCCGCCAGCCGCGTAGTTGAGCGAGGCCAGCACCCGGCTGGGAGCCAAACCGCACATCTCCACGTAGCTCGACAGGCCCACACCCAACTGCCGGGTGTCCCCGGCGACCCGGCGATCGGCCTGCTGGGCCCGCAAACCCTCGTAGTCCACCAACTCCAAAGCCTGTTCCAAGGCCTGGGGATAGTCGCCGCTGTCGAAGATCAGCCCGGGGGCCGACTCGTAGGGGAACTGCTCCGGACCGATGAAATTGCGCCGCCGGATCTCGGCCGGGTCCACCCCCACCGCCGCGGCCAGCGAGTCCATGGCCCGCTCGATGGCGTAGGTGGCCTCGGGCCGGCCCGCCCCCCGGTAGGCATCGGTGGGCGTCAAGTTGGTGAACACCCCCGTACACACGAATGAATAGTTCGGGATGTCGTAGCAGCCGTGGTACAAGAAGGCGCCCAGCAGGGGCACGCCGGGGGTAACCAATTGAAGATAGGCCCCCATATCGGCCACCAGCTTCACCCGCACCGCGCTGATGCGGCCCTCGGCGTCGGCGGCCAGCTCGATGTCCTGGATCTGGCCCCGGCCCTGGATGGTGGATCCGGCGGCCTCGGAGCGGCCCTCGGTCCAGCGCACGGGCACACCGTGGCGCAGCGCTAGCGCGGTACACATGATCTCCTCGGCGTACACGTTCAGCTTGGAGCCGAAGCCGCCCCCCACCGAAGGGGCCACCACCCGCACCTTCTGCTCCGGCAGGCCCAGGGTGAGAGCCACCATGACCTTGAGAATGTGGGGGATCTGAGTGGCCGAGTAGATGGTGATGTCGCCCCCAAATGGCGAGGGCACTGCCACCACCCCCCGTGGCTCCATGGCCGCGGGAATGAGCCGCTGCTGGATATAGCGCTCGGCCACCACATGGTCGGCGGCGGCAAACGCAGCTTCCACCGCGTCTGCATCCGGAGTCAGCTCCCAGGTGTAGGACGCGTTAGTACCCAAGTCATCGTGGATGACCGTGCTGTCGGCCAAGGCGTCCTCGAGGTCCACCACCGCATCGAGTGGCTCGTACTCCACCTCGATCAGGGCGGCAGCATCTGCCGCCCCGTAGCGATCACCGGCCAGTACCACCGCCACCACGTCGCCCACATGGTTGGCCTTGTCCACCGCAATAGGCAGATGAGCCGGATTCTTCATGTCATCGGTCACCGGCCAGGCACACGGCAACGGCCCCCAAGACTCCGCCAGGTCTGCCCCCGAATAAGCAGCCACCACCCCATCAGCGCCAAGGGCAGCACTCAGATCAACGGAGTTGATGCGAGCATGCGCATGAGGACTCCGCACACATGCCACCCATAGCGCCCCCGTGAGGTCGAGATCGTCCACAAACCGGGCCTCCCCGGTAAGCAGTTCAGGATCCTCCTTCCGAAGCAACCTGCTCCCCACCACCGCCGTAGAAGAACCAGTCATCTCGCCACCTCCTGCTGCCCCGCGAGCGTATCCCTCCTATGTCTCCGGTGCAGCCGAGCTGCCGCCAATCGGGGGATCAGTTAGAAGCAGCGCTGCGGAGGTCGGCCAACGTCTCCATCCACCACATATTGGTCACTGTGGTGTTGCCGGGAAGCGTGGCTAGGCAATCATCGACTTGGGCGACCACTTCGGGAAGACCAGCAGCGGCAAGACGCAGGTCCAACAGTCCGTCTACCACCCGGGAGCGGCTGGTGAGCTCTCCATCGATGGCGTCCAGCAGCCGATCCACCAACTCGGTGATCTCGATGAGGGCCGCTGGGTTGCGGACGGTTTCCAATGTCACTGCTCTCTCCTTCGCTACCGGTTGAGGTTACAACCGCCGGACACCCGGATATGTTCCCTTCGCTCCCATGCTATCGACCCTAGCGACATTCCGCGAACGGGGTTCTTTGCCCCCGCGGCTATAAGGCCAGCCATAATTGACCTTGCTATGACAAAGCACATGAAAATCGATCGATATTCGCGAGTGGTCGCGGCCCTGCTGGCACTAGTCCTGCTAGCCGCTGCCTGTGGCAACGACGACGACTCGCCTCCACCGGATGCCTCAGGGCCCACTGCGGCCCCGGCCACAGGTGAAGAGCCTGCGGCGGCCCCGACCCAAGCCGAAGACTCCAGCCCGGAAGAAGAGCAGCCCACCAGCGTGGTCGTCGGTCTGGAGCAGGAGATCACCAACTTCAACAACTTGACGGCCGGCGACAACCTCCTGGCCGGTCGCCAAATCACCCGGGCTATCTACCCCACCTGCACGCGGACCCGCCCCGATTTCTCCTTCGAGCCGTACTTCTGCGAAACCCTGCCCACCATCATCCAAGAGGACCCCCTGGTGGTGGAGTACCGGCTGCGAGCCGACGCCATGTGGAGCGACGGAACCCCGGTGAGCTCCGACGACATGGTGTTTTATTTCGAGAACTGCAACGACCCCCAAGATGATTGCGCTGCCACTCAGGGCTTCGACAGCGCAACCTTGGAGGTGGTAGACGACAAGGCCGTCCGTCTGAGTTGGCCCGAGGGCCAGCCCTTCGTGGAATACATCCTGCTGTTCTCCGGACCGTTCCCGCCCGCCCACCTGGGCCGGGACTGGAGCGACGGCTTCCGCACCGATCCAGGTGTGGGCGCCGGTCCCTATGTGGTAGACGAGTACAACCCGGGCAGCGATCTGACACTGGTGGCCAACCCCACCTGGTTCGGCGAAGGTCCCCATATCGACGAGGTCACCTTCCGGTTCATCAGCGACGTGGGCAACCTGCCCCTCGCGCTGGAAAACGGCGAAGTAGACGTGATCTATCCGCAACCCCAAGTGGACTTAGTGCAACAGATCAACGGTATAAGCGGAGTGGAATCCTCCATCACCTTCGGCCCCACCTGGGAGCACATCACGTTCAACACTGCCACCGTTCCTTTGGAGGCGCGCCAGGCCATCGCATTAGCGCTCGATCGAGAGCTGATCGTGACCGCGCTCATGCGGCCGTTCTCGGAGTCGGCCCAACCACTGGGCAACCGGATCTACATGAACGGCCAAGCCCAGTATCAAAACAACACTCCGGCTGAGTTCCAACAGCGGGACGTGACTGCGGCCCGCGCCGTGCTGGAATCCGCCGGCTGGGAGCTCGACGGCGACGTGTACGCCAAAGACGGCCGACAGCTGAGCCTGCGCATCCGCACCACCGGCGGCAATGACCGCCGGGAGCAGTTCCAGGAACTGGTGCAGAACCAGCTGGCTGAAGCCGGAATCAGAATCACCATCGACAACCTGCCCGGCGGCGAGATCTTCGGCCCGGTATTCGGCTCAACCAACGATCCCCCCGGCCCCCCCGGCGACTTCGATCTGGTGATCTTCGCCTGGGTGGGCGGACCGCTGCCGGCCACATCGGCCCTTCAGGTCTTCGGCACCGGCAGCGACAGCAACCCCGGCGCCTACGTAGACGATCAGGTCAACGAACTGCTGGTGGAGGCCACCTTCACCCTCGACGCCGACCGCCAAGCCGAGTTACTCAATCAGGCCGACGCTCTCATGTGGGAAACCCTCCCCAACACACCCGTGTACCAACTCCCCTTCTTCTTGGCCTGGAACGACAACCTCCAAAACATCCAAGACAACCCCACCTTGGAAAGCTTCACCTGGAATCTGGAGGAGTGGGCGCTCGCTAACTAGCTTTCCTACTGGTGCTCGGGTACGCGACACGCAAGCTGCTCATATCCGTCGTCGTCCTATTCTTCGCCACCCTGGTGGCCTTCTTGTTGGTGGCCACCGTCGATCCCATCGCCGAACAGCGGGTTTTTCTGCTGTCGCAACCGGGCGGAGCCGAGCAAGTCCAACGCCTGGAAGCCAGCCTGGGCCTCGACAAGCCCCTTATCGAGCGCTACGGAAGCTGGCTGGGCGACATGTTCACTGGCGACATGGGCACATCCACCGACAACGGCCGGGCGGTCACCACCTTGCTGGGCGAGGCCATACCGGTCACCCTGCGGCTGGTCATCGCCGCCACCGTCATCTCGGTGATCCTGGGCGTGGCGGTCGGGGTGGTGAGCGCGATGCGCCAGTACGGGAAGTTCGACAACATCTCCACCTTCTTCGCCTTCCTGTTCTTCGCCATGCCGGTGTTCTGGCTCGGAGCGTTGCTCAAAGACTTGGGCATCCGGTTCAACGACTGGTGGGGACGCCGGATCTTCTTCACCATCGGCGAGCAGTCGCCCCGGCTTGATGCCGACTTCTGGGGGACATGGGCCGACCGGGCCGGCCACATCATCCTTCCCGCCCTCACCCTGATCGCGATCCAACTGGCCGCCACCAGCCGGTTCCAGCGCTCGGCCATGCTCGATGTTCTGGAGAGCGACTACATCCGAACCGCCCGAGCCAAAGGGGTGCCTCGGCGCCGGGTCATCACCCACCACGCCCTTCGCAACGCCCTGCTTCCGGTGGTGAGCTACACCGGGCTCACGTTCGGAACGCTGATCGGTGGCACGGTGGTCACCGAGGTGGTGTTCAACTGGAAGGGCATGGGCCGGCTGTTCCTGGAGTCTCTGCTCAACGGAGATGTGGCCGTGACCCAGGGATGGCTGTTGGCGGTAGGCATCTCGGTGATCATCGTCAATCTGCTCACCGATCTGACTTACGGCTTCCTGGATCCGAGGGTGCGAGATGGCTGAAGCCAATCCGCACCGACGGCGTGCCCTTACCGAACTGGACCCGAGGGTGCGAGATGGCTGACATCCCGGCCAACGTGTTCGCCGACGCCCCGACCGAGACAGAGGTCCGCTCCCAGTGGCGGCTGGTGCTTCGCCGCTTCCTCGCCCACCGGCTGGCGGTGGCCGCAGGCGTCGTGCTGGTGGTGGCCTACTTGTTCAGCTACCTGGCCGAGCCGCTCGGTGGCTGGGGCTACAAGGATCTGTCCCCCGATCTTTCGCAGGGGCCGTCGGGTGACCACTGGTTCGGCACCGACACCATCGGCCACGACATGTTCGCCCAGTCGATGCGAGGACTGCGGGTGTCGATCCACGTCAGCCTGGTGGTGGCCGGCATCGCCACCGTGCTGGGTTCGGTTCTGGGTGCGGTGCAGGGCTGGTTCCGAGGACGAGTAGACGGCGCTTTGGGGCTCTTGGTGGACTTCTTGCTGATTCTTCCTCTGCTGCCGGTGCTGATGGTTCTGGGCACCCGCACTCGGGCCAGCGGCGGAAGCTCGCTCATGTTCGTGGCGGTGGTGATTGGCCTGTTCCTGTGGGCGCCGCTGGCTCGGGTGGTGCGGGGCGAGGTGTTCTCCATCCGGGAGAAGGAGTACATCGAGGCGGCCGAGGCCCTGGGCGCCTCGAACACCCGCATCATCTTCCGCCACCTCATCCCCAACGCCATGAGCTCGATCATCGTGTACGCCACCCTCACCGTGGCCACCGCCATCCTGCTGGAGACCGCCCTTGCCTTTTTGGGCTTCGGCATCCAGCCCCCCGAGGTGTCGCTGGGATCGCTGGTGGACGAAGGCCGAGACGCCGCCCGCACCAGGTGGTGGCTGTTCTATCTGCCGGGGGCGGTGCTGGTGCTGCTGGTGCTGTGTGTGAACTTCGTGGGCGACGGCCTGCGCGACGCCCTAGATCCCCGCCGGGAGCAGCGGCGATGACCAGCCCGGCCAACCCCCGAGCCGAGGTCCCGGTGCTGTCGGTGCAGGACTTGGAGGTGGTGTTCCCCACCCCCGACGGCGACGTGCAGGCGGTGCGGGGGGTGAGCTGGGACATCTACGAGGGCGAGGTGCTGGCCATCGCCGGTGAATCTGGCTCGGGAAAATCGGTCAGCGTGATGGCCGCCCTGGGCCTGCTGCCGAGCACCGCCCGAGTAAGCGGCACTATTGCCTATCGGGGCCAAGACGTGACGGCCATGACCGACAAAGAACTCGAAAAACTGCGGGGATCGGCCATCTCCATGGTTTTCCAAGACCCGATGACCTCGCTGAACCCGGTGATGACCGTGGGGGCCCAGATTGCCGAGGGAGTCCGCGTCCACCAGCGGACGAAGACGGCCATCGCCCGGTTGAAGGCAGTCGAGCTGCTCGACTTGGTGGGCATCCCCAATGCCTCGCAGCGGGTGGACTCCTACCCTCATGAGCTGTCGGGCGGCATGCGCCAGCGGGCCATGATCGCCATGGCCATCGCCAACGACCCCGATCTTCTCATCGCCGACGAGCCCACCACCGCCCTCGACGTCACCATTCAGGCCCAGGTGCTCGACGTTCTGGAGCGGGCCCGTGAAGCCGCTGGCTCAGCCCTGGTGGTGATCACGCACGACCTCGGCGTGGTAGCCCGCACCGCCCACCGGCTGCTGGTGATGTACGCCGGTCGGATAGCCGAGACCGGAATGGCCGACAACGTGTTCGAACGCCCCGCCCACCCCTACACCGCCGGCCTTCTCGACGCCATACCCCGCCTCGACGCCCCCAAGGGCACCCGCCTGATGCCCATCGACGGAACCCCGCCATCCATGCTGGCCCCACCCCCCGGATGCGCCTTCGCCCCCCGCTGCCCCCGAGCCACCGATATCTGCTCTCAAGAGACCCCCGAGCTACGCCCTATAGGCACCCAGCTCACCGCCTGCCACCACGCCGAAGACCAATACGGCGAGGCCGAAGATGTCTAGCCCCGCCGACCTGCCGCAAGGAGCAACCCCGCTGGTCGAAGTCGCCGACCTGGTCAAGACCTTCCCCATAAAGTCCAAAGGCGTCGTCCGCCGCACCGTGGGCACCGTCCAAGCCGTAAGCGGCGTGTCCCTGCACATCAACCAAGGCGAAACCCTAGGTCTGGTAGGAGAATCGGGATCCGGCAAATCCACCATCGCCCGCTGCATTCTCCGCCTCATCCAGCCCACCTCGGGCTCAGTGCGATTCAAAGGCCAAGAGCTGGCCGACCTGAGCCGCCGCCAGCTTCAGGCCCTGCGCCAAAACATGCAGATCGTGTTCCAAGACCCGATGGCCTCCCTCGACCCCCGCATGACGGTCTCGGCCATCATCTCCGAGCCCCTGCGAATCCACCGAGCCAACGAGGACAACCAGGCCCGGGTGAGAGAACTACTGGAGCTGGTTGGGCTGAACCCCGAGCACGGCAATCGCTACCCTCACGAGTTCTCCGGCGGCCAGCGCCAGCGCATCGGAATCGCCCGAGCCCTCGCCCTCGAACCCGAGCTGATCATCCTGGACGAGCCGGTGTCAGCCCTCGACGTGAGCATTCAGGCCGGCGTGCTCAACCTGCTGGAAGATCTCCAGCGCCAACTGGGACTCACCTACCTGTTCGTGGCCCACGATCTGTCGGTGGTCCGCCACATCTCCGACCGGGTGGCAGTGATGTATCTGGGACGGATCGTGGAGACGGGTACCGGGCCGGAAGTGTACGAAACCCCGGCCCATCCCTACACCCAGGCCTTGCTGTCCGCAGTGCCCATTCCCGACCCCAAGCTCGAGAAGAGGCGAAGGCGCATAGTGCTGGAAGGGGATGCGCCCAACCCAGCCGCGCCCCCTTCGGGATGCCGCTTTCGGACCCGATGCTGGAAGGCGCAGTCGATATGCGCCGAGTACGACCCGGAGTTGCTCGATTTGGGCATCGGACATCCGGTGGCCTGCCACTTCCCCACCCCCGACGACCTGATGGGGTCAGACCAGGGATAGGGTTTCGCCCAGTGTCCGACATCGTGATCTCCGCCCGAGGAGTGCAAAAGAGCTACGGGTCGAACCACGTGCTCCAGGGCCTGGATTGCGACATTGGACCGGGCATCACCGGGCTGTTGGGACCGAACGGTGCGGGCAAGAGCACGTTCATGGGGTTGGTGTTGGGACTGCGCCCCCGCCAGGGCGGCACGCTCAATGTGCTGGGGGTCGACCCCGACCAGAGCGGGCCTGAACTGCGTGCCCGGCTGGGGTATGCGCCCGAACACCACGATCTGCCCGACGACGTGCAGGCCGCCGACTTGGTGCGCCACATTGCCCAACTCCACGGGCTGCCCCGACGGGCGGCCACCGAGCGGGCCAGCGACGCCCTGTGGCAGGTGGGTCTAGGGGAAGAGCGGTTCCGCCCTATCGGCACCATGTCTACCGGGCAGCGCCAGCGGGTGAAGATGGCCCAGGCCATCGCCCATGATCCCGACCTTCTTCTACTGGACGAGCCCACCGACGGCCTCGATCCAGTGCAGCGCGACGACATGCTGGCCCTCATTCGTCGAGTGGGCAGCGAGTTCGGCATCGACATCCTGTTGTCGTCGCACCTGCTGGAGGAAGTGGAGCGGGTGTGCGACTCGGTTGTCATCCTGGCCAACGGCGTGGTCGGCCACAGCGGCACCCTTGACGGCCTGGGGTCGGCCACATCAGGGGTGAAGGTGGAGTTGGACTCCGATCCCCAGCCGCTGGCCACTGCACTGGCGGCCCGAGGCGCGCAAGCAACCATCGACGGGCACATCCTCACCGTGACCGGTGTCGACGAGATCGGCGATCTGGTTCGGGACCTTGTGGCCGATCTGGGCTTGGGCCTGCGCCGTCTGGAGCCTCGCCGGACCACCCTGGAAGACGTGTTTATCGAGGCCTCCCGATGACCGAGGCCCGTATCCACGATCGGGGCTACTTGGCCTACGACGGCCCCCGCCATGGGCCAGGGCGCGCCATGGTGGTCTTGAGCTATCACACCGCGCAGCGGGTACTGGGCCTGAAGCGGTCCAACTGGCAGAAGGTCATGCCGGCAATAGCCCTGCTGGTTGCCTTCGTGCCGGCCATCGTGTTCATCGGCCTAGCGGCCCTGCTTCCCGCTAGCAGCGACTTCGATCTGGGGGATCCGGCCGGGTACTACGTGCCCATCTCCTTCGTGCTGTTCTTGTTCACCTCCTTTGTGACCCCCGAGGCTCTCTGCACCGACCGCCGCAGCGGCATGCTGGGGCTATATCTGGCCTCTCCCTTGAACCGGGACACCTACCTGGCCTCCAAGTTCGTTGCCGTTATCGCCGTGCTGGGCGTCATGACGATCGGGCCAACGCTGCTGATGCTGATCGCCTTCACTCTGGATGGCAGTGGCCCCGACGGTGCTATCGACTGGTTGATCGAATTCGGCCGGGTGCTGGCCTCAGGCCTGGCCATGGCTGCCTTCTGGGGATCGCTGGCGCTGGCCATTTCCAGTCTCTCCCCTCGCCGCACACTGGCCAGCGTGGCTATCTTCGTCAGCCTGCTGGTATCTGCCGCAGTAGGCGATGGACTGGCCCAAGGCGCCGAGTTGGGCGACTCGTTCGCCTTGTTGAACATGATCGCCCTGCCCATCGAGACCGTCTACCGCGTCTACGGGGAGGTCAATCCCGACGGACCCCCCATCAGAAATGTGGAGACTCTGCCGATTCTCCTTACCTTTCTCGGGCTCATCGTCGTGTTCGGGTGGTTTGCCCGCTGGCGCTACCAGCGAATCGAGGTCACCGGATGAGCACCCAAGCGGGACCGCCGCCCATGGTGCAGGCGGCTGGGGCGTCTAAGTGGTTCGGCGACCTGGTGGCAGTGTCGGATGTGAGTTTCAGCATCGGCGCCGGGGTAACCGCCCTGCTGGGGCCCAACGGCGCCGGAAAGTCCACCATGCTGCGGATGATGTGCGGCTTGGCCAGGCCCTCCAACGGATCGGTGACCGTGCTGGGCAAGGATCCCCGCTCCGATGTATCCGTGCTGGGCCGCATCGGCATGGCCCCCCAGCAGGAATCGCTGCTCGATCACCTGAGCGGCCGAGAGTTCGTAGAGTTGGCCGCCAACCTGCATCATCTCCAACGCCCCGGCGAGGCTGCCCGCCAGGCCATTCAGACCGTGGAACTCGACCCCGACGACACTCGTCGGCTCTCCACCTATTCAAAGGGGATGCGCCAGCGCATCAAGCTGGCCCAGGCCATTGTCCACGATCCCCTGGTGATTGCCCTGGACGAACCCCTCACCGGGCTCGATCCCCGACAGCGGCGGGAGATGATCGAGCTCTTCCACCGGCTGGGGTCGGAGGGCAAGTGCGTGATCGTGTCCAGCCACGTGCTCGACGAGGTGGAGCGGTTCGGTTCCCGGGTGCTGGTGATGGCCCAAGGGCGGCTGGCCGCCGAGGGGGACTTCCGCGAGATCCGCAACCTGATGGACGATCGGCCATTGCGCATCAGCGTCCGGACCGATCAGCCCCGGGAGCTGGCCATTGCCCTGCTGGACCGGGGCGTCATCTCGGGATGCCGCTTGGAGGGCACCGACGTGGTGGTGGTGGACACCAGCGACCCGGCCGTGTTTCGCCGAGCCATAGCTCCTGTGGCCCGTGACCGGAACGTCTCGCTGCGGGAATTGCGACCGCTTGACGACGATCTGGAAAGCGTCTTCCGCTACTTGGTGGGCCAGTGACAACGCACCGGAGAACACAGTGACAACGCATCGGAGAACACAGTGACAACGCATCGGAGAACACAGTGAATCTCGCGGTGTATCGGGTTATCCTCCGCACTCAGCTGAGCCCGGCCCGGTTGCTGGTTTTGGCCGGGCTGGGCGGCGTGGCCATTTTGCTGGCCTTTACCGCCAGAGCAGCCGACGACACGGTGGAAGTCGCCACCCGGACCATCGCCAACTTCGGTATCAACATCTTCGCCGCCTTCATCGCCTTGTCGCTGGGCTCAGCCGCGCTCG
This sequence comes from Candidatus Poriferisocius sp., assembly GCF_965219815.1. Taxonomy (GTDB): domain Bacteria; phylum Actinomycetota; class Acidimicrobiia; order Acidimicrobiales; family Bin134; genus Poriferisocius. The sequence continues at coordinate 136,658 of NZ_OZ244791.1, forward strand.
GCAATCTGGTTGAAGACCGCACCCTGGTCTATCTGTGGCTACGTCCCGTCAGCCGCCATTCGATCGCCACCGCAGCCATGGCCGCAGTGTTGACCGTGGTGGCGCCGATCTTGGTGGTGGTCATGACCGTGGCTGCGATCATCACCGGGGTCGACGACTTGGTGGCCGCAACTGCGGTGGCCACCGCGCTGGCGGTGTTCGCCTACTCGGGGATCTTCTTGGCCCTGGGTCTGCGGTTCAAGCGATCCCTGCTTATCGGGCTGGGCTACATCGCCATCTGGGAGCTGTTGATGTCCCGGCTGGGCGACTGGTTCGCCCGCCTCTCCATTCGCAGCTATCCCATGAGCATCCTGTCCGACGCCACCGACGTGAGCATGCGACTGGCCGACCGCTCCACGCTGACGTCGTACATCGTGCCGCTGGCTGTCGGCGTGGCCGGACTCCTCTACACCTCCTGGCGCCTCAACCGCACCGAGATCGACTAGCCGCTCGGCCCGTTGCGCCAACAGGGGCGTAAGATTCCCCCATGCTTGACATGATGGTTGCCCCCACCGCCCAGCACATCGGGGAAGACGACCTCCCCTGGGCCTACGGCGAAGACGGCATCGGGCTCAAGGTGCTCCAAATCAAAGAGAGCGAGGGGCTGTGGGTCATCAAGAACCACTTCCCACCGGGCTACTCGGTGCAGACCCACAAGCACACCGGCCAGGTGTTCGCCTACACCAGCGCCGGAGCCTGGGGCTACAAGGAGAGCGACTTTCTGAACCGCGCCGGGTCGTTCCTCTATGAGCCGGCCGGCTCTGTCCACACTCTGTACACCCCCGACGACAACTCCGAGACCACCGAGGTGTTCTTCGCCATCTGGGGTGCCAACCTCAACATGGACGCCGACGGCAACATCGAGAGCATCACCGATGGCCAAACCGTGCTGATGGGCTATTACTTCATGCTCGAAGCCCAGGGCACCCCCCGGCCAAACAACATCCTGGTGGACTGATTCCCGCTGGCGCTGCCAATCGGCGGGCACCCGCAGCCTCCACCGCCCGACAGCGTCTGGCAGCACCGCGGGTTGATACGCCGTCAAGCAATGCCTGAAATTGCCAGGGCCGAAGCACTCGATATGGTCGGCCGGCTGGGGAATTCAGCGGCTGCTAGCAGCCGGGTTTGGTGGCGTCGAGGACGACCATGGATATTCTGCGGGCTTCCTCGGGGGCCAGGTCTTGCTCGAGGCGCTGCTGTAGCTCCTCGGCTGTTGCAGGCCGATGACCGTGGGGCGGGGAGGTGGGCTTGCTGTCTTCGCGTCCGAACCAGATCGGCATGTAGATGCCATAGCCGCTGGTGGCGGGATCGGTGGTGTACCGGCTGACGAGTTGGTTGCGGGGCGCAGTCCAAAGGTCGGGGTGGGTGTCTTTCTTCAGTTCGATGGGGATGTTGTGGCCGCCATAGCTCACACGGATGTCGGCGCGGGTGCCTGCGGCGTAGTGGCCTTCCGGCACGGTATCCACCTCGGCGGGAAGCGCATTTCGCAGGAGTTCGAGTACTACGTCTCGACAGGAGTTTTCGGGCTTCGGATCGGTGGGGATGCCATTTGAGTCTTCGTTCCAGAACTGGCGCCACAGATTGCTGCTGTCGCCCCGGAGGCGATCCGATATCTCATGCAGCTTTACCTTTACCAATGCAGCCAGATCCGCCGCGTTGGCGGGCAGGGTGTTGCTGAGAGTGCTTTGGACCTGGTCGATGTCGGGGTGGACGTAGGAGGCGTCACCGAAGAGAATTCTCTGGCTCTCCAAAGCGCCCTGGATATAGCCATGCCAGGCAGCGAGTTGTGGGGCATCGGCCAGGCTGGTCAGCGCCTCATGGGCTTCTTTGCTCGGCATAGCGCCAAGCTGTGAGATCATTCCGTAGACGCGCTCTGATGCGTGGTATTCCAGGGTTACCGAGCCGCTCGACAACGTCAGCGGCTCATAGAGGCGACCCAACGTTTGAATCGCATCGTGCAGTAGGGCAGGGTCAGAGCATATGGCCATGATCCCAGGGCCGAGCGCCTCGCCCTCGGAGCTGTTGCGCAGGAACTCGGCCAAGAGCCTGGTTCGGTCATCGTTGTTGCCGATGAAATCTTTGAGCGCTTGTCGATGATGGTCTGGTGAGAGGAGGGCGCCAGCGATCAGCCACCGCACCTTTTGTGCATCAGTGGCGCTCTTGGCCCCTAGCTTTTTCTCGACGACAGACACCAGCGCGGCCCGGTCAGGGAATCGCAAGGCTCGGCCCAGCAGCCGGTCGAGCAAGGGCAGCTGCGTGCTGGGGGCTCGTACCGGAAACGCTCGGAGAAGCCGAGCCCTGGTTTCGTTGACCCGTTTGGCCTGGCCTTCGACCCGGTCGAGGTCATAGAGCCCCGGCGGGTATTCGTCTCCGGACTTGAGAGCAGCGACAGCGCACCGGTAGAGAATATCGAACACCAGATCGGGATCCTGGTACAGCCAGCGGTCGTGGCTCGGGGCTGTTGAAACATGGCGAAGGGTGTCGGGAACGCAATAGCGGATGGCGAGGATCTTGCGCCTCTGGTCGTCGCTGAGCTGGTCCAAACGCGAAGGCGATCCCGCTAGGAGAATGTCGAGGCTGGCAAACACGGGGTAGGCCAGGAAGTGATGGCGGGATTCGGAGTAAAGCGAGAGTGTTCTATCGACCTCGGGCAGGTCGTCTCGAAACGCTGTCTCGCGCAGTGCAGTGAGAACCACAGACACCAGTTCGGATTCGCCTCCCAAGAAATCCCTGATGCGGTCTTGCGGGAGCGCGTGCTGGTCGACGTCATGGAACAGGGCGAAGTAGACCCCGGCCAGAGTATGCAGAAACTGCGGGACAGCCTGATTTTCCTTCAGCTCAGCTTCCCGTATGCGCACCATTTCCGCCCATTCAGATTGCTGCTGGCGCTTGCTTCGTTCGTGTTCTTCTCTGCGTTTTTGCAGTGCTTGCTCCCTTTCTCTTTGCTCTTCGCTGGGAGGCGGAGGGCTGCACAGCTCCCCCAGCAGCGCGGCTAGCCGGCTGTTGCCCTTCGTCCGATTCTGCAAGTCTTCAAGCGTGAGACCGTCGCTGATGGATGGGTCTTCCAGAGAGCGGTATGCCTGCTGGAGCAGCTTTTCGGAGACGAGCGGCTCGGAATCTGCCAGGTGAAGCGCCGTGTCGAGGCACCAATGGCCGAAGTCGCCCGGAAGCCGGCTCCAATGCAGGGCGTTGCAGCCCCAGGGCCAGAGAACCTCGAAGCGCTCGCTGGCCTCGCATCGCCTTATCCATGTCAAAAACATGGATTTCTGGGTTTCAGGGCGCTCTTCCAGCCACTCTTTGATTCGTTGATGGTGATTCTTCTCAGAGAACCGATGCATGTCATCTTGTGAGCGCTTCGGTGCATCCAGCCTGTCGAATAGACGGGATGGCTCAAGTCCGTCGCCCCACGCCTCCAACCCTCGGCTCAGCAGTTCAAGGGGCAGATCACCGAAACCGGCCTGCTCCAACGCCGAGAGAATCTGAGATCGGTCTTCGCCCAGGGAATCCAGTAGGGCGGCAACGTGGTCGCCGTCGGACTGCTCAATAAGATCCTGGTGCCAGAACAGTGCAAAACGGCCGAGCAATTCACGGTTATTCCTAGGCAAGACATAGCCCCATACCTGCGAAGGGGGCAGGTGGGCTGGGTACAGGTGTCGCAGCAGGGTTCCGCAAAGGTCATCTTCGGGATCGGACAGTGCTCGCGTGCGGATATCACCGAGAAGTCGGAGCGCAGAACGGGCTTGGGAGTCGCGTTCGGCAACTAGGCGAAGCCACACATCAAGCGCCAGCCGCCTTGTGAACGGAGGCTGCTCAGGGTTGCGAACAATTGCCTCAGTGTCCGACTCGAGATCGTCAAGCAAATGCAAGCTGGAGCTGTCGACGGCCGTTAGCACGGTCAAAACAAACTCCACGATCCGGTGTGTGCCACCTGAAGGGTCGGGGTCGACTAGCAAATCCCTGATGGCAGTCGCTGTGTCTGCCGATACGAGCGGAAGGAAAGCCCAGCCTGTGTTGTCTAGGAATCCGTCGATCCTCCCGTCGCGCTGCTCGTGGCCGAGCAATTGGCCAACGGTGGCGAACCGGGCCAGCGACTCCAGCAGGCGTTTCTTCTCGTTAGCGGAAAATCTGCCGATGTCCCCGTACAGGCCCACCCCCACGGGATCAGCGTTGATCAGCAGATTCCGTGCGCTGGAAGAATGGGCCGCAAGCCAAGCGGACAAGCCCCGCAGCGCGGTGACCACCCGATCATCTGTCGGCCTGGTCATCAACGCCACCACCCTTGAGGCCGGGAGTTCCTTGTCAATCAGCTTGGCGAGATAGCGGCCAGCCAGGAACTCTGCCAGGTGGCGGTGGGCAGGGCGATGACCGTATTCGTTTTCAGCGGCGAACAGCCTTGTCCTCAGCGCTCGCTCGCAGTCTTCCCCCGCCAGCAAGGCGGGAAGCCTGTCGAACGAGTGGATCGGCACCGACCCACCGGTGTCAGTGCCTAGCGCAGGGGAGAATCCCGGGACATCGGCGATCAGATGCAAGGCACTCAGGTAACCGGCGGCGTCCAAGACAGCGCCATTAGATGAGACCCCAGCACCAGCGCGGTGCTCTTCATTCTGCTCTGAGGCCATCTTCTGACAGGCCATCTCGAAGGTCTCCAGGCGGCTTTCCGGCCACTCGCCGCTGTGCGCCACCGCATCGGCAAGCAGCATCAGCGTTTGCGGGTTGCCAAGCAAGACGCTGAGACCTTGCTGCTCAGCTTGGCGCTTGAACTCCTGCGCGCCGCCGGAGCCTGGGAGCGTGCCCAGCAGTTCGGCGATGCCGTCGTCGCGCAGGGGATCGAGGCGCAGAACAGCGACCAGCGAATCAGGGGAGACAGCTTCCAGGCTGCGGCAGTCGTTTCCGCCGAGCCAGTCAGCTTCTCGGCACGAAATGCGAAAACTCGGGCGTCCAAGCTGGTCGAGCCGGCTGCGGACCTGATCCAGGGGAGACCGCCGGTCGACAACGCCGGCTCGCACCTCGTCGAGTCCGTCGATGAAGAGGGTCTTGCCCCGCCACTCGGGGTGGGAATCCACCGAGAAGGCAATGAAGTCCCTGGCGCTCATATAGACGGCAGCGTCGCCCAGTGCCGCCTGCTCCCGCTTGAACTCGGTCGTCTTCCCTGAGCCGGGATCGCCGAGCAGCACATAGGCAGACCGCTCTCGGAAGTGGCTGAGCGGTGCGGAGGCGTCGGCAGCTCTTCCGGTGTCGACTTCGGTACATGTGCGGGCGACGTAATCGCTCATCTCGAATCGAACCAGTGGTCGGGAGGCAGAGCCAGAAACTCTTGGAGAGGCACGCCGGAACCTCCGACCAAGACTGTGTTGCGGGGTTGGAATCGGCCTTCGAACTCCGCCATGCCCCGAGTTGTCGTGGTGCCTTGTCCGCTCTTTGCCTCAATGCCGACGAGATGCGGCCCGCGCTGGAGCACGAAATCGACCTCGTAGGCTTTGTCTCGCCAGTACTTGACCTCGGTCCTCGGCGAGACGGTATTCAGAAGGTGGGCACCGACGCAGCTTTCGACCAAGCGGCCCCAGTGGGAGCGGTCAGCCCGGGCCTCGTCGAAACTGTATCCGCAGACCGCAGACATGAGAGCGGTGTTGAGCACGTTCAACTTCGGGGTGGGCATCTTGGCCGACGCCGGGCGATTGGTGAGCTTGGGCAGCCCCGCGACCATGCCCACCTGATTTAGAAGCTCCAGGTAACGGGTAAGGGTGGTCGTGTTGCCCGCGTCTTGCAAATGGCCTTGCAACTTGCTGTACGAGACCTGCTGGCCGGAGTAGCGCGCCGCAAGATCGAACAGCCGCTTGAGCAGCTCGGGCTTGTCCACCCTGGCCATCGACAGAACGTCGCGCTCCAAAACCGGCCCGATGAGAGAGCTGCGCACATACTGGCCCCAACGATCTGGATCGCCGATCCTGGCGACCGCGCCTGGATAGCCGCCAAAGTAAATGTACTCTGCCAAGCTGAGGCCGAATGCCTCCGACATCTCCGAATATGACCAGTGCGGGAATTGGACCGGCTCAAACCGCCCGGCCAGGCTTTCGCGGAGGCCCTCCTGCATCAGCAGGGGCGCTGACCCGAGGACGACTACATGCAAGGGACAGCCTGCGAGACGGTCGGCGTCCCAGAGCCCTTTCACCACCTCCGACCAGCGGTTGACCCTCTGAATCTCGTCCAAGACGAGAACGAAACCTCCTGGCGAGCGCATTGCCTGATGACGGCAGTATTGCCAGACATCGGTTAGGTAACGGGCATCTGGCCGGGATACGGCGGGGATCCGAGCACCTGAATCCACCGCAGGGGACTCAAATCCCCCCTGAGGCGGAGGTGCCTTCGGTGCATCAAGAGACGCTTCCATCGCCTCATAGCGAGATTCCTGCTCAATGGAAGAGAGCGCTTGAAGCACCGCCGTCGTCTTACCAGTCTGGCGGGGACCGAAGATCGCGATGATGAACTCGGGCCGCTCCGACAGCCTATGAATAAGAGCGCTCACCTGCGCCCGACGAAACTCGGCCATACAACCAGCTTAACTGCAAGAGTTACATCTATGAGCAAATTTACTCATAACCATAATATTTTGTAACCGGCATGGGCGGGTCAGGTGAGGTCGAGGTTGGTTTGGTTGTCGGGGGGTTTGTGGGCTTGTTGGGCGAGGTCGGGCCAGGCGGCGGCGAGGCTGTTGTAGGCGAGGGCGTCGGCGGCCCATCCGTTGCGGTCGCAGGTGTGGTGAAGGCGGTAGGCGAGGTGGCGGGCCGAGTCGGCGAGGCCGCCGACCTGGGCGAGGAGTCGGGCGGCGGCTTGCTCGCCTCGGGTCTCGAGGTGGTTGGCTATCTCCCAGACGGTGAGGCGCTCATCTTGGGCGGGGGACCAGTTCTCATCGAGCTCGTGGCGGGGTATGAGGCGAACTCGGCCGGCCCGGGATTCGACGATGCCGGCCTCCACGAGGCCGTCCACTGAGGTGTTGCGCGATTTGGAGAGCTGCTCGGCCTGGCCGTAGTCGCCGGACTCGAAGCCATGCTGGGCGTGCCAGGTGAGCGCCCAGCGGGTGTCAGAGTCCAACTCGGCCTCGGTGGCCTCCAGGGTCTCGCCGAGCACCCGGTTGATGGCGGCCAACGCGGCCCGCACCCCCATCTGTGCGCCGTCGGCCTCGATCACCCGGCTGTAGCGGGAGAACACCGCCATGCCCGGCCCGATCGCGGCCTGCGCCACATCCACCGGCGCGATGCTCGCCGCCTGGAGGTCGCCCAGCGCCGCGGGAAGCTCCGCGGCCAACGCGTCCAAGAACTCGCGGCGCGACGCCAACGGCGCGCCATCCGCCCGGGGCCGGCACACCAGAACAATCGACGACGCCAAAGCGTTGGACTGCTGCGAACGCATCCTGTTGGCCAGCTCAGAGCGCACCGGCCACGTCCCGGTGATCTGAAAGCCCGCGCCGACCAGTCCTGTGAGCATCGTCTCCCACCCCGTCGACGCCGTCTCCCCCTCCGCGGTCTCGGCCTGCTTGAACGCGTAATACACGCTCAACGGGAACCGCGGATCCTGCACCTGCCGCAGACGGGCGAACACACCGCCCAGACCGTCCTCGAAGAACCCCTCGGCCGCATCCCTGTCGCCGCCGTGCCGATACGGCACCGCGATCAACTCCTGCCCCTTGGGCGCTAACAACGTCGAGCACACATCCGAGAACACCCCGCCCACCGTGCGGCGCAGCCACACATAGAAGAAATCCGACAAATCCGCATACCCGATATTGTCGTAATACGGCGGATCCGTAGACACCACCACCGGACCAGACACCGAAGCTGCGGCATCTAATTGGCTTGCCCTTCCAGCGATGTGAGCAGGAGAAGGCAGGGATTGGAGTACATCGGCAACGATGGAAAAGGCAGTCTCCAAACTTCCTGTGGAAGTGAAGAACGGATTCGCCTCTGCATAATCCCAAATCATGGAAACGGCTTGCGTCCGAAGAAATGCTGTGCCTTTGTTCGAGCTGGACGACGGCACCCGGGTCGAGGCCGTCGCCGAGCACCGCCGCAAGCCCCAGCCCCAGCCCGAAAGGCCGCGGTGAGCAGCCCGCGCTTCTACCCGCGGGGAGGTCGACGGCGGGCCAAGTCGCCGGGCTTGCGGGCCGCGGCCATGTGGTGCCCCCATGAGGTGATCGAGTTCGAGCGGCCCCACCGCTTGCCAGACGACGTGATAGCCCGCCGCTGGCGCGACCGCCACCGCCGCTGCAAAGCGGCCTGACCCCATCGAACAGGGGTACCGCCGTACCCCGTAGAATGGCCGCTATATGCCGCCCGAGTATGAGCCCGTGCTGTGGGATGACGAACACCCGCTGGATGCGCTCCACGACAGAATGGACCGCATAGCCGGGATGCGCTCCCTACTCGCGAAGTGGGAGGAGGAGATTTGCTGGCTCATGGCCGAATAGGCTCTATCGCCGCTGATGCCGGAATGCAGAAGGTCCAAGTCCGCCGCCGCATCGACTCGGTAGCCCTCCACGCCAGAGACCACAACAGGCCGAGCTGACTTGACCGCCTGCCCGGTGCGCTGACCCCCGTCACCGGCCCGCACACTCGCCCAGGGCCTCGCCGGCTAACGGGCCGCTGAGGGCTCGCCGCCCCAGATCGACCCCAAATCCCCCCATTCTCGGCCTCTCAGCGGCGAGTTACGGGGTTCGACCCCTACCTCAGGCACCCACCTGGACTCAATCGACTAGGGAGGCCCTAACCGGCCCCAGCGGGCTCTAGGAGCGACGTGGAGGCCCTGGCCCGAACCGAGGTGTATGATGGGGGGCTATGGACGAACACAACCCCCCACCACACCCCCACGACAATACCGACTCTGGCGCCACAGAAAAACCCGGAGCTACAGGGTCCAAACTGTTATCGAAGTCGGCTTTGCCAAGCTGGCTGACGTGGGGTCTTGTGGCAATCTGGTTTTACGTCATTAGCAGATTCGTCGATCCCCATATCCTGAATCTAGGAGACGGGCCTGAAGTGATGCGCGGCCTAGCCGTGATGTGGTGGGTTTTAGGCGGACTAGGAATTTGCTGTGCAATATGGTTAGCGGTAAGAGCGATCCGCCACTACGCCCGAAGACACTTGTGAGACGCTCCACCCCTAGCCGGACTGCTTGGCCAGCCCCGCGGTCGCTCTTGCAACCGACAAGAGCACTATGACAAATCCCGCAGCGGCTCGCCGCTCAGCGAGGCTGATGGGTGGTATTGGTGCCGTTATTGGGAGCATCGCTTTTTGGTTGGGCATTGGGCTGGTCGGCTCCTGGATCGAAGGTTGGTCGGGGATGCCTCTAGGGGTGAGTGCTCTGGTATGGTGTTTCTTCGTGCTGGTGCTGGTGGTGACCGGTGTTTCTGTGGTTGAGAAGAGATATAAAGCCCGCCGGAGCTGCCCCGATGCTTAGCGGCCAAGCCTGACTCCTTCCAACACACCCTAGCGCCGCGAGGGTTCGTAGCCCTTCCACCCTCCGGCTGAGTCGCCGCCGATCTTCCCTGGCTGTTCGGCGGACTTGCCCGCTGTTCTCTTGTTGCTGTAGGTTCCTGCCAGCTACCAAAGGCTGCGTGGACGTGGACGTACACAATCCCCGTTAGGCCAGACAAGTTGTGAGGCTCGAGCTGTATTGCTTGGTTTCCCTTCGGGTCTGGCCGCGGCCTTTGGTAGCTCGAAAGCTCGACCTTCCCGAAGGGAGCCACCAAGATGGCCGCATCCAACAAGCGGAGTGTTTGGCGTGTGCTGGCGGTGCTGGTCCCGGTGCTGTTGCTGGCCGCCGGGCTGGTGCTCGCAGCCCCCGACAACACGCCCACCGCCGAAGCCCACCAAGTCGAATGCAAGCCCACCGGCGACTTTGGGTGTTACGCCTACAACTACACCCACACCCACCCCAAGCCCACCCCGGCCCCCACGCCCGCGCCGACGCCGAAGCCGGAGTGTCCCGGCGGCAGCCACAAGCACGCCGGCTGGGGCGGCTGCCACAGCATCTTCCTAGTCCACCCCAAGCCCACGCCCGCGCCGACGCCGAAGCCGGAGTGTCCCGGCGGCAGCCACAAGCACGCCGGCTGGGGCGGCTGCCACAGCATCTTCCTAGTCCACCCCAAGCCCACGCCCGCGCCGACGCCGAAGCCGGAGTGTCCCGGCGGCAGCCACAAGCACGCCGGCTGGGGCGGCTGCCACAGCATCTTCCTAGTCCACCCCAAGCCCACACCCACCCCCACGCCGTGCAGCTTCCTATCCCACCGGCACGGCTCGACGGGGGCGTGCCACTACACGCTCAAACAGTGCAACGGAACCTGGATCGACCACGACGCCACCTGCCCGCCCAAGGCGAAGCCCACCACCACGCCCACGCCCACGGCTGACCCCACGCCCACGCCGACCCCCACGCCGTGCAGCTTCCTATCCCACCGGCACGGCTCGACGGGGGCGTGCCACTACACGCTCAAACAGTGCAACGGAACCTGGATCGACCACGACGCCACCTGCCCGCCCAAGGCGAAGCCCACCACCACGCCCACGCCCACGGCTGACCCCACGCCCACGCCGACCCCCAGGGTCGACCCGCCCCCCACTCCGGCCCCGACCCCCAAACCGGGCGACAACGACGGCGGCGACAACGACGGCGGCGACAACGACGGCGGCGACAACGACGGCGGCGACAACGACGGCGGCGACAACGACGGCGGCGACAACGACGGCGGCGACAACGACGGCGGCGACAACGACGGCGGCGACAACGACGGCGGCGACAACGACGGCGGCGACAACGACGGCGGATGCCCAGCGGGGCAGCAACCTGTCACCACTGTTGTGGGCGGCAACAGCGTTACCACCTGTCGAACCCCAGTTGTCCAAGACCCCAAACCGACGGGATGCAGTGCAGATCAATACAAAGAGCCGCTGCCTGATTTGTTGTGGATACATATAAACACCAGAGAGATAATCGACTACTCGGAGTACCAAAACCTCGATACCGTCAGCCGGGCCTATTACGAATACCCAGCCTGGGAGCAGGAGAGCGACAACTGCTACAAACCAGTGCTCAAAGCCTCTGGAACAAATTTGGCGAACATATACAAGAAAGCTCAGGAGTTTTGGGATAACACCGCAGAAGCGACCAGGTCAGCTTTTCAAACCGCTGCTAATGGAATTGTTACTGCGTACAATGCAGCTAACGATTTTGCCTACGGAGTGTTATGCGATTCCCCCTTAGACCTCGGTGCATATTTGACTATCGGTGTTGCCGCAGATGCCACTAGACGAGAAGTAGCGAGAGCGGCGGCAACCCGAATAAGCACAAGAACGGCGGCAGTCACTGCGGGTATAAGTGCTACAGGAATTGGTGCCTTAGTTCATATATCAGTTACATTGGCTTGCGCGGCTGAAAATGTAGTAAGGGAGGACGATTCCGATTCGGTTCCTGGTCCTGCTTCTGGTTTGTCTGCCAGTGCTGGGGTAGAGGAGATTGCGGTTTCGTGGTCGGCTTCGTCTACGACTCCTGAGGCCGGTTTTGGGTATCGGGTGCAGTGGATGTCGGGGGCTCAGAGTTGGGCTGAGTCCGAGGCTGCGGACCAGTTCGAGGATTTGGAGTATGGCTCGGACTTGGCGACTTCGTACACGATCAGCGGGCTTGCGGGCGGCTCGGCCTATGACGTGCGGGTGGCGGCGTTCAACGCCGAGGGGTTCTCCGACTGGGTTTCCGGCACCGCCACCCCCGCAAAGCCGAAGCCCAAGCCGAAGCCTTCTTTGGTGTTCGATTCTGTTTCGTGCGCGTCGTCGGGTTCGGGCTGGGTTATTTCGGTTTCTTGGAGCAAGACCCCCGAAAGCCTGAAGCCGGATATCTGGGCGAGTGAGGCGAAGAACCGCGGCCACCGCGGCCGCCAAAGCGCGGTTGGGGGCACTTCGACGACGTTCGAAGTGCCAAACGCCGGTTGGTATCAAGTCGGCATGCAAGCCAAGATCGCCGGAAACAAAAAGGTAGGCGACAGCGAGCCGGTGCGCTGCCGATAGAACCGCGCCCTAGCTGAACCGTTCGGGCGCATCGCGGGACTCTCGCGACCCGAAGGGCGTTGGTTGGTGCGCTTTGTCGGGATGCCCCGTGGGGGCGTGGCATCGCTGCGCTGGGGCCGGTGGCATCGCCTCGACCTAGCAGACACGCGCTGAGCGGGTGTGTCTTGGGAGCGGCCTCGACTGCTGCCGGGGCGATCCCAGAACCGCCGATGGCCATCGGTGCAGAACCCGATCCTTCCTTGGCCAGCCAACAAGAGACTGGCGCGGAAAGGCGATCACCCGCTTTGACATGCCTCCACAACGGCCCCAGAGCCCCGTAGAGCCGTTTAGAGCGTTGGGGGGTGTCTTGGGTAGGGGTCAAAAGCCCCGCAACGGGCCCCTGAGGGGCCGAGAATCGGCCCGCAACGGCCCCAGAACGGCCCTCGACCCCCCAGCGGCGACTTATGAAACGACCCGCTTTCGGTACTGATTCACCCTGGGTTTTGCGCAGGCTCTGGTGGTCCACGGGTTTTGCGTGGGTTTGTTGTTGGGTTTTGCTGTCATGGATCTGGGGAGGTTCTATGGCGCCGAGGGGTTATCCGGCGGAGTTCCGGCAGCGTGTGGTCGATCTGGTGGAGGCGGGGCGGCCTGTCGCGCAGGTCGCTGCGGAGCTGGGGATCAGCGATCAGTCGATCTACGCGTGGCGCCGGCAGGCGCGCATCGATGCCGGGGTGGAGGCGGGGCTGACAACTGCTGAGGAGGCCGAGCTGGCGGCGCTGCGCAAGCGGGTGCGAGAGCTTGAGACGGAGTTGGCGATCTGTCGGCGGGCGATGGAGTTGTTGAAGGCCGATGGCGACTCAAAAAAAGGTTCGCGGCCATCCGAGTGATGGCCGCGGAGGGATTCCCGATTGAGAGGGCGTGTTCGGTGCTGGGGGTGTCGGTGTCTGGATATTACAGCTGGCTTAGGCGCCCGCCGTCGGCGCGATCGCTCAGGCACGCGTGGTTGAGCGAGGTGGTTGGGCAGATCTGTGCCGGCTCCCGGCAGACCTACGGGGCCAAGCGAGTTCACGCCGGGTTGACCCTCGGCCGGGGCATCGCCGTGTGCCGCCAGACGGTCGAGACGCTGATGCGCCGTGCCGGGCTGCGGGGCACATCAGGCCGCCCGAAATACCGCAAGATCGCCCATGCGGCGACGGCGTCGGATCTTGTCGACCGCGACTTCGCCCGTTCCGATCCGGATCGGCTACAGGTGACCGACATCACAGAGCACCCCACCCGGGAGGGCAAGGTCTACTGCGCCGTGGTGCTCGACGTGTTCAGCCGCCGCGTCGTCGGCTGGTCGATCGACTCGAGGCCGACCGCGGCGCTGGTCACCAACGCTCTGGGAATGGCGATAGACCGCCGGCAGCCGACCAAAGGCGAGACCGTGATCCACAGCGACCACAGCACGCAGTTCACCTCATGGGCCTTCACCAAAAGAGCACTCGACTCAGGACTGGTGCCGTCAATGGGCTCGATCGGGGATTGCTTCGACAACGCGATGATCGAGTCGTTCTGGTCGCGCATGCAGGTCGAGCTCCTCGACCGACAGCGCTGGCGCACCCGCATCGAGCTGGCCAACGCGATCTTCGAGTATCTCGAGATCTGGCACAACCGCCAGCGACGCCACACATCGCTTAGCATGCTCACACCAATCGAGTTCGAAGCTCGACATCAGCAATCACCGGCAGCGTGAATCCACTATCAGCCCTACGCGAAACCCAGGGACACCCAGTCCGACAGACCCCCGGCTAGCCGCCAGCGGATTCCAGCAGCGACTCTAGTTGTTCGATGAGGCCGTCGAGGCGGCGGCGGTCCTCGTCGAGGGAGTCCTGGGTGGTCCGCAACTCGGAGATGAGCTCGCTCAGGGCTTGCCAAGTGTCCGCGTCAATGGGCGTATCGTCGGGGACAGACGGCACCGCGGTGGGATCAGGAGCAGGTTCGGCATCGTCGGTGCCAGCCTCATCGGGCTCCGGCGACGCCGGCTGAGTGGGGAGCACCGAGAGCCCGTCGGGATCAGAGAGAGCAGCCAGGGCCTCGTCCAATGTGGGGCGGATGCGAAGCACGAAGTCGTCGTCGTTGCCGATGCCTGCGATGACCTGCTTCACCTGGGGAAGTTCAGTATCCCCCGTGGCCTGCACATACACAGGGCGCACGAACAGCAGCGAGTCGCCCACCGGGATCATCAGCAGATTTCCCTGAAGCACGGTGGATCCCTGCTGGTTCAGCTGGGTGAAGGCGTCGGCGATCTCGGTGTCAGCCTGAATCTTGGCATCCACGATGCTCGGGCCGGGAATGCTGGTGCCCGGCACGGTGTACACCACCAATTGGCCGTATTCGTTTTCGTCCTCATTGCTGTCAAAGTCGCTCTTGGCGACCATGAACGCGGTCAACTCCTTGCGCTCGTCTTCTTCGTCACCTGCCCCGGATATGGGGACAAAGGTCCGGAAGATCACGAAGTCCACATCGTCCTCTTCGGGAAGCTGGAGGAGCTGGTAAAACGGCCGGATTCTCCGCTCGAGCTGACGGGTGGCCGTTGCCGTGGCCGTCTCCTCGGCGGCGATGGCCTCGGTCACCTCATCCAGGAACGTCCGGGCGGTGATCCGGGTGCCGGGATCCTGAGCCACAGCCCAGGTCACCGAGTTGGCATAAAAGGTCTCCGCATCCTTGGGCTCGATGAAATAGCGGGCCCACATAGAGGTCTGCACCCGGAACAGGTCTTCGGGGTAGCGCAGATGGTCCTGAAGGTCGGTCGACATATGGTCGAAGTCTTGGAACAGCCCGGGGAAGATCTTCCTCCAAGCCTGGATTATGGGATCGTCAGGGTCGATCACGTAGAACGTGGTGGTGCCGTCGAAGGCATCCACCACCACCTTGACGGAGTTGCGCACATAGTTGAACCGCTTGCGCAGCCCGCTTTCCAGCGGCAGGTCGCCGACGTCGGGACGCTGGCCGTAGGGATACCGGTCGCTGGTGGTGTAGGCATCGACAATGTAGAACACCCGCCCGTCGGAAACCACTGGATAGGGGTCGGCGTCGAACTCCAAGAACGGGGCCAGGTTCTGCACCCGGAGGCGCAGATCCCGGTTGAAGATGATCCGGGAATCGCCTTCCACAAAACCGGATATCAGCGGGTTGATGTCGCCGAAGCGCAGGGCGAATGCCGCTTGGCGGAAGAAGCTCCCGATGCCCACACCGGCCTCGCCGTCGTATTCGAAGGGAACGGTCTCGTTGGCCTGGGTGTAGTCCACCTCGGGAATCGAGGCTCCGACAATGGCGTAGCCGGTGAGGTTCTCGCCGATGTAGAGCTGGGGCTGGCTCAGCTCGAAATCGGTGCTGGCCTCCACCGGAACGTCGCCGACCACAAAATCGGGAGAGCCTTGGGTGGTGACCGAGTTCACCGGCGCCACCGCCACGCCGTACCCATGGGTGTACTGGACGTGACGACCCTCCCACGACTGCTGGGGGATGTCGGCCACGTTGAGTTGGCGGGCGCCGATCACTACCTCGGTGATCTGATCGTTGATCACGTAGCGGTCGACATCCACTTCGCCGTTGAAGGAATAGAACGTGCGCTCAGACTGCTCCACTTGGAAGGCGTTGGGCACCACGTCTGGATCCAGAAGCCGAATATTGCGCACGCTGGGGCTGGCCGCCAGCTCCTCGGCAGTGATCGTGGTGTCGAACGGGAACCCCCGGGTTTCCACGTTGTCTGCCGTGTCCTCGTCACCGGGAACTTTGTCAAATCCCAGGGCGTGGCGGGTGGCCTCGATGTTGCGCGTTATGTATTGCGCCTCTTTCTTGGACTCCTCTGGCTCAACCTGGAATCGCTGGATGATGGCCGGATAGATCGCACCCATGACGATGGCCACCACCATCCACAGTCCCACCGCCGTTACCGGCAACACCCAGCCCCGCTGCCAGATGTTGATCACCAACAGCACCGCCGACAACGCGGAGATCAGCAGCAGCAGATTGATGGCGGGCAACTGGGCGTTGACGTCGGTGAAGGTGGCGCCGTCCACCGGTCCCCGAGAGGAGAAGTTGAGGCCAAACCGGTCGTAGTAGTAGCCCACGGCCCGAACTAGGGCGATCAGGGCCAAGAGAACCGACAGGTGGACCTTCACCTGAGGAGTCACCCGCTGCCCGGTGGTCTGCACCCGGATGCCGCCGTTCACGTAATGGGCAATGGCGGTAATGACGGCCACGATGATGAGGGCCCGGAAGAACCAGCTGATCAGGAACTGGATGAAGGGCAGTTGGAAAACGTAGAAGCCGATGTCACGGTCGAACTGAGGATCATCGACGCCGAAATCCACGCTGTTGAAGAACAGCATGGCCTTCTGCCACTCCCCGCCAGTGCTGCCGCCCACGATAAGAGCGAACAAGATGGCGATCACCACGCTCACCAGCCGGCGGCGATGGCCAACAGCATCGTGATAGTGGCGGATCAGCTCCTCTTCAGGACCCGGCGGGCGGGTTTGGGGCGCCAACCGGTCGGCAATGGCCAGGTTGGAGTACATGAGGAGGAAGAAGGCGGCAATGAAGATGACCGACAGGACGATCTTGTAGACCAGAATCTCGGTCCAGACGTCTCCGTGGCCGAGAGAGTCGAACCACAGGTAGTCGGTCCACATGCGGGCCGTACCCCGCAGAGACAGGATGGCGGCCAGCAATACCACCAGGATGAGCGCGGCGATGATCTTGGACCGGCGCGAGAAGCGCGGCCGAGATGGCGGGCGCGGCCTGAACACATCTCGGGGATTTCGCATACCTATTGGAGGTTAGTCTTTGCCGACCGAGGATTCGGCAGCGTCACGCCCGTCTTCTCGTTGCTGATCCCCCTGGGATCGAAGACGAGCGAAGATAGCGTCCACATCGCGGCTTTCGTCAGCACTGGCCACCGCGGGATGATCGGCCGCAGCCTCCACCGGATCGGGCGCCACGGGAGGCAGCAGCGTCACGCCCTCGTGGATCTCGGAAGCGGAATCGGTTTCGGGAACTTCTGGAGGGGAATCGCCTTCGGAAATATCGACAACGACCGCGGGTTCGGGGATCATCCCCACGTCCTCGGCATCGTCCAGCTCCGACAACAGGGCCAGGTCGGTGGGCTCAGCCTCGTCCTCGATCCGGCGGGCGGCGGCATCGGCCAGCACTTTGGCCTCGGCCAGCGAGAGCCTGGCCGTTTCCATCGACTGGTCGATGGAACTCCGGGCATCACTCAACATTGAGATGAGCTTGTCGCGGCCGGCGCGAAGCCGCTCCACCTGGGCCCGGGCGCCCTGGCGACGCCGGGCCATGTCCCGCAGCACGGTGAGACGGAGGGCTTTGGCCTGCTCCACTATCTCCCGGCCCTGGGCCCGACCGTGCTCTACTTCGGCTTGTGCCTGATCTCGAGCCTCCTGGAGCAAGCCCGCCACCGCCTGCGCCTGCTCGTACGCCTCCTCCAGCAGTTCGGCCAGCTCGTCGGCTCCGGAGAAGTCCTGGTGCGAACGCAACTCCTCGAACGTCGTGTGGAGCTCTTCAGCCAACCGACGGGCCCGTGCCGCCATTTCGTCGGCTTCCGTCTGGGCTTGCCGACGAGACGCCTCCACGCCGCTGTCGAGCAGCTTGACTCCCTGCGAACTGAACTCAGAATCCGGCTCCGACTGCCTTTCGGCCTGGGCCACCTGCTCTCGAAGGTCTCGAATTTGCTGCTGGCCTGCTTTGACCTGATTGCTCATCGACACCAAATAGGCCTGAACCTGCATTTGGTCGAAGCCTTTGCGAGTAATGGCAAAACTCTGGCCGGATACTTGGGCAGGGTCCATCCGCTCAAAGGGAGTTTCAGAAGATGGGCGCTCGGCCATCGCCAAATCTTAGTTGCCGGCCAATGCGTCCAATGCCTCCTGCAAAGTCTCCACACCCACCACCTGCATGTCACCGCTGACATGGTCGAGGGCATCGCTCAGATTCAAAACGGGCACCAGCAGCAGGTCTACTCCGGCTCTTTCCGCGGCGATGGCCTTCTGATCAACCTCGCCGATGGCCCCCACCGAGCCGTCGAATGTGATCGTTCCAGTAGTAGCCACCCGCTGGCCGCCCATCAGCTCCCCGGGAGTCAACAGGTCGATGATGCCGAGGGTGAGGGCCAACCCGGCTGACGGCCCTCCGATCTTGCCGCTGTCGATTTCGACCTGCACCGGAAGATCCCCGATATCCACCCGCTCGCGCGCCCCCACGCCGATCAGCGCCCGCCCCGGCTCGTCGGAAGACTCGATGAGCTCGACCGCCACCGCTTCCACCTCCCCGCTGTCGGCTCGCTCCACGTCCAATACCACCGTCTGGCCCGCGCTCCGCAAGGCCAAGACCTCGGCCAAGTCATTCAAGTCGGACGCGGGCACACCTTCGATACCCACGATCACGTCGCCCCGCTCCAACACTTCCGCGGCGGGTGTCCCGCTCATCGCATCGGCCACGATGACTCCAGAGGCATGACGGGGGATCTCATAGCCCAAATGCTCCAGCGCCACCACGACGGCGGTGTGCTGGGAAGTCTCCATTCGCAGCTCGTTGAGTCGACGCAACTCGTCCCGGGTGCCACCGCCGGTGAACGTCCGTTCGGGCTCGATGTCGACCCCCGACTCGAATTCGGCGCCGATTCGCTGCCAGATGTTCAACCGCTGGCTGACCTTCACGGTCACCAGGGCGATCTCGCTTTCCGGAGGATAAACCTCAGCCCCCGTAACGGTGACCCGCGATGGCACATCTTCCACCGAGCCGGGCCGAACCGCTACCTGATCGGTGCGCCAGAAGGTGAACACAACCGAAGTGACCACCAGCAAGAAAATCAGCACGGCCACGGGAACCAGCCAGGCCAAGTTGCGCCGCCACCAAGACGCCCCCCGGGTTTCGGTGGGTGGAACTATCCTGGGTGGCTCTGTGGTCGACTGGTCGCGCATTCGTATTTCCCCCTCCGACGATACTTGGGGCACGCTGAAAAGCTGGTGGCAGCATCGGTGGGAAGACTGGCGGGAGGCCAGGGCCGAGAGAGATGTCTTGGCCTCCTACCGGGCCGATTACGGCGAAGAGGCGCGGTTTCGCTGGTGGCAGCGTTTACGGGCCGGTGTCGGCCTCTTCTTTGTGATCGTCTTGCTGGGGGCGGGGCTGACCATGTTGGTGGGGCTCTTCTTCGTCGGCCTCACAATTGCCTTGGAAACGCTGGTGTGAGCGGAAACCTAGAAGAACATCAGCCCACCCGCAGGATTGCACGGCGCGATGCGGTGATCGCCGGGCACACCAGCGATGAGGCCACGGCGAGGGCAGCCCAGCATGAGGAGGACCCCCAAGTGCGGGCATCGGCACTCGGGGCTTTAGACCGGATGGGCGCGCTGGCCGACGAAGAGCTGCGAGCCGCGTTTCGCGATCCGTCGCCGAAGGTGAGGCTGCGGGCTGCCGCTTTGACCGTTGGCCGCACAGAGGTGTCTCCCGCTCCCCTCTTGGACGACCCAAGCGATGATGTGGCCGAAACCGCCGCATGGGCCTGCGGGGAGCGGGACTTTGAAGATCTCGGCACCGTGACCCGGCTAGGGGAATTGGCCGCCGATCACTCGAATCCCCTGGTGCGGGAGGCGGCCGTCGCCGCGTTGGGAGCGATCGGCCACCCTGCTGGACTCGAAGCCATTCTGGGGGCAACCACCGACCGAGTGGCGGTGCGCCGACGAGCGGTGCTGGCGCTGGCCCCCTTCGACGGCCCCGAGGTGGAGGCCGCTCTCCGGCGGGCCGCGGAGGACCGAGACTGGCAGACCAGAGACGCGGCCGAGCTGCTCACCAACCCTGATTGATTCGGCCCTACTCCATGAACCCAAATCACTCCACGAACCCAAATCACTCCATGAACATTGCCTGGACATCCTCGAAGGACTCCAGACAGCGGCCCGCTCCCATCACCACCGCCTCCAAGGGAGCATCCACCAGGCTCACCGGCACTTCCGCGGCTTGGGACAGCCGATCGGCCAGACCCCGCAGCAGCGAGCCGCCTCCCACTAAGTGGATGCCGTGGGTGATCACGTCCTGAGACAGCTCTGGGGGGGCTTCCACCAGGCAAGCCACCACCGAGTCCACGAAAGCAGAGACCGGCTCGGCAATGGCGGTACGCACTTCGAACGGCGACAACACAATGGTCTCGGGCAGGCCGTTCATCAGATTGCGACCTCGAACTTCGGCGCTGCACTCGCCGGGAACGTAGGCCGCAGAGCCTATGGTGATTTTCACCTCCTCAGCGGTGCGTTCACCGATGGCGATGCCGAACTCGCGTCTAACAAAGGCCTGGATTGCGGCATCGATGTCGAACGAGCCCACTCGGATGGCCTTGAGAGATATGACTCCGCCCATCGAGATCAGCGCGGTCTCGCTGGTTCCCCCGCCGATGTCCACCACCATGTTGCCGATGGGCTCGTGAATGGGCAGCGAAGCCCCAATGGCCGCAGCCAACGGCTGCTCGATGAGCCGGGTCTCGGCCGCACCGGCCCGGCGGGCCGCCTCCACCACCGCCCGGCGCTCGACCGCGGTGATCGCCGACGGCACGCAGATGACCACCTTCGGACGGCTGAATCGGTTGACCCCTGCATCCATCAACAGCAGGCGGATCATGCGCTGGGTCACTTCGAAATCGGTGATCGCCCCCTTTCGCAAGGGGCGAACGGCCACGATGTGGGCTGGCGTGCGTCCGATCATCTGCCACGCCTCTCGGCCCATGGCCAGCACATCGTTGGTCTTGCGGTTCAAGGCGATCACCGAGGGCTCGTTCAGGATGATCCCCTGGCCGCGCGCATAGACCAGCGTGTTGGCCGTGCCCAGATCGATCGCCAGGTCTCGGGCCATGGATCAGCCGGCGGGCTCGCCTGAAGCAGAGACCGCGTCGGCCTCGGGGGCATACCGGCCATCAAGGGAGGCAACCGTGCCGGCCTCGGCGATGTGCTGGGCTTCCAAACCCCAGCTCTCGCCGCCCTCCCAGGCCTCCTTCTTCCAAATGGGCACGGTGGCCTTCAAAGCATCAATGCAGAACCGGGCGGCGGCAAAGGCCTCCTCGCGATGGGGCGCAGAAACAGCCGCCACCACCGCCGACTCCCCGATCTCCACCCGGCCCACCCGATGCAGCATCGCCACCCGTCCAATATCGGGCCACCTGATCCGAGCCTCCTGCGCCAAGGCCTCCAAACGGGGTGTCACCTGCTCCTCGTAGGCCTCGTATTCGAGCACGCTCACCCCCGGCCTACCCTCCGAGTGGTCGCGGGCCGTGCCGCTGAACAAGACAGTGCCACCGCAATCCGGACGACCCACCCAAGCAAGCACCTGGTCTAACGGCAGCGGCGCCTCGCTAAGCCCTATCCACACCTCAGCGGTCTCCGGCGGATTCACAGACTGAGTGTAAACCCTGGCACTCTCGTCGATTCACTCCGATCATCGGCCACCCATTGACACTCCTGCCCAATCATCCCCACAACCGTTATCGGAGTATTGCCGGTAACCTCGCGGTGTGAGCGAACCCGACTCGCCCGATGAGTTCAACCCCTTCAAAGGGATGCCCATTTTCGGGGATCTGGGCAAGCTCTTCTCGCAGCAGGCCGCGAACACCTGGGAGACGGCGCGCCAGTTCGCGGTGGCAGTGGCCACCGAGGGCCAGTCGGAGCCCAATGTCGATCCCGCCGACCGCATCACCCTGGAAGAGCTGGGCCGGGTGGCCGAGCTCCAGGTGGCCAATGCCACCGGTCTGTCGGCAACCCGCGACGGCCAAGCCGCCACCATCGTGCCGGTGACCCGAACGCAGTGGGCCACCGCCACCCTGGATGCCTACCAGGATCTGCTGGAACCCATCGGAAACGTGTCGGGCCGGGTAGAAGCGGAGGAGGCTTCCTTCGACCCCGCCCAGGCCATGTTCGGCCAGATCATGAAGATGATCGGCCCGGTCATGCTGAGCATGACCGCTGGAAGCATGGTGGGCAACCTCGCCCGCCGCAGTCTGGGCCAGTACGACCTGCCCATTCCCCGGGATGGATCGGAGTTGATGGTGGTGCCGGCCAACATCGACGCGTTGGCCGATGAGTGGAGCTTAGACCGCTCCGACCTGCGGCTTTGGGTGTGCTTGAGCGAGCTGACCCACCATTCGGTGCTGACCATCCCCCATGTGAGCCAGCGGATCGAAGAGCTCCTGGCCGATTATGTCCGGGGATTCGAAGCCGACCCCGGTGCTCTTGAGAGCCGACTGGGCGAACTGGACCTGGCCAATCCCGATTCACTGGGCGACCTCCAGTCGGCACTGGGCGATCCCGAGATCATCCTGGGGGCGATCCAATCGCCGGCCCAGCGGGTTCTGCTGCCCCAGATCACGGCATTGGTGACGGTGATCGCCGGATATGTCGACTGGACCATGGACAGCATCGGACGCGGGCTCATCAGCTCCTACCAGCGCCTCAGCGAAGCCCTGAGGCGGCGACGGGTGACGGCTGATGCGTCTGACCGCTTCATCGAGCGGATGTTCGGCCTCGAGCTCACCCAAGACCAGTACGACCGTGGATCGGCCTTCGCCAGCGGGGTGGTGGAACGGGCGGGCGCCGACGGCTTGGCCCGGCTTTGGCATTCGGCCCGGGAGCTGCCTACGCCTGCTGAGGTTGATGCCCCCGGTCTGTGGCTGGCCCGAATCGACCTCCCTGAGTAGGCATCCGCCGCAGCCAGAAGAGCACCGCGGCGGCTGCGGCAGCTACGGCAATAAGGATGAAGCCCACTCGGGCGGGCATGGGGATGACCACGGGGATGAGCGCGCCCACCACCCAGAAGATCTGGAAGCGGGTCTCAAAGACGGCAAACGCCCGCCCGTGATTGGCCCCCTCGGCGTCGCGCTGCACGATGGAGTCAAAGGAGAGCTTGCCCGCGCTGGCGGTGACCCCCACACCCAGGGCCAAAAGGAGCGTCGAGCCATAGCCCCCTCCCCACGCGGCCAGCAGGCCCATAAAGAACAGGGCGACCAGCGCCGTGGCGATGATGACTTCCTCGCGAATCCGGTCCCGCAGTTTGGGGGCCAGAAGCGATCCGACTAAGAACCCGCAGACTAGGGCGGCGGCCACCAGTCCCAGCTTCCACGCCGGGCTGGCGTCAGAAGCCACATCGCCTTGCAGGGCGTGGCGGATGCCGGCACCGAATGCCTTGCCCACCCCGGAGAGGTTCACGTCGTCGGCACCGCCCCGCAAGGCGAAGGCGGCCAAAAAGGTCATAAACCCGACGATGCCCCGCAGTGTGCCGGTGGCTGACGCCGCTTTGCGGATACCTATGCCGCGGAGTTTGCCCGCCTCCTCATCGTCAATCTGCTCAGGAGCAATGCGGCCTTGGGGCAGCGACAGAGAAGCGAGCGCCGCCAGGATGTAGACCACCATGGCCAGGCCTACCGTCCACGAAGCGCCCCCCAGCAGGTTGGCCAGCAGCGCCGGACCGGCGCCAATGAAACCGCAGACGCTCCCCACCAACGCCAACCGGGCATTGCCCCCCACAAACTGCTCCTCCTTTGGCAAGATGAGCGGCACCATGGAGGCCTTGGCCACGCCGTAGCTCTTCTGGAGGATCAGCATGGCAAAGGCGAGGGGGAACAGCAGCAGAGAATCCATGTTGGAAATCATCAGGAAGGCGAAGAACGCCCTTCCCCCATTGATGGCGAGGATCATGGGACGCCGTCCACCCCGAAAGCGGTCCAGCGCCGGGCCGATCAGCGGGCCTACCACCGCGAACGGGGCCATGGTCAGCAGCAGATAGAGGGTGACCCGCAATCGCGCCGCGCTGGGATCGATGGAGAAGAAGAGAGAACCCGCCAGCGCCACGGTGATCATGGCATCGCCCGCAGCGCCAAGGGCATGAACCCTCACCAGCCGCAAGAACGGGACGTTGATCACGTCTTGAAGATTATGGCCAACATCAAGGCGGCGCGGGCTCCGCGGTCACGCCGGTAGCGTACTTGTAGCCCAAGCCGCGGATGGTCACGATTCGGCAGGGATTGGATGGATCGTCTTCGATCTTGGACCGAAGCCGCTTGACGTGGACATCGAGCGTCTTGGTGTCGCCCACATAGTCGCTGCCCCATACTTGGTCGATCAGCGCGTCGCGGGTCAACACCCGGCCCGCGTTGGCCAGCAGCAGTTCCAAGAGGTCGAACTCCTTCAGCGGCAACTCGATTTGCTCGCCTCGCACAAACACCTCATGGCGCTCGGGGTTGACGGCCACATCGCCCACCTCGACGACTTCTCCCCGGAACGCCTCGCTCTCCGCCGTCCATCGGGATCGCCGCAGCAGCGACCGCATGCGGGAGATCAGCTCGCGCAGGCGATAGGGCTTGGTCACATAGTCGTCGGCCCCCACCTCCAGGCCAACCACCGCATCGATCTCCTCGCCCTTGGCGGTGACCATGATGATGGGCACTTGAGAGCGGGCTCGGATCTGGCGGCAGACATCCACCCCAGACACCAGGGGCAACATCACGTCGAGCAGCACAATGTCGGGGGAATAGGCGTTGAAGAAGTCAAGGGCTTCCTTGCCGTCGCGGGCCACGTTCACGGTGAAACCCTCACGGGTCAGCCCCACGGTCAGCGCCTCGACGAACGACTCCTCGTCTTCGACGATGAGTACCCGGGCCGACCCGCTCATGCCTGCGCTCCAATTGGCTGGCTTGCGTTGGCGTCAACCGTGTCGGCGTCTTCGTGCTCATCGGACTCGGCCGGCTTCTCTGTGGCCGCGTCTTCTGAGATCGGCAACACCAAGGTGAACGTGGAACCTTCCCCCTCGGTCGAGTCCACCCGGACTTCTCCGCCGTGGTTGGTGGCCACATGGCGCACGATGGCCAACCCCAGACCCACGCCGCCATCGGTGCGCTCTCGGGACCGGTCCACCTGGTAGAAACGCTCGAAGACGCGTCTTTGATGGTGCAGGGGAATGCCATAGCCCTGGTCGCGGACCTCCAGCTCAACGCAATCTCCCGACAGTTCGGCCGAGACTCTGACCGGCCGGTGAGCGTCGGAGTACTTCACCGCGTTATCGAGGAGGTTGAACACTGCGGAGGTGAGCTGTCGGCGATCCGCCTGCACGATCAGATCAAATGCGGGAAGAGCGGTTTCGATGGGCACCTGCTTTTCATCGGCGATCGGCTTCAATCGGGATAGTGCATCGCCGATCACATGCTGCACGATCACGGGGGCCCGCTCTGATGACTCATCGCTTTCGATCCGGCTGAGCTCCAGCAGATCGTCCAAGATGTCGGACAGCCGAATGGCCTCGGCCTGCACCCTCATCGCCAGTCGGGAGGCCACCTCGAGATCGCGCTCGCCAGCCAGAGTCTCGGCCAGCAGGCTGAGCGCCCCCATCGGGGTCCGGAGCTCGTGGCTGATGTTGGCCACGAAATCCCGACGCATGGCGTCCAGTCGCTGAGGCTCGGTGATGTCGTCGATGAGGGCAACCGAGCCGTAGTCCCGGCCTTCCAACGCCAGCGGCATGGCGCACACCAACATGCAGCGGCGAGGGGGTCCAAACAGCTCGACCTCCCGCTCAACCGCTCTCCCCCGGGCCGCCTCGGCCAAGAGTTCGACCACCGCGGCCTCCACCAATGCCTCCCCGTGGCGGGCTTCAGTGAACTGCCGGGCGTAGGAATTGCGGTACAGCACATTGCCGGCGTCATCGGCCATCACCACTCCTTGGGTAATGGCATCCAGCGACAACCGGAGTCGGGCCTCGCTTTCCGCTACCTCGTCCTCATGGCGGCGGTGCATCTCGTCGTCTCGACGGCGGCTCTCCTCGGCGTCGACAAAGTGCCGGTGCTCGCGCCATGCCACTGCCCCAACCAAAACCAGGCCCACCACCGCGGCCACCACAACCAAGGCCACGATCACGGGTCAATCCTCGTCGGTCTCTTCGTCGGTTTCGTCGAGGTGGGGGTGCTCTTGCCCCTCGTTGGCGCCACTACCGGATTCGTCGAGGTGCTTATGCTCTCGGATCTTCAATCGGGCCGACCCGGTGTGCTCGGGAAGCCATCCCGTCACCATGTACACCACCCGTTCCCCGATATTCACCGCATGGTCGCCGATGCGCTCGTAGTACCGGCTGATCAAACAGAGCTGCACGGCGGCTTGAAGGTCGATGGCGCCGTCGTTGTGGGCTTGGAACACGGCCTGCACACAGTCGCGGTTCAGGCCGTCAAGCTGGTCGTCGATGTCGTCGAGGGCGGCGGCCAGTCCCGCGTTGCCGTCCACGTAGGAGTCGATAGCCAGACGCATCAGCCGGCAGGCCTCTTCGCTCATCCTCACCAGCAGGCCCCGGAGGGTGGCGTCGTAGCGGGTGCCGTAGATACGCCGGGTGGCCTTGGCGATGTTGACGGCTAGATCGCCCGACCTCTCCAGTTCGGCATTTAACCGAAGGGCACTGCTAAGCGCCCGCAAGTCGCTGGCCATGGGGGCTTGGAGGGCGAGCACATGGTGGCAGCGTTCTTCGAGGTACACCGACAGATCGTCGAGTTGGTCGTCGCCGGTGATGAGTTGCTGGGCCAATTCCAGGTTGGACTCAAGCAGCGCCTCGGTGGCCCGGGGAACAGCCTCGGTGACCAGCGCGGCCATGCGCACGATTCCAGCCTGGATCTCGTCCAGTTCTTCGTGGAAGGACTTGCGCAGTTCTCCCACACCGGGCTCTGGAGCGGTGCTCAGCCGAACCGCCCGGTGACGTAGTTCTCGGTCCGCTCATCGGAGGGATTCGAGAAGATGGTCTCAGTGCGGTCGTATTCCACCAGCAAACCGCACCGCTGGTCGGCGGTGGAGTCGAGCTGGGCGGTAAAGAACGCCGTGCGGTTGCTGATGCGGGCGGCCTGCTGCATGTTGTGGGTGACGATCACGATGGTGTAGTCGTCCTTGATCTCCTGCATCAGGTCCTCGATGCGGGCGGTGGCGATGGGGTCGAGGGCCGAGCACGGCTCGTCCATCAAGAGCACGTCGGGATCGACGGCGATGGCTCGGGCAATGCACAGGCGCTGCTGCTGACCGCCGGACAGCCCAAGGGCAGAGTCCTTCATCCGGTCGTGTACCTCGTCCCACAGGGCGGCCCGGTTCAGAGACCGCTCCACGATGTCGTCCAAGTCGCTCTTCTTCTTGGCCATTCCGGTAACCCGGGGGCCGAAGGCGATGTTGTCGTAGATCGACTTTGGAAACGGGTTGGGCTTCTGGAACACCATGCCGATGCGGCGGCGCACTTCAACTGGGTCCACCCGGGGGTGGTAGATGGGCACGTTCTGGAAGTCCAGGCGGCCCTCCACCCGGGCGGTGGGGATGAGGTCGTTCATCCGGTTGAAGCAACGCAGCACCGTGGTCTTGCCACAACCGGAAGGCCCGATCATGGCGGTGATCTCGTGCTTGTACACCGTGAAGGAGGCATCTTGAACGGCCCGGAAGTCGCCGTAGTACACGTTCAGGTCTTCCACGTCGAACACCGCGTCGCCCACGGCATCTGGGGCGGCAGCTTGCACCGTTCGGTCGAGACCCAGACCGAGACGAGGAGAGGCTTCCGGTTCTGCTTGCTCCATCTGGTCGGTCCTTATGCTCTCAGTGACTGCTTCCACGAGTCATCCTCTCTTCTTTTCAAAGTGATTGCGCAAGAAGATGGCCGCCGCATTCATCAGGATAACGAAAACCAGCAGCACCACTATGGCCGCCGCCGCGGCCTCGGCAAAGCCCGGGTCACGGCCCGAGTTCTGCACCCACTCCACAATGATCACCGGCATGGCCATGAAAGCCTCGGCGTTGATGGCGCTGAGGTCGAAAAAGCTCGGATTGCTTCCCAGCCTGCCGGTGACCGCCCCCACCAAAAGCAGCGGAGCGGCTTCGCCGATGCCTCGTGACATAGACAGCAGCGTCCCCGTGAAGATGCCGGGCGCGGCGTAGGGCAGCACCTGGCTGCGAATCATGGTCCACTTGGTGGCCCCCACCCCGTAGGCCCCTTCCTTCAGCCCTTGGGGAACCGCCCGAATGGCCTCTTGAGCTGTGATGATCACAATGGGAAGCACCAAGATGGCCAGAGTGATGCCCGCCGCAGCAATGGACTTGCCGCCGGTGAGATCGCCCAGGCTCTTCACGAACAAGAACAAGCCGAGCAGGCCGTACACAATTGAGGGGACCCCGGCCAGGTTTCGGATGTTCAGCTCGATGAACCGTGTGAACCGGTTCTTGGGGGCGTATTCCTCCAACCAGATGGCGGCGCCGATGCCAATGGGGAAGGCCAGCACAGCCACAAAGACGGCGATCCAGAACGTGCCCACCAAGGCTTGATGCACGCCCAGCTTGGGATCCTCCGAAAGGGAACGCATGGTGCCCGCCAAGAAGCCGCCCGGTCGTCCAGTGAGCACGCCCCAGGAGTCAACCACCACATCCACAATCAGCACGCCGAGGATGAACAGCGAGATCAGCAGGGTGGTCAGCAGGGTGATCTGAAACACTCGGCCCCGTACGTCGGTGGCCCGGCGCTCCATGGCCTGCACCATCATCTTGCCGGTGCGATCCCCGACGAGCCGTGCCTTGGCCATCAGTACTGCTCTCTCACCCGGTGGACAAAGCGGTCGGCCACCAAATTCAAACCGAAGGTCACGATGAACAGCACCAGACCCACGAAGAAGAGGCTCTGAAAGGTGAGGCCCTCGCCTACCACGCTGTCGGTTCCCCGGGCCAAAGAGGTCATACCCGCCGTCATGGTGAGGCTGCCGCCAAGCGGGTCGTGGGTGTAGACGGCGGTTTGGGCGGCACCCCCGGCCATGAATACCACCATGGTCTCGCCCAATGCCCGGGAAATGGCCACAATGAACGCCGCCATTAAGCCTGAAACGGCGGCGGGCAACACCACTCGGATCGTTGTGGTGATCTTGCGGGCCCCCAACCCAGAGGAGGCCTCCCGCAACGACATGGGCACCGCTTTCATGGCGTCCTCGGAGATGGACGCCACCAGTGGAACCACAAGCACCCCTACGCCGATACCGGCGGCCAGCAGCGAGCCGGCCGCCGGCCCGCCGAAGAGGGTCTTGACCACGTTGGGCGCTATCCACTCCAGAGCGAAGAAGCCGAGCACCACGCTGGGAATCCCGGCCAGGATCTCCAAGATGGGCTTGAGGGTTCGCCGGACCCCCGGTCGGGCGTATTCCGACAAATAGATGGCGGCGCCCAGCCCCAGCGGGCCTGCCACGATCATGGCGATGCCAGTGACGATCAAGCTGGCCACGATCAGCGTCTTGATGTCGTAGATGCCTCGGCGGGGGAACCAGCCGATGTCCCACACCGCGCCCCAGTCCACCTCGACCATAAACGTCCAGGCTTCGGAGAACAGCGACCAGATGATCAGGCCGGAGATCAGCACCGACACCAGCGCGGTGGCCCCCAGAGAGTCACGGATCAACCGCTCCTTGCGAGCCTGCCGGGGGTTCGCCGCCAGCGATTCGACGGAGAACCCCTCAGCAGGATCGACACGGGTGTCGGTCACGAGCACACGCTACTGGTCATCGGCATGGTTGCCAGGTATCTCCTACTTGGCTGGTCATCGGCACTGCCATTCGGCTTCTCCGTTCTAGCGTCCGGCCCAGTTGGCCCGGGTGGCGCCTTTGGCGTCGTCGGTGAGGTTCACGTAGCCCACGTCGCTCACCGCGGTGCCCAATCCGTCGTCGCTCATGTAGTAGTCCACATAGGCAACCAGGGCCGGGTTGGCCGCTGCCTTGGCCTTGTTCACGTAGATGTACAGCGACCGGGACACGGGGTACTCGCCCGAGGCGATGGTGTCGGCGTTGGCGCCCATGCAGCCGTCGCCGCCGTCCACGTCAAGGAGCTTCACGCCCGAGGCGTGGGCGGCGAAGGCGAACCCGACCCATCCGAAGCTGGTGTCGCTCGACTGGATGCCCTGGATGATCACGTTGTCATCAGCGTTGGCGTTGTAATCGGGACGGGTCGTGGCGTCTTGGCCCCGCTCGTCGGCGATGTCTTCCAACACGATCTCGATGAAGCTGTCAAACGTGCCCGACTCCTCACCCGGACCGTAGATGTCCAGATCGGCATCCGGCAGATTCGAAGTAGCGAGCCCCAGCGAGCCGGCGTCCGACCAAGAGCCGAAACCGGTGGACTCGGGGCCGACCAGGCCGTAGATGTCGTTGAAGGTCACGCACTCCACCGAGTTGCCCTCTCCGGTCATCACCGCGATGCCGTCGATGCCCACCCGCAACTCAATCCACTCGATGCCGTTCTCGGCACAATCGGCGGCCTCGGAGTCCTTGATCGGGCGGGAGGCGTCAGAGATATCGGTCTCGCCCTCGCAGAACAGCTTGAAGCCGTCGCCGGTGCCCGGACCGTCCACCGTCACCTGCACATCCGGCTCCACTTCTTCGAACAGCTCAGCCACCCGCACCGAGATCGGCTCCACCGTCGACGAACCCGAGATCGTCACCGACCCGGAGATGCTGCCACCGGAATCGCCGCCGCTGCCACTGTCGCTGCTGGAGCTTCCCCCGGAATCGCCGCCGGAATCAGTCTGTCCCGCCGAGTCTGGGGCTGCGCCCCCATCGTCGTCATCGTTGCCGCACGCGGCCGCGACGAGCGCGAACGTAGTCATAAGCCCGATTATCAGAACGAGCAGTTTCCGTAGCCTCACATGTCCTCCTTGAATGCACGCTGAACACACCGATCAGCGCAAAGGGTCAGCCGTAAAACTAGGAGGGGCGGGTTTCAGCCCTGCCGCGACTGTCTGAACGGAAGGTGAACAGGGACGAAAGCTTTGGAGCGGCCCTGATCAGGCCAGAACGCTGTCGCCCATCAGGGCCAAGAATGCGCTCACGATCTTGAGGTCGCGCTCATTGGTGAAGTAGTTCAAAGACTCCACCAGAGGCACCCAGGTAATGGCGTCTACCTCGAGAGTGGGGGTGAAGCTGCCGGAGATGGCGTCCATCTCCCAGTAGTGGACTTGACGAGTCCGGCCCCGTCGATCGGTGTATTCCACCATGTCGAGCTCTCGGCCCAACTCGCAGACGTAGCCCGACTCCTCGTGGACCTCGCGCAGCGCGCACTCCGCCAACGTCTCGCCCGGGTCGAGTTTGCCTGCGGGCAGCGACCAGTCATCGTGCTTGGGCCGGTGGACCATCAGAACTTCCAACTCGCCGTCGCTATGACGGGTGACAAGCCCGCCGCCGCCGAGTATGACCGCTACTGTTCCGAAAGGCACGGAATTTAACGGTAGGGCTTGAACGCGCCCAAAATGCGGATATCCCACTGATCGGCCGCGGTCGATCGGCTAGGAAATTGCGGCTACGGCCAGTCGCTCAAAGGCAGTATGAGCTTCAAAGCCGGCCTGGGACTGGGTCCGCTGCCAGCTCCCATCAGCCAAGAGATCCCAGGCCAGCGTGTCATCTTTGAGGTTGTATTCCAGCACCTGATCGAGACGATGGCGCAGGTCCGGGTTGACCACCGCCACCAGGGCCTCGATTCGGCGGATGAGGTTGCGGGGCATGAGATCGGCCGAGCCGATGTAGTAGGCCGGAGCGCCGATGTCCTCGCCGTTGCCGAAGTAGTAGATGCGACTGTGCTCCAAGTAGCGCCCGATAAGGGAGCGGACCCGGATGGTGTCGGACATGCCAGGCACCCCGGGGCGAAGACAGCAAATGGCCCGCACGATCAGATCGATCTCCACTCCGGCCTGGGAGGCCTCATAGAGGGCTTCCACCATCTCGGCATCGGCCAGGCTGTTCATCTTCATGATGATCCGCCCTTCGGGGCCGCGGGCGGCCTCATTGCGGATCAGCTCCGTCAACGTGGGGCGCAGGGCTTGGGGCGCGGGCACCAGGCGGCGGAATTGGATATCGCGGCCGTAGCCGGTCAAGGAGTTGAACAACTGGGTCAGATCGACCCCGACCTCGGGGTCGGCGGTGAACAGCCCCAGATCGGTGTACACCCGGGCGGTGATGGAGTTGTAGTTGCCGGTGCCGATGTGGCAGTAGCGGCGCACACCGTCGGCCTCTTCCCGTACTACCAGGCAGGTCTTGGCGTGGACCTTGAGGCCCACCAGCCCATAGGCCACGTGGACGCCGGCCTGCTCCAGCCGGCGGGCCCACTCGATGTTGGCCTCCTCGTCGAAGCGGGCCTTGAGTTCCACCACCACCGCCACCTGCTTGCCGCTCTCTGCCGCTCGAATGAGCGACCGCACGATCGGGCTGTCACCCGAGGTTCGGTACAGCGTGAGCTTGATGGCCAGCACCTTGGGGTCGTTGGCCGCCTGCCAGATGAACTCCTGCACGGTGGCGGTGAAGGAGTCGTACGGGTGATGGACCAGAATGTCGCCCTCGCGAATGCGGGCGAACAGGTCGATCGGCTGGTCTCCCGGCGCTTTGGAGGGCAGGGGATTGACCGGTTTCCATGACGGGTTCTTTAGATCGGGGCGGTCCACCGCGAACAGGTCCCACAAGCTGGACAGCTCCAACAGGGTGTCCACCTCGTACACGTCGTCGCGCTCGATGTCGAGCTCCTCGATGAGCAGGTTGCGGATCTCCGACGACACCAGGTGCTCCACCTCCAGGCGGACCACGCTGCGGAATCGGCGGCGGCGCAGTTCCACCTCCACCGCGGCCAGCAGGTCTTGGGCCTCGCCCTCGTCCACCGCCAAGTCGGCGTTGCGGGTCACGCGGAAGGCCACCGTCTCGGTGATCTCCATCCCAGGAAACAGGGTGGGCAGGTGAGCAGCCACCACCTGTTCGATGGGAACGAAGCGATGCTCGTCGGGGAGCTGGAGGAAGCGGCCGAACGTGGCTGGAACCTTCAGGCGGGCAAACCGCTGGTGGCCATCGGCCGGGTCGATCATCAGCACGCCCAAGCTCAGCGACAGATTGGATATGTAGGGGAACGGGTGGCCGAGATCCACCGCCAGGGGGGTGAGCACAGGGTAGATGCGGTCGTCGAACTCGCCGGAGAGGAACTTGCGATCTTCGTCGTCCAAGTCGTCCCAGTTCAGAATCTCGATGCCGGCGTCGGCCATCTCCACGGTCAGGCCACTCAGGCAGCGGGCCGCCCGGTCCATCTGGTGATCTACTTCGATGCGGATCTCATGGAGCTGCTGGGCCGCGGTGCGGCCGTCGGGAGTGGTGCCGGTGAACTGGCCGGCCATCTGGTCTTTGAGACCGGCTACCCGAACCTGGAAGAACTCGTCCAGATTGGAGCACCAAATGGCGCAGAACTTGACCCGTTCCAGCAAGGGCAGCGATGAATCCTCGGCTTGGGCCAGTACCCGGCTGTTGAATTCCAGCCAAGAGAGCTCGCGGTTTATGAACCGTCCAGACTCAGCCTCAATATCGATGGATTCCAATTCCATGCTGCGCTG
Source organism: Candidatus Poriferisocius sp. (assembly GCF_965219815.1). Classification (GTDB taxonomy): domain Bacteria; phylum Actinomycetota; class Acidimicrobiia; order Acidimicrobiales; family Bin134; genus Poriferisocius. The sequence continues at coordinate 170,149 of NZ_OZ244791.1, forward strand.
CTTTCGGGCTTACCCCTCTCCCCTACCGTCGGTCTCGCTCTGCTCGTCCTCTTCGTCGTAGCCCAAGTCCCAGTCGATCAGCATGTTTTCCCGCTCGGCGTCCCGGTTGATTCGCTCCCGATTCCGGCGGAACTGCGGATCATGGGGGGGAAGCAGCAGAAGGCGGGCCTCGGCCCGGGTTCTGAACTGCTCGATGAGCCCCGAGTCGCCAAAGTCGGACATGAAGTCCCAGTGGGGCGCCACTGGGCCCATATAAACCACCTTGACGTGCCCAACCGGCGGCTCGGGCAGGGCATCCATGGTGTCAGTCATCGCGTTGCTCCTGTGGAATCGGGGCCGAGTCATTCTAACCGCAATTAGGCGATATCCCGAATGCGCACTTCAACGGTCGAACCTCGCCGCGACACCCCTCCTCCATGCTTCCCGCTATGATGGGCGTCCGGACAGCCGATAGCTCATGAATTTCCTTTTGCGAGGGAACTTTTGGCTGAGGTGGGGCGTCTTACATGCGGGGGCATGTAATCAATGGAGGTCCCATGAACGAGAGCTGGATGGCTTACGGCAGGTGCGTCGAAGAATCGCCCGATATCTTCTTCCCCAGCGACGGGCTAGGAGTGGAGAAGGCCAAGAAAATCTGCCAGGAATGCCTGGTCCAGGAGGCTTGTCTGGCCTACGCCCTGTGCAATCGCATCAAGCACGGGGTGTGGGGCGGGCGCTCCGAGCGCCAGCGCCGCCGGATGTTGCGCCAGGCCGCGGCCTGAGGGTGATTTTCGATTGAGGGACTGGCGTCCGCTACACCATCACGGAGCGGGAGGCAGCAAGCACTTGGGGGGCCATGGTCTCGGGACCGGCCGCGGCCAGAGGAGTGCTGAACACCTCGGGGAACCAGATCGGTGTGGCACCCGAATCGGTGATGATGCCCAGGACCTCGGCGAAGTCCACCGCACCCTCGCCGGGTAGGAGTCGGGCGGTCATGGTTTCGGTGGCGATGTCCATGTCGTCGGGGAGCTCGGCGGCGGCGTCGCACAGCTGAACCACCCGCAGCTTCTCGGCGGGAATCTGGCGCAGCAGATCGGGGTTGGGACCGCCGGGCTGGCGGAACCAGTGCCACGTGTCCACCATGATGCCGCTGTTGTCGCAGTCGGCCCGCTCGATGATCTCCCACGCGGTGGCCAAATCAGGAATGCCAGTCCAGGGGAGGAACTCCACGCTCACCTGCAAGCCAGCCTCCGCCGCGCCCTGGCACAAGGTTCGGAAGCGATCCACAACATCGTCCATGGGCGGCAGTGTGGCCTCCATGGTGACCGCCACCAGCTCCCGGCTGCCCACCGCATTGGCGTACTGGCTCAAATAGGCCACCTCTCCTGCGGCCGCGTCGCGGTCGGAATTCAGCCAGCCGAAAGCAGCTTCAGCCACTGGGTGGGCCAATCCGAGCTCCTGGAGCCGGTCGACCAGCCAGGCGGTATCGACCCCAGCCGTCCCCAAGACGAACGGCCAAACACTGATGCCAGTGTAGCCCGCCTCGGCGGTCGCAGCCAGCGACGACTCCAACTGGTCGAAATTCAGTTCGAAGGGATTGACGCACAGCGTGGCCAACGACATGACGAGCTCTTCGGAGGGCGAGGCTGCGGTCATGGAGGCGAAATATTAGATGAAGCTGTGGAGTGGAGCTATGCGTCGGTGGGCTTCTCGTCGGCGCTGTCCTCGGCCTTCGAACCCTCGGTCACGCCTTCTTTGAATTCTTTCTGGGCCCGACCCAGCGAGCGGGCCAGCTTGGGGAGCTTGGCCCCGCCGAACAGCACCAGCAGGATGACCAAGACGATGATCAGCTCCGTTGCCCCGAGATTCATGGGCCAAGGCTACCCCGAAACCGCGCCGACTGCGTCAACAGGGGCAGCTCAAGCACCGGACGTGTCAGCTACCGCTTTCAGCGGCTCCCGCACCCGCGTGAGTCCTCGGGCCCGACGCACCCGGCGCCGCTCCCGCTCGCTCATGCCACCCCAGATCCCGAATTTCTCACCATTCACAATGGCGTATTCCAGGCATTCCTCGCGCACCACGCAGGCCCGGCAGACCTCCTTGGCCTCTCGGGTAGAAGCCCCCCGTTCGGGGAAGAACAAATCGGGGTCAACCCCCAAACAATTGGCCAGTGCTTGCCAAGCCCGACCTTCCTCCCCGGTCTGCGACGGCTTCGTAGTTGTCTCTACGAGTTTCATTGTGCCCTCCTGGACTTGAAATGTGTCGCCCCCTGCCCGTCGCCTCCCAATTCAGGGACATTTAGCACATAAATAGGAAACAACGTGCTTGTAATTTCAACAACGTAACCTTGACACGGAAATGTGCCAAACGCAAGAAGAAATTTTCTGAGCAGGAAAAACTTGCTGGGGCGGGAGTGCTCGCCTTAGCGGCGACCGCCCAGCATTTTGCGCTTGTGCTCCACGAAGTCCACCAACACGTAGTCGCCCAGGGTTTCCGGTGTGGTGAAGAAGGCCCGACCGCCGTTCATCTTGGAGATCTGCTCGATGAAGTTGGTGAGATAGGAGGTGGCGTCCAGCATGAAGGTGTTTATGCGGATGCCTTCCCGAGTGGCCCGCATGACCTGCTCCAAGGTCTTGTCCACCGTTTCCCGAGCCGGCGGATAGGAGAAGAAGGGCCTCCCCTGCTCGTCCACATGGGCGGTAGGCTCCCCGTCTGTCACCATGATGATCTGCTTGGTGCCGCTGTGTCGGGCCAGCATCTGGCGGGCCAGCATGAAGCCGTGCTGCATATTGGTGCCGTACACGAAGTCCCACGACACCTCGGGCAGCTGCTCGGGTTTCACCTCTCGGGCGATCTCGCTGAACCCCACGATGCCCAGGAAATCCCGGGGGTACTGCGAGCTGATGAGGGAGTGAAGGGCCATGGCCACTTTCTTGGCCGGCAAGAAGTTGTCCCTCATGGGCATGGAGAGCGACAGGTCGAGCATCAAGACGGTGGACGACCGCACAATGTTCTCGGTGCGCTCCACCTCGAAGTCCTCCGGCGACAGCTCCACCGGTGTGCCGCCCCCGGTGCGCTGGATGGCATTGCGGATGGTTCGCTCGATGTCGAGGTTGAAGGGGTCGCCAAACTCATAGGGCTTGGTGTGGTATTCCCGCTCGTGGCCCCCGCCGAACATCTCCATGGCGTGCTGGCCTATCCGGTCTTGCTGGAGCTTCTTGAACAGATCCGACAGGGCGTTCTGGCCAATCCGTCGGATGGCCCGCGGGGTGAGCTCCAGGCGACCTTCCCGATTCTCGATCAGTCCGGCCTCTTCCAGCAGCTTGGCCAGATCGGCCATCTGCTCCAGGCTCTGAGCCGCCTCATCGCCCATCAGCTCCCGGGCTCGGTCGATGTCCACTTCGGCCAGCGCGCCGGGGTTGTTGGCTGATCGCAAGAGGTTGTCGAGCTGGTCCAAGTCGCCCAGCTCCTGCATCATCTGGGCGGCTGAGGCGAAGTCGAGCGGGTCGGCCCCGCTGAAGTCGTACGAGCGGTCCCAACCGGCGTCGGGAAACATGGCTTGGAGGTTCTGGGAAAGCTGGTCCACCTGCCAGCGCAGGTCCATGTCCTGCAAGAGCTGCTCGGCCAAGCCCTGGAGCTGCGCCCGCTGCTCGGGCGTCATCGACGCCATCATGGCCGACATGGCCGCCATGCGCCGGGCCATCACCTCCAACAGCTCGCTCAGCGTCCGGGGGTTCTCGGGGAAGAAGTCGCCGAAGCGCTCCATGAAGCTGTCGAAGTCGGACTGAAGGCGCTCGTCCAGCATCCGGTTGCGCTCGGCCGGATCGTCAATGTCGGGGGATAGCTGCTCGTCGGCCGTCTGGCGCTTCTCCAACAGGCTGTTCAGCTCGGCCATCATGTCCTTGGCCCGGGCCAAGTCTTCGGGGGAGAGGTTGTTCATGCCGTCGGTCATCTGGTTGACATAGTTCTGCATGAGTTGTTGGCGGAGCTGCTCCACCAGCTCGTCAAACCGCTGCTGGGCCTCCGAAGAGGTGAACTGGTAGTTCTCCAGCTCTTTGATCTGGCCGGCCAGATCGGGGGGCAGCATGTCGAGCTGGAACCGGCGCTGGTCCACGGTCTCTTCGGTGATGGCCGCCCGGCGCTCATCGCCCGATTCGGCCGCGGAGGCGGCCAGATCGTCGAGGGCATCGCGCTCCATGTCGATCACATCGCGCAGCTCCTGGGCGATGTCGTCGTAGACCCCGCCAAGGTCGTGTTGCTCCAGCCGCTCCTGGCGGCGTTGACGGAGTTGCTCCATCATCTCCCGCAGGCCCTGCACCTGCTGGCCATCGACTTCGAAGCCCTGCTGGAGGAGCCGCCGAAGGGCGGCGTTGACATCGCCGTGGTAGAGGAGATCGTCGTTCATCTGGGCGAACAAGTCGGAAGTGGAGAAGTCAAACCCAGTTTGGGTGCCGTCCCAGCGGGAGTAGGCCACCCGGTGGGCTGGCCGACGCCGGGCCCTTCGCCATCTCCGAAGCATCCCGCCAACCTACTCTGAACGAGATGGATGGCCATACCGGTCCTGATCTCGCCTGGGGGTGGACTGCCGACTCGGTGTCGCTGGAGGGGGTTGCCCCCGGGGCGGACTGGTCGGTGTGGGAGCGGGAGGGACGGGCTCCCCGGTCGGGCGAGGGATGCGGCTTCGGCATCGACTTCCGGGCCGACCTTCGAATGCTGGCCGAGTGGGGATTCACCCATTGCCGGCTTCCGGTGGAGTGGGCTCGCATCGAGCCCGAGCCCGGCAGGTTGGACCACGACGCCATTGACCGGTATCTCGACGTGCTGGCCGCGGCCCGCGACGTCGGTCTTGACACGTGGCTAGTGCTCCAGAACACCACCCTGCCGGGGTGGTTTGCCGACGATGAGGGTGGCTGGAGCACCCGGCAGGGGCGGACGCTGTGGTGGGCTCGCTGGGTGGATCGGTGCGGCGAGTGGTTCTCCGACCGGGTGGCCGGGTGGGTGCCGGTGGAGGATCCGGTGGGCTGGGCGGTGCGAAGCCGCCTGTTAGCCCAGCGCCCTCCGGGACGGCGCAGCACCGACGCCGCGGTGGAAGCGGCCCAGCACGGCCTGGAGGCCATGTTCGAGGCCTGCCGCCTGCTCCGCAGCGGGAGCCAGCCGGTGATGGGGGTATTCGGCCTCCACACCGTGTTCGCCGCCGACCAACGGGCCGACACCCTTGCTTGGCAGGGGTGGTGGGACCGGCTGTTGTGGCAGAGCTGGATCTCAGCGCTGACCGACGGGGAGATCACCGTGCCCGATCGTCCGATAGTCGCCCGCGAGGAGTTTCGTGAGGCGATCGATGTGGTCGGAGTGTGCTTCGACGCTCCGGTCTCGGTAGACCAACACGGCCACCTCGGGCCCTACCCCCTTACCGCCCGGAGCGACGACTCCGGCTTGGCCCCCGAGCCCGAGGAGTTGGGCCGGGCGCTGGCCCGCCTGGCCGACATGCTGGGGGATGTGCCGCTAGCGGTGGCCGGCACCGGCGTGTCCACCACCGATGAGACCTGGCGCGATCAACTCCTGGGGCGGACGCTGGATCAGGTGGAAGCCGCGAAGTCCGACGGCATCAACGTGGTGGGGTTATTCGTCGACACTGCGATGGACGGCTACCACTGGCACCTGGGGCGGTCATCCGCCCGCGGCCTCTTCGACCAAGACCGCAATCCCAAAGACGCTGCCTTCACCCTGCGCGATCGGATAAAGGGTCAGGTTCTTCCTCGATAGACGGCGGCGCCGGATATGGACTCCTTGTTGAGGCGTTTGGAGAGGTGGAGGCCCTCCAGCACAAACTCAATACCGCTGGCCACCAGAGCGGGGTTCTCGAGATCGCCGGGCTCGTAGCCCAACGCCGCCAGTGCGCCGGCAAACGCTGGCGCCTCGTCAACCAGGGCGGCATAGTCGGCCGAGGAAATGTCATCCCCCGCGTTGACCACCCGACCCTCTTCAAATGCCTCGATCACTTCCTGCTGCACCTCGAGTTCGACCGCGTCCTTGAAGGCTTGGCGAACGGCCTCTTTGCGGAGGGTGCCCACAATCTCGCTATCTCGGCCGTCCTCGATGGTCTCGATCTCAATCTTGCCCATGGTGGAGGGGGCGAGCGCATCCAAGTCGGTCACTCGGGGCACCGCCGCCGCCTCGCCACTGCGCAAGGCCCGCCGGATGGCCGCAGCAGCCAGCGTCTCGTAGTTGGACACCGTCAACCGCACCGAAACTCCCGAGCGCTGGTTGATGTGCGGGCTCTGTCGGGCCAGATGACTGAGATACACCAGCACCTCGCACATGAAGTCGGGCATGATCACCGGCAGGTCAGCCTCGGGGACTGTCGCCTCCTGCTCGGTGATGTCCAGTTCGATATCTACATCGGTCGGGTAGTGGGTGCGGACCTGGGCCCCAAAGCGGTCTTTGAGCGGGGTGATGATACGGCCCCGGTTGGTGTAGTCCTCGGGATTGGCGGAAGCGAACAGCAAGATGTCGAGGGGGAGGCGGATCTTGTGGCCCCGGATCTGCACGTCCCGCTCTTCCAGCACGTTGAGCAGCCCCACCTGGATGCGCTCGGCCAGATCGGGGAGCTCGTTGATGGCGAACACCCCCCGGTTGGTGCGGGGCACCAGGCCGTAGTGGATGGTGAGCTCGTCGGACAGATAGCGGCCCTCGGCCACCTTGATGGGGTCTACCTCGCCGATCAGGTCGGCGATGGAGGTATCGGGGGTGGCCAGCTTCTCCCCGTAGCGCTCGCTGCGGTGGACCCATTCCAGCGGCGTGCTGTCTCCCTCGGCGGCGATCAGGTCTTTGGCGTGCTTGGACACCGGGTTGTAGGGGTCGTCGTTGATCTCGGAGCCGGCCACGATGGGGAGCCACTCGTCGAGCAGGTCGAGCACCAGGCGAATCATCCGGGTCTTGGCCTGACCCCGCTCGCCCAGGAAGATCACGTCGTGGCCGGCCAGCAGCGCGGTCTCCAGATGGGGGATGACGGTGTCTTCGTAGCCCCAGATGCCGGGGAACAGGTCCTCGCCGGCCCGAATCTTGCGGATCGCGTTGCGACGGATCTCGTGCTTGACCGACACCGACTGCCAGCCGGATTCCTTGAGCTCTCCGAGAGTGGTGGGTTGCGACATAGGAGTTGAACCCTACTCCCTTGTCGTCGGCTGGCCAGTAGAGGGATCGGTACGGCTAGCCGCAGGGAGTGAGGCGCCGATACCGTCGGCATGAGAGCGTTCGGGCTGTTGGTGGCTCGGAGCGGAGACAACCGATGGCCCAAACCATGACGAGAGTGAGCACGCCGCCGCCGGTGCGGTCGGAGCCCAAGATCAAGCTCCCGTGGCCGCTCAGCATTTACCAGACCGCGGTGGGCAAGAAGTGGGTTATGGGCCTCACTGGAGCGGCCTTGTTGAGCTTCATCGTGGTCCACATGATCGGCAACCTCCACCTCTACGAAGGACCGCTGGAGATCCACGAGTACGCCGAGACCCTGCGGGATCTGGGCACCAAGCTGCTCCCCCGCACCTGGCTGCTGTGGATCATGCGCATCGGCCTGATCATCGCCTTCGCCCTGCACATCCACTCGGCCTACTCCCTGAGCCGAATGAGCATGGCCGCCGACCAGCGCTACCCCGGCGGCCGCAGCTACATCGCCGCCAACTTCGCCTCCCGCACCATGCGGTGGACCGGCCCCATCATCGGGCTGTACCTCTTCTACCACCTGGCCGACCTCACCTGGGGCTGGTTCAACCCCGATTTCGTGAGGGGCGACCCCTACCACAACGTGTCGGAGAGCCTGAGCAGCATCCCAGTGGCGATCCTCTACATCGTGGCCAACACCGCGCTGGCCGTCCACATCTTCCACGGCACCTGGAGCATGTTCCAGAGCCTGGGGGTGAACAGCCCCCGCTACAACCACCTGCGCCGCTATCTGGCCGCCGGGCTGGCCGGGATCATCCTGGTGGGCAACCTCAGCTTCCCGATCTTCGTGCAGGCCGGGGTGATCGACGACGACGGCCGCTCCATCGTGGAGGAGCTCCAGCAGCACGGGACCCCTGAAGGAGAGGACCACTGATGCTCGGCTCCCTCGACGCCCGCATTCCGGCCGGATCGCTCGACACCAAGTGGACCGACCACAAGTTCTCCATGCGGTTGGTGAACCCCAACAACAAGCGCCGCTTCGACGTGATCGTGGTGGGCTCGGGGCTGGCCGGCGCATCGGCGGCGGCCTCGCTGGGCGAGCTGGGCTATCGGGTCAAGGTGCTCACCTACCACGACTCCCCTCGCCGGGCCCACAGCATCGCCGCCCAGGGCGGCATCAACGCGGCCAAGAACTACCAAAACGACGGCGACAGCGTGTACCGGCTGTTCTACGACACCATCAAGGGGGGTGACTACCGGGCCCGGGAGGCCAACGTGTACCGCTTGGCCGAAGTGTCGGTGGACATCATCGACCAGGCCACCGCCCAGGGCGTGCCCTTCGCCCGGGAGTACGGCGGGCTGCTCGACAACCGTTCCTTCGGCGGCGCCCAGGTGTCCCGCACGTTCTACGCCCGGGGCCAGACCGGCCAACAGCTCCTTTTGGGGGCGTACTCGGCGCTGATGCGCCAGGTGGCCGCGGGCACGGTGGAGTTGCACACCCGCTCGGAGATGCTGGAGCTGGTAATGCACGACGGCCGTGCCGTCGGCGTGGTGACCCGCGACCTGATCACCGGCGAGATCGTGCCCCACTCAGCCCACGCGGTGGTACTGGCCACCGGGGGCTACGGCAACGTGTACTTCTTGTCGACCAACGCCAAGATGTGCAACGTGACCGCAGCGTGGCGGGCCCACCGCAAGGGCGCGCTGTTCGCCAACCCCTGCTACACCCAAATCCACCCCACTTGCATCCCGGCCAGCGACGACTTCCAGTCGAAGCTGACCCTGATGTCGGAGTCGCTGCGCAACGACGGGCGCATCTGGGTGCCCCTGGCCCACGACGACGGTCGGGCGCCCCACGAGATCCCCGACGCCGACCGCGACTACTTCTTGGAGCGCAAGTACCCGGCCTTCGGCAACCTCGTGCCCCGCGACGTGGCCTCCCGCAACGCCAAGACGGTGGTGGACGAGGGCCGGGGCGTGGGACCGCTGCGCAACGGCGTCTACCTGGACTTCTCCGGCGCCATGGCCCGCGACGGCGAGGCGGTGATCCGGGCCAAGTACGGCAACCTGTTCGACATGTACGAGCGCATCACCGGCGAGGATCCCTACACCGTGCCCATGCGCATCTACCCCGCCACCCACTACACCATGGGCGGGCTGTGGGTGGACTACGAGCTGATGAGCAACGTGCCCGGCCTGTTCGTGATGGGCGAGGCCAACTTCAGCGACCACGGGGCCAATCGACTAGGTGCCTCGGCCCTCATGCAGGGGCTGGCCGACGGCTACTTCATCCTGCCCTACACCATCGGCAACTACCTGTCGGACTTCTTGGGCGACCCGGCGCTGGGCACCACCGAGCCGGTGTTCGCCGCCGCCGAGCAGGCGGTGGCCGACGAGATGAACCGCTGGCTGTCGATCGGGGGCACCCGCTCGGTAGACCACTACCACCGGGAGCTGGGCAAGCTGGTGTGGGACTACATCGGCATGGCCCGCAACAAGACCGGCTTGGAGAAGGCCCTGTCGGAGATCCCCGCCCTGCGCGAGGAGTACCACCGCAACGTACGGGTGCTGGGCTCGGCCGACACCCTCAACCAGTCGCTGGAGAAGGCCGGCCGAGTGGCCGACCTGTTCGAGCTGGCCGAGCTCATGGCCCGAGACGCCCTGACCCGAGAAGAGTCCTGCGGCGGCCACTTCCGGGAAGAGCACCAGACTGAAGAGGGCGAGGCCATGCGGGACGATGAGAACTTCACGCACGTAGCCGCTTGGGAGTGGAACGGCGAGGGAACCCCCCAAACCCGCCACCGCGAGGAACTGGAATTCGAAAACGTGGAGCTAACCCAGAGGAGCTACAAGTGAGCGCCGAGATCAACCTCACGCTCAAGGTGTGGCGCCAGGCCGGTCCCAACGCCGAAGGCCGTTTCGTGACCTATGAGGCCAACGGCATCAGCACCGATGCATCGTTCTTGGAGATGCTCGACATTGTCAACGAGCGGCTCATCGAGGCGGGCGAAGAGCCCATCGTGTTCGAGTCTGACTGCCGGGAGGGCATCTGCGGCACCTGCGGGCTGATGATCAACGGCCAGGCCCACGGCCCCCAGAAGGGCACGGCCACCTGCCAGCTCCACATGCGAAGCTTCAGCGACGGCGACCACATCGTGATCGAGCCGTGGCGGGCCACGTCGTTCCCCGTGCTGCGGGACTTGGCGGTAGACCGCCGGGCCATGGACGCCATCATCGGCGCTGGCGGCTACATCTCGGTGAACACCGGCGCCGCCCCCGACGCCAACCTCACCCCCGTGCCCAAGGAGACGGCCGACACCGCCTTCGACGCGGCAGCCTGCATCGGCTGCGGGGCCTGCGTGGCCGCCTGCCCCAACAGCGCGGCGCAGCTGTTCACCGCAGCCAAGGTGCAGCACCTGAACCTGCTACCCCAGGGCCAGGCCCAGCGGTGGGCCCGAACCGAGGCCATGGTGGAGACCATGGAGGCGTTCTTCGGCTCGTGTACCAACCACGGTGAGTGTGAAGAGGCCTGCCCCAAGGAGATCCCCATCGACTTCATCGCCTGGACCAACCGCGACTACATCAAGGCCAAGGTGAAAAACCGCAAACTGGTCGGCTAGAGATAGCGTCAAAGCATGACCACCATCACCGCCGACCTCTCGGTCGACAGCGGCCAAGACTTCGCTGTGGAACTCCGCTCGGGCTCGCATCTGTGGGCGGCCGACGAACCCGAAGACCTGGGAGGAGGCGACACCGGCCCCAATCCTTATGAAATCCTCCTGTCGTCAGTGGCGGCCTGCACTTGCATCACCCTGTCGATGTATTGCCAGCGCAAGGGGTGGAAACTCCACTCGATTTCGGCCCGCTTCGAACACGACCGGGTTCACGCCCGCGATTGCGACGATTGCGAGGCCGACGCCTCGGGCTACATCGACAGAGTGCGCAGCCAGATCTTCATCGAGGGCGACTTCGACGACGACCAGCGGACCCGTTTGGAGGACATCGCCCGCCGCTGCCCCGTGCGCCGCACCCTCGAGGGGGGCATGTCCTTCACTACCGAAGCAGTGTTCGCGGGCTAACGCCCAACCCGGTTGATGTCGGCCATCGGCAAGGCAAACGACGTCGTCCGCCACGCCGCGCGGGGTTTGCTCATGGGCGCGGCCGACGTAGTGCCCGGCGTGTCGGGGGGCACGGTGGCGCTGCTGCTGGGGATCTATACCCGGTTGATCGACACCGTGCGGGCTGCTGCGGGAGTGCTGGGGGCGTTGCTGCGGGGCAGGTGGAGGGACGCATGGCATCGACTGCGCAGCTTTGAGTGGGGCTTCGCATTGCCGCTGGTGGTGGGCATCGTGGTGGCCGTCGTGGCCCTGGCGTCGGTGATCGACGAGCTGTTGACCGACGAGCCCGAGGTCATGGCCGGACTGTTTTTCGGCTTGGTGGCGGCATCGGTGGTGGTGGCCTGGAAAATGGTAGAGAAACCCAGTGCAGGGCTTGCCCTGACCGCACTGGCGGTGGGGGGGCTGTTCTTCTGGCTGCTGGGACTCCAGTCGGGGCCGGTGGACGACCAGACCGAGATCGCGCTGTTCGGAGCGGGGATCGTGGCGGTGTGCGCCATGTTGCTGCCCGGCATCTCCGGGGCGTTCATCCTGCTGATGTTGGGGGTGTACCCGGCAGCGATCGCCGCGGTAGACGACCGGGTCTGGGGTGATCTCGCCGCGCTGGCCGCCGGGGCAGTGCTCGGGCTGGCTCTGTTCTCCAACCTCATCGGCCGGGTGCTCCACCGCTGGCACGACCCCACCCTGGCGGTGATGGTGGGCCTGCTGCTGGGCTCGCTGCGAGTGCTGTGGCCGTGGCCCGCCGGAGTTGGCGTGATCAGCCGCCACGCGGAGGAGACCATCGACGGAACCGACCTGGGCTGGGCCCCCGCGGCCGACCTCTGGCTTCCCGCCCTCCTCGCGGTGGCCGCCGCCTCCCTGGTTCTCGTTCTTTCCGCTATGGCCGCGAGGCAAGGTGGTTCTTCTCGGTCCACGCAGGCCCGTCGGAACTAGCGACCAGGGATCGCTCCAAACGGGCGCGCTGAGAGGTCTCAGGGTGGTCGATGGGGAGGGGGGCGGAGGCAATGACAGTGCCGTCGGTTGGGCCGTTGGTCCACTCCCGGTCCCACCAGGCGGGCAGGCCCTCCCAGTGGAAGCTACGGCCCCGGCCGTCCAGCTCAATCGTCTCATCACCCACCAGCACTTGGCCGTGGACAATGTCCAATGTGTCGGGCGCCGACTCCCACTCCAGCTCCAGGCCGTAGGGCACCCGGTCGCCCCAGCCCAGCCCGAACACTTCTTCGGGATCGTCGAGGGCCACCGCAAACGCCTCCAAATCCACGGTGAAGTGCTCGTCGGGGATCTGTTCGATGAACTCGGTCCACAACCCGGGCGCTCGCAGCTCCAGGGTTGAGGGCCGGGGTAGCGGGGCGTCGGTCTCCAGCAGCATCACCGGGCGGCGGTCGGGACCGACCAGCGCCGACCAGAACCAGCTCCGCCCCAGGTTGGGCCACAGCGTGAGCTGCGCATAGCCACCCACCGATCCGTCTGGCGCGGCGAAATCGCCATACCACGACTCGGCCCATAGTCGGTGTGTCGGTGCAGCCGTCATAGGTCTACGTGGGTACCGTAGGGCCTGGTGCCGAAGTACTTGAGCGAGGAGTGGCTCCTAGAGGCCGACGTCGCGCTGCGGGCGTCTGGCCTCTGCACGTCGGACGGCGTTCGGTTCGCAGTAGAACAGCAGGTTGGCGAGGTGGTGTTCCACATGGTGTTCGACGAAGACGGGGCCAGTGTCTGCGCCGGACCGGCCATTGACCCGGCGGTGGTGTTTCGTCAGAACCGGGACACTGCGGTGGCGATTGCCCTCGGGGAGTTGTCGGCTGAGGAAGCGGTGTTGAACGGGGAAATCACTTTCGAGGGCGACCCCATGGCGCTGTTGTACCACCGCCGACTGCTGACTAGGGCCGAAGACGTATTCGCCGACGTGCGGTCCCGCACCGACTGGAATCTCTAACGAGAGGTTCGTCTACTACTAGCCGGGTGCGGGCAAATCGGCCATATCGGCCAGCGCCTGAGCGGCCGCATGCACCAGTGGAAAGGCCAGGCAGGCCCCGGTTCCCTCTCCTAATCGCAGGTTGAGGTCCAGCAGAGGATCGAGGCCCAGGAAGTCGAGCACTATGGAGGCGGCCGGCTCGCTGGAGCGATGGCCGGCAATGGCGTGGACTGCGGTGCCAGGAGCCAGGGCATCGGCCGCGCACAAGGCGGCCCCCGCGATCACACCATCAACGATGTAGGGGACGCGGCTTTGGGCGGCGGTGATATACAGCCCGGCGAGGGCCGCAATCTCCAACCCCCCGACCGCGGCCAATACATCCAGGGGATCGGTGCAAGCTCCAGCTCTCTCGATGGCCACGGCAACCAGTCGCCGCTTGTGGTCAAGGCCTCCGGCGGGAACCCCAGCTCCTGCTCCAGTGACCTCTTGGGCCGACCGGCCGGTGAACGCGCCGATCAGCGCGGCCGCCGGCGTTGTGTTGCCGATACCCAAGTCTCCGCCAATCAGGCAGTCGGCGCCCCGATCCAGCAGCTCTGATGCAATCCGACAACCGACGTCGAGCGCGGCCTCGGCCTGGCCCCGCGACATCGCCGCCCCGGTGGCGATGCTGGCGGTCCCGTCGGCCACCCGCTCATCTCTTACTCCGGGGTCCGGGGGCAGCGGGGTTTTCACACCGACGTCCACCATGACTACCTGAGCGCCTACCGCGTCGGCAAAGACCGAAATGGCGGCCCCGCCGTCGCTCACCGTGGCCACCATGGCCGCGGTGATCTCTGACGGCCAAGCGCTGGCCCCGTCGGCCACCACGCCGTGGTCCCCGGCGAATACCACCACCACTGGGTTGCAGGGCGCGGGAGGTGGGCAAACGCCGGCGATTCCGGCCAAGTGAACGCCCAGGTCTTGTAATCGCCCCAGCGCGCCCGGGGGCATGGCCCGAGTAGCCCATCGAGCCTGGGCCTGTTCCATGGCCTGCACGTCGAGAGAGGGAATCGTTGGAAACGAACGCGAATCCATATCAGCCGCCACTTCTATCCATGAGCCAGTCAATAGTCCCGGCCATCACCAACAGGCCAACCGCGGCAATCTCCACCCGGTCGGCCAGCCGGACAGCGGCTTCGATGTCATCGGCCTCTGGGTGGTAGCCGGTGCCGAGAAACGGACGCTCTTCGGCCACTCCTTCGTAGCTGAGCGGTCCGCCGAGTTTGCGATCCAGTGCGGCGGCCACCGCGGCCTCGGCAACACCGGCATTGGGAGAAGGGTGGGCAGGGGCATCTAAGCGCACCGCATCGACAATCTGGCGAGCCCGGGCCCGGCTCAGCACGGCGACCAGTACGGCAAAAACTCGGGCCGGGATGTAGTTGGCGGCATCGTCCAGGCGGGCTGCGGCCCAGCCGAAATTGCGATACCGCTCATTGCGCCGACCGACCATGGCGTCCATGGTGTTGATCGCCCGATAAGCCGCGGCACCAGGGGCACCGGCCACCGCGCCCCAGAACGCAGGGGCTATCACCGCGTCAACGCTGTTCTCGGCCACCGACTCAATGACCGCGGCGGCTATGCCGAACTCGTTGAGCTCCGCTGGATCGCGCCCCACCAGGGTAGGCAACTGGGTACGGGCTGCCGGAAGATCACCGTCGGCGACCGCTTCTCCGATGCGCATCGCCACCCGCCGAAGCTCACGGCCCGCGGCGGCAATAGCCACTGCGGTTGTGGTGGATTTCATCATTCGGCCTCCGGCGGCGCCGATGGCCACTCCCACCGCGGTATATGCCACTCCTGCCAATCGCCGGTCGGCCCAGAGGGCCTGTTCGACGCGCTTCATGGCCCTCCCGAATTCGGCCACCGGATGGGCGTCAGCGGGCGGCTCGCCCACCACACGATCGATCACCAGACCCGCTGCTGCACCCAGGCATCTCCGCCCGAGCCGGCTCATGGATCGGCCACCAGGGTGAGTAGGGCGGCGGTTTCTGCCACCATGATCACCGCGCCCAGGACATCACCGGTGAATCCGCCCAGCCGACGCCACGCCAATGCCACCACACCACCGGATGCCACCACCATGACTCCGGCCGCTACCGCACCCGACACCCCTGCGATCAGCACCAGCGCGGCCACTGCGGGTGCCAACCACAACGCCAGCCACAACTGTGCCCCATCGAGAAACGGGGCAGCTAGCCCACCGGGCCGGGCGTAGGGGACGATGGCCGGGATCACGGCGACCAAAGTGCGGCTGAAGGCCCAGATCGGAATCAACGCTAACGACTCGATGCCGTCAACCGATAACGCCGCCCACCGGACCGCCACCACAACCACAACCGCGGCAACGGCGAACGCTCCCACATCGGGTCGGGCCATCACCGCCAGCCGCCGATCCCTTTCCATGTGGGGAAGGAGTCCGTCGGCGCTGTCGGCCAAACCATCAAGGTGCAGCCCGCCGGTGAGCACCAGATCTGCTGCTACCACCAAGATCCCGACTATCAGCAGCGGCCACAGCTCACCCGCCCCCCAGTGGACAGCAGCCAGCACCGCACCCAGCCCGGCCCCGACCACCGGAAACCACCAGAGTGCCCGGGCCTGGGGCGTTTGGCCGCGGCCGAACACGGTGAGAAATGCCGTTGCGCCCATAATCGCAGGCCGTCTCACCTTCGCCCTACCTCCCATCGGCGAAAGGCAGCTCGAGTGGCCGTCCGGCCACCACCAGCAGCACCCGGTCGGCCACCTCGGCGACCTGCTGGTTGAGCTTTCCCATAGCGTCGACATACCGCCGGCCCAGTTCACTGGGGGGATGAACCGCCATCCCGACCTCCTCGGAGACGATGACCGCCGAGGCCGTCCGATCAGCGAGGGCGGCCAGCAGGTCATCTGCATCCACGGTCAGCTCGGCATGCAGCGTCACCCAGGTCCCCAAAGAGTCGACCACCACCGGATGGTCGATCTCCCGCAGAAGTCGAGGGAGGTCGGCAGGCGCCTCACACTCGACGGTGTCCCAGCCGGGGGGACGTCGAACCTTATGGGCGGCGACCCGAGCGGAGTGGTCCGTATCATCCGGATCCACCGCAGCAGTTGCCACATACGTGACAGCCGAACCCAGGGACTCGGCAATCGCCTCAGCCACCTCTGACTTGCCCGAGCGGGTCCCCCCCAGCACCAGCACGATCATGGCGAGCCGCCTGCGCCCTTCCAAACAGCCTGATAAACCGCCTGGGCGATGCTGGCGCCCACCGTCGACCGGGGTCCGGCAAACCGCTCGGTTATTGCGCGGGCAGGCCAAACAACGGCGATCGCATCGCTGGCTGTTCCCGTTCCGGGAATGCCCCTCTCTCCCAGAGCCTGGGCCTTGGCCTCGGTGGCGGTGGCCACCGCGTTGACCGCCGCGCCCGGCTCGAGCCCCACTGGCACTTGAACCACGGCGTTGATCGTGCCCGGCACCCATGCCTGGGCGGCCTCGGCGGGATCAGCAGCCCACGTGGGGTGGGAAGCTCCGACAGTGGCGTCCACCACCACCCCGCCGTGTTCAACCCGGCACGCTTGGCTGACATCGGCCGCGGTGAACAGGGCCACTCCAGAGCCGACCAGATCGCACTCTGCCGCCACCTCCGCCGCGTGATCGTCGAGGTCGGTTCGGGAGTAACCCGAGACGACGCCGATATTCACCACCCAGCCGATCTCCCTGATTCCCCCGCCCACTGCCGACGTCGATACCGCCATCATTGGCGTCTCCCAGCGCCACACCAGAACCCCGCGATGGCCAGGTGCGGCTGCATGCAGGCGGGGGCTAACCGGCCTGCTCAATAGTCGAGGCCCTTTTTGGCCAGTATCTGGCTGTCGAAGGCGTGCTTGACCTTGACCATCTCGGTGACGGTGTCGGCCACGTCGATCACCTCATCGGCCATATCCCGGCCGGTGAGGATGACGCTTACCTGCTCCGGTCGAGACTCCAACACCGCGGCCACTTCGGCGGCATCGATCCAATCCCAGGTCATGGCGTAACTGATCTCGTCCAAAACCACCAGGCGGTACTCGCCTCCGGCGATGAGCTGGGCCGAGAACTCCCAGGCAGCTATGGCCTTGGCTCGAGACTCGTCGAGATCGTCGGAGTCCCAGGTGAACCCGTCGCCCGCCGAGAACCACTGCACCCCGAGCTCTCGGCACACCTTCTCCTCGCCGGTGTTCCAGTCGCCGCTCTTGAGGAACTGCACTACCGCCACCGGCCAACTTTGGGACACCGCCCGCAGAATGGTGCCGAAGGCCGCGGTGGACTTGCCCTTGCCATCGCCGGTGTTTACCAGCACCAGCGATGAAGCCCGTCGCATCTCAGACAGGTCGTAGGGGCGCTCTTCCTGGGGAGTTGCGTCGGTGCTCATGAAGGCTCCTTCTCTTGCCGACGGGGTGCGGGCAATACCACCAACTCGCCGTCGATTGGTTGAACAGTAAGCGGCGTGCCGTACACCGCAGACAGCAGATCAGCATTCAGTACTTCGTCTGGCGTGCCCTGGGACACGATTCGGCCGTGGTCTATAAGAATAAGCTGGTCGGCAAATCGGGCTGCGGCGCTGAGGTCGTGCATGGCGGCCAATACGCTCAGCCCCTCGGTGCGGCGCAGATCGTCCACCAACTCCAGCACCGACACCTGATGGCCCACGTCGAGGGCGCTGGTGGGCTCGTCCAACAGCAACACCGGGCATTGCTGGGCTAGCGCCCGGGCCACCACCACTTGCTGGGACTCCCCGCCCGACAAGGTGGATACAAAGCGGTCGGCGAAGGCCAACAGCTCCAAGCGGTGCAGCACCGAGGACACGATCTGGCGATCAGCCTGCGATTCACGGGCCAGCCACCCGAGGTGCGCGGTGCGCCCCAACAGCACATACTCGGCCACGGTCATGCCCTTGGGCAGCACTGGGAATTGCGGCACCAAGGCGACATCGGCGGCCCCCGGCGTTTGCCCATCTCCCAGGACAATCGCCCCGGAGTAGTCGGCTAATCCCACAATCGACCGCAGCAATGTGGACTTGCCGGCCCCGTTAGGGCCGATGATGCCGAGCCATTGCCCGGTGTCCAGTTCCAGGTCGACACCGCAGACCACCTCTTGATCGCGGAAGCTCACCCGCACCCCACGACACGAGAGTGCGGGCGCCGACCCGGCCGCAGTCCCCGCACCCTGGGCCGAAGCTGTTAGGACGGTGCTCATGTCGTGCTCCACCGGTCTCGCCACAGCACAATGGCGAAGAAGGGCGCTCCGACAAATGCGGTGATGACGCCCACCGGTAACTCCGATGGAGCCAATAGGGTGCGGGCGCCGATGTCCACGAAGGCCAGAAACGCCGCCCCCACCAGCGCAGACAGCGGCACGATCACCCGATAGCTGTGGCTGATGAGAAGGCGGACTATGTGAGGCACCACCAGGCCCACGAAGGCGATCAACCCGCTCACCGAAACCGCAGCCGCAGTCAGCAGTGAGGCAGCCACGATCACCACAAGGCGGGAGCGAGCCGGATCCAGTCCCAGTGAGCGGGCTTCGTCATCACCCACCCGCAACACATCGAGATGCCTCCGGTGTACGAACAGCACCACCCCGCATACCGCCACGTAGGGCAGCAGGAGCCCAACCTGCTTCCAGCCGGTTGTGTTGAGCTGTCCGAACAGCCACGACAACACTTCTCGGGCCCTGGTCTCATCCAACTGCTGGATGGCATACGTCTGCGCCGCTGAGAACAAGGCGGCCATGGCCACACCACCCAGAAGCAGGGTTGCCGGCGACGCGCCTCCGCCCCGGGCGATGGCCATCGACGCCAGCACCGCCACCAGCGCTCCGAGGAAGGCTGCGGCTGGCACGGTGTCGAACGGTCCCCAGCTCAGATCGAGGCCGAACCCCAAGGCCAGCACCGCGCCGAAACCCGCACCAGCCGATACTCCCAGCAGGTAGGGGTCGGCCAATGGGTTGCGGAACACCCCCTGATAGGAAGCACCGGCCACCCCCAACGAACCCCCTACGAGCATCCCGAGCACCAGCCGGGGAAGCCGGATCTCAAACAAGATGTTCTGTTGGGTGGTCGACAGAGACGAATCGACACCGATCAGCGGAACCCAATCGAACAAGGCGCCGAGCACTCCCTTGACCGGCAGCCCAGCAGCTCCGCTGGTGGCGCTGACCAGTCCCACCGCCACGAGAACCAAGACCCCGACGACGGCAGCCCCAATCGACATCCCAAACGCCCGCCGTACCGCCGAGTGGGCGGCATCGCCATCCGCCAAGGCGGTAGTCGGGAGGGACGCGTCAGCCATGATCGTTCTTAGGAAACCGGTGCTGCCACTGATTGCAGAGCCTCAGCTACCGCTTCGATGAACTGGGGCAGCCGCGGTCCCCATCGGGAGGCGATATCAGAGTTGACCACCACGATGTTGCCGTTGCGCACTGCGGCCACCTCGCCCCAACCGGGTCGGGCGGCCACATCTTCGGCGGTGTAGCCAACCAGGTCGGTGATGACGATCAGCTCAGGATCGGCTTCGACGATGTACTCCTCGGTGAGCTGGGGATACCCGTAACCGTCGGTGTCGGCCTCATCGGCGATGTTGGTTGACCCCATGGCGGTGTAGACCGCCCCGATGAAGCTGTTGGAGCTGACCGAGAAGTATGTGTTGTCCAGCTCGTGGTACACCCGCACCGGAACGTCGGAGGCCGAGCTCAGCGCCGCGTCGATTTCAGCTCGCATGTCGGTCACAAGCGCGGCAGCCTCGTCAACTCGTCCAACGGCGATTCCCAATTCGGCGATGGAGGCATAACCGCCCTCAAAGTCCACCGGTGCCGAACTCAGGAGCACCTCAACGCCAACCGCATCCAGGCCAGCCATCAGGTCGTTGGCGTCGTTGGCGATCACCACCAGGTCGGGCTCGTACGACAGCACCGCCTCCACGTTGGGATCCCATCCCGACAAGTCGGTAACCGGCGCCTCCGGCGGGTAGTACGAGAACTGGTCCACCGCCACTATCTGCTCACCCGCGCCGATAGCGAACAAGATCTCGGTGGCAGTCGGAGACAGCGACACGATCCGCTGAGGCCGCTCAGGCGGTGCGTCGGTTGGAGCCGCCTCGGGGGCAGCCTCCTCAGTAGGCGGCGGCGCGGCCTGAGTTGGAGTTGGTGTCGGTGGTGCTTCAGTCGGCGCCGACTCGGAGGCCGCCTCTTCGGTAGGCGGCGGCGCGGCCTGCGTCGAAGTCGCTTCGGGCGCGGCCTCCCCGGCCACCTGGGCCGCTGGGGCATCGTCATCGTTGCCGCAGGCAGTCACCATCAGGGCGAGGGCGAGCAGCATCGCAGTCAGTAGACGGAACAAACGTCGGGGCATCTAGCACCTCCTGTAGATCGAGGAACGGAAGCTCGATCGGCAGAAGCCCTGCCCCCAAGCCAACCCAACCCTCGGGGCTTATGGCTCGTTTCGGCGCAAAGCTCGACCGGACTTACTGGCTCAGGGCCAGTTCACCGTTGCGGGACAGTGCCGGAATCTAACCGGACTTCGCCTCCACGCCGCTCCGAATCATAGCTGACTCCAAACGAGCCAGCCCATCAGAATCAGGCACACCAACCCGCGTGTATCCCGGCATGCCGAAGCTAGAGCAATCCCGCACCACAACCCCGTAGGGGGCCAAGCGCTCCCGCAATCCGGGGGCATGAACCAAGACCCAGGGTGCATCGGCCGCCTCCACCGTGAAGCCGAAGCGTCGAAACACCTCGGCCAAGTCCTTGCGAGCGGTGGCGATGGCCTCCGCCCAAGCCGGCAAGTCGGCCAATTCCAGCAGCTCCGGCAGCACGGAAACCGCCAACGAGTTAACCGACCACTGCGGCTGATGCCGGGCGAATCGCTCCACGTCGTCGGAGATGATGTAGCCGAGTCGTAGCCCGGGAAAGGCGAACACCTTGGTCAGCGACCCCACGACTACGCCGGACCGGCCGGCCGTCCACCGCCCGGTGGCCAGCGGGTAGAACGCCTCATCCCACACATCGGCCGACTCTTCAGCCCTGGCCAAGTGACCACTGGGATTGTGGGGGTCGCTGCGCCAGATCGGCCCAACGGGGTTGCGGGGGTGAAGCCCGAACTCAGGCTCAGAGCTCACCCGCCCCCCGATCTCCCGAGCTGCTAGGGAGATCGCCTCGCTGCCCCCATTGGTCAGAATCAGTCGCTCGGCTTCCACTCCGATGGCGTCGGCCAATTCCCGGGCCGCATCGGCTGTGTCGGGATACCGGCGCACCGAATCCAGATGGCCGGCCAACATCGAAGCAACATCGGGGGCGAACGGGTTGGGACTCTGCGATAGATCCAGGATGGTTCGGGGGTCGATGCCCAGAGCTCGGGCAATGCGAGGGCCGTCTCCGCCGTGGCGACCGGCGGGAGGGATGTCGGCCAACTAGATCAAGCCCAGATCGGCCACCGTGTCTCGCTCTTCAACCAGCTCGGCCACAGTGGCGTCGAGGCGGGCCTGGGAGAATTCGTTCAGATCCACGCCATCCACAATCGACCACTGGCCGCCGGCGGTGGTGCAGGGGAACGACGAGATGAGGCCCTCGGGCACGCCGTAGGAGCCGTCGGAGGGCACGGCCATGCTCACCCAGTCGCCCGGAGCGGTGCCGTGGACCCAGTCGTGGACGTGATCTATGGCCGCGTTGGCTGCGGAGGCTGCACTGGACAGGCCTCGGGCCTCGATGATGGCCGCGCCCCGCTGCTGCACCGCGGGGATGAACTCGTCGGCGATCCACGCCTGGTCGCCCACTGCTTCGGCGGCCGACTGGCCTCCCACCCGGCAATTGAACAGATCGGGGTACTGGGTGGCCGAGTGGTTGCCCCAGATGGTCATCCGGCTCACGTCGTCCACGGTCACTCCCAGTTTGGCCGAGAGCTGGGCCACCGCCCGGTTGTGGTCGAGCCGGGTCATGGCGGTGAACCGCTCGGCACCGATCCCCTGGGCGTTGTTCATGGCGATGAGGCAGTTGGTATTGGCCGGATTGCCCACCACCAGCACCCGCACATCGGATGCCGCACCGGCAGCCAGCGCCTTGCCCTGGGTGGTGAAGATGGCGCCGTTGGCCTCCAGCAGGTCGCGTCGCTCCATCCCCTTGCTCCGGGGCCGCGACCCCACCAATAGGGCGTAGTCCACCCCGTCGAACGCCTCGTTGGGATCGTCGGTACACACCTTGTCGGCCAGCAGCGGGAAAGCGCAGTCGTCCAGTTCCATGGCCACTCCGCCCAGGGCGTCCATGGCCGGGGGGATCTCCAACATCTGGAGCACCACGGGCACATCGGGGCCGAGCATCTGCCCGCTGGCAATGCGGAACAGCAGGCTGTAGCCGATCTGGCCGGCTGCGCCGGTCACGGCCACTCGCTTGGGATCGCTCACCGACAAGTCTCCTTTGGTCGGAGTGTGGTTGTCGTCGGGCGGCTAGAGCCGGTCGACGATGGCCGACGCGAACTCCGAGCACTTCACCTCGGTGGCCCCGTCCATGAGGCGGGCGAAGTCGTAGGTCACGATCTTCTCGCCGATGGTGGCCTCCACGGCGTTGATGATGTCGTCGGCGGCGGCGTCCCAGCCCAGGTGCTCGAACATCAAAACGCCCGACAAGAGCACAGACGACGGGTTCACCTTGTCCTGCCCGGCGTACTTGGGGGCGGTGCCGTGGGTGGCCTCGAACACGCCGTGGCCACTCACGTAGTTGATGTTGGCCCCCGGGGCGATGCCGATGCCCCCCACCTGGGCGGCCAAAGCGTCAGACAGGTAGTCGCCGTTGAGGTTCATGGTGGCAATCACGTCGAACTCGGCCGGGCGGGTGAGCACCTGCTGGAGGGCGATGTCGGCGATGGCGTCTTGCACCAGGATCTTGTCGCCCGCGTCGCCGCCGCAGTCGTCCCAGCCCACGGCCACGTCGGAGAACTCCTCCCGGACCAGGTCATAGCCCCAGCCGCGGAACGCCCCCTCGGTGAACTTCATGATGTTGCCCTTGTGTACCCAGTGGACCCGCTTGCGGTTCCGCCGAACGGCGTAGTTCAACGCAGCCCGCTGGAGGCGCTGCGAACCCGTCTTCGACACCGGCTTCACGCCGATGCCGGCATCATCGGCGATGTCCCAGCCCAAGGCGTCGTGGAGCAGGTCGCGCAGCTTGGCCGCCTCGGGAGTAAAGGCCTCCACCTCGAGCCCGGCGTAGATGTCCTCGGTGTTCTCCCTAAAGATCACCATGTCCACCAATTGGGGGTTTTTCACCGGAGACGGCACATTGGTGAACCAGCGCACCGGGCGCAGGCACACGTACAGATCCATGATCTGGCGGATCGACACATTGAGGCTGCGGAAGCCGCCCCCCACCGGAGTGGTCAGCGGGCCCTTGATACCGATGAGGTATTCGGTGAACTTCTCAATGGTGTCTTGGGGGAGCCAGTCGCCAGTCTCGTTGAACGCCTTTTCCCCGGCCAGCACCTCGATCCACTCGATTTTGCGGCCGTGCTTGCCTGCGGCTGCGTCCAGCACATGCTTAGCCGCCGGCCAGATGTCCACCCCGGTTCCGTCGCCCTCGATGAACGGGATGATTGGATTGTCAGAAACGTCGAGCTTCCCGCCAGCTCCGATTGTGATCTTGTCGCCCATATAAGGCGAGCATACCGATGGGCCTTTGTACCCAACGAAGCCAAGAATGAAGTCCCAGCAAGGACCGGCAGGTGAGCGGCAAACAATGCCGAGACGCAGGGAACCGGGCCATACGCTGCCCTTTGATGACCCGGATTGTCGACCTCTTGGGCGATCAGCCAACGCTGTCGTTCGAGTTCTTTCCCCCAGCCGACGAGGTTGCTGCCAAGCAGCTGGATGAGACCCTGAACGAACTCACTGGGCTAGCCCCCTCGTTCGTGTCGGTCACCTGCGGCGTGGGGGGCGACGGCCACGACCGCACCCGCGACATCGTGACCGACATCTGCGGAGATCGGCCCTTCCCGGCCATGGCCCACCTGACCTGCGTCGGCCACACCCGCCAGGGCGTCGCCGCCCTGCTCGACGGCTACGCCGCCGCCGGGGTGGTCAACATCTTGGCCCTGGCCGGCGATCCCCCCGACGGATCGGCCATCAGCGGCGACTTCCACTACGCCTCCGAGCTGGTGGAGGTGGTGCGGGCCCATCCCGCCGGATTCAGCGTGGGAGTGGCCGCCCACCCCGAAGTCCACCCCCGCTCGGTGAATCGGGGCTCCGACCGGGCGTTTCTGGCCAGCAAGCTGAACCAGGCCGATTTCGCCATCACCCAATTCTTCTTCGACCCCGCCGACTACACCCGGCTCTGCAACGAACTGGCCGACCTCGGATGCCATCAGCCCGTGATCCCCGGCGTCATGCCCGTGATCTGGCCCAGGAGCATCCGCCGCTACGCCGCCATGAACGGCTCCACGGTGCCCGAGCCGCTGTTCGCCCGGCTCGAGTCCTTACCCGGCCCCGACCGCATAAAGGCCGCCGCCGAAGCCGCCACTGAGCTATCCCAATCCCTCCTAGACGCCGGAGCCCCCGGCATCCACCTCTACACCCTCAACCGCCCCGAAGCATCACTCTTGATTACCGGGCCGATTTTCCCTTCTAGGGGGTAAGCTGGGAATTCGATGGCTACAGACCAAGACGACTTCCACATCTCGCCCGAGCGTCTCGCCGAGCTGCAAGCCATTTCCGACGCAGCCCCCCACCCGATTCCCAAAGACGCTAAAGAAGCACCACCAGAACTGGTCGAAGCGCTTCGCGCTTCGGCATTGGCCTATTTCGTCCATCTGCCTATCTCAGAGCAGGTCGAATACATGGTCCGCGTATCAACTGAAGAACAAGAAGACATCCTGGCCGACCTCCCCGAAGAGCATCGGGAGCGTCTGTTTATCGAACTAGGTTCCGTGACCCTCAAAATGCCCTGACTCCTCTTGGCGAGTTCGACCAACCCATCATCCTGGAGTCGGCTCGAAGACACGGCCAGAGCGATTTGGACATATTTCGCGCCGTCCGGAATCCACTGAAGATCGCAGACGACGTGCCGCGCCCTGGAATCGCGACAGTGGTCGGCCTCAACATGCTCGGTCTCCCCATTGAAGTTCTGGTTGACACCACGTGGCCCAACAAACCAGTGGCGTTCCATGCCATGTCGATCAACGAGCGCCGCCAGCGCGAACTCTTGGGAGGCTGACTAAGTAACGATGTCCGCGACTTGGGGGCCGCGATGGAGCCCCGGTGTCGTAAATCAGGGGCAAAGTCGGAACAGCCGGGTTCGGGCGTCTAGTGGCGGAAGTGGCGTTCGCCGGTGAACACCATGGCCATTTTGTGCTCGTTGGCGGCGTCTATTACCTCTTGGTCGCGTACTGAGCCGCCGGGTTGGATGACGGTGGCGCATTGGGCTTCGGCGGCGGCGTCGAGGCCGTCGCGGAAGGGGAAGAAGGCGTCGCTGGCGCAGGCGCCGCCGGCGGCTCGGCCGGCGGCCTTCTCAGCCGCGATGCGCCCGGCGTCGCGGCGGTTCTGCTGGCCCGCGCCGATGCCCACCGCTTGGCGGTTGTTGGCCAGCACGACGCAGTTGGAGCCCACCCGGGCCGCCACCCGCCAAGCCAACTCGAGGTCAGCCCACTGCTCCTCGGAGGGGGCCCGCTCGGTGACCACCTGCCAGGCTGAGCGGTCGATGGTGACAGTGTCGGGGGTTTGAACCAGGGCGGCGTTTCCGATTGTGCGGACTTCCAGCTCGGCGGCCTCGGGGACCGGGGCGTGGAGCACCCGCAGGTTCTTCTTCTTGGCCAAAAGGGCCAGCGCGGCCTCGTCGTACTGGGGGGCGATGAGCACCTCGGTGAACACGTCGGCCATGGCCTCGGCCATCTCGGAGGTCACCGGGCGGTTCACGGCCACGATCCCCCCGAAGGCCGACACCGGATCGCACTCGTGGGCCCGCCGGTAGGCGGTGGCAATGTCGTCGGCCACGGCTGCCCCGCACGGGTTGGCATGCTTGATCACCGCGGCGGCCGGGTCGTCGCCCAGCGAGTAGGCCAGCCGCCAGGCGGCGTCGGCGTCGAACACATTGAGGTACGACATGGCCTTGCCCTGGAGCTGTTGTGCTTCATCCCACCAGCTCGACTGTCCGGCGATGCGATAGCGGGCGCCGGTCTGGTGGGGATTCTCGCCGTAGCGCAGTACTTCTTGGCGCTCCAGGGTCAGCGCCACCGTGGGCGAGAGTTGCTCGGCGTCGGCATCGGTCAGCCAGTCGACGATCTCCGCGTCGTAGGCGCTGGTGTGGGCGAATGCCGCCCGGGCCAGGCGGCGGCGAGTAGCGAGCGACAGTGCGCCGTCGGCTTCCAGCTCGTCGAGCACGGCGTGGTAGTCGTCGGGTCGTACCACTACGCCGACCCGCTCGTGGTTCTTGGCTGCGGCCCGGACCATGGCCGGTCCTCCGATGTCGATCTGCTCAACCGAGGGGTCGGAACGGAAGGGATAGAGGTTGCTCACCACCAGATTTATGGGGACAATCCCCCGATTATCCATGTCCTCAACGTGACCGGGATTCGTCATGTCGGCCAACAGGCCCCCGTGGATCGCGGGATGGACGGTTTTGACCCGCCCGTCCAGCATCTCGGGCGCTCCGGTGACTTCTTCGACCGGGGTCACCGGGATGCCGGCGTCGGCCAGCGCTCGGGCGGTTCCCCCGCTGGAGATGATCTCCCACCCCATCGCCACCAACCGCCGGGCCAGCTCGATCACCCCAGTCTTGTCGTACACCGACACCAGCGCCCGGGGCGGGTGGTCAGCTGCCTGGCTCATAAGACATGCCCTCGGTCGATTATTTCTCGGATGGTGCGAATGTACAGGTCGCGCTCCACTGTCTTGATGCGCTCGTGCAGCGTGTCCACCGTGTCATCGGTCTCCACGGCCACGGGCTGCTGGGCCAAGATCGGCCCGGCATCCACCTCCAGAGTGGCCACATGCACCGTGCAGCCGGTGACCTTCACCCCGTACTCCAAGGCATCCTCCACCGCATGCCATCCCGGAAAGGCGGGCAACAGCGATGGGTGGGTGTTCAAGATGCGCCCCCCATAGGCGTCCTGCATCGGCTGATCCAACACCGTCCCAAACCCCGCCATCGCCACCAACTCGATCCCCTCGGCCTGGAGCCGCTCGGTCACCCGCCGGGTGTATCCCATCCGGTCGAAATCAGCCCCAAAGCTCTCCCGCTCCACCAGCACACAGTCCAACCCGTGGCCCGCGGCCACTTTCTCGGCCTTGCAGGGCCGATCCACCAGTACCAGCGAGACGGGCAGTCCGCTGTCAGCCATGGCATCGAGAATGGTTCCACTGCCCGATGCCAGCACCGCTAGTCGCATCGAGCCGAACCTACCACCCGCTTCGCGGGCTGCTCGGGATGTCTTTTGGCCAGTCGTTTCGCCCCTTCGGTCAGAGGGCGGCGACCACCTCGTCCATGATGTCGCCGGCCTCGCTGGGGCTCTGGCCGATGCGGACGCCGGCGGTGGCTAGGGCGTCCATTTTGGCTTGGGCGGTGCCTTTGCCGCCGGACACGATGGCGCCGGCGTGGCCCATTTTCTTGCCTGGTGGAGCGGTGAGCCCGGCGATGTAGGCCACCACCGGCTTGGACACGTTGGCGGCTATGAATTCCGCCGCCTCTTCTTCGGCCGACCCCCCGATCTCGCCGATCATCATGACGGCTTCGGTCTCGGGGTCTTCCTCGAAGGCGGCCAGGCAGTCGATGAACGAGGTGCCCGGCACCGGGTCGCCGCCGATGCCCACGCAGGTGGTGCAGCCGATGTCCTTTTGCTTCAGCTCATAAAGCGCCTGGTAGGTGAGGGTTCCCGAGCGGCTCACTATCCCCACCGGGCCGCCCTCTTTGGCGATGTGGCCCGCGGTGATGCCGATGTTGGCCTTGCCGGGGCTGATGAGGCCAGGGCAGTTGGGGCCGAGCAGCCGCACGCCTGGATAGTCGGTCTTGAGTTTGTTGAAGAAGAAGGCCTCGTCGTGCATGGGCACGCCCTCGGTGATCACCACGATCAGCTCCACCCCGCCCTCGGCGGCCTCGAGTACCGCGCTGCGCACCCCGGCGGCGGGGATGAACACGCACGACACGTTGGCCCCGGTGGCTTCCACGGCGTCGGCCACGGAGGCGAAGATTGGCACGCCCTCCACGTCGGTACCCGCCTTCTTGGGGTTGGTTCCGGCCACCACCTGGGTGCCGTAGTCCCGGTTCAGCATGCCGTAGTACCGGCCCTGGCTCCCGGTGAGGCCCTGGTACACCACCTTGGTGTTCTCGTCGACGAAGATGCTCATGTCAAGCCTGCTTTCTCATTGACGAAGATGCTCACGATGCGGCTCCTTCGGCGAGGGCGACGGCTTCTCGGGCCGCCTCCAGCATGGTGGGCACCATCATGAGCCGGTCGCTCAGATGGGGCTCCAACAGCGCTCGGCCCTCGTCAGCGTTGGTGCCGTCGAGGCGGATAACGATGGGCGAGGCGATATCCACCCGGTTCATGGCCTCGATGATGCCGTTGGCCACTTCCTCGCCACGGGTGATGCCCCCGAAGATGTTGATGAAGATGGACTGAACGTCGGGGTCGTTGTTGATCACTTCCAGCGCCCCAGCCATCACATCGGCGTTGGCGCCGCCCCCGATATCCAGGAAGTTGGCCGGTTTGCCGCCCACCTGGTTCACCACGTCCACCGTGCTCATGGCCAGTCCGGCGCCGTTGGCGATCACGCCCACCGAGCCCTCTAGGCCCACATATTGCAGCCCTTTGGCGTGGGCGGCGGCCTCCCGCTCGTCGCGGGGCTGGGTGGCGTCGAAGGGGGCCAGGTCGTGGCGGAATCCGGCGTTGCCGTCGAGGGTTACCTTGGCGTCGAGCACATGCACCTTGCCCTCGGGAGTCACGATCAGCGGGTTGATCTCCACCAGGTCGGCGTCGCCAGAGGTGTAGGCCTCGTACAGCTTCAACAGAAGCTCCACCGTTTGGTCGGTAACGTCGGGGTTGAGGTTGGCGGCCAGCACCCACTGGCGGCACTGGTCTTCGGTGAGGCCGTCCACCGGGTCGACCCAGATCTTGGCGATGGCGTCGGGGGTCTCCTCGGCCACGGTCTCGATCTCCACCCCGCCCTCGGCCGACAGCATCCCCAGGTGCTTTTTGGCCGACCGGTCGAGGGTGAAGCTCACGTAGTACTCCTCGGCGATGTCAGACGCCTTCTCGATCCACAGGTTCTCGACGATGTGGCCCCGGATGTCGAGGCCCAAGATGTTCGACGCATGGGTGCGGACGGCATCGATGTCTGCGGCAAACTTCACACCCCCGGCCTTGCCCCGACCGCCGGTGTGTACCTGGGCCTTCACCATCACCGGCGTTCCCAACCGCTCCGCAGCAGCCACCGCGTCGTGAACAGTGGTGACCGCCTCACCGGGCGACACCGGCATGCCGTATGACGCGAAGAACTGTTTTCCCTGATATTCGAATAGATCCACGGGCTCCCCAATGCAGCGCGATGGCCAAGTTTGCGGTGTGATTCGACGATGGTTCGTACCGCCGTTGCTTCGCCGCGATACTAGGAGCAACACCGTCTGTGGGAGCGAACCGAGGAAGGACTCGTGCCTGTCGCATCTGGACCAAAAATCACTCCGCTGCGAGCGATTGTCTACACCGTGGTCAGCATCGGGCTAGGCGTGGGCCTGGTGTTCGCGGTGGTGTCGCTGGCCGGCTCCGATCAGATCGAGGTGAGGCTGGGCGACGACGATTTCAACGCCGGCGACGCCGAGAACCTGGCCGCCGAGATCGCCGAGCGGGGCCCGGTGCCGTGGGCCCCGTTGAGCCGAGGGCGCAGCATCTGGATCAACCACATAGGCGACGACCCCGAGAAGGGATGGTTCGCCTTCGACGTGCAGTCTCCTGGCGCAATCGGCGACTGCGTGGTGGATTGGGACGCCGACCGGAAGCTGTTCATCGACACCTGCGATCCGGGGCTGGTGTACTCAGCCACCGGCGAGGGCTTGACCCAGTTCGGGGTGTGGGTGGACGACGACGGCAACCTCATCGTGGACGTGAATGCCAACGACGGCCCCTGAGCGATTTCCAAAGACGCCTCGTACACCCTCGTCTCGTCATCGTCAAGTGTCAAAACATGACAAAAACTTGTCATGTTTTGACACTGGTTTTGCTTCCACACGAGTTTCCTGATCGGTATCTTCGAGCAAGAGTTGAATCACAGCGAAATCCTGCCATCAGGGTTTCGCCGATCAATCACAACACGGGAGGAAGAGATGAGAATCCACCGTTATTTTCGACAGGCCAGAGCGAAAGTCTTCGTGGTTGTCGTCTTCTGCTTGGTCGCTGCCGCGTTGCCGCTTGCGGCATCCGGTGAACCTGTTTCTGGTGGAACGTCGAGCTGTGGCAGCACTGGGAGTGCAACAGATAGCACCGGTGGTGGTCCCAGCCCGTCAGGGCCGCTAGACGATATCCCCGTTTCGACAAATGGGGCTGTCGGGCAGATTGCGGAGAACTCGTCCTACGATGACTCTGCGCTGAAGATCTTGGACGAGCACACGGAGCTGCTCAGCCAGTCTGACGGCGCAGACCCGGCCTTTGTAGAGGGCAAACTGGAATCCGACTGCGGCGTAGCCTTCATACTCGAAGGCACCCAGAAAAAAGTCGGCGCCGTCGGTATAACCGGTCTTCAAATCAACGAGAGTTCCCGCTGGCTCGTGCAGGGGCTCGAGGGAAGCCGCGGCTACAGGATGATGGCCGTCCTAGAAAACGCCCAAGCACCGAAGTCCTACACCGTGAAGCTTGAGCTAGACCAAAACATCTCAGTAGTGAGCCTGGACAACGGGGGAGCGGTCTTTGTCAATAAGAACAACCTGGTGATCGGCTCAATACTCGCCCCCTGGGCCCTCGACGCCAACGGACAATCAGTGCCGATAGCCCAGACAGTCACCAGAACCGGAATAACAATCACCGTCGACACCAGCACCGTGACTTCCTGGCCCGTCGTCGCCGACCCCACCTACCACACCTTCCGCTGCTACTCACAGCACCAAGTCACCACCACAGGCACCGCCAGCCAATACCTCAACGGCCAAAAATGCCCAAGATACGCCGACATCATCGCCAGAGGCTACTACCCCCAATGGATCGAACACTGGAATAGATGGAGAGTCGGCAAAGCCAACGGCGACTGCACTGGTATCCCCGAACGTCTTGATACCTGGAATCCTCAAGACATTATAGCAATTCTAATCGCACTAGGTCTGCAAGCTAATGGACCTTTCAATCTCGGAGTGATATATGACTTTAATCAAGCCTGCAAAGGACACGACTACTGCTACGACTTAGGGCATTCTGGCAGACTCAACTATCCCAATATAAGCAAAGCTAGTTGTGACAATATCATGCACAGTGACATGAAACTCGACTGTTCTAACCGACGATCCCATGTCCAAGACTTGTGCTATAAGATAGCCCTTGGAGCACGTGGAGCCGTTGGAAGTTGTCTAGAGAGGTGGTGTTTCTAAATCAATAGATTTCCCGCCAATGTGGTATCAATAGAATTGAAACTTGTTGTCCTATACTTCAGTGCATTACTTGGTGCATCAGCAAGTGAAATGGAGGTTTGCCGGGCTGGCCTATGGGGCTGCGATCCTTTAAGGGGCGCTTGGGTTGTACACACAGGAGCAACTCCTATGTTGGTAATGTTGGTTTTCACTCCAATGAGTAGGAGACTACTTGCAATTGTCGGTGCGATCGTCGCCGTAGCGTTACTGCTGCTCGGTATCAGATCGGCACACTCAGAGGCATCGCTCACTTGGGCAGCGCATCTCTTTACGCTATGGTTCGTCGGAATACTTGGTGCTGGCACTTTATTCGGCATTTCAGTTACTCGACGCGATCGCTTTGTAGCTTCTCTTCCACTTCGACCATCTCCATCACCTAACAACAAATTCAGTCCACAATCTGTGTTGATGAATAATATATTGAAGTACCTCTGTACTGGTGCAATTGTAGGTGGCTTATTTGGCCAAATTGAAGTTTACCGTACAGGAACTGAGAGCCTGTCTTCGGACTGGCTGAGTAGCCTGGTTATTTTACTAGTGTGGATGGTACTATACATAGGTGGGACAGTAGCTCCATTGATTATTGTTCTTGCCCACACATATATGGAACAAAAATGGACAATAATTTGTAGCTGTATTCTTGGCATTATGATGCTGACAAGCAGTATTGTATATGTCCATGTTGAATCCCTATTGGGATATATGTGCCTGTGGTTCGCGGGTATTGTTGCTGCTCTCGCTTCATTGGTTTTGCAAAATCGCCAACGACGAGCCTTGACTGTGACCTAAATGCGCGCCTCTAGTGGTGTGTCGCGGATTTGGTGATCCGGTCGAGGATTGCTTTCCCTGAAGCGACTTTGTCGATCATTCGTATTGGGGTTGAGTCTTGTATACGGAGAATTTGATTCATTGTTTGGACACTACAGACTAGGGTATTTTGGCCTCTGGTTTGCAGGAATCCTCACCGCTCTTGCCGCACTGACCTTGCAGGCCTACTCTTCAAGGCGAGCCATCAAACAAGATGCAATATCTACGCGATGTCGCGGGTTACGTTGATCCAGCCTTGCATAGCGGTGTCGACAACCCCCTCAACGGTGTTGTCGACACCGAATTGCTCCCAAAGCTCTGCCAGCAACCTCTGGAAGTGCCGCTCGGAGTATCCGAGGCGGTGGGCTAGTTCGGCGTGCTTCTCGCCGTTGGCCAAACCATTGTAGACAGGCAAGCTGGACCTCGCTGGGGGCAGCCTGCAAGCCGAATCGACAGTCATGGGCCACTTCCGCAGCTGCCTCGACGCGCTGCCTCCCCAACGCCAACAGCCCCGCGGCTCCTCGACAGATGCAGTGGACACGGCATTCGAAATGAGAACCGGGGCAATTCGGTTTGAGGGTAAGCTGGAGCCGTGACCCGGATCACCGTGAATCCCAATCAAATGGGGGGAGTGCCTTGTATCCGGGGCATGCGAATCCCGGTGGCGACCGTGGTCAACATGATCGCCAATGGAATGACCCCCGACGAGGTCGTTGCCGAACTGCCCTCTCTCCAGATCGAAGATGTGGCCGCGGCACTTCGGTTCGCTGCGGACGCGCTCTCCGATCGTGAGATTCTGCTGCAACCCACGGCGTGAAGTTCCTGATTGATCAGAACCGATCACCCCACTTGGCGGAGTTACTCCGCGATTCCGGTCACGATGCGGTGCATACTTCCGAACTAGGGCGAGAACGCGCTGAAGATCGAGAACTGCTACTGCTTGCTGCCGAAGAAGGCCGTATCGTGGTCTCGGGCGACACAGACTTCGGGGCCCTGCTGGCCGTGCTGAGAGCCACCTTACCGTCAGTCATCTTGTTTCGAGCTCGTAACATGCCCCGCGCTGAACAGCAGGCCGCTGTCATCCTGCGCCACCTGGACGACATCGCCAAGGATTTGGACCAAGGGGCCATCTTGGTGATCACCGACGACCGCATCCGGGTCAGGCACCTTCCGCTGAGCAACGAAAGCTAAACCACCGGCCGCAGCTGTGACGCCGTAAGAAATCGGGCAGAACAGGCCAAGAGTGCGCTTCTGATCAGATCGAGGTGAAGCTGGGCGACGACGATTTCAACGCCGGCCGCGCCGAACCACGCCGCCGTACTAGCTTCAACCACCAGGGGCCTCCCGTCTCTTGGACTCTGTGACAGTCACAAGAATCGGGCAGGCCCCCACCCAAGTGGTGGACGGCAAGCTCTATTGGTGGTCGCGACAGATCGGCCATGATGGCCGGTTGTCAGAGTCTGCGACCGACCGGTGGAGTTCACCCCCTATGTAGGATGCAATCTCTACGCGATGTCGCGAGGCACGGTGACCCAGCCTTGGGCTACGGCGAAGGCCACGCCGTCTATGGGGCTATCAACCCCAAGCTGAACCCACATGTCGGCGAGGATGCGCTGGAGGTGGCGTTCCGAGTAGCCGAGACGGCGAGCGAGATCGGCGTGCTTTTCTCCATTGGCCAAGCCTTGTAGGCAGGCTAACTGGGTTTCATCAGGCGCTACGGACGAGTTGAACCGGCAAAACCGAGACACTGCTGCGGCCGCATCCCGCAGCCTTTCTGCCGCATCGGGGCACATGAGCTCGGCAAGCTTCTCGTAGTGGATCACTTCGGGCAATTCTCCGATATCGGAGTCCTCGGGCGGTGATTGGCGAATCCAAAGGTCTGGGTCTTCGGCCACTGCGGTTGCGACCGCCCGCAGGTACCGGCCAAAGGTCTCCCACTCCTCAGCAGCGGAGTCGTCGGGCAGCGCCGCGGCCATCATCTGAGCGCACCGCCCGTAGGAATCGGCTACCCGCTCCAGGAATTGAGGTGGCAGCGTCTCCTTCCACACCTCTCGCGCCTTGCGCTGAAGCTCCACATCGCAGATGTCTTCATGCTCACCAGGCCCGTAACCCAGACTGTGTGCCTCTATAACCCGCATCGCATATCGCTCAATGGGAGCGGCGTGGTCGAATACCACGCTGAGCTGCTGGTCGCTGATGAGCACGCAACAAGGATACGGCCCTAAAGCCTGGCGGGACGTTCGGGGCCTCCCGCCCGCACCGGCGGAGGAGCTATCCATCCCCGCTCGACCGCCAAGGCCACTCCCTGCACCTGGTTGCGGACACCGAGGCGGGCCCACATTTTCTCAAGCCGCCGGTACATCCCCCGAGCCGAAGTGCTATGGCGCTCTGCCAGCTCGGCTATCGGCTCTTGGGCTGCCACCGAGACGATCCACTCCAGCTCTTGGGCGCTGGGCACAACCTCCAAGTGCGACTCGCAACAACGCGCCACCGCCTCAGCCGCCTCCTGAAGGCGGGCGACGCCAGAAGTGTCCAGCAACTCTGCGAACAGCTCGTAGCGCAACACCGGTGGAGGTGCCGATCCGATCTCTTCAGCCCCAGCTCCCGTGGCTACCGAGGCAACATCGGGCAATTCGAGCAGTCCATCGGCCGTCGCCCGCAAGAACGTTGCGACAACCTCCCAATCGTCAGCCATCTCACCACCGGGCGACATGTTGTCCATCAACCCCGCGCAATAGCCGCTGGCATCGGCGACACCCCTCAGATAGGCAGCGCTCAGCGTCTGCGCGTAAACAGGACCGGCTTCGCGCTGAAAGCCGACTCCCCACGGCTTGCGGTACCGACCCGGCCCATGGCCCAAGCTCTGAGCCTCAAACACGCACTCAGCAAAATGGGCCGTCCGCACCGCAAAAGAATTCACAGCGCCCCACTCTGCCCGACCCAGTTCCACGAGGCCACCGTAGCAAGCGAGAATGCCCCGCAAATGTCCCCCTTCCTGCGCCAAGCAAGAAAGAAACCGGGGTCAGAGCTTTTCGAACCTGGCGTAGGAGGCGAGCAGCACCCGGGTGCCGGCAGTGGTGCGGTAGTTCTGCTCCAACAGCACCACGGCGGCACCCTTGAAAACTCGCTCGAACATTAAAGCGAACCGCTCCATACACCCCCACATCAACATCGTCAAGTGTCAAAACATGACGAAAACTTGTCATGTTTTGACACCCGATTTGATTGAAAGACCCGTGGCCCCGAATTACGTTCATCTCAAGACATATGAAGCGAACCAAATGACACATCCTCAAACCCAGAATCAATTCAACGGCTGAAGCCCAGAACCGGAGGTGCCAAATGAAGTGGAAGAAGTGGCAGGCAATTCTCTTTTGCACAGTTGGACTGTTTGTGGTTGGTGCGACAGCCGCAAGCACGGTACATGCGGCCGACAGCGAGGAGTCTGCGCAAGTTGACGTGGCTGTGGCGTCGTACGCTCTGGAATACTCGGTTACGCAAACCGAGGCCAGCCGCCGCCTGGAGCGCATTGGGGCGATCCAGGAAATCCTGGCATCGATCCGCGGGCTTGAGGCAGCGCGGACTGCGGGCTGGGGTATCGACCACCGCGGCAACTTTGTGGGCTGGGTGCTGCTCACCGGCGACGAACCCGCCGGTGCTGAAGCCGCGGCCGCGGCCGATGCCCACAACGACGTGGAGATCCGCACCGGCGCCCAACACAGCTACACCGAACTCCAAACCGCGCAGCGCAACCTTTCAGCTCAGCTATTTGCAGCCCGAAAAGCTGCCAGCGTCGGAGCGCTGGGCAACACCGGCGAAGGAGGGCAAGCTGCTCCCGGCCCGCCGGAGGAACTCGAAGGTGTCGGGATAGGAGCAGGTGTGGCAGAGGTGGTCACATTCTTGGAGACCGACATGGCGGGCAACGCCGTTCGCGTCGGCATAGACCCCGGTTTGGCTTCAGACGTCGGCCCGCTGGGCTCGGTGTCTGAATTGAACTTCGACCAGAGCGCGGCAGTGGTCGCGGGTTTGCTCGATGACCACATCGAGGTGCCTTTTACTGTCGCCGATGGCCGCGATCTCGCTCCAGAGACGGGCTTCCAAGGCGGTGAGGAGATGACCTGGTGTACTTCGGGGTTCACAGCCCGGAGATCCCGTAATGGCGGCGGCTACGACTACGGAGTCATCACTGCCGGCCACTGCCGCGATAACGGTCCGAACGAGACCTATGTCTTTAGGATGAACGGCGTGGTTGTGCCGTTCGTCTACGGCTGGCTGGGCCCCAGGGCCGACGCCCAGTTCCATCGCATTCCTGCTCCTACCAGTGGGTCCCGCTATGTGCTCGACGACTTTTTGTGCCGCGAGCCCGGCAGCTACCCCAACCCTTCCTGCGACGTCACCGGAACCGAGGCCCGCGCCAAAATGAAGGACGCCTACGTGTGCCATAGGGGCAAAAACAGCGGAATATCATGCGGTAGAGTTATCAGCATCGACTTCACGCCGGATTGGAGTGATGATCGCTGTCTCAACTCCAGCGCCGCAGAAGTGGACTGCGATCCCGTGTTCGTGAGGATGCACGGCCCATACCTGAGAAGCTGCAAGGATGACAGTGGTGGGCCGGTTTACAGGGGCGGTACAGCCTACGGGATACATGCGGCTGGTAACGGCGGCACCAATTGCACACAAACAGGCAGAACGACCATATTTTCTGCGATCCGCGAGGTCGAGTCCTTTCTAGGCGTCGAAGTTCTAACCGAACCGGTAACTCTGAACGCCCCATGACCGCCCCAAGAGAATCCCACGCGAACTGGCAGGATCAACGCCGAAACATATGGCACGCAGTGCCACTGAAGACTCGCCCTAGTGGTAAGAATCCTGCTCCGTGCCGCGCGGCGTCACGCATTGGGTGGTCGGCGCGCTGTGGAGTTGTGGCCGTATATGTTGTGCTGGCTATTGCGGGGTGCTCGTCGGAGGAGCAAATTGCTACCGAGCAGCCGTCAGACACCGTGTCAGCGACAGTCGAAGCTGAACTAACCGATGGTCCGGTACCGCCGCCCGAGGAGGCGGCGGGAAATGACGGCAGGGATTGGCAGAGGCCTTCGCTGGCGGGCATGTACGCGTACCATCCCGAGCGGATGTTCCTTATGGAGGAGCATATGGGGGTTGTGTCCATAGAGCCGCCTTGCGTGTTTTTCTACTCCGACCCGGACAAATTGTCGGCAAAGGGGATAGAACGGCGCATAGCGTTGTCACTGCCTTATCCCGAGGTGCGTTTCGATGAGAGCACCCAAACGCTTTGGAATGGCGACATTCCTATCTCCCACGGAGACCGGGTCTTGACGGGCGGAGCCGATGGCCGCACAACGCAAGGGGGCAAGGAGCCCCTAGAACTGCATCTGTTCTGGAATGCCTGCGCCGCCCAAGGAGCCGGCTCAGCCTTCGGCTTGGAGCCGGTGGAGTGGTATTGCGCGCAAGACCCGCGAGACTGGCAACCAGCAAAGCAAGAATGGCAGCGTATCTGTGTGGAGGATACGAGGCCTTGGAACCAGCGGGATCTGTTGGAGCGACAGGGCCTCGCGCCTGTCCTCAAGCCGCCCGCCGCCTACCGGGAGCCCGGCGAGCCGCCGCCTGTGGCAGAGCTGGTGCCGCCTCCGTTTTTTGGCATGCACCCGTATCATCCCGAAATGGAGCTGGAACTGTCCAAGCTGGTGGGGGTCTTATCGATAGAGTCGGCGGGGTATAGCGGCTACGAACGGGTATGCGCGTACCTGTACCCCACTGCGGCCACGGAGCCGCAGTCTGTGCTGTGGGGTGACTTGTGGAAGCACACTGGCCCCGATGGGCGGCCGCTCGCCGTCAGGCTGGATCTGCCCTACCCCCAAGTCCGATTCGACGACTACGACTGGACGCTGTGGAACGGCGACATCGGCCCCATGGCCACCGGAGACCGGGTAATTACCCACCCAATAGCCCCGCCCGACTTCAACGACAACGGCTACGGCAACCATAAGCAGCCCCACGAACCGGTCATAAACGATCCCTGTGACAAGGCCAACGCGAGGGCCACCGTGCTGGATGTACAAACTGTGGAGCACTACTGCACGCACGACACGCCATCCAGACATCAGAGCCAATGTGAACAAGCCATGAGCCTGCGCAACCAGCCCCAAACCAGCCCCATACTCCCCGAGTAAACCCCAAGCCCATAAGGGTCAGACCTTCTCGAGACGGGCGTAGGAGGAGAGCAGCACCCGGACGCCGACAGTGGTGCGGTAGTTCTGCTCTCACAGGACCACGATGGCACCCTCGAAAACCCGCTTGAACATTAAAACGAACCGTCCTGTACACCCTCGCCTCGGCATCGTCAAGTGTCAAAACATGACAAAAACTTGTCATGTTTTGACACCCGATTTGGTTGAAAGACCGGTGAAACCGACATACGTTCATTTGAAGACGTATGGAACCGAACCAAGAGAAACATTCTCAATCCCAGACTCAAGACAACGGGTGAAACCCAGAATCGGAGGTGCCAAATGAAGTGGAAGAAGCGACAGGCAATCCTGCTCTGCGCAATTGGACTGTTTGCCGTTGGCGCGACAACCGCGGGCACGGTGCACGCGGCCGACGACAAGCAGCCTCAGCCAATAGAGCAAAGTTCGACCGCGGAGTCGGTCGATGTGGTGGTGGAATCGTATGCGTTGGAGTACTCGGTGTCGCATGCTGAGGCCCGCCGCCGCCTAGCACGCATTGAGGTGGTCCAGAAGGCTCTGGCGTCGATCCGCGGTCTTGAAACAGCGCGACTGGCCGGATGGGGCATAGACCACCGCAGCGGCTTCGGAGGCTGGGTGCTGCTCACCGGGGCCGAACCCGCCAGCGCTGCTGCGTCAGCGGTGGCCAACGCTCACAACGATGTGGAAATACGCACCGGTGCCCAGCACAGCTACGCCGACCTCCAAGCCGCGCAGAGCGACCTATCAGAAAAGCTCTTCGCGGCTCAAGGACCTGCCACAAACAGCGGCGCAGTGGGCAACACCGGCGAAGAAACGCAGACCGGACCTGGTGTGCCTGGCGTCCCCGGCGAGACCGAGGGCGGAATTGACGCTGGTTTGGCCGTCGTGGTCACGTTCTTGGAGACCGACATGGCGGGCAATGCTGTACGCGTCGGCATAGACCCCGGTCTGGCTCCCGATGTCGGCCCGCTAGGCACGGTGTCTGAACTGACCTTCGAGCAAAGCAAGGCCGTGGTCGCGAAACTGCTCGACGATCACATCGAAGTGCCCTTCACCGTTGCCGACGGACGCGGCATCGCCCCAGCGGGGAGCTTCCAAGGCGGCGAAACTATGCAAGCTATACGCTCATGTACCTCGGGGTTCACTGCCCGCCGAAGCAACGGCAGCGGCTACGACTACGGCATCATCACCGCCGGACACTGCGGCAATGATCTCCCCATCGAAACCGTTAGGTTCAGTATGCACGGTGTGGAACTACCATTCGTCTACGGCTGGCTGAGCGCCACCGCCGACGCCCAGTTCCACAGCATCCCCACTCCAACCAGCGGATCCCACTATGTACTCGACGACTACTTGTGCCGCGACACACGCAGCCACCCCAACCCCTCATGCGACGTCACCGGTACCATCGCCCGCGCCGACATGACCGTCGCCCGAGATGACATGCCAGGTGACTTCGCGTGTCACACAGGCAAAAGCAGCGGGATATCTTGTGGCGAGATCACCAACATCAACCACCAGTTGAGATGGGCCAATGCTCCATGCCGCGACTCTGCCGGCGCAATAGTGGAGTGCGGTCACGTGTTCGTGAAGGTTGAGGGCCAACAGCTGAGAGGCTGCGGAGGCGACAGCGGAGGACCAGTCTATAGGGGCGGAAAAGCCTACGGAATAACGGCGGCCACTACCAACAAATCCGATTGCGTTTCGGGTGACAAGTTGGTTGTCTTCTCTGGCATCAGGGAAGTCGAGTCCTTCCTGAGTGTGGAGGTGCTCACCCAGCCCGTCACACTGAACGCCCCGTGACCACGCGGAGACGCTTAACGTGACTAGGTACAACTCACACCTCAGAAGAGGTGTACGCAGCGGCAAGAGGCACCCAACACCGCTCAGTGTGGCACGAGGGGTGGTCAGGTACGGGGCTGTGTTGGTGTGCATTGCATTGGCAGCTACAGCTTGCTCGTCGGAGCCGCAGGCAGCAGTGGAACTGCCCTCGGCCGCTGTTTCGGCGACGGCCGAACTCGAACGGGACGAGACGGATCGACCGCCCCAGGGTTCGGGGGCGGGACGAGAAGAAGGTAAAGCTCAGCACAACGCGGATTGGCAGCAGCCACCGCTGGCGGGTATGTGGGTGGAACACCCCGAAGAGATGTACCCGACGGTTGGATGGTTGCATGCGATCGTGTCCATAGAGCCGCCCTGCGTATACCTCACCGATGTCTCGGAAGGGTTCGTGGACGAATCGTTGGCCAATTGGGACAATTGGAAGGGAAGACGCCTGGCGTTGTCGCTGCGCTATCCCGAAGTGCGCTTTGATGAAAA
Organism: Candidatus Poriferisocius sp.; assembly: GCF_965219815.1. Lineage (GTDB taxonomy): Bacteria > Actinomycetota > Acidimicrobiia > Acidimicrobiales > Bin134 > Poriferisocius. The sequence goes on from NZ_OZ244791.1 coordinate 211,291, forward strand.
CAACCAGATTCTGTGGAACCCTCTGTGGGACTACGACATTCAGATCGCCCACGGAGACCGGGTCATCGTGTCCTCAGATCCATACTTAGAAGATGTTGGAGACAAGGAGCCGCACGAACTCCACCTTTTCTGGGATGTCTGTTCTGCCCACGCCGTCGCTGTGCCCGCTGGCCTTTGGGCGTCCGTGGAGTGGCTTTGCTCGAACAAGCCACCAGAGTGGGTATGGCACGAAGGAGAGGAACTCGAGCGCATATGCGTGGAGGACACGAGGCCTTGGAACCAGCGGGATCTGCTGGAACAACAGGGTATCGCCCCCGCTGTCAAGCCGCCCCCTGCCGACCAGAGCCCCGGCGAGCCGCCTCCTGTTGCACAGCTGCCGCCGCCACCGTTTCTTGACATGCACCCGTACCATCCCGACATGGAACTGGAGCTCTCCAGGCTAGTGGGGATCTTGTCCATAGAGCCCGCGCCAAGGAACTACGACCTGGAGCGAAAGTGCGTGTACTTGTACCCCACAACAGCCTCTACGACCCAAGCGGTGTTATGGGGTGACTCCTGGAAGCACACCGGCCCCGACGGGCGACCGCTCGCCGTTTGGCTGGAACTGCCCTACCCCCAGGTACGCTTCGACGAAGACACCTGGGCGCTGTGGAACGGGGACATCGGCCCGATGACTACCGGAGACCGGGTCATCGCCGACCCCATTGCCCCGCCCGACTTCCACACCGACGGCTACAACACCAGGGCAAAACAGCCCCACGAACCTCAGATACACCCCTGCAAAAGGGCCGGTGCGAGCGCCACCGTGCTGGACATACGAACCGTTGAGCACTATTGCACCCACGACACGCCATCCAAGCATCAGAGCCAATGCGAACAAGCCATGAGCCTGCGCAACCAGCCCCAAACCCGCCTCACGCTCCCCGAGTGAACCTCAAGGTCAGACCTTTTCGAGGCGAGCGAACGAGGCCATAAGCACTTTGGTGCCTTCGGTGGTGAAGTTGACGGTGATCTCGGCGTCGCCACCTGCCCCTTTCACGTCGGTTACCACGCCGAGGCCGAACTTGGCGTGATTCACGTCGTCGCCCACCACCAACTGCACCGGGTTGGGGTCGGCCTCGACTGGGGTTCGGGCGGATTGTGCGGCGTCCACCATGCGATCCCGTCCGGGGAAGGGGCCAGCGTCGCGAAGAGCACTCCTGGATGAGCGGGTTCGGCTGCTGCCGCGGTCGTCAATCAGTTCTTCGGGGATCTCCTCCAGGAACCTGGACGGCGCGTTGTACATCGAGGCGCCGTGGACGTTTCGAGTCCAGGCATGGGTCAGATACAGGCGCTGCTGAGCCCGGGTGATGCCCACATAGGCCAAACGGCGCTCCTCTTCTAACTCGTCGGGCTCGGTGATCGATCGGATGTGGGGGAAAATGCCCTCTTCCATGCCGATCAAGAACACCACGGGATACTCAAGGCCCTTGGCCGAGTGCAGGGTCATCAGGGTGAGCTGGGAGTCTTCAGTCATCTCATCGGTGTCGGACACGAGGCTGACCAACTCCAAGAAGTCGCTCACGTTCTCGCTCTCGGTGGCCGCGCTGATCAACTCGTCGAGGTTCTCCAACCGACCTTGGGCCTGCACGCTGACCTCGGTGTTCCCCGTGGTCTCGCTGGCCGCCTCGGCCTCCAGCTGGTCGAGATAGCCGCTTTTCTCCAGCAAGTGCTCCAGCACCGCAGCCGGCTCTCCATCGAGGCGTTCCCGGGCGTTGGCGATCACATTCAAGAACGTCTGAATGCCGCTCAGCGCCCGACCTTTGATCCCGGCCTCGGCTGCGTGTCCCAGGGCATCCATCAGCGTCAGGCCGTGGGATTCTGCCCACGCCTCCAGCTTGGCCACCGACCCGTCGCCCACGCCCCGCTTGGGGGTGTTCAACACCCGGCGCAGGCTCACGGCGTCGCCGGGGTTGACCGTCACCCGCAGATAGGCCAGCGCATCCTTTACCTCCCGGCGGTCGTAGAACCGGGTGCCGCCGATGAGCTGATAAGGCACCCCGGCCTCCATGAGCAACTCCTCCACCACCCGGCTCTGGGCGTTGGTGCGGTAGAAGACGGCCATCTCATCCCAGCGGTGCTGCTCGTCGTCGTGGAGCCGGAACGCCTCTCGCACCACCCAGCGGGCCTCCTCGTACTCGTCGGAAGCGCAGAAGCGGACGATGCGCTCGCCGTCGGTTTGGTCGGACCACAAGTTCTTGGGCTTGCGAGCCAGGTTGTTGGCGATCACCGCGTTGGCCGCGCTGAGGATGCGCTGGGTGGAGCGGTAGTTCTGCTCCAGCAGAACCACGGTGGCGTCTTCGAAGGCCCGCTCGAACTCCAGAATGTTGCGGATGTCGGCTCCCCGGAAGCGGTACACCGACTGGTCGGCATCGCCCACCACGAACACGTTGCGGTGCTCTTGGCCCAGCAGCAGCACGAGCTGATTCTGCACGCTGTTGGTGTCCTGATATTCGTCCACCAGCACGTGCTCGAAGCGGCGGCGGTACCGGTCGAGCACATCGGGCTGTTGGCGAAACAGATTCACGGTGGTGCCCAGGAGGTCGTCAAAGTCCATGGCCCCAGCCCGGCGGAGGCGCTGCTGGTACTCGTCGTAGACCTCGCCGATGCGGCGCTCGAACACGTTGGCGGCCCGGTCTTTGTACTGGGCCACGCTGGTCATCTCGTTTTTGGCCGCGCTGACGGCGGCGTGAATCGACCGGGGGGGCATCTGCTTGGTGTCGAAGCCGAAATCGTTGAGGATGTAGCGGGTGAGCCGCACCGAGTCGGCTTGGTCGTAGATGGTGAAGCTGGAGGGGAAGTCGATGGCCTCGTGCTCGTAGCGCAGGATTCGGGCGCAGGCCGAGTGGAAGGTGCTCACCCACATCTTGTCGGCCACCGGTCCGACGAGGGCGCCCACCCGGTGCTTCATCTCCTGGGCCGCCTTGTTGGTGAAGGTGATGGCCAGGAGGGCGAACGGGGAAATGCCCAGTTCATCGATGAGGTAGGCGATGCGGTGCGTGAGCACTCGGGTCTTGCCCGACCCGGCCCCGGCGACCACCAAAATGGGGCCGCCGGGATGGGTAACCGCGTCGATCTGGGCCGGGTTCAGGCCCTCGGTGAGCGCGGTAGCGGACATCTAGCCAACACTACCGATGGGTATGTCAGCTTGACGGGTAGTGTCGCCTGGATGGGCAGTTTTCGGTTTGGGGTGCAGGCTCGGGGGTTTACTGACGCTGAGGAATGGCGGGAGATGGCTCGGCGGGCCGAAGGGCTGGGCTACGACATCTTCTGCATGCCCGACCATTTCGACCAGGGGCCGGCACCGATGGTGGCGCTGGCCTTCGCCGCGGAGGCCACCACCACGCTTCGATTGGGGACCATGGTGCTGGCCAACGATTTCCGCCACCCGGCGGCGCTAGCAAAGGAGGCGGCCACGCTGGACGTGTTGTCCGGCGGGCGGTTTGAGTTGGGTATCGGGGCCGGTTGGCAGACCAGCGACTACCAGAGCACCGGCATCGCCATGGACCGCCCCGGCGTGCGAATCGAGCGCCTCGGCGAGGCGGTGGCCATCATCAAGGGACTGCTGGCCGGCGAGACGGTCACCTTCTCGGGCCAGCACTACACCATCGACGGCCTGGAGGGGCTGCCCGAGCCGGTGCGGCCGGGGGGCCCGCCGCTGTTCGTGGCCGGAGGTTCTGAACGGGTGCTGCGGTTGGCAGCCCGAACGGCCGACATCGTGGGGGTGAACCCCAACATGGCTGCTGGAGTGATCGACAACCGGGTGGGATCGTCGGCCACCACCGAGGCCACCGCCGCCAAAATCGACTGGATCCGCGAGAGCGCCTGTGAGCGGTTCGAAGGCTTGGAACTGCACTCCCGGGTCCATGTGGCCAGAGTTACCGACGACAAGCGGAGCTTTGCCGGCGCGCTGGCACCAGCACTGGGATTGGACACCGACCAGGCCCTGGCCTCGCCCCACAGCCTGATCGGCACGGTGGACGAGGTGGCAGACAAGCTGGTTAACCAGCGAGAGGAACTGGGCATCAGCTACATCGGCCTGTCGATCGAATCCATGGAGGAGATGGCCCCAGTGGTGGCCCGCCTAGCCGGAACCTGACCTTCCCTTGTCGGTAATCCGATCAAGGCCATTAGTGTTAATTTCCCTATGTCTGAGGTGGAAGTGACTGCCGAAGAACCTGCGGTCGAGCCTGAACCTGCCGCGGAGCCAGAACCCGTAGCTGAAGAACCCGAACCCGAAGCCGCCGCCGAAGAACCGCAGCCCGAACCCGAAGCCGCCGCCGAAGAAGAACCGCAGCCCGAACCCGAAGCCGCCGCCGAAGAACCGCAGCCCGAACCCGAAGCCGCCGCCGAAGAACCCGATACCGAGGACGCTGCGGACCCGAAGCCAGAGGCGCCGCCGGGGGAGCCGGCTTCGCCCACGGTGGACGGGTTGACCGGGGGGACCATTGTGTCTGGCACGGTCAAGACCAAGGCTGCCCATGAAATAGAGCTCGATCTGGGCGGCGGGCGCATCGGGGTCATCAGCCAGCGCTACTGGGGCGACGATGCGGCCGCCGACCTTACCCAGCAGTGCGTGCTGGGCGAGGTGGTCAACGCCGCCGTGCTGGTGCGAGAAGACCACAAGGGGCGCATCGTGCTGTCCCGGCTGTGGGCCATGCAGCAGATTGCCTGGGTGGATATCGCCCGGTCCGCCGCCGCCAACGAGGCCGTTACCGGCACCATCACAGCAGTGGTCAAGGGTGGGCTGTCATGCGACGTGGGTGTGCGGGGGTTCATTCCGTCGTCGCTGATCGACGTGGAGCCGGTGGAGAACCTCCAGGCGCTGGTCGGGCGAGAAGTGCAGTGCAAGGTGGTGGAGGCCGACCAGGTGTCAGGCCGCCTGGTGCTATCCCGCAAAGCGGTGGTCCGGGCCGAGCAGCGCAAGGCGGCCAAGGCCTTCATGGAGACCATGTCGGCGGGCGACGAGTACACCGGCAAGGTGGTGGACATCCAGGACTTCGGAGCATTTGTCGACATCAACGGCGTGCGGGGTCTGGTCCACACCACCGAATTGGCCTGGAAACGGGTGCAGCACCCCAACGAGGTGGTGAGCGTGGGCGATGAGGTGCAGGTGAAGGTCAAGTCGATCCAAAAGCCCAAGCAGCGGGTGAACCTCACCATGAAGCTCACCCCCGACCCGCTGACCGAACTCGAGGTCGGTGGTCTGATGACCGGCCGAGTGACCCGATTGGCCGACTTCGGCGCTTTCGTGGCCGTAAACGACGAGATCGAGGGCCTAGTCCACATCACCGAGATGGCCGAGTACCGGGTCTACCACCCCGAAGAGATCGTCCTCCCCGGCGAAGAAGTCTGGGTCAAAGTCCTAGCCGTCGACCGCAAGCGCCGCCGAGTAGACCTCTCCATCTCCCAAGCCATCGCCAGCTAGTGCGTGGCCCGACGGTGGCGATGGGCGGTGAGTTGAGCGGCGAGCTCGTCGGGGGGTGTCTTGTTGGCCAGGGCCTCCCGCACCAGATCCTGCTGTGACGGGGGCGTGAGGCCGCCGATGGGCACGTCGCGGTCGAGGTTGGTGGGGAAGGCGTAGCCCTCGGCGCTGGCCGCCACCGCGCAGGAGATGGCCACCGGGTCGAGCCCCTCCTCCTGGCGGCGCAACAGCACGGGGTAGATGGCGGTCACGATGCGCTCTCGGTCCACGGCTTCGGTGGCCCGACCCATGGCCGATGAGATCTGCAACAGGTTGGCCATCCGCCGCACGTCGGAAGTGCGGTTGTGGCCCCCGGCGTGGAACACCGCCGGGCTGAAGAACACCAGATCGCCCTTGTTCAGTTCGATCTGCACATGGTGCTCGGCGAAGTACTCGATCAGCTCGGGCCGCCGCCACGCCAGATAGCCAAGCTCGTACTTGTGGGAGTGGGGCAGCAGCATTGTGGCCCCCGTCTCCGCCGGCATGTGGCAGTGGGCCACGCCTCCTTGGAGGGTGAGCAGCGGGGACAGCCGGTGGGCGTGGATCGGATAGCGCTCGGCCACGTCGTCGGTCATGAACCCCACGTGGTAGTCGCGGTGGGGCATTTGGGCCGCGCCGCCGGGGTTGATGGCGTTCACCTGGGCGGTGATCTGATAGCCGGGGCCGAGCCAGGCCAGCGAGGCCAAATCGATCATGTCACTCCCGTGGTAGTCCACAAACACCTCGGGGTCGGCCACGGCCAGCTTCTCCAGGGCGTTCCAGAGCCGGTCGTTGGCCCCCGGCTCGGCGTAGTGATCTCCCCCGCCGCCGCCGGCTTCCCGTTCGTCAGCAATGATCTGCTCGAACACCTCGGTAGCCCGGTCGACCACTGCGGTCTCGATGGCGCCGGTGATCAGGATCACCCCTGGACCGTCATGAAGCGCCCGGGTCAGTTCGTTGCGGACGGCAGCAGCCTGGTCAAGATCTCCCAGGCATCCCCGCAGCGCCTCGGTGCGGTACACCAACGCCCGGTCGACCACCGCGTCGGCCAGCGGATAGTCGTCCAAGGCCACCTCAACCTCCACAATGGAACGCAGCTCGTGCAGGTCGAACCCCTCTCGGCTGGTGACCGCGGCCTCCCCCGTAGTCACTCGGCCAACTCGGCTCGGAGTGCTGGTCATGGCAGTGAAAACCTCATATTCGCTTTCTGGAAACGCCACTTCAGCTCTGTTAGCGTCACCTCGAGAACTATCTCAGCACAACAACCGGTGAGTTTGCAGGGGGAAGTCATGACTCGCACCAAGTGGCGTACTGTCATTTTCGCATTGATCGCGTTGCTCGCGCTGCTCGTCTCAGCTTGCAGCAGTTCCGAGGACCCCGACCAACCTCAGGCTGTGGAGCCGGCGCCGACCAGCGCCCCCGAGCCAGCCGACGAACCAGACCCCGAACCCGAACCCGCTGATGAGCCGGCCGATGAACCCGCGGATGAGCCCGAACCGGCCGATGAACCCGCGGATGAGCCAGCCGACGAACCCGCGGATGAGCCCGAACCCGAACCTGAGCCGACAGAGGCTCCCACGCCGATCCCGGTGCCAGAGGGGTCGACGGTGGGCATCACCGACGACACCATCAAGGTCGGCATTTTGCGCAGCGACAGCAAGTCGCTCGAAGACGCGGGCATCCTCCCCGACACTGGCGACATCCCCCGCAACTACGTGGTCTTTGCCGAGCAGGTCAACGCCCGGGGAGGCGCGGGCGGTCGCAACATCGAGATCGTGTTCCACCAGTATCCGCCGGGGGCGTCGGCCACCGACCAGCAGGCCGCCTGCATCGGCGCCACCGAAGACGACCAAGTGGCCATCGTCCACTTCGTGGGCGGCGTTACTGCCGAAACGGTGCTGTGCGCCACCGAGGGCCATGAGCGGATCGCCTACATGCTGTCGGGCATCCTGCCCCAGGAGATCTACGACCGATCCAACGGGAGGCTGTTCTCCCAGGCCATGACCACCGAGCGTTTGATGGGCGCGTGGCCCACCATGGTGGAAGCCCAAGGCTTGCTCGAAGGACGCACTCTCGGCCTGATGCGGGGCGACATCGGCGAGCACGAGGTGGCCGCCGGTGTGCTGGAGGCCGCCCTGGCCGAGGCCGGCTACGAGCTGGCCGACCAGGTGGCTCTGCCCTGCCAAGGCACCTCTTGCTCTCAGGTGGACATCGGCTTGGAGCGCATGCAGGCGGCCGGGGTGGACACCATCTTCTCCCTAGTGCCTCCATCGCCGTTCGGGATCGCGGTGTTCTTGGCCGCTCAGTCGGGCCTAGACCCGCAGTGGCTGGTGAGCGACATTGAGAACCTGGTGTTCGACTCGGTGGCTCAGGCGGTGTACGGCCGGGCCCCCGATCCCACCCTCTTCTTCGGCTTGTACGGCTTGACCTACGGATTCGACCGGACGAGCCCGGATGAGCACACCATCGAATGCAATGCCGTATTCACTGAGGTCACCGGCATTTCCTACGACATCGTTGAGAACAAGGACGCCTGGAGCGCAGTGGGCAGCACCTGCCTGTTCATCAAGAATCTGGAAGCGGCGGCCAACTGGTCTCAGGACACTTACGGCACCGTGAACCAGGCCACGCTGATCCAGGGCTTCGAGTCGCTCACCGACTACCGGCTCGGCGACGTCACCGGCTCGTGGAGTCCCACCAAGCACGACGCTCCCGACGGGGTAACGCTCAAGGAATATCGAGCCGACTGCGCCTGCTGGCTTGAGATCGACGGCGCTCGGATGATGCTCGACCAATAGCTGGCTTCGTCGGACTGACGGTGCTTGGAGCCATCTGAAGGGATGACCGAATCCCCGCGGTCGGAGACCCCGGCGGACCTGGTCGCCAGGGTTTTCGACGAGGAGGAGCGCCGCCAACAAGAGATCGCCGCCGCGGAGGCCGCCCAGCGCGGCCCGGAGGGCAGCTTCGACGCTGAACAGCTCACGTTGCGCCAGGGCCTGCGTCGGGGCGGAAAGGGGCTGATCGGGTTCATCGGCCTTCTTGGCTTCGTGGAGACGCTGGAGACGTCGGCGTTCGCTGTGATCGCCCCCGACATCCAGGACTCGCTCGACGTGTCCGACGGCACCATCGGCGCCATCGGGGGCGCCTTCGGCATCTTGTTCCTGCTGGGCTCCATCCCGCTGAGCTCGCTGGCCGACCGTATGCCCCGCAAGCTGGTGGTGGGGGCGGCAATGTCGCTGTGGTCGGTGGTGGTGATGGTGACCAGCGCCATTTCCAACGCGTTCTTGCTGTTCATTGCCCGCATGGGCGCCGGACTCGGGCAGTCGTACTACATCCCGGTGGCCGGGCCCATGCTTATGGACGGCTACCCGATCGGGGCCCGGGCCAAGGTCTTCGCCCTGAACGGCTGGTTCCAGATGGCCGGCCAAGCGCTGGGCCCGCTGGTGGCCGGCTTGGTCGTGCTCATCGCCACAGGGGACGAGGGCTGGCGGTGGGTGTTCCTCACCATGGGGATCTTGGGCGTTCCCCTGGCCATCAGCGCCTTCTTTGTACGCGAGCCCCGGCGGGGCAGCCACGAGATGCAGGCCGTGCTCGGCGCGGAATTGGAAGAGTCGGAAGACGAACTGCCCATCTCGCTGTCAGTGGCGTTCGAACGGCTGAAGAAGATCAAGTCGTTCTACTACTACCTCACCGGCATGGCGGCCATCGGCTTCGCCATCTTCACCACCATCATCTTCATCAACCTCCACCTGGAGGATCACTTCGAGCTCAGCGCGTTCGAGCGGGGCATCTTCGGATCGCTCACCGTTCTGCCCGGCTTCGTAGGCGCCGCGGTGTCGGGCAAGCGGGCCGACGCCCTGTTCAAGGAGCACCCCTCTCGGGCCATGGTTTTCATCGGCGTCCTCGTTGTCACCTTCGGCGCCATCCAGGTGGTGGGGATATGGATGCCCACGGTCTTGCTGCTCGGGATATTCCTGGGTGTCTCCAACGGCTTTGCCCGGGCTGCCTTCGCCATTCTGCCCGGTGTGATCGCCTCGGTCATCCCCTACCGGCTCAGGTCCCGGGGCACCGCGCTGGTGGGCATCTACATGTTCTTGTTCGGGGCGTTTCTGGGCGCGGTGATCACCGGGATGCTCAGCGATGTTCACGGCGAGCAGACCGCGCTCACCGTCGTGATCCTGCCCGCCACCCTGGTGGGGGGATCGCTCATGGCCTACGGCTCCCGGTTCATCGAAGGCGACATCGCATTGGTCATCGAGGAACTCCAAGAGGAGCAAGATGAGGCCGAGCGCCTCAAGGCCGCCGACGCCGCCGACATCCCCGTGCTCCAAGTGCGCAACCTGGACTTCTCCTACGGCAAGGTGCAGGTGCTGTTCGACATCGGCTTCGAGGTGCGCCAAGGGGAGTCGCTGGCCCTTCTGGGCACCAACGGCGCGGGCAAGTCCACTGTGCTCAGGGTGGTGAGCGGGCTGGGGGTGCCCCAGCGGGGAGTGGTACGGCTCCACGGGCGCACCATCACCTATGCCGACCCCGGGATGCGGGCCAAGATCGGGATCGTGCAGTTGGCCGGGGGCAAGGCCATCTTCCCCGGTTTGTCGGTGGAGGAGAACCTGCGCATGGCCGGGTACCGCTACGGCAACGCCGAGCTCGAACCGCGCCTGGAACGGGCCTACGACCTGTTCCCGGTGGTGGCCGAGCGGCGATCGGCGGTGGCCGGCGATTTCTCCGGCGGGCAGCAGCAGATGCTGTCGCTGGCCATGGCGCTGATGCACGACCCGGAGATCTTGATGATCGACGAGCTGTCGCTCGGGCTGGCTCCCGTAACCGTGCAGTCGCTGTTGGAAGTGGTGGAGCGGCTCCGCGACGACGGGCAGACCATGATCATCGTGGAGCAGTCGCTCAACGTGGCCCTGGCCGTGGCCGACCGGGCCATCTTCTTGGAGAAGGGGCAGATTCGCTTTGAGGGCCCGGCCCAAGAGCTGGCCGAGCGCGACGACCTGGCCCGGGCGGTGTTTCTCGGGCAGTCGGGATCGGGCGGCTGAGCGTGCTGGCAGCCATCCCCGCTGTGCTGGGCACCGTCAACGGTGTGCTGGCCTTCACCTTCAACCGCCAGATCATCTTCAACGGATTGGTCACGGGCATCACCTACGGGGTGATGGCCGTTGGCCTGGTGCTGATCTTTCGAATTTCGCGGGTGATCAACATTGCCCACGCCGAAGTAGGGGCGTTCGGCGGGGCGCTGTTAGGGCTGCTGGTGGCCAAGTACGGCGTGCCCTACCCCATTGCGCTCATCGCCGGGCTGGCCGCGGGGGCCGCCTTCGGCGGGGTCATCGAGCTCACCGTGGTGCGACGCCTGGCCAATGCCCCCAAGGTGATCTTGTTCGTGGCCACCATGGGCGCGGCGCAGGTGGTGTTTCTGGCCGGCTTCTGGCTGCCCAACTACACCGCCATCGCCAGCTTCCCCACCCCGTTCGACGGCCGCTGGGAGTTGTTCGACATCAGGATTCGCAGCGCGCAGCTCCTGGTGCTGATCGTGGTGCCGGTGCTCGTGGCCGTGCTGGCTTTGTTCTTGGAGCGAACCAAGTACGGCACGGCCATCCGGGCCTCAGCCGAGAACCCCGACGCCGCCCGGCTGTCGGCCATCAGCACCAAGGCCATGTCCACCGCGGTGTGGACCATCGCCGGGCTGCTGTCGGCCATCACCGCGGTGCTGGTGGCCCCGCTCAAGGGCCAGGGCACCGTGATCGAGGCGGCCACACTGGGGCCGGGGCTGCTGCTGCGGGCCCTTGCCGCGGCGCTGATCGCCCGAATGCACTCGCTGCCGGTGGCGCTGTTGGCCGGCGCGGTGATCGGCGGGGCCGAGGCGACGCTGCTGTTCAACTACTTCGAGGAGCCGGGGCTGATCGACGCCGGGCTGTTTGCGGCCATGCTGATCTCGGTGCTGTCGTACTACCGGCGACAGCGAGGCGGCGAAGGGGCCCAGTCGATGTCGTTCGCCCCCCGGGTGCGACCGGTGCCCCGCCAGCTCCAACAGCTCTGGTGGGTGCGCTACCTGCCCCAGATCACCGTCACCGTGGCGCTGGCGGTGGCCATCGTGCTCCCGCTCATCGTGACCCGTCCGTCGCGCCACTTCCTCTACTCCCTCATGTTGTTGTTGGCCATTGTGGGCATGTCGCTCACCCTGCTCACCGGCTGGGCCGGCCAGCTCTCGCTGGGCCAGTTCGCCTTTGCCGGGCTCGGGGCCATGCTCACCACCGCCATGGTGCGGGGCGTGAACTTCTCCATCGGCGACAGCGAGTTCGAGCTGCCGGTGATCCCGTTTGAGGGGGCGGTGTTCCTGGCCGCCTTCGCCTGCCTGGTGACCGCGGTGGTGGTGGGATTGCCGGCGCTGCGCGTCCGCGGGCTGTTTCTGGCCGTCATCACGCTGGCCTTTGCGGTGATGGCCCAAAACTGGCTGCTCGAGCGCGACGTGCTCACCGGGGGCGACTTGGTGGTGCGGCTGCCCCGGGCCCGGTGGGGCGACGCCTTCGACCTCAAATCGCAGCGCACCTACTACTACGTGTGCTTGGGAGCGCTGTGCTTGTGCGCCATCTTGGTGAGCCGCATCCGCCGCAGCGGGGTGGGTCGGTCGCTCATCGCGGTGCGCGACAACGAGCAGAGTGCGGCGGCGTTCACCGTGTCGCCCACCCGGATGAAGCTGGTGGCGTTCGCCATCTCCGGGGCACTGGCCGGATTAGCCGGAGGGCTAATCGCCGGGCTGCGGGTGCAGTTCGGACCCACCGCGTTCTCCCCCGACGAATCGCTGCGGGTGGTGGCCATCGCCGTGATCGGAGGTTTGTCGTCGATCTGGGGAGTGATCCTGGGCGCGCTGTGGGTGGTGGGCATCCCGTCGTTCTTCGCCGAGTCGGAGCAGGTGCGCCTGCTCACTTCGGGGGCGGGCGTGCTGATCCTGCTCATGTACCTGCCCGGTGGTCTGATCCAGGTGGCCTATTCGGTTCGCGACGCCATCTTTGCCGCCGCGGCCAAACGGATCCCCGACACCGCTGAGGAACGAGAGCCCGCCCCCATTCCCGCTCGAGCGGTGTCGGCCGCGGTGGCCGATCGACAAACCCCGGCCGGAGTGCCCGCCCTGGCCACAACCGGGGTGTCGGTGCAATTCGGCGGGGTCCACGCCGTGGAGAACGTGGACGTCAACGTGCAACCAGGCGAGGTGGTCGGGCTCATCGGCACCAACGGCGCGGGCAAGACCACGCTGATGAACGCGGTGGGCGGCTTCGTTCCGTCGGTGGGCCAAGTGGAGATATTCGGCACCAATGTGACCCGCTTCTCCCCCAGCCGCCGGGCCGGCCTGGGACTGGGCCGCACTTTCCAGCAGGCCGACCTGTTCCCCGACCTCACCGTGCGGGAGACCATCCAGGTGGCGCTGGAGGCCCGGGGCCGCTCGCAGGTCATCCCCACGCTCTTGGGGTTGCCCAGCGCCCGGCGCCGGGAGCGCACCCGCCAGGCCGAGGGCGACGAGCTCATCAGCTTCTTCGGGCTGGGCCGCTACGCCAGCTCGTTCATCAGCGAGCTGTCCACCGGCACCCGCCGCATCGTGGAGCTGTCGTGCCTCATCGCGCTGGAGGCCCGGGTGCTGTGCCTCGACGAGCCCACCGCCGGGGTGGCCCAGCGGGAGACCGAGGCCTTCGCCCCGCTGGTGCTGCGCATCCGCGAGGAGTTGGGCGCGTCGCTGTTGGTGATCGAGCACGACATGCCGTTCATCATGGGCATCAGCGACCGGGTGTACTGCCTGGAAGCCGGGGCCATCATCGCCGAGGGCACCCCCGACGAGGTGCGCAACGACCCGCTGGTGATCGCCAGCTACCTGGGCACCGACGAGCGGGCCATCGCCCGCAGCGGGGCGGCCGCGCCCCATGACAGACTCGATTCCCAAGAGGAGACGGGCCATGACTGACCTGGACAGCCGGAACTTTTTCACCGACCCCGAACTGGTGGCGAACCCCTACGGGTACTTCGACCACCTGCGGGCCCAGTGCCCGGTGCACCCCGAGCCCCACCACGACGTGATGATGATCACCGGCTACCGCGAGGCCATCGAGGTCTACAACGACAACTACGGCTTCTCGGCTTGCAACACGGTATCGGGGCCCTTCCCCGGGTTCCCGGTGCCGCTGGAGGGCGAAGACATCAGTGGCCTCATCGCCGAGCACCGCCACAAGCTGCCCATGTCGGATCAGCTCCCCACCATGGACCCGCCGGCCCACACCGACCACCGGTCGCTGCTCATGCGGCTCATCACCCCCAAGCGTTTGAGCGAGAACGAGGAGTTCATGTGGCGCTTGGCCGACCGTCAGCTGGACACCTTCATCGAGCAGGGCCAGTGCGAGTTCATCCGCGATTTCGCCCAGCCGTTCGCCCTGCTGGTGGTGGCCGACCTGCTGGGGGTGCCCGACGACGACCGGGACAATTTCACCCAGCAGCTCCTTCACCGCCCCGACGACCACGGCATCGGCTCCACCGACGAGCACGCCATGGCCCACAACCCCCTCGAGTTCCTCTACAGCCAGTTCAGCGGCTATATCGAGGACCGCCGAGCCAACCCCCGAGACGACGTGCTCACCGGGCTGGCCACCGCCACCTTCCCCGATGGCTCCACTCCCGAGGTGCTCGACGCAGTGCGCATAGCCGCCAACCTGTTTGCGGCCGGCACCGAGACCACCGTGCGGCTGCTCAGCACCATGCTGTTCTTCTTGGCCGAGGATGCCGAGCTCCAGAGCCGAATCCGCGGCGACCGCTCGCTGATCGACAACTTCGTGGAGGAGGCGCTGCGCGTCGAGAGCCCGATCAAGGGCGACTTCCGACTGGCGCAGCGGCCGGTGACCGTGGGCGGGGTGGATCTGGCCGCGGGCACCACGGTCATGCTGCTCAACGGGGCGGCCAACCGCGACCCCGAGCAGTTTCCCGATCCCCACACTCTCGACATCGAGCGCGACAACGCCCGATCTCATCTGGCCTTCGGCCGAGGCATCCACACCTGCCCCGGCGCCCCCCTGGCCCGGGCCGAAGCCCGGGTGAGCCTCAACCGCATCCTCGACCGCATGGCCGACATCGCCATCTCAGACGATGTCCACGGGGCCCCCGGCGAGCGGCGCTTCGTCTACGTGCCCACCTACATCCTGCGGGGCTTGGCCTTCCTGGGTCTCGAGTTCACCCCGGCTGGCGCCGTGCCCCAATGAAGGTGTCGGTGGACGACGACGTGTGCGGCGGCCACGGAGTGTGCGTGATGCTCTGCCCCGAGGTGTTCGTGCTGGAAGACGCCGGTTACGCCCGGGCCGTGGTGGAGGAAGTGCCCGCTGAACACGAGGCCGCGGTGCGGGAAGCTGAAATCCGCTGCCCGACAAGGGCAATCCGGGTTCAGTAGCATGCCTCCAAGAACCACGTTTTGTTGTGAATGACACTGGGGCCAGCAGTTATGGGCCAGCAGCGGAAGGCCAGCAGCGAGGGGAGAGCATGGAACCAGCGGGCCTGTCCGAGCAGGACCTCCGCGACGTCGTCGAGATCGAGCAGCTGCTGGCCCGCTATGCGTCGGCGATGACTCGCACCAGCATCGACGAAGTGATGGCTGTGTTCACCGCCGACGGCACCTACAGCGCCTTCGGCGAGACCTACACGCTCAGCGACTTCCCCGCCCTCGTTGAAGCGGCCCCCGACGGGCTGTTCCTCTGCGGAACACCGGCCATCGACCTCGATGGCGACGAGGCCACCGGCACCCAACCGCTCTGTTTCGTGGCCCAAGAAGACCACCACCTCCGCATCGGCTGGTACACCGACCAGTACCGCCGGACCGAGGCAGGTTGGCGGCTGGCCTCGCGGTCCATGACCTTCCTTCGTCGCAGCGGCGCCCGCGACTCCGGGCGACCCCACGACCCCACGCGCCCGACCCCGGGGGGTGACGCGTGACCCTGCCAGCCTGGGACGGACCTCGCACCGCCGTAGTCACCGGCGCCGGCTCCGGCCTGGGAACCGCTATCGCCCACCGCCTGGCCGCCGAAGGCGCCCACGTGGGGGTAACCGATGTGAACCCCGACACGGCCGCTTCGGTGGCCGCAGCCATTGTCGAGACCGGAGGTTCCGCCGTGGCCGTCGCCATGGACGTGAGCGACCGGGCTTCGATTGAGTCGGGAATGAACGAGGTGCGGGCCGCGTTCGGCCCCATAGCGATTCTCATAAACAATGCGGGAATCAGCCCATTTGAGAAGTTCCTCGACATCGATGGCGACGCCTTCGACCAGGTAATGGCCGTCAATCTCCGCGGGCCGTTCCAATGCTGCCAGGCAGTGGTGCCCGACATGATCGAGGCGCAATGGGGTCGCATCGTGAACATCTCGTCGTCGAGCGCGCAAACCGGCAATGCCCGCCAAACCCATTACTCCGCGTCGAAGGGCGGGCTCATCTCGCTCACCCGCTCACTGGCCAAAGAGCTCGGCCGCAAGGGCATCACGGTGAACACCGTCGCGCCCAGCTTCATCGAGACCCCCTCGCTGCACGCCGCGGCCGAGACCGGCAACCTCGGCGCCGGGATCGACCAGCACATCCCCACCACCCCCGTTCGGCGAGTGGGCAGGCCGGAGGACATCGCCGCCGCAGTGGCCCATCTGGTGCGCGATGAAGCCGATTACGTGACGGGTCAGGTGGTCGGCGTCAACGGCGGCCGAGTCATCGTCTGAGCGCGCTTGAGGCGCTGGTTTGCAACGTGGTCGGGGACGATGGCGCGGAGGCAGAACTCCCAGACTTCGTCGCCCATGATGGGTTGGCGGGCGCCGACGTTGCGACCGGCGGTGAAAGTTGCCGTTTGCACGAGAAGCGCGGCCATCCGACGAGGGCGGCCCGGGCGCACCAGCCCCGCATCGGCGGCGGTCTCAACCACCTCGCTGATGTAATTGATCAGCGGGGCGAACGCCGCCGCCACTTCCTCGGGATGATCGACGAGGAGGCGGAAGGCGAATTCCGAGAACAACGGCTGCTTGGACACCCGACTGGGGGCGCACAGGTCGTATAGGTCTCGGATAACTCGCTCAAGGCGATCCAGCGGCTCCCCTTCAGACGATGCGGCGATGAGGCCGTCGACGGCCAGGCCCATTTCTTCTTCGAACAGCGTCAAAAGGAGTTCGTACTTGCCATCGAAGTACTGGTAGAAGCTCCGCAGGGAATGAGGAGCGCGGTCCACCACCTCTTGCACCGTGAACTCGGTGGATCCCTTGTCGTTCATCACGGCCCGGGCGGCATCGAGGAATTGCTGGGCTCGTTCCGATGCTCGCTCCCGCGCCACCCGGGTGGAGCGTTCGATCACCCGGTTTCGCCACGCCGATTCGCCGCTCGCGGCTTCGGTCAGCGCATTCGATGCTCCCGCCATTGCCGCCCAGGGTACCCCAGTCCCCGAAAATGCGGCTACCGCAGTTGGTAAGGCTCGTTTCCCCTCTCCTCAAGCACGGTTCCTTCACCCGGTTTCGCCCCGGCGCATAGTGGCATTATCAGACAACGGAAACTAGATTTTCACCCACCAAGAGTACCGACGCAGCGGCAACACCGAGGAGCAGGCGATGACCCTACCGATGCACGGCGTCAGGATCCTCGAGGTGGCTGAACACACCTTCGTCCCCGCCGCATCGGCCCTTCTCGCCGAGTGGGGTGCAGAGGTAATCAAAGTAGAACACCACGAGCGCGGCGACGCCATGCGGGGTCTGGCCTCGAGCGGCACCGTCTCAATCGGCGATGGGGCCCACGTGCTGCTCGAGCACTCGAATCGGGGGAAGAAGAGCATCGGGATCGACCTCACCACCGAAGCCGGGCTCGACGTGCTGTACCGCCTGGCCGCGGTGAGCGATGTGTTCCTCACCAACAAGCTGCCCGAGGTCCGGGCCAAGCTGCGGATCGACGTCGAAGAGATCAGGGGTTGCAATCCCGACATCATCTACGTGCGGGGCAGCGGGCAGGGAGCGCGCGGCCCCGAAGCGGGCAAGGGCTCATACGACTCGCTGGCTTACTGGGCCCGGGCTGGCATCGCCGCCGGCCAGATGCCCGTCGGCAGCGAGGAGGTACCCCCGCCCCCGGCGCCCGCGTTCGGCGACTCCATCGGCGGAATGACCATCGCCGGCGGCATCATGGGGGCACTGTTCCACCGCGAGCGCACGGGAGAAGCCACGGTGGTGGATGTCTCGCTGCTCGGCGTCGGCATGTGGTCGATGGCCGCCGCCATCGCCCTGTCGCTCCAGTCCGGCACCGCCTGGCGAGGCCGTCCGCCGGGCACCGCCATTCGCAACCCGCTCACCGGCTACTACCTCACCAGCGACGGCCGAGCCATCGCGCTCACTTGTCTGCAAGCGGCGAAATACTGGCCGGAGATGTGCCGAGTGCTCAACCGGCCGGATCTGGCCGCCGACGAGAGGTTCGCCGACACCGCGTCGATCACCGCCAACGCGCCGGCTGCGGCCGAGATTCTGGCCGAGATCTTCGCCACCCAGACCTACGAGGAGTGGATCGAGGTGCTCGGCGACTTCGCCGGGCAGTGGGCCCCGGTGCAGGACGCCCTTCAGGTGGCCGACGACCCGCAGGCGGTGGCCAACGAGTACGTGCGGGCCTACACCGACGTCGCCGGTGCGCCCTGCCGACTGGTATCGCCGCCGGTGCACTACGACGGGGCCGCACCGTCGCCCCGCCGCGCCCCCGGGTTCAACGAGCACGGCGACGAGATCCTCCGCGACCTCCTCGGCCTCGACGACGAGGCGATCATCGACCTCAAGATCCAGAGCGCAGTGACGTGAATTGGGCCCGAACGTAGAGTACGAGAACTGCTGACCGAGGAGCGCTTGCATGCCGACCATCCGAACCGACGACCTCATTCTGGTCAGCGTCGACGACCACATCATCGAGCCGCCCGACCTGTTCGTGGGCCACATTGCTCCCGAATACTTGACTCGGGCCCCGCAACTGGTGCGCACCGACGAGGGCACTGATGTGTGGGAATTCGGGGGGCGGTGCGTGGAGAACTCGGCGCTGAACGCCATCGCCGGGCGGCCCAAGGAGGAGTTCGGACTCGAACCCCAGGGGCTCGACGAGATCCGCCCCGGCTGCTACGACGTCAACGAGCGGGTGAAGGACATGAGCGCGGGCGGGGTGCTGGCCTCGATGAACTTCCCGTCGTTTCCCGGCTTCGCCGCCCGGCTGTTTGCCACCGACGACGAGGACTTCTCCCTGGCGCTGGTGCGGGCCTACAACGACTGGCACATTGACGAGTGGTGCGCGAGCCATCCGGGCCGCTTCATTCCCATGGCGCTGCCGGTGATCTGGAACGCCGAATTGTGTGCCGAGGAGGTGCGCCGGGTGGCGGCAAAGGGGTGCCACTCGCTCACGTTCACCGAGAACCCCGCCGCCCTCGGCTATCCGAGCTTCCACAGCGAGTACTGGGATCCGCTGTGGCGGGCGCTGTGCGACACCGACACCGTGCTGTCGATCCACCTCGGCTCCTCGGGCCGGCTGTCGATCCCCGCCCTCGACTCCCCCGCCGACGTGATGATGACCCTGCAACCGATGAACATCCAGTCGGCGGCGGCCGATCTCATCTGGTCGCGGGTGACCAAGGAGTACCCCGGCATCAAGGTGGCCTTATCCGAGGGGGGCACCGGTTGGATCCCGTACTTCCTAGAGCGCATCGACCGCGTGTACGAACTGCACAGCCCGTGGACGCTTCAGGACTTCGACGGCCTGTTGCCCAGCGAGGTGTTCCGGCGAAACTTCCTCACCTGCTTCATCGTCGATGATCTCGGCATCGAGCTGCGCCACCGCATCGGCGTGGAGAACATGGCGTGGGAATGCGACTACCCCCACAGCGACTCCACCTGGCCCACCGCCCCCGAACAGCTCATGGAGCAGTTCGTGCGCTGCAACGTGGGAGACGATGACATCACGGCGATGACCCATGAGACCGCGATGCGCTGGTACAACTTCGACCCGTTCGCCCACATCGACCGGGCCAGCGCCACGGTGGGTGCGCTGCGGGCATCGGTGTCCGATCACGACATCTCAGTCAAACCGCGGAGCAATCGACAGATCGCCCCCGACGAGAAGATCGAGCAGTTCCGCAAGCGCGCTCGCGCCGCCATCGAAGCCGGCATCGCGAGCTGAAAGGACGAACCATGGCCGAACCCACCGCTACGGTGCTCCGCCCCGCCGCGGTCCTCGATGTCGACAGCGGCGAGGTGCTCGCGGGCGCCGCCATCCGTGTTGAGGGCAACCGCATCACCGGGATCGGAGACGTCGATGCCGATGCCCACGAGGTGATCGACCTCCCCGAGATCACCCTGATGCCCGGGTTGATGGACATGGAGGTAGACCTCGTTCTCGGCGGTCCCGGCGCGGGGCTGAGCGACCCCGTTCGAGTCGACCCGGTGAAGATGACGCTGCGGGCCGCGGCGAACGCCCGGCGAACGCTGCGGGCCGGGTTCACCACGGTGCGCAACCTCGGGCTGTTCGTGAAAACGGGGGGCTATCTGCTCGACGTGGCGCTGAGCGAGGCAATCGACGCCGGTTGGATCGAGGGGCCGCGTGTGGTGCCCGCCGGTCACGCCATCGTCCCCTATGGAGGCCATCTCGATCCGAGCGCCCAGTCGGGGCTGGCGCCGGGCATCATGCCGCTCACCGTCGAGGAGGGGGTGGCCGACGGGGTTGACGAGGTGCGCAAGGCGGTGCGCTACCAGATCCGCCACGGCGCCCAGCTCATCAAGTGCTGTGCGTCGGGCGGGGTAATGACCCCCACCGGCCCATCAGGGGCCCAGCAGTACTCGGCCGAGGAGTTCGCCGCAATCACCGACGAGGCCCACCGGCGGGGCCTGAAGGTGGCCGCTCACGCTCACGGCGACACCGCGGTCAACGCCGCCCTCGATGCCGGCATCGACTGCATCGAACACGGATTCATGATCACCGCCCCCACCATCGAGCGCCTGGTGGAGACCGACACGTTCTTGGTGTCGACCACGGCGCTCACCGAGAACTGGGACGTCTCGGATCAGCCACCCGCTCTCCAAGCCAAAGCGAGTGAGGTGTTCCCCAAGGCCAAGGCTTCGATTGCCGCCGCCATCGAGGCCGGGGTGAAGATCGCGTGCGGCACCGACGCCCCCGCCATCTTCCACGGTCGCAACGCGGAGGAGCTCGAAGTGCTGGTGAAGCGGGGCATGACTCCCCTCGGGGCCATTCGGGCCGCGACAACGGTGGCGGCCGAGCTCATCGACCGGCCTGATCTTGGTCGGCTGGCCCCGGAGATGCTGGCCGACATCGTCGGCGTGCCCGGCAACCCGCTCGAAGACATCTCCGTTACCCGGCGCATGGCTTTCGTGATGAAAGACGGACGCGTCCACAAGCAGCCGTAACGGCAAGAGGAGACCTTGTGCCACATTTCCCGAAACCAGCAGAAGGCAGTTGGACCCAGCACTACCCCGGGCTGGGAACCGGGCCGATCTCGTACCTTGACTCGTTCGATCCCGACATCTGGCAACAAGAGATAGACAGCATCTTCACCAAGGAATGGCTGTGCGTGGGACGTGTCGAGCAGCTCTCCCGAGTCGGCAGCTACTTCACCAAGGAGTTCGAGTGGGCGAACCGCAGCCTCGTCATCGTCAAGGATCAGGGCGAAACCATCCGGGCGTTCCACAACATCTGCCGTCACCGCGGCAACAAGCTGGTCTGGCACGACTATCCGGGGGAGGAGACCTCGGGCTACTGCCGCCAGTTCTCGTGCAAGTACCACGCCTGGCGCTACGCCCTCGACGGGTCGCTGGTGTTTGTGCAGCAGGAGGAGGAGTTCTTCGACCTCGACAAGGAGAACCTCGGCCTGGTGAGCGTGGCGTGCGACGTGTGGGAGGGGTTCATCTTTGTGAACCTCGACCCCCAGCCGTCCCAGACCTTGACCGAGGCGCTGGGCGAACTGGCAACCGGCCTGGCCGGCTACCCCTACGGTGAGATGACCCAGCGCTACAGCGTGACTTCGAAGATCAACAGCAACTGGAAGCTGTTCATCGACGCGTTCGTCGAGTTCTACCACGCCCCAGTCCTCCACCAGCAGCAGTCGACTTCCGAGGAGGGCCAGAAACTCGCCGCGGTCGGGTTCGAAGGGCTCCACTACGAGTTGTTCAGCCCCCACTCCATGGTGTCGTCGTGGGGCGGCATGTCACCGCCGGCCGACCCGCGCATGGTCAAGCCGATGGAGAACTTCCTCCGCAGCGGGCTGTTCGGGCCGTGGGACAAACCGGCCGTTGTCAACAACAACGAGAACTTGCCGCCCCTGGTCAATCCGTCGGGGCACCGAGCCTGGGGCATCGACTCGTTCCTGCTGTGGCCCAACTTCATGATCCTGATTTGGGAGACGGGCTGGTACCTCACCTACTCGTACTGGCCCGACAGTCCGAGCTCGCATACCTTTGAGTCTTCGCTGTACTTCGTGCCGCCCGAGACCTCCTCGCAGCGGGTGGCACAGGAGTACGCCTTCTCGGTGTTCAAGGAGTTCGCCCTCCAAGACGCCAACACGCTCGAAGCCACCCAATCGATGATCGAGACCGGCGTGGTGGACACATTCGTGCTGAACGACCAAGAGGTGCTGTGCCGCCACCATCACGCCGCGGCGCGAGAGCAGGTGGCGGCCGGTCGGCGTCCCGATTCCTATCCGTGGATGCCGGCGGAGGTCTCCGCATGAGCGCCCCTCTGGCTCTGCCCGAGGAGTTCGCAGACCTGACCCAGTTCGAAGACTGGGCCCTCGAAACGTGGCGGGAGCGGTACGAGAAGCGCCTGGCCTCCACAGTCGATGAGATGCAGGCCCTCTATGACGCCATCACCCCGCGAATCGAAGAGATCCTCTCCTACTGCGACCGCCATGACCTGGCCGATCTGCCCGACGAGGTGCGAAACCTGATGTTCTTGCTGTTCTCGCTATGCGAGGCATCGCTGCCGGTGGAGATCTGGCGCCAGCCGAGAGTGCCCGACAGCGGCGCAGCCGACCTCACCATGGTGGCCGAGCCCCGACTGTGACCGGGCCCCATGCGGGGCTTACGGCACCAACTAGGCGAAGTGATCAAGGCCAGCTGCTGCTTCGATCTGCGTGGCGCGCTTGGAGGGACTCGAACCCCCGGCCTTCTGATCCGTAGTCAGACGCTCTAATCCAACTGAGCTACAAGCGCGGGCAGCAGCCAGTGTATCCGGCGCCTGACGGGTGGTCGCTAGTGGATTGGCGGGTTCAAGCCTCTTTGATCGAGCGGGTCAGCATGATTCCTCCCACCAGGGCCACAATCGGGGCAGAGCCGAAGAACTCGGGGGACAACATCATCTTGGCCAGTACATTCGAGCCGGCGATTACCACTATGGCGATGCCTGCTGTCTGGCAAATCATCAAAAGCACTTGGCGCCTACTTTCCATCACCATGCGAGGAACCGTGAGAAGGTCGACAAGGAGCACCAAAGCGATTCCCCCCAGAATGATGACAGGAATGCCGAATTTCAAGTCGGTATCCACGCCGCTGAGAGGAGCAAAGTCGTAGCTGCCTCTCGTCCAATCAAGCCAGAATGAGGCCACAACTGCGAGCACGGCACCCAGTGCTCCTGCCACGGGATGGACATCGAGAGTCGGCGCTTCTTCCTGCTCGTACGCGGATACCAGGGCCCCCAGCACGGCCACCGAACAGCCAGCCAAGCCGAGCCAAGCGCCAAAACCGAGCAAAGGTGCGTCGGCCCCGACTATCAAAATGAAGATCAAGTTGATGGCGAAGGCGCCCAACGACATCCCCAATGTGGCAGCAGCCGACTTGACGCGCACCAGTAGCGCCAATCCCACCAAGAAGACGGTGAGGCCTACACCGAACGTTGAAGTGCCAATGCCGCTGATGTTGGGGAAGCTGTCTGGGCCCGACTCGATCCAGCTGAACAGAGTGGCCAAAACCATGGCCGCTCCGCCCAGTCCGACCAGCATGCGTCCCGTTGAGGGAATTTCGAGTGGCCCCAGCATCCCATTGCCGCCCCCGTCATCACCACCGGCATCGGCGGCTTCGACAGAGCTGTCGACAATCGGTTGTTCGGGCTCCTCGGCTGCGGTGTCCTCCGACATCGGTTCGTCCGATCCGGTGGTGAAAGCGTCGTCGGTCATGGCCGTCCCCTTCCCGATTGACAACGACCCCAGACTACTCCCGCCAAACCTGAAGGAAGTTCCGGGTCGCGTCGGGATTGCCCGCAATCTACCTGGTGCCCAGTTTCGAAGGTTTACCAGCGGTGGTACTACATATAGCGTGATCAAGACAACCGTCTATCTGCCTGATTCATTGAAGAAAGACGTGGAGCGCCAGGCCCGACAGCGCTCTTGCTCTGAGGCCGAAGTGATCCGTCAGGCAATTCAAGACGCCGTTTCGCGCCCCAAGCCGCGGCCCGGCATAATCGGGGGCGATAGCGACTGGGCTGAGCGAGTTGACGAACTCTTGGAAGGCATCGCCGACCACTAGCACTTCAGCGTCATGCGCCCCCTAGGAGGCGGACTCTTCAAAATCGTCCCTTGAGTGCGGGTACTACTTCTGCTGGATGACAGGCATCCGCGATGCTTGTTCCATCGAAGATCCAATTACCGAACCGGACTTCGACGTCGTCATCATCGGCGCCGGTGCCGCGGGGCTGTACGCCCTTCACCGGGTGCGCGGGCTCGGCTTGTCGGCCAAAGTCTTCGAGAAGGGCGACGGGGTGGGCGGCACCTGGTACTGGAATCGCTACCCCGGTGCCCGGTGCGACGTGGAGAGCTGGGACTACTGCTACACGTTCTCGGAGGAGCTCGAACAGGAGTGGGAGTGGACCGAGCGGTTTCCCACCCAGCCGGAGTTGGAGCGCTACTTCAACCACGTTGCCGACCGCTTCGACCTGCGCCGAGACATCGAGTTCGACACCCGGGTGGATCAGGCCCGCTTCGACGACGAACAGAACCGCTGGATCATCCGCACATCCAAGGGCGCAACGGTCTCAGCCCAATACGTGGTGTCGGCCGCGGGCTGCCTGTCGGAGGTGAATACGCCTCGATTCAAGGGGGCGGAGACGTTCGAGGGCCAGCAGATCCACACGGCCCGCTGGCCCAAGGGCGGCATCGACGTGACCGGCATGCGGGTCGGGGTGATCGGCACCGGCTCCACCGGCATTCAGGCCATCCCGCAGCTGGCCAAGCAGGCCGAGCATCTGTTCGTATTCCAGCGCACCCCGCAGTTCGCCATCCCAGCTCGCAATACGCCAATCGACGACACCACCCTGGAGGAGCTGAAGCACAACTACCGCGAGCGGTGGGAGCTCAAGAGGGCGAGTCCGGTGGGGATGGGGCGCCGTCCTCCCGAGGTCTCGTCGGCCCTAGAGGTGGACGAGGCAACTCGAACGAGGATCCTGGAGGACTCGTGGGCACTCGGCGGGCCGGGTTTCGCCCGCACCTTCGACGACGTGATGACCAACGTTGATTCGAACCAGCTCACCTCTGAGTTCGTTCAGGACAAGATCAGAGAGAAGGTCGCCGATTCTGCGGTGGCCGAGAGCCTCCTGGCCATCGATCACCCCCTCGGCGCCCGGCGGTTGATCGTGGAGATCGACTACTTCGAAACCTACAACCGTCCCAACGTGACTCTGGTGGATGTGGCGGCCGCCCCGATTGAAGAGATCACACCCCAGGGCCTCCGGACCACCGAGGGCTCCTTCGACCTCGACCTGATCGTGTACGCCACCGGATTCGACGGCATGACCGGCGCTTTGCTCGCCATGGACATCCAGGGCGTCGGCGGCATTGCCCTTCGTGACAAATGGGCCAACGGAGCCGGCGCCTACCTCGGTCTGGTGGCGTCGGGGTTCCCCAACCTGTTCATGATCACCGGCCCCGGCAGCCCCGCGGTGTTCAGCAACGTGATCTTCTCCATCGAGCAGCACGTCGACTGGATCGGCAACTGCCTAGCCCACATGACTGAAAGCGGCTTCGACCGCATCGACTCCGACCCCGAGGCCGAAGCCGAATGGACCCGCCAGGTCCACGAGATCGCCGCCCAGTCCATCGTGGGCAAAACCGACTCCTGGTGGACAGGCGCCAACATCGAGGGCAAACCCCAAGGCGTCACCTTCTACCTCGGCGGCACCCACACCTACCGCGAAATCTGCGAAGAAATCGCCGCCAACTGCTACAGAGGATTCGTCTTCCAACCAGCCAATAGCCCCGCAAGCGCGTGAGGGTCAGATCTCTTCGGACGTGTCACCGATGGAGCCTCCCAGTTCCTCAAGTCGCGTCCGGGCTAAGTGTTCAAGTCGACGAGACTGGACCCACAGAGTTCGTCGAATGCCGTTGCTGACCTGCCGTTCGCTGATGACCCGAGCTAGATCAGCGATGGTGCGCGCTCGACGGGCTAGACGCAGGTCAGGATGTTCGCGGCTCTCGCGAGCATCTTCAGGCAAGATTGCTCCCCGCACGGATGGCGGTAGTTCGATCACCTCGGTCTCAGTGATCTCCCCTTCGTTGAGCACAGCGTTGAATTGCGACGTGGAAAGGGCGTGGCGATAGACGGTGTACTCCGCCCGATCGAGCGTGTTACCCGCTTCTTTTTCCTCTAGATCCCAAAATGGCCACATCTCGACTTCGGCAACCTCGAACGGGTCGAGGACCCGCATGGCCACTGCGTCCGTGCGTTGGTTCGTCAGATGACGTCGGATGCGAGTGCGAAGGTTCTCTTGGGTCTGACCGACGTAAATCGGCTCGCCGTCGTAATCGATGAAGAGGTACACGCCGCATTTGCAGTCTCCAACCTTGCGGCCCGACGGGTCGGGGGCGTCGAGCAGGCGTGTCACTCCTTCGTAGAGAGCATCAACGTCCGGTGGCGAATTTGAAGTCAAGCCGCGAGCCTCATCAACCAATTCTGGCCAAGCCACTCAATAACCGGGACGCACACCGCATCACCCAACGCGAACATGGCTTGTCGTTCCGACACTGCGTCATAGTTCAGGTCTTCAGCCCCTTGAAGGCGGGCATAATCGTCAACATCCATCCAACGCACATCGAATCCGCCTCGGCCCACTCGCACTAGGGCCTGCCGTGAGGAACCTCCTCTTGTAGTTCGCAGCGCACCTGCGATTTCGTCGCTGCGGACCTCCCAAACGGCTCTTCCGTTGCGGGTGCGCCTATACGCACCTAGGAACCGTAGACGTTCGTCATGGCGCCATCCTTCGATCCGGTCACGCTGCAACGGCGACAGGGTCTCCAAGAAGGCGTCGCGCCGATTGGGTGCCCACCAGTCGCCGTCTGTGGTAGCCACATCCACCAGCCGCAGCGATGCTGCTTTGGGAACTTCCGGCATTAGCGGGTGTTCGCCTAGCGTGCCGAGCAAAAACACGCGGGCTCGGCTCTGCGGCACGAATGCTGAAGCATTGACGACAGTGGTATTCACCGTGTAGCCGACTGCTTCGAGCATCTCGACGACTAAAGCAAAGTCTCGGCCCTCGTTCACCGTGGCGAAACCCGGCACGTTCTCTACTATGACGGCCTTTGGGCGGCGTTCGCCCATCTCTTCAAGGATGCGGCAGAACTCGGTGATGAGGCTGGACTGTTCACCTTCGAGTCCGGCGAGGTTCCCCGCCAGGGACATGTCCACGCAGGGGAAGGAGGCGGTGGCAATTTCGGCGTCTGGGATGTCGTCCCCGCGCAGGTTGCGGATGTCCTCCACTACCAGCACATCGTCGCCCCAGTTGGCACGGTAGAGAGCGGCCTTAGTCTCGTCGATGTCGTTCGCGAACACAGTCGTGACCCCCACCCGCTCTAGACCCGCTCGCATCAGGCCCATACCAGCGAAGAACTCGGCGGCTCTCATGCTGCGATGTTGAAGAACATGGTGAACAGTTGGATTAGGATGGGGCATCGGCGGCTACCTTTACCGCGTGCTGTCTGTGCCATGAAAATACCGTACAGAGAGGGTGTGACATATTGATGGTCACTCTGACCTCGGGCTTGGCACCTCCGGCCGCAGAACCACTTCAAGCGGCTTCGGGAACCTCACGAAGCCTTGGGGGTGAACGTGCGGTCTGGCGCTTTTGCTGCCTCATCGGGTCGAGTCGAACGAGCCAAGAGAATGCCGCCTGCCAGCGCCACCAGCGGACCGGAGAGAATCAAGAGCCTGAATTCGCTGTTGCCGGCATTGCCTCGCATAAGCGTTGAAGCGACTCCCATCCCGGCGAGAAGGGCAATGGCACTTCCCGATGCTTGACAGGCAATCAAACGCCACTGTCTCCCACCGGCATTGTCGCCCTTGACCCTGGCAAGGGTCGTAATAAGCAGCACTGCGGAACCCAAAATGAGAATCGGGTAGCCGGTAATGAATTCAGTGCTCAGACCGTCGGCCAAGATCTCAAATGGCGGAAAGTCCGGTTGAAGAGCTGAGCCTTGGACTAGTCCGGCCCAAGGCAGAAACAGCGGAGCAACCACAGCCATCGTCGCACCCACTAGCGCCGGAAGCCATTCGATCCGCTGATCGGGTCTGAGGTTGGAATCGGGCAGAAGCAAGGCCGACCCGATCAAGGCGATCGCCGCGCCAGCCAGGGCGATCCATCCACCGGGGGCCACGTCGAATTCGTATACAGGAGCTGTCTCTACGCGGACAATGAAAATCAATACGGCGACGAGTCCAGCGAGGGCCCGTCCCAATACAACTCCCGGTCTCGACGGCCGCAGCAAAAAAGACAATCCTGAAGCCAGCACAATCAACCCCGCACCACCTGATACCGGTCCGGCTCCAACAAGCCCCGGGCTGTTCTCCAATCCTGGTTCCCGCCAACTCATCAGAGTGGCAGCAACCATGATGATGCCGCCGATCTTGACGACCAGAGACTTCTCCGCACCCAACCACATGAACCTTGGTTGCTGGACGCTCATCTCCCCAGCGCGCCCGTCAACCAAACCGGTTCTGCTGTCAGCCGGATAGCCCACGGCCAGCCCCTAAGCCGACCGAGCTGGCTGGACTGAGAGGATCATCACAACTCCGCCGGCCAGGGTCACAATGGGGCCAGACCAGACGGTGTTCAAGACAGGAACGGTTCCTCCCATAAACCTGGCTGCGATTTCCATCCCAGCCAGCAGGACAATTGCGACACCTGCCACTTGGATGCAGGCCGCCAGCCCCTGCTTCGATATCCCGCTTCGAATGCTGTTGGACATTGCGACCAAAACAGCGAGCAGGGCGAAAGACCCGAGAATGATGACGGGATAGCCGGTGATGATGCCTGTATCCAGACCGTCGGCATGGAGCTTCCCGGATCGTCCAAACACCTTGCGGACAGGAAACCCGTAATCCCAGGTCAGCAGGAACGGAGCGATCACGGCCAAGACCGCTCCAGACAGCGCTGGAAGCGGTTGCAGATTCCGACCAAAAGGAGCACCGGCTTTACTTAGATGCCAAATTGCTCCGCATAGGGCAAGCGCTGAAGCAACAACCCCGATCCAAGCCCCTACTGCCACGGCCGGAAACGGTCTGGTATCCACAAATTCACTTAGTTGCCAGACGTTGTCTGTGGTTTCCGCCCGGACTATGAAAATCAACGCAGCGGTGAATCCTCCGAGCGCAGCTCCCAATGCCACCGCTCGCTCCAGGCGCCCCAAAAGCAGCAGCAGTCCCACGACCATCACAACCAAGCCTGCGCCCGCTGTTGTCGGCCCGACGCCAGCGACGTTGGGGCGGGCATCAAGATGCGACTCCAGCCAACTCATCAAAGCGGCGATGACCATGACAGCCCCGCCGATCCTGACCACCAACACATCCCACGCAGGCAGTGGTGCCAATACACCTATCCGCGAGGAACTCGGCTCTTCCACAACAGATTCGCCAACACTTCGCTGGCTATCAGGCGCATCAGTCATGGCCTTTCCCCCCTGTAGAAGGTGTGATGGTTCTGGACTCTAGACCACATACCCCAATATTGGCTGAGCCCCTATCAGGCAGTCGGGGGCAAGAAATGCGAGTTCTTGGCATGACTAATTGATGCCAAGATCACACCATGGCCGATCTCCACCTGACGAATGTGCCTGATGCTCTTCACGAGCGGTTGCGCCAGCACACCATTGAGCGGAATTGCACCATGAGCGCGGCGGTGCTGGATGCGATCGAAAGGGAGCTCGCCCGGCGGGAGTGGAGCAAGCACCTAGCCACTCGCCCGACCACAGACTTCGGGATTGAAGTTGCCTCCCTGATCACCGAAGTGCGGACATCTCGCGACGCATAGCTTGAATGACCTCCGACAGCCGACTGGCCAGATCAACCGGCCTCGACATCACCGTCCACCACATTCGAATGAGCTGAACTGAGGGGTCGACTCACTCGAGACAAGATGGGTTGGCTAGATGGCGGGGTTAGGAATCTGGGAGTTGGGTGAAGGGGACTACTTGGGTTTGGGCGGTGGGAAGCGGTGCGGTGGAGCGGAACCAGCGGAGGCTTAGCGATCCTGCGGGATGGCCGGCGGTGTCTAGCCAGTTGGGCAGGCCGGGGTCTTGGTGGGCAACTACCAGCCGCACTGTGCCGTCGTCGCGGCGCACCGCGGTGTCGCCATTGATGACCGCTGTGCGGGTCCGCCAGTCCACCGTCTCGCCCCAGTGGTTGAGCAACACCCACGCCCAGTAGTCGGCTCCATCTGAAGGGTCGAAGTCCACCACCAGCGCTTCGTCGGGCCCGAGCCGCCATTCGCCGGAGAGATAGCGCACGTTTTCGGGGGTGTGCATGTCGCCCTCGTCAACCAAGGGCGGAAAGGTGTTGACGGGCGCGGTTTGGAGCTTCTCCTGCTTGTGATTCACCCACCAGTCGAACGCCCCCGCGGCGAAGAGCGCGGCAATCTCCAGCCCCAATTGCAACTGCTCGGGGGCGAGCATGGGAGTCGGCCCGGCCGCTGGTAGGGCTTTGATGGTCGGGCGGGGGTGGCTCTGACGCACGCTCAGGTCGGTGAAGTAGGTGCGGATGAGCACTGAGCTCGAGTCAGGTTCTAGGCGGAGCTGGTTGGGATTGTTGGGCTCGGGCTCGGGCGTGAGCAGCAACTCGTAGCTTCCGTCGGGGTCCACCGGAAGGCTTGTGTCCTCCACCGCGTCCACCAGACGTCGGCCGCCTTCGCCGGCGAAGTTCCCGGCGTACACCGAAATCTCCACTGCTACCGCTCCGGCCATGGTGGCGTTGATGCGATAAGAGCGGTTTCCGTCGATGTTGGCGAAGAAATAGGTCTGGTCGGGGTTGTCGCCCATGAACTTGCGAATGGTGGTCTGCACATCCACGAACTCTGGGCGGGCCGGATCCCCCCGCTCCAAGCACTGCTCCAGCCCGAAAGTCACAAATCGGCTCAGCGCCCGAATCCCCTCCGCCCGCACATCGGGATCGTCGGGTGCTCCAGGTGCGAAAACCATCTCCCCGGCATCCGCCATCGACTGGCAGTACGCCCGCCAAGCCGCAACCGAAGGGTCTTGTTCAGTCATTTTGTCTCCTCACAACGACAAGCCAGATCTTGGCGAGAGGTGTGGTGAACATCAGCCGGCTGGCGTTCGCGCCTAGAGGGCCCGGTGGAAGCGTCGGGATCCGCCTTTCACCAGGGGTATGGCGTCTTTGACGTAGGCGTTCCAGTGCGGGTCGGAAATGGTCTTGGCCCGCAGGTCGCTGTAGGCGGCCAGGGAGTCGATCTGCCAGGTGGAGTGGACCTCGGCCTGGAGGTAGCCCTGGTCGAGGGTGCGCCAGCGCTCCAGCAGGGTGGTGCCGTTCTCGGCCATGAACGGGTCATAGCAGCGTTCGAGTAAATCGACGTAGGCCTCGGCATCGGCGGCGGCGGTGTGGGCGGTGATGGTGTACAGCACGGGAGTGGTGTCCGGTGGCGGGGCGGAAGGGGACTGGTGCTCAGCGGGTGAGAGTTCGAACGGGCAGGTGAATATTTTCAGCGAGCCCACGTCGATGTCCAGGCTGGCAAAGCCCTCAATGCTCGAACAGGCCGTGCCGTCGGGCGTGTCGAGGTAGCGCTCCAACTGGGCCATGTCGGTGAAGGCCTGCTCCCAGACGTGGGTCCAGGCCCGCCCCTTGGCCGACACCCACCCCACGTCGTCGGCGCCGAACACCGACGCCGCCATTTCCTGGGGCTGCGCGGCGAGGGCCTCGATCGCCGACGCGTCGGCCTCAGTGCTCGCGTTCAGCAGCAGCACCCGGCGGATCCCGCCTCGTAACTTCTGGGTGGCGTCGGGCGTCGTGTAGCGCGTGGCGTAAGTGTTGTCGGTGATGCACTCGGGGCTGTCGGGCATGACGTAGTTGTCGATGGCCCCGATGTGGTACGGGTGCACCATGTAGGGCCCGGAATAGCTCGCCTCGTCGACAAAAGTGTTCTCCCACAGCACCGTGCGCGAGTCGAAATCAACGCCGGCTGAGGAATCCAACAAACCCGGTATGAACCGATCGGCGGCGCCCAACACGGCGATCATCTCCTGCACCGTCGCGTCGGGAACCCCGGGATTCACAGGAAGGATGTAGAACCGCCGGATCATGCTCGTCATGGTCCTCGAACGTACTTCATCGCGAGGCGATCTCGACGGGCTGGCGGCTAGCATTTTCGCTGATAGCGACGGCGGGCCGTGAGGGGGAAGTGATGCTTCGAAGGAATTGGTTGGCCCTCGTGGTTGTGGTGGTTTTGCTGGCTGCGGCGTGTGGGGGGGATTCGGACGGGCCTTCTTCGGAGTCGGCTGGCGCAGGCGAGCCCACTGCGGCATCTGAGCCCACCGCCGCCCCCGATCGCGACAGTGCCGACGCAGAGGACGCGGGCGATTCGGCCGCCACCGACGGTGGCTCTGAGGAGAGCGACGCCGCAACGAACGATGGCTCTGGGGAAGCCAGCGATTCTGCTGACGGAGGTTCGGAGGAGAGCGACACCGCACAAGGCGGAGAAGATGACGAAGTAGTTGTCGAGCTGACGGCCACCGCTCGGGGCGTGACGGCCGACACGATCACCCTCGGCGTTGCCATCACCGACGTGACGGTTTTCGCCCAGGTGGGCGACATTTTGGCCCGGTACCAGCCGCTAGTCGACGCCACCAACGCCGCCGGTGGGATCAACGGGCGCCAGGTGGAGATCATCACCGAGCAGTGGAGCATCCTCGACGAGGTGGCGTACGAAGCGGCGTGCGTGGTTCTCAACGAGGACCACGAAGTGTTCTTGGTGCTCGGCTTCCTCATCAGTGGCTGGGGCAATCTTCTCTGCTACGTCGATATCTACGAGACCATCGTGATCAACACCGCCGACTTGGCGCTGGAGGATGTTGACGCTAGCCAGGGGCGCTTGATGACCACACGCCCGTACCAGTTCGGCTCCCTGCTCGCCGGGTTAGAGCTGTTGAAGCCCGAATTCGACGGTGCCAAGGTGATCATCTACGGCGGCTCCACCGACGGGCGGCATGAGGTGGCCGCAGAGTTGCTTCGCGGCTTCGGCGCCGAGATCGTCGAGATCACCCAACAGCAGATCGGCGGAGAGGACCTGATTGCGGCAGAAGCCGAGATCGACATCAGCGTCGAGCGGTGGCGGACGCTCGGTCCCGACTGGATTGTCAACGTCGACGGCGCCGTGGCGGGTTCCTTGAACGGTCTTGAGCGGGCAGGGCTGACCGACTGGAACATCGTGACTCCGGCCAACGATGTGGCTACCAATATTGCTCTCGGGGCCGATCTGAGCCTGTTTCCCAATCTGATCGCCACCGGCGAGCCGGGAGTGGACGAGCTGATCGCTGAAGGCCTGTACGGCATTCCCGAGTGCTTCGAGATAATCAACAAGGCCACCGGACAGGGCTTGGGGACATCCACCGAGGGCGAAGACGCCGAATCCGGGACGGCGATGGAGGTCTGCGCGGCGTGGGACATCTTCGTGGCTCTGGCGACGGCCGCAGGGCCTGAACTCACCCCGGAGAGCTTCCTTCAGGCCGGGTACGACCTCGGGCACTTCCCCATGACGGGGTCGCCCAGCGGATCACTGACACCCGACAAGCCATGGGTGTCCAACGCCCAGCCGGCGCTCTTCGTCTACGACGCGGAGTTGGATGCATTCGTTCCCCGCTGACGGCGGTTGATGGCCATAATGGAGGTCGGAATTCCAAGAGTTGGGTGAAGAGGCTGATCAACCATCCATGAGCCTGCGGCGACTTCTCAAGAGCCATTTGGCCCCTCACCGTCGGGCCATTGTGCTGGTGTTAATCCTCCAGGCGGGCCAGACCACCACCGGGCTTCTGCTGCCGGGGCTGAATGCCACCTTGATCGACGACGGCGTGCTGCTGGGCGACCAGTCGGTGATCTGGCGGATGGGCGGGATCATGCTGTTGGTCTCGTTCATCCAGGTGGTGCTGCTCACCGTGGCGGTCTGGTACGGGTCGGAGGTGGCCATGTCGTTCGGCCGCGACATCCGGCGCGACGTGTTCGACCGGGTCACCCGCTACTCCACCCGCGAGATCGGCCGATTCGGCACCCCCTCCCTCATCACCCGCATCACCAACGACACGCACCAAATCCAGACGCTGACCGCGCTGTTCACGATCATGATGATCACCGCCCCGCTCACCATGATCGCCGGCACGGTGCTGGCCATCCGCGAGGACGCCGGCTTGTCGGTGCTGCTGTTCGTGGTGGTGCCCCTCGAGATCGTGGTTGCGGGCGCAATCATCGCCGCCATGACCCCCGCGTTCCAGCAGATGCAGGAGCGCATCGACCGCATCAACGCCGTGCTGCGCGAGCAGATCACCGGCGTGCGAGTGGTGCGGGCCTTCACCCGGGAGCCAACCGAGAGCGCCCGGTTCGCCGAGGCCAATCACCGCCTCACTGAATCCTCACTGCGGGCGGCGCGGCTCATGGCCGCCGTGTTCCCCGCGGTCACGCTGCTGGTGAACCTGTCCAGCGTGGCGCTGTTGTGGATTGGCGCCGACCGGATCGAAGACGGCTCCACCCAGATCGGCTCGCTGGTGGCCTATCTCACCTATCTGCTCCAGATCCTGTTGGCCGTGACCATGGCCGCGTTCATGGTGTCGATGATCCCCCGGGCCGCGGTGGCCGCCGAGCGCATCGTTGAGGTGCTCGACACCGAATCGTCGGTGCGCCCCCCGACCGACCCGGTGGGGGACTTCACCCGGCCGGGGACAGTGGAGTTCCAAGAGGTCGGCTTCCGCTATCCCGGTGCTGAGCATCCCGTGCTCGAGGGCGTGTCGTTCGCCGCCGTCCCCGGGCAGACCACCGCCATCATCGGATCGACTGGCGCGGGCAAGACCACGCTTTTGACGCTGGCCGCCCGCCTGGCCGACGCCAGCTCCGGGCAGGTCTCGGTGGGCGGCATCGATGTTCGCCGACTCGACCAGGCCGTGCTGTGGGGCGCCATCGGCTACGTGCCCCAGCGGGCCTATCTGTTCGGCGGCACGGTGGCCTCCAACCTCCGCTACGGACGCCCCGACGCCACCGACGGCGAGCTGTGGGAAGCCCTGGAAATCGCCCAAGCCGCGGGGTTTGTGCAGTCGATGCCCGACGGGCTCCAAAGCCGCATCGCCCAAGGGGGCACCAACGTGTCGGGCGGCCAGCGCCAACGGCTGTCCATCGCCCGGGCCCTGGTGGCCCAACCGGCGGTCTACCTGTTCGACGACTCCTTCTCCGCCCTCGACCTGGCCACCGAGGCCCGACTGCGCCAGGCCCTCGAACCCCGCACCCGCGACGCCGCCGTGCTGGTGGTGGCCCAGCGGATCTCCACCATCGAGACCGCCGATCAGATCATCGTGCTCGAAGGCGGCCTCGTGGTGGGCCAAGGGCGCCACGACGAGCTGGTGGACACCTGCCCCACCTACGCCGAGATCGTCTCCTCCCAGAGAGGAGGTGAGGCGGCATGAACCAGCGCAACCCCGGCGACGGAGAGCCGGAGGATCCCCAGCCGGAGGATCCCCAGTTGAGCGACGACAGCCAAGACGACGAAGACCAAGAGGCCCTCCAGACCTACGGGCGGGAGGCGCTGCGCTTCTCGGGGCGGATGAGCGCGCCGCTGCCGGTGGAGACCAGCCGCAATTTCCGGGGCACCGTTCGCCAGCTGGCCAAGATCACCGGCCGGGAGACTCCGATTCTGATTTTGGTGATGGTGTTGGCGGTGATGAGCGTGAGCTTGACGGTGATCGGCCCCTGGCTGTTGGGCGGCGCCACCGACATCATCGTGGACGGCGTGCGCCAAGGCGGCATAGACACCAACCGGCTCCGAGACCGGCTCCTATTCATCGGCGGGGTGTTCGCTCTGGCGTGGGCGCTGGGCCACATCCAGAACTACCTGCTCAGCGGGGCGCTTCAGCGATCCATGTTCCGACTGCGGGAGACCATCGAGGCCAAGCTCCACCGCCTTCCCCTGTCCTACGTCGACCAACACGCCCGGGGCGACCTGCTCAGCCGGGTGACCAACGACATCGACAACCTCTCCCAGAGCCTCCAGCAGACCATCAACCAGATGCTCACCGCCGTGTTGACCCTGGTGGGGGTGACGGTGATGATGCTCACGGTCTCTCCGCTTTTGGCGCTGGTGGCCTTCGTGACCGTTCCGCTGTCGGTTGTGGCCACCCGGATCTTCGCCA
This sequence comes from Candidatus Poriferisocius sp., assembly GCF_965219815.1. GTDB lineage: Bacteria > Actinomycetota > Acidimicrobiia > Acidimicrobiales > Bin134 > Poriferisocius. The sequence goes on from NZ_OZ244791.1 coordinate 247,431, forward strand.
CTCGGGCCCGACCCCGGTTCCTTGGGCAGTGGCGCACCACCGGCACGCTCAACGCCCAGGCCGAAGACGTGGTGAGCGGACACGCCATCGTCACCGCCTTCGGCCGCCAGCACCAGGAGCGCCAACGGTTCGCCGATGAGAACGCCAAGCTCTACGAGTCCAGCCGCGCCGCCCAGTTCCTGTCGTCGGCCATGCAGCCCGTGATGATGCTGATGGGCAACCTCCAGTTCGTGTCCGTGGCCGTGGTGGGCGGGCTGCGCATCTCCAGCGGGGCCATCACCATCGGCGACATGCAGGCCATGATCCAGTACACCCGGCAGTTCGCCATGCCGGTCCAGCAGGTGGCTTCGATGGCCGCCACCTTCCAATCGGGCATCGCCTCGCTGGAGCGGGTGGTGGAGCTGCTCGACGTCGACGAGATCAGCGCTGACCCCGAGCCAGTGCCCGACCCGCCGCCCACCCGGGGACGGGTGGTGTTCGACGACGTCCACTTCTCCTACGAGCCCGACAAACCCCTCATCACCGGGCTACAGCTCACCGCCGAACCCGGCCAGACGGTGGCCATCGTCGGGCCCACCGGCGCGGGCAAGACCACGCTGGTGAACCTGCTGCTGCGCTTCTACGAGCTCAACGGCGGGCGCATCACCCTCGACGGGCGCGACATCACCGCCCTGCCCCGCAAGGAGCTGCGGTCGAAGTTCGGCATGGTGCTCCAAGACACCTGGCTGTTCGGCGACACCATCTGGGAGAACCTCCGCTACGGCAACCCCGACGCCACCGACGCCCAGATCCTGGAGGCCGCCCGGGTCACCTATGTGGATCGCTTCGTCCCCTCGCTGCCCGACGGCTACGACACCGTGATCAACGACGAGGGCGACAACATCTCCGCCGGCCAGAAGCAGCTGCTCACCATCGCCCGGGCCTTTCTGGCCGACCCGGCGATCCTCATTCTCGACGAGGCCACCTCGTCGGTGGACACCCGCACCGAGGTGCTGATCCAAGAGGCCATGAACGCCCTGCGGGCCGACCGCACCAGCTTCGTGATCGCCCACCGCCTGTCCACCATCCGCGGCGCCGACACCATCGTGGTGATGGACGGCGGCCGCATCGCCGAGCAGGGCTCCCACGACGAGCTCTTGGCCCGCGGCGGCCCCTACGCCGACCTGCACGCCGCCCAATTCGCAGGCCAAGCCACCTGACGCCGACATCGCCCCAGAGACGGTGGCCGACAGGGCGCGACGGGTGGTCTGAGAATGGCGGAAGGTATGGGATTCGAACCCATGGTGACCCGGAGGCCACAACGGCTTTCGAGGCCGCCCCATTCGTCCGCTCTGGCAACCTTCCGCTCTTCAGGATAGTGAGCGGTGGCCGCGGCCTCCCAGCCCATATCCTGACCCTGTGACCGATGACCGCACGCTCATGGAGCTGGCCTTGGCCCAGGCCCGACGGGCGGCTGAGCAGGGCGAGGTGCCCATCGGCGCAGTGGTGGCCATCGACGGGGAGGTAGTGGCCGCCCGCCACAATGAGCGGTTAAGCACCAATGACCCCACCGCCCATGCCGAGATCTTGGCCCTGCGGGATGCGGGCGCAGCGCGGGGCTCCTCCCGGCTCGACGGAGCGGTGCTGGTCACCACTTTGGAGCCCTGTCCAATGTGTGCCGGAGCGGCGGTGATGGCCCGGGTGGCCCGGGTGGTGTTCGCCGCCGAGGACCCCAAGGCCGGGGCGTGCGGCACCCTCTACAACCTGGGCGCCGATCCTAGGCTCAACCACAATTTCGAGGTGGTGGCCGGCATCGGCCGAGACGAGTCCGCCGCCCTGCTCAAAGACTTTTTCGCCGAACTCCGCTGAGCTAGCGGCGCTTTTTGCGGTTGCCGGGCTTGCCGCGCTTGCGGGGCCAGAAGACCCAGGAGGCGAGGACCACGGCCACGGGGATGACCACAATCAGCGCAATGGTGCTGCCGCTGATGCCGCCTCCGCCCCCCGACCCTTCGGCGGCGGACTCGGGAAGCCACTCCGGCGGGGCTGCGGCCGGGTCGTAGGTGAACTCGAATTCCTCGGTGGCCCAATCCCCATCGGAGTCGTCCAGTAACTCCCATATCACCTTGTATGTGCCGGGCTCGGTGAGCGGGTCGAAGTGCCCCCGCACCAAGTGGCCGTTCACCTCAATCCTCGTCAGAGCACGGGTGCCGTCGGGGTATTGCAGCGCCACGCCGTTTGACTGGTGGGGTCGGATCGGCTCTCGGAACTCCATCTCCACCCGGTCGACCATTCCACCCACTGTTTGACCGGGGTCCGGGGCCGACCGGCGCATCTCCGCATGGGCGGCGGCGGTGTCGCTGAACACCACCAGCAGGGAGAGAAGCAGGGCCAGCACGATGGCGATCGCCACCACCAATGCCACTGCCCTCTGTGCCCTCTTGCGGGTCCGAACTCTCACACCGCCACACTATTTCCCGCCGAACCCCCTACAAACAGCCGACTGTCACACCTGGGGCGTATCGTGCAGGAAGTGCATGCGATGGGCGGCGCCCACGGCGCCATCGGCCACGATCCAACCGGGGTCAAGGGCAAGCAGATAGCCGGGCAGACGATCCGCCGGGTAGCCGGTTTCGCGCGTCCCTACCGGGGCATGCTCATCGGCTTCGTGGTGGTGCTGTTGCTGGGAGCGCTGCTATCGCTGGTGCCGCCGCTGCTGTTCCGCTCGATCATCGACGACGCCATCGCCAACAGTGACCGAGGCCAGGTACACCTGCTGGCCGGCATCATCGTGCTGGCCGCCTTCGGGGAGGCGGCGCTGTCGTTTATCGAGCGCTACTGGTCGGCCCGCATCGGCGAGGGGCTCATCTACGACTTGCGGGTGGGCCTGTACGACCATGTGCAGCGGATGCCGATGGCGTTCTTCACCCGGGTACAGACCGGATCGCTCATCAGCCGGATGAACAACGACGTGATCGGCGCCCAGCGGGCGTTCACCGGCACGCTGGGGTCGGTGGTGTCCAACACCATCGTGCTGGCCACCACGCTGGTGGCCATGTTCCTTTTGGAGTGGCGGCTCACGCTGATGGCGCTGGCTCTGCTGCCGGTGTTCATCCTGCCCACCAAGCGGGTGGGTCGGAAGCTCCAGGCCCTCACCCGGGAGTCGATGGAGCACAACGCTTCCATGAACACGGTGATGACCGAGAAGCTCAACGTGTCGGGAGCGCTGTTGGTGAAGCTGTTCGGACGCCACAACCAAGAGCGCGACGGCTTCGGCGCCACCGCCGGGCGAGTGCGCGACATCGGGGTGCGCAGCGCCATGTACGGGCGGACGTTCTTCATCGCCTTGGGCCTGGTGGGAGCGGTGGGTGCCGCCATGTTGTACTGGGTGGGCGGCCAACTAGTGATCTCCGGGGCGATCACCGTGGGAACCCTGGCCGCCATGGGGCTGATGGTGGTGCGGATCTATACCCCGCTCACCAGCCTGACCAACGCCCGGGTGGACGTGATGACCGCGCTGGTGTCGTTCGAGCGGGTGTTCGAGGTGCTGGACACGCCCAACCCCATCGCCGACCGGCCCGACGCGGTCACACTGAAACAGCCCAAGGGACGAATCGAACTGGCCGATGTGACCTTCACCTATCCGCCCAGCGACGACCGGCTGGCCTCGCTGCAAGCCGACGCCGCCGCACCGGAGGCCACCGGCCAACCGGTGCTGCGGCATGTGTCAACGGTGATCGAGCCGGGGCAATTGGTGGCGCTGGTGGGGCCATCGGGGGCGGGCAAGACCACCCTGGCCGCCCTGTTGACCCGGCTGTACGACGTGGATCACGGCGCGGTTCTTATCGACGGCACCGACGTACGGGATGTGGCCCAGGAATCGCTGCGGGCTTCAATCGGAGTGGTCCCCCAAGATCCCCATCTGTTCCACGAGACGGTGGCCGACAACCTGCGCTACGTGCGGCCCGACGCCACCGCGGCGGAGATGGAATCAGCCTGCCGCTCGGCCCACATCCACGATCTCATTGCCTCGCTGCCCGAGGGCTACAACACCGTGGTGGGCGAGCGGGGCTACCGGCTGTCGGGGGGCGAGAAGCAGCGGCTGGCCATTGCCCGGGTGCTGCTCAAGGATCCGGCCATCGTGGTGCTGGACGAGGCCACCAGCCACCTCGACAGCGAGAACGAGGCGCTGGTGCAGCAGGCCTTGGGCATCGCGCTGGAGGGGCGGACCGCGGTGGTGATCGCCCATCGGCTGTCCACCGTCACCAACGCCGATTTGATCCTGGTGCTCGACCGGGGAGAGCTGGTGGAGTCGGGGCGCCACGATGATCTGCTGACCGCCGACGGTCTGTATGCCGAGCTGTATCGCACCTTGGTGCGCAACGAGCAGCGGTCTCCCGCGGGGAGCGCGTTATGAGCCTGTTCGACTCGGCTGAGCCGGGCGCCGTCGCCGGACCGGCCACGTTCACCGTCGCCGAATTGGCCGAGCGGATCAAGCAGGTGCTGGGCGACGCCTTCGGCGACGAGCTGTGGGTGGAGGGCGAGATCCGCAATCTGAGCCGGGCCCGTAGCGGGCACATGTACTTCGACTTGGTCGAGCCCGACCCGAACAACGGCGCGGGCAAACAACCCGAGGCGTCAATTTCGGTGGCGCTGTTCCGATTCAACCGCGAGCGGGTGGAGGACACGCTGCGCCGCCAGGGCGGCATGGCCATGGAAGACGGGATGAAGGTCCGCATCCAGGGCAAGCTGGACTTCTGGCCCCCGGGGGGCCGGCTCCAGCTGTACATGTCGGGCATCGACCCCAACTTCACGCTGGGCGAGCTGGAGGCCGAGCGGCTGCGGTTGTTGGAGAAGCTGAGCGTCGAGGGCCTGTTGGCCAAGAACCAGGCCGTCCCCTTCCCGATCGCCCCGCTGCGCATCGGGCTGGTCACCTCCCAGGGGAGCGCCGCCCACCACGACTTCCACAATGAGCTGGAGAACAGCGGGTTGGCCTGGCAGGTGGTGCTGGCCGACACCCCGGTGCAGGGAGTGGACGCTCCCCCGCTCATCGCCGCGGCCATCGCCGCGGTGGGCCGAACCGGGGTGGATGTGATCGCGGTGGTGAGAGGCGGCGGAGCCCGCACCGATCTGGTGGCCTTCGACAGCGAGGTGGTGGCCCGAGCCGTCGCCGATGCCCCCGTGCCGGTGGTAACCGGGGTGGGCCATGAAATCGACCGAACCATCATTGACGAGGTGGCCCACGAGGCCCAGAAAACACCTACGGCGGCTGCGGTGTTCATCGTCGGTGCCGCTCGGGCCCATTTGGAGGCAACTGAGCTGGCCTGGGAGGCAATTGCCGAGTGGGCCCAGCGGCTTGCCGATGACGCCGACCGGCGACTGATGACGGTGAGCCAGACCACTGCCCGGGCCGCCGAGGGCCATCTGCATCGCGCCAGCAGCCGGTTGGAAGGCCGGGCGGGGCGGGTCCGAGCGCTGGCCGAGACTCGGACCCGAAGCGAGACCCGCAAAGTGGACGACTGTGCGGGGACCATGCGCCACCGGGCCACTGCGGCCATTGTCGAAGGCCGGCGCACGTTGGAGCAGAAGAAGTCGGGGGTGGCTGCCCAAGCCCAGCGGGGGCCGAGAGCCGCAGCCAAGGAGCTGGCCAACCTGGAAGGCCGGGTGCGCTTGCTCGATCCTCGGAAAATCTTGGCCCGTGGTTGGTCGATAACCCGCCATAGCGGCAAAGTTGTGCGCGACCCGGCGGTGCTGGCCGCCGGTGATGAGCTGGTAACCACCGTGGCCGAGGGCGAGCTGCACAGCACCGTGTCTGAGAAGCAATGAGGAGAACCAGAAGATGAGCACACAAGAAATCGGCTACGCCGACGCCCTGAGCGAGCTCCAACAGATCCTCAGCGAGCTGGAGGCCGAGGACATCGACATCGACGTGCTGGCGGTGAAGGTCGAGCGGGCCGCCGAGCTCATCCGGGTGTGCCGGGGGCGGATAAACGACGCCGAGGTGCGGGTGAAGGAGATCGTGGCCGGAATGGACAGCGAAGAGGGCGAGTCGTCCGAGTAATGCCCACTGAGAAACTCGAAACTGTCGACGCCTTCATCGTCTTCGATCTGGCCGACGCGCCCGAGTCGGTGGGCATCGTCCGGTCGGCCCGCAAGATCCTGCCCGGCGGGGCCAGCGACCTGGCCCGGTCGCTCACCTACGCCTTCGCCACCTTCGAGATGCGTCGCAGCGGGGCCTCTGCGGGGATCAACGCAGTGGACGACGATCGGGCCGACGCGGTGGCCAAGTTCACCGCCGAGATCGCCCCCATGGTTGGTTCGGGCCGATTCCTGCCGGAACCCGGCACCCGGGTGCCGAGGGCGGCGCTGGAGTCAGTGGCCGATGCCGATCCCCGCGCCGCGGTGGGCGATGTGGCCGACCAGGCGGCCGTCGCCGGAGTAGTGGCCGCCGCCGCCCAAGCCAGCGGCGGCTTGGACGGCCGCACCGCAGCAATCGAGGGCTCGGGACCGATCTGTGACGCCCTGAAAGCTGCCGTTGAGGATCGGGGTGCCACGATGGTGGAAATGAACGGCCAAGCCGACGTGCTGTTCGCCGGCTCCAAGATGGGGGCCATCAATCACACCATGGCTGAACAGCTCCAAGTGGGCACCCTGGTCCCCTACGCCCCCATCCCGGTCACCGCTCGAGCCCTGGCCATTCTCAGCCGAGCCGGCACCACCGTGATCCCCGACTTCATCTCCACCGCGGGATCCCTGTTCGCCTGGTGGCCCTCCGGCGACCTCACCCCCGAGGCCATCGCCGCAGACGCCGCGGCCAAGATCACCGCGTCCCTAGAGGAGATCGCCGACCACCCCGACGGCCTATTCCTCGCCGCCGCCTACCGGGCCGAGTCCTTCCTGGCCACCTGGCAGGAAGCCCTCCCCTTCGGCCGCCCCCTGGCGTCGTAGCGCCTCAGGCTCATTAGCGGCTTAGCCGCTGCGGGGGACTTGGTTGAAGGGGAGGTCGCGATCGGCGGCGGGTTCGCGGGGCATGCCGAGGATGCGCTCGCTGATGATGTTGCGGGCCATCTCGGTGGTGCCGCCGCCGATGCAGGATTGCTGGCGCTGCACATACTCCAGACCGAAGGCGCCGGTGTTCTCACCCTGATTCCACACCAGGGCGCGGTCGCCCTGCATCTCCATGGCCACCGTCTGCCGCTCAGTCCGGGACAAGCCATGAAACAGGCGCACCAGCGATCCGGCCGGGGCGGGCAGGAAGCCGCCCTCGATGCCCTTCACCACCCGGGCCGACAGAAGTTCCTCCACTCGGCTGAGCGTCTCCATGTGGCCCAGCCGCTGACGGTGGCGACCGATGTCGGTGCCGCCGTGGTCTCGGGCGATGGCGGCCAAGTCCTCCACCCCGTCGGCGGTGCGGTTCCGGTGCCGGCCCTGGGTATAGGGGGAGGCGTTGCCCACCGCGGCCCGCTCGTGGAACAGCAGGCGGCTGGCCACCGTCCACCCGTCGTCCACCTCGCCGACCACGTTCTCGGCGGGGATGACCACGTCGTTGAAGAACTCCTGGCAGAACTCCTCGGAGCGGTCCACCATCTGAATGGGATGGATCTCGATGCCGGGATGGTGGATGGGGACGATGAACATGGTCAGCCCCCGGTGCTTGGGCACCTCCCAGTTGGTGCGGGCCAGCATGAGGGCGTAGTCGGAGCGCTGGGCGAACGTGCTCCAGATCTTGGACCCGTTGATGATGAACTCCTCGCCGTCCCGGTCGGCCCGGGTCAAAGCGCCCGCCATGTCGGAGCCCCCGCTGGGCTCGGAAATGAACTGCACCCACAGCTCGTCGCCTCGGATCCACGCCGGGATGTAGCGCTGCTTCTGCTCCTCGGTGCCAAACTCCAAGATCACCGGCCCGCAGATCGACAGGGTGGGCACGCTGAACAAGATGGGCATGTCGAAGTCCATGCTCACGTCGTCGATGATCTTCTGGTGGGCCGCGGTCAGGCTCTGGCCACCGTACTCCTTCGGGTAGCACACCGCGGCGTACCCCCCGTCGTACAGCCGCCGTTGGAGCTCGCGGTTGCGGCTGCTCTTCAAGTCATCGTCTTGAGTGGGGTGCCAGGGATTGACGGGATCGCGCCGGGGCATGTTCTCGTTCATCCACGCCTGCACCTCCTCCCGGTATCGGGCCAACTCGGCGGGATCGGTTTCGGCATACACGAAGTCGTCCATCGCTCCCCCTAGTACCCCATCATCTTCGACAGGCATGCCCGGTGGTCGCCCGGCGTACCGAACAACCCCCGGTTGACGGTGGCCCGCCGCAGATACAAGTGCAGGTCGTGCTCGTAGGTGACCCCGATGCCGCCGTGCATCTGCACGCAGTCGTGCATGAGCTCCACCGAGTGGTCGCCCACATACGCCTTGGCCACGCTCACCATGCGAGCCTCGTCCTCGCCGTCGGCCAGCGCGTCGGCCGCCCCGTCCACCGCGGCCTGGGAGGCCTCCGACCACAGCTTCATGTCGGCAAAGCGGTGCTTGAGCGCCTGGTACGACGCCAGAGGCCGCCCGAAGGAATAGCGGTCGAAGGCGTACTGAACGGTGAACTCCAGCACCTTGGCCGCCGACCCGGCGTTGTCGGCGCACTGGAGCACCACCATCACCTGGCGCTGGCGCTCCACGTCGGCCTCGGTGGCGGTGCCCGGTGTCCCCACCATGGCTTCGGGGTCGACAGGCACTCCGACGAGGCGCACCTCGGCGAATCGGCGGCCCAAGTCCAGCGACTCCTGGGGGGTGATGGTCAGCCCCGGAGCATCGGCTGGCACCAAGAACTGGACCAATCCGTCTTGGGTGCGGGCGGTGACCAGCAGATGGTGGGCCTGCGCGGCAGCCTCCACCGCCACCTTGGTGCCGGTGAGCGCGTAGCCGCCATTCGACGGGACGGCCGCGGCGGAGACACTGTCGGCAGTCCAGTCGCCGCCGGGCTCGCAGAACGCCCACCCCAGCACCACCTCGCCGGCCACAACCCCCTCGAGCAGCGCCTGCTGGTTAGGCGATCCCGACCGGCCCAGGGTGTCGGCTACCACGTTGGTGGGCATGAGCGGCCCGGGTGTGACCCCCCGGCCCATCTCGTCGGCCACAATCGTGAGGTCCACGATCGGGCGGCCAGAGATGCTGCCGCCGCCCAGCGACTCGGGCACCATCAGCGACGTCCAGCCCAACTCAGCCGCAGCCTGCCACCAGCTCTGCGGGTAGCCGTCGGGGTGGTCGTGCCACTCTCGCACCACGCTGATCGGAACCTCGGCCTCGATAAATCGTCGTGCGGTTTCCCGGAAGAACTCCTGATCGTCGCTCAGATCGAAACGCACCGGGGCAATTCCACCACGACAGCGCCAGCCGGTCACATTGAGCGGGGTATTGGATCGTTTGCCCCGCAAGGCGCCCGGTACCATTGAACAGTCCGGGGCTGTAGCTCAGCTGGCTAGAGCACCTGCTTTGCAAGCAGGGGGTCGTGGGTTCGAGTCCCATCAGCTCCACTCATGGCGATGACGTCCAAAATGCCCTCGGCGGCCCTCGACAGCTATCACACTGAGGGTTTCTTCATTTTGGACGGTTTCTCCCCGCCCGAAGTGGGCCACCAGATGCTCGATGACGTAATCGGCGTGGTGCGCGAGGTGGACGAGTCGGGTATCACCCCAGAGGGGATGTTTATCGCCCCCGAGTCCCAGGGAAACCTGAGCGGCGACCGCCCAGAGGACACCGTGTCGAAGGTGTTCACCCTTCACGACCGGCCGGCGTTCTTATCGTTCCTTCACGACGAGCGGATCGCCGGGATACTGAGCGATTTGATCGGCCCCGATGTGGACTGCTTCTTGTCGCAGTTCATCTTCAAGAACCCCGGTGCGTGGGGCCAGCCGTGGCACCAGGACAGCTACTACTTTCCGTTCGAACCGCCCCGGCCCATCGTGGGGCTGTGGCTGGCGGTGACCGAGGCCACCCTGGAGAACGGCTGCCTGCATATCCTGCCCGGCAGCCACGCCGAACCGGTCCACGAGCACGTCCCCGACCGGCGGCCCAACGCCAACTTGGGCTACGTGGAGATCGTCGACCACGACATGGAAGACCGCCAGGCGGTCACAATGCAGCCCGGCGACCTGCTGGTGTTCGACAGCCACCTTATGCACTGCTCCACCGACAACGTCTCCGACGGAATCCGCGCCGCCATGGTGTACCACTGCTGCGCAGCCGGCACCGAAGACCTCGGCTTCGAGCAGTTCGACGGCTTCAAAAACCCCATGCACCGCTTCGACCCCCTGCTGCGCGATGGCCAGTTGGTGGACTAGCCCCGCAGGGCACACACCAGAATCAGCCGCGTAGGCTGCCGCTCATGGCCACTCCTAGCTACGCAATGAGCAGCCCCTACACTCCCCACCCCTGGAACCAGGATTTTGCCTGGCAGCCGGCCACCACTACGCCAGCGGCGCTCACCTCCGAGCAGACCGAGGCGTTCAACCGCCAGGGGTTCTTCGTGATGGACAACCTGCTCGACGCCGACACCATCGCCGCCATCACCCAGGAGATCGACGCCATCGAGGCCGAGACCGAGGCCGGGCTGCGCTCCATCGAGGGCGAGCGTCTGATGATCGCCGAGGCCGGGGCCATCACCTTCACCCCCCATTTGGTGGCCCGCTCCAACACCCTGCGCCAAGTGGCCGCCGATCCCCGCATCGGCGCGGTGTGCCTCGACCTCATCGGCCCCGACGTACACCTGTACTGGGATCAGGCGGTGTACAAGAAGCCCGAGAAGCCCCGCCGATTCCCCTGGCACCAGGACAACGGCTACACCTTCGTCGAGCCCCAGCAGTACCTCACGGTATGGCTGGCCCTCAACGACGCCACCATCGACAACGGCTGCCCCTGGGTGGCACCCGGCGTCCACCTCCACGGGACACTGGCCCACACCTACGTCGATCCCCTGGGCTTCGAGTGCTTCGAGCAGTGCGAGAACCCGGTGGCCGCTCCAGTTCCGGCCGGGGGTGCCGTGGTGTTCTCGTCGCTCACCCCGCACCTCACCGGCCCCAACACCACCGACGGGGTCCGCAAGTCCTACATCCTCCAATACGCCCCCGCCGGAGCTGAGCTGCTCACCGGCGACCCGGCAGCCGGGCCTACCGCCGGACGAGTACCTTGCGATGATCCCAACCGGCAATATCCGGTTACCCGCTCAGGGAGACCGGTCATTCCTGATCGAATATGATCCCCTGAGCCAAGACAGCGGCCATTGGGCTGCTGCGGTGCCGAGCGTTCACCCAGAATTGAGGGGAAATTCGATGTTGACCAAGAAGATGCGCTGGCTGATCGCGATGCTCATGGCCCTGGCCATGGTCGCCGCGGCCTGCGGCGGCAACGATGACGAAGGTGATGCCGACGCACCAGCTCCGGCCCCGGCCACTGAGGCCCCGGACGCTCCCGAGCCGGAGCCAGAGGCTCCCGAAGAGGCCGCCCCTGCTGAGCCGGAGCCGGAGCCCGAGGCCCCCGAAGAGACTCCGGAGGAAGAGCCCGAGTTCCAGCCCGCCCCCACCGAGGAGCCGGAGCCGGAGATCGAGCTGACCGCCACGTGGCGAGGGGTCACCGCCGACACCATCACCATCGGCGTCACCTATCTGGACATCGACCAACTGGTCGAACTCGGCTTCTCCCCGGCCACCTGGGGCGACCAAGAGCTGGTGATCCAGGCTCTGACCGATGACATCAACGAGCGGGGCGGCATCAACGGACGCCGAGTCGAAGTCCTCATGGACAAGTACAGCCCCATCGGCGCCACCGAGGCCGAGGCGGCCTGCCTGCGGCTGACCGAGGACAACGAGGTGTTCGCAATCTTGTTCGGGTTCCTCGGCCCGGCCGAAGTGGCCAACACCTGCATCGTCGGCACCCAAGAGACGATCCTGGTTGGGGGAACCATCACCCCAGAGCGCCTAGCCGAGGCTCGGGCGCCTTGGGTCAACGAGCGGGTGACGCGCGATGTCAGTACCGGCGCCCTGTTCACCTTGCTCGAGGCAGAGGGAATGCTCCAGGGAAGATCGATCGCGATAGTCGCCGACCTTTCTGCGGCCGCGCAGCTCGAGGAAGTGGCCGGCCTGCTGCGGGAACATGGAATCGAGCCGGTGCTCGAGATCGCCACCTCCTCCCAAGTAGCTGATCTCATCGCCCAAAACCAAGAGTGGGCTGCACTGTCCGAGCGCATCCGAGCCGCCGGAACCGACACGCTCTTGCTGGTTGGCAACGTCTCGGCCGGCATTGAGAACGCCGCGCTCAACGGCCTTGAGGTGGACATCTGGGCCACCGACGCCTCCGGGCTAGGCAGCAACATCGGGGCCAACGTGCAACCCGAGTCGGCTAGGGGCGTGATCACCGTGGGGGCCATGACCGGAGCCCAGATATACGAGACCGATCCCCGGTTCCAGGAGTGCTTAGAGGCGGTCACTTCAAGGCATCCCGAAGTCGAGATCAAGCACCCCGACACCCTGGAAGAGGGCGAACCGCTTTGGTTTACCAGCCTGTCCGGCCACTGTCGGTTCTTCCAGATCTTCGAGCTGCTGGCCACCGCGGCCGGGCCCATCCTGACCCACGAGACATTCGCCGAGGCCATCGCCAATATCGGAGAGTTCTCGATTGCCGGCCAGCCCTACGCATCGTTGGGGGCCGACAAGCTCTCCAGCAACGACTCCTTCCAACTCTTGGAGCAAGACCCTGATCTGGGCGCCAGGGGCCAGCTGGTTCCCATCGGCCCGATGCGAGACGCCACCCCTTAGGCAGGCGAATCTGAACTGACCGAGCCGCCACAGAGCGGGTTACGGTTGCGGCCATGAGCGACGCGGCATCCGCTTCCCATCCGCTGGCCGAGGCCTTTGCTTCGGGTCGCCCCGCGCTGGGCGCCTGGGCGGGCCTGCCCACGGCGGTGAGCTGCGAGGTCATGTCCCGAGCCGGGTTCGACTATGTGTGCATAGACATGCAGCACGGCCTGGCCGACTACTCCGATGCGCTGCCCATGCTGGCCGCCATCGACTTGGGCACAGCCACTCCGGTGGTGCGGGTGCCGTGGAACGAGCAGGGCATCATCGGCCGGGTGCTGGACGCCGGGGCCTTGGGCGTCATCATCCCCATGGTGAACAGCCGGGAAGAGGCCGAGGCCGCGGTGCGTTCGTGCCGCTACGCCCCCGAGGGATCACGCAGCTTCGGCCCCACCCGGGTGGCGCTGCGCGACGGCCCCGGCTACTTCGCCGGGTCCAACCAGGCGGTGAAGTGCATCCCCATGGTGGAGACGGTGGCCGCGCTGGAGAACCTGGACGACATCGTGTCCACCCCGGGGGTCGACGCCGTCTACGTCGGCCCCGCCGACCTGTCGGTCAGCCTGGGCCTCCCCCCCGGCAACAACGACGGCGAGGCAACGTTCGACGACGCCCTGGCCGCCATCGTGGCCGCCTGCCAGACCCACGGCGTAGTCCCCGGCATCCACTCCACCCCCACCCTCACCCCCACCCGAGTCGCCCAAGGCTTCCGCCTAGTAACCGTCACCGCCGACAACGCCGCCCTCTCCGCCGCAATAACCACCCACCGCCAATCCGTCCTAGACGCCCTAAGCGGCAATACCGATACCAGCAGCGCAGCCTGCGGCGAATCCCTCTACTGAGCACTTCTGTGGGGCAAATTACCAAGAAGAAGTTATGAACTAGCGAGAGAGGAATCTGTTATCTATCTTTGGTGGGATTTGCAATATATCCTAGGTAGAGTTTGTAATGTTGATGTTATGATCGGGCGATGGGCCTCGTTCGACGACAGATCCAGCCCCTGATCGAAGAGACGCTGGAATGGGCTCGCGTGGTCATGATCCATGGCGCTCGCCAAAGCGGCAAGACCACCCTTGCCCGGATGATCGCCGAAGCTCGCGGCGGCACCTACCTGTCGATGGACAACGAGGAATTGCGGGAGGGCATACTCGACGACCCGACGACATTCCTCAACAACCAGCGCTACCCCCTGGTAGTGGATGAGGCCCAGCGCGGCGGCGACAGGCTGGTGTATGCCATCAAGCAACTGGTCGATGAGGAGGCGACACCAGGACGGTTCATCCTCACCGGATCCACCAATTTCCTGACCGTTCCGCAAATCAGCGAATCCCTCGCCGGGCGGGTTCAGATCTTCCGGCTTTGGCCACTCTCCGAGGCCGAGATTGCCGACTCGTCACCGGATGAGATCGGCCGTTGGTTCGAGAGCAGCCCGAACCCAGCCCCTGCTTCCAGCCTCAACCGAGCCGACTATCTGGAGAGAGTGTGTCGAGGCGGATATCCCGAAGTGGTCAACCTCGATCCCGGCCAGCGGCGGCGCTGGTTCCAGGGGTACGTGGAGACCGTCATCCAACGCGACATCGCCGCGCTAACCGATATTCGCAAGTCGTCGGCACTGGCACCACTGCTGAGATGGACCGCCGGGCTAACCAGCAGCCCGGTCAACATCTCCGACGCATCCCGGCAGTTAGGAATTAGCCGTCAGGCAATCACCAACTACTTCGAATGGCTTCAAACCGTATTCCTCGTCCACGAACTGCCCGCATGGTCCCGGAGTCTCACCGCCAGCACGGCCCGGCGACCCAAATTCCACATAACCGACTCCGGGCTGGCCGCAAGCCTGCTCGGAACGGATGCCAATGCCCTCGCCTCTCCTACCAACCCCGCTACTGGACCACTGTTGGAAACCTTTGCGGTCAACGAGATCGCTCGACAGCTCTCGGCATCTGTCCGGGCTTACACGCTCTCTCACTACCGCGACCACAAAGACCGCGAAATCGACCTCATAATCAAGGCCGACAACGACGATGTTGTTGCAGTGGAAATCAAGGCCACCAGCTCTCCGACTGCAAAGCACATGGCGCATCTCCGATGGCTACGAGACCAGCTCGACACCGTGTCCCCCGACAGCTTCCGAGGCGGAATCCTCCTTCACACCGGCCCCTACGCCGTAACCCTGGATGACCGGCTCCACATGCGTCCCATCAGCTGCCTGTGGTCCAACTGACCGCCCCAGTCGTTGTTTTCGGCCACCAAAGCACCCATGCCACAATAAGGGCGATGTCGGACTACACCACGCCTCCAACCCTGAACGGGCGACTTGTCGGGGTAACCGGCAAGGCCCCCACCGCTGAGGTTGTGGTGTGGCTGGCGGTCCAGACTACTGATGGCGAAGCTTCGACGTTGGAGACCATCACAGATGACGAGGGGTTTTTCTCGTTCGAACCGCCTACCGAGCCCCTGCGTGCCGCCAAGCTCGGAGCAGTGCTGGAAGGCGTGCAGCCTCTGGACCTCGAACCGAACGACGAGCCGCTGGAACCCGGGGAGATCATGCTGTTCGTCGACGACTTCACCCCCTCCCACCTCAAGTACGCCGGGTGACAATAGCCAGCAAATCAGTGTTGATCCACGAGCATGCGCTGTGGGCGTTGATTGAGGCTCGGGCTGAGGCTGAGCCTGACGGATTGTTCTTGATGGACGAGCTGGGGCGGGAGGTGACGTTCGGGGGGTATCGGGAGCAGGTCGAAACGGTGGCCGCAGGGCTGCACGACATCGGAGTGAACAACGGGGCCTTGGTGTCGTGGCAGTTGCCCACTTGGGTTGAATCGGTGGTGCTGGTGGGGGCGTTGAGCCGGTTGGGGGCGGTTCAGAACCCGATGCTGCCCATATACCGGGGGCGGGAGGTGGGGTTCATCTCCCAGCAACTCTCGCCGTCGCTGATGATCTGTCCTGGCACATGGCGGGGGTTTCACTACGCCGAGCAGGCCCGTGACCATGCACGCACCGAGGTGCTGGTGTGTGACCGCGATCAGGAGCTGCCCACCGGCGATCCGGCCACGCTGCCGCCAGCCCAGCCGGATGCCAATCGGTTTGGGTGGGTGTTCTACACCTCGGGCACTACGGCCGACCCCAAGGGGGCCAAACACAGCGACTTCACGGTGGGCGCGCCGGGACGGGCCATGGTCCACCGCTTCGGGATGGAGGGCGACGACCGTTGTGGGCTGGTGTTCCCGTTCACCCACATCGGAGGGATTCAGTTTGTGTACGCCGCCCTCTATACCGGCATGGCCCTGGTGCTGGTGGAGGCGTTCGACGACGCCGGAATCGACTTCCTGAGCCAGCAGCAGATCACGTTCACCGGGGCGGGCACCCCGTTCTATCTGAAGTATTTAGAGCGCCAGCAGGCTCAACCCGACCAGCCCCTGTTTCCCAAGGTGAGGGGGTTCGCGGGCGGCGGCCAGACCAAGCCGCCGCACTTGCACTACGAGATGCTGGAGACATTTGGGGCGCCGGTGTTGTCGGGCTGGGGGCTGACCGAGTTCGCCAACATCGCCATGGTCGGCCATCAAGCCTCCGATGAGCACAAGGCCCGCACCGAGGGATTCGCCAAATACGGGGTGGAACTGAAGGCGGTGCTGCCCGACGGCTCCGAGGCTCTACCCGGCACCGAGGGCGAGCTGCGGGCCAAGGGCTTCCACATGCACCTCGGCTATGTGGACGAATCGCTGGATGCACGAGCGTTCGACGACAACGGCTACTTCATCACCGGCGATCTGGGCATCATCGACGCCGAGGGCTACGTGGAGATCACCGGCCGAGCCAAAGATGTCATCATCCGCAAAGGCGAGAACGTGTCAGCCAAAGAGGTGGAAGACGCCCTCTACACCCACCCAAGCATCGCCGACGTGGCCGTGATCGGCCTCCCCGACCCCGACCGGGGCGAGCGGGTCTGTGCCTTTGTCGTGCCAACCCCAGATTCAACGCCACCAACCCTGCCCGAGCTAACCGAGCATCTCTCCCAAGGCGGCCTCATGCGCCAAAAGCACCCCGAGCAACTCGAGATAACCGACACCCTCCCCCGCAATCCCGCTGGCAAAGTCCTCAAAGAGGAGCTGCGAAAGCGACTTTCACCATAGAAGCAGCGGGAACCGCAAAGACGTCACTGGTGGTGGGTATTCTCTAGTTATGGCAGGTCAGACGGTTCCAGCGCCTCCTGTGGATGGTGATGAGGCGCTGGCTGTGCTGCTTGAGGAGGGGGTGGTTTGGGGGGATTCTGCTGAATGGCTGCCGAGGTTGCCGCAGGACTCGGTGGACTTGTTCTTCATGTCGCCGCCGTATGCCGATGCCCGGGCATACTCCAAGATCAACCCGGACAGCTATGTGGAGTGGTTCCTGCCATTTGCGGAGGCCATGCTCAGAGCCACCAAGGAGACCGGGTCATTCGTGCTCAACATCAAGAACCGGGTGGCTAAATCGGGGCCGCTCCGGGGACAGCGCCATCCGTATGTGTACCAACTGGTGATCGCTCTGCAAGACATGGCGTGGCGGTGGACGGAGACGTATATCTGGAGCAAGCCGAACGCCATCCCCGGTCGATTCGGTCCACGCACCAAGGACGCGTTCGAGTACGTGTACCACTTCACTAAAGGTCCCAGTCCTTACTTCGACCTAGACGCCGTGCGGGTGCCGTATCGGGCAGATGAGGCTGAGATCAACCGGAGGCTCAAGGACAAGAATGGCCGCCGAAACACCGACGCCGGGTTCGGTCGAGACCGTACTCGGACCTACGGCCGAGGTGGGGCTGATCCTGGGAACGTGATCACCGTTGGCCAGACCTACAACCAGCACAAGGGCCCTGCCGGGCAGCACACCGCGGTGATGCCAGAAGGCCTAGCCGAGTTCTTTGTCAAGGTGGCCTGTCCGCCCGATGGGTTCGTCATCGACCCATTCGCCGGATCTGGCACTACTGTCGCCGTCGCCCGTCGACACGGCCGCAATTCCGGTGGGATCGAATTGCACGCCGAATACGCAGCAGTCGCCAAGGAACGCCTGGCAGACGATCATGTCCAGGAAGAACTGGGACTGCTCCAGGCTGGCACCGGCACCGTCCAACCCGTCCACTCATGCACCTACCTGGACAGGGCTGCTTGCCTCTGATAATATTATTGTTATCACATGTCGAGTTGGGCCGTCGAGTTTCACCCTGCCTGCGAGGATTGGGCCAACGGACTTTCGCGGACTGATGCCGAGGCTCTCTTGGCTGCCATCAGACTGCTTCGGAGTCATGGACCAGCCTTGGGTCGGCCACTCGTCGACACCATCAAGAGCAGTCGGCACAAAAACATGAAGGAACTTCGACCAGGTTCAACCGGCAGGACTGAGACAAGAGTGCTCTTCGCCTTCGATGCAGAGCGAAAAGCAATTCTGCTTGTCGGGGGTGACAAGAGCAAAAATTGGAGAAAGTGGTATACGAAGAACGTTCCGATGGCAGATAGTCGATTTGACGAGCATCAAGCCAACATCAGGAGTCAGCAGTAAAGGCACCCTGTTTGGCAACAAAATTCTTGGAATACATGAAGGAGAGAGAACGATGAGTCTGAAGCAGTGGGAAAAGAAGGTGTTGGACGCTCCTGATGCTGAAGCCCGCGTGCAGGAGATAGAGGACGAGCTTCGCCTCGCAGCTAACCTCACCGCGCTTCGCGAGAGCGCAGGTCTCTCGCAGCGTGAATTGGCTGGGCGAATTGGCGTCTCCCAACCCCGTGTCGCCGCTATCGAGCGATCCCAAAACGTCACCATCGACGTGCTAGAGCAATATGTCACAGCACTTGGCGCTCAGCTAGAGGTTGCTGTCATCCAAGGACAAAATCGGACCTGCATCTTGAACAGCCGCGAAACACAGGCTGAGGATTCCGCTTCCCCTGTTTCTCGCTAGCAAGCCTGTCAAGGCTCCTCAGGAAGGGTTGCTAGGCAGTGCCACCACACCCGATTCGGGCGCTATCGGTAGCGGCGGATTATGGCGGTGGTGTCTAGGCGGTTTTCGCCAAGCGCCGCCGTCTCTTCGGTGTAGCGCTGGCAGAGTTCTACTAGGGGGATGGGGGCGTTGAGGGTGGCGGCAGCGTCGGCTACTAGGCCTAGGTCTTTGATCATCCAGTCGATGGCGAAGCCGAAGTCGAACTCGTCGGCCACCATGGTGTGGCCCCGGTTCTGGAGGTACCAGGAGCCGGCTGCGCCTTTGGTGACCGCGGCCAGCACCTTCTCCATGTCGAGGCCGGCCCGCTCGCCGAAGGCCAGCGCCTCGGCTGCGCCCTGCACCGCGCCGGCGCACAGGATCTGGTTGACCATCTTGGTGAGCTGGCCGCTTCCAGCCGGTCCCATGAGGGTGACCGCCGAGGAATAGGCATCCATCACCGGAGCGGCGGCCTCGAAGTGTTCGGGTTCGCCGCCGCACATAACGGTGAGAACGCCGTTCTCGGCCCCGGCCTGGCCGCCAGAAATGGGGGCATCGAGCCAGCCGATCCCCCGGCTGGCGCACACCTCGGCCAGCTCCCGGGCCACTTCGGCGGATGCGGTGGTGTGGTCCACCAGCACCGATCCGGCGGGCATCGTCCCCAAGGCACCGTCGTCGCCCAGAACCACCGCCCGAAGGTCGTCGTCGGCGCCCACGCAGGTGAACACGAACTCGGCCCCGTCGGCCGCCTCCGCCGGCGTGGCCGCCACCGTGCCGCCGTGCTGGGCACCCCAGCGCTCAGCCACTGCCGAGGTGCGGTTGAACACCCGCACCTCGTGGCCGGCGGCGGCCAAGTGTCCGGCCATGGGGAACCCCATGTTGCCCAGTCCTATGAATGCGCACACGCTCACGTCGGCCACGATACCCAGCCGGAAAGTTCACCACCTCGGTGGCTAGACAAGCGTTCGCACATCATCGGGAAGGAGAGGCCATTCAGCCGCCACTTCGATAGGCGGCTTCCACAGCGTTCCCATAACATCGAAGACGATGAGCGACAACGGCTTCGACGTATTCTCCGCCGATTCCCACGTGATCGAGCCCCACGACCTGTGGCAGATCTACACGGTGGAGGCCTTCAAGGATCGGGCGCCCCGCCTGGTCCACGAGGAGACCACCGACCGGCTGGTGTGCGACCAGGCCCGGCTGCCCCCGGTGGGGCTTTTGGCCGGGTGCATGCGCACCGACGACAAAGTGCGGGCCAGGGGCCGCTGGGACGAGGACGTGCCCGACGTGGGCTGGGACCCCGAAGCCCGCATGGAGGCGCTGCGCACCGACGGCGTCACCGGAGAGGTGCTGTACCCCACCATCGCCATGCAGATGTACCCCATCCGAGACGTGGAGTTCCAGTGGGCCCTGTTCGAGGCCTACAACACCTGGGTCGGGGAGTTCGTGAGCCAGATCCCCGACACGTTCGTGGGCATCGCGCTGCTTGCGCCGGTGGACTTGGAGCGGGCCGCCAAGGAGATGAAGCGGTGCCGAGACATGGGGCTCAAAGGGGTGATGATCCCGGTGATCAACGGCGAGGACAACCCCTACCAAGACCCGGCGTTCGACCCCTTGTGGGCCGCCGCAGTGGAGCACTCCATGCCGGTGAACCTGCACGCCGCCACCACCCGCGACCCCGACAAGGCCTGGGACCAGGGCACGTCCACCCGGTCGGTGCTGCAAACGGTTGACATCCAAGAAGTGGTGCTCGACCTCATCTTCGGCGGCGTGTTCGACCGCTTCCCCGAGCTGATGATCGTCTCGGCCGAGAACGACGTGGGCTGGGCCGGCAACCTGCTGGAGCGGGCCGACTACTGGTTCCACCGCAACCGCCAGCTCCTCCCCGACATGAACTGTCAGGAAGAGCCGTCGCACTACTGGCGCAACAACTTCCGGGTCACGTTCATGCGCGACCTCACCGGGGTGGCCGCCCGCGACATCATCGGCACCGAGACCATGATGTGGGGCAACGACTTCCCCCACCACGTGTCCACCTGGCCCAACAGCCAGGCGGTGATCGCCGAGCACTTCGCCGACACCACCGACGACGTGCGCCACGCCATCGTGTCGGCCAACGTCCGCCAGCTCTACGACATCCAGGTGTAGCGAAGGCGTAGGAGGTCGCCGGCGCCGTGGTCAAGCTCTCCGACATGGGGCGCATCGGGTTCACGGTGCGCGACAGCCAGGACAGCGACCACCCGGTCACCTTCCTGCCCGAGCCCGAGCGCCGGGTGCGCCACAATCTGCTCATCTCCGTGGACGACCACGTGGTGGAGGCTCCCGACGCCTTCGAGGGCCGCATCCCGGCTCGTTTCGGCGACCGCGGCCCCAAGGTGGTGACCGATGACGACGGGATGCACGCCTGGGAGGTGGACGGACGGCGATTCCCCACCGTGGGCATGAACGCGGTGGCCGGGCGGCCGGTGTCGGAGTACGGCTTCGACCCGGTGCGGTTCGACCACATGCGCCGGGGGGCGTGGGACATACACGCCCGCATCGCCGACATGGACCTCAACGGCATCTACGCCTCGTTGAACTTCCCGTCTGCGCTGCCCGGTTTCGCGGGCCAGAACTTCATGCGGATGACCGCAGACCAAGAGCTGGGCCTGGCCTGCGTGCGGGCCTGGAACGACTGGATCATCGACGACTGGCACACCCGCTACCCCGACCGGATCATCCCCTGCCAGATCCCCTGGCTGTACGACCCCGAAATCGCCGCCGACGAGATCTACCGCAACGCCGAGCGGGGATTTCGGTCGGTGTCGTTCAGCGAGGCCCCCGAGAAGCTGAAGCTGCCGTCGCTGCACACCGGCCACTGGGACCCGTTCATCCGGGCCTGCGAGGACACCGGCACGGTGGTGTGCCTGCACGTGGGGTCGTCGTCACAGGCCCCGTCCACCGCCCCCGACGCTCCGCCCGACACCATCGGAGTGCTGTTCTTCGGCTACGCCATGTTCGCCGCGGTCGACTGGCTCTACTCGCTGATCCCGGTGCGGTTCCCCAACCTGCGCATCGCCATGTCGGAGGGGGGCATCGCCTGGGTGCCGGGGCTGATCGACCGGCTCGACCACATCACCCGCTACCACGACATGTACGGCACCTGGGTAAACATCGACATGAAGCCCAGCGAGGTGTTCCGGCGCAATTTCTGGTTCTGCGTGATCGACGACACCTCGTGCCTGTCGCTGCGCGACCACATCGGGGTGGACCACATCATGATGGAGTCGGACTACCCCCATGTGGACACCACCTGGCCCGACACCCAAGAGGTGGTGCGCCGCCAGGTGGAGGGGTTCGGCCCCGACGAGACCGAGAAGATCTGCTGGCGCAACGCCGCCGAGCTGTTCCGCTGGCCGGTGCCCAAGGCGGTGGCGGCCGACCCGGAGAGTTTCTGACAAGATCAACGAAGGAGGACCGATGACCAAGACCTGGACCGAAGACCATCCCGCCTTCCAAGTGGCCGCGTCCCGGCGCATCCTGGCCCTTGAGGGATGCGAGAGCCGGGTGGCCGGCCACGTGTCGGTGCGCGACGCCGAGCGGGCCGACGCCTTCTGGGTGTCGCCGTTCGGCTACTTCAGCGAAACGCTGCCCAGCGACGTGAACTGCTACGACATGAAGCTCAACCTGCTCGACGGCGACACTCCGGCGTCGCCGGCGGTGCGGTTCCACGCCGGGTTCTACGAGGCCCGCCCCGACGCCAACTCGGTGATCCACACCCACTCCCACTACGTGGAGGTGCTGTCGACCACCGGCAAGGACATCGGGCTGTACTCGGCCGACGCCTGCCTGTTCTACCAAGAGCAGGCCCACTACGCCGACAACGGCATCGACAACCCGGTGGACGGCCCCCGCATGGCCGAGGCGCTGGGCCAGCGGTCGGTGGTGCTCATCGGCAACCACGGCGCCTGCTTCGTGTGCCCCTCGCTGGAGGAGGCCACCATCAAGGCCATCGCCTACGAGAGCTCGGCCCGGGCCCACTACGAGGCCAAGGTGGTGGGGGGCCACGAGATGCCCGAGGCCGAGGCGGCCCGGGCCAAGAAGGCGTACCACAAGTACTTCATCCCCATGATGTGGGAGGCCAACTACCGCCGCTTGCGCCGCACCGACGCCGACCTGTTCGAGACGCTGGCCGGCTAGATGGCCCCCGAGCCCGAAACCCACCCCATGACCCCTCACCCAATTGAGAGCATCGGGGTGGTCGATCTCATGCTGGGCGTGCCGTCGGACCGCGACGCCTGGTACGCCAACTTCCAGGGGCTGCTGAAAGACACCGAGAGCCGCAGCTTCGGCCACGGCGCGGCCTACATGTTCAAAGACCTGCCCCAAGTGGACGGCACGGTGGACTTCATCGCCTACCTGCTGGCCGAGATGGACCTCTGGGGCATCGACAAGGGGCTGTTGCCGGTGAACTTCGGCGACACCTGGGGCACCCGAGGGGTCACCGAGCACCCCGACCGCCTCTACGGCAGCTATCTGGTGGACCCCAACCAGGGCATACAAGCGGTGCGGGACCTGCGCCGGGCGGTGGACGAGCTCGGGATAATTGCCGCGGCCTGCTTCCCCACCGGGCTGCACCCCCAGGTCAACATCAACGACCCGCTCATGTACCCGATCTACGCGGCGTGCTGCGAGCTGGAGATCCCCATGTGCATCAACGCCGGGGTGCCGGGGCCGAGGTTCCCGTTCGGTCCCCAGCACGTCGAGCACCTCAACCAGGTGTGCTACGACTTCCCCGAGCTGGTGCTGGTCACCCGGCACGGTTCCGAGCCGTGGGAACGCCTCATGGTCAAGCTGATGCTGAAGTGGCCGGGGCTGCACTACTCCACCTCGGCGTTCGCCCCCAAGCACTACCCGAAGGCCATCATCGACTACGCCAACACCCGGGGCGCCGACAAGGTGATGTACGCCGGCTACTTCCCCTCGGGGCTGTCGCTGGAGCGGATTATGACCGAGATGCGCGACGTGGGATTCCGCGACCATGTTTGGCCCAAATTCCTGCGGGACAACGCCCTGCGGGTGTTCAATATGGCATGAGCATGATTGAGCAAATCTTCCGCCGACGGGACCTGGGAATCATCGACTCCCTCATCGGAGCGGGCATCCTGGTTGTCGCCGTATTCACCTGGGCCGTCCAATCCGAGCGGTTCGACCCCAACAACGAGCTGTCCGACAACTGGAAGTGGCAGCTCTGGCAGATCGCCCCCCTGGTGTTCTCCATCGTCGGCGTGTGGCTGCTGTGGCGCAACACCAGCAAAGTGCCGTGGATCCGCACGCTGTGCCTGTCGTCGCTGGCGGTGGCGTTCTTGCTCAACAAGTACACCGACACCTTCAACAGCAGCAACAACCTCTGGAACACCATCGATCCGCTGTTCGTCGGCTGTGCCACCGTGGCCATGTGCGTTGGGTGGCGCCGGGTGATGGCCCAAAGGCAGGGCATGGAGCCAGCCAACCCCTTCACCCTCCTCGCCGCCGTCGTCGCCACGGGGCTGGGGGTGGCGGTGTTCATCGTCGCTTTCTTCTTCTACACCTGCGAGACGGCCTGGGATGTCCTCGACCCCCTGGTGATCTTGGCCCTGCTCACCTGGGCAATAGGCGCCCGCCGCACTAACGTCGGCGACGCCATCTGAACGAAATGAGGATTCCCATCGATGGATTGAGGAGACGCTGATGAGCGATCACGCGGCGAAGAGGCCTGAGCCCTACCAGGGGTGGGAGGGGCGAGCAGGGCGCACGGTGGCCGGGTCGGACCCGTGGTGGCCTGAGGGGGTGCGAGCGCCGGAGGGGGCGCCGAACATCGTGGTGGTGCTGCTGGACGACCTGGGGTTTGCCGATCTGGGCTGCTACGGCGCCGAGATCGACACCCCCCACATCGACCAGATGGCGGCCGAGGGGCTGCGCTACCTGAACTTCCACGTCAACCCCATGTGCTCGCCCACCCGGGCGTCGCTGCTCACCGGTCTCAACCACCACGACGTGGGGGTGGGCCACGTGTGCCACTCCGATCCCGGCTATCCCGGCTACACCGCCGAGCTCACCGAGCACTGCGCCACGGTGGCCGAGATCCTGCGGGCGGGGGGCTACGCCACCTTCATGGTGGGCAAGTGGCACCTGTGCAAAGACTCCAACCTGGTGGGCCCCCGGCACTCGTGGCCGCTCCAGCGGGGATTCGACCACTACTACGGCTTCCTCGACGGGTTCACCAACTTCCACCACCCCCACCGGCTGATCCGCGACAACAGCGTGGTGCGCACCGACCAGTACCCCGACGGCTACTACTTCACCGACGACATCACCGATGAGGCCATCGCCATGGTCCGGGAGCAGAAGGCGGCCCGGCCCGACCAGCCGTTCTTCTTGTACCTGTCGCACGGGGCGGTCCATGCCCCGCTCCAGGCCAAGCAGGCCGACATCGAGAAGTACCGGGGGGCCTACGACGCCGGCTGGGACGAGATCCGCCAGCGCCGCTTCGACCGCCAGATCGAGCTGGGCATCTTCGACGCCGACACCGCGCTGCCGCCCCGCAACTCCGAGGAGCGCAACGACGTTCCGCCTTGGGACGAGCTGTCGGCCACGCAACAGGAGGTGTTCGCCCGCTACATGGAGGTGTTCGCCGCCATGGTGGACAACGTCGACCAGAACTTCGGGCGGCTGCGGGCCGCACTCGAGGAGCTGGGCGAGTGGGACAACACGCTGGTGCTGTTCACCTCCGACAACGGGGCGTCGCGGGAGGGCGAGGACACCGGCTGCTCCCAGTACTTCGAGGTGCTGTCGCCCACCGCCGGAGACGTCGACGCCGACCACGCCCGGCTCGACCTGCTGGGCGGACCCCAGACCCTGGCCCACTATCCCCGGGGCTGGGCCATGGCCGGCAACACGCCCTTCCGGCTGTACAAGATCAACACCCATGCCGGCGGGCACCAGGTGGCCATGATCTCGTCGTGGCCGGAGCGGATCGCCGACCCCGGCGGGTTCCGCCGCCAGTACCTGCACATCACCGACGTGCTGCCCACCGTGCTCGACATCGTGGGGCTCAACGCCCCCGCTGAGCGCAACGGCCAGCCGCTCAAGGGGCCGCTGGCCGGGGCCAGCTTCGCCCCCACGTTCGCCGACGCCGACGCGGCCGAGCGCCACACCGAGCAGTACTACGAGCAGATCGGCCACCGGGGGTTCTACCGCGACGGCTGGGAGGCCGTCACCCTGCACCTGCCCATGACCCCTTTCGGCGGCCACGAGTGGGAGGTGTACAACCTCAACGACGACCCCACCGAGACGGTGGACCTCTCAGAGGCCGAGCCCGCCAAGCGCCAAGAGCTGATCGACGCCTGGGAACAAGCCGCCCACCGCTACCAGGTGTACCCGCTGGACGAGGGATCGATGCTCAAGTACGTGCAGCGGCCGCCTTCGGAGGAGGTGTACGAGACGCCGGTGCGGCTCGTGCCGGGCACCGACACCTTGGAGCGCTACCGGAGCATGAAGATGATCCAGGCCCGCTCGTTCACCGTGGACATCGAGTTCGACTACGCCTCCGGCGACCAGGGCATGCTGGTGGCCCACGGCGACCAGGGCGGCGGCTACGCCTGCTACGTGGAGGGCGGCGAAGTGGTCTACGTTCACAACGGCTACGGCCACATGCGGCACCTGAACAGCGGCCCGCTGGCCGAAGGGCGCCGCACCGTGCGGCTCGACTTCACCATCACCGACGGCTTTGCCTGGGATCTGCGGCTTCTGGTGGACGGCACCGAGACCGCCGCCGGCGAAAACTTCACCGGAATGTGGACCATGGCCCCCTTCGAGGGAATCGACGTGGGCATCGACCGCCGCTCCCCCGTTTCATGGGACGTCTACCAGCGCCACGGCCCCTTCCCCTACACCAACACCATCGAGTCGGCCACCTACACCCCCGGCGAACAAGGCCCCATGGCCGCCACCCGCACCGTGGAAATCCTCAAACAAATGGGCGCCCGCTTCGAGTAAAACTGGCCGGAAGCACACGAGGAGCTTTCCTTGGCCACCAGGCTTCAACCTTCACCTCCTGAGACAACTCGGCGGAGACCGCCGTATCGGCATTTGGTTCCGGCGACGGTGTTGGTGGTTCTTCTGCCGGTGGCTGTTTGGCACTTGTTTGGGGATCAGACGGATTACTCGGATGATGACCTTCGGCTTTATTTCATCTGGCGGGCGCCGGGGTGGCTGAATGAGCTGGCCCACCCGATCGGGCTGGTGGCCTCGCTGGCGGTGTTGGCGGCGCTTCTTTGGCTGGCGGTGGAGTACTGGCTGGAGCCTTGGCGCAAGTGGTGGTTCTTCGTGCTGGGGCCTCTCTGCGTGCTGGGGATCTATGCCGGGTTGGGGGGAAGATACGCCACCGCGGGCATCACCGAGGATGACGAAGTAAACGTCTACGGATGGCTGAGCCTGTTGAGCGTGCCGGGGGTTGTGGCCGTGTTCTCCACCATGCTCGTGGTAGCGGCATCCAAGGTCAGGCCGGAAACGACCACTCGCTACCTGGCCAAGGTAGGGCTCAAGCCAACCAGGCGGACGGCGATTGCTGCGATGCTGCTCGGCGGTCTCATTTCAGCCGGTCTCTCGCTGGGCATCGCCGCGGCCAAGACCGTGGCAGCGCCCTCGAACAGCTTGTCGTTGAATGAGTCCATCAACATGTCGCTGATGTTTCTGCCCGTTCTCCTCTTTGTCGGGGTAATGGGGCTTCTCGTCTACCTGGCCCTGATGTCCGGCGGGCTCCTGCTCGCCTGGCTGCTGTTGTTCCGCTCTGCCGACCGGATTCTCAAACGAAGGAACTACTGGTAGCCGTCAGTCCCAGCGGGGGCGGGGGGATTCGGGGAGCCAGGAGTCGGGCTGCTGGGCGATGAGGTAGTTGTAGTCCCAGTATTCGCGCCAGTGGACGATCTTTCCGTCGCGGATCTGGAGGCGGCACAGCACGGGGAGGCTGGCCACGGTGCCGTCGGGGTGGTGCCACACCTCCACCCGCTCCACCAGCACGTCGTCGCCGCTCACCCAGATGTCGGTCACGCCCATCTCGAAGCGCTCCAGCATCGACAGGCCCACCTCCAGCTTCCCGATGATGCCGGCGTGGCCCACGGTGCCCCCGGAGTCGGTCTCGAACGGCATGTCCTGGTAGGTGCCGTCTTCGGTGAACAGCTCGGCCACCGCGGGCCAGTCCATGCGCTCCAGCGCGGCGAACAGGGCCTCGGCCAGGGCTCGATTCTCAGCGTCGCTCATGGGTCTCTCCGGGTCACTCGGGGGCGGGCATGCCCAGGTACTGGGCCAGCATCTGGGTGGAGGGGTTGACCCGCTCGTACTGGGCGCCGAAATCGGCGGGGAACGTCCCGTACTTCACCTGCATGTTGACGATGGCCACCATGATGATGCAAAAGCGCAAACAGCCCCAGGCCTCGAAGTAGTCGATGTGCTCGGCGGGGCGGCCCGTGGCCTGCTCCCAGCGGGCGATGGTGCCCGCCCGGTCGGCGAAGCCGGGTAGCCAGCTTATGCCAGCCCCCTCGCTCAAGAACCGGTTCATGTACAGGAACCAGCCCAGGTCCACCTCGCCGGGGCCCAAGTCGGCCATCTCCCAGTCGAACACGGCCATCACCTTGAAGTCGTCGCCGTACATGAGGTTGCTGGGCCGGGCGTCGCCCCAGTTCAGCTCGGTGGGCATCGACCCAGAGGGGTCGTTGGCGTCGAACCAGTCCAACGCGGCGTCGATCAGCGGCTTGGGCCGGTCCTCGGCAGCCCAGTCGGCGTAGTAGCGCTGATAGCCGAGCTGCTGGGCGAACCCCGGCCCGCCGTATTGGGGACGCTCCACGAAGTCGAAGCCGTCGGCCTTCCAGTCGGTGCGGGCCACCGCGGCCAGCGTGTCCACCGACGAGTTGTACAGGGTGGCCTGCTGCTCAGCGGTGGCCTCGAACACCCAGCCCTCCTGGAAGAACGGCGGGTTGTCGGAGGGGACCCGGCCGTGCAGGCGATCCATGATGAAGAAAGGCTCGCCCAGCACCTCGCCGGTGTCCTCCACCCACAGGATCTCGGGCACCGGCACGCTGCCGCAGGCGGCCATGTTCTGCATGCTCCGGTACTGCACGCTCATGTCGTAGGCGGGGAAGATGGCGTAGTCGGTGGGGCGCTTGCGCACCACGATGCCCGAGTCGCGGATCTGGCCGTCGCGGGTGTAAACGGCGTCGCACACCAGGGTCTCGTTGCTGAACCCGGAGGCCTCGGGGTTCACCAAGAAGGTCACCTCGGCATCGGACACTCCCGGCCGGGAGTTCATCCACTCCGACAGGGAGGCCTTGATGGCGTCGATGTCGCGGTCTTGGGGAATAGCCATAGAAGCCTGAGATTACCCACCGGAACCAGCGAGATATCAGGCGGGGACGGGGACCACTTCCACCTTGATCCCGTTCACGATGGCGTTGCCGGAGATCTCGTCCACCAGCTCGCCCGGGGCCAGCAGGTTGTTGTTGACGCCGGCGAACTCCTTGGCCACCGAGAGCTGCACGCCGTCGAGGTTGTGGCCCCAGCCGTGGGGCAAGCTCACCACGCCGGGCATCATCTCATCGCTCACCTCCACCGGCACCTCGATGCTGCCGATCTCCGTGCTCACCCGGGCCGCGGCCCCGTCGACCAGGCCCATCCCCTGGGCGTCGTCGGGGTGTACCAGCAGCGTGCAACGGTCCTTGCCCTTCACCAGCACCTTCACGTTGTGCATCCACGAGTTGTTGGAGCGCACGTGGCGGCGGCTCACCAGCACCACCCCGTCGTCGCGGCCCAGGCGGCGCTGGAGCCGGCTCACATCGGCGGTGATGTAGGGCGGGGCCATCTCGATCTTGCCCGACGGGGTGTGGAGGATCTCCGGCACCCGGGGCACCATCGGCCCGAAGTCGAGGCCGTGGGGGTTGTCCTTGAAGTCCTGGAGGGTGAGCCCGTCGGGGTTCTCGCCGTAGCGGTCGCCGCGATGGCCCACCCGGATCA
Source organism: Candidatus Poriferisocius sp. (assembly GCF_965219815.1). Classification (GTDB taxonomy): domain Bacteria; phylum Actinomycetota; class Acidimicrobiia; order Acidimicrobiales; family Bin134; genus Poriferisocius. Next base: position 277,215 of record NZ_OZ244791.1, read on the forward strand.
TGAAGTCGGTCATCCGCTCGGGGCCGGCGATGTCGTAATGCGACAAAACGTGCTCGGGATCGAGCCCGAAGAACATGCACAGCCCGGCGAATAAACCGTCGTCCACGGCCTTCTCGTCGATCTCGTCGTTGGATTGGCCGCCCATGAGCGCGCCCACCCGCACCAGCACCTCCCACTCGTCGGGACGGTCGCCGTAGTCGAAGATGCGCTCCGACCAGTTGCCCGCGGTGCGAGCGGCCCAAGACCAGATCATCTCGTCCCAGTGGGGCTGCTCCAGCGGCGACAGCCCGGGCAGGATCACATCGGCGTGGCGGGTGGTGGCGTTCACCCAGTTGTCGATGCAGATCATGGCGTCGAGCATGGGCAGCGCCTCATCCAGGCGGCCGGCTTCGGGCGAGCTGATCACCGGGTTGCCGGCGATCACCACCAACGCCTTTATCTGGCCCTCGCCGGGGGTCATGATCTCCTCCGAGAGACACGACACCGGCACCTGGCCCAGCACCTCGGGGGCGCCGCGCACCCGGCTATGCCAGCGGCCGAACTCGGGCTCCTTGGGCTCCTCGAAGTTGAGGGTGGTCAGGGCCGGGGCCACGGGATTGCCGAACATCATCCCGCCAGCCACGTCGAAATTGGCGGTGAGCAGGTTCACCACGTCGATCAGCCAGGAGGCCAGCGTGCCGAATTCCTGGTTGCACAATCCGATGCGCCCGTACACACACGCGCTGTCGGCGGCGGCGATCTCCCGGGCCAGCCGCCGGGTGGTCTCGGCCGGCACCTGGGTGGTTTCGGCCACCATCTCCGGCGTCCAGTCGGCCACCAGGGCCCGCACCTCGTCGAGGCCGTTCACATGGCCGGCCATGGTGCCCAGCTCCACCAGACCCTCGTCGAACAGCACGTGGCACAGGGCCAGCAAGAAGGCGGCGTCGGTGCCCGGCGTGATGGGCACCCACTCGTCGGCATGGTCGCAGGTGCCGGTGCGCCGGGGGTCGATCACCACGCACTTGCCGCCCCGCTCGCGGATCTTGTCCATCTCGCCCAACACGTCGGGGCAGGCCAGGAGGCTGCCCTGGGAGGCGTGGGGATTGGCCCCCATCACCACCAGATACTGGGTGCGCATGATGTCGGGGGTGGGGAAGGTCCAGGCGTTGCCGTACATGCACTGCGACGACACGTTCTTGGGCCACTGGTCCACCGTGCCCGCCGAGTAGCCCATCTCCACGCCCGACTGGAGCACCAGCGCGCCCACATAGCGGCTGATGGAGAAGTTGTGGGCGGCGGGGTTGCCGATGTAATAGGTCACGGCGTCGGTTCCGCGGGTGTTGCGCACGCCGTGGAGCAGCTCCTCGCAGCGGGCGTAGGCCTCCTCCCAGGTGGCCTCCTGGAAGGTGCCGTTCTCGTCTTTCACCAGCGGCACCCGCACCCGGTCGGGGTCCTCGTGCAAGTGGCCCAGCGTGGTGCCCTTGGGGCAGATGAAGCCCTTGCTCCACACGTCGTTCCGGTCGGCCCGAATGGGGGGCAGAACCTTCTCGCCCTCGGTCTTGATCTCCAGCCCGCACATGGCCTCACACAGCGGACAGGTCCGGTAATGGGTTTTCACCTGGCCGTCTGCTCCAGGCGAATCGGGGGCATGGGTCTCCACAGTCACGTCTGCGATGTTAGTGAGAGCCGGTTATGGCCCCTGAATTCAGCGGAGTTGGTCGACGTAGGTGTTGGTGCCGGGGATGGTGGGGATGAAGGGGGCTGATAGGGCGAGGGAGGCTTTGGGGTGGGCGGCTAGGGCGTTGTGGTGGGCGGCGAAGGCGGCGGGGAACACGTCGGCGGGGTCTTGCTCCAAGAACCACAGCAGGCACAGGCGCTGGCCCACTTTGGCGGTGGGGGCCACCGGCGGGGTGCCGGGCTGCTCGATGCGGCCCTGGGCGAACTCCCGGGGAGCGAAGGCCAAGCACATCACCGCGGGCGAGCCCAGCAGCACCGAGGGCAGGTGGTCGTTGGCCAGCCACTCTTCGAGGGCCTCCTGATCCGACACGTCGGCGGCGTCCACCACCTCCACCACGAGGCCGGCGAAGGGGTGGTTGAGCGCCAGATGGGGCTTCATGGGGCCGCTGCCGGGGCGCACCACGCCGAAGCGGTAGTGGTGGAAGGCGGTGTACACGTGGTCGCGCTGGGGGAAGCCCCGGCCGTGGGGCATGAGGGCCTCGGCCATGGCCAGAAAGCTCCACCGCTCGGTGTCGTCCTCGTGGCCCGGCGTGCTCCAGTACAGCGAGATGTAGCAGCCGGCGTCGGGAGGCTCGAACGCGGGCTCGTCTACGGCGGGGCGCAAATCCCGCAGCGCCCTAGGGGCCACCCAGCGCCGTCCGGCGTACACCCAGGGGCCGTGCATGGCCCCGGAGAAGAAGTGGTCGTCTTCGTACCACCGGTTGTAGTCGTACTCCTGGCCCTCGTGAGGCTCCACCATGGTTATGAGCGCGCTGCCAATGCCGATGTCGTTGGGCAGATGCAGCGCCAAACGCTCATACACCGACCGGTCGGCCGGGGTCCGATCAGGCTCGCTTGTGGTCATGGGCACCTCCTCGAGGTGGTCTGGTGGATGTCTGCTAGGTGAGCGCGCCGGTGGCGGCCAGGGCGGTGATCTCTTCGTTGGAGAAGCCGAGGATCTCCGACATCACCTGCTGGGTGTGCTCGCCCACCATGGGGCCGGCCCGCCACGGGCGGGCGGGGGTGGCGGAGAACAGGGTCACGGGGCCGTCGAAGGTCATGGTGCCGATGGCGCCGTGGTCGAGCTCGATGAAGAACTCCCGGGCCACCAGGTTGGGGTCGGCGTAGAAGTCGCTGGCCCGCAGGGCCACATAGGCGGGCACGCCCGCAGCCCGCAGCTCCTGGGCGGCCTCGAAGCCGTCGCGGGGGGCGAACCACTGCGCGAGGATCTCGTCGGCGGCCGCCGTCTCGGCCCACCGGTCGCCCACCCGGCGCAGGTCGGACACCACCGAGCCCAGCGCCTCCCACTGCTCGTCGGTCTCCACCGCCACGGCGCAGAACCGCTCGATGCCCGCGGTGCGGTACACGCCGTGGGGGGCGGCCCGCTCGGAGCTCAGCCCGGCCTGGGTGCGCACCCGGCCGCTGTCGCGGTACTCCAACACCAGGGGGGCCAAGAAGTGGATGGAGGCCTCGATCTGCGACAGGTCGATGTACTGGCCCTGGCCGGTGCGGTTGCGATGGTGAAGCGCGGCGCCCAGAGCAGAGAGGGCATACCGGGGGGAGATGAAGTCGGTGTAGGCCCCCCAGGGAGCGTTGGGCGGCCGGTCGGGCCAGCCGGTGACGGCGACGAAGCCCCCCAGGCAGGCCCCGTGGAGGCCGAAGCCGGTGTGGTGGGCCTCCGGGCCGGTTTGGCCCCGCATGCAGCTCGAGAGCATCACCGCTGCGGGGTTGAGGGCCGCCACATGCTCGTAGCCAAAGCCCAGGCGATCGGCGGTGCCAGGGGTGTAGTTCTCCACCACCACGTCGGCCCACTCGATCATCCGATCGATCACCGCGGTGGCCTCGGGAACGGTGAAATTGAGCCCCAGGCCCAGCTTCGACTGGTTCATGTTGGCCATGGGATGCCCGGCGCTCATGGGCGAGGCATGGGGCAGGTGCGGGGGGATCCAGCGCAGGGTGTCGAGGCGGGCCTCGGTCTCCACCCGCACCACGGTGGCCCCCAGGTTGGCCAGGTCTTTGGAGATGAGCGGCCCCGCCGCGATCCACGACAGGTCGGCCACCTTCAGACCCTCGAACAGCGCCCCCCGGGGCTCCGCCCACACCCGGCTGGGGGCTTTTGGCTCCGCGACGGGGTCGAGGCCCCCCAGAAGCTCTTGGTGCTGGCCCAGGGCGGGGGCGGGATGGCGGAAGGCGATGGGGGTGGCCGACAGGCGGGCGAACGGCCCGGCATGGGTGGCGCCGTTGACCTCCACCCAGAAGTCGCGGGCGGCCAGCTGGGGGTCGGCGGCCAAATAGGCGGAGGTGTAGCAGGGGGCCACCAGCATCTTGCCGGCCACGGCATGCTCTTGGATCTCGGCCTGCGTCTTGGTCTTGATGAAGCGCAGCATCTGGCCCAAGGCCCGATCGGCGTCGGCCGGCGCCAGGGTCTCGTTGCCCAACAGCTCCAAGTAGCGCTCCCAGTCCACCTCGCACAGATCGCGGTCGAGGGCGCCCTCGGCAATCACCCAGGCCATGAGCGACTTCATGCCCCGGTTGCCCTGCTCGCCCAGCACCAGGGTCATGCCCACGAATCCGTCGGCGCAGGGCTCGATGAACGGCATGCGCACGCCGGGAACGATCTCGGGATGGGTCACCTGGGCCCGGTCGTCGCCCCGGCCGGGGAAGTCCTGGCCCAAAGCGGCGTAGCTGGTGATGGACATCAGCGACCACATCACCGCGGCCTGGATGGAGCTGTCGAGGTGCTGGCCCAGGCCACTGCGGTCGCGCTCGCACAGCGCCATCACGGCGTCGGCGGCGGCCTGCATCGCCCCGAGGAACGACGTCTCGGGATAGCCCACCGGGGTGGGCACCCGGTCGTGGTCGCCCTGCATGCCCAACAGCCCGCCGGCGGCCGACAGGGTGAGGTCGGTCATGGGCACGGCGGCGTCGGGGGTGCCGATGCCAAACGAGGTCACCGATACGTACACCAACCCGGGGTTGACTGCGGCCAGATCGTCGGGACCGAGGCCCCGCTCGGCCAGGTGACCGGGGGCGAACGACTCCACCAGAACATCGGCGCCGGCCGCCAGAGCCCGCAGCTCGGCCTGGCCCCCAGGGGTGTCTATGTCGCACACCACGCTGTGCTTGCCCAGGCCCCACGCCTCCCAGAACAGCGAGCGGCCGTCGGCGGCGAACGGCGGCGTGGTGCGGGCGTCGCACCCGCCGGGGGGCTCCACCTTGACCACCTCCGCCCCCAGGTCGGCCAGAGTCTTGCCGGTGGCCTCAGCCATCCGGGTGGACAGGTCGATAACCCTGATGCCGTCGAGGGCGCCGCTCATGGTCTTGGCTGCGGTACTTGGCTGCTGAACCTGGCTGGGCCTCAGCCGGACAGCAATTCGGGATCGCGGCGCAGCTCGGCTCGCACCATGGCCTCCCAGAACCCGATGAAGTTGTCGCCGGGGCTGCGCTTCATCATCTCCACGTAGCTCTCGGGCAGCACCGGGTTGAGCTCGCCCCCGGCGGCCCGGATGTGCCACCCCCGCTGGCAGCGCTGCTCAAGAGCCACCGCCCGCTGGTGTACGGCCCGGGCCGAGTTGCCCAGCACGAACACGCCGTGGCCGGCCAACAGGGCCAGCTCGGCATCGCCCATCTTCACGCAGGCGCTGCGGGCCGAGGCGGGGTCGTTGACCGCGCCGTCGTACTCGTCCACCAGCACCAGCTCGCCCCCGCCCAGCGAAGACGACTGGTCCATGGCGGGGGGCACCTCGGCCATGTCGGCCCACACCGTTCCGTACAGGGGGTGGTTGTGCATGGCCCAGGCCACCCCGGGGCGGAGCTTGTGCAGCTCCAGGTGCAGGGGGATGCCGGGGGGAACCGGCCAGTCGCCCTCCACAACGTTGCCGTCGAGATCGATGCGGATCACCTGGCTGGGGCGCAGCTCGTCCCAGGTGATGAGCCACGGGTTGCACATCAGGGTGCCGTCGCCCATGCTCACGGTGATGTGGCCGGCCAGGTGGTCGTTGTAGCCCTCGTGCCACAGGCACCGGGCCAGTAGCACCAGCTCCTCGGCGGTGGACAGATCGGGTATCAGCTTCTCAGCGGTGGGTGTGAACGCCATGGCCTCACAGTAGTGGGCGCAGATGACAGATGGCCCGGCCAACTGCTCGGCCGAGCCCTGAGAACAGCTCGCCCACCGAAGAGCAAAGCCGCCGGATTTTAGCGGAAAGCCGCCAAGTGGTGTCGGCCCTTTGAACGACCACCGGCTTGACAGATGTGGCTACTCTGTCGCCATGGCCGACTCAATGGCCGCAGCAGTAGGGGTTCAGCCCGAGCCCGCCTCCACGGTGGACTACCGGCTGGTGCGAGCCCATGTGCTCCAGCGGATCTTGTGCGGCACCCGTATGGCCGACGACGTGTGCGACGCCCACCCGGAGCTGGTGCGGGCCGGTCGGGAGGTGGGCACCCCCGCCGGCGAGCCGTGCCCGGTGTGCCACGGAGACGAGCTGGCCCTGGTGTCGTACGTGTTCGGCCCCCGGCTGCCGGCCCACGGCCGCTGCATCAGCTACGCGGCGGAGATCGCCAAGCTGGCCCGGCGCAAGGGCCGGTTCACCTGCTACGAGGTGGAGGTGTGCCCCGACTGCCGCTGGAACCACCTCCTGCGCAGCTACGTGCTGCAACCCCGCTGAGCAGAGGCGCTAGCGGGGCTGGGGCCAGAACGGGCGGGCCTGCTCCAACTGGGCAGCCAGCCGCAGCAGCAGGGCCTCGGCGCCGTAGGGGGCGATGAAGTGGCTGCCCACCGTGAGGCCCCGGTGGTCCCAGTGCAGGGGCACCGACATGGCCGGCTGGCCGGTGGCGTTGGCCATGGCGCAAAACGGGCTGTAGGCCCCCTGGCGGGCGCCCCACGCAGCCACGTCGTGGGCGTCGGCCATCAGCTCGCCCAGTGGGGGCGGCACCCGGGCCAGGGTGGGGGTGAGCACCAGATCGATCCCCGAGGCGTGGTACTGGCCCATCTTGCGGCCCATCAGGTGGCTGTCGAGCACGGCCTGGGCATAGTCGGGGCCGGATATGTCGGCGCCCCGAGCCACCATGGAGGCGGCCAGCGGCTCCAGGTCGCCCTCGCCGGGGGGCCGCCCGCACACGGCCTCGCGCCGGGCCATCAGCGCAGCGATGTTGGAGGTGGTAATGATCCCCTGCGGCGAGCCCATTCCCCGGCGTATGGGCAGATCGGCCTCCTCGATGTGGTGGCCGAGCTCCTCGCACAGCGCCACCGCGGCGTCGATGGCCCCCCGGGCCACCTCGTCGATCTCGATCCCGTCGGCCGAGCCGTCCCACACCGCGATCCGCAGCGGGGGCGGCGGCACCGCAATGGCAGCCTCGAAGGTGGTGTCGGGCGTCGGTGCCACATAGGGGTCGCCGGTGGCCAGCCCCGAGATGGCGTCGAGCATCACCGCGCTGTCTCGCACGGTGCGGGTGATGGCGTGGGTGGTGGAGTAGCCGCTCCACCCCTCCCCGGCGTCGGGGCCGAAGCTCACCCGGCCCCGGCTGGGCTTGAGCCCGAACAAACCGCAGGCCGACGACGGAATCCGGATGGAGCCGCCCCCGTCGGAGGCGTGGGCCGCAGTGAGCATCCCCGAGGCCACCGACGACGACGCTCCGCCGCTGGAGCCGCCCGCGCTGCGAGAGGCATCGAGCGGGTTGGCACAGGGGCCGAACAGGGCGGGCTCGGTGGTGGTGGACAGGCCGAGCTCGGGCGAGTTGGTGCGGCCCACCAGCACCAGCCCCGCCTCCCGGTAGCGGCGCACCACCTCGGCGTCGTGGTCGTCTACCGGGGCGTCGGCGAAGTAGCGCGACCCGTGGGTGGTAACGGTGCCCCGCATGGCGAAATGCAGGTCTTTGATGGCGAACGGCACCCCCCGCAGCCGCCCGTCGGCGGCCGGCTCGGGCTCAACCACCGTGGTGATGGCGTTCATGGCGGGGTTGCGCTCGTCGATGCGGGCCATGGTGGCCTCCAGCACCTCGGCCTCCGACACCTCGCCGGCCCGAATGGCATCGGCCAGCCCCACCGCATCAGTGCGGTCCAACAAATCGTCCATGGCTTCGACGCTAGCGGTCGATTGCAGGCCGAATACAGGCGAGGGGTTGGCACCGGTGCCAAGCCGGTGGACTACAGTAGAAAGCGACCGCCGGCAGCCAAGTGCGCTGGACGGGAAAGGGGAACAATCATGGGCTCAAGGCTCACTGCGCCGGCTATCTCCAAACGGAAGACAAGCCTGGGCGCCGACCCGCTCGTCATGCTCACCGCCTACGACGCCCCCAGCGCTCGCATGGCCGACGAGGCCGGGGCCGATCTCATTCTGGTGGGCGACTCGGTGGCCATGGTGGTGCTGGGCCACGACGACACCATGAGCGTGACCGTGGACGAGATGGCCCACCACACCGCGGCGGTGGCCCGCACCCGCCCCAAGGCGATGGTGGTGGCCGACATGCCGTGGATGAGCTACCACGTGACCGCGGCCGACACGGTGACCAACGCGGCCACCCTGGTGCGGGCCGGGGCCCAAGCCGTGAAGCTGGAGGGCGGCGCCGAGCGGGTGCCGATGATCGAGGCCATCGTGAGCGCCCAGGTGCCGGTGATCGGCCATCTGGGGCTCACCCCCCAGTCGATGCTGGCCCAGGGGGGCTACCGGGTGCAGGGGCGCAGCAGCGAGGCGGCGCTGGAACTGGTGGCCGACGCCAAGGCGCTGGCCCACGCCGGATGCTTCGCCATCGTGCTCGAGGGAATGCCCGCCGCGGTGGGCCAGATGATCACCGACGCGGTCGACGTGCCCACCATCGGCATCGGCGCCGGCGGCCACTGCGACGGCCAGGTGCTGGTGTTCCACGACGTGCTGGGATTGGAAACCAGGATGCTCCCCCGGTTCGTGCGCCGCTACGCCACCCTGCACGACGACGGCGTGGACGCCCTGACCCGGTTTGCCGCCGACGTGCGCTCCGGGGCGTTCCCGCACCCCGACGAGTGCTACGAGATGAACCCCGAAGAGGAAATGGCCCTCGGCCTGTACGGATACCAGGGATAAATGGCCCTCGGCCTGTACGGATACCAGGCATAGCCGGTAGAGTTCTCGTGCAATAAAAGCCCCTGCCCCGAATGTCGGGGCTCCGGTACACACCGGGTCCATAGGGAGGTGAGCTCGCAATGCGGGCATACGAATTGATGGTCATCCTGAACGCGGGCGTCGAGGAATCCGACGTGGCCGGCTGCATCGAGCAGGTGACCCAGAACATCGAGGCCCAGGGCGGCGAGGTGAAGACCGAGGATCGGTGGGGCAAGCGCCGCTTCGCCTACGAGATCAACCATCAATCCGAGGGCTATTACCTCGTCCTCGAATTCGTGACCGAGACGCGCGAGATGGGCACATTGGAACGTCTCCTACGACTCGCGGACGACGTGGTCCGCCACAAGCTGATCCGTCTGCCCGACGAAGAGGCCGCCCGACGCGGCCTTCTGGGCGACGGCACCCCCCTGGCTGCGGCCGGGTAACCCAAGGAGACACAGAGATGGCTTTTGACAACACGGTAACCGTCACCGGAAACATCACCAGAGACCCGGAGCTGCGATTCACCCCCGGCGGCAGCGCGGTGGCCACCTTCGGGCTGGCCTGGAATCGGCGCTGGCAGAACCGCCAGACCAACGAGACCGAAGAGCAGGTGTCGTTCTTCGACGTCACCTGCTGGAACACCCTGGCCGAGAACGTGAGCGAGAGCCTCACGAAGGGCACTCGGGTGATCGTGAGCGGGCGGATGGAGCAGCGGTCGTGGGAGACCCAGGACGGAGATCGCCGCTCCAAGGTGGAGATCATCGCCGATGAGGTGTCGCCCAGCCTGCGGTGGGCCACCGTCGAGGTGATCCGCAACGAGCGCCGCGACGGCGGTGGCGGCGGCGGACGTAACCAGGGTGGCGGCGGGGGCGGCTACCAGGGCGGGGGCGGCGGACGCCCGCCCCGCAACCAGGCGCAGGATTATGTTGCTGACGAGGAGCCGTTCTGATGGCCAAGGGACCGAAGAAGCCGAAGGCCAAGGACATCAGCCGGCGGCGCAAGAAGAAGGTCAGCGTCCTCACCCAGGAGGGCATCGGCTATGTGGACTGGAAAGACATCAACCTGCTGAGGCGGTTCATGTCCGACCGGGCCAAGATCCGGGCCCGCCAGGTAACCGGCAACAACCAGCAGCAGCAAAGGGAGATCGCCCGAGCCATCAAGAACGCCCGCGAGATGGCGCTGCTTCCCTACAACAACCGCATCACCACCCAGCGCAGCGCGGGTCGGACGCGAGACGACAGCCGCATCGACGGCCCGGCGCCCCAGCCCACCGCACCGCCGCCCGGTTTGCGGCCAGCCGGCGAGATGGACGGCGACGAGCTGGAGCCCATGGACATGGGCCCCGACGCCATGACCATGGAGGCTCCGCCCGAGGGGGGAATGGCCCCCGAGACCACCGCTGAGGCTGTTCTCGAGCCAGCCGAGGAAGCCGCTCCCGAGGCCACCGAGGCCCCAGCAGAGCCAACCCCAGATGAGGCCGCTCCTGAGGCTGAAGAAGCCGAGGAGGAGCCGGTGTCATGAAGGTGGTGCTTCGCGACAACGTCGACGCCTTGGGCAAGAAGGGCGATGTGGTGGAAGTGGCCGACGGCTACGCCCGCAACTTCTTGATCCCGGCCGGCAAGGCCTTCAAGTCGTCGCCGGGGGCCGAGGGCCAGGCCGAGCGCATGCGCCAGGCCCGCGAGCTGAAAGACGCCAAAGAGCTGGCCGAGGCCCAGGAAATGGCCTCCCGGCTGGTGTCCACCCCCATCCACATTGCGGCCCGGGCCGGCGCCGAGGGCAAGCTGTTCGGCTCGGTTACCACTGCCGACATCGTGCGGGCGGTGGCCGAGCAGGCCAACATCATGCTGGAGCGCAAGGCCATCGACTCCGAGGGCATCAAGGAGCTGGGCAGCCATTCGGTTGTCGCCAAGCCCCATCCCGAGGTGGAGTTCCCCATCACCGTCGAGGTGATTGCCGCCGAATAGCCCCGGGCAGGCCGCTTTTGACAAATCCCCAGGTTATCCACCTATTTCAACAGCGCTTCCCCTAGCGTTACACACTGCGCATTTGCCACAGTAAGCAACCGTGGAATGCGGTCGGGCTGAGCAACTGTCACCGGTGTCTGGATAATAGGTGCAGTTGTGAGCGATCCCTTCCAGTATCCCGACGACGGCCGGTCCTCAGCGCCCCCGGGGCGCCTGGGACGGGTGCCGCCCCACGACCTCGACGCCGAGGAAGCGCTGCTGGGTGCGATGCTGTTGAGCCGCGACGCCATCGCCGATGCGGTGAACCTGATCCGCCCCGAGCACTTCTACCGCCCGGCGCACGCCCATGTGTACGAGGCGGTGTGCAACCTCTACGCCCAGGGCGAGCCGGCCGACGCGGTGACGGTGGCCGCCGAGCTGAACGCCCGGGGCCTAGCCGACAAGGTGGGGGGCAACGCCGCGCTGGTCAAACTGCAAACCGGCACTCCGGCGTCGGCCAACGCGGCCAAATACGCCAACATCGTGCACGAGGCGGCCACCCTGCGGAAGCTGATCGAGGTGGGCGGGGAGATCTCCGAGCTGGGCTACGAGGGCGCCGACGATGTGGTCAAGACGGTGGACTCGGCCGAGGCCATGGTGTACCGGCTGGCCGCCGACCGCATGGGCGATTCCACGGCCCGCATCTCCGAGCTGCTGCCCGCCAACTTGGAACGCATCGAGATGCTGTACGAGAAGGGCGAGATCGTCACCGGCACCCCCACCGGCTACAACGACCTCGACGAGATCACCAGCGGTTTGCAGCCCAACACCCTGGTAGTGATCGGGGCCCGCCCGTCGGTGGGCAAGACCAGCTTCGCACTGGGCATGGCGGCCCATGCGGCCATGCGGGCCGACAAGCCGGTGCTCGTCTTCTCGCTGGAGATGAGCCAGCTCGAGATCAGCCAGCGGATCCTGTGCGCAGAGGCCCGGGTGGACGCCACCCGAGTGCGCACCGGCAAGCTCACCGACCAAGACTGGGCCGACCTCTCCACCGCCATCGGCCGGCTGTCGGAGGCCCCCATCTGGGTGGACGACAACCCGGCGGTAACCATTATGGAGATCAGGGGCAAGTCGCGCCGGCTCCGCAGCCAGGTGGGCGAACTGGGCATGGTGATCGTGGACTACCTCCAGTTGATGACCGGGCGCAACACCGCGGAGAACCGCCAGGTGGAGGTGTCGGAGATCAGCCGGGGCCTCAAGATCCTGGCCCGGGAGCTGCAATGCCCGGTGGTGGCGCTCTCCCAGCTCTCCCGCAACCTGGAACAGCGCCAAGACAAGCGGCCCATCCTGGCCGACCTGCGGGAGTCGGGCTCCATCGAGCAAGACGCCGACATCGTGATGTTCCTGTACCGAGACGAGATCTACAACCCCGAGACCCAAGACGCCGGCACCGCCGAGGTGATGGTGGCCAAGCACCGCACCGGCCCCACCGGCAAGACCCGCCTAGCCTTCATCAAACACCACACCCGCTTCGCCAACATGGCCCGCTCCGCCTAAGGCCTTGGCTCACGGCAGGAGTGCAATAGTCGCTATTCAGCTATCTAGGCGGCCTCGGCGGGGGGGGGGGGGTCGTTGTCGAGTTCAGCGGGCGGTGTATCGGTGTTGTCCTCTGTGGCCGCTCGGGAGATGGCAGCGCTCTTGGGAGCGAGGTCCAACGAATCCACAGGTAGGCGGTAGCGGCAGTCTTCCGCCGTCGGGTCTTGTTCGCCGAATGCTCTCCACTATCTCGGGGACGGTGAACCGGAGGTTCCTCCGCCCGCCAGCTCGGGCCACGATGCCGGCGGACTCAAGGGAGCGAAGCGCGTTGCGCGCTGCCTGTTCGGTGACACCGAGGCGTCTCGCCACTGTTGCGGCGTCGAGCACAGGCATCGTGGGCAACACCTCAACCAGCGCGGCTGCTGTACTGTCGCTTCGGAATCTCCCGGCCGTCTGCCATCGCTCTATCAGGGCCTCAGCGTCGCGTGCTGTCGAGGCGGCTTGGTCGCAGGCGTGTTGGCAAGAGCGGGCAAACAGGCTCAGCCACGGCCGCAAAGCGCTGCTACGCGAAGCATCGTCGTCAGCGGCGCAGACCGCCCTGGTGGCGTTGAGCGCCTGATAGTAGCCAGACCGGTCGTCGCTGAGCGCCGTGCTGATAGGAAGGGTGCCGAGTGCCGCGCCGGTCGCGTTTAGCACGGTGTGGATGAGTGCCCTGCCTGTTCGGCCGTTGCCGTCGGAGAACGGATGGATGGTCTCGAACTGGGAGTGGGCCACGGCTGCCTTCAGCACGGGTGGATGGCCGCTGCGATTCACGTAGTCCACAAGGTCGTCCAAGAGGGACGGCACGTAGCCCTCGGGGGGTGCCACGAAAGAGGCGTCCTCGACAAGGCAACCGGGCGGGCCGATCCATATCGGCGCGTCCCGCAGCACGCCTCCGATGTCTGCGTCCCGGGTCCCGTCGAAGAGAAGGCTGTGAAGTTCGAGGATGTCGTCTGCTGAGCAGGCGGCACCGGAGCGCATCTTCGACCCGAGCTCGATCGCTGCTGCTGTCTGTTTGGCGGCACCGAGCGTGAGCGCGTCGTTCTCGTCGGATACGGGCCTGTCGACCTGGTCCATGTACCGCGCCCACGCGAGGCCCGCCCCGGTGGATTCGACGCCCTCCATGATGCTCGACTGGATGCTCTCGTCGCGGGCCATCATCCACTCTGCGATCGTGTGGCCGACACCAGTGGTCGGCAGCGACGCAGCAGCGGCCAGCGCCACGTCGGCTGCGCCTACCGTCGCCAGATCATCGGCGGTGAGGACGGGCTCCCATCCGGCCAGCGGGTGTGGGACATAGGCGCGGTAGGTTCTGCGCCCATAGCCCGTGGGCGATGCCAGGAATGCTTCCGCAGTAGTGTACCGACCCACTCCGCCACTTTAGCGCACCGCATGGGCTATAGAAGGCTGGTTTGCGGTTGAATGGGATTCCTAACCCGCCGTATGGGCTATACCGGTGCTCCAGGTGGGCCACCTCACCCGACCAAGCCACTCGAGCTAGGCGGCCTCGGCGGGGGGGTTGTTGTCGAGGCCAGCACCGCCTGAGCTGGCCCGGCAGGAGCCAAAATCCAAGCCCTTTTGACTCACACATCTCCTTGTGCGCAACATTGCGCAGCCAAACCAACCTGAGGAGGAACTATGGACGACACATTGATTCTGACTATCGTGTTCTGCGCTTGGGGGCTTGCAGCCATCCTCGTGATGCTCTACTTCCATTGGATATCGAGCAAGGAGCAAAGGGAGCGGGAGCTCAAGGAATTCATCGCAGAGTCGCTTCAAAACTGGCCCGTCGAGAGAGCTCTCGAGGACTGGTTCGAGACCTCGGCCAGCGAGGGGCGAGCCAGATACACACTCGAAGACTGGCTGAAGACCGCTACTAGCGAGGGGCGAGCCAAGTACACACTGAATGACTGGCTTGGGACCGCTACCACCGAAGGGGTAGCCAAGCACAAACTCGAAGACTGGCTGAAGACCGCGCTGACCAATTGGCAGGTCAGAGAAGTGCTACGGGAACAAATCGGCGAGATCGTCGAAGCCGAAGTCCGCAGGCAGCTCCTAGAAGCCAGACTCAAGGCCGCATAGCCAACCAGGCAGAGCAGCTAGGCGGCCTCGGCAAGGGGGTCGGTCCCCAGCTTGACCTCGATGCAGGCCAACCGCCAGCCGCTCGGCGAATGCGGGTTCGGCAGAGTTCCCAACCTACTGAGACATCGCTTTTGGGTGGTACGCGTCTCGGCCTAGGAGAATTGGCGGGTGGCTGATTCAGGCTGCTTCTCTGCGGCCTAGGACGAACACGGTTACGAGGCCAACTAGATCGACTGATCCCAAGATGATGCCCGCAGTGTCGTGATCGGCGAGCACAAGCCAGACGGCCGCACACAAGAAGAGGACTGAGATTAGGAATCCTGCTAGTAGACCGGCAAGCGAACGCCTCGCGCCGAACTCAAAGTTCTCCTTCTCGACCCGTTGCTGGTGGCTGATCTGTGATTCGGCCATTTGACGATGCGATCAGCAAGGCCCGGCAAGACCTGTTCGTATTGCCTCAGATCTTCTGGCGAGGGTATGGGGCCTTGACGGCTTGTGACTTCAAGCGACTGAGAAATCACCACGTCTGGTGAAACGGCATCTTGCGATGGAGGTTGTCCGCCTACCTCGGTGGCAATTTCTCCCTCAGCAGGTTCCAAACCAGCCGAACCGTCTTTGGCGGCCCGGCTGCGCTACTCGTCGTTTTCCATCAGTCAGTAGACCGAGGAAGTTCAAACCGTCCCATTGCAGATTGAAGGGCATCGCCCACTGCCCACCAACTCCGAGCCAGTGCTTCGCTTGCCGCCCGTTGGTGATCTTCACTCATCTTGCGGCGAGGGCCGAGACTGCCGGTGAAATCAAAGATCGCCGCTGCGCCGGTCAGAAGTGCTGACCTATTGGGACTCTCCTGAGTTTCACGACTAACAGACACGCTCACTGATGACCTCTCCTTGTCTCTGGCTCTTTATCACGCTACCAGCCAATGTGATGCACAACACCAACAACGTTGACCCACGCCCAAGACGTCGGCACCGCCGAGGTGATGGTGGCCAAACACCGCACCGGCCCCACCGGCAAGACCCGCCTAGCCTTCATCAAACACCACACCCGCTTCGCCAACATGGCCCGCTCCGCCTGAGCGAGCCGCTCGGGCTAGGCGGCCTCGGCGGGGGGGTCGATGTCTAGCTTTTGCTCGATGCGGGCCAGGCGCTCACCGTCGTTGCGGAGCACGTCGAGGACTCCGTCGATCCTGTTGCCCTGAGCCTTGAGTTCCCCGATGAGCCTGTGCTCTACACCTTTGATCTCTTCGAGATCGCCTGATCGCCAGCCAGGAGGCGTTGTTGAACACCTACCGGTGCCGGTTCGACATCGACACTGAGACCGTGCCCGGAGGATGCATCGACGGCGCGCCGGCACCGGTGGAAGAGCCCGCCCCAGCAGCAGAGCCCGCACCGCCGCTTCCCGCCCTGAGGCCTCCGCCAGGCCTGCTTCGCCTCAATCCCTTCTACCAGAAGTACCTGGACGCCAGCGGAATTCCCATCGTCTCTTCGGCCGCGGTACACGACCGAGCGCTGTACCAGGCCAGAAACCTCATCCACGAGGTGCTGGCCAACCGCCCCGACCTCATCGAGGTGCTCGCCAGCACGCGAACGCGCGTCGCCATCATGGCCGAGAGCGAGGTGATCACCGACATCCCGGAGCACACGGGGTTGTACCTGATCTCTCCCGGAAGAGATTGGGACACCATTTTGCAGGGAGGCGGACTGGGGCCGAGCCGGGCGATCCCCGTATTGGTCGTTGCGGAGGAAAACCTGATCTGCCTGCAAAGCGATCGGATTCCCCACGCCGACGTCTTCATTCACGAGGTTGCCCATGCGGTGCTCACCATGGCGATCGAGTTCAAGCTGAAGGACTCCGAGTTCCGCTCCCGCGTCGAGTCTGCCTATGCCAGTGCGATAGGCGCCGGACTCTGGCGCCACACCTATGCGGCCACCAACCCCGACGAATACTGGGCCGAAGGGACTCTGGCCTGGTTCAACCTGAACAGCCCGCCCGGCCCCATTAACATCAACGTCAACACCCGGGCTGAGCTCATCGAGTACGACCCGGCGCTGGCCGAGCTGGTGGAGGAGGTCTACGGAGACGCCTCCGCGCCCTCTTCGTGCCACGAGACGCTCGACATCTCCCACAACAGCGTGGAGGGTGTGGTGCTGGACCCACACGGGCAGCCCGTTGAGTGGGCCCTGCTGTGGTTCGGTTCGGAGGCAAACCCCGATCGCACCTTCGACGTCACCGGCACCGACGGCACGTTCATAGCCAGGGTTCCCAACGGCTCCTACACCATCGAGGTCCACGCCGACCCGCCCGCAGAGTGCTCGTTCGTCGGCTGGTACGGCAACGGCGGCTTCACCACCAGACCAAACCAGATCATCCGAGTCGAGGTCGCAGACCAAGACGTGCTGGGCGTGCAGATCACGCTTCCCGACGAACTCGAGAGCCTCCCCTACATCGAGCAGTGCACAACCTGAGCTAGCAGCTCGGCCTAGGCGGCTTCAGCGGAAGGCTCGATCTCCAGCTTGGTCTCGATGCGGGCCAAGCGTTCACCGTGGGCCTTGAAACCCTCGTGTACTTCCTTGCGAAGATCGGTCAAGTGGCCGACGAACTTGTCGGTCAACCTCAACTCAAGATCCTTGATCTCACCAGTGACCTTGGTTTCCAGGGCGCTGATCTGGCCGGTGACCTTCTTGTCTAAGGCGCTGATCTGGCCAGTGAACTTCGTGTCTAAGGCGCTGATCAAGGCGAACAGTTCCGTGAACTTTTCATCGATATCCGTGAACTTTTCATCGATACTCGATTTTTTGCTTCTTTTCGAGGAGAAAAAGTGGTTCATCACTGCACCGATCAGAGCAGAAATCCCGCCGACTGCCGAACTCAGGACGACAGCATTCATATGAAACTCCCTCTAAGAGGGTTGTCAGAGGGGGAAGTGAATAGCGGAATTCTAACGGGGTCGGATACTAGGGGCAAGAAGCCAATCGCCACCGGTTCGGTGCGCGTTCCCCACATGCACCCACCCCAGAGCCAACCAGATCAGCATCAATCCGGCAACCAACCACACCGTCCCGACCAACCGGTAGGCCGTTAGCGGGCTGACGTCACCCACTCGCACGATGGCCTCTCCCACCAGGGCGGTGGCCGAGTAGTACACAGGGGTGTGCAGGTAGGCGGTGTTGTAGCTGTTCTCCGGGGTCAGCCTCGGATCGGGCGCGGGATCCCCGCATGCAGGCAGGTTTGATGAGCCGACTTCCCAGCCAGGCCAGTCGATCCCCCTACAGGCAACGGTTTCCAAGGCCTCCTGACCGTACTGCTCGCCAATCCGAACACCAGCCGAAGGGGCTTTGAGTGTGTAATCGAAGTGCTGGATTTCGTCGATTGGGGAGAATCTCCCCTACCTCGAGCAGTGCGCAACCTGATCCGCACCAACCTGCATGAGGGGGTCGCCTAGGTCGCTAGGCGGAGGTTGCAGGCATCGGTGGCTAGTTGGTCGGGGGGGTCGCCGAAATCGGTGGTGGCCAGGGCGGCGCAGGTGGTGAAGAAGGCGAAACCGAATCGGGGGTGGTCGGCGAAGGCGGCCCGCAGGGCGTTGTGGCGGGCGACGGCCTCTCGGCGGGTGTAGGGCAGGGCGCACACGTCGGCGATGCCGTCGCCGTTGCTGTCGAAGGGATAGGTGACGGGCCCGCCGAGGCTGTGGTTGGCGCAGAATGTCGGGCCGTCTACCGCCCCGGAATAGAACACCCGAGCCTGGGCGGCATCAACCGGCTCGGGCTGGGGCGGCACCGCCTCGTCGTCGCGGGGGTCGGCGGCGAAGCGACCGCAGGCGTCGTTTCGCAGCTCGTCTTCGGTGTCGCCCAGATCGACCGGCGCTGAGGCACAGGCACCAGCGGCAGACTCGTCGACGCCCGGGGTCAACGGATCGTCGACAACGCCGAACAGGGCGTCGCGATAGGTATCCGGGTTCAATTCCGCCAGCTGCTCCAAGGCGGTCTGGCGGGCCACGGCGGCCCGGCGGGTGTCTCGCAGCGAGCACGTGTCGGCCACCCCGTCGTCGTCGCTGTCAAACGGATGGGTGGGCGGTCCGCCCAAGCTCAAGTTGACGCAGTAATCGGGGCCGTCGATGGCCCCCGAGTAGCGCAGCTCCGACTCCTCGGGGTCGTCGTGGATGCGCTCGATCACAATCTTGACGATCTGGCGAGCGCTGGCACCGTCCTGGTCGGTCACGGTCAGCCGGTAGTACACCAGGAAGGGCTCGGTGTCCTCCCCGTATACGAAGGGGAGCCGGGCCACCGTCTCGGTGCGCGGGTTGGCCGGCGTGTTGGGATCCTCGTCGGTGCTCAGGAACCTCTGGCCGACAACCGACTGGCCCTGGGCGCCTATGGGCAGCGACTGGGCCACCGAGGTCGCCCCCCTGAAACGAAGCAGCTCCCAGGTGAAGCTCCGGTCGGTGAGATCGCCGTCGGGGTCGAAGCTGCCTGAGCCGTCCACCACCAACAAGGTGGCGTCGCGCACATTCCACTCGTTGTCGTCGTTGCCCCCCTCTCCAGGGCGGTTGATCACGCCCTCGAAGGGATAGCGCTCCTCGTTCTCGTCGGCCACGCCGTTTCGGTTGTCGTCGCTGCCCGCCACGTCTTCATGGTCGTACAGCTTGGCGGTCACATGGATGTCTGCCACCGGGGGCTGGTTGATCCGCAATTTCACCGTATCGCTGTCGGTGGCGGCGGGCCGGCCGTTGTCGGTGACCGTCAGGCGGAACTCTATCGACCAGCCGAATCGCTCGATGAGCCTCTGCGCTGGGAGCTCGAAGGTGGCCACCGGCGATTGCGGGCTGGCCTGGACGAGGTGGAGCCAGCTGTAGGCCTCGGTGAGCACCTCCCACTGGTACGCCACGATGCTCCCGTCGGGATCGAAGCTGTCGGAGCCGTCGAGGGTGACCACCGCCGGGGTGGTGTCGGTGGCCTCGGTGGTGACCTCCAAAGAGGCGATGGCAATGGGGGGAAGCTGGTTCTGGGCTTGGGCTTGGCCGGTGGCAACCACAGCCACCGAGGCAACCAGCAGCACCGCCAGTGCCAGCAGGAGCCAATGCGGTTTGGTCAACTGGAGGAGGTGGGAAGGGGCTCGCCGAAATCTGACGGGTCGGGCGGGGGGTTGCAGGCGTCGACGGCGAGGTCTTCGGGGTCGTCGCCAAAGTCGAGGGTGCCCAGGGCGGCGCACTCGAAGGCCAGAGTGGTCTTGAACTGGGGATGCTCGGCGAAGGCGGCTTCGAGGGCATTCTGGCGGGCGACAGCCTCGCGGCGGGTGTAGGGCAGCGAGCAAGTGTCGGCGATGCCGTCGCCGTTGCTGTCAAATGCGTAGGTCCGGGGGCCGCCCAAACTCAAGTTGGTGCAGAAGTCGGGGCCGGGGATGGGACCTTGCCAGCGGGCTTGCACGGCGGAACTGGGGGCAGCCCACACCAGCATCCCGGCAACCAGCGTCGTCAGCACGAAGATCCACGATCTACCCTTGGCCGTTGAAGTGTACCGCCAGGCGGCCTTGGCAGGGAGGTCGGCCTCCCGCTTGGCCTCAATTCGGGCCAGCGAGTCACCGTTAAGCCGTGCTTGGAGATCTGAAATCCACAGATTTTCTGGCTGCCGCTCCTCTACGCACAGCTAGACGACGCCACCCGAGCCCGCTTCGACGGGCTCCGCAGCTTGGAGGGGGGCAATCTGGACGAACTTCAGCGCAGAGGAACCGCCAAGGACCGGGGTAACGGGATCTATATAGGGCTGTAGGAGAGGCACCCTGCAGCCCCTGATAGTGGCAGCTCCGGCGGTGGGAGTGCTGCTGCTCGTCGGAAAGTAATGGTTGCCCTGGCGCTTTTGGCGTTGGTGGCTAGTGTGCTGGTCTGGGCGTCGCCTAGTTCGCAGGCGCAGGCCAACCAGGCACCGTTCGCTGATGCGGGTCCTGATCAGACGTTGAACCCTGGCGCTGCGGTCACGCTCACTGGTGTCGGCAGTATCGATGTTGACGCTAGGTCTGATGGTGATTGTGGAGGCTGCGAGTACGAGTGGGAGGTCGAGACCGGCCCGTACGACTGGATTCAGATCGGGGAGGCCTCCGGCACTGCGACTGACGACACCTCGACGGTTGGTGCGTATTTCGAGGTTCCCTCGGAGGCTTTTGTCGACAAGGTGGACGACAGCGATCCCCAGAAGTATGAGATCGTGGTGCGGTTGACGGTTACCGATGACGACGGCGCGACCGACAGCGACACGGTGAGCATCAACATCAACCAGCGTCCCGTTGCCGATATCCAGGTTTATGCCGGTCTGCGCGACGAGGACATTGTGGACGGCGACCTTGGTGCCCATGGCCACTTCCCCGTTGACGCGGTGATTGACGGGCCGGGCGAGAACGGCAACCGCGACAATGAGTGGGACATCATGGAAGGGGCTTTCCTGCAACTGGACGGCTCCGCCAGCACCGATGAGAACCCCTCTACCGGCAGGCCGTCTTCCTATCAGTGGACCCGGGTGCGGCCGGCTTCGTTGGACAACTATGCCGACAGCCAGACCGCTGCTTCCGCTACCGGCCAGAGATTGACCGTCGCGACCGGCTCGGCTGGTGATTCCAACGAGACGGTCATCAACTTCGGCAACATCGATGGCACAGACGGGGACGAGACGCTCATCGTCTATACCCTGCCTGATGTCCAGCCCAGGGCGCCGCAGACGGTGTTCTACCGTCTGACCGTCTGCGACAGCAGCCCGACTCCGTCCACGGGAGACATAACGACCGCGTCGAACTGCACCGGCGGCCGCACTGGCGCCGCGCTGATCAGGATCGTGGTGCATGACACCTCGGCCACTCCCGAGGTGGGGATCGGAGCCGCGCTTACCTCCGCGAGCTCGTCTCGCGGCGACGCTGCGCCCCAGAGCACGGTCGGCCAGATCACCGGCGTTGAGAACCAGTTCATCGTGGCCGCCGGCTCGACTGTGCGGCTGACCGCCACCGTGGAGGACAGAGATCAGGATTCCGGCCACGTCTTCCGGTGGAGCGGGGCCACTCCGGGCGCCGACCGGAGCATGGCTGTGGTCAGGGTTCCCGCCGATGCCGCTGGCGGCGACACCATCGAGGGCTCGGTGACGGTGATCGACGCCACCCGCATATCGGTGACCACTACCTTCCAGCTTTTGGTCGGCGAGAACACGGCGCCCACCGCAGGCGGGCTTAAGGGAACTCCGGTTGGCGGTCCTCTCTCTGTTCTCCAGGTCACCGACGGGTTCCAGAACCAGAGGGACGGCTCGACGGTGACCGTGCGAGGCGTGGGCAACGACGCGGACGGCGATTCCATCATCACCGCCTGGTCTCTGCGTGAGGCGACGTCAGATGTGATGGTCGATGAGGGGACTGTCCCGACCCCGCTGCCTGACAATCCTGCAAACACCACGGCTCTTGACCTGAACGGCGACGGAGACACCGGTGACACGGTTGGCGGCAATGCCGCCCTGCAAGCGGCAGTCGAGAACTGGGCGGCTCTCAGGTCGGCTGAGTCTCCTGATGCGGCCGCTATTGGTATAGCCACCAGCCAGATGCTGGGGATATTCGGCATGGTCGCAGGTGACGGGCAGGCGGCCGAGGATCCGCTGTTCGAGCTCGAAGGCGCCCTGGCCCGGGACAAGTGCAACCTGAATCCAGCCGCCGGCACGGCTCTGCCGAGCTGACCCAAACCCGGACCCACAATCCGGACAACCACAGGCTGGCCCGGCCCCCTTCTGGGGGGCCGGGCCAGCCCGCGTCCGAGGTCGCTTACTTCGAGACTATTGTAGCTGACGCTGGCCTTCGGTAACCTGTTTCAAACCTTCCCCCCTAGCAACCCTCCATGCAGAGAGGGAGAATGTCATGAACGATGCGATGCTGAGCACCGTGATAGGTGTGGTGGGCACAGGCCTGATCGGCATGTTTTTCGTGCAGCTTCAGAATCTGCGGGATGACCTGAAACAAGGATTGCGCGGCCATGGTGACTCCATAAAGTCGCTAGAGGCAGCCGTTGTCCAACACGGGGAGCGCTTGGCTCGTATCGAGGCCAAGCTAGACAAAGAACCTCCTGCCGAAGCCGCCTAGCAACTAACGGGTGGCAGGTCTCGGGTTAGAGCTCCATGCGGGCCAAGCGCTCGCCTTGGACCATGACAAGATCGTAAACCCGGTCGATCCTTTCGCCCTGGGCCCTCAACTCGCTGGTGAACTTGTTAGTGAGCTTGTGCTCCAACGCCTTCAGTTCGCTGGTGAACTTGTCGGTAAGCGTCGTTTCCAGTGTGCGGACATCGCTCGCTAGGTTGTCGAACTTGTCTTCGAGCCGGTTCAGCTGGCCGGTGACTCTGTCTTCAAGGCCGGTGAACTTGTCTTCGAGCTGGTTGATCTGGCCGGTGAACTTGTCTTCGAGCTGGTTCATCTGGCTGATCAGCTTGTTGATCAAGCCGAAGATCATGCGAACGATCACGAAGAACGCGGAGACCAAGCCGGTCCCGATGACGCTGATCAGAGTGATGGCTGTGGCATTCATTCAAAACTCCCTCAAAGAGGGTTGAAGAGGGGGAAGTGAATGAAGGCAGTGTAGCAGCTGTTTTCCAGACGCGGAGTGGCCCGGCCGCTGGGGCCGGGCCACTCCGGAGTTATTGGTTCTTGCGAACCAGGTCGGTTGTTAGCTAGCTGGGGTTGGGAGCGCTGTGCCCGTGGTGGGGGACGGGGGCCGGGAGCACTCGTCGGTGGCCAGCGCGCCAGCGGAGTCTCCGAAGTCCGTGCTGCCCAGTGCGGTACACGCTGCTGCCAGCGCCTCGTCGTACTGATCGTGCTGGGAGAACGCCGCCACTAGGGCGTTCTGTCGGGCAACCGCCTCACGCCGGGTGAACGGCAGCGAGCAGATGTCGGCCACACCGTCGCCGTCGCTGTCGAAGGCATAGGTGGTGGCTCCGCCCAAGCTGTTGTTGGCGCAGAAGTTCGGACCGGTGATCACACCGGAGAAGAACTCATCGGCACTGGCGGGATCGACCGGCCTCGGCGGCGGCGACACCACCCGGTTGAACGACCCGACCCGACCACAGGAGTCAATCGCCAGATCACCAAGCGCGCCCAACTGATGCAGGACTGGGCCGATTTCCTCACCCAGGAACCCCCATTCATGACCCCGCAGACCTTCATTTCACCGTCACACCGATTGCAACAAACGACAAATCGAAAGGTCGCTGACCAGCCAATATAGACCGAGTTTGGTCCGGCGGCGGGAGTGCTGCTGGTCTTGGGAAACCGCATCTTTGTGACCAGGGCAAACGCCGGCGGGGTCGGTTTCCGGTCCAACAGTCAGGGCTTCGGCTAGAGACACTAGGCAGCTGCACGCGAGAGGGGCTGGCGGGCGTCGAGCCTTTTAGCGGCCTCCTCGGCGGGATCGGCCAAAACCCCTGGTGGCACTGCTGGCCGGACCGGCCTAACCATGGGCGCAGCGCCTGTCGACCGCGCTGTGCGGCCGCCGTGGCCGCCCCGGCCGAACGCCTCGGCAGACAAGCGGCCAGCAACACGCCAACACACACCTCAAGCGGACCCAAGATCGGCGTTCGCCCGCCATTTCTGGCGATTTCCGGCTCTTGGGGCAGGGTCGAACCCTTGGAAACCAAAATGGCGAGGTATTAGCGGTTGAGGAGCTTCACACCGAACGTGCTGGCGAAGTAGGCGATTGGGATTAGGTAGCCTTGGCCTTGGCCGAGAATGCCGAGCCAAACTGCTGCGACGAGAGTCCCCATCGCCAACGCAAAGGCGAGGAATCCCCCCGTTTGGAAAAAAGCGCCGCTCACTTACTATTGGACTGGAGCCACGGCGGGTCGAAGAGGGCGTTATGTCCCTCTTTGAAGCCCCGTGCCACTTCGTTCGCAGCTCGGGCTACTGCTGACCCCACGTTCCGCGCCATGAGAGGTTCCTCCTGGCTTCCAACGCCCCACCTTATTGTGGCCGTCACCGGCTCCGGGTCCTGACCGGCGGCCAGCACCAGCATCGTGTCGTGTGTTTCGATGAAATCAGTCATTGTCGTCTCCGTCGATGATTATGCCGTCAGGCGTGTTTGTGATGTATTTGTCTAGGTTCTCGTTTAGTGCATCGATCAACTGCTTGACGAATAGCGGGGACATGTTGACCCGTTGCACGATGATCCCCGAGACGGGCTCGAGGTCGTAGTCGAGGCGGCAGAAGTCAATGGTGAACTCGTGTGGTGAGTGCTTGACCATGGCGAAATTTGCCCAGATGCCGCCTCGCATCTCAGGGTCGCCCTGAATCTGGACATCAGACTGCTGAGGCTCTTGCGACATCAGAGCGACCGAAAATCAGCCACTTGGTAGCCTTCCCTTCTTGAAATCCCGATCATGGAATTACATTTTTGAGTCTACATATGCAGATGCCCCGCCACTGGGGCGGGGCGGGGCAAAATGCCGTTTTGCGTTTCGGGATCCTAAGTGTACCGATCTGCAAGCTGATTGCAATAGCTCGGATCGAATCCCCAGGGCTGGCCCCAGGCAAGGGGGAATCGGACGTTAGGAGCAACCGCGGGCACCGGCAGCCGACGCTGTAGGCGACGTTAGTCCCGCATTCGGGCCGAGGCCGTGGGGCCGCTCGGCGCGGTGCCCCGGTCAGCGGCCTCTCACCGTGTTCGGAACTCATCCGGCGTGCTCGGCCATCTGCCTGCCGGTCCACTCGGGGTGCTCGTCGACGGCCCGGCCGCTGGGGCCGGGCCACTCCGCGTGTATGACGCTGGCACGGCAGGAGATATTAGGGGACGCGTAGCGAGCCGGTGACGATCGACCGGCGCGGCCAGGACCCGATTGACAGGTGGGCCGGCTTCAACCAACCTCGACCACTGGGGCGACCAGCCCCGGTAGATCCGGCCATGAGTGCCCGGTTTACGCCAGCAAATGGTGCCTCTAGGCAGCTTCGGCTGGCGGGTCGATATCTAGTTTGAGCTCGATACGGGTCAGGCGCTCGCCGTGGGTCAGCAGGACATCGTAAACCCGATCAATTCTCTGGCCCTGAGCCCTCAGTTCGCTGGTGAACTTGTCGGTGAGCTTGTGCTCCAACGCCTTCAGTTCGCTGGTGAACTTGTCGGTAAGCGTCGTTTCCAGTGTGCGGACATCGCTCGCTAGGTTGTCGAACTTGTCTTCGAGCCGGTTCAGCTGGCCGGTGACTCTGTCTTCAAGGCCGGTGAACTTGTCTTCGAACTGGTTGATCTGGCCGGTGAACTTGTCTTCGAGCTGGTTCATCTGGCTGATCAGCTTGTTGATCAAGCCGAAGATCATGCGAACGATCACGAAGAACGCGGAGACCAAGCCGGTCCCGATGACGCTGATCAGAGTGATGGCTGTGGCATTCATTCAAAACTCCCTCAAAGAGGGTTGAAGAGGGGGAAGTGAATGAAGGCAGTGTAGCAGCTGTTTTCCAGACGCGGAGTGGCCCGGCCGCTGGGGCCGGGCCACTCCGGAGTTATTGGTTCTTGCGAACCAGGTCGGTTGTTAGCTAGCTGGGGTTGGGAGCGCTGTGCCCGTGGTGGGGGACGGGGGCCGGGAGCACTCGTCGGTGGCCAGCGCGCCAGCGGAGTCTCCGAAGTCCGTGCTGCCCAGTGCGGTACACGCTGCTGCCAGCGCCTCGTCGTACTGATCGTGCTGGGAGAACGCCGCCACTAGGGCGTTCTGTCGGGCAACCGCCTCACGCCGGGTGAACGGCAGCGAGCAGATGTCGGCCACACCGTCGCCGTCGCTGTCGAAGGCATAGGTGGTGGCTCCGCCCAAGCTGTTGTTGGCGCAGAAGTTCGGACCGGTGATCACACCGGAGAAGAACTCATCGGCACTGGCGGGATCGACCGGCCTCGGCGGCGGCGACACCACCCGGTTGAACGACCCGACCCGACCACAGGAGTCAATCGCCAGATCACCAAGCGCGCCCAACTGATGCAGGACTGGGCCGATTTCCTCACCCAGGAACCCCCATTCATGACCCCGCAGACCTTCATTTCACCGTCACACCGATTGCAACAAACGACAAATCGAAAGGTCGCTGACCAGCCAATATAGACCGAGTTTGGTCCGGCGGCGGGAGTGCTGCTGGTCGTCGCAGGTCCTTGCTCGCGCTCGGGGCTCTGTTGGCGCTGGTTGCAAGTGTGCTGATCTGGGCTGCTCCCTCCCAGGCGCAAAACACGGCTCCGCCGATCGCGATTGCGACGGTGGGTCCGCACGCCAGCGACACGACTCTCGCGACGCTGTCGGGTACGAACAGCTTCGACCCCGATGGTGTCACTGGCTCATTGACCTACAAGTGGGAAGTGGTTACCGAGGCCTATTCGTGGGTTGCGCTCACCGACGACGATGGGGTGACCACAGACTTCATCGTCCCGTCCGCCGAGTTGGCCGCCCGCTATGGCCAGTCGATTGAGTTCCGGTTGACGGTGACTGACGACGACACGCCTTCGGCCTCTGCCACAGACACGGTCACCTACAACATCAATCAGCGACCCACCGCTGACATCGCGCTCGAGGCCTACTTGGAGGACAAGGCCTCCGATGAGACTGGTGTAGACCGTTACACTATTGATGCCGTGATCGACGGGCCAGGCGAGAACGGCAACGCCGACAACGAGTGGGACATCATGGAAAACGCCCTCGTGGTGCTGGACGGCACCGGCAGCTCCGATCCCAATGGTCGGGTTACCGCTTACAGCTGGACCCGGCTCCACCCGGCCGCTGGTTCAGAAGGTGAAGGTTTCGGCGAGTCGGGCACCGCGTCGAAGCTGAGCACCGACGATTCCGCCACTGATGCCGTCGAGACGGTTGACGATCTGACTGCCGCAGAGTCTCCCTTCTACGTGTACTACCGGCTGAACGTCACCGACTCCACCGCAGATAGCCCAACAGCCGCCGCTACTGACCCGGCCGCGGTGGTCAAGATCGTCGTCTGGGACCAGCCGGCTGCTCCGAGGGCGACAATCTTCGCAAGCACGACGCTGGATGACCCCGACACCGATGGTACCGATGAGTTCGCCGTCGCGAAGGCCCTGCTCGACAACGGCAACCCGCAAGACAACAGTATGGCCTACGGCAGTATCGGCAACCGACTTGAGCACCTCGGTGGTGGCAGGGCTGGTCGAGACTCCGGTGAGCGCCCATGAGTGGCTGGCAATGCTGTCGTCCTTGTCGGGGTCTGAGCTGCCGCCGCCATTCAGCCGCACAAAGGACTCAGGCTCCACGATCTGGTCAGACCCAGCATCAGCCGCCGGGTCGGAGTCAGTGGCAAGGATGGTGATGGTAGCCGTGCTGGTACCGGCCACACCGTGCTGATCAATCACAGAGAAGGCAAGAATCACCGTGGTGGTTGCATCGACCTCGGGGACATCGAAGGAGACCGTGTCGGTGAAGGCACCCTCGAGCTCCAGCACCGCCTCGTCGGGATCAACCACCGCAGCGGGGTTGTCACCAACAGTGGCGTTGCCCGGACCGGTTGTGGAATCTATGGCACCCGGCTCATTGGTCTTCATAGCGTCGGTGGTCAACTCGCTCCATGCGTAGATCAGCGTGCCAACAGGCTGATCGGGGTCGAAGCCGACGCCGCGGAAGGTCACGCGACCAGTGGGCTTGCCGTTCTTCATGTCGCCGCCCTGAGCGCCATCGCTAGTGATGTACTGAATGCCAGCACCAGAACCGCCCTGGGCACTACGAATGCCAGCACAAACCGGTGACTCACCCGCTACCTCCGCATCCGCACAGTCGTCGCGAGAGCCGGTCGAGGAGTCAGGCACGGTGTTGTCATCGACGACCAGGAACTCAATCGAGGCACTACCTGTCAGCATGCCGCGGGAATTGTCGGTCGCAGTCACGGTGACGCTGAGCACGGTGCCATCTTCGGCATCTTTGTCCACCTTCAAAGTGGCGAACGTCCCAGCAGTGTTAGTGCGGTCTTGCCTGGCGCCTTCCCACTCGAAGCTCAGAGCATCGCCGTCAGCATCAGAGGAGCCGCTGGCATCCAAGCCGATCGTGGTGCCAGGAGAGACGATCCACCTAGGCGTGTCCGACGGGAGGACGGACTCCTGCAGACTGCCGTAGGCCATACTGTTGTCTTGCGGGTTGCCGTTGTCGAGCAGGGCCTTCGCGACGGCGAACTCATCGGTACCATCGGTATCGGGGTCATCCAGCGTCGTGCTTGCGAAGATTGTCGCCCTCGGAGCAGCCGGCTGATCCCAGACGACGATCTTGACCACCGCGGCCGGGTCAGTAGCGGCGGCAGTTGCGTCAGATGCGGTGGAATCAGTGACGTTCAGCCGGTAGTACACGTAGAAGGGAGACTCGGCGGCAGTCAGATCGTCAACCGTCTCGACGGCATCAGTGGCGGAATCGTCGGTGCTCAGCTTCGACGCGGTGCCCGACTCGCCGAAACCTTCACCTTCTGAACCAGCGGCCGGGTGGAGCCGGGTCCAGCTGTAAGCGGTAACCCGACCATTGGGATCGGAGCTGCCGGTGCCGTCCAGCACCACGAGGGCGCTTTCCATGATGTCCCACTCGTTGTCGGCGTTGCCGTTCTCGCCTGGCCCGTCGATCACGGCATCAATAGTGTAACGGTCTACACCAGTCTCATCGGAGGCCTTGTCCTCCAAGTAGGCCTCGAGCGCGATGTCAGCGGTGGGCCGCTGATTGATGTTGTAGGTGACCGTGTCTGTGGCAGAGGCCGAAGGCGTGTCGTCGTCAGTCACCGTCAACCGGAACTCAATCGACTGGCCATAGCGGGCGGCCAACTCGGCGGACGGGACGATGAAGTCTGTGGTCACCCCATCGTCGTCGGTGAGCGCAACCCACGAATAGGCCTCGGTAACCACTTCCCACTTGTAGGTCAATGAGCCAGTGACACCATCGGGGTCGAAGCTGTTCGTACCCGACAGCGTCGCGAGAGTCGTGTCGCTGGCGTGCGGACCCACCGTCGCAATCGCGATCGGCGGAGCCGTGTTTTGCGCCTGGGAGGGAGCAGCCCAGATCAGCACACTTGCAACCAGCGCCAACAGCGCCCCGAGCGCGAGCAGGGACCTGCGACGACCAGCAGCACTCCCGCCGCCGGACCAAACCGAGTGAAGCATCGTCATCATGGGCAACTTTCTATCAGACCGGGCCAATGGTTCAAAGTCTATAGGGTCGCCGAGACCCGATGGGCAAGGAGCCGACTTGACTCCACTCGACGGGCTGAGCCTGACCCCGGCTCAACACGGGGAATAGTTTGTCAGGTCTACAAGGAAGTTTCAAACACTCCCAGACAATCTTCCGACGGTTTCTGAAAGTTGGGATTAGGGCTAAGCGGGAGAAATATGAGGCGATGCCGCTAGGCGCAGGCGTCTCGGGCCATGTCTCCGGCCGAGTCGCCCTCGAAGGTGGTGGAGCCCAGTTCGCGGCAGGCCAAGGCCACCGCGTTGTCGAAAACAGCCTCGGGAGTGGTGAAAATCTCCAGGGCGTTCTGGCGGGCGATGGCTTCCCGGCGGGTGTAGGGCAGCGAGCAGATATCGGCCACCCCGTCGTTGTCGCTGTCGAAGGCGTAGGTGCGGGGACCGCCCAGGCTCAGATTGGTGCAGAAGTCGGGGCCGCTTATAACCCCGGAGAAGAACTGCTGGGCGAGGATCGGGTCGACCGGGGGCGGCGGACCGGCCACGGCCCGGGTTTCGCAGGCGTCGTTGTCCAGGCTCTCGGGGCTGTCGCCGTAGTCCTCGGTGAGCTCCTCGCAGGCGGAGAGCGCCTCGGTGCGATATCGACCCTCGTTGAGGGAGGCCAGGGTTACCAGGGCGTTTTGGCGAGCCACGGCCTCGCGGCGGGTGTAGGGCAGCGAGCAGATATCGGCCACCCCGTCGTTGTCGCTGTCGAAGGCGTAGGTGCGGGGACCGCCCAAGCTGTGGTTGGTGCAGAAATCAGGGCCGTCGACGATGCCGGAGAAGAACTGGCTGGTGACGGTGATGGTGACGGTGTCGCGGTCCACGCCGCCGGCTCGGTCGCTGAGGGTGAGCGTGAAGGTGAGCTGCACGCTGTCGAGCCCGCCTAGCTCGGGGGCGATGAACGACGGCCGCGCGGAGAACTTGCTGAGGAGGGGATCGAGACCGGAGTAGTCGGTGCCATCGGGGAGGAAGGCCCGCAGGACCACGTTTCGCTCATAGGAGGTGAGGGGGCGCTGGATCTGGGGAGGCGTGGTGGCGAAGCCGGTGTAGGCCCACGACCATAGGAGTTGCGTGCCGGGGTCGGGATCGACACTGGCGGTGCCGTCGAGGCGGACGAAAGAGCCGGGCTCCACGATCTGGTCGGGGCCGGCATCGGCGATGGGCCGCTCGTTGCGGCCGAGCACGGTGACGGTCACATAGTCGGTATCGCCCACCCCCCACTTGTCGGCCACGGTGAAGGCCAGGTGGATCTCCCGCTCGCCGTTTACCGGAACCTGGGGAGAGGCAAACGACACGGTGTCGGTGTTGGCGTTCATCAGCTCGACGGTGGGCTTGCGGAGGGGGACATTGCTGCTGTCGACCTGGACCCAGCGGTAGGCCAGGACATCGCCGTCTCTGTCGGAGCCGGTGCCGGTGATGAAAACGGTGCCCCGGCGGTTGGTGCCGCCTAGGGGGCCGTCTTCGGTGGGGAAATCACGGGGGGCGGTGGCCTCGGGGGGCACGTTGATGGCCACGGTGAAGGTTGCCTGGTCTCGGCCGATGAACCCGGTTGCGTCGGTTACGGCCACTTCCGCAGTGAAGCTCTGGCCGACGACTGCGTTGGACGGGACGGTGAAGATGGCCCGAGAGGTGGTGCCGGCCCGGTTGTTGGCGCTCTCCTCCACACCGGGGCCCGACCATTCGTGTTCCAGGGACCGCTCTTGGCGGGTGTCTTCATCGGAGGCGATGGCAATTAGCTGCACCGTTGCGCCGGGCTGCACCACGTAGCGCTGGACGGGGGCATTGGGGTCTAAGGCGTTGGCGTCTTGCACTGGCTGGCGGGCGTCGAGCAGGTCGAGTTCCACTGTGGGAACGCCGGGTACGTCGACCACGTTGATCCTCACCGTGGCCGCGACTTGCAGGCCGGTGGGGCTGGTGACGGTGAGGGTGTAGTGCAAGATGGCGCTTTGGCCCTGTTGGAAGTCGTTGGGCAACAGCAGGGAGAACGAGTCGCGGGTTCTTCGGTTGACGGGAACGTTGTAGGCCGACCGGTTGGGGACGGCCGAGATCTTCTGCCAGAAGTACTGGACTCGGCCGGTGCTGCCGGCGGGAAGGGTACCGATGCCCCGGAGGGTGAGGCAGGAGCCCTCTTTGATGTGCCACTCGTTGTCGTCGTTGCCGCTTTGGTTGGGGAGGATGGTTACGGCGTTGACGGAGAAATCCTCGTGCTCGTCTTCGCAGTCGTCTTGGTCGAGGTCGTCGATGCCGGCCGCGGGGCGAAATGCGGTGAGGGCGATGGCGGCGCTGGGCGGACCTTCGAAGCGGTAGGTGACGGTGTCGGTTGCGGAGGCGCCCTGGGGATCGGTGACGGTGAGGCGGAATGTGATGGTGTTGCCGTAGCGGTTGACCTCGCTTTGCGAGGGGGCGATGAACGTGGCCTCGCTGCCATGTGGGGAGCCGGTATGGGTGATGTGGAGCCAGTTATAGGTGGGGGTTACCACCATCCACTGGAAGGTGAGGTCGGTGACGTTGCCGTCGACGTCGAAGCTGCGGGCACCGTGGAGGGTGCGCTGGGTGGGCCCGATGGGGAGGGTCTGGTCGGGGCCGGCGGCGGCGATGGGGGCCAGGTTCTGGGCCTGGGCTGAGGGCGCGGCGAAGAAGAGCAGGGTGGCAATGAGGGCAGCGGCGAGAACGGCGCAGAGGGCGCGCTTGGGGGTGGCAGGGCGGGATGGGGAGGGGGCCATACCTCGCGAGGATACTGGCGCGCTGCCCTATATATAGGCGCGCGCTGGGAAAGGGGGCGCAGGCGGCTTCCTGGCTCCGCTGCGCACGCAGCTTCTTTTGTGGAGAGAGAAGGGGGGCGTGGATTGGGAGATTGTGTGGCACAATTGTGGCCATGGGTAGTGAGTCGCTGAGGACAGTGCGAGATCGGTTCTCTGAATTCATTGAGAGAGTGAGCACTCAACATGAACGGGTTGTCATCACCCGCAACGGCTCGCCAGCCGCGGTGCTCATGAGCCCCGAGGATCTCGAGTCTCTTGAGGAGACACTGGAGATCTTGGGCGACGAAGAGGCTATCGCCCAGCTTGCCGAGGCCCATCGTGCCTATTTGGAGGGCGATGTTGTGCGAGGGGTTGAAGCCGCAAGGGCGCTGCGCCCTTCATGAGCGAGCCTCCATACGAGTTGGTTGTCGCACGACCAGCAGCTACCACAATCGCCGAAGAGCTTCCCGAGGCGGTGGCCGCTGCGGTGATCGAGTTGATCACCGGGCCGCTGCTTGACAACCCCCGTCGTGTGGGGGTGGCGCTGAAAAACGAGCTTGAAGGGCTCTGGAGCGCCCGGCGAGGCACTTACCGGGTGCTTTATCGAATTGAGGAAGAGAAGCGGGAGATCGTCGTGCTGAGAATCGGCCACCGCCGAGACGTGTACCGGTAAAGGCCGACCTCAGCCTTCAACGCCCGGGAGGCCGTCGGTGTAGGTGAGGGTGTTGTTGGGGGTGGCGGGGGGGTGGCGGGGCAGGCCGCTGTTGAGGTGGGACCCCGCCTATTCTTCGGAGCGGTACTGGGTCGCAGCGCCTTTTTCCGAGAAGGTGTCGTTGTAGAGTTCGAAGTCTGGCAAGTCGGGCCAGGATTGAGAGGAGTCGTCGCCCGAGCTTTCTGCGGACACTGCCTCTCCGCCATTGAGCTTGGGGTCGGACGCCTGCATGGGCTCATCATAACGCACGAGCCCGAAAGTCAATACGGAAACCGCGACGACGAAACTGGCAATCGCAGCCACATAGGACCACTGAATGGCTTTGAGTTTGCCTTCGTTGGCCTCGAATCTTCAGAAGTGGGACAAAGCGAGGCTGTAGCGGACGCGGTGGAGATCCTCGCCCTTGACATATCCCCGATTGACGAGTTCGGTGATGTCAGGTCCAATTCCCCACCTCCGAGGCAGCAAGACCGACATTGCCAGCATTATGCCGAGAAAGGCGAAGGCCGCTGCGACAGCAGCGGAAACGCCATGAAAGCGCCCTTCGAGATTGATGATGCCCAGAGCGGCCAAACCAGATACCGGGATGAAGATGCCCAGCAGCAGCCCCGCCACTCGCCGATAGTGGTCGAGCCTGTCGTCCTGTTCGGAGCGCAGGCGCATGACCTCGTCGAGGATGACGGTGATCGTGGTTGCCCTGTTCTCAAGGACTTGTTTCTGATCCACTGCTATTTCCCTTTCGGGGATGTCAAAAGTGCCGCATAACACAGAGACAGCACTCATGCCGCCGGTAGGTGGCGGGCAGGCCTACGGCGGCGGGGTTCAGGCGGCGGGGCCGGTGTGGACGATGGCCACCATTGCGCCCATCATCGCCACCGCCACCCCGATGACGGTGAACACCATCGTGCGGGTGGTGCGAGCCAATTGGATCACTCGCTGGCACAACCAGCCTCCAGCATCTTGGGTTTGGAGGGAGACCGCAGCACCGTCTCCGAGTGATGGGCCGAGCCTACCGGGCGAAGCACACCCCAACAACCGCCCCACTTTCGGCTACCACCACTGGTCGAAGGAGCGGCTTTCTATACCGATGGGTTGGGAGTTGCGGGGGAACCGGACGAGCTCGCGGATGCTGCCGGGAAGAATTACGCAGTAGCGAAGTCTAAGTTGAAGCAGTCTTTGGTGGATTGCAGCAGCCATTCATCAATCGTTGGCCGGTTCACGCCCATGAGTACTGCGACCTCGCTGCTTGACAGATTCAGCGTTTCCATCACCCGGATCACTTCTTGGTGGGTTGTGAGCAATTCGTGGCGCCGTGACACGCCACTGAGTTTGTCTCCGGGGGCATCTAGGGGCTCTCCCCTATTGGGACGAAGGGAGGCCGTCGGTGTAGGTGAGGGTGTTGTTGGGGGTGGCGGGGGTTCTTGGGCCTTCGAAGAGGATTCCGGTGAGGTTTAGGGGGTCGCAGGCGGCGATGGTTACTTGCTGGTTGGTGCGGGGGTGGTTGCGGGCCTTTTGGAGCTGATCGGCGGCGGTGGGGAGGGCGAACTGCTCGCCGCTTTGGCCGGCCACGAAGCGGCCGCCTCTGACGATGCCCCGGTCTTCGAAGCGGCGCAGGGCTTTGAGGATGTCTCGCCAGGGGGTGGCGGCAGGGGTGGCGGGGTGGTGGGCGAGGCTGCGGAACACCACGCCCCAGCAAGCTAGGAGTTGGTGAGCGACGGCCTCGGCGAGGTCTTCGGCCGGGTATTCCTCGGGTTGTTGTACGAGCGACCAGCGGCCGGGGGCGGCGTGGGTTTCGCGAGACGCGCCATTGTTTAAGGCGCGATTTGTGCGCATGGCCCGGGTGCGCAGGGCTTGGGAGCGGAGGGTCTGGCCGGGGCGGTGGCGGCCGGTGCGGCGGCCGGTGCGGTTGAGCAGGGCTCGCACCGCGGCGAAGCCGTCGGCGGTGAACAGGCCGAGGGCCACGCCGTTCCACAGGGCCCGCTCGATGTCGTCGGGCAGGCGGTGGGTGGCGTCGGCCAGATCGGGGAGGAAGCTGGCGCCCTGGGTGTTGAGGATTTCGGCGATCTCCTCCACGGGGCCGGTTTCTGGGGGCTCGGGGGTGGTGGTGCGGGCGGCGGGGAGGAGCCAGGGGAGGTCTTCTCGGAACACGAGGGTGATGGGGGTGGCTTTGCGGGGGGCCATGGAGTTGGCCTTGGCGGGGGTGGTGGGGGGCGTGAGGCGGAGCCAGGCGAGCTCGCCGCGGTAGCAGAGCTCGTCGAGCCACATCGGCTGATAGTCGGGCAGGCGCTTTTGGATTATCTGTTTTTCCCAGGCGCCGGCGGGGAGGTCGAGGCCTTGGAGCTGCTCTAGGACTTTGGTGAGGCCGGGGCGGCCTCTCACGGTGGAGTCGGGGGTTAGGTGGTGCCAGTGGAGGAGGAAGCGCATGAAGTCTTGAGGGCTGGCGGCTTGGACCGAGGCCCGCTTTTGGCGGCGTGACAGGTAGGACATGCGTTGGAGGAGGCGGCGGGCGCACCAGGTATCGGGCGCAGCGCTGTTCAGGTGGTTGGCGCGCATGGCCATGCCTTCGGATTCGAGGGCGGCTAGGGCTTGGTGGACGGTTGGGAGACTTAGGGCCGTCTTGTCGGCCATTTGCTCGGGGGTTGTGGGGCCGGTTGCTTCTAGGTGGCCGCGGATGGTCTCTAGGGCTGAGTCTGGGTTTAGGGCTGTTTCGGCTAGCTCGGTGGTGGTCCAGAGGGATGTGTCACTGCTCGTGGTTACGGTGCGGGCTCGGCCTCGGGATTCGAGGTCGGTGTAGAGGGCTTGCCAATCGGGGTTGGGCCGGGTGATCACCAAGGAGGTGAGGAGATCGTGGAGTTCGTCGGGGTTGCGGGGGTCGGGGGTGATTTCCTCCACCACTTGAGCGATGGCGTCGGGGGTGATTTGGGCGAGGGTGGTCTCGTCGAGGGTGGTGGGCTGTTGGGCGCTTCTGGGGCGGAGGCCTCGGGGAACGGTTACGGCGTTGGTTCTTCGGTCGACGAGTTCGGCGTCGTCCAAGAAGGCGTAGGGGCGGGCGTTGACGATCTCATGGCTGAGGGGGGAGGGCTCGGTGGTGTCGCAGAAGTGGGTGCGGACCGCTCCGGAGCGGATGTTGGTGAGGAGCTGTTGGAGGCCGTCGACGTCGAGGGCCTCGTGGAGGGTGTCGTGGAGGGTTTGGCGCACCAGGAGGTGGTCGGGGATCTCGATGGGGCCGGCTGTGTTCTCCTGGCAGGCCGCCGCGCCGGGGAACACGGCGGCCATGATGTCGTCGGCCTCCATGCGCTGGATGGGGGGCGGGTTGCGCTTTCCGCCCCGGCTGCGCAGCACCACCAGGGCCCGGTTGAGGTTCCAGCGCCAGCGGGCGGCGAACATGGGCGAATCCAGCACGGCCTGGGTCAGCACCTCTTCCACCGAGTTTGGGTGCAGGAACTGGGGGACGTCGCTGAGGGGGAAGCTGTGGTGGGGGCCGAGCGACAAGATGATGGCGTTGTCGTTGGCCACCGCCTGGAGCTCGAAGTCGAAGCGGCGGCAGAGGCGCTTGCGCAGCGCCAGCCCGAAGGCTCGGTTGATGCGCCCGCCGTAGGGGGAATGCACCACGAGCTGCTGGCCGCCGGTGTCGTCGAAGAAGCGCTCGAACACGATGTCTGTGTGGGTGGGGACGGTGCCGAGGGTGGCTTGGGCCGCCGCGATGTAGGTCACGGCCTGTTCGGCGATCTCGGCGGTGGTGCCGTGGGCTTGGGCGAACTGGGCGGCGGCTGCTTCCAGGGCGCCAGCTTCAAGGGATTCAGTGTCGAGGGGGTCGGCGTTCGGGGCTTGCGGGAGGAGGCTGTATATATAGGCGCGCAGATCGGACACCTGCTGGGAGAGCTCGGCGGTGCGGGCGGGGGCCTCGCCCAGCCAGAAGGGGACGGTGGGCGGGGCGTCGCCGGCGTCGATCACCCGCACGGTGCCGGCGGCCACCTGCTTGATGCGCCAGGAGTGGGAGCCCAGCAGGAAGATGTCGCCGGCCATCGACTCCACGGCCCAGTCTTCGTTGACGGTGCCGATGAAGGTGTCGTCGGGCTCGGCCACCACCCGGTAGTCGCCGTTCTCGCCGATGGCGCCGCCGGAGGTAAGGGCGGCCAGGCGGGCGCCCCGTTTGCCCCTCACCTCCTGGTTGATGGAGTCGTGGTGGAGGTAGGCGCCCCGGGGGCCTCGGCCGGTGACCACTCCTTTGGCGGCCTGCTGCACGGCCTCGTCGAACTGGCCTTTGGTGAGGCTGGCGTAGGGGGCGGCCTTGGTGAACATCTCGTAGAGGCCACCGGTGGTGTGGTTGTCGTCGGCGGCGGCCTCGGCGATGAGCTGCTGCACCAGGATGTCGAGCGGGGCCTCGGGGGGGCAGACGGCGTCGAGCTGACCCTGTTGCACGGCGTGGAGCAGGGCGAGCGACTCGATGAGCTCGTCTCGGGTGAGGGGCCACAGGCGGCCCTTGGGGGTTCCGTGGCGGCTGTGGTTGGAGCGGCCCACCCGCTGGAGGAAGGTGGCGATGCTGCGGGGCGAGCCCACCTGGCACACCAGCTCCACAGGGCCGATGTCGATGCCCAGCTCCAGGGACGCGGTGGCCACCAGGGCCTTGAGGTCTCCGGCTCGGAGGCGGTGCTCGGTGCGGATGCGGCGCTCGGTGGACAAAGAGCCGTGGTGGGCGGCCACCGCATCGTCGCCCAGGCGCTCGGCCAGCTGGTGGGCGATGCGCTCCGACAGGCGGCGGGTGTTGACGAACACGATGGTGGTGTGGTGCTCGCCGATGAGGGTGGCCATGCGGTCGAGCACCATGTCCATCTGGGCGTGGGACACCACCGCTTCGAGCTCGTCGTCGAACAGCTCCAGGGCGATGTCGAGGTTGCGCTGATGGCCGGTGTTCACGATGGTGCAGTGGGCGTCGGGGGTGGTGCCGGTGAGGAGATCGGCGATGGTGGTGATGGGGTGCTGGGTGGCCGACAGGCCGATGCGGGTGGGGCGGGTGTTGGCCACGTGCTCGAGGCGCTCGAGGGTGAGGGCCAGGTGGCTGCCCCGCTTGTCTCGGGCGGTGGCGTGGATCTCATCGACGATCACCGTCTCCACGGTGCGGAGCACCTCGCGGCTCTTGGCCGCGGTTACCAGCAGGTAGAGCGACTCGGGGGTGGTCACCACGAAGTTGGCCGGCTTTTTGATCATGGCCGCCCGGGTGTGGGCCGGGGTGTCGCCGGTGCGCACGGCCACGGTGAGCGGCGGGGGCTCGAACCCCTGTTGTCGGGCCACCTCGGCGATCTCGGCCAGGGGGCGCTCCAGGTTCTCGGCGATGTCGGTGGCCAGCGCCTTGAGCGGCGACACATACACCACCTGGCTGGCCTTGGCCACCGTCTGGCCCGCGGCGTGGCGCTTGTAGAGATTGTCAATGGCAATAAGGAACCCGGCCAAAGTCTTGCCCGACCCCGTGGGCGCCGCAATCAGCGTGTCTTGCCCCGAAGCAATAGCCGGCCACCCCTCAGCCTGCGCCTCAGTAGGCCCCCCCGGAAACCGCCCCTCAAACCAAGCCCCCACCGCCGGATGAAATTCATAGCCAACATCAGCGCAAACACTCACCTCAACAGGCGCGGCGCTAGAAGGGGAAGCCACACCGCCACCCTACCCCCACCCTGTGACAGGATCGGCGGGTGGGATCTACTTGGGGTGGGCGGGTTTCGGGGCGGGATTATGACGCTCGGTGGGAGCGGTTGGAGGCCGAGGGGCACAATCCGCATGGGGAGGCTGATTTTGTGGACTCGCTGCTGGGGGGCTCGGGGCGGGTGCTGGATGCGGGGTGTGGGACGGGGCGGGTGGCCATTGAGCTGGCTCGGCGGGGGTTTGATGTGGCTGGGGTGGACGTCGACGACGAGATGATCTCGGGGGCTCGGGGCAAGGCGCCGGAGTTGGCTTGGCACCAGCTTGACTTGGCCTCTTTCGACTTGGGGGAGACGTTTGACGCGGTGGTGATGGCGGGGAACGTGCTGCTGTTTACCGTGCCGGGTACCGAGGCCGCCGTAGTGGCCCGCTGCGCCGCCCACCTCTCCCCCGGCGGAGCGCTGGTGGCCGGGTTCCAACTTCGGGGCGGGGGCTACGGGCTGGGCCGCTATGACGCCGACTGCGCGGCGGCCGGGCTCACCCTGTCGGAGCAGTACTCCACCTGGGAACGGGGCCCATGGTCCGGCGGCGACTACGCCGTGTCGGTCCACACCTCTATATAGGCGCGAGACTGGGAGGGTGCTGGGAGGGCCGGAGATCATCACTTTCTTTCTGCTGGCGCTGGGGGGTGCGCTGGCGGTGGGGAACATCGCCGCGCTGATCAACCCGGACGGGCCCCGCCAGCGCCGAGACGGCATCCCTCCCCCGCCGGGCGCCCCCGATGAACCGGCCAAGCCCAAGGTGGGGCGCAGCGTGGCGATGATCGTGGTGGGCCTGGTGATCGTTGTGTGGGCCATCGCCAGCCTCATCGGGGGGTGAGGCACACTAGATAGTGTCGCAGGAGCCGATAGAGTGGAGATATGTTGAGAGGGGCTGCCATGGCTGACGAAAATACTCGTGAGCAAGAGCACGAGAAATTGCTAGAGGAGGCGAAAGCCAAGCCTGGCGTGCGTGAAGCCCTAGAACTCTGGGAAATCACTAGGAAGCACCTTCCTAGCGACAATCAGCGTCCCAAGGAACGAGCTAGACGCCTTGCACGTGGAGCAAATGAGCTCTTGGTCCAGCCACGCTGACTCTTTCTTTTGCAACACTAACTTCCCCCACTGCAACCGACAATCGCACAACAGGGAGTGAACAACCGCTATGCCTACGTGGGGCGAGATCCTTGATGAGTTGAACTCAACCGTTCTCAGAGGCGGCCAACCGGACTATGACGGGGTGCGACGCCGCTACGTTCGGAAACTTCACGCTCTCACCGGACGTCCGGTGATTCTCTACTACAGCAACTGGTTCGAGGAGGATGGCGGTGATAGCCCCGACAGCTCCATGACATTGGCTGACATGCAGGGTTTCATGGAAACGGTCCGAGGCCTGAACGGTCCAAATTTGGACTTAATCTTGCATCTTCCTGGTGGCGACCCCCACGCGGCAGAAAACATCCTGAATTATCTCCGAGCTAAGTTCAAAGGCGAAATCCGAGTGTTCATTCCAATGGCTGCAATGTCAGCGGGAACAATGCTGGCCCTGGGATGCGATCGAATCGTCATGGGAGCTCACTCCCAACTCGGCCCCATCGACCCTCAAATCCCTCAAATATCTGGAGGGCTAATTCGCTATGCACCCACAAAGGCCATCCTCGAACAGTTCGACATGGCTCGACAAGACATCAAGCAGGATCCAAACGTGCTGGCGGTGTGGGCTCCAATCCTCCAGCAATACGGACCGTCGCTGCTAACGGAGTGCCAGGCTTTGGAGACATTGGCCAAGACACTGGTGCAGCAATGGCTACAGCAGTGGATGCTCAAAGGCAACCAACCTCTGGCAGCGTCAGTGTCTCAGTGGTTCGCCAACTACAACACTCATCTCTCGCACGGTCGTGGCATCTACCGTGACGATGCCAGAATGCAAGGTGTCGTCGTAGATAACTTAGAGAGCTCACAGGCATTTCAAGACGCCGTGCTCAGCGCCCACCATGCCACGATGCACACCTTCACCGGTTTGCCAGTGGCGAAAATCATCGAGAATCACTTGGGTATATCGGTTGTGCGATTCAGCCGCTAGCAGAGAGCCCGCAATACGGCTAAAGGTAACGGGGTAGGGTCGGGGGGGTTATGGCCTTGTTGGATGTGGCGGGGGTCACGGTGCGGTTTGGGGGGGTTACGGCCCTGCGGGATCTGTCGTTCACCGTGGACGAGGGCAGCATCTGCGGGCTGATCGGGCCCAACGGGGCGGGCAAGACCACCTTGTTCAACGTGGTGAGCCGAGTGTACGACGCCCAAGAAGGGGCGGTGGGCTTTGACGGGGCCGACCTGTTGGCCCGCCCGGCTCATGCCATCAGCGGTTTGGGCATCGGGCGCACCTTTCAGAACCTGGCGCTGTGGCCGGGCATGACCGTGCTTCAAAACGTGATGGTGGGCGCCCACCACCGCTCCAATATCGGAGCGCTGCGGGCCGCGCTGCGGTTGGGGTCGGGCCGGGAGGAGGCCGATCTGGCCCGAACGGCCTGGGATGCGCTGGACGAGCTGTCTTTGACCGATGTGGCCTTTCACCCTGCCGCTGGCCTGCCGTTCGGCACCCTGAAGCGGGTGGAGCTGGCCCGGGCGCTGGTGGGCCGGCCCCGGCTCCTGCTGTTGGACGAACCGGCCACCGGGCTGACCCAAACCGAGGTGGGCGAGCTGGGCGATCTGCTGGTGGCGCTGGCTGAGCGGCACTCGCTGACGCTGCTTTTGGTGGAGCACCACATGGGGATGGTGATGGGGGTTTCAAACAAGGTGGTGGTGCTGGACTTCGGGGCCAAGATCGCCGAGGGCTCCCCCGCCGAGGTGCAGAACGACCCGGCCGTGGTGGAGGCCTATTTGGGAGCCCCGCAGTGAGCTCGGCGTATCTGGAGGTGGCGGGGCTGAAGGCGGCCTACGGCGACATCCAGGTGCTGCACGGCATCGACTTCTCGGTGGACGAGGGGCAGATTGCGGTGATTTTGGGGGCCAACGGGGCGGGCAAGACCACCACGCTGCGGGCGCTGTGCGCCATGGTGTCCACCGAGGGGTCGATCAAGCTGGCCGGTGAGGAGCTGGCCAGCCAGCGCACCGCCGACATCGTGCGCCGGGGGGTGGCCCATGTGCCCCAGGGCCGGGGGACGTTCCCTGATCTCTCGGTGGAGGAGAACCTGATGGCGGGGGCGTTCGTGCGCTCTGACGCCGACGTGCGGGCCGATGTGGAGCAGTGGTACCAGACCTTCCCGGTGCTGGGTGAGCGGCGCAACCAGACCGCCGGCAGCCTGAGCGGGGGCGAGCAGCAGATGCTGGCCATCGCCCGGGCGCTGATGCTGCGGCCGTCATTGCTGCTGCTGGACGAGCCTTCGCTGGGGCTGGCGCCGATGATCACCCGCTCGCTGTTCGAGCAATTGGTGGCCATCAACGCCGATGCCGGCACCACCATGCTGGTGGTGGAGCAAAACGCCGCCCTGGCGCTGGGGGTGGCCGATGTGGCCTACGTGCTGGAGGCCGGGGAGGTGGCGCTGTCGGGCCCCGCCCACGAGCTGGCCGCCGACGACAACGTCCGCCGGGCGTATTTGGGGTACTGAGCGATGGGTGTGAACGGGTTGGCGTCGCTGCTGGGGGTGTTCGACATCTCCCTCGACAAGCTGAGCAACGGGGAGCTATGGCTGGCCCAGTTCTTTAGGGGGCTGAGCGACGGGGCCACCTACGCCTCGGTGGCACTGGCGCTGGTGATGATCTACAAGTCCACCGGGTTCATCAACTTCGCCCAGGGCTCGCTGGCCCTTTTGGGGGTGTATCTGGCCTACGTGTTCAGCGTGGAGCAGGGCCTGCCGGTGGCTCTGGCGGTGGTGTGCGCCATGGTGGCCAGCGCGGTTGTGGCCGCGTTCATCGAACGGGTGTTCATCCGGCCGTTCCCACCCGACCATGTGCTGCCGCTGGTGATTGTGACGCTGGGGCTGCTGTTGATCATCGACTCGGCGGTGGGGATCGTGTGGGGGTTCCGCACCCGCAGCCTGCCCAGCATGTTCCCCAGCGGGGCGCCCATCGAGTGGGGCATAGCCCAGCTCACCTGGCGCACCATCGGCAACCTCGGCACGGTGTTCACGGTGGTGGGACTGCTGTACCTGCTGCTGTCGCGCACCAAGGTGGGCTTGGCCTTCCGGGCGGTTTCGTCGAATCTGGAATCGGCCCGCCTGGTGGGCATCCGGGTGGGGCCGACGCTGGGGTTCGGATGGGCTTTGGCGGCGGCCATCGGCACCCTGGGCGGGGCGCTGGTGGTGCCCGACCTGCTGCTGGAGCCCTCCATCATGCTGCGGGTGCTGATCTTCTCGCTGGCCGCGGCGGCCCTGGGCGGGTTGGACAGCTTGGTGGGGGCGGTAATCGGCGGTTTGGTGGTGGGGTTGGCCCGCAACCTGCTGGTGACGTTCTTGGACCTGAGCGAGCTGGCCCTGGCCACCGCGGTGGCGGTGATCTTGGTGGTGCTCTTGGTGCGGCCGACGGGGCTGTTCGGATCGACCACGGTGGAGCGGGTATGAATCCGGCGAGGGACGTTTCGGTCTTCGGGGAGCGGGTATGAGCGCGATGGGGGTAGTGGCCGCGGGCAGCCGCCAGCACCGGCAGCGCCAGATCATCGGTTGGGTGCTGTTCGCCGTGGTGGTGGCGCTGATTCCGTTTCTTATCGCCGATACCTACAGTCCGACCATCTTCGGCAACCGCTACACGTTCGGGCTGGGCAACCTCAGCCAGGCCATCGGGATGATGGTGGCCATCTTGGGGCTGAACATCGCCACCGGCTACAGCGGCCAGCTCTCTTTGGGCCACAGCTTCTTTGTGGGGTCGGGGGCGTATCTCACCGCGGTGCTGGT
This sequence comes from Candidatus Poriferisocius sp., assembly GCF_965219815.1. Lineage (GTDB taxonomy): Bacteria > Actinomycetota > Acidimicrobiia > Acidimicrobiales > Bin134 > Poriferisocius. Next base: position 320,778 of record NZ_OZ244791.1, read on the forward strand.
GAACGAGTTCCACTGGTCGTACCTGTCGACCCTCGGGGTGGTGGTGCCGGGGCTGTTCGTGTTCGGGGTGCTCTTCGGGATCCCTGCCCTGCGCATCCAAGGGCTGTATCTGGGGCTGTTGACGTTTGCGGTGGCGGCGGTGTTCCCGTCGATCATCCGGCTGGACGAGGTGAAAGACCGCACCGGGGGCAGCAACGGCCTGCTGATCGACAGCGACCTGGAGGCACCGACGTGGGCGCCGCTGGGCACGGTGACCGAGTGGCTGCACGCCATACCCGGGGTGGGCGCCCGGGTGCCCGACGGTTTGACGGGCCGCCAGGAGGAGGCGGTGTACAAGTACTTCCTGCTGGTGATTGTGGCGCTGGTGTGCTTCTGGCTGGTGCGCAACATTCTGGTGGGCCGGGTGGGGCGGGCCCTGGTGGCCATCCGGGACAATCCCCTGGGAGCGGCGGCCAACGGGGTGAACCTGGCCGCCTACAAGACCCTGAGCTTTGGCATCAGCGCCGCGGTGGGCGGGGTGGCCGGGACCATGCTGGCCATGCACTCGGGGTTCGTGGGGCCCGACGAGTTCGGCTTTTCGATGGCCATTCTGCTGATTGTGGGGTTGATCGTGGGCGGCGCGGGAACGCTGCACGGTGCGGTGGTCGGGGGCCTGGCCATCCAGTTCGTGCCGGTGTGGTCGAGCCAGACGCAGACCTTGCCGGGCACCGACGTGGCCCTGGAGGGGCCGTATGGCACAGCCATCCTCGGCGGGTTGCTGATTGCCATCATCTTCGCGCTGCCCGGCGGGGCGGCCCACGGGTTCCGGCGCATCAAGGCCCGGCTCATGCCGGTGGCTCCCCAGCCGCCGGGAGGCTGACCCCTCGGGGTGTATTTGTCGCTGTAGCCGCGTAGGGTTACCGAATCGCTTTTGTTCAGAAGCCACTCTGAGAAGGGACTCCTCAATGTCGAAACTCCTGCGAATCTTGTTCGGGCTGTTCGTTGTGTTCGCGCTGGTGGCCAGCGCCTGCGGCAACGACGACGATGACGCGCCGGAGCCGGAAGAGCCCTCCGATCCCAACATCGTGGAGTTGGGCGGCGGCGCGGTGATCGACATCACCGAGTGCCCCAGCGAGTGGGACAACTACCAAGGAGTGACCGACAGCGAGATCCGCTTCGGCAGCAGCTTGCCCCGATCGGGTGCGCTGGCCGGATTCGGCACCATCAGCGACGGTGTCCAGCTCTACTTCGACCATGTGGGCCCGATCGACGGACGCGACGTGGTGATGGTGAGCCGGGACGACGGCTACGTGCCGGCCCGCACGCTGACCAACGTGGAGGAGATGATCGACGTTGAGAACCTGCTGGGGTTCGCCGGGATTCTGGGCAGTCCCAACAACTTGGCCGTCCACGACCTGTTGAACGAGAACTGCATTCCGCAGCTTCTGAACCTGACCGGTTTGCCGGAGTGGGGCGACCCGGGCAACTACCCGTGGACCACCGGGGCGCTGATGTCGTACGAGACGGAGTCTCGGGTGTGGTGCCAGCACGTGGCCGACGAACTCGGCACAGGGGCCACCGTGGCCATACTGTCTCTGGGCAACGACGCCGGGGAAGCCTGGCGGGTGGCCTTCAACGAGTGTGCTACCGGGTTGGGACTGGACGTGGTGGAGGAGATCCAGCACGACCCGCAGGCCGACTCGGTGGGCGCCGATGTGATCAACCTGGCCGCCAGCGACGCCGACGTGCTGGTGGTGGCATCGTCGGGGGCGTTCTGCCCGCAGGCGGTGGCCACTGTTGCCAGCTTGCCGTGGGAGCCGATGGTTCTGGTGGCCAACGGGTGCCAGAGCATTTCTCTGTTCTGGGTGCCCATCGGTCCGCTGGCCAACGGTGTGCGGCTGGTGAACACCCAGAAGGATATGGCCGACTCGTCGCTGGCCGACGACGAGTGGGTGCAGTTCGTACGGGGGGCGCTGGATAGCCAGGGCGTCGACCCCGAAGCCGCCTCCCACGCCCTAGGCTACATCTTCGGCGAGATCCTGCACGAGGTTCTACTGGACGCGGCGAGCATGGACGGCGGCATCAACCGCACCAATTTGATGCGGGCCATGTGGCAGATGGACTTCGATTCTCGCGGCGCGATCGGCAACTCGCCGCGGGCCATGGACGGGGCCAACGACTCCTACATGGTGGAGGCCGGGCGCATCGAGGAGCTGGTGGTGGACGCCGACGGCGCCCGCTGGGTGCCCATCAGCGACGTGATCGACTACGAGGGCGAGACCGGCACCTTCGGTCAGTAGCCAACTAGACCGAAGCGACCCCCGTCTGGCAGCTGCCGGGCGGGGGTCGCTTGCGTTGTGGGCCCGCTATTGACTACTCGTCTCCTTACTTGCTCACCAGATCGGTGACTGAGAGAACTCCTTGGGCTTCAAAGACTATGAAGAACACGTAAGCCTGCCCTAGGTCTTCCCAGCGGCGGGTGGGAGGGCGGCCCGGCTGTGGCCTTCCTGGGAGGTCGGACATCGGGTGGTCGAGCAGCGTCGCCAGTCGATGCAGCAACTCCAATCTGTCTTGATAATCCCTACCCGCTGCCCAGAGCTCGAAAGCGCTGTCGAGCGACCTGAACTTCCAGGCCAATGGAGCTATGAGGAACTGCGGTGGCGGGCTATTCGCTGTTTGAGATCGTCGACTGTGGTCACGTTGTCCAAGGGCAGTCCTTGGTCGATGATCTCTTGCATTTCAGCTTCGGCCTGCTCGGATTTGCGATCAATCTCGCTGTAGTCGTAGTCGGGGGAGCCCGGATCAGGCTTGGTTAACGCCCTTTTGTTATTCGGCTCCACCTGCTCAGGATAGCTTGAAGATGATCGAAATCAAGGGCTAGGAGACGGTGATCGGGACTGAGGAGTAGCCGGCCACGTTGGACATCTGTACTCGGCGCAGGCCTTCTTCGTTGACCTCGAAGGCGGGCCAGCGGCGGGCGATCTCCTCGATGGCCACCCGGCTCTCCAGGCGGGCCAGGGCCGCGCCCAAGCACACGTGCAGGCCGTGGCCCAGGCCGACGGCCAAGCCGGGGTCGCGGGTGATGTCGAATTTGTCGGGATCGTCGTAGCGGCGGGGGTCGCGGTTGGCCGCGCCGGTGATCAGAAACACCGGCTTGTGCTGGGGGATTGTCACCCCGTGCCACTCGGAGTCGACCATCGAATAGCGGCCCTGATACTGCGAGGGCGCCCAGTAGCGGAGGATCTCCTCCACCGCGGTGCCTAGGACGCTGGGATCGTCGAGAACCATGGCCCACTGGTCGGGGTGGCGGTGGAACAGCACCATGGCGTTGCCCACCAGCTTGGTGACGGTCTCCGATCCGGCCGCGGCCAACAGCGTGCCGAGACCGGCAATCTCGGCGTCGTCGAGATGGGTGAGATCACCGCTGTCGGTCTCCACTTGGGCCTCGATCAGCGCCGAGATCATGTCGTCCGCCGGTTCGGCGCGCTTCTGCTGGGAGAGCTGGAAAAGGTACATGCCCTGGGCCATGCCCGCTTCGGCCGCGGCCTGGCTGCCCATGGCCGAGCCCTCCTCGCGGTGGAGCATGGCGTCGGTCCAATGCCTGATCTGCTGGCGGTCTTCGGGGGGCACTCCCAAGATGGTGGAGATGATCTCGACCGGGAACGGGGCGGCGAACTCCTCGAGGATGTCGAACTGGCGCCGGCCCATGAGCGGATCGAGATAGCCGCTGATGATCTCTCGCACCAGCCCCTCGTAGTTGCCGATGGAGCGGGGGGTGAACGAACGCGACACCAGCTTGCGGTAGCGGGTGTGTTCGGGCGGGTCCATGGCGATGATCGACCCCATCTGCGCCGGCTCGCCCGACTTCAGCTGCTCGTAGGTCTGGCCGTGGGTGGAGCTGAAAGTGGCGTGGTCGCGGTGGCCGGCCACCACGTCGTCGAAGCGGCTCAGAGCGTAGAAGTCGTACTGCTCGCTGTAGTAGCAGGGGGCGTGTTCCCGCAGGTCGGCGTAGGTGTCGTAAGGATCGTCGAAGAAGTCCCGGCTGAACGGATCGAACTCAACGGTCTTCGTGCTCATGGGCCCAATTATTGACTATCGACCGCCGGTGTCAAACAGGGCGGTGCCGATGGCTTCGGCGGCTTCTTCGGTGGGGCCCTGCCAGGCGATGGCGCCGTGGTCCAGCAGGACGGCCCGGTCGCACAGGGCCAGGGCGTGGCCCATGTGCTGCTCGACGATGAGAAGGGAGGTGCCGGCGTCGCGGATGCGGCCCAGCACGGCGTACACCTCGTCGGTGACGATGGGGGCCAGGCCCAGAGACAGCTCGTCGGCGATGAGCAGCCGGGGGCTCTCCACCAGCACCCGGGCCATGGCCAGCATGCGCTGCTCGCCGCCCGACAGGGTGCCGGCGATCTGGCGGCGGCGCTGGGCGATGGGGGGGAACAGCTCGAAAGCCCGGTGCAGCGCGTCGCGCACGCCGGAGCGGTCGTGGGTGCGGGAGAAGGCCAGGGTGAGGTTCTCCTCCACCGTGAAGTCGGAGAAGACCGCTCGGCCTTCGGGCACATGGACGACCCCGGCTTTGGCGTAGCGATGGGCCCGCACTTTGGTGAAGTCGTTGCCGTCCACCATCACCTCGCCCTCGGTGGGCCCCACCAGGCCGCTGGCCACTCGGGCCACGGTGGTCTTGCCCGCGCCGTTGCGGCCCAACAGGGCCACGGTCTCGCCCTCTCCTACCGTGAGGGAAACGTCGAACAGGGCTCGGAACGGCCCGTAGGCGGCGTTCACATGGCGCAACTCCAGCACCGGGATGTCGAGCGGGGCGGGGGCAGCCGCGGGGGCGGTGTCGGTCCCAGCGGAGGCGTTCATTGTGCACCCGCCACAAAGTCGCCCAGGTAGGCGGCCCGCACCTCGGGGTCGTGCATCACATCGCGGGTGGGGCCGTGGGTTATGAGCTTCCCGAAGTCGAGCACGTAGGTGCGCTCGGTGAACGAGGCCACCAACTCCACGTCGTGCTCCACCAGCAGCATGCCGAAGCCCTGTTCGGATTGGATGCGGGCCAGGGTTTCGGCCAAAGCGGTGGTCTCGGCCCGGTCGAGGCCCGAGGAGGGCTCGTCGAGCAGCACCACCCGGGGCTGGGTCATAAGCGCCCGGGCCACCTCCACCAGTCGGCTCTGGCCCAGGCTGAGGGCCTCGATGGGCTCGTCGCCCATTCCGCCCAGCCCGAGACTCTCAAGCAGGGCGTCGCAGCGCTCGATCTCGGCGGGCTTGGGCAGGCCCAGGCCGATCACGTCTTTCCACAGGGCGCCGGTGCCGCTGCGGATGCGGTGGGCGAAGAGCAGGTGATCTCGCACCGACGAGCCGCTGAACAGCTCCACCCGCTGGAAGGTGCGGCCGATGCCGAGGCGGGCTCGACGGTAGACGGGCAGTCGGGTGATGTTCTGGCCGTCGAAGCTCACCGAGCCGGCGTCGGGGCGCAACAGACCCAGCAGGCAGTTGAACAGGGTGGTCTTGCCCGCGCCGTTGGGGCCGATGAGCCCCACCCGCTCCCCCGCGTCGAGTGCGATGTGTACGTCGTCGACCGCGGTGATGCCGGCGAACCGCTTGGTGATGCCGTCGGCCACCAGCAGGCTCATGGCCCATCCCCTGTCTCGCTTGCGGCATCGACTTCTGGCCCGGCGGCGGCTGCGGCCACGGCGGGCTGGCGGCGCCCGAAGGCCCGCTGCATCAAGGCCTGCGAGCGGCGTTTGCCGTGCTCAAGGAGGCCCTCGGGATGACGGGCGAAGGAGATTGCGGCGAAGCCGAACAGCACGTACCGCCACGCCCCGTGCAGGCCCAGCCAGCGGTCGAGTATCAGCTCGGGGAAGATCACGAAGGCCACCCCGGCTTGGATGCCCCCCTCCACGGTGCGGGCGCCCAGCACGACCACGATCACCAGCCAGAACAACCCCGCCTGGGGGTCGTAGTTGGCCTCGTAGCTGACCTGCTTCTCCTCCATGGCCAGAAGCCCACCGCCGATGGCGGCGATGGCGGCCGACACCGAGAACACGATCACCCGGGATCGCCAGGAGATCACCCCGATGGACTCGGCCGCGGTCTCCGAGCCCCGCAGGGCGCGCAGGGCCATGCCGGTGCTGGATTCGCGGATGAGGATCACCAGCACGCCCACCAGCACCAAGATGGCGATGCACAGGATGAGGAAGTTCTTGTGGCTGGAGAAGTCGACGCCGAACAACTGGGGACGGGGCACGCCGCGGCCGTGGAACAAAGAGCCGCCCACCCAGCCGTACTTAACCAATACGTCGTGGAAGAACAGCGCGAAGGCCAAGGTGGCGATGGCCAGCCAGATGCCCCCCAAGCGCATCACCGGAATGCTGAGCACCGCGCCCACCGCGGCGGCGATGGCGGCACCGGCCAGCATGCCCACAATCACCGAGACATCCCAGCGCTGGGCGAACTGCATGGCCCCGAACGCGCCGATGGCCGCGAAGGTCACCTGGCACAGGGCGATCTGGCCGCCGAGGCCGGTGAACACCACGATGGACAAGAAGATGACGGAGAAGATCACCGAGTGGGTGATGCGGGAGATCCAGAAGTTGTTGGCGTAGCCGAAGGTCCAGATTCCCACCGCGGTGAAAAAGGCCAACGCCATGATGCGGGTGTAGATGGTCATCCCCCGGCTGCGACTGGTGGCGGCCAGCGCCGGCGGGGGCGGGGACACGCCCAACAGCGGGTCGGCCCCGGCGATCTGGCGGCGGATGGCGGGCCAGAACACGATGATGGCGAACAGCATCACGTAGGGCAGCGCCGAGCCCCGCAGCTCGTTCAAGATGACGTTGTCGCGGGGCAGATGGGTGCGCATCTCGGTGGTGATGACACCCAGTACCAGGCCGCCGAACAGGGCGGCGGGCAGGTTGACCAATCGGCCCAGCGCGGCCGCGGCCAGCGCGGCGATGACGATCGGGAAGTAGCCCTGGGGCACCAGCACGGTGCCCAGCGAGGAGGTGGTGGGCACCAGCAGCACGCCGGCCAGACCGGCGAAGAAGCTCGACAGGATCCACGAGCCCGAGGACACCCAGTCGGCGTTGACCCCGTTGAGCTCGGTCATGCGGGGGCTCTGCACCACCGCTCGGATGCGCAGGCCCAGCCGGGTGTAGCGGAACAGCGCGGCCAGGGCCAGCGCGGCGGCGATTACGATGACGAAGGCGGCGATCTCGTCGCGGGTCACCGGGTAGCGGCCGAAGAGCCGGTACACGGTGGTGCCGTCGGGGACGATGCCCACCGCCCCGAAGGGCTGCTCGCGGTCGTAGTCGACGATGAGCTTGAACAGCTCGGGCAGCGCCACCAGCAGTCCGAGGGAGATCACCAGCTTGGCCACCGCGGAGGCGGCGTGGACATGGCGGAAGATCAGCCGCTCCAACAGCAGGCCCAGCACCGGGGCCACCAGCACCACGGCCACCAGCACCGCCGACCAGATGGGCCAGTCGCGCCGCACGTGGAGCTCGAAGTAGGTGGCCGCGCTGATGAAGGCCTGCGCACCGAAGGCCAGGTTGAACACCCCGGAGGTCTTGTAGGTGAGCACGAAGCTCATGGCCACCAGGGCGAACCCCGCGCCGATGGGGAGTCCCTGGAAGAACGCCCGGATGGTTTCTTCCAGGACCCCGGCGGCGAGGACGCTGGCGGTCATCGTGGGCTCAGCCTCCGCTCAGCAGGGCCTTCAGTTCACAAACGAGAAGGATTCGGGATCGTGCCAGTCATCCCGGGCAACTTCCCAGCACTGCCATGGCCTGCCGGGCTCGCCGGTCCACTGCTCGAAGGCACCGTCCACGATCTTGACCGCGTTGATGCAGCGGTACTCGTAGTCGGCATCGGGGTTGTCGTTGGGCAGGGCGATCTGGCGGCTGAAGTCGATCGGGTTGGTCAGGCCGTCGTGGCTGTAGTCGTCAAAGCCGCGGACCGCGTCGATCAGAGAGGCCCGGTCGAACTCGGGGCCGGCGGCCAGCAGGCCATCGTAGAAGAGGTGGGCATTGAGCCACCCGACGATGGTCTGCTCTTCGAGTTTGAGGTCGGCGGTGTACTCGAAGAACCTCCGCTGGAGCTCGCTGTCGATCTCGGCCTCGAACGGCACGAACTGCACGAACACCAGGTCGCCCTCGAACAGGTCGGCGTTGGCGGCCACGAACTCGTGGTTATAGGTGTTCGGGTGGTACATGACCACCTCGTCGCGGTAGTCCTGCTTGGCCAGCTCTTGGGCGATGGTGCGCATGCCGTTGAGGTCGAGGCAGGTGAAGATGATGTCGACGCCCTTGTCCTTCATCTCAGACACCTGCGGGGCGATGCCGCCAGCCATGCCGAACTCAATGGAGGTATCGAAGAACTCCACCGTCATCCCGCCGGCCTCGGCGCTGTAGTGCTCGATGGAGTCGCGAGTGCCCTCGGCGCAGACCTTGGAGTTCTCGCTGTTGCCATAGCCGAAGATGCCGGCCTTGGTTGCCCCCACCTGGGTGGCGACGTAGGGGAACAGCTGGTGGATGCAGCCGATGCAGCTCGGGGCAATGTTGCCGAAGATGCTGCGCCGGTCGGCGAACTCGTTGTGGATGTTCCATCCGAAGGTGGGCACCCCGGCGTCGTTGAGGGTGTCGGCCCCGAAGAACAGCAGGGTGGCCACGAAAGCGGCCAGCGAGTCGTCTTCTTCCACCATGGCCAATGACTCGGCTTGGTTGAGGAAGAGCTCGTCGTCGCGCTTGGTGGCCAGTACCAGATCGCGGCCGTAGATGCCGCCGGTCTCGTTGATGAAGTTGAAGTAGGCCTCGATGCCGTCGTTGTAGGCCCCGATGTTGGTGCCCAGGGCGTTGTTGCTGATGGTGACGATGGAGGTGACCTTGATCTCGGAGTCGTTCACGCCGGGGACGCCCTCGATGGGCACGAAGGTGTGGCGGCGCTCAGGCTCTTTCGGCTCCTCAGGCTCGGGCTCTGGTGCGGGCTCATCGGCGGGCTCATCGGCGGGCGCGGCGGCAGGCTCATCGGCGGGCTCATCGGCGGGCGCGGCGGCAGGCTCGTCGGCGGGCTCATCGGCGGGCGCGGCGGCAGGCTCATCGGCGGGCTCATCGGCGGGCGCGGCGGCAGGCTCGTCGGCGGGCTCATCGGCAGCGGGCGCCGCAGTGGGCGCGGAGGCACCGCCTTGGTCGTCGTCTCCGGCGTTGCCGCAGGCCGTGGCCACCAAGGCCAGCACGGAAAGCGCGGCAAGCAACAGCTTCCACAAACGAGCAGACATCAGGTCCCCCTTGTCGCGTGTCCCGATCAAGTTAGCCGAACTGCACCAGACCACGAAGGGCCGGTGCAGTGTGGGCTAGTGGCTGGTGCGGTAGTCGCCAAACTTGGAGTCGCGCTCAGAGAGGGTGGTGGTGAGGCCCTTCTTCTTGATGGAGCCCACGAAGTCGGCCATGGCCTGGGTGTGGGTGCCCAGCGCGCACAGCTCGGTGCCGGCCCGGATGCCGGCCCGCATGCCCATGTGCTCCATCTGGCGGTGGACCACCCGCTTGTTCATCTGGAGCAGCTCGGCGGGCACCTGGGCGATGCGCTCGGCCACCTCCAACACGGCATCCTCCAGCTCGCTTTCGGGGAAGCAGGCGTTGGCCCAGCCCCGCTCCACCGCTTCGACGCCGGTCACGTAGTCGCCGGTGAGCATCATCTCCATGGCCTTGCGCATGCCCAAGAACCAGGGGTGGAAGTGCATGTCGGGCACGCCGAAGCGCACGGCGGGATAGCCCATCTTGGCGTCTTCGGCCATGTAGACCAGGTCGCAGCCGGTGGCCAGCTCGCTGCCCCCGGCCAGGCAGTAGCCGTGGACCTGCGCGATGACCGGCTTGGCCAGGTCCCAGATGCTCATCCAGCCCTCGGTTACGTGGCGGGGCCACTGGCCCTCGCCGCCGGGGGTGTAGAAGGGCAGCTCATAGCCCTCGTTGCCCCCGCTCAGGTCGTAGCCGGCGGAGAAAGACGGGCCGGCGCCGCAGACGATGCTCACCTTGACGTCGTCGTCTCGGTCGGCCTCTTCCAGCGCTTCGAGAACGGCCCCTCGCAACGGGTGGATGAGGCTGTTGCGCTTCTCGGGGCGGTTCATGGTGACGCGCCGCACATGGGGGCGGGGGTTGTCGATCAGGACGATGTTGTCGCTCATGGCCGCCAACCGTAACCTGCGGGCCGATGTGTGCTCTTACCGCAGCGACCACAGTGCTTCGGCCATGAGCGGCCCGATGCTGATTGACTCGACCAAGGGTGCTCGGGTGGCGCTGCACGATCTGGGGGGCAACGGGCCGACGGTGCTGTTCTGCCATGCCAACGGGTTCTGCGGGCCGATGTGGCAGCCGGTGGCTCGGGAATTGGCGTCGGTGGCCCACTGCTGGGCGCTGGACTTCCGGGGCCACGGCGACAGCGTGTCGGGCCCCGATGAGGACTACCACTGGAACGGCATGGCCGACGACGTGCTGGCCGCGGTGGACGCTCTCGATCCCACTCCTCGGCTGGCGGCGGGCCACTCGCTGGGCGGGGCGTCGATCCTGAAGGCCGAGCAGGCCCGGCCGGGGACCTTCGACCGGGCCTGGGTGTTCGAGCCGGTGACCATTCCGGGCCGGACTGTTCCCCGAGACGGCGTGAACATGCTGGCGGCTATCGCCCGGATGCGGCGGGCGGAATTCGAGTCTCGCCAAGCGGCCTATGACCGCTACGCCTCCAAGCCGCCGCTGGGCCTGTTCGCCCCGGAGGCGCTTCGGGCCTATGTGGACCACGGCCTTCGGGATCTGCCCGACGGCACGGTTGAGCTCAAGTGCGCGCCAGACACCGAGGCGACCATCTTCGAGAACCCCGACTTGGAGGGGTTTCCCCGGCTGGTGGAGGTGGCCACCGCAGTCACGGTGGCAGTGGGCACCGACACCGACCCCCCGGCCATGGCCGCCCCCCTAGTGGCCGAGCGGCTCCCCAACGCCACCCTGGTGCAATACGACAACCTGACCCACTTCGGCCCCCTCCAAGACCCACCCCGCATCGCCGCCGCCATCGCCGACGCCCTGTTCGACGGCTGAGGCATGATGGGGGCATGGACAACATCGATTTCGGCGATCTGAACTACCTGGCGCTCCTGGTCGCCGTGGTGTTCAACCAACTGCTCGGGGCCTTCTGGTACGGCACCTTCGCCAAGCCGTGGATGGCCGAGACGGGGATGACCCAAGAGGACATCGAGGCCATGAAGGGCACGCCCCGCCAGTGGTACCCGTATGTCATCGCCATCGTGTTGGCCATCGTGTTCACCCTGGGCTTAGCGCTGCTGGTGCAGGGCATGGAGGCCGACAACGCGGGCGAGGGACTCGGCTTGGGCGTTTTGGCCGCAGTCGGGTTCGTGGTCACCTCACACGGCGTGAACTACGCCTTCGAGGGCCGCAGCCTGAAACTGCTGGCCATCAACTCCGGCTACCCCCTGATCTCCTACGCAGTGATCGGAATCGTGCTGGCGGTTTGGACCTGACAGCCAACTAGGCGTTCGAACCAGAAATCGTTTTGCTAACTAGCACCTACGCAAAATTCCCACTTGCATTTTGCTAGGAATTCATTACACTTTCCTAGCATGAAAGGGTCGGTAGCTGAGCAGGTTGCAAGCCACGTAGCGAAAAGGCCAGTGCGGTCGTTCATCGAGGTGAGCAGTGTTGGGGGCTCGCGCAGTGCAGTTGAGTCGGCGTTTTCGCGTCTTGCCGCGGCAGGAAAGATAACTCGGGTCCGAAAAGGCTTGTACTGGAAAGGCGTGAAGACGCCCTTTGGCATATCGCCACCACGGGTTGAAGACGCAGCGATAGCCATCGGTGGACCAGGTTCTGGACCAGCAGGAATAGCCGCGGCCCATTGGTTGGGTTTGACGTCACAAGTCCCTTCGATCTACTTGACAGCGGTGCCCAAACAGGCACCAGATGCCTGGGAAGGTGTGCGTTTCACGCAGCGCCCGTTCGAACGACGAATGCGGGGTTTATCGCCATCCGAAGTCGCTGCAATAGAAGTGCTGCGGTCAGGCCCCAGCGTGGTTGAGACAAGATGGGATCGGCTGGCCGAGGTCATTGCTGAGTTGGCGTCAAACGGAGAAGTGCGGCCAACGGTCTTGGATGCCCAAATCAGTGAGGAACGGGATCGAAATGCCCGTTACCGCTGGTCCGAGGTGTGCCATTCCAATCCAGAACTTCTGACAGCTGCATGAGTTGGTCACTGCGTGAGTCACCTGACGCGTTGGCTGCAGCAGCCGCTCAGGTGGCGAAGGCCACCGGGATCCCGATGGCACACATCGAAAAGGACTTCTGGGTGACTGAGGTCTTGCGCGGTGTCGCCCAGTGCACCTCCAACACCGGCATAACCGCACTGTTCAAAGGCGGTACAAGCCTGTCGAAGGCATACCACCTGATTCAGCGGTTCTCAGAAGACGTGGACATCATCGTGATCACTCCGGATAGCAGCGCAAACAAGAACAACAAATACCTGAAGTCGTTCGTAATGGCGGCTGAGGAGGCAACAGGGATAACTGCGAACGTCGATCCCGAGACCGTTACGAAAGGAGTGAAGCGAACTGAACGATTTGCTTACCCAACTGGGTCGCCGCCCGGCCGGATGCCACCGGAAGTGAAACTCGAACTCGGCACCAGAGGCGGCGCAATGCCCAGTTCAAAGATGAAGGTGTGCAGCTTGCTCGCAGAGCATGGCCCAGTAGCACATCTCAATGTGGATTTTCTCGAATCCGCCCCGGTCCAGATTCACGTACTGGCACCGGTGCGCACTTTGGTCGAAAAATTGATGATCGTTCACCACGCAGCATCTGAGGGAGACCCAGATGAGCAGAAGCGTCTAGCTCGGCACTACTACGACATCTGGTGCCTGCTCAACGATCAGGGCACGGTCGCTGCATTCGCTGAGTCACCAGCCGACACACTCGCTCGAGAAGTTCGAGTCTTCACCAAAGAAGCGGAGCTCAAGACAACCCAAAGGCCAGAAGACGGATTCGCCACCTCGCCTGCGTTCGACCCCGCATACTGCGAGTCTGCAAGAACAGCGTTTGATCTTGAAGTCTGTGATCAACTGCTTTGGCCCGATGTCCGACGACCTACCTTTGAAGAGTGCTGTGAAATAGTCCACAACAACGCTGCGGTTCTCTAGCCGTTCACATGTCGATAGAGATTCAATTCCCCACAGCTAATGCGGTTTGCGGCTAGAGAATCGCGCCGGACTCTTTCATGGCGGCTATTTCTTCCCAGGGGATGCCGGCTTCTAGGAGGAGGGTCTCGGTGTGCTCGCCGTGTTCGGGGGCGCGGTCCACGGACACGGGCTGCTCGTTGAACATGGCGGGGTTGGCTACGAGCTGGACCTCTTGGCCGGTGCCGGTGGTCATGGCGGGGAGGTAGCCGTTGGCGATCACCTGGGGGTCTTCGTAGAGCTCGTTGAGCGTTTGGAACGGGACCCATACGCCTTTGAAGTCGGCCAGGGCCTCTTTCCAGTAGGACAGGGGCTGGGATTCGAACACCTCGTCGAGGATGGCGATGCAGGCCTCGTTGTTCTCGGCTCGGGCGGCCATGTCGACGAACCGGGGGTCGGTGGCCAGCTCGGGGCGGCCGATGCACTCGCAGAGCTGGGCCCAGTGCTTGTCGGCTTGGAGCAGGATGAAGCTGAGATAGCGGTCGTCGGAGGTGCGGTAGGCGTTGACCACGGGGTTGACCATCTTGGTGCGGTCGCCGGCGGGGAGCCGGTCCATGCCGAAGAGCTTGGCCGCTATCACCAGGGGTGAGAGCTGCCACATGGCGGTGGCCAGCAGCGACACGTCGATTACCGACGGCTCGCCGGTGGCGGCCCGCTGGTAGAGGGCCGCGGCGATGGCGCCGGCAGTGGCCATGCCGCCCATGACGTCGCCGAAGGCGGGGGCGGGCTGGCTCATGGGCCAGCCGTCGGGGCGGGCGGGCAGGGTGGCGCCCATGCCGCCCCGGGCCCAGAAGGAGGCGCCGTCGTAGCCGCCCTTCTCGGCATCGGGGCCGTGGGGGCCCTGGCCGGAGCCCCGGGCGATGATGATCTGGGGGTTGCGCTCGCGGAGATCCTCCGTGTCGATGCGGAGCTTGCGGCGCACCGGGGGCATGTAGTTGGTGAGGAACACATCCGCGGTCTCCACCAGCTTGAGCAGCATCTCCCGGCCGTCGGGATGGGCCAGGTTCAAGCCGATGGAGCGCTTGCCCCGGTTGGGCTGCTCGATCATGAAGTTGACGCCGCCGGCGCCGCCGGGCACGAGGCCGGAGGTGATGAGGCCCCGCTGGGGGTCGCCGGTCACCGGGTGCTCCACCTTGATCACGTCGGCACCCCAGTCGACCAGCACCGATCCGCCGGAGGGGATGAACATCCAGCTGGCCACCTCAACCACCCGGATGCCCTCGAGGGGGCGGCTGGGCGGGGCGGGATTGTCGCTCACCAGACCAGCTCCAGGTTGTCGATCTGGCGGATGCCCTGGCTGAACTCCAGCTCAATGCCGTCGGCCAGGCGGTAGTGGGGCACCCGGGCGTGCCACTCCTCGAGGGCCACCCGCAACTCCATGCGGGCCAGGTGCGAGCCCAGGCAGCGGTGGACGCCGGCACCGAAGGCGATGTGCTTTTTGGACTCCCGGTCGAAGTCGACATCGTCGGGATCGGGCCAAGACCGCTCGTCGGTGTTGGCCGAGCCGATCAACAGGTGGATACGGGTACCGGCCGAGATGGGGCAGCCGTTGACCTCGGTGTCCACCGCGGTGATGCGGGCTGAGCTGGCCACCGGGCTCTCGTAGCGCAGCATCTCCTCCACCGCGTGGGGGATCATCTCGGGCTCGTCCACCAGGCGCTGGCGGTGGTCGGGATTCTGGGCCAGAAACGCCACCATGCACTCCAGCGAGGCCGACACAGTGTCGAGCCCGGCCAAGAAGAACAGGTAGCCGATGTCCACCACGTCGTCGCGGCTGAGGGGCTGGCCGTCGACCTCGGCATCGAGGATGGTGGACAGGAAGTCGTCTTGGCGCTCGGCCATGCGGGCGTCCACCACCTCTTCGAGGGCGGCGTAGATCTTCTGGCCGGTGGCCCTCACCTTCTCCCGGCGCTCTTCCATGGAACGGGCCGGCGGGCGGATGATGCCGTCTTTGAGGGCCAGGAACTCGTCGACCCGGCTCACCGGCAGGCCCAACAGCTCCAGGAAGATGGTGGAGGGCATGGGCTCGGCGATGTCGTTGTGGAAATTGCAGTGGCCCTGATCGGCCACTTTGTTTATGAGCTCGCGGATCAGCTCCCGCACCCGGGGCTCGTGCTTGGCCATCTGCTTGGGGGCGAACAGCGGGTCGAGCGCCTTGCGGTGCTTGCGGTGGTGGGGCGGGTCGATCTGGAGGGGCACCAGGGGGCGGGTGTTGCCGATTTCGACGGCGTCGGGGTCGGAGGAGAACACCTCGGGGGTCTGGAAGGCCCGCATCACGTCTTCGTGGCGGCTCAGGGTGATGGCTCCGGACTGGCTTCGCCCACCCAGCTCGGTGACCGGGGCGTTGTCGCGCAGCTCCCGATAGGTGTCGTGGGGGTTGCGGGCGATCTCGGGGGGTTCCAGCGAATACTTCTTGGTGTCGGCGTCGGTCATCAGGTCTCCTCGGTCAGGATGATGGCGTCTTCGGGGCAGTTCATGGATGCGCGGCGGGCTTGGTCGGCCAACTCAGCGGGCACGGCCCGCTCGTCGGTGGGCTGGCAGTAGCCGTCGTCGTCGGCATCGAACAGGTCGGGGGCCAGCATGTAGCAGCGCCCGTGGCCCTGGCAGAGCTCGGTATCGACCCGGATGCGCATCAGCGGGCATCGTAGGCCAAGCGGCCGGTGCGGCTCACGGCGGGGTTCACGGGAGGGGCAGGACGCCGAGGCCATCGGGGAACGAGAGGCCGTAGTCGATGGTCTCCGGCGGCAGGGGCTGGTTGTCTTCGTCGAAGAGGATGCGGCGCACGGTGCCCTGTCTGGAGGCGGGGCCGATGCCCGAGTCGTTGAAGACCAGGGCCAGGTCGGCGTAGTAGAGGGTGCCGTCGAGCCCCACCGCGATACCCAGCGGCGATCCGGTGCTCATGGGCTCGAGGGCCAGCGTCTCGCCTTCGGGTGGGGCCAGCACGGTGCGGACGTAGTTGCCGTTGCCGTCGTACTGGTTGATGAAGCCGCCGAGGGTGTCGGACACGTACCAGCCGCCGCGGCCGTCGGCGGCAACGCCGGTGGTGAGACTGAGGCCGTTGCCCACTCCGATGAACAGCTCGACGGCAACCGCCTCGGGGTCGCACTCCTCAGCGGTGCGGGGCAGGTTGGAGTAGCGCTGCACTCCGATGGTGGGCGGGCGGGCCGATGCCACCAGCACGTCGTCGCCGTGGGCGGCCAGCTGCTGGGCGGTGGCGATGTCGTCGGCCACCACGCACCGGGCGCCGTCGTACGGGGGGAACCACACGGTGAGCTGGCCGGTGCCGGGGCCGGAGGCCTGGTTGCCCACGTCGGTGGTGAGCAGGCGACCGTCGGGCAGGAATGCGCAGCCGTAGGGCTCGGGCTGGCTGTCGGCGCTCTCAAAGTCGGGGGTGAGCTTGCCCACCTGGGTGGCGGTGAGGTTGCCGAGGGTGTCGCCCTCGAGTTGGAAGATGCCGAACCCGGCGGGGATCTCGGGCTGGCCGGTGTCTTCGCCGGCGATGAATCGGCCGTCGCCGGTGAAGCACACCTGGCCGTTGATGTCGCGGCCGTCGGGATCTTCACGGGCGTTGGTGATGAGCCGCTGGGTGCCGCCATTGTCGCCGTACACCACCAGGTTGTTGCCCTGGGGGCTGAAAACCAGATAGGTGGGTGGGCTTAGGGGCTCGGTTTGCAGCGGCGGATTGAAGCCGATGCTGGCCACCAGGCGGTCGAAGCCGTCGGCGGGGCCGGGGATGGCAGTGGTGTCGTGCAGGGCCAGCAGGCTGATGCGGTTGTAGGAGGCACCGGGGCGGGGCACGGTGCGGGCGACGCAGCCGCCGTCTTCTTCGAGCACGCACAGGTAGCCGCCCGAGGGGCGGTCGTCGCGCTCGGACACCAGCACACCGAAGGCCGACGCCCCCACTTCGGCGGCCGCGCTCCCCTCCCGCAGCCAAGCGGCGGGGTCGCCCAGGCCGCTGGAGGTGACGGTGAGCTCGAAGGGGTCGGTTTCAATCGACAGGGTGAGCATGGGGTTGGTGCCCGGCGGCGGGGTCTTGAAGTCGAAGCCCACGTCGCAAGGGGCGTCGATGCAGCGGCCCGACGCCCCCACCAGGCGGACCTGGCCGGCTTCGGGCTCGGGCTCTTGTTCGGGGGCGGTCTGGGCGGCGGCCTCCACGTCGGGGGCCACGGTGTAGCGGAACACGCCGGAGGTCTCCGAAGGGCCGGCTGATCCCGGCTCGCGGAAGCCGGCTACGGCCCACATGTCGCTTCCCACGATGGCCACTCCCCCGGAGATGAGACCGGTGAGCTCGTCGGACCACAGCACCTCGCCGGTGTCGAGGCGCAAAGCCCGCAGGGTGAAGTCGAGCGAGCCCACGAACACCACCCCGTTCACCTCGGTGGTGGGCGAGTAGGTGGGGCCCACGGCGTGCTGTTGCCAGACGATCTCGCCGGTGACGGCGTCGAAGGCGTGCATGCAGGGGCAATCGGCCACCCCGGTGCCTCCGGCGATGATCCCATTCGCGTAGGCGGCGGGGCCGATGAAGCCGCCGCTGGAGAAGTTGGGGCGGATCACGTTGTCGGCGGTGGCCCGGGTTTTCCACACCAGCTCGCCGGTGTCGCGGTTGACCACGTAGAACACGGCGTCTTTGTTGCCGAGGCCGACGAGGTCTTGGCCGTCGGCGGTGAACAGCACTGGCACTCCAGAGAAGTCGGAGTCGTCGTTGTTGGGCGGGTGGGGCTGGAAGCTCCAGGCGGGCTCGCCGGTGTCGATGTTCACCGCGAACAGGGCCTCGGTGTAAGGGCCCCAACCGTCAGGTGAGGTGGGGCAGTTGGCGCTGCCGGCAAACATGAGGCGGCGCTCAAGGTCGACCGACGGCGACCCCCACACTCCCCCGCAGCCCTGATGGTCGCCCCCCTCAAGGTCGAAGTGCCAGAGCAGCTCGCCGGTGGCCAGGCTGACGGCCACCACTCCGGCGGGGAAGGGGGCATTGTGGGTGTCGAAGGTGGCGATGACGCGGTCTTCCACCACGATGGGGGTGGTCTCCAGTTCGGTGGGCCAGCCGGGCTCGCCCAGGGCGTGGGTCCAGATCACGGTGCCGTCGGCGGCGTTGAGGGCGTGGATGGTGCGCCCGGCGTTGAACACCACCGCGGGGGTGCCGTTGATCACGGTGTAGGAGGCCGAAGAGGTGATCTGCCCGGCATAGACGTTGTCGTGGTACTCGGCGTCGAAATGCCACAGCTCGGTGCCGTCGGCGGCATTCAAGGCGTAGAAGCGCCCGGCCCAGTCGCCCACATACAGCACGCCATCCACCACCACTGGGGCGGCGGTGACCACGTCGCTGGTGTTGAAGTACCAGATGCGACGCAGGCTGGCGGCGGAGTCGGGGCTGATGCCGCTGTCGCAGGGGTAGGAGAAGGTGCGATCGATGCCGTGGCCCCACATAGGCCAGTCGCAGGTGGGGCCGGTGGGAGCGGTGGGCTGAGCGGGGGCGGCAGGCGTCGGTGCCGGCCCGGTGGGCTGGGCGGTTTCTGCTGCGGTGGGGGTGGATGTGCTCGGACTGACGGGCTGGTCGTCGTCACCGCCGCAGGCTGCTGCGATGAGGGCGAGAGCCAGGCAGAGGGCGACGAGGCGCGGTAGCCAGCTCATGGTGGGACGATGGTAGTGAAACCTCCCATTCGGTGAGACGGCGACCGACAAGGGGTGGGAGACTGAGGGTGAATGACCGTTGACACCGCTCCGGCCGAAGTCGAGGTTCCTAATACGGCTGAGCGCCGGTTCAGCCAGTCGATGGTGGTGTCGGGAACCCGATGCCTGCTGACCTACTTGGTGTTCCCGTATCTGCTGCCGGTGCTGGGGTTGGCCGACTCGGTGGGGCCCGCCATCAGCGTTCCCATCGGCCTAGTGGCCATTGTGTTCAACGGTTTGAGCATCCGGCGGTTCTGGCGGGCCGACCATCGGCTGAAGTGGCCAGTGAGCACGGTAAACGTTCTGGTGATCGGGCTGCTGTGCTACCTGACTGTGCGTGACCTCGTCGAGCTCGCCGGCTGAGCCCGGCGATCCTGCCGCTCTGAGCCACTCCAAAGTGGCCCGCAACCCGCTGGTACGGGGTCTGTGGGTCATTGGCGGGCTGGTGTGTGTGGCGGTTGGGGCAATCGGGGTGATCGTGCCGGGGTTGCCGTCGACGGTGTTCTTCATCATGGCCGCCGCGGCGTTCAGCCGGTCGAGCGAGCGGATGGAGCAGTGGGTGTTGAACCTGCCCGGCGTGGGCAAGCTGGTGGCCGACTATCGATCGGGATTGGGGATGCCGTGGCGGGCGAAAGTCATTGCCGGGACGATGATCGTGGTCGCGGTGGGGTTGAGTTCCGGGCTGGCGATTGGCTCGTGGACGTGGCGAGGCGTCGTGATCGGGTTGGGAATCGTGGGACTTGCCTACATCTTCGGCCGAGTGCCGACAAAGCGATAGCCGAGGCGGGTTTCCTAGCACTATTCGTCCGCTCTGGCCCCGCCCCGGCTTCAATCAGGCAGTGTATCACCCTGTGTCGCTAGAGGTTGGCGATTTCGTGTTCTATGCGGGATTCGATGTATTGGCGGGCGTTGGCTATGCGGGTGGGGAGGTGCATGGAGGGGAACAGGCCGTCAGAGGGCTTGTAGCTCTTGAGGATCTGCTTGGCGATGGTGTCTTTGTGTACCTCGGTGGGGCCGTCGGCGATGCCCATGACGGGGCCGCTCATCCACATGGAGGTGAGGGGCATGAGGTTGGACACGCCGAGGGAGCCGTGGGCGTGCATGGCCCGGTACACCACGTCGATCAGCACCTTGGGGGTGGCCACCTTGACGCCGGCGATGTGCTGGCGCACCTTGGCGTAGTCGCCCTCGTTGTCGATCAGCCAGGCGGTGTGGAGCACCTGGAGGCGGAACTGCTGGATCTGGATCCAGGAGTCGGCGATCCAGTGCTGGATCGACTGCTTCTCGCCGATGAGCGAGCCCTTGGTCTCCCGCGACAGCACCCGCTCGCACATCATGTCGAGGGCCCGCTGGGCCACTCCCACCGAGCGCATCCCGTGATGGACCCGGCCGCCACCGAGGCGGGTTTGGGCGATCTTGAAGCCCGACCCCTCGTCGCCCAGCAGGTTCTCGGCGGGCACCCGCACGTCGTTGAACCGGAGATAGGCGTGGTCGCCGTCTTCCAGATCCTCGGTGCCGAGGCCCACGTTGGCCACCACCTCGATGCCGGGGGTGTCGGTGGGCACCAGCATCATGGACGAGCCCCGGTACACCGGCACGTCGGGGTTGGTGATGAGCATGACGATCATGAACCGGGCGTACTTGAAGTTGGAGGCGAACCACTTCTCGCCGTTGATCACCCACTCGTCGCCGTCGCGGTGAGCCGAGCAGGTGAAGTAGTTGGGGTCGGAGCCGCCCTGGGGCTCGGTCATGGCGTAGGTGGAGGAGATCTTGCCGTCGAGCAGGGGCTGGAGGTAGAGCTCCTTCTGCTCGTCGGTGCCGTAGTGGGCGATGATCTCGGCGTTGCCGGAATCGGGCGCCTGG
This sequence comes from Candidatus Poriferisocius sp., assembly GCF_965219815.1. Classification (GTDB taxonomy): domain Bacteria; phylum Actinomycetota; class Acidimicrobiia; order Acidimicrobiales; family Bin134; genus Poriferisocius. The sequence goes on from NZ_OZ244791.1 coordinate 341,499, forward strand.
CAGCCGAACACCACCTGGGCCCACAGAGCCCGGCCCAGGATCTCGTTCATCAGGGCCAGCTTCACCTGGCCGTAGCCGAGGCCGCCGAGGTGGGGGCCCATGTGGCAGGCCCACAGGCCTTGGTCTTGCACCTGCTTCTGGAGCGGGCGGATCAGGGCGTTGGCCGTCTCATTGGTGCGGTCGAAGGGGTTGACCTCACCCCGGAAGTAGAGGTCGATCGGCTCGATCTCGGTGGTGACGAAGGTGTCCATCCAGTCGAGCTTCTCTTGGAATTCGGGCTCTACAGAAAAATCAATGGCCATGGGACTACCGCACTCTCTGGGTTGGACTTAAAGTGGCTGCCTATGAAGTTCGAGACTTGGTATAGCAGCGGCTTGACATGAAGTTCGAGATGACTCCGGGCGAGATTTTAGCCGCCGCCCGAGCCCCCGAACCCGGTGACGAAGGGTACGACCCGTTTGACGCCTTCGACCAAGCCCAGGGGGCCGAGCACTCCATCAATCCCTATGAGGTGTACACCGAGCTCTTGGCCCAGTGCCCGGTCCACCGGGGCAGCGTGTCGGAGATGCTGGGGGCAGTGAGCGTGAGCGACCTGATGGCCGGGGAGCGGCAGATCGTGAACGTGCTGTCTTACGACGGCGTGGAGGCGGTGCTGCGGGACGGGGCCACGTTCTCGTCGTCGGGGTATGCCGAATCGATGGGACTGGTGATGGGCCACACCATCTTGGAGATGGACGAGCCCGAGCACGGGCAGTACCGCAAGCTGATCCAGCAGGCGTTCACCCGCCGGGAGATGGAGCGGTGGGAGCACGACATTGTGAACCCGGTGCTCGACCACTACATCAACGCCTTCATCGACCGGGGCCGGGCCGATCTGGTACACGAGCTGATGTTCGTGTTCCCGGTACATGTGATCGCCATCGCGCTGGGCCTGCCGGAGGCCGACCTGCCCGCCTTCTACCGGCGGGCGGTGGAGATCACCAACATGGCCACCCAGATCGAGCGGGGGTTCGCAGCATCGCAATGGCTGTACGACTTCTTGGAGCCGGTGGTGGAGGGCCGCCGGGCCGATCCGCAGGAGGACCTGATCAGCATCTTGGCCCATGCCGAGCTGGACGGGCAGCGGCTGACCAACGACGAGATCATCGCCTTCTGCCGGCTGCTGCTGCCCGCGGGGGCGGAGACCACCTATCGGGCGGCCAGCAACATGATGGTGGGGTTGCTGTCGGATCCAGCGCAGTTGGAGGCGGTGCGGGCCGACCGGTCGCTGGTGACCGCCGCGGTGGAGGAGGCGCTGCGGTGGGAGGCGCCGCTAACCGGGATCTCTCGCACCGCGACAGCCGATGCAGTGGTGGACGGTATCGAGATCCAAGCCGGGACGGCGGTGAATACCTCTCTGGGCTCGGCCAATCACGACTCTTCCCGCTGGGACGACCCCGAGCGGTTCGACATCTTCCGCCAGCCCAAAGGCCACATGGCCTTCGCCACCGGGCCGCACCTGTGTTTGGGCATCCACTTGGCCCGCATGGAGATGCGGGCGGTGCTGGAGCACCTGCTGGACCGGCTTCCCGGCCTGCGCCTCGACCCCGAAGCCGAGGTCCCGGAAATCGCCGGCCTGGCCTTCCGGGCCCCCGCAGCTCTCCCGGTGGTGTGGGACGCCTGAGCGGTTGGTCGAGCGGCCGCTAGAGGGTGGTGGTTTGAGCCAGGGCGGCGGCGTCACGGGCTAAGTCGAGCACCACGCGGCCGAAGGCTTCCATTCTCGGGTTGTCGGCGCCGCCGGCGACGAAGCGGGCGTAGCCGCCCTCCAGCACGATGGCCAGCTTGAAGCGGGCCAGGATCACGTAGTAGTCGATCTCGTCGACGTCGCGCCCCGACATGGTGGCGTAGCGCTCCAGCAGGTCGTCGCGGAAGGGCAAGCCCTCGTAGTCGACGTAGCCCACCGTGGGGCGGCCGGCTTCGTCTTCGGGCCAGTTCATCACCACCCAGGCCAAATCCAGCAGCGGGTCGCCCACGGTGCCCATCTCCCAGTCGACGATGGCGGCCATCCGGGCGGGCGCGCCGTGGTGGAACATCACATTGGCGAACTGGTAGTCGCCGTGCATGATGCCGGGCGTGTAGCTGCGGGGGGTGCGGCCCCGGAGCCAGTCGCCGGCGGTGTCGAGGCCGGGGATGTCTCGGAACTTGAAGCGTTCGAGGTGGGCGTACCAGCGGTCGACCTGGCGCTCGTGGAAGCCGTCGGGGCGGCCGAGGCCTTCAAGGCCGTTGGCCTGCCAATCCACCTTGGACAGCCGGGCGATGGCATCGACCAGCTCGTAGGCCAGACCGGGGCGGGCATCGATGTCGGACCCGAATGGCTCGGGCCAGCCGGGCTCGCTGATGGGCGACCAGCCGTCGACGAAGTCCATGAGGTAGAAGGCCGCCCCGATAACGCTGGTGTCGTCGGTGCCGCCGGCGGCCCGGGCGTGGGGGACGTCGGTGTCGGCCAGGGCGGAGAGGATGCGGAACTCCCGCATCATGGTCTCGTTGCGGCCGTCGGGAACCTTGCGGGGTGGGCGGCGCAGGGCCCAGCGGTGCTCGCCCCGGCAGATCTCGAAAATCTCGTTTGATGCGCCACCGGAGATGAACCGGCTGGTGATGGGCTCGCCCTGGCCGGGCAGGCCCTGGGCGTCCATCCACTCCCCCAGCGCGACCGGCTCGATCAGACCCTTGGTGCGCTCGGCCTCGGAGGCCTCGTCGGTGTCGGAACGCGAGAAGACGCTGGAGTCCGTGGTTTGCTCTGGTTGTTCGCTCATGCGGCAGGTCGAAGGGTGAGGAGCTCTTTGAGATTCTCGGACATGACCTTTTTCTGGTCTTCGGGGCTGCGGTGGGCCACTTCCTTGATGAAGTCGAGCGGCTTGCCCAAGCCCTCCGGGTGGGGGAAGTCGGAGCCGAACAGCACCCGGTCGATGCCGATGTGATCGATCAGGCCGGGGATGTCCTCCTCATAGAAGGGGCTCACCGAGATGTGGCGGCGGAAGGTTTCCACCGGGTCTTCGGCGAATTCCTGGGGCATCTTGCCGTAGGCGTGCGACAGCTCGAGCAGCAGCGGGGCCACCCACGTGGAGCCGTTCTCGATGCAGGCCACCCGCACGCTGGGGTGACGCTCGAACAGGCCGTGGCAGATCATGGCGGCCATGGTGTCGAAGATGGGCCGGCCGTGGCTGATGACGGTGCGGAAGGCACCGGGTTTGAACGGCAGGAACTCATCACGGCCGCCCTCCCAGTCGCTGGCGTAGGCGTCGTAGCCGGAGTCGGAGGCGTGGCAGGTGACCAAGATCCCGGTTTGCTCCACCGCATTCCAGAAGTCGTCGAACTCGGGCAGGCCCATGGAACGGGAGCCCCTCACCCCCGGCACCGGGGCGGGGCGGATCAGCACGGCTCGGGCGCCGTTTTCCACGCACCACTCCAGTTCCTCGATGGCCCGGCGGGGGTCGGGCAGGGTGATGATCGGCGTGGGGAAGATGCGGTCGTGGTAGTTGAACGTCCACTCATCGAGCATCCACCGGTTGAAGGCGGTGATGGCGGCGTGCGTCAGGTTGACGTCGTCTTTCATCCGCTCTTCGAGCAGCGAGGCCAGCGTGGGGAACAGAAGGGTGGCGTACACCCCCTGCTCGTCGAGCAGCTTGACACGGTCTTCGGGATGGCGGAAGGCGGGCAGGCAGCGGATGGGCTTGCCGGTGAACTCCCGCAGAGTCATGCCGTCGGGGTTGTTGCCCCGGTAGTACTCCTCCCACGCGCCGGGGGCGGCCACCACCTCGAAGGTGGGGTTGGGGATGTACTCGCTGATCTTGTTGTTGATGGCGATCTTGGTGCGGCCCTCGATGTCCACGTAGCGGATGGCGCTTCGGTAGCGCTCGGGGAGGTGGCGGGTGAAGGCGTCGATGGGCTCGTAGAGGTGATTGTCGGCGTCGTAGGCGTGGTAGTCGAGGTTCATGGCTCCTCCGAGGAGAGGATTTCGGGTGTTGATTCGGTGACGAGAACCGTGTCGCGAGCATATTCCTCGGCGGTGCTCGCGCTCACGCTGAGCACCATGTGTTCTTCAAGGACTTCGCTCTTGCCGTAGTGGGGGTTGATCACCGGGGGCTCGAAACCCATACCGCTACCTCGAATGAGCCAATCGCCGTCGGGGGCGGCTTGGCGGAGGTCTTGACCGGTGGCACCAGGGACGCAGGCGGCAATGAGGGCAGCGTGGGGGCGGCCCTCGGGGGGTGCGCCGCCCGCAGTGCGGCCCAGGCCGCCCTCGTAGTGGGACCGGATGCAGCTGAAATCGACGATGGGGCCTTGCACTCGGGGCTCGGCGGCGGGGGTGGACGATCCGGCCAGGGCCATGGCCTCCACGCCGGCGGCCAGACGCTGGGCATCGGTGCCGGGATGGGCAAGGGCGGCTTCGGCGGCTTCGGCGGCCACCGCGCAGGCGGCCCGGATGGCGTCGACCTCCGAGGGGAGCTTGGTGCGACGGGCCCTGAGCAAGACGTCGTCGACGGGGACGATCTCAGCGTTGGGCGCCACTGCGCTGAGCAGCCCGGCCATGCCCGGCGACCAGGCGTCGACCCCCACCCGTTGGGCGGTGGCCATGCCCGGGTTTGCGGCCAGGCGCTGGTAGATGATGGCCCCGTTCCAGGTGATGCCGTGGAGGTGGTCTAAATCGATGTCTTCGGGGACGCCTTCGTCCCAGGTGGACAGCAGAAAGATCTCGCCGGTGGCGACATTGAGGGTGCATACCGGGCCGAACGGGCGGGCGCCTGCGGTCCAGAGCTGGTGGGCGCCGGTGATGTAGTTGATGTGGTCTTGGCGTCCGGCCACCAGCATGTCGATCCCGCCGGCGGCCAGGGCATCGACCGCTCGGGTCCGGCGTTGGAGGTGCAGGCTCACGTGGGCACCTCGAAGGGGTCGTAGTGGTGGCCGCCGCCCAAGGGGATCCAGCCGTCTTCGGTGACGGCCACGATCTCCTCGGCCCGGTAGCCGCCGGTGCCGTCGTCCCAGATGGCGGGCTCCAGCACCAGCACCATGCCGGGCTCCAGGGTGTTGGCGGCGTCGAAGTCGGGGCCGTTGTCGGTGCCCAGGAAGGGCATCTCGGCGCTCTCGATGCCCACGCCGTGGACGAGGTAGAAGTGGGGCATCCAGGGGCGCTCGCCGTGTGGCTGGTGGGCGGCGTCGGCGGCAGTGGCCGCGGCGCACACGTCGGCGAAGGTGGCGCCGGGAACGATGGCCTCGTAGGAAGCGTCCATCACCGCCAGCCACCGCTCGAAGCAGCGCTGCTCGGCGGGGGTGGGCGGGCGGCCGACAACCCAGGTGCGGCCGAAGTCGGAGGCGTAGCCGTGGTAGTCGCTGCCGGCGTCCACCCAGACGAGGTCGCCCTCGGCGTAGACGGGGTCGCCCCACCAGGTGGGGAAAGCGAGGTGGCCGGTGGTGGTGCGAGGGCCGTCGGCCATGCGGCGGGCCATGGGCTGGAAGATGACGTCGATCATGTTGGCGTCGATGCCCTCCTCCCGGAGGCGGCGGAGGAATACGGCAGCCAGCTCGCTGCGGCGCACGCCGGGGACGAGGGCTTCTTGCACTGAGGCCATGGCTCGGTTGGTGCGGGCTTGGGCCTGGTGGATGCAGGCCAGCTCGTCGATGGTCTTGTGGAGCTTGACCGCGCCCATGGTGTTGGCGGCGTCGGTGATGTCGGCGGCCGACAGCACGCCGGTGCGGCGCATGGCCCCGGTCATCAGGTCGATGCCGATGCGCCCACCTTGGGCTGTTTTGCCCAGGATGGCGTCGAGTTGGGCGCCGAGGTCGGCGGCACCCTCGTCGATATCGGGCCACACCGCTGGGTGTGCGTCGACGTCGAGGCCGTCGGAATCGCCGCCCAGCAGGCAGGGCTGGGATTGGCCGGCCAGAACCACGGCCACCGGACGATTGGCCGAGACGTGGGTGGCATCGGCAGCTATGGGCAGGCAATCGGTGGCGTAGGCCACATGGGGACCGTGGAGCAGAACCAGGGCGTCGAGTCCGTCGGCGGCCATCTGGGCCTGGAGCTTGGCGTACCGCTCCCGCCGCAGCCGCTCGACGTCGAGCTCCAGCGTGCCGGTGAGCGGCTTACTCATCGCGGTGCTCGGCGAAGACTTCCTTCATCGACGACTTCTGCATGCGCCGTTCCAGCGCGCCGAGGGCGGTGTCGGTGTTGTGCATCCAGTGATGGGCCATGAAGTGGTAGTCCCAGGAGTCTTTCTGGCCCATCAGCTCGAGGGTCTTGTTGATGGACCGCTTCACCACCGCTGCGGTGGCCGGGGGCACCAGGGCGATGGCATCGGCCATCTCCTTGGTGGTGGCGGCCAACTCGTCGCGGGACACCACCCGGTTGACCATGCCCAGGCGCTCGGCGTCGGCCGCGGAGATGGTCTGGGCGGTGAGCAGGAACTCCTTGGCCTTGCGGGGCGGCATCTCCCACGGCTCGATGAGGATCTCCACCGCGGCGCCGGTCATGCGCAGTACCGGGTTTTGGAAGGAGGCGTCGTCGGAGGCCACGATCAGGTCGCACATGGCCGCCAGCATCACCCCCGCGGCGATGCACTTGCCGTGGACGGCGGCGATGGTTGGCTTGGGGAAGTCGCGGATGCGCAGGCAGCGGTCGAAGTACATGGTTTTCTCGTGGAGGAACTTGCCCTCGGGGGTGTCGCGCATGAGCCGCCACTTGTCGGGCTCCACGTCGCCCACCAGCGCCTTGAGGTCGTGACCGGCGGAGAAGTGGCGGCCGTTGGCGGCCATCACCACCACCCGCACCTCGTCGTCGGCCTCGGCCAGGTCGAAGGCGGCGTCGAGCTCGTCGATGAGCTGGGTGTCTTGGGCGTTGGCCACATCGGGCCGGTTCAAGGTGATGGTGGCCACAGCCTCATCGACTTGGTATTCGATGGTGTCGAAGGCGGTGCTCATGGGTGCTCCTATCGGGGCTCTCGGGGGAGGCCCAGGGTGCGCTCGGCGATGATGTTTCGCTGGATTTCGCTGGTTCCGGCGAAGATCGTCGCGGCTTGATAGTACAGCCAGGAGCGCTGCCAGCGGCCCTCGCCGGGGTTGTGGGGGTCGCCCCGCCACAGGGGGGCAGCGGCGCCCAGCACGTCCATGGCCGTTCCGTGCAGGCGCTGGCTCATCTCGCTCCAGAAGAGCTTGGCGGTGGCTGACTCGGGGCCGTGGTCGCGGCCGTGGGCCAGCCGGGACAGCACCCGCCAGTTCTGGAGCTGGAACAGGCGGACCTCGATGTAGGAGCGGGCCAGCGCTTGGCGGATCACGGGATCTTGGCTGCGACCGGTGACGGCGGCCAGGCGGAACAGCTCTTCGAGCAGCTGGAGGTGGATGACGAGCTGGCGGGGGTTGGTGCCCCGCTCCACGGTGAGGGTGGACTGCGACACCCGCCAGCCGTTGCCGGGCTCGCCGATCACTTGGTCGTGGGCCACGAACACGTCGTTGAGGAAGACCTCGTTGAAGTCGGACTCGTCGGTGATCTGGCGCAGGGGGCGGATGTCCACCCCGGGGGCGTGCATGTTCACCATGAAGACGGTGATGCCCCGGTGCTTGGGCTCATCAGGGTGGGAGCGGGCCAGGCACAGGCCCCAGTCGGCGAACTGGGCGTAGGAGGTCCACACCTTCTGGCCGCTGAGCCGCCATCCGCCGTCGGCGGGAACGGCCCGGGTGGACAGCGACGCCAAATCGCTGCCCGCATCGGGCTCGCTGAAAAGCTGGCAGAAGAGCTGCTCGGCAGGGAGGATCGAGGGGAGCCAGCGCTGTTTCTGCTCGTCGGTGCCGTGGGCCAGCAGGGTCGGACCGATCAGGTTCACGCCGAGGCGACCGACCAGCTCGGGGGCCCGAGCCCGGGCCAGCTCCTCTTGGACGATGTAGTGATGGAGCGGGCCGGCCCCCCGACCGCCGAACTCAACCGGCCAGGAGACGCCCACGAAGCGGGCTTCGGCCAGAGCGGCCTGCCATTTGCGGAGATAGGCGACCTCTTCGGCCAGATCGTCGAACAGCGGCGGCAGGCCTTGGCCGTATTCCCAGGGAAGATTCTGCTGGAGCCACTGACGGCACTCCTGTCGCAGCGCCTCCTGGTCTGGTGTGGGAGTTAGGTCCACATCTATCCGGGCGGCGGTTTAGGCGGCGGTGACGAAGATGCGCTCGCTGGCGAAGCCGCCGATGCCGACGTGGTTGCCGTCGATCTCCACCGTGGTGGTGCCGTCGGGGGAGGAGGCGGTGATGATCCCCTGGGCGCCGGGGACTACCGAGGAGCCCTCTAGGAAGTCGAGCAGACCCTCGGTGAACTCCAGCTCTTCGGTGATGCGGGTGACTACGAACCGCTTGCCCACCTCGATCTTGGCCAGTGCCTGGGTTGGGGGGGCCTGGTAGGCAGAACCGGGGATGGGGTTGCCATGAGGGCAGGTGGTGGGATCGTCGAGCACCCGCATCATGGCCTGCTCCACCAGGGGGGAGATGACGTGCTCCCACTTGCCGGCCTCGGCGTGGGCGTCGGCCCACGACAGGCCCAGCACCTGGGTGAGGAAAACCTCGGCCAGACGGTGACGGCGCACCACCCGCTCGGCCAGGTCCATTCCGTCGGGGGACAGTTCGATCGACCGGCCCTTGAGGGTGACCAGGCCCTCGGCCTCCAAGCGGTGGATCATCTCGGATACAGCAGGGCGGGACACGTCGAGGCGCTCGGCCACCCGAGCCTGGATGACGTCTACGTCGTCTTCGGCCAGCTCGAAGATGGTCTCGCAATACTCTTCGAACGCCGGGTGCCACTCGGGGGTCTGGTATTGGGCCACGACTGGGAGTTTATCGGGTTGGGGGCCGGAGTTTTTCGGCCAACTGGGTGCGGTCGGGTTTTCCCGAGGGCATCGTGGGCATGTCGTCGATCGGGATGATGCGCTCGGGGGTCATGAAGCGGGCGGCGCCGGACTCGGCGAACCAGCGGCGGCACTCATCGAGGTCGAAGGATCCATCGACCACCACAAAGGCGGCCACCCGCTCGCCGAGGCGGTGGTCGGGCTCTCCCAGTACCACGGCCTGGCCCACCGCCGGGTGGGACTCGAGGATGGCCTCCACCTCGTTGGCATCGATGTTCTCGCCACCCCGGATGATCTTGTCGCCCAGCCGTCCGACGACGGTAAGAAAGCCTCCTTCATCGATCTGGCCCAGGTCGCCGGTGCGGAACCAGCCGTCGTCGGTGAAGGCAGCGGCAGTGTGGGCGGGGTCTAGGTAGCCGACGGTCACCTCGGGGCCGTGGACCTGGATTTCGCCGTGCTCGTCAATCCTGATCTGGGTGGGCGAGAACGGGCGGCCATCGGTGTTGGCCATGCGCTCGGGATCGTCGTCGTTGGTGCAGGTGGTGACGGTGGGTGCCTCGGTGGAGCCGTAGGCCCGCTTGACGATGCAGCCGAAGGCCTCTCGGGCCCGATGCACGAAGGCGGGGGTGACACTGGAGCCACCGATGGAGAGGAATCGAAAGGAGGCGGTTCGGCTGGGGCTGAAGTTGGGGTGGTCCATGAGGTCGTTGAAGAAGGTGGGCGGTCCGATCATGTAGGTGGCCTGCTCCTGCTCGATGAGCCGCAGGGCCTCCCCCGGGTCCCAGCGGGCCATGAGCACGGTCTTCATGGAGAGCGCGCCTGGGATGAGCACGCCGTGCAGGAGGCCGGCCACGTGGGCCAGCGAGGCCGGGAACAGCACGGTGTCGTCGGCGGTGAGGCCGCTGATGTGGATGTACTGGCGGACCTTGTAGGCGATGGAGGCCTGGGTGTGGACCACTCCCTTGGGGACGCCCGATGAGCCGGAGGTGAACATGATGAGGGCCCGGTCGTCGGGGTTGGTTGGGGCGGGGGGATGGGGAGAGGGGTCGCCCGCGGCGTGGTCGGTGGGATCGAAGATCCGGTTGAGGCCGAGAAGGGCGAACGCATGATCCCGCTGGCGGCCGCCGTCGGCGTGGAGCAGGGGGACTGGAACTGCGCCGGCTCGCCAGCAGGCCCGATAGGCGACTACGCCCTCGGGGCTGGTGGGGAGCTGGAAGGCAGTGGGCTGGCCCGGTTCGAGATCAGCCGACGCCCGGTCGGCCCAGTCGATGACCTCCTCGGTGGACAAACGGCGGTCTCCGGCGACGATGAAGTCGTCCCGTCGGGGCACGACGGTGAGAAGGTCGTGGATGAAGGTCATCCGGAGAAGCGCTCGGTGAGGATCTGTTGGACTCCGATGCGGTCGATCTTGCCCGAGTCGAGCCAGGGCAGCTCGTCGGGGGTGTCGTAGACGGCGAGATGGCGGGGAACCTTGTACGACGCCACCCGCTCGGCGGTGTAGGCGACGAGCTGTTCGGCGGTCAGCGGCTGGCCGGGGCGCAGCACCACCGCGGCGGCCACGTCTTCCAGCCGGTCGGGATGGGGCACGCCGCAGACAAAGGCGTGCATGACCTCTTCGGGCTCTTCCAGCACCAGCTCCACCTCTCGGGGGGCGATGTTCATCCCCGCCGACTTGATGAGGTCGCCCATCCGGCCGGTGAAGAAGAAGTAGCCGTGCTCGTCGAAGTAGCCGCCGTCTCCGGTGCGGTACCAGCCGTCGGGGGTGAAGGCGTCGGCCCGCTCCACTTTGTACAGGCCGGTCATGAGGGCGTAGCCCCTCACCCACACCTCGCCCTGCTCCCCCGTCGGGCAGTCTTCACCCGTGGCCGGATCGACGATGCGGTGCTCCATGCCCGGCGCGGTCCAGCCGAACGATCCCCGCTTGTCCTCGGGCAGTTGGTTGCCCATCACACCCAGGGTGTGGGGGCCGAGTGTCTCGGTCATGCCCAGCGAGTTGACCCGCAGCTCGACGTCGCCGATCCGCATCTCGGGGGGCAGGAGCACGTCGAGGCTGCCGCCCCGCACCGAGGACAGGTCGCGCGTTTCGAAGTCGGGGTGGTCGGTGAGCATCCTGGACATGTGGGGCCAGCCGGCCACGATGGTCACCCGCTCCCGCTCGATGAGGGCCAGGGTCTCGCCGGGGTCGAACCGCTCCTCGAACACCATTGCGGCGCCCACGTGGATGGCGGCCACCAGGGTGAACGACATGCCCCCCACCCAGAACAGGGGCATGGGGGTGTAGAGGCGGTCGTCGGGGGTGAGGTCGCGGTACTGCCCCAGGTTGTGGGCGTGGCGCACCATCGGCCCCTGGGCATGGATGGCGCCCTTGGGCGCGGCGGTACTGCCCGAGGTGTACACCACCACGAACTCATCGGCCGGGGTCACCTGGGCCTCGGCGGCGGCCAAGAGCTCGTCGCTCACTGCTTCGCCGGCGGCCAGCAGGTGGTCCATCGACCTGGCCCAGGGCCGGTCGGGCTGGCCCCAAACCCACACCGATCGCAGATAGGGGTGCGACAGCGAGCGGATGGCGGGATCGTCGCCGGGGCTGGCGATCTCCTCGATGCGGTCGAGGTAGTCGTGGCCAAGATGGCGGGGGGCGCACAACAGCACCTGCACATCGGCGTGGCGCAGGGCCCAGTCGAGCTCTCGGGCCTTGTAGTAGGTGTTGAGCATCACGCCGAGGGCGCCGATGCGGCCGATGGCCAGCCAGGCGGCGATCCAGTCGGGGCCGTTGGGGGCCAGCAGCCCCACCCGGGTGCCCTTGCCCACGCCGATGGCCAATAGCCCCTTGGCTATGGCGGCCGAGGCGTCGTCGGCGTCGGCGTAGGTCATGCGCTGGTCTTCCAGCACGCCCAGCAGCCGATGGCCGTGGGCATGCACCGCGGCCCGGATCATCGCCGGAATGGTCGGCTCGTGGGGCGGGAACTCGATCGGATCGGCCGGGGCGGGAATCGGCAGGACGACGGGGCCGGTCGGGCCGGGGTCAGGCATTTAGGTGCTCTGGGACGGGGCGATGACGGTTTCGCCGTAGCGGCGCATGGTGTCGAGGGTGGCTTCGATGTCGTCGCCGGGGAGGTTGACCGTGATCCAGGTCACCCCCAGGGCTTCGAGGTCGGCCAGGGCGGCGATGTGGGCGTCGGCGTCGAAGTCGGGGTCGGCCGGTCGGCCGCCGACGTGGTTCAGATAGCTGACGTCGATGTCGGCGGGGTCTCGGCCGGCCTCGTCCACATAGGTCCACAGCTCGTCGAGCAGGGCCGCCAAATCGTCCAGGGTCTCCAGCGGCGGGGTCCGGGCCGTGGTGGCCAAAACCCGGGGAGCGGGGAACGGGGTCCAGCCGTTGGCCATGGTGGCCACCCGCCGGCGGGCCCGCTTGGAGTTGCCGCCGATCCAAATGGGCGGATGGGGCTTCTGGACCGGTTTGGGGTTAGCGGTTTGGCCCAGGGCGGTGAAAGTGCTGCCCTCGTAGGCGAAATCGTCGGTGGTCCAGATGCCGATCATGACCTCGATGGCCTCGTCGAAGATCTGGTTGCGGTTGTTGAAGTCGACGCCGAGAGCCTTGAACTCGCCCTTGAGGTAGCCGGAGCCGGTGGCGAAGATGAATCGGCCGCCGGAGAAGGCATCGACGGTGGCGATGGCCTTGGCCATGATGAACGGGTTCCGGTAGGGCACCACCACGATGTTGGGGATGAGCTTGATGCGGTCGGTGACCGCGGCGCAGAAAGCCAGGGCGGCAAAGGGGTCCACGGCGTCGTGGCCGCCGGCGCTGAGCCAGCGGTCGGTGGGCGCGGGATGGTCGGTGAAACCCAGCCCGTGGAACCCGGACTCCTCGGCGGTGCGGGCGAAGTCCACCACGCCCTGCTTGGTGATCAGCCTCTGGTCCCACGGGGGGGCCACCATCGGAAACGTCACTGCGAACTTCATGGATCTCCTCTTTTGTGCGCGCCTTACTGTGCAGCCTCGCTTTGAGAATCGCAAGCGGCGCGCCATTGGGGGTAGCGGCGGTTGCAGGCCTCGGCCCAGTCGGGTCGGGGCTCAACCCGGTGGCCAGTACGGGCCCAGCGGCGAGCCTCGGCCCAGTCGCCGGACTCCAGGCCAGCGCAGATGCGGGCCAGCCAGGCCGCTCCCCTCGCGGCCCCCTCGGGCACGGCGGTGACGTCTACCGGCAGGTTGGTGGCGTCGGCCAGGGCCTGCATCCAGCGCTCGACCTGAGTGCCCCCGCCCACGGCCACAATGCGCTGGGGGTTCGTGCCCGCCAAATCGAGATGGTGGCGGACAACGAATCCGGCGGCCTCGTAGGCCGCGGCCAGCACATCGGCGGGGGTGTGGCCCACATCGAGGCCGACCAGTGCGGCCCGCAGGTCGGGGTCGTGGCGGGGGGTGCGCTCGCCCCGGATGTAGGGCACCCATAGCGGCACGCGGTCGGGGTGGTCTGGCTCAGCGGTCGGATCGCCGGTGAGGCCCCGGACCCGCTCCAGGAACAGGCCGCCGGCATTGCTCGGCCCGCCGATGGCGGACAGGCCGGGTTGGAGATGGGGGATGGTCCACAACCCCTCGGCCTCCGGCCACCCCTCGCCCACCGCCCAAGTGATGAGGGTGGTGCCGCAGATCACCAGCACGTCGCCCGGCGAGTCGGCCCCGGCCACGAGCTGTTCGGCCAGGGCGTCCACGGTGCCGGCGGCCACCGGGGCATCGCCTCGCTCTCCGATGGGGGTGGAATCCATCGCTAGATGGGGGAGCTTGCCGGGATCGCACCACTGGGCGTCCCAACCGTCGGCACCGAACACCGGAAGGCAGGTCATGGCGGTGACCCCGTCGATGGCGGCCGCTCCGCACAACGCGTGGCTGGCCACCGCCTGGGCCGGCCAGTAGGCGTGGGCGTCGGGCACAGCCTGCTCTAGCGAGCGCAAGAAGCCGACGAACTCGCCGTCAGGGTGGTACCCTCGGTGGTCGCCGTAGAGGATTCCCGGCGAGACCGGCATCCCGTTGGCGTCGACCGCGGCCAGCGACGGAACCATGGCGGCCAGGCCGATGCCCGCCACTCGGTGATCGGCCGACACCGAATCGCAGGCTTTGATCACGCCGGTATGCCACACCGCAGCGGCATCGTGCTCAAGCACCGCCGGGATGGGGGCGTTGATGGCGTGGGGGATCCGAGTCCGGGCGCAGACTTCGCCGTGGGCGTCGACCGCTATTGCCTTTACCGAGGTGGTGCCGATGTCGATGCCCACCGTCACCTCGACTGTCTCAGCCACAGCCGTCAACCGTAGTGGTCGGCTTGCGAAATGGCGTGGTGTCGATGGAGTGAACCGCGGCTTCGAACCATACGCTCATAGCGTGAGCAGACCGAGAGCGCTGGTTACCGCTCCGCTGCGGGGGCCGGGCTTGGACCGGCTGCGGGAAGTGGCCGACGTGGAGTTCGACCCGTGGATCGAATACCAGCCCTTCCGTCTTTATGGCGCCGATGACTTGGCCGCTCGGCTGGCAGAGGCGTCGGCCGATCTGCTGGTGTGCGAGGCCGACGAGTGCCGGGGGCCGGTGTTCGAGCAGCCGCTTCGGGCCGTGGCCTCCACCCGGGGCGATCCCACCAACGTGGACGTGGCCGGAGCCACCGCGGCGGGCATTCCGGTGCTCCATGCCCCGGGGCGCAACGCCGATGGGGTGGCCGAGATGGCGGTGGCGTTGATGTTTGCGGTCAGCCGCCGCGTGGTGTTGGGCGACCGGGACATGCGGGCGGGCACGGTGTTTGGCGACACCATCCCCTACCAGCGATATCGGGCCTGGCAGATGGCCGGCCGCACGGTGGGGCTGGTGGGTCTGGGAGCAGTGGGGCGAGCGGCCAAATGGCGCTTCGAGGGCCTAGGGATGAGGGTGACGGCCTACGACCCCTATCAGCCCGACGCCGACTGCGAGCTAGACGAGCTGCTGGCCACCGCCGACGTGGTGTCGATGCACGCCCCGGTCACCCTGGAGACGATGGGGATGATCGGAGCCAAGCAGTTCGCGGCCATGCGGCCGGGGGCCATCTACGTGAACACCGCTCGGGCCGCACTGCACGACACCGACGCCCTGGTGGAGGCCCTGGCATCGGGCCATCTAGGGGGCGCGGGGCTCGACCACGTACAGGGCGAGATCCTCCCGCCCGATCATCCGCTGACCACGCTCGACAACGTGGTGCTGACCCCCCATGTGGGCGGCGCCACCTACGACACCGAGGTGAATCAAACCGACATGGTGGTGGAGGACATTTGCCGGCTCCTGGCCGGAGAGCGCCCCCACCACCTGGCCAACCCGGAGGTGTGGCAATGACCGACAGCACCGATATTCGAGCCCAAGTGGTGGCCGCCGCCCAGGCCATGGACGCGGCCGGGCTGGTGGTGGGCACGGCGGGAAACGTGTCAGGCCGGGACGGCGACGGCATGATCTGGCTGACCCCCTCGGCGCTGTCCTACGACCAAGTGAACGTAGACAACCTGGCGGCAGTTGACCTGGACGGGAACCTGTTGGAGGGCACATCTCGGCCCTCCACCGAGAAGGCCATGCACCTGGCCTGTTATCGAGCCTTCCCCGAGGTGGGCGGGGTAGTGCACTGCCACCCGATACACGCCTCGATGTTTGCAGTGGCCCACAAGAGCATCCCCGCAGTGATCGAGGAGGTCATCGTGTACCTCGGTGGTGACGTGCCGGTGTCCGACTACCAGCCCACCGGCTCCGATGAACTGGGCGAAGAGGTGGTGCGCCACCTGGCCGACCGCTCAGCGGTGCTGATGGCCAACCACGGCATGCTGTGCATCGGCGAGTCGCCCGACCACGCCCTCCACGCCGCCCTGGTGGCCGAGC
Organism: Candidatus Poriferisocius sp.; assembly: GCF_965219815.1. GTDB lineage: Bacteria > Actinomycetota > Acidimicrobiia > Acidimicrobiales > Bin134 > Poriferisocius. The sequence continues at coordinate 357,230 of NZ_OZ244791.1, forward strand.
ACACCGCCCGCATCGTCTGGGGCGCCAGCAGCCTCGGCGACCCCGTCGACCTCCCCGAAAAAGCCCGCACCGACTTCGAAGGCGTCTACACCTACCTCCGCACCGGAACCTGGTCGGTAAATTAGTGGTATGACTTCTTCGGATAACCGACCAAGATGGATGAGTCGGGACGAATTCTTGAGTCAGGTTCTCCCCCACCAGGCCGACCCAGGCTTGGCGGATGACTTGGCAGAATTTGCCGAGGAGACTCAGACCTCACGGCTCGAAGAACTCGAAGTCATTCGGGAATCGAGAAGCCCTTTTCGTAGCTGGTCAGACGGTGACGAGCTCTAGGGGGGCGATTTCTTCGAGGCTGATGGGGCGGTCGGCGACGCCTTCGAAGGCATCGTTGGCGGAGTAGACCTCTTCGCCCCGCAGGCGGGCCTCGGGGTCGTCGAGATCAACCGGCCACACGATGCCCATGCGGGCTTGGGCGAGGTAATAGGAGTCCACGTCGGGAACCTCGATGCCCATGGCCTCCAAGGTGCGGCCCGGGTAGGCCATGCTCATCACGCCCTCGGTGAACACGGCATCGTCGTCGGCGATGACTCGGTCGCAGTCGAATTCGAGGCGGTGGGCGCCGGTCTGCACGATGCTGCGGTCGTAGAAGCCCCGGATGGCGTCGCGGTCACCGCCGGGGCTGGCGATGGGATCGTCGGGGTTCGACCAGATGATGTACTGGGGCTTCTCGCTGAGGGTGGCCACCACCCCTTCGATGTCGGCCTGGGCCTCGCACTTCATGTGGGCCAGCACCAGCTCCAGCACATGGCGCCGCCGGGGGTTGGTCTCAGCCTCCAGCTTCTCGGCCACCAGCCGCCACGTCTTGTTGGGATTCATCTTCATCGGCACTGCCTTTCACTCTGGCTACGACGTAGAGGCTAATGGTCAAGCGCCGAGCGACTCCAAGGGAGCAATCTCGTCGAGACTGATAGGGCGGTCGGCGATTCCCTCGAAGCGGTCGCCCTCGGCATAGACCTCTTCGCCCGACAGCCGGGCCTCGGGGTCGTCGGGGTCGATAGGCCACACGATGCCCATGCGGACTTCGGACAGGTAGTAGGAGTCAACGTCGGGAACCTCGATGCCCAGGGCTTCGAGCGTGCGGCCGGGGTAGGCCATGCGCATGACCCCTTCGGTGAACACGGCGTGGTCGTCGACGATCACCCGATCCAGGTCGAGCTCCCAGCGGTGGGCGCCGGTTTGCACCAGGGCGCGGTCGTAGAGGTCGCGGATGGCGTCCTTCGAGCCGCCGGGGCTGGCGACGGGGTCGTCGACGTTAGGCCAGATCTTGTATTGGGGCTTGTCGCTGAGCGTGTCGATCACCCCCTCGATGTCGAGCCGGAGCTCGCGCTGCATGTGGTGGAGCACCAGTTGCAGGACGTGGCGCCGCCGGGGTTCGGTCTCCGCCTCCAGTCGCTCGGCCACCAGCCGCCAAGACTTGTCAGGATTGATCTTCATCGCCACCGCCCTTGCATCGGCTCCGACGATAGAGGTTGGGCAACGGCTCGAACACAGCTGACCATTAGTGTGCCTAGCCGATGAGCGATCGGGAGTTTGCCGGGCAGACGGCGATTGTCGGCATTGGGAGTAGCGACTTTGCCCGGCTTTACCGCACGCCGGACCCGGAGCGTACCGGGGAGGCGCTGGCCACTGAGGCCATTGCCGCGGCCATTGCCGATGCCGGGCTGGAGAAGTCGCAGATCGACGGGCTCATCACCGGGGGGCTGCCCCACTATGAGCCGGTGGCCTACCGCACCGGGCTCACCGACGTGCGCTTCGTGGTGGACTACCCCCAGGCCGGACGGATGTGCGCCATGGCGCTGATGCACGCCGCCACCGCGGTGCATCACGGGCTGGCCGACTACGTGGTGCTGTTCAACTCGGTGGCGTTCCGAACCCAGGGCACCAAGTTCGGCGCCCAGCCCCAGGGGCTGCTGTACGACACGATCTACGGCATGGCCTCGCCGGGGGCGCAGTATTCGATGGGGTTCACCCGCTATCAGGCCGAGTACGGGGGCACAGAGGAGCAGTTGGGAGCCATCCCGGTGGCCATCCGCTCCCATGCCCGGATGACTCCGGGGGCCATCATGCAGGCTGAGATGTCCATCGACGACTATCTGGCCGCCCGCTACATCGCCCAGCCGCTGCGGCTGTTCGATTACTGCCTGGTGAACGACGGCGCGGTGGCCTATGTGGTGACCACCGCCGAGCGAGCCCGCGACCTGGCCCATCCCCCGGTGCTGATCGCGGGCACCGCGGGGCGGGCCAACTTTCGGGAGTGGTATGTGGACCTGGGGTTCTGGGACGAGGCGTGCCGGTCGATGAAGGCCGACATGTTCGACCCACTAGGGGTTACCACCGACGACATCGACTGCCTCCAGGTGTACGACAACTTCAGCGTGTCGGTGCTGTGGGGGCTGGAGGGGTTCGGGTTCGCCCCCAAGGGCCAGGGTTTGGAGTGGGTGCAGAACGGCCGCATCGCTTTGGGCGGAGAGCTGCCGGTGAACACCAGCGGTGGGATGCTGAGCGAGTCGTACCTTCAGGGGTGGAACCAGCACGCTGAGGCGGTGCGCCAACTGCGGGGCCAGGCCGGAGAGCGCCAAGTGCCCGACTGCGACTGGTCGCTGTACTGGTGCCTGTCGGCCCTGCCGGGCGCCACCCTTCTGTGCCGGGACGGTCTGTTGTGACCGGAGGCGGGGACGGCTACCTCAAGCCGCTGCCGATGGTGACCCACGAGGATCGGGAGTTCTGGGCTGCGGCCCGCGAGCACCGCTTCGTGCTGCCGCAGTGCCAGGCGTGCGGTCACGTGTGGTTTCCGCCCTATGCCTCTTGTCCCGCGTGCCTGTCGTTCGACCGGGGATGGACCCAGGCGTCGGGCCGGGGCACGGTGTGGGGCTTCACCATCATGAGGCAGCCCTATATCCCGTCATTCGAGCCGGAGCTCCCCTACAACGTGGTGCTGGTGGAGCTGGAGGAGGGGCCGATGGTGTACTCCAACCTCATCGACATCGACAACGACGCCATTGCCTGCGGCCTGCCTGTTGAGGCCGTGTTCGAGGACGCCACCGACGAGATCACTCTCATCAAGTTCCGCCCCGTTTGAGGGGCCGCTCTAGATGGTGGGCTGGCTAGATGGTGGTCATGCCGTGGGCGTGGCCAGCGGTGTAGCCGCCGTCAACCGGCAAGGCGACGCCGGTGACGAACGAGGAGTCGTCGGAGGCCAAGAAGAAGGCCGCTCCGGCGATCTCCGAGGGGAGCCCCCACCGCTTGAGCTTGTGCTGGTCGCGGATGCTGTCGGCGATGGGCCCGAAATGGGGGATGACCGACTGGAACATAGGGGTGTCGATGAAGCCGGGGCAGATGGCGTTGGCCCTGATGTTGGCCGGGCCGTAGTCGTTGGCGATGTTCTTGGTGAGCAGGATCACCCCGCCCTTGGAGGCGTTGTAGGTGCTGCCCCCCTCGCAGCCTTCGAGACCCTCCACGCTGGCGATGGTGATGATGCTCCCCGAGCGGGCCTCCACCATCGGCTTGAGGGCGGCCCGACACGACAGCATGGTGCCCTTGAGGTTGATGTCCTGCACTCGGTCCCACTCCTCGACGTCGAGCTCATGAACCTGGCCGCCGCCGGCCACCCCGGCGGCGGTAACCAGCACGTCGAGCCGGCCATGCTCCTGGACGATCTGGCCGACCAGCTCTTCTTGGGCGTCGGCGTCGCGCACGTCGACCAAGTGGAAGCTTGACGCCGGTGCCGTTTCGGCCACTGCCTTCCAGCCATCGCTTTCGGCAATATCGGAGCCGATCACCACGGCCCCCTCCTCGGCGAACCGTTCTGCGGAGGCCAGGCCGATGCCCGATGCCGCTCCGGTGACCCACGCCACTCTGCCCTCTAGACGTCCCATTTGTGTTGCCTCGCCCTCTGTTGTGCGGTCGGGCGAATCGTAGGTGGCGGTAAAGACGTGCGCTCAGCCCAGGGATGGGCCGACCAGAGAGCCGGGAAGCTCGCCGGTGGGCTCGCCCTCCCGGTAGGTGGCGACGCCGTTGGCGATGGTGGCTCGGAAGCCGCCCGGCTCCCGGGTGAACCGCCACGAACCGCCGGGCACGTCGCGCACCTTCACCTCTGATCCCAGGGAAATCTCGTCGAGGCTGAACACGGCCAGATCGGCGGCCTTGCCCGCAGCGACTACTCCCCGATCGGACAGGCCGAAGAAGCCCGCAGTGCGGCCGGTCAGAACATGGACCGCCTCCTCCAACCCCAGCAGGCCGGTGTCGCGGTGGTAGTAGGTGAGCAGATGGGTGCTCTGACCGGCACCACAGAACAGCTGGAGATGGGCACCGCTGTCGTTGACGTTGGTGAGGGTGTGAGGCGAGCGAATCACCTCAGCCAAAGCAGGTTCGTCGTGGACGTCGGGCACCGCCCGCAGCGACGAGCCGATACCGTTGTCCAGCAGCCAGGAGGCCAGCGCATCGGAAACATGCTGGCCGGTGTTGGCGGCGTGGTCGGCCAACGAGATCCCGAGGGGGCCGACCCCGGTCTCGGACAGGGCGAATATCAATGTGTGGGGGTGATCGACCCGGGCGCGGCGGGATTTCTTGCGATTGTCCCAGTCGGAGCGGGCCCTATCCCGCCATGCGGGGTCGGCCAGCAAGGTCATCTTGTCCTCGGGAGGCCCGTTGACTAAGTCGTTCCAAGCGGGAACCCGCTGGAAGGTCAGCGCCTTCTCAAAGTTGAAGTACAGATCCAGCGGCTTGGTGCCCACCGTGGGCCAGAAGTTCACTCCGGCCTCACGAAGGCGGCGGTCGAAGGCCAGCGAGTCGGCCCGGTAATCGGCCTCATTGGCCATGGCGGGGATGGCTGTCCACTGCCCCCGGACGCCCCGAGGTCCGGCCATGGCGGCAAAGCGCTCCACGTCGTGGAAGTTGTGCTCGGGCTCGTTGAACCGGGTGATGGCCTGGAAGGTGGCACCGGGGTGGGCGGCCAGCACGTCGAACAACGCGGTGTATTCGGTGTCATCGGCGTGGCGGCTGGGCACTAGTCGCAGGGTGCGGTCGAGGTCGAAGCCGTTGGTGGACAGGCCGAGGGCACCGGCAGCCAGGGCATCGTCGAGGGCTTGGGCCATGGCGGTGCGCTCCGCAGGGGTGGCGGTGCGCACCCAGGCGGCATCGCCCATGACGTAGGTGCGCAGGCTGATGTGTCCTACGTAACCGGCGATGTTGGCGGCAGTGGGCTGGGAGGCGAGGGCGGCCCGGTATTCCGGCCACGTGGCCCACGTCCAAGGCACCTCCTTTTCGAAAGCGACCAGGGGCAAGTCTTCCAGGAAGCAGAACAGGTCCACCACTTCTTGGCGCTGGGGGCCGTCAAGCGGTGCCATCGACATCCCGCAATTGCCGAACACAGTGGTGGTGACCCCGTAGCTGGGCAGCGGATCAAAGGAGCGATCCCACCACATGGCCCCGTCGAGATGCGTATGGGTCTCGATGATGCCGGGGATGACCAGAGCGCCGGTAGCGTCCAGTTCCTGTTCGCCGTCGGGTGACAAGTCAGGACCTACTTCGGCGATGATGCGGCCCCGCACCCGCACATCAGCCCGTCGGGTGGGCCTGGGCGCCGCCCCCGGGGCCTCCGGCTTCGCTGGGCGCTCTCAGCGACCCCTGGCGGGCGTGAGGGCCTCCGGCTCGGCTACAGCGGCCCGCGGGGCTTTGCCGCCGGGGGCCGCTAGGGTGGGCGCATGGTCGCCATCTCCGCCACGCCGTCCGAGTGGCACGAGGCGGCGGCGAGCCCGGAGCCGGGCCGGTTCGTGTACCGCTGCGCCTGCGGGCTGGTGACCGTCGACCCCGACCTGGCGGCCCGCCACACCCGCAGGGTTCCCAACCCCGACGCCGGCGAGCTGTGGCACCGCCGCGACAGAGGGCGGGCCGGATGGGTTGAAATGGCCTGCAAAGCGCGGGTTCAAATGGAGCGGGCGAGCTGAACCGCCCGGCCAGCTCCCCCCGAGGCCACCCCCTCGATCCCCGGAGCTGAGCGTCGGCAGCTCTCCCCGAAACCCTCCGGCTCGGCCACAGCTCCCCCTGAGCGCACGTCGGCGGTCAGGGAGCGTCTGGGCGGGCTGAGCGCCACACTGCGGACTTGGCCAAGCTGAGGACCTCCACGTCGGGCTGAGCGCCCTGGAGGCCGGTTCTGGCAACGCTCCGGAGCGCTGAGAGCCTCCAGCAGCGACGCGGGATCGAGGCGGAGGCGGTGCATAGGCGGTGCATAAAGCGGCCCGGCTCGGGCTGGCGGGGGGAGTGCATAAACCGCCGAGGCCCCGGCCCGGTGGGGTGGTGGGCCGCCGGCCTGGGGGAGCGCCGCTGGTGCACGAGAACCCCCGTTATGTAAACCAAACCCCCAAAACCAGCCCCCACCAGCACAAACACCCCCAAAACCCCCGACCCCAACCCCCCAACCCCCCCATACACCCCACCGCATAAACCCAAACCAACCAGAAGCGCCCGACCCCCGGCCCGCCCGACCCCCGAGCTGTGGGCGGTGCGGGCCCGCCCGACCCCGGCCCGCCCGATCCCGGCGGCGCTGGGGCCGCTGGGGCGGCTCTCAGCTCCCCCGAGGCCCGCTGTGGCCGCTGGGGCCGCTGGGGTGGCTCTCAGCTCCCCCGAGGCCCGCTGTGGCCGCTGGGGGCAGCGGCCCGGCCCGATTCAAGGTGTATGGTGGGGGGACAGCGGCGGCCTGGGCCGGTTGCAGGTGTATGGTGGGGGGCATGAGCTATCAAAACCCCCCACCACACCCCGGCGACGATACAGCCCCGGCCGCCCCGCGAATCAGCCAGCGCACCGCCAAGGTCTCGGTTAGGGCCGTGTGGGTGGCCCTGCTGTACCCCCACGACGATACAGCCCCGGCCGCCCCGCGAATCAGCCGGCGCACCGCCAAGGTCTTGGGCTTGCTCGTGCGGGTTGCCTGGAGTTTTCTCATTATCTACCTCACCATCTCTGTGTTCGCCCCGTGGTTCGCTGGCCTGCTGACCTGATTCTTTCCAGCGGCCGCCTGCGCCGCGGCAACTCCTAGCCATCCCCGATACCCGGTGGTGCGGCGCTGAGCGCCGTACCGGCTCCCGGTTCCCGCTTTTGTTGCTCGCGCCCTTTGCGCTGCCGTAGCCTCCCCAGCGTCACGAAAAGCCGTATGGGGCTATAGGGCTCCCTGCGGTCAGGCCATTGGGCGGGCTCGGCTGTTTGCTTGGCCTCCCTTCGGGTCTGACCGCGGCTTTTCGTGACGGACAAAGCCCGATGGCAGCTCACAATCGACCCCGCCGAACACCACGCCCTAACCCAAACCCTCCAAACCTGCCCACCACCCCAACCCCAACCCCAACCCCAGCCCTAACCCCCTCGGCCAGCTCCCCGAGCCCAGGCCCCCGAGCCCCAGCCCCAACCCCCTCGGCCGCTCAGCGGCGCTGTGGCCGCTGTGGCGGCTCTCAGCCCCCCCGAGGCCCGCTGTGGCCGCTGTGGGCAGCGGCCCGGCCCGATTCAAGGTGTATGGTGGGGGGCATGTACTACCAAAACCCCCCACCACACCCCCACGACGATACAGCCCCGGACGCCCCGCGAATTAGTCGGCTCACCGCCGCGACCTTGTTCTTTCTCGTTTGGGGATCGGCCTCCCTCCTCATCTTCATGGTGTTCGTCCCGTGGCTCGCGGGCGTGTTGAACACCGACCCCGGCACCACGAAGCTGGTGAGCGCGGCCGCCATCGCCTTGATAGGCGCCTTGATGATCGTGTCTCCATCAATCACTAGACGTGTCAGGGAGCGCTCTGCGCCAGTGCCGCGCGATCAAGCCTGACTCTTTCCAGCGGCCGCCCGCGCCGAGGCAACTTCTAACCCTCCCCGCATAGGCGGCTGTTGCCCGCTGTTGTTCCCGGTCTGGCCGCGGGGTTAGGTTTCCCCCAGCGATAAAGAGCCGTTTGAGCTTGCTCAGCGGCCAGACAACCGGCTGGCTGAGCTGCCCCGGTTGGTCTTGGTCTAGCTGCTGGTGCGGCGCTGAGCGCCGTACTAGCTCCCGGTTCCCGCTTTTGTTGCTCGCGCCTTCTGCGCTGCTGTAACCTTCCCGCCAGCAACAGAAACTCCGTGGGGGATTCCCCCCTGCGGCCAAGCATTTTGGCGAGTCGGATGCTTGCCCTATCCCCTCCGAGATGGATTGGGCTTCTTCCTGGTTCCCTTCACGCTTGGCCGCGGAGTTTCTGTTGCTGAAGCAAACCGACTTGCGTGAAGGGAGCCACCACAATGGCCGCGTTCAAGAAATGGGGCGCTCGGCGTTCGCTAGCCGTGCTGGTCCCGGTGCTGTTGCTGGCCACCGGGCTGGTGCTGATAGCCGCCGACAACACGCCCACCGCCGAAGCCCACGAAGTTTGCAAAGGCTCTCCGTTCGGGCCGCTGTGCGGGTGGGCGCACACCCACCCGACGCCGAACCCGCCGAACCCGAATCTGCCCTGCGGCGGCTCCAACAACTGCCCGACCTCGACCCCGGCTCCCACGCCGAACCCGCCGAACCCGAATCTGCCCTGCGGCGGCTCCAACAACTGCCCGACCCCGACCCCGGCTCCCACCCCGAAGCCGTGCAGCTTCCTATCCCACCGGCACGGCTCGACGGGGGCGTGCCACTGGACGCTCAAGCCGTGCAACGGGAGCTACATCGACCACGACGCCACCTGCACGCCGCCGAAGCCCGATCCCACGCCCACGCCGAAGCCCGATCCCACGCCCACGCCGAAGCCGTGCAGCAAGCACACCCACGGGCTGGCGTCTCACTGCACCACCTTCGACCACACGACCGCCGAGCCGGCCTGCACCAGCTCCAACGGCGGCCAACAGGTCACCTGGGTCACCGCCCACTACGAACAGCAATCGAAAACCTGCCCGGTGGTTTGCGCCAAGCACACCCACGGGCTGGCGTCTCACTGCACCACCTTCGACCACACGACCGCCGAGCCGGCCTGCACCAGCTCCAACGGCGGCCAACAGGTCACCTGGATCACCGCCCACTACAACCAGCAATCGAAAACCTGCCCGACGGTCCAAACCGATTGCAAGGCGGGGGACGGCAAGCACCGCCACGCCAGCACGAACACCTGCCACGCCGATCACTTCACCTGCGATTCGGGCAAGTACAAGGACCAGAGCGGAACCGTTTTCGGCCACCTTTCTGGCACCGACAACCACGGCCAGGTATCAGCCAGAGGATGCCACGACCGGCCCACAACTACGCCGGGCCAGATATGCTCCGCGGGCCAACAGGCGTTCGCGACACCGCCGACGAGCGACCCCATAATCAACTATTACACCAACGAGCCCATCTCACCCTCCGACCCCGGCTACGACTACAAAGTCCGAAGTTACGGCTATGGCGGTGAGTGGGAGCAGGTGAGCGGCAGGCCCACCTGCTACAACGCCGTGATATCAGGCGGCAGCGGCAAGGGAATATCCTTCAGCGACATATTAGACGGGGCCAAAGACGGGGCTGTATCCGTGGGCGGCACGGTCGTAAGCGTGGGCGGCGACTCCCTGAACTGGGCGTATAACCATTGGCCGGTGGGTATACCGGGCTCGCCGGTGGTGATGCCGGCAGCGTCATATGTGGCGCTGGCCCGCGAAGCAGACAAAAGAATCCACGCGGTCGTCTGCTACAACGATTGGACGCAGATAGTAACACCAGCCGTTCTCCTGGAGGGAGCGCGTGAAGGTTACAAGTACTATCGAGGTGCAGCAGCGAGCGGGGGTACTGCCGCAGCAGGAGCCTCTGTCGCCGTTGTGAGCGGCAAAGTCATAGTGGCAACTGCGGTAGCCGCCGGAGTAGCTGGCGGTGTGTACAGCTACTGCCAATATTACACTCCGGCCCAGGACTCGGCCCAAGATTCCGTCCGCGGTTCGGCCCAGGATTCGGCCCAGGATTCGGTTCCGGTTCCGGCTTCGGGTTTGCGGGTGAGCGCTGAGGACGGGGGAATAGCGGTCTCTTGGACTGCTTCGGCCACGACGCCCGACGCTGGTTTCGGGTATCGGGTGCAGTGGAAGCTCACATCTCAGACGTGGGATGAGGCCGCCGCGCAGCATCAGGATTTGGAGCACGCTTTCGCCCATCACGCTGTGGCGTTGGTCATCGCAGACCTTGTGAACGGCTCGGCCTATGACGTGCGGGTGGCCGCCTACAACGAAAACGGCCTCTCAACGTGGATTGATGGCCAGGCCACCCCGACCGCCCCGGCCCCCGATCCGGCGTCGGGCTTGTCGCTGGCAGCGGGTGACGGGGAGATAGCGGTCTCGTGGACCGCTTCGGCCACGACTCCCGCCGCGGGTTTCGGGTATCGGGTGCAGTGGAAGCTCGCGTCTCAGACGTGGGACCAGGCCGCAGCCGCAGCCCAAACCGAGGATTTGGACCACGGCTCGGACCTTGCGACCTCTTACACGGTCACCGGGCTTTCCAACGGCTCGGCCTATGACGTGCGGGTGGCGGCGTTCAACGCTGATGGCGTCTCGGCGTGGATCAGCGGCCAGGCCACCCCCGCGGCTCCGGCCTATAAGGCCCCGGCGAGCTTGGTCGCGACGGTGAGGGGGTATGCGGCTGAGACCCAGCACGGCCAAGACCACGTCGACCGCTGGAACGGCGCTTTGGAGGGGTTGTGCGTTGAGGACTTCCCCGGCGTGGCTGCTATGACCTCGGCGCAGGCCCAGGGCCACGCCGACACCTACTCGAGCTCGCGTTGGAGCCCGGTGGTTGCCGAGCTGAAAAAGGCCGAGGCCGCCAACTGCACAATCACCGCCAAGCCCGAGCCGAAGGCGACGGCTCCCGATCCGGCGTCGGGCCTGTCGCTGGCAGCGGGCGATAAGCAGATCGCGGTCTCGTGGTCGGCGTCGGCCACCGCGCCCGCCGCTGGTTTCGGCTATCGGGTGCAATGGAAGCTCACGACCCAAACATGGGGTGACGCCGCGGCGGGGTCTGTGGACTTGGACCACGGCTCGGACTTGGCCACATCGCACACGATCACCGGGCTTGTGAACGGCTCAGCCTACGACGTGCGCGTGGCCGCGTTCAACGCCAATGGCGTCTCAGACTGGATCACCGCCCAGGCCACCCCCACAGCCCCGGCGGTGTCGGCTCCCGATCCGGCGTCGGGCCTGTCGCTGAGCGCGGGCGACAAGCAGATCGCGGTCTCGTGGTCGGCGTCGGCCACCGCGCCCGCCGCGGGTTTCGGGTATCGGGTGCAGTGGAAGCTTGTGGCCCAGGCGTGGGGTGACGCCGCTGTGGGGTCCGAGGACTTGGACCACGGCTCAGACCTGGCCACATCGCACACCATCACCGGGCTAGCCAACGGCTCGGCCTACGACGTGCGCGTGGCCGCGTTCAACGCTGATGGCGTCTCGGCGTGGATCACCGGCCAGACCACCCCAACAGCCCCCAAGCCCAAGCCCAAGCCCTCTTTGGCGTTCGACTCTGTTTCGTGCGAGTCGTCGGGCTCGGGCTGGGTCATCACCGCCACTTGGAGCAAAACCCCCGAAACCCTCAAACCCGACATCTGGGCAAACGAGGCCAAAAACCGCGGCCACCGCGCCCGCCAAACCGCGGTCGCGGGCACCTCGACGACGTTCGACGTCCCGAACGCCGGTTGGTACCAAGTCGGAATGCAAGCCAAGCTCGCCGGAAACAAAAAAGTAGGCGACAACGAAGCCGTGCGCTGCCGATAAAACCGCACCCCCGCAAAACCCGAAACCGCCGGGGCTCTCTGGGCGCTGTGGTGGTCGCCCGGCCCTCGGGGCCTCCAGCGGCGCTGTGGGCGCTCTCAGCTCCCGCTGCGGCGGCCCCGAGGCCCCCGCGCCGCCCGCCGGACCCACAACTGCCCCCCAGCCCCAGCCCAGCGCCCAGCGCCCCCCCCCCCCCCCGCCCCCCAAAGTGTTAGCCCCGGTGTTACACCCCACCCCCACAACCGGCCCCGCAGCCGAGCGCCGGCGTCGATCCCCGAGGCCCTCCGGCTCGACCTGGTGGCCGGCTCGACCTGGTGGCCGGCTCGACCTGGTGGCCGGCTCGATACCCGCGGGCCTCCAGCTCGACCTAGGCGCTCTCAGCTCTCGCCGTGGTGATCGCCCGAGGCCCTCCGGCTCGACCTCGGCCAGCTCGATCCCCTGGAGCTGAGCGCCGGCGTCGATCCCCTGGAGCTGGAGCTGGTGGCCAGCTCGACCTGGTGGGCGTTGGCGGTGTTTGGGGGCCGAGGGGGTACTTGGACACCGGGCCTGGGCCGTAACGGGCCGCTGAGGGGCCGGCGGCGCTGGAGCTGGAGCTGGTGGCCGGCTCGATCCCCTGGTGGCTCTCAGCGGCGCTGTGGCGGCCCGCCACACTCGGCGGGTTCCCGACCCCGACGCAGGCGAGCTGTGGCGGCGGCGCGACGAAGGGCGGGCCGGCTGGGTTGAAGTGGCCTGCCGGGCGCGGGTACAAGTGAAGCGGGCGAGCTGAGCCGCCCGGCTTTGGAGCTGAGCGCCGGCCCCGACTCTCGGCCGCCGGCCCCGACTCTCGGCCGCCGGCCCCGACTCTCGGCCGCCGGCCCCGACTCTCGGCCGCCGGCCCCGACTCTCGGCCGCCGGCCCCGACTCTCGGCCGCCGGGGCCGTAGGCTTGATGTTGAGCGTGGCGGCGGCCAACTGGGTAAGAGCTGTGGGCCGCCGCCACGCCACTGTTGAGGGCCCAATGGGAAGCGGTTAGTATGGCGGCATGGCTCTTACCCAGACCCTAGACAGGGCTCCGAGGTGGGCGCGGTCGCCACGAGTTCTGTCGTTAGCTGCGCTGGTCACCACGGCGGCTCTCGCCCAGTACGTTTTCGACCTTCACTACCTGATTGGCGTGTACGCCGCTGTCACCGCATCAGCTCTAGTCGAAGTGGCCTGCTACTTTGCAGCCCGATCCCGACGGGATTCAGCGTCCCAACTAGCCCGCAAAGCGTCGGGCGAGGCCCAGCGCCAAGCTTGAGTCTTCGGCGTCAGCGTTTGTTTACCGTCTTCTTCACGCGGTAGCTTCCTGGCCACCAATCAGAAGCCCGTAGGGTTTCCCTGCGGTCAAGTGTGTCGGCGAGTTGGGGTGTTTGCCCGCATCCCCTCCAAATGATCGCCGGTACCGTCTACCACCGTCCCGCCGCGGATCAAGAAGCCGTTCATGGCCATGACAGTACTGCCGTGCTTCGACCTGGGCAGGTGCCGTTACGCCACCAAGCGAACACGCTGGTGCTTGACGGCGCCGAGGTGCAGGTGCCCGTGGCGTTCGGGCTCGTCGGCCAGCTCCAAGCGGGGCAGCACGGGCAGGATGGCTTTGAGCATGGCCCGGAGCTCCCAGCGGGCCAGGTTGGCGCCCAAGCAAAAATGGACGCCGTGGCCGAAGGCCATGTGCTGGTTGGGATTGCGGCCCACGTCGAAGCGGTAGGGGTCGTAGAACACCGCATCGTCCCGGTTGGCCGACGGGTAGAACACGCCTATGGTGTCGCCCTCTTTAATCGTTTGGCCGTGGCGCTCTACGTCGGCGGTGGCGGTGCGGGCGAACTGGATGACCGGAGAGGTCCACCGCAGGATCTCCTCCACCGCGGGCTCGATCAGCGACTCATCGGCCAGGAGGCGGTCGATCTGGTCGCGGTTCTGGAGCAGAGCGGTGACGCCCGAGGTGGTGGCGTTGCGGGTGGTCTCGTTGCCGGCGCCCAGCAGCAGGGTGATGTAGCCGGTGAGCTGCTGGGTATTGAGCGGGCAGCCGTCAACCTCGCCCTGGACCACGGCGCCGGTGAGGTCGTCGCGGGGCTCGGCCTGGCAGTCTTCGATGATCGTCCCGATGTAGGCACTGAAGTCCTTGCCCATCCGGAACCTCAGGTCGTCGAAGGTCTCGCCCGGCTCGGCCCACCGCATGTTCTCCTCATCGTTGAACGCCATCTCGGTGAACTTGTGGACCTTCGACCAGTCCTCGATGTCGAGGCCCATGAGATCGCAAATGGTGGCTAGGGGGAGCTTGACCGCGTAGTCGAGCACCAAATCGGCCTCGCCGTCGCGCTCCAGCACCTCCACAAACTCGCCGGTGAAGCGGGCGGCGTACTGGGCGAGGTGCGCTTCGTGCTCCCGCATCGCCCGGGGGGTAAAGCGACGGGCGGTGAGCAGTCGGAACCGGGTGTGGCGGGGCCGGTCCAGGAACACCATGTCCATGGGCTCGTCGAGGTCCCAGCCCAGTTCGGTGAGCCGTCTTGACCGGCGCTCCCACATGCCCTGGTCCTCTTCGATGGAGGCCAGACGGAGACGGGGACCGCCGTTGATGAACAGCTTGTCGTTGGACGACACCCAGTGGATGTCCTCGTGGCGGGTGATGGCCCAGAACGGCTCGATGTCGGGGCGCTCATACCAGTGCACCGGGGCCTCGGCTCGCAGCAGATCCCACGCCGCCCATGGATAGCCGCGGTCTTGGTAGAGGTGAGTGGAGTGAATGTCGATCTCGTCGAGCGATAGTGCCCTGGTGTCTGTCATGGTCATGCGTTGCTCCCCCACGCCTTGCTTGCAGAGACATATTGGCAGAGCGGCGTGGGTGGGCTCTAAGTGCTCCCGCTTCTGAGGCCCTCCCACAACTTCGAGCGGAGAGGTTCGGGGGCTACGAGCTCGAATGATTGGTTGTCGAGGCGGGCGAAGCCTTCGAGGGGCCGACCGGGGCGCCACCACAGGGCGTTGGGGCTGACGGAGTTGGGGCCGGCTATGTAGCGGATGTAGCTGGCGGCCAGCATGGTGGCGGAATCCTCCACGAACTGCTCATCAAGCTCGATGGGGCAGACCATCACGGTGTGGGCCGCGGGCACGGTGACTACTGCACCCTGCGGACTGATGTCGGGAACCGTGCGGGCGAAATCGAGCAGGTGGCCGGTTACGAACAGGGAATCGCCGGTGAAGACCCGGGTTTTGCCGGGCAACTCGCTCCCCTCCAATGCTGTCAACGGCTCGTCCATCAAGGTGTTGGCCAGCGCAACCGCCATCACCTCGCCCTGCTCGATGTCCCATTCCTCGAAGTAGCTGCGGTCTACCGGGCAGGCGGCACCATCCAGGTCCACCGAAAGGCAGGCAGAGAGGCCCAGGGGCAAAGGGTCGCAGACCGGGTCGATCTGGTTCAGATGATGGGGACCGACCACCCTCACCCGCAGGTCGGGCCGGAGCTTCTGGTAGTCGGCTAGGCGCTCAGCCAAAACATCGGGGGCGAAATCGTCGAGCCGGGCGACGTGGTTGTAGACGATCAGCCGCCAATCCTCGGGGTCGGCCGCCCGGCAAGTTTGGGCCAGGTTGGACAGGCCCAGGACGCAGTCCATCTTCTGGACGGACACGGTGCCCTCGACCTCATCCAAGGCGTACTCGCCGAATCGGGCTTGTACGACGCTCTCCACGTGGCTCAAGAAACTGCGGAGTTGCTCTGGGGTCCACCACGGAGCCCAGGCGCTGGAAACAGGCGGAGCAGACACAGGCTCCTCCCCTCATTCTTATGTTGAATGGGGGAAGTTTGGGACGACCGTAGCGGGCCTAAGCTGGGGATCGCTTGTGGAAATCTAATTATTTCTCTTTTATTTCAATTTATTTCAAGGGACCGAGCGCGGTCAGCGGCGACCGCTAGTCTGAGACCGTGGCTGACGCGGCGCTCATTGACATCATCAAGCAACGAGGCTTGCGGAAGTTGGACCAGCCGATAGAGCTGGCCAGTGGGGCCATGTCGAGTGACTTCGTCGACGTCAAGGTGGCCCTCTGCCGATGGGCCGACCTTCAGGTGGCGTGCCGGGCGATTGTTCAGCAGGTTCGAGAGGCCGGCATCGAGTTTGACGCGGCCGGCGGGATGACCATGGGCGCCGACTCGCTGGCGGTGGGCATCGCAGCCGAGACCAGCGGCCAGTGGTTCTCGGTTCGAAAGGAGCCGAAGAAGCGGGGGACGAAACAGCAGATCGAGGGCACCCCGCTGGGTCCGGGCAACCGGGTCTTGCTCCTGGAGGACGCAACCACAACGGGAGGCTCAACGGAAAAGGCCTACGAGGTGATACGCGACACCGGGGCCGAAGTGGTGGCGGTGGCCACGGTGATCGACCGGGGTGATACTGCCCGTCGCCGCTTTGAAGCACTGGGCGTGCCCTACTTCCCCGCCCTCACCTACACCGACCTGGGCATCGACCCGGTGGTGCCCCCCGGCTAGGTCGACTGTGGGGACCAGCCCCGCAGGCTGCTCAGGCTGAGCGCAATGTGGTGGCGGGGAGGGTTTCTAGCTGGTCGAGGAGGGACTTTCCGTCGAGGCGGGTGGGGGTGCCGGCTACGAGGACGTGGTCGACGCCGGTTGGTTGGTCGGCGATGAGGCGCTCGCCGTTGGCGGGCATGTCGTTCACTCGGCGGATGGGGCCGACATCGAGGCTGTCCCAATCGACCACGGTGACATCGGCCACCGCGCCGGGGCGCAGATAGCCCCGGTCGGGGGCGAGGCCGAGCATCTCGGCCAACTCGCCGGTGAGCTTGTGGATGCCGGCCTCGGGGGTCATCACCTGGCGGTCGCGTACCCAGCGGGACAGGAAGTCGGTGGGCATCACCGCATCGCAGATCTGGCCGACGTGGGCGCCGGCGTCGGACAGCCCCATCACCGCCCCCTCGGCCTGCATCAGGGACGTCACGCCGTCGACCTCGTCGTTGGCGAAGGTGATCTCGAAACGGGTCAACAGCCCGTCGGCCAATGCGATGTCGCACATGGCGTCCCACGGGGAGCAGCCCCGCTCGGCGGCCACTCCCCCGACGGTGTTGCCCACCAGCTGGGGCTGGTTGGGCGACTCCACGATGGCCAGCGTGTTCCAGCGGGAGGCCAGCAGGCCGTTGGCGTCGAGGTCGGACTGCACCCGGGCCCGCCAATCGGGATCGGCGTACAGGGTGGGGCGGTCTTCATGGGCCAGCGCCACCAGCTCCTTGAACGACCCCATGGTGTAGAAGGAGGTGGGCTCGATCATGGTGACGTGCTGGGTGATGGGACGGCAGGTGACCTGCACCCACACGTCGGCCCCGGCGGCCCGGCCGGCCAGGTGGTGTGCCAGCTTGGTGCGGTAGTCGGCCCGGGAGGAGGCCGCGGCGGGATAGGTGAGTATGGACGACCAGTTGAGCCGGCGGCCCAGCTTGGGCTGGAGGTCGTACACCCAGCGGTAGTTCTCCCCCGGTGCCACGTGTACCACGCCCCGGCCGATCTCAGCGGTGACGCCGATGAGGGCCTCGGTCTCCTCTTGGGAGGCGGCGATGGACGGCACCGGGCGGCCGCCGTCACCCAAGTGGAACCCGGCCCGGTCGGTGGAGAACCCCAGAGCGCCACCTTGGATGGCCTCGGCCACCGCGGCCTTCATCCGGTCGATCTCCTCGGGGGTGGCCTCCCGCTCGTAGGCGTCTTGGCCCATGACGTAGAGCCGCACCGCGGTGTGGCCCACGTAGCCGCCGAAGTTCACGGCCAGTCCCCGGCGCTGGATCACGTCGAGGTATTCGCCGTAGGTCTCGAAGTCCCAATTGACCCCGGCCTCGAGGGTGGCCACCCGCATGTCCTCCACTTTGTCGAGGGTGCGGATGAGCGAGGCCCGGTCGGCGGCTTTGGTGGGGGCGATGCTGTAGCCGCAGTTTCCGGCCACTACCGAGGTGACGCCGTGCCAGCACGACGACGACAGCCACGGATCCCACAGCACTTGGGGGTCGTAGTGGGTGTGGCAGTCGATGAAGCCGGGGCAGACTAGGCGGCCGCTGGCGTCTATCTCTTGGGAGGCCTTGACGGCTTGGTCGATTTCGACGATTCGGCCGTCGGCAATGCCCAAATCGGCCCTTCGGGCAGGGCCACCGGTGCCGTCGACAACCATGCCGCCCCGGATAGCAATCTCCGCGCTCACGCCATCAATCTATGCCGAAGCTTGGTAGGGCGGCGAGTGTCAGTGCTTCGTCAGGTGCAGCTTGTCGCGCACCGCTTCGGGGCCGAGGACTTCGTAGTTCATGGATTCGAGGATGGTGACCGCCCGGGCCACCAGGGCGGCGTTGGTGGCTAGTTGGCCTCGGCTTAGGTAGATGTTGTCTTCTAGGCCGACGCGGACGTTGCCGCCGGCGATGGCGGCTAGGCCTACGTAGGGGAGCTGGCTGCGGCCCAACGAGAAAGCCGAGAAGATCCAGTCGTCGGACAGGTTGTTGACCATGGCCATGAAGGTGTTGAGGTCGTCGGGGGCGCCCCAGGGGATGCCCATGCACAACTGGACCATTACCGGATCGTCGATGAGCCCTTGGTCCACCAGGCGCTTGGTCAGCCACAGGTGGCCGGTGTCGAAGATCTCGATCTCGGGGCGTACCCCCAGCTTCTGCACTTGGCGGGCCATCTCATCGAGCACCGACGGGCTGTTGACCATGATGTAGTCGCCCTCGCCGAAGTTCATGGTGCCGCAGTCGAGAGTGGTGATCTCGGGCATCAGCTCGCGCACGTGGGCCAGCCGCTCGGTGGCTCCGGCCATGTCGGTGCCGGCCTCGGAAGGAGGCAAGGGCTGCTCGGCCGAACCGAGGGTGAGGTCGCCGCCCATGCCGGAAGTGAGGTTGAGCACCACATCGGTGCTGGACGCCCGGATCCGCTCAACCACCTCGGCGTACAACTCGACGTCGCGGGCCGGCTCGCCGGTGTCGGGATTGCGGACGTGGATGTGGACGATGGCCGCACCCGCATCAGCGGCGTCGATGGCCGCTTCGGCGATCTGTTGGGGGGTAATGGGCACCAGGTCGGATTTGGACGTGGTGTCGCCGCTGCCGGTGATGGCGCAGGTGATGAAGACTCCGCTCATGCGGGAGCCAGCTTGCTCTCTTGGGCCCGACGGTTCAACACCCGCAGTTTGGAGTAGATGTCGTCGCTGTTCATATAGCACCCCCGGAACAAGCGGCGACCGGTGGCGGTTTCGAACGGCTCCCGGGCATGTTGCACTCGCCGGTTGTCGAATACCGCAATGTCGCCGGGCTCCAATCTGTAGGTGATCAGGAATCGGGGGTCGCGGGACAGCTCGCCCAGCTTCTGCACTGCCCGATAAGCCCGGGGGATGTCGTCTGTGGCCATGTCGGGGAAGGTCCGCACGGGATAGAACGTCCGCAGGGTGAGGGGTGTACCGGCCACTCCCAAATCGATGAGCGGCCCCGACCAGCGCCAGTCGACCTCGGCGCCCCGACCGTGGAACACCCACCGCAGCGTGGTGAGGGCGTCGTAGACCTCGGGATCGTGCTGCTCCAGGTAGCGGGCGATGGCCAAACCGTCGCTCATCTGGCTGGCCCCGCCCACACAGGAGTTCTCGATGCAGTGGAAGAACTGGAACCCCGGCGGTATCTCCAGCGAGGGGAGGTCGGTGTGGGGGCCCAGGCCGATGCTCATGTAGGCGGTGGAGGTGGGATCGGGCACGGCCTCGATGTCCCACACCGGGCCGAAGTGGGAGTCGCGCAGCACGCCGACTCGACGGGCCACCTCCTCCACTTGGTTGGGTTCAACGGAAAGCGAGGTGAGTCGAGTCAGGCCGTAGGCCGCCAAGTCGTTGAGCCAGAGTCGCAGCATCTCGGGGTCGGCCAGCACCGTCGGACCGTGGTAGGTGACCGGTTCGGGAAGCACCGAGGAGTCCCACGCGATGGGTTCCGGGAGAAAGCTCTCGGGGCGATGCTGGCCGTCGGCCACATGGCGGAGCCAGCCGGGGTGGTAGCGGGAGACCACATCGTCGTGGGCCCAACGCACGGCCAGCGCCCCGTCGGCCTCCGCCCAAGCCTCGGCCACCCGCCAATGGTCGCCAAGGTCGCAGGGGTCGAGCAGGCCTTCTCGGGAAGAGATCTCTACATCGCGCTGCTCGGCCAGCCACCATCGGTAGCAGCGCAACTCGGTGCCGTCGGCCCATTCGGCCACCACGAACTCGCCGTCGAGACGAGCGCCGCTCAGCGGATGCCACTCGTAACGATAAAAGTCAGGCGTGAGCGGTCCCGCCATCGCCCTCAGAGTACACCAGCAATATGATTATTGGTATGCCTTCCCGCCAGCTTGACTTCCCAGTTTTCGACGCCGACAACCACATGTACGAGACCACCGAGGCGCTCACCAAGCACCTGCCCGATTCTCACCGCGGGCTCATCGACTACATCGACCACCATGGCCGCACCAAGATCATGGTGAGGGGCAAGATCAGCGAGTACATCCCCAACCCCACCTTCCAGCGAGTGGGCTCGCCCGGTGCCCAGGAGGAGTACTTCAAGCACGGCAACCCGGAGGGGAAGTCGCGTCGAGAGATCATGAAGCCGATCGACGCCCTGCCGGCGTTCTTCGACCCCCAGCCCCGGCTGGAGCTGATGGACGAGCTGGGACTGGACTACGCCATGATGTACCCCACGTTGGCGTCGCTGGTGGAGGAGCGGTTCCGGGACGCCCCCGACGAGTGCCACATCGTGATCCACGCCCTCAACCAGTGGATGCTGGAGCACTGGAGCTTCAACTACGAGGGCCGCATCTTCCCGGTGCCCATCGTGACCCTGCCCATCGTGGACAAGGCCATCGAGGAACTGGAGTGGTGCGTGGAGCGGGGGGCCCGAGCGGTGCTGATCCGCCCCGCTCCGCCTCCCGGCCTGCGGGGGCCGCGCTCGTTCGCCCTGCCCGAGTTCGATCCGCTCTGGGAGCGGGTGGTGGAGCTGGACGTGCTGGTGGCAATGCACGCCTCCGACAGCGGCTACACCCGATTCACCAACGAGTGGGAGGGCGCCAGCGGGGAGATGATGGCGTTCAACCAGTCGCTGTTCCAGATGTCGGTGATGCACAACCGGGCCATCGAGGACGCGGTGACATCGTGGGTGGCCCACGGCGCGCTCACCCGGCACCCCAAGCTGAAGGTGGCCATCATTGAGAACGGCAGCTCATGGGTGCGGCCCCTGCTGGCCCATCTGGAGACGTGCTACCAGCGGTTCCCCCACGCCTGGGAGGAGCATCCGGTGGACGCCATCAGGCGCAATATCTGGATCCACCCCTTCCACGAGGACGACCCGGTGGGGCTCATTGACGTAGTGGGGGTGGACAACGTGGTGTTCGGCTCGGACTATCCCCACGTGGAAGGCATGGCCGACCCGATCTCATTCGTGGACCAACTGGACGGGCTGCCCGACGACCAGATCCGCAAGGTGATGGGCGGCAACATGGCCCGACTGATGAAGGTGGCCTAGGGGCTAGCTCCCATTGGGGACCGGAACCGGTTCGATGTTGAGGAATCGGGCCAGGTTGTCGCACATGATGGTCTTGATGTCGGCGTCGCTCATGTCTTTGAGCTGGGTGGTGGCATAGAGGGCGGGGAAGGGCAGTCCCTCGCTGTGGGGGAAGTCGGAGCCGAACACGACGGGCTCGATGCCTACCGCCTCCACCACCCGGGCCACGTTCTCCTCGGGGAAGGGTGCCACGATGAAGTGCTCGCGGAATATGTCGCTGGGCCGGCGGTCGAGCTTGGGGCCCCATCGGGCCCCCCGGCCCATGAGGTAGGCGTGGTCCATCTTGCGGAGGATGTATGGGAGCCACACCGTGCCCTGCTCCGACAGGCACACCCTGACGTTGGGGAAGCGGCCGAACAGGTTGTGCAGCACCATGGCGGCCACCGTTTCCATGGCGGGGCGGTCGCCCCAGTAGAGCACCCACTGGAGGGCGTCGAACTCGCCCAGCCCGTCTTCGGGATTCTCGCTCCAGTCGGCTCCGTTCTTCTGATAGTCGGTGGCGCCCAGGTGGGTCACCACCCGGGCCTCGGCTTCGTTGATGCGGGCCCAGAAGCCGTCGTAGACCGGGTCGGCCATGGAGCGGCCGCCCCGGGGGTTGTGGCGTCCGCCGTGGGCATGGCCGCTGATGATCTGGACGATGGTGGCGCCCTGGTTGAGCACCAGCTCGACCTCTGCGATGGCCTCGTCGGGTTCGGCCAGCGACACATAGGCGGGCAGGAACAGGCGATTGAGGTAGCCCCAACCGATCTCCTCGTTGATCCAGCGGTTGTAGGCCCGGGTGTTGGCGTAGATGCCGTCGACATCGTCGGCGAACTCGTACTCCAGCGACAGCACCTGGTTGGGGAACATGAGGGCGGCCCCGATGCCCTGTGAGTCCATGAGGGCCAAGCGCAGATCGCGGTTGCCCCACGACTCCTCTTGATCGCGGAAGTAGGCGATGAGCTCGATGCGCTCGTCCATGGAGAGGTTGCGGTAGGGGTTGAGGCGGGACAGCGTCATCCCCGGGGAGTGGATGTTGGACTGGCCGGCCTTCATCTGGTTCTCGTCGCCGGCGGTGGGCACCGCTCGGGCGGCCACCTCGGCGGCGGCATCGTCGTCAGCAGCCACCAGGGCCACCGCCTGGTTGAGACGGGATGGCCGCCCGCCGAACACCCCCACCCAGCGACCCTCCTCATCGGCCTCGAAGATGACCGCCTTGCGCCGCCACTTGGGATCCACGTAGTTCACATACAGATCGCGAGGCTCCACAAAGTGGTTGTCGGCATCATTGATGAGAAACGGCAATTCAACGTGCGGCTGCATCTCTGCCAGAGCCATGCCCGCCATAGTACGGGATGTTCAACCTCCTGCGTAGGGGCTCGTTCCGCCCGAATCAGTAGTCGTAGAGCGCGAAGGGGTTGAGGAATTGGCGACCCCATAGTCGGTTGCGATCGGTGTTTGTCAACTCGGCTTGATCGCACACCGGTGTCCATTCGTCGTGGATGACGGTGATCTGATGGTCCACGATTTCTCTGGCCTGCTCAACTGTCAGGTGGTAGATGCCAGCGTGGGCGATGCACCGAGCGACCTGGCTCAACCTGTCGCCGTCATCCCCAAAGGCCATGGCCTGAGCGGCCTCTTCACCGACCCGACCCTGGGGACAGATGTCATAGGCAGGAGTCAAGGTGAGTTGGGTGCCATCCCAGAACGCGGCGTGGTTGCGGGCATGGTCGTCGGTGTTACCTACCAATATGTTGAAGGTGATCCGGGCGAACAGTTCCTTCAGGGTGGCATCAGGATCGGTGAACCGCGACCGAATCTGAAAGGCAAGATCGGAATAGGTGGCATAGCGGCCAGCCATGCCGTCGGCATCGTGCAGCCCCAAGATGGTAAGTGCCGACACAACCAGCTTCCGGCCGCCGTCCGACACACGGTCGAACCGGTCGACCAGCAAGACATCCTTGCCGAGCACTCGGTCGAGACCGACGCCCGCCACGCTGAGGCCAGCGCGGCGGGCCAACTCCATGGCCACATATTCCGCTTTGACGACCGGATAGGAATCGGTGGCCGAAGTGAACTTGGCGATCTTTTGCCGTACTCCGTCGGCCAGCACCGCCTTGGGCCGGGCTCCGCCCATAGAGCTCCCGTGAAGCAGAGCTCGCTCAAGTGCAGGGGTGAGGGGAGCACCGCTCTCGACACGGTCAGCCACTTCCGCAAGCTCGTCCAGCGGCACCAACTCGTGGCCGCGGGGGTTGTAGTCAACCGCTGATTCCTGGAAATCAAGCGCACTCGCTCGGTTGGAACCGGATGCCAGGAGATAAGCGAGGGTGCCGAATTCGGCGGCTTCTCCGATGCGCTGGTATTCGATGACCCTTCGACCCCAGGCATCGGGGCCGGCATCGGCAACGCACCCGGCTATCTCGCCAGAATGCGGGGCGATCTCCCCTCGCCGAAGCGGCAGCTCGGGCAAGAACAGCGGGATGGCATCGAGGCGCTCAAGGTAGCTGCGACCGTAAGTGAACGTGATGACCGAACCTCGATCAGTAAGCCGCCCGGCGACCACCGGCTCTGTCGCTCCCGGCAACCAGACCCATACGAAGGCCTCGGTTGGGTGGCCGGCCATCTCAGAAATCGTCGTCCACTTGGCCGGACCGAACCGCCGCGGGCAGCACGGCCAGCCTGGCCGCGGCGTACTCGACTTCGAGGCCTCGGCGCACCGGGTCATGGTGGAACAAAGCCACTCCCACCAGCGCGGCGGCTTCGAACGCTGTCCCCAGCGCAACGGTGAGATCGCCCTTCTCCACTTTGCGGATCGTCACCGGGGAAACGCCAACCCGCTCGGCCAGATCTTCAACCGTCCACCGACGCTCCCGACGGGCTTGACGCACCCGACTGCCCAGCAACCGGCCCGCCTCAACCGTCACCGGCGCATAAACTCTTGATCCTCCCATATCGACAGTATAAAGATGTTTTAGTTGGGATATCGACAGTATTCTGTCTAAACGTGCGACACACAACTGCAATCGACTATCGCTTGTCGGGAGCTAGAGGCCGAAGGTGGCGCGGAGGGCGGGGCGGGGGTTTAGGTGGGCTAGGGCGGCTTCGGAGCGGGCGAGGAAGGCGGCGGCGAAGGCTTGGCGGCCGGAGGAGGCGTCTTCGGGGAAGGTGACCACTTGACAGCTGGCGGGGACGGTGTAGGCGGCGTGGATGCGATGGGCGAGCCAGGCCTGGTCAAACGCGATGGGCTGGGCGCCGTGAGCAGTGCGGGCGTCGAGGTAGCGCTGTATGAGGGCCTGGTCGTGGGCCAGGCGGTCTTCGGGGGCCATGGACATGTTGAGGAAGTAGCTCACGTCGCGCATGGGGGCGCCCACGTTGATGAGGCCCCAGTCCAAGAAGCCCGGCCCGCCGGTTTCGGTCACGAACAGGTTGCCGATGTGGCCGTCGCCTTGGAGCACGGTGGCCGGCCCGCCGATGGGGCCCGCAGCCCATGCCTGGTGGAGCTCGGCGGTGTGGTCGATGTAGAGCTCGGCGATCTCGGCGAAGGCATCGGTGAGCCTGTCGCGGTGGTTGTCGAGCCCGTAGCGCAGCAGGCGGGCGCCGTAGTCGCTTCCCATGGTGGCCAGCGGCACCCAGTCGGCCTCGGCGGCCCGGCGGTCGGGGTCCTCGTAGCTGGCATGGAGCTCGGCGAAGTGGTCCATGGCCTCGGCGGCGTAGGCCACCGGGATCCCGCTTTGGTAGTCGGGCAGTGACTTGGCTGAGTTGTCCAGGTCTTCCAGCAACAGCACAAACGCCCCGGTGTCGGGGTCGAAGGCGGCCACATAAGGGGTGAGGGTGTGCATGGGCACCCGATGAGCCAGTTGTTGGTAGAACAGCGCCTCCCGGCGGCCCATGCCGGTTTGGTTGATCTGGGCCCGACGGTCGGGATCGAGCGGGGGGAGCTTGGCGAACATGGTGGCGGGCAGGTCGGTATCGCCCTCGTAGCCGATGGCCAGGCGGGCGTTGGCGTTGGTGCCGGCATGGATAGCCATCACCTCCACGGAGGTGACCACCGTGCCGGGGTAGCGCTCGGCCAGGTTGTGGGTGAGCCAGTCAGGAGTGATGGCCTCGGGGTGATCGGGCAGGCTCACCGGGCCTGGTCGGCGGGTATCCAACCGCCGGGCTCCAAGCCCAGGTAGCGCTCCAGGTTGCGGTGCATGTTGATGATGCGGCACTCCTCGCCCGACAGCCACACGTGGGTGAAGCCGGGCTGGTGGAGGCCGGATTGCATGGTGCGGATCACGCTGAAGTCTTGGTTGAGCACGAACCCGAAGTCGGCCTGGTCCATGGGCACGGTGACGTGTACCGGCGACGACGCCGGGGCATCGGCCGACGGCATCCGGCTGAGGTGGAGGGTGGCCAGCTCGCCCTCGTCGGGGTTGGGGCCGGGCCGGGCGGTGAGCACGGTGAAGATGTCGGCGCTGATCAGCACCGTGGTGTTGGGGAAGAGGTTGTACTGGCTGAGGTGGGTGATCTGAGCGGTGTCGTAGCCCGACAGGTCGACGCCCATGGTGGCCTGGTGATCTCTGATCTTCTGGGCGATCACGTCTTGGAGAGTCTGGCCATCGGGCACCTCGGGGACGGGACTGCCGGGCTCGTCGTATTCCGGTCCCATGCGGCCGCCCTGGGTGGCCACGAACGATTCCCACACCGTCTGATGGTCCACGTTGCGGCCCAGCCGGGGGCTGGGCACGCCGTAAGGCTGATACGACACGCCATGGCGGTCCCAGATGCGCTGGGGGGAGTTGACGTCGTTGATGCTGCCCAGCATCTCCCGGTGGAGGCCTTGGACGTGGTAGGTCTCGGAGAATCCCTCGTTGACCACCTTCCAGTTGCAATTCACCGGGGTGGCGGTGGAGTAGGTGCCCCGGAACTCGTCGAGATTGGCCCAGGCGATGTCGTCGGGGATGCCCTCCAGCCAGTGGGCCAGGGGCTCGGCGTCGAGGTCGAGGTTCACGAACACCAGACGGGCCCACGTGTCCACCTGCACGGGCACCAGGGGGAGGTCGTCGTTGCTGATGGGGCCGAAGCCCCGGCGGGAGGGGATCTCGCGGAGGCGGCCGGTAAGGTCCCAGGCCCAACGGTGGTAGGGGCAGCGCAACTCGGTGATGCCGGTTCCCGATCCCTGGCATATGGAGTTGCCCCGGTGGCGGCACACGTTCTGGAAGCCCCGGAGCGCGCCGTCTTCGCCCCGAACCAGGATGATGGAGTACTTGCCGAGGCGGTGCTCGAACCAGTCGCCGGGTTTGGCGATGTGGTCCACAGTGCAAGCCACGTGCCACACCTTGGGCCACATCTTTTCGTATTCCAGTTCGGCAAACTCGGGGGAGAGGTAGCGCTGGACGGGGATCTTCACAGGAGCTTCGGCGGCTAGGCCTGATGCGGTCACTGCGGTGCCTAGGATGTCGGCCTCGTCCGGGGGTGCGATGTCGACCATGCCGATAATCGTGGCACACGGCCTTCCGGGGGGCTAAGAGGGCGATTCGGTGATGAAGATGGCTTCGGCGGTGGCGCAGATGGTTTCGCCGGCTCTTAGTTCGCCGGTGGCTATGTGTTTGCGGCCTTCGGTGTGGGAGTAGCGGCAGGTGACTTCTAGGGGGGTGTGGAGGGGGACGCCGGTCTTGTAGCGGATGTTTATGCCGGCGGTGAGGCCGGTGGCGCCGGCTCGGGTGGCGGCGTTGCCCAGGGCCTCGTCGAGGATGGTGGCCACCACTCCTCCGTGGGCGCGATGGGGTGGGCCGGAGTGGGCTTCGGTGAGGGTGACGGTGGCCCGCATCTCCACTGGTCTTGGTTCCGCCTCGGGGTCGGGCGGGGACACCGGATCGAAGATGAGGCGGGGAGCGTGGGGGTTGAGCAGGCCTGATCCGGCTTGGGTGAGGTTGTAGATGGTGCCCTCGTGGTCTTTGGCCACCACGATGTGGGGGTCGCGGGTGTGGGCCCGCAGCCGCTCGGTGATGTCGGCCAGGGCGGCGGCGATCTCGGCCCGGGTGGCGGGGTCGGCGTCGTTGGCCGATACCGCAGCCACCAGATCGCGGGTGCGCTCCACCAGCTCGTAGGCCTCGGGGCCGAAGTCGTCGGGATGGGGCAGGTCGCCGAGCAGCTCGGCCAGTCGATAGGCCGACGCCGTCTCGGGGTGCTCTTGGTCAGGCACTGCCTTGATCACTCATTTGCAGCTACCGGGATGTCGAAACGGTCGATGTAGCGGGCGAAGCGGGCTCGGACCTCGGTTCGGGTGAGCCCCAGGTCTTCGAACTCGTAGCGGTGTTCTCCGTGCTTGCCGGGCGGGGTGGCATCTGCGTAGGCGGCCATGGCGGCCTCTGCGTCGGCGCTCAGCTCCATGCCGAGCTGCTCGTACACCGATCGGGCGGCGGCCAGCTTCTCGGTGCTCACCTGGCGATGGGGCACTTGGGCAGTGCGGTCGGCGGGCAGGCGGCCGGAGTCGATGAGATCGATGAGGTTGTCGAGGCTGCGGGCGTAGAGCTCTAGGTGGTAGCGGCCGATGGCGGCGAAATCGACCCGATCGGAGTGGGCCCAGCGCATGGTGGCGATGAGGCTGGTGACCGAGGGCAAGATGGCGGTGGGATCGCGGTGGGTGATCACGAAGCGGGCGTCGTCGAACACATCCATCAGGGCTGGCAGACCCTGGAGGTGAGCGGGCGACTTGAGCACCCAGCGCCGGGTGGGCATGCGCCGCTGCAAGATCTGGAGCACCCGGCGATAGGTGCGGTAGGCCGGGCGCAGATCGGCGGTGTCGTACCAGGCTTGATAGGTGGGCATGTCGGTGCGGCTGACCATCTCCTCGGAGCGGAACTCGAACGACATGGCCGACAGGCACTCTTTGAACATGCGCCCGGAATACTCGTGGATAGCCAGCATTCCGCTGGCCACCGTCTGGGGCATGACCAGCTCGGCGCCAGCCAAGGCGATGCGGGGGTCGGCGGCCCGGATATCGGGGTCGGGGTCGGGCGGGGGAACAGGGCGCAGAAGCTCCCAGCCCTCCGGGGCCCGGTGAGCGGGGTCTTGGGCCAGTACGCCGTGCATGACGGTGGTGCCGGTGCGGGGTGCGCCGATCACGAAAATGGGCTGGTCGACGGGCTCGTCGAGGGTGCCGGGGTCGGCGGCCAGATAGTCGTTGATCTGGATGCGGACTTCTAGGAGCCGCAGGATCATGCGGCGCGACATCCACCGCCCCATGACGGTGAGGTCGGCCTCGTGCTCCAGCCCGTGACAGAACAGGGTGAGGGGTTCGACGAAGCCATCGGCGCCGAGCGCGGCCCGGTCATCGGGGGCTCGGCCTTGGCGGACCAGGGCTTCGGCCATCAGCAGGTGGGGGTCGAACGGGCGACGGGCCTCGTCGACCACCGGGCCGGCGTCGCCCCGGTTCACGGCGGCTACCCAGTCGGGCCGGGGATCAGGGGTCCAGCTCATGGTTGCTGAAGCAGGGTGGCATCACCTAGAACAGTACGCTCAGGCGATGCTGGAAGGTCTGGTCGTGATCCTCACCGGAGCCTCGAAGGGGATTGGCCGGGGGATCGCCGAGTACCTGGTGGACGAAGGCGTGAAGCTGACGGTGACCAGCCGCAAGCCCGAGCGCATCGAGGCCACCGCCGCTGAGCTGCGGGAGCGGGGCGGCGATGTGCTGGCGGTCGCCGGGTCGGTGGGCGACCGGGACCACACCAACGAGGTGGTTGATCGAACGGTGGAGCGGTGGGGCACGGTGGACGGACTGGTGGCCAACGCTCAGTCGTTCCGCCCGACAATGCCGCTGCTGGAAGTGGACGAATCGGACATGGACCTGCTTCTCAACACCGGTCCCAAGGGCACGCTGTGGTTCATGCAGGCAGTTCACCCCCACATGGCGGCCAAGGGGCGGGGACGGATCATCACGTTCGGTACCAATGTGGGGATCACCGGTGGCCCTGGTTATGGACCCTACGGAGCGGCCAAGGAAGCGATTCGCTCGCTGACCCGCACTGCGGCCCGGGAATGGGGGCGCGACGGCATCACCGTGAACTGCGTGAACCCGGCATCGGTGGCCCACCGGGCCCCGCCCGACGACGACCCCGATCGTCTGGCGTCGTACAAGGCCCTGTTCGACAACCACCCCATGGGTCGCGACGGCGACCCCGTGGCCGACATCGCCCCGGTGATCGGGTTCCTGCTGTCTGATGCCAGCCAATACGTGACCGGCGAGACCTTCCAAGTGGACGGCGGCGGCCTGATGCGGCCTTAGAGCTAGGTCCGGAAACGGTGCCTGAGATGGGCTTGGCGAGCAGCGAGGTCGACGGCGTGCTCTTGGGGGGTGACGGCGGGGTGGTCGTCGGGAAGGGCGGCGGCTACGTCGGCTAGGGGGACGACCTCGGTGGTGGGGGCCATGGCTTGGTCGCCGGTGGGCCAGAACCAACGCAGGGTACACAGGCCGTTGCGGCGGTTGGCGTTGTCGAGCCAGTTGGCCAGGCCGGGGTCGGTGCCGCACACCACGTAGCGCACCTTGCCGTCGGAGGAGATTGTGGTCTGGGTCTGGTTGCGACAGGAGATGTGGGCGTAGGTGTCGACCAGCTCGAACGTTCCCATCATGTAGAGCTGGGCGCCCCAGTAGTGAGCCTCGGGCACCTCGGCGGTCACGATCAGGGCCTGGTCGGGCTCTAGATCCCAGAAGCAGAACTCGTAGCGGGCCATGGACAGGCCCTTGGACACCTCCAGGGTGCGGTTGGTGAAGGTGTTGTCGATGCGCTCGGCCCGGTTCATCACCATGTAGGCGTTCCACCGCTCGATGGAGTCGGTCATCTGCATCATGGCCCGGCGCACCCGATTGGCGAAGGTGGGGCCGTCGAGCACGGGAGCGGGCTCGGGGTCGAGGCACTCGATGGTGAAGAAGGCGGGCTCATCGGCGGTCCAGTCGAAGTAGTACTCCCGGATCGACGCCGACAGCACCCCGTCGGGAATGGCCACCGCGCCAGGCTCGTCGCCACCCAGCAGGATCTCGAAGTCGTCGTGGCGGGCGAGTCCCAGGTCGTGGGCGGTGATGGTGGACTTGGTGCCCCAGATGTCGTTGTGCATGAACCCGGCCCGCAGGGCGATGATGAAATCGTCGCAGCCGTGCATGTTGCCGGTGATGCGGTAGCGGCGGCCGGGCTCGATGCGGGCATGGCGGTACACGTTGTCGGCGTTGGGGCCACCCCACTGGACGGTCAGGTCGTTCTGGCGGTTGAAGAACGGGCGGGTGGGGTCGGCGTGGAAAACCTCCCAGCCCAAGAACCCCTCCACGTTGTCGGCCAGGTGCTCGAGCATCTCCATGTCGCCGCCGTCGTCGGTGGGATAGGGCGAAGCGACCACCTCGCGGCCCATCCGCTTGAGCAGGTCGCACCACTCATCCCAGGCCTCTACCGCGGCGCTGATGTCGCTCATGGCGAGAAGCTTGCCAAGAAGGGCTCAACCGCGGCCAAGAAGCCGGGGGTGTTCTGGCCGTGGACGTTGTGGCTGCAGTCGGGCACGGTCACCAGTTGGCCGTGGGGCAAGGCGTCGGCGAACCGCTCGGCGGCCTCGGCGGTGAGCACCCAGGAGTCGGCACCCCGCACCAGCAGCACCGGCTGGGTGATGCGCTCGGCGTCTTCCAGGGTGAAGCGGTCGCCGGCCCGGCGGTGCTCGGCGCCGTGGGCCAGCCGGGGGCCGTGGTCCACCTTGGAGATGTAGGTGCCGTCCACCCGCTGGAGCAGGTTGTACTTGACGGTGCGCTCGATGTGCTCCCGACTGCGGTAGGGGTCGTACTTCTGCACTGCGGCCACGAAATCGCCCAAGTCTTGGAACTCCCGGTTCTCGGTGACGAAGGTGCGGATTACTTGGGTGCCGACCTCGGAGATCTCCGGGCCGATGTCCACCAACACGATGGCCTTGGCCAGCTTCGGGTGGTCGAGGGTGAGGCGCATGGTGTTCATGCCGCCCATGGAGTGGCCCATCACGATGGGGTCCACCACGCCCATCGCCTGGCAGAAGGCAGCGGCGTCGGCGGCCATGGCCCCCGAGGAGTAGTCGGCGTCGCGGGCCCACTCGCTGTCGCCGTGGCCCCGCTGATCCAGGGCCAAAACGTGGTAGCGGTCGGCCAGCGCCAGGCTGACCAGGTCCCAGGAATGGCACGATTGGTTGCCACCGTGCAGTAGCAGCACCGTGGGAGCGTCGGGGCTGCCCCACTCGGAGAAGTGGAAGCGGTGATGGCGGGCCACGATGTTGCGGGACGTATAGGAGATGTTTGAGCCGTGGGCGATGCCGAGGTCGGCCGCGCTGGTACACAGGCTCTCGAACTCGGCGGTCACCGTCATGTCGAGGGGCTCAGCGGTGGAGGCGAACTCGTTGAGGTGCATCAGCCCCGCCCTGCTTTGAGGTCGGCGAAGAAGTACTTGGCCAGCTCGTTGAACACGTCGGCCCGCTCCCACTGGAGGAAGTGGCCGCATTCGGGGATCACCACTGGCCCCACCCGGTTGGCGAAGGCGACTTCGCAGCGCTTGGGAAAGTCCTTGGGCACTACTTGGTCGTCGGGGCCGTACAAGATGAGCGTGGGGGCCTGCACTTGGGTGCCCATCATGGGCGGCTCGCTCATGGGCCGGCCGTACTCCAACTGGTACACCGACCAGCCGGCGGCGAGCCGCTCGATATCGGCAAACGGCTCGGTCATGAAGTCGATGTCTTCCTCCTCGAAGGAGTACTGGGAGGCCCACAGCCGGTGCTCGTAGCAGTCGCGCACGTAGCGGCGGCAGCGCTCGGGGGTGTCGAGGTCGGCCCGGAGCTGGTCGGGGTCGCGGCCCTGGCGGATGCGGTAGTCGCCGGTGGGGCCGTGGGGCAGCGGGTTCAGCGACAGGCCCCGCTCGGTGTACCAGTCCACCTGGTCGACGATGAACGGCGCCACGGTGTTGAAGAACACCATCCGCTCTGCGAACTCGGGCCAGCGGTTGGCCATGTCCACGATCACCGCGCCGCCCACATCGCCGCCCAACAGCCCGACCCGCTGGTGGCCGAGCACATCGTGAACCAGAGTGTGGACGTCTCGGGAGTACAGTACCAGGTCGTACTGGTCGTTTTCGGACAGGTCGGAGTCGCCGTAGCCCCGCAAGTCGGGCACGATCACCTCGTAGCCCGCCTCGGCCAAGGGCTTGATGTTGCGCCACCAGACGCGCTTGGTCTCGGGATAGCCGTGGACCAGCACCAGGGGGTAGCCGCCCTCTCCCTCGCGGATGTAGGCCAGCGACAGGTCGCCGTCGACCGGGGCCCGGTGGATGGCGAAGGCATCTCGGGGTGGAGTTGGCGGTTGCTCGGGGCGAATGGGAGGCACGGCCCGGCAGCCTATTCGCTCCCGCACTTATGCCCTGAGGCGGGCGGGATGTTAGGAAATATCAGCCGAAAATCGACAGAGAGGCCGACATGGAGTTTGGACTTTTCATCCAGGGATACGTGCCCCAGCACCGGCGGGACGTGGATCCCGATGCCGAGCACACTGCGTTCATGGAGGAGCTCGATCTGGTGATCGCGGCCGACAAGGCCGGGTTCAAGTACGTGTGGCTGCCCGAGCACCACTTCCTCGACGAGTACTCCCACATGTCGGCCAACGACGCCATCGCCGGCTATCTGGCGCATGCCACCGAGCGGATCCACATCGGGTCGGGGATCTTCAACCCCCTTCCGCAGGTGAACCACCCCGCCAAGGTGGCCGAGCGGGTGGCCATGCTCGACCACTTGACCGGCGGCCGGTTTGAGTTCGGCACCGGCCGCGGCGCGGGCAGCCACGAGATCCTGGGATTCCTGCACAAGGAGGGGATCACCGACACATCCCATACCAAAGAAATCTGGGAAGACGTGATCGGCGAATTCGCCAAGATGTGGACCCAGGACACCTACGAGGGCTACGAGGGCAAGTTCTGGTCGCTGCCACCCCGCAAGGTGCTGCCCAAGCCGTGGGGCAAAGGCCATCCGGCCATGTGGTACGCGGCGGGCAACGTGACCAGCTACGCCATGGCCGCCCGCAAGGGCCTCGGCGTGCTCGGCTTCTCAGTGGGGGCCCTCGATGAGCTGGCCCCAGTGCTGGAGGCCTACAAGCGAGACATCGTCAACGCCGAGCCGGTGGGGGCGTTCGTGAACGACAACCTGATGGTGACCACCGGAGCGTTCGTGGCCGAATCCGACCAAGGGGCGGTGGACCACGCCCTGCGGTCGTCGATGACCTACCTCCAGTCCAACGTGTTCCGCTATCACGACACCTTCCCCCGGCCCGAATGGGTGCCGCCGTGGCCCCAGACCATCCCCATGCCCAGTGCCGATGACCTGTGGGAGACCGTGGGCCAGCCGGGCAGCGTGATGGGCGACCCCGACCAGGCTCTCAAGGCCTGCCAGCAATGGGCCGACGCCGGCGCCGACCAACTCGTGTTCGGCATGGGCTCCAGCGAGCGGGCCGACGACCTCAAGACCATCGCGCTGCTGGGCGAGCACGTGATCCCCAAGATCGACACCGATCCGGTGCACCGCACCACCCGCCTGCGCGAGGCTGCCGCTTAGCGCACTGAGAAGGAACACCCGAAAGCACCCAGAAAAGAGGCTGACATGGAATTTGGAGTCTTCATCCAGGGCTACGTGCCCCAGTTTCGCCGGGAGGGCGATCCCGAAGCCGAGCACAAGGCGCTGATGGAGGAACTGGAGTTGGTGATCGCGGCCGACAAGGCCGGGTTCAAGTACGTGTGGCTCACCGAGCACCACTTTCTCGACGAGTACTCCCACTTGTCGGCCAACGACGCGGTGGCCGGCTATCTGGCCCACGCCACCGAGCGGATCCACATCGGCTCGGGCATCTTCAACCCGCTGCCCCAGGTGAACCACCCGGCCAAGGTGGCCGAGCGGGTGGCCATGCTCGACCACCTGTCGGGGGGCAGGTTCGAGTTCGGCACCGGGCGAGGCGCGGGCAGCCACGAGATTCTCGGCTTCCTACACAAAGAGGGCATCACCGACACCACCGCCACCAAGGAGATCTGGGAGGACGTGATCGGCGAGTTCGCCAAGATGTGGACCCAGGACACCTACGAGGGCTACGAGGGCAAGTTCTGGTCTCTGCCGCCCCGCAAGGTGCTGCCCAAGCCTTGGGGCAAGGGCCACCCGGCCATGTGGTACGCCGCGGGCAACACCACCAGCTACGCCATGGCCGCCCGCAAGGGCCTCGGCGTGCTGGGCTTCTCGGTGGGAGAGCTCGCGGAGTTGGCCCCAGTGCTGGAGGCGTACAAAAACGAGATCGGCAACGCTGAGCCGGTGGGGGCGTACGTGAACGACAACATCATGGTGACCAGCGGGGCGTTCGTGGCCGAGACCACCGAGGAAGCGGTTGACGCCATCTTGCGGTCATCGATGGCCTACCTCCAGTCCAACGTGTTCCGCTACCACGACACCTTCCCCCGGCCCGAATGGGTGCCGCCGTGGCCCCAGACCCTTCCCATGCCCACTCTTGAGGAGGCACAGGGAATGATCGGCCAACCGGGCGCGGTGATGGGCAACCCCGACCAGGCGCTGAAGGGCGCCCAGGCGTGGGCCGATGCCGGGGCCGACCAGCTGGTGTTCGGATTGGGCTCGGCTGATCGGGCCGACGACCTCAAGATGATCCAGCTCATGGGCGAGCACGTGATCCCGAAGATCGACACCGACCCGGTGCACCGCACCACCCGCCTGCGCGAAGCTGGCTAGGTGGCAGGAGAGCTCAAAGGACATCCCAACGCCGTCATCGATGTAGACGACGGGATCATCACGGTCACCCTCGACCGGCCCGACAAGCTGAACGCCATCAGCCACGACATGACCGCGGCTCTATGGGAGGCCGTGCTGGCGCTGGGCGACCGCGATGACCTGAAATGCCTGGTAATCACGGCCAAGGGCCGCTACTTCACCGCTGGACAGGACATTTCCAGCCCGGCGGGGAACCGTCCCGGCAATCCCGAGACCATGGACCAGCATCCGGGATGGAACTTCCGCCGCGACTACCGCAGCCACCACCTGCTCTACGACGAGATGGAGGCGGTGGAGAAGCCGGTGATCATGGCCATTCAGGGCCGCTGCCTGGGGGCCGGGGTGGAGATGGCCGGCTCGGTGGACTTCCGGTTCTGCGTGCCGGAGGCATCGTTTGCTCTGCCCGAGGTGAAGCTGGGCGGTATCGCCGGCAGCGGCGGCACCAGCAGGCTTACCCGGTTGATCGGCCCGAGCTGGGCCAAATGGATGGCCATGGCCACCATGGAGATCGACGCCGAGCAGGCCAAGTCGATTGGGCTGATCCACGAGGTGTATCCGGCTGAGTCGCTGATGGACGAGGTGTATGCCTTCTGCCGGCACCTGATGTCGCTGCCCACTGAGGCGCTGGGACTGGCCAAGATGGCAGTGGACGTACACGCCGACGTGACCGACCGGAACATCCAACGGCAGTTCGACCGGGTGGCGGTGTACTCCTCGGTGGCAGAGTTCCAGAAGTCAATGGAGCGCTTCGGACGCGAGCCCGAAAAGAAGTAGCTCGTTAGAGAGTTGTCACAGCTCCACTAGTTGGACGTCGAGTTTCTCCAACAGCGCCTCGTCGCGGGTGGCACCGGGATTGGCGGTGGTGAGGAGTCGATCGCCGAGGAAGATGCTGCTGGCCCCGGCGTGTAGACACAGGGCTTGGAGCTCGTCGGTCATTTCATTGCGACCGGCTGACAGCCGAACCACTGATTCGGGCATCATCAGCCGTGCCGCCGCGATCGTTCTGACCAGTTCGAGGGGATCGAGTTTCTCAGTGCCGAATAGCGGGGTGCCTGGAACCTGAACCAGCAAGTTGATGGGGACGCTCTCTGGATGCGGATCGAGTTGCGCTAGTTGGGCCAGCAGGCCCGCTCGGTCGCGCCTTGACTCCCCCATGCCGACGATTCCGCCGGTACACAGCTTCACACCGGAATCGCGAACATGGGCCAGCGTGGTCAGGCGATCTTGGTAGACGCGGGTGGTGATGATCTCGCCGTAGAACTCGGGCGAGGTATCGAGGTTGTGGTTGTAGTAGTCAAGGCCCGCGTCGGCCAGTGTGTTGGCCTGTTCGGCGGTGAGCATGCCCAGAGTCGCACAGGTCTCCAAACCGAGTGCACCCACCTCGCGGACCGCGTGGCTGACCTCCTCGACCTGCTGGTCGTTCGGCTCCCGCCACGCCGCACCCATGCAGAAGCGGGTTGCGCCCGCGCTTCGGGCTTTCTCTGCGGCTGCGACAATGTCGCTGATCGGCATGAGCCGTTCGGGCTTGAGGCCGGTGTTCCACTTGGCCGACTGCGGGCAATAGGCACAATCCTCAGGACACGCCCCCGTCTTGATGGACAACAGCATGGCGGCCTCGACCTCGTGGGGATCATGGCGGGCTCGGTGGATTTGGTGGGCATCGGCCAGGAGATCGTGAAACGGGCGGGCAATCAACGCTTCAGCCTCATCAACGCTCCAGTTGTGTCTGGGTCGGAGAAGAAACTCAATCGTGGTCATTCGCGCACTCCTGATGGTTGGGGGAATTCACCGTTCTTGCGGATCTGTGGATCAGATGCCGATCTTGAATAGTCGGCGAGCGTTGGTTTCGGCGAATTTGCGGGCAACGTCCTCGGCCATAGGTGCGGTGGTGTGTTTGAGGGACTCCATGCTGTTGGGGAACAGCGTGGACTCGTGGGGGTAGTCGGACTCCCAGGTGATGTTGTCCTCGCCGATGGCGTCGAGGGCGGCGATGGCGGTGTCGTCGCGCAGCATGCACACCGTCATGTGCTCGGCGAAGGTCTCCCGAGGGGGGCGCTCAGCGGGGAGCTGCACCCGGAAATTGTTGAACACTTGGCTGGACTGTTCCAGAAGGTAGGGAGCCCAGCCAGCCCCGCCCTCGGAGAAGGCGACCTGAATGGAGCGATGGCGATCGAGAATGCCGGAGAACAGCCAATCGGAGCAGGCAATCATGGAGTTGGCCCCCACATAGGGCAGCACGAGGCACGGAGGGGCATCGTCGGACGACTTGATGAGCTTGGACGACGAGCCGATGTGCAGGCACACCACCAGACCCGTCTCGGCCACCGCGGCCCACAGCGGCTCCCAATGGTCGGTGAACACCGACGGCAGACCCAGCGAGGTGGGATTCTCCGAGAATGCCACCGCCCGGGCACCCATGGCCGCGGTGCGCCGCACCTCGTCGCCAGCGGCGGCCGGATCCCACAGCGGCACCACAATCAGTGGGATGAGCCGCTCGGGGTCGGTGGCGCACCACTCCTCCAGGATGAAGTCGTTGTAGGCCCGCACGCACAGCAGGGCCAGGTCGAAGTCGTGGCTGACTACGAACCGGTGGCCGGCGAACCGGCTGAAGTCTGGGAAGTTGACCTGGGCCCAGATCCCGTCGAGGTCCATGTCTTGCAGGCGGGCCTTGGGCTCGTAGCAGCCGGGGCGCATCTCGCTGAACCGGGCCACGCCGAGGGGATCGTCGTCGAATCCCGGCAGCGTGCGGGTGTTGCCCCGCACCGTTTGGACCACCTGGTCTTCATACAGCCAGGCCTCGGTGCCGTTCTCCAGTTCCACCACCCGGGGGCCGCGGTCCCGGTAGGCCTCAGGCAGGCGGCTCTGCCACAGGTGGGGCGGCTCGATGATGTGGTCGTCAACCGATATGGGCTTGACGTCGGGCGGAAGCATGGACGCCCCAGGATAGTGTTCGAGTGTGATTCGCCGGATGTGGGCTCTATTGCTTGCTGCGTTCCTCGTGGCGTCCGGCTGCGGCAACCACTCGGCGGAGCCTGAAGAGGCCGCAGTGGAGCCCGAGGCGGAAGTCGTCGATCTGGACGAGATTCCGGAGGTGGTGATCCCGACGCCCACGCCGACCCCGATACCCGCCACTCCAACCGCAGCCCCCGAGCCCACCGCCATCCCCTTCCCGGAGTTGCTGGTGTGGCCCAGATTCGAGCCGGAGACGTGGCCCCGCACCCCTGATGAGGCAGCGGCGGGATTCGCTCGGCAAGTGGCCCGGGGAGAAAGGGCGGCGGCGCCCCACCCGGCTGCCCAATCCGGCACGAGCGCCACCGCCGTGCTGCCCAGGCTGGCCGAGGACGGCTCGACATTCGGGGTGGCGACCAGAATCCATATGCAGCAAGTTCAACTCGACGACGGGTCGCTGGCCTGGGTGGTGATCAGCGCCCAATCGGACGACATCGTGGTGGAATCCCCCGCCGTGGGCGAGCTGCTGGCCGGGGGCACAGTGGTTGCGGGTGAGGGCAATGGCTTCGAGGGCACGATCGTGTTCCAGATCGAAGACCAAGACGGCCTGTTGGGCCTAGCCTTGGCCCAAGGAGGAGCACTCGGCCAAAACCTCCCGTTCGAGACTCAGCTGCCTTTCAATGAGCGCCCCGCCTCCGGCGATTGGGCAACCCTGACCGGCTTCACCGACTCTGCCGTAGACGGCAGCCTCTCCGCCCTAACCATGCTCCCCATGAGACTGATCGACGGATCGTAGGCGAGTTCTCAACGCATCCAGTCAGTCCTCAAACGACTCATAAGCCGCAGCGCGTTGTGCCGGAGAGAGCACCCCGGCAAACGGGGTGACTTGGCGGAGATCGCGCCCGTGCTCGCTGGGGTCGAGCATTCGGGCAACGATTTGATCAGCTGTCCCTTCGATAATCCTCTCCCACTCATCAAGCAATGGCGAGGCATGCGGGTTGAGCGATCGCATTCGGGAGATGTTGCGCCTGGCGATCTCGAGGAACTCGCCCCCTTGCGCTCTCAGTTCCCGGGCAATGGCGCCATGGAGAGCCAGGCTTCTCGCTTGATCTCGCGTAAGCGGTGCCGTCACCAGCGGATAGCACGCTAGGCCCACGGAACGAGCCATCCGCTCCACCGTGCGCCACGTCGGACTCTTGGTCCCCGCCTCATAAGCAGCCACCGTCGGCTGGGAAGTCTCAGCAGCATCAGCTAACTGGCGCTGAGTCATGCCAACCACCGCCCGGATGAACTGAACTGGGTTCATAGTTTGAGTATATCCGAATAGATATACAATGAAATCGAGGGTTAGCCCGCAGGGGTTTCCTCTTCTTTGTGGCCAGGGTGGACTGACTGTCTCCTGCCAGTCGAGGACATTTCCCCAGGTCATCAGGAGCGGTCTGGCTAAGAGAGTGGTTACCCTGGTGGCCTCACGACAGATCAACCAGCATGATTAGTCTGCAATGTCAGCAATCGACTGGTGGAGTTTGCCGACGCTCGCTCAGAATTACAAGAGTGTGACCCATAAGACCATTAAGTCACACCGTCGTGCCATGATGGTGGGATGATTCTGCAGGAGATTCGGTTCTAGCGGTGAGCGCAGATCGTCTGTCGAGTGTCGACCTGTTCTCTGGAGCCGGGGGTCTCGTGCTGGGGCTGCGGTGGGCTGGTTTCGACACTCTTTTGGCCAATGACAATTGGGCTCCGGCCGTCGAAACCCTGAAGCACAACTTCGATGGCGCCAGGGTCTCTCCCGACGATATACGGGATCTGTCGGCAGCCGATCTGCTTACGCGAACAGACGGTGTGACCCCACTCCTCGTCACCGGCGGGCCGCCATGTCAGGGTTTCACTTCGGCGGGTGCGCGGCGCGCTTCGGATCATCGCAACACGCTTGTCAAAGAGTTCGCCCGGATGGTTGCGGAACTGCATCCCCAATGGTTCCTATTCGAGAATGTCGAGGGCTTTCTCACGATGTCGGGTGGTGACTTTGTCGTTGATCTGCTCGACGGAGTGCTTGATGGTGGTTATCAAGTGAGGTTGCAAAAGGTGAATGTCGCCAACTATGGCGTTCCTCAGCTTCGCAAGCGTGTGATTGCTATTGGATTGCTTGGTGGAGACCCCGGCTTTCCCAGTCCGTCTCATCATGCTTACGGCGCGCCAGGAGCGGAAATGGAACGAACGACAGCACTTCCTCTTGCGCCTACGGTTGCTGATTCCCTTGATGGCATCGGTGCGCCAGCCTCTTCTGTCCAGGACGAAGTGGTCCAGGGCCACATAGCACCTCCCATTTCAGAGTCGGACGCTCTTCGCTTCCAGTTGCTGCAGCAGGGACAGACGATGCGCGATCTTCCGAAGGACCTGCAACACAGAAGCTACGCCAGGAGGGCTAATCGGCGGGTCGCTGACGGGATGCCTACCGAGCGCCGGGGCGGCGCTCCTGCCGGGCTTCGACGCCTTCGCGCGGATGAGCCGTCAAAGGCCATAACTAGCGCAGCGACCCGAGAATTCCTCCACCCTCTGGAGGATCGCTGTCTGACTTTGAGAGAGTGCTCGCGCCTCCAGGGATTTCCCGACAGTTTTGAGTTCGTAGGCAATCGATCAGAGCAGGCGACGCTCATCGGCAATGCAATTCCGCCGAACTTTGGAGAAGTATTCGGCGGGTGGGTCGCAGAGAGAAGCGCCGATTCTCCGTCGTCCATAGACAGCTCGGCGCGGCTCCTCGAATTCCGGGTTACTAATGGGGCTGGGATGAGCCCTGCCTTGCATAGTGTCGTCAGACGCATAAACGCTCGGTACCGGATTGGGGAGGTGCCGCTCTGGAGTTGAGCAAGGCGCAGTCCACCGCCTTTGAGAAGGTGCGGGCGCGAGGAGGCGGCGATCAGGGAGTCTCCCTAACTGATGGCTCCGTTCGAGCACTCGTAGCGCTGGTAGCCCGCGACCTAGCGCTTCCGCCGGTCGACGGCGTCGATCCGCTGGGCAGCCGAGAGTTCTACCAGATCGCTCCTGGTGAGCTTTCGACCAGCGGTGATACTTCTGCACTCATCGCATACCGTTCGCTCCTCCAGGCTGGCCCGGTCGACACAGACACGTACTTTCTTTCGCTCGCCACTCTTCACCGAGCCCGACTGAAGTTCGCAAACATCCTGAGGTCTCAGGTCACTCCAACCCTTGAACAGGTCGGACCCAGAGGGCTTCTGCAGTACGGCGATCTCAGC
The DNA here is from genome assembly GCF_965219815.1 of Candidatus Poriferisocius sp. Lineage (GTDB taxonomy): Bacteria > Actinomycetota > Acidimicrobiia > Acidimicrobiales > Bin134 > Poriferisocius. The sequence goes on from NZ_OZ244791.1 coordinate 398,501, forward strand.
ACCAAGGCACTTGGCTCACTTCTAATCGCTAGAAAGTGGTTGTTTGACATTGACAATCGATCTGCCCAGGAGACCGGCAATTTATTTGAGCCGATTATCGCCGGTGCCATTGGTGGCGTACGAGTGTCGGCAGCATCTAGCCCCATCAAGAGGAGTGGAACGGGGCGGGGACGCCAGGTGGATTGCCTGCGAGGACAAAGCGCCTACGAAATCAAGACCCGTGTCACAATCGCCGCCTCAGGACAGGGCCGATGGCAAGAAGAGCTCGCTTATCCGGCTGACTGCGAGGCGAGTGGTTACGCACCCGTGCTAGTTGTCTTCGACGGCACCGACAATCCCAAGCTGTCGGAACTCAGGGATGCCTTCATCAGACACGGCGGGAAGGCCTACGTAGGCGAGGAGGCGTGGGCCCACCTCGAATCCGAAGCTGGCCCCACAATGGGCCTCTTCGTGGACAAGTACATTCGCGATCCCCTAGACGACCTACTTGTCCAGACCCCCACCGATCTTCCTGAAGTTAGTCTCCTAATTCAGCCAGACATCATCCACATTCGCGTCGGCACAGAGAATTCGCAGATCTACCGAACTTAATCTGTGCTCTCGATTGTCCCGTGTCAGTGCATGAGGAGGACGACAGGGGAAAGTCCACTGGATCTGAACTCGTGAGAGGGATCGGTGGATAGGGAGGATCGATAGGCGGGAAGCGAGGGCTTCGTTGGGGGTGATTGTTGTTGGCCCCGGTTGCAGATATTCTTTGGGGGTCGCCTTGGCGGATGCCGGGAGCGGCCACATATCAATCGAGGTTCGCGGATGCGGGCACTGGAGAAGAGAATAATGAGCAACCACGTTGTTCCTGTCGTGGTCAAAAGCGCTCGGCGGATGCCCGATCCGAATTTCGGGGGTGCCGAGACCCACTACATGCTTGTGCCGGCGAGCGAATTCCCGGCCGACATCCCTCTGGACGCGAACCCTCGCGAGCCAAATGTCAACCGGCCTGTATACCGTGACGTGTCTAGGTCGCTGTGCCAGCTAGACGACAGCCGCGAGGGAACCTTCCACTTGAAGCACCGGGGGATAGCCATAGTCGCGTCCGCAGTATCGAAGTCCCGCGAGTCCCGCGAGGACGGCATGGATGTGTACGAGCTGCACTTCCCGCCGGACTCTGGCTATGGAATCGTCGACGGCGGGCACTCATATGAGATCGTCCGCAAAGCAGTCCAGGAGGGCGTCGCGCCGAGCAACGAGTACATACGGCTGGAGGTCATGACCGGCCTTCCTGCGGCGGAGCTCATCACCGATATCGCCGGTGGCCGCAACACCAGCATGCAGGTCCAGGCGAAATCGCTTCTCGACTTGAAGAATGAATTCCAGTTCCTCAAAGACGCCCTGGCACCAGACGAGTGGGCGGACCGCATCGCGTGGCACGAGGGCGAAGAAGGGGAAATCGACGTGGTCGACATCATCGCCATCATGTCGTGCTTCGACATCGCTCAATACCCCGACCGCAGCAGCCACCCCGTGGACGCATACCGGCGCAAGGCGTCGATGATCGATCGGTTCCAGAACGACGCTGACCGCTACCGGCGGCTCACGCCGGTCCTGCGAGACATCCTGCACCTGCATGACCTGATCGCCAGCGACTCAGAGCGCCAGTGGCAGGAGATGGGCGGAGCATCGGGAACGGGCGGAAAATTCGGCAGCTTGGAAATGGCCGAGTCGATCAAACCGGGTAGGCCCAAGTTCGAGTTCCCGTTTTTGGAGGGAGTGAAATCTGAGAAAAGGCTCAGGCGTCCTGCCCTATACCCCGTGCTGGCGAGCTTCCGGCTCCTGCTCATCCAATCCCAGCAAGGCGCCCCATACGGGGAATACCGGGGAGCCGAATGGCGCGACGGCTTCGAAAGCGTGAAGGAACTGTGGGCTGCCGCTGGAGGGCAACTGCTGAAGGTGTTCTACGAGCACTTCGACTCGACCGGCCGAGACCTCCACGCCGCCGGCCGATCCCCAGCTCTCTGGGGATCGATCTACAAGGAACTAGCAGTCATCGACTTCGAGCGAAGAAGCACGAACTGACCCTCTGTTAAATCCTTGCTGACGCAGACAACTCTTGGGTTGAGATTCGGGAGATTCGACTGTTCAAGCTTGGATCATGGCAACCAGCGGGCTCAACTACTGCCTATCCAATGGGCCGACTCGCCAGTGCGATATATGGAGCGGCCCGCAGCACCCCTGGCTGGGAGGCGCGTGTGCAGCGAAGCGGGCCTGCGACCCCAGGGAAATGTCACTGCTTAGAAGTAGTGTGCGGGCTGGCCATAGTACGGCGCGACACAAAACTGGGAGGGCCAGTGAACGCAGCAGTTCTCAGCGGATGAACCGGACAGAGGCACGGCCAGTCAGAGAGCCTTGCCCGCGGAGTTTCGGAGAGAAGCGGGTCTTTAGGGCGGTCGGATGAACCGGAAGGAGGCGCTTTCGGATGCTGTGGCGGGGGTGTGGCAGGCGTTCGACCGGGCAGCCGCGACGACGGCGAGGGTGGCCCCTTCGGCGCCGGTCCTGTTTTTCGGCGACGCCGTCGCTTACGACAGGTCGCCTCTGCGAGTGGTCACCGTGGCGCTGAACCCGTCGTGGCGGGAGTTCCCGGCGGGCGATCCGTTCTGCCGGTTCCCGCTCGCCGAGGGGATCGCAGCCGAAGACCAAGACCGCTATCTCGACGCTATGTCGGCCTACTTCCTCACCAGCCCTTATTGGACATGGTTCCAACACCTTGATCCGCTGCTCAACGGCATGGGCTCCGGCTACCGCCCCGGTCGGCCCTCTACGGCGCTGCACACCGACATCTGCTCGCCGGTCGCCACCGACCCGACCTGGAGCAGGCTCGACGACGGCGACCGCCAGCTGCTCCAAGCCGACGGGGTGCCGCTATGGCACGGATTGATGGAAGCGCTGCGGCCCCACATCGTCGTGCTCGCCATGGCGAGGGGCCACCTGTCGGACATCGCGTTCGCACCCGTCGACGCCGATTGGGGCGACCTCCACATCGTCGACACGAAAGTCGGCGGCAACCCTCGCGAACCCCCGTACCGAGTTCAGGCCCGCAGATACGCGGTAGGCGGCTCTAAGGCGCTATTCGTGCTCTGCCCCGCGATGAGGTCGCCGCTGCCCATAGGCACCGCCCAAAAAAACGAACTGGGGGCGATCATCTTGGATGGTCTAGCGAATGTCCGGTAGCGGCTCGTTCGTCCAGCTGCCCCATCCCGGCGGTGAGCACCGGCCCGACCGGGACGGCCACAAGGCGTGGACCGACTACGACAGCTTGCACGCACGCAAGTTCATGCAGGTGCGGGGCCGGTCGATCGACGGGCAGGGCATGGAGCGCAGCGGCAACTTGTGGGCGTGGGGCGAATGGGAGGCCCCATCTGAGCTGTTGCAGAGGCTCGACCGGCCCGACTCGATACACCAGCCCGAATATCTGTGGTCGCCGTACTACATCGGGCGACCTGGCGGGCACGCCCGCCTGCACAACACCGACCCGTTCATATTCGGCGACCGGATGCTGTACTCGAACTGCGTGCAGAAGCATCGCAAGAACCTCAAGCGCCTAGAACGCGGGTCGTTGATCGTATTCGGAAGCATGAAGAAGCACGGCTGGGTGCTCGACACCGTCTTGGTGGTGACCGACCACGCCGACTACCTCGCCGAAGACGCCCGCACGGCCCTGGCAGGCCTTGTGCCCGACTCGTTCTTGGAGGTGACCGGCGGGCCGTTGGCCGACAACGACACGGCCGAGGCGTTCAGGCTCTACCGGGGAGCTACGCCCGACGACCCGGTCGACAGCATGTTCAGCTTCATCCCCGCCGCGCCCGCGGGCGGCAGCGCTGGTTTCAAGCGTCCAGTGATCGACCTGCCCGAAGCCTTTTTCACGAAGGGGCTGCGACAGAACTGCAAGATTTCCGGCTGTCTGGCATCCGAAACGCTGAGCGAGCTGTGGCGGTCCATCGCCGACCAGGTGCTCAACGCCGGGCTGCTCCTCGGCACACACGCGGTGCCGCCGAACAAGCGTAGAGCCTGACGGGCGCGCATACAGCCGCCCCGTTGCGCTGTGCGGTGCCACCTCCGCCTCGTGAGATGAGGGCGGGCCTAGATTGCGGAGATCGCATTACCAATCCTATTGGGGACCATTCTGCTCTTGGGGCCCGCCCGCCAGCCGCCATTCTGCTTGGTTGGGAATGCAGCGTTGATCCGCATTGTTGCAGTCATCTGGTCCCTTCAATCCGAAGCGCATGTCGGTCGGCCGGTGCGCTCTTCTTTGAGTTCGAGGCGAAAACCCGCCGCGGACGTACCCGCTGAAGCCGGGGCACCTTCGGGTAAGAGGCGATGGGGAGGAACTGTCATAGGCCGCAAGTAGTGTTCGGGCCAGCCCAGCACGGCCATACCGGAAACCAGGAGAAGCGATGGGCACAACCGATACAGAGAACTCGGAGAACGACGGGCGCGCGGCAAAGACGGCCACAGGCCTGGTGGCCGCTGTGGCCGGCTTTTGTCCGCGCAGGAAGCAGGCGTAAAGTTGCCCCTCTCAGCACGATCAGCACCGATCCGGGGAGACGACTACCAGCACGCGGTCGGGTGGCTGTGGGCGTGCAAAATGCTCGAAGACCGGGGAATTGCGAGCGTCTCTGTCGAAGACCCTGACGGCGGCGCGTTTGACGATGTGGTCGTGCGCCGAAGGGTCGGCGGGCACATCTACATCCAGGCGAAGAGCTCCAACTACGCCGACAGTGTCGTCGACCGGGACATGCTGCTCACCGCGGCCCGCCCCGGCGGGATAAGCCCGCTTCGGCGGTTCTATGCCACCTACACCGCCCTGTCGGAGGATGGAGGGGACTTCTCGCTGGAGTTCTGGACTCACCGGGCATTCGACGACGCCAATCCGCTGTTGGGGGCGTTGCGCGACCTCCGCCACGACAGGATCGCTGTGGACCGGATGCTCGCAGCGGGACAGAGAAGCGAGGCCGGCACGGAACGGGACGCGTGGGCCGACCACCTCGGCGTGAGCGCCGACGAACTGGCCGGGTTCTTGCGGCGGGTGCGCTGGAAGCACACCGGCTCGGAGCTCGACCTCCGGGGTCAGGCGAAGACCCAAATGAAGCTCGTGGGCCTGCGAGGCGACGACGCTGCCGTGACCGTCGGAATCGGCATCGTCAGAGATTGGGTAAGCGACGGAGCGGGACCGCAGACCGCCGAAGACGTGGGCCGCCGGGCCGCCGAGATGTCGCTGGTGCCCGACGCGTCCGCCCTGCGGACGTCCGATTCCACGTCGGGTGGCGAAGCGCTGGCCGGTATCCCGCCGGCGTGCCGCGACCGGCTTGCCGCCCTACGCGAGGTGTCCGCTGATGTCGCGGATCGTGTGACCGCCGAGCTTCTGAATGCGGCTTCGCGGGTGCCGGGCGTTCTCGCCCGGCTTGCCGACACACCGCCCGAATGGCTCCAAGACGTCGATTGCCTCGCGTGGGAGGCGATAGCCGATTTCGTGGGCGCCCACGAGTTGCCCGGCGCTCCACAGTTGCGGGACCGGGCTGTCGCGCTGGGATCACCGAGGAGCAGCCACTACCGGGTAGCAGAAGCGCTTATGGCCGACGAAGACGACGATGAGGCTGCAAGGCTGCTCGACGATGAGATACTGGACCACCCGCTGGCGGCCGCGGCCAGATCGCTGATCGGCGGCGACCTGGCTTCGGCCGCCGCCGAGGCCCGCCGCTCTGGGGCGCTCGGCTCTGACGACACCGGCTTGGCCACTATGGCAATCCAGGTGCTCGGGATGGCGCATGCCCGCAATGGCGAGCTATCCCAGGCGATCAGAGTCATGCGCGACGCGGTGGTGCGGTTCCCCGACCGGGCGTCGTTCCACCTGACTCTCGCCCGGCTGCAATTGGGGCTCGCGCAGGAGCAGGGAGAGCCTGTCCGCCCCGATCTTCCGGAATCGGCGGCTGAGAACGCGATCCGGGCACGTGACGAATTCCGGAAGTGGCACGGCCCCTCAGCCGAGGCGGTCGTCATCGCCGCGAACGCCTACCACATGGTCAACCAGCACCATCTGATTATCGATCTCGCGACAGCCCAGCCGGAGGGCGAGGCGACCTCGGCCGAGGCTGAAGACGGGGAGGTTGCGCGGATTCTGGCTCACACCCTGGTGATGGTCGGCCGCGGCGACGAGATCGACGAGTCGGCCCTCGACCGCATCGACGGGTCTGAGAATACGCTCATCAGAGCGCTGCAGGCGCTCAACCGCGGAGACCCGGCCGCCTCCGACCTGATGCGCGAAGCCATTGCGCAGGCCGAGGGCGACCGGGACGTGCTGATGGCGCTGGAGGGGCTGGCTCTGTTAGGCGAGACCGACGAGGGCGCCATGGCCCGCGTCGCACTGGGCAACGAGGCTGGCATCGACGGGATCAGGGCTTCCGCCGCGTACAACCGCGGAGACCTGGATGCCGCGATCGAGATATTGGACAACTACCGCTGCCAATCGGCGGCCCATGTCGGCCTCCTCGCCGTCGCCCTGCACGGCCAAGGCCGCTCCGACGATGCCCTCGAAGCCCTGCTTGAGTCCGCTGAGGCGCTGAACGACCCGATGCTTTACCAGTCGGCAGTCCAACTTCTGTTGGAACTCGAGGAGTTCCAACAGGCCGAAGAGGTGGCCCTGCGAGCTCTGGCAGCGAACCCATCTAGGGCCACGGAGTCGCGTCTGCGAACCGCCCTGGTCGAAGCTGCGGAGAAGCTGAGGGACTGGCCGCAGATGGAGCGGTACGCCCAGGCGCTCGCCGACGCATTCCCCGACGATCCCCGGGCGCGGTGGGCTGTCGTGTTCGCACAGCACCAACAGGGCCGCCACCGCGACGCGTGGGGATATCTGGCAGAGCACGACCTGCGCCCCGACGACGAGCAGATGGCGCTGCTCGCGACCGGCGTGTACCTCGACGCAGGCGCCCCCGGCGACGGGGTTGACCGGCTGTTCTGGATCGCCGGCGAATTCGAAGACTCTGAGAAGGTCGTCGGCAGCGCACTGGCAGCGCTCATGGCAGGCAGCCGTCAAGAAGGCCAGCTAAGCGAGTCCCAAGCGGCCGAGCTGAACGAGCTGGTCGAGGGCTTCGTCCGCCAATACCCCGAAAGCGACGTGCTGAGCCATTTCTCCTTCTCCGGGCCAGAGGAGTTTCTCGAAATGCTGCGAGCCTCCTCGGAGCAGCCGGCACGCCAGAGGGCTGTATGGGTGCGCCGGGTGCGGCTAGGCATGCTGCCCTACGGGATGCTCCAGTGGATCAGACCTTTTCCATATGCCGAATACCTGCTCGTCCAGCCCGCGGCATACCTAACCGCGGTCTCCCCCGACGCCGTAGAGCGAGGCCGATCGCGGGCCGCGGCTCGGGCCGCCATCGGTGCCGTCGTGGCCGTCGACACGAGCGTCGCAGCGCTCGGCCACCTAGCCAGCGTCGACGTCGCCGCCATGGGCTCTGCGTTCAGCAGAGTGCTGGTGGCCAGCGAGCTGCTCGACGACGCCAGGGCCGCAGTGGGCAGCGTCGAAACCGCAGCAGACGCTTCGGCCGGATACGACCCGGTTCTCGGCGATTTCAACCTCTCCGAGATCCAAGACGAGGACAGGCAGCGGATGATCGAATCGGCCCGGCAGGTCTTGGGAACGCTCAACAGTTGGCAGACAGCGCCGAGCAGTCGCGTCTGGCCTCCCGGGTTCCCCCGAATCGACGACCAGCGCCCCTGGAACGCGTCTATCCGGCTGGCTTTGGACAGGGGCTGCGCTCTGTGGTGCGACGACCTCGCGCTCAGACGGATAGCCGTCGAATTCGGCGTTCCGGCGTTCGGCACCTACGACCTGTACGAAGCGCTGGCCGCCACTGCCGAAACCGGGGGCTTGGCCAGCCCGTCCGAGATGAAAATGCTGCTCCTGCGGGCCCGGATCGCCGACGTCCCCATAAGCCTGGGAGAACTTTCAGATGCAATCGACGACACGGACGGCCCCGACCCCGCAGCTGAGCTCCTCTTGGGGCGGCCGGCCACGTGGGCCGACAACGTCGAGGAGACGCTCCGATGGTACTTGGGCCGGGTCGCAACGCTGATCTCCGGTCCGCACCGCGACCGGACCGCCAGCCTACTGGTCGCCGCATCCGTCGGACTGGGAACAGCAGCCGTCCTCGAGCACAGGCAGAAAGCGCTAGGACGCGTGCTCGCCGACACGCTGTGGCTCGTCAACGACCCAGCCATGACCCCATTGCTGTTGGAAGCCAGCAGATACGCAGGCCGAGAGATCGACCTCGCCGCGAACCTCGACCCGCTCGAACAAGCCGTCCGGCGACTCCAAGAGAGACTCCAAGAACAGCGAATCGACGCTGACATAGCAGCCGGATTCGTGCAAGCCATCTTCTCCCAAACACAGCCAGCAGACCGTCTAGCCGTCTCGTCCATATTGTTCGCCAACCGCTAGCCAGCGCCTCCCACACTAAACGCCGCGCCAATTGGAGATCAGTTGCAGCACCAAGTGGAGATCATCCCAGAGAGCCCGAGAGGAGAATCGAACTCCTGACCTATTCATTACGAATGAATTGCTCTACCGACTGAGCTACTCGGGCGCGGGGGTCGGGCAACCAGCCCTTTTGACGGGGGAGTGAGAGGAAAAGGGCGCTGTTGTGTCTCCACGCCACCGCCGGTAACCTGCGTTCAATCTTCCCCTTCTGGCCTGCTTTGCAGGGCATGGCGGGGCTATTTTTTGTCCAAATCTCTGTGGTTCTATGCCCGGCTCCAGCTTCTACCCAAACAAATCAGCGTGGGTTCCGGTTCTCACCAACACCAGCGCATCGTCTCGGTATCCCCAGATCAGCAGCCAATCCGGTTCGATGTGGCATTCCCAATTGGACGATCATTGGCCGGAAAGGCGATGGGGTCGGTAGCGGATATGGAGATCTTGACCCGATTGAAGTGTCTGGACGACGGCCCAGAGCCTGTCTAGGTTCTTGCCTCGCCTGTTGGCCCGCTTGAGGTCTCTTTCGAAGCGGGTTGTTGTAAGCAGGCGCACCGGCGTCTACGCCTTGGCCTTGAGATCCTCTAGCGTCAGGTACTCCACAAGATCGGTCCCGTCTTGGGCCTGCTGAAGCGCCTCGACGGTTTCGGCGTTGGGAAGTCTCACGTCGAACGGCAACCCCCGCTGCATGGCCACCTGCGTATAGAACAAGGTGATGGCCTCTGTTGCGGACATGCCAAGCTCTCCAAGAACCTCTTCAGCCTCACGCTTCAGTTCCGGTTCCACTCGGGCCCGAATCATCTCGGTCTTAGCCACGACTGCACCTCCTGTCACAAGCCTATATGTTCCCCAATCGGGGAACAACAGCATTGACAAGTGTCCTCGATGCTGGCGACCCTGCGATTCATCCTGAACTCCGGAACGACCAGCAGAAGGCGGCGCGTTGTGGGCGTTAATCCTCGAAGACTGGTGGGCGGTTCTCGGAGCGGGCCAGGACGGCTTCTTCGAAGTTGCGGGTGGTCATTCGCACCAGAAGCTGGGCGTTCATCTCCGAGCGCATGTGGGCCGAGTAGCTGGACGCTTCCAGGCCGGCCCAGAGCATTCGCTTGGTGAGCTCGGTGCCGGGACGGCTGAAGGCGGCGATGCCGGTGCCGATCTCGTAGCAACGCTCCAACAGGTCGGCTGGCGGCACCGTCTCGCTCACGAGGCCGATGCGGGCCGCTTCATCGGCATCGACGTCTCTTCCGGTGAGCATTATCTCGAAGGCACGCGACGAACCGATCGCCCTGGGCAACGTGAAGCTGAGGCCCAGCTCGGCCGCAGTGAGGCCGTTGTTGATGCCAGCAGCCCGGAAGTAGGCCTCGGTGGACGCAATGCGTATGTCGCAGCACAGAGCGAGGCACATCCCCCCGCCGATGGCCGCGCCGTTGATGGCAGCAATCACCGGCTGGTGCAGGTCGCCTATCAGCTCAATGACCTCGTGAAGACGGTCGGCGGCCCGGTGGGCGATCGTTGAAGGAGTGAGACCATCGATGTAAGGCACCCGGCCTGCGCTCACCAGGTCAGCGCCGGAGCAGAAGCCGTGGCCGGCGCCGGTGACCACCACCACCCGAATGTCGTTGTCGTTGTTGACGGCCCGCAGGGCATCAGCGAGGGGCACCATCACATCGAAGGCCATGGCGTTCATGCGCTCGGGCCGGTTCAGCGTGACCAGCGCGATGTCGGGCCGGGGGTGGTCGATTAGCACGAAATCGTCTGTGGAAGACATAGCGGGAGACAGTACCAGCCACTGATTCAGGGCGATCCTGAGTCGGGCAAGTTGGGCTTCCCGTCTGCACCGATGATGTGCCCCGCAGAGCCCGAGAGGAGAATCGAACTCCTGACCTATTCATTACGAATGAATTGCTCTACCGACTGAGCTACTCGGGCGCAGGGGTCAGGCTACCAGTGCTATGGCGAGATCGGATTTTCCCAGCCGATCTCACTGAACCTGGCGAAGTCGGTGTCGGTGCTCATGACCACCAGGCCATGTTCAAGCGCCAACGCGGCCAGAGTCGCGTCAGGCACGAGGTTGGCCGTGAGGTGGTAGCGCATGATGAGCTCGCCCAGTAGTTCGGCGGTCCGGGCGCCGGCGGCCGGTACCCATACTGGATCGGCATCAAGCCAGGCACGCACTCTCTGCCAGGCCTGGGCCGGAGTGATGGGACGGTCCCAAATGCGGGGATTGGTGCTGATCCGCACGAACGCAGAAATGGTCTGCAGCGGGAGACCCACCCGCCGACTGCCGTTCAGCACTGCTTCAAGCCAGCGCGCCGCCTTGTCGTGGTGTACTGACGAGGAGTCGGTGGCGTACAGCAGGAGGTTGGCGTCGACAATCACACCGGTAGGGAGGCTTCGGACCCAACTTCACCTTGTTGGTCACCCAATTCGAGTTCGTCGAGCATGCCCAGCACTTCGCCGACGTTGGTCACGTCAATCTTCATGCCCATGTCAAAACTATCGTGTATGTATGCGGGCGTCTCAGCAGGCCTGGCCAGCCCATCGCGCACGAGCCGGTTGACCGCCTCGCTCATACCGATGCCCTCCTCTCGTCGCAGACCCTGAACCGCCGCAGCGACATCATCAGCCAATGTCACGGTTGTTCGCATACAGATGACTTTAGCATCATGATGCTCAAATATGAACATCAAAATGTTTGTCAGAGGCGGGGGAGAGAGAGGAAAAGGGACTGGAGTAGGAGGGGTTCGTTGGGGTTTCTCACCAGGCAGGCGTGGGTGTTGCGGATGCGGGTTATGGCGGCGACGGCATCGGAGGGGTGGTGCCCGGCGGCCATTTGTTGACGGTAGAAGGCGGCCAGGGTGGCTAGGCCGAAGCGGAGTTCGTCGGCTCGCAGGAGGCGCTGTTCTCGGCGGTGGCGGGCGTCCATTTCCCGGCGCAGGCGGGCTTGGGCGCCCACGTCGGCTTCGATGCGGGCCAGGTCTTCGGACTCGGATTGCTGGCGAGCGGTCAAGGGGGCTTGGGCTTCATCGATGAGCGAACGCAGTTCGTCGACCAGGGCCGACACCGTGGCACCGGTGCCGTCTAGCCGGGATGGCGCCGCGGCCCATGCCTGGCGGCGGGCACCGAGGCCCTCGTCGGTGGCCAACAGCCGAGCCCGGCTCACGTCTCCCGCCGCGGCGGCCACGATGTCGTCCAGGCCCTCGGAGCTCACCCCCTCGCGCTCGAGAATGCGGCGCACATCGTCGTCGGGCACCGGGTCGAACTCCACGATGACGCAGCGGGAGGCCACGGTGGTGTGATCGGGGGGGATCTCCTCGCTCAGCAGCACGATGACCGCGGTAGGGGGCGGCTCTTCGATGGTCTTGAGCAGACTGGCCACGGCTTCGGGCTCGGCGGTTTGGAACCGGTCGCAGACAATCACCTTGAGGCGGCCTTCCACCGGGCTGCGGGACGCCTCGAAGATGATCTCGTCGGCCTCGGCCACCCTCAGAGTCCGGCCCTCGGGCTCGTGGATGGCCACGTCAGGGTGGCGACCGGCCAAAGCCAAGCGACGGCTTCGGGAATCGTCTCCGATCAACGCGGCGGCAAAGGCCAAGGCGGCGGTGCGCTTGCCGGTACCCCGCGGGCCGCAGAACAGATAGGCGTGCACCGGCTGGGCCGCGGCTGAGGCCAAGAGCTCGGCTACCCGGGGCTGTCCTTCCAAGGCAGCCCAGACGTCGTCTACGGCGTCGTCGATGCCGGGCAGCGAGTCGCCCGGCGAATCGGAGTGCCGCTCATCCTGGCTCAGCAGGTCAGACACCGAGTCGATCCCGAACCGCGGCGTACACCGCCTCAGCTACTTCGCCGACCGGGCCACTCCCGTCGACTACCACCCACTGGTCGGGGTTCTGCTCGGCCAGGGTCCGGAACCCGTCGAGCACCCGCTGGTGGAAATCGGCATCCTCGGCTTCGATTCGGTCGCCGGGCGATGACCGACGGGACCGGGCCACCTCCTCGGACACCACCAGCAGCACGTTCAGGTCGCTTTGGAGGCCGCCGGTGGCAAAAAGCGACAGGGTCAGGACATCGTCCACCCCCAAGTGGCGTCCGAAGCCCTGATAGGCCAGCGATGACCCGATGAACCGGTCGGTGACCACATGAATCCCCGCGTCCAAAGCAGGGCGGATCACCTCAGCGACGTGCTGGGCCCGGTCGGCGGCCATCAGCAGGGCCTCGGCATGGGACGACAGCGCCAGCTCGGGCGAATCCAACACCAGCGAGCGAATCTGTGCCCCTGAATCAGTGGCGCCGGGTTCGAATGTGAGCTTGGCCCCCAGCCGCTCAGCCAGCAGCTTGGCCTGCGTGCTCTTGCCCACGGCCTCGCCGCCTTCGAAGGCAATCAGGCGGCCGGTCATGACTTGGCCCCTCGCCTGGATACCAGGGTCAAGAATCCAGCAGCCACCATGATGAGTGCGGCCAGCCACAACGTGAGGCGGACGCCGGGGATGATCACGTCAAAGCCGAGAATGTTCACATCCTTGTCGAAGAACTTGTCCGACAGGCCGTTCAGGAACAGGGCCAGTGCGGGACCGAGAAGCAGGGCGAGCATCACCGACGACCGCACCAGCGTGAACAGCCCGGCAAAGACCCGAGCTCGCAGCTCCTCGGTGGCGTTCTCCTGGAGCAGGGTGATCCCCAAGACGTAGACCGTTCCCGCACACACGCCGAGCCCGCCGACGAGCAGGGCTGATCCGAGCAGCGTCCACATCGACGTGGCGACAAAGAGGCAGATGCCGGCCCCGAATACCGCGGCTACGAAGACCCGCTCTTTATGCAACTGGCTCTGCTTTGCGGCCAGCCCGGCAATTCCCAGAGCCACACCGATTCCCAGAGCCACCATAAAGGTGAGGAACCCGTCACCGCCATCCACGTCGAGCACATCTTCAGCGAACACGGGACCCAAGGGAATGATCATTCCCCCGCCGATCAAACCCACCGCGAGGGCGACATTCACCGTCCGTACAGTGGGGTTCGCGAAGATGAAGCTCCATCCCTCCCTCAGGTCTTGAAAGACCTGTTCGGGAGCCCACAGCCGGGTTGAGTCGTCGGGCTGAGCACCGGTTGACTGAGGGCCCCGGGGCAGGGCGAGTCGAGAGATAATCGCAGCGGCCGCCGCGAAACTCGCGGCATCGAGGTAGAACGCAATCGACTCTGTGTCAATGCGCAAGAAATCGACGGCGCCGATGTCATCGATGACGTTGGCCAAATCAGCGAGGCCGATGAAGATGCCCGCGGCAATCGGGAACGTGCCATAGGCGGCAACCAGGGAGAGGGAGTTGACTGCGGTCAGCTTCTCCCGGGGCACCAGATTGGGTACCGAAGCCTCTTTGGCCGGGGCCCACAGCAGGGCGAATCCCTCCAGGATCAGCGAGGCCAGCACGAGCTGCCAGACGAAGTCCACAAACGGCAGCCAGAGCAAAGTGGCGGCCCGGCCCAGATCGCACACCACCATCGTCCGTTTGCGGTCCCATCGGTCTACCAGAACTCCGGCGGCCGAGCCGAAGATGAGACCGGGCAGGAAGCGGGCGATCATCACATAGGCCACCGAGGCCTCCGGGGTGCCGCCGCCGACGCGGTTGGCGGTGATAAGGATGGCGAACAGGGCCAGCCAGTCGCCGCCGGAGGAGAAGATCTGGGCAATCCACAGCCTGAAGTACTGGGCGCTGCCGAAAATCCGGTCAACTCGAGCAGACGCAACCGCAGAGGACTCGTCAAAAGCCATGCCGGGCCGCCTCCACCCGCTCAGGGTAGCTACTGGCCTACGATTCCGACCCAGGCGACGGCTTTTTCTTGGCCGTCCCCGACTTGGCCGCAGTCTTCTTCTTGGCCGCCCCTGATTTTGCCGCGGTCTTCTTCTTGGCCGTGGACTTGCGACGAGCCGCGGGTTTGCCGCCACCGGCAGCCACTTTGTCCCGCCGGACCTGGAGCAGCTCCGCAGCCCGCTCCACGGTGAGGGCTTCCACCGAGTCGCCCTTGCCCAACGAGGCGTTCACTTCGCCGTCGGTCACATAGGGGCCATAGCGGCCGTCCTTGACCACCATCGGCTTGTCGGTGGCCGGATCGGGGCCCAGGTCGCGAAGGGGCGGCTTGGCCGTCTGGCCTCGTCGCCGGCGGGGCTGGGCCAACAGCTCCAGGCACTGCTCCAGCGTGATGGTGAACAGCTGGTCTTCGGATTCGAGGCTCCGATTCTCCTTGCCCTTGCTGAGGTACGGCCCATAGCGCCCGTTCTGAACCACAACCTCGGTGTCGTCGGCGGGATCGACGCCCACCACCCGAGGCAGCGATAGCACCTTGAGGGCCTCTTCCAGGGTGACCGTGTCGGGCTGCATGTCGGCCAGCAGCGATGCCCGCTTGGGCTTTTCCCCGCCGTTGGCAGGATCTTCGCCAACTTGGACATAGGGGCCGAACCGGCCGGTGCGCACAACCACCGGCAGGCCGGTTTCGGGGTCGTCGCCCAGGGTGCGATCGCCGGACGGCGCCGCGATGAAGTCCAGCGCCCGATCCAAGGTCAGCTCGTCGGGAGGCAGGTCGTCGGGAAGGCTGGCCCGGTCGTCGCCGCGCTGCACATAGGGCCCATAGCGCCCGACCCTGACCACCACCGGCTCGCCGCTTTCGTCGGCGCCGATGGGAATGGAGTTCACCGCCCGGGCGTCGATGTCGCCCAAGCGATCAGACACCGCGGTGCGAAGCCCGTATTTGGCCACACCGTGGGCAGACTTGTCGTCGAGCTCGCCATCGGCAGGCCCGAAATAGAACCTGCTCAACCAGGGAATGGACTCCCGGTCGCCCGAGGCGATGCCGTCGAGATCATCCTCCATGCGAGCGGTGAAGGCGTAGTCCACCAGGTTGGGAAAATGCTGCTCCAAAAGGCTGACCACCGAAAACGCCGTGAACGACGGCACCAGCGCTGAGCCCTTCTTCCACACATAGCCACGGTCGACGATGGTGTTCATGATGCTGGCGTAGGTGGATGGACGACCGACCCCCAGGTCCTCCAGCCTCCGCACCAGTGATGCCTCGGTATAGCGAGCCGGGGGCTGGGTGGCGTGGCCGGAGGGCGCCAGTTCCTCGATGGCCAGGGGATCACCGGCCGTCAACGACGGCATCCGCCGCTCCGCCTCCTCCTGGTCGGCCTCGTCGTCGGTGCCCTCGGTGTACACCCGGCGGAAGCCCTCGTGGGTGATCACCGTCCCCGCTGCCGATAAGGCGGCGTCGCGCCCATCGCTGACGGCTCCACCGAGGTCGACGTGGACGGTCTCGCCCACCGTGTCGGTCATCTGGGAGGCCACCGTGCGCTGCCAGATCAGCTCGTACACCTGGGCCTCCAACTTGGGCACCTCGGCCCGCACTTCCTCAGGAGAGCGGAACTGGTCGCCGGAAGGGCGAATGGCCTCGTGGGCCTCCTGGGCGTTCTTGACCTTCTTGGCATAGCGGCGGGGCTCGTCGGGCAGAAAGGAAGCGCCGTAGCGATCCGAGACCACGGCTCGCGCCGCCCGCAAGGCAGTGTCCGACAGGGTGGTGCTGTCGGTGCGCATATAGGTGATGTAGCCCTTCTCGTACAGCGACTGGGCCGCCCTCATGGCCATGGCCGCCGACAGGCGCAGCTTGCGTCCGGCCTCCTGCTGGAAGGTGGAGGTCATGAACGGCGCCGCGGGCCGGCGGCGGTAGGGCTTGACCTCTACGGCTCGCACGCTGATCTCGGCGTCGGCCAGCCCCCGGGCCAATCCGTGAGCCGCCTCCTCGTCGAGATGGACGGTGTTGGAACTGCGTAGTTGGCCGTCGCTGGCGAAGTCCTTGCCAGTGGCCACTTTGGCCCCGTCCACCGCGGTGAGCGTGGCGCTGAACGTTGGGGGATCACCGGGATCTAGTTCGCCCAGCACCCGGAATTCCGCGCTAAGGCTCCAGTAGTCGGCCGCGGTGAAGGCCATGCGCTCCCGCTCCCGCTCAACCACGATGCGGGTGGCCACGCTCTGCACCCGGCCGGCCGAGAGGCGGGGCAGCACCTTCTTCCACAGCACGGGCGATACTTCGTAGCCGTACAGCCGGTCTAACAGCCGGCGGGCCTCTTGGGCATCCACCAGGCGGCGGTCCAGATCCCGGGGGGATTCGATGGCCTCCTGGATGGCCGACGGGGTTATCTCGTGGAACACCATCCGCTTCACGTTGACGTCGGCCTTGGGGGACAGCACTTCGAGCAGGTGCCAGGCGATGGCCTCTCCCTCGCGGTCTTCGTCGGTGGCGAGGTACAGCTCGTCGGCCTCCTTGAGCAGCTGCTTCAGCTTGCGAATCTGAGACTTCTTGTCGGAGGGCACCACATACAGCGGCTTGAAGTCGTTGTCGACGTCGATTCCCAAGCGGGACCATGACTCGTTCCGATACGCCGCCGGCACCTCACTGGCGTTGCTGGGCAGATCTCGGATGTGACCGATTGACGACTCCACCACGTAGCCGGTGCCCAAATAGCCCGCGATGGTCTTGGCCTTGGCCGGAGACTCGACGATGACGAGGGCGTTGGACACGGGGAGAAAGTAGGGGCTGGGAGGGAGTGGTTGTCAAACAGACCCTAAACCCAACCGGGCACAAGTCAGGGGATCAGGTCTTGTCTGCGTACTTAGGGCGGGGCTCAGTACGGGACAGAATCCACAGGCCGACAACGGCAGCGATCAGCGATCCCACCAGAATGCCGATCCTGGACTCATCGGCGACGGTGGGATCATCGAAGGCCAATCGGGATATGAAGAGCGACACGGTGAAGCCGATGCCGGCCACCATGGCCAGCCCCACCATGTGGCTACCAGCCAGCGACTTGGGAATGGTGACCCACCCCACCCTATGGGCGATCCATGAGAACAACGAGATGCCCGCGGTCTTGCCCACCACCAGCCCGATTGCCACTCCCAGTGTCACCGGCGAGGTAACCGCATCGGAAAGCACTTCTCCAGAAAGCTCAACCCCGGCGGCGGACAGGGCGAAGAGGGGGATGATGATGTAGCCGGCGATGGGGTGGAGCAGTTCTTCGATCCGTTGGCTGACCGGCTGCGACTCCCGAATGTGGAATCCCACTCGGCGCACGTCGTCGAGGTGGACCACATCTTGCATCTGGAGCCAGTTGGCCCAGCGGCGAGCCTCGTCTTCGGACTGGAGGGGCTTGGCCGGCGTGACCAGACCGAGGATCACTCCGGCAATGGTGGCGTGGACACCGGATTCCAACACGGCCAGCCAGAAGGCCACCCCGATCACGATGTACACCGGCAGATACCAAACATGGAGTCGGCGGAGGACGAGAATACCCGCCAGCAATATGGCGGCGGTGAGCAGCCAGTTGCTCGAGAGATCGCTGGTGTAGAAGATGGCGATCACCAGAATCGCGCCGATGTCGTCCACAATGGCCAGCGTCAGCAGGAACACCTTCATCTGTCGAGAAATGCGATTGCCCAGCAGCGATAGGACGCCTATGGCAAAGGCGATGTCGGTGGCCATGGGGATTCCCCAGCCGTCTTGGCCCGGGCCGCCGGCATTGAAGGCGAAGTAGACGAGGGCAGGCACCACCATGCCGCCGAGCGCGGCCACCGCGGGCAGCGCGGCGAAGCGGGGATCCCGGAGCTGGCCGGTTACCATCTCTCGTTTGATCTCCAGCCCGATCACGAAGAAGAACACGGCCATGAGGCCGTCTTGAACGATGTGCTCGAGATTCTGCGCAAAGTAGTAGTCGCCTACCGAGAACGTCACGTAGGTGTGCCAAAAGTCGTAGTAGGAGTCCTGCCATGGTGAGTTGACCCAGACGAGGGCGACCACGGTGGCGATGAGCATGAGAACGCCACCGGCGGCTTCGATGGCCGCGAAATGGAGAATGGGACGGCCGATGAAACGAGCCAACCGACTCTGGCCACCCAGGAATGTCAGATCGCTGAGAGGGTTTTTTTCAGCCATCGGAGTTGTTGGAGGCGAGGTGGATGGACAGCGAAACCTCGGTTCCGTCGGGCCCGCTTTGAATCTCGACATCGTCGGAGAGCACCCGCATGAGATAAATGCCCAAACCCCGCTCGAAATTCAAGCGGCTGGGATCGTCGGGCTCGGGGAGAACCTGAATCTGATCGGGGTAGAAGCCAAAGCCCCGATCAGTGATATGGAACTCAAGCCGGTCGTCGGTGAGCGTGCAGCGAATATGAATAGAATCGTCACGACAGGCTCGGGCATGGGCTTCAATGGCGTTGGTGGTGGCCTCGGAGACAGCCACCTTGAAGTCTTCGATGCGCTCCCGACTTAGGGTTGAGTCCATCTCGGCCGCCTCCACCACCAACGATCGAACCAGCGAAAGGTATTCGGGGCGAGCCGGAATCTCGAAGTCGAAGCGGGCCGGATCGGAGGTCATGAGCTGGAGTCCTCAATGGCCGCCGAGACCGAGTCGAACACATCCAGGACGCGGTCGAGTCGAGTGAGCTCGATCAGATCGGCGAGCCGGGAGCCCGCCATCACCAGCCGGATGTCTCCCCCGGCACTTCGCACTCGCTTGGCCCCGCCCATGAGCACGCCCAGCCCGGTGGAATCGATGAAGTCCACCCCGGAGAGATCGATCACCACGTTCTGCGCCCCGGTGCCGATCACCGCCAACAGCCGTTGGCGGAAGCGAGGCGCAGTGGCCATGTCGATCTCGCCGGTGACCGTCAGAACTTCCCATCGCCCGTGTGAGGCAACGGTGACACCAAATTCCACGAAATATCAGACTAGTTGGATGCAGATCCCGTTTCTGTCAGCGGCATTTATTCCACCCGGACGGTTAACGCCTCTTGAATGGCCACAGAGGGAAACAGGCGGCCCACGATGGGCACGGCGGGTTCGGGGCGATAGCGCACCGTCACCCGAAGCAGGCCACCAGTAGTGCGACTCCCAGCAGTTTCCACCTGCAACCGGCTCGCATCCAGCCCGGTGGCGGCAACCGCCCCCGCTCGGGCCGCTTCGGTGGTGGGATCAACCGCGGCGGCTCGGGCTGCTTCCCGGGCCGCGTGGACCACCAGTACATGGTCGCGCACCAGCAAACCGACCTGTACCAACACCAATGCCACCGCCATGATCAGGGGAAGCACCAGCGCGGTCTCCACCGCGGCCTGACCCCGGTCGCGACGCGGCAAACCCGCATCCAACCGGGCGTTTGCCGCCACCGATCAGCTGACGAGGCCGGTGATGTGTCGGAATACGGCGTCGAGAAGGTTGGCGATGCGGTTGGTCCTGGTGACCCAGGACACGAGGAGCATGGCCACCGCGGCAGCCCCCAAGAGTATGAGGGCATACTCGGCCGTAGCCTGACCACGATCGGATCGCAGCCGGGCCAGCCACGAATGCAGGGCGAGCAACCATCGAAGCAAAATCATTCGGTGTACCTGTTTGGGATGGACGCGGCGGGGGAAGTGGGGGCCCTGGTCATCGACGCAGCACGGTCAGGGTCTCGGCCAGCACCGGGGCCAAGGTGAGGAGGATGAACGCGGGCAGAATGCAAGACACCAGAGGCAGCAGCAGCCGCAGGGGCAATCGACGAGCTTGCTCCTCAGCTCGGCGGCGGCGCAGGAGGCGGCTGTCGGCGGCCAGTTGCTCCAGGGCGGGCTCCAACTCGGTGCCGTAGCGATCGCCGTCGATCAGCACCCTGGCCAATGGGCGCACCGGCTCGCCCACGCGGTCGGGAAGCGGCTCCAGGGCATCGGCCAGACGGATCCCGCTGTGGGCCCGCTGAACGGCCTCGGCCAGTCCGAGTCCCACTGGACCGCGGAGACGCTCCCCCACCGCGGCCACCGCAAGATGGACATTGAGCCCCGAGGAGACGGCCAGACGGAGCAGGTCGATGGCTTCGGGAAGCTCTTCGATGATCTCAGCCTGCTTCCGGCGATGCCGTTGGGCCCGTCGGCGGTGAGGAGTGATCCATACCAGCAATCCAACACCTACCCCCAGCACCGGATGGACGACCAATGCGATCACGGCGGCCAGTACGAACCCGACAGCCGGAGCGGCGAGCACCGAGTGGGCCCGCGGTCGGGTCGGAGAGGGAGACCGGACTTGTCGAGGCCGCCGGTGCCAACCCCACAGCACCACCACGGCCGTCCACAGCAACCCCAGAGCGATTGGTAGCGCCACTTCGCTCGCGAACCCCAGAACAGTCGGTAGCGCCACTTCGCTCGCGAACCCCAGAACAGTCGGTAGCGCCACTTCAGTCCCGGGCGTTGACAATCCGGCGCATCCACAGCGCGCCGACTGCATCGAGGCCCAAACCGACAGCGAGGATTGCCAAGCCGAGGCGGGTGGTGAACAAGAAGCCGGCCGTATGGTCTCCCACGCCGGCCGACAAGAGCATGAACCCGAGGGGCAGAGCGGCGATCATCATGGCCGACACCCGGGCCTGCGACGTGAGCGAGCGCACCTCCAACTCAAGCGCCGCCCGATCCCGCAGGGTGGCCGCCACTCCGTCAATGGCCCGAGCCCGGGCCCCGCCCGCGGTGGCGGCGAACGCCATTGCCGCCGCGGCCAGGCCCGCACCGCTGTGGGGGTGCCGACTGGCCCAGCGGTCGAATACGTCGGCGCTGCGAAGCCCTCGGCGAAGCTCATCGGCCAGCGGCACCACCTCTTGGTGCAGCGGAGGCGGAGTGCTGGTGGCAGCCTCCACCGCGGCGGGACCGAGCTGCAAACCGGTCCGCAGCCCCCGGGCGATGGCCTCCAAGAAGCCGGGAAGCTGCGCCTCGATCACCCGGTCGCGACGATGGCGATTAGCCCTTAGCGCCGCCAATGCGACGGCGATGCCCACAGCAACGCCAATGCACGCGCCAGCAACACCCGCCTGGACCGCGCCGAAACCGGCACCCACGAGCGCGATTGCTCCCAGTCCCCTCCAGATTTGGGCCGAGGTCAGGCTCAAACCAGCCTGGACCGCCATGGCTTGCACCCGCTCGACCACCGTGGCCAGACCTGCTCGAACCTCAGTCATTGGTCAAGCCACTGGGGATCGGGATCGGCAGCGTCAGCCACTCGGGCCCTGACTGCGGGCAGGCCGCGCAATTGGAACTCGTCGGCGATCGGGCACAAACGGGGCCGGCTGCCGTCGCCAGAGCGGTCGATTTCGGCCAGCGAAGTGATGCGGCGCTGGCCTTGAGGGCGACGGGCGACATGGACCACCAGATCCACCGCCGCGGTGATCTGCTCTCGCACCGCGGCCAGGGGCACAGCGCCGCCATCGAGGAGCACCATGGTCTCCAGCCGGCTGACGGCGTCGGCCGGGCTGTTGGCATGGCAGGTGGAAAGCGATCCCTCGTGGCCGGTGTTCATGGCTTGGAGCATGTCGAGGGTCTCCGCTCCCCGGACTTCTCCCACGATGATGCGATCAGGCCTCATTCGCAGGGCGTTGCGCACCAGTTGGCGGATGGTGACCGGCGCCACTCCGTCGGCATCCACCGGCCGAGCCTCAAGGCGCACGACATGGTCGCTGCCCAGGGCCAGTTCGGCGGCGTCCTCCACCGTGACCACGCGTTCGCCCTGAGGGATGGATGCGGCCAGCGCATTCAGCAGGGTGGTCTTGCCCGCCCCCGCGCCGCCCGACACCACCAGGTTGCAGCGAGCGCCCACGGCCCATTGCAGCACCGCCACTACTCCCGGAGGGGCGAATTCCTCCAAGGGCACCGGGCGGACCGAGAAGCGGCGAATGGTCACATAGGGGCCGTCCACCGCCACCGGCGGCACCACGGCGTTGAGGCGAGAGCCGTCGGGTAGTCGAGCGTCCACCATCGGCGAGCTGCGGTCGATGCGACGGCCCAACGGTGCCACCGTCTGCTCGATGAGCAATTCGATGGTCTCGGTGTCCAAGATCGTGTTGGTGGTCTCCAAGCGGCCGCGACGCTCGACCCACACCGGTCCGGGGCCGTTCACCATGATCTCCGACACCGACGGATCTCGCAGGAACGGCTCAATGGCCTCCTTGCCGCCCCCACTGCGACTCCAGACCACCGTTCAGAGCTCCTCGGTGAGACGGCCAAGCACCTTGATCGCACCCTTGGGCACCCGTGTCCTCAACATCCCGGCGTCCACCGCTCGTGCGATGTCGGGGTCGACGGCCACGGTGGCGAGCACCGGCGCGCCGATGGCCCGCTCGCAATCGGATCGGGTCAGGGCCCGACCAGCCTCGGCCACCAGCACCACCCCGCTGGGCCGGACCGAGAGCGACACCGTGCGGCGCAGAGCCAGATAACACGCCCGGGTAACCAGCACCGACCGATCGGCCTCGGCGGCCAACCGCCAGCGAAGCTCGTGGTCCGAACCAAGGTCAGACGCCTCCCCCTTGGCCGTCAACACCCCCGCATCCACCACCACGGCGGCACCGGAGGCCAGCCAATCCACGAGCTCGTCGGCCCTTCGAGCGCTCAGCGGCCCCTGGCCCCGGGGAAGCAGCGACAGGTTGGGGGTCAGCTCCTCGAGCACCCGCTCCAGCGAACAGGGGGCGAGATCGCTGCTCAGCCACTGAGCCAGACCCGACACGGGCTCGGCGCTGCCGAACACCGCGGGCAGATCACCGCACAAGTCGACGAGCAGAACGGGCCGGTCGCGATCTTGGGCGGCATGTAAGCTGACAAGAGCCGCGATCACCGTTGTGCCCGAACCCCCCTTGGTTGACCAACAGGTCACCAGCATGAAAACCTCCGCGAGTTGATCGCTTCGGCGAACAGAGGGGAACTTCAGAACAATCTATGTTGAAAATGACCGATAATCAACAGAGATTTTCCTCTGGGCTCGACATTGGCCGTCTGCTACGGCCTTTCGCCGGGCTGGTAGTGCCTGCGGGGGCAGTGATCGCCGCTCTGGCGGTGGGGGCCATCCTGTTGGGGGTGTTCGGGGCCAACCCGCTCACCGGTTATCGGGAGCTGTTCACCGGGGCATTCGGAGGCCCAGACGAACTGGCCGCTACCGCCTTGAAATCCACTCCCCTCATGCTGGTGGGCGTTGGCATCTGCATCGCCTTTCGCACCGGCGTCATCAACATCGGCGGCGAGGGGCAGATCATCATGGGCGCCATCTTGGCCACGGTGGTGGCGTTGGCCCTGCCCGATGTCCCCCGCCCGATCCTGGTGCCGCTGGTGATGATCGCCGGAGGCATCGGCGGGGGGATCTGGGGGGCGATCCCCGGCGCACTGAAGGCCTACAGCGGGGTCAACGAAATCCTCAGCACCATCATGATGAACATCATCGCCGGGTTCTTCATGAGCTTCTTGCTCGAAGATTGGCTCATCGAACCTGGCGCCATCAAAATCCAGCAGACCAAGCGTTTGAGCCAGAACGCCGACCTGCCCATCCTGCCAGGGGGGACGCGCCTGCACCTGGGCATCGTGGTGGCCCTGATCGTGGCAATCCTGGGCTACCTACTGCTGTTCCGCAGCAGCTTGGGCATGCGCTTGCGGGCGGTGGGCCACAATCCCCATGCGTCGCGGGCCGCGGGCATGAAGGTGGAGCTCAGCATTACCCAGGCCTTGGCCTTCAGCGGCGCCTGCGCCGGCATCGCCGGTGCGGTGCTGGTCTTCGGCAGCGAATCGCACCGGCTCATCGGCGAGGGGGGGGCGCTGGCCTTCACCCAGAGCGCGGGATTCAACGGCATAGTGACCGCGTTGTTCGGAGGGCTGCACCCGCTGTTCACTGTGCTGTCGTCTTATCTGTTCGGCGGAATGCTGGCCGGAGGCATCTCTCTCCAGCGAGCGGTGCAAGTGCCCCAGGCCCTGGTGATCGCCCTCAACGGCGTGGTGGTGGTGTTCGTGGTGGGGAGCCTCAAACTGCGAACTCGAGTACAGCGATGGGTTGAGGGCGATATCCAGATGGAGGATCGGGCGTGAGCGATTTCTTCACCGTCGCCATCATCACCGCCACCCTGGCATCGGGCATCCGGCAGGCGGTTCCCTTCCTGCTAGCCGCACTCGGTGAGGCGGTGGGCCAGCGGGCTGGCGTGCTGAACCTGGGCGTGGAGGGCGTGATGCTCATCGGCGCGTTCGCGGCCTACTACACCTCCCTGGAAAGCGGCAGTCCCGTCTTCGGACTGTTGATGGGACTGCTGGTGGGCTTGGTAATGGGCCTCATCTATGCCTTCATCACAGTGGTGATGCACGCCGAACAGGGAATCAGCGGAATCGGGATCTACCTGTTCGGTTTGGGCTTCACCGACCTGCTGTTCCAAAAGCAGGTGGGCACACCGAAGCGTGCCAGCGGGTTGGAGACAGAGCCGCTCGGCTGGCTGGCTGACCACACCGGGCGCGTCGGCGAGCTGCTGTTCAGCCACACGGTGCTCACTTACGTGGCCTTCCTGCTGGTACCGGTGGTGTACTGGCTAATTACCCGGACCACCTTCGGCCTCAACGTGCGGGCCGTGGGGGAAAACCCGCAAGCGGCCGACACCTTAGGAGTGAGCGTCAACGGAATCCGCACCGCAGCGATCGTCTTCGGCAACACCATGGCCGGACTGGCCGGGGCAGTGCTTGCCCTGGAGATCGGGTTCTTCCAGCAGAATCTCACCGCCGGGCGGGGGTTCATCGCCATCGCGTTGGTCTACTTCGGCGCTTGGAGACCGGTCGGGGTGATGGCCGGCTCTCTGCTGTTCGGCATCGTGTCTTCCACCGTGCTGCAACTCCAGGTGCAAGACGTGATCTCCGGATCAGTGGCATCCATCGCCAACATGGCACCCGCAGTCTTGACCGTGATCGTGCTGGTGGTGGTGAGCCGTCGCATCGGCCAACCAGCCGCCCTAACCCGGCCGTTCACCCGGGACAGTTGATCCAGGTCTGGAAATGCCTGCGGCAGCAAGCGGTTACAAGAGACCTTGAACGAATTGACGTCCTACTTATGCCCGTCTCTTAGCTCTTTGGCCAGAAACTTGTCGGTCCTGCTGGTGCCCGTCTCTTAGCTCTTTGGCCAGAAACTTGTCGGTCCTGCTGGTGCCGGAGAAGCCCTGACCGGTGGCGCCGGTGACATGCATGGCCTGACGTACTCGCTTGGCACCGGCATTAGACACCCCCGACCTGCCTTTGGGCATCCGGAGGAGCAGTCGTAGAAAGCCCCAGAGGCCCTTGAAGAAACTGCTGACCATTCTGCTGTGACCTCCAATGAGATTTCGTTTGGTGCGCTTTGTCTCGTTGAGTTCCAGGATATCGGGTGAGCATTGAATTCAATGCCAGACACTTGAGATGCTGGACAGCAAACTAGGACGCGTACGGTTGGGCCGTGCTGGCGCGTCACTGGGCGGTCTTCTGGGTGTGCATGGGAGCGGTCTTCCTGGTCACTCTGGACGCCACCCTGCAACCGCTGGCTCTGGTGAGCATCGGAGAGAGCTTCGACGCCAGCCGCCCCTCGACCGCCTGGGTGCTGAGCGCTTTCTCCATCTCGCTGGCCACGTTTGTTGTAGCTGCCGGGCGCCTCGCCGATCGGACCGGTCGTCGACAGAGTTTCCTTGTCGGGTTGGCCTTGTATGTTCTCGGCTCGGTGGGGGGTTGGCTGGCACCCGAATTGTGGGTGCTGGTTCTGTGCCGATCGCTACAGGGGGCAGGGGCGGCATTCGTGATGCCGGCATCACTCGGCTTGATCCTGGCGGTGTGGCCCGAAGACGACCAAACCAGGGCAATCACCGCCTGGACAGCGGTAGGCGGCGTTGCCGGAGCCCTGGCCCCGACCTTGGGCGGATTGCTCATCGATATCTGGGGCTGGCGGGCGGCCTATGGGCTTAGCGTGGTCATCGGGGTGCCATCATTTGTCGCCGCCCGCGCCCTGCTCACCGAAACCGAGCGCAAGGTTGCTTCTCGGCTGCCCGACTTTGTCGGGGCGCTCATGGTCGCAGCCAGCCTCGGCCTGTTGACCCTAAGCCTGGTGCAGGGCCGGACATGGGGCTGGACCGACAGCCGCATCATCGTTGCCTTCGCCCTGGCCATTGTGTTGGTGCCGCTGATCCGGCACCGCATCTTGGGACATCCGGCACCCATCGTCGAACCGCGGTTGCTGAAGCTGCGGACCTATCGGCGGGCGTTGTTCATCGCCATTGCCATTCCCAGCTTCTTGTTCCCCTATTTCGTGATGATGGTGCAGTACCTCGAGCAAGTCTGGGACTACCGGCCGCTGAGGGCGGGGCTGGCTCTCCTGCCCTTCCCTGCCGCGGCCACGCTGGCCAGCGTGTTGGCCGGACGATTGAGCCGCCGCTTCGACGAGCGCACCATCGCAGTGGCCGCCATGGCCACCACCACGGTGGCGGTGGTATGGCTGCGAGTGGTGCCCGGCCCCGAGCCGGCCTACTGGACGGCGTTCTTCGCGCCCATCGTGTTGGGAGGCATCGGCGGTTGGGGGATGGGGCTGCCCATGATCAACGCCATCGGGGCAAGAGACCTCGACAATGAGACCTACAGCCTGGGCATGGGAGTGCTGTCCACCGCCCGCCAAGTGGGGGCGCTGACCGGTTTGGCCGTCGCCTTCGGCCTGTTGGGCAACGTCCCCGACGCTGAGCTCTTCGACCGCTTCCAACAGATCTGGACCGTGCTGGTAGTGCTGTCCATCATGGGCGTACTCGTCGCCCTATCCCTACCCCGCCGCCCTGCTCTGCGACGCTGATCGGAGAGTCGCGGTCCGGGATCGCCGAGTCTGAAAGACTGGGCGTGGCTGAGAGGAGACGGTCATGGATTATCCCGCCACGTTCGAGTTCAACGCACCGGTGAGCTTCCCCCCTAATCGTGGAGAGTTTGTTTTTGAGGGTCGGGGTTGTGGGCCTGTTCGTATTCTACGGGGCTGGTCATTCCGATTGCGGAGTGGAGGCGGTGCTGGTTGTACCAGGTGTGGACCCATAGGGTGATTTCTCGTCGGGCCCGGGCTCTGGTGGTCCAGGCTCGGCGTGAGATGAGCTCGTGTTGGAGGGTGGAGAAGAACGACTCGGCCGGCGCGTTGTCCAGCGCGTTGCCGGTTCTTCCGGTGGACCGTGAGATGCCGAGCCGCCGGCAGGCGGCGGCGAAGGCTTCTGAGGTGTATTGCGATCCCTTGTCCGAGTGGAAGATGACGCCTTTGACGTTGCCGCCTCTGGTGGCGACCGCGGTGTTGATGGCCTGTTTGGCCAGCTCGGCGGTCGGGTACCGGTCGGAGGTGGCGAAGCCGACCATGCGCCTGGAGTAGAGGTCCTCGACGGTCGCGAGGAACACCGGGCCCTCGGCGGTGGGAACCTGTTTGAAGTCGCCGCACCATTTCTGGTTGACCCCTGTCGCGCTGAAGTCGCGGCCCAGAAGGTCTGTGGGGGCCGCATGGGAGCTGTCGGGGCTGGTGAGGCCCTTTTTGCGTTTGGGGCGGGCGCACAGGCCCTGGCGGGCCATCGAGGCCTCCACCGTCTTCTTCGACACCGACAGGCCATCGCGTCGCAGCCGGGCGCGCACCCTGGGCGACCCGTAGGTGCCGTCCGATTCGTCGAACGCCTTTTTCACCTCGGCGTCCAGCGCCCGGCGACGCCGCTGCCGATCGGTCAGCGGCCGGTCGAGGTGCTTGTAGAACGTGGATTCCGCCACGCCCAGCGCTCTGCAAGCCACAGAGTGAGGCACACCGTGGTCGGTCCTTTGGGCCGCGATGAACCCTGCGGTCACCGCGTCGCCTCGTTGACCCAAAGGACCACGGATCGTTTGAGCACATCACGCTCCATCTCCAGCTCGGCGACCCGGCGGCGCAGCCGGGCCAGCTCGGCCCGCTCGTCGCCGCTCAGCCCGCCCGAGCGCTCGTCTCGGTCCCGGCGCACCCAATTCCCGAGCGTGCCCTCGTTGACGCCGAGCTCCCGGGCGACGTGGGCCACCGGCCGGCCGGTCTCCTTGACGATCCGGACAGCCCCATCACGGAACTCCCGGTCATAATCTCTTCGCGGTCTGGACATAGCTCCTCCTTATAGAGCATGTCTCCACGAAAAGGGGGGAACCTCACCGGAGAGGGTGGCTCGCTGGAGGGTAATCGGCAATTTGATCTTGTCGATTCCCCACATCATCGTGGTCTACCTCTTGGGGATCGTGGGCAGGGTGATCAGCGTTCTCTCTTGGATTGTCATCGTGTTCACCGGAAAGCTGCCCGCCAGCTTGGCTGAGATCAGTTGCATGCTGATCCGCTATCAGACCCGAGTCGGCGTGTTCGTTGTTTTCATGCGGTCGTCTTACCCGCCGTTTGACTTTGACACCTCCACCCAAGACAACGGCAAGGACCCAGAAGTCACGGTGAACTTCGAGCCGGAGTTGGAGGGTCGCAGCCGCCTGAGCGTCTTCTTCCGATTCATTCTCCTGATCCCGGTCGTGATTGTGGGAATACTCTGGGGGATTCTGGCGGAGCTGGCTGCAATTGTTGCTTTCTTCGCCGTGCTCATCCTCGGCCGCTGGCCCAAGGGGCTACTTAATTTCATCGTTGGGATCAACCGCTTCAGCGTCCGCACAAGCGCCTATTGGTCCCTCCTTACCGACAAATTCCCTCCGCTGGGCCTGAGCTGACTCCTTAGTACGCCTCCTCCTGAGGCAGATACGGTGTCGGCGTATCCACAGTCGCGCCTGAGGGAGTTCCGTTTAGGATGCTGGAAAAGCAAAGCACGCAGTATCAGTTGGTGTCGGCCGACTCCCATGTGAACGAGCCGCCCGACCTTTGGACCGACCGGGTGCCTGCTCGCTACAAGGATCGAGCCCCTCGCATGGAGAGCTTTGAGCAGGGCGATGCCTGGGTGCTGGAAGGGGCTCATGATCCCATTAACTTCGGCGGCAACTGCTCGGCAGGTCTGCCGATTGACCAGCGTTCGGGATGGGTTCGGTGGGAAGACGTCCGTTCCGGCGGCTATGACCCGGCGGCCCGGGTCGGCGAGCAAGGCCAAGATGGCGTGGACTTGGAGATCTTGTATCCCACCCCCCGGATCGGCAACCAGCTGGTGTGGCACCGCGACGACGCTGAGTTTCACATCGCTTGCATCCGGGCCTACAACGACTGGCTGGCCGAATTCTGCGCCTACAACCCCGACCGTTTGTGGGGAGTGGCCATTCTTCCCAATGTTGGGACGGCAATTGCGGTGGCTGAGATGCAACGGGTGGCCGCTTATCCCGGCATACGAGGGGTGATGCTCGGGCGATGGCCCAGCGGCGATGAGGTGCTCACAGCCGACGATGACCCGGTGTTCGCCACTGCCGCTGAAGTCGGATTGCCGCTTTCCGTACATGTGGCCTTCGCCACCCACGCCCAAGGCGACGTGGCCAAGATGAAGCTCACCGGATCCATGCGCTTCTTCGACATGCCGGTGAGAATCACCCAGCTCATCGAGGGCGGCGTGTTCGATCGCCATCCCGACCTTCAATTCTTGGCCGTGGAAACCGACAGTTCCTGGTTCCCCTACCTGCGAGAGCAGATGGACGATCGCTTCCGGCGAGCCAACCCGGCCACCCGGGCCCCCATCCAGCGGTCACCCGGCAACTACTTCGACACCAACATCGCCTCCACGTTCATCACCGACCACTACGGCATCGTCAATCGCCACCACATCGGCGTCACCCAGATGATGTGGTCCAGCGACTTTCCCCACGGCGGATCAGATTGGCCCGACTCTCGTACCACCATCGATGAGCATTTCGACGGGGTGCCCAAGGACGAGCGCCACGCCATCTTGGCCGGCAATGCCCTGCGCATCTACGGACAAGAACTGAGTCCATGAGAATCGGCGACATCACTGCTCCCGAGCACGCCGCCCACGGCAAGCCCCTCGATGGCATCCGTATTCTGGCCATCGAGCAGATGCAGTCGCTGCCCTACGCCACCCAGCTCATGGCTCGCATGGGCGCGGAAGTGGTCAAAATCGAGCACCCGGTGCGAGGTGACCTGGGCCGGGGCTCGACACCCGGCATTGCCGATCCCGACGGCCGGCAGGTGGGCAACACCTACCTGCGGAACAACCTCAACAAGCGCTCGGTGGGGATGGACTTGAAGAACCCCAAAGCCATCGACCTCATCCGCCAGATGATCACCAACTTCGATGTGCTGGCCGAGAACCTAAAGCCCGGAACCCTGGACAGGAGCGGCTTGGGCTACGAGGACCTATCTGAACTGCACCCCGGCCTCATTTACCTGTCGGTGTCGGGCTTCGGGAACTTGAACGAGTCGCCCTATGGCCATTGGCCAGCCTATGCCCCCATCGCCGAGGCCATGGGCGGCCTTTACTCCATCAATCGCGCCGAGGGCGAGCATGTGAAAGTGTCCCCGGTGGGAGCGCTGGGCGACACCGGCTCGGGTCTCTACGCGGTGATCGGGGTGCTTATGGCGTTGCGCCAGCGGGAGCGCCACGGCCATGGCCAGCACGTGGACATCGCCATGTTCGACGCCATGGTGGCTTTTGGCGACATGGTGCCCAACTACTGGTCGCTGGGTGCCGACCCCCGGCTCCCCACCGCCATCATCAACGACGGCTTTCCCATCGACTCCGGCGAGTTGGTAATGCAGATTGGCCGAGAGCACCAGTTCGAGCGCCTGTGCCATCTCATCGGTCGCCCCGAGTGGCTGGAAGACGAGAGATTCTCCACCCGCGACGGCTGGCGGGATCATCTCGACGAGATTCGGGCTGCGGTCCGGGCGTGGGCCGGCAACCGCACCACAGTGGAAGCGGCCAACGACCTGGCTGCCGCCGGATTGGCGGCCGCTCCGGTGTTCGAGGCCCCCGACGTGATCGACGATCCCCATGTGGCTGCCCGCCACATGATGGTGGAGATTCCCCGCGCCGACGCCGACACCCCGGTGCTGACCCCCGGCAATCCGGTGAAGATGTCGGCGGTCAGCGAGGGACCCGACACCCGGCCGCCGTGGTTGGGCGAGCACACCGACGAGGTGTTGGCTGCTGAACTCGGTCTGGACGAAGAAGCAATCGCCGAGCTCCGGTCCGACGGCGTTATCGGCTGATGGTGCAGCCTCCGCTTCGCTTCGACGGGCGCACCGCGGTGATCACCGGCGCGGGCCAGGGATTGGGCCGGGCCTACGCCAAGCTGCTGGCCGAACGGGGAGCGCAGGTAGTGGTGAACGACATCGCGGCCCACTCGGCCGATGCCGTGGTGGGCGAGATCGAAGCCTCGGGCGGTACCGCCATTGCCGACCACCACAATGTGGCCACCCCCGATGGTGGCGTTGGATTGGCGGAACAGGCCCAGGACGCGTTCGGCACGGTACACATCGTGATCAACAACGCCGGCGTGAATCGAGCCGCCGAGTTTGCCGACATGACATCGGAGACCGGCCCGGAGTTGTTCAGTGAGATGATCGCCATCCATTTGCTGGGGCCGTGCCATGTGCTGTGGCCGCTGTGGCCCGCCATGGTGAAGCAGGGCTATGGCCGGGTGGTGAACATCGCCTCGGGGGCGGTGTGGGGCTTGCGGGGCCAATCGGCCTATGCCGCCTGCAAGGCCGGTGTCATAGGGCTGACCCGCACGCTGGGCCGAGAAGGGCGCT
Organism: Candidatus Poriferisocius sp.; assembly: GCF_965219815.1. GTDB lineage: Bacteria > Actinomycetota > Acidimicrobiia > Acidimicrobiales > Bin134 > Poriferisocius. Next base: position 430,521 of record NZ_OZ244791.1, read on the forward strand.
ATCACGGCGTGCAGGTCAATTGCGCTCTCCCCTGGGCGGTTACCGATCCAAGCCCTGACCGCTCCGGCGACGAGTTCGGCGCCATCATCGATGCCCAGATGCGCCCTGAGAATGTCGCCCCGGCGGTGATTTGGCTGGCCCACGAAGACTGCCCGACCACCGGCGAGTCGTTCACCGTGGACGGGGGCCGCATGGCCCGCCTGGGCTGGGTCGCCAGCGAGGGCCACACCGACCTAGCTCCCACCCCCGAGTCCTGCCGCGACCACTGGGATCAGATCATGGACCTAACAAGCTTCACCGTCCCGACCTCAACCAACGACCACATGCGCAATACGGTGATGCCGGCGTACGAACGCCTTAGTCCATCGACAGAGGCACCGCCTCAACCCCAGTAATCCACGGCCGTCCCGCCCGGGCGAGCGCCTCCCATTTTTCTTCAGCCTCGGCGGGATCGGATTGCCCCAACTCCTCGGGAGTCGGGCCGATCTGCTCGACCAGCGGCGCCAGCGCCTCGGTGTCGAAGCCGTAGAACTCTGCGGCGTTCAAGCCCAGGATGGCCGCGGAGTCGTCAGCCGGAATGTCCCAGAACGTCTCGGCCAAGGCCTTGCGAGTGTGCGGCCAGGTCCCCTCGGGGTGGGGAAAATCGTTGCCCCACATGATGTTGCCCACGCCGATCTCGAACCGCCGAGCCAGCTCCCGCCGCTTGGTGCTGGCCGCCCCGATGGCGCAGTTGCGATCGAAGTAATCGCTGGGCCGCAGACTCAGATGACCGTAGGCATCGGCGGCCAGCTTTTGCGCACCGCCGTGCTCCCGGGAATAGGTGGCATCCATCGTCCACAGCATGTCGGCGGCCCAGAAACAGCCGCATTCAGTGACTGCATAGCGCAACCCTGGATACCGTTCGAACACGCCGGAATACAGCAAGAACCACAGCGGACGGGTGGTCCACCATCGCACTTCGGCCACGTACATGCCAATGAAACCCGGACCCGTGCCGTAGTCGCCGCGAGGGGCGGCCCCTGAGTGGGTGTGAACCGGCATCTCCAGGTCTTGACAGGCAGCCCACACCGGGTCGTAGCGGCGCTCGTGGTAGCCGGGGCCCTCGTTCCACATGGAGGCGATGAGAATCCCACCCCGTAGCCCCGACTCCCGGGCTCGGGCGATCTCGCCGACCGCAGCGTCTACGTCGTCGATGATCGGCACCACCGCCACTCCGGCCCGACGCTCAGGGCTGTCGGCACACAGTTCGGCCAACCACCGGTTGTGGGCCCGAGCCCCCGCCATCAACAGCTCGGGGTCTTCGGCAAACGACATGCCCAGCCCGGCTCCGAACGGCGCCGAAGCACCTCCGGTCACTGCATCAGCATCGGGAAAGATCACCTCGCCGGCGACACCGTCTCCGTCCAATTCGGCATCCCGTCGGGCTGCGTTCCAAGCCCCTCGCAACCCCTCCTCGTTCTCGCCGAACCACTCTTCTTCGAACTCGGCGTTACCCATGATGTTGCCCTGGTTGCGGATCGCCTCCCGCCGCGCCAAGAAGTCGTCGAAAGCAGCCTGGTGCTTCGATTCCAAATAGTCCCGATACTCCAAATTCGGCAGCCCCGCATGGCAGTCCGAGGAGATAACCAAATAGCGCTCAGTCATGACGCCCCCTTTGGCAAGACACTAGCCAAGGGGGGGAAACCCTGGGTCGGGCAGGCGGGATTTGAACCCACGACCTCTTCGTCCCGAACGAAGCGCGCTACCAAGCTGCGCCACTGCCCGTCCGATCAAATATATCGGTTTAGCTCAAAACAGCTAATACCGCCCGCTGCACACTCACCGCGTCCAACGGCTTCACCAACCACCCATCAGACCGCGCCTGCCGAGCCAAATAAACATCAGCCTCCCGATCCAACAGCATCAAAACCCGAGTCTCCGGCGCCCGCCCCATTTCCGCCTCCAAACGCAGATCCAGGCAAGTCGCCATCCCCCCCATGTTCCCAATCTGAAGATCGCAGATCACCACGTCCGGCTCCTGCTCCCGCACCGCGTCCAGCACTTCCACCCCCGCCCGCACCCTGCTGATCTCGGAGGCATCACTCCCCAAAGCAGCATCTACCGCGTTGAACACGGAATCGCTGTCAGTGGCCAAGAGCACGTGGGTCACACCACGATGGTATCCAAATCGATATCGCCACAGCGTGCTGGGGAAATGTGGCTGGGACTGACGGACCATGGCGTGGGCCTGCGAGGCTTGGCGATGGCATTGGGGCTGTGTCGCGTTAGCATCAGGGACGGTCAAGGGGAGGCGCATTGCTCGAGATCGACGTCGAAAATCTAGACACTCACACGGTGCTTCGCCCCAGTGGTGAGATCGACGCCTACACCGTGGCCCAATTTCGGGAGCGGATCGGCGACTTGGCCCTTGAACCCCGCCTGCTCATCGACTTGGGGTCGGTCCCGTTCATGGACTCTGCTGGATTGGGGGCGCTGATTGGCGGCATCCGCCGGATTCGCGATTCCGACGGTGAGGTTGTAGTGGCCTGCGGTGAAGGGGCCCTGGCCCGGCTGCTGCATACCACCGGCTTCGACCGGATTGTTCCCGTGGCTGAGACCCCTGAAGAAGCGCTGGCCTCACTGCTCAGCGACGAATCACCTGAGGCGTTGTAGATCCAACAGTGCGAATCCCGCGGTTGAAGTTGGCTGCTGCCTGCCTCGTTGGAGGCGCAGTGTTGGCCCAGTTCGGCTCGACGGCTACTGCGGCGGTGTCCAGCGATCCCGCTGATGCCGGCGTGGCCGTGGTGGTCGAGGTCACCGGCTTATTGGACCCGGTCATGGCCGAGCTCATTGAGGACACGGTGGCCGATGCTGCCGACGCCGGCGCCACTCTTCTGGTTTTCAGAGTCGACAGCAATCGCTCGGTGGTTTCTGACGAGCGCCTGGGCGAACTGGCTGATGCCATTGCCACCTCGCCGGTGCCAATCGCGATTTGGGTCGGCCCGAATGGGGCTTCTCTGGAAGGCAAGGTCGCCCAGCTCTTCGCTACTGCCGATGAGGTGGGCATCGCCCCCGGCACCGGCGTGGGTGATCTTGGCCCCCCGCTTCCGATGCTGGCCGACTATCCCGTCGCCTGGGCTGATCAAGAGCTGATCCGTGACCAGAAACTCGGCTGGCGACAGCTCATCTCCGAGGGGGTGATTGCCTGTGAACCCCTCACCATCGACGATCTTCGGGATCGGTACAACGAGGCTGGCATCCCCTTCGATTCCCAAACCGTACGGGTTCCCCCCCAAGAAGAACAGTGCGTGGCCCCGCTTATCGGCGACTTCCTGGTTGACCTCGACCATCTCGGCTTCGTGTCCAACTTGGTCAATGTGGACGGCCAGCCTCGCCTGGAGCCGAGTACCCAGGTTCAGTTCCGAGGTTTGTCGCTCGCCCACCAGTTGTTCCACACCGTGGCCAGTCCCCCGGTGGCCTATCTGCTGCTGAGCATCGGCATGGGCCTGATGCTGTTCGAGTTCTTCACCGCGGGCATCGGAGTTGCCGGAGTCGTGGGCGCAGTGCTGTTCATCTTGGCCGGCTACGGACTTTCCGTGCTTCCCCATAACACTTGGGCATTGGTCCTGTTGGGGGCGTCGATGGTGGCGTTCGGTATCGACATCCAAACCTCGGTTCCCCGGTTTTGGACCGGGGCCGGGATGGTCATGTTCGCAGCGGGAACATGGTGGCTCTACGACGGCGTGTCCATGTCGTGGATTCCCATGGTGGTGATGACCGGAGCGGTGGCGGTGGCCATGTTCTCGGGGATGCCGTCGATGGTGCGCACCCGCTTTTCCACGCCCACCATTGGCCGGGAATGGATGATCGGTGAACGGGGAGAGGTCGTCGAAGACGTCTCCCCCGACGGGGTGGTGCGAATTCGCGGTGCCCTGTGGCGGGCTCGAGCCAACCGGGCAACGCCGGTAACCGCTGGTGACGAGGTCAGAGTGGCTGAAATTGACGGTTTGTGGCTGGAAGTGGAGCCTTTGGAGGGCGCCGCCCGTGACTACCGAGAGCCCCGCCGAAAGGACTCCGGGCCGTCCTGAAGCCCGAAAATCAGCCAAAAGTGATCTTCGATTGCTCTGTCCTCATCTTGTGCGCGGCCAACTTCGCCTATAAGGTCCGCCAAAAGGGGGTAGGCAAGAGTGAGCGCTGTTACCAGTGAGAGGGCCTGGCAAGTCAAGGCAGCCTGTCGTGGACCGCACGCGGCTGTGTTCTTCCCGCCCCCCTCTTTTGAGCGCAAAGAAGAGAAGCTCGAGCGGGAAAGTCGGGCGAAGGCCATCTGCGAGGAATGCAGTGTCATCGACGAGTGTCGTGAGTATGCCCTGGAAATTCGCGAGCAACACGGCATCTGGGGTGGCTTGAACGAGTTGGAGCGCCGGGAGATACTCAACGGCCGCCGGAACTGATCACACCGTTGATCTGATCACATCCTCATAGGCGCGGGCCGGCGATTCTCACATCACCTCTTCGGCGGGTCGCGCCATGCCCGTCCATCCATGCCAGCAGCGGCAGGGCGTACTTGCGCGTGGTGGCCAAGCGTTCTCGCACCTCAGCCACCGTGACCCCGTCAGGCTGGGATGCCAACATCTCGGCCAGCACCGATTGAGCCCCCTCCACTGCTGCGGCGGCAAAGAACACCCCATCTTGCTCCACGATCAAGCCTCGCTTCACCAACTCCCGTACTTCGCTTCGGTCCACGCCCACGGCTTCGGGGTCGGGCGGGGTGAACGGCGCCGCCTCCAGTGCCGCGGTGTACCGGTGATTCTCGAACGGGTCCGACTGGCCGACGAGGCGAACTCGGCCTCCCTCAGCCGCCATGTCCTCCATGAGACTGAGCACCGCTCGATCTCGTTCATCCAATCCGGCGATGTCCAACCCAAGCGGACCAGCGTCTTTCACCGCGTTCCGAAGCCGAGTCCGAGCATCCTCCAGCACGGTCGCGCTCACCACCCACCGGCCGACATCGGGTTCTCGCCGCTGCCCGGTAAGCAGAGTCAGTTGATCAGCCTCCACCCATCCCCGCTCGGCCACCACTCGATCAACAGACAGGTCGGGCTTGGCCTTCGAAGCAGGTAGCACCGGATCGACATCGAGAACGGTGCCGCCCCCAATGGTCTCGGCCCGGCCGCTCTCCCGCAAGACGAAGCGGTCTCCGGGTAGAAGCGGCAGCCGGCGGGGTAGATGCAGCCGCACCAGTCCGGTTTCGCCCGGCGACAGCGCCTCAAGCCCGAGGATGCGCATTCGGACCGGGAGCTCGCACGCGCCCACATAAACGGCGTGGGCCCCTCGGCGGGACACTTCGTGGTCCAGGGTGCTCAACACCGTCAAGGAGGCATCGAACCGATTGGTCAGATGCCACTGTCCGGCCCGAATGAGCACATCGCCACGGGCGACCTCTTGGTGGCCGACGCCCGACAAGTTGACCGCCACTCGGTTGCCGGGACCGATTTTGGTGCGTTGGCTGTGGTGGCTCTGCAACGCCCGGATTCGCACCGCCGCGCCCTTGGGCCGAAGTTCCAACTCGTCGTCCACCCGGATTTGCCCGCCGGTGAGGGTGCCGGTCACCACCGTGCCTGCCCCTCGGGCGGCGAACGCCCGATCTACCCACAGCCGGGGACGGCGCTGGTCGGCAGCCGCGGGGGTTCGATCCACCAAATCGTCCAACTCGGCGCGGAGCTCATCAATGCCCAAGCCATCCACCACGTCGGTTTCCATCACCGGAGCACCGGCCAAGAATGTGTCCTCGACGCGCTCTTCCACCTCCAAACGAGCCAGCTCGGCGATGTCGGGATCGCACAATCCCACCTTGGTCAGGGCAATCAATCCGTGCGACACCCCCAGCAGTTCCAGGATGCGGAGGTGCTCTTCTGACTGGGGCATCCACCCTTCGTTGGCCGCGATCACAAACAGGCAGGCATCCACTGCGCCCACCCCGGCCAGCATGTTGCGGATGAACCGCTCATGGCCGGGAACGTCGATGATCGATACCGACCGGCCTGAAGGCAGCGGCGCGGAGCCGAAGCCCAGGTCGATGGTCAACCCTCGAGCCTTCTCCTCGGCAAACCGGTCGGGGTCAACCCCGGTGAGCGCCTCCACCAGCGTGGACTTCCCGTGGTCCACATGGCCGGCGGTGGAGATGGTGATGCTCACCCAAGGGCTTTCAGGGCGGCGATCACGTGCTGGTCGTCGTCAGGAGCCACCGTCCTCAGGTCGAGCCAAGTGCGGTGGTCGCTCACTCGGGCGATGATCGGGGGTGACCCGGCGCGCAGGAGAGCGGTGTGATCGCCGTCCAAGACCACACCGAGCGAGTCGATCTCGGTGCCGGGAAGCGTGCCGCCGCCGGGCACTGATGCCATCTCGGCCACCTCGCCCGCCCCCGATTCGGCGACCACAGCGTGGGCCCGGCGTTCCAGCTCGGCGGTGGTCAGCGATGCCATTCGCCAGAATTCGATGGCCTGTCCGTCTCGCCGCAGATAGGCCAAGGCCACCTGTTGGAGGGCGTTCAGCACCAGGCTTCCCGGTCGCAGCGCTCGGGCCAGGGGGTGTCGAGCGCATTGGCTCACCAGGTCGGCTCGCCCGGCGATGATCCCGGCTTGGGGACCGCCGAACAGCTTGTCGCCGGAAAAAACCACTAACGCCGCCCCGTCGGCCAGGGTCTGGCGGGCCGCGGGCTCGCCGGCCAGCCACGCCGGGGGCCCGTCGGCCAGCCACGGGCAGGCGGCATCCACCAATCCCGATCCGATATCGGCCACTACCGGGACGGAGAGAGAGGCCATCTCGGCCACGGTCACATGTTCGGTGAACCCCACGATGCGGTAGTTCGATTGGTGCACCTTGAGAGTGAGCGCGGTGTCGTTGGCCGGATTCTCCACGGCTGATGCGAAGTCGGCCATGCGAGTGCGGTTGGTGGTACCCACCTCCACAAGCCGCGCCCCCGACTGCTCCATGACCTCTGGAACCCGGAACCCGCCGCCGATCTCCACCAACTCGCCCCGCGACACCGCCGCCCCTCGTCCGGCGGCTAGCGCAGCCAGCACCAACAGCACTGCCGACGCCCCATTGTTCACCACGATGGCGTCGTCGGCGCCGCACAGTCGGGCGAGCAGCGCCGCGGCACGGGCGTGGCGGGATCCCCTTCGGCCCGACGACAGATCCAGTTCCAGGTTGGTATAGGCCGCGTCGGCGGCGATGGCCAGCGGCGCCCGTCCCAGGTTGGTGTGCAGTAGAACTCCGGTGGCGTTCACCACGGGCTGAAGCAACGACCGAGCCGCGGCGTGAGCGTGAGCACGGGCCCGCTCCTCCACTCCTTCTGTGTCGCCGTCGGCGATAGCCGCCCGGGCGGCGTCCACCAGCAGGGGATGGGGAAGCCCGGTATCGGCCAAAGACCGGGCCAGGGCATCCACCGAAGGGGGTCTCACGGGTCTCAGCGTATGGCGCTAGCGGTATGCCGTCATCTGTAGCCGGTCAATCCCCATCGGCCAGATCGGTGTCGTGGATGGTTCCCGGCCGAGTGCCCTCGGGACCGATATAGGTCACGCGATGACGAAAACGGCGGATGATGAACGGGCGGATCGCCATTCGGGTGGGGGGGAACAACAAGAGCAGGCCCACCGCGTCGGTCACGAATCCAGGGGTGAGCATGAGTGCCCCAGCCAGCAGCACCAAGGCACCGTCCACCAACTCCCGGCCGGGCATCACGCCCTCGGCCAGCTTGCTCCTGACCCGCCAGAGCACCGCCAGCCCCTGGGCCTTCACCATCCACGCCCCCACCACGCTCACCACGATCAACAGGCCGATGGTCTCCAGCGTTCCGATGCTTCGGGCGGTCTCCACAATCACATACAGCTCCACCAGTGGCACCGCAATGAACAGGAGCACCAACCAGACGACCACGGCGAGTTCCTTTGCTGAGTCCTACGACGAGACGATGTCGAGTTTGGCCAGGGCCTCTTCAGCGGCCTCGAAAATCCGAGCGGTACAAGAGGCCATATCCACCGGGGGGATCTCCTCCAACAGCCGATCGGCGATAGTTCGCAACGCATCACCCGCGGGACCAGGGGCGTCTTCCAGCACCACAGGCGCCCCCTCGTCCCCGCCAGGGGCCACAGCAGCGTCGATGGGCACCTGACCGAGCAGCGGCACGTCGAGCTCGTCGGCGAGCTCTTGTCCGCCTCCCTGGCCGAAAATCTCGTACGACGCCCCATCGGGAGCCACGAACGCGCTCATGTTCTCGATCACCCCGGCGATCCGGAGATAGTTGGAACGCCCCATTGAGGCCACTCGGGTAGCCACCTTCTGGGCACTGCGAGCCGGGGTGGTCACCACCACCATCTCGGCTTGAGGGAGCATTTTGGCAATGCCCATCTGCACGTCGCCGGTGCCCGGCGGCATGTCGATCAACAGATAGTCCACCGGGCCCCAGCGCACGTCCTCGAGAAAGTGCTGGACGGCCCGATTCAGAATGAGGCCCCGCCACATCAGCGCGGTCTCCTCCCGGTCGACAAGGAAGCCCATCGACACCACTTCCAGGGTGCCGTCGCCCACTTGTTTCTCATTGGGCACGATCTTCTTCTCGTCTTCCGCCCCCGCCAAACGGCCTTCCACTCCCAGCATTCGGGGCACCGAGTAGCCCCAGATATCGGCGTCCATCACCCCGACCCGCATGCCTCGGCGGGCCAGTTCGGCAGCCAGATTCACCGTCACGGTGGATTTGCCCACCCCGCCTTTGCCCGATGCCACCATCACCACCTTGGCAGTGGGGGGCACCGCGGTGTCGGGAGCGTTCTGGGCCACGTTGAAGCGGGCTTTGGCCATGGCCGAGGCCTTCTCCTCCTGGGTCAGCTCGCTCCAGTGGATCTTGACCTTCTCCACGCCGGGCAACCCGCCCACCCGGCTGCGGACATCTCGCTGGATCTGGGCCCGCAGCGGGCATCCCGCGGTGGTGAGCGCCACCGTCACCTCGACGAGGCCGTCGGGATTGACCACCGCGCCTCGCGCCATGCCCAACTCAACGATGTCGGTGCCCAATTCAGGGTCGATCACCCCGCGCAGCACGGCCATCACATCGTCGACCGTTGGCTGATTGGAGGCCGATCCGTCGCTCACACTCAATGATGCTAACGGGTGAGGGTGTGAGGCTCTACAGGCGTGCGCCGCGGTTGGGTGTGTTGGGCAACCATTTCTGCGGGTAAACTGATGACGCGTCGCAGCACCGAGTAGGGAGAAGTTTGTGATCACGCTCACAGATTCAGCAACCAGCAAAGTGGGAGACTTGGTTCGCCAAGAGCAGGCCGACGACGAGGAACTGGCCCTGCGGGTGGCGGTTCGCCCTGGCGGCTGCTCCGGATTCAGCTACGAGATGTATTTCGACGCCGACTTTGGTTCCGAAGACCAGGAAGTTCTCTTTGGCGATGTCAAGGTGGTAGTTGACTCTTCTAGCGCCGCCCTGCTGGAGGGCGCGGTGCTTGACTACAAAGACGGTCTGACCGAGGCAGGGTTCTCCATCACCAACCCCAACGCTCAGCGCACCTGCGGCTGCGGACAGAGCTTTAGCTAACCCCCATCGCCGCGCCGCCCGGCGCTGGCTACCCTCATCCAATGACCGCCGCTTTGGAGTTCACCGTCGACGGTCGCTCCGTGGAAGTATCCGACGACGGCGCTTCGCTCATGGAGGTGTTGCGCGACCGGCTTGGCATCCGCACGGTGAAAGACGGATGCAGTCCGCAAGGACAATGCGGTTGCTGCACCGTGTGGGTTGATGGGAAGCCTCGAGTGTCTTGCGTGACCCCCGCCCGCCGGGTGGCCGGCCGGGAGATCACCACCCTGGCCGGGCTGCCTTCCGACACCCGTGCCGACTGGGGTGAGGCGTTTTGCGCAGCCGGCGCCAGCCAATGCGGCTTCTGCACCCCTGGCATCATCATGCGCCTCGCCGGTCTGGATGCCCGACTGGACCAAGATCACCCCCGCTCGTCTGCGGCCACCGCGCTCGCCGCCCATCTGTGCCGCTGCACGGGGTGGCAGACCATCTTGGAAGCGTGGGAGCACTTCGGCGCCGACGCCCCCGATCGTGACTGGGCCGCGGCGGCACGGCGAGCCGAGATCGAGGGCAGCGTTGCCCAGACCGTGGGGCCGGATGTGGCCTTGGGAGAGGGCGGTTTTGCCGACGACACCGGGCCCAACGGGGCGCTGGTGGCGCTGTCCGATGGCCGAGGCGGCTGGGCGTTGGGAGAGACGGTGGCCGAGGCCCGGGCCGTAGCGGGAAAGGTGCAGGGCCGACGCACGCCGACAGAGCTGCCTATGCCGTTGGAATATCCTGAAGGCGACTGGGCAGTGCGCCTTCGTACCTCATGGGTGGAGCCCGCCTATCTGGAGACCGACGCTTCGTGGTGTGCCCCCGGCGGCGAACCGGCGAGCCCACTGGCCAACGGCGGCGCATTCGGCGCCAAGCTGGCGTCTCCGCTGCCGGAGGTGGCCCGCCGGTTGGCCGATGAGCACGGCCGTCCGGTGCGGGTGCTGTGGTCTCGTGAGGACTCCGTTCGGCACGGTCCCAAACGCCCGCCGGTGGCCATTGGGATCAACGCCGATGGCCAAGGGGTGGTTCGGGTAGTGCGCACGCCGGGGGTGGCCGATGCCGTCGCATCGGTTTTATCTGCCCTGTCGGTAGAAGAAGTAGACATCGCCGGACCTCCCACCTCGGTCGCCATTCGGGGTGCAGGATGGGTTGAGGCCGCCGTAGCGCTGAGTGCGTTGGGCGATGGCTCTCAGCCGATCACGTCTCCGGGCGGGGGCTCGGCCCGAGCCGAGTGGCACCAAGGCAGCCTGCGGATTCAGGTGTACGGCGGCGAACCGCTGGATGAGGTCGTGCTGCGCTCCTATTGCATCGGCGCCGCGCATATGGCCTATAGCTGGGTAACCTCCGAGGCGCTGACCGTCGGCCCCGACGGCGAGGTCCACGACCTCACTATCCGCTCTTTCGGCGTCGTGCCCGCATCTCGGATGCCCCCGGTGGAGGTGGAGATCGAGCCGTCCGAAGGCCCGCCCGTCAACTGCTCCGACGCCGTGTTCGCCGCCGTGGCCGCAGCCACCTGGCGGGCCGCCGGCCATCCCCCTGACTGGCCAACCGGTCGGCCGGATGCTCATTCAGACTCTCCGTAGAGCAGCCGGTCGGTCACTTCTCGAACGGCGTCGGTGATCTCCTGGTAGTCGGCTTCTAAGTCCCGGTTGCTGGGATAGCCGAGCCGTCGGGCCAGCAACAGCTCCTCGTGGTCGTCGTCGGGGAACACGTCTGAAGAGAGTCCTGAGAGGTGGTAGCGGGCGTTGCGGAACCGCTGGCAGAAGCGATAGCCCACATCCAGGGTGGCCCGGTCGCCGATGTCCAGCAGGTTGTGCTCCGACAGACCGGCCAGCGCGGGCAGCGTGCGGTTATCGCGGATCGAAGTCCTTCCGAATCCGTGCTGAAGCTGCATGAGCTGCACGGTGAACTCGATGTCGCTGAGCCCACCCGCGCCGAGTTTCACGTCCCGGGCCTTGCTGCCGGTGCCCAGCCGCTCAGCTTCGATGCGGCGCTTCATGGCGCGGATCTCATCAGCCTCGGTATCGCTGAAGTCGGGCTGGTAGCACCACTTGTCGGCCAACTGGAGAAATCGGTTTCCCAAATCGGCGTCTCCCGCCACGAAGCGGCGTTTGAGCAGAGACTGGCGCTCCCATAGCTGACCCCGTTCCTCGTAATACCGTTGATACCCCTCCAGCGATCGGGCGAGCTGTCCGTTCTCGCCCTCAGGGCGCAACCGCGCGTCAATCTCCCAGGCTCGGCCTTCGGCGGTTTGAGCCCCGATCTCCTTGAGCAGGCCCCGGGCGGTGCGGTTGGCCGCCCTGGCGTCATCAGAGCCTGCCCCCTCGTACACGAAGATCACATCCAGATCAGAGGCATAGGAAAGGTCAAGGCCCCCATAGCGCCCCATTCCGATGACAGCAAAGGGCACCTCTGGGGCCAGCGAGTCGACGGCGGCCGCCACCGCGGCGTCGGCGATAAGGGTCAACTCCTGGGGAATCTCAATGATCGAGGCCAGCCCCAGGATGTCTCGGGCCGCCACCCGAAGCTGCTCGCGCCGCACGAACCGCCGCAGCTCGGCCATCTGGAGGTCGTGATCGCCAGCGGCTGACTGCATGGCCTCGGTGGCCTCGGCAACCAGGGCCTCCGCAGTGCGGGCATGGGCCAGCTCCTCGGGGTTCATCAGCGAGCGGGCGAACTCCGGGTGGTTGCGCATCCATCCCGCGGCCACCCGGCTGGAACCCAGCAATCGGGCGATGTCGCTGATGGCAATGGGGGAGTCGCGCAAAACCGGGAGGATGGTGCCGACCCGGAAGGAGCCGTCCAAAAGCCAGGCCAGGCGGACCAGCCCCAGGTCGGGATCGGGGGTGGTGGCCAGAGCCTCCACCATGATCACCAGCACCTGTTGCATCACGTTGGCCCGACGGCCGAGGTTCTCGGTAAGGCGCTCGATGGTAGCGGCGGCCCGATCGGGATCGCCGAAACCCAACTGCCCGAGGTGAGCGGGAAGCAGCTCGCTCACCAGTCCGGTCTCGTGCAGCCGGTCGAGGGTTTGCCGGTAGAAGATCCGCTGGTGGATCTCCCGAACCGATGACTGGTGGCGAGTGTGGGAGGCCTGGAACGCTTCCAGATTTTCGAAACCGGATGCTCGGGCCGCCCACTCTCGGTCGGCATCCGCGGTGGGCAGCTCGTGGGTCTGGCGCTCGTCGCGGAGCTGCAACCGGTGTTCCACCGTGCGGAGGTGGATGTAGGCGGTGGTGAAGTGAACGGCATCGGCTTGGTCGATGTACTCCCCCCAACTCAACTGCCGAAGGGCAGTGAGGGTGTTGGGGGAGCGAATGGTGGGATCAGCTCGGCCGTGTACCAATTGCAGGAGCTGCACGGTGAACTCGATGTCTCGCAGGCCACCGGGCCCCTTCTTGAGCTCCCGATCGCCCTTCAGCTTGGCCGACTCCTCCACCCGCTTCTTCATGGCCTGAAGCGACGGCACAGTCTTGGCCCCCAGGTTCTCTTCCCACACACCGGGCCGGATGGCGTCGAAGAAGGCGTTGCCCACCTCGGGGTCGCCCGCGCACAGGCGGGTTTTTATGTAGGCCTGACGCTCCCAGGCGTGGGCCCGCTGCTCGAAGTAGTGCTGATAGGCGTCGGGGGGCAGGCTGAGCGAGCCAGTCTGCCCATCGGGGCGGAGGTCGGTGTCCACTCGGTAGACCGCGCCCTCGGCGGTAAACGTGGTGAGGGCCTGTACCACCTTGCGGGCTCGCTTCACCGCTGCCTCGGTGCTGCCCTCGTGGACGAACACAATGTCCACGTCGCTGGCGTAGTTCAGCTCGCCGCCTCCCAGCTTGCCCATGCCGATGATGGCCAACGGCGGTCCTTCGTCGGCGATCTCCAGGGCTCGGGCAAAACAGGCGTCGGCCAGCAGCGACAGCTCACGGCCCACGGTGGCCAGGTCGGCCTCACCCAGCAAGTCACGCAGTGCGATGCGCAGGAGTTGGCGGCGCTTCCACCGCCGCAGTCCGTCGATGGCATCGTCGTCATCAGGGGCGGTGAGGCTCATCTTCTCGGTGGCGAACTCAGATGGGGGATCGAGCACACCCAGCAAGCTGGGATCGCGCCGCACCGCCTTGCTCATGCTGCGGGAAGCCCCGGCCAGCATGGCCGCCGCCCGGGCCCGGCGTTCGTCGGTGATGCCCAGATCCTGGATGAGAGAACGGGCATCCTCCGGCCACGGGCAGGAGGCGATCAGATACTCGATGTCTTGGTTCTGGTGACCGAGGCCTTCAGCTTCCATATGATCCCATGCTATGAGCACTCCGGTCGGTCCGTATTCCCCCATCGTTCGTGCCGGAGATTTTCTCATCTGCTCCGGCCAGATCGGCATTGCCGACGGCTCGCTAGTGCCCGGCGGACTCATTGCCCAGTTCCGACAAGCAGTAGCCAACGCCGAGGAAGTGCTGGCCACCGAGGGCGCCACACTGGACGATGTGGTGAAGGCCACCGTGTTCCTGCTGCACATGGACGACTTCGGCGCCATGAACCAGGCCTACATCGAATGCTTCGGCGACAACCGCCCCGCCCGCTCCGCCGTTGGAGTAGCCGCCCTCCCCCTCGGCGCCCTCGTGGAAATCGAACTCTGGGCCTACTCCGGCTGAGCGGTTACCGCTCCCAGCGGGAGAGGCCGAAGCGGTAGCCGACGGAGCGGACGGTGGTGATGAGGCCGGCGTGCTCTTCGCCCAGCTTGGCCCGCAGGCGGCGGACGTGGACATCCACGGTGCGGGCGCCGCCGAAGTAGTCGTAGCCCCACACTCGGCTGAGCAGTGTCTCTCGGGTGAATACCTTGCCGGGCGAACTGGCCAGGAACTTCAGCAATTCGTACTCCATGTAGGTGAGGTCGAGCGGCCGGCCGGTGATGGTGGCCTGATAGGTCTCCACGTTCAGCACCAGCGGGCCGTATTCGATGAGCTCCGGGCGCAGCGCGGTGCCCGATCGCCACACCAGGTGGGCCAGCCGGGCTTCCAATTCCCGCTGGTGGAATGGGGTGAGGCAGAAGTCGGTGTAGAGGTCGTCGCGCATCTCCAGTTCGTCTAGACGAGCACCGGAGATAAGCAGCAGAACCGGGATGTCCAAGCCCCTTCGGTTCAGTGAACGACAGAATCCGAACGCGTCTTCGGGGTTCTCATCCACCGCCACCACCGCGCCCAGCCACCGGCCCTCCGGCTCTTGGGCGCTGCCCACCGCCTTCCAGTTGTAGCCCCCCAAGTCCAACGTGCGCACCAGTTCCGGCGGCGGCGGATCGGGAAAAACGAGCAGCGGCTCAGTCACAGCAACTACCAGGTGTTCAAGTACCGGCGGAGCTCGAAGGGCGTGACCTCCCGGCGGTACTCGGCGAACTCGGCCCGCTTGTTGCGCAAGAACCACTCGTGGATGTGCTCGCCCAACACGTCAAACATCAGCGGCGATTCCTCCAGCACGTCCAGGGCCTCCGACAGCGACATGGGCAGCTCCTCGAAACCCTTGGTCCGAGCTTGGCCCCTGGTCATGGTGTAGAGGTCGGCGGCTGCCTCAGGCGGCAGCTCATAGCCCTCCTGGATCCCCTTCAAGCCGGCGGCCAACACCGCGGAGAACGCCAAATAGGGGTTGGCCGCTGAGTCGAGCGCCCGGTATTCGATTCGAGTGGACGATTCCTTGCCCGGCTTCACCACCGGCACCCGCACCAGCGCCGAGCGGTTGTTGCGGGCCCACGACACGAAGGTGGGCGCCTCATCGCCGGCCACCAGCCGCTTGTAGCTGTTCACCAACTGGTTGGTGACCGCGGTGATCTCCCGGGCGTGGTGCAGCAGGCCGGCGATAAAGGCCTTGGCCGTTTTCGACAGGCCGTAGTCGTCTCCGGCGTCGTGGAAGGCGTTGACGTCGTTCTCGAACAGCGACATGTGGGTGTGCATGCCCGATCCCTGCACGCCGTTGAGCGGCTTGGGCATGAAGGTGGCGTGCAGATCCCGGTCGAGCGCCAGCTTGCGCACTACCAGCCTCAGTGTCATCACGTTGTCGGCCATGCTCAGTGCTTCGGTGTAGCGCAGGTCGATCTCATGCTGGCTGGGGCTGTCCTCGTGGAAGGAGTACTCCACCGGGATGCCCATGGCCTCCAACATCGTGATGGTGCGTTTGCGCAACGGGCTGGCCACATCCGCGGTGGTCAAATCGAAGTAGGAGGCGTTGTCCAGCGGCACCAGCGGCTGGTCGGGATCACCGTGCCGGAAGTAGAAGAACTCCACTTCGGGAGCGGTGTAGAACGTGTAGCCCATCTCGGCTGCCTTGGCCAGGCTGCGGCGCATCACCCAGCGGGGATCGCCCTCAAAGGGGGTGCCGTCGGGGTTGCGGATGTCGCAGAACACGCGTCCGGAGGGCTCTTCGGGGTCGGCCCAGGGCAGCAGTTCGAATGTGGACGCGTCGGGTACGGCCAGCACATCGCTCTCCTGCACCCGGGAGAAGCCGTCGATGGCCGAGCCGTCGAACTGCAGTCCCTCATCGAAGGCGTCGGCCAACTCCGCCGGAGAGATGGCCACCGACTTGAGCTGGCCCAGCACGTCGGTGAACCAGAGCCGGATGAGGCGCACTCCCCGCTCCTCCACGGTGCGAAGCACATATTCCTTTTGCGGTTCCATAGGAGACCACCAGAGTGCCCCGCCGCCGGTTGTCAACGCCAGCCCATTGGCGGCGTTCACAAACCTTTCACAATCGGGAAAATCTCTGGAAACACGGCTTTGGCACGATGCGAAGTGCCCTTGTCGCTTGTGGGAAAGTAAGGGCGCGAAAAAGGAGGAACCCACTGTGTCATCTCCCCAAGAAGTCATTGCTCTAGCCGCATCTGAAGGTGCGGAGTTCGTGGATATGCGCTTCACCGACGTCCCCGGTGTGCAGCACCACTTCTCGCTGCCCATCCGCGAGTTAACCGAAGCAGTGTTCGAAGAGGGCCTCGGGTTCGATGGCTCTTCGGTGAGCGGGTTCCAGACCATCGACGCCTCCGACATGCTTCTCATTCCTGATCCCGACACCGCGATCTTCGACCCATTCATGAAGCGGAAGACGCTGGTACTGCTGTGCGACGTGAAGGACCCCGTCACCGGCGAGATGTACGGCAAAGATCCCCGGGGCGTGGTGCGCCGCTCCCTGTCTTATCTGGCCAGCACCGGCATCGCCGATGCCGCCTACTTCGGACCGGAAGCCGAGTTCTTCATCTTCGACAGCGTGGCCTTCCAGAACCAGCCCGACGTAGCCGGCTATCAGATTCGCTCGGCTGAGGGCATCTTCGAGAGCGGTCGCCCCTCGGTGAACGGCGCTCCCAGTCCCGGCCACCGCATCCCCTACAAGGGAGGGTATTTCCCGCTGTCGCCGATGGACACCTTCCAGGATCTGCGCTCGGAGATGGTGGTAGCCCTCGAATCGGTGGGCATCCCCATCGAGGTCCAGCACCACGAGGTGGGCACCGCCGGCCAGGCCGAGATCGACATGGTGTTCGACGAGATGCTGGTGATGGCCGACAAGGTGCAGCTCTACAAGTACGTGGTGAAGAACGTGGCCCGCGAGCACGGTCGCACCGTTACGTTCATGCCCAAGCCCATTTACGGCGACAACGGCTCGGGTATGCACACCCACATGTCGCTGTGGATGGATGGCGACACGCTGATGTATGACGAGCGGGGCTATGCCGGCTTGTCCGACCTGGCCCGCTGGTACATCGGCGGGCTTTTGGCCCACGCCCCGGCGATCCTGGCCTTCGCCGCTCCCACCACCAACTCCTACAAGAGGCTGGTGCCGGGCTATGAGGCCCCGGTGAACCTGGCCTACTCCCAGCGAAACCGCTCCGCGGCCATCCGCATCCCGCTGATCTCCGACAACCCCAAGGCCAAGCGCTTGGAGTTCCGCTGTCCCGACCCGAGCGCCAACCCCTACCTGGCGTTCGCCGCCATGCTGATGGCCGGGATCGACGGCATCCAGAACCAGATGGATCCGGGTGATCCGCTGGACAAGAACATTTACGACCTGCCGCCTGAAGAGGCCGCCGGCATCGAGACCGTGCCTGGTTCACTGGCCGAGGCACTCAGCGCTCTCGAGGCTGACCACGACTTCCTGCTGGCTGGCGACGTGTTCAACAGCGCGCTGATAGAGTCGTACATCGAGGTCAAGCAGGAGGAGGTGGACGCCATCAACCTGCGACCCCATCCCCTCGAGTACGAGATGTACTACTCCGTCTAACCGGACACCTCTACAGCTCCAATCTGTGCTCGGGCTGCGGCCCTTCTAGCCTGTTCTCGTGGCCGAGCTGCGGGTGGCCCTGTGCCAGATCAACTCAGTGGTTGGCGATATAGACGCCAACACCAAGCGGATTCTCTCTGCGCTGGCTGCCGCCGAGCAGGCCGGGTGCCATGCTGCGGTTTTCCCGGAGCTAGCGGTCACCGGTTATCCCCCGGAAGACTTGGTGCTCAAGCGGCGATTTGTGCAGGACAGCCGCGATGCGGTGGAGCACATTGCGGCCCGGTCGGGATCGTGTGCCGCGGTGGTGGGATTTGTGGACGGTGCCGACGGCTGCCAGAACGCAGCCGGCGTCGCAGCCAATGGCCGACTTGAGGGCGTCTACCACAAGCGGGAGCTGCCCAACTACGGGGTGTTCGATGAGCGCCGCTACTTCCTCCCCGGCACTGGCGATCCCGTGCTGCACGACGTGGCCGGCGTCGTCGTCGGCGTGTCGATCTGCGAGGACGCGTGGGTGTCGGGGGGTCCGATGAGCCTGATGGCCGCAGCCGGTGCCGAGGTCATCTTCAACCTGAACGCCTCGCCCTATCACGTGGGCAAGTTGGACCAGCGCGTGGGCGTCCTCCGCCAGCGGGTCTCGGAGACGGGGTGCGCCGTCGCCTATGCCAACTTGGTGGGGGGCCAAGACGAGCTGGTCTTCGATGGCACATCGCTGATGCTGGACGCCGGCGGTCGCATCATTGCCCAAGCACCCCCGTTCCGGGAGCACCTGCTCATCGCCGAGGTAGAGGTGGCCGACCGGCCTGAACTGTCGCCCCCGCCGGCCATCCCCCAGGAGATCAACCAGGTGGATCCTGGATTGGACGAGCTGCACGAGCAGTACGAGGCCCTCGTGCTGGCCACCCGGGACTATGTGCACAAGAACGGCTTCACCGATGTGGGCATCGGAGTGTCGGGGGGAATCGACTCCTCGCTGGTGGCCGCCATCGCCACCGACGCTCTGGGGGCCGACCATGTGCACGGCGTGTTGATGCCCTCTCGCTATTCCAGCGATCACTCGGTGGCCGACGCTGAGGCACTGTGCCGGAACCTGGGCATCGACCATCGGGTCATCCCGGTGGAGCCCGGCCATCAGGCCTTCCTGAACATGCTGGCCCCGTCGTTCGACGGGCTCGACCCCGACCTGGCCGAGGAGAACGTGCAGTCTCGCATTCGGGGGACGCTGCTCATGGCCTTGTCCAACAAGTTCGGCTGGCTCATCTTGACCACCGGGAACAAGAGCGAGAGCGCGGTGGGCTACTCCACCCTGTACGGCGACACCGCCGGGGCCTATGCCGTGATCAAAGACCTGTGGAAACTCCAGGTGTACGCCTTCGCCCGCTACCGCAACCAGCGGGCCGGTCGCGACTTGATCCCCGAGAATGTGCTGGTCAAACCGCCGTCGGCCGAATTGCGCCCCGACCAGCGAGACGACCAGAGCCTGCCTCCCTACGAGGTGCTGGATCCGCTGTTGGAGGCCTATGTCGAGGGCGATCTCACCCTCGCCGACCTGTGCGGCCAGGGCTACGACCCCGAGTTGGTGAGCCGCATCACCGGCTTGGTGGACCGTGCCGAGTACAAGCGCCGCCAGAACCCCCCCGGGGTGCGCATCACCGCCAAAGCCTTCGGCCGCGACCGTCGATTGCCCATCACCAATCGCTACCGGGGTGGGGACTGATGGCTATCGGACTCCAAGAAACGCTAGCTAGGTGCTTTAGCCGCTACCGGGGTGGGGACTGAGGATGGACATTGAGCAGTCGGCCGACGCCTGCGGCGGTTTGGCCTGGATTTCTGAGCGGCTGTTCGAGATCGAAGGCCATCTGGCCGTTGAATCGGCCGAAGGCGAGTCTTTGGACGCCCGCACCCGGGCACTTCTGGCCCGCTCCAGCCGTCGTCATGGACAGCACGCCCAGTGGTGGCAGAACCTGCTGCCTGATTCGCCGGCACTGGCCGGAACTGATCGGATTGGCTGTCCCACACAATCATGGGAGCACTTGGTTGGTTACATCGAGGATGCAGCGCCGGTGGACACCGTTGCCGTGCTCTACGAGGTTGCTCTGCCCCAGTTGGCCTCAGTGATCGAGCATTTGGGTCACGAGTTGTCGCCGGTGTGCGACGGAGCTGCGATCCGCACCGCCCGCATGGTGGCCGCCGATTTGGCCGAAGAGCGATATGACTCCAAGGAAGTGTGGAATCCCCCCCATATCCCCTCTGATAGGGAGATCGAAGAGCTCATCATCGGCTTTGCCGACGACTATCGCGAAAAAAGATGGCCTCCACTGGTGACGCATCCGCGATGAAGCGGGTATCGTTATTAGCTAAGCATTGTCCGTGTCTCTGCTCGGTCAGCGTCGACCGGTTCGACAGCGGCATCGGTAACCCCACGGATCATCGAGTCCACGGATTATCGGGCCAAAGGATTTTCGGGAAGGTATGACTGTGCCGAAAGAGCGTGTTGAGCGAGACGACGAAGATCTTGTCCGCCTCTATCTGACCGACATCGGCCAATACCCGCTGCTCACCAAGGACGACGAGGTTGAGCTAGCCCAGAAAATCGAGGAGGGCAACGAAGCCCAAGCTCTCCTTGACCAGGACAAAGAGGGCGCATCCGGCAGTTCGGAGCGGCTCTCACCCGCCCGCCGCCGCATTCTGCGCCGCCAGGTCAAGGTGGGCGAGGCGGCCGAGCGCCGCTTCGTCCAGTCCAACCTCCGCCTGGTGGTGTCCATTGCCAAGAAGTACCAGGCCTCCGGCCTTCCTCTGCTGGACCTGATCCAGGAGGGCAACCTCGGCCTGATGCACGCGGTGGAGAAATTCGACTGGCGCAAGGGCTTCAAGTTCTCCACCTATGCCACCTGGTGGATCCGCCAGGCCATCACCCGGGGCATCGCCAACACTGGTCGCACCATCCGCCTACCGGTCCACGCCGGCGACACCTTGGCCCGACTACAGAAGGCCCGGGCCAATCTGGAGAAGAAGCTGGGCCGCCCGGCCACCCTGGCTGAGCTGGCCGTTGAGGTAGACCTCTCCGAGGAAAAGGTGACCGAGGCGCTGCGCTTCGCCGCCGAGCCGCTCTCGTTGAGCGAGCCGCTGCGGGAAGACGGCGACGCCGAGTTGGGCGACGTGGTGGAGGACCGCTCCGCCGAGTCCCCCTTCGAAGTGGCCGCCACCGCCTTGCTGCCCGAGGAGATCACCCGACTGCTCGGCCCTCTCGACGAGCGTGAGCGCGAGATACTCAAGCTCCGCTTCGGACTCGACCGCGGCGAGCCCCGCACCCTGGAAGAAGTCGGCGAGCATTTCAACCTCACCCGCGAGCGCATCCGCCAAATCGAGGCCCGGGCCATGTCCAAACTCCGCCACCCCAGCAGCGACACCGGCGCCCGCGACCTATTGGCAGTTTGATTCAACTTTTTGCTCGGTAAGATCTGTTGATGGTCGGTCGCGGCTCCACCAAAGATCAGAATTCAGAGCAGCGCCGGCGTGCCTATTTGCAATTCCGAAAGTTTCGGGGAGCTGGCGCGGGCACGCGCACAACCGACGTTCTTGAAGCACAGCGCCAGCAGGGAGCCTCTTTCGAGGGTCTCGATAAGCCTCAGAGCAACCATGCTGATTGAGCTCTGACAAGTTAGTAGTGCTCGACGCCTGGCCGGTCGTCGAGTACTACGACGGAAATGACCCTTCCGCCAGCGAGGTGGACAGGCTGTTGTCCGGAAAGACCATCGACGCGGTGATGTGCTCGGTGAACTTCGCTGAGGTCTATAGCGCAATGGCAAGCAATGCCCGCGACTTCAACGTGGCAATGAGGTTTGTGGAAAGCCTCAAGCAAATTGTCACCATTGAAGAGCCATCCGCGGAGGTCGCGAAGCTGGCCGCATTGCTGAAGCACTGCTACCACATGAGCCTCGGCGACAGCTTTGCCGCAGCAACGGCCATCTCTCGTAGCTCTGGGTTGTGGCTCAGCAATGCCCCTTTGGCATCTGAAGGGCAGCCAGCCGAGTACGTGCCACTTTGGACTGGTGACAGCGAGTTGCTAAGCGACGATCGAGTCTGGGAAGTCCACGACCTACGCAGCGCCGAGCGGAAAACCCAGCATGAAACCGACATCGCCACCGGGCGCAAGAAGGCAGGTCGCCGAGCAGGCACCGAAAAGGGATGGAGCATATTGACCCATCCGATTTGATCAACCGGGGTCGAGCCAAAAACCTCATTCGATCGCGAATCCGACTTCTGAACTGCTTCGGGCCAGTGCTCGCCTCGCCCGTTCGCAGGGCGCTGCGGTGTCGGAGCTTCCGGGAACGGACCGACGAGCGGATTCCGACGGGATAGATCCAAGGCATGATGATCTCTTTCGGTTGACGTGCCAGAAAGTCACCTAAGCCGACCGCGCTAGACCCGGTACATTCAGACGGTGGCTTCGACAGACGAGTTCACCGAATTGCGCCGCAGGGTTATGCGGCGAAGGGTATATGCCCTGAACACCTTGGCGTTGCGCGATAATCGGATGCCCCGAGACGGTGCATTCGATGCGGCAGCGGCCAATGCGCTTGCAGCCATCGTCGCTTACACGGCAAGCGGGCGCGAATATGGGAACAAGGGCAGGGTTAAGTCGCCGACGGCATTGCTGGCGACCATCAGAGAAGATTCTGAAATCAAGACAGACGCCATCGACGACTCTGAATTGCAAACCCTGGAGGAAGGAATAGAGAAGGCCCAGTCAATCCGGCATGGTCGAGCAGATGAAGAATGGGATGTGCTGGATGAGAGCCATGTCGAAGCGTTGATTTCGCTGGATCAACATCCTGCGCTTCAAGTTCTGGAAGTCATCGACGGACTGGACTTGGCGCAAGCAGTCGCCGAGCTCTACAGGCAAGAGACTGAGGAGCGAATGCCCCACCCGTTCGATCCGAAGGCACGCTCGTCGATGCCAGAGCCTTCAGAATGTTGCTATTGCGGTCGCGTGACTCTAATCACCGAGGAATTTGACGTCTTCGGAATTGGTCCAGGCGAGGGAACCTGCATCGCATGCGGCGAAGAAAGAACCTATGACGACACGGTTAGCGACTACCTCTACTGGAGGTTCGGAGAAACAGGCTGATCGCAAGTTGGGCGACTTCTCTTGGGGCTTGCCGAACCGCAGGTCAAGACAGCTATTGATGACACACTCTGTGGGAGGCGGGACGGCCAATGATGTACCGGGCATCGGCTCCGCCCGGAGCGAGCAGCGCAATCTGGAAGCGCCATAAGAGGAGGCGGGACGCAGTTAACATCCGGAACTCGCTTACAGCATCTGCGACCCAGCTTGAGCGTGACGAGCAGCACCGAGAAAGAACCCAAAGCCCACTGGCGTGACCCCCTGAGGTTCCCCCCTTTTCGTGGAGACATGCTCTATAAGGAGGAGCTATGTCCAGACCGCGAAGAGATTATGACCGGGAGTTCCGTGATGGGGCTGTCCGGATCGTCAAGGAGACCGGCCGGCCGGTGGCCCACGTCGCCCGGGAGCTCGGCGTCAACGAGGGCACGCTCGGGAATTGGGTGCGCCGGGACCGAGACGAGCGCTCGGGCGGGCTGAGCGGCGACGAGCGGGCCGAGCTGGCCCGGCTGCGCCGCCGGGTCGCCGAGCTGGAGATGGAGCGTGATGTGCTCAAACGATCCGTGGTCCTTTGGGTCAACGAGGCGACGCGGTGACCGCAGGGTTCATCGCGGCCCAAAGGACCGACCACGGTGTGCCTCACTCTGTGGCTTGCAGAGCGCTGGGCGTGGCGGAATCCACGTTCTACAAGCACCTCGACCGGCCGCTGACCGATCGGCAGCGGCGTCGCCGGGCGCTGGACGCCGAGGTGAAAAAGGCGTTCGACGAATCGGACGGCACCTACGGGTCGCCCAGGGTGCGCGCCCGGCTGCGACGCGATGGCCTGTCGGTGTCGAAGAAGACGGTGGAGGCCTCGATGGCCCGCCAGGGCCTGTGCGCCCGCCCCAAACGCAAAAAGGGCCTCACCAGCCCCGACAGCTCCCATGCGGCCCCCACAGACCTTCTGGGCCGCGACTTCAGCGCGACAGGGGTCAACCAGAAATGGTGCGGCGACTTCAAACAGGTTCCCACCGCCGAGGGCCCGGTGTTCCTCGCGACCGTCGAGGACCTCTACTCCAGGCGCATGGTCGGCTTCGCCACCTCCGACCGGTACCCGACCGCCGAGCTGGCCAAACAGGCCATCAACACCGCGGTCGCCACCAGAGGCGGCAACGTCAAAGGCGTCATCTTCCACTCGGACAAGGGATCGCAATACACCTCAGAAGCCTTCGCCGCCGCCTGCCGGCGGCTCGGCATCTCACGGTCCACCGGAAGAACCGGCAACGCGCTGGACAACGCGCCGGCCGAGTCGTTCTTCTCCACCCTCCAACACGAGCTCATCTCACGCCGAGCCTGGACCACCAGAGCCCGGGCCCGACGAGAAATCACCCTATGGGTCCACACCTGGTACAACCAGCACCGCCTCCACTCCGCAATCGGAATGACCAGCCCCGTAGAATACGAACAGGCCCACAACCCCGACCCTCAAAAACAAACTCTCCACGATTAGGGGGGAAGCTCACCGAACGCCTATGACACCCTCATCGTCGATGTCCATACTCCTGCCACAATTGCCCGTGCCGAGAAGCTAAGCCACGTAGTCGAGCAAGTGATGAAAGACCTCGAGGACCGCGGCGTAAGCCGCACCCATCCAGGCTTCGATCTACTGTCCATCCGAGGAGGAGAGATAGACCGCCTCATCGAACTCAAGTCATCGGGCGTCGACGCGAAAGTACAGGCTATGTCGTGGAATGAGTGGAAGAGTGCGTCTGACCGGACCCCGTTTTTTGGTCCAGGTGTTATGAGAGTTTTTTCGGGTTGTTTTTTGCCCATTGGTCTGCGTATTCGGCTGGGGTGAGCATGCCGAGCGCGGAGTGGGGGCGGTAGGTGTTGTAGTCGGTTTGCCAGTCGGCGACAAGTACTTGGGCCTCGAGGAGGCTGTCGAACTGCTCGATGGCGAGGAGTTCGTCTCGCATTCTGGCGCCGTATGACTCGACCCAGGGGTTCTGCCAGGGAGACCCGGGGTCGATGTAGCTGGTCTTGGTGCTGGTGAACTCGCACCAATCGCGCAGGGCCGCGGCGGTGAGCTCGGGGCCGTTGTCGCACCGGATGAACTCGGGGTGCCGGCCCCTGGCCGAGGCGATCTTGTCCAAGCACGCCACCGTCGCGTCCGCGTCGATGCTGTGGTCCACGAGGTCGGCGAGCGACTCTCGGGTGAACTCGTCGAGAACGTGCAGTATCTTGATCCTGCGGCCCGCCGCGGTCGCGTCGAACTGGTAGTCCAGCGCCCACACGTGGTCGGGGTGCTCGGCTTTGAGCAGTCCGGCGTCGGCGTCGGAGTCTCCTGTGCGCTGTCGCTTGCGCCGCTTCGGCGGCACCCGAAGGCCCTCCTCGCGCCACAGGCGCTGGACTTTCTTGCGGTTCACCGCCCAGCCGTCGCGCACCAGCACCGCATGGGCCCGCCGATACCCCCACCGGGGGCGGTTCTCGGCGAAGTCGCGCAGCTCGGCCCGCAGGTCCCGGTCGGGGTCCTGCTCGGCCGGCTCGTAGCGCTGGGTGGAGCGGTGCTGCCCGACGATCTCACACGCCCGCCGCTGCGACACCCCCAGCCGCTCGCAGAGCAGCCGGACGGCTCTGCGCCGCTGCGGCGGGCTCACCATTTTGCCCGGCTGATCTCCCGCAAAGCGTCGATCTCCAGCTCCTTGTCGGCCACGATCCGCTTCAGCCGCGCGTTCTCGGCCTCCAGCTCCTTGAGACGCTTCACGTCGTCGGCCTTGAGGCCCCCGTACTGATTGCGCCACCGATGAAACGTCGCCTCCGACACCTCCAAACGCCGCGCCACATCCGCGATCTCCGCCCCCTCGCCCAAAAGCCGATCGGCCTCCCGCAGCTTGCGCACAATCTGCTCGGGCGTGTGCCTTCGCCTCGCCATAGTCGTGATCCTCCTCCATCCAGCAACACTGGACAACGAACTCTCACAACAGGTGGACCAAACTCAGGGGGTCACGCCACGTCGAACAGCGCCCTTCGTGCCAAATTCTGGCTCTATCTCGCAGGCAACCTACGCGCTGATCTTGATCACGCAACACCGTACCTCCGCGCCATCAACGACCCGTTCGGGAGCCTGGCAAGCAAAACAGTTGAGGACCGGCAACTGAGGCGTGCAGTGCAACTCCGAGTGCGAGAATTCACAATCGCCGAGCATCTCGACCTCACGGTAATTCGCCACTCGGAAACCGACTACCGCCCATAGCATCACCAATCCCGAGGAGCGGAGGCAGAGCCAGGAGACGCGCATTCCAAGTAAGACTTACAAGCAAGCCGTCGCCCGCCGAGACAAGAAGTAATGCGTGGAGTTCTTTTGACTATCCACAGGTCAGATGGCTGATGTGAACTTTCCCGAGCTTCACGCAGGCAGTGCTTTATCGCTCTGTTGATCCGTTAGAGGGTATGAGCCTGTGCTCCTTTAGCCATTGGCTGCCGATCTCGGCCAAGAGTCGATTGCGGCCCAAGGGCAGCGGGTTGAGAGAGGTCTTCAGGACCTCAGGGTCTGATGCCAGGGCACCAAGGAGCGATGTGCCGCAATTCGGATCATTGCTCAGCGCGGGAATGGTGGCTTCGAGTTGGAACGAGGAGACCACGGTAGTTGGTATGGAGGCGGGCTCGGGGATGCTGGCGATGAACGGCATTGACAGGTTGAAGTACTGCTCTCGGGTTATGACGAGGCCGCGTATGGGACGGTTGCGAAGGGCGGGGAAGTCAGGATGGCCCTGCTTGACCAGGTCCGCTGAGTTGGTGATCTGCTCGCAGGCTCGTTGGATGTTTCGTTGTATGTCGCCGTGTTGGGGAAAAATGCCCGAGCGGGTGGCAATGTTGGGTGCCGCGGACTTGGCCTCTACCAGAACTAGCAATTCTGGGGTCTCAATGAAGAAGTCGACGCTCTTCTGGCCGCTGTCGAAGTCGACCTCGGGGCGAATATCCGCGTGGGAGATGCACCTGAGCTGTTCTCCCACATAGCGTTCAAACCGAGTCCCGAGAGCATTCGTGAAGGCTTGGAATGCCTTCGGATCCTCGTCAGCGTCCGCGGCATCGCGAGCTACGAAGTACCGGCCCTGCGGCCCCAGGCGTTGCAGCAGTCCCATAGGGCTGGGCGTGACGTATGTCCCGTCGGCCAGTAT
Organism: Candidatus Poriferisocius sp.; assembly: GCF_965219815.1. GTDB lineage: Bacteria > Actinomycetota > Acidimicrobiia > Acidimicrobiales > Bin134 > Poriferisocius. The sequence goes on from NZ_OZ244791.1 coordinate 457,627, forward strand.
GGCTATGGGCCATTCGTAGAGTGGATTGAATCTCCACAGATCATCGGGATCAATATTCATTTGCCGTCCTATCTGGGCAAGGTCGTCTACGGGACGTGCGAGCCATTGGTCTACGACCTGCAACGAGCGGTCTGCACCGAATGGCTCGAAGACTGGTCGGACATTCTCAGCCTGCAAGGTTCGCCGTGAGATGCCACCAGGGCTGGAAACCGCAGCCACGTACATGATCAATGAAATCCTCAAGAAATCCTCTAGCGGCACGCCGAGGATCGTCTCCCACCGACCATCCTCGAGCACTGGCTCCCCAAATCTGGGGTCATCGCCGAACAAACACAACGATCGCTTCAACTGCTCCGAAGACGACACTTGGTACGGCATTTGTTGATACGCGATCTGTGACAGAATGCGCTGCCAGCCGTCCTCGCTGCTCTCGCCATCAAGTTCGGGTGGCCAGACGTTGTACAGACCGTTTAGGAGGTCTTCCACGACAGCATCGTCCACCGTTTTGCTGCGGTGGTTGTTGGCGTGCGTCACGCATATCCCGGCCAGCTGGAACAGTATGCCCTCCCTGACCGCTTTCAGCTTGTAGTCTCTTTCGTCTTCTGGAGTGTTCTCCCCATTGGTCTGCTCGGCCGCAACGCGGGCGATACCGCGCAGCAACTCATCCCGAGGGAACTCCCGCACTCGCTGGCGGAGTGCATCCGGCCTGACTTCGTGGTTACGACGGTGATGCATGGGCAGTGCCCCCTAGGACAACCCTTCACGACCTTCACCCAGTCTTGTGGTGGGGTGACTCTAGGTGTCGGCGGCAGGGGCCAGTGCGTATTCTACGATGCCGGACAAAAGGAGCATTGAGCGGATTTCGAACACCGGCCATCTGATGCCAACCGAGAAAACTGTGTCCGAACGCAGCAGCCAGCTGGCTGCCCTGTTTTGCCTATCGCGGGGCAAAAGTGATAACGAAAGTGCTACCACGCCTTCATTTGGTGTCTATACGCACAGGCAATGGAACAACGTTCAGCGGAGGTGGACGGGAATCGAACCCGCCGGACGGGGATCGCCCGTCCCACCCGCTTTGAAGGCGGGGGAGCCCACCAGGTACTCAGACACCTCCCAGGAGAGGTCAGCCTACTGCCGCTTCTCTTGAGAGGCCCAGGCTTGCCTACCCAGCGACTGCCGCGCTCTCCGGCTCGCCTACACCGCTCATCAACAGGCCGACCTGCTCGATGGTGGCGTCTTCCCGGTTCACTCGGCCCATCACTGAGCCCTCGTACATCACCACCAGCCGGTCGGACAGCGCCATCACCTCGTCCAAATCCTCGCTGATCAACAAGATGGCTCGGCCCTGAGATCGCTGGAGAAGCAACTGCTCGTGGATGTACTCAGCTGCGCCAATGTCAATTCCCCGGGTGGGCTGGGCCACCAGCAGCATGTCGGCGTCTCCGCTGAATTCCCGGGCAATCACAACCTTCTGGATGTTTCCCCCTGACAGCTTGCGGGTAAGGGTCTCGGTGCTCGGCGTGCGAATGGAGTAGTCGCCCACCAGCTGCTCGCTACGCGACTCGATGGTGCGAAGGCTCAGCAACCCGCGCCGCGCGTACGGCGGCTGGTCGTAGTCCACCAAGATCAGGTTCTCGGCCACGGTGAAGTCACCGATGCTGCCGTACTTCATGCGCTCCTCAGGAACGTAGGCCAAACCCATCGACCGAACGTGCTTGGGGGTGGGAGCTTTCACCGGTTGGCCGTCAATGGATATTTCGCCTGCCTCCACCTCCCGCAGCCCCACAATGGCCTCGGCCAATTCTCGCTGCCCGTTGCCCGAGACGCCCACGATGCCCACGATCTCACCGGCGCGCACGTCGATGTTCACATCTCGCACCGCCAGTTCGTCGCGGTCACCCCTCACCCGCAGGTTCTTCACCTCCAGTTTGGGGGCACCCGCTTCCTGCTCAGCGAGGGTGCGGGTGAACTCCACTGGGCGTCCCACCATCATCATGGCCAGCGACTCCCGGCTGGACTCCCCGGGAGTAGTGCGCCCCGATACCCGGCCATCCCGCAGCACGGTGACCTCGTCGGAGATCTCCATCACTTCGTTCAGCTTGTGAGAGATGAAAACCAGTCCCCGACCGTCGGCGGTGAGCTGCCGAAGGGTGACGAACAGGTCGGTCACCTCGGGCGGGGTGAGCACGGCAGTGGGCTCGTCTAGCACCAGCAGCTTCACGTTGCGGTACAGCGCCTTGAGGATCTCGGCCCGCTGCCGCTCCCCCACCGCCATCTGCCAGATGTAAGCATCCGGGTCAACATGCAAGCCGTACTCTTCGGACACTTCCCTGATGCGGCGCCGGATGGGCGCCAGGTTGGTCAGTCCGAGGGGCTTGCCCAGCCCCAAGGCCACGTTCTCGGCCACGGTCAAGGTGTCCACCAGCATGAAGTGCTGGTGGATCATGCCGATGCCGGTGCGGATGGCCACCGAGGGAGAATCGATGTTCACCGGAGAGCCGTCGAAGGTGATCGACCCCTCGTCGGGCTCATACAGCCCGTAGAGGATCTTCACCAGCGTGCTCTTGCCGGCCCCGTTCTCCCCCAACAGAGTGTGAACCTGACCCGGCAGCACCGTGAAATCGACGTCTTCGTTGGCGACCACGCCGGGGAAGCGCTTGGTTATACCGCGCATCTCCAGCATCGGCACCGACATCGGCGCTGCCGAGTCAGAATTCATATTCGGCTATTCGGTTGAGCGTTACTGCCCGGTGGAGATTGACCCGTCGGACAGGCCAGCGATGGTCGCCTCAGCTGAGGCAAGCACATCGGCGGGAATGTCCATGGCGTCGTTGAACTGGATATCCAGTCCTCCGCCTTCGAAGGTCATGATGAAGGTCGTGCCGCCCAAAGTGCCGGACTTCACCTGATCGACCACCTCAGACAGGATGACCTCCCAGCGATAGACCTGCGAGGCCACCACGATGTCTTCGCCGAGGGCGGTCTGGTTGGCTTGCGTGCCGAACCACAAAACGCCGTTCTCCTGGGCAACACCGGTGGCGCCCACCACCATCTGGGCCGAACCAGTCAGCACGTCTGCTCCTGCGGAGATATGCGACTGGGCGGCTTCGGCGGCCAGTGCCACGTCGGCGAACGACCCGGTGTAGACGATGTTGACCTCGACATCGGGATTCTGAGCCGTGGCACCAGCCTCGAACCCGTCGACATAGAGTTTGGCGTCGCCCACCTCAATCGGGCCGATCACGCCGATCACGCCGCTCTCAGTGAGCTGAGCGGCCACCGTCCCGTTGACATAGCCGCCGAGATCGGAGCGAACCGAGTAGGAGTTCACGTTGGGAAGGCCGAAGGTATCAACCGCGGTGCCCCAAGCGAACGATACGTCGGGGAAGTCCGGGGCGATCTCCTGGAGCGGGCCGCCGTACTGGGAGCCGTGAGCGATGACCAGGTCGTAGCCGTCCTCGGCATAGCCCCGGATAGCCGCACCAGCATCCTCCACGATGAAGGTGCCGTCGGTGATGGCGAACTCACTGATGTCCCCAGAATCCACCAGGGCATTCACCGCGTCGACCATGCTCTGAGTGAACGCCAGGTCGTTGCTCGCGCTTGGTGCCACCACCGCGACGCGGAACGGCTCAGCAGGCGCGGGCGCAGCCACAGGTGCGATCGCGTATTCGGTGGCACCTCTGGCCTCTGCCAGCCAGCCGTCGACGGTGTCGCGGTTGTCGGCGATCCAGTCGGCGGCGTGGCGGTTCACGTCGTCGGTGGTGTCCTCGCCGCCGTCGTAGAGCACGTTCTGAAGCGCCACGTCGACCACGCTGATCTGCACCAGCTCGAACAGCCTCGCCGCCGAGGGATTCGCAGTGAGGAAGTCGTTGTTGGCCGTCACCTTGATGTCCGCGGAGTTGCGGAACAGCCAGCACGGATCGTTCGTACACACATCGGTGCCCAAAGACGCCGGAGCGGTAACCGCGAAGCCCGGGTTGTCGGTCGAGCCGTCGTGCACCTTGTCGGCCTCATGCGCCAGCCACATCGCGTTCACACCCGGGATCAACTGAGTGACATAGCCGCTGGGCGTCCACGTGTAGGCGATGAACGGCGTGCCCGACTCGGCACGGGACACCGCCTCGGCGATCACCGCGTCGTAGCCGCCGGCCTCCAACTGCTCGGCCCGGTCGCCATAACCGGCCAGCTCCAGGGTCTCGGCCAACGCCACATGGCAGCCCCAGCCCTCGATGCAGCCCAGGATCTGGAGGATCCCGTCACCGGGGTTCGGGTCGGTCGACTCGTAAAGCTCGAACAACGCGTCGTCGTTCATGATCTGATCGAACGTGGTGATCCCATGCTCGTCCACCAAAGACTTGTTGGTCATCAGCCCCTCAAGGCCGCCGGCGAGCATCTCATTGCCCACCACCGACACATGCTGATTCACCAAAGACCCGTCGGGCATCTCCCCGTTGAGGAACGGATCATGGTTCGGGTACCACGAGTTGACCCAGAAATCGAACGCGCCCTCGGCCATCGCCACATACGCGTTCGCCGGCGCCAACTCCAGATCAGCGGGCTCGCTCACCTCGTAGCCCAACTCCTCAAGCAGATGGTGATAGACAGCCGCCTGCATATAGCCCGTCGTCCAGTTCGCCCGAGCCATAGTCACACTCACACCCTCACCAGGCATCATGTCCATATCATCGGCCGCCGGCGCATCATCAGCCGCCGGGGCATCATCAGCAGCCGGGGCATCATCGGCCGCCGGCGCATCATCAGCAGCCGGCGCAGCCCCCGGATCATCATCATCGTCATTGCCACAACCAGCAACCACCAACCCGAAAACCAGAAGAATGGCTAGCAGAACTCGCCAAGGGTTTCGCTCTCTCATAGGTATCCCTCCAATTGCATTTGAGCTTGACTCGCTCACTGGCGCGCCAACCCACACGTGGAGAAATACTCTAAACCAAACCAGGCTTGAACGCTAGAGACTCTGAGAAGAACGGTTCAGATTGAATGGGGGCCCGCCCTTTCGAGCGGGCCCCGAAGAACTTGTAGACGTTGCTTACCTCAATCCGAGAACTCGCAGCGTCAGACCTGAAGGCGATCAGCCCTTGAGGTCATCCTGCGGCTCGTGCTTCGGCGAGCCAGCCGTCGACGGTGTCGCGGTTGTCGGCGATCCAGTCGGCGGCGTGGCGGTTCACGTCGTCGGTGGTGTCCTCGCCGCCGTCGTAGAGCACGTTCTGAAGCGCCACGTCGACCACGCTGATCTGCACCAGCTCGAACAGCCTCGCCGCCGAGGGATTCGCAGTGAGGAAGTCGTTGTTGGCCGTCACCTTGATGTCCGCGGAGTTGCGGAACAGCCAGCACGGATCGTTCGTACACACATCGGTGCCCAAAGACGCCGGAGCGGTAACCGCGAAGCCCGGGTTGTCGGTCGAGCCGTCGTGCACCTTGTCGGCCTCATGCGCCAGCCACATCGCGTTCACACCCGGGATCAACTGAGTGACATAGCCGCTGGGCGTCCACGTGTAGGCGATGAACGGCGTGCCCGACTCGGCACGGGACACCGCCTCGGCGATCACCGCGTCGTAGCCGCCGGCCTCCAACTGCTCGGCCCGGTCGCCATAACCGGCCAGCTCCAGGGTCTCGGCCAACGCCACATGGCAGCCCCAGCCCTCGATGCAGCCCAGGATCTGGAGGATCCCGTCACCGGGGTTCGGGTCGGTCGACTCGTAAAGCTCGAACAACGCGTCGTCGTTCATGATCTGATCGAACGTGGTGATCCCATGCTCGTCCACCAAAGACTTGTTGGTCATCAGCCCCTCAAGGCCGCCGGCGAGCATCTCATTGCCCACCACCGACACATGCTGATTCACCAAAGACCCGTCGGGCATCTCCCCGTTGAGGAACGGATCATGGTTCGGGTACCACGAGTTGACCCAGAAATCGAACGCGCCCTCGGCCATCGCCACATACGCGTTCGCCGGCGCCAACTCCAGATCAGCGGGCTCGCTCACCTCGTAGCCCAACTCCTCAAGCAGATGGTGATAGACAGCCGCCTGCATATAGCCCGTCGTCCAGTTCGCCCGAGCTTGGGTAACGCCGACACCATCACCGGGCATAGACATATCGTCCTCAGCCGCAGGGGCTTCCGGAGCTGCCGGAAGGTCCACAGTCGTGGCGCTGCGGGCTTCGGCGAGCCAGCCGTCGACGGTGTCGCGGTTGTCGGCGATCCAGTCGGCGGCGTGGCGGTTCACGTCGTCGGTGGTGTCCTCGCCGCCGTCGTAGAGCACGTTCTGAAGCGCCACGTCGACCACGCTGATCTGCACCAGCTCGAACAGCCTCGCCGCCGAGGGATTCGCAGTGAGGAAGTCGTTGTTGGCCGTCACCTTGATGTCCGCGGAGTTGCGGAACAGCCAGCACGGATCGTTCGTACACACATCGGTGCCCAAAGACGCCGGAGCGGTAACCGCGAAGCCCGGGTTGTCGGTCGAGCCGTCGTGCACCTTGTCGGCCTCATGCGCCAGCCACATCGCGTTCACACCCGGGATCAACTGAGTGACATAGCCGCTGGGCGTCCACGTGTAGGCGATGAACGGCGTGCCCGACTCGGCACGGGACACCGCCTCGGCGATCACCGCGTCGTAGCCGCCGGCCTCCAACTGTTCGGCCCGGTCGCCATAACCGGCCAGCTCCAGGGTCTCGGCCAACGCCACATGGCAGCCCCAGCCCTCGATGCAGCCCAGGATCTGGAGGATCCCGTCACCGGGGTTCGGGTCGGTCGACTCGTAAAGCTCGAACAACGCGTCGTCGTTCATGATCTGATCGAACGTGGTGATCCCATGCTCGTCCACCAAAGACTTGTTGGTCATCAGCCCCTCAAGGCCGCCGGCGAGCATCTCATTGCCCACCACCGACACATGCTGATTCACCAAAGACCCGTCGGGCATCTCCCCGTTGAGGAACGGATCATGGTTCGGGTACCACGAGTTGACCCAGAAATCGAACGCGCCCTCGGCCATCGCCACATACGCGTTCGCCGGCGCCAACTCCAGATCAGCGGGCTCGCTCACCTCGTAGCCCAACTCCTCAAGCAGATGGTGATAGACAGCCGCCTGCATATAGCCCGTCGTCCAGTTCGCCCGAGCCATAGTCACACTCACACCCTCACCAGGCATCATGTCCATATCATCGGCCGCCGGCGCATCATCAGCCGCCGGGGCATCATCAGCAGCCGGGGCATCATCGGCCGCCGGCGCATCATCAGCAGCCGGCGCAGCCCCCGGATCATCATCATCGTCATTGCCACAAGCTGCGGCCACCAAAGCAAGCACTGCAAACAGCGCGAGCCAAACCCTCCAATGCTTCTTCATCAGCACTTTCCCTCCCCTAGTTGTTTTCTCCCGCCAATGGAGAAATGCGCGAAGTTAGCAATCGGAACGCTAGTTGAGTGATTCCCTTAGGACAAGAGCCGATCTGGTTTATTTGAAATGGTTCCCTAAGGACAAGAGCCGACCTGGTTTATTCGATGTCGGCCGTTGCTCCTTCCGGCACCGCTTCGGGCTCGTCGACGGCGACGTACACCTGAGACCGGTCGAACTCCGAAAGCACACTTCCCGTACTGGCCACGAGAAGGACTCCGGCAATCATGCATAGGAAAGAGCCGGCGCCGGTGTTTACCTGGGCGTCAGCAACCCTGATTGATGAAGCGATCCAAGTGGTCGGAATCACCAAGAGCGCGACGCCAGTGCTGGCGACGATGGCATTCCAGCGCCATCGCCGGCGGTATTCGCTCCCAAACACACCTGATGCCGGCAGCGCAAAGCCGAGACCGAGGGCAGCGAGTCCGAGGGCCAGATAGCCGTACCTGGTACCGCTGCCGGTAAAGCCGTCGGTTATAACCTTGCCGGTCTGCTTGGCCTCATTGGCAATCCTGCTGATGTCTTGGGCCAGCTCGGCCGAACGGGATGGATCGTCACGGGCCTCTTGGCGCAGAGCCTCGATCTTCGCCTCTGCCACCGGATCGGGAATGATGCCTGCCCCGACACGGACGTCGAAGAGCCAGGCCGAGAACCCGCATATCACTACCAAGGCCACTACAACAGCGGCTACGCCGATCTGACCGCGGGAGACTCCGGCCCGCAGGGGTCTGAGCGCGGTGTACGGTGCCCGCCTGAGCCAAATCACCGCGCCGACTACAGCAATCGCAGCACCCACCACCGCTATCCACGGACCGATGCCTCCACTGTAGGAAGCGTTGGCCCTCGCTGCCGGCGCCCAAAGGTAGGCGACGGCCGCGGCCAACATTCCGAAGGCCAACGCCGACATACCGTTGGACCTGAAGAGACGGGGTCCTCGACCCGGCCGTCTCAAGTTGTGCACCACAGTCGCGATGATCAAAAGCGCGAAGCCGAGAACAGCGATGCCGTAGAACGACCCCCCAGACGCGCTGAGGCCATTGAAGTCACGCCCCGCCAGAGAATTCGAGAGCCGGGCAATCTCGTCCTCCAGGTCGGCAACAGTGGCCGCGGCCTCCTCGTCAGCGAGACCTTCCGATCCGGCGGCGGCCAGCACGGCCACCCTCTGGTTCTCCAGTTGTGCGATTTCGACTGCGTGTTCGGCCGGCGGGCTGGCGCTGGCCGGTTGGAGCTCAACTTCACCAGGCGATCCCACCGGGTCAACCTCTACGTACTCCCAGCGTCCCGTGTCCACCAGGCGGGAGTAGCCGGAGATCTTGCCCGTATCGTGCCCCCAAGGCAGGAACACGGCAATGACAGCGATGATCGCCCCAGCAGCTGCGATTGTCAGGCCACGGCGCTCGGCTGCGGACACCGGAGTGGGCTGGCCCCGCGTCTTGGCGACCGCGCCGATCACTGCGGCTTGCGGCAGCAGCGACTCGGGATCCTGGCGATGGGCCCAGGCCCGGCGAACACGCGTGAACAGGTTCTCAGGATCGCTGTCTTCGGACTGCGAAATGCGATCTAGCACCAAGGCCACGATGTACAAGGCCAAGCCGGCAGAGGCACCTCCGGCGACATCGAGATTCTGGACGGCCCGAAATACCAGCAAACCGAGTCCGCCAGCACCCATGATGGCGGCGATTCCCAACATCGAGATCGACAACAGCAGCGTCTGGTTGAGCCCGGTCATCACCGCTGGTCGGGCTAACGGAAGCTGAACGTCGGCCAGCACACGCCACTCTGGCGCTCCGTAGGCTCGACTCGCTTCCACCACATCCTCGGGCACTTGGCGGATACCGAGATTGGTCAGGCGTATCAGAGGCGGCACCGCAAACACCATGGTGACCATCGTGGCCGGCACGAGGCCGAGGCTGAAGAAGAAAATAACCGGCAACATGTAGACGAACGGGTGAACCACCTGCATCGCGTCCAACACAGGGCGAACCGAATTCCACACACCGTCGATGCGCCCGCTGAGAACGCCAATCGGAATGCCGATTATGGCGCAGAGCACGACCGCAACGACGATCATGCCCACGGTAAGTGCGGTTTCCTCCCAGTACTCGCCGCCCAGCAGGCCGCAGAGCGCCAAAAGCCCGGCAACGAATCCGCCGACTTTGACGTTGCGAAGCAGGGTTCCGAAAACGAAGGCGAGGGCGCACACGCCGATCCACGGCATGTCGGTGATCTGCCACCAGGGATAATGGCCGGGGCCATCCACGAAGTTGCGGAACAAGAAATCGAAGGGCCACTCAATGATTCTGAGCAGCCAGTCGAGGTTGAGCTTGATCCAATCGACCATTTGGTCGACCCATTCCCCGAAGGGCACCTCCCACTGATCGAGAACCTTGTTGTCGGCGATGCCGGGAGACTCGGACTGGGCTAGCAGGCTCACAGAAACACCTCCCTCTCGAAACCGTCAATGAGGTTCTCGACGCGGCCCATCTCCTCCATGATGTGACGGGGGTCGAGGTTCCCGACCAGAACTCCTGATTCGTCGCATACTGCGATGGAAAGGCCGCGGCCAGCGGCGGCGTATACCTCGTTGAGCCGGTCGTCTGGCCCGCAGCGATCGAAGTCGGTGCGCAGCGCGGAGGCCAGATCGGTGGTGCCCATGCTCGCGGCCCGGGCCGCGTCTTCAACGGTGAGCAGGTGCGTCGGCGCCCCTGCGGCATTCAGCACGAACGCCCCGATACGGTCGCCCATAGCGTTGAGAGCCTCGGCGATGGTGGCGCTGGCAGCAACGGGTGCAGGCCGTTGCATCACCTCATGCACCTGAATCACGCGGCCCTGGTCAACGTCCTGCACAAACTCAGCCACGTACCCGGTAGCCGGCTCAGTGAGGATCTCTTCGGGCGTGCCTATCTGCACGACGGCGCCGTCCTTCATGATGCACACCCGGTCGCCGATGCGCAGCGCCTCGTTGAGGTCGTGAGTGATAAACAGGATGGTCTTTTGAAGCTCGCTCTGGATTTCCAGTAGCTCGTCCTGCATCTGGCGTCGGATCAGCGGGTCGAGAGCACTGAAGGCCTCGTCCATCAGCAGGATTTCGGGGTCCGACGCCAGCGCTCGGGCCAGGCCCACCCGCTGCTGCATTCCGCCGGAGAGTTCCGACGGCATGTTCTGCGAATAGGTGTCGAGGCCCACCAGTGACAGGGCACGCATAGACGCTTCATTGCGGGCGGCTCTGTCCACGCCCTGAACCTTGAGGCCATAGCTCACGTTGTCGATGACGTTGCGGTGCGGGAAGAGTGCAAAGTGCTGGAAGACCATCCCCATCTGGCTCCTGCGGAAGGCTTGGAGCTCCGAGCCCTCGAGAGTCTGCACGTCGGTGCCTTCGACCGTGACGGTACCCGCAGTGATGTCGTGGAGCTTGTTGACGGTGCGGATGGCCGTGGACTTGCCCGACCCGGACAGGCCCATCACCACGAATATCTCGCCCCTGGGCACCGAGAAGGAAACGTCGTGAAGGCCCACCACGTGCCCGGTCTCAGCCTGTACTTCGTCTTTGCCCATCCCGGAGCTGGCTAGCTCGAATGCCCTTCCACGGGGTTGGGGGCCGAAGATCTTGTAGACGCCGTCCAGGACGATGATGTCATCGCCCATCTGTGTCATAGGACTCCTCCCGCCAGCCGACGCCCATTTACCGTAGTGGGTTGCGCGAGATGGTGCCGCCAATCGGTTCTGACGGCGAATGCGGGCGTTGGCTATCGGTGGCGGCGGAGGCGGCGGGCGTGGGCTTCGAGTTGCTTGCGCTGCTTGCGGGTGAGGCTGTCGAGGCCTTGGCTGGACACCTGGTCGAGCAGGGCATCGATTTCGGGGCTGACCGACTCCCCAGCCTGGGGGACCGCCCGCAGATGGTCTCGACTTCGTCCCCGCCGGTGAGACCGCGAAGAGCGAGCGCTGGTCGAAGACTGGCTCGAGGCCGGGGAAAAGGAGAGCTTGGGAATCCACGTCAGGTTGGTGGCGTAGCCGAAGGCCCGAATGCCGAGCAGGGCCACAGCCACGGTGCAGGCCAGCACGATCAGGGCGAACCAGTTGCGATTGCCGAGAGCTTGGATGGCGTCGAGCCCGACGATGACGACGGCGATTACCCAACCGGGAATGCCGGGCCAGAATCGGGCGTGGGCGTACTGGGCGGCGAACGCCACCAACACTCCCACTTCCACCATGCGCAGGCCGGCCACGAATCCGGTAATGCCGGTCACCGCCTCCACCGCAGTCACAATCACCGCGGGGACAAGGGTCAGGGCAATGAGGAAGAACGCAAACCGCCAGCGCCCCAGCAGAGACTCAATCTGGGATCCCAGCATGTAGAAGATGGCGAACAAGATGATGGTCCAGAAATGGGGTTCGTTGGGGATCGGCCAGGTAACCAGCCGCCAGACGTCTCCCTCCAACACGCTTCCGAGCGAGAAGTCCTCTGAAACCAGCACCAGCTCTCGGAAGAGCGGGCCAAATCGGCCCTCGATTCCCCAGATGATCATGGAGATCACACCGAGGCCGACCACAAATGCGGTGGTGGACACCGGGTATCCCCCGATGCGGAACCAGGGGTCGTCGCTGTAGCCGAAGCGCCGGGACGGATACATGGCTATTGGTGGCGCATGGCGTGGGCCATCTCGGCGTCGAAGTCGAAGGGGGGCAGTTGGCCGGTCTCAATGATGAACGAGGTCAGGGCCTCGGGTGCTTCGAACGGCGGCTCGTAGTCGTCGCACACCGGGAAAGGCCGGCCGTAGCCCACCGTGAGGAAAGCGCCGTCGGGGGCCCAGTTGGTGGGCAACGGCACTGGTTCGGCCCCCTGGCCGATCTCGGCGTCGTCGGCGGTGAGCATCACCGTGAACAAGCCGCTGTCGGTCGGGTCTACCACCGCCCCCACGAAACGGGCCCCGGTGGGGGCTGGGGCAGTGGCCCGGTATTCCCGACCGTGAACCACTGCCACCCAGCGGAGTTCGCCGTCGGCCAGGAACAGCGCCCAGCCTGCAATCCAGTCTCCTTGCTCGCAGATAATGCCCTCAGCGTTCTCGGGCACGCCGTCGGGGAAGGCGGCCACGGCGCGGTAGCCGCCGAACTGGAGCGGGCCGGCCGCTTCATGCACTTTGTCGCCCGGGACCAGCTCATAGCGGGACCGCAGCGACATCCAGGGGGCGTACATGTGGGCTATGCGATTGACCGCGGTGTCGTCGAGGGGCAGCACTCCGTTGCGGTCGGCCTCGGCATCCCATAGCTCGATCATCTCGGCCAGTTTCTCGGGATGGGTGGCGGCCAGGTTGTGCAACTCGGTGGGATCGGCCACGGTGTCGAACAGTTCCCACTCGTCCTCGGCGAAGTCGTGGCTGCCAATGATGGCGTCGCGCTCTGCCGCGGTGAGCTGGTTGACGTGGTTGGTGACCGCTTTCCACCCCTCGTGGTACATGGCCCGGCTGCCCCAGCACTCGTAGTATTGGCTGGTGCGGGCGGCATCGGGATCGTCGGCATCGACGATTGGGCGCATGCTGACTCCGTCGAACGACATCTGCTCCACCCCGCCGAACACCGACGGGGGCTGCACCCCGGCCAAATCCAGAATCGTGGGCATCACGTCGGTCACGTGGGAGTACTGATGGCGCAGCTCACCCCGCGCCGCGAGCCCAGCGGGCCAGGCCAGGATCAGGGGGTCGCGCACACCACCCTCAAAGGTGTACCGCTTCCACCGCCGGAAGGGGGTGTTGCCAGCCAGCGCCCACCCCCAGGGGTAGTGCCCGGAGGAGCGGAACCCGCCGAGGTCGTCGTAGTGGGACAGCTCCAGATCGAGATCGTCGGGCTCGTCGCTGATGTAGTGGCGGATCTGGTTCCAGCTGCCGTTGGGCCCGCCTTCGGCTGAGGTGCCGTTGTCGGAGATCAACGCCACCACGGTGTTGTCGGCCTCGCCGGTGGATTCCAGATAGCGGAGCACCCGGCCGATGTGGTGGTCGGCGTGGCTCAAGAACCCGGCGTACACCTCCATCATGCGGGCGTAGAGCCGTTGGCGGTCGGGGTCTATGCCGTCCCAGGGCTCGACCCACTCGGGTCGCTCCGACAAGGCCACATCGCCCGCGATGACCCCCATTTCCTTCTGGCGGGCCAGCACTTCCTCTCGCCACACGTCCCACCCCTGGTCGAACTTCCCGGCGTAGCGGTCGATCCATTCCGGGGGCGCCTGATGGGGAGCGTGGGGGGTGCCGGTGGCGTACCACATCATGAACGGCCGATCGGGGTCGGCCAATCGCAATCCCCGCAGATAGTCGATGGCCTGATCGGCCAAATCGGCGTCGAGGTGATACCCCTCCTCGGGGGTGGCGGGGGGCTCGATGTAGCTCTGGTCGCGGATGAGCTGGGGGGTCCACTGGTTGGTTTCTCCATTGAGGAACCCGTAGTAGTGATCGAAACCGACTCCGGTGGGCCAGGTGTGATACGGCCCGGCGGCCCGCTGGTCGCGAGGGGTGAGATGCCACTTGCCCACTGCGAAGGTGGCCCAGCCCTCCGCTCCCAGGTATTGGGCCAAGGTCCCGGCCGAGTCGGGAATCTGGCCGTTGTAGCCGGGGAAGTTGATGGGCATGTCGGTGAGCATCCCCACCCCCACCCGGTGGTGATTCCGACCGGTGAGCAGGCAGGCCCGGGTGGGCGAGCACACCGCGGTGGTGTGGAAGTTGGTGAACCGCATCCCCCGGCCAGCCAGGCGATCCAGGTTGGGGGTGTCGATATCGGACCCGTAGCACCCCAGCTGAGCGAAGCCGAGATCGTCCAGCACGACCACCAGCACATTGGGGGCATCGGGATCGTAGGGCCGCGCCACCGGCGGCGATGTCGACTCGGCCAGAGTCAGTCCGACGCGGTGTTCCGTCATGAGACCAGAAGATAGGCGATGGCGACACGGCTATTGGTGGCGCATGGCGTGGGCCAATTCGGCGTCGAAGTCGAAAGGGGGCACCTGCCCGGTCTCGATGACCAACGAGGCCAGGGCCTCGGGTGCCTCAAACGGCGGCTGGTAGTCGTCGCACACCGGGAAGGGGCGGCCATAGCCCACGGTGAGGAAGGCGCTGTCGGGGGCCCAGTTGGTGGGCAGGGGCAACGGTTCGGCGCCCCGACCGATCTCGGCATCATCGGCGGTGAGCGTCACCGTGAACAGGCCACCGTCGGTGGGGGACAATTCCACTCCCAGAAAGCGTGCCCCGGTCGGGATGGCGGCGGCAGCCCGGTATTCCCGGCCGTGTATCACCGCTACCCAGTGGAGCTCGCCATTGGCCAAGAAAAGCGCCCACCCTGAGATCCAGTCTCCCTGCTCGCAGATGATGCCTTCAGCGTTCTTGGGCAAGCCGTCGGGGAAGGCGGCCACGGCGCGGTAGCCGCCGAACTGCAACGGCCCGACGGTCTCATGCACTTTGTCGCCCGGGACCAGCTCATAGCGGGACCTCATCGACATCCAGGGGGCATACATGTGGGCGATGCGGTTGACCTGGGTGTCGTCGAGGGGCAGCACCCCGTTGCGGTCGGCCTCGGCGTCCCACAGCTCGATCATCTCGGCCAGCTTCTCGGGGTGGGTGTCGGCCAGGTTGTTCGACTCGATGGGATCGGCCACGGTGTCGAACAGCGCCCACTGGTCATCGGCGAAGTCGTGGCTGCCGATGATGTTGTCCCGGTCGGCCGCGGTGAACTGGCTGACGTGGTTGGTGACCGCCTTCCACCCCTCGTGGTACATGGCCCGGCTGCCCCAGCACTCGTAGTACTGGCTGGTACGAGCGGCCTCGGGATCATCCGTGTCCACGATTCGGCGCATGCTGACGCCGTCGAACGACATCTGCTCCACTCCGCCGAACACCGAAGGGGGCTGCACCCCGGCCAGGTCCAAAATGGTGGGCATCACGTCGGTCACGTGGCTGTACTGATGGCGCAGCTCGCCCCGCGCCGCGATTCCGGCCAGCCAGGACAAGATCAACGGGTCGCGCACACCGCCCTCGAAGGTGT
Source organism: Candidatus Poriferisocius sp. (assembly GCF_965219815.1). Classification (GTDB taxonomy): domain Bacteria; phylum Actinomycetota; class Acidimicrobiia; order Acidimicrobiales; family Bin134; genus Poriferisocius. Next base: position 473,058 of record NZ_OZ244791.1, read on the forward strand.
ACCGCTTCCACCGTCGGAAGGGCGTGTTGCCAGCCAGCGCCCATCCCCAGGGGTAGTGCCCTGCGGAGCGGAACCCGCCCAAGTCGTCGTAATGGGCCAGCTCCAACTCCAGATCGTCTGCTTCGTCGCTGATGTAGTGGCGGGGCTGGTTCCAGGTGCCGTTGGGCCCGCCCTCTGGCGAAGAGCCGTTGTCAGAGATAAAGGCGATAACGGTGTTGTCGGCTTCGCCGGTGGATTCCAAGTAGTCGAGCAATCGGCCGATGTGGTGGTCGGCGTGGCTCACGAACCCGGCGTACACCTCCATCATGCGGGCATACAGCCGTTGCCGGTCGGGGTCGATACCATCCCAGGGCTCGACCCATTCGGACCGCTCCGACAACGAGACGCCACCGGCGATGACCCCCATCTCCTTCTGGCGGGCCAGCACTTCTTCTCTCACCACGTCCCAGCCCCGGTCGAACTGCCCGGCGTAGCGGTCGATCCACTCCGGGGGCGCCTGATGGGGGGCGTGGGGGGTGCCGGTGGCGTACCACATCATGAACGGCCGATTGGGGTCGGCCAGCCGCAGGTTGCGCAGGTAGTCGATGGCCTGGTCGGCCAGATCGGCGTCGAGGTGGTACCCCTCCTCGGGGGTGGCCGGAGGTTCGATGTAGGTCTGGTCGCGGACGAGCTGAGGGGTCCACTGGTTGGTCTCCGCGTTGATGAACCCGTAGTAGTGGTCGAAGCCCATACCAGTGGGCCATTTGTCATACGGACCGGCGGCCAGCTGGTCGCGGGGAGTCAGGTGCCACTTCCCCACCATGAAGGTGGCCCAGCCCTCGGCGCCCAGGTACTGGGCCAAGGTCCCGGCCGAGTCGGGGATCCGGCCGGTGTAGCCGGGGAAGTTGATGGGCAAGTCTGGAACCAACCCCATGCCTACCCGGTGGTGATTGCGCCCGGTGAGCAGGCACGCCCGGGTGGGAGAGCAAATCGCAGTGGTGTGGAAGTTGGTGAACCGCAGGCCCCGGGCCGCCAAGCGGTCGAGGTTGGGGGTGTTGATGTCGGAGCCATAGCACCCCAGCTGGGCGAAGCCGAGATCGTCCAGCACGATCACCAGCACATTGGGGGCATCGGGGTCGTAAGGCCGCGGCACCGGCGGTGACGTGGATTCGGCCAGGGTGAGCCCGATGCGGTGTTCCGTCATTGGTGGCGCATGGCGTGGGCCATCTCGGCATCGAAGTCGAACGGGGGCAGAGGGCCGGTCTCGATGACCAGCGAGGCTAGGGCCTCGGGCGCCTCGAACGGCGGCTCATAGTCGTCGCACACCGGGAAGGGCCGGCCGTAGCCCACGTTGAGGAAAGCGCCGTCAGGGGCCCAGTTGGTGGGCAGCGGCACCGGTTGGGAACCTCGGCCGATCTCGGCGTCGTCGGCGGTGAGCGTCACCGTGAACAGGCCGTCGTCGGTCGGGTCTACCACCGCCCCCAGAAAGCGCGCTCCGGTTGGAACGGGCGCGGTTGCTCGGTATTCCACACCGCTAACCACTGCCACCCAGCGGAGCTCGCCGTCGGCCAAGAAAAGCGCCCAGCCTGAGATCCAGTCGCCCTGCTCGCAGATGATGCCCTCAGTGCTCTCGGGCAGGCCATCGGGGAAAGCGGCCACGGCGCGGTAGCCGCCGAACTGCAACGGGCCGGCCGCTTCATGCACTTTGTCGCCCGGCACCAATTCGTAGCGGGGCCGCAGCGACATCCAGGGGGCATACATGTGGGCGATGCGGTTGACCGCGGTGTCGTCGAGGGGCAGCACGCCGTTGCGGTCGGCCTCGGCGTCCCACAGCTCGATCATCTCGGCCAGCTTCTCGGGGTGGGTGTCGGCCAGGTTGTAAGACTCGATGGGATCGGCCACGGTGTCGAACAGCGCCCACTCGTCTTCAGCGAAATCGAGGCTGCCGACGATGGAGTCTCGGTCGGCGGAGGTGAGCTGGTTGACGTGGTTGGTGACCGCTTTCCACCCCTCGTGATACATGGCCCGGCTGCCCCAGCACTCGTAGTACTGGCTGGTGCGGGCGGCGTCGGGATCATCGTCCAGCACGATCGGGCGCATGCTGACGCCGTCGAACGACATCTGCGCCACCCCGCCGAATTCGGCCGGAGGCTGCACGCCGGCCAGATCCAAAATCGTGGGCATCACGTCGGTCACGTGGGAGTACTGATGACGCAACTCGCCTCGCGCCGCGATCCCGGCTGGCCAAGTCAAGATCAAGGGGTCGCGCACGCCGCCTTCGAAGGTGTATTTCTTCCACCGCCGGAAAGGGGTGTTGCCGGCCAGCGCCCACCCCCACGGGTAGTGCCCACAGGAGCGGAACCCACCGAGGTCGTCGTAGTGGGACATCTCCAGCTCTAGGTTGTCTTCTTCGTCGCTGATCACGTGGCGGAGCTGGTTCCAGGTGCCGTGGGGTCCCCCTTCGGCTGAGCCGCCATTGTCGGAGATCAACGCCACCACGGTGTTGTGGGCCTCGCCAGTCGACTCCAAGTAGTGGAGCAATCGGCCGATGTGGTGGTCGAAGTGGCTCAAGAACCCGGCGTACACCTCCATCATGCGGGCATACAGCCGCTGGCGTTCGGGATCCACGTCAGCCCAGGCCTCGACCCATTCGGGCCGCTCTGACAAATCCACATCGGGTGCGATGACCCCCATCTTCTTCTGGCGGGCCAGCACTTCTTCTCTCCACACATCCCAGCCCCGGTCGAACCGCCCGGCGTAGCCATCGATCCACTCCGGCGGCGCGTGGTGGGGGGCGTGGGGGGTGCCGGTGGCGTACCACATCAAGAACGGGCGATCGGGGTCGGCCAATCGCAACTCCCGCACGTAGTCGATGGCCTGATCGGCCAGATCGGCATCAACGTGGTATCCGTCCTCAGGACCGGCCGGGGGCTCGATATAGGTCTGGTCCCGGATGAGCTGGGGCGTCCACTGATTGGTCTGCCCGTTGAGGAAGCCGTAGTAGTGGTCGAAGCCCACCCCGGTGGGCCAGGTGTGATACGGCCCGGCCGCTCGCTGGTCGCGGGGAGTGAGATGCCACTTCCCCACCGCGTAGGTGGCCCAGCCCTCGGCACCCAGGTATTGGGCCAACGTCCCGGCCGAATCGGGGATCCGGCCGTTGTAGCCGGGGAAGTTGATGGGCAGGTCGGTAAGCATCCCCACTCCCACCCGGTGGTGATTGCGCCCGGTGAGCAGGCACGCTCGAGTGGGAGAGCAAATCGCGGTGGTGTGGAAGTTGGTGAACCGCAGACCCCGAGCCGCCAACCGGTCGAGGTTGGGAGTGTCGATGTCGGACCCGTAGCACCCCAGCTGGGCGAAGCCGAGGTCGTCCAGCACGACCACCAGCACATTGGGGGCATCGGAATCGTAAGGTCGGGCCACCGGCGGCGATGTGCATTCCGCCAGGGTGAGCCCGATGCGGTGCTCCGTCATGGGGTCAGAAGATAGGCGTTGGCTAAGACGGGATGAGCGCAAACCCCTCATAGTCGGCGGCGGCCACTTGCTCGCACTTCTCGGCATAGTCGGGGAAGCCGGGCAGGGGCATGAACACCCGGGTCTTGCCGGGGATGTTGGCTCCCAAGTACCAAGAGTTGCAGGTGGGGTAGAGCGTGTAGCTGGCCACCAGGTTCACGTGGTCCACCCAGGCCTCGGTGGCCTCCTCGGTGGCTTCGATGTGGCGGTGGCCGTTGGCCCGCATGTAATCGATGCAGTCGCCGATCCAGTCCACATGCTGCTCGATGCACACAATCATGTTGGCCAACACCGAGGGGCTGCCCGGGCCGGTGATGGTGAACATGTTGGGGAAGTCGGGCACCCCCAAGCCCAGGTAGGTGCGGGGCCCGGCGTACCACTGCTCGGCCAAAGGAAGCCCGCCCCGGCCTTGGATGTTGATACGGAGCAGCGAGCCGGTCATGGCGTCGTAGCCGGTGGCGAACACGATCACGTCGAGGTCGTAGCGGGTGCCGTCGGTGAGCCGCACGCCGTCGGGGGTGATCTCGTCGATGACGTTCTCGCTGATGTCCACCAGGGTGACGTTGTCGCGGTTGAATGTCTTGAAGTAATCGGTGTCGAGCACCAGCCGCTTGCAGCCGATGTAGGTGGTGGGGATGAGCCGATCGGCCACCTCGGGGTCTTTGACCGTCTCGCGGATCTTCTGCTTGACGAAGTCGGCCGCCACGTGGTTGGCCTCCGGAGTGCGGGCGATGTCGGAGTAGGCGCCGAGAAAGGCGAAGCCGCCGATCTCCCAGCGGGCTTCGAACTCCTTGAACGCCTCCTCAACCTCGACATCGAGCACCGAGCCCTCGTTCCAGTCGAAACGGGCGCCGAGCGCGCCCTGCTGGGTCTTGTTCTGCTCCCGGAGCCGGTGGTAGTCGGCCTTGACCTCTGCTTGCTCCGCCGGGTCGAGGGGATGATTGCGCGCCGGGATGGCGTACTGGGGGGTGCGCTGGAACACGGTGAGGTGCTCCGCGGTCTCAGCGATCACCGGAATGGCCTGGATGCCCGACGAACCGGTGCCGATGATCCCGACCCGCTTGCCGGCGAAGTCGATGCCCTCTTTGGGGTAGCGGCCGGTGTGGCACACCTCGCCCCGGAATGTGTCTACCCCGGCGATGTCGGGAACATTTGACGACGAAAGACAGCCCACCGCGGTGATGAGGTACTGAGCGGTGACGTGATCGGTGTCATCGTCGTTGGGAGCGTGGTTGTGGTCGATGTGGTTGACGGCGGGCGCGCTGCTGACGTGCCATTGGCCGGTGTCGTCGTCGAACGCGGCCTTGGTGACCATGGTGTTGAACTGGATGTCCGGGTACAGGTCGTACCGCTCGGCCACGTGCTGGGCATAGCGGAGAATCTCAGGCTGGCCGGGGTAGCGCTCGGTCCATTCCCACTCCTGCTCCAGTTCAGGGTCGAAGCTGTAGCAGTACTCCAGGCTCTCCACGTCGCAGCGGGCGCCGGGATAGCGGTTCCAGTACCAAGTGCCGCCTACGTCATCGCCACGCTCGTACACCCGGGCCGTCAGCCCAAGCTGGCGGAGCTTGTAGAGCATGTACATGCCCGCGAATCCGGCGCCGATTACCACGGCGTCGTAGTGGACAGGGCTTTGTTCGTTGGTGCTCATGGTGATTTCAGTTGTGGGTTTGGGCTGGGACTCAGGGTTGGGGCTCAGGCTGCGGGACGGAGCTTGTAGCGAACCGGCAGCTGCTTCGCCCCGACAATGAGGTTGGACTCGGTGCGGACGATGGGCCCGGCAGGCTCGATCTCGATCACCCGCTCAGCCAATTGCTTGATGAGGGCCTGGGTGCTGGCTCGAGCCAGATGCGCTCCCAGGCAATAGTGCTCGGCCCAGCCGAACCCCAGGTGACGGTTGGGGTGGCGGCCGATGTCGAAGTCGTGGGGACGGTCGAACACCGTCTCATCCCGATTCCCCGAGGCGTAGAAGAACACCACGAAGTCGCCCTCTTTCACCGGCTGACCGGCCACGGTGGCATCGGCCATGGCAGTGCGCTTCATGTAGTTCACCGGGGTGGACCACCGCACCACCTCTTCCACGGCGTCTTTGGCCATCTCCGGGTTCTCCCGCAGCCGCTGAAGCTGGTCGGGATTGGCCAAGAACGCTTCCAGCGCGCCCGACAGACCATTGCGGGTGGTGTCGTGGCCGGCGGTGAACACAATGAGGTAGTAGCCGAAGGTCTCGATCTCGGGCAGGGCCTCGCCGGTGGGCAGATGGGCATTGGCCAGCATGGTGGCCAGATCCTCTTGGGGGTGGGCCCGACGATCTTTGATGATGCGGTCGAACATGGCGTAAAACTCCATGCCCACTTCTGCGCTGGCCTGGTAACGGGATTCGGCCTCACGCCGGTAGTCGGGATCATCGCCCGACAGAAGCTGCTGGGTCAGCACCAACAGACGCTCCTCGTCTTCGCGGTCGATGCCGAGAATGGTGGCCAGCACCCGCAGCGGGTGGCGCTGGGCGATGATGTCCACAAAGTCGCACTCGCCCTCGTCGCCCAAACTGTCGAGCAGAGCCTTGGCGCTGTCGTTCACGATCTGGTCGAGATGGCTGATGCCCCGAGGGGTGAAGAAGCCGCTGGCCACCTTGCGGTAAAGCCGATGGTCGGGCGGGTCCATGCTGATGATTGTCCGCATGTCGCCGATGATGCTGCCGTGCTCCTCCAAATCGGCGACCTGCTGATCGGTGCGGATCGTGATGCTGTCGGCCTCGTTGCTGAACAACTCCGGTTGCATCGAGACTTCAATGATGTCGGCGTGGCGGGTGACGGCCCAGAAGTTCTGGTAGCCGTCGGGTTCGCACCAGTGCACCGGGGAGTTCTGGCGCATCCAGGCCAATAGCTCGTGAGGCTGGCCGTTCTCGCCGTAGCGCTTGGGGGAGATGAGATCTAGGGGGTCGACGTCCACGTATTAGACGTTAGATCGTGGGGGATGCTTGATCCACAGCGCAGCGAGAATGCCGTTACCAGTGACCGGTGTGCGGCGGGTATATCGCTACCAACCTCCGGCGTGGTGGCGGGTTACTGGCTGAGGATTCCGCTGCTTTGGATGATGTCTTCGGTGGTTTCGAAACCGCCGCCGAGGGCGTCGAAATCGACGGAGCCGATGGACAGGGCGGTGAGCGGGGGCAGGACGGGGTTGGGCTCGACGCCTCCGGCCAGCGGGTATTCGTAGGTGTTGCGGGTGAAGTACTGCTGCACCGATGGGGAAAGCAGGTAGGCAATCAGATCCTGGGCTGCTTCCCGGTCGGACACATTGGTGGTCATGGTGGCGGCGGTGATGATGAGCAGCGAGCCGATGTCCTCGTCGGAGAGGTCGTAGTTGGCTGCCAAATACTCCTGGCCGGCCGCTTCGGCATCAGCCGCCAATCGGTAGTTGTAGTAGTGGTTCACCAGGCCCACGTCGATCTCGCCTCGGGCGGCGGCCTCCACGATGGCCACGTTGTTGGGGTAGTAGCGGGCGTCGTTGTCCACCATGTCGCTCAGCCACTGGGTGGCCACATCGTTGCCGTACTGGTCGCGGAACACCGTGAACCAGTCCACAAACGATCCGTTGGTGGCTGGTATGGCCACTCGACCCCTCCAGTCAGGATCGGTGAGGTCGAATACCGAGGTCGGCAGCTGGGAGGGGGGCACGATTTCGACGTTGTGAACCAGCACCCGCTTGCGCCCGGAGAATCCGATCCAGGTGCCGTTGGCTCCACGATGGTCTTCGCGCACCAGTTCCAGCACGCTGCTGTCCATTGAGGTGAGCAGACCCTTTGATTCCAGGAATCCCACTGGGCCTGGCGACCGGGAAATGAACACATCAGCGTCGGTTCGGTCGCCCTCCGTGTCGATCAGAAGGGCCAAGTCGGTGGACGAGCCCCAGCGAACCCGGACTGATGTGCCGCTTTCACAGGCGAAGGCATCCAGCACCGGCTTGATCAAGTTCTCACTGCGGCCGGAATACACGGTGACCGACGAGCCATCTTCATCGGCGCACTTGCCGTCGTAGACGGTGGCGGCAACGCCTTCGAGCTTGGTACCGCCGTCGCCACCGCAAGCGGCAGCTAGGAGGGCCATTGCAAGCAGAACGCAAGTCAGCACAATACGGGATTTCTTGTTCATGGGCGCAGAACTCTAAAGTGACTGCGCCAGTTCGTCAAGTTAGCCTAACAATTGACGTATAGATGACAAAAGCCCATCTAGGCGGCAGGTTTGACACCGTCCCACCGCAGCGGCATCTCAACGTAGCCGTCGACCAGGCTGGAGTGCAGGCGGCGCAGGGTCCGGGGATCTTCCACCCCTAGCTCCAGGCCCTCGAAGCGGCCGATGATGGCCTCGAACATCATCTTGGCCTCCAGTCGGGCCATTGACGCCCCCAGACAGAAGTGGGGTCCGCCGGCGCCGAAGGCCACGTGCTGGCTGGCGTCGCGGGTCACGTCCAGCGTGTCGGGGTTCTCGAAGGCCCGCTCGTCCCGGTTGGCCGAGGAGTACCAGATCACCACCGGATCGCCGGCCTTGATCTCCTGACCCCCCACCACGGTGTCGTGGGTGGGCCGGCGCACGAACTGCATCACCGGCGTGGTGTAGCGCAAAAGCTCCTCCACGGCGTTGGGGATAAGCGACGGGTCGTCCTTGAGTATCTGCATCTGGTGTGGGTTGCGGATGAGCTCCAGCGTGCCGGTGGTGATGAGGTTGCGGGTGGTCTCGGAGCCGGCGTTTTGGAGGAGCATGAAGAACACGTCGATCTGCATCTGGTCGAGCGACTCCCCTTCGATCTCGGCTTCCATCAGCACGCTGATGAGGTCGTCGTGGGGCTCTTTCTTGCGGATCTCGCACATCTGGTCGGCGTAGGCGAACATCTGCGCCCCGGCTTCCATCATCTCCTCGGTGGTGTACTTCTCGTCGAAGCCGAACGTGATCTCGGTCCAGTGGAAGATCTGGTGGCGGTCTTCTTCGGGCACGCCCACCAAGTCGGCAATCACCTGCAAGGGCAGCTCCACCGCAATCTCGCTGACCATCTCACAGCCGCTCTTGTCGGCCACCTGGTCGATCAACCGGGTTACCTGCGACTGGATCCTCTCCTCCAAATCGCGCACCCGGCGGGGCGTGAATCCCCGATTGACCAGCTTGCGCATCTTGGTGTGATCGGGCGGGTCGAGGCTGATGAGCATCTGCGAGTTGGCACCGTCGTCAATCGAGGGCGGCTGGTCGCCGGCCAAAAAGGGGTTGGGCTGGCTCTTGAAGCAATCGGAGTCGCGCGACACCCGCTGCACATCGGCGTGGCGGGTGACGTTCCAGAAGCCGTCCCAGTGAGGGTGCTCGCTCCAGAACACCGGATCGTTGTCGCGCTTGTGGCGGAAGTAGTCGTGGGGGAAACCGTTCTTGAATGTCGAGGGATTCCAAAGTTCCAGATTCTCCATCTCAGCCTCCTGAGTTCCTTATTTGGCGGGCTTTCGGCCCCATACCGCGATCGACAGAGAACTCATCATGACAAATCCGGGAGCCCGAACCTGAGCCAGGGCTGTCTGGCCTTCTTCAGCGGTTACCAAGCCAGCCTGCACAATGCGGGGAATGGCCCGCTCCATGGCGAGGAACCACCACTCCCCGCCCGGCTCTCCAGAGCGCATGGCCCAGACCTCTCCGGTGATGTCGATGTCTTCGGCTCCCAGATCGCGAAACCGCCCCGGCAGGCGCACTCCGAAGTTGGGATCGCGCCACTCAGCGGTGGCCCCGGTGGCCATGGCGCGGTGGACGGTGGCGTAGGGCTCGGGCAGGGGCTGTTCGCTGAACGCCTGAAAGGCGCCGTCCTCCACCACCAACCAGCCACCCGGCGCCACCGCCGCCCACAGTGTTTCAATCACTTGATCTCGTTCTGGCACATGCTGGAGCACCGCGCGAGTGTGGACGAGATCAAAGGTTGCCCGGGGCGCGGGGTCTCTGGCCACGTCGTGCTGCTCCACCACCACGTTTGGAAGCACCGGCCGGTGGAACTGGAGATCCAAGTCGGTGGACCACACCGCTCCCTCTGGCCCGACCTTTCGGCCCAGCCAAGCTGACACCGAACCCGCACCGGCGCCCACTTCCCAACACCTCCAGCCGTAGCTCAGCCCGATGCGGTCGAGGACGCGGCGGGTGCGGGGGTCGCGGGCTTCGGCCAGTTGATTGAGGCGTACGCGCTCGCTGTCCTCATAGCCCTCGTAGGCTCCGTAACTCTCGTCGGCCACCCGGCTACTCCTCTGATTCCCTTGGCGCCATACCGTATCGTCGCAGTGTGGGCAACCAAGCCGAGCACACTGAGGACACTCCCGACCAAGCTGCCTTCAGGGCTGAAGCGCGAGCCTGGCTGGCGGCTAGAGCCCCTCTGAAGGAGGACGGCGATGGCTGGTCCACCCGGACCACCCATCCTGATGTCGCCGCGGAGAAGGCCCACATGGACCGCTGTCGAGCGTGGCAGCGGGAGCTGTACGACAGCGGGTGGGCGGCCATCGACTGGCCCGTGGACCACGGCGGCCAGGGCGGGGAGCGGTGGCAACGGCAGATCTTCCAGCAGGAGGCCGCTCAATTCGATGTCACCAGCGGCTTTCTCGCCGCCGGTATCGCCCTGGCCGGCCCGGCCATCGGCCACTTCGGCACCGATGAGCAGAAGGCCCGCCACCTCAAGCCCATGCTGCGGGGCGACGTGGTGTGGTGCCAGCTGTTCAGCGAGCCCGGCGCCGGATCGGATCTGGCCAACCTGGCAACGAGAGCCGAACGCGACGGCGACGAGTTCTTAGTGAACGGCCAGAAGGTGTGGAACTCGTCGGCCCACCTGTGCGACTGGGGAATCCTGCTGGCCCGCACCGACCCCGACGCCCCCAAGCACAAGGGGATCACCTTCTTCCTGGTGGACATGACCACCCCCGGCGTGGACCCCCGCCCCATCCGCACCATCAACGGGTCGTCCCACTTCAACGAGGTGTTCTTGAGCGACGTGCGGATCCCGGCCGAGAACGTGGTCGGCGAAGTGAACAGCGGCTGGGCGGTGGCCCGGCTGGTGCTGGCCAACGAGTCCACCATGATCGGCGGCGGCATGGACCGGGCCGACAGCGCGGCCAACCTGATCGCCCTGGCCCGGCGGTGGGGCACGGCCCAAGACCCGATGGTTCGCCAGGAACTGGCCCAGGCCTATACCAAAGAGAAGCTGTTGGATTGGATGGGCCGGCGGTTGCAAGAAGATGTGCGCCGGGGCCGCCAACCCAGCTTCGACGGCTCGACCCTGAAGGTGTACTGGTCGGAGAGCCGTCGCGACCGGGGCAACCTGGGCGTGGGGATCCTGGGGGGCTACGGGGTGGCCGGCGACCACGCCGATACCGGAGTGTGGGCCAACGAGGCGCTGAACCGGTTTTGGGGATCAATCGGCGGGGGCACCGACGAGGTCCACCGCAACAACATGGCCGAGCGGGTGCTCGGCCTGCCCTCCGAGCCGCGGGTGGACAAGCACGTTCCGTGGCGGGAGCAAGTGGGCGGCAATGGCTGACCAAGCCACATTCGCCGATCAGGCCATGGAGTACATGGACCAGCTCTACTCGGCGGCCCGGCGAATGACCCGCAACACGGCCGACGCCGAAGACCTGGTGCAAGAGACCTATCTGCGGGCCTACCGGGGCTTCGGCAACTTCCAGGAGGGCACCAACCTGCGGGCCTGGCTGTTCCGCATCCTCACCAATGCGTTCATCAACTCCTACCGGAGCAAGCAGCGCAAGCCGAAGTCGGTAGACCTGGCCGGGGTGGAGGACCTGTACCTGCACCAGCGGCTGGGCGGCGACACCAAGGCCAAGCTGGGGGCCAGCGCCGAGGAAGTGCTGATGGAGACCATCACCGAGTCGGAGATCGTGGACGCCCTGGAGTCGCTGCCCGAGGAGTATCGGATTGCGGTGCTTTTGGCCGACGTGGAGGGTTTCGCCTACAAGGAGATCGCCGAAATCCTGGACGTGCCCATGGGCACGGTCATGAGCAGGCTGCATCGGGGAAGAAAAACGCTCCAGAAGCGGTTGTTAGAGTTCGGACAAACCAGGGGCTGGGTGGATCCACCCGACCCCGACCGGGCGCCGGCGCCGGCTGGCATCTGATTTTCGGAGGCACCGCGATGGGCAGCGAACAGCATTGCTTGGGGATACCCAACCAGTGCGATTTCTCGCGCCAGCTCATCGCCCAGGCCTTGGACGGCCAGCCCACGCTGGAGAGCATCAGCCAAGTTCGCCTGGAGCTGGCCAACTGCCTCCCCTGCGCTCAGATCCTCGACGTGGAGGTGCGCTTCAAGCTGGCCATGGGCCAGGCCTGCCGGGAGTCGGCCCCCGCCTCCCTGCAAATCCGCATCACCGAGACCCTCCAGCGCGTGGTGCTCGACGACCTGGATATCCAAGATTTTTGAGCGTGCGGCCCAACTGCCCGGCGTGGAGTCTCCGCAAGCAGACCACTAGGGTGAGCGCATGGATTTGATCGCCGCCGTGGTGTGGCACTGGTGGATCGCTTTGCTGCTGGTTATCGGGACAGTTCCCTTGGTAATCGCCACCATCGTCGGCTACTTCACCAAGGTGGTGGCCCCCCGCTACAACAGCCGGCACCAGCGGGAAACCAGAGCTCAGAGCGCCGGCGAATCCGAGTAATCCCCGGTGGTTGCAGCAGCCGATCCCGTCGACTGGCGGCTGGCTGAGCGAGTAGCCAAGAAGGTCGGCGGCCACGAGCCGTTCCTCGACTCCTACCACTACCGCAGCCTCGCCCCCGAACTCGCCGAGTTCACCGCCCAAGCCGAGGAGATGGTGGCGGCCGAAACCGGGCTGAAGTCGATGTGCGGCGCGGCCCGGGCCCGCGTGACCACCCGAGCCGGATGGATTGACGCCAACGTGGCCTCCTTCCAGCGCCTGCTGCGCCCGGTGACCGACAAGATGGCCGAACGGGTGTCGGCCTCGTGGTTCGCCCCGGTGGCCCAGCGGGTGAGCGGCACCGAGATGGGGGCGGTGCTGGGCTGGATGTCTACCCGGGTGCTGGGCCAGTACGACCTGCTCATCATCGAGGACGACCGGCCCGAAGACCAGGACATGGTCTATTACGTGGGCCCCAACGTGATGGCGCTCGAGCACAAGCACGGATTCGACCCTCGCCAGTTCCGCCTGTGGCTGGCCCTGCACGAGACCACGCATCGGGCCCAGTTCACCGGCATCGAGTGGCTGCGGCCTTACTTCCTGGGGTTGGTGCAGGAGGCCCTCGATGCCGCCGAGCCCGACCTGGAGCACTTCAAACAAGTGGCCAAACAGGCGATGGACGCCCGTCGACGGGGCGAGGATCTGATGGCCGACGGAGGCCTCCCCGCCCTTCTGGCCACCCCCGAGCAGAAGGTGGTGCTGGATCGCATCGGCGGCATGATGAGCCTTCTGGAAGGCCACGGCGACGTGACCATGGACCGGGCCGGAGCCGACCGCATCCCCGACGCCACCCGGTTCGCCCGGGTGCTGCGCCAACGCCGCAACTCGGCCAAGGGAGTGTCCAAGCTGGTGCAGCGCATCATCGGCATCGAGGCCAAGCTGAACCAGTACGCCGCCGGTGAGGCGTTCATTGAGACGGTGGAAGCCAGAGGCGGGCCCGAGCTCTTGAACCGGGCGTGGGAGTGTTCCGAGCGCCTCCCCACCATGACCGAGATCCGCAACCCACAGCAATGGATCGACCGCCTCAACGGCACCCCCGCACTGGCCAGCTGAGCCCGTCGACCACTTCAGCGCAGCCAGCCTGATGATTCCCGAACTGCTGGCCCGCTGCACGTTTCCCTCTGCTGGCCCCTCCGCGGGCACCGCGGTGGACTGCGCGGTGTCGGGCGGACCCGATTCGCTGGCGCTTTTGGTGCTGGCCTCCGAGGCAGGTTGTTCGGTGACCGCCTGGCATGTGGACCACGGCCTGCGGCCCGGCTCAGCGGGCGAGGCCGAGGTGGTGGCTCAGGCGGCAAACCGCTGGGGAGCGGCCTTTGAGGCCCGCTCCGCCCAATGCGAGCCCGGCCCCAATCTGGAAGCCCGAGCCCGAGAAGCCCGCTATCAAGTGCTTCCCAAAGGGGTGCTCACCGGCCACACCGCCGACGACCAGGCCGAGACGGTGCTGTTGAACCTCATGCGGGGAGCAGGCCTGGACGGTTTGGCCGGCATCGACCCAGCCCGGCGCCCGCTGCTGGCCTTGCGCCGCCATGAGACCCAAGCGCTGTGCGACTCCCTTGGATTGGAGCCGGTGCAAGACCCGTCCAACCTCGACCCCGCCCACCGCCGCAACCGAGTCCGCCACGAGCTGCTGCCGCTGCTTTGCGACATCGCCGATCGCGACGTGGTTCCGATCATCGCCCGGGGCGCGGGCTTGATGGGCGGCATCCGCGACCTGCTCGATGAGCTGGCCGAGGCCATCGACCCCACCGACGCCAAGGCGATGGCCGAGGCCCCCGAGCCCCTGGCCCAGATGGCGCTGCGACGGTGGATCCAGCGCGAAATCAGCGCCGAGCATCCCCCCGATGCCGCCGCCATCGAACGGGTCATGGCCGTGGTCCGAAACGAGATTCGATCCACCGAAATTGGTGGAGGCTGGCGGGTTACCCGATCTTCCCAACGGCTCGGCCTCCAAAGATAAGCACCACTAGGTTGGCCCTCGTGTCCACCGAGGCGACCACCGGCAACGGCGACCCCGGCCCGATCCTGATCTCCAACGACGAGCTGACAACCTGCATCGCCGACCTCGGTTCTCGCATCACCGCCGACTACCAGGGCCGGGCGCCGCTGCTAGTGGGGGTGCTCAAGGGCGCCTTCATGTTCATGGCCGATCTGGCCCGAGCCATCGACCTCCCTGTGGAGTTCGATTTCATGGCGGTTTCTTCGTACGGCAGCTCCACCCGCACCAGCGGCGTGGTTCGGATTGTCAAAGACCTGGACCTCGACTTGGCCGGGCGCGACGTGATCCTGGTGGAAGACATCATCGACAGCGGCCTGACCCTCAACTACCTCCGCAAGAACCTGGCCGCCCGCAACCCGGCCAGCCTGGAAGTGTGCGCCCTGCTCGTGCGCAAAGGCCGCCAGTACGAAGACCTCGACCTGCGCTACGTGGGCTTCGAGATCCCGCCCGACTTCGTGGTGGGCTACGGCCTCGACGTCGGCGAGCGCTACCGCCAACTCCCCCACATCTGCCAATACCAGCCAAACAGCAATTCATAGAAATATCTGAAATACACCTTGCTTCAACCGGGAAGGTGTGGCAAATTGGCCCCATCGGAGCGACTAGACGGCTCCCTCCCCGACCTTCCGGACACAACCCATGCGGATGGCAAGCGAGGATCGCCGACGACAGCTCCCCTGGGTGGCCCTCGGGCTGACCGTTACCCTCACTGCGGCGATCATCTTCGCCCTGTGGGCATCGTCACTAAGCAGCCGCACTGAGGTGGCGGTGGCTGCCCGTGACATCTCCTCCGGCTCGACTGTTGAGATCGAAGACCTCCGAGCCGTGGAAGTCGCCAGCGGCCAAGGAGCGGGATTTGTGCCGATGGCCGATTTGGAGTTCGTGGTGGGCCGGACCGTCCGAACCTCTATTCCCGAGGGGGCAATTTTCCATCCGGGCATGTTGTCAACGAACTCGCTGATTGACCGAGGAGCAGCCGTCGTCGGCGCTGTGCTCCAGCCAGGCGAATATCCGATTGCCCACCTCAGCCCAGGGCAACCAGTTGGGGTAGTGATAACGAGCCATTCCGACCAGCCAAATGCCGTGGATCGAATTGACCGCGTGAAACGGACTGCATCGCCGGACACTCTGGATGCGGCCATCCAAGCCACGGTCGCCGAAGTGAGTGAAATCCGGGAATCAGGCCGACAAGCGCTTTTTCTCTCGTTACTGGCCTCCGCTGACGACGCAGTGGTCATCAGCAAGGCAGCTGCGTCCAACGAGCTGCGCCTAATCCTCTTGCCCAACAAGTCCCAAGAAGCCTCTCGGGGAGAGCAACGAGACGACTCCCAAGAAGCCTCTCAAGGAGAGCGACGAGACGACTCCCAAGAAGCCTCTCAAGTGGCTGGCGGGCTGGCGAGGTCTCACCAGGTAGTGGCTGGGACAGGTCCATGAGCATCATCGCAGTGGGCAGTGCAAAGGCCAGTCCCGGTGCCACCAGCTTGTCGGTTGGACTCGGACTGTCATGGGAGTGGACCACCGGGCGACGAGCGGTTTTGGTTGAAGCGGACGGAGATGGCGGGGTCTTGGCGGCGCGTTTTGGACTGGCCTCCGTACCGTCTTTAGTGGAGTTATCGGGAACAGCCCGACATGAGCTGACCATGGCTCGGCTTCAAGCCAGCTGCCAGTTGCTGGCTGGCCAATTGCCCACCCTCGTTGCTCCAGGGTGTGGAGAAACCACAACGTTGGTTCTCGCTTCACTGGCGAAGCGATTGACAGATGGCTTTGGCCGCCTTGACGACATCGACGCGGTCGTTGACGTTGGCCGAATACGGCCTCACTCCCCCGCTGCCGAACTCATTGAACACTGCGATCTGCTGGTGCTTGTGACTCGACCTTGCTTCGATCAGCTCGTGCCCCTCGTCCACCAGGCCCGCAGGACCATCTCCCACGACATTCCCACCACACTGGTATGCGTTGGCGACCGCCCCTATTCGCCAACAGAGATGGCAAAGGCCTGTCAACTCGACCTCCTCGGCGTGATGGCCTACGAACGAAGAATCGCCCAAGCTCTGGGAAGAGGGTTGCCTCCCCATCAGCGCCATCGCCGGCTGCTGATGTGGCGCACCCTGACCGAGCTCGTCCATCGAATCCAGTTCCGCGTGCAGGCTGCGCCAGCCGGTCGCGAGGCGGCGTAGTGGCCTGTCCCCACGTTGAACGCGTGCTTGCCGTGGTCACCCAAAGACTCGACCAGACGGAGACAGACCGACTCGGCGACCGGCATGAACAAAAGGCTCTGGCCGGACACTTCATACATGAAGCCCTTGACATGATCGCCGCCGATCGGGCGAGGGCGTTTCTCACCCCGATTTGCGAAGCCGACGAGTCGCGCATTGCCGACGAAGTGCTGGCCACGTTGTTCGGCCTTGGGCCTATCGAACGGTTGTTGGCCGATGAGTCGGTCGAAAACATAAGTGTGAACGGATGCGACACGGTTTGGGTTCAATATGCCGGTGGCGTCAAACGTCGAGCCGAGGCCATCGCCGAGTCGGACGACGAATTAATTGCGCTGATACGCAAGGCGGCTGCTCGGCTCGGACGCAATGAACGGCGGTTCGACATCGCCAACCCGTTTCTGGACCTACGGCTGCCCGACGGGTCCCGTTTGAATGCGGTGATGGCGGTCTCAGAACGCCCCGCGGTGTCAATTCGACGCCACCGCCACGAGCAGGTCACCTTGGCCGACTTGTGCGAACTGGGAACAGTGGACAAGACGCTCCGAGATTTCTTGTACGCAGCAGTGAGAGCTCGGATGAGCATCATCGTGTGCGGTGGGACCAACGCGGGAAAGACGACACTCCTGCGCGCACTTCTCAACGCCTGCGACCCCAATGAGCGGCTGATCACCATTGAAGACCGACTGGAGTTGTGCCTGGCCGCAGACCCAGACCGGCATCGCGACGTGATCGAGCTGGAAACCCGAACAGCCAACATCGAGGGAACCGGTGAGATCACCATGCAGCAGTTGGTGCGCAACGCGCTGGCCATGTCTCCCGACCGGCTGATTGTCGGCGAGGTGCGAGGGCCCGAGGTGGTGGACATGCTTTCGGCGCTGTCCACTGGAAACGACGGCTCAATGTGCACCATCCACGCCAACTCTTCTCGGGCAGCGTTTAGCAAGATTGCCACCTACGCCTTGCGGTCCACGGAACGCATCCCGGTAGAGGCCACCAACCGCATGATCGCGGAGAGCATCGACTTCGTTGTCCATATCAGCAGGGGAAAGAACGGCCAACGTCAAGTGGGATCGGTGCGGGAGGTCACCGGCACCTCACTGGGAGAAGTCAACAGCGCGGAGGTGTTTGCATCCAACGGGTCGTGCCCGGCCCGACCAGGTTCCCCTTTACGCCCGACCACGCAACAGCGTTTGGCCGATATCGGCTTCGACTGTTCCCCCCCAGGGCGGGAATCGGCACCAGAGGACCAGCAATGTCCTCTCTGATCGGAGCGCTGATTGGAGCAGCACTGGGCTGCGGAATTTTCGTCACCGCACTGGGCTGGCGCGGCTTCCTTGCCCCACCAAAGGCACTTGGCTGGAGGCTCTTTGGAGAGTTCCAATGGGTGCCCACGTCAATCGTGTTCCGCTCGGCCATTGCCCTTGCCGGTTCCTTAGCGGCATTTGCGCTGACCGGATGGCTCGTTGCCGGCCTGACCGCAGGCATCGCTGGTTTCGTGTCGCCGACCCTCTTGAAGGCCAAGGCAATCCGCGACCAAGAAGTCAATCGAATGGCGGCCTTGGCTACTTGGGTGGAGATGGTCCGGGACACGTGCAGTGCAGCATCCGGGATTACCGAGACATTGAAGGCCACAGCAGAAGCCGCTCCAGCGGTCGTGCGGGCCCAGATCAAGCAACTCGCCGCCCGGGCTGAGCGGGAGCCTCTATGTGATGCCCTGGCCAAATTTGCCGATGAGGTAAACCACGCAGTGGCTGACACCGTTGCGGTCACACTCGGATTGGCAGCGGCCAACCAAGTGGGGTCATTGCAGGAAATGTTGGGCGATCTGGCCGAGAACACTCGCCAAGAAGTGTCGATGCGACTGAGGATTGAGGCGTCTCGAGCTCGGCAATTCACCTCCGCCCGCTTCATTGCCGTCGTCGTCGCGGTGTTCTCCATTGCCATGGTGATCTTCAACAGGTCGTACTTGACGCCCTTCGACACCCTGTCGGGGCAGATTGCCCTCGCCGGGATCGGCGGGCTGTTCCTCGGATCGGAATTCGCCCTTGTACAGATGAGCCGGTTCAACACCCCGCCCCGGACCCTCGAGGTTCATCGAACTCCTCCGACCCTGAGCGTGGTCAAGGGACACTCAGAATGACAATCGGAATGGTGTTGGGCACCATGATCGGAGTCGGTCTCGCCATGGCCTGTTGGGGGCTGTTTCCTCCCCGCGAGCCATTGCAGGCTCGTCTGAGCGAGCTTGGCCAGCGAACCGATGATGTCTACCAATCAAGAACCCGACGCGACCGACTAGGACGGGCCGCAGCACGATCATTCGGCCCCTTGGTGTTTCGGGGCCGCCGAATCGACCGCGATCTGAGGGCTGCCGGTCAAAGCCTGGAAGAACTCGCAGTGGCCAAGTTGGGAATGCTGGTGCTGGGCGCGGGGTTGCCGGTGGGAATTTGGATAGTTGCCTGGTTGGCTCGAGTGTGGATCTCTCCTGCGGTGGTTGTACTGGCATCCATCTTGGCCGGAGGACTGCTCTTTCTGGTCCCAGACTTGTCGCTGCGGGATAGAGCCCGATCTAGGCGTCGCGAGCTACGCGACCAGATCAGCACGTACTTGGATTTGATGGGCCTCCACTTGTCAGGAGGCTCGGGTATGGAACGGGCGTTGGCCGAATCGGCGGCTCAGGGTTCGGCCTGGGGGTTTATCGAAATTGACAGGGCGCTGCGGCAAGCCCAGTTGGCCAACGAGCCACCATGGACTGCTCTCAAAAAGCTGGCTCAAGAACTTGGCTCAACGGAACTCGAGGAACTGGCCGCATGGCTGATGTTGGCCGGCACTTCCGGATCTCGGGTGCGATCGTCCTTGCATGTCAAAGCCCGAGGCTTGCGAGAGCGGGCCCTGAACGAGGCTGAGACTGAAGCCCAGCAGACCACCGAGCGCATGTCGCTCCCGGTTGTTCTGATGTTCTCGGCATTCCTGGGACTCATCGGCTACCCGGCAATTGTCGCGATTCTGAGCACGTGAATGCTCCAGCACGACATGACTCCAAAGTGCCAGCTTATCGGCGGCTTGAACCGCCCCAATCAAGACCTCACCGGAGATGACATTGAGATTGTCCATCAAGTTCTGTCAATTTGTCGCCGCAGCACTGTCAGGACTCCAACAACGAGTCCACCGGGCGTGGCAAAGCGAGCGCGGAGACGTGACCTCGACAGTGATCATCATCGCGGTCTTGGTAGCCGCAGCCGTTGCCGCTGGAGTGGTCATCACCACCTTTATCTCCGACCAGACCAGCAAGATCAGCTGATCAAGCAGGGCGAGGCCAACCAAAGAACCGAGAGCGAGCGGGGCGAGGTGACAACCGCAGTCCTCGCTATTCCCATTGCCATGCTCATAATTCTTCTGATTGTTCAAGCAGCCCTGGTCTCCCACGCCCAAGCCATCGTCGACGCAGCTGCCCAAGACGGCGCCCAAGCCGGCCAGGGGGCATCGGGGAACGAGGATGTGGCCCGAGCCGCTGCTCAGTCCACCATCGGAACGTATGCCGAAAACCTTTTGGCGAACGTCCACATCTCTTCTCATACCAGCCGTTCGCAGCTCTCGGTGACCGTAGAGGCCACGGTGAAGTCGCTGATCCCTGGATACAGGCCGACAATCTCTTCTACTGCCGCTGGTTCGCGCGAAGTCTTCATTCCCGTGAATCAAAGATGAATCCCTGTCGCCGGTGGCGTAACCGGCTCGGCAATGGCCAGGAGCGAGGCAGCAGCGTGGTCGGGCTGACAGTTCTCACCCCGGTAATGGCCATGCTCTTGCTCTTCGTCGTGGCTGCCGGTCGAGTCGGTGTGGTCGAAAGCAAGTTGACAACCGCGGCCCGCAACGCGGCCCGGGCAGCAACACAATCCCAGTCGCCATCAGCAGCTCAGATGGCAGCAGTCACAACGGCAGAGTCCACCCTGAACCAGTTGGATATCGACTGCCACAGAGGACCCCAAGTTCGTGTCCGGGAGATGAATCTTGGACCAGGCGGCAAGGTTCATATCCAGGTTTCTTGCGCGGTGCGATTGTCCGACCTGACTCTGCTCAACATCCCCGGCAGCCGCACGGTTATCGCTGAGTTCACCTCTGTGGTGGATCGCTATCGAAGCGGAGTCTCGTAGTTGTGTACTGGCGTACTTCTCAATGGTGGCCTGGTTCTTTCCAACGGTGGAGACGTTGTCAAAGCCAGACCTGGGCTGGGACGTCGGGATGTCGTCAAAGAGGCCAGGTCAGCGTGTTCTTCGTTGTCTTAGCTGTCGCGCTGGTCATGCTCGGCGGTCTGGCGTACGACGGCGCCCAGATCCTGAACGCCAAGCGAACCGCTTCAGGATTGGCCCTGGAGGCAGCCAGAGCTGGTGCCCAGGCAATCTCAAGTGAGTCGATCTACCAAGAGCCTGGAAACGTGTCCGTTGACCCGACGTTGGCTCAAGTCGCCGCCGCTGAATACCTAGGCCAGCACAAGAGGTGGTCGCTTTCGGTCCAGGGCGACACGGTTTCGACAACCGTCTGGTTGACCCAGCCTCTTCTGATCCTCTCAATGCTCGGCCTTGATTCACGCCAAGTGGCCGGCTCAGCCACCGCCCGAGCGGTCCGAAGCGTACAGACAGGAGACGACCTATGAATCTGAATAGAGAATTCCGTCAGGAGCTTGTGCGCGGCTTGGGCTCTGCCACGTTGCTGACCGGCCTTCTGCTAGGGATTCCGATACTTCTCATCGCCGGAGTGGGTTGGCCATTGCCCAGAGGATTGCCATCAGGTTCAGACGCATTGACCGCCATAAGGACAGGTTCCATTCCCGCATCCCTGATCTTGAAGTTGATCTCAGTCGTCGTGTGGGTTTTGTGGCTTCAGTTGCTGGCCGGACTAGGAGTCGAGGTTTGGGCTCACTTTCATGGTCGAGTTGCCCCTCGAGTTGTTCTGGTGCCCTCGTTTGTGCAGCGCTTATCCGCTCGCCTTATGGGAACGGCTCTGTTCGTTGCATTCTCAGTTCAGAATCCCGGAGCCGCCATAGCCGCCAACCAGGACCTCCTTGCCCCGACAACAATCGAGTTAGACGTTGACTCCCACGATGCGCAAAGTGATGCCCCGAGCGCTCACAGCAGTGACAACCCCCACAGCATTGAGCCCTTCCACGCGGAGCCATTGGTTCACACCGTGGAACGGCGCGACAGCCTACAGATGGTGGCCGAACAGTACTTGGGCGATCCAGACAGATGGACTGAGGTGTTCGTGCTCAATCATGGACAGGCGCAAGCAGATGGTGGCTCGCTTACCGATCCAACTCGACTACAACCAGGGTGGGAGCTTGTCCTGCCCACTGACGCGCGCCCTCCCACTTCAGGTGAGTACAGCGCCTCAGATGACACACCACTACTTGGCAAGCCCTTCGTTGAATCCGACGATTTGCTGATAACGGTGCAGAGCGGAGACACGCTGTGGAACCTGGCGGACCAACATCTCGACGACCCCCACAGATGGGTTGACATCTACGAGTCCAACCAGAACATCATCCAAGACCCCAATGTGATCTTGCCCGGATGGCAGCTTCAAATCCCTGGCCATGATCCTGAGCCAACCATCGTTGAACTTTCTGTCCAATCACCGCCCGAACCAGCTGACCACTCCACAGTGGCAACCCAACCACCGCCCCAGCCAGCCGATCATTACGTACCGATAGGCCAGCCATCAGCGGACCCAGCCGACCTCCCTGCTCGGGCAATTGCCTATACCACTGCCAGGGCGACCGTGACCACCAACGTCCCACCGAGCAGGCCCGACGGACAATCTGCTTCCAGCAAGCAGGTGATGTTCACACTCGGGGGTCTGGGAGTGTTCGCCAGCAGCCTTGGCTGGGTGCTGGCCCGGCTCCGCAGGACTCAGCGCCGCCGACTGCCGAACGGTCGAATGCCCCTTCCACCTTCTCAGAAGGCGGTTCAACTAGATCAGCAATTGCAAGCCGCATCCGATCCCAACCGCGCTCTCTTCTTGGATGCCGCCTTACGGGTCATGTCTTCCCGGCTGGCCGCCGATCCGCCGCCCGAGATCATCGGGGTAACCCTGGATGCGGACAGTGTTTCGATCCACCTCAACTCTCCTGCGGCAGCGCCTTCCGGATTCCACACCAGCACGGACAGCAAGACTTGGACTTATTCGAAGGACGTAGTGCTGGAACCGCTTCTCGCTGAAGCCGACGGTGTACCGGCACCGCTCCCCACCCTGGCCACCTTTGGCAAGAGCGATGGCAAGGAATGTTTGTTGAACCTTGAACATCTAGTGGCGGTGAGCCTGGAAGGAGATTCAAGAGCGATCATCGATTTGTGCGCCGCTATAGCCACCCAACTGGCCAGTAGTCATTTGGCCGACGACCTCACGGTCATCTGTGTGGGCTTCGGTCAAGAGCTGGCCGTGTTCGAGCGGGTCGAATACGTACCGGATGTGGCTTCAGCCATCGAGCGAATCAGGCATCAACAGCGTCAGAACCAAGCCTTGTTTGGAAATCATCCGCTTCCTCTCAGCAGCAGATTCGGAAGCAGCGGTGACTATTGGCACCCCCTGGTGACCTTGGTTCCCCACCGTCAAGAAACACTTGGCCTTCTTGATTTATGTGGTTCATCTGTATGCGTTGTTGCTCACGGACTCGAAGGAGCACCTTGGGTAGCCCAATTCGATGAGGATGGTCTGCTGTTGCAGCCAATCGGCCTTCGGCTAGAAGCTCACGGCCTGCCTGATTCTGACGTCACCGCCTTTGCCGAATTGGCCTCCTCGGCAAAGGACACCGAGGGCGTGGTGTTGGCAGTAGCCAAGCCCAACAACAAACCCTCCTCTCCGGATCCAATGATTGTTGACATTGAAGTTCGGGTGATGGGATCGGTGGACGTTCTCGGCGCTGCGCAACCGTTTACCTCCCGCCGAGCGCTGGATCTGGTGACCTACCTGGCCTTCCACCCTGAGGGAGCTGACCGAGACCAGTTAAGGACCCAGATTTGGCCACCAGACGATCCTCCTTCTGAGTCAACCCTGGCCAATACGGTGAGTCGGGCCCGAAAAGCACTGGGCGTCAATGATGACGGCGAGCCCTACTTGCCGAGAGTGAGCCCAGAGGGGATTTATCAGCTGCGAACAGAGGTGGGAACTGATGTTGGCAGGTTCGAAGCTCTCGTCTCCGCCGCCCGCACCGATAGCGGGGAACGCGGCCGAGAACGGCTTCAAACCGCTCTCGAACTGGTTCGGGGGACCCCCTTCACCGGGGGCGTTGGAGACATGTACCGATGGGCCGACTTCGGTCTTCGGACCCGAATCGACTGCCTAGTGGACAACACGGCTCATGATCTGGCCAAGAGGTGCATCGATGTCGGCGATTTCCAAGGCGCTCGACAAGCGGTGATGACCAGTCTCCAATTGGTGGGCGTTTGCGAGGAGTGCTACCGCTGGCGGTTGATGGCCGCAGCCGAGAACCCCACCGAGGCGCGCCAGATCATGACCGAACTGGTGGGCTTGCTCCGGCGGGAGAGCGACCAGCCTGAGGCTGACGATTTGATCAGTGCCGATCTGTTGGAACTGTACGAGAAGCTCATGTCGGGCCGCATGGTGTTCAGCTAGCCGACGGAGGTCTGCTCTTCCTTCTTCTGATGGCTGCGGCGGCGGATCCACCAGATCAGGGCGGCGATCACAGCGATGATAGGCAGGAAGGGCAGCAGCACCCCGACCACGATCAGGATCACGCTGAACACGGCCACCACGCCGCTGGCGCCGTCGGACACCGAGTCGCCGAAGCCGGGCAGGGCGTCGTCGGTGTCCACCTGCACCCACACCACCGACTCGCCCCACACCTCATCCAGCGCAGTGCCGTCGAAGTCGATGGGGGTGGCGGTTACCTCCAATTCGATGGGCAGGCCTCGGGTGGCCACTCGGCCGGTCAGGCGGCCTTCTTCGATGGGGAGGGTGAGGACTGCGGCCATGAGCTCGTTGGCCTCGATGCGGTTGAAGGTGCCCTGGATGGTTTGGAAGTTGTCCAGGTTGAGGCGGAGGTTGCGGGTGCTCACCTCCACGTCGGTGAGGGCCGAGGTGCCGGTGTTCTCCACTTCCAGACAGAGGTAGACCTTTGCGTCGGGCTCCACGGTGATGTTCTGCACGCCCAGGCAGGGATCGTCGGCGTCTTCGGACACCCAGGCAGTGACCAGGATCCCGGTGTCGGGCAGCACGGTGGGCGACTGGGTGATGGTGAGCGTGATGGTGGCCAGGTCAACCTGGTCTTGCAGGGTGCGGAGTTGGCCCCGCAGCCGCTCCAGGGTGGTCTCGCGGTCGAGCAGCTCCCGCTCGAGCTCGGCCACGTCTTCGAGATCGGTGGCTGCTTGGAGGAAGTTCCGCAGCCGCTCCACGCTGGCCTCGGCGGTGATGATGCGGCTCCGCAGATCGACGATGATCTCGGTCACGTCGTCGGAGCTGATGGACTGGTCCACCAGCTTGCCCACGCCGGCCAGCCGTTCGAGGGCGGTGGAGAAGTTGTCGGGCAGCACCTTGAATGTGATGGCGGTGCGGGGCAGGGGCTCGGTGCGGGTGGTTTGGGAGAACACGATGCCGCCCAGGCCCTGCACGATGGCCACCGCTTCTCGGCTGGCCGCGGTCACGTCGTCGGCCTGCACTGAGATCTCGGCGGTGTAGATGATGTCGCGGCCCAGATCGGCGGGGGTGAGGGCGGTGGGAACGGCGAGGCCGTCTTCTTCCTCAGCCGGTCCCATGTCATCTGCTGCCATTGCTGCTTCGGGTTCCGGGCGGGCCAGCCGCTCCCCAGAGTCGTCGGCCGCGGCCGCCGGGACATCGAAATCGGCAGGAGCGGAAGCTTCTGCCATGTCGTCGTCTCCGTTGTTGCAGGCGCCCAAGAACAGGAACAAGGCGCTGAACAACGCCAGAAGCATGAAGCTCAGGGTGCGGCGCTTCGGCCGGGTTGAAGTGCGGATCGCATCGTGCATGGGTTTTCTCCCTCTTCGAGCGTTGCCAACTGAGACGAAGGGCGGAGCGGATTAGTTCCCGGCGAGCCAGAGGCACAGTGCAACCTGCCGGGGGCGGCGGGTGGGTACCCTCGGGGAATCAGAGGCGCGGCGGATGACACGGAGCTGGTGGAAAAGGCCCAGAAAGGCGACCAAGACGCCCTTGATGCCCTGCTGCGCCAGCACTACAACAAGATCTACGCCATTTGCCGGCGGCTGGCCGGCAACGAGGCCGACGCCCTCGATGCCACCCAGGAGGCGCTCATCACCCTGGTGAGGCGTATCGACCGCTTCGACGGTCGGTCGAAGTTCACCACCTGGATGCACCGGGTGGTGACCAACGCCTGTTTGGACGAGCTGCGACGGCGGGGCCGACGCCCGGTGCCGTCCCCCGTGGAAGAGCAGCCCTTGGCGGCGGCCGAGCGGCCGGTGGCCGACACGGTGGGCGATCGCCTGGACATCGAGGCCGCTTTGGCCCAGCTCCCCGAGGAATTCCGGGTGCCGGTGGTGCTGTGCGATCAGGTGGGCTTGAGCTATGAGCAGATCGCCGAAGAGCTGAACATCGCCCCCGGGACAGTGAGGTCCCGCATCTCCCGGGGGCGCCGACGTCTGGCGGAAGTGCTGCGCGGGAACCCAGACGGCCCCGACCAACGTCACACTGGGGAGAGACCATGAGCGACGAACGCGGCGACCTGACCCCAGAGCAACTGGACGAGCTGGCCTCCGCCTATCTGGACGGGGAGGCCACGGCGGAAGAGGCCGCCCTAGTGGAGAGCGATCCCCGGCTGCAAGAGCTGGTGGAAGAGCTCCGGACGGTCAGAAATCTGGTGGGTGCCCCGGTGGAGGTGCCTTCCGACGAGGTGCGAGACCAGATGATCGCTCGAGCACTGGATCACCGGGCCCCGGTGGTGTCGATGGAGACGGCCCGGCGCCGGTTGCGGGCCATCCCCCCTCAGGCCAGAGTGATCCTGGCCGCGGCCGCGGTGGTTGCGGCCATTGCCGCGGTGGGTGTGACCATCTTTGAGCGGCAAGGAGACGAATTCGCCGACGACGACATGGCATCCGCCCCCGTGGTGCAAGCCGACGCGCCGGCGGACGCCGAGGACATGCCACTGCCCGCTGCTGCCGCCGAACCCGAGAGCATGGATGCTGCCGAAGAATCGGCTGCGAGTTTTGATTCTGACGACGCTGATGATGTCTTCACTACAGAAGCCCCCGCCGAGGAGATGATGGATGAAGAAATGGCCATCGAACTCGAAGAAGCCCCGATGGACGACCAGGGCTACGCGGAAGAGAAACCAGAACCAGTGGAAGCCCCTGCCGAGGAACCAGACGACGGGGAGGTGGCCATGGCCGATGAAGCGGCGGACATCGTGCCGACATCAGGAGAGGAGCTCCTGGTATTCGAGACCGCCTCTGATCTCGCCGACTACATGATGCTGTTGGCCAAAGACCTCGTCGACGCCCAGGACACCAGCAGACTTGACGAGTCCACCGCAATCGACCTCATGGGCTGTCCGCTATTCCCGGACGAGGGAATCGAACTGCTGAGCCGATTCGACGCAGTGGTAGATGAAGTGGAAGTGCAGGTGTCGGTGTACCTCGACGGCGACGATCTGCAATTGACGGAGACATCCCCGCCCCCCGATTGCGAACTGCTCAATTCCCACACCTTCCTCAATTGGCTCGAATAGCCCTTGCCCCCTCTCCCCCAACATCTGATCTGACACACCTCGGCGGTAGT
Organism: Candidatus Poriferisocius sp.; assembly: GCF_965219815.1. Taxonomy (GTDB): domain Bacteria; phylum Actinomycetota; class Acidimicrobiia; order Acidimicrobiales; family Bin134; genus Poriferisocius. The sequence continues at coordinate 500,224 of NZ_OZ244791.1, forward strand.
CTGAAGTCCTATGGCTGAAGCCTCTGAGCCGAAAGACGAAGCAACCACTGCTTCCATGCTGGGGCTGTCTGAGGACTGGCCCGAGCAGGCCGCCGATGCCGTGGTCAACGCCGTGGACAAGGTCCGCGATGTGACCACCGGGCCGGTTATCAACATCAGCCGCCTACTGGCCTACCTCATTTTCGGCGTGTTTCCCCTGGTTATCATGCTGGTGCTGGGCATCATCGCGGCGGTACGCGGGCTAGAGATAGCCACCGGGCGGGCTTGGGCCGCTCACGGCATCCTCGGTTTGCTGTTCGTGTCGCTTGGAGCCATTGCCTGGTCGAGGCGAGCTTCATGACCGCCACTGAGCAGGACATCCGCAATGTGGTCATCGTCGGCTCAGGTCCGGCGGGGCTCACCGCGGCCATCTACTCGGCTCGGGCCAACCTCGCTCCCCTGGTGATCGAAGGCGAGCCCTCGTCCACCAGCGACCAGCCCGGCGGCCAGTTGATGCTCACCACCGACGTGGAGAACTACCCCGGCTTTCCCGACGGGGTGATGGGCCCAGAACTGATGATCAAGTTCCGAGAGCAGGCTCAGCGATTCGGCGCGGAGATGCTCACCGACAAGGTCACGAAGGTGGATCTGTCGGGACCGCCCCACGGCGTGTGGGTGGGCGATCCGGCTGCGCCTGAGCCCACCTACCGGGCGTGGGCGGTGATCGTGTCCACCGGCGCCCAGTCGCTCATGCTGGGCCTGGAAGCCGAAGAGCGGCTCATCGGCCACGGCCTTTCCACTTGTGCCACCTGCGATGGGTTCTTCTTCCGAGACCAGCACATCGCCGTGGTGGGCGGGGGCGACTCCGCCATGGAGGAGGCCACCTTTTTGACTCGATTTGCCTCAAAAGTCACGGTAATACACCGAAGAGACGAACTGCGGGCCTCCAAGATCATGCAGGATCGGGCGTTCGCCAACGATCACATCGAGTTTCTGTGGAACAATGTGGTAACTGACATCCACGGCGAAGACAAGCTCACCGGCATCGAGGTGCAGAACACCGTCACCGGCGAAGCCTCAGTGCTGGACGTGACCGGACTGTTCATCGCCATCGGCCACCGGCCCAACACCGACCTGTTCGAAGGGCAGCTGAAGCGTAAGGAGAACGGGTATCTGGTGACCGAGCCCGACTCCAGCCGCACCGAGATCGAGGGCGTTTTCGCCTGCGGCGACGTGCAAGACGACTTCTACCGCCAGGCAGTGACCGCCGCCGGCTCGGGCTGCATGGCCGCTATCGACGCTGAGCGGTGGCTGGAGTCCGCCGGACACGGCTAACCCCGAAATCCGCTGATAGGCTGACCATTCCTCGAACGATGCAACCGAAGGGATCCCCCAAGATGGCCGAGAGCATCACCACGCTCACCAATGAGACCTTTGATGAGGTCATCGGCAGCGCGGAGCTGCCGGTTGTTGTCGATTTCTGGGCCGAGTGGTGCGGCCCGTGCAAGATGATCGCCCCGATCCTCGATGAGATCGCGGTTGAAAAGGCTGGCGTGATCAACGTGGCCAAGCTCAACGTGGACGACGCCCAAGACGTGGCGCTTCGGTACCAGGTGATGAGCATTCCCACGCTGATCGTGTTCAAAGACGGAGAGCCGGCCAAGCGGATCGTGGGCGCCAAAGGCAAGCAGCAGCTGCTTCAGGAGATCGGCGAAGTCGCCTTTTGATTTTTCGCTCATAAGCTGCGGGGGGTTGTAGCAGGAGCACCAGTTTTGGCCGATACCCAACTCCCCACCTTGAAACGAGGAGACGAGAGCGAAGACGTCGCTCTTTTGCAGCAGCGGCTGGCAACGGCCGGGTTCGCCCTCGCGCTGGCAGCAAACGGGAGTTTTGACGCCTCCACCGCGGCAGCCGTTGCCGATTTCCAAGCCAGTCGGGGGCTGACTGTGGACGGGATCTGCGGTCCGCATACCTGGAACGCATTGCAAGAGGCCAACTGGTCGCTGGGCGATCGAAACCTGTACTTGAGCCAGCCGATGCTGCGGGGGGACGATGTGGCCGAGTTGCAGCTGCGCCTGGGCTCGTTGGGCTTTGACGCTGGACGGGTAGACGGCATTTTCGGCCCCAATACTGCCGGCGCGGTCACAGAATTCCAGGTGAACAGCGGTCTGATCGCGGATGCGGTGTGCGGGGAGGAGACAACCGGCTCGCTCCAGCGCATGTCGGCCAGAGTGACGCCGGCCACGGTGGCCGCGGTTCGAGAGCGGGCCAAGCTCCAGGGGGCACCTCGACGGCTGACCGAACAGCACATCATGATCGCATCCACGAGCACCATGGCCGCGGTGGCGGGAGAGTTGGCCACCGGTTTGCGTCGATCAGGGGCTACCGTGAGCGAGGTTTGCGATTGGCCGGAAGCCGAGCGAGCCGACGAGGCCAATCGCTTGACCGTGGATGTGTACCTGGGACTGCTCCCCTCAGAAGAAGCGGAGTGCCGAGTGGCCTACTTTGCCACCGAGGGATTTGTCTCCCCTGGCGGCCACCGATTGGCCAGCATTCTGGGACAACGGCTCCCCGCCGCCTTGGGCATTGACGGGGCTGAAGTGAGGGGCATGCGGTTGCCTGTACTGCGCCACACCCGTATGACCGCGGTTCAGTGCCGTGTCGGCCCCACTGGCCTCGTGCAAGCCCGTCTCTCTCCCCTAGCCCGCTCCATAGAAGGCAGCCTCGCCCGCTGGGCCACCCAACCCGCCTAACTAAGCGTGGAGCATCACTCGATAGATGCGCTCTAGATCATCCAAATCAGCAAACTTAATCACCAGTTTTCCCTGACCCTTGCCGAGCGTCACATCCACCTTGGTGCTGAGGTGATCGCTCAGCAGGCTCTCCAGTTCTAGTACCGCCGCTCCTCTATCAGCGCCGCTCTGTCCCTGTGAAAGCTGCTTGGGTTTTTTGACCGGCGGAGCTACGCCCCGGGCCTCTTGTTCAACCATTCGCACTGTCAGGCCGTCTGCCACTGCTTTCTTGGCCAGCTTGATCAAGCGCTTCTCGTTGGAGACGCCGAGCAGGGCCCGGGCATGGCCGGCTGACAGTGAGCCGTTGACCACCATGGTTTTGACCTCGTCGGGGAGCTGCAAGAGACGCACCGTGTTCGCCACTGCCGATCGGCTCCGACCGAGCCGTTTCGCCACGGTCTCCTGGGTGAATCCAAACTCCTCAATCAACTGGTGGCACGCCGCCGCCTCCTCAATGGCGTTCAGGTCTTCGCGGTGCAGGTTCTCCAGGAGGGCTTGCTCGAGGGCATCGGCGTTTTCCGCGGTGCGGACAACCGCGGGAATCCGATCAAGTCCCGCCTGTCGGGCGGCCCGGCAACGGCGCTCGCCGGCGATCAGCTCGTATTTTCCGTCTTCACTGGGGCGGACCAGCACCGGCTGGAGCACGCCAACTTCTCGGATCGACTCTGTGAGCACATTCAATGCCGCCTGGTCGAACTTGTCCCGGGGCTGGTACGGATTCACCGAGATAGCATCAAGGGGGAGCTCCAAGAACGAAGCTGAGCGCATCCCATCGGACGTCGATGAGGAGTCGGAAATGAGGGCACTGAGTCCCCTACCCAACCCTGGCGAGCGAGCCATCAGCTACCTCCTTGGCTAGTTCACGGTAGGCCAGCGCTCCTCGTGACCGTGGATGAGTGACGGTTACCGGAGCCCCGTACGACGGCGCTTCTGCCAAGCGGATATTCCGGGGGATCATCTGATGGCAGACTTTGTCGCCAAAGTAGCTCCGAATCTCCGAGGCCACTTGGGCCGACAGCTTGGTGCGACCGTCGTACATCACGAGCACGATGAGAGAAATGTCCAAATCACTGTTGAGGCTGTTGCGAACCAATTCGATATTCCGCATCAGCTGGCCAAGGCCCTCCAGGGCGTAGTACTCGCATTGGATCGGAACCATCACCTCACGAGCAGCAGCCAGGGCGTTGACGGTGAGCAAGCCCAACGATGGAGGGCAGTCGATGAAAACGAAGTCGAATTCGCCGTACACGGTAGACAGGGCAGAATCCAGTCTCCGCTCTCGGTTGAACGCCGGCACAAGCTCTATCTCCGCCCCAGCAAGATCCAAAGTGGACGGCGCCACCCAGAGGTTCTCTACCTGAGTGGCAACAATGCTCTCCCTCAGGGTCCCGTTTTGCAGCAGCACGTCGTAAGTGGACACGCCGCCGGAGAACGGATCGATGCCCAGGCCGGTGGTGGCGTTGGCCTGCGGGTCCAGGTCGACCACCAGCACTCGGTGGCCATTGTCAGCAAGGCACGCCGAGAGGTTGACAGTGGTCGTGGTTTTTCCGACGCCGCCTTTTTGGTTGGCAACCGCGATCACGCGCCATGACCGAGCTTGGTGTAATTCGCCAATAGACACTTGGGGGATTCTCCCTCACCCTCAACCTCGTATCAAGCACCCCTCGTCAATGTTTCACATGAAACATCTTGGGGTGCCATCCAACGTCTTTAGCTTGTTCTTATGGAGCGGTGGAATCTTGGGGGGGATTGGGTTAGGCGGTCGGGGGCCATACCCTGTTTGGCCAGCATGTCTGAGGGCCAGGGGGTGGGGTTGGGGGCGGCGCTGACTATGAGCTCGCCACCGGAGCGGAGCAGGGGAGCAGCGGCTTCGACTACCGACGATGGTGGGCCGAAGCTGCGGGCGGTTACCAGATCGGCACGACCGCGGTATTGCTCGTCTTCACCGAGGTGCTCAGCGGCCACATGGAGGACATCGACGCGCTCCGACCAGCCGAGACGGGCGCAGTGCAGTTCCAGGAAAGCGGCTCTGGACAGCGAGGACTCCACCAGCGTCCACTTCGATTGAGGCCAGACCGCGGCCAACACCAAAGCCGGCAAGCCCCCGCCGCTCCCCAAGTCGACGGCTGCCAATGGAATTGCGGCAACTACTGAGGCAAACCCCAGGGAGTGCTCGATGTGCTGGTCGACGCCCCGGCCGCCGATCCAGCCCCGCCCCTGAGCTTGGCCGAGTACATCGGCCAGCTTCGCCCGATCAGCACGGTCCACGTCTATCAGGTCAAGTCAGTCGGGAATGATCACGACCCAGCGGCGAGGCTCTTGGCCTTCGGAGACGGTGCTGACGCCGTCGATCTCGGCGACAACGTCGTGGACTACCTTGCGGTCCGCCGCGTTCATCGGCTCGAGAGGACGCTCAGCGCCGGTGTCTCTTACTTCCGAGGCAATTTTCTCACAGAAGGACTCCAGGGCCGCCCGTCGACGCTCTCGGTATCCACCGATGTCAACTCGGATTCGCCCTTCGCAATTCCCGTCCGACTTCCTCTGCACCAACATGCGAGACAAGTCCTCAACCGCTCGCAGTGTGTTTCCTTTGGGTCCGATGAGCAACCCCACGCCTTGGATGTTCTCCACCTGCATTTCCATGGTCTCATCGTCTACCCGCTCCGCGGACACCTCGGCGTCTAGCTCGAAGGCATCCAACAGCCCGTCGAGAAACTCCACTACTAGGGTGCTCTGCTCTTCCAAACTCATCGCATCTTCCATTGATTTGCTCTCTCTCACTTTTTTCCCCTCTTGGACATTGGTTGGACGGCTCTCTCGAGCCCCCCTGTTGTTCTTATTCGAATTCTGAGACTTCCTCTGCTCCTGGCGTGAAGCTTGTTCGCCAGCCGACGCTCGGGACTCCCGTTTCTGGCCTTGACCGCCCCGGCTGTTGCCGCCTTGATTGGCCCGATTGTTGTCTTGCCCCAAATTACCCCGCTCAGGATTGCGGTTCCGATTCCCCCCTCTATCTCTGTTCTGGGCCCGATCTCTATTCTGGGATGGCCGGCGACCACCATTTCGACCCCGGTCTCTATTGTTGGCCGGGCGGCGGTTTCGATTCCTTTTCTCGCGCGGCAGCACGGGGCGAACTCGCGCTCTGATCCGAGCCTCCGTCTTTCGAAATCCCAAGAGCGCAGACTTGGGCTCATCGACAACGGAGAACTCGGCTTCGCTGCGGTCCACTCCCAACCGATCCAGAGCTGCTTCCTCCGCTTGGGCAATGGTCTTGCCGGTGACTTCAAGCCACTCCATGGCTACTTTCTCCTCTTTTTCCGCTGGCGCCGACGATCCGTGGGATGTGACTGTTGACCCTTCTGGGTGGTTCGGCTCGTGTGGCGCTGCTGTGGCGTTGTGTCTGACGACTTCTTGCTACTGGACTTTGTCCCTGATCCCTTCGCGTCCCTTGCTTTGGCGTCCTTGCTCCCAGCCTCCTTGCTCCCAGCCTCCTTGCTCCCAGGCTCTTTTGCTACCCGAGGCGGCGTCCGCTGACCAGGGGAGGTGGGTGTGGTGCGGCGACTGTCTGGGCGCCTCTTCGGCGGAGTCCTCGATGTGGGCCGCCGACTGCCATGATCCGCCACTGGCGTGCGGGAGCGGGTCAACGGTTGAGGTTCGGGCTCCACGGGCTCCATGGGCTCTTCCTCCCCATCGTCCTCGGTACTTTCTACAAGGGCTTGGCGCTCTTGATGGGGCCGGTAGATTCGACGGGTGATGACTGCTTGCTGACCCACCCGGACGATGTTCGAGCTCACAAAGTACAAGTTCAGACCGGCCGGGAACCCGATCGAGATGATCGGCAAGAACCAGGGCATGACCTTCATGATCATCTGCTGCTGGGGGTTGATCGGCGTATCAGGGTCGCGACGGCCGGCGATCTGGCGCTGCTGGACATAGCTGGAAACACCGATCAAGACGATCAGCAACAAGAAGGGCAGCGCGGTGGAAAAAGAGTCTCGGAATGCATCCAGGAGACTGATCGACAGGTCCGTGCCCAGGAAGTTCATTTCTGTGGAGCTTTCAAGTGCGACCCGCAAATCCGAATCAGCGGCCAAGTACTCCGGGTTGAAGGTTCGCTCGGCAAAATCAGGAGGGTCGGCAACGCGGTCATTGCGTGGCGTAGCTCGCCAGCCAAAGTAAGACCCTAAATCACTGACTCGTCGTGTCAATCCTCGGATTAGTCGGAAAAGGACGAAGAATACTGGAAGCTGAGCGAGTATGGGGAGGCAGCTGCCCAGAGGATTCACGTTGTTGGCCTGGTACAGGCGCATCATCTCTTCGTTCATCCGCTGGCGGTCGCCTTGGTATTTCGCTTGGATCTTCTTGACCTCGGGCTGGAGGGTTTGCATTCGAAGCATCGACCGCGTGGTGTAGAACGTGAGCGGGGTCAAAATCAGCATCACCGTGAGCGTGAACAGCATGATGGCGATGCCGTAGCTCTCTCCCAGCGTGTAGTACACCGCCAGCAGCCAGGCGAGACCGTCGAACAGCCCGTCGAACACCGAGTCAAACACGGGTCACCGCCTTGCTGGAAGCGACGCCGGATCCTCGAGAAACCTCGCATGAACCAAGTGGCTGAAGCGTGGGATCCGGGGCCAGTCGGCCGTTTTCGTCAGGCACGGGATCCCACCCCGATGGCGCTCCAGGCCGACACCGGAGCAGGCGGCGCAGACCCAGCCAAACTCCCGAGGCCGCACCATGCACCTCCACCGCTTCCAACGCATAGTAGGAACAGCTCGGAACGTACCGGCATGGGCTTGGACGATGGTCGGTAGCCCGCTGATATCCCGTGATCAGGCCTTTGACGGCTCGGGCCGCCATGCTCATCTCCACACGCCTGTTCCGGTTGTCTACCGAGCTCATGGCTCCGTTCGCTCCAACTTGGCCAAGCATGCCTCCAGGGAAATCCGCAGGTCAACGTAAGAAAACTGTGCCGCGCCCCGCTTCGTGCCGATGAGGTAGAGACCTGTCGGCAAACCACTCGGGCTCTCCTGATCGAGGCCTCTGACGATCTCCCGTAAGCGCCGGCGGACCTTGTTCCGAATCACCGCAGGGCCCGCCTGACGAGGCAGTGCGTATGCCACCCGGGCCGCGTTGAGGGAGGGGTCGGAAAGGAACCGAACCCAAAGCAACCCATGGTCAGCACGAACACCATCAGCCCTGAGCCGCGCGAACGCGGAGCGTCCCCGGAGCCGCTCAATCAGGCCGACAGCCTCTTGCGGCCGCGGCGCCGACGAGCATTGATGATCGCCCGCCCACTTCTTGTCATCATCCGATGCCGAAACCCGTGGCGCCGTGCTCGGCGTTGCACATTCGGCTGATACGTGCGCTTCACAACTTCCTCCAAGGCCGGGGTGCCGTCGTCGTGGGACCGCCCTACAAGCGCCTCCCGTTTCCCGGCGTCTTCCCTACGCTACGGCCTTGCCCAGGGCCACGACAACCAATGCCGCGGACACCGCCACAATTGCCACCTGAGCGACAATGACAACTATTTCAACACAAGCCTCTGACCTGCGAAAACTACCCAGACGCCCGTGCATGAATAGATAAGAGGTGCTACAGTCCTGAATTCCAGTCGAGGCGGTGCCAACTTGGTTGGGCAAAGCAATAGGACCGCAAGTTATCCACAGCTTATGCACATTTGTGGATACTGCTTGTCACTTTTTTGGAGTTGCCAACAAAATGGTGTCTGCAACATTTCTCTGGTCTTCCTTCGAAAGCAGTATTCGTGCTCAAGTTCCTGATGCCGTCTGGCAATCGACATTCAATCCGGCAAAAGCAACCTCTCTTGAAGAAGACATTCTCGAATTAACCGTTCCAAGTACCATCATTAAAGACCGACTTGAAGGTGAGTACTTTGAGGTATTGAGAAACGCACTAGCTAGTTCGAATGCCACTCATATCACACTGAAGATCAGCACAGAGCAAAGTTCGAACGATGACGATGACCACGTCTCCGTTGCTTCTCCACCTGTGGCCATGCCAGAAATGGCAAGCTCTACTTCAATAAGTCGAACAACGACTGCTCTCCATCCAAACTACGTGTTCGACAAGTTTGTCACGGGGCCATCCAATCGCTTTGCCCTGGCAGCTGCCCTCTCGGTGGCTGAAACCCCTGGTAAGTCGTATAATCCGCTCTTCATTCATGGTCATGCCGGCCTTGGCAAGACGCACCTACTCCAAGCCATCGGCCATTATGTCAAGAGTCACTACGTGGATGATCAACGTCATCCAATCAAGAGAATCGTTTATGTCTCCACTGAAACTTTTCTCAATCAATTTGTAGATGCAATCCGAACAAACACCCGAAGTGAATTCAAAAAAATCTATAGAGACGTGGACGTGCTTCTTGTCGATGACATTCAATTTCTTGAAGGCAAAGAAGGCCTCCAAGAAGAATTCTTTCACACATTCAACTCTCTGCATGAAGTGAACAAGCAGATTGTTCTAACGAGTGATCGACCACCAGATGCCATAGCAACACTTGAAGATCGGATGACAAGCCGATTCAAGATGGGCTTACTCACAGATATTCAGCCTCCCGACATTGAAACTCGGTTGGCAATTCTCCGAAAGAAAGCTGAGCAATCCGATTTCGCCATCAATAATGACGTTCTTACATTCATCGCCAGCAACATCAAGGATAACATTCGAGAACTAGAAGGAGCTCTTACCCGAGTTACGGCATATGCCAGCTTTAACGACAAGCATCTTGACCTTGAACTAGCTAAATTTATTCTTCGAGACATCACGACACGCCGTGAACCACAGCCGGTGACGGCCGATGTGATTTTGAAGGCGACTGCTGATCTCTTCGCGTTCTGTGTCGAAGACATCGTCGGCCCACGGCGACAGCGACCCCTGGTGAAGGCCCGACAGGTCTCAATGTACGTATTTCGAGAGTTGACCGAACTAAGTTACCCCGACATTGCACGCGTCTTTGGAGGTCGAGACCACACCACAGCCATTCACGCGGTGCAGAAGATCACGAAGCAGATGGCCGAGCAGCCGGAGACATTCAACCAGATCAATGAGCTCATTCAAAAGATCAAGAATGCTTGAACCCAAGCAATGGGGAACGCAAGTGGAGCAACTTGGGGAAAGACCATGCTCGGTTGGGGATAGCAGCCGCATCCTCCACAGGGATTCTGCATCCACGGCGGACAATCCACTCGCCTGGGGAAACAAAAGGAAAAGTAAATCCTATCTGAGCAGGGGAAATGACATATTTCCACATTTCCACCCACCTACTGCTACTAGCAGTATTTGTTAATATTAAAGACAGGTAGAAAGCGAGCAGCCTGTGAAATTCCGATGTGAACGGGACACCCTCCTAGATGCACTGATGGTGACGGGTAGAGCAGCCGGCACCCGAGGTGGGTTCCATCTCGTGCTTTCCGGGGTTCATATGACCTTGGGGGGTGACGAGCTCACCCTTACTGCCACTGACAGGGAGTTGACGATTGCCAACCGATTGGAGGTGGCTGGCGACGGCGACGGCACCGCGGTGGTTACTTCTCGGTTGGCCAGTGAGGTGGTTCGCTCCTTGGATGCTGGAGCGGTGAATGTGACGGTGGACACGGAAGGCATTCATATTGATTCAGCTCGCTCCAAGTTTTCGTTGCAGACGATGGGAGCAGAGGATTTCCCGCAGGTGGAGGCTTTGGCGAGCGATCCGGTGGTACTGGAAGCCGAGGGATTGCTGACTGCTCTGCGTCAAGTTGTGAAGGCAGCGTCGGCGGATGAGTCTCGTCCGGTGTTGACCGGCGTGTTGTTGTCGGCGGAGCAGGAGGGACTCCGACTGGTGACAACGGATTCCTATCGGTTGGCTTTGTGTGATCTGCCCGGATTGGAGGTTCTCGGGTCTGATCAGAGTGTTCTGGTGCCGTCAAGAGCGCTTCAAGAGGTGATCCGCCTGCTTCCCGACGTAGAGGAAGTCAGTGTGAGATTCAACGATCGTGAGGCCTCCTTTGGCTTGGGGGCGATAACGGTGACCACCAGGCTGATTGAAGGGGAATTTCCCAGCTACCAGGGGCTGATACCGACTCATCAGCCAAACCGCCTCACTGTGAGCAGGGAGGGCTTCATCAACGCGGTGCGAAGGGTCCGTCTCATGGCCCAAGATTCGACTCCAATCCGAATGGATATGTCATCAGCCGGACTGGAGCTATCGGCAACGACCCAAGACGTGGGCGAAGCGACCGAACAGCTGGATGCCGTCTTTGAGGGGGAGGACCTCACAGTGGCCTTCAATCCCGAGTATCTGCTGGACGGGGCAGAGGCGGCTCCAGGCGAGGAGATCGTGCTGAACACTGTGGATGCCTTGAAGCCAGCGGTGATCCGCACACCCGAGACCGAGCAGTTCCTGTATTTGCTCATGCCTGTTCGCATCAACTGAGCCCCGCTTGCGTCAATTGGACAGCGCGTGCGCCTTCGACGGCTCTGGCTAGCGGATTTTCGCAACTATTCCCATCTCGATCTGGAGCTGCCTGCGGGAACCAGCCTGTTTGTGGGACTCAACGGCGAGGGCAAGACCAATCTTCTGGAGGCCGTCTATTACCTGGCCACGATGTCGTCGTTTCGTGTCAAAGCCGCAGACTCGATGATCCGGACTGGGGCAGACGTCTCCGAGGCGGTGGTGCGAGGGGAGATGGTTGCCGACCAGCGGGAAGTTCTGCTTGAGGCCGCGCTCAGATCCACCGGTCGCTCTCAGTTCCAGGTCAACCGCCAAAAGGTGCGTCGCCGAGAACTGCTCGGTCTTGTTCCCGTGTCTGTTTTCATGCCCGACGATCTAGCGCTGCTCAAGGGCGGGCCTGGAGAGCGGCGCCGATTCATTGACGATGCACTGAGCCAGATCGACCCTCGCCTCGATGCGGCCAGGGCGGACTTGGAGAGCATCTTGCGCCAGCGGAACGCCCTGCTGCGCCAATCAGGAGGCCAACTCAGCTCAGAGGTGGCGGTGACACTGGACGTGTGGGACGAGAAACTTGCCGATGTGGGGGAGCGGCTGGCCGATGCCCGAAGGAGCCTGGTGGCAAACCTCGAGCCCAAGATGGCTGCGGCCTATGAAGACATTGCGGTCAAGCCGACACCCGTGAGCTTGACTTACGAGTCAATTTGGTCACCCGGAGAGCTGAGCGAGGCCTTGGGCCGAGTCCGACGAGAAGACCTCCGCCGAGGGGCAACCACGGTGGGCCCTCACCGGGACGACGTGTTGGTGGCTCTTGCTGGCCGACCGGGTCGCACGCACGCTTCCCAAGGCGAGCAGCGATCGCTGGCGTTGGCGCTGCGGTTGGCCGTACACCGGGAGTTGGCGGAAACGGCTGGTCAGTTTCCCCTGCTGTTATTGGACGACGTGTTCTCGGAACTGGACCCAGAGAGGTCGAAGGGTGTTCTAGAAGCACTGCAATCGGAGCAGACGCTGTTGACCACGGCTGGCACACTGCCGTCTGATCTCACGTACAACGCCCGGTTTCGAGTAGTGGGCGGCCAAGTCATCCGTGAGACGTGACGTTTGCGACCACGGAATGAGGCAGACTGAGGCGATGGGGTGGGAACCCTTGCCCAATCGGTCGGGACCCAGACGGCTGAGCGAGGCGCTTGATCAGGTTGCCTCGCGGCTGAAGGTGCCGCGGTCCCAGGTGCTGAAGATGGTCTTTGCCGCGTGGGAGGATCTGGTCGGCTCGGTGATGGCAGCCCACTCGTCGCCGGTGCGACTGGTGGACGGAGAGCTGGTGGTAGCCGTGGATGACCCTGCATGGGCCACCGAAATGAGGTTTTTCAGCAATGAGCTCATCGGTCGAATCAACGCCATCGCGAAGGAAGAAGCGGTCACATCTCTGACTGTCAGAGTCCGCCCTGGATGATTGGCACAGAAGGCCGGCAACAGGCTCTCCGGTGAGTCAAATGGACACTCAAAACTGGTAGAATTTCCCCATCGGAGGCAGTGCATTCAGCTGGTTTGATCGCGAGGCGAACGAACCCGCAAGAACGACCGTCCTACCCACCCATATAGCCCGTCTAGCAGGGCAGAAAAGCTAGTTCGTGACTGACATCTCTGAGTCTTACAGAGCTGAAGACATAACCGTTTTGGAAGGCCTCGACGCTGTCCGAACGCGTCCGGGCATGTACATCGGATCCACGTCGGTGACTGGGCTGCACCACTTGGTCTACGAAGTGGTGGACAACGCGGTTGACGAGGCAATGGCCGGGTACTGCACGACCATTGAGGTGACCCTTCTGGCTGACGGTGGTTGCGAGGTTCGAGACAACGGACGCGGCATTCCGGTTGATCCTCACCCCCAGCACCCGGACATGAGCGCAGTCGCCGTAGTGCTGACGCTCTTGCACGCGGGGGGCAAGTTCGGCGGCAACGGGTACAAGGTGTCCGGAGGCCTGCACGGTGTGGGCGTGTCGGTGGTGAATGCTTTGTCCACCCGACTGGAAGTAGAGATCGACCGAGACGGCCACCGCCACACCATGTCATTTGCCAACGGCGGGGACATGATGGAAAAACTGCGGGTCATCGGCGACAGCCCCGAGAATCGCACCGGGACCACGGTTCGCTTCTGGCCCGACGAGGGCATCTTCGATGATGTGCGGTTCAGGGCTCAGGCACTGCTCGAGCGACTCCAGATGATGGCGTTTTTGAATCGCAACCTGGATATCAAGTTCCGCGACCTGCGTCCCGACGGCACGGGTGGAGCCGACTGGACGGTGTACTGCTACCAGGACGGCATCAGCGACTTCGTGCGCGAGGTGAACAGCTCCAAGGATGCGCTGTTCGATGACGTCGGCTTCTTCTCTCAGCAGGAGGACGGAGACGAGGTGGAGGTGGCCTTTCAATGGAACACCGGCTACAACACCGACGGGTTGCACTCCTTTGCCAACGGGATCAACACCGTTGAGGGCGGCATGCATGAAGAGGGCTTCCGCAAGGGGCTCACAAGAGTGGTCAACGACTACTGCCGGGCCAAGGGGCATCTGAAGGAGAAGGACGACAACCTGGCCGGCGAGGACATCCGCGAAGGGCTCACGGCGATCGTGAGCGTGAAGCTCCGTGAGCCGCAGTTCGAGGGCCAGACCAAGGCAAAGCTGGGGAATGCGTCTATGCGCTCTCTGGTGGAGCGAGCCACCAACGAGAAGCTGGCCGAGTGGCTGGAGGAGAACCCCTCAGACGCCCGCAAGATCGTGACTAAGTGCCTCCAGGCCCAGAAGGCCCGTTTGGCGGCGCGCCAGGCCCGGGATGCCACCAGGCGCAAGTCGGCTCTCGACGGAGCGGGACTTCCGGGCAAGCTGGTGGACTGCACGTCCACTAATCGAGAAGAGTGCGAGCTGTTCATCGTGGAGGGCAATTCAGCGGGCGGCTCGGCCAAGGACGCCCGCGACCCCAAGACCATGGCCATTCTCCCGATCCGGGGGAAGATCCTGAACGTGGAGCGGGTGCAGGTCGACCGGATGCTCCGCAACGCGGAAATCCAGGCACTGGTCGCGGCGATCGGCGCGGGCTTTGGCCCAGAGTTCGATGGGGGCAGCGAAAACGGAAACGGAAACGGAGCGACCAGCCAAGACAATCCTCCGGGTGATTCTAAAATCCGCTACGGCAAGGTGATCCTGCTGGCTGATGCCGATGTGGACGGCAGCCACATTCGCACGCTGCTGCTTACCTTCTTCTATCGACAGATGCACAAGCTGGTGGAAGAAGGCCATGTCTACATTGCCCAGCCGCCGCTGTATTCCACGGAGGTGGGTCGGTCGAAGATCTACCTCAAAGACGACCATGCCAAAGAGGCTTTCTTGGCTGAGAGTCCCAAGCACAGTGCAGAGTTCCAGCGGCTCAAGGGCCTCGGAGAGATGGATGCCGAGGAGCTGTGGGCCACCACCATGGATCCGGAGCGACGGACCCTGCTGCGGGTCTCGGTGGAACAGGCCGCGATAGCCGACGGGGTGTTCTCCAGGCTTATGGGAGAGGACGTGCAGGCTCGCAAGCAGTTCATCCAGACCAACGCCAAAGACGTCCGCTTCTTGGATATATGAGCGCAAAGGACTCCTGTGCCCGACGAGCCTGATACGTCCCCAGAGTCTGAAGGGGCGCCTGTCAGTTCAGTTCAGGACATCGACATCCAGACTGAGATGGAGCAGTCGTTTCTGGACTACGCCATGTCGGTCATCACCGCCCGGGCGCTCCCCGATGTGCGAGACGGGCTCAAACCGGTCCACCGCCGCATTCTCTGGGGCATGTACGACCAGGGGACCCGGCCCAATCGGCCCTATGTGAAGTGCGCCCGGGTAGTGGGCGATGTCATGGGCAAGTACCACCCCCACGGAGACCAGGCGATTTACGACGCCCTCGTGCGCTTGGGCCAGAGGTTTTCGCTGAGGCACCCGCTGATCGACCCCCACGGGAACTTCGGATCTCCCAACGATCCGCCGGCGGCCATGAGGTACACCGAATGCCGTCTCGACGAGTTGGCCATGAGGCTGCTCGACGGCATCGACGAGCAGACCGTCGATTTCAGCGACAACTTCGACTCCACCGAGCAGGAGCCGGAGGTGCTGCCGTCGCGGTTCCCCAACTTGCTGGTGAACGGTAGTCAGGGCATCGCCGTGGGCATGGCCACCAACATCCCGCCTCACAACCTGGGCGAGGTGATAGACGCGGTCAATCACTTGCTGGAGAACCCGGAGGCAACCAACGAGGATCTGATGGCGTTCGTGAAGGGCCCTGATTTTCCCACTCGGGGCCGCATCATGGGCTACCAGGGCATTCGGGACGCTTATACCACCGGCCAGGGGACGATCAAGGTGCGAGCCGCCGCTGAGATTGTGGAGAGCGGTTCTAATACCCAGATTGTGGTTACCGAAATCCCGTATCAGACCAGCGCGGAGATCATTGAGGAGAAAGTGGCTGACCTGGTGAATCGGAGGGTGATCGACGGAATCCGCCAAATCCACAATGAATCGGCCAAGGGCCAGACCAAGCTGGTGTTCGAGCTGAAGAGGGACGCCCCTGCGCTGGTTGTGCTCAACAACCTCTACAAGCACTCCCCGCTGCAGACCAATTTCCCGGTGAACATGGTGGCGCTGGCCGACGGGGTGCCCCGCACCATGACGTTGCGCGACTGCCTGGCCGCATACTCCGGCCACCAGCAAGAGGTGGTGCGAC
This sequence comes from Candidatus Poriferisocius sp., assembly GCF_965219815.1. Taxonomy (GTDB): domain Bacteria; phylum Actinomycetota; class Acidimicrobiia; order Acidimicrobiales; family Bin134; genus Poriferisocius. Next base: position 516,196 of record NZ_OZ244791.1, read on the forward strand.
GCCGGACAGAGTTCCGCTTGGAGGAGGCCCGCCGCCGGGAGCACATCCTCGAAGGGCTCGTACGGGCGGTGGACATGATTGACGAGATCATTGCCGCCATCCGGGCCTCGGACAACCGCGCCGCCGCCCGGACAGTGCTGATGGGCGAGCACTTCGAGTTCAGCGAGATCCAGGCCAATCACATCTTGGATATGCCGTTGGGCCGGCTTACTCAGCTCGGCCAGAAGGAGCTGAACGACGAGCTGGCCGAGAAGCGGGCGTTGATTATCGATTTGGAGGCCATATTGGCCGACGACGCCAAGCTGCGAGCTGTTATCTCAGAAGAACTGCTCGAAGTTCGAGAGGCCTTTGCCAACGAGCGACGGACCCACATCATGGCCGACGAGGGTGAGATCGACATTGAAGCGCTCATCGATGACGAAGACCTGATGTTCAGCTTGAGCTCAGCCGGCTATGTCAAGACGGTGGCGCCTGACGAGTTCAAGACCCAGGGGAGAGGCGGCAAAGGCGTTATCGGCGCCAACCTGAAGGACGGGGACTACATCGCCTCGCTCATCCACACCACCGCCCATGCCTATCTGATGTTCTTCACCAGTTCGGGTCGGGTGTACCGCATCAAAGCCCACGAAGTGCCACGGACGAGTCGCACCGCTCGGGGCATGGCCATTGTGAACCTGCTGCACTTGGCGCCCGAGGAGACAGTTTCAGCGGTGATAGACACCCGGGACTACGAGACGATGCGGTACTTGTTGTTCGTTACTCGCTGTGGGGTTGTGAAGCGAACCCGGTTCTTGGAGTACGACAAGAGCCGCACCAAGGGGCTGATCGCCATCAACCTTCGGGAGGGCGACGAGCTGGTGCGGGTGCTTCCCACTACGGGGAACGACGACATCTGCTTGGTGAGCGCGTCGGGTCGGCTCATGAGGTTCTCGGAGTCGGAGGTTCGATCAATGGGGCGAACCGCAGCCGGCGTGCGAGGGATGAAGCTGCTCGGTGACGACATCGTGGTTGCTGCCACCGCGGTGCAGCCTGAGGGGGAATTGCTCTTGGCCACCGACCAGGGCTTCGGCAAGCGGGTTCTTCTCGACCACTTCCGGTCCAAGCATCGAGGTGGCCAAGGGGTCATAGCCATGAAGCTGCCCGATGAGCGGGGTTCAGTGGTGGGGGCTCGGGTGGTCGCTCCGGACGACGAGGTGTTCGCAGTGGCCTCCAATGGAGTCACGATCCGAATGCCCGTCTCTTCGGTCTCGGTGCAGGGGGCTCACGCCGCCGGAGTACGGATAATGACCTTGTCTGAGGATCAAACCATGGCGGCCATTGCGCCGGTCTTGTCCACCGAAGACGAGGAGTAGCCTCCTATTCGCCGAAGCTTCCCCCCTGACATGACAGCGGAGAAGTGCGATGGACGAGAGGGGATCGATTTCGGTGCTGGGCGTTGGGATGCTGGCGCTGATCGGGATGGCAATCCTGCTGTTGGGCCAACTCGGCGCTGACGGGGTTCGCCGGGCTCGGGCGACAGCAATCGCCGATGCGGTGGCAATGGCCGCGACGGCCGACCCCCAGGCTGCTCGAGCCACCGCGGCGGCCAACCGGGCAACGCTGGTTTCGATGGTGCAAGAGGGCTTCGAGACCGAGGTGGTCGTGCGCCGCGACGGCTCACTGGCGACGGCTAGAGCAGAGTTCCGACCAATCGGGTGGTGGTGCCAATTAATTGACACCAGCGATCCCTTACACTTCGGGGCGTGTCCATCGACCCCGGTCGGGTGAGCGACCCCTCTGCCGCGCCGTTGCCCAGCCAGGCAGTGGCGCGCCAGCCGGTGAAGGTGACTCCGAGGGAGTACCGGAGGGCTGTGCGATTGCAGGCCCGCAAGGTGCGCCGGGTGATCCGGCACATCGAGCCCTGGTCGGTGTTGAAGATCTCGTTGATCTTCTACATGTGCCTCTGGGTGATCGTGATGCTGGCCGGAGTGATGCTGTGGAGCATTGCGGTGGGCTCGGGCACCGTGGACGACACCGAGTCGTTCATCGAGGAGTTGTTCGCCCTGCAAGAGTTCAAGTTCAACGCCAGCCAGATATTCCGCGGCTTCGCCATAGGCGGGTTGGTGTTGGTGGTGGCGGGCACATTCTTCAACGTCTTGCTGTGCGTGTTGTTCAACCTCATCAGTGATCTGACCGGCGGAATGAGGGTCACAGTCATCGAGGAGGAGACAGCTCGGCAACGGCCCCGGACTCGGCCTCGCCGATTTCGTTGGCCTGCCTGGAACCCCCGTAAGTAGGCTGTCCACTCGGTTTGGCATTGGGGCTATAGCTCAGTCGGTTAGAGCGCACCCCTGATAAGGGTGAGGTCGCTGGTTCGAATCCAGCTAGCCCCACGTTGATGACTTTCCCCGGTTGCACCGTTGAGGGGGTTCGTTAGGATGGGTGTCGTGAAGATTCTGCGAAGAGCGCTAGTTGCTCTGGCAGGGGCGGCTGCCATCGCTGCCATTTTGCGTGCTCGGGGAACCGGGGGCGTCCCGTCTCAGTCGGGCGGGTGGCGCCAGATCAGCGGCAGCTGACTCTGAACTGCTCTATCTGAGCCGTATGGTGACCCTCATTCCGCCGGTCGGATGACTGATATGGACATCTTGATTGTCGGCGCGGGCGTGGTCGGCGCCGGGGTGGTGAATCATTTGGTTGGCTCGCCTTCGACCCCCGTCAGTCGGCTGGCTGTGATCGACCGAAATCCCGATCGAGCCTGGCACTTGGCCGAGAAACATGGGCCTCCGGTGACCGTGGGAAGTTTGGATGATGCGGCCGATGTGGTGGTTCTGGCTACCGCGTCAGGCACCCAGGCGCGACTGGCGCGTCGGCTTCTCAACCAGGGGCGAGTGGTGCTGGCCACCTCTGACTCGGTGTCTGATGTGAGGCGGATGCTGGGCATGAATGGCGCGGTTCGACAACAGGGCTCGCTGGTGGTTGCCGGAGTGGGCATGGCGCCCGGGCTGAGTGATGTGCTCGCCGTTCGAGCGGCCGCGGAGCTCGACCGGGTGACCGAGGTTCACGTCGCCAAGTTCGGCACTGGGGGGCCGGATTGCGCCCGGCAGCATCACCGGGCATTGAGCTCTCTGGCGTTGGAATGGCGGGGTGGTTGGAAGCAGCGGCCGGGCGGCTCGGGACGGGAGCTCTGCTGGTTTCCAAGCCCGGTGGACGCGGCGGACTGCTATCGGGCCGCATTGCCCGATCCGATGCTGCTGGTTAGGAAGTTCAGCAGTGCGGATCGGATCACGGCCCGCATGGCAGCTACTCGGAGGGATCGTTTTTCCTCCTGGTTGCCAATGCTGCGGCCCCCACATCCGGAGGGGAAGCTGGGTGCTGTGCGCGTGGAGGTGCGGGGGCAGAAAGATGGTGCTTGGGCGGGGCGGATTCTGGGGGCTTCAGGGGCGCCGGGTTTTGTGGCTTCGTCGGTGGTGGTGAGCGCTCTGGAGTTGATCGGGTCGGGAAGGGTTGATGGAACTGGCGTGGTGGGGTTGTCGGAGATTGTGGACGCGGCTGAGTTTCTAGGAGTGCTGGAAGGGCAAGGGGTGGTCTGTGAGGAGTTTGCCGGGGCCTAGCCGTTGTTGAGGATGACGCGGAGTTCTTCATGGAAGTGTCCGTTGGTGGCCAGCCAGTCACCGGCGGATGGGGTGCTGGTGCCGTTCCATTGGGTGATTTGGCCGCCGGCCTCGGGGATTATGACGAGCATGGGAGCGATGTCCCAGAGGTTGAGACCGGGATCGATCATGGCGTCGACGCGACCGGTGGCGACCAGCACGTAGCCGTAGCCGTCGCCCCAGGTGCGCACTCGGGGACCTGTTCGGCTCTCTCGGTCGCGGGTTCGCCTGACTTGATCGAAGGCGCCTTCGGGCCACCATTCGGTTCCAGATGTGCTCAAGTACGACCGGCTTAGCTCGGTTTGGGCGCTCACTTGGCAGCGGCGGCCGTTGTGGTGGCAACCCAAGCCTCGACCGGCCCATACCGCTTCGTCCAGGCCGGGTACGGCCGCCACTCCGATGGCCGGGCCGTGCTGGTCGATCAAGGCCAGCAAAGTGGTGTACAGGGGCACGCCGCGGACAAAGCTGCGAGTGCCGTCGATAGGGTCGATAACCCAGGTTCGCCCCGATGTGCCCTGCTCTTCGGGGTATTCCTCTCCGATCACCGCATCGTCGGGGAACCTCTGGGCCAGAGCATCTCGGAGGAAGGCCTCCGCAGCCTTGTCGGCTTCGGTTACCGGTGACCCGTCTTCCTTGCGCAGCACCGAAAGCTCATGGTCGGAGAACCACCTCAGTGTTAGCCGCCCGGCTTCTCGGGCCAGCTCTACGGCTTCGTCGAGGAGGTCAGCGGGAACTGCATCGGCCGAGCTGGGCTCGGTCATCCAAGAATGCCTTGGTCCCGCAACGCGGTGAGTCGGTCGTTGTCCAATCCCAACACCTCGCTGAGCACCTCGTCGGTTTGCTGGCCGACGGTGGGGGCGTGGGTGGGGACGGGGAGTTCCTCGTCGAAGAACTTGACCGGAAGGGGGAGCTGCTCACAACCCACCTGCTCGGTGGTGAACAGCGGAAGGCGGTCTTGGAACTGGGGGTCGTCCACCACGTTCTTGGCATTGTTCACCGGGGCGATGGGCGTGTTCACCCGGTCGCCGAACTCCAGCCATTCGGCGCTGGTCTTGGTGCGGAAGATGTCCCGCAGCTCCCGCTGCATCTCGAGGTTTCCCCGAGCGTGGTCGGCGTACTTTGACCCCGGCCAGCGGTCGAACAGGTCCATGCGGTCCAACGCCTCGCAGAAGTTCTTCCAGAATGCCTGTTCAGAGGCCATGAACAGAACATGGCCGTCGGAGGACTCATACATCTGATAGCGAACGCCCTCCCACATACCGGCCAACCCCGGGGCGCGACGCTCGTAGTCGTCGGACGGGTTGCCGGTGACCTCGTCTTCGGGACGCTCGTAGGCCTTCCAGGTTTCGATGCGGTACCAGTCCATGTAGGCGGCCGCGTCGGACTGGGCCAGCTCGAGCCGACAGCCCTCGCCGGTGTCCCGAGCCCGAATGATCCCGGCACACACCGCGAGCGCTCCAATGAGGGGGGCGATGTTGATGCCTATGTTGGGCATCTCCGGGATGCGGCAAAAGCCGTCGTCGTCATAGGCGGGGGGGATCAGACCGGCCCAGGTGTCGTAGGCGATGCCGTGGCTGGGCATGTCTTTGTACGGGCCGGTCATCCCGTAGCCGCTGATGGTGGCGAACACGATGCGGGGGTTGACTTCCTTGAGCTGCTCATAGCCCAAACCTCGCCGTTCCAGGGCGCCGGGCCTCATGGCCTCCACCACCGCGTCGGCATTGCGAGCCAGATCCAGATAGAGCTCCACGCCCTCGGGCTGGCGCAGATCGAGCACGATGCTGCGCTTGCCCCGATGGGTGTGCAAATGCAGCAACGACACCCCGTTGACGATGGGCCAGGTCATCTGGCGGATGTAGTCGCCTTGGGGAGGTTCGACCTTGATGACGTCGGCACCCATGTCGGACAGGAACGTGGTCAAGAATCCGGGGCCGAGCAACGAGCTCTCGATGACCCGGACCCCAGCAAGCGGGGGAGCAGGGTGGCTCATGCCTTGGTACCTCCATCAACCCGCAAAACGATCCCATTGCAGAAACTGGCGTCATCGCTGGCCAAGAAGGCGAATGCCGAGGCCAGCTCAGACGCGTGGCCCGGACGGTGGTAGGGCTCCATGATGGCCATGAGGGTGAAGTCGACCTCTTCTGGGGGCATGAACTGCTTGTAGATCTCAGTCTCAACGCCGCCGGGGGCGATGCAATTGACCCGGAGTCCGGCCCGCCCGTTGGTGCTGGCCATGGTCTGGGTGAGGGCGACCACCCCGCCCTTGGAGGCCGAATAGGCAGAACTCCACGGCTGGGCGTGGGTGCCAGCGGTGGAAGCGGTGTTGACAATGTTGCCCTGAGATTCAAGCAAGTGGGGCAAGCAGGCCTGAGACATGAAGAAGGTGCCGGTGAGGTTGACGCCGATCACCCGGTTCCATGCCTCCAGGGTCTCGTCCTCGTCGCGGGCGAAGTGGCCGATGCCGGCGATGTTGCACAGCACGTCGATGCGGCCGTAAGCGTTCACGATCTGAGCGACGGTGGGAGCGATGGCGTCCAGGTCGAGCAGATCCAGTTGGATGGCCATGTCGACGTCGTCAACCGGATCCCGGTCGATACCCACCACGGTGCCACCCTCTGAGCGCAGACGGTCGGCGGTGGACCGTCCAATGCCGGAAGCCGCGCCAGTGACGATGACTATTTTGTCCTCGAATCGATTCATGCCCAAAGCATGGCTTATTGCGGCGGTCGGCGATGCATCAGAGCAGAGCGAACAGCCCGGCAAACAAGAACCTCTGAGCTCGTGCAGTAGGCCCGGTGCTCAAGGGTCACCACGCCCTGCGCGGGGCGGGACTCGGATTGGCGGGCGTCTAGCACCTCAGTCTCCACCCGGAGGGTGTCTCCGGCGAACACCGGGGCCCCGAAGTCCACCTCCTGGAAGCCCAGATTGGCCACGGTGGTGCCCATGGTCGTTTCGTGGACGCTGATCCCTACCGTCAACCCCAGAGTGAGCAGGGAGTTCACCAGCGGTTGGCCGAACTCGGTGTTGGAGGCGTAGTCGGCGTCAAGATGGATGGGCGCCGGGTTCATGGTCATGGTGGTAAAGGCCACGTTGTCGGCCTCGGTAATCGTGCGGCGGATGGCGTGGTGGACAACCAGTCCGGGGGTCAAGTCCTCAAACCACAGTCCAGTGACCGGTCGAGGAATCTGATTGTCTGTCACAGTGGCAAATTACCGGCCCGCGCGTTGAGGTGCCGTCATGGCCGTATTCCGAGAGGGTGCCTCAATGATCCCGGTCAACATGTCCACCAGATTGGCGGCATACACGTGGTCTTGAGTGGCCAAGGGATCGCCTGCTTCGATGCGGCGGGCCCGCTCGGCCAACGAGGCGGTCATCAGCTGGATCATGCCCAGAACCCGCTCGTCTCGCTGGGCTTTGTCGGTGGCCGATGAGCGGTCTCGCAACAGCCTCAAGATGGCATTGAGGTTTGCCGGCACGTGGATGGGATCGAAATCCCAGCGACTGAAGTCTGCGCTGAGCTGGGCCACGATCCGCAGGTAGCACCGACCGCTGTCGGTGGCCAACCGGTGGGTGAGGGGCTGAACCAGCGCCTCAATGAGCGCGGGAGTGTGGTCGTCATCCAATGAAGCCCACACCTCACCCCGGTCTTGGTCGATGGGCTCACCGTGCTCTCGCAAGATGGCGTCGAGCACCCCGCTACGGGACCCGAAGTGATAGGAGAGCGCCGAGCTGTTCTTTTGCCCGGCGGCGGCCACGATGTCTTGAACCCGCACCTTCCAGATGCCTTGCTCGGCGAACAGGCGCTCGGCTTCGGCGATGAGTCGGGCTCGGGTTTCGGTGGCGTCGCGGGGCACAGCCGCTGTTCCTCGAGTCGTTTGGGCTATTTGCCGTGGCCCAGGGGCAATATGGCGGTGTTGGGGATGAGTTCCACGTCGATGCCGTCGGGCAGCGGGAATTCGAAGTCGGGATACCGACGCTGGGCGGTCGCCCGATAGCGGTCGGTGGAGTGGATCGGGTCGGGGTCGTACTCGGGGATGACCTTGGTGCCGAACACTTCGAGCATCTCGTCGATTTCGTCATGCTCCATGCCCTCGCCGGGCAGGCCGAACACCACCTGATCGCAGCCGACCGTCTGATAGCGGGCCACCTGTTCGCAGACCTCTTCGGCATTGCCGCACAGCATGTAGCCGCCGGCAATGGCCCCGTCGAGCATCTCGTCGGTCCACTCGATCTGGTTGGGCGCAGAAGGCCAGGTGATGGCGTCGGGAGACTTGGGCATGGTGTCGTGGTAGAGGTTCACCATCGTGACCAGGTAGCCCCGCCCCTTGGCTTTGGCGATCTCCCGGGCCCGTTCCCGGTCTTCCAGGCAGATGACGGCGTTGGTCATCATCACGTTGTCGTTCTTGAACTGGCCGATCTGCTCCACCGGGCTTTGGATGGCTTCTTTGTAGGCGTCGATGCGGCCCTTGAGGTTGAAGATGGGCTCGAAGTTAAAGGCGATGGCGCCGATGCCCAGCGACCCGGCCTTGGCGAAGGTGGGCGGGTTGCCGCACGCAACCCAGATGGGGGGATGGCCGTGGCCGTGGGGCTTGGGCAGCACGTTGTGGGGCTTGGGCACCGAGAAGTGCTCGCCCTCGAAGCAGTAGTCGCGCTGCTCCCACATGCGGGGGATCTCGCGGATTACCTCATCCCACATCGACTTGGTTTCGGGCGGGGTCAGCCCGCCGAAGGTGGCCACCTCATGGCTGCCCGCACCTCGCCCGGTGCCAAACTCAAAGCGGTTTTCGGTGATGTGGTCGAGCATTGCGGCCCGCTCGGCAATGCGGACCGGGTGCTCCTTGGCTGTGGGCAGGCTGGTGATGCCGGTGGAGAGATGGATGCGATCGGTTTTGGCGGCCACGTAGCCCATGACTGGGGCTGGCGCAGACATGTGGCTGTACTCAGTGAGGCAGTGGTGCTCGCCAAACCAGGCGTACTTCCAGTTGTACTTGTCAGCGGTGATGACGTAATGGGCCTCCCGCATCAAGGCAGTGTGCTCGGCTTCGGTGTCGTGGGCTGCTGGCCCAGGGATGTAGCCGTTTACGAAAATTCCGAACTCCATGGTCTCCTCCGCGTCCGTTGGGTGAGGGCAATGCCGAGACAGTTCTAATGGAAGATATTAGAACGTGTCAAGTCAAGCTTCGTCCACTTGGCTGCGGAGGGAGTCCATCCAACTCTGGGCCTCGCTCCACGCGGAGGTGGCATTGCTGTTCTTCTCCTCGTGGCCCCGAGTTGTGGTGGGATAAGAGCCGAGGAACTTCACCTCGCCGTGCTTGGCCAGGATGCTGGTGAGGCAGTCGGCCACCAGTTGGTCGGCGATGTGGCCCTCAAGGTCGATAAGGAAGCAGTAGTCGCCCAACGCCTTCTTGGTGGGCCGGGATTCCAGTTTGGTGAGGTTGATGGAACGGGCCGCGAACTCGGCGAGAATGCCCATCAGAGAGCCCGATCGGTCGGCACGCTGGAAGACCACGATCGAGGTCTTGTCGTGCCCGGTGGGGGAAGGCACGCCCGAACTGGAGACCGCCACGAATCGGGTTTGGTTCTCAGGGTGGTCTTCGATATCGGTGGCGATCAGCTCCAGGCCGTAGAGCTGCTGAGACAGGGCGGTGCCGATGGCGGCAACTGCCGCATCTTGGGAAACGGCGAGGTCCCGCGCCGCGGCCGCAGTGGAGTTGGCCGCCGCCTCCTCGGCATGGGGCAGATTGTTGGTCAGATAGCGCCGGCACTGGGCAGTGGCCACCGGGAAGCTGATGACCTTTTGGATTGTCTCCAACGACGCGCCGGGAAGCCCGAGAAGGTGGAGTCGAACGTCGATTATCACCTCTCGCTGGATGAGAAGGTCGTGTTCGAAGATCAAAGCGTCGAGGGCGACGTTTACCGTGCCCTCTATGGAGTTCTCGATGGCGGTGAACCCCAAGTTTGCGCGGCCGTCCGCGGCGGCTTCGAGCACCTCGGGGATCGATCGGCAGAGCAGATGATCGGCTTCAGCCAGGTCGGGTTGGGTGAGGAGCGCCTCCTCGGTGAAAGTGCCCGGAGGTCCCAGATAGGCCACGTGGCTTGTGGATCGGGCAGAGGCGCTCACAAAGGGGCAGGATAGTGGTACTGAGAAACGCGGTCGCGGTGAGAAAACGGCAAGGACTACTGGAAAAGGCGGGATGTCGAGGTGGATGAGGCTTTTCTTCGGCAAATGATGGACGACGTGCGCAGCGGCGCGCTGTCGGCTGATGACGCAGTGCGGCAGCTGCGGCGGCTGCCGTTTGCCGATTTGGGGTTTGCCCGGGTGGATCACCATCGCAACCTCCGCCAGGGGCTGGCCGAGGTTGTCTACGGACCGGGCAAGACACCTGACCAATGCGCGGCCATTGTCAAGGAGCTGCTCGATCAGCCTGGAAGTCCGGTGCTGTTGACTCGGGCCTCAGCCGAGCAGGCCGCGGCCTCGCTGGGCCTCAACCCTGGCGGGGAGCGCTACGAGGCCACCTTGGTCTGGCGGCCGGCACCCCCGCGGCCCGAGCGGGTAGTGCTGGCCGCGGCCGGTACTGCCGATCTCCGGGTGGCCGACGAGTGCGGAGTGGTACTGGCCGCCCATGGGCTGGCGCCGCAGCGTCTGAACGATGTGGGGGTGGCCGGACTTCATCGGATTCTGAACGAAGTCGACTCGCTGGCGGAAGCCGACGCCGTGGTGGTGGTGGCCGGGATGGAGGGGGCCTTGGCCTCAGTCGTGGGTGGGCTTACGGCGGCCCCGGTGGTGGCCGTGCCCACTAGCGCGGGGTACGGCTCTTCGCTAGAGGGGGTCACCCCGTTGCTGGCCATGATGTCGTCTTGCGCCGCGGGTGTGACCGTGGTCGGAGTGGACAATGGATTCGGCGCGGCTTGCGCGGTGCTGCGGCTGTTCAAAACGAGGGATCGAGCAGTGTCGCGGGCAGGGTTGACCGATGGCTGAGCGGAGCGACCGATGGCTGAGCGGAGCGACCGATGGCTGAGCCGGCTGGTGTTGCCTGGTTCCACTGCTTCAGCGGGATTGCGGGCGATATGGCGCTGGGGGCGCTGATCGACGCCGGGGCAGATGTGGCCGAAGTGCGGGACATATGCGAACTGCTGCCCTTGGGCGGTTGGGATCTGCAAGCCCATCCCACCCAGCGAGGGGGCATCGCGGCTACCGACGTGCGGGTGATCACTCAGGAGACATCGGTGGTGCGTACCGCCAGTCACATCAATGCCCTCGTCGGAGAGGCTCGGCTACCCGACCGTGTGGCCGACCGGGCACTGGCGGTCTTCGATGCTCTGGCCCAGGCCGAGGGCAAGCTGCACCGCCGGCCGCCAGAGCAGGTCCATTTCCACGAAGTGGGCGGGCTGGACGCCATCATCGACGTGGTGGGTACGTGCGCTGCGCTGGAAGTACTGGGGATCGACCAGGTTTACTCCAGTGCGGTGGCGTGCGGGCGGGGAATGATCCGCAGTGCCCACGGGCGGCTGCCCAATCCGCCGCCCGCTGTGGTGGAACTGCTGGTGGGGTGCCCGACGTTCGGCTTGGACGTGGGTCTGGAGCTGACCACTCCCACCGGTGCGGCGATTCTCTCGGCGCTGGCGGAAGGCTGGGGGCCCATGCCGCCGATGACGATCTCAGCAAGCGGATTTGGCTCGGGCGACAACCAACTGGAGGATCGTCCCAATCTGACTCAAGTGGTGGTGGGGACGATGGCGGCATCTCGCCCCGCGGGCCAGCCGGTGATGTTGTTTGAGACCAACGTGGATGACGCGACGGGGGAGACCCTGGCGCACACGGTGGCATCGCTGTTGGATGCAGGGGCGCACGATGCCTGGATCACGCCGATCGTCATGAAGAAGGGGCGGCCGGCGTACACGGTGAGTGCATTGGCCGATCCTGCGGTGGGCGATCAGGTGGCGGCCACGCTGGCCGAGGAGACGGGGTCTCTGGGGGTGCGGGGGCAGTTGATCGAGCGGTGGCCTCGGGCCCGGTTGGAGCATGAGGTAGACGTGGATGGTCGGCGCGTTCGGGTGAAGGTGAGCGCGGGCCGGATCAAAGTTGAGCACGATGAGGCGGTGCGGGCCTCGAAGTTGTTGGGGTTGCCGGCTCGTGAGGTTGTTTCGTTGGCGGAGGAGGCTTGGCGGCGACAGGGAGACGACGAGCCCGTTGCCTAGTATCGATGGGGTGGAAAACGAGCGGCTGTACTTCAGGCAGTTGTTGTCGGGGCGGGACTTGGCGGTTGGGGACATGATGGCCCGGCAGATGGTGAATTTCGTCTATCTGATTGGGGATCGGGAGACGGGGGAAGCAGTGGTGGTGGACCCGGCTTATGACCCACAGGGGATTGTGGATCTGGTTGAGGCCGACGGGATGCGGCTCACCGGGGTATTGGCTACCCATTACCACCCTGATCATGTGGGCGGGTCGATGATGCAGTTCTCCATCACGGGGGTGGCCGAACTGCTGGAGCTGGTGTCGGTTCCGGTACACGTCCAAGCTGATGAGGCCCGCTATGTCACCATGACTACAGGTATTGAGGAAGACGATCTGTGTTTGCACAAGAGCGGTGATGTGCTGTCGGTGGGGCAGGTGGACATCGAGATGATCCACACCCCGGGCCACACTCCCGGGAGCCAGTGCTTTTTGACCAACGGGCGTTTGGTGGCCGGCGACACGCTGTTCTTGGAGGGGTGCGGGAGGACCGATCTGCCGGGGAGCGATCCGGCGGCGATGTACGAGAGCCTCACGCAGCGCTTGGCCCGGGTTCCCGACAGCGCCACGCTGTACCCCGGGCATCTGTACTCCCCCCAGCCGTCGGCGTCGATGGGCGAGACCCGCCAGACCAACTACGTGTTCATGCCTCGCTCGGCTGAGCAGTGGCTGGCTATGTTCGGCGGGTGATGGAAATGAGCTCAACTTCTATCGGCAATCATCTGGCGGCTCTGGACTCCCATGTGGCCGAGCCGCTGGAAGAGTTGGTACAGGCCCTCCACACAGTGGGCTTGGACCCCGCTCTGTTGGAGCTGTGTAGGGCCCGCATCGAACAGATGATCAACGGGGAAGCATCGGGCTCGGCCCGGGCTCCGAGCGACGAGCGGGAAAAGACTGTACTGGCGTTCACCGAGCAGTACGTATTGGACGCCCACGGAGTTACCGACGAGCTGTGCGCTGAGTTGAACGCTCATCTCTCGCCACCTGAGCTGGCTGCGCTCACCACGGCCATTGCCACCTACGAAGCCCTGGCCCGCAGCCAGGCCGCACTGAAAGGAATGATGCCATGAGCAGGATCACGATTCCCGAGGGGGGCATGTCTGCGTTTGACCACCAGCCCGAGCTGTTCGCGGTATTCAACCGCTTCTACGGCACGCTGTGGAGCGAGGGGCAGTTGGATCAGGCCACCAAGGAGGTGGGCCGGCTTCGCAACGCCCGGGTCAACGACTGCAACATTTGAAAGAACCTCCGCTTCGCAGGTGCGAAGCAGCAGGGACTCACCGAGGATCTGGTGGACCAGATCGAAGATGGCTACGCCGATAGCGACCTGCCTGACCGGTTGAAGCTGGCCTTGAGAATGGCTGATGCGGTGATCTCCGACCCGTCAGGGCTAAGCGCGGCGGACCAAGCGGCGCTGGGCGAGGAGTTCACCCTGGCCGAACTGGCTGAACTGGCTCTGACGGTGGCCATGGCCGCCGGGTTCTCCAAAGCGGCAATTGCCTGGGGTCCACCACCGGTTATTCCGGTCACCGAAGTGCCCACCCCTACCCCCGACGGAACGGTGGGCTGAGCCCAAGACGTGCGCGAGGGGGGACTTGAACCCCCACGTCCTTGCGGACACAGGAACCTGAATCCTGCGCGTCTGCCAATTCCGCCACTCGCGCTGATCGTCGGGGTGGTCAGCGTACAAGACGGGGGATCAGATCGATAACTGAGAATGGGCCGACTGCCAATCGTCACGGGCGGTGGTTATAGTCCACCGCAAAGTGGGGGGCACCACGGTCATGGAACTCTGATGATCCGGCTAGAAGCGGGGCAAGCCACCGATAGAGGCCGACGTCGAGAGAAAAACGAAGACTCGATGCTGGTTGAAGGGGAACTCTTCGCGGTTGCCGACGGGTTGGGGGGCCATCGAGGGGGAGCGGAGGCGTCTTCCTTGGCGGTGGCGACGTTGGCAGCCGAAATCAAGGCTGCGCTTCATGCTCGGACCGGAGACCGCCGCCGCCATCGATTCGGCCGTCGGCCAAGTCATTCACCGGTGCCAACGGTGAGTGAGCTGGTGGATGCAGTGGAGCGAGCCAACGAGGAGATCTTGGCCGAGTCGATGTCGACCAGCGAGTTGTCGGGGATGGGGACAACTCTGTGTGCGCTGGCCGTGGTTGAACAAGACCACCGCGAGGCGTTGGCCGTGGTGAACGTCGGGGATTCACGGGCCTACCGTTGCGACGAGAGCGGGCTTCACCAGCTGACCGAGGACCACACCGTGGTGCAGGAGATGGTCAAAGCAGGGATGATCACTCCGCAAGAGGCAGAAGTCCATGAGTACCGGCATCATCTCAGCCGGGCGCTGGGCATTGAGTCAAAGGTGGTGGTTGACGATTGGACTCTGGCCCCAGTGACGGGTCATCGCTATCTGCTGTGCTCCGATGGCTTGACCAACGAGGTACACGACCGGGATATTCACGCGATCCTGCTCCAGTTTGAGTCTCCGAAAGAAGCGGCTGATGCGCTGGTGAGCCTGGCTTTGCAGCATGGCGGAAGCGACAACGTAACGGTGGTTGTCGTGGACGTGATCGACGTAGCCCTGCCATAAATCGAGCAAATCAAGAAGTACGCTGTTTTCGCCATGACAGACAACGGTCCGGAGCTTTTGGGCGGTCGTTACCGATTGCGAAATCAGATCGCTCGTGGCGGCATGACTGATGTTTTTCTCGGCGAGGACACCCTTTTGTCACGCCCGGTAGCCATCAAGCGCCTGTTTCCGGAATTCGCCACCGATCCCAGCTTTGTCGAGCGATTCCGGCGGGAAGCCACCGCAGCGGCCAATCTGAACCATTCCAACATTGTGGCGGTATACGACTGGGGTTCGGCAGAAGGCACGTACTACATCGTCATGGAGTACATCGAGGGCAAGAGCTTGGCTGAGCTGCTTCGAGGCGGCGCTCGACTCTCTCCTGAGCAGGCCGCAGAAATCGCCATGTACGTGGCCGCCGCGCTGGGCTGCGCCCACGAGAACGGGGTAATCCACCGCGACGTAAAGCCGGGCAATGTACTGCTGTCGCCTGATGGAAAAGTGAAGGTGACTGACTTCGGGATTGCCATTGCCGCGTTCGGGGGAGCGGAGGCGAACCTCACCCAAACCGGCTCTGTGATGGGAACAGCCACCTATTTCTCACCGGAACAGGCCCAGGGGGAGACCCTGGATCATCGCAGTGATCTGTACTCGCTCGGAGTCGTGCTCTACGAAATGCTCTGCGGTCGTCCTCCCTTTGCGGGCGACAATTCGGTGGCGGTTGCCTACAAGCATGTCCAGCAAGCGGTGCCCTCCCCGTCGTCGCTGGGAGTTGTGCTGCCGGAGTCACTTGAGGCGATCACCATGAAGCTGCTGGCCAAGAAGCCGGCGCAGCGGTATCCAACGGCCAAGGATCTTCAACGGGATCTGCGGCGCTATCGAGAAGGTCGGCACCAACTGTCTCCTCGCCACCAACCCGCTGAAGCCCAGAAGGAAGCTCCACCTCCGCCACCCCAAGAACCGGAGAAACCGACAAGCACCCAGCAACCCCCGCCTCCACCGCCCTCAGAGGTGCCGCCCCAGCCTCCGGCAGTTCCACCTCCTGCGGTGACCGTCTTGGAGCCCTCATCTCGAGCTGGCCTTTACACCGCGGCTGCGGTGATTTTCATCGCCGTGGCCGTGCTGGTGTTTTTTGTGCTTTCGAACGTCCTGGACAACGGCAATGAGTCGGCACCGCCCGCGGTAACCGTGACTCCCGCTCCGCTTGTTGCCGTACCCGATGTGGTGGGCTTGTCGAGTCAGGCGGCGATTCGTGAATTGCGGGCTGCCGGTTTCGTGGTCAGCCAGGCGTTCGTAGCCAGCGAATCGGTGGATGCCAACGAGGTGATCTCCCAATCCCCTGCGGCGCTGGATGAAGTGGAGCAGGGGGCGGAAATCGAGGTCACAGTAAGTTCGGGGGCCGTTCCGGTGGCAGTGCCCGGGGTTGTGGGCCAAAACGCGAATGATGCTGCCCGTTTCTTGCAAGACCGGGGATTCGCCGCTGAACTGCGGGAGGTTGAGGGTTCCACTGCGCCGGCTGGGCAAGTGCTGCGCCAGGATCCACCAGCCGGAGGTCAAGTCGCACCGGGCAGTACCGTGGTGCTCTTCGTGGCAGAGGGGATTCAGGCCGTTGAGGTGCCCGATGTGATGGGGATGACTCCATTGCGGGCCGCCCAGGTGTTGACACAAGCCGGTCTTGAAGTGAGCGATGAAGTCTTGGAGGAGTCTTCTATCGATGTAGAGGCGGGCCTTGTCATCAGCACTGATCCGGCACCACCCGTGTTGCTGCTGCCCGGCACCCCGATCAAGATCCTGGTTTCTTTGGGCCCGGAGAGCGTGATCGTGCCCAGCCTGATCGGACTGACCCCGGAAGCGGCTGTACAGCGGTTGGCTGAGCTGGAGCTGGTCTTGGTCGAGCCGGTTCCAGACTGCGACTTCCCCAATGACACCGAAGAACTGGCTGGGCGAATCATGGGACAGGTGCCTCCTGCTCAAGAGGAACATCCTGCGGGGACGGAGGTAATCGCCTGTTTGGGATTGCCGACTTCGGTAATTCCGCCGCCGGGACCGTCGGGTCCGGGACCGTCGGGTCCGGGACCGTCGGGTCCGGGACCGTCGGGTCCGGGACCCCCTGGTCGCCCTGCGATTCCGGTCGAAGAACTTGATCCCCGTCGGGCGGCAGCGTGGAACGCCGCCTCCGATATCACTGCGAGAGCCGTGGCTGCTGGGCGCCTGCCCAATGCCTTGGGCAGCATCGCGAGATGGAACACCCTTTCCAGCCAATTCGAAACCGAGTGCAGGGGTCTTGTTGCGACTTACTCTGATATTCCCGGATTTGCGGTGGCGTGGAATATAGAACTTCCGTATCCAATGCCCGCATCAGCGGCGAACGCTGACAATTGGGCCGAGGGTCTGGATGGCGATACTCCGGGGGTAGACAACGGATGCGATGTCTCCTGGAACTAGGCCGGCAGCAATCGACCGGCAGCTATCAACCAGTCTGGGCCAGGAAATTGGACAGCATGTCGTGGCCGGATGAGGTGAGAATCGACTCGGGGTGGAACTGAACGCCTTCTACCGGGTGCTCACGGTGTCGCAACCCCATCACGAGGCCGTCATCGGTTTCCGCAGTGATAGACAAGACATCGGGCACTGAAGAACGCTCCACGATGAGGGAGTGGTAACGGGTTGCCTCGATCGGATTGGGGAGGCCGGCGAAGACTCCGTCTCCGGTGTGGTGGATGATCGATGTCTTGCCGTGCATGACCTGAGGGGCTCGAACCACCTGTCCGCCGAAGACTTCTCCGAGGCACTGCAATCCCAGGCACACACCGAGGACGGGCCGGATACCGCAGAACTCTTGGATGAGGGAGTTGCTCAGCCCGGCATCAGATGGACGGCCCGGTCCAGGACTGATGAGAACACCATCGGGTTCGAGGTCGCGAGCCTGCTCCAGGGACAGGGCGTCGTGGCGTTGAACGATGGGTTGGGCACCTAGCTCCCCTAGATACTGGACGAGGTTGTAGACGAACGAGTCGTAGTTGTCGATCACCAGAATTCTGGGGCTCACCGGGTTCAACGTTATCTGGGGACTGCTCAAGGCTAGAACCAGATAACTCCAGGTCTATCCTTGGCCCATGGCCAAGCCAACGAAGCGAAGAGTGCAAGGCGGACGGGTAACCCCAAGAGGCACCCGGCCCGAGAACGAAGCCGTTCCCCGCGTACCGGTCTCGGTCGAGAGGGTCAGCCCCACCTGGGTGCCGGTGTTGATGATCGCCCTGTTGGTGTTGGGCGCCATCGTGATTGTGCTGAACTACGTGGCGCTGCTGCCCGGAGACACCAACAACTGGTACCTGCTAGGGGGTCTTGGTTTGCTGCTGGCTGGGATGCTGGTGGCCACTCAATGGCATTGATTCTTGGTTGCGACCAGGTGACGGGCTAGTTACGGCTTTGTAGTTTGTACCCAGATTTGTTCACAACCTGTGGAAAACCAACCCTAATCGTCGATTGGGGCCACAAAATCCATGTCATCGCCGCAGTGACGGGGAGGCGCCGGGTCTTCCTCGGGGGCGACGGTCATGCGGACTTCGGTGTAGCAGATTGAGCACCGATAGGTGATTTTCACTTTGCGCAACTCACCCGGCGGAGGAGGCGGCGGGAGGGGCTGGCGAATCATCAAGAGCACGCCGATGCCGACCCGGATCAGGACCATCCCCGCGAGAATGGCGATGAGAACACTGAGCCAGAGGGGCACGTGCCCAGCCTAGATGGGCCAGTACTGTGGGCCTATGGACGAGATGAATCTGGCAATGCTGATCCTGCGGGTAGGCATCGGGCTTACGTTTGCCGCTCACGGGTACGGCAAGATCTTTCAAGGCGGCCGCATCCCCGGCACCGCCGGTTGGTTCGACAGCATGGGGATGAAGCCGGGCAAGTTGCATGCCTGGATGGCAGCGCTCACGGAAATCGGCGCGGGCTTGCTGTTGGCCCTGGGATTTCTCACTCCCTTGGCGGCCGCGGGGATGGTCGGGGTCATGGTGGTGGCGGCGTGGACGGTTCACCGCCACAACGGCTTCATGATCGTGCGGGAAGGCTGGGAGTACACCTTCGTACTGGCGGTGGTCGCGGCTTCGGTGGCCACCTTGGGGCCCATGGAGTGGTCGGTGGACAGCGCGTTGGGAATCGACGACGACTGGGATGGCTACGTTGGTCTGGCGATTGGCGCCGGCGGCGGTGTGCTGGCGGGGTTGACACAGCTCGCTGTGTTCTATCGCCCGCCCAAGCCTGACGAAGCTGCTTCACAGTGAGCGATGCCAATGTGGTCCTAGTGGATCATGACGTCCTACGGCGCTACGAGATAGTCATTCTTGAGGGATTGGGGGTGCCCCCCGATCAAGCTGAAGTCGTGGTCGACAACCTGGTGGAGGCTGACCTGCGGGGTGTGGACTCCCATGGCGCCCACTTGATCGAGCTGTACGTGGCCCGGCTGAAGTCTGGCCATCTTCGGCCAGTCACAGAAGTGTCTGTGATTCGAGACGACGGTGCCACAGTGATGATGGACGGTGGCGTCGGATTTGGGCAGGTGTCCGGGGTGGCGGCCATGGAACTGGCCGTGGAGCGGGCCAAAGCCCACGGGGTGGCAGCAGTCACCGTACGAGAGGGAACCCACCTGGGTGCCTTGGCCTACTACACCCTCCCTGCGGCTGAAGCCGGCTGCTTCGCCATGGCAGTGCAAAACGGCCCGGCCATTGTGCCTCCCTACGGCGGCCGATCGGGCATCTTCTCGACCAATCCATTCTCCTGGGCGGTTCCCGCCGGGGAAGAACTGCCGGTGGTGTACGACATCGCCACCACCGCGGTGGCTGGGAACAAGATATTGCTGGCCAAAAAGCGCGGTGATCCAACCATCCCCGAGGGATGGGCTAACGATGATCTGGGCCGGCCAACCACGGACACGGCGACAGCTTCAGCCCAGAATCTGTGCTGGTTCGGGGGCTACAAGGGGTTTGGCATCGCGCTGATGGTGGAAGTGCTCTCCGGGATCGTTGCCGGCAGCAGCTTCGGTCACACCGAGCAGACGGAGTGCGAATTGGTGGGAAATCGCCGGCTGGCCAAGGGCTGGATGTTTCTGACCTTGGATCTGGAGCGATTCTGCGGATTGGATCGGTTTCGAGAGCAGATGGACCAGCTCATTCGAGACGTTCACAACACCGAGCGGGCCGATGGGGTGGACCGGATCTATGTGCCCGGCGAAATCGAGCACGAGAACCGGGCCGAGCGGCTGGCCGGAGGCATTCCCTTGCCGGTTGCCCTGGTGGAGGAGATCAGCGCTATCGGTGCCGACTTCGGACTGGCCCCGCTGGGCTCATAGTGATCAGGCGTTCTGTTCGAACACAACCTTGATCGCGCCTCGAGCGCCAGCCTCAGCAGCGTGGGCGACGGCCTCCCGAAAGCGGTCCAAGGGATAGCGGGCCGAGACCAAGCGCTCCAGGTTGGCTGAAGCCACCAAATCGAATGCCATCGCGAAGCTGGTGGCAGTTTGTCCATCCGGAAGGTACTCGGTTCCATAGGTGTAGGCGCCGACCAGTTCGGTCTCACGATGCCATAGTCCGGTCAGGTCGATTCGAGCCGATTCAGGCATGCCCAACAACACCACTCGGCCCCTAGGCCTGGTGATGGCGATCGCATCGGCTACCGATGCTGGACTGCCTACCGCGTCGATGGTTATGTCCACCCCGCCCGATAGGTAGTTGCCCAACATCCGACAGCCGCTAAACCTCCGCACGGCGCGTCGAACTTCATCGGGGTTGACAATGATGTCGGCGCCCAGAGCGTCGGCCAGGTCCCGCTGATGGGGGTATTTGGCGGTAACGATGATGGTTCCGGCGGAGGTGAGCGACCGCAATGCGGCCAGGGAGCACAATCCCATGGTGCCTGCTCCCAGTACGGCCACCGAGGCCCCGGACTCCACTTGGGCCTTCACGGCGGCGTGGACTCCACCGGCCGCGGGCTCCAGCATGACGGCAGCCTCGTCGCTGAAGTGATCTGGCACTGAATGGAGTTGGCTCTGGTGCGCGACCAGCATCTCTCCCCATCCGCCACCCGTGCTGGAGCAAAAGCCAATCTGGATCCCATCTTTGATGGTGCCTCCGAGGAGATAGCCGTAGTCGTCTCCGTCGCCGGGGGCAGCGCCGGGGAAGGGGGGCGGTTCGCCTCGGGCCTCTGGACCCAGAACCGGTTCGAGTGCCAATCGACGCCCATCCTCATCGATGCCCACCACTTCGTGACCGGGGACGAACGGGAACGACACCAGCGGTTCGAAATAGCGGGACGACCGGCCCTCCACGGTGGCCAGGTCGGATCCGCAGATGCCGGTCAGCCGAGGTCGAATGGTGCGCCATTCCGGTCCAGGCAGTTCAGGCGGTTCGATGTCGCGCAAGCGGAGTGGACCTACCCCGCCACCCGCACCGGGGACCACCCGTGAAGCCACCGCGGCGGCCACATAGCGAGCGGGCTTGCGCTCAAAGACCAAGGCCTCCATTGGCTCAGTCTTGCCGTGAGGCCGGGTCAAAGACAACCGAGCTGATGCTTGCCGGGGGCGATCATCAATGCTCGTCGGCGCCCCGGCCGCAAAACGCACTGGTCCCGATGCGATCAGACGCTGAGGTACTTGGCGGGATCTCGGGGCGACCCTCGGTAGCGGACCTCGAAGTGGAGATGGGGGCCGGTGGACCACCCGGTGCTCCCGATAAGGCCGATCTGTTGTCCGATACCCACTTCTTGTCCGGTGGACACGTTGTAACCCGAGAGATGGGCATACAGGGTTGTCCACCCACCCCCGTGGTCGATGACGATGGTGTTCCCGTAACCCTCTCTCCATCTCGTTTGGGTGACGGTGCCAGAGGCAGCAGCAAGGATGGGATCGCCCATGTTGTTGGCGAAGTCGAGTCCGGCGTGGAAGCGAACGGTGCCGAAGATGGGATGGACCCGATTGCCGAACCCGGATACCACCTCTCCGGTAACCGGCCTTAAGAACGTCGGGGGAGCGGGGATTTCGATGTTGTCGAATTGGCCCGCCCGTTCCTGTTCTTCCAAGCGGGCCAAGTCCTCCCGGCGTTGACGCTCCAACTCGGCCAAGCGGGCCAGCTCTGCCTCGCGCCTCTGCCGTTCTTCTTCCAGGCGGATTCGCTCCCGCTCCCGCTCGATCTCGTCTTCGATTTCTTCGATGTTCTGCTCGAGTCCAGATATCTCGCCCTCGATGTCGGCTTGTTCTTGGGCTTCGAGCGTGATTCTCGCTTGGAGGAGTTCCCGCTTTCGGTTCCACTCCTCTTGGAGCAGTTCTTGGGCCTCCTTGAGCTCGGCCAGCTCGGTCAATGCCTCTTCGATGTCGGCTTGGGCCTGCTCGATGTCGGCTTGGGCCTGCTCGGCTTGCCGCACGGAAGCTTCCTGGTCGTCGAATGCCCGACGCAGCCGGTCAATGAGCACTTGGGCGTCAGCGCCCAGCTCCTCTACGTAGAACTGGCGACGGGCGTTTCGGTTGGGGTCGCCGTCTTCGAGGAGGAAATTGGGCTCGTAGACGAAGTCGAGATAGATCTGGACCACTTGGTCTTGTAGTTGCTCCCGTATTGCGGTGATCTCAAGCCCCACGTTGGCGGCTCGCTCTTGAGCGTCGACGACCCGCTCTTGGGCTGTGGTGCGGGAGAGCTCCACCGCTCCCAAGCGGGCTTCGGCCGCGGCGATCCACGAATTGACCTGCTTGAGATGCAGATCAACCTCTTCAATCTGGGTATTGGTTACATCGAGTTCTTTGATGGCAAACAGTGAGGCGCGCTGAAGTGTGAGCTGCTCTCGGCGACGCTCTTCGATCTCTCGCTTCTTTTCTTCAATCTGCTGCTGCCGCTCTTCCACGAAGGAGTCCTGGGCTGCGCTGGGTGCGCTGAATCCCAACAGCGCTATGACTGTTAGAAGGACGAGGATCCGATTGAATCTGCGCATGAGGAGCTATCGAAATCCGCGGAAGCGGGGGCGATGGCTATAAACGTAACCAAATTGCAACATTAATCCAAGCACCCCTTGATGAGTTCAGTGTGACTGATGTGGTGGTTGTGGTCAATGAATTCGAGGGTTCTGCGGCGGTTTCTCCGGGTCTGCATGTCACAGATACCCTGAGGGAATGGCCGGTAGATCCGACGTCTTGGAGCGGCGGGAGCGAGTTGTCCTTGCCGAAGACTTGGCCGGGGTTGCCGAGGGGACTTCCGGCGAGGTGATGATGCACACCGGTATGCGCTGGTTGCGCTATTGGGTGCGATTCGACAGCGGGGCCGAGCGGGGTTCGATCCACCGGGACAAGCTGGTCAAAGAGGCTGAGTGGGAGGACTTCCTGGTCAAGCGGGCCGCCGCTGAGGCTGCTGCTGAGGCGGCGGCCGAGGCGGGGGAGTTGGCTGCTGGATCGAACGGCGACGTTGAGGAACTGCCGGCGGGGGCCGGAGACGACGCCGGCGGAGACGTGGTGGTAAACGGGGCGACGGTGCCTGCTCACTTGTTGGACCGCA
The DNA here is from genome assembly GCF_965219815.1 of Candidatus Poriferisocius sp. Classification (GTDB taxonomy): domain Bacteria; phylum Actinomycetota; class Acidimicrobiia; order Acidimicrobiales; family Bin134; genus Poriferisocius. The sequence continues at coordinate 539,164 of NZ_OZ244791.1, forward strand.
GCGCCTCGGCCCGCGAGCGCTTGGGCGGTTAGTAGAGCGGCTTGCCCAAGGCGGCTAGTCCAGGGCGGCTGCTCCAGAAGTGACTGCGGAGAGCAGGGCAGGGGCCGTCGGGAGGATCTGATCGAGGTAGAAGCGGCTGGATGTCTGCTTTGCCCTCCAGAAGTCAGCCCGCTCCGGTTCGGCCGATTCGAGTAGTCGGGACGTGTCCCACGTCTGAGCCATGACCCAACCGCCAACGGTGAGACCGAGCATCTCGAGGAACGGGGTGGCTCCGGCCAAAGCGTCGTCGCCAGGGTGCTCGCCCAGCCAACGGGCGGCATCGGCCACCGCGGCAACCGCCTGGTCCAAATTCTTGTCCAAACCGGTCATGTCTTCTAGTAGCGACGCCAGCGGAGCGCCATCGGCCATGGGAAGCTTGCGTCCCACCAGGTCGATGGCCTGGATGCCGTTGGTGCCCTCATAGATGGGGGCGATGCGGCTGTCCCGCCAATGCTGGGCGGCCCCGGTTTCCTCGATGAATCCCATGCCGCCGTGTACCTGGATGCCCAGTGAGGCCACCTCGACGCCTTGGTCGGTACACCAGGCCTTCGACACCGGCGTCAGCAGTTCAGCCCGCTGCTGGGCCTGTAGGCGGTGGTCCGGATCGGGATGGCTGGCGGCGCGATCGGCCGCGGCCGCGTTGAGAAGCAGCAACCCCCTCATGGCTTCCGTACGGGCTCGCATGTCCAGAAGCATGCGGCGCACGTCGGGGTGTTGGATTATCGGTGCCTGATCACCGGGCTCGGTGTCGGCGCGTCTACCTTGGCGCCGGTCGGCGGCGAAGGCCGCCGCTTGCTGGTAGGCCCGCTCAGCTACCGCCAGGCCTTCGAGCCCCACCAAGAGGCGGGCCTTGTTCATCATGGTGAACATCAGGCGCATGCCCTCGCCCTCTTCCCCCACCAGCTCTCCGACTGCTCCGTCGAGCTCCATCACACAGGTGGGACTGGCATGTATGCCCACCTTGTGCTCAAGCCCGATGCACCGAATGTCGTTTCGCTGGGTCGGCGTGCCGTCGGCTTCCACCAAATACTTGGGCACGATGAACAAGGAGATTCCCCGGGTGCCCATCGGTGCGTCGGGAGTGCGAGCCAGCACAACGTGGACGATGTTGTCGGCCATGTCGTGCTCGCCCCACGTGATGAAGATCTTTTGGCCCCACAGGCGATAGCTCCCATCTCCTTGGGGTTCGGCTCGAGTTGTGAGTGCGCCGACGTCTGAGCCCGCTTGGGGCTCGGTCAAAAGCATGGTTCCGGTCCAGGCGCCGCTGGTGAGCGGGGGCAACCAGCGGTGCTTCTGCTCGGGACTGCCGTGGGTGCTGAGTGCGCCGATTGCGCTCTGGCTCAACATCGGGCAAAGCGAGAACGCCATGTTGGCTGATGTGAACATCTCCTGGATGGCCACGTCGACCACCAGCGGAAATCCGGCCCCCCCGTGTTCGGGATGGGCCGACACCGCGGTCCAGCCGCTCTGGATGTACTGCTGGTAGGCCTGCCGAAATCCCTCAGGGGTGATGACGTTGCCGTTGGCGTCGAGCACGCTGCCTACTTCATCGCCGGTTCGATTGAGGGGGGCCATGACTTCGGCGGCCAGTCGCCCGGCCTCAGCCAGGAGGTCTTCGGTGTGGTCGAGTCCGACATCGCTCCATGCGGGCAGCTGGGCCAGGTCGTCCAAACCGGCAATTTGGCGCAGAGCAAAGGCGATGTCTTCCAAGGGGGCGGAGTAGGTGCTCATGTCACTCTTTTGGAGGGTTGTCGGGGATCAGAGTCGCCAGCAGCTGCTCGGCAGCCGCGGCAGGGGAGAGCTCGTGGCGCTCGACGCGGACCATTGCTGATTCACCGGACTGGTGGTCGATGATGCGGAGAGCCCGGTCGCGCAAGCCGAGCTCGATCCTGTCGGCCACTTCGCTGCGACGGCGTCGGCAGCGGCGGCGGATCAGTTCGCCGGAGTGGTGAAGATATGAGGTGTGGCGCTCGATCTCCGACCACAAGTCGTCGATGCCCTCCCCCTCGGTGGCAGTGGTCAAGACAATGGGGGCTCGCCAGTCTCCCTGGTGTCCGAGATCGAGCATCAATTCCAAGTCTCGGCGAGCACCGCGGGCGTCGGGTCGGTCGGCCTTGTTCACGACGAAGATGTCGGCCACCTCCAACAACCCTGCCTTGTTGGCCTGCACCGCGTCGCCCCAGCCGGGGGTCACCACCACCACGGTGGTATCAGCGGCGGCGGCGACGGTCACCTCCACCTGGCCAACGCCTACGGTCTCCACGATGATCGGGTCGCAGCCCGCGGCGTCGAGCACCCGGACAGCGTCGGGCACTGCCACCGCCAACCCACCGGCGTGGCCCCGTGTGGCCATAGACCGGATGAAAGTACTACTGCTGACGTTGTTGTCCATGCGGATGCGGTCGCCCAATATGGCCCCTCCGGTCAGAGGAGAGCTGGGATCGATGGCCAATATGGCGGGCCGGGCTGCACCGGAGACGGCGGCCAGTCGGCCGGTAATGGTGGACTTGCCGCTGCCCGGGGCGCCGGTCACCCCGATCACCCGTGCCTGTCCGGCATCACGGTGGGCCCGTTCGGACACTATGACGGCGTTGTCGTCTTGGCGTTCCACCAGGGTGAGCAGTCTGCCCAACGCCCGCCGGTTTCCGGTCCGGGCCGATTCGAACAGCTCGTCGAGCGAGGGGGCGCTCACGGGTTGACGCCCAAGAAGGGATCCGCGGGCTGAGGACTCACCGGGCTGAGAGGTCACCGGGCTGGGGACTGGCGGGCTACGGCAGCGCGCACCGCGGCCACAACTTCCTCGGTTGATGCCCCGGGCCCAAGCACGACGGCCACGCCGGCCTCGATCAGAACGGTCACGTCTTCGGCGGGCACAATGCCGCCGATCACCACCGGCACGCCCAAACCAGCTTCCTCAACGGCCTGCACCATGCGGGGGGCCAAAGTGAGGTGGCCAGCGTTGTGCATCGACAGCCCGATCACGTCGGCGTCCTCCTGCTCACAGGCCGCGACAATGCTGTCGGTGGTCTGGCGCAGTCCCAGGTAGATCACTTCCATGCCCGCGTCACGCAGGGTTCGGGCTACCACCTTCAGGCCGCGGTCATGGCCGTCGAAGCCCAGCTTGGCCAGCACCACCCGCAGCGGCTCTTGGTCGTCCGCAGACAGCGGCGAAATGCCGGGTGTCTCGCTCATCGGGTCACACCATCGCGGTCTCGACGTAGGTGCCGAACACCGACTCCAGTGCCGCGACGATCTCGCCCTCGGTGGCATAGGTCTGCACCGCGTCGATGATGGACGGCATGAGGTTGATGTCGGGCTGACCGGCGGCTTCAACCAGCGCGGCCAGAGAAGCTCGGACTGCGTCATCGTTGCGATCGCCGCGAATCTGATCGAGACGCTTGATCTGCATCTCTTCGGTGGCGTGTCCAATGGACAGCAGATTGGCTTCGTCGTCGTCGTTCTCGGTGAATTCGTTGACTCCGACGATGATGCGCCGACCAGCGTTCACCTCGCGTTCGAAACGGTAGGCGGCGTCGGCGATCTCACCGACGAAGTAGCCGTCGTCGATGCCGGCGTACACCCCCTCCAGCATGGAGCCGCGACCGATTTGGTCGATGTGGTCGAATATCTCGTTGGCTTGACGCTCCATCTCGTCGGTCATCCACTCCACGAAGTGCGAGCCCCCCAGCGGGTCGACCACCGAGGCGGTACCAGTCTCGTGAGCCACGATCTGCTGGGTGCGAAGGGCGATGCGAGCAGCTTTCTCGGTGGGCAGGGCCAAGGCTTCGTCGAAGGAATCAGTATGCAGGCTCTGGGTGCCTCCCATCACGGCGGAAAGTGCCTGGAGGGCCACCCGGGCGATGTTGTTTTCGGGCTGCTGGGCGGTGAGGGAGACACCTGCGGTCTGGGTGTGGAAACGACACATGAGCGACTTGGCATTGGTGGCGCCGTAGCGGTCCTTCATCCAGGTGGCCCAGATGCGGCGGGCGGCCCGGAACTTGCCGATCTCCTCGAAGAAATCGCTGTGGGCATTGAAGAAGAACGAAAGGCGGGGGGCGAAGTCGTCCACGTTGAGCCCGGCGGCGATGGCGGCCTCGACATAGGCGAAGCCGTTGGCCAGAGTGAAGGCCAGCTCTTGGGCCGCGGTCGACCCGGCCTCGCGGATGTGATACCCGGAAATGGAGACTGGATGCCAGCGGGGCATCTCCGCAGTGGTGAAGCGGATCAAGTCGGTAACCAACCGCACTGATGGGCGGGGCGGGAAGATGTACTCCTTTTGGGCTTGGTATTCCTTCAGGATGTCGTTCTGAATGGTGCCGCCGAGATCGGCCCGGTGCACACCACCCTGCTCGGCCACCGCGACGTACATGGCCATGAGAATGGCGGCCGGCCCGTTGATGGTCATCGAGGTGGTCACCTTGTCCAACTTGATGCCGGCAAAGAGGTCTTCCATGTCGGCCAGGGTGTCCACAGCCACGCCGGCCCGGCCTACCTCGCCCACCGACCACTCGTGGTCGGAGTCCCGGCCCATGAGAGTGGGCATGTCGAAGGCGGTGGACAGCCCGGTTCCCCCGGCTCGAAGCAGAGCATGAAAGCGGGCGTTGGTGTCGGTGGCGGTTCCGAACCCGGCGAACATCCGCATGGTCCACAATTTGCTGCGGTAGCCGGTGGGGTACAGCCCGCGGGTGTAGGGGTACTCGCCTGGTTGCAACCCGTCGCCGTAAGTGGGGTCGAGGGGAATTCCCGACATGGTCTCGACCATTGGAGAAGTCTATCAAGGAAGTCCGATAGTTGGAAGTGCAACTATCGGATGGAAGCAGTCATTTCCAAGAAAAATGGGAGTTTTACGCGCTTTGAGGGGTGTTCAACTCCGGACCAGATGGCCAGGCCGAGTGCCGGTCAATTCGCCGTCGGTCTGTACAACTTGGCCGGCAACGAGAGTGGAGACAAAGCCGCTGGCCCTTTGAACCAGCCGCCTCCCACCCGCAGGCAGGTCGAAGACCATTTCAGGGGCTTGCAGGCTGAGCCGCTCGAAGTCGATGAGGTTGATATCGGCCTTTTGGCCAGCCGCCAGCGTACCCCGGTCGTTGAACCCCACCAATGCCGCCGTGTCGGCGCACTGCCACTTGACGAGCTGCTCCACTGGCAACGTGTCGCCCCGCGTCCGGTCTTTCCCCCAGTGGGAGAGCAGGAAGCTGGGCATGCTTCCGTCGCACAGGAACCCGACGTGGGCGCCGGCGTCGCCCAAACCCGGGACGCTGAGTGGGTGGGACAGCATCTCCCTGGTGAGCTCGAAGTCGCCGTCGGCGTAGTTCATCACGGGGACGTACAGCAGCTCGGTGCCGTCGCGGGCCAACAGCGCGTCGTAGAGCGCCTCGTGAGGATCCACGCCGCGTCGGGCTGCATCGGCGGCCACGCTGACGTCGGGCGAGGGCTCGTAGTCGGGCGCTTCGCCCAACGGGAAGAGCTTGTCGAGACGATTGAAGGTGTGGAGGGGTTGGGCGGCCAATTCGGCCACCAGACGAGACCTCACGTCGGGCTCGCGCAAGCGGGCCACTCTCTCCGACAGATCGAGGGCGGCGAACTGGTGGTAGCCAGGGCAGGACAGCAGCGCGTGGTACGTGGACTGCAAGCCCACGAGCACGCCCACCGGACGGCTGGCCACCTGCGCTCGCAGCGGGATGCCAGCCTCGTTGGCCTGCGTGATGCGGTCGAGAAGCTGGTGGCCCAGATCGGGCCTTGTGTCGGGGACGGCAATGGTCATGGACAGCGGTCGGCCGCTGCGCCGGGCCATCTCGGCTACCAGATCGAACTCGGCATCCAAGTCCATCCAGTCGCCCACCATCTCGAATACTCCCTTGCCGGTTTGGCCCACTGCCTCGGCGATGGCCCACAGCTCGGGAGCACCGGCGGTAAGGCTCGGGGTGTGCTCGCCAGACTTGGTCTTGTGATTGATGGTGCGGCTGGTGGTGAAGCCCACCGCGCCGGCGGCCACGCCTTCGGCGGCCAACCGGGCCATCTCGGCGACTTCGTCGTCGGTGGGGTGGTTGTTGTGGTCGGCTCCCCGCTCTCCCATGACGTAGGCCCGGAGCGCGCCATGGGGTACCTGGGCGGCAACGTCGATGGCGCGGGGCTTGCGGTCAACGGCGTCGAGGTACTCGGGGAAGCTCTCCCACTCCCATTCGATGCCTTCGGCGAGAGCCGCGCCGGGTATGTCCTCTACCCCCTCCATCAGGCCGATGAGCCATTCCTCTGAGCCGGGCCGTACCGGGGCGAAGCCCACGCCGCAGTTGCCCATAACCACCGTGGTCACCCCGTGCCACACCGATGGGGTGATCTCGGGGTCCCATGAGACCTGTCCGTCGTAGTGGGTATGGATGTCGACAAAGCCGGGGGTGACGAGTAGGCCATCGGCGTCGAGTTCTCGGCGTCCTTTGGAAACGTTGGTGCCGACCTCGGTGATTGTCTCGTTGTCGATGGCGATGTCAGCGGTGAATCCTGGTTGGCCGGTGCCGTCGATGACTGTGCCGGCGCGGATGACGAGGTCGTGCATGTGGTGAGGTTACTCCCTGTCGGTATTCTCAGAGCATGAGTGACGATGCTGCGATCAAAAATGTTGTTGCCCGGTTGGCGATGCTGGCGGATGAGGGGGATTTGGAGGAATACGTGGACTTGTTCACCGACGATGCTCGGTGGGACATGCCAGGGGGAGAGTTGCAGGGGCGAGAGAATCTCCTGGCCGGAGCCATCGAGCGGCGCGCCGCGGGCACCGTGGGGCCGGGGAGCAATACCCGCCACGTGATCACCACCCAAGCGGTAACGGTGAACGGCGACGAGGCTGTATCTGATGCCTATTGGCAGTTCTGGGTGAACACCGCCACTGAGCCGTCGATTGCATTGTTTGGGACGTATCGGGACCGCTTGATGCGGACCGAGAACGGCTGGAAGCTGGCCCACCGCACGATTTCATACGGCTAGGGGAGCGACGGTGCCAGTGCTTGAAGGCCGGGTGGCGGTGGTCACCGGCGGGGGCCGGGGGATCGGACGGGCCATTGCTGTGGGGATGGCCCGGGAGGGGGCCACGGTGGTGGTGTCGTCCCGGACCCGACAGCAGCTTGATTCGGTGGTGGCCGAGATCGAGGACACGGGCCAATCGGGGCTGGCGGTGGTGGCCGATGCCGCCGATGAAGACCAGGCCCGCTCGCCGGTGCGGGCGGCAATGGCCGAGTTCGGGCGCGTCGATGTGCTGGTGAACAACGTCGGGGGTTCATCGGGGGGAAATCACGACCCCTTCTCGGGAAGTGCCGAGCCGTTCATGGCCACACTGCGGTTGAACCTCATCTCGGCCTTCTGGACCAGCCAGGAAGCGCTTGCCCCAATGCGAGAGCAGGGTTATGGCCGCATCATCAACATCGGCTCGGGTGCGTCCAAGCGGGCCGCGGCCAGCGTGGGCTACACCGCGGCCAAACACGGCCTGGTGGGCCTGACCAAGCAGTTGGCCGTGTCGGCGGCGCCCCACGGGATCACGGTGAACTGCCTGTGCCCGGGATGGACCAACACAGCACTGGTGGATTTTGAGCGACTGGCTGCGGCCAAGGGCGTCAGCACGGCCGAGGCCGAGGCCGAGGCCCATGCCGACAGCGCCCAGCGCCGAATTCTGGAACCTGAGGAACTGGCTCCGATGGCGGTGTTGTTGGCCTCGGAGGCGGGCGCCGGCATAACCGGACAAGTGATCAGCGTTGACGGGGGCTATCGCCTCTGATTGCGGGTCACCGTGCACGGTCCTGCTATCGAGTAAACAGAGCCGCAGTGGAGATCGCGGCGTTCCAACAGCTCATGGAGGACCTGTACGGCCCCCAAGACCGGGAACGGGGCATCCCCGCGACGGTGGCGTGGCTGTGCGAGGAGTTGGGGGAGCTGGCGCAGGCGGTGCGCAAGGGTGACGATGTGGAACGGCTGCACGAAATGGGGGATGTGTTGGCTTGGCTAGCGTCGCTGGCTAACCAGTTGGGGCTTAGTTTGGAAGAAGCGGCGTTGCGGTATCGGGATAATCCGCCGCGCTAAGGGCCGACTAGAGCTTCGGCGATTTGGATGGCGTTTAGGGCGGCGCCTTTGCGGAGGTTGTCGCCGGCGACGAAGAGGGAGAGGCCGTGAGGGACGGTTGGGTCGACACGGATGCGGCCGACCAGGGTGGGGTCGATGCCGGCGGCGGCTTGGGGAGTGGGCACGTCGTTGAGCGCGACGCCGGGGGCGGCGGCCAGCAGCTCGGTAGCCCGCTGAGGGCTCAAGGGGTGGTCGAATTCCGCGTTGATGGCTAGGCAGTGGCCGGTGAACACCGGCACTCGAACGCAGGTGGCGCTCACCGCCAGATCAGGGAGCTCCAATATCTTGCGGCTCTCCTCCACCAGTTTGCGCTCCTCGGAGGTCTCCCCCGAGTCGTCATCGATCCAGGACCCGCACTCGGGGACCACGTTGAAGGCGATGGGGGCGGCGAACACCGACGGCGCTGGGAACGAAACGGCCTGGCCATCGTGGGTGAGGCCGATGGCATCGTCGGCCACTTTGCGCACCTGTTCGTCGAGCTCGGCAACCCCGGACAAGCCACCTCCGGAGACCGCCTGGTACGAGGAGAACACCAGCCGGCGCAGTCCGGCTTCAACGGCCAACGGCTTGAGCACCGGCATAGCCACCATCGTGGTGCAGTTGGGATTGGCCACGATCCCCTTGGGGATCTCAGCCAGCGTGTGGGCGTTGACCTCCGGGACCACCAGGGGCACGTCGGGGTCCATACGCCAGGCCGAGGAGTTGTCGATCACCGTGGCACCGGCTTCGGCCACTCGGGGGGCTAGTTCTCGGGAGGTGACGCCCCCCGCGGAGAACAGGGCAATGTCCACCCCGCGGTAGTCGGCGGCGGCGGCATCCTCGACAACGAAGTCCTGACCTCGCCAAGACATGGTCCGGCCGGCGGAGCGGGCCGACGCCAACACCCGCAGTTCGGCGACGGGGAAGTCACGCTCTTCCAACAGGCGGCGCATCACCCCGCCCACCTGGCCGGTGGCGCCGACAATGGCAACTCTCACGGCGAAAATCCTACCGTTGGCCCGGCGGAGAATCGCGGTCGTTATCGGGACAGGTCGAAGGCCTCGTGCAGCGCAGAAACAGCCGCATCGGTCTGGTCTTGGCGTATGACGCAGCTGATGCGGATGGGAGAGGTGGAGATCATCTCGATGTTGATCTTCTCCTGGGCCAGCGTCTCGAACATGGTGGCGGCCACGCCGGGGTGGGACTTCATCCCCGCCCCCACCAGGCTGACCCGGGCGATCTTGCGGTCGGCGGTCACGCCGGTTGCCCCGATCTCATCAGCCACCTTTTTCGTCAGATCGGCTGCCGTGTCTGCGTCCTCGTCGGGAACCGTGAACGAGATGTCGGTGACGCCGTGCTCGGAGGCGTTCTGCACGATCATGTCCACGTTCACGCCGGCGTCGGCCAGCTTGCGGAACATGATGGCAGCCACGCCGGGCCTGTCGGCCACGCCGGTGACGGTGATCTTGGCCTCCGAGGTGTCGGGGGTGACCGATCGGATGATGGGTTGCTCCATGGAAGACTCCTCTTTAACCACCCAGGTGCCCTGCTCCCAGGTGAAGGCGGATCGAATGTGCAGCTTGACTCCGTAGTTCTGGGCGACTTCCACTGAGCGCATGGCCGGCTTGGGACAGCCCACTGCGGTCATCTCCAGAAGCTCGTCGAACGAGATGGTGCCCAGCTTGCGGGCATCGGGGCACACCCGGGGATCGGTGGTGAACACCCCGGGCACGTCGGTATAGAGCTCGCAGGCATCGGCCATCAGGGTGTGGGCCAGCGCAACTGCCGTGGTGTCGGAGCCACCCCGGCCCAAGAACGTCACGTCGTTCTCGGTGCTGACCCCCTGGGAGCCCGCCACCACCGGCACCCGATTGGCGTCTAGGGCGGCCTGAACTCGGCCGGGGGTGATCTCCAGAATCTTGGCGTTGCCGTGATTGGTGTCGGTGACGAACCCGGCCTGGCTGCCGGTGAAGGAGTCGGCCGGCACTCCGAGGTCGTGAAGGGCCATGCAAACGAGGGCGCACGCTTTGCGCTCCCCGGCAGTGATGAGCATGTCCAGCTCCCGGCCCGGCTGAGTGGTGGACACCGCCGAGGCCAGCGACAGCAGCTCATCGGTCTCCTTGCCCATGGCGCTGATCACCAAGACCACCTGATCGCCGCGGTCCCGACACCGGCGCACATGGTCGGCCACCTCGCGGATGCGGTCGGCGTTGGCTACCGACGTACCGCCGAACTTCTGAACCACCAAGGCCACGCCCAAACGCTACCGGCCGCTCATGGGCACATTTGTGGTTGTTATCCGAGATTCTTGCGCTGATAGGCACTTCGGTGATTGCCATCGTAGATTTCAGGCGATGGCCACCGACAAGAGACAGCGTCAGCGGGCGCGCCGACAGGTTGCGCAGCAACGGGCCAGGGTGACCGAGAGCCGCGGCCGAATCCGCTCTAGAGGCGTTCGGGTCGCTCTGATTGCGGCGGTGATCGTGGTGGCGGTTCTGATCTTGTGGCTGGTGGTGCGAGATGACGGCAGCGACGACACCAGCGGGGACGCCGCCATCGGCGAGACGGCCCAGGGCGATGGCGCCGACGCCGCACCGGGCACCGGCGGGTTTCCCGACCTACCGCCGCCCCCGGGCCCTGGAGGCGAGCTGACCGGGGAAGTCACTCCGTGCCCCGATCCGGCGGGCCCGGCGTTCCGAGTGACCTCCTTTGAGTCAGCTCCGGCGCAATGCCTCGATCCCGAGCTTGACTACACCGCGGTGTTCGACACAACCCTGGGACAGATCAGGGTGGCTCTCGACCAGGAGGCCAATCCCGAGGCGGTGAACGCATTCACAGCGTTGGCCGGATACGGCTACTACGACGGAACAGCCGTGTTCTATACCGACCCCACCGGCGGCTACATCCAGGGTGGGTCGCCCCACACCAACGACGGCGACGATCCCGGGCCGGGGTTCACGGTGGCTGCGGACGAGGCCGAAGAGTTTCGGCAAGGTCAGTTGCTGTGGTCGGCTGAGGGAGATACGACCGGACAGTTCCTCCTGCTGGCCTACGACGAGTTCCTGCCATCCCAGCCGGTGTCGGGGCTCACGAGCCTGGGCCAGATTTCCGACGGCAGCTTGTCGGTGGTCCTCGATGCCCTCGTCCTTCACGTTGACGACCCGGACACCGCCTTCGGAGGGCGACCGTCTGAAGCGGTCATCGTCAACTCCATTGCCATACAATCCACCGACCCAACTCCTGAAGGGAGCATTGATTTGAGCGGATGTCCTCCAGCAGACGGATCAGGACCACAGGTCCTGGACTTCGACGGCCCCCAGCCCATGTGTTTGGACGCTTCCAAGCAGTACACCGCGGTGTTCGACACCACCGCGGGAGAGATGCGGATCGAGCTCGACGTGGCCAACACGCCGATCACAGCCAACAACTTCGCGGTGTTGGCCCGGTACCACTACTACGACAACACGCTGTTGTTCCGCACCGATCCGGGTATCGGCATCATCCAGGGTGGGGCGCCGCACAGCAACTCCCCGTCTGATCCCGGTCCGGGCTACACCATCCCCGACGAGGGATCGGGGTTCACCTACGAGCCGGGTCAGATTGTGATGGCCCGCACGGCGGCGCCCAACAGTGCCAGCGCCCAGTTCTTCTTCGCGGTGAACGAGCAGACTGCCCGGCTCAACAACCAGGGCACCTACGTGGTGTTCGGCCAAATGGACGATGCGAGTTTGGGGGTGGCCGAGGCCATTTTGGCCAGCCACGTCGACCAGCCCAACAACCCGCTGGGCGGTGGGCCTGAGCCGCAGGTGATCGTCAACTCGGTCACCATAGAAGAATCCGGCTAGTCCTCCAACCCCCGCTCTCTGGGTGGGGCAGAGTATGGGGATGAGGCTTGTCCCCGAGCCCAGCCAGTGGGAGTTTCCGCCTGCGGAGACGGCCGATGAGCATGGCTTGGTGGCAGTGGGGGCGGATCTGGCCCCGGGAACGCTGCTGGCCGCCTACCGATCCGGCTTGTTTCCGATGCCGTTGGGACGCACCGACAAACTGGGATGGTGGTCGCCCGACCCTCGGGGAGTGATCCCGCTCGATGATCTCCGGGTGACCCGCTCGCTCCGTCGGTCGCTGCGGCGATATCGAATAACGGTTGATATTGCCTTTGCCGATGTCGTCGATGCCTGCCGAGTAATTGAGCGTCCTCATGGTTGGATCTCACCGGACATCCGAGATGCCTGCGTTGGGCTGCACCGCATGGGTTGGGCCCACAGCGTGGAGGCGTGGTCGGAGGAGGGAGAGCTGGTGGGCGGGTTGTACGGGGTGTCGATCGGCGGGCTATTCGCGGGAGAGTCGATGTTTCATGTTGATCGCGATGCGTCGAAGGTGGCGCTGGTGGCGCTGGTAGGGAGGTTGAACCACGGTGGCGTAGCCCGGCTGTTGGATGTGCAGTGGGCGACGGAGCACCTGCGGAGCTTGGGGGCGGTGGAGATTCCTCGAAGTGAGTACTTGGCGCGTTTGAAGACAGCGGTCAAGCAGCCGTCGGCGCCTTGGTCTGATTAGGGCAAGCGGGTAACTGAGTCGCCTTGGTGGATGGGGCCGGGGTGGACAACTCGGGCGTTGATGCCGCGGAGGTTGAGGGCGCGGCCGGTGGGGGAGTTGACGAAGCGGAGGGCGGCGAGGCCGAACCGGGAGGAGAACTTTTGGCAGCCGGTGTGGGGTTCGGCGGTGACTTCGATCACGGCTTGCCCGAGGGCGAGGCGAGTGCCGGGGGGCAGGGTTTCGGTGCTGATGTCGAGATCGATGTACAGCTGATCGCCGGCGAGGGCCCAACGATCGATGGGCCCGGCCACGGCTGCGATAGTCCGCGCATTCATGATGTTGATCTGGGCGTCGAGGAGGGGTCCGCCGTCGGGCGTTTTCGATGAGCCGCGCTGGGCCCAGGTATCGCCTACCAAGCCCTTCTCCAAACTGAGATGGCCGACTTCCAGGACCTCGCGCTCATCCACCGCGGGACGGCGCACGATCAACTCCAGCGTGCCGTGGTCGGATGGCGCTTGGCGGATGTGGTCGAGGGCAGCTTCCAGTTCCTCGGCAGTGCGGTGGTGGGCCGGGTCGGTGGTCATCGCTTCAACGACTGTCGCTGTTTGCGGGTTGCCGAGGGGGCGCTCCACCATCGGCCGCTGAACCGCCAGCGGGGTGCGGAAGGAGCCGGAACCTCGACGGCCGCGGGACGAGGCCAGAGAGCTTCGTAGGCGACCAGAATGGCAGCGACTTCGGCATCGGTGGGCTGCGGGGTGATCTGGATGAGGCTCATGAGGCTGTTCTAGCTGGTCACGTGGGTCACGCCGGAGTGATTTTTCCGCGCCTGGGGATCAGAGCGGGATGATCCCGTGCTTGCGAGGCAGCAGTTCTTCTCGCTTGGAGCGCAGCATCTCGAAACCGGCGATCACCAGGCGGCGGGTGTCGGCGGGGTCGATCACATCGTCGATATAGCCCCGCTCGGCCGCGATGTAGGGGTTGGCATAGCGCTCGGTGTAGTCGTCCACCAACTCGGCCCGACGGGCCACGGGATCGGCGGCGGACTGGAGCTCGCGGCGGTAGATGATCTCCACAGCCCCCTGCGGACCCATCACGGCCAGCTCGGCGCCCGGCCAGGCGAACGACAGGTCGGAGCCCACCGACTTGGAGTCCATCACCACGTAGGCACCGCCGTAGGCCTTGCGGGTGATGACCTGGATGCGGGGAACGGTGGCCTCGCAATAGGCGTACAACAGCTTGGCCCCGTGGCGGATGATGCCGCCGTGCTCTTGATCGACGCCGGGCAGAAAGCCGGGTACGTCCACCAGGGTCAGCAGCGGGATGTTGAAGGCGTCGCAGGTCCGCACGAACCGGGCCGCCTTTGACGACGACTCGATGTCGAGCACGCCGGCCAGCACCATCGGCTGGTTGCCCACCACGCCCACGGTGTAGCCGTTGAGCCGGGCGAAGCCGCACACGATGGACTGGGCCCAGTGGGCGTGGTACTCCATGAACTCCCCGTCGTCCACCACCCCCTGGATCACCTGGCGCATGTCGTAGGGCAGGTTGGGGCTGTCGGGCATGATGTCGCGCAGCTCGGGGGTGAGCCGCTCGGGATCGTCGGTGGCATCGACCCGCGGGGGCTCCTCCAGGTTGTTGGGCGGGAGGTGGCTGATCAGGAAACGGACCTCATCAAGCACCTCCTCCTCGGTTTGGCCCACAAAGGTGGCCACCCCCGACTTGGTGGAGTGGGAGCGGGCCCCGCCCAGATCCTCCAGGGTGACCTCTTCGCCGGTAACGGTCTTCACCACGTCGGGACCGGTGATGAACATGTGCGATTTCTCGGCCACCATGAACACGAAATCGGTCATGGCCGGGCTGTAAACCGCACCACCGGCGCACGGTCCGAGGATCACGCTGATCTGGGGGATGACGCCGGAGGACCTCACGTTGCGGTGGAAGATGCCGCCGTAGGAGTCGAGCGACACCACCCCCTCCTGGATGCGGGCCCCGGCCCCGTCGTTGAGGCCGATCATGGGAGCGCCCACTGACAAGGCCAGGTCCATCACCTTGTGGATCTTCTCGGCGAACACCTCGCCCAGCGCGCCGCCGAACACGGTGAAGTCTTGGGCGAACAAGAACACCTTGCGCCCGTCGATGGTGCCCCAGCCGGTGATCACCCCATCGGTGTAGGGCCGCTCCTCGATTCCGCTGTCCAGGGCTCGGTGGCGGGCCAGCATGTCGAGTTCGTGGAAGGAGCCGTCGTCGAGCAGGTACTCGATGCGCTCCCGGGCCAGCATCTTGCCCTTGTCGTGCTGGCGGTCGACCGCCCGCTGGGGTCCGGCGTGGAGGGCCTCGTGCTTGCGGCGCTCCAAGTCGTTGAGGCGATCCTTCATCGAGTGCTCGGCCATTGTGGTGACAGGCTACATGGGGTCTGGGTTGTTGAGCGTGTCGTTGCGATCCTCCGGAGGGAACGTAATCGCTCATTCGCGTATGGGGATGGGTAGCCTCACTCACGTGGGTTTGGATTCAGGGCAGAGGCGGGTGGCGGTCTTTTGCAGTTCGTCGCTGGGGACTGAGGCGGGGTTTGCGGAATTGGCGGCTGATTTGGGGCGGCGGCTGGCTGACGAGGGCATCGGGGTGGTGTTCGGCGGGGGGCGGGTCGGGCTCATGGGGGTGATGGCCGACGCGACCATGGCCGCGGGCGGCGAGGTGATCGGGGTGATCCCCAACTTCCTGGACGAGATTGAGGTGGCCCATCAAGGGCTGACCGAACTGCACCTGGTGGCCGACATGCACGAGCGCAAACATCTCATGTATTCGCTGTCGGACGGGTTCTGTGCACTGCCGGGCGGGTTGGGGACGCAGGAGGAGTTATTCGAGGCTGCCACCTGGACGCAGCTGGGGCTGCACGAGGGCGGGCGGTACAAGCCGGTTGTGCTGTTGGATGAGGATGGGTTCTGGGAGCCGTTGGCCGCGTTTCATCAACAGCTTGTCGATGTTGGGTTCATCAAGCCCGAGAAGGCGGGGATCATCCAGCGGGCACGATCGATTGATGAGGCGTTAACGCTCCTCTATCCGTCGTCGAGCTGAGACTGGAGGCCTTCCACGGCCTCGATGAACTCCTCGACGAGGTTGTAGACCACTTGGCGTGTGGGGAGGGATTGGTTCATGGCACCCACGATTTGGCCGACGAAATAGTTGGTCAGCTTCTCGGCACCGCTGCCGGGGTGGTGGGCCACCCGGTCGATGCGGCGGCGGGGCTCGCCGGTCAGCATGATCTGAAGCGGCATGGGGAGAGGATCGGGGGTATCGGTCCGGTTCCACTCCTCGGTCCAGGCCGAGCGCAGCATCCGGGCCGGCTTGCCGGTGATAGTGCGGGACCGCTCCGTGTCAGACGATCCAGCAGCCAGGAACTTCTGCTTGACCGCCGGGTGGGTTTCAGCCTCCTCGGTGGTAAGCCACACCGAGCCGCACCACGCCCCCTGGGCCCCTAGTGCCATGGCTGCGGCCATTTGCCGCCCTCGGCCGATACCCCCAGCGCCCAACACCGGCACGGGGGCCACCGCGTCCACTACCTCGGGGATGAGAACCATCGAGCCCACCTCTCCGGTGTGGCCGCCAGCCTCGTATCCCTGAGCGACAATGATGTCGACGCCGGCGGCCACATGGCGCTCGGCGTGGGCGGCCCGGCCAGCCAGGGCGGCGACCCGGGCACCGGCGGCATGGCTCTGGGTGATCATCTCCGGGGGAGGCGGGCCCAGCGCGTTGGCCACCAGTGCAGGTTGGTAGGCCAAGGCGATCTCGAGTTGGCGACCGGCGCGACGGCCCGACAGCGGGGCCGCGGGACCCCAGTCCCGGGGTGAGCTGTCGTCGGGTGGCAGCGGCGGCACGTCATAGCGCTCGAGCAACTCGTCGAGAAATTGCCGGTGCTCGTCAGGGATGAGCGAGTGGGCCTGCTCGACGTCCAGCCCGCCCTGTTCCACGCCCTCGTAGCGGGCGGGAACGACAAGATCGACGCCGAAGGGGCGGTCGCCGACCTGCTCTTGGATCCAAGCCAGATCGGTTTCCAGATCTTCCTCGGTGTGTCCGACAACGCCCAGCACACCCAATCCACCGGCTCGGCTGACCTCGGCGGCCACATCGCGGCAGTGGGTAAAGGCCAGGATCGGGAACTCGATGTCAAACATTTCGGTGACCGCAGTACGCATATCTGGTCTTCCTTTCAGGTCTTTCCCAATCGGCGCTTCAGGTCGTCGGCTCGCTCAACAAGATGGTCGCCGCCCAATCTGCTCATCAGCTCGGGGAACTCCGGGGTGGGGCCGGCCCACTCTAATTCGTCGAGGCCATCAAAAGTCGGGGCACCGTCGTCGATGGTGGCGATGCGACGGAACAGCATGGCCAGCTCCCGGTTCTCGGCCAGGGTGGCGGCCAGCTTGGCCGAACCCCGCACGCTCACCTCCCACTGGCCCACAGCGTCGGGGATGTTCTCCAGGTGGATGTAGTAGGCCAGCACCGTCGCGGTGGAGCGGGCGCCCCAGCCGGCCAGTCCGGGGAAGCCGTCGGCGGTGTCGCCCACCAGGGCCAGGTAGTCGGGGATCGACTCGGGTACAACCCCGAACTTGTCCACCACCGCTTGGTGGTCGATGAGCTTCTGTTGGCGGCGGTCGTATTGCACGATTCGCCCGTCGGCGGTGACGCATTGGGCCAGGTCTTTGTCGGGGGTGCAGACCAGCACCTGCTCTACTTCCGGATCGAGGGCGGCCTTGCGGGCCGCCGCGCCCATCGCGTCGTCGGCCTCGTGCTTGACCATGGGCCAGATGCAGAAACCGGCGGCGGCTAGGGCCTCCTCCACCAGGGGGAACTGGGCCATCAGCTCGGGGGGCACCCCTTCGCCGGTCTTGTAGCCGGGCCACAATTCGTTGCGGAACGACTCGATCACCTGATCGGTGGCTATTCCGATGTGGGTGGCCCCGTCGTCCACCAGCTGGAGCATGCTGTGCACCACGCCCCGGGCCGCTCCCCGCTCGGCGTCGCGGTTGCCCGGGGAGAAGTGGTAGCGGAACAGCTCATATGTCCCGTCAACAAGGTGGACCCGCACATCGCGACCGTATCCTGTTCGACATCGAAGGCGAACAGACAAGGGAGAAGCAATGAGCGAGACGGTGATCTTGGCCGGTGCCCGCACGCCTATCGGAAAGATGTCGGGCGGGCTGGCGTCGTTTCGGGGGACCGAGCTGGGGGCGCTGGCCATTCGAGCTGCGCTGGAGCGGGCGGGCGTGGCCCCCGAGCAGGTGGACTACGTGTTCATGGGTCAAGTGCTGTTGGCCGGTGAGGGTCAGGCCACGTCTCGACAGGCAGCGGTGGGGGCGGGCATCCCGATGACGGTGCCGGCCACCACGGTGAACAAGGTGTGCCTGTCGGGCATCAACACCGTTTACCTGGCCCACCAGATGATCACCGCGGGCGACGCCGAAATCGTGGTGGCCGGAGGCATGGAGTCGATGACCAAGGCGCCCTACCTGTTGACCAAGGCCCGGGAGGGGTATCGCCTGGGCGACGGCAATCTGGTGGACTCCATGATGTACGACGGGCTGTTCTGCGCTTTCGATCACTGTGCCATGGGGACAGGGACCGAGAAGTACGCCGCGTCGAGCGGCCTGCCCCGTGAGCCCCAGGATGCGTTCTCAGCCCAGTCGCATCAGCGGGCCGCGGCCGCCGCGGCCGCCGGTCGGTTCGACGACGAGGTGGTGCCGGTGGAGGTGCCCCAGCGCCGGGGCGATCCAGTGACGGTGCCGGCCGATGAGGGGGTGCGCACCGACGCAACCGCCGAGTCGCTGGGCCGGCTGCGCCCGGCGTTCGCCGAGTCGGGCAACATCACTGCGGGCAACGCCTCACAGATCTCCGACGGGGCCAGCGCGCTGGTGGTGGCCAGCCGGGAGCGGGCTGAGCAACTCGGCGTGGAGCCGCTGGGTGCCTATGCGGGCTACGGCCAGGTGGCTGGACCCGATCCCTCGCTGCTCACCCAGCCGTCGCGGGCCATTTTCCAGGCGCTCAAGTCGGCCGATCGGAGCCTGGGCGACGTGGACCTGTTTGAGATCAACGAAGCGTTTGCCGCAGTGGCCCTGGCATCGATGGCCGACCTGGGGATTTCCGACGAAGTGGTGAACGTGAACGGCGGGGCCATTGCGTTGGGTCACCCCATCGGGGCCAGCGGAAACCGCATCGTGCTTACGTTGTTGCACGAGCTCCGCCGTCGGGGCGGCGGCTTGGGAGCAGCTGCGCTGTGCGGCGGCGGCGGCCAGGGGGATGCGCTCCTAGTCGAAGTCTGATTGTTACAAATCCAAGATGACTTGACTTCGTTTCGTCATCTTTGTAATGTAATTGAAACAAACAAGCGCCGCCTTATGCGTGTCGGTTCCCAATGCCCCCCGCCCGACTCGCTAAGGCGGTGTCTTGCGTTTGCAGGCTGGTCGACTTAGCCCGCTGAGATGCGCTGACGGCCCTCCAAGGCGCGGCTGAGGGTCAGTTCGTCGGCGTACTCCAGGTCACCGCCCACCGGGAGGCCGCTGGCGATTCGGGTCACGGCCACCCCGAGCGGCTCGATGAGGCGGGCCAGGTACATGGCGGTGGCCTCGCCCTCGATGTTGGGGTTGGTGCAGCAGATGACCTCGGTGACGTTTTCGTCGTTGATGCGGGCCAGCAGCTCTTTGACACGGAGTTGGTCGGGGCCGATGCCCTCGATGGGGTTGATGGCCCCGCCGAGCACGTGGTAGCGGCCTCGGAACTCCCGGGTCTTCTCCAAGGCCACAATGTCGCGAGGCTCCTCCACCACGCACAAGACCGCCGGGTCGCGGCGATGGTCAGCACACAGCTCGCATTCAGAGTGCTCGGTGATGTTGAAGCATCGCTGGCAGAACTGAATTCGGGCCTTGGCCTCCTTGATGGCGTCGGCCAGCCTCAGCGCATCTTGCTCGGACACCTTCAGCAAGTGGAAGGCGATGCGCTGCGCCGATTTGGGGCCAATGCCCGGCAGGCGGCCCAGCTCGTCGATCAGCACCTGAACCGGGGCGGTATAGACGCTGCTTGCGCTGTCCATGACTACCCCGGCTGGCTGCTCGCGGCGGGCGGATCGAAGGTGACGAGTTCGGAGTCGGGAAATGCCGCCATGAGATTGGAAATGGCCTCTTTGGTGGCGGTCTCCTCGTCGACCAGCTCATCGGGATCGGCGGCCTCGACTTCATCGTGGGCGGGAGGCGCCGGTGCGGGCTGAAGGTCGGGAGGCGGTGCGGTGCTGTCGTCGTCGATGGCCAGACGCAGCGGCACTGGCCGTCCGAAGTGCTCTCGGAGCGCGTCGTCTACCGCCTCGCGGACTTCCTCGCAGCGGTCCAGGTGGATTTGATCAGACAGGGCGAACACCACGCTTCGGGGATCGTTGGCGATGAAGCGGCCAGCCTGGAAGCGGATCCGGGCCCGGTTGGGAAGGTTGCCCAGGATGGCGTCGGCCCAGGCCATGACCATCTCTTCTCGACTGGGCAGGGATGCATCGGCATCGTCGGTGACCGTGGTGGCTCCGGCGGCCTCCGGACTGATTGGTGAAGTCGCAGGCGCTCGACCAGCTCGCACTGCTCCCAGCGTTGGACGCGGGGCTCGATCGGCTGCCGATGCGACGTCGGAATCGGAATCCTGGGGGACAGATGCCGCCGAAGGCGGCTCGGTGTCTACGGTCTGTTTGGCCTGGAGCTGGGCAATGGCGGCTCGGGCTCGCTCATGTCCGCTGCTCGGGCTGCTGCTGGGCGAGGAGTCCGGGGAGTCAGGAGCGGGGTCGGTGCTACCCGTCGAGGGGGTGGACGGGGGAGGACCGTGGCGCTCCAGGCGCTCGACGCGCTCCAGCAGGGCACTGAGGTCGGTGTCGAGGTCTCGGCGGGTGAGTCGTCCCAGTGCCACTTCCAAATCCACTCGGGGATCGGGAGCTTGACGCATATCCACCAGGGCGGTCCCCAGTACCTCCAGGGCGCGGGTGAGTCCGGCCGGGGGAATCTGTGCGGCGGTGGCCCGGGCGCTTTCCTGCTGGGCGTCGGTGAGGTGGCTCAAGTCGGCGCCCATTTTGCTCAAGAAGGCGTTCCGCAATCGATCGAGGAGGGCCTCGCCAATGATCCGGGGCTCCCGGCCCGACCGCAGGGTCTCATGCACCGCGACAAATGCGGGGCCGTAGTCTTGACCGGCTAACGCCTCCAAGATGGCGTCCACCGCGTCGAGCCGATCGGCCACCCCGCCGGCGGCCGCGATCTGGTCGAGGGCCGAGAGTGTGTCGCGAGCCGACCCGGCCCCGCGGTGGACAGCGTGGTTGATGGCGTCGTTGTCCACTTCCAGTCCGGCCTGCTCCACCACCCAGCGGGCGTGGTCGGCCAGCACGTCGCCGTCGATGAGGTTGAACTCCAAGTGTTGGGTGCGACTGCGGATGGTGGGCACCACTTTGTGGGGCTCGGTGGTACACAGCACGAACACCACGTGGTCGGGGGGCTCCTCGAGCGTCTTCAGCAGAGCGTTCTCCGCTCCAGGAGTGAGCATGTGGACTTCGTCCAGCACGTACACCTTGGCCTGGCCAGGAGAACCCATCGCCACCCGGGAAATGAGGTCGCGGACGTCGTCCACCTTGTTGTTGGAGGCGGCGTCGAGCTCGATGAGGTCATACGAGGTGTTGTTGGCGATGTCCAGGCACGACTGGCACTGGCCGCAGGGTTCGCCGTCGCTGCTCAAGTCGGTGCAGTTGAGGGCCTTGGCCAGAATGCGGGCCGTGCTGGTCTTGCCGGTGCCCCGAGGACCGCTGAACAGGTAGGCATGGCCGACTCGGCCCTGCTGGACCGCGTTCTGGAGGGCTCGAACGACGGCCTCCTGCCCTCGCAACTCCGCGAAGCAGCCCGGCCGGTACCGTCGATAAAGCGCCTGAAGGGCCATTGCGCCGACTTTACTCAGACTGAGCGACAGCTAGGCCCAGTCGGGCGGAATCAGTCGGGCCGTGGGTCTCCGGTCTCGAAAGTGATGGCCAGGCGGTCTGCGGCACACCCCAGGATCCGCTGAGAGCTGCTGCCTCCCGGCCCTGACTCGGTTCACGGGCTGGCATTGCACAGGACCCGACCATCACATTCCAAACCGGGCCCACGGCCCAGATGTCGCCAGGATAGCGGCAACCGGTGCGGGACCGCCCGTCGGTCTGCGGTAAATTTCCTAACTCCCGGAGGGGTGCGAGAGCGGCCGAATCGGCACGCTTGGAAAGCGTGTGTGGCGCAAGTCACCGTGGGTTCGAATCCCACCCCCTCCGCCATTCTCCAAGCGGTTGTCAAGCGGAGGGAGGGGGATTCGAACCCCCGGGACCCCGGAAGGCCCTACGGCTTTCAAGGCCGCTGCAATCGTCCGCTCTGCCATCCCTCCGAGAAGGAGATTAGTGGTGGGCCGGCGGTGCTGAGGGGGTGGATTACGCCCAGGTGTTCCAGGCGATGATCTCGTCGGGATCCCTGCGGTCGGGAGGCTTGAGGTCTCCGCCCCGCAGGTAGGCCACTGGGATGAGGCATGTCTGGAGATAGTCGTCGGGGATGTCAAGCAGGGCAGCGACCTCGCCAGCGGCGAGCAAGTGGGTGGTGGTGAAGGTGGAGGCCAGGCCCCGGCTGTGCAGGGCGAGCTGGAAACTCCACACTGCGGGCAGGATCGAACCGAACAGGCTGGCGGTCCAGGCGAGATCGAGGTTGGGGTCGAGCTGGCCCCGGATGCAGGGGATGACCAGGGCGGGCACCTCATGGAACCGCTCAGCCAGATAGAGCACCGCCTCGGAGTGGCGGACACCGGCGGCGTCTCCGTCGGCCCGGCGGCGGTCGAGCAGCTCCTGCATGGGCGGGACGATGCCCGCCCGGTAGTGGTCGGCGATAGCGGCTCGAGGCTCGGTATCGGTCACGATTACCCAACGCCAGTCCTGGGCGTTGGAGGCGTTGGGGGCATAAGCGGCTAAGCGCACGCAGTCGCGCAAAACGTCGGGGTCCACCGGCCGGTCGAAGTCCAACCGTCGTCGCACAGAGCGGGTGGTGGAAAGCAGCCGATCGGTGGTGCTGGTGTCGAACGGGGTCATCGCTCAAGAACTCCCATGGCCCGGATGGTAGGCGCGTGACTGGGCAATCCATGAGACCGGCCTAAGTGGTAACCGCTAGGGTGGGAGGGCCTGGAGAGGTGGCCGAGTCCGGTTGAAGGCGCTTCCCTGCTAAGGAAGTAACTGCCGCAAGGTGGTTCGTGGGTTCGAATCCCACCCTCTCCGCTCATTGCCGGTTGCTCGTGGCTTGCCCAACTTGCCGGGATAGGGTTCGATGCCATGGGAATGCTTGACGGAAAGACGGCCATCGTTACCGGCGGGGGCCAGGGAGTGGGCCGGGGGATCGCCTTGGCGCTAGCCGCAGAGGGGGCCGGAGTCACAGTGGCCGCTAGAACCGAGTCGAAGGTGCAGGCGGTGGCGGCCGAGATCGCCGACCGGGGCGGTTCGGCGCTGGCGCTGGTGTGCGACGTGAACGAGCTAGACGACATCCAGGTTTGTGTCAACCGCACGGTGGAGCACTTCGGCACTATCGACATCTTGGTGAACAACGCCCAGCAGGTGCCCCACGGGCACTTGCTGGAGGTGAGCGACGAGGCGTGCATGGCGGCGTGGACCTCGGGGGCGCTGGCCTCCATCCGCTTCATGCGGCTGTGCCATCCCTATTTGAAGGATGGCGGCGTGATCATCAACCAAGGGTCGGGGTCGAGCCTCAAGACCGATCCCAGCGGCATGGG
The DNA here is from genome assembly GCF_965219815.1 of Candidatus Poriferisocius sp. Lineage (GTDB taxonomy): Bacteria > Actinomycetota > Acidimicrobiia > Acidimicrobiales > Bin134 > Poriferisocius. The sequence goes on from NZ_OZ244791.1 coordinate 562,609, forward strand.
GGTCTACGCCGGTGTGAAATCGGCCATCCAGTCGATCACCCGGGCCGCCGCTATGGAATGGGGGGCCGACGGCATTCGGGCCATCACCCTCATGCCGGTGGCCATGTCACCGGCCATGGAGGATTGGAAGGGGTTCAACCCCGAGGGCTTCGCCGCCCTCCAAGAGCGCTTCGCCCTCAAACGAGTAGGCGACGCCGAGATCGACATCGGCCGAGTCGTGGCCTTCCTATGCAGCGACACCGCCAGCTACATAACCGGAACCACCATCAACATCGACGGCGGCGACGCCTACCTGCGCTAGCCGGCGGGGGCTATGTGGCCTTCTAGGCCGTAGGGGCGATAGGGGCCGAAGATGGATTGCTCTAGGACTCCTATGCCTTCTCGGTCGCCCATGCGGACCTTCATCAGGTGCTGGACGTGTTGGTTCTCGAAGGCGGTCTCGTCGACGTCGGCTAGTTTCCAGCGTTCCGACTCCATGGCCATCTCGCCCTTCCAGTCGCCGTGCGACCAGGTGGGGTGGCTGTAGCCAATGCCCTTCATGCGGTAGGTGAACTGCTTCTCGAAGGTGATCTCGTGGCGGGTGTCGTCTTCCAGCGAGGTCATGGCCAGCGTGGCGCTCTTGATCATGCGGCTGCCGGGCTCGAACTCGAGTTGGTGCTCGAGTCGGTGCATGGGCTCCACACCGGGATCCTCCACGCCGGGGTTGTCGGTGAGGGAGTCGTAGGTGGGCAGGAAGGCGCCCACGTGGAAACGGGGGCGACCCAGGGTGTCCTCAAACAGCTGGTAGTGGCTGCACATGTCGTCCCAGTGCAGCGGCGCCCACAAGAAGAACAGTCCCATGGCCCGCGGCGCCTGCGGGGCGCCCCGGTTGTCGCCGCCGGCCACTGGGCGGACGCCCCAGGAGCGGTCCTTGGTGCCGTAGGTCTCCGTTCGGTCGATCTCCATGCGCTGGCCGTCGTATTCGATCCAGCCGTGCCAGCGGCCGAACTGGGTGAACCGGGTGGTGTCCATAATGCGGCGGCTGCCGTCGGACCAGTGGTGGCGGGGCTCCTCGATGGCGGCGGTGCGGGCTTCGAAGGTGAGATCGGCGGCGAAATCGGTCTCGTTGGGCTCCAGCACCACCCGACAGACCTTCATGGGCTCGGTGATCTCTAGGCGGAACGGTCCGACGCTGACGTCGGACGGCTCGGGGTTGGCCCGGGCCGAGGCGTGGAAGGCGTGCTGTACGCCGTTGTGGACGATGCTGATGCCGCAATCTTGGATGTCGAGGTGGGGGTAGCGGGCGGTGCCCACGCCGAGGTACATGTCTCCGATCTTGGAGTAGCCGTTGAACCAGTAGCGCTCGTAGAAGTCCTTCTCCCCGGTGGCCGGAGTGGAAATGGGGTCGGGGGTCTGGTGAATGGGGAAATCGTCGAATTTGGTCAGCACTCGCCTATGGTGACAGACCAGCTTCCCTCATCAATTGTCGGAGAGGCTGGTACCATCAAGGGCAACTCTCACTAATCGACGGCGTTCTCATAGGGAGGCACCCACCATGAGCACCGGCAACGGCGAACAGCACACCTTCCGCACCTTCCAGCTCCGCAACCTGGAAGACACCCCCGGCTTCGACCGGCTGAGCGACCACCAGAAGATGGTGACCCGCGTGGTGGGATCGGTGCTCCCGTTCAAGACCAACAACTACGTGTGCGAGGAGCTCATCAACTGGGACAACGTGCCCGACGATCCCATGTTCCAGCTCACCTTCCCCCAAGAGGGCATGCTCGACCCCGAGCACTTCAACCGTATCGCCGATCTGATCAAGGCCGAGGTGCCGGCCGCCGAGCTCAAGGCCGCGGCCCGGGAGATCCAGCTGAGTCTCAACCCGCACCCAGCCGGCCAGGTGGAGATGAACGCCGGGTACCTGGAGGAAGAGGTGGTGCAGGGCGTGCAGCACAAGTACCGGGAGACGGTGCTGTTCTTCCCCACCCAGGGCCAGACCTGCCACGCCTACTGCACCTACTGCTTTAGGTGGCCGCAGTTCGTGCAGCTCGATGATCTCAAATTCGCCAGCAAGGAGATCGACCGGCTGGTGGCTTACCTGAAGCTGAACCCGACGGTGTCGGATGTGCTGTTCACCGGAGGCGACCCGATGATCATGCGCACCGAGCTCATCCGCCGCTACGCCGAGCCGCTGATGGACGACAGCCTGGAGATCAACACCATCCGGTTCGGCACCAAGGCCCCGGCCTACTGGCCCTACAAGTTCACCGAGGGCGAAGAGGCCGACGACCTGCTGCGGCTGTTCGAGGAGATCGTGGCCTCCGGGCGCCACCTGGCCATCATGGCCCACTACTCGCACCCGGTGGAGCTGGCCACCGACGCCTCCCGAGAGGCGCTGCGGCGCATCATCGAGACCGGTGCGGTGGTGCGGTGCCAGGCCCCGCTGATCCGCCACGTGAACGACAGCGCCCGGGCCTGGGCCGACATGATCACCACCGAGGTGTCCCTGGGGGCGGTGCCCTACTACATGTTCGTGGAGCGCGACACCGGGGCCAAGCGGTACTTCGAGGTGCCGCTGGTGGAGGCCTACCAGATCTACACCGACGCCTATAAGCAGGTGTCGGGGCTGGCCCGCACCTGGCGGGGGCCGTCTATGTCGGCCACTCCGGGCAAGGTGCTGGTGGACGGCATCGTCGAGGTCGGCGGCGAGAAGGCGATCGCCCTGAAGTTCGTCCAGGCTCGCGACCCCGACTGGGTGAACAAGATCTTCTTTGCCGCTTACGACGAGAAGGCGTCGTGGCTCGACGAGCTGCGGCCAGCGTTCGGCGAGGAGAAGTTCTTCTACACCGACGAGCTGAACAACATGAAGACCGACACCCCCCAGCGGGTGCAGCTCATCACCACCAGAGCTGCCTAGTTTCGGCTCAGCTCACTCCCACTCGATGGTGCCGGGGGGCTTCGAGGTGATGTCGTAGGCCACCCGGTTGATGCCGTCCACCTCGTTGATGATGCGGCTCGACATCCTTTCCAGCAGCTCATAGGGCAGCCGGGCCCAGTCGGCAGTCATGGCGTCCTCGCTGGTCACCGCTCGGATGACCGCCACTTGGCCGTAGGTGCGCTCGTCGCCCATCACACCCACGGTGCGGATGTCGGGCAGCACGGCGAAGGTCTGCCAGATTTCCCGTTCCAGCCCCGCGGCGGTGATCTCGGCTCGAACGATGGCGTCGGCCTTGGCCAGCAGGGCCACTTTGGCCGGGGTGACTTCGCCGATCACCCGCACACCGAGGCCGGGGCCGGGGAAGGGATGGCGCCACACGATCTCATCGGGCAGGCCCAGTTCATGGCCCACGGCCCGCACCTCGTCTTTGAACAGGTCGCGCAACGGCTCCACCAGCTCGAAGTCCATCTCTTCGGGAATTCCGCCCACGTTGTGGTGGCTCTTGATCTTGGCCGCGGAGTCAGAGCCCGACTCGATCACATCGGGGTAGAGCGTGCCCTGCACCAGATAGGCGGCGCCGTCCACCTGGTTGGCGGCCTCCTCGAAGATGCGGATGAACAGCTCGCCGATGATCTTGCGCTTCTCCTCGGGGTCGATCACCCCCACCAGGGCGTCGAAGAACCGGTCGGCGGCGTCCACCGCGATCAGCTTGATGCCCTGGGAGCGGCGGAAGGCGTCGATCACCTGCTGGCCCTCGTCTTGTCGCATCAGGCCGGTGTCTACGAACACGCAGGTGAGCTGATGACCCACCGCCCGATGGACCAAAGCGGCGGCCACCGCCGAGTCGACCCCGCCGGACAGACCGCACACCGCCCGCCCGTCGCCGATCTGAGCCCGGATGGCGGCCACCGCCTCGTCGATGAACGACTCGGTGGTCCACGACGGGGCCAGGCCGGCACCTCGGTACAAGAACCGCTCCAGTACCGCCTGCCCTCCTGGCGTGTGGGCCACCTCGGGGTGGAACTGGACCCCGAATATGCGCTGGGCGGGGTCTTCCAGGGCGGCCACCGGCGCCTGGGGCGTGGAGGCGGTGATCACAAAGCCCTCGGGCGGAGTGGCGATGGAGTCGAAGTGGCTCATCCACACCGGGCGCTCGGTGTCTTCGTCGGGGCCGAACAGCGTGCCGGGGTCGCTCACGCTCATGGCGGTGCGGCCGTACTCGCCGATGCCGGTGCGGGACACCTCACCGCCGAGCTGGGCGGCAATGAGCTGGGCGCCGTAGCAGATGCCCAGAATGGGGATGCCTAGGCGGTAGATGTCGGGGTCGATGCGGGGCGATCCCTCGACGTGGACCGACTTGGGCCCGCCGGAGAAGATCACCGCACCGGGCTGGCGGGCACTGATCTCTTGGGCGCTGATGGAATGGGGGACGATCTCGCTGTAGATGTGGGCCTCGCGCACCCGTCGGGCGATGAGCTGCGCGTACTGGGCGCCGAAATCCACCACCAAGACCGGGTGGTCTCGGCTGGCGGTATCGGTGCCGATGGCCGCCGATGATCCGTCGGCGGTGCTGCTCAACGGCCCATTCCGATGCCCTGGGAGCGCTGGAGGGACTTGCCCTCGGTTTGCAGGGAGGGGGCGATCATGACGTCGGCCTTCTGGAACTCTTTGAGCGACTCATAGCCGCAAGTGGCCATAGAGGTGCGCAGTCCGCCGAACAGGTTGAGGCGGCCGTCGTTCTCCCGGGCCGGGCCAACCAGGATCTCTTCCAGCGTGCCCCGGGGGGTGGTCTGCACCCGGGCGCCTCGGGGCAGGGTGGGATGGAAGGTGGCCATGCCCCAGTGGTGGCCCCGGCCGGGGGCCTCGTGGGCCGCGGCCAGCGGGGAGCCGATCATCACCGCGTCGGCCCCGCACACGATGGCCTTGGCGATGTCGCCCCCGGTGGCCATGCCGCCGTCGGCGATGATGTGGACATACACCCCGGTTTCATCGAGATGGCGCATCCGGGCCGCTCGGGCGTCGGCGATGGCGGTGGCCTGGGGAACCCCAATGCCCAGCACCCCCCGGGTAGTGCAGGCTTGGCCCGGTCCCACCCCTACCAGGATGCCGGCGGCGCCGGTGCGCATGAGGTGAAGTGCAGCGTCATAGCTGGCGCAGCCGCCGACGATCACCGGAATCTCCAAGCGGCGCACGAACTGCTTGAGGTTCAACGGCTCATGGTTCTTGGACTTGTGCTCGGCGGTGACCACCGTGCCCTGGATCACCATCAGATCGAGCTCGGCGGCCAGAATGTGGGGGGCGAGCTGCTCGGTGCGCTGGGGAGTGACCGAGGCGCAGGAAATCACCCCGGCGTCTTTGATCTGACGGATGCGCTCGCCGACCAGTTCGGGTTTGATCGGCTCGGCATACAGCTCCTGCATCCGCAGGGTGGCCTTCTCAGGGGGCTGGGCCACGATTTCATCCAAGATCGGCTCGGGATCCTCATAGCGGGTCCAGAGCCCCTCCAGGTTCAGCACCCCCACCCCGCCGAGCTGGCCAATGGCGATGGCGGTCTCGGGGCTGACCACACCGTCCATGGCTGAGGCCATGAGGGGCAGGTCGAAGCGGTAGGCGTCGATCTCCCAGGCGATGCTCACGTCCTCGGGGTCGCGGGTGCGGCGGGTGGGCACGATGGCGATGTCGTCGAACCCGTACGCCCGCCGTGCGGTCTTGCCCAGCCCGATGTCAACCTCGGCCATCACGACGCCCCTTTTGCTTGGAAGCCACACATTCTAGAGTGCGCGACCCTGTGTTTGAAGGATTTCTGAACGCTGTAGCGATTTGCCGACGTCTTTTCAGAACTTGTTGGGCACGAAATACGATGCTAGCATCAACATGTTTGATGTGAAGGCGTGAAATATGATTAAGTACAATAGAGTATTATGTGGGTTGCTTGTAGCATTAATAGCATCTCTTATCATTTCTGTGTCTTCAACAGCTAACGCGGAGGACGAACGAAGCGAAGAGAGCCAACAATCTAGTGAATAGTTTCTTGGCGAGCTGCGGTTGATGTTGATATTCCAGGCCAACCTGATCCACCGACAAAATACTACTCAAGTCGGTATGACCTTCCGTGTAATCCCAGAGACTAGACTCTTGTATAAGATGATGTTGAAACTTGTGTAGGTGATCCATTGTTGAGCGTTGTCGCTTTGGGAGCAATGTGTGAAATCGAAGACTTGAGTGCCCCTCGCAGATCCTCAATTCTTGATGGACAAGGCTACACTCGTTACTCGATACCGAGTGAAATAAATGCTCCTAAATCTTCAAGAAAATGGTATATGCTTCTGCATCAAAAAAGTTCCTATACTGTAGTCCCCAATGATGTGGTATTTGCCGAACAGCGAGAAGCTTTTGAATCAGGGAAAACTCATTTTTATGTAGAAGAATTTGCGGATTTGACGGACGGTAGACGTGTTATATTAAGAGATGACCGCGGCTGGTCATCCTGGCCTGTGAACTCTCCTAATAGTCAATGGAAAACTGCGATTGGGCGTGAACTCACGAAAATGACAATTCTAGTTCTCGATCCAAATGACAATGAAAATTGGATGGAATGGGTTATTGAACGGTTGCATTTTTTGGGCATTGCAGTGGATCCCATCTCCGTTCACGCGGCACCTTTCCAGGTTGAGTTCGGCCCGCGTGTTCGAAACGAGCTGCGCCAATACTCATCTCGGCTACGCCAAACATGAACTGGGAATATCTTGATGGATTGCTCTGATGATTTCTAATGGCGTGTCGCTGATTTAGCTAGCTTTGATCCTTTATGTGGGTGGGTTGGTTGGATGTGGGAGTGTGCCTGAATGCCCTCCTGATATGGGATTCTGGAGTTTGTAGACAGGTCCAGAGTCTGGATCAGGAGAGCACCTACCATGGTGAATGATAACGGTACGGCGGCTGGGATGTGGGAGTGGGCGGGGCTGATGTGGAGTCGTTTGTGGGTTTTGGGCTCGCTCGCGGACCGGGTGGGTTGGGCGGTATCGCCCCGTCGACCAGAACGTCGAGCCGTCCTCGAGCGCGCTGCGCAGCGTGTCGGCTGTGATCGCCTCCGCCACCGCCTCGCCGATCTCGGGCTTGCGGCCACACTAACCACCCCAAGCAATTCAGCGACGGACCACTAGACTGTAGCCTGTGTGCAAGTGAAGTTTGTTGAGAAATCAAGCGGCTGATTGGACGAGATTCCAGAGCTCTTCGACGTGGTGGCGCTCGGTCTGGGGACTGCCGATAGCCACCCGGATGACGAGCTTGTCGTCGAGATTTGTGTGGGTGAGGAAGGCCTGGCCCGACTGGTTGACGGCGTCCAGCACCCGCTGGGTGGCGTCGTCGCCGTCGATGTGGCGGAAGCACACCAGGCTGACCACGGTGGGGGTGACCAACTCGAAGCGGTCGTCGGCGGCCACCCAGTCGGTCAACTCGGCGGCCCAGGCGACATGTCGGCGGATGTGGCTTCGCAGACCCTCCAAACCGTAGTGGCGCATGACGAACCACAGCTTCAGCGCCCGGAAGCGGCGGCCGAGCGGTATCTCCCAGTCGCGGTAGTCCACCACCTCGCCGGAATCGCTGGCCTCGTTCCGCAGGTATTCGGGTGTGATCGACATGGCGTTGATGAGGTGGCGGGGATCGGCCAGGTACAGCGCCGAGCAGTCGAAGTTGGTGAGCAGCCATTTGTGGGGGTTGAACACGTAGCTGTCGGCGGTGTCCAGCCCGTCGTTGAGCCACCGCATCTCAGGGCAGACAGCGGCGGAGCCGGCGAAGGCGGCGTCCACGTGCATCCAGGCCTCGAAGTTGTTGGCCACCCAGCCAACCTCGGCCACCGGGTCGATTGCGGTGGTGGAAGTGGTACCCACGGTGGCGGCTACGAAGAACGGGGTGAGCCCGTCACTGCGGTCCTTGACGATCTCGTAGGCCAGGTGGTCGGCTCGCATGGCGAAGTCGGGGGTGGTGGCGATGGCCCGAACCCGCTCGGCGGGGATGCCGATGATCCGCAGGCCCTTGACCACTGAGGAGTGGGCCTGCTCGGAGGTGTAGGCCACCAGCTCGGCCAAGGCGTCGATCCCCCCGGCCCGCTCCCTGGCGGCCAGGGCCGCGCACAGAGTGGCGCTGGAGGCGGAGTTCTGGATGACGCCGTTGCCCCGGTACCGCTCGGGCAGTTCTAGGGCAGACACCAGCCAGTCGAGCATGTGCTGTTCCAACTCGGCCACCGCCGGGCTGGTGAGCCACAGCAGGCCCACTGCACCCAGCCCCGATGACACCAGGTCGCCCAGCGCAGCCGGCCCGCTGGCGTTGGCTGGGAAGTATCCGAAGAACCCCGGTGCCTGCCAGTGGGTGAGGCCTGGAACGACAATCCGGTCGAGGTCAGCCAGCACGTCGGCAAAATCCTCACCCTGCTCCGGCGGCTCCGCGGGCAACTGCGACCGAACCCACCCCGGCGCCACCTCCGACAGCACCGGAAACTCTTCGATCCGCTCGTGGTACCCAGCCACCCAATCAACAGCCCGGTGCCCCGCACCTCGAAAATCCTCGGGGCTCATGTAGTTGGGTCGCTCAGCCATAGCCGCCATTGTTGCCGACGAACTGGGGGCCACCCGCTTTGCCGCGCTGGTGGCCCCCAAAGTTGTTGGTCTGTGGATGTTCGGCCGGCTGGCTACATCATGCCGCCCATGCCTCCCATTCCTCCCATGCCGCCCATGGGGTCACCACCGGGGGGCATGGGGGGGCCAGGGGGCTCGGGCTTGTCGGCCACCAGGGCCTCGGTGGTGAGCAGCATGCCAGCGATGGACGCCGCATTCTGCAAGCCGGCCCGGGTCACCTTGGCGGGATCGATGACGCCCGCAGCCACCAAATCCTCGGTGGCGCCGGTGGCGGCGTTGAACCCGATGGTGCCGGAGGTGGCCTCAATGTCGCGCACCACGATGGAACCCTCGAAGCCGGCATTGGATGCGATGAGGGAGCACGGCACGCTCAGCGCTTCGAGCACGACCTTGGCGCCAGTGGCCTCGTCGCCGCTCAGGTTCTCAACCACCTGCACCACCGACGGCCGGGCTCGCAGCAGGGCGGTACCGCCCCCGGCGACCACGCCCTCTTCGATGGCAGCTCGAGTGGCCGACAGCGCATCTTCGATCCGGTGCTTCTTCTCCTTGAGCTCCACCTCGGTGGCGGCGCCCACCTGGACGACGGCCACGCCGCCGGCCAGCTTGGCCAAACGCTCTTGAAGCTTCTCCCGGTCCCAATCGGAGTCGGTGTTGTCGATCTCCTGGCGGATCTGAGCCACCCGGCCTTCGACGTCGGCCTTGGCGCCCGCGCCCTCCACGATGGTGGTGTCGTCTTTGGTCACGATCACCTTGCGGGCGGTGCCCAATAGATCGAGGGTGACGCCCTCCAGATTGAGCCCGACCTCCTCGGCCACCACCTGGCCGCCGGTGAGGATGGCCATGTCTTGGAGCATGGCCTTGCGGCGCTCTCCGAAGCCGGGGGCCTTGACGCCCACCGAGTTGAACGTGCCCCTGATCTTGTTCACCACCAGGGTGGCCAGGGCCTCGCCCTCCACGTCCTCAGCGATAATCAAGAGCGGCTTGCCAGTCTGCATGACTTTCTCCAGCACGGGCAGCAGATCCTGCACCGAGCTGATCTTGCCCTGGTTGAACAAGATGTAGGGCTCATCGAGCACGGCTTCTTGGCGCTCGGGGTCGGTCACGAAGTAGGGCGACAAGAATCCCTTGTCGAACTGCATGCCCTCCACGAAGTCGAGCTCCATGCCGAAGGTGTTGGACTCCTCCACCGTGACCACGCCGTCTTTGCCCACCTTGTCGATGGCGTCGGCGATGACGTCGCCGATGGCGTTGTCGGCGGCCGAGATGGAGGCCACCTGGGAGATCTCCTCTTTCTGGGAGATGTCCTGGGCCTGATCGGCCAGTGAGTCCACCGCCGCGGCCACCGCCTTCTCGATGCCCCGCTTGAGGCTCATCGGGTTGGCGCCTGCGGCCACGTTGCGCAGGCCGTGGCGGACCATGGCCTGGGCCAGCACGGTGGCCGTGGTGGTGCCGTCACCGGCGATGTCGTTGGTCTTGGTGGCCACCTCTTTGATGAGCTGGGCGCCCATGTTCTCGAACTTGTCGTCGAGTTCCACCTCGCGGGCGATGGACACGCCGTCGTTCGTGATGGTGGGGGCACCGAACTTCTTGTCGAGGACCACGTTGCGGCCCTTGGGGCCCAGGGTCACTTTGACCGTGTCGGCAAGCTGGTTGACGCCTGCCTCAAGGCCCTGGCGGGCCTCCTCCTGGAACTTGAGGATCTTGGTCATTTGACGATTGCCAGCACATCGCGGGCCGACAAGATCAGCAGATCTTCGCCGTCCGCGGTGATCTCGGTGCCGCCGAACTTGCTGTACACCACGGTGTCGCCAACGGAGACGTCCATCGGGATGAGCTCGCCGGTGTTGTCGGACCGCTTGCCCGGTCCTGTGGCGAGAACCTCACCCTGCTGGGGCTTCTCTTTGGCAGTGTCGGGGATGACCAGGCCGCTGGCGGTCATCTCTTCAGACTCACCGGGGCGGACAACGATTCGGTCATCAAGGGGCTGTAGCGCCATCTTGGCCTCCAAATGGTTGGTTGACTTGAGCTTTAGCACTCTCAATAGGCGAGTGCTAAGAGTAGGGCTTGAGCCGCCCCCAGGCCAATTCAGGCTGCCGGTTCCCCCGACTGCATAAAGGGAAGCGGGAGGTTGGGATCGGCGCCGGTGTCCAGCGGGGAGGGACCGTCGAGCTGAAGCCGCTGCCAGCCGGCGGCAGCCACCATGGCCGCGTTGTCGGTACACATGGAGCGGCTGGGCAAGAACCCGCTGATGCCGGCGGCCACACAGGCGTCGAGCAGGCGCTCTCGAAGGGACGAGTTGGCCGCCACCCCGCCGGCCAGGCACAGGCCCTTGGCCCCGTACTGCTCGGCAGCCTTGCGGGCCTTGTGGATTAGCACGTCTACCACCGCTTCCTGAAACGACGCCGCGATGTCGGGCACGTCGAGGTCGGGGTGGTTGCGCCCGTGGTTGACCACTGCGGTCTTGAGGCCGCTGAACGAGAAGTCGTAGCCGTCGTCGTACATGGGCCGGGGGAAGGCCACCGCCTCGGGATTGCCGGTCATGGCCAGGCGGTCGATGACCGGGCCCCCGGGATAGCCCAAGTCCATGAAGCGGGCCACCTTGTCGAACGCCTCACCGGCGGCGTCGTCCAGAGTTTGGCCGATGAGCCGGTAGCGCCCGAATGCCTCCATGAGCACCAGCAGGGTGTGGCCTCCGGACACCAGCAGCACCACTACCGGCAGCTCCAAATCGGGCTCCTCCAGGAACGATGAGTAGAGATGGGCTTCCAGGTGGTTGACGGCCACGAACGGAACATCCCACACCAAGGCCAGCGACTTGGCTGCGCTCACTCCCACCAACAGCGAGCCGATAAGGCCGGGGCCTGAGGTAGCGGCCACCGCTTCCACGTCGTGGTCGCTGAGGCCGGCTTCGATCACCGCTTGGGCCACCACCGGGGTGAGCAGCTCCACATGGGCCCGGCTGGCGATCTCCGGGACCACGCCGCCGTAGCGGGCGTGCAGATCCACCTGGCTGCTGATCACCGACGAGAGAACGGCGGAGGGGCCAGAGACCACGGCCGCCGCGGTTTCGTCACAAGAGGTCTCGATGCCCAAGACGATGGCGGGAGCCTCTTGAGGGGTTTCCAGAGCGGTCATGCGCAGTCCAGTTCTACCGCGATCTTGATGAGACGATCGGCATAGTCGGGTTGTTGGATGTTGTCGGCCCGCATCACTACGGCGTCGGGAGACAGCCCCATGTTCTTGTAATACCCCCGCTGAATACCCACCGGGGCGAGGCCGAAGCGCCGGTAGAGGGCCTGGGCGGCGGGATTGTCGGCAGCCACCTCCAAAGCGAGGCTGGTATTGCGGCGGCAGGCGGCCAACGCCAATGCCAAAAACAGCCGGGCGCCGATGCCCTGACCGCGGCAATCGGGGGACACCGTGACCGTGGTGATGTGGGCCTCGTTTTCCTCGAAGGCCACCCCAGCGTGGCCCACCAATTGACCGGGGCAGAAGCCTTTGGCATTGGCATCACCCACCAATTGACCGGGGCGGGCGATCACATAGAGTCGATCCTCGGGGCGGGCCAACTCAGCCTCGTACACATCCCGGGACCAGGGAATGGGGTAGCACTGGGCGTCGATGGCCATGACCTGGGGCAGGTGATCGGAGGTCATGGGAACGATCATCTGGTCAAGAGTCATGGGAAGGCTCATCGGGTGTTCCAGTTGATGTCGGCGTCGGGAGCCCGAAGGTATATCGGTTTGAGTTCCCAGGGTTTGACGAACTCCTCCCGCAGCGCCCGAGCGTGGGCTAGTTGTACCAGCGATGCAGCCGAGGGGTGGGCCAGATCTTGTTCGGCGATTTCGGTCTTCTGGAGCCGGTGGAACACCTCGGAGTAGCGGCGGGCACCGTCGCCCACCAGCAGTACCTCTTCGCTGGTGGCCAGCAACTCGGAGGCCAGATCGTCCGGGGTACCCACTTGGGCCTCTGACACCCGCTGGATCCCGCCGGGCACTTGACGGTAGAAGGCGTAGAACAGCTCACTGCGGCGGGCGTCGATGGCGGCCACAATCAGCCGGTTGGTGTGGCGCACGGCGAATGCCAGCAGGTCGAGGCTGGATACGCCGATCATCGGTACTCCCAAGGCATAGGCCACCGCCATGGCGCTGGATATGCCCACCCGCAGGCCGGTGTACAGGCCGGGGCCGAGATCCACAGCCACACAGCCCACATCTCGCAGCTCGATGCGGGCTTGGCGGGTTACGAATTGGATCTGCGGGGCGATGGTCTCGGCGTGGCGGCGGCCCCGGGCGCTGTGGGCCGATGCCAGCACCCCCTCGTGTCCGCCGAGGGCGCACCCCACCTGCTGGGTGGCCGACTCGATGCCCAAGATCAACACGGTGGGCCCTCCAGCCATTGCCCGGCGGCAGCAGCCAAATCGTCGGCCCGGGCCTGCCAACGGGGTCCCACCGGGGTCAACATCACGATCCGCTCGTTTGGGGGGCTGGGTTGATCTTCTATGAAGGTCAGCCCTACCTCGAGATAGTCATTGGGCAGGGCCTGGCGGATGGCGTCACCCCACTCGATAAGGATCACTCCGTCGCTGTCGAGCAGTTCGGGCAGTCCCAAGTCGAGCACTTCTGAGATCTGGTCGAGGCGGAAGACGTCGAGATGATGGAGGAGGAGCCGTCCGTGGTACTCCCGGGCCAGGGTGAAGGTGGGGCTGGTGACCTGCTCGCTGATGCCCAAGGAGGCGGCGAACCCCTGAGTGAAGGTGGTCTTGCCCGCGCCCAAGTCGCCCACCAGCAGCAAGAGGTCGCCCGACTCTGCCAGCTCGGCCAGGTTGGCGGCCAGGCTCTTGGTGTCTTCCACCGAGCGGGTGCGGGCTCGGATCATTGGAGCGTCTGGGCGCATTCGGGCGAGGGGACAGGAATCATCCCGACATCGCCATACGGGCTCGAACCAGATCAGAGCGCATCTGAGCCTCTTGGAGACCGCCGCCCCGCAGCACCGCCGCCGGATGGTAGGTGGGGATGATCACGGCGTCGGTGTTGGGCATCGGGTAGCTCTGGCCTCGCAGCTTGGTGATCCCGGTCTTCGTGTCCAGCAGCAGCTTGGAAGAGAAGTTGCCCAGGGTGACCACCACCCTTGGGGCGATGAGCTCGACTTGCTGCTCCAACCACGGGCGGCAGGCGTCGATCTCGTCGGGTTTGGGATCTCGATTGTCGGGAGGACGGCATTTGACCACATTGGCGATGTAACAACTGTCGCGGGTCAGCCCGATTTCCTCGGCCATCAGCCGGTCGAGCAGCTTTCCCGAGCGGCCCACAAAGGGAAGGCCCTGCTTATCCTCTTCAGCGCCGGGTCCTTCGCCGACGAACATGAGGTCGGCTTGGGGGTTGCCCATGCCGAACACCACCTGTGTTCGGCCCTCGGCCAGCCCGCACTTGGTGCAATCGGCTGCTTCGGCGGCAACCTCGGGCAACGTCAACGTCACAGGCCAAGAATACGCCCCCCACCAGCAGATTCGATAGGGGAGTTGCAAGTAATGGACTTGGGCGGGTGCTGCGCCGCCGGAGCGCCTCGGTCCCAAGCCGCTGACGGCAATACTGGTATTCTGCGCTGGCAGGCGCGAGGAGGGGTGCAGATCATGACCGACTGGCTTGGCATCGACCATCTGTTCAAGTTGTCCGGCGGCGAGGTGGTACTGGGATTCCTCACGCCGCTGTTCGTCTGCGTCGCGGTCTTCGTGGCGCACATGATCCTGCCCGGGAGGCGGGTGCCCGGCTACGCCACCGACCGCGAGACCGGCGAGCCCCGCCAATACCGGCTCAACGGATTGGCGGTGTTCGTGCTTGCGCACCTCGTGTGGCTATTCGCGATGCCGCGCGACTGGTTCTACCGGTCGACCATGTATGCGATAGCGGGCGGCGTGGTGATAGCGATCATCGCGAATACCGTCGTGGTGTTCTCCCAGCCCGAAGGCGAACAGAAGAATCGCCTGCTGGCCTGGTGGTTCGGACGTGCGCAAGAGATGCAGTTCTTCAACGGCCGCCTCGACCTCAAGATGTACTTCTACATGGTGGGCGGCACGATGCTGTCGCTCAATGCGTGGTCCGCAGCCGCATGGCACAACGACAACGTTGCCGATGCCAACCCCGGCTTGTTCCTCTACGTCGCCATCAGTTCCTTCTACGTCTTCGACTACTTCGTCTGGGAACGGGTGCAGCTCTACACCTACGACCTCATCCACGAGAACGTCGGATTCAAGCTCGTTTGGGGCGGGCCGTTCGTGTGGGGCTGGATGTTCGTGCTGCCTTTGTGGGGCTTGGCGCCACACGCCGACCCGGGCATCTCAGGCGGCTGGATGTACATCTGGCTGATCGGCAGCGCAGCACTGTTCTTGGTGGGCTGGACGATCTCTCGCGGCTCCAACATGCAGAAGTACACGTTCAAGCGCTGGCCCGAACGCAAGTTCCTCGGCATCATCGAGCCGGAGTACATCCAGGCCGGCGAGCGCAAGATTCTGGTCAGCGGGTTCTGGGGGAAAGCACGGCACTTCGGCTATTTCGGCGAAGGCCTGTACGGGATTGCCGTGGCGCTGACCTTTGGGCACTTCTCCAACCTGTGGGCCTGGACGTACGTGGTGTTCATCGTTGCGTTTTTCGTTCCTCGCCAGTTCGAGGACGACAAGGTCTGCGCCGAGAAGTACGGCGAAGAGAAGTGGGCCGAATACCAGGCTCGAGTTCCGTACCGGATCATCCCCGGCATCTTCTAGCGCCGACCGGCTGAAGCGTTACCGGAGAGGAGGCCACTGATGTTCGACTGGCTCGGCGTCGGACACCTGACTGAGTTGACTGCGGGCGAGGCGGTGCTGGGGTTCCTCACGCCGCTGATCGTGATGGCCGCCTTAGTCGTGCTCCACATGATCCTGCCGGGCAGGCGCGTGACCGGCTACGTGATCGACGCGGCCACCGGCCAGCCCCGCAGCTACCGCCTCAACGGTCTGCTGGTGTTCGCGGCGGCTCAGATTCTGTGGTGGTTCGAGCTCACCGGCATGCCGCGCGACTGGTTCTACCGGTCATCGCTGTACGCCGTGGCCGGCGGAACGGTGCTCGCCGCCATCCTGACCGCGATAGCGGTGTTCACCCAGCCCGAAGGCGAGGTCAAGAATCGTTTCCTTGCCTTGTGGTTCGGGCGTGCGCAAGAGATGCAGTTCTTCAACGGCCGCCTCGACCTCAAGATGTACTTCTACATCGTGGGCGGCACGATGCTGTCGCTCAATGCGTGGTCCGGCGCAGTGTGGCACCACGACAACATTGCCGATCTCAATCCGGGCGTCTTCGCGTTCGCAGCGTTCGTCACCGTCTACGTGCTCGACTACTTCGTCTTCGAACGGACGATGCTCTACACGTACGACATCATTCACGAGCGGCTTGGCTTCAAGCTGTTCTGGGGCGGGCTCTTCGTCTACGGCTGGGTGTTCATCATTCCGATGTGGGGGCTGGCGGCCCATCCCGACCCGGGGCTCTCCGGCGGCTGGCGCGTGCTGTTGCTGATCGGCGCGCCCGCGCTGTACGCCGCAGGATGGGTCATCACCCGCGGCGCCAGCTTGCAGAAGTACACGTTCAAGCGCTGGCCCGACCGCACGTTTCTCGGGGTGTTCGCGCCGCAGGTCATCGAGGCTGGCGATCGCAAGATCCTGTGCAGCGGCTTCTGGGGCGCCGCCCGGCATTTCAATTACATGGGCGAGTGGTGCTACGGCCTCGCCATCGCCCTGGTCTGGGGTCATTTCGGCATCCTGTGGGCATGGGTCTACTTCGTCTACGTCATCGCGTTGTTCCTAATCCGCCAGAGGCAGGACGACCGGCACTGCGCCACCAAGTACGGCCCCGAAAAGTGGGCCGAATACCGGCAGCGAGTCCCCTATCGGATCGTCCCGGGCATCTACTGATTCGGCTCGCGAGCCGATGCGCGGTTCAGTGAGGGTGCGGTACGGTCGGCGGTTATGTTGGGAGTTGGCGGGGGAGTGCTGGTGGGGCACTGGACCGATGAGGCGGCCCTCACGGGATGCACGGTGGTGGTGTTTCCCGAGGGAACGACGGCTTCGGGGGAGATCCGGGGCGGCGCGCCGGCGACTCGCGATTTTGCCCTGTTGGCACCAGAGCGGACGGTGAACCAGGTGGACGCGGTGGTGTTGTCGGGAGGCTCGGCCTTCGGATTGGCGGCGGCCGATGGGGTGATGCGGTGGTGTGAGGAGCAGGGCCGGGGGTTCGAGACCAGAGGCGGGCGGGTGCCCATCGTGGTGGGCCTGTCGTTGTACGACCTAACCGAGGGCGACGGCTCGGTGCGCCCCGGGCCCGACGCCGGTTACGCCGCCGCCCAAGCGGCTGGCGATGCGCCTCATGCGCTGGGCCGGGTGGGGGCGGGCACCGGGGCCACCATGAACAAGTGGCGGGGCGCCGAGCACCGCGTGTCGGGGGGATTGGGGGGCGCATTGCTCCAAGTGGACGACGTGCTGGTGGGAGCTTTGGTGGCGGTCAACGCCTCGGGGGGTATCAACGACGGTGCCGTGCAACAGGCATTGATCGACGGGACTTATCAGCACGAGTCTGCCGATCCGTTTGCCGACAGCAATGACGAGGCGCGCACCAACACCACCATCGGAGTGATCGCCACCAACGCGACACTTGACAAGTCGGAGTGCTTCCGGGTGGCCCGCAGCGGCCACGGTGGGATGGCCCGGACGTTGTTGCCCGCTCATACCGATGGCGACGGGGACGCGTTAGTGGTTGGGGCGACCGGCCAGGTCGAGACTGATTTAGGACTGGTTCGCCTGATGGCGACCACCGCCGTGGAGACTGCCATACGCTCGGTGGGCCATGATGGCGGCGCTTAGAGACAACCGCGAAGGGGGTTGACATGAAGGATTTGGCTGGGAAGGTGGCGGTGATCACCGGGGCAGGCAGCGGCATGGGTCGGGCCATGGTGCGAAAAGCCGCTTCTGAGGGGATGCACGTGTTGGCGGGCGACATCGACGAGGCCGGGCTGGCCGAGACCGTCGGCGGGCTGGAGAACGCCCAGCTCATGTTGACCGACGTGACCAGCCCCGACGCCAACGAAGCGCTGGCCAATGCAGCCCTGGAGCGATTCGGCGGCATTCACCTGGTTCACCTCAACGCTGGAGTGCTCACCGGCGGGTTCACCTGGGAGAACACCGTGGACGACTGGCGCTGGGTGCTGGACGTGAACTTGTGGGGAGTGATCCACGGGGTTCGCAGCTTCATTCCCCGGATGCTGGAGAAGGGCGAAGACGGCCATGTGGTGATAACCGCCTCGGTGGGCGGACTCACCTCTGGAGGCCTGCTCGGTCCCTACACCACCTCGAAGTACGGGGCGGTGGCCATTGCCGAGTCGCTCCATAGGGAGCTGGATATGATCGGCGCGCCGATCGGGGTGTCGTGTTTGTGCCCTGGCCCAGTGGCCACCGGCATCTTCCGGGCCGAGCGCAACCGCCCCGACACCTATGAGGACACTTGCGGCCCCATGTCGGCCGATGCCGAGGCGGCGGCCTTTCACACCGCCTTGATCAACGCCATCGACGAGGGCACCGACCCGACCGAGATCCCTGAGCTGGTATTCGACGCGGTGCAAAACGACAAGTTCTGGGTCTTTCCCCATCCCGATTTCAAGGAGAGGATCGCAGCCCGCACCGAGTCGATCATGAATGAGACCAATCCTGAGTACACCGTGGGATTGCCAGACGTTCAATACCCATCTCGCTAGGTAAAGCGGAGGGGGACTCGGCGGCCGAGGTGGCAGACGATTTCGTAGGCAACGGTGTCAATGCGCTCGGCGATCTCGGTGGCGGTGATCTCCTCGCTGCCCTGTCGCCCCAGGAGGACCACCTCGTCGCCGGGTGACACCGGGTGGTCCAGACCGCAGTCCACCATGGTCTGGTCCATGGTCACCACCCCGGCGATGGGGCACCGGCGGCCGCCGATCAGCACTTCGCCCCCACTCACGCCGAGACGGCGGGTCCAGCCGTCGGCATAGCCGATGGGAATGGTGGCCAGCTGCGTGTCGGCCGGGGCGGTGTAGTAGTGACCGTAAGACACCGACGTGCCCGCGGCGATGGTCTTGACCATGGCCACCTCGGATCGCAAGGTCATCGCCGGCTGAAGCGGAAGGCAGCCGGCCAATGCCGGCGACGGCGGGATGCCGTAGATGGCGATGCCACAGCGCACCATGTCGAATCGTCCGGCAGGATGTGCCATAGCCACGGCCGAGTTGGCCAGGTGGCGACAGAAGTCATGGTGACCGCCAAGGCGCAGCCGCGAGAGCAGATGGTTGTATTGCTCAATCTGGTAAGAGGTGAACGGATTATCGGGCTCGTCAGCCACCGCGCAATGGGTCCACACCCCGGCCAGCTCCAACGTGTCTCGATCGGCGATGGCATCGGCCAGCATCATGACTTCCGCAGGCGATGCGCCGACTCGGGCCATGCCGGTGTCGACTTTTAGGTGGACCGATAGCCGCTCGTCGGCAGCGGCGGCGGCTGCGGCGGCGGCCGCCAAACCCTCGCCCTGGTACACGGTGGGGATGAGCCCGAATTCAACCACCTGGGCAAACTCATTGGGTCGAGGCTCCGACAAGAGGAGGACGGGGGTGTCGATCCCGGCCTCTCGGAGTTGGCGGCCCTCGTCCACCAGGGCCACGGCCAGGGTGCTCACCCCCGCATCCACCGCAGTTCGGGCCACCGGCACCATGCCGTGCCCGTAGGCATCGGCTTTGACCACTGCGCACAACTTGGCGGGATGGACGAGTTCGGCCAAGAGCCTCACGTTGTGGGCGATGGCCGAGAGGCTGATGTCGGCCCAGGTCGGCCTCATCTCACTGCGGCCTGTCGCACGGCGCCTTTCCACACCTCGGGGAGAGCAAGGAGTAGATCCGATGCTGCCATTGCGGCTGGGGGACGGGCAGCAGCGGCCCTCCCGTGCAGCCAGGCGGCTGCTGCGGCGGCCTTCAGAGGGTCGGTACCCGCGCTGAGCAGCCCGCAAATGAGTCCGGCCAGAACATCGCCGGTGCCGGCAGTGGCCAACCGGGCATCGCCGCTGGTCACCGCCACCGCCTCGCCACCAGGATGGGCGATCACGGTGGTGGGGCCTTTGAGCAGAACCAGTGCACCGGTGGCGGCGGACAGCGAGCGGGCGGCGGCAAAGCGATCCGGGCCGGGAGCAGTGCCGGTAAGGATGCGGTACTCGCCATCGTGGGGGGTGAGCACGGTGGGAGCGGTGCGCTGCGACAGCACCTCCGGGGTATCGGGGCCGAAGGCGCAGAGGCCGTCGCCGTCGATCACCAAGGGGAGAGGCGACTTGGCGGCCAGATCACGAACCGCCTGGAGGGTGTGGGGCTGTCGGCCCAATCCAGGGCCGACCAGCATGGCCTTGAAGCGATTAAGGTCGGCGGCATCGACCGCTGCTGCCCAGTCGTCGGCAGACAGGGGGAAGCCGACGGCTTCAATGGGCGCGGCGGGACCAGCCAGAAGGCCAGCAGCCTCAAGGCCCGGGGTGCTCAGCCGCACGTAGCCCGATCCACCTCGCAGCGCGGCGGTGGCAGCCAGATGGGCTGCCCCAGTCATGCCTGGCGATCCGGCGATGACCCAGCAGGCGGATTGCCACTTGTGGGCCTCGGCTGGTCGGACCGGCAGCCAGGCACTGACGTCGTCGGCGGCAACCAGATGAGTGCGGGCCGACGAGACGTCGAGCCCTATGGAGGCCACCGTGACCTGGCCGCAATGCTGAGCACCGGGATGGAGGATGAGGCCGGGCTTCAGGGCGCCGAAGGTGACCGTTTGGTCCGCGATCCAGGGTTCACCGACGACCTCGCCGGTCAGCCCGTTTACTCCGGAGGGGATGTCGGCGGCCAGAATCGGCGCCGCCCGATTGGGGTGGTCGAGCAAAGGCACGGGCGAGGGCGGGGAATAAGGCTGGCGCAGTCCGGTGCCGTAGGCGGCGTCGATAGCCAGGTGGGCCGCGGGCAGCGAGTTCGGCGCATCATTGGCGTCGACCACGGCCACCCGGACGCCCCGGCGTCGCAGCCGCTCGGCGCCGGCCCGTCCGTCGGCACCGTTGTTGCCCTTTCCGGCCAACACGGTTACCCGCCTCCCGTAGCCGCCGCCCAACGTGTCAAGGGCGGTTCGGGCCAGCGCGGCGCCTGCCCGCTCGATCAGTTCTTCCACCGGTTCGGGGGCAGCCGCGTCGATGGCGGCCATCTCCTCCGGGGTGACGATTGGGATCATGTCAGTCGGAGCCTCGTGGGTTGGTGTCGGCCCGGTCTGTCCTCGTGGCGCTTCCTATGACAGGGATCATGGACGCCAGCGGTTGGCCAGTTCGGTCAACGGTTCTAGCAGGAGGTCTTCAGTGCTGATGTCGCCCAGTCGGTCGAGGCGGAAGTCAGGTTCGGTTTCAGTGACCTCGTCGCGCAGGGCGGCGAACCGGTTCCGATAGCCCTCCAACACCTCTTGAGCATTCTCGGGTGACAGGTTTGGCTGGAATCGCACGTGCAGCAGGGTGAGCCCGGTAGTTTGGCGGTCCTTGACTTCGGGGATGAGCACGATGGTCCGGCCGTCGGAACGTCCTCGAGCAGCTTGAACCTGTCGTTCGACTGCCACGAGGTGCTTGCTGCCTCGCAAGGTGGGATCGCGTTCGGCGCGGGAGGCCAATCCCACGGTGATGCCGCCCCGATCGATCACATGAATGGTGGTGCTGGGCGCTTCCGGATCGCCGTTGATGCCGTACCGGATGTACCCGGTGACCTCGGCGACCGCGGGATCGAGGGCGGTCAGAGTGCGCAGGGTTTGGTAGCTGAGCTGATGGCGGGGGGCGCCGGCGTCGAGGGCGGCCCGCACCAGCGGCAGCTCCAACAGCGACTCCTCGGCCCTTGATATCCCGACGGTGACGGTCTTGGCCTGGTGGCGAATGGCGTCCACCGGTCGGGTAAGTTCGCCCACCGCCACAGTGAGCATGGCGGTGAGGTCTTCTAGCACCACCGCGGGGGTGCCCACTCGACCCCGCTCCAGTTGATAGGCGTCGAGGGGGGCGATGCCCAGGGCGTAGCGGTACATGGAGGCCATCTCCGCGGCGGTTCCTGCCTCGAGGCATCCGTTGTAGCGGCCCTGGCGCAAATCTTGGAAGAACCGCTGGGCGGCAGGAGTGAACTGTGAGCGGAGTTTCTCCAGAAGTTGCTGGCTGTCGATGCCAGCGTCATTGTGAGCATCGCTGGAAGCCACCTCGGCCTCGATGGCCGCACGAGTTTCCCGCAGAGGTTGAGCCAGCTCGTCGATGGCCAACGCCGACTCGTAGCCGAACAGGTGGCCCACCATGGTGGCCAGCACAAAGGCCAGATCGGGCGACCCGGTGGTCGGGGTGGCGATCACCTCGGCGGCGGCGTCAAAGCGGGCTTCTGTACCACTGGTGATCACGATGGGTGCGGCCTTGTGGGCTCGGAAGATGGCCACTTCCTTGGCCACGTCGTCGGCGGTGGAGTCGAACAGCCCGGCGGCGCACACCAGAATCAGCGGTTCGGAAGACAGATCGATGTGCTTTTTGTCCTCGGTGGTGTCGCAGGCGATGGACTTGTAGCACAGCTCCGAGAGTTTGATGCGGACTTCCTCGGCGGCAACGCGGTTGAGCCCATTGCCCACGACGGCCCAATAGGTGCGGCCCAGGGCGTGGCGGCGCACGATGTCGGCGATGCGATCGTGCAAGTTGAGCACTTCGGCCATGGCCGCTGGCAGGTCGCGCAGCGAGGCCAGCAGTTGCTGCTGGCGCTCCTGACGACGGGGGTCGGTTGGCTGCCCCCCGTTGGCGGCGTCGGCCAAAGCCACGGCTAACAGCACGCCGGCGGCCACTTGGGCATAGAACGCCTTGGTGGAAGCCACGCTCATCTCCACATCTCGCCCGTCGGAGGTGTAGAGCACCCCGTCGGCTTTGTCGCATAAATCGCTGTTGCGACGGTTGACGATGGCGATGACAGCCGCGTTCCGCCGCCGCACCAAGTCGACGGTGCGGTTGGTGTCGGTGGTGGTCCCCGACTGGCTAATGGCAATGACCAGGGTGTCGCTCATATCAGCCTGCATCCCGAATCCTGATAGCTCGGTGGCCTGGACCGAGCTGACGTGGCGATCAGGCAGCTCCTGACGCAGGAAGTGGGCCAGGCTGTGGGCCGCCACCGCGGCAGTGCCCTGTCCGATGACAATGATGTTGGCGATGCGCCGGTCGGCCATATCCTTCACCAAGCGGTCAGGTAGGCATTCGCGGCCCAACTCCACTCTCAGCGTTGGAGTGGGCTGGTCACTGTCGGTGCTGATGATTCGGCCTCGCAGGGTCTTGCGGAATGACTCGGGCGACTCGGTGATCTCTTTCAGCAAGAAGTGGCGGAATCCTCGGCGGTCAACATCGCGGGTCGTGATCTCGGCGTCGACGATGTCACCGTCGGCCACCGGAAGTGGAGTGCCGTCATAGGAGAATCGCTGGAGGGCAGACAGGTCGCCGGCGTCGTCGCTATTGAGAACCACCACTTGGCCTCGGCTCAAGGCCGTGTTCTCCCGGTCGGATGGAGTTTCTCCATCCATCCGCAGATACCGGCCGGATTGTTCTACCAGGCCGTAGGGCTCACTGGCCACGACGTAGGCATCTTCCGCCGCACCGACATACAGGGCTTGGCCGCTGCCCCGTAATGCCAACAGGAGTTGGCCGGGGTGGGTGGCAGTCTGCCCGGCGATGGCCACTGAGCCGTCGAGGTCGCCCACTGTTCGGAGGAAGGCGTCGATAGGGTTGGCCGAATCGCTCAATCGAGCTGACCAGAGCGTGGGAATGACCTTGGCATCGGTGGTGATGCCGGGGTCAAGGGCCAGGTTGTGGTAGGCGACCAGATCGGTGTGGTTGTCGACGTCGCCGTTCAGAGCACCGATTGCGTAGGGCCTGGAGGGGCCATCGGCCAGTTCGGAGTTGAGTGGGTGGGCGTTGGCCTCGTTGATCATGCCTACGCTGGCCCAGCGAGTGTGCCCGATGACCACGGCAGAGGCCTCTGAAGCGTCCAGCGCGGCGGCCAAGAGCTCGTCGCCGCCGATGGCCGCTCGAAGCGCAGCGGTGTTGTCGCCGAGTTCGCCGATTTCTGCGGCCGCCTTGTAGGTGAAGCTCAAGCAGCCCTCGGCCCAGCGCACCGAACCCGACCGGAACAGCGGGTCGGCAGCCCGCTCGGCCAGCGCGGCGGCCACAGCGGGGGCTGCGGGGTCGAGACCATGGTCGCTGATCAGCAAATGGAGTCCAGCCGAGTCCCGGCCCCGCACCTCCAGGCGGTCGAGCGCCGACAGCGCGATCTGCACCGAGCTGAATGCGGACAGAGCAGCCACACTGGCGTTGGGCCCGGCCAACTCGGCTACCGCATCGGCGGTGTTCAGCCGGTCGTTGCCGATGGCCCACACGGCGTCCTTCATCTCGACCAATGCGGCGTTGACCGCCTCGGTGGCCCGATCGCTCCCCGACCGGTCGAGATCGACCTCCAATCTGCCGACCAGCCGATCGACTTCGCTGAGCGTGGCTCGGATGGTGGCCCGCAGCGGCTTTTCGGCCAACAGCGCCTGAAGCCCAGCGGTGCCTTGGAGCAGGCGGTCAGCCTCAGTCAGGTTGTCGGCCGCTGCTCCGATGCGCCCGGCCAGATCATCGGCGTCGCTCAGGTCGCGCAAAGCCACGACCACCGGGCTCAAAAGGTCGAGGACCTCGGCCGAGGTCGGGGGAACACGCTGTGACCAGCGCCGGACCACCGCGACAATGCCGCACATCTCCCCCAAGGTTAGTGGTGTGGGCCGGAGATAGTCGATGGCGGCCCCGATGACACCGCGATCCAAAGTGTGAGGGTAGGGTAAGGTCCGCCGGGGCTGTAGGAGGATCGTTCTGCCTGTGTTGGCTCCCCTGAGGAAAGCCTCATCGCTTGCAAGGAAGCTGGCTGCGGCGACACTGGCTATTGCCGTGATTGTCTATGGGTTGCTGTACGACCCGCCAGCCGCCGCGGACCCGGACTCTTCCGGCGAGACACCGTCTGCCAATGCACCGCTGCTCGAGGAGAAAGCGAGGCTGAACAAGCTGATCTCAGAACAATCGGTGTTGATAAGCGACTATCGCTGCCGGTTCGATGTGGACATCCAGTACGTGCCTGGAGGATGCCGGGACGGGCAGCCTGCCTACCCAGAGTGGACTTCATTCACATTCATCGGGTCTTACAGAAATATGGATCTGATGAAACTTGAAGATCTTGTGACCGCGCAAGAAGCGCTGTTGAATGCCTACCGCTGCCGGTTCCGCGTCGACATGGATGCCGTTCCCGGGGGATGCGGCCAAACCGACGAAACCGACGACAGTAGTGATGGCGACGACCCCGGCGACACCGAGGACACCGGCGACGTCGGCGATTCAGTGCCTCAAGACGGCTGGAATCCTTTCGACGGCTTCGAATTCAACCATCCTGGCCTGGGCAGACCTCGACAGGTAGGTGTTTTCACCGAATCGATCACAGGAACTTGGCTGTCTGAGGGGGCCAGAGCCGAGTTGCGAGTGGCCTGCTTTTACTTTGACGGTGAAGCGGAAGGGACGCTCAGGGCCTACATCAACTGGAATACGTTCGTCACGTCACGAATAGGGATTTACGACTTGGCACTGGAATTCTCCGGCGGTCAGAGCACGACGTTCGACGCGGTCAACAGCACCATCAATGAGGCCTCCGTTCTGTTCGGTGCGGAAAACTCTGCCCGGTTTGTCCAGTCGATCGTCGACTCGGACGGAGAGACCGTTACGGCATCTGTCTTCATTCCCTTCGGCGGATGGACAATCTCGGCAACGTTCGATCTGAGCGAGTCGGCTACCGCTATCCAGCCAACCATCGATAGATGTCAGGGGTAAGTGGTCCAGTGTTGGCTAGCGGCAACCAGTTCATGGGCGATGGAGTCGGCGGTTTCGACGGTCTCGGCTTCCACCATGATTCGGATGACGGGCTCGGTACCGGAGGGGCGAACTAAGACTCGGCCGCGGGAGCCAAGGATCTTCTCAGCATCAGCCACGGCGGCCGACATGCGGTCAGAGTCGATGGAGCCGGGGTCGATGGGTACGTTGTGGAGCACTTGGGGCATCTTGGTCATGGCTTCGGCGGCTAGGTCGTGCAAGGGCATTTCTCGGCGGGCAACAACGTCGAGGAGCTGCAAGGCGGTGACCAGGCCGTCGCCGGTGGTGGCCAAGGAGGGGAAGATCACATGGCCCGACTGCTCGCCGCCCAGCTCCCAGTCGCCGTCTTGGAGCGCCGCCCACACGTGGCGGTCGCCCACCGGTGTGGTCACCACGTGAATGCCCCGCTGGGCCATGGCTCGGTGAAAGCCCAAGTTCGTCATCACCGTAACCACCACGGTGTTGCCGGGAAGCTGACCCCGTTGATGGCGGTCGGCCGCGCAGATGGCGATGATCTGATCGCCATCGACGAGTTTGCCGGTGTGGTCCACGGCCAGCACTCGGTCGGCATCACCGTCGAAAGTGAGCCCCAAGTCGGCGTTCTGCTCGTGAACGGCCTGGGCGACTGCCTCCGGATGGGTAGAGCCACATTGGCGATTGATGTTTCGGCCATCGGGCTCAGCGTTGATCACGGTGACGGTCACATTGCGCGCTTGGAGCGGGCCGGGAAGGACGGCAGTGGCTGACCCGTGGGCCGCGTCCACTACAACGTGGAGGTCGCGTCCGTCGAAGTGAGCGGTGCTGGCTACCGCGTCCTGGTACTGCTGCAACAGCCCCGACCCATCCGAAGTTCGCTGGGGAGCGCCAATTGTGGACACCGTGCTGCGGTTGGGATCATCCAGAGCCGACTCCAGTGTGGCCTGGGTTTTGTCGTCCAGCTTTCGGCCACCGGGGCTGAACAGCTTGACGCCGTTGTCTGACCATGGGTTGTGCGATGCCGAGACCACTGCGCCTGGGGTGTGATCGTGAGCTGCGGCCCAGGCCACCGCCGGGGTGGGGGCCACCCCCATATCAATAGTGGAAACTCCGACTGCGCTGAAGCCAGCGGCTAAGGCGGCGGCAAAATCGGGGCTGGATTCCCGAGTGTCGCGCCCGATGATTACGGGAGTTGAGGGGTTGAGAACTTCAGCAGCCGCTTGGGCCAGCGCGATGACGTCGTCGGGAAGGAGCTCTTTGTAGGCTCGACCCCGAATCCCGTCGGTTCCAAAGCGCAGCATTGAACTCAGCCCCTGGCCGCGGGGATCCGGCCTAGCGCTTGGAGTACTGAGGTGCCTTGCGGGCTTTCTTCAGGCCGTACTTCTTGGATTCCTTCTTGCGATCGTCACGGGTCAGGAATCCCGCCTGTTTGAGGGTTTCCCGCAACTCGGGGTCGAGTGCAACCAAGCCCCGAGCGATACCCAGTCGCAAGGCCCCGGCCTGGCCGTTGGCCCCGCCACCGTGCATGTTCACGTCGATGTCGTAAACCTCGGCGGTGTTGGTGAGCCGGAGAGGCTCCATGAATGCCATCCGGTGGCTTCGGGAGGGGAAGTAGTCTTCGGCTTGGCGGCCGTTGACAGTCACCTGGCCAGTGCCGTGGCGGAATCCGACTCGGGCCACAGCCCGCTTGCGTCGTCCGGTGGCCTGCGTCAAGGGAACGGACATCAAGAGTCTCCGATGTGGGATCGGGCCCCGGCGATCTCCAAGGGCAGGGGCTTCTGGGCTTCATGGGGATGGGCCGGACCGGCGTACACCTTGAGCTTGCGGAGCATTTGGCGGCCCAAGCGGTTCTTGGGGAGCATCCCCTTCACCGTGCGGCGCACGGTCTCGGCGGGTTGGGTTTCCAGCAGGTGCCCATAGCTGGTTTGGTGCAGACCACCGGGATAGCCGGAATGACGGTACACCTGCTTAGCGGCGGCCTTGTTGCCGGTGAGCACCACCTTGTCGGCGTTCACGATGATCACGTGGTCGCCGGTATCAAGATGGGGCGTGAACTCTGGCTTGTGCTTGCCCCTCAGCACGCGGGCCACTTCGGTGGCCATGCGGCCGAGGACGAGACCCTCGGCGTCGACAACATGCCACGCGCGTTCAATGTCCTTGGTTTTCGGAGAGTAAGTGGGCATCGGCTTTCCTTCAGACGCGATACCGGGAGAAGCAATGATACGGCCCTAACCAGTGAAGTGACAACTGCCCCAACGAGTGCCTCGCCGAAGGATTCACGAGTAGGAAACCGACCAGAGGCAAAGGCCATGAGGTGGGGCCAAATTGGGTACGCCGGAGCGGTCTTTGGCCGCCAAGATTGCGGCCATGGCCTCGGGAGAACGGCGGTCGGCGCCGATGTCCACCAAGATCCCGGTAATGGAGCGGACCATCTGGTGGCAGAAGGAGGAGGCCTCGACCTCGAAGCGCAACAGGTCTTGATCGGCTCGTTGCCAACTCGCCCGATACACCACACGCACCCGGGACTTCTCCGTGCCGTCGGCGGTGTGCTGTCGGCGGCAAAACGAGGTGAAGTCGTGTTCTCCCAGGATGGCAGCGGCAGCTGCGTTCATTTTGCCCACGTCCAGCGGGTGGGAAATGTGCCAGGCAGTGTCGGCCAGGAACGGATCAGGCACTTCCCGATTCAGAATTGAGTAGCGGTAGGTGCGGCTGGTGGCATCGAATCGCGCATCGAAGCTATCGGGAGCGGCTTCTAGAGCGCGGACCACGATGGTAGGGCCCAGCATACGGTTCACCGCAGTGCGGACGCGAAGAAGGTCGGCATCGTCGGGGGCTTCGAAGCTCACCACCTGTTCCCACGCATGAACTCCGGTGTCGGTTCGGCCCGCGCACGTCAGATCAACTGATTGGCGCAAGCACCGGGTGAGGGCTTCGGTGAGGTCGCCGCCTATCGTGCGGACCCCTTCGTTGACCGCGAATCCGTGGAATGACCCGCCGTTGTAGGCGACCGTTGCTCGGACTCGCATGGTTGTCCGCCTACTCCCGTGGAGTTGGACGAGGCTTCACCCCCGTCGCTCGAACCCGCACGGCCGCTTGGCGCGGTTAGACCAGCTCGATGCGGGCCATGGGGGCGTTGTCGCCGTAGCGGGGCCCCAGCTTCAAGATGCGGGTGTAGCCACCGGGCCGGTTGGCGTAGCGAGGGCCGATGTCCACCATCAGCTTGTCGGTGATCTCAGCGTCGCCCAACTGAGCCAAGATCTGACGGTGGTTGTGCCGACCGCCCTTTTTGGCCTTGGTGATCAGTTTTTCGGCCACCGGGCGCATGGCCTTGGCCTTGGCTTCGGTGGTGGTGATGCCCTCAGCGGCGATCAGGGAAGCGACGAGGTTGGCCATCATCAGCTTTTGATGTTGCGAGCTGCCGCCGAAGCGGCGTCCTTTGCGTGGTCGTCCGGGCATGGCGCTTCCTGCTTCTACGAGCGGGGTCCGGCCAGGGCCAGGCCTCGCTCGTCGAGCTTCTCGTTGACCTCGTCCAGCGACTTCTGGCCAAAGTTGGTGATGGCCAGCAACTCGTCCTCGGTGCGGGCCAGCAACTCGCCGATCATGTTGATCTGTGCTCGCTTGAGGCAGTTGCGGGGCCGCTCGGAGAGCTCCAGGTCCTCGATGGGCAGATCCAAATCAGGAGCACCAGCCGGGGCGCTCCCCGCCTCGGCCATGCTCAGACCCTGGGGCTCGTCGCTCATCTCTTCCACCAACTGCACGAGGGTCCGCAGCGTGGCACCGGCGGAGGCCAGCGCTTCCTGGGGGGTGATGGAGCTGTCGGTCTCGATATCAAGCACCAGGCGGTCGAACTCAGTGGACTGCTCCACCCGGGTGGGCTCGACGTTGTAGGCAACTCGACGCACGGGAGAGAAGATGGAGTCAATGGGGATTACGCCGATGGTGGAGTCCACTTTATTGGTCTCCGCTGACACGTAGCCCCGACCCTTGGAAACCGTGATGTCCATGGCCAAGCGCGCCTTGTCGTTCAGCCGGGCGATGACCAAATCGGGATTGAGCACCTCTACGTCGGGGTTGACCGCCAGGCTCGCGCCGGTGACCTCGCCGGGCCCTCGCTGGTCGATGCGAAGCTCAACCGCGTCCTCGCTGTGGCATCGCAAGACGAGATCCTTCAAGTTCAAGATGATGTCGGTCACGTCCTCGGCCACGCCGGTGATCGTGTCGAATTCGTGAAGAGCGTCGTCGAAGCGAACTCGAATCACCGCAGCACCTGGAATTGAAGACAGCAGGGCTCGGCGCAGAGAGTTTCCGAGGGTGTGTCCGAAGCCGGGCTCCAGGGGGCCAACGGCGAACTTCTGGCGGTTGTCTTCGAGCTCGGTAACCGACTCGACGGTGGGTCGTTGCATTACCAGCATGATCCGGCTCCCTCAGTTCTTGAGTTTGAAATGGTGATGGTCAACTTTGTCTTCAGATCGTGTTGCTTGACGGCGGTCTACTTGCTGTAGAGCTCGACGATGAGCTGCTCCCGAACCGGCACATCGATCTGCTCGCGCAGGGGGGCGTCTCGCACGGTGGCCTCGAAGCCGTCGTCGCTCCGGCTCAGCCAGGCTGGCGGGGTGCGGTCGAGCACGTCGAGATTCCACCCCACCACGACCATTTCGCGGGCCTTGTCCCGCAGCGACAGCACATCGTCCTTGCGGAGCCGGTAGCTGGGGATGTTGACCCGGCGACCGTTCACGTTGATGTGGCCGTGGGAGACGAGTTGGCGGGCCTGGGGTCGGGTGGCGCCCCAGCCGAGGCGATACACCACGTTGTCTAGGCGCAGCTCCAGGAACCGCAGCATGTTCTCGCCGGTGACGCCCTTGTGGCGGGCCGCCTCCTTGAAGATGTTGCGGAACTGGCGCTCGTTCAGCCCGTAGGTGTAGCGAGCCTTCTGCTTCTCTTGGAGCTGGAGCAGATATTCCGACACGTTGCCCCGACGGCGGGATCTTCCGTGTTCACCCGGGGGATAGGGACGGCGCTCCAGGGCGATGGTCTCACCCTTGGTGCCCCAAACGTTCACCCCGAGGCGACGTGATACTCGAGATCGCGGACCGGTATAGCGAGACATGTCAAACCCTCCGCCGCTTTGCCGGGCGGCAGCCGTTATGGGGAATGGGGGTGACGTCTTTGATGCCGGTGATCTCGATGCCCACCCCCTGGAGCGAGCGGATGGCGGTCTCACGACCCGAGCCCGGGCCGCGGACATGCACGTCCACCTTGCGAATACCGTGCTCCATGGCCTTGCGGCCCGCTTGCTCGGCAGCCATCTGCGCGGCGAACGGAGTGGACTTGCGGGATCCCTTGAATCCGACGTTGCCAGCCGAGGCCCATGAGATGACATTCCCCTGCTGGTCGGCGATGGTCACGATGGTGTTGTTGAAGGAGCTCTTGATGTGAGCCACCCCGTAGGAGATGTTCTTGCGCTCCCGGCGGCGGGGCCGACGCCCTCCGGCTGATGGCTTGGCCATTAGCGGGAATTCCTTTCCTGCTTCACTTCTTCATCAAGATGCCGCGCTGCCAATTGA
Organism: Candidatus Poriferisocius sp.; assembly: GCF_965219815.1. Lineage (GTDB taxonomy): Bacteria > Actinomycetota > Acidimicrobiia > Acidimicrobiales > Bin134 > Poriferisocius. The sequence goes on from NZ_OZ244791.1 coordinate 593,681, forward strand.
AACGGTTGCCTTTGGTGCTTCACTTCTTCATCACCTTCTTCTTGCCGGCAACGGTCTTCTTCGGGCCCTTGCGGGTGCGAGCGTTGGTGTGGGTGCGCTGGCCGCGCACGGGAAGTCCCCGGCGGTGGCGCAGCCCTTGGTAGCAGCCGATCTCCATCTTGCGCTTGACATCCTGGCTGGTCTCTCGGCGGAGGTCGCCTTCCACTCGCAGATTGCCCTCGATGTAGTTGCGCAGCTTGGCCACTTCTTCATCGGTGAGGTCGCGCAGTCGGGTGCTCTCGTCAACCCCGGCCTCCACGCATACCTGGCGAGCCAGGGTCGGCCCAATGCCGTAGATGTAGGTGAGGGAGACAACGGTGCGCTTCTCCCGGGGGATGTCGACGCCGGCGATACGGGCCATCGCTCAGCCCTGCCTCTGCTTGTGACGGGGATTGGAGCAGATCACCCGCACGCGCCCGTGTCGGCGTATGACTCTGCACTTGTCACAGATTTTCTTGACGCTGGGGCGGACTTTCACGGTGTCCTTTCGGTCATTTGTATCGGTAGGTGATTCGACCCCGCTGGAGGTCGTAGGGAGTCAACTCCACTTGGACCCGGTCGCCGGGGAGGATTCTGATGTAGTGCATCCGCATCTTGCCGGAGATGTGGGTCAGCACCTTGTGCCCGTTTTCGAGTTCGACTCGAAACATGGCATTGGGAAGAGACTCGGTAACCGTCCCTTCCATGATGATGGCGTCTTCCTTGTTTTTCGCCAAGGGCGACCTCTCCTGACGTCTTGGCAAGCTGGTGCGGCGAACCGCGCGAATAGCGGCCCACTACGTGAGCCGAACAGCTATGCTATCTGGCCATTTCGACACGAACAAACCGCTAGAGTCCGTCGATCACCTTGGTGAGGCGGGCGAACACTTCGTCTTCAGTGCCCAGCCCGTCGACGACCGCGAGGCATTCCCGTCCCTCAAACCATTCCAGCAGGGGAGCAGTCTCGGCCTCATAGAGGGCGAGACGGCGGTCGATGGCCTCGGTGGTGTCGTCGCCTCGGCCCCGGGCCAGCATTCGCTGGGTGACCTCGTCAATGGGAACGTCGAGGTTGATGGCCAAGTCGGGGCCGCTGCCCCCCAAGATCTCGGCCAGAGCGTCGGCCTGTGCGGTGGTGCGGGGGAAGCCGTCCAGCAGTACACCGTGAGCTTGAATGTCGTCGCTCGACAGCCGCTCATCCACGATCCCGATCATGATGTCGTCGCCCACAAGGTCGCCGGCGTCCATCACCGCCTTGGCCCGCAGCCCCAACTCGGTGCCTGCGGCTACTGCGGCCCGCAGCATGTCGCCGGTGGAGACGTGGATCACCCCATAGCGTTCCGCTAGGAGCGCAGCCTGGGTTCCCTTGCCCGATCCCTGGCGGCCCAAGATGACCAGCACCAACGGCATTACTTCAAGAAGCCCTCGTAATTTCTCATCATGAGCTGGCTGTCGATCTGCTTCATGGTCTCGAGGGCCACACCCACCGCAATGAGCACTGAGATGCCGCTGAAGCTGTAGGCCGTTGCGCTCTGGCTGGGGATGTACTGGGAGAGGGCGATGGCGGGGATGACGGCCACCGCGGCGATGAACAGCGCTCCGGGCAGTGTGATGCGAGACAGGATGCGGCCCAGATAGCGCTCGGTTTGACGACCGGGTCGGATGCCGGGGATGAACCCGCCCTGCTTGCGGATCTGATCGGCCTGCTTGACCGGATCGAAGGTGATGGCAGTGTAGAAGTACGCGAATCCCACGATCATCAGGGCGAAGACGATCAAGTACACCGTGTCGGCGGGATCTCCCAAGTGGGTGTTTACCCAGCTCTGGACGCTCTCCCCCCAAGTGTTGTGGTCGGGGTTGGAGTCAGACGGCAGCACTGCCGACAGCAGGATGGGCAGATACAGAACCGAGCTGGCAAAGATGATCGGGATCACGCCCGACTGGTTCACCTTCAGCGGGATGTAGGTGCTTTGGCCGCCGGCCATGCGACGGCCCACCACCCGCTTGGCGAACTGCACCGGGATCTGCCGTTGGCCGTTTTCCACGAACACGATGGCCACTAGCAAGGCCAGGTACATGAGGGCGATAACGAAGACCGCGCCCCAGCCTTCCGACGCCTTCACCAGGGAGAACTGGTTGGGAATGGTGGAGACCACCGAGGCGAAGATGATCAGCGACATTCCGTTGCCGATGCCCTTTTGGGTGATGAGCTCCCCCATCCACATCAACAGCGCGGTGCCGGCGGTAAGGGTGAGCACCACCAGGAACACTCGGGGGGCGGTGAAGTTGGGCAGCAGATCGATGGCCTGGTTGGCATTGCCGCCGGTGAGGCTGAGCCCGCCTCCGCCGTTGTGGAACAGGAAGGAGAACGAGGTGGCCTGGATGATGGCGATGGCGATGGTCAAATACCGGGTCCACTGGGTGATCTTGCGCTGGCCCACCGCCCCCTGGTTCTGCCATTGCTCGATGCGGGGAATCACCACGCCCAGCACCTGCATGATGATGGACGCGGTGATGTAGGGGAAGATTCCGAGGGCGAAGATGGCGAACTGCGACAAGGCGCCGCCGGAAAAGAAGTTCAGAAGTCCGGTGACACCTCCGGCATCGGCTTGGTTGCGAAGCTGGTCCACGGCATCGAGGTCAACCCCGGGGGAGGGGATGGCCACGCCGAGGCGGAATATCACCAGCATTGACAGGGTGAACAGGATCTTGTTACGCAGGTCGGCGACCCGGAACATATTCGTCACTCTGGTGAGCACGACGACTCCTACTCCTTCGACCCTGTTGGGTTTCGGCTATCGGTTGGTAAGGGCGTTGCCCTTGGCCGGCGGCCGCCCGGTGAAGGGCTTGGGCAATACCTCCACGCTACCGCCTGCGGCAATGATGGCTGCTTTCGCCGACTCGGAGAAGCCGTGGGCCTTCACGGTGACGGCTCGGGTCAGCTCGCCGCGGCCCAGAACTTTGGCCAGAGCACCCTTGTGCAAGAGACCGTGCTCATGCAGCACTTCCGGGGTGATCTCGTCCAGTTCCGTGGCCTCGATCACGTCGAGGTTGATCGCCTGATACTCCACTCGGAACGGGTTCTTGAATCCCCGCAGCTTGGGCACCCGGCGGGCCAGCGGCATCTGGCCGCCCTCGAATCCGACGGGGATCTTGCTCCGGGCCCGCTGCCCCTTGGTTCCCCGGCCTGCGGTTTTGCCTCCCTTTCCGGCGATGCCCCGCGCTTTGCGCTGCGGCCGCTTGCGGGATCCCGGGGCCGGCTTCAGATCGTGAACCTTCATGACTCGTCCGTTTCCTCCCAGGAAATCAAGTGGGACACCTTGTCGATCATCCCCCTGACTTCGGGGGCATCCGCCAAGGTGTTGGTCTGGCCGATGCCTCGCAAACCCAAGGCCCGCAGTGTGCCTCGCTGCTTGGGCCGGGTGCCGATCTGGGATCGGATTTGGGTGACCTTGATGGCCATGGCGGCTACTCCTCTTCGTCCTCGGCCGCAGCAGCAGACTGACGCTCCGACTCCTGGTAGGCAGCGAGCAGGCCGGCGGGCACGAATTCGTCGGCGGGAATCCCCCGCTGACGGGCCACCTCGTCAGGACGCTTGAGGGCCTTGAGCCCGGCGATGGTGGCCCGAGCCACGTTGATGTGGTTGGGGGAGCCCAACGACTTGCACAGCACGTCGCCGATCCCGGCTTCTTCGAGGATCGCTCGAGCGGCGCCTCCGGCGATCACGCCGGTTCCCGGCGCCGCGGGCTTGAGCAGCACCCGACCCGCGCCCATCTCGCCGATCACTGGGTGGGTGATGGTTGACGACGCCAGCGGCACCCGGAACAAGTTGCGCCGGGCCTCCTCGGTTCCCTTCTGTATGGCCAGGGGTACCTCTTTGGCTTTGCCGTAGCCCAAGCCGACCCGGCCGGCACCGTCGCCGATTACCACCAGGGCGGTGAAGGAGAAGCGGCGTCCGCCCTTGACCACCTTGGCCACCCGGTTGATATTGATCACCCGGGAGTCGCGCAGCTGGCCGTCGCCGGTCGGTGTTGCGGTTGAGGTATCAGTCATCAGAACTCCAGTCCAGCCTCTCGAGCTGAATCAGCCAGGGCGGCTACTCGCCCGTGGTAGCGGAAGCCGCCTCGGTCGAACACCACCGCAGTGATGTTCTTCTCCTTGGCCCGTTCGGCGATGAGCTTGCCCACTACCGCGGCACCGGCCACGTTTCCGGTGGGGCCGGATCGCAAATCGGCCTCAGTTGAGGAGGCCGACGCGATGGTGTGGCCTGCGGTGTCGTCGATGAGTTGGGCGATGATGTGACGGTTAGACCGGTACACGGCCAAGCGGGGGCGTTCGGCGGTGCCTCGGATCTTCTTGCGGACGCGGCGATGACGCCGGACCCGGCTTTCGTGTTTGTGCTTAACGCTGCTCATGTCGATTCCCCGACCCTTTACTTGCGTTCCACCAGCAAGTCAGTGCTGGTCTCTCCTTGCCGAATCACTTGGCCGCCTTCCCGGCCTTGCGAATGATCCGCTCGCCGGCGTAGCGAATGCCCTTGCCCCGGTAGGGCTCGGGCTTGCGGATGGCTCGGATGTCGGCCGCGACCTGGCCGACCGCCTGCTTGTCGATTCCCAGCACATAGATGCTCGTCTGGTTCGGTACTTCGAACGTCACGCCATCAGGGGCCTCAACGTGTACCGGATGGCTGAAGCCCAACTGCAGTTCGATCTTGGCGTCACCTTGGGAAATGGCCCGGTAGCCCACTCCCACGATCTCGAGTTCTTTGCGGTAGCCCTCGCTGACGCCGGTGACCATGTTGGCCAACAGCGAACGGCTCAACCCGTGCAAGGCCTTGGTGTTGCGCAGTTCGTCGGCGCGCTCGACGATGACAAAACCATCCTCGATTCGGGCCGAGATGGCTTCGGGGAGGTTGTGCTCCAGCGTGCCGCGGCTGCCGGTCACGGTGACGTGGGCGCCGTCGATGGCCACGTCCACGCCGTCTGGTACCGAGATGGGGTTGCTTCCGACTCGTGACACCTCAGGCCTCCTACCAGACCACGCAGACGACTTCGCCGCCCATGCGGCGGCGGCGAGCCTCGCGGTCGCTCATCAGGCCCTTGCTGGTGGACACGATGGCCACTCCGAGCCCGCCCAGGACTCGAGGGATTTTGTCCGACTTGGAGTACACCCGTAGGCCGGGCTTGGACACCCGGGTAATGCCGGAGATGACGCGCTCCCGCTGATCGGAGTACTTCATGTCGATGGTAAGGGTCTGTCCGGGGCCGGTTTTGGCCTCGGCCACTGCGAAGTTGCTGATGTAGCCCTCCTGCTTGAGAACGTCGGCCAGCGCCACCTTCATCTTGGAGGACGGCATCGTCACCTCATCACGCATGGCGGTGTTGGCATTGCGGATGCGGGTCAACATGTCGGCGATGGGGTCGGTCATAGTCACAGTCGCATCACCTCACCAGCTCTTGGGGATCGGTCATAGTCTCGGTCACCTCACCAGCTCGCCTTGGTCAGGCCGGGAATCTCTCCGGCATGGGCCAGTTCCCTCAGGCACACTCGACACAGGCCGAATTTTCGGTATACGGCCCGGGGTCGGCCGCAGCGGCGGCAGCGGGTGTAACCCCGCACCTTGAACTTCGGCGTTCGCTGTTGCTTCTGTATAAGTGCCTTTTTTGCCATTGAGTTACTGTCCCTCGGCTCGGAATGGGAACGAGAAGGCCTCAAGCAGTGCCCGGCCCTCCTCGTCGGTTCTTGCGGTTGTAACGATTGTGATGTCCATGCCTCTGATGGTGTCGATGGAGTCGTAGTCGACCTCGGGGAAGATGAGCTGCTCAGTGACCCCGAAGGAGTAGTTGCCATTCCCGTCGAAGGAGCGGGGCGAGAGGCCCCGGAAGTCTCGGATGCGGGGGATGGCCAGATTGATGAGGCGGTCCAAGAACTCCCACATGCGGGCCCCCCTCAGGGTGACCTTGGCGCCGATGGGATTTCCCTCGCGGATCTTGAAGTTGGCGATGGACTTCTTGGCCCGGGTGATCACGGGGCGCTGGCCGGCGATGGTGGTCAGATCGGCCACCGCGCCGTCGAGCAGCTTGGCTTGGGCTATGGCTTCACCGACACCCATGTTCACCACGATTTTCTCGAAGCGGGGCACCTCCATGACGTTGTCCAACTCCAACTGCTCTTTGAGGAGGTCGCGGATCTCTGCCCGATACAGGGCTTGAAGCCGGGGGGCGGTTGCAGTGGCAGCCATTACAGATCAACTCCCGTGCGGCGGCAGATGCGGATCTTTCGCCCATCGGTGTCGAACCGGTATCCCACCCGAGTGGGGCGACCGTCGGCCGGGCTGATCACCGCCACGTTGGCGGCTCTGATGGGCATCTCTTTGTCGATGATGCCGGTCTGCATGATTCCCTGACGAGGCCCTTGGTGCTTGGTGGCGATGTTCACACCGTCGACGATCACGGTTCCCTCGGCCGGGAAGGCGAAGACCACCTCGCCCTCCTTGCCGCGGTCTTTTCCGCTGAGCACTCGAACCCGGTCTCCCTTGCGGATCTTCATGGCAGCTACAACACCTCCGGTGCCAGCGACACGATGCGCATGAAGCGCTTGTCGCGCAGTTCCCGGCCCACCGGTCCGAAGATGCGGGTTCCCCGCGGCTGCTGCTGTTCATTGATGAGCACGGCGGCGTTCTCGTCGAAGCGGATGTAGGAGCCGTCTTTGCGACGCTTTTCCTTCTTGGCCCGAACCAATACACAGCGCACCACTTCGCCCTTGCGGACTGCGGCGCCGGGCATGGCGTCTTTGACGGTGGCCACGAACACGTCGCCGATGGTGGCGTAGCGCTTGCGGGACGAGCCCAGCACCCGAATGCACAGCACTTCTTTGGCACCGGAATTGTCGGCCACTTTGACCCGGGTCTCTTGTTGGATCATCGGGCACGCTCCACGATCTCCAGCAGCCGCCACCGCTTGGTCTTGGAGAGGGGGCGGGTTTCCTGCACCCGCACCCGATCGCCCACTGCGAGCTCATTGGACTCGTCGTGGACGTACAGCCGGGTGGTGCGCTGCACGGTCTTGTTGTAACGGCGATGTCGGACGCGGTCGGTGGAAACCACCACCGCGGTCTTGTCCATGGACACTGACGTCACCATCCCCTCCCGCACCTTGCGGCGGTTGGGCCGGGTTTCGGCCTGCGTCTCAGTTGTCGGGTCAGCTGCCATGGCTGCCTCGTTCGTTTCAACGTTGGGGTCAGCCACTGCCGGCCTCCTGCATCTGGGCTTCAAGCGCCTCTGCGGCTTGGATCTCCCGCATCCGCAGCTCGGTCATGGCCCGGGCCACTTCCTTTTTGGCCTGCTTCAGGCGGGCGGTGTTGTCCAAGCGGCCGGTGACGATTTGGAAGCGGAGCTTGAACACCTCTTCTTTGGCCTCGTCCAGTTGCTCGATGAGATCGGCGTCGCTCAGGTTCTGCCAGTTGGTCATTCGGGCCATAGCTACCGCCTCTCCCAGCACCAGGTGGTTTCGCAAGTCATGGCGATCAGCCCTCCTGGCGCTCGACGAATCGAGCTTTGATCGGGAGCTTCTGGATTCCCCGCTCAATGGCCGTTTTGGCCACCTCGCGGTCGTGGTAGGACAGTTCGAACAGGATGCGGCCTGGTTTCACGACCGCCACCCAGCGCTCGGGATTGCCCTTGCCCGAGCCCATGCGGGTTTCCGCCGGCTTCTCGGTTACCGGCTTGTCGGGGAAGATGTTGATCCAAACCTTGCCGCCCCGCCGAATGTGGCGGGTGATGGCGATACGGGTGGCTTCTATCTGGCGCGCCGTGATCCACCCCGGTTCGAGGGCCTTGATGCCGTACTCGCCGAAAGTCACCGTGGTGCCGCCTTTGGCGATGCCTTTGGTCCGGCCTCGATGGTGTTTGCGGTGCTTGACCTTTTTGGGCATCAACATGGCTGGTCCTGGCCCTTGCGGTGGTGGATGGTGTCGGGAGTCAACATGGCGGATCAGTCGGCATCGCCGGGGCGGAAGTGCGGCGTCTCGCGGTGCTCGCGGGTGGTGCGGAGGATGTCCTCCTCCTCCTCGAGCAACTTCTCGAACTCTGGATCGGCTTCTTTGATCAGCGGGGCGGGTTCTTCGGTGTCCTCGGGCCGGTCGAGGTCGGTTTGGCGCGGGGCCGCGGCCGACGAGACCACTGCCCGGGGCTTTTGGGTGCCGGATGCCTCACCCACCGCCATGGCCGCCTCTCGGCTGATCTTGTCCTCGGCTTGGGTTTTATAGGGGAGGATATCGCCCTTGTAGATCCACACCTTCACCCCGATGCGGCCGTAGGTGGTGTGGGCTTCTCTGAAGCCATAGTCGATGTCGGCCCGAAGGGTATGCAGGGGAACCCGGCCTTCCCGGTACCACTCGGTGCGAGCCATCTCCGAACCGCCCAAACGGCCGGAGCACTGCACCCGGATGCCAAGAGCGCCGGCTTTCTGGGCGTTTTGGACCGCTCGCTTCATGGCTCGGCGGAAAGCCACCCGGTTGGCCAGCTGATCGGCCACTCCCTGGGAAATGAGGGCGGCGTCCAGTTCGGGCTGCTTGATCTCCTGGATATTGAGCTGGACCCGGTTGTTGCCGGTGATCTTGGCCAGGCCGTTGCGCAACCGATCGGCCTCGCTGCCCCGGCGCCCGATGACGATTCCCGGTCGGGCGGTGTGGACGTCTACTCGCAGCCGATCGCGAGTGCGCTCGATCTCGATGCGACTGATGGCGGCGTGGGGCAGCTCCGTCATCAGGTAGTCGCGAACTTTCCAGTCTTCGATGATGAAGTCGCCGTACTCTCGCCGGTTGGCAAACCAGCGCGATTTCCAATCGGTGGTAACCCCGAGTCGGAACCCGTAGGGATTGATCTTCTGGCCCATCAGGATTCCTTCTCGTCTTCGTCGGTCTCGTTGTCTTCTTCGGCTCCGGCTACCGCGGCCGTTTCGTCGCCATCGTCATCGGTCTCGTCTTCGTCGGTCTCTACCTCGTCAGCAGCGTCTTCAACATCTTCCGCCAAGGCCTCGTCGTCGAGCTCTTCCTCGAACGCCTCGATGTCGTCCTCGTCTTGCTCTAGCTCGTCTGCCCTTGCTGCGTCGCGCTCCCGGCTGGCCGCCACTCGGCGACGGCGGGCTTCGGCGGCCGAACTGCGCCGACCGGAGCCCTTGAGGGCCATGCGGGCATCGATGGCGGCCAACTCCTCGTCGGAGTAGCGGGCCACTACCACGGTGATGTGGCAGGTCCGCTTGCGAATGCGGGTGGCCCGACCTCGGGCTCGCGGCCGCCAGCGCTTCAGCGTGGGGCCCTCATCGGCGTAGCAGGCGGCGACAAACAACTCGTCGCCGTCGAGATCGTCGTTGTGCTCGGCATTGGCCACCGCGGAGTCGAGGCACTTGGCGATCGTGTCGGAGATGCGCCGCTCGGAGAAGGTCAAAATCTCCCGAGCCTCGGAGTACGACTTACCTCGGACCAAGTCGAGCACCTCTCGGGCCTTGAAGGCCGACGAACGCACATACCTGGCCACGGCCCGGCTGCCCGGGCGGGTTTCGGTGCCCACGGCGACCGCGGCCATCAGCGACGGGCTCCCCGCTCTTGGCCGGCGTGGGCCCGGAACGTGCGAGTGGGGGCGAACTCGCCCAGCTTGTGGCCCACCATCGACTCGGTGATGTACACCGGCACGTGCTTGCGTCCGTCGTGGACCGCGATGGTGTGGCCCACCATGTCGGGGATGATGGTGGAGCGGCGGGACCACGTCCGGATGACCTGCTTGTTGTTCTGGTCGTTGAGCGCATCGACCTTGCGCAACAAGTGGCCGTCAACGAACGGACCCTTCTTCAAACTCCTGGGCATGTGCGGTCCCCCTTAGCGACGCTTGCCGCGAGTACGGCGTCGTCGAACGATCATCTGCTGAGACTTCTTCTTGTTGCGAGTACGGCCCTCGGGCTTGCCCCAAGGGGACACCGGGTGGCGTCCACCGGAGGACTTGCCCTCACCACCGCCCAGCGGGTGGTCCACGGGGTTCATGGCTACGCCTCGGGTCTGGGGCCGCACCCCCTTCCAGCGGGCTCGGCCGGCTTTGCCCAGCTTGATGAGCTCAGCCTCGGCGTTGCCCACCTCTCCTACGGTGGCCCGGCAGTCGATGGGCACTCGGCGCATCTCGGTACTGGGCAGTCGAATGGTGGCGAAGCTGCCCTCTTTGGCCACGAGTTGGGCGCTGGCCCCGGCAGAACGGGCCATGCGGGCGCCGCCGCCGGGCTTTAGCTCAACGGCGTGGACCGTGGTGCCCACCGGGATATAGCGCAACGGCAGGGCGTTGCCCGGCTTGATCTCGGAGCCGGGACCGTTCTGCAAGATGTCGCCCACACCCACGCCTTCAGGCGCCAAGACGTAGCGCTTCTCTCCATCGTGGAAGTGCAGCAACAGGATGCGGCAGTTGCGGTTGGGGTCGTATTCCACCGAGGCCACGGTGGCCGGGACGCCGTCTTTGGCCCGCTTGAAGTCGATCACGCGATAGCGCTGCTTGTGACCGCCGCCCCGGTGACGGGAGGTCATGCGGCCGTGGTTGTTGCGCCCGCCGGTGCTGGGCTTCTTGACGACTAGGGATCGCTCCGGCTTTGTGGTGGTTATGCCGGAGAAGTCCGACACGGTCTGAAAGCGTCGGCCGGGGCTGGTGGGATTTCGTCTACGTACTGCCATGATGTGCCTCAGACGTCGAACAAACGCGGTTGGTGGCTTGGGTCGCTGGTCTAAACATCGAACAATTCGATCTCGTCGCCTTCGGCCAGTGTGACCAATGCCCGCTTGGTGTCGGGTTTGCGGCCGAAGGTGGGGCTGCGCCGGTTGCGGCGGCGCTTGCCCTTGCGGTTCATGGTGTTGACCTTGAGAACGGTGACATCGAACAGCGACTCGATGGCGTCTTTGATCTCAGGCTTGGAGGCAGTGGGGTGAACCCGGAAGGTGTAGACGTTGGACTCCAGCAGTTCGTAGGACTTCTCCGAGACCACCGGGGCGAGCACCACATCGCGGGGATCCTTCATGATTCGGCCTCCCCGCCGTCATCGGCCTCGTCGGCTTCTGCTTCGACTGAGGTGTTGGCGGGCAGGGTGTCGAGGGTGAATACCACCACATCGGACACCAGCACGTCGTAGGCATTCAGCTCTCGGGGGCTTATGAGATGGACGTGGGGGAGGTTGCGGAAGCTCTTCCACACGTCTGCCTCGTCGCTCTCGGCCACCAGAAGCACTCGACCTTCTACCTTCAATGCGTCGAGTGCGGCCGTCGCATCTTTGGTGCGGGGAGACTCGAACCGCCAGCGGTCCACTACCACTACCTTCTCGTCGCGGGCTCGATCGGACAGCGCCGATCGGAGGGCCAAGCTGACCATCTTCTTGGGTGTGCGCTGACGGTAACTTCGGGGCTTGGGACCGAGGGCCACGCCCCCTCCCCGCCATTGGGGGTTGCGGGTGGAGCCGTGACGGGCCCGACCCGTGCCCTTCTGACGCCACGGCTTGCCGCCACCGCCTCTGACTTCGGATCTGGTCTTGGTGCTCTGGGTGCCCCGGCGCCGGGCTGCCAATTGGGCGGTGACCACCTGGTGCATGACGGCCACGTTGGGCTCTATGCCGAACACTTCGGGGTCTAGGTCCACTGACCCGGTTTTCCGCCCGGAGGAGGGGTTGCGAACGGTGACGGAGTGCATTTGCCGCACAGGCGCCTCGTCAACGGGGGTGGTGGTCATGGTCATTTCGCCCCGTTCTTGACCGCGCTGCGGATCAACACGGTGGATCCTCGCCGGCCGGGAACCGAGCCCTTGAGCAAGATCAGATCGTTTTCGGCATCCACCTGTACTACCTGGAGGTTCAGCGTGGTGACCTTCTCGGCGCCCGCTCGCCCGGGCATCTTCTTGCCTCGGAAAATCCTCGAAGGGGTGGCGCACTGGCCGACCGCGCCGGGCTTGCGGTGTACTTTGTGGGCACCGTGGCTGGCCTTTTGACCGCTGAAGTTGTGCCGCTTCATGACCCCGGAGAAGCCCTTGCCCTTGCTGACGCCGGTGACATCTACCAACTCGCCCCCGTCGAACACGTCGACCCCGATCTCCTGGCCAGCCTCGTAGGTGCCCACGTCGTCGAGGCGCAGCTCGACCAGCTTGCGGCCCGGAGCGACACCCGCCTTGTCCAAATGGCCTCGCGCCGGCTGGGTCAGCCGATCGGGGCTCTGGGTTCCGTAGGTGACCTGAAGGGCCGAATAGCCATCGGTCTCCGGCCGTTTGACCTGCACAATGCGGCAGGGCTCAACCCGCAGCACGGTAACGGGAACGACGCGGTCGTTCTCGTCCCACACCTGGGTCATTCCTACTTTTTCGCCGACAATCGCCTTGGCAACCATCGCGACCCTGCCTTCACGCAAACGCTCCGCACGGGTGCAGACCCACTTGGTGGGACTCTCCGGCGGAGCGGGCTTCGGTTGTGCCGTCCGGTTCCCGGAGCAGGGTGATTGCACCTTGCAGGCCTAGACGGACGTCGTTTGACACGAACAGTGCCGACCGGAGCCAGCACGAAATTGAAATGATAGCGGTTGCTGGTGGAATAGCCAAATCCCCAATAGGGCGAAAGGCGAGGGTTAACGTGAAACCGTGGACGAAGTTTCGCCTGAAGAGACACCGTCCCGGAAAGTACCGCCATGGCTATTTCGGGCCATCCTGACCGGCGCGGCCGCTCTCGGCGGGCTGTACGTGCTGGGGTGGCTGATCGCGGAGTTGAAGACGCTCATCGTGATCTTGCTGGTGTCATTCTTCCTGTCTTTCGCGCTGGAGCCTGCGGTGAACCGCATGGAGAGGACGGGCATTCGCCGAGGTGTCGGCACCGGAATCATGTTCCTGGCGTTGCTGGCCGCAGTGGGATTGTTTCTGTGGGCCATTGGCACGGTGCTGGCCGACCAGATAGGCGAGTTCGCCGACGACGCACCCGGGTACATCAACGACATAGAGGACTGGCTGGAGGACACATTCGACATTGAGGTCGACGCCCAAGGGCTGCTTGATGAGTTTCAAGAGGGTGGCGCAGTGGCCAACTTGGCCACCCGGCTAGCCGACAATCTGATCAATCTCGGTGCCACCGTCTTGCAGGTCTTATTCCAGATCCTGACTATCGCGTTGTTCACGTTCTATCTGGTGGCCGAAGGCCCCAAACTGCGCCGCAACATCTGCTCCCTGCTGTCGCCCGAACATCAGCGACAGGTGCTGAGCATCTGGAACCTGGCGATCGACAAGACCGGGGGGTACATCTACAGCCGGCTGATCTTGGCGGTGATCTCGTTCTTGGTCCACTGGCTGGTGTTCTGGCTGGTGGGAGCGCCGTTCCCGATGCCGATGGCCATGTGGGTGGGCCTGATATCGCAGTTCGTCCCGGTTATTGGCACCTACATTGCCGGGGCGCTGCCCGTGATCATCGGGCTGTTGGACCAGCCGTCCACAGGCCTGGCCATATTGGTCGCCATTGTGGTGTACCAGCAGGTGGAGAACTACCTGCTCCAGCCCAAGGTGACCGCCCACACCATGGAGATCCACGTGACCGTGGCCTTTGGATCAGTGATTGTCGGAGGACTGCTGCTAGGGGCGGTGGGGGCGGTCCTGGCCCTTCCCGCGGCCGCCACCATCCAGGCCTTTTTGGCCAGCTATCTCGAACGGCATGAAGTGGTGCAGGAGCTCGAAGACGCCGAAGCGGCCCAGCATCCGGACCGCGAGCCCCTAGGGGATCGCATCCGCCACCTGATGGACCGGGTGTTCACTCCAAAATAACGGGTTAGCCCCGATCAGGAGCAGGCGGCGAGGGCGGCGTCGTAATCGGGCTCGGTGGCGATGGCGCCTACCAACTCGGTGTGGGCCACGGTGCCGTCGGGGGCGATGACTACTACCGCTCGGGCGGTGAGGCCGGACAGGGGGCCGTCGACCATCTCCACGCCGTAGTCGTCCAAGAATTCGCGGTTGCGGAAAATGGAGCCGATGGTCACGTTCTCGATGCCCTCAGCCCCGCAGAACCGGGACCCGGCGAAGAAGCTATAACCGAATAGCTGGAGATGGAGCGTCAACTGTCCAGTCTTCGGGCTGGGTTGCGTTGCAGCGAAAAGTCACGCGTCCAGGTTCGACTGACAATCGCTCAAATCGTCGGGTTGCTTCTTCAATTGTCTTACTGACAGCACGAGGGCGTCGCCTCGGGCGTGCAAAGGCCTTGTCGCGAGTAAGCCAAGCCTGAGATGTCAGGGCCACGATTCGAGCACGGTCGGTGTCTCGGGGCAGATTCGCGGACCCCTGTTTGAAGGGAGTAATGCCAGCAAGTGGAAAGGGCACAAGCAGGTCATCCCACATAACTTGATCGTGCGCGTCCTCCGAGCCGTGATGAGGGATCTTGACCAAATGAGCCTTCTTAGTTGGTCTGCCGCTGGATCTAGCGATGGCCTGCCAACCTCGCAATTCGTCGGAAGACCGTTCTAGGTCAGCGCCTAGTAGGGCGATTACGTCCCCCACTTGTACCCAGACCACAACTGATGATGGATTTCTCTTCGGTCGGGGGATAGTACGTTTGGGTTGGCCAGTCTCTGCAATGAGAGCGCTGAAGCCAGACAAGGCTTCCGCTACTGAAGCACTGCTCGGAGACAACACCCAGATTTCGCAATTCGGAGTCTGGCTTTCTTGACGTTGATGGATTCTTGAATCTGCCGACACAAGTTCTGGTGCGTCTCTCCCAGAATTATCGAGGAGGGTCCATGTTTTCCACATCTCCCTTACACCCGATGATTGCTCAGTAAGGGAATCTGGGTCCGAAGCGGCGAGCATCATGAATTCGTCATTTTCGAGGGCGGCCGAATGGAGCACTCTGGCCTCTGAACACTCCCCTACGAGTTCGGCAAAGCCGCGAATGTGATCATCGTGCCAGTGAGTGGCGATAACCCAGCGGACAGCACTTGAGGGCACGCCCAGAGATGCCAAGTAAGCGAGCGCCGCGGGATGACCAGCTTGTGTCACACAGGAGTCGACGATAAGCCATTCACCTCTGCCCACATGTAGAACGCAGCATTCCCCCCGGCCTGGGCCGAGGAGGGTTAATTCGATTTCATCAACCTCTGGGGGCTGAAGAGTCACCATCCGAAACGGTTTCGAAGCTCCTTGGCGCGGTCAGCTGCTCTCTGCAAGTCCGTCCCACTCCAAGCAGGCAGACGACGAAATACAAGAACAGATGAACGGCTCCGCTCTCCAGAAGGTTCGGTACGGTAACCGACGCTCCAGTAGAAGACTGCACCTGGTGTAACAAGGTCGAGGTCGCCGCGACTCACTTCTTCAAGATCGAACTCAGCCTCCTCTTCCACTGATGGCTCCAGAACATCTAGGAGGACAGCAGTGAAGGTAGAGCCATCAACCTCCGTTACTTGACCTTCCCACTTCTGGAGGGCATCGAAACGCGGTTGGGTCTGGATGCGCTCCGGCAGCAGGACAGGTGGAACAACCGGTAAGGAAGCCCCGGCATGACCTAGAGCGGTTCGCTCATAGTCGTGAGGGGCCACCTCTGAGGCGTCAGCAGGACGTAGCATCCAGGCTTGCCGTGGGATATTGAAAGCAGGAGTTGCGACTATTTCGTGGTACGGATTGTCCTCATACAGAAGACTTGCCGTGCCGGATGCCCTCATCGAATCAAACCTTTCACATGCTGAAGTATTTGAGCTGCACGTTCGGAGATATTTCTCCACTCGTCCTTCAACAACACACCCATGGTCACAGTTGATGAGGGAATGTTCTCGTTAGACAAATTGAAGTGGTCGTTCACTTCGCAGAGCACTTTCGTGCCTCCGTCCAAGATTGGCTCAATCCTCACTCGGACATATCCATCGTAGCCATCGGTTCGTTCACCTTGTTCTTCTACTCGCACCATTCCAGGCCGTTGTAGAACTGGGGTCCACTTATCCTCAGGGACAAGTTCCCACCCTAGCTGGTTGAAGGAGTCTTGAGATCCATACTCAAGAACCAAGTCGTGATTTACCCCCAGTGCCCGAGTTGGCATGTGGCGGAGCAGATCTAGTGTACCAATCAGTAAGTCCCGAGTTGCTTCGTAATGAGATTCTCGCCTTGAGTGAACAGCAAGACGATCACGTGTGACCTGCAATCGGAGCCAATCCAGCTCAAAGACAGTTACCTCTGGGTGGATGATCTCAATTTTGGCAGCTTCGGCTTCTTCCTGCCGGATCAGGTCTTCTTGGGCAAACCACGAAGGTTGAAAGATCGAAGGGTTAAATGCGCCAAGCACTACGAGCGCAAGCTCCTGCTGGACCTGCTGTGCGGTAGCCATTAGGGCCTCAACCTTACGCATTTGGCCGATGATCGGCCAGAGAGGTTCAAGAGCAGGCAGCCAGTGCGGCGTCGTAGTCGGGCTCGGTGGCAATGGCGCCCACCAACTCGGTATGGGCCACAGTGCCGTCGGGAGCGATGACCACTACCGCCCGGGCAGTGAGGCCGGACAGGGGGCCGTCGACCATCTCCACGCCGTAGTCGTCCAAGAACTCGCGATTGCGGAAGATGGAGCCGATAGTCACGTTCTCGATGTCCTCGGCGCCGCAGAACCGGGACCCGGCGAAGGGCAGGTCCATGGAAGCGCACACCACGGTGGTGTTGTCGAGGCTGGCGGCCCGCTCGTTGAAGGCCCGCACGCTGGCTTGGCACACCCCGGTGTCGATGCTGGGGAAGATGTTGAGCACCACGCTGCGGCCGGCCAAGCCCTCCAGCGTTACCGGGGCCAGGTCGCCGCCGGTAAGCGTGAACGCCGGCGCCGCCGACCCCACCGCCGGGAGGTCGCCGCCGGTGTTGATTGTCGAGTCTCCGAATGTGGTCTGTCCCATAGCCGCTTTGTAGCAGCCTCGCGGCTTGATATCTCTGTCGAGGCTCCCAATTGTTGTCACTTCCTCTTCGTAGAATTGATCTGTGTCTCCCGCTGAGCACCGAGATGAGAAGGCGTTGAACGTGGCCATTGCTGCGGCTATCGGGCGATGCCATCCGCAGTCGGTGGTGGAAGCGGAGCGAGCCAGCAAGCTGGTCGGTTCAGCCAAGCAGCCTGACATCACCGTTAACGCTCCCGGGCGTGAACGAGTTCTTGTGGAGAACAAGTATGCCGGTGTTCCTGCTCGGCAGTTGGAGCAGCAGTGCTTGGGGCACTTCGGAACGAGTTGGGCCGAGGATGATCGCCCGGTGAGGGTGGTTGTGGGGATGAGGAGCCCGGAGCGGCTTGACCAGTTTTTAGATGAGGATTTGGCACAAGGCGCATTCGCCGAGATCACATTTCAATGGGCCATGTGGTCGGTCAACGGCGATGACACCCCGGTTAGGTTCCCTGAGTCGGGATGGCTTGAGGGCAGGATCGCCGAGCTCGCCGCATTTGTTGACCGAGCGGGGGCCGATGGTGCAGATGCCAGCTCTCTAGCTGACTTGGTGCAGATGCGTCTTACTGCTGCGGCGGCCCAGGCTACTGAAGGGGCGGGCACAGCTGATGCATTCGGGGACGTGCTGGCTCAGGAGCCGGGGGAGCAAACCAACCGCATGGCCATGGCGATCTTGTTCAACGCCGTGCTGTTCCAATTTCACATTGCGAAACATCATCCGGAGATACCAACGCCGTCGCAAATGATGGCCGACAACGAACTGGATCAGCTTCGGGTGTTGGAAATGTGGCAAGACATCTTGGAGGTGAACTACTGGCCCATCTTCGGGGTGAGTCGCAAGCTGCTGCGGGCCATGAACAGTTTTGTGGGGGCCAAGCGAGCGCTCGAGGTCCTCTGTCGTACCGCGGGAGAGATAGTCGGCGACCCGAACTCGTCTGGACTGGTTGGGCGACTCTTCGGAGAGTTGATCGGCGACCGCAAATTCTTAGCCACCTTCTACACCCGCCCCGCGTCGGCAGCTTTGTTGGCCGAGTTGGCGGTTGAGCGCCTCGATGTGGACTGGTCCGACCCTGAGGCCATTGCCAAATTGCGGGTAGCCGACATGGCCTGCGGGACCGGCGCGCTTCTGACTGCGACATATCGCCGAATTGTCGAACGGCACCGGGTTGAGGGCGGCGACGACACCGAAATCCACCGGTCTCTCATGGAGGAGGTGATGATCGGCTGCGACATCATGGCCGCTGCTGTGCATCTGACTGCCGCCCGCCTATCGGGCGAGCGGCCCGACATCGACTACACCGGCACTAAGACGTGGGTGATGCCCTACGGGAAGGTGCCAGATGCCGGAGGAGTGGTGGGGTACCGGATCGGAGCGCTTGATCTGCTCCACTCGAACAAGCGATTTGCTCTTTGGGGAGACGGGACGATGGCGGCCGCTGCTCAGGGAGAAGAGTCGCTGGCCATCGCGGATGTTCCCGCAGAGTCTCTGGACATCGCCATCATGAACCCGCCGTTCACTCGCCCAACCAACCATGAAGCTGGTCACGCCGAGGTGCCCAACCCCGCGTTTGCCGGTTTAGGCGCTGACTCAAGAGCACAAAAGGCCATGTCAGACGTACTGGCTGAGAACATAAAGCTCATAAGCGGTATGAAGGCGAGCCACGGCAACGCGGGTATTGCCTCCAACTTCATCGACTTGGCCCACGCCAAACTCAAGCCCGGTGGCGTTCTGGCCTTGATTGTGCCTGCATCCTTGGTATCTGGTGCGTCTTGGCGCGCGGCGCGGAGGCTATTGGCTGCTCATTACAAGGACTGAGCTTCCCCCCTAATCGTGGAGAGTTTGTTTTTGAGGGTCGGGGTTGTGGGCCTGTTCGTATTCTACGGGGCTGGTCATTCCGATTGCGGAGTGGAGGCGGTGCTGGTTGTACCAGGTGTGGACCCATAGGGTGATTTCTCGTCGGGCCCGGGCTCTGGTGGTCCAGGCTCGGCGTGAGATGAGCTCGTGTTGGAGGGTGGAGAAGAACGACTCGGCCGGCGCGTTGTCCAGCGCGTTGCCGGTTCTTCCGGTGGACCGTGAGATGCCGAGCCGCCGGCAGGCGGCGGCGAAGGCTTCTGAGGTGTATTGCGATCCCTTGTCCGAGTGGAAGATGACGCCTTTGACGTTGCCGCCTCTGGTGGCGACCGCGGTGTTGATGGCCTGTTTGGCCAGCTCGGCGGTCGGGTACCGGTCGGAGGTGGCGAAGCCGACCATGCGCCTGGAGTAGAGGTCCTCGACGGTCGCGAGGAACACCGGGCCCTCGGCGGTGGGAACCTGTTTGAAGTCGCCGCACCATTTCTGGTTGACCCCTGTCGCGCTGAAGTCGCGGCCCAGAAGGTCTGTGGGGGCCGCATGGGAGCTGTCGGGGCTGGTGAGGCCCTTTTTGCGTTTGGGGCGGGCGCACAGGCCCTGGCGGGCCATCGAGGCCTCCACCGTCTTCTTCGACACCGACAGGCCATCGCGTCGCAGCCGGGCGCGCACCCTGGGCGACCCGTAGGTGCCGTCCGATTCGTCGAACGCCTTTTTCACCTCGGCGTCCAGCGCCCGGCGACGCCGCTGCCGATCGGTCAGCGGCCGGTCGAGGTGCTTGTAGAACGTGGATTCCGCCACGCCCAGCGCTCTGCAAGCCACAGAGTGAGGCACACCGTGGTCGGTCCTTTGGGCCGCGATGAACCCTGCGGTCACCGCGTCGCCTCGTTGACCCAAAGGACCACGGATCGTTTGAGCACATCACGCTCCATCTCCAGCTCGGCGACCCGGCGGCGCAGCCGGGCCAGCTCGGCCCGCTCGTCGCCGCTCAGCCCGCCCGAGCGCTCGTCTCGGTCCCGGCGCACCCAATTCCCGAGCGTGCCCTCGTTGACGCCGAGCTCCCGGGCGACGTGGGCCACCGGCCGGCCGGTCTCCTTGACGATCCGGACAGCCCCATCACGGAACTCCCGGTCATAATCTCTTCGCGGTCTGGACATAGCTCCTCCTTATAGAGCATGTCTCCACGAAAAGGGGGGAACCTCAGACATAAGTGTCATTTCCATTTCCAATCCTGGCGCGGAGGCGTCTGAAGGTCGCGCCTTTTCTGCGGATACTGGTATGGCCGAGGTCATCGTGGTGGCCACGAAGCAAGGTAGGCCGGTGTCTGGTGCGGAATTGGACATCAATTACACCATCTTGAGTGACCGTCCCTCTTCTGCGGTCGCTGGCGTCGAGACCGCCCGGGCCATCAAGGCCAAAGTAAGCGATGTCGAATTGCTGATGCTTGGAAGTGATTCTGCTGGGATCAGCGCCATTTCAGCTCTAGGTGCTGAAATGAGGGGTCAGCCCGTTGGAGTCGCGAGCCTCGGGGTTCTGATTGCTGCTGCTGATCTGAAGGCGGGCAGACTGACCCTCCCTCGCCATCAAGTTATTGAACTCCCGATCACGCCGCTAGATGGGCTGGGATATCGAGGTCCGGTGCATAGGGATATTTCCGGACGAAACCCTGACAAGACTTCTCGCGGTCCCTTCGACATCATCAAACTGCCTAATCGAGCAACCTATCTCCAGGCGAGTTGGCCGGTGCTCTGGTCACACGATCACAAGGCGGAGACCACAATGACCGTACTGCCCTGTTCAGAGGGAATCGAGCGCCCCGGTATGAGAGAAGAGGCTCTTGTAGTCTGGGAGGGACGCCCGGATTGGGCAGAACATTCGATTGCTGGTGCTACTCGCCTGCACATCAATAACGACTTTCGGGTGAACTCCCAGCCGGTGGCAGCTTGCTTGACCCCAGTACCGGCTATCGGCGGGCGGGCGTGGCCATCGTTTCGCCCAATACCAGATAGTGGTGGCGATGCCGAGATTTGGGAGAAGGTACTCTGCGTATGGCTGAACAGCACCCCTGGGTTGCTCGGACGCTGGTGGGTCTCCAACCGGCAGCAGAACGGTCGGGCCAATCTGACGGTGACCACCATGAGGAGCATCCCGGTGCTTGACTTGCGGACGCTCACCATCGAACAGCGACAGGCTCTCGCTGAGGTTTTCGATGAGTTCGCAAGCAGGCCCATGCTGCCTGCAAACGAGGCATACCGAGACGAAGCCCGTCAGGAATTGGACGAACGAGTGCTGTGTGGTGTGCTCGGCCTTCCCATCACCATCCTCGATCCGCTGACGACCTTGCGCTTGCAATGGTGCGCCGAACCCTCGGTACATGGTGGAAAGAAGACTCGTCCCTGATCTGCGTGTCTCGCCGAAAAAATCAGATCACAAGGTTGTCATCTGAATGAGATACTGAGTCCTGGCCCTAGTAGCAAGAAGGGTTCTTGAGCTGGCGTTTTGGAGCGATGTTCTTGAAGCCGATACTCGGACATCAATTCCTGCGACGATGAACAAGGGACGATTCTCAAGATGCAAGAAATCGATAGCCGATATGTAGAGATTGTCAAAGGGATTTGCATTGAAATCCAGCGTAGTGACGATCAACGGTTCTGGCTTCCTATGGTGCGGTCGCATCTAGACAGATTGGCCAAAGAAGAGCCGGGTGACTTGGTGCTGCGGGCACTTGCGGACGCATGCGCCTACCACCAACGCCAAGGTGGTGACCAGAACCAGTTTGTTGTCGGACCATTTGGACCTAGGTATGTGCTGCCAGATGGCGAAGGCGTACACGTGTATCCGACTCCGCTGGACAATGTCGATAGAGAGACGTTGGAGTGCTGGAGCGATTGCGCAGCTCAGGAAGCGTTGCACCCACTGGTGCGTTCCCGGCTAGCGGACTTGCTATGGGTTCGTAGGTATGACGCACATCGACGGTGGTACCAAATCGCAATCAACTCGTATGTGGAACTGGCTGAGACTGATGTGGAGATTACCGAACGCGGAGATGGGTTGGCGCGGGCGATTGCGATTTGCAAGGAATCGAACCACCCTCACCTGCTGTCGGAACCGCTAGAGGCGTCGTCGAGTCTCGCTTCCCACTCGCTAGAGGTCTCTGACAATCAATACGGCGTGGTTGCCAGGGCACTGATTAATTTGGTGGACAACTGCTACCTGTGCGCCGATCTCTTGGATGAGGCCATCCAGAAATACGGTTCGGACCCATTCCGGAAATCGCAGCTGCTTGAGATTGCCGCCCGAGCGTCTCAGGAAGAAGAAGAGAAAATACGCCTACAGCGTGAACGGATAAGCGTGTTTGAGGGCGTGGCCGGGCAAACCTCAGGGTTGTTGCGCGTGTCTCACCTGGAAGATGCCCGAACCATTGCCCACGAACTAGGTCTCGACGACGAAGAGAGACGACTCACCGCCTTGATCGAGCAGACAGACATCGATGGGGAGATGCAGTCCTTCACGCAGGAAATCGAAATCAGTGTGGACGAGATCCGCCCATGGGTTGACGAGGTCGTAGGAGATGACAGTTTGATTGAAGCGCTCTTGCGCTTCGGGATGAGGATTCCTATTGACGACCCAGAGAACACCCGGGCGGCTCTTGATGAGATGACAAGGGACTCTCTACTCCGGTCGCTGGTGACGACTGTGCACTATGGACCTGAGAACAGCATGGTGCGGATACCGCCTGACGACCCGCTACATAGCGATATAGAACTCGGTCGTCACAATGCTCTCGTGATTGAGATGTTCGCTGGCACCTACGGGAAGATGGTCTTAGACGCTCTGCACGAGAATTACGTCCCCCAAGCACAGGAAATAGTCGATTTCTTCATATGCGAGGCTGTGCCGCCAGAGATCGCACGTCGCATCGCAGTGTCATACGACAGATGGGCAGACAGCGACTACACAAGCGCAGTTTCTGTCATTGTTCTTACGTTGGAGCTGATTGTTCGGCGCGTTTGTCGCCAGGCCGGCATTCCGGTCACAGAAACCAGGTACTCAGATACTCCTGTCCCTGGGGTGCGCACGCTGGGCATGACCGGACCCCGTTTTTTGGTCCAGGTGTTATGAGAGTTTTTTCGGGTTGTTTTTTGCCCATTGGTCTGCGTATTCGGCTGGGGTGAGCATGCCGAGCGCGGAGTGGGGGCGGTAGGTGTTGTAGTCGGTTTGCCAGTCGGCGACAAGTACTTGGGCCTCGAGGAGGCTGTCGAACTGCTCGATGGCGAGGAGTTCGTCTCGCATTCTGGCGCCGTATGACTCGACCCAGGGGTTCTGCCAGGGAGACCCGGGGTCGATGTAGCTGGTCTTGGTGCTGGTGAACTCGCACCAATCGCGCAGGGCCGCGGCGGTGAGCTCGGGGCCGTTGTCGCACCGGATGAACTCGGGGTGCCGGCCCCTGGCCGAGGCGATCTTGTCCAAGCACGCCACCGTCGCGTCCGCGTCGATGCTGTGGTCCACGAGGTCGGCGAGCGACTCTCGGGTGAACTCGTCGAGAACGTGCAGTATCTTGATCCTGCGGCCCGCCGCGGTCGCGTCGAACTGGTAGTCCAGCGCCCACACGTGGTCGGGGTGCTCGGCTTTGAGCAGTCCGGCGTCGGCGTCGGAGTCTCCTGTGCGCTGTCGCTTGCGCCGCTTCGGCGGCACCCGAAGGCCCTCCTCGCGCCACAGGCGCTGGACTTTCTTGCGGTTCACCGCCCAGCCGTCGCGCACCAGCACCGCATGGGCCCGCCGATACCCCCACCGGGGGCGGTTCTCGGCGAAGTCGCGCAGCTCGGCCCGCAGGTCCCGGTCGGGGTCCTGCTCGGCCGGCTCGTAGCGCTGGGTGGAGCGGTGCTGCCCGACGATCTCACACGCCCGCCGCTGCGACACCCCCAGCCGCTCGCAGAGCAGCCGGACGGCTCTGCGCCGCTGCGGCGGGCTCACCATTTTGCCCGGCTGATCTCCCGCAAAGCGTCGATCTCCAGCTCCTTGTCGGCCACGATCCGCTTCAGCCGCGCGTTCTCGGCCTCCAGCTCCTTGAGACGCTTCACGTCGTCGGCCTTGAGGCCCCCGTACTGATTGCGCCACCGATGAAACGTCGCCTCCGACACCTCCAAACGCCGCGCCACATCCGCGATCTCCGCCCCCTCGCCCAAAAGCCGATCGGCCTCCCGCAGCTTGCGCACAATCTGCTCGGGCGTGTGCCTTCGCCTCGCCATAGTCGTGATCCTCCTCCATCCAGCAACACTGGACAACGAACTCTCACAACAGGTGGACCAAACTCAGGGGGTCACGCCAGGCAGTCTGATTGGCGATCTTGAACCGCTCATAGGGAACACGGTCACGACGTACCTGGAAGCATCGCTAGTAGATCGATGGTCGTTGAATTTGCGAAACAACCTTGCCCACGTGCTCGTCGAGGAGTTGACTGAAACGCAATTTATCGTCCTTTTCCATTTGGCCTGCGTGCTCAGATATATGTCAACTGCGTTGGCAGCTGAAGCTGCATGAAGGGTTGAGTCCCAAGGAAGATTTGCATTAGGGCCAGATTGACATGCGTCATCTTCCTCTGGAAATGAGTCTTGGCTTCTAGAGGAGTCCTAGACGCGCCGCACGGGCGAGGTTTTGCCGGGCGGTGAGGAGGTGGGCGTGGTCGATGAGGCGGCCTTCGTGGCGGAAGGCGCCGATGCCCTGGGATTCGGCCTCTTCGACGGCGGCGATGAGGCGGTGCCAGGCGTCGATGTCTTCGGGGGTGGGGGAGAACGTTTGGTTGACGATCGGGATGTGGGTGGGATGGATGATCATCATGCCCTCGTAGCCGAACTGGCGGGTTTGGCGGGCGAGCCGGGTGAGGCCATCGAGGTCGTCGATGGTGCCCCAGAGGCCCGATAGCGGGTTGGGCACTCCGGCGGCTCGCACGTCGATCAGCACCTTCTGGCGCAGATAGAGGGTTTCTGTTCCCTCGGGGGTCCATTGGAAGCCCACAGAGCGGCCCAAGTCACCATGGCGACCGGTGGCGCCTCCCATGTAGGCCACCCGATCTGAGGCGATGGCCAACTCGTAGGCCAGCCGCACGGCCGATGCGGTCTCCACCAATGGCATGATCCGGATCTCGGTGCCCTCCAAGGCGGCATCGGCGACGGCAACCTCCTCCGGGTGGGCGACTTGGGGCAGCATCACCGCGGTCAGCGAGGGGTGCAGGCACGCCTCAATATCGGGTGCGAAATCGTCGGTGCCCACCGCGGAGACTCTTACGAACACCGCGGGCTGCTCAGGTTTGTGTGATTCCAGTGCTTGGACGACATTGGCCCGGGCCTCTGCGGCCGTCTCCCGAGTTATGGCGCTCTCCAGGTCGAAAACCACTCCATCGGCCTCTGAGGCCAGCGCCTTTTGCATTCTGTCGGCCCGATTGGCCGGCACGAACAGCAGACTGCGAATAGGCGGCGGGTCGAAGTTCATCTCAACAGCTATTCAGATTCCCTCGGCCTCGACCTCTTCGCGGCTGACGCCCAACACGAACAGCACGGCGTCGAGATAAGGAACGCTCACCGCGGTCTCCACGGCCTGGCGGACCTTGGGCTTGGCATTGAAGGCGATGCCCAGCCCGGCCGCGGTGAGCATGTCGATATCGTTGGCGCCGTCGCCCACCGCTACCACCTGCTCGGAAGACACCCCCTCGGCGGCGGCGATCTCGTGGAGAATCTCAGCTTTGCGGCCCCGGTCCACGATCGGACCCTCCAGGTTCCCGGTGAGCTTGCCGTCGACCATTTCCAGCGTGTTGGCGTAGGCATAGTCGAGATCGAAATCCTTCTTCAGCCGATTGCAGAACCGGGTGAAGCCGCCGCTCACGATAGCAATGGTGAAGCCCAGCCGTTGAAGGGTGGTGAGGAAAGTGCGGGCGCCAGGGGTGAGAGTGACCTGATCCCACACCCGCTCCAAGGCTGGCTCGTCCAACCCGGCTAGGAGGCGAACCCGGTCTCGCAGGGCGGTCTCGAAGTCGACCTCCCCCCGCATGGCCTGCTCGGTCAGCTTCTGACACACCTCCACACAACCCGCTTCGGCGGCCAGCAGGTCGATCATCTCATCCTGAATGAGGGTGGAGTCCACATCGAGCAGGGCCACCCGCTTGGCCCGCCGGGCCAGACCCTCCCGCTGCACGGCCACATCGAATTCGGGGTTGGCCCCGGCTACTGATAGGAGGTTGCGCCGGATGGCGTCAGCGTCGCCTCCCTCCACGAGCAATTCGTAGCTGTAGATGGGATAACGGGATAGGCGCACGATGCGGTTGATGTTCCCGCCTCCCTCGGCGATGGCAGTGGCGGTGGTGGCCAACATCGCCGGGGTCAGCTCCCGACCCAGCACAGTGACGGCGTAGGCGCCGCTATGGGCGGTGGGGGTGGGATCGACCACGTCGAACTCCACGGTGACCTTTTGCTCCCAGCCGAACAGCAGCAGGTCTTTGAGCAGGTCTTGACCGCGAGGAACCTCCATCACGATGCCCAGGGTGAGCTGGCGGCGGATGACCACCTGCTCCACGTCTTGGATTTGGGCCCCGCCAGCGGTCAGCACGTTGAGCAGGGCTGCGAACAGCCCGGGGCGGTCGGGTCCGGAGACCCGGAGCAGGATTACCTGGAAGGCCACACCACTATGAGTCGGTCAGCCGTCCGGGCCGAATCTCAGCCGTGCTGGAGCTTGATCTCGATGTCGACGCCCGCGGGCAGGTCCAGCCTCTGGAGGGAGTCCACGGTCTTGGGGCCGGGATCCACGATGTCGAGCAAGCGCTTGTGGATGCGGATTTCGAAGTGCTCGCGGCTGTCTTTGTCCTTGTGGGGCGACCGGATCACGGTGAAGCGGTGCTTCTCGGTGGGCAACGGAACAGGTCCCCGCAGATCGGCCTGAGTGCGCTTGACCGTCTCCACGATCTTCTTCGTGGACTGGTCGATGATCTCGTGATCGTAGGCCTTCAGCCGAATGCGGATCTTCTGTCCTGCCGCCATGAGAGCTACTTGACGATCTTGGTGACGGTGCCCGCACCCACGGTGCGGCCACCCTCGCGGATGGCGAAGCGCAGTCCCTCGTCCATGGCAATGGGGGCGATCAAGTCCACAACCATCTCCGTGTTGTCGCCGGGCATGCACATCTCGGTGCCCTCGGGAAGGGCGATGGTGCCGGTGACGTCGGTGGTGCGGAAGTAGAACTGAGGCCGGTAGTTGCTGAAGAACGGCTTGTGGCGCCCGCCCTCTTCCTTGGTCAGCACGTAGACCTGGGCTTCGAAGTTGGTGTGGGGGGTGATGGAGCCGGGCTTGGCCAGCACCTGACCCCGCTGGACCTCGTCTTTGTCGGTGCCCCGCAGCAGGGCGCCGATGTTGTCGCCGGCGCGGCCCTCGTCGAGCAGCTTGCGGAACATCTCCACTCCGGTACACACCGTCTCGGCGGTGTCCTTGATGCCGACGATCTCGACCTTGTCGCCGGTGTTGACAATGCCCTGCTCCACCCGGCCGGTGACCACGGTGCCCCGTCCGGTGATGGAGAACACGTCTTCGATGGGCATCAAGAAGGGCTTGTCCACATCTCGCTCGGGCTCCTCGATGTAGGAGTCCACCTGCTCCATCAGGTCGATCACCTGCTGGGCGGCGTCGCCGTCGCCGTCGAGGGCCTTGAGCGCGGACACCGGCATCACCGGGATGTCGTCGCCGGGGAAGTCGTACTCGTTGAGCAGCTCCCTCACCTCGAGTTCCACCAGCTCCAACAGCTCGTCGTCGTCCACCATGTCGACCTTGTTCAGGGCCACCACGATGGCGGGCACTCCCACCTGGCGGGCCAGCAGCACGTGCTCTCGGGTCTGGGGCATGGGGCCGTCGGCGGCCGACACCACCAAGATGGCGCCGTCCACCTGGGCCGCGCCGGTGATCATGTTCTTGATGTAGTCGGCGTGGCCGGGCATATCGACGTGGGCGTAGTGGCGATTGGAGGTCTCGTACTCCACGTGGGCCACGTTGATCGTGATGCCCCGCTCCCGCTCCTCGGGGGCCTTGTCGATGTTGTCGAACTCGGTGAACTGCGTGGTGGTGGGATCGGCCTCCGACAGCACCTTGGTGATAGCCGCGGTCAGGGTGGTCTTGCCGTGGTCGATGTGGCCCATCGTGCCCACGTTCAAGTGCGGCTTGGTGCGCTCGAATGTCTCTTTAGCCATTTTTCATCCTCCGAAACCGGGCTCTTGGCCCCTGATTATTCGCCCCGAATGCGGGCGACGATCTCCTCTTGCACCTTTACAGGCGCCTGCCGGTAGGTGTCGAACTGCATGGTGTGCGTTGCACGCCCCTGTGTTCGCGACCGGAGTTCGGTAGCGTACCCGAACATTTCCGATAGTGGCACATGGGCCTTGACAATTTGTTCACGGCCCCGCTGCTCCATGCTGTCGATCTTGCCCCGCCGACCGTTCAAATCGCCGATCACATCCCCCATGTACTCCTCGGGAGTCACCACATCGACGGCCATGATCGGTTCCAGCAGAACAGGCTTGGCCTGACGGGCGGCCTCGCGGAAGGCGGCAGTGGCCGCAATCTTGAACGCCATGTCTGAGGAGTCCACGTCGTGGTGCTTGCCGTCGGTGAGGGTTACCTTGAGATCGACCACCGGGAAACCAGCCAGAGGGCCGGTGGTCATGGCGTCTTGCATACCGCTGTCCACCGCGGGGATGTACTCCTTGGGGATGCGCCCGCCACTGACCTCGCTGGCAAACTCGTAGCCCTTGCCGGGGTCGTTCGGCTCCAGGTTGAAGGTGATCTCGGCGTACTGGCCCGAGCCGCCGGTCTGCTTCTTATGGGTGTAGGTAAATTTGCCCACCCCGGCGGAAACGGTCTCGCGATAGGCCACCTGGGGCTTGCCCACCGAGGCGTCTACATTGAACTCCCGCAGCATCCGCTCTACCAGCACTTCGAGGTGCAGCTCGCCCATACCGGCGATGAGGGTTTGCGCAGTCTCCTCGTCGGTGCGGACTTGGAAGGTGGGATCCTCTTCGGCCAGGGCCGACATGGCCTTTCCCAGCTTGTCCTGGTCGGCTTTGGTCCGAGGTTCCACCGCCACCTGGATCACCGGGTCGGGGAAGTCCATCTGCTCTAGCTCGATCGGGTAGTTGGAATCGGCCAGGGTGTCGCCGGTGCGCACGTCCTTGAGGCCGATACCGGCCACGATGTCGCCGGCCCGGACGATGTCGAGGTCTTCCCGGTCGTTGGCGTGCATTTCCAGGATGCGCCCAATCCGCTCCTTGCGTCCTGTGCGGACGTTGACCACCTGGCTGCCCTTGGCCATCTCCCCGCTGTACACCCGGAAGTAGGTGAGCTTGCCCACATGGGGGTCGCTCATGATCTTGAATGCCAGCGCGCTGAACGGGGCCTCGTCGTCGGCGGGCCGCTCGCATTCCTCGCCCTTGTAGAGGCCCGCGACCGGAGGGACATCCAGCGGGGAGGGGAGGTATTCGATGATCGCGTCCAGCAGGGGCTGCACCCCTTTGTTCTTGAAGGCCGAACCACAAAGCACCGGCACAATGTCCAGCGACAGGGTGCAGGTTCGCAGCGAGGCCCGCAGATCGGCGGGAGTGATCGAGTCCTCGTCTTCGATGTACTTCTCCAACAGGTTCTCGTCGAACTGGGTGAGCAGGTCGATGAGCTCGAGGCGAGCCTCCTCGGCTTTGTCCTTGAGGTCGTCGGGAATCTCGGTGACATCCCAGGTCGCGCCCAAGTCGTCGCCCCGCCATACCAGGCCCTGCATCTCCACCAGGTCGACCACGCCGAGCAGGTCGGCTTCGATCCCGATGGGAAGCTGCACTATGGCGGTATTGGCCCGCAGCCGCTCGGAAATGGTGAGCACCGCCCGCTCGAAGTTGGCGCCGGTGCGGTCGAGCTTGTTGATGAAGCAGATCCGGGGGACGCCGTACTTGTTGGCCTGGCGCCACACCGTTTCCGACTGGGGCTCCACCCCGGCCACACCGTCGAACAGGGCCACTGCGCCGTCCAGCACCCGCAGAGAGCGCTCCACCTCCATGGTGAAATCCACGTGGCCGGGGGTGTCGATGATGTTGATACGGTGCCCGGCCCACTCCGCAGTGGTGGCGGCCGAGGTGATGGTGATGCCCCGCTCTTGCTCTTGCTCCATCCAGTCCATCGTGGCGGCGCCGTCGTGGACCTCCCCGAGCTTGTAGGCCTTGCCGGTGTAGTAGAGGATGCGCTCGGTACACGTGGTTTTGCCCGCGTCAATGTGGGCCATGATGCCAATGTTGCGGGTCTTTTCCAACGGGTGACGAGACATGGCGCTCAGGGGGGTAAAGCCGCTTACCAGCGGTAATGGGCGAAGGCCCGGTTCGACTCTGCCATCTTGTGCAAGTCGTCGCGCCGCTTCACCGACGCACCCAGGCCATTGGAGGCATCCAGGATTTCGTTGGCCAACCGATCCATCATCGTGCGCTCACGCCGCTCTCGGGCGTGGTTGACGATCCAGCGGATGGCCAGGGTGTTCGCCCGTCGAGGGCGAACGTCCACGGGGACTTGATAGGTGGCGCCGCCGACTCGACGGCTGCGCACCTCGAGTTGGGGGCGCACGTTGTCTACGGCTCGCTTCAGGGTGCCCAGCGGCTCGGCGCTGGTCTTCTGCTCCACGATGTCGAGTGCGCCATACACAATTCGCTCTGCGGTGGAGCGCTTGCCCCGTTGCAGGATCTTGTTGACGAACTGGGTGACGAGCAAAGAGTCATAGACCGGGTCGTTGGGAAGATCGCGTCGCCCCGCCGGGCCCTTGCGCGGCATGACTAGGCCTCTCCCTCAGTGCCGCAGGAATCGCCGAACATCTTATGCGTCCTTCTTGGCGCCGTAGCGGCTGCGGGCCTGTCGGCGGTCGGTGACTCCCGACGTGTCGAGGGTGCCGCGGATGATCTTGTAGCGGACACCGGGCAGGTCGCGAACTCGACCGCCGCGCACCAGCACGATGGAGTGCTCCTGGAGGTTGTGCCCCTCTCCGGGGATGTAAGCGGTGACCTCCATTCCGCTGGTCAAGCGGACGCGGGCCACTCGCCGGAGTGCGGAGTTCGGCTTTTTCGGGGTTGTTGTGTAAACCCGGGTGCAAACCCCCCGTCGCTGGGGCGCGCCTTTGAGAGCCGGCGTCTTCTCCTTGCGGAATTTGGACTGGCGACCTTTGCGCACCAGCTGCTGAATCGTGGGCACAGCACTTCCTAGGGCTGATTGGAACAAGATTGATGGCGCAGCAAAGGCCGCGCTCTAAGTTTAAGTCTAGGTGCCTATGTTCCCCATCGGCAACACGTCGGCTCCCTCGGCGTCGGCCGATGCGGCCCACTGGGCAAACTGATCTGCCAGGTCAACATCGTCGTCAGCGGAGGTGTAGTACTCCATCGGGGTGTAATCGGGAGCGTGGGTGGCGATCTCTCGGTACATCTCCATGCCGGTCCCGGCGGGGATCAGCTTGCCGATGATGATGTTCTCCTTGAGGCCGATGAGACCGTCTTGACGAGACTCGATGGCTGCCTCGGTCAGCACTCGAGTGGTTTCCTGGAACGACGCGGCCGATAGCCAGGAGTCGGTGGCCAGGGAGGCCTTGGTGATCCCCATCAGCTCAGGCCGCCCCTCAGCGGGGCGCTTGCCCTCTTGGGCCAGGGTGCGATTCACGTTGGTGAACACCTGGGAGTCCACCCGCTCGCCGGGCAGGAAATCGGAGTCTCCCGGTTCCTGGATGGCCACTCGACGGGTCATCTGGCGGACGATCAGCTCGATGTGCTTGTCGTGGATGGAAACGCCTTGGTCCCGGTACACCCGCTGTACCTCGTCTACCAGGTATTGCTGGGTTTCCCGCACCCCGCGGATCTCGAGGAGCTCCTTGGGGTCGCGCGGCCCGTCGGCTTGGGCGACCGGATCGCCGGCCGACACTTCTTGGCCCTCGACCACCGCTAGCTTCCAGGCCGGGTCGATCACGACGGACCACTCGGCGCCGTCGTCGCCCACCACGGCCAGCCGGCTGGCCCTGCCGTCCTCCTCGTTGATGCGGACCACGCCGGAAATCCGGGTCAGCTCGGCCTTGCCCTTGGGCGTACGGGCCTCGAACAGCTCCACAACTCGGGGCAGACCGCCGGCGATGTCCTTGCCGGCCACCCCGCCGGTGTGGAAGGTCCGCATGGTCAACTGGGTTCCCGGCTCGCCGATGGACTGTGCGGCGATCACGCCGACGGCCTCGCCCACCTCGATCTGTTGACCGGTGGCCAAGGAGAGTCCGTAGGAGGCGCGGCTGATCCCCACCTCGGAGTCATCGGTGAGGGGGGACATCACTCGGACCCTCGTCACCGTGGGATCGTCGCGAAGTCGGGCCATCTCCTCGTCGCCGACGATGGTGCCCTGCTCCAGCACGGTGCCGTCGTCCAGGGTCACGTCATCAGCCAGCGTGCGGCTGAACAGGCGGGTTTCCAAGTAGGTGCGCTTGCCTGGCTGGTCGGGCATGACGTCCTCGATCCAGATGCCGCGAATCGGCCCTCCGGATTCGATCGGATCGCGCTCGTTGATGATGACCTCTTGGGCGACATCGACCAGTCGGCGAGTGAGATAGCCGGAGTCAGCGGTGCGCAGCGCGGTGTCCACCAAGCCCTTTCGGGCACCAGGAGTGGCGATGAAGTATTCGAGCATCGCCAGGCCCTCGCGGAAGTTGCTCTTGATGGGACGGGGGATCATGTCGCCACGGGGGTTGGCCACGAGGCCCCGCATGCCCGCAATCTGGCGGACCTGCATCATGTTGCCCCGGGCGCCGGATCCCACCATCATGTCGATGGGGTTGAACTTCTCAGACTGGAGCACCGCCTCCATGCGCTGACGCACCATCTCGGTGGCCTCAGTCCAGATCTCAACCTCTTTCTGGCGGCGCTCACCGTCGGTGATGATGCCCCGTCGGAACTGGTTTTCGACCTTGTCGGCTTCCTTCTCGTAGCGGTCCAGGATGTTCTTCTTGTCGTGGGGGACCTTGATGTCGTCCACCGACACGGTGAGCCCAGACTGGCTGGCGTACTCGAAGCTCAGGTTCTTCAGAGCATCGAGGCTGCGGGCCACAACTTCCTTGGCGTACTGCTGGGCCAGCTTGTCCACGATGGTGGTGATGTCCCGCTTGGTAGCCACCCGGTTCACATAGGGGAAGTCGTCGGGCAGCGTGCTGTTGAACAGCGCCCGGCCCACCGTGGTGGGCGTGTAGGTGGCGGCATCGCCGTTGGCCGGGGTTTCCACCAGCTCGGGGATGCGGTACTCGATGCGGGCGTGAAGCGCGACCTCGCCGCCTTCGTAGGCCCGCTCGATCTGGTGCTGGTGGCGGAATACCCGCCCCTCGCCCAGCGCGCCCTCCACTTCCTCAGTGAGGTAGTAGGCCCCGATGATCATGTCCTGGCCGGGCGTGACCAGAGGACGACCGTGAGCGGGGCTCAGCACGTTGTTGGCCGAGAGCATCAGCACTCGGGCCTCGGCTTGGGCCTGGGCCGACAGCGGCAGGTGAACTGCCATCTGGTCGCCGTCGAAGTCGGCGTTGAAGGCGGTACACACCAGCGGGTGGATCTGAATGGCCTTGCCTTCCACCAGCACGGGCTCGAACGCCTGGATGCCGAGGCGGTGCAGGGTGGGGGCTCGGTTCAGCAGCACTGGATGCTCTTGGATGACCTCGTCGAGCACGTCCCACACCTGGGGACGGCGGCGCTCAACCATCCGCTTGGCCGACTTGATGTTCTGGGCCAAGTCTTCTTCTACCAGCTTCTTCATGACGAAGGGCTTGAACAGCTCCAAGGCCATGAGCTTGGGCAGGCCGCACTGGTGCAGCTTGAGGGTGGGGCCGACCACGATGACCGAACGGCCGGAGTAGTCAACCCGCTTGCCCAAGAGGTTCTGGCGAAAGCGGCCCTGCTTGCCCTTGAGCATGTCTGACAGCGACTTGAGGGGCCGGTTGCCCGGACCGGTCACTGGACGTCCCCGCCGGCCGTTGTCGAACAGGGCGTCGACGGCCTCCTGGAGCATCCGCTTTTCGTTGTT
Organism: Candidatus Poriferisocius sp.; assembly: GCF_965219815.1. Taxonomy (GTDB): domain Bacteria; phylum Actinomycetota; class Acidimicrobiia; order Acidimicrobiales; family Bin134; genus Poriferisocius. The sequence continues at coordinate 627,557 of NZ_OZ244791.1, forward strand.
GACGATGATCTCGGGGGCCCCGAGGTCGAGCAGGCGCTTGAGCCGGTTGTTCCGGTTGATGACCCGCCGGTAGAGGTCGTTCAGGTCTGAGGTGGCGAAGCGGCCGCCGTCCAGCTGCACCATGGGGCGCAGTTCGGGGGGGATGACGGGGACGGCGTCCAGGATCATGGCCCGGGGGTCGTTGATGCGCCGGCCGTGTTGGTCGCGCCGATTGAACGCCGACACGATCTTCAACCGCTTGATGGCCTTCTGCTCGCGCTGCTGGGACAGCTTCTTCTGGCCCTCGGGGGGGTCGAGCTGCTCCCGGAGCTTGCGCTCCTCCTCGTCGAGATCGACGCTTTCAATCAGGGTGGCGATGACCGCCGCACCCATGCCGCCGGAGAACAGCTCGCCGTAGCGTTCCTCCATCTCCCGCCACAGTTCTTCGTCCTCGATGATCTTGCGGGGGAACAGGCTGGAGAACTCCTCGAAAGCCCGCTCGACCATCTCGATTTCCTCGGCGTACTCCTCTTCCAGGGCTAGCAGGTCTTTCTCGGCCGCCTTCTGCCGCTTGTCCAGATCCCTGGCATCGGAGGTCTCCACCTCGGCGAGCTCGGCCTCCAGCTCGGCCATGCGCTCATCGCGCCGCTCTTGATGCTCCTCGCGGATGGCCTCGATCTCCTCGTGCATTTCCCGCTCGAGTTCGGGAAGCCGCTTGTGGCGCTCCTCCTCGTCCACCTCGGTAACCAAGTTGGCCGCGAAGTAGATGACTTTCTCGAGCTGCTTGGCCTTCAACTCCTCCTTGGGCTCGGTGCCCATGAGCAGATAGGCCAACCACGACCTCGTACCCCGCAGATACCAGATGTGTACCGCGGGAGCGGCGAGCTCGATGTGGCCCATCCGATCCCGGCGCACCTTGGAGCGGGTCACCTCCACGCCGCACCGCTCGCAGATGATGCCCTTGAAGCGGATGCGCTTGTACTTGCCGCAGTAGCACTCCCAGTCCTTGGTGGGCCCGAAGATCTTCTCGCAGAACAGGCCGTCCTTTTCGGGGCGAAGCGTGCGGTAGTTGATGGTCTCGGGCTTCTTCACCTCACCGTTGGACCACGTTCGAATGGCATCGGCGGTGGCCAGCCCGATGGAGAGCTGGTCGAATGCGTTGACGTCCAACATCTAGAAGCTCCTCCCAATGACGCGGCGCTCGTCTTCGTCGTCAGATCCCCGCTCGGGGCGTGAGATGTCGATGCCCAACTCCTCGGAGGTGCGGAAGGCATCGTCGTCCAGCTCGGTGATCTCCACCTGCTGGCCGGCGGTGTCCCTGACCTCCACGTTCAGGCACAGGGCCTGCATTTCCTTGATGAGCACTTTGAAGCTCTCCGGAATGCCCGGCTCGGGGATGTTGTCGCCCTTGACTATGGCCTCGTACACCCGCACTCGGCCGAGGACGTCGTCGGACTTGATGGTGAGCAGCTCTTGGAGGCAGTAGGCCGCGCCATAGGCCTCCAGCGCCCAGACTTCCATCTCGCCGAAGCGCTGGCCGCCGAATTGGGCCTTGCCGCCCAGCGGCTGCTGGGTGATCATCGAATACGGGCCGGTGGAGCGAGCATGGATCTTGTCGTCCACCAAGTGGGCCAGTTTCAGTATGTACATGTAGCCGACCATGATCCGGTTGTCGTAGGGCTCGCCGGTGCGGCCGTTGTAGAGCATGGCCTTGCCGTCTTCGCCTATCAGGCGTTCGCCATCGGTGGTCTCGGGCTTGATGCTGGCCAGTAGCTGCTGGATGGTGGGGTGCTGGCCAGAGTGTCCGGCCTCGTCCCAATGGGCGCCGTCGAACACCGGAGTGGAGACCAGCGTGGACGCCCGGGTGGTGGGACGGGTCTTGCGGCCGTCGCCCCGCTCGGGCTCGTGGCCCACGGTGCCGTTGATGTCCCAGCCCCAGCGGGCGGCGTAGCCCAAGTGGGCTTCCAGCACCTGGCCCACGTTCATCCTGGAGGGAACTCCCAACGGGTTCAGGATGATGTCCACCGGGGTTCCATCGGCGAGATGGGGCATGTCCTCCATCGGGAGGATCTTGGAGATGACGCCCTTGTTGCCGTGCCGTCCGGCCAGCTTGTCGCCCACCGAGATCTTCCGCTTCTGGGCCACGTACACCCGAACCAGTTGGTTCACTCCGGGAGGCAGCTCATCGCCGGCGAACCGGTTGAACTTCTTGACGTCGATGACCTTGCCGTTCTCCCCGTGGGGGACCTTGAGGCTGGTGTCTCGCACCTCTCGGGCCTTCTCGCCGAAGATGGCCCGCAACAGGCGCTCTTCAGGGGTCAGCTCGGTCTCGCCCTTGGGGGTGACCTTGCCCACGAGCACATCGCCGGGACCGACCTCGGCACCGGGGCGGATGATCCCCTCCTCGTCGAGGTCGGCCAGGATCTCCTCCGACAGATTGGGGATGTCGCGGGTGATCTCCTCGGGGCCGAGCTTGGTGTCGCGGGCATCGATCTCGTGCTCGTGGATGTGGATGGAGGTGAGCACGTCGTCGCGCACCAGCCGGTCGCTCAGGATGATCGCATCCTCGAAGTTGTAGCCCTCCCAGGCCATGAAGGCCACCAGCAGGTTCTTGCCCAGGGCCATCTCGCCGTGGTCGGTGGACGGGCCGTCGGCCAGGATGTCGCCTTTGCGGAACCGGCCGCCCACCTGCAACAGCGCCTTTTGGTTGATGCAGGTGTCCTGGTTGGACCGCTCGAACTTCATGAGCTTGTAGGTGGTGGAACCGGAGTTCTTGTAGTCGACCGTGATGCTGTTGCCGGCGATATCGGTGAGAGTGCCGTCTTCTTTGGCGATGATCATGTCGGCTGCGTCGCGGGCGGCCTTGCCCTCGATGCCGGTTCCCACATACGGCGCCTCGGGCCGGACCAGAGGAACGGCCTGGCGCTGCATGTTGGCGCCCATGAGGGCGCGGTTGGCGTCGTCGTGCTCGAGGAAGGGGATGAGCGCGGTGGCGACCGAGACGATCTGCTTGGGGGAGACGTCCATGAGCTGGACCTCGTCGGGGGGCACCGAGGAAATCTCGGTGGTGGCCCCGAAGAACACCTCCTGCTCCAGCTGGGCCTGCAAGCCCTTCATGGTGGCCGCTTGGGGAGAACGCCGAACCAGCACCCGGTCGTTCACAAACCGGTTCTGGCTGTCGAGGGGGGCGTTGGCTTGGGCCACCACATACTCCTCCTCGTCATCGGCGGCCAGCCAGATGATGTCGTCGGTGACTTGGCCGTTGACCACCTTGCGGTAGGGGGACTCGATGAACCCGAATTCGTTGACCCGGCCATAGGAGGCCAGGGCGCCGATCAAACCGATGTTGGGGCCCTCGGGAGTCTCAATGGGGCACATCCGGCCGTAGTGGGAGAAGTGGACATCGCGCACTTCGAACCCGGCCCGCTCCCGAGACAGGCCGCCCGGGCCCAGCGCCGAGAGACGGCGGCGATGGGTGAGACCCGATAGCGGGTTCACCTGGTCCATGAACTGGGAGAGCTGGCTGGTGCCGAAGAACTCCTTGATGGCCGCGGCCACCGGGCGGTTGTTGATGAGGGACGTGGGGGTGATGGCCTCCACGTCTTGAGTGGTCATGCGCTCGCGCACCACTCGCTCCATGCGGGACAGGCCGATGCGCACTTGGTTCTGGATCAGCTCGCCCACCGAGCGGATGCGGCGATTGGCGAAGTGGTCCTGGTCGTCGAGGCGGTAGCCCGGCTCGAACTTCACCAGGTGCAGGAGGTAGGTGCAGGTGGCCAGCACCTCGGCGGGGGAGAGCACCGGCTGGTCGGCCTCAGGACGCTCGAGCGTCAGGCCGAACAGCTCTTCAATGCGGTCCAGCTCGGGACCCAGTTTGCGGTCGAGCTTGTAGCGGCCCACTCGGGACAGGTCATAGCGGCGGCTCTCGAAGAAGGCATTGCGGAAGTAATTGCGGGCTGCCTCCACCGATTGGGGCTCGCCGGGACGGGCCCGCTTGTAGATCTCCAGGAGGGCGTCGTCTTGGGTGACGTGCTGGTGCTTGTCGCTCTCCCACTGGTCGGCCAAGAAGTCGAAGTGGGCCACGAAGCGATCCAGGAAGCCGGGAGCGCCCTCCTCGTCGTATCCCAAGGCCCGCAGCAGCGTGAACAGGCTCATGCGGCGCTTGCGGGCCACCCGGGCGCCGGCCGTGGGGTTGCGGCCCGGCTTGTGCTCGACGTCGAACTCGATCCACTCGCCCCGGTAGGGGTGGATGGTGCCGGTGACGAGCTGATGCTTGCTCAGGTTGCGAAGCCGGAACCGCTCGCCGGGCTGGAAGATCACGCCGGGGGAGCGCACGAGCTGGGAGACCACCACCCGCTCGGTGCCGTTGACGATGAACGTGCCCTTGTCGGTCATCACCGGGAAGTCGCCCAAGAACACGATCTGCTCGATGATCTCGCCGGTGTTGCGGTTGGAGAACCGGGCCTGCACCAGGATGGGTGCCGAGTAGGTCATGTCCTTCTCTTTGCACTCTTCCACCGTGGTGCCCCAGCGGGGGCCGGGGTTCAGGTCTTCATCGTCGGGGTCGAACTCCAACTCGAGCTGAAGGGTCTCCGAGAAGTCTTTGATGGGGCTGATGTCGCGGAAGGCATCGGCCAAGCCCTGCCGGATGAACCATTGGAATGAGTCCTTCTGAACCGCGATGAGATCGGGCAGGGGAAGAACATCCTCCAGGTTTCCGAAGGAGTAGCGGTCGCGGGTCGCCGTTCGGGGGGCCAAGGTGAGCTCCTGAGGTGGTGTGGTGGATGGGCAACGCCGGTATGCTGCCTGAATCCCTGAACGTCAACGGGACGACGGAATCCCGTAAACGCGGCCGCGTCAAAGGAGAAGGCGTGGCCGGGGAGACGAGCGAGCGGGTATCAAGGAATGATACGCGGCGCGGGCATGGTTTACAAGCCAAGCCCGACATGATTTTTGCTGGTGACTGGGCTGTTGGCGAGCTACTTGAGCTCGACAGCCCCACCTGCGGCTTCGATGAGCTCCTTGGCCTTTTCGGCATCCTCCTTGGAGGCCTTTTCCAAGACGGGCTTGGGGGCGTTGTCCACCAGCTCTTTGGCGTCTTTGAGGCCCAGGTTGGTGAGGGTGCGCACCTCTTTGATGACCTGGATCTTCTTTTCGCCCGCGCTGGTCAGGACCACGTCGAATTCGTTCTGCTCCTCAGCAGCGCCTCCGCCGTCTCCGCCGTCGGCGGCGCCCGGGGCCATCATCATGGGCATGGCTGCGGCAGGGGCCGCCGCCTCTACGTTGAAGCGCTCTTTGAAGGCTTCTTTGAGCTCGGAGAGCTCGAGCACGGTCATGGACCCGATGGAGTCCAGAATCTCGTCAACTTTGGACATGGCTGTTTCTCATTCCTTTGTCAGTGGTTAGTGGTTATCGATTGTTTGCGCTGGCGTGATTGAGCGGGGTCATGCGGCGGCGCCGCCCTTTTCGCTCAGCGACTCCAGCAGCCCGGCCGTCTCGACCAGCGGAGCGTCCAGGAGGCCGGCCATCTCCACCAGCGGGGCTTCCAGCAGCCCGGCCATCTCGATCATGGGGGCTTCCAGCAGCCCGACGATCTCAGCCAGAATCTCGTCTCGAGTGCCCAGTTTGGACAGGGCGCTCACCTCGTCGGATGAGAGCACCTGACCGTCGAGCACCCCTCCCTTGATCGACAGGAAGCTGGAGTCTTTGGCGTACTGGCACAGGGCCTTGGCCAACGACACCGCGTCGCCGGGGGTGCCGTCTTCCCGGTTGCCGACGAAGGCCAGCGCAGTGGGGCCCACCAGCATCTCGTCCAGGTCGAGGTTCAGCTCACGGGCCGCGAAGCGGGTGAGGGTGTTCTTGTACACCTTGTATTCGCCGCCGGCCTCGCGCAGCTGGCGGCGCAGATCAGCCAAGGCCGGCACGTCGAGGCCGCGGTAGTCGGTGAGGACCACCGCCTCGGTGGAGGAGATGCGGTCGCGCACCTCGTCCACAACGGCTACTTTCTCGGGGCGGGGATTTTCCATCAGATTGCTGAACCTTCCGCAAAAACCAGCAATGGGGCGCCGCTAACGTGCGAACGCCCCACGAGTTTCGGGAGGGTTCACCTCGTCAGGTTGGCCAACGACTCGGTGGGAACCGAGTGTCAGCCGATTAAGCGGTGCGGGGCACTGCGCCTGATGTCTGCGGCAAATCGATTATTTGTGAGCGACAAAAGGTACCAAATCAGTTGCTGGCGCCCAAGTCGGCGGGATCCAGCCGGACGCTGGGTCCCATGGTGGAGGAGATGGCGACCTTGCGGATATAGCGGCCCTTGAGGGCTGCGGGCTTGGCCCGGTTGATCTCCTCCATGACGGCGCGGATGTTGGCCACCAGCGCATCGGCCTCGAAGCTGACCTTGCCCACCGGAACGTGGACGTTGCCCTGGCGGTCGGTGCGGTATTCCACCTTGCCGCTCTTGAACTCACCCACTGCTTTGGCCACGTCGTCGGTAACCGTGCCGGTTTTCGGGTTGGGCATCAGCCCTCGGGGGCCCAAGACCTTTCCGAGCTTGCCCACCACCGGCATCATGTCGGGAGTGGCGATGGCCACGTCGAAGTCCATCTTGCCGGCCTGTACTTCCTCGGCGAGGTCGTCGGCGCCCACCACATCGGCACCGGCCTCGCTGGCCTGCGCAGCCGCTTCGCCCTGGGCGAACACCGCCACCCGGACGTCGGTGCCAGTTCCCGAGGGCAGGCTGACCGTGCCCCGGATCATTTGCTCGGCCTTGCGGGGATCCACCCCCAAACGGGTGGCGAGCTCCAAAGTCTCGTCGAATTTTGCCGCGGCCAAGCTCTTCACCAGCTCGACGCCCTCTTGGGCGGTGTGCGGGTGTTGCTTGTCGTAGCGCTGGGCGGCATCGCTGTACCGCTTGCCATTCTTCGCCATTTCGGCTCCCTTTCCTACTCCACCGTGATGCCCATGCTGCGAGCGGTTCCGGCCACTTGCAGCTTGGCTTGCTCGAGGTCGTCGGTGTTGAGGTCGGGCATCTTGACCTTGGCGATCTCCGCACACTGGGCGTCGGTGATGGTGCCGACCAATTCGCGGCCCGGCTCCATTGATCCCTTCTCCAGACTGGCCGCCTCGCGAATCAAAAACGAGGTGGGCGGGGTCTTGGTTATGAAGGTGAACGTCCGGTCTTCGTAGATGGTGATCTCCACCGGGATGATCTGGCCCCGCTTGTCCTCGGTCTTGGCGTTGTAGTCCCGGCAGAAGTCCATGATGGCCACGCCGTGAGGGCCGAGCGCAGTGCCCACCGGGGGTGCCGGGGTGGCCTGGCCGGCCGGAATCTGGATTTTGATGGTGGTGGCTACCTTCTTTTGAGCCATGACTGTGCCCCTTCTGGCTAGGTCGTCTTGCTGTTTGGCGACTTGAGAGAGCTTGAATCTTCTTACAATTTGGCCACTTGGGAGAACTCAAGCTCGACGGGGGTCTCCCGGCCGAAGATGTTGACCAACACCTTCACCTTGAGCTGGTCCTCGTTGATCTCGGCCACCTCACCGGAGAAGTCGGCGAAGGGACCTTCTTTGACCCGGATGGTCTCGCCCACCTCGTAGAGAAGGCGGGGCTTGGTGCGGCGGACAGTCTGCTCGCCGTCGGTCTTGACTTGGAGGAAGTTCTCCACGTCCTTGCGCTTGAGGGCGGAGGGCTTGCTGCCCCGGCGACCGTGGCCCACAAAACCGGTCACGCCGGGAGTGTTGCGGATCACTTCCCAAGAGATGTCGTTCATCTCGGCTCGGACCAGCAGATAGCCGGGGAACATCTTCTTCTTGGTGGTGACCTTCTTGCCGGCTTTGAACTCCACTACGTCTTCCATGGGGATGACGGTTTCGTGGATGTGGCTCTCCATGTCCATGGTCTTGCGGCGGGCTTCGATATTCTGCTGGACCTTGTTCTCATAGCCCGACTGGGTGTGGACCACGTACCACTTCCCGGGCATGTCGTAGGGGCTGATGGTTTCGACTTCTTCTTCGGCCTTCTCATAGACCAGGTCTTCGGCGTCGATTACCTCGGCCGCATCTTCTGGCGGGGCAGCGTCGTCAAGAAGGCTGTCGCCAACTGGGTCGGGGACCTCAGGCTCGGGCTGGGCGCCCGGCCCGGTGGGCAGCAATGCGGCCGCGGCCTCAGCGGCGTCGACCGGCGTGGCGGCGTCGACCGTCTCGGATTCCGAGTCGGGCTCATCGACGGTGGTGGTGGGGAAGAGGTCAGTCATTTCGGTTTCGTCTACCTCGGGACTCATCGATCGAACAATTTCAGAATGGCTTCGCTGAAGCCCCAGTCGAGCAGGCCGATGGCCGTGGTGAGCAGCACCAACACCACCAGCACCACGATGGAGTAGTTGACGACTTCCTCGCGCCGGGGCCACGACACCTTGCGGAGCTCACCGCGCACCTCGCGCAGGAACTGGGCCGGTCCTACCCGCTCTTCGCCGGGGCGGGGCTGATTGCGAGGCTGGCGGCGGTCGCGGACCGGGGTGCCTTCCTCGTCGACAAAGCCCTGCTTCTTGGCCATCCTCTTCTGTTGTCGGTTCAGGTCGGTCATGCTGACTCCAGTGCACCCGGCACTAGGGAGACGGGCTTGTTTGCGCAGGGCAGGAGGGACTCGAACCCCCAACCGCCGGTTTTGGAGACCGGTGCTCTACCAATTGAGCCACTGCCCTTCGTTCGTTAGGGGCAAGACAAGGCTACAGCGCCGATAGGAGCCATCCCAATACAAAATCACGCAGCCCGCTCGACTATCGACGGACTCGACGGCGGAAGAGGACGGTGATCACCGCCAGAGTGGTTGCAGCCAGGAAGCGCCGGATGAGTTGTCGGCGCCGGTCGTACTGGTCGAGCCGGGCCATGACCTTCCACACCAGGGTGGGGGGTGCCTCGGTGGGAGGGCGGTGGTCAAAGGACCGGGTGGCGTCATTGGTCATGAGGCCGCCTCGTTGTGGTCTTCTTGATTTACAGGTGCAGCTTGATTAGTGCCCAACCCGTCGGTGCGTTGCAGCACGGCACGAAGCCGCTGTCGGGCCCGATGGAGTCGGACCTTGGCCGCGGAGGTGGTGATGCCCAACTCTTCGGCGATCTCGCTGTGAGAGAGGTCGTGCAGATCACGCAGCACCACCACTTGGCGCAGCCGCTCGGGCAGAGCCCGGATGGCCCGGTCGATGTGGTGGCGAAGAACGGCGGCCTCGGCCCGCAGGCTCGGATCTTGCTCGGGCCGCAGATCGACGATGGGGACGTCGTCGCTCAGTTCCTCAGTGCGCTGGCGGGTTCGGCGGCTCAAATGAGTGGACGCGCAGTTGCTGGTGATGCGGTACATCCAGGTGGAGAAACTGGAGTCGCCCCGAAAGCGGCGGATCGCCCGGTAGGCCCGGACGTAGGCGTCTTGCACCACATCAGCGGCGTCGTCTCGATTGCCGGTGAGCCGGTAGGCCAGGGCGTAGATGTCTCGGTAGGTGGACCGGACCAGTTCGTTGAACGCATCGCGGTCGCCCCGGCGGGCGGCGTCCACTAGTTCGGCGTCGTCGGGGGTGTGTTCCCGAGATGCTGCGGGTTCGATAGAGCCACCCTATCGCTGGCCCGCAGCGGGGCGAAAGGGTGGGTGGTAGCGGCGGCCAGACTCGAACTGGCGACCTCTCGATTATGAGTCGAGCGCTCTTACCGACTGAGCTACGCCGCCCCGGGGCCCTTCAGCGGCTGGATGCCGCCCAAATGGCCCTGAGCCTCCTGAGAGAATCGAACTCTCGACCTTTTCCTTACCATGGAAACGCTCTGCCGACTGAGCTAAGGAGGCGGGCTGGGAACTCTATCCCTTTGCGACGCCAATATTGCCACTCTGTGCCAGGGGCGGGAAAGCCAGAATTGGGAGGTGACGAACGGTACGGTGCAGCCGGTGGCGATTCGAGCAGCGAGGCTGTCTGATGCCGAGGGCATTCGGGAGATCGTCAACTACGAGATCCTCAACGGGACCAGCATTTTCGAGTTGGAGCCTCGAACCGTGGCTGCCCAGCGCACCTGGCTGCAAGACCGCAGCGGGGTTCACGCGGTGCTGGTAGCCACGCCGGATGACGACGACGACACCGTGCTGGGTTTCTCGTCGCTATCGCCCTTCCATACCCGACCGGCCTACAACACCACGGTGGAGAACTCGGTGTATGTCCACCAGGACCATCGCGGCAAAGGCATCGGCCGAGCGCTTTTGGTTGAGATAATCGGACTGGCCCAAACCCACGGGTTCCACACCGTGATCGCCCGAATATCGGGGGGAAACGAGGCATCGGTCGCCGTCCACCGCTCCGTTGGATTCGAAATAGCCGGTACCGAGCGCGAAGTAGGCCGCAAATTCGGCCGGTGGATAGACGTAACCGTGATGCAGCTCATGCTGCAAGACTGGAAGATCTGACCTAGCTAGAATTTGTAACGGTCTAGTGCCCGATCAGGCAGCGATCAGTTGTTCAGCGGGCGGCGGGTGGGTTGTGGGGCTAGGCCGGGGCGGGGGTTTGAGGCGATACCGGCCGTTGACGGTGTCGTGTTCGATGGTGTGGCCGTGTTTGTGGACTTTCTTGTGGCAGCGGGGGCACAGCAGCACCAGGTTGGTGATGTCGGTGGGCCCGTTTTGGTCCCACGGCAGGATGTTGTGGGCGTCGCACACCTGAGGCCTGAGGCCGCAGCCCACACAGCCCCCGTCTCTTTTGTACAGGGCCAGTTTTTGGGCTTTGGTTGGCGCTCTTTGGGCCTTGCCCACGTAGAGGGGCTGCCCGTCGGCGGCGAAGATCATGGGGATGATGTCGGCTTCGCAGGCGATGCGGCGGAGCTCGTCTAGGTCGATGGGGGTGCCGTCGATGAGACCTGCGTTCTTCAGTCCTCCTTCGATGGCGTCGTAGTCGGCGGTGACCACCAGAACGGTCTTCTGCGGGCGGATCCCGCAATCCGATCCGCCCGCTGCGGGCTCGGCGTTGTCGGCCGGCTGTTGGGTGATGAGCGCCACCAGCGCGTCGGCGTTGCGCTGCTCGAAGGTGCGGATCGGGTCGAAGGCGATGTCGTCGCCGAGCATCTTGGCGTTCATGGCGCCGAGGGCCACCTTGACTCGGTCGCCGGACACCTGGTCGAGCTCGGCGTGCAAAACGACCATGCCGCCGGTGCCGTCGAACACCTTGGCGGATCGGCGGGCCTGCTGGCGCTCGGCCCGGCTCATCCCGTCGTCGGCGCGGCGCTGGTCTTCGCGAGCGGCGACAGTCTTCTTGAATTCGTCATGGCCCTGCCAGCCACCCAGATTCAACAGCTCTTGTTGATCTTGTTCGCTCATCGGGGCGCGCTTGTGCGACTCAGACACCATCCCGGCCTGATCCGCCGAAATGCGACCATCCTGGACCGCACCGAGAATCTGGGGCATGGCCGCGACGCCCTGGGCGGTCTTGGCCAGCTGGCGGGCCCGATACGCGCTGATCCCGAATTGGTGGCACACCGTGGCAGCCGCACCCGGCCCCTCCAGCTCGCCGTATCGGACAACCAGCCCTACCAGATACCCCTCAGCCCGGCGGCGCAGCAGATCGACCTCGCCCATCAACCCCAGCAACTCCGAAGCACCCGCCTCAGAGAAATCCGGAAACTCGAAACCCCCACCAACACTGGAATCAGCGCTGCTTGTGCTGGGATTCAATGTAAATTCCATAAATGAAATTATACCGACCCCAGTGACACAATTTTCCTTGAAATAGATCAGATAAGTTGAGAAAGCGAGCACACGCTGCCAAGGAAGGCTGGCGGTGTCTCGTTGATGTCCGGGCGTTCTCGCGCTACCCCTCAGGCATCATTCCCCGCCCGGTGGGCGGATCGTTTTGATCCATCCCCGGGCGGGTGTTTTTTGTTATGCGCACCATTGTGCTGATCGACGGCCAGAACCTTTTTCACCTTGCCAAGCGTGCATGGGCGCCCGCCGATGTGAGTTCTTCATCTTGGTCGCGGTGACTCGTTAGGCCACCTGTCCTTGCTGGGCGGTGACTGTCTCGTAGATGCCTCTGGCTAGGCCGGCGAAGACTATTTCTTGGAAGTCGGGGTCGTTGAGGCAGCGTTTGACGATGTCGTCGTTGTCGGCCATGCGGTCGATCATCAGCTTCGGCAGTTCTTGGCGGATGGCGAGGTCGAACTTCTCGAAGGGGTTGGCCTCGGCGATCTGGCTGATGTTCTCGTTGTTAACCCCGTCTTCTTGTATCTGCTCGAAGAACAGTCGGTCTGAATCGTCAAAGGCCGTGCCGAATCGGTCATTGAGGTTGGCGATGATCTCTGAGAGCGGAGCCTCGTCCTCCTCGGTGCGGCCGGTGCCTACTTCAGTTGGACTCCTGACCGTTGTGCCCTCGTCGTCGAGGTCGATAGCCCCGGTGGAGACATGCTGTAGGCGGTAGTACTCCAACTCAACCTCATCTTCGAGGCGCAACTGTTCCATCATGTCGTCGCGGAGGCTGGGCAGCAGCCTTCTGGCGAATGCTGCGAGTTGTTCAAGATCGCTGTCGGCATACGGGATGATCTGGCTGATGAACGCGTAGAGCCGGACGAACGCTCCGAGCCGGTCGCGGAACCTGGCCTGCTCGTCCTCTTCGAGGTGCCTGAACCGGTCAACGGCGGGCTGAAGTTCCAACACCAACCGCGCGTGGTCGCCGTCTTGGCGTTTGTCGAATGGCTGGAAGTACACCTGGGCGAACCGCTCCACTTCGTCGTGGTGGTACACCTGCATCTCATCGAGTTCGTACTTGAGTCCGTCGAGCAGGATCGGGTCTGATTGGGCTTCGAGCTGGGTCTGGTCGTAGTAGGGGGCGAAGGCCGCACCAATGTCCTGGGGATCGTTGACGAAATCCAACACGAACGGGTCACTCTTGCCGGGCGCGACCCGGTTGAGGCGCGAAAGCGTTTGCACGGCCTGGACCCCATCGAGGCGCTTGTCGACGTACATCGCCTGCAACAACGGCTGGTCGAAACCGGTCTGGTACTTCTCGGCCACGAGGAGAATCTGGTAGTCGGGCGAGTCGAAGCGGGCTGGCAGCGCCGACTCGCTGATCGGCTTGCCGCTCACAATGTCGGTGTTCATTCCGGGCTCGGTGAAATCCTCGCCGGTGTCGGGGTCGGTGACGGTGCCGCTGAACGCGACCAGCGGGCGAATGTCGGTGTATCCCTTTTGACTGATGTACTCCTCGAAGGCCCGCATGTAGCGCACAGCGTGGAGCCGCGACGACGTGACCACCATCGCCTTGGCCTTGCCGCCCATCCGGTGCCTGACGTTGGCGCGGAAGTGCTCGATGATGACCTCGGTCTTCTGGGCGAGGTTGTGGGGATGGATCGACGCGTACTTGCTGAGGGCCCTGGCCGCGCGGCGCTCTGGGTACTCGGGGTCATCGGCGGCATTCCTGGCGATCCTGTAATAGGTGTCGTAGTCGGTGTAGTTGCGCAGCACATCGAGGATGAAACCCTCCTCGATCGCCTGGCGCATGCTGTAAACGTGGAAAGCCTCGGGATTTCCGCTAGTTCCGAGCCGTCCGAACAGTTCAATGGTCTTGCCCTTGGGGGTGGCAGTGAACGCGAAGAACGACAGGTTTGGCTGCGGGCCGCGGGACTCCACTACAGCGTTTAGCCCATCCTCCCAGTCCTCAACGCTCTCCGAAGCTGCCCGTGAACGCTCTCCCAGAATTGCTTTCATGTTGCGGGCACTCTCCCCGGTCTGACTGGAATGCGCCTCGTCCACGATCACCGCATAACGCCGCCCAGCGATCTTCTGTCTCCACTCCTCTGCCTGGAACTGCTCATCTCGATTGGGTTCATCGGGAGAGCCAGCCTCGGCTATGGACAACAGGCCCTGCATGACGAACGGGAACTTCTGCAAGGTGGTAATAACGATCTTCGTCCCGTCCACAAGAGCCTGGGCCAGCTGCTTTGAGTCCTCGTCGATTGCCTTGACGACACCCTGGGCGTGCTCTATTTGGTAGATGGCGTCTTGAAGCTGTCGGTCGAGGACCCGACGATCCGTGATGACCAAAATGCAGTCGAACACCTTGTCGTCGGTGTCAGTGTGGAGGCTCGCCAGCCGATGCGACAGCCACGAGATGCTGTTGGTCTTCCCGCTGCCCGCCGAGTGCTGGATCAGGTAGTTGTTCCCAGCCCCTTCTACTCGAGCCGTCTCCACCAGGCTGTCCACCGAGTCGAGTTGGTGGTAGCGGGGGAACACCAACGTCTCCCGCCTCACCGTGCGCGCACCTCCATCCTTGTCGTAGACCTTCTCGTCACGGCGCTCCATGAACATGTAATGGCCCAAGATGTCCAGGAAACGGTCGCGTTCAAGAACCTCCTGCCAGAAGTAGCCGCTGCGGTAGCCCGACGGATGCTCCGGGTTGCCCGCCCCGCACCTGATATCGCCGGGGGCGCTGCCTCGGTTGAACGGCAAGAACCGGGTCTTGTTCCCTGCTAGCCGCGTGGCCATGTGAACCTCGTCGGTGTCAGCGGCGAAATGCACCAGGGCACGCTTGGAAAACTTGAACACGGGAGCGTTGGGGTCGCGATCCTCTTTGTACTGGCGGATGGCATTACGCCAAGTCTGGTTCGTCATGGGGTTCTTGAGTTCGCAGGTGGCCACCGGCACGCCGTTTAGAGCGAACAACAAATCGATGGTGTCGCCCTTGCCAGGATGGCATCGGACCTGACGCGTCACCGTGAGCTCATTCAGTCCGAACTGCGCCATGGCATCAGGGTTGAGCTTGTTGGCCGGCTTGAAGAACGCCATCTGCAACGTCTTGCCCTGGAACTTGAAGCCCTGGCGCAGCACCCCAAGAGTCCCCTTGATGTCAAGCTGCTTGGCCAACTGGTCCACAACCATCTCATCCAGGCTCTCGCCGTACTGAGCAGCCAACTGGTCCCACAGTTCGGGCTGAGCAACCCGTAGGAACGCGACCACCCGAGCAGGGAACACAGCCCGCTCCACATCCCACTCGCCAACATCGCCTTTGTGCCAGCCACCCTTGACCAGCATTGACTCCACAGTCGACTCAAACGCTTTCTCATCCGTCTGGCTGGTCACGCTGCGCTGTCCCCTGTCCCGACCGGCTTGAAGTTTCTGACATCGATCTGGCCGGTCACTGCAGAAGCGACAAGTGCCGTCCGATACTCCTGCAACCTTTCGATTACAGCTTCAACCCGTGAGGTCAAGTTGTCGATACGGTCTGTTTGATGGTCCAAGAACGCAGCGATGGCCTGCTGTTCTTTGATGGGTGGTAGAGGTATAAGTAGGTGTTTGAGTTCGCTGCTGTAGATGTGCATAACGGTCACCCCTCGTCCCATACACGCCTTCTGATAGGTGGCGGAAGGTGAATCTGTCGCGTAGCCGAAGAAGGTCGCGTCGGCATCAGTAGATGGCCGAAATCCGATTACGTCGCCTCCACAGTAGGCAGGGCCTTGGATGAGATTGACTGCTGATTTGCCTATTTCTTCTATTGTCTCTCCTGATCCGGCAAAGAGAATATCCCCGTACTTCAACGGTCTGTACTTGTCAGTGCTCGCATCAGCGATGCCAGCTCGACTGTGTTCAATCAGATATTGATGCTGTGTATAGAGGTCTCCATAGCGGATGCAGGGAACGCCGCCCTCAATTTCGTCTTCTTTTGTGCCTCCACCGCCCTTGAAAAATGAGCCAAGACGACCAAGTTGCATCACGTCCCAGTGTTCTGGCACGTCTCCCAGCCATTTCACCTCTGAGTCCTTTATACGCAGTGATTGGACGACTCCTTCGGTGTCGGTGATTTCTGCCAGCAACCTGGCGATCTCATCTTCGAAGGTTTGGAGGTCGGCTTCGATCTCATTCAGCGGTCGGGGCGGTTCGTATATAAAGAAATGACGGTTGAGGGGGATCGCATAGCCAATTTTGGTCTTCGTGTGGTCCACCCATGCGTCAGGGACGTGGGGCAGCACTTCGCGGGTCATGTAGTCGCGTATGTCTTCGAACAGCCGGACGGTTTCTGTATCGCGTAGCTCTGTGTCTGGTTCGGGGTCGCCGTTTCTGTCTCTACAGATCGCGGCGTTGGGGTCGCGTTCGCTCAACGTGGAGAGGATGGCCTTGCGTTCCGGTGCTGCCAGCTTCACCCCGGTGGCCCTTGTTGTGCTGTCAAGGGCTATGAGGAACGCGTCGCGGTCAGAGAACACTTCACCGTCTGTCTCGTCCGCGACTGCTTCCACCAGGGCTCGGATCAACATTTGGCGTTTCTTGCCTGCGGCTATCTCAGCGTCGTGCTGCGGTCCTGCTCGTTTCTTGCTGGTGGCAAGGTTGATGAACGCCTTTTCGTCTTCCAGTCGGGCGATGCGTTCGGGGGTGGCGGCGAAGTTCAACCGCAGTGGTCGCTCTACGGTGATTTTCTGGTAACCGAAGTCGTTGTTGTCGAAAATCTTGCTGACGGCGCGAGAGCGGGTGCGGGATTGGTGGGTCACGGGGTCTTCGTCTGTGAAGTCGCGAGCCTCACCGTCGATGAAGTTGCCGTGAATCGTGGTGAGGTCGTCAATTTGGGCTGGGGAGAGTTCGTTGCGCTTGTTGCCCAGGCTTTTGCGCATCTTCACGAAGAATTGGCGACCGTCGATGAGTTGCACCTTGCCCTTGCGGTGCTGCTCTTTGCGGTTGGTCAGAATCCAGATGTAGGTGGCGATGCCGGTGTTGTAGAACATCTGGTCGGGCAGGGCCACGATCGCTTCCAGCCAGTCGTTCTCGATGATCCACCGTCGGATGTCGCTCTCACCGCTTCCCGCGTCCCCGGTGAACAGCGGTGACCCGTTGAACACAATGGCGACACGGCTGCCGCCCCCACCGTCCTCGCTGACAGGCTGCATTTTGGACAGCATGTGCTGAAGGAACAGCAGCGACCCGTCATTGATCCTCGGTGTGCCGGCGCCAAAGCGCCCGTCGTATCCGAGTGTGTCGTGCTCACGTTCGATGACTTGACGCTGCTGCTTCCACTCCACTCCGAAAGGGGGATTGGCGAGCATGTAGTCGAACGTCCAGGGCTTCCCGTCGGAGTGCCGTTGAAAACCGTCGCTGGTGAATGTGTCCCCGCGAATGATGTTGTCTGCGTCCTGGCCTTTGAGCAGTATGTCGGATTTGCACACGGCCCAGGCTTCGTCGTTGTAGTCCTGCCCGTACAGGATCGGGCGCGACTCCCGGTTGTGCTCCAGCAGGTACTCCTCAGCCACCGACAGCATCCCGCCTGTTCCGCAAGCAGGGTCGTAGATCGTCTTGACGACATGGCTCTTGCCCAAGTCGCGCTCAGGTGACAGCAGCAGGCTGACCATCAGCCGGATCACCTCTCGCGGTGTGAAGTGCTCTCCCGCTTCCTCGTTGGACTGCTCAGCCCCGATGCGGATGAGCTCTTCGAACACGTAACCCATCTGCATGTTGTCGACCCGCTCCACCGACAGGTCCACTCCGGCGAATGCCTTGACCACTTCGTAAAGCAGATTCTTCTCGTCCATGCGGGCAATGTGATCGGCGAACCCGAACCGTTCGATGACCTCCCGGACGTTCTCCGAGAAGCCGCCTATGTAGGAGTTGAGGTTCTGAGCCAACAGATTCGGGTCGTCCAGCAGCCTGTCGAAATCCAGCTTCGACGTGTTGTAGAACGGAAGCCCCGAGGCCGCCTCCAAGAGCTGCTCGCGGACAGTGTCCGGCTGGCCAGCGTGCTGTTGGTGGGCGTCGAGCACCGCCTCCTTGGTATCCGCGAGAACACAGTCGAACCGCCGCAGCACCGTCAACGGCAAGATCACCTTCCGGTACTCGTTGCGCTTGTACGGCCCCCGCAGCAGGTTGCAAATCTTCCAAATGAAATTTGCTAACTGCTGATGCGTGCTGGCATTCACAGTGCTCTACCTCCCAATCCGTGGATTCGCGCCATGAGCATGGACCACGTTGCACACCATACGCCGCCGCATTGTCACCCTTGCTCCTTAGGCTGTGCTGATGACCGATATCGAACCGTTGCCATCGGACGAATTTCACCAGGAGCGAATACTCCAAGATTTTCTTACCGATGACGGTGTTTGGACAACTGTCTACTGCTCTGGCGATCTGACCCTGTTTGCCGGATTCGCACCGCTGTCTTCTGTGCCTGAACTCTTGAAGAAATACGCCTGGGATGTCCGCATCGGGAGTGGAGGGCCGTCGCTTTGGGAGGATTCCAGCGGGGAGCTTGGGTATTGCCGTTCCGGCGGTAGCCACGGCGTCGAGCCCATTGCCATCATCCAGGACCACATGGGTGTGCTGCCTCGGATGCTCCCCCAGCTTCTTCAAGAGTTCTGCCTCTACCACAACCTGTGGCACGCAGACGGGAATGTCTACAAGAGGCTGACTGACGACGGCACCGCGGAGATTGCCTGTGAAGTGGGCGAGGACCTCGTTCGGATACGAACGAAACTGTTGAGGCAATTCCAAGCGGCATCCCAGCTCGTGCTCATCAAGTACGTGGATTCGATCGTCGCCACCGCAGGTTCCCATCACTGCGGTTCCCCTGTGCTGGATCGCGAAATTAGAGGCGAAGAGCACTTTCTGCGTCTTTTCGTACGAGAGAACGAATCGACGAACGACAAGTTCTCCTTGCTGACAGGCAAGAAGGTGATATTGCCTCCGTCCAGATCTGAGTGCGGGCAATGGCCGTTTGCCAGGCAGGAAGATGTGGAATTTCAGGAGTTCGTCATTGGCGAAACTCCAGAGGGCGATCCCATCAAGAGCACCTGCGATCCTGATGCTCTGGACAATCACTTTGACCTCAATCCCGGTGCGCCCCACTATCTCACGCCCGTCTACTTTTCCTCAGATGTGCTTGACCGGTACTACTCCGACCCCAAATACGAAGTGCGAGACGGCTATCTCGCCTGCGGAGGCCTGTGGGGGGTAAGAGTGGACAACAACCATCCCGAACATGTGATGGTGTGGCTGGGCGACCTCGGTCGCGATCTGCCCGAGAAGGAGCGCCACCACTGGCTCACCCACAACGTCTTCGTACCCGATGGGATCCCCAGCGAGACTGCAATCAGGAGGCAACTCCTGGGGCAATGGGCCGACGCAGACTCCCCGGCCTGGCGGCTACAGGCGGCGTACACGAGATTCCGGAATGACTGGGCTGCTGAATGGGGCTGGGACTTGTTCAGAGACCCTGACGACGATGACCCCCAACTCCTCGCCTGCCTCCGTGTCCCGCCCAGAGGAGGGGACACGGAGTTTGGCGAACAAGTCAAAGCACTTCACCGATTGTTGGTAGAGAGCATCAACACTCGACAACTGAAATCAGAACTGCTGGCGAGCGAGAAGGACGAAAAGTCGATTGCCCTACTCGAACGGTGGCTCGACCACAATGCCCACCAACAACGAGAGCAGGACGTCGGTTACCTGAGAAAGATCAACGATCTCCGCAACGTCGGCGAACACCGGGCTGGGAGCAAGCGCAAACAGGTCTTTCAGAAGCACCAAATCGCCGACGACAGGCGTGAGGCGATATCCGCCCTCTTCGAAGAGGCAATCTCACTTTTGGATTCCCTTGGGAAGATTCAGGTTGAAACCATCATCGAGCAACGATGACCACAGCACATTGTCCCACGCGCCCTATGTCGCAAGGTCATGTACCGCAGCAGGCGAGACAATTCCGAGGTTAAGACTCAAGGGCCTCGGCTATGGCGTCAGTGGCCAATGTGCGCAGATCGCCGGCCTATCCCCATGTGCTGCCCGCTTGTCCTGATCGCTGCATGTGCTTCCCGGAGGCCCAGGCTGGTTGCATGCACTCAGTTACATTGAAGTGTTGCGGAGCGGCGTAGTCTCAAGCCATGGACCCGGCTCTTCAGGAACTAAGCGTCTTGTTGTCAGAGGCTGCCGTTCGAAACGCCGCTGCCACTGTGGCAGACCGGATTTCTGCGGCGAAAGCGCGGAAGAGGGACAAGGAAACGATCGCGGCCCTAGAGGACATTGTCAATGAGTTGCTTGCTGACAAGTCCGAATTGGTGCGGATCGCTCAGGCTTTCGACGACGAACTGGTCGCGCAGCGGCTGTCATCGGACGACGTAAATTTCATCACCGAGAACCTGTTGCCCCTGATCCGGCAACTGATGGAAGTGTCAGACCAGGATGTGCTTGAGCCACAGATGCTGGATGCGCTCAAGTCGATTCTTGCGGCCGAGACATTGACGATCATGCAGCTCATCGGCTTCAACTATCGACAGGCGATAGGTAAGCCCCTGACTGAGCTTGCCGCGGCGGCAATTACATCGCGAATGCCTCAAGATCAGACGCAGAGCCTGGATCTTCAACAAGCACTGGTTGAAAGGGATATCGCTCTGGCTGAACTCGCAGGCGATCCTGAAGCATGGGCTCGATTCGTGGAACTCAGGCCCAGAGGCACCCAATAGTGGCGTGGGTGAAGTTCTGCTGTGTGGGCCGGGGAGGATTTGAACCTCCGAAGGCTAATGCCGACGGGTTTACAGCCCGTTCCCTTTGGCCACTCGGGCACCGACCCAACGAGGGACCACACTACCGGCCAGCGAGTCGGCGGCCCTACTTGTTTCGGGTGTGGTTTCAGGACCGACGATGTCTAGCCGCGGCCGAGCCCTGCAACCACGAACCATGTCCGTCGGAGCTTGTCCGATTCGAACCTGCCGAGTTGGGCTTGGCGGCGTAGTTCTTCTAGTTCAACCCCGGCGTCTTGCAGAGTCTCCTCGATCAACACATCAAGCTCCTCGTCTGTGATGTGATACACCTCCGATTCAGGCACAGACGTCATGGTCGTCTCCCTCGGCAACGCTGCACCGACATGGTGTCGGAACAGATGACAGTTTCTCAGGTTGTCGCCCTGTGTTGGCATGAATATCGCAGCTAGTGGTGCGGTAGGTTCGGGTGATGCCTACGTTTGATGTTTCTTCTGAGCTGGACATGCAGGAGGTCCGCAATGCGGTGGACCAGGCCGCGAGGGAGATCCACAGCCGCTATGACTTCAAGAACACCGGTAGCGAGGTGGCCCTGGGCGAAGGTGTTATCACCCTGCGATCCTCCAACGAGGACCGGCTGGCTGCGGCCCGTCAGGTGCTGGAGGAGAAGCTGGTGCGGCGCAAGGTCTCGCTGAAGGGGGTGAACTACGGGTTGGTGGAAGACGCGGCCGGAGGGACGGTTCGCCAAGAAGCGGCGCTGGCCGCGGGCATCTCGGCCGACAAGGCCCGGGAGCTGAACAAGTTCATCAAGAACCTGGGCATGAAGGGAGTCTCATCGCAGACCCAAGGGGGCCAACTTCGGGTGAGCGGCAAGAAGCGGGACATGCTCCAAGAGGTGATCGCCGCCCTCAAAGAAGCCGATTTCGCTATCCCCCTCCAGTTTGGCAACTTCCGAGACTGACCAGCGCTCACCGGGCGGGCAGGTAGTGGAACCCTCTTCCCCGGCCTGCGTCTGAGCTCGGCACGAGCCAGCCTTGCTGGGCCATTTCCTTCAATCGGTTCGTGGCGGTGGCGGTTGATACTCCGGCCAACTCACGATACTCACCAGAGGAGATCCGCCCCCGCTCGCGGGCCCAGGCCAGCACCCACTCACCGGACTCGGCACCAGGTTGCAGGCCGAGGGCTGCTTTTGCCTCTGGGCTGAGCTGCCAGGCACCAGGAGTGTCATGGGGCATGGCGATGGGCGACAGCAAGGGTACCCCTGGGGTGGCCAGCCTGTATTCGGCCACTCGTCGCAGCGCAGCTTCGGTGTCTCCCTGGGAGCGTTGAAGCAGCGGAGCACAGGATTCACTGGTGAGGAAGGGCGATTGCGGCTGCGCCGCCCGCCAGACGAGCAGAGCGGCATCCACGTCGTCGCGGCCACGCGGGGGCTCCAAGTCGGCGAACAGCCGGTACCAGTCTTCATTCACCGGTTGCCCGTAGAGGTCTATGCGGACGGCCGGGTCGGATAGGGCTGTGATGGCAGGCGGCCGACTGCCGATGCGGACCATCTCGGCGAACATCATGTCCACACCGACACCCTCCTGTTCCACGAGGCCGATCAGCCGCAGTGCGTTCATGAGGGTTCGGTAGCGCGGCACGGAGTGGTGGGTAATGATGTTGTTCTCGGTGACGCCACCGATAAGCCCGCCGGGCGAGGTGACGCGGAGGTGATTTCCGATGTGCTCCACTACCGTGGGTCCCGGCAAGCTCCACTCCCGGTGGCAGACCGCATTCAAAAGCGCCTCACGCAGCGACCGCCGCGGGATAGCCCACACCTTGTGGACCTGAAGCCCGATGGTGATCTCCGTCACCAAATTGTGATCATTGGCCCGTGCTTCGACTGCCAGAACCTCTTCCAGCAGCGAGCGGCCACCTTCCATGATCCGCACGATGGAAGGCCCACCGGGAACGTGCCGGTACGAGTAGTCGACGGCCGGCTGCTGACGCACCGCGAGAAGCATCTCGCCTGCCTTGTTCAGATGCTCGCCGTCGTCTGCAACCAGCCCGAGCCTGCCCAGCAGATCGCGTATTGGGAGCTCTGCTCTAGGAGAACCGTCGCCTGACATTCGGCCTCGAAGCGTCTCTATCGCAGACGGTGCGATCGAGATGATAGGGGTGTGCGACGGCATGTTCGAAACGTCAGCCGCAAGGTTGGCGAACAGCGCTCCCATGAGTTCGGTCCTCGTGGCCGGTACGCATCTGGCATCTATCCGGTGTTGGTATTTTCCCTGGTACGGCACCGGCTCAAGGGCTTGGGGCACTTCGATGATCAGGATCTCTGTTCCGTTGGCAGTGACTCGGTCGACCTGCACCACCAGCTTTCGATCGGTCAGGTCGTAGATACGACTTCTCAGCCACTGCGGATCGGTTTCCGCTCCGATGATCCGGCCAGTCTTGTCGTCCACGCCAACTACCAACGCTCCCCCTCCAGCCGAGTTGGCCATGCAGGCCGCCGCTTCGGCTAGCTTCTCTGCCGCCTCGTTGTTGTGCGGAGAGCCGGGCATGATCGATCCGTCGCTGGCTCGGCGGCCGGCCTCCTCTTTGATGTCGACGACGGCTGACTCCAATTCGTCCGCAGAGGCGCCGCCTTCGCTCAAGGCCCGCAGAACGCGCTCAACCTCTTCGCGGCGTTGTGGTTGTGGCAAGTAAGTGAAGGTTGCGCGGCTCACGCGTCCGTCCCCTTTAGGATTTTTGCTCAGAAAAACCCTAACATATGGTCGTCAAGCGAAACTGTTAGGATTTTCTGTCGAAAAAATCCTAATACAATGCCATCAGGAGAAACTATTAGGATTTTCTTTCGGGAAAATCCTAACGAAACGCCGTCGGCCTGATTTCTTAGGGTTTTTCCGAGGGATGGCGGTGGCTTAGTACGCTTGGGGTACCCACTCGCCGGAGCGGAGGCGGCGGATGCGCTCTTCGGCGGGGGGGTGGGTGCTGAACAGGCTGCGGAAGTTGGTCCGGCCGGTGAGGGGATTGACGATGTAGTGCGATGCCTGCTCCACCGGGACATTGACCGGGATGCGTTGGGAGGTGGCATTGAGCTTCTCCAGCGCTCGGGCCAGGGGCTCGCCGTCGCCGATGAGCCGGGCGGCGGAGGCGTCGGCTTGGTATTCCCGGGTGCGGCTGATGGCCATCTGGAGCAGGCTGGCGGCGATGGGGGCCAAGATGGCGGCCAGGATGACTCCGACCAGTTCCCCAGGGCCGTTGTCGCGGCCTCGGCCGCCGAAGAAGATCATGCCCCACACCGCGATGCGCGACGCGAAGGTGATGGCCATGGCGATGGCCGCGGCCACCGATCCGATGAGGATGTCCCGATTGCGGATGTGGGCCAGCTCGTGGGCCAGCACTCCCCGGATCTCCTCCCAACTCAAGTGATTGATGAGTCCCTCGGTGACGGCCACCGCGGCGTGTTTGGGATTGCGGCCGGTGGCGAAAGCGTTGGGCTGGGGATTGGGGCTCACGTACAGCTTGGGCATCGGTATCTGGGCCTTAGCGGTGAGCTCCTCCATGATGGCGTGGTACTGGGGAAGCTGTTCAGGAGTGACCGGTACGGCCCGGGCTGAGGCAATGGCCAGCTTGTCGCTGAACCAGTACGACCCGCCCACCACGATCACTGCGATGACAATTCCAATGGCCAGTCCGCCGCTGCCGCCCAGCAGCCCGCCGACAGCCACGAACAGCGCCGCCATCAGCACCAGAAGCAGAAATGTCTTGAACGTGTTCATGCCCGGGATCACTCCTCTTGGATCTGCTAGCAGGTTATCGGAGTGAAGAGACCAATCGGCAATGACCGATAGGGTGCGGCCGCTCGCTCAATAGTCGGGCTCTCGCAGTTCGGCGTAGCCTGCTTCGGCTTCCAGGGTGCGACGCCTCCAGAGCCCGCCCAGCCATACCGCGAATATCGTGAGCACGAAGGGGATCATCAGCACGAACTCTCGCGGTACTCGTTCGGTGATATTGATCTGCGATTGGATTCCGATGGCATCGGCGAAGCCGAAGAACAGTCCGGCGAGAGCCGCACCGATGGGGTGCCATGCCCCGAAAATGACTGCCACAAAGGCGATGAAGCCCCGCCCGTTGGTCATGTTCTCGGTGAAGTTGCGCAGTGTCCCGACCGACAGTTCCGCCCCGCCGAGAGCACACAGAGCGCCGGAGATGAGCAGTGCCTGTAGTCGCACGATCGATGGATTCACACCCGCAGAGCGGGCCGCGAACGGGTACTCGCCCACCGCGGCAAGCCGCAGTCCGAACCGGCTCCGCCTCAATACAATCCAGGCAACCAGCACTATCAGCGGGGTGATCCACACCAGAATCGAATGCTCCGAGATGATGACCCCAGCACCTGAAGTGGCCCCGCGTACGGGACGGGGAAGCACAACGTCGGTGAACATGGAGCCGCGTATGTCGAATATGGCCCCGAGCGCGAAGGCCGTACCTCCAAGTCCGATTGAAGTGAGCCCCAGTCCGGCAATGATTACGTTTGCACCGAGGGGGCCGATCACCCACCAATAGACCGCAGAGAGTGTCATACACACGCCGATGGCGGCAAGGATCCCAAGCTCCACCGATCCGGTGGCATCGCCGATGGCCACGGTTGTGAATGCGCCGGAGATCATCAGCCCTTCGAGCCCCAGGTGGAAGATCCCCGCCCGGAAGGCAAAAACGCCTGCCATGGCGACCAGAACGAGCGGGGCCGCCGAGCGGAGTGTCGTGGCGAGGACCTGTTCCATCAGCCCGCCACCGGTTTTGCAGCGAGCCCGGCCCGCCGTCGCCGCACAGCCCGGAACTTGATGGTGACCAGGAACGCCACCATGCCGTGAAGCAGCACGAGGGCGGGCGGAGGAAGATCCGTCACGATCGGCAGGAACAAGATGGCCGACTGCAAGCCGCCGAAGAAGACCGCGGCCACGACAGTGCCCCAGACACTCAGCATGCCCACCAGAGCTACTACTACGGCAGTGAAGCCCACTTCAGGTGAGAACCCAGTGACCAGTCGCGCCCCGGGGCCGTGGAGTTCCACCGCACCGGCGAGGCCGGACAGCGCCCCGGAGAGTGCGAAAGTGCCGAGACCCACACGGCGCACGTCTATGCCCTGCCAGCGGGCCATTGTCGGGTTTCTGCCGACCAGCGTCATCGTCAACCCGAAGCGGGTGCGCTCCAATAGGAGCCAGACCAGCACGGCCACACCGCCGACGAGGAGCAAAGCGGTGACCGACACGCCGGAGCTGTCGGTGATGCGGAACGCTTCGGGTATGCGTTCGCTGGCCGCTGTCTGGCCTGTTCCCGACGGGTTGCGCAAGGGTCCAGAGGTCAGGTACTGGAGCACCAGCGCACCGATGAAGCTCATCATCAGCGTGGTCAGCACCTCGTCAGTACCGAACTGCACGCGTAGGTAGCCAGGAAGCAGCGACCAGGCCATCCCCGCCAGAATTGCTGCGATCATCCCACACATGATCACCAGCGGTACCGGGCCTTCGCGCCAGCCCAAAGAGACGACGAGGGCCGAGCAGGCCCCCACATAGAACTGTCCCTGCCCCCCGATGTTGAAGAATCCCGCCCGGAACCCGATCACCACCCCCAGACCGATGAGCAGCAACGGGATCGTCCAGCGGATTGTAGAGGTTGCGGCACCCGTCGCGGTTATCGACCCTTGGATGATGCCGGACAAGACGGTGCCCACGCGGTAGCCGCTGACCCACAGAATCAAAGCTGTGAGTAGGAAAGAGATGACAACGAGCAGAACGGTGGATGCCACGCGTTGCAGGCCACCGGTCATCGGAGTGCCCCTGTCATGGCATCGCCCACCGCTTGGCGGTCATAGGGCGCATTGAAGCGCGCCACAATGCTCCCGCCGTACATCACGAGAAGGCGGTCGGAGAGCTCGAACAACTCGTCAAGATCGGAGGACACCAGCAGGACGCCCGCCCCCGCGTCTCGCAATCCCCGCAACGAGCGACGCACGAAGTTCGTGGCGGAGAAGTCCAGGCCGCGGGTGGGCTGGGCGGCAACAAGCACCTCGAGCCCGGAGGCTAACTCCCTCGACAGCACTAGGCGTTGAACGTTGCCACCAGAAAGGCTCTCGGCGGGTTGTGCGACAGTGTCGTAGCGCACTCGCCAAAGGTCCATCGCCTCGGACGCTTGCCGCTTGTACTGGCGCAGCGAGATCAGCGGGAACTGCCGCCGCCTCCCAATGAGGCGGAGCGCTGATTGGTTCAACCAAAGAGGGGCGCTGCGGCTGATCCCCTCGCTATTGCGGTCGAAGGGCACCAGGCGCAGACCTCGTAGTCGCCTCCGGGCAGGAGGAGCGCGGGTCACCTCTTCTCCGCCTAGAAGCACTGAGCCCTCGGTGACGGCGCTCAGACCTGCGATCACCGAGACGAGGCTTCGCTGACCGTTTCCCTCCACGCCGGCGATTCCCACGATCTCGCGGGCTTCGACGGTGAGGTCGATACTGGCAAGCCCGGGCTCGAAGGCTGATTCCCGGCTTGAGACTCGCACCAGTTCCAACAGCAACTGCTGCTCCGCGTTGGCGGCTGCCTCCACTGCGATGGCCCGGTCGGCATCTGATGCGGGCCCGACGATGGCATCGCTGAGCTGGCCCTGCGACACCCCGGAAATCTCGCTTGGCCCCAGGACCAGTTTGCCGTCGCGCAGCACGCTTACGGTGTCGGCGACGGCAGCTACCTCCCGCAGCTTGTGCAGCACGATGAGGATTGTCACCCCATCGTCGCGTAAGCCCCGAAGCCGCTCGAACAATGTGTCGGTGGCTGCCGGTGTGAGCAGGGCAGTGGGCTCGTCCAACAGCAGGATTCGCGCCTCGGACGCCAGTGCTCGAACGATCTCAAGCGACTGGCGGGTCTCAACGGGCAGATCCCGGATGCGCGTCGCCAGCACATTCGTGCCGCCGACCTCGGCTACCTCGTTTTGCCAGCGACGGTACAGCTCGGTCCGCCTGTAGACCGAGTGGCTTTCCGGACGGGCGGCGGTCAGCTCCAGTGCCTCCGCCACGGTGAATGAAGGAGGCAGGGAGAAGTGCTGGTGCACCATTGCCAGACCCGCGGACTTGGCGGCGCGTACGTCGCCGGGAGGGATCTGATTGCCTGCTATGCAAACGGTGCCGTTGTCGGGGGCCTGAAGGCCGCCCAATACCTTGGCGAGAGTGGTCTTGCCTGCCCCGTTCTGGCCGACCAGCGCGTGGATGCGGCCCGCGGCAAGGTCGAGGCTGATGTCGTGGAGGGCTTGGACCGTGCCAAATGAGACGCCGAGAGACCGGCAGCGAACCGCCGGTACTTCGGCGGATGCCGGTCCGCTCGGCACCGTCATCAATACGAGGCTATCGGCCTCAGAGTTCGGGGTTGAAGGGAACTTTGAGGGATCCGCTCTTGATCTGCGAGCGAGCCTCTTCGATCTCATCAAGCGTGGCGTTGATGATCTCCACCATCTCCGTCGGGCCGTTGGCGAGGAACTCGGGGCTGATCACCAGGTCCACGCCGCCCTCGGCCACACCGGCGCCGATGTAGCCGGGCGTGTAGTCGTCGCTGAGGGCGTGCTCGACTTGATCGTAGAGAACCTGGGCCCAGTACAGCAGGACGCTGCCGATCACGGCCGGGCTGTCGAAGTAGTTCTCCGAGCCGCCGATCACGTAGCCGCCCTTCTCTTCGGCGGCCTGGATGACGCCGAGGTCGGTGGCCGCGGCGTCGGTCATGATGACTTCCACCCCGCCGTCGTAGAGCGCAGCGCCGAGTTCTCGGCCTTTGGCGGGATCTTCGAAGGAGTCGGCGAATGCCGCCTCTCCCGTTATGGCGGAGTTCTTGGTCTGGGCTGCGGCCACGAAGGCGTTGTAGTCGGCGTTCAGCGGCGGGATCGAAACACCGCCCACGAACCCCACCTTGCCGGTGGTGTTCAGTGCGCCCGCCAGAATGCCGGCCAAGTAGGTGCCCTTGTAGTAGTCGAATCCAATAGAGACGAGGTTGTCGACGCCTCCCTCGAATCCGAATACATGGATAAAGCGAGTGTCAGGGAAGTCCGGCGCGACGGCGACGACGGCATCCTGCATGGGTGGGAAAGTTACCGCGATGATGTCGGTGCCTTGGTTGGCCAGGTTGCGCAGGGTGGTTTCGAAGGTTGACGGATCGGTCGCCTCGATGAACGTCGTTTCGGCGCCAAAGTCGGCCTCCACCATCTCGAGACCTCGCACAAGATCGTCGATGGGACCTAGATCGCCGGCCTTTTGGTTGGCGACAAGGGCCACCGACGGTGCCTCGGCGGGTTCGGGGGCGGGCGTCGGAGCGACAGTCGGCGCCTCGGTAGGATCGGGCGTCGGTGCCTGCGTTGGTGCATCGGTTGGCGCGGGGGCGGGTTCTGGGTCGGCGGAGCCTCCGTCGTCATCGTTTCCGCAGGCAGCGGCAATGAGGGTGAGGGCCAGCAGGATGGCCGCGAACTTGAGTCGATTTCTCATCAGATTCCTCCCTGCTCATGGCAGTGAGTTCACTTTAGTGCAGATCTTCAATTAATCGAAAGTAAAGATTTTCAATTAATCAAAATAAGTTCAACGCCCGACCGGCCTGGGTGACTCAACGGCCCTCCCAGCGAGGGGCCCGTTTCTCACTGAAGGCCCGGATCCCTTCCTCGCAATCGGACGACGTCAGCACCTCAACCAGTCCCGGAAGGTTGGCCATCCTTGCGTCAGCCGCGGTCATATGGGGGGTGCGGTGCACGATCTGCTTGATCGCCCGCAGCGATAGGGGGGCGCACGCCAGCAGTTCCTCCAACCACCGGTCCACTGCGGCGTCGAGTTCCGCCGCCGGAACGACTTCGTTCAACAAACCCAGGGCGAGCGCATCGGCGGCGCTGAACCGCTTGCCGGTCAACAGGACTTCCATGGCCCACTTGGCGGGAAGCTGTCGAGCCAGCGACACGATTCCCCCGTCTAGGGGAAGGCGACCGAGGCGAGGCTCCACGAAACCCAAAACCGCGTCCTCTGATGCCACCGCCAAGTCACACCCCACCACTAGCTCCAGGCCGCCTCCAAGGGCATAGCCGTTGACCCTGGCCAGCACGGGCACATCTAGTGAATCGCGCAGCGGCAAGTGGCCGAAGCCATCTCGGCGGGGTCGCAGCCAGTAGTCGAGGTCCTTGGCGCCCTCGGCGCGCATGTCGTCGCCGGCGCAGAAGGCGCGGTCACCGGCGCCGGTGAGCACCACTACCCGCACCGAGCGGTCAGCTTCGATGGCTTCCCAGGTTCGCAGCAGTTCGTCTTGGTGGGCCTCGTCGATGGCGTTGAGCCGGTCCGGGCGGTTGATCGTTACCCGGGCGACGTGGTCGGTCACGACTAGATCAATGCTCATGCCAGAACTCCCGCAGTTACGAGCGCCTTCACGCGCTCAGATTCGATTCCGTAATCCGCCAATGCCTCGGCTGTTCCCTCGCCGAGGCTCGGCGGAGAGTGCCGCACGGATGCTGGTGTATCCGGGAGGTGTACTGGAGAAGCCAGCGAGCGGAGCGGCTCAAGAGCCGGTCTGGGCATCTCCACGATCATCGGCGCGGTATGTGGGTCGTCCAAGGCTTCTTCGAGGGTTCGTACCGGCGCGCAGAGCACGTCTTGGGCCTCGAGACGCTCGATCACGTCAGCAGAGGTGAACCGACCGATGGCCTCGGCGATCAAGGCCTGAAGGCGGGGTCGGTTGACAGCTTGATCGGCCATAGTTGCGAAGTCGGGCTCGGCCGAGAGGTCTGGCATCTCAAGGGCGGCGCAGATGTCGCGCAGCGGATTCGGCTTGAAGGCACCCACCACGACGACTTCGCCGTCGGCTGCGGCAAACGTGCCCACCAGGGGGAGTCGGGCCCAGTTCACGATGCCCCGGCCCATCAACGACGTGGTGGCTTCCAAGATCTGCATGGCGAGAAGGGAGTCGTAGAGCGAGACTTCGACCCTCTGGCCGAGTCCCGTGCGGGTCCGCTGAAGCAGCGCCATGAGGATTCCCTGCACCATGTGCATTCCGGCGGTGTAGTCGGCAAGCGATACGGGATAGATGGCGGTGGGATGGCCGTCGTCGGCCTTGTGCGACATCGCCCCGGTGAGGGCCTGCGCCAGGATGTCCTGGCCGCCCTTGTGGGCGTACACCCCTTCGGTGCCGAAGCCGGTGCCTTGGGCATAGACGATGCCGGGATTGATCCCCGACAGGCGTTCGTAACCCAAACCCAGGCGGTCCATCACGCCGGGCCGGTAGTTGTTGACCACCACGTCGGCCCCCGCCACGAGTTCGTCGATCAGGGCCAATCCCTCGGGTACGCGGACATCGACCACCAGGCTGCGCTTGTTGCGGTTCACCGCCCCGAAGGCGGGATGCTCGGCGCCGTCGGGGTCGACGATGGCGTGGCGGAAAATATCGCCGCTGCCGGGACGCTCGATCTTCAGCACGTCTGCCCCATGGTCGGCCAGAAGCTGAGTGGCGACTGGGCCCATCATGATTTGCGAGAAGTCCAGAATCCTTATCCCGGCCAGCGGCTGGGCCGCGTTGCTGTCCGCGGCCCCGCCGCTCACGGGGCCCCCTTCGCAGGGGGGCTGGCCGGGCGCGCCCGGGGGGAGGGGATATCTCCCGGGTCGGCGCCTTGACGGCGCAGGCGGCGCTGGACTGCTGCGACGTCCGCTTTGCGGACGGCAACACCGGAGTCCAGCGCCTCGACGGCGGCCGTGCCCGCCGCCTCGCCCATCGCCATACAGGGAGGGATTTCCCGAGACAGCTTCTGGGCCTCGGGAGTCACTGAGTAGTGCCGCCCGGCGACCAGAAGCTGTTCCACTTTGCGCGGCAGCATTGCCCGGTACGGGGTGTAGTAGCCGCGGCCGCGGGCCACGCTGTCGGTAAAGTGCACCCGGTTGACCACATCGTCTTTGGTGACGACGTACTCGCCGTCGATGAGGCGCGATTGGCGTACCCCGATCTGGGGTGCCACGTCGATCACAACAGCCTTCTCAAACCCCGGATATTGCCCGCGCACGTATTCCACGAGGCTGGCGATTCTCTTGCGCCCCTCTCGGTCGGCGGCGGTGAGATCTTCCACCCTCAGCCCGTCGTATCCGGTCATGTGCGGACAGTTGCACCACACCACGCCCGGCAAAGGTGTTTTCAACCACCACATCGCCCAGGAGCCGCCGAGGATGCGCCGCGCCTCGCGGTTGACCGCGTGGCACTCGGCGGGTTGGGTGTGCTCAAAGTGCTCGGCGGTATCGGTATCCACGTTGCCGAGGCGAAAGACCGTGGTCACCATGTAGGAGCCCTCCACAAAAGGAGCGCCCGCGGTGGCGGCTACATCGGCGTCGCCGCTGGCGTCGATCACAACATCGCCCAGGACAGCCTGGGGACCGGTCTTGGTTTCGCAGATCACACCGGAGATGGTGTCGCCCTCCATGATCGGCGCCGAAAACCATGAGTGGAGCCGGACTTCGACCCCGGCCTCTTCGACGAGGTCGTTTGCCACGCGCTTCCATCCGTCGGGATCGAAGGCCACGGCGTAGACGATGGACTTCTTGGGGCCTTTGGCATAGAGGTCGAACACACCCCAACGGGACCAGCGATTCCACATCTCGTCGCTGAGTACCCTGTCTTCGGGTGGCGCATAGACGGCCAGTTCCAGCACCTCGAGGCGATCCACCATCTCCTGGGCGATCCCGTGAACGGTGACCTCCTCGGCGCCATCGGCAAAATCGTCGAGCACCAGCACCATTCCTCCTGCTGCCAGGCCTCCCAGATGGGCGTAGCGCTCCAGGAGAGTCACGCTCGCCCCTTGGCGGGCGGCTGAGACGGCCGCGGCCAAGCCAGCCGGCCCGCCCCCCACCACGACCACGTCGCTTTGGGCCATCACTGGCGCATCGGTGGCCGGTCGGGTGACTAAGGCGCCCATCGCCTCAGAAGCTCGGAGGGGTTACCACCCACAGCGACACCGAAGTGACATCGCCGGGGTTCTCGTACCAGTGGGGGATGGTGGAGTCGTAAGAGATCGAGTCACCCGCCCGCAGCACGTAGCGGGTGCCGCCGACGTTGACGGCGTGGGTTCCCTCCAGGACGATGCCGAATTCCTCGCCTTCGTGCATGAACGGCGTGTCCTCGGTGGAGTACCCCGGCTCGGTCTCAATGCGGATTACCTCAAGGGCGCTGTCGGGTCGGGCGGTGAGCAATTCGGCCACGACCAGTTCATCGTTGGGGAGATTGAGTCGGCGACGGTCTTCACGTCTTACCACGGGCGAAGTCATCTGCTCGCCGGCGACCAGACGCGCCACTGGAATGCCGAGCGCGTGGGCCACCTGCACGAGCGTGTTGAACGACGGGTTGCCCTGTCCCCGTTCAACCTGCGAGAGCAGTCCGGCACTGACCCCTGAGGCCGAGCCGAGTTGCTCGAGCGTCCAACCCTGGAGTTTGCGCAGCCGCTTGATCTCGTTGCCCACCACTTGCACGGTGAGCGGCGGGCGATCGGCGTCGTGAAGGCGGACGATGGAGGGTGGGTTGTGCCAGTTGGAGTTTTCGTTGTTCTGGTCTGGCGAGTGCAAATCGGTCACTTCCACGAGAGGATGGCTATCTTCATCAAAGTATATTATTTCAATATGGTGACACAGGGGCACCAATCGCACGTTCTGATAATTGGCGCCGGCGCCTCGGGCTCGGTCGCCGCCGCTCGCCTGGCAGCCGCCGGCTTCAAGGTGGTCTGTCTTGAGCAGGGCGACTGGGTTGGTCCGGCAGATTACATGAGTGCCCAACCAGAGGCTGAGATGGCATGGGTCGAGCGTTGGAATCCCGATCCCAATGTCCGCCAGGGACTGGCCGATTACCCTCTGACCGGCGACGCGGATGTTCGCCCCGTTATGTACAACGGGGTCGGCGGAGGGCTGGTGCAGTGGGCAGCCATGTGGCAGACGCTGCTGGCCTCGGACTTCAGGGTGCGGACACTCGACGGCATCGCCGACGACTGGCCGATCGGCTGGGGCGATCTGGCTGATTGCTACGCACAGGTGGCCCGTGACATGTCGGTGTCTGGCTTGGGCGGCGACCCGGCCCTGCCCGAGATGGATCCCTACCCCAACCCGCCGATACCCATCGGCAAGATCGGACGGGTTGCCGCCGAGGGGATGGACCGCCTGGGCTGGCACTGGTGGCCCGGTGCCAACGCAATTGCCTCCCGCCGCCACGGCAACCTTCAGGCTTGCCAGCGGCGGGGCACATGCATGATCGGATGTCCGGAGAACGCCAAGGCCACCCCCTCGCTCACCCACTGGCCTTCCGCGCAGGCCGCCGGCGCCCGCTTGGTGACCGGTGCTCGTGTGACGGCGGTCCCCGTGGACGAGCGGGGCCGAGTGCAAGGCGCTGCATACCTGGATCGCGATGGTGTAGAGCACTTCCAGCCGGCGCAGGTGGTGATGCTGGCCGCGAACGCGGTGGGGACCGCTCGTCTCTTGCTGTTGTCGGTGTCACCACGGTTCCCCGACGGTCTGGCCAACTCTTCGGGACTGGTGGGACGACGACTTATGCAGCATCCTTACCGCACGGTGACGGTCGTTTGCGAGGAGCCCCTCGACAGCTGGCAGGGTCCCTGGGGGCAGGTCATCTATTCGCTGGAGTTCGCCGAGACCCACCCCGACCGTGATTTCCTGCGCGGTGCCAAATGGATGGTGATGCCGCATGGAGGGCCCATGTTTGCCGCAGCGGAATACCAGGAGGCTCACCGCCGCGAGGACTTCAATGCCATGTGGGGAGCGAACTTCCATCGGGCGGCCGATGAGGTGTTCGGACACGCTTTCACCTGGGGCATCCAGGCCGAGGATCTCCCCGAAGACGACAACCGGGTCACCCTTGA
The DNA here is from genome assembly GCF_965219815.1 of Candidatus Poriferisocius sp. Lineage (GTDB taxonomy): Bacteria > Actinomycetota > Acidimicrobiia > Acidimicrobiales > Bin134 > Poriferisocius. The sequence continues at coordinate 661,876 of NZ_OZ244791.1, forward strand.
TCCGACGATGTGCGACTCGTCGGGACTGCCCGCCGCTCACGTCGAGTACCGGGTGTCGGAGAACACCAGAAGAATGCTCGACTTCAATGTGGCACGCGCCGTTGAGGCGGCAGAGGCATCGGGAGCAGTGTCCACCCTCGTGCGCGACGTGTGGCCTACCGGAATCGGTCATGTGCTGGGCACTACCAGGATGGGCAACGATCCTCAGACTTCAGTGGTGGATCGTTGGTGCCGCGCCCACGACGTGCCCAACCTCTATGTGATCGACGGCGGTGTATTTGTGACCGGCGGGTCGGCCAACCCAACCGCCACGATCATGGCGAACGCGCTACGGGTGACCGATCATCTGATCGAGGCTCGGGCGTCGCAGGAGACTCCTGCATGAGTGGCTCTGGGCCGACACCAGCCCAACGTCTCACGCTGGACCGTCTGGCCGATGTGCTCGTGCCTGAAAGACGAAATATGCCTGCGGCCTCAGCGGTCGGCGTTTCGGAGGGCCTGCTCGATCGGGTTCTGGAAGCTGCCCCTGCTCTTGCCGAGCCGCTGCTGTCTCTTCTCGATGAGGCACCTGTGGAAGGCCTCGATGCCTTCGTGCGCCATCTGGCCTCGCAGCGGCCCGGTGACTTTGGTGTGCTGTCCACGACTGTTGTGGGTGCCTATTTTCTCAGCGCCGAGGTACGTCGACTGATCGGCTATCCCGGCCAACAGCCCAGCCCGCTGTCGGTCGCATCCGAGACCGACTATCTCGACATGCTCGAACGGGTTTACGAGCGCCATCCCGGCTATCGGGAGTGCTCATGACCTACGTGATCGGTCCCACCTGCATTGATGTCAAAGATGCTTCCTGCGTGTCCAAATGCCCAGTGGACTGCATTTATGCGGGTGAGCGGATGCTCTACATCAATCCCGACGAGTGCATCGACTGCGGGGCTTGCGAACCGGCCTGCCCAGTGGAAGCCATCTATCCTGAGACGTTTCTCCCCGCTGAATACCAGGAGTTCACCGATATCAACGCTGGATTCTTCGAAGTGACCGGCCTCAAAGCACCAGGCGGTGCCGCTGGTGTGGGACCTGTCGACGCCGACCACCCGGTTGTGGGTGCCTGGCCGCAACTCCCGGCCACCTGAGATCACGCCTGTCAGCGGTCGTAGTAGCCGGAGTAGACGTAGACGCAGGGGACGTCGGCCCCGGCGTACATCTCCACGTTGCGGGGGTCGTCTTCGAGGGCGTAGAGCAACTCGAATCCGTGGTGACGGAGGTTGTCCACCTCGGTGGCCTTGTACGCCCGCGACGAACCGCCGCTGTTGGGGGGCCGCAGGATCAGCAAATCCCAGCGGACCTCGTGCATCTTCAGCCAGCCCAGCGTGTCGCTGAGTAGGTGCCAGGGGCGGGCGGTGAGCAGCACCACCGTGAGGTCGGCGGCCAGTGAGCCGACCAGGGCCACCGTCGCCTCCAACGGGGGGTCGTCGGGGCAGCCGGCGAAGAACTCATCCCAGCGGCGGGCCTGGGCCAAGTGCTGGCGGTTGCTGCCGTCGGAGATCACCCCGTCGACGTCCACGATCACCGCGGGGCCGCCACCGATGGGGCCGTCCCGCCATCGCCAGTGGGAGGGACCGTCGTATTCGCTCAATCTTCTTGGGGGGACTCGGCGGCCCGGGTGCGGATCTCGTCCACCACCGACTGATCGGCCAGGGTGGTGGTGTCGCCCAGGCTGCGGCCCTCGGCCACGTCCCGCAACAGGCGGCGCATGATCTTGCCGGAGCGGGTCTTGGGCAGGTCGGGAACCAACACCACCGTCTTGGGCCGGGCGATGGGCCCGAGCTTGGTGGCCACATGCTGGCGGACCTCCTCGCCCAGCTCGTCGGTGGCGTCGTGGCTGCCTCGCAAGATCACGTAGCCGATGATGGCTTGGCCGGTGGTGTCGTCGGCCGCGCCCACCACGGCGGCCTCGGCCACCGCGGCATGGTCCACCAGGGCCGACTCCACCTCGGTGGTGGAGATGCGGTGGCCGGATATGTTCATCACGTCGTCCACCCGGCCGAGCAGCCACAGGTAGCCGTCGTCGTCTATCTTGGCCCCGTCGCCGGCGAAGTAGCGGCCCTCGAACCGGCTCCAATACGTGTCCCGATAGCGTTCGGGATCGCCCCAGATGCCCCGCAGCATCGACGGCCACGGGCGGGTGATGGTGAGGTAGCCGCCGCCCCGCTCCACCGGGCGGCCGTCATCGTCCACCAGCTCGGCGAACACCCCGGGAATGGTGTGGGTGGCCGATCCCGGCTTGGTGGTGGTGACGCCGGGCAGCGGGGAGATCATGTGGCCGCCGGTCTCGGTCTGCCACCAGGTGTCCACTATGGGACAGCTCTCGCCGCCGATGTGGGTGTGGTACCACATCCACGCCTCGGGGTTGATGGGCTCGCCCACAGTACCCAGCACCCGCAGGCTGGACAGGTCGTGCTTGGCCGGCTCCTGGGCGCCCCACTTCATGAAGGTGCGGATGGCGGTGGGGGCGGTATAGAGCTGGGTGACGCCGTAGCGCTCCACGATGTCCCAGAGGCGGTCGCGGCCCGGAGTGTCGGGGGTGCCCTCGTAGATCACCGAGGTGGCGCCGTTGGCCAGCGGGCCGTACACGATGTAGCTGTGGCCGGTGACCCATCCGATGTCGGCCGCGCACCAGTACACGTCGGTGTCGGGTTTGAGGTCGAACACGTACTTGTGGGTGAAGGCCACCTGGGTGAGGTAGCCGCCGGTGGTGTGCATGATCCCCTTGGGCTTGGCGGTGGTGCCCGAGGTGTACAGCAGGTAGAGCAGCGCCTCCGAGTCCATGGGCTCGGGCGCGCAGTCGGCCGACGCGTCGACCATGAGGTCGTGCCACCACAGGTCCCGGCCTTCGGCCATGTCGACATCGGTGTCGCAGCGGTTGACCACCACTACGTGCTCCACCGACGCCGCTCCCTGGCTGAGGGCAGTGTCCACGTTGGGCTTCAGCATCGAAGGTGCGCCTCGGCGGTAGCCGGCGTCGGCGGTGATGATGAGCCGGGCCTCGGCATCCTCGCAGCGGTCGACGATGGAGTCGGGCGAGAAACCGCCGAAGATCACCGAGTGGGCCACCCCGATGCGGGTGCAGGCCAGCATGGCCACCGGCAGCTCGGGGATCATCGGCATGTAGATGGCCACCCGGTCGCCCGCGCCCAGTCCCAGCCCTTTGAGCACGTTGGCAAACTTGGACACCTCGGTCAGCAAATCGGCGTAGGTGATGGTTAGGGTGTCGCCCGGCTCGCCCTCCCAGTGGAAGGCGATCTTGTCACCCTGGCCCGCTTCCACGTGGCGGTCGAGGCAGTTGTACGACACGTTGAGGGTGCCGCCGATGAACCACCGGGCAAAGGGCAAATCCCATTCCAGAACGGTGCTGAAGTCGGTGTCCCAGCTCAACAGGTCGCGTGCCTGTCGGGCCCAGAACGACTCGTAGTCACCTTCCGCCTCGTCGTAGAGCGAGCGGTCGTTGGCCAGTGCGGCCGCGGCGAAATCGGCGGCCGGAGCGAAGGTGCGATCCTCGACGTAGTAGTCCTCGATGGTGGCGTCAGCCATGGTCGGTCCTTTCCCATGCTCTCGCGGGACAGCGCGGCGAGCCTACATTCTGTCGTCTCACAGAGGTTATGGTCAGATAGTGGAGCCACTTCGGGCTAGGAGTTGATCGGCGGTTATGGATATCCGGGTTGCCACGCTGTGCGATTTCGCCCAGGTGCGGGAGGGGCTGTTGTTTGTGAGCTCGGCGGGCATCACTCGGGTGTATCGGGAGTCGTTCCCCGCGCCGATAGGGGTCATGCTGGCGCTGGTGCTCGAGATGTCTCCAGTGGAGGCCGCTGAGCCCAACAAGATCAAGGTGCGGGTTGAGGACGCCGACGGGCGCAAGCTGGCCGAGATGGTGGGCGAGGTCCAGGTGAAGCTGGGCTCTGGTCACGATCCTGGCGAACTGGTCAACGTGCCGTTTGTGGCCGACTTCCGGGCCATGAAGCTGCCATCGCCGGGTCGCTATCAGGTGGCCATTCATCCAGAGGTCGATGGCGCTAACCCGGTGGCGCTGGGATTTCGAGCCGCGGCGCGCAACAAGGCCTGATTCGGCTTATCTCGGCGTAGGCACGTCCCATTCGGCCACGGTGAATCCGCCCAGACCGGTGGGATCGAGCAGGGCTTCGGCTTCGATGGCCCGGCTGCGACCGGCCACAGCGGCCAGATCGCCTTGGGCGGCTCCCGACTGCCAGGTGGCAATCCCCTCAGCCACCAGCTCTTCGATGCCGTGGGCCCGCAGCCATGTGGCCTGATCGGTGACTCGGGTGGGTTCGCACACTGCGGCGAGTTGGTCGAGGGCCACTTCGCCGGTGATGTCTTGGGTGCCGGGGGCGGTCCACGGGTCGTCACCCCGCTCGTGTCCCCGATAGGTCCGCAGCCACTCGGGCCAAGGCCGGGCGGCCATTTCCTCGGTGGTGCTCATGTAGTCGAAGACCACCACGGTGCCCTGGTCCAAGATCGAAAGGGCCTGAGACAGCCACACACAGGCTTGGTCTTGGCGGGGGGTCAAGCGGGTCTCGGGATTGGGGCGCTGGTCGCCTATCTCGTTGCCGCCGGAGTCGAACAGGCGCAGCGGCAGATTGTCGAGCAGCTCGTTGGCCACGATCACCCCGGTGATCGGGCGGTTGGGCATGTCGGCTTGTGAATCGCCAATGGTGTGGGCAGCCCGCCCCGCGGTGCTGCGCTCCACGTTGACCCAGCGCAAAGCGGGTGTGCAGCCGGGCTCGGCCTTGGCCACGGTACGGGCCAGGGTGCCTGGTCCGGCGCCGGCGTCGATCACGGTGAACGGATCGGGCTTGCCTAGCTCGTTCCAGCGGTGGTCCAGCATCCGGCCCACCACCGCGCCGAACAGCGGTCCCACCTCGGGGCTGGTGATGAAGTGGCCGCCGCGCCGTCCGGCTTGGCCCGACTCGTAGAACCCGTGCTCAGCGTCATACAGCGCCTGCTCCATGAACTCGGCGAACCCTGCCATCGAAATCAGAGAACCTTGCTGCCAAACACGGCGGACCCCACCGTTCAAGTATGGCTATGCAGACAACTGGGAACCTCAGCGGTGCGCGGCATTTGTGTTGTCAATACACTGTGGTGATCGAACGAGCGGAACCGCATGGATTGCGGTATCCAGCACTGGAGGCACCATGACTGAGACCCCGATGAGCCGGCCCGGCGAGGTTGCCGGTTGGCCGAAGCTGACCGTTGAGTACCGGACCTATCCGGCCGGCATTGAGCAAGTTCTCCCGCCGGGGCTCACGGCGGGCGAGCCGATCGTGACCGTGGGGGTGTACTGCGTGCCCGTGCTGGGCGAACCGGAGTACGGCGTGAGCGTGAAGGTGCCAGCCAGCTGGAAGGGCGTGAGCGGCCAGTACAGCCTGGGCTTGGGCATCGATCAGGAGGCCGCCATCTTCATTAGCGGCGAGACCAACGGCCAGCCCAAGTACCCGTGCGACATCCGCTTCTATCGCCTGGGCAACCGGGTAGAGGCCCGGACCATCCATCAGGGCTACACGTTCCTGGAGTTCGAGGGCGATGTGACCGGAGCGGTGGAGCCGAAGGCGGGAGAGTTCACCGAGCACGAGTGGTGGACCAAGTACTCCCGGGCCATCGGCGGCGCGGAGAAGGAGTACGACTTCCCGCCCCACGTGGTGGATGTGGCCACCACCTTCGAGCAGGCCCACGTCGAGGAGATCGACGGCGAGCTGCGGCTGTTGGACAGCCCCTGGGATCCCGTGGCCCGTTACTTCCCGATCGTCGAGCAGCTCTCGGCGCAGTTGGTGACCAATCGGATGATCGACCGGCAGATCACCAACGCCGGCCCGCTCGATCCCGATGCGTTCTGGCCCAGCGCCGACGTCATCAGCGGCTCCCGCTGGCCCGGCACCCGGGGCGGCCCCCGCCAGCCCTAGATCGCTGTTTTGAGTTTCTGCTTGATCAGCTAATCGATTCCCTATTGGCCCTCGGCGACTAGGAACCCAGCTGCCTCCGCCTCAGTTGGGGCCAATACCTTTTCAGCGCCCAGCAACTCGACCAGTCCTTGGAGAAGGTCCTCTGCGATAGAGGGCTCAGAGTCGATCAGGTTCGTGGTCTCGTCAGGATCTTCAAGCAGGTTGTAGAGCTCGTGAGGGTCATCAGGAGAGTGGACGTTGTGTATGTACTTCCACTGGTCGGTGCGGATCGTTCGATGCTGGTGCTCGGTACAGGTAGTGGCATCCCGGACTTGAGCCTCGGGTTGCTCGAAGATCGGGCGAAGTGAGCGGCCGTCGATTCCCGCTATCTCAGTGCTGGTGTAGTCGAGAATCGTGGCCGTCACGTCAACGAGCTCGGTCAGCGCATTGCTGACCCCTGGGGAGATTCCGGGTCCGGCCGCGATCATCGGAATCCGCATCGACGGTTCGTAGCCGTAGTGCTTCTGGAAGAGGCGGTGATCGCCCAGCATCTCGCCGTGGTCAGCAGTGAACATCACGATGGTGTTGTCGGTCTGGCCGATCGCGTCCAACGTGGCCAGGATTTCGCCGATTTGGATGTCGATGGCGGCCATTTCTGCGGTGTACTGGCGGCGGGCCTTCATCAACTCATCCGGGGGGAGAGCAGACTGTGACTGGCCGAATCTCTTGGTCCGGGGTGTACCTTCGTCGAGCACGGGTTCAGGGACATCGGCGTCGCGAAATTGCTCTCCGAACTCCCTCGGCGGGTCAAACGGGTCGTGAGGCCCGCAGAAGCTGACATAGAGGTGCCAGGGAAATCCAATAGGCACTTCTTCGAGCCATTCACACGCCTTTCGGCCGATCCAGTTGTCCATCCATGCCTCGGTTGGCAGCACGGAGTCTCGGTACCACAGATCGGACAGCGATTTCTCGCCCCCGAACCCCGCGCGGCCGGCAAATATCTCCTGGACGCGGGCGGTGTAATCATCTCGAAAGCCCTCCCAGATACCTTGTTCTTGAAGCCACATGTTGTAAGGGCCAGAGGGTGCGTTGGCGTGAGGGAGGCCGGCGATTATCTTGCCCAGCGTCTCAATGGGATGGGTGAACCCCCAGCGGTATGCCTTGGGGCGATCGCCGCGGGAACCGTGTTGAAAATCTCCTTTGTCGAGGTCGAGCTTGCCGACTACACCGACCTGGTAGCCGGCATCGCGAAGCTGCTGGTAATACGTCGGCAGGGCGAGGTCGAGTACGTCATTGTTGGATTCCACCCCGATTGACAGCGGAGTCCTCCCGGTAGCCAGCCCGATCCGCGCCGGTACGCATACCGACGAATTGGTGACGTGGCCGGTGATCCTGGTACCGCGCCCCGCCAACGCGTCGAGGTGAGGGGTCACAACCCCAGGTGTGCCGTGGCACCCAAGCCAATCCCAACGATGTTGATCTGTCGTGATCAGCAACACATTGGGTGCTGCGCCGTTTCCATCTTGGTCAGCCATTGGCAGGACCTCCCTTTTCAGGCCGACGAGCCGACTAGGTGCTCGCTCAGTTTCCAGAGAGCGGTTTCAGTGGGCGGGTTGTAGATGTGGGGGGCGTAGCCGATTTCGCCCGTTCCCGGCTCGGCCACGTTGCAGTCGGCCAGATACTTGCCGTTGTGGTCGGTTAGTTCGGGAGCGGTAGCCGCCCATACCTGGGTGGCGGCGCCTGACTCCAGGGTCTTGTATTGGAGGCCTTGGCCTGAGGACGAACTGGCTTTGGCCCGGTCTCTCATGCCCTCGATCATCTCCTTGGTCATGTGGCGGCCCAGCTTGGTGGGGATCGCGCCGGGATGGACCGACAGCGAGAGCAATTCACCATCGAAGCGCCGAGCCAACTCGGCGGCGAAATGGATGTTGGCGGTCTTCGACCGGCCATAGGCCACCCAGGGGTCGTAGGGGGTGTGCTCAAAGTTGGGGTCGTCGAGGTCGACATCGGAGATGCGGTGCCCACCGGACGACAGGGTGACCACCCGGGGATTGTCAGCCTGGTGCAGCAGCGGCATCAGCCGGGCCGTTAAAGCGAAGTGACCCAGGTGGTTGGTGCCGAACTGCATCTCGAAGCCGTCGGAGGTTTGGCCGAATGGGCAGCACATCACCCCCGCGTTGTTCATCAGCACGTCGATGCGGTCGAACTGGTCGGCTGCTTCGGCGGCGAAGCTCTCCACGCTGGACAGATCAGAGAGGTCCAATTGGTGCGTCGACAGGTTGGCATCGGGTACCGATGAGCGAATGCGGTCGGCGGCCTCGAGATTGGCCTCGGGATTCCGAGCCAGCATGGCCACCCGGGCCCCGCGAGCGGCCAGCACTCGGGCTGACTCCTCACCGAGCCCGCTGGTTGTGCCAGTGATCATGAAGACCTGGCCCGACAGGTCAAGCCCGTCAACGACCTCTTCGGCGGTGGACTCTCGCTTGAATGAACTCATCGGCAACTTCTCTCCTTGGTGGCTGCTCAGTTGTCTAGCAACTTCAGCTGGTGCTTGAGCCATCGAGTCAGCCACATGTTCTCGGACTGCTCGAGCAAGCGCTGGTGGACTTGGCGGGACAATTTTCGGGCATCGGCATGATCGGGGCTATGGCCGAGAACGATGTCGAGCAAGTGGAGTGCTTCTTCGGGGTGGTCGGCCGCCAGTTTCTGGCCGGCTCGATCAACTATCTGGTCGGGGCCGGCTAGCTCCACCAAGTCGGCGTCCACCGACCGGGGGCCGATGTCGTAAAGCTCCGTGGTGGATTCGGCGTGGAACCAGCCGCTGTAGTGCTCCCAGATTGAGCGCACCCCCCACGACACCTTGCCGTAGCCCTCTCCCAGCTCCAGTTCCGGGGGCAGTGAGATCTCCCGCATGAGCGTGCGGACGTCTTTGCCCTGGTTCATCCCCTTCACGGTTTCGTCGTGTACGTAGAGAGTTCCATCGCGAAAGGCGGTCAGCTCGGCTTCGATTACGTCCTGGCCGACAACCGGAGCGTGATGCCCGTAGAGGATCATCGCCGGTGCGAGGTCGAGCACCGTCTGAGCCGCCTGGGCGCAAACCAGGGCGTCGCGGTAGCGATCGCCCCGAATGGTGGACAGATTGGGGAAGTGACCGAAGGGGCAGCCGAACAGGTTGCCGGTGAGGCAGATGCGGTGTTGCGGGAGCCAGACGATCAGCGAATCGTTGGTCTCCGCGCCGGGGCATCCGATGAGCACGACGTCCAGCCCGCCCACGTTGAGTTCCAGCCGGTCGTCGAACAGCACATCGGGAGTGGGGGCATCTTGCGGGTTGAAATCGGTGTATCCGTGATCGCGGTATTCGCGGTTTATGGCCGCGAACTCGTCATCAAAGGCGAACCCAGCCCGTCGGGCCCGAAACCAGGCCAGGCGATTCTCGTAGCTCTGATGCTCGAGGTTCCCGCTTTGGGCAATCACCTGGAGGCCGGGGTAGAGCTCTCGGAAGAAGGCCGTCCCCCCGACGTGGTCCACATGCCCCTGGGTGAAAATTAGATGTCCGATGGGGGCATCGGAGTGCGATGAGAGGTTGCGATGGTGGACTGGTGCCTCCATCCCCATGCCCGAGTTGACCAGCACGCTGGCTCCCGCGGTTTCCAGGAGATAGACGTTGGAGAATCCCTCCGACATCACCACGAAGTCGTTGATCCGCTCACAGCGGCCGAATCTTGCCGGGGTGGGATCCACCGGGCGGGATCGGTAAATCGGTGTGCGCATCTGGAAATCCATTCTCTGATGTTGACTCACGTCGATCATCCCATTTCCTCCTCGAGGTCTTCGATGCTGCGGGGCCAGTCGTCTTTGAGGAGGCGGGACAGGGAGCGGTCGGCCAGGATGCGGCCGTCGGTCTGGCACTGGGGGCAGTAGTTGACCTCGTTGTCGGCATAGACGATCCGCTGGACGGCAACCCCGCATACCGGACAGGGTTGGCCGTACTTGCCGTGGACGGCCATGTCGTCGTGGAAGGCGGTGACCTTGTCGGGGAAGCCGTCGCCCACTGCTTGGCGGTGGCGCTCAGTCCAGTCGACCAGCGTGGTTCGGGTGGCCTCATAGAGCCGGGCAACCTCCTCGTTGTCGAGGTTGCCGGTGCGCTGCACCGGGGACAGTCCAGCGTGGAACAAGAGCTCGTCGCTGTAAGCGTTGCCGATACCGCTGAACACAGTGGGATCGCAAAGGGCCCGCTTCAGAGTGCGGTTGCGGCCCGTCAGGGCGTCACGAAACTCGGCCTCGTCCACTTCCAGTGGTTCCACCCCGCCTCGGTCGTGCTGTTCGACCAGCGCGTCGGCGCCCCGGACCAGCCACAGCGACGCCTTCTTGCGCTTGCTGGCCTCGGTGAGCACCAGGGTGCCGTGGTCGAAGTCGAAGGCGGCCAGACCAATCTTCCCCGGCGGCTTGGCCCCCACCTCATCCCGCCACCGCAACCGCCCCGCCACCATCAAGTGGATCACCAAGAACAATTCATCAGCCCCGCCCAGTTCCAGCACCAGCCGCTTGCCCATCCGCCTAGTGCCGACCACCATTCGCCCCTCAGCCGCACTGATCGGAGGGTCAAACGTCTGAAGCAGGCTGACGCCGACTACTCGAATCCTGCGCAGTTCTCGGCCCACCACATGTCGGTCCAGCGCCTCCAGATAAACCACAACATCAGGTAGCTCAGGCATGTCAGCGCGTCCGGCCTGCGGCGGTCACGAAGTAAGGCTAGGACAAGGGCACGATTTCCAAGTCGGTATGGCGGGCCATGGCATCGAAGTCGCTGTCGGCATGGAGAACCGGAACCCCAGATTGAATAGCCACCGCGGCGATCAAGCAGTCCAACAACTTGCGGATGGTCTCTCCCCTCCTGCGACATGACCGATAGACCGAAGCGGCGTGGTCGTAGTGCGCTGGATAGGTGGGGAGAATTGCGGCTCGGGCCAAGAGGCGTCGGAGTCTGCGCTCGTGGATGTCATCACGAGCACCGGCCAGGACTTCCAATCTCACCGCGTCGGTGATGGCCAACTCGGCCTTCTCGGCCAGTAGGTCGTCAAGCCTTATGCAGGCACTGCTCCCTGTGTCTCTCAAGTATTCCACCCACACCGAGGAGTCGACCAGAATCACCAGACTTCTGTGGTCCGCATTTCGTCAAGGTCGCCCTCCCATCCGGCTCCCCGCATTTGAAGAGCTTCTTCCACCGTGAATGGTTTGACGACCAGCTGGTTCAGGGCAAAGTTGACGGCTTCCCGCTTGGTCCGCAGCTGGTAGCGCCGCATGACCTCAGCGCAAGCCTCCTCGTCGATATCGATATTCGTCCGGGCCATGAATGGAGCATACACCTCCAATACACCAAATTGAGCCTCAATTCCCATGGGCTCAATAGGGCAGGGCGATGAGGGTGCCTTCGGTGAAGTGGGTGATGGCGGCGGGGTAGATACCGAACAGGAGGGTGGCCGCCGCGGTGAGACCGAGGGCAGCGACAAGGGAGGGGGGCACCCGCAGGGACGAGGTGTCGGCCTCTTCGGGGACGTCCTCGAACCACATCATGCGGGCCACTTTGGCGTAGTAGAACAGCGCGATCACCGAGTTCACTGCGGCGATGGCGGCCAGGGAATAGCCCCAGCCGGTGTCGGCTTCCACCACGGCCCGGAACACGGCGAACTTGGCGAACCAGCCGCCCAGCGGGGGAATCCCGGCCAGGGAGAACAGGAAGATGGTCATGAGAATGGTCATGCCCGGGGCGTACTTGAACAGCCCGGCGTACGAGCTAATGCTGCCGGAGGCGGTGCGGCGGGCCACGGCGATGATCACCGCGAAGGCGCCCAGGTTCATGGCCGCGTAGATCAGCACGTAGATGATCACTGCGGAGAGGGCGTCGCCGCCGATGTCGCCAGCCACCGCCAGGGGGGCCAGCATGAACCCGGCCTGCGACACCCCGGAATAGGCCATGAGGCGCACGATGTTCTCCTGGCGCAGGGCGATGAGGTTGCCGGCGGTCATCGAGCCCACGGCCAGGATCCACAGCAGCGGTTGGTAGACATCGTCCCGCCCGGGGAAGCCGGCGTGTACCAACTGCATGAGGGCCACGAAACCGGCCGCCTTGGAGGCCACGGCCAAGAAGGCGGTCACCGGGGTGGGGGCGCCCTCGTAGGTGTCGGGCGCCCAGGTGTGGAACGGGAAGCCCGACACCTTGAAGGCGAATCCGACGATCACGAAGATGATGCCCAGGATGACCACCGGGTTGGCGTCGCCGCCCGACACCGCGTCGGAGATGGCCGACAGGCGGGTGTCGCCGGCCAGCCCGAACAGCAGCGACATGCCGTAGAGCATGATGGCCGAGGCGAACACTCCCATCAGGTAGTACTTGAGTCCGGCCTCGTTGCTCCTGGGGTCGGCCTTGCGCCACGCGGCCATCAGGTAGGCGGGAATCGACAGCAGTTCCAGGGCCACGAAGATGGTCACCAAATCGCGAGCCGAGGCCATCAACACCATGCCCATCACCGATGCCAAAAGAAGGCCGTAGTACTCGTTCTCCCAGTAGTCGCCCTCGGCGATGTAATTGGTGGACAACAGCACCACGATGTAGGCCACCACGATGAACATGGCCTTCAGGATGAGGGCGAAGTCGTCCACCACGAAGGCTCCGCCGAACATCTCCCGGGTGGTGCCGTCGGCGGCCAGGGTCACGATCGGAATCAACGCCACCAGCAGCCCGATGCCGGCAAGCGCCGAGGTGTAGGCCCGTCCCCGCTCCAACAGCACAATGTCGAGCAGGGTGACCACCGCGCCAACCCCCAGCAGGGTGAGCTCGGGCGCGACGGCGTGCCAATCGATGTCGGGTCGGACGAAGCCGACGATCGAAGGCAGGGACGAGAGCATCAGATCTGGCTACTTTCCGGCTGCCGCGTCGAAGCAAGCTCCGCTGGTGGCGGAGTCCAGACAGTCGCTAAGTGATTTGATCACTGCGGGATCGGTGGCCCCGAACAGCAGGTGGGGGTACACGCCCAGCACCAGGATCAGGATGAGCAGAGGGGCCCAAGCCATGTACTCCGAAATAGTGGCGTCATGCACATGGGGGTCGTTGGCAAATTCCTCACGAGGATTGCCGAAGGCGGTCTTCTGGAGCATCCACAGCAGATAGCCAGCGGCCAGCACCGTGCCCAGCGCAGCGATGACCATGTACGACCGGAAGGTCTCCTCAGACAGCACGGCAGCGGGATTGTAGGAGGCCAAGATGGCGGGGAACTCGCCCCAGAATCCGGCCAGGCCGGGCAGTCCCAGCGAGGCCATGGCGCAGAACCCGAGGATCCAGCCCATGCGGGGGGCCTGCACCAGCAAGCCGCCCAGCCGGGACATGTCCAGGGTGTGGTAGCGCTCCTTCACTGATCCGGCCAAGAAGAAGAGCATCCCGGTGATGAGCCCGTGGGCCACCATTCCGAACACCGCGGCGTTGATGCCGAAGTCGGTGAGGGTGGCGATGCCCAGCATCACGAAGCCCATGTGGGCCACCGACGAGAACGCCACCAGCCGTTTCAAGTCCCGCTGGGCCAAACAGCCCAATGCGCCGTAGATGATCCCGATCACCGCCAGCAGCCCGATGAACGGGGCCCACTCGGCGGCGGCCTCGGGCAGGATGGGGATGGCGATGCGGACGAATCCGTAGGTGCCCAGCTTTAACAGCACCGCGGCCAGGATCACTGACCCCACTGTGGGGGCCTCGGTGTGGGCATCCGGCAGCCAGGTGTGGAACGGGAACATGGGCACCTTGATGCCGAATCCCAGGAACATGCCGCCGAATACCCAGACTTGCGACGACTTGGCGATGCCGGCGGCCGCCTCGGGCAGCAGCCGCATGTCGAAGGTACCGGCATCGGCCAAGAAGTACAGGGCCAAGAAGCTCACCAGCATCAGCGCTGAGCCGAACAGGGTGAATAAGAAGAACTTGATGGCGGCGTAGCGCCGGTTCTCGCCGCCCCACACCCCGATCATGAAGTACATGGGCAAAAGCACCACTTCGAAGAACACGAAGAACAGGATCAGGTCTTGGGCCGCAAAAGTGCCGATCATCCCGGTTTCCAGGATGAGCAGCAGGATCAAGAACGCTTTGGGGTTGTGCGGTTCGGGGAAGTGGTTCCAGGAGTAGATCACGCACAAGGGCACGATCAGCATGGTGAGCAGCATCAGCGGCAGGGAGATGCCGTCGACGCCCATGATGTAGCGGGAGTCGATGACGTCTATCCAGCCCTTGTCCACCACGAAGTTGAGGGCGCCGAAGTTGTCGTTGTCGATGAACTGGATCAACAGCAGCAAGCCGAAGACGGCCACCGCCAAGGTGGTGGCCAAGGCGATCAGCTTGTGAAGCTGCTCTCGGTCCTTGGGGATGAGCAGCATGACGGCCGCGCCGATGATCGGCAGGAACGTCGGGATACTCAGCCCCCAGTCGTTGAGAAATTCACCCATATGTATGTGCGCTCCCTAGATGACGATGATGAAGATGCCGGCCAGGATGGTGGCGGCGGCGAACATGATGGCGGCGTACTGCTGCACCTTGCCGGTTTGGATGCGGCGCAGCTCCTCCCCCGAGCTGTCGGAGATCTTCCCGGTGGCGTTGACGATTCCGTCCACCACCAGCTGGTCAACCTTGTGGTAGACGATTTCGCCGGCCTGCACTGAGCGGGTGCCGGCCTCATTAACCACCCGGTCGATCACGTTCTGGTTGGTCCAATAGGCCGCCTTGGCCAATGGTCCTTTGACGAAGCCGACAATCACGGTGGTGTACAGCCAGTCGAGGTAGTACTTGTTGACAAGGATTCGATGGCCGAGACGGGCCACTGCCGATCTCGAAGTGGGGCCATCGGGCAGTTCGGTGGCGACGGGGCTCACCGCCCGAACCCGGACGAAGTAGTAATAGTAGGCGGCGCCGATGCCGATCAGGGCCACGATCACCGACACGATGGCCAGCGTCCACGACGGGGTGGCGTGCTTGATGGCCGGGAAGTAGCTCACGCCGACGGGCTCCACCCAATGGAGGAACTTCTCCTCCCATGACGCGGGAACGAGCTGGAAGCCGGCCGGGAAGTTGATGAAACCGGCCACAATGGCCAACCCGCCCAAGATCCACAGCGGGACGGTGATCCGGGGGCCAGACTCATGGGGGGTGCCGTGGCCCCGGAACTCGCCGAAGAAGGTGAGGTACACCACCCGGGTCATGTAGGCCCCGGTGAGCGCCGCGGTGATCATGCCCATGGCCAGCATCACGGTGTAGGCCCCGTTGCCCCCGGTGCCGCCGAACAGGCCCCAGCCGCCGGTGCCCACCAGAATCTCGTCCTTCGACCAGAATCCCGACAGTATGGGCAACCCGGCCAGCGCCACCGTGCCGATCATGAACGTGCGGTAGGTGTGGGGCATGGCCTTGCGCAGGCCGCCCATGTCCTTCTTCATGTCGAAGGAGTGCACGGCGTGGCTGACCGAGCCCGAGCCCAGGAACAGGCAGGCCTTGAAGAAGGCGTGGGTGAACAGGTGGAACAGGGCCGCGGTCCATGCCCCCACGCCCAGGGCCAGCACCATGTAACCCAGCTGGGAGACGGTGGAATAGGCCAGCACTCGCTTGATGTCGTTTTGAACGAAGGCCAGGGTGGCGCCCACCAGGGTGGTCAAGCCGCCGATGAGGGCCAGCGTGTTGATGCTGGAACCGCCGATGGAGAAGCCCTCGAAGAACACCCCGTAGAGCCGGGCCACCATGAAGATGCCGGCCACCACCATGGTGGCGGCGTGGATGAGGGCCGACACCGGGGTGGGCCCGGCCATGGCGTCGGGCAGCCAGGTGTGGAGGAAGAACTGCCCCGACTTGGAGATGACCGCGGCGGTGAGGCAGAGAGCAGCGGCCAGCGTGACCGTGTGGCTCATGCTGCCGGTGATGGCGGCCTCGTTCACTCCGATCACACTGAAGGTGCCCGCGCCGAAGAACAGAATCGACACCCCGATGATGAGGCCCATGTCGCCCACTCGGTTGGTGAAGAAGGCCTTGAGGGCGGCGTCGGAGTTGTCCTTCTCCTCCCACCAATGGCCGATCAGAACGAACGAGCACACCCCGACCAGCTCCCAGCCCACCAGCATCTGGAGGGTGGTGGAGGCGGTGACGAAGAAGAGCATCGACGCGGTGAACAAGCTCAGGAAGGCGAAGAAGTGGGTGTAGCGGCGGTCGCCGGCCACATAGTCGGTGGAGTAGATGTGCACCAGCAGCGACACCACGGTGACCACGAAGATCATCATCACTGCCAGGCCGTCGATCATGATGCCCGCGCCGATGGCTTGGCCATCGTTGGTGAGCCAGGTGATCGACTGGGTGAGCGCGCCGCCCGCGCCGCCCTCCACCTCGCTGATCCACTGGATGGCGGTGAGCAGGCTGAAGACGAAGGAGGCGCCCACGGCGGCGATGCCGATCTCAGAGCCCCCTCGGGGGAAACGCTTGCCGAACAGCAGGATCAGCAGGAACGAGACGGCGGGGAATAGCCAGATGAGCCAGGCATTCTCCAGGAACCAGCCGGAGGCGGCGACGGCCTTGCCCGCAGTTTCAGCGGCGGCGATGTTCGCGCTCAGCACCAGACCATCACCCCTTCATCAGATCGACTTGGTCCAAGTCGATGGATCGACGGTTCCGGTACAACAGCAGCACGATGGCCAGGCCGATTCCCACCTCGGCGGCGGCCACGGTGATCACGAACAGGGCGAAGATCTGGCCCTGGACCGTGTCGTGGAACGCCCCGAAGGCCACCAGGTTGATGTTCACCGCGTTCAAGATGAGTTCGATGGACATGAGCACCAGCACGCCGTTGCGGCGGGCCAGCACGCCGTAAACCCCGATGCAGAACAACACCGCGCCCAAAAGGAGCATCTCGTTCAAATACATCAGCCGCCCTCCTCTCGGCGGGCGATCACGATGGCACCGATGAGGGCGGCCAACAACAGCACCGATACCGCTTCGAAGGGCACGATGTACTGGGAGAACAGCTCGTCGGACACCTGCGCGGTGGTCTGCGGGGTTTGGCCGCCGGGCAGGTTGGCGTCCAGCTTCACATCTTCGAAGCGATCCACCAGCGCGCCGATCATCACCGCCAACAGGAGAAGGGCAGTGAGTATGGCGGGGAACTTTCGCTTGTGGTCGGTCTCCTCGTCCTGGTCGAAGTCGGTCCGGGTGAGCATGATCCCGAACAAGAACAGCACGATCACCGCACCGATGTAGATGAGCACCTGGGTGATGCCGGTGAACTCGGCCCCCACCAGCAAGAACAGGGCGGCTACTCCGGCCAGCACGATCACCAGGTACAGGGCGGCGTGGACGATGTCGCGGGTGGTCACCACCCGCAGGGCGGAGGCCACCATCACCGCGGCGATAATCCCGAAGGCGACGTGCTCGGCAATCACCGGGGAACCTTCAACACCTTCTGCTCGGATCCGGGCTCATAGGGCTCAAAGTCGGGAACGGTGTCCATCCACTCGCTGAGGCGCTCCTTGTCGTGGAGCAAGTCGGCGATGCGGGGCTCGGAGTACTCGTACTCGGGGCTCCAGAACAGCGCCTCGAACGGGCATACCTCCACGCAGATGCCGCAATACATGCACAGGGCGTAGTCGATGTCGAAGCGGTCGAGCGCGTTCTTCTGGCGGGGCTTCCCCCCCTCCCGGCGCGGCGGCGCCAGGTACTTGTGACCCTCGATGTAGATGCACCAGTCGGGACACTCGCGGGCGCACAGCATGCAGGCGGTGCAGTTCTCCTCGTGGAGGGCGATCACCCCTCGGGCCCGGTCGGCGGGCATCTCCTTGACGTGGGGGTACTGCACGGTGTGGGAGTGCTTGGAGGGGGCGGGCACCACCGGGGGGCCGTCGCCGAACAGGGTTCGGAACATGGTGCGGGCGGTGACCTTCAGCCCCGTGATCATTCCTGGTACCAGTGCCATGGCAAGCTCCTACAAAACGACCTTGAAAATACCGGTGATAACGATGTTCACCAGTGACAACGGGATGAGGAACTTCCAGGCGAGGCGCTGAAGCTGGTCCTCTCGCAGCCGCGGATAGGTGAAACGGAACCAAAAAATCAGCGCGGCCACAGCCAGAACCTTCACCAGCATGATGACCGGTCCGGCGATGTTGAACCCCCAGTGGGTGAGGTCGCCCCACGGTAGGGCCCAGCCGCCCAGGAACAGAACTGCGGCCAGCGCAGCAAAGGCAAAAGCGGTGCCGAACTCGCCCATGAAGAAGAACAGGAATCGGAAGCCGGTGTACTCCACTTGGTAGCCGCCCACGATCTCCGACTCGGCCACCGGCATGTCGAACGGCGGCTGGGTAGTTTCGGCCTGTACCGCCACCAGGAAGATGAAGAAGCCCACGAACTGGGTGAGGATGAACGGGTTACCGATGCCGCCCCAGCCGAAGATCTCCCCGTTGGCCTGGGCAGTGACGATCTTTTGCAGATCCAAGGTGCCGGCCTGGATAACCACGCCCATCACTGCCAGTACCAG
Organism: Candidatus Poriferisocius sp.; assembly: GCF_965219815.1. Classification (GTDB taxonomy): domain Bacteria; phylum Actinomycetota; class Acidimicrobiia; order Acidimicrobiales; family Bin134; genus Poriferisocius. Next base: position 680,366 of record NZ_OZ244791.1, read on the forward strand.
CGGAAGCTCGTAGGCGATGAGCTGGCCGGCGGCCCGCAAGCCTCCCATCAGGGCGTACTTGTTGGCCGAGGCCCAGCCCGCCATCAAGATGCCCACCACCGACAGCGACGACACTGCCAGTGCGTAGAAGATGCCCACATCTAGTTGGGCCACCACTGCGTCGGGGCCGGTGGGGATCACCACGTAGATCAAGAAGGTGGAGACCAGCACCACCAGCGGGGCCAGCGCGAACACCGTCCGGTCGGCCTTGGCTGGGATGATGTCCTCTTTCTGGATGAACTTCAGCCCGTCGGCCAACAGTTGCAGGGTGCCGTAGGGGCCGGCCTCCATGGGACCCAGCCGGCTCTGCATGAAGCTCATCATCTTCAGCAGGAACACATAGCCCAGCACCAGGGCGGCAGTGGGTACCACTAAGGCGACAACGCCCACTTTGATGATGGCCGACGCCCAGTAGGGCACCTCCACGGCCAGCAGGCCCGACATAACCGTTGCCGCCGTCACCGGTCGATGTCTCCCAGGATGAAATACAAGCTGGCCAGAATCGTGATGATGTTGCTGGGAGTCTTCATCGGTCGATGTCTCCCAGGATGAAGTACAGGCTGGCCAAAATCGTGATTATGTCGGGCACGTAGACGCCCTTGAGCAGCCACGGGGTGATGGAGATGTTGGAGAAGCTGGCCGAGCGGATCTTGACCCGGAACGGCACCAAGTCACCCTTGCTCACCACGTAGTAGCCCATCTCTCCCAGCGGGTTCTCGGTGGCGGCATAGGCCTCACCGGCGGGCACCTTGATGATGCGGGGCACCTTGGCCATGATCGGGCCCGAGGGCAGCCCGTCCAAGAGCTGATCCACGATGTGGGTGGCCTCTCGGGTCTCCTGGAGCCTCACCCAGTAGCGGGCGAAGGAGTCGCCGTCGGGGTGGGTCCATACCTTCCAGTCCACCTGGTCGTAGGCCAGGGCCTCGTGGCCGTCGCGGCGCAGGTCCCAATCCACCCCGCTGGCCCGGATATTGGCGCCCGAGAGCCCGTAGGACAGCCCGACCTCGGCGGGCACGATGCCGATGCCCCGGCTGCGGGCCTGGAAGATCTCATTGCCCAGCACCAGCTCCTCGAACTCGTCGCAGAAGTCGCGCATCTTCTCCATGGCTTGCTTGGTGTCGTCGATCCAGCCCTGGGGAAGGTCGTCTTTGAGGCCGCCGATGCGGTCGAAGTTGGGATGGAAGCGCCCGCCGGTGGCCGCTTCGATCTGGTTCAGCACGAACTCGCGGTCTCGGAAGGCCATGAACACCGGGGTGAGGGCCCCGAGCTGCACTGCCATGTCGCCCAGGAACAGGGTGATGTTGGCGATCCGGCTCAACTCGAACAGCACGGTGCGAATCCACTGAGCCCGGGGCGGCGCCTCCACCTCCATGAGCTTTTCGGCGGCCAGGATGAACGGCACCTCGTTGGCGAAGCTGCCCAGCCAGTCGATGCGGTTGATGAGCGTGGTGACCTGGGGATAGGTGCGTACCTCGGCCAGTTTCTCGTAGCCCCGGTGCATGTAGCCCATGATGGGCTCGGCCTCCACTACCTGTTCGCCGTCGAGGCGGGCTACCAGCCGCAGCGTGCCGTGAGTGGCCGGATGCTGGGGGCCGATGTTGAGGGTCATGCCCTCGGTCTCGATCTCCACGTTCAGCCGGGCGTCGGCGGCCTGGGTGGCCACGTAGGCGAGTTGCTGGCGCTGGTCGGCGCTTACCGCGGTCATGGGCCTTCCTCGCCGGGGAACAGCTCCACGTCCACAATGCCGGGCCATGGCTTTACCCGGCGGGCCAGCAGCGGGAAGTCCTTGCGGAGAGGGTTCCCCTCGAAAGCGCCGGGGAGGTAGATGTTGCGAAGATCGGGGTGGCCGTTGAAATGGATCCCGAACATCTCCCAGGCCTCGCGCTCATGCCAGTTGGCCCCGGGGAAAGCGCTGATCAGGGTGTCGATGCTCAGATCGTCGTCGGGAAGGTCGGCCTTTATGGTGATGCCCATGTGCTCGGAGATGGAATAGAGGCGCATCACCATTTGGAACCGGGTCTCGCCACCGGCATGGCCCTGCTCCATAGGATCGGCTGCCTTGGGCTCGGGGTTGTCTTCCTGGGCATCCATGTCCCGCCCGTAGGGGGAGGGCAGCCAGTCGATGGCCGACAGCCAGTCGAAGAATTGGCAATCAAGCTGGTCGCGGGCGGCGGTAGCCGCATCGGTCCACGATTCGCGGTTCACTCGCACCCACAAGTCGCTGCCCGGAATGATGTGGTGCTCGGCGAAACCGTCGCCCAGCGCTTCGGCCAGCTGGGCAGCCCAAGCCTCCCGGCGCTCGTCGGACTGCGGCCCGGTTTCGGCGGCGTCGTTCTCGACTTCAGTCGACGACAATTGGGTCACCTCGCCACCGCACGGCCGGATCTTCGTTGCCGATGCGCTCTTGGAGCAGCACGATGCCCTCCAGCAGGGCCTCGGGTCGGGGTGGACAGCCGGGCACGTACACGTCTACCGGAATGATCTGATCGACGCCCTTGGTCACCGAATAGGAGTCCCAGTAGGGGCCTCCGCAGTTGGCGCAGGATCCCATCGAGATGACGTACTTCGGGTCGGGCATCTGCTGGTAGAGACGGAGGATGGACGGCACCATCTTGTCGGTGACCGTTCCCGAGATCACCACCAAGTCGGCCTGTCGGGGGCTGGCGGGAAACGGGATCACGCCGAGGCGCATGACGTCGTAGCGGGGGGAGCCGATCACCGCGCCCATCTCGATGGCGCAGCAGGCCAGGCCCCACTGGTACATCCAGATGGAGTACTTCCGGCCGAGGTTGAGCAACTTGGTCAGGGGTTTTGGAGCTTTGCCGCTGGCAACCAGTCCCACTGCTTACCTCCCGGCGCGCTTCGTCGGATTGTCGAGTGTGGATTTCCGGCTAGCTCGCACTGTCGTCCCTAAATCCACCGAAGAACGCCTTTGCGCCAGGCGTACACCAGGCCCAGCGCAAGGATGAAGATGAAGATGGCCATCTCGACCAAGCCGAATGTCCCGTAGGCCTCCAGCCGGGTGGCCCAGGGGAAGATGAACACCGCCTCAACGTCGAACATCACGAACAAGAGGGCGAACACGTAGTAGCGGATGTTGCTCTGCGACCAGCCCAGTCCTACGGGGTCGACGCCGCTCTCATAGGTGATGTATTTCTGGGGCTGCGACCGGGAGGGCCGCAACAGGCTGCCGAGCCCCAGCATCCCAAAGACCAAAGCGCCTGCCAGCACGAGGAATATAACGACGAGGAGGTAGTCGCGGAGGAACTCCGACACGGCTCGAAGGTTACCGATGGCGTTTTCTGCGGGCCAAGACGTACTTAGGGGGCGGGCACCATGGCGGCGGCGATGACACCGGGGCCGGCGTGAGTGCCCACAACCGGGCCGATGAGAGCCACCGTCAAGGGGTTCTGAGCGGGGGATTCGCCCAGGCTGGCTGTGAACGCGTCGATGTCTTCGGCCGCACCGTGGGCGATGGCCAGGTGTTCCAACTCCCCCGCTTCGGCCACGCGCGCGGCCAGCCAGTTCCGGGCCTTGCCCCTGGTTCGTTGTTTGCCCGCTTCCTCCACGACGCCGGAAGTGAGGTCCAAACAGGGCTTGATCGACAGAGCGCTGCCCAATAGCGCCTGTGCAGTACCGATGCGGCCGCCCTTCTTGAGGTTGTCCAGAGTGTCCAGTACGGCATAGATGAAGACCCGGTTTTTCAGATCGGCCAGTTGGGCTTCGATCTCATCGGCGCTGTGTCCGGCCTCAGCCGCGGCTGCCGCGGCTTTCACCATGACACCAAGGCCCACCGATACCTTGCCGGAGTCCACCACCCGAACGTCCACTTCGCCCTCGGTGGCTCGGGCCGCGCTCTGGGCCGACTCCCCGGTGGCCGACAGGGCGAATGACAGGTTGACGCATACCACGGCCTCGGCACCGCTGGCGGCCAGATCTCGAAACGCCACTTCGAAGGCACCCGGTGCGGGAGCCGCGGTTGAGGGCAGTTCATCGCTGGCGGCCATCTTGGCGTAGAAGTTCTCCGCCGATAGGCCCACACCGTCGGTGAACTCCTCGTCGCCGAAGCGGATGGTGAGCGGGACCACGGTGATCTGGTGGCGCTCGATGTCGGCGGCGCTGAGGTCGCAAGAGCTGTCGGTCACAATTCGAACGGTCATGCACTGACACTACTTTTTGGAAGCTCGAGTTTGGAGCGCCGGCGCGACCACCAGTGTCGAGCCCACCACAACAGCAAGATGGCCAGCGCGGCGGCGGCGATCCCCACACCGGTGCCCGACAGGGAGGTTGCTCGCACGGTCAACTGCGACTCGCCCAGGGCCAAGAGCCCGGTGGGCGAGTTGACGCTGATCTCCAACACGGCGTCGCCCGAAGTCTTGGCCTGCACTGGCACCTGGATCTGGTTGACTCCGGGGGAGAGCCGCTGCAGCAAGAAGTTTCCTTCGGGGAAGTCGAGCTTGTCGCTGTTGAGGTCCAACCGCACGATGACATCGTGGTCGAGGTTGTTGCGGATGAGCATCGGTATGCTCTCCGACCGGCTGGTCAGGGTGATTCTCTGGCGACTCGGCGGTTGGATAGCGGCCACGGTGTCGCGCACAGTCTGCGCTACCACCGCAAGGTAGGCGTCTCGCTGGGTCTCGGTCAGACCGTAGGTGCCGGACAGCAACAGGGCTCGATCCAGGGTTTCGATCAGCTCCCGCTCGGGGGTGTCCACGGAAGCGATCGGGTCGACCATGTTCTGGTAGGAACGGGCGATGCGCTGTCCGTCGCTCAGCGCAGCCTTGTAGTCCTCTCCGAATCCGTTCACCTCGGCGGGACGCACCTGCCGGAGGGCTTCGGGCTCAAGATTCTCGACAATTGCAGAGGGGTCGACCGAGGACAGGATCGGACTTACGCTGATCTCGTCCAGTAGCACACCAAGACCAGTCGAATCGGAAAGGGAATCAAGCGGTGGGGCTATCACAATCCCCCGAAGCTGCTGGGGGTCTTCAAACCAACGGGCGGCCAAGTCGGCCAACACCAGGTAGGGAGCGGTGTCGGCGCTATCAGTTCTGGTGAAGTGAGCCGTTGCCGTGCTGTCTATGGACAGTGCTTTAATCGGCTCGCCCGGTGTGAGCAATTCGTCCAGTGTGGGCAACAAGAACGATGTCTTGGCCAATGTGCCGACAAGTTCATTGGCCGGGTCGAGTAGGGCATCGGGAACCAGCACCAGCTCTACTCGCTCCCGTTGAAGCCGATTTAGCAACCTGGGCGAGGCCGAAGTGGTCAACACCATGATGGTGTGGTCAGACTGAGAGCCGAGAAACTCATCCAGCACCGCGGCGCCAGCCTCTACCTGCCAGCCGATCTGGAGGCTGAGGTCGTGGTCGATCCACGCGTCGCTGTCCAAGGGAACGTAGGTGTTGCTCGTTATCTGGCGGTTGGTGGTTGCTTGTTGGAGTCGGGCCAACAGCATTGTGTGCTCGGTTTGTTCGCTTATGGCCAGGGCGTCAACCAGAAGAGGGTTAACAGAAACTGTGGCCAGGGGTTGAGGTCGAATTCGGGGGTCGAAAACCTCGGCTAGCACTTGCAGGCTGCTTTCGGACGCTCCCATGTCCACGGTTCCCTCTGGGCTCACGGGCATATCCACGGTTCCCTCTGAGTTCACGGGCAATGGTCCGCTCACCGACAGCACGGTGCTCACCAGCAGTGGCGAGAGGTCGGAATCAACTGGGGGTGTGCGGACCAGAAAGGTGTGGATCGTGTCCAATCTCAAGTTGTCGGAATCCCGAAGAACAATGCTCACCGGGTACACCCCTTCGGCGGAGAGTTTGAGCCATGGAACACCCACTGTTTTGGGTTCGAGTTCCTGGCTGCTCGTAGTGGCGAATTGCAGCGAGGTGATCCCATTGGCATCGGGCTCGGGCATGGGCAATCGGGAGATCTGTTGAAGGCCCAATCCGGTGGACGGCCCGGCCAGTCGATCCAGGAGGGCGGAGCGAGACCGGATAGGCACCCCGATGTTTACGTCAATGGTGGACCCGTCGGGGGCGTCGATGAGACGGAAGGAGACTCGGAAAATGTCCTCCTCGGCGATCCACATGCTTTGGCTGACCAGCTCTATGGAGGGGGTTTCCATTTCGGAGGTGCCGTTGCCACTCTGGGCGGTGGCGGCCGGGATCATGAGAGCGGGCGCGGCACAGCAGACAAGAACCGCCGCCAGCCACTTGCTCCTGGAGCGGCATCTATAGCCCACTGATCTCCATCTCCAGAACTTGTAGACCGGGGGGAACCGGCTCGAAACCCAGTCGCTCATAGAGGCGCAGGGCACCGGTGTTTTGCTGGGGCGTGTTGACCCAGGCTTGGGTGGCACCCCAGCGGCCCATCCACGTCAGCCCGTCGACTACCAGAGCGGTTCCGGCCCCCTGTCCTTGTTGGCGAGGCGAGATTGCCAATCGCTGTAGATAGCCCGACGGCCCGCTGCGACCGGAGATGGCGTACCCAGCCAGGGCTTTGTCAGGGTTTGGACGGGCCACTCGAAAGCGTCGGAAGGGTGTGGCTCGAAGTGCTTCGTGCAGTCCCACCTGGTCGAGCTGCCAGAACGGCTCGAAGGCGGCATGGTCCACGTCCAGAACCGAGCTGCGATCGCGGCGCCGGGCCCGTCGGATGGTAACGCCTCCATTTCGCTCAGAGAGCGGCGGTTGGATTGGCCGAGACAGCAAGGCGAGCTGTTGGCGGGGTTCGAATCCGGCTCGGAGGAACGGCTCCGCCTCGATGTGCGAGAGGGCTGATGTCCGGATTCGGAGATAGCCCTGGGCCGCCGCCGATTCAATCGAGGCGGCAACGGCGGCATCTGAGACTGCCGAGCCGGAAGTCAGCAGGATGAGCAGGCCGATCTCCGTTTCGCTGGCCCAGGGTCTAAGCCGCAGACGGTCGTGACCGAGGCGGAGCGTCACGGATTCCTGCCCTGACCGTCGGCGCAACATGTCACTGAGGCTAGGTCCGACCAGGGCGCGGCGTACACCGCGAACCGGGTTTCTTCTGGGCGCGAGAAATGCTCATTCTTGGGTACTGGCCGGGCGCGGTACCGTGGGGCTGTGTCGGTCTTGTGGATCACCGACGAGCGCTTTCTCGACCACGACACCGGACGCTCCCATCCAGAGCGTTCGGCCCGACTGCGCGCGGTAATCGACGGGGTGCAGCGGGCAGGGTTAGACGACGCTCTGGTTCCCACCGAGCCCCGGCTGGCCACGGACGCCGAGCTATTGGCTGTCCACGATTCCTCGGTGCTCGACTCGGTCCAACGGATGGCGCAAGGCGGGGGTGGCCGACTGGACCCCGACACCGTGCTGTCCGGCGAATCGGAGGTAGCGGCTCGATTGGCGGCAGGAGCGGGACTGGCCGCTGTCGAGGCCTTGGACGCCAACGCGGCCGATGCCGCGTTCTGCGCGGTGCGCCCACCGGGCCACCACGCCACACCGGCGCGGTCGATGGGGTTCTGCCTATTCAACAGTGCGGCGATGTGCGCCCAGGCACTGGCGGACCGGGGCGAGCGGGTGCTGGTGGTGGACTACGACGCCCACCACGGCAACGGCACCCAGGACGTGTTCTGGGAGGACAACCGGGTGATGTATGTGTCGTGGCACCAGTACCCGTTCTATCCGGGCACTGGTGGGCTGCGAGAGCGGGGCGCAGGGGCAGGTTTAGGCACCACTATCAACTTGCCCATGCCCATGGGGGCGACCGGCGACGCCTACCGCCGGGGTTGGGAAGAGGCCGTTCTGCCCGCGGTGGAAGATTTTGAACCTGACTGGCTCGTGCTGTCGGCCGGATTCGACGCTCACCGGGCTGACCCACTGACCAATCTGGGATTGGCCGCAGGGGATTTTGCCGACCTCACCGAAGCGATCATTCAGGTGGTTTCCTCCGGTCGGCGTATCGCCTTTTTGGAAGGCGGCTATGACCTGGATGCCTTGGCCGATTGCGCCGCCGCGGCGGTAGCAGTGTTGGCTGGCACGCAGTGGCGGCCGGAACCGGCTACGAGTGGCGGTCCGGGTGTAGAGGTGGCGGCTGCCGCGGCCGCGTTGTTGTCGTGAGCCTCGACCGTCTGGCCCCCGTCCGCGAGGAGGCCCGAGAACTGGCTGAACGGTTTGCCGCCAGCGGGTACCGGATCTATCTGGTAGGTGGGATTGTGCGTGACGCGATGCGGAATCGACCACTGGACACCGCCTTCGACCTGGACCTCACCACCGACGCCCAGCCCGAGGCGGTGAAGTCGATCTTGGAAGAGTGGGCCGACACCCTGTGGACTCAGGGGGAGCGGTTCGGCACCATTGGCGCGCGCCGAGGCGATCGCCGGGTTGAGATCACCACCCACCGCACCGAGCGATACCTGCCCGACTCTCGCAAGCCCGAAGTGGCCTTCGCCGATGCCATCGAGGCCGACCTCTCTCGTCGAGACTTCACTATCAACGCCATGGCTGTTGAGCTGCCCGATGGCGGGCTGGTGGACCCCTTTGACGGAGCATCCGACCTAGAGGCTGGGCGCTTACGCACTCCGCTAGACCCTGAGGAAACGTTCAGCGACGACCCCCTCCGAATGCTGCGAGCGGCCCGCTTCTTGGCGCAGTTCGACCTAACCGTGGAGGTGAATCTGGTGGACGCGATGCGAGCCATGGCCGACCGGCTCAGCATCGTGGCCAGCGAGCGGATACGAGACGAGTTAGACAGGCTCCTCGCGCTTGACGACCCCGGGCCCGGATTCGAGTTGCTCTTCAAGGCCGGGCTCGGTGAGCGGGTTCTGGGTCCAGTAGGCGATGGCCATGCGGCGCTGGCCCTTCTTCGCAAGGTCGGCCACGATCCGGTTGTCCGATTAGCCGCACTGTTGGCCGATGCCGGAACCCCAGCCGACGTGCGCTCGGCATTGTCAGAGCGACGAGCAACCACCGAGGTCAGCCGCGCCGTGTTTGCCGTGTTGAAGGCAGCGCGCCGAGCCGTCGAACAACCGCCCCAGTCCATTGTCGAATTACGTCGTTGGGTTATCGATGCTGACGCCCATTTGCACCAGGCATTGATGTTGGCGACAGCCCTAGGTGCAAGAGGCTCGTTGACCTCCGAAGTGGCTGCCCTGATGCAGTCCGAACCCGACCTGTGCGGTCCCCCAGTGCTTGACGGTGAAGAGATTATGGGCCTGCTCGAACTGGAACCCGGTCCCGCCGTGGGCGCAGCCGTCGAAGAGCTTCGCCGTCACCGCCTTGAATTCGGTCCCCTCACCCCTGTGGAGGCCCGCGCCCATCTTTTGAAGTGGCGTTCTAGCTGACCTCGCCTCGGGCGTAGGCTTCGACCATCTCGCGGGCGGCCTCGTCGCGGTACTGGATGGGCGGGCTCTTCATGAAGTAGGCCGAGGGGCCGAGCAGGGGGCCGCCTACGCCGTGGTCCAAGCCGAGCTTGGCGCAGCGCAGGGCGTCGATGATGACGCCGGCGGAGTTGGGCGAGTCCACCACCTCTAGCTTGAGGTCGATGTTGAGGGGGACATCGCCGAAGCCCCGGCCCTCGAGGCGGATGTGGGCCCACTTCCGGTCTTCCAGCCAGGGGACGTGGTCGCTGGGGCCGATGTGGACATCATCGGCGGCGATGCCATTGTCGAGCTGGCTGGTAACCGACTGGGTCTTGGATATCTTCTTGGACACCAGCCGGGACCGCTCCAACATGTTCATGAAGTCCATGTTGCCGCCGAAGTTGAGCTGGTAGGTGCGGTCGAGCTCAACGCCCCGGTCCTCGTAGAGTCGGGCCAAGGTTCGGTGCACGATGGTGGCACCCACCTGGCTCTTGATGTCGTCGCCCACCACCGGGACACCGGCGTCGGTGAAGCGCTGGGCCCATTCCGGATCGGAGGCGATGAACACCGGGATGGCGTTCACAAAGGCCACACCGGCCTCTAGGCAGCACTCGGCGTAGTAGCGCTGAGCCTCCTCGGAGCCCACCGGCAGATAGGAGATGAGCACGTTGGCCCCGGACTCCCGCAGCGCCTCAGCCACATTGATCGGCTCCGCTGGGGATTCCTCGCACTGGGTGCGGTAGAACTCGCCGAACCCGTCCAGGGTGGGAGCCCGCTGCACCCGCACGCCCAGATCGGGCACGTCACAGAACTGCACGGTGTTGTTGGGGGCGGCGCTGATGGCCTTGCCCAGATCCAGCCCGACCTTGGTGGCGTCCACGTCGAAAGCCGCCACGGGCACCACGTCGTTGATGTGATACCCCCCCAGCACCACGTGCATGAGACCGGGGACCTGATCGTCGGGTTCAGCGTCGGCGTAATAGTGCAGACCCTGAACCAAGGAACTGGCGCAGTTGCCGACACCGGCGATTGCGATGCGGATGGGATTGCTCATCGTGGTTGCCCTCCTTGGGCGAAGACGTATCGATCAGCGCTGATCATGGGTCGGTGGGTTCAGGACTCGGCCGGTTGTTGCGCTCGTCGGCAATCAGCCGATCGAGCCAAACCAAGTCGTGATCTCGGCGCTCCTGGTCCCTCTGGAAGAGCGAGCGCACGTAGGGGTCGTTGGTATGGACGGGATCGCGGCGGGCCATGGCTTGCAGGCTGACCAGGTGCGCCCGGCGCAGTTCGAACAGCGCCAGGCGCCGGTCGGGGGGAAGGAAGCGGCAGAAGGCCAGTTGCAAGCGAAAGCGCCGCTCGTTGTTGGCGTCTTCTTGCAACAACTCCAGCAGGTGGTCTTCGCCGGCCTCAGTGATCTGATACACCTTGCGGGTTCGGCCCGACTTGGACCGCGTACTGCGCTTCCGGCTGCGGCGAGCATTTTCCTCAGAACCGTGCTCATCGGTGACGACCTCCAGGGCCACGGCTGCGGAGCTCACCCAGCCACGCCTCTCCAAGCGGGCCAAGGCGGGATAAAGGGCGCCGTAGGAGTTGGCGTATCCGCCGACCAGCGACTTGAGGCGCTTGTTCAGCTCATAGCCGTGGAGGTCGCCCTCTTTGAGCAGGCCAAGCACCGCGAGATCCAACATTGGACCGCGATTATATCGAAACGCTATATCAGGTCAACTCGTTGGTGCGCGATAGAAGTGAGCCCTCAGCCAAAAAGGGCAACCGACAGGTCTTCTGGGCCGCGGATTGATCGGGGATCGTGGGGGTCGGGATTGGCGTTGGGCACGGTTACGGAGTGGTCGGTGATGTAGTTGCGTTGGTCGATGGCCCATTTGCCGTCTCGACGAGACCATAGGTCCACGTAGCGCCCTCGGCTGAAGATGTCGGCCGTGTCGGGGCCATCGCCGAAGGGCAGGGTTCGCAGCGCCACGGTCACGTAGGCCTCGCTCACAGCTCGATCCCCGTCCACTTGGATCAACACGTTGGTGATCTGATGGGAATGGGTGGACATTCCGGCGTGAGCAGTCCACACCCAGTCGACAAACTCGTGGCCGGTGCCCTGGAAGATGTCCTCTCCGTAGTCGGCGGTTCCATCGGGATGCCACACCGCGTAGGCCGCCGGCTTGTCCATCCGGTCGAGGGCCCGGCAATAGCCGTAGATCACCTCGGTGATGGCCTGCTTGGCCGCCATGGTTTCAAGAACATCCGCGCTGATGGGGTCAGTCATAAGCCCATTCTCTATCGTTTCGCTCATGTCAGACCTCATCATCCGCGATGGCAACCTGATTGACGGAACCGGAAACCGGGCCCGACCCGCCGATGTTCGCATCAACGGAGGCGTCATCACCGAAGTGGGCCCGAGTCTGGCCCCCGGTGGCGAGAGCGAACTGGATGCCGGCGGCTGCTACGTATCCCCCGGGTTCATCGACTCCCACACCCACTTGGACCCGTCCATGTTCTGGGACCGGGGGTGCGACCCCATGCCCCAGCACGGGGTGACCACCGCGCTGATCGGCAACTGCTCGCTGTCGCTGGCCCCGGCCAAGGCCGAGCATCTCGACGAGCTCATCGACGTGTTCTGCTACATCGAGGACATGCCTATTGCCGATTTCGAGTCGGGTATTCCCTGGTCATGGGGGTCGTGGCGCCAATACCGCGACGCCATGAACGAGGGCGGGATCGCCCTGAACATGGCCTCTCTGATCGGCCACTCCATGCTGCGGATCTACGTGATGGGAGATGATGCCTGGACCCGGGAGGCCACCGAGGAGGAGATCGTCGCCATGGCCGCCGAGATGGCCGATGCCATGGATGCGGGCTGCTACGGCTTCAGCACTTCGTTTTTCGACTTGGACCGTCGCAGCCGCCCGGTGCCCAGCCGGCTGGCTTGCGATGGGGAGCTGAGCGCGTTGGCCGACGTACTGGCTGCCGCGGGCCACGGCGTGGTGGAGTTCATCCCCAACCTCACTGGCGAGGATCCCGAAGCCGACATCCGCAGAATGGCCAAGGTGCTCGGACCTCGGGGGGTGACCTCCATCTGGAACGGGGTTTCCCACAGCGACATGGCCCCGCACCGCCCGGACGAGTACATGGCGTTCACCCAGGCGATCAGGGATGAGGGCTGCGATATGTGGCCCATCTCCTCGCCCCGCACCGTGGACCTCAACGTGAGCTGGGATCAGACCATGGTGTTCATGATGCTGCCCAAGGGGTGGAACCAGATCATGGGAGTGGCAGGCGAAGCCCGGCAGGAGATGCTGGCCGATCCCGGCTGGCGGGAGATCGCCCGCAACGAGTGGGACGCCACCGAGAAGTCGCTGTTTCCCATCAATCGGCCCGACTTCGCGCGGTTCACCTCGGTGACCCGCTCTGAGAACGAGAGCTGGTTGGGGCGTTCGCTGGCCGAGTTGACCGAGGCTCGGGGCGGCCACCCCTCCGATGTGTTCGCCGACTGGATTCTGGAGAACGACTTGGAACCCGGCGTGGTGGCCATGGGGGTGAGCAACAGCAACATAGACGGCGTAGCCCAGATGATCGCCGACGACCGCTGTCTGATCAGCGCCTCCGATGCCGGGGCCCACGTGCAGATGATGTGCGCGGCGGGCGATACCACCTTGCTGCTGACCCGCCATGTGCGCGAGCGGGCCGATCTTGAACTTGAGCAGGCGGTTTATGAGATCACCGGCCGCCAGGCTGAAATCTTGGGGTTCAACGACCGGGGCCGGCTGCTGCCCGGCTATGCCGGCGACGTGACGGTGTTCGACTTGGACGAGCTGACGTGGGACATCGACGGTTTCGTGTCCGACCTGCCCTCAGGCGCACCCCGTTTGCGCCGCCCGGCAGGGGGCTACCGGGCCACCGCAGTCAACGGCGTGCTCACCCAGGTGGAGGGCTCGCTCACCGGCGCCAACCCCGGCACGGTGCTCGACGCCAACACCCCCGCGCCCTGAGTCTGAACGCTAGGGCGTCGCGGCGATCTTGAGGGGGAACAGCTCCGCCACGCGGTGAAAGTCCTGATCAGCGGTCAAGATCTCTGCTCGGGTTCGCAGCGCGATGTTGGCGATCATGCAGACGATGAAGCCTGGCGGAGTCACTGCGTTGGCCCGACAAACCCGGTTGATGCGAGCTGCGCCCTCGAAGTCGGCCACGTGGTCTACCGGGACCCAGGACACCGACGTCAGCAGGTTGTAGAGCTGCTGGTGGCCCCGAGCGTCTTTGGCCCCTCCCAGCACCTCCATCAGCACTGGTTCGGTGACGGCCGCATTCTGGCCGCCTTCAGCGATGAGCTCGACGAGCTTTCGGTGGGCAGGGGAGTCGGTGCCCCGGTCGAACTCCATCCACGCAGAGGTATCGGCGAGGATCACCCGACGGTATCGATGGGCTGAAGGCCGGTATCGGGCGGGATCTCGCCGATGAGCTGCGCTCCCTGCATCGACAGCATCTCGTTGGTGGTCAGGGGTTGGCCGGCCGAATGGCGAAGGGCGAGATGGACGGCCTCGGTCTTGGTGCGCACTCCGTAACGGCGCATGACGGTCTCGATGAGTCGGTCGTCGATCTCAATATTGGTTCGGGTTCGGTCTTCCACGATCCCAGACTACACCTAATAGGTGTAGTACGTGTGGTATTAGTGTATATCGCCTAATAGTCCTGGCCACGGGAGGCGTTGTGGGCGCCCCAGCCATCGGGGATGTATCCGTCCATGGTCACTGAGCGTTCGGTGAACAGCCAGCGGCCGTCCACCACGCCATAGCGGTCGATGTAGCGGCCCCAGTGGTCGAGGCCGTGCTCCATGATCACGTGGTAATAGCAGCGGCCCTTGGCCTCGGTGGGTGAGTGCAGGTCGATCTGGTGGGTGGCGGTGTGGTGGCGGATGTACTTGGGAGTGCCGCCGCCGATCTCAGACAGGGTGTCCTGGGCGCCGGTGAAGATGGTGCGGATCTCGTCGATGCCGTACTTGTCGGGCTGCGTCGGGGTCCGCATGATGGCGTCGGGGGCGAACAGATCCATTACTTGGTCGAACCGACCTGAATCGCCGTTGGCGTTGTACCGGGCCACCAGGTCCCGGATCGATTCCCGAGCGATCAATTCCCACTGCTCCATAGCCCGACCGTACATCGTCTCGGCGCCAGGTTGGCCGTTAGGGTGCGGGCGTGAGCTTTGACGACAGAACTCCGGTGTTGGTGGGGGTGGGGACGGCTGCTCAGCGGCTTGAGGACCCATCTGACTCCGTGGAGGCAGTGGGATTGATGGCTCAGGCGCTGATGGCGGCGGCCGATGATGCCGGGGCCAGTGAGCTGATTGGCCGGTTGGACCAGGTGAGGGTCACCAAGGGGACTTGGGGGTATTCCGATCCGGCCCGCTGGGTGGCCGATGCGGTGGGGGCGAATCAGGCTCGCAGTTTTCTGGCCGACGTGGGGATCTTGCAGACCGCGGTGATGGGCGACACCGCCGCGGCCATCGCGTCGGGAGCAGCCGATGTGGTGGCGGTGGTGGGCGGGGAGGCCAAGTATCGAGGACTGCGGGCCGCGATCACCGGCGTGGACGCCCCAGATACCGACCAAGGTGGGGCCGAGCCGGACGATTTCGTGACCCCTCACGGCATGATCATCAGCCGGGCGGAGATCGACACCGGGTTGGTGATGGCCACCCACCACTACGCCATGATCGAGAACGCCCGCCGGTTCGCCGACGGCCAAACCATCGACGAGCACCGCGACGTGGTGGCCGGACTGTGGGCCCGATTCGCCCAAGTGGCCGCGGCCAACCCCGACGCCTGGTTCCGAGACGGGTTGGACGCTTCGGCCATCGCCACGCCCGAGAACGGGAACCGGTGGCTGGCTTGGCCGTACACAAAGTGGCACAACTCCCAGTGGAATGTGGACCAGGCCGCCGCGCTGATCTTCTGCTCGGCGGGGACCGCTCGGTCACTGGGGATCTCCGCGGATCTCTGGGTGTTCCCCTGGGCCGCGGCCGAATCCAACCACATGGTGGCGGTGACAGAGCGGCCTGAGCCTCATCGGAGTCCGGGCTTCGTCCACGCCGGTCGCGCTGTGCACAACCACACAGGAGTGGCGCCGAACGACGCTGACCTGGTGGACCTGTATTCGTGCTTCCCCATTGCGGTGCGCACGCAGGCAATGGAGATGGGCATCAGCTTGGACCGGGACTTGACCGTTACCGGGGGAATGACTTGGGCCGGCGGTCCGCTCAACAACTACGTGATTCAGGCGGCAGTCAAACTCGCCCAGGTACTGCGTGCCGATCCCGGGTCAACCGGCCTGCTCACCTCGATCAGCGGCATGATCACCAAGCAGGGGGTCAGCATGTGGAGTGCCAAACCGCGGGCGCAGCCCTTCGCCAACATCGACGTGACCGACGCGGTGGCCGCCGAACTCCAACCCAAGCCCTACCGCACCGGCGATAACGAGCAGGCCGAAGTGGTGTCCTACACCGTGATATGGGGCCGGGAAGGCCCTGAGCGGGCGGTGGCCATCGGGGAGTTTCCCGACGGCGCCCGAACGCTACTCGTCTCCGCCACCCCCGCCATCATGTCCGCCGCCGTCGCCGGAGAGTTCTGCGGGCGGGGCGTCATCGCCAGAGCCGACGGGTCGTTCACGCCCATCGACTGAGCCAGATGTGGGCGGCTGCTCGGAACCGGCGTCGGGGTCGTTCTCGTTGCGGATCCACACGGTGCGCTGCGGGAATGGGATCTCGATGCCGGCCTCGTCGAAGGCCTTCTTGATGCGGGCCCGCAGTACGCGTCCCACCGCCCACTGCTCGCTGGGGTCGGTCTTGACCACTAGCCGGATGACCACGGCGTCGTTGCCCAACTCCTGAACGCCCCACACTGAGGGCTCCTCCAGGATGGTGAGATCCGGGTCGTTCTCCTGCCATAGTTCGTCGGCCACTGCCTTCATGATCTCGCTGGCCTGGTCGATGTCGGTGTCGTAGCTGACCCCTATGTCCAAGATGGCCCGCGACCAAAGCTGCGAGTGATTGGCGGTGCGGTGGATCTCCCCGTTGGGCACCGTCCAAACCACACCGCTCACGTCTCGCAAAGTGGTGGTGCGCAAGCTGACCTTCTCGATGGTGCCTGAGGTGTCGCCCACGTCCACCACGTCGCCCACCCCGAACTGATCTTCAATCAAGATGAACATCCCGGCCAGGAAATCCCGCACGAGCGACTGAGCCCCGAAGCCCACCGCCAGACCGGCGATACCGGCACCGGCGATCAAGGGGGCCAAGTCGATGTTCAGCTCGCTCAGACACAAGAGCGCAGCCACGGCCAGGATGAGGGCGGTGGCCAGGCTCTTCATCACCGCGGCGATGGTCTCGATCCGCTGAGAACTGCGGGCCTGGCGTTCTTGGATCCGGTTGATGGCCTTGGCGGCCCGGGCGCCGAAGTCCAATTTGCCGGCGTGCTCGAGCTGCTCTTCGGTCTCGGTCTCGGCCTGGCGCACCAAGCGGCCCACCGCTCGCTCGATCACCTTGTGCACGATCTTCTTGATGATCCAGGCCGCCAGCAAGATGAGGATGATCCGCAGGGGCCTCTCCACTACCCAGCCGACGATCTCGGCCAGCCGCTCGTTCTCGGTGTTATCGAAGACCAGCTCGCAGAAGAACCCCGGGTCAGGGCCGCAGGCGTCGGTGACGGTTGTCGCAGGAACTACGAGAGCCATCGAGTCAGCGTACCGGCGCGTTTATCGGATGAGTCAGTCCAGGCGATACACCCGGGCGGCGTTGTCGTGGAGGACCTTGGCCAAGTGGTCGTCGCTCAAGTCGCCCAGGGCCCACTGCGCGTAGTCCCGGGGGTACTGGGCGGGGGTGGCCGGGCCGGGATGCTGGCAGGTGGGGTGGGGGTAGTCGGTCTCGTACAGGATGTTGTTGGGGAAACGCTGGATAGCGGCCACCGCCCCGGCTTGCTCGAACCAGAAGCAGCCGTAGATCTGGCGTTCGAAGTACTCGCTGGGCAACAGGTCGTATTCGGGGTGCTCCAAGTGGACGCCGCCGTTGCGCCACTGCCAGTCGAATGCCTCGAGGGCGGGTGGGATCCAGCCGGCGCCGCTTTCTACCGACACCAGTTGCAGTTCGGGGAACCGGTGGCACACCCCGCCGAAGATGAGGTCGGCGATGCAGCGCATGTTGTCCAAGAAGATGAGTGACGAGATCTTGGCGAAGTTGGTCATCCACCCCATCTCGGCCTCATCGGCCATCAGGGTGCCCATGTTGCCGCCGCCCACGTGGAAGCTCACTGCCAGTTCGGCCTCCTGGGCCAACGCCCAGATTGGGTCCCAGTGCTGGTGGCCCAGCGGGGGCTGGCCGTAGTCCTGGGGTTGGTTGCAGAAGTTGATGGCCCGGTGGCCGAGCCCGGCGCACCGCTCGATCTCGGCCAGCGACAGATCGATGTCCCAGAACGGCACCGCGGTGATGGGAATGAGCCGGTCGGGGGCGGCCGAAGTCCAGTCGCAGAGGAAGTCGTTATAGGCGGCCACGCACTGGGCCACCACCTCCCGGTCGCCAAGGCGCAGGAAGTAGCCGTTGCCGAAACCTCCGACGTTGGGGTACAGGATCTGGGCCCAGATGCCCTGGCTGTCCATGAACTCCAGCCGGGCTTGGGCGTCGTACATCGACGGGGCGATCTCGTCGTAGGTCTCAGGGATCTTCAATGGCATCAGCCCGTCGAATCCGGCCATGGAGTAGTAGCCGGGCGAGCCCAGCGATTCCCCGTTCACCATCCAGGTGTCCCGCCCGTTAACCCGCTCAATATGGGGCACCTTGTCGTGCAAGCTGGCCGGCATCCTCGCCGTCCAGACATCCGGAGGCTCGGTGAGATGCGTGTCCACATCAATGACCTTGAATCGCTCAAAAAGATCAGTGCTCATGGGCATTCAGTCCTTCTAGGCATCGAGGGGGTTGTCGGGGGCGGCGTCTAGGAGGGCTCGGCCGAGTTCTAGGGCGGGGCCGGTGCCGGCGAAGACATGCTGGGTGCCGGCGTGGATGTCGCGGAAGGCCCGCTGGAGGCCGCCGGAGCGGAGAGCGTCGGTACCGGCCAGCAGATAGGCGCGGCGCAGAATGTCGGCGCCCTCCTGGGTGACGAATACGGTGGCCTGGCGGGTGAGGATCACGTCCATCGGATCGACCACGCCTGTTTCCACCACGTTGCGCTCGGCGGTGGCGAAGGTGTCGTGGAGCCAGCCGCGGGCCGCCCGGAAGCGGGACTCCAGCTCCCCGATCTCATGGACGAAGCGGTCGTTTTGGGCCAACGGGGTGGCATCGCCCATGCGGTGCTTGGAGCGGGCCACCGAGTGCAGCTCGTCGAGGCCCCGCTGCACCACTCCGATGGCGAATCCGGCGTGGCCGGCGGCGGTGAGCGGCATCACCCCCAGCTGGTAGAGGGGGCCGCCCCGGTACACGGTGATGTCGAACATGTCGAAGGTGGAGGTGGCCGGTACGTACACGTCTTCGAGGGTGTAGTCGTAGCTGGCGGTAGCCTGGAGGCCCATCACGTCCCAGTTGCCGGTGATCTGGGCCTTCTCCACCGGGTAGATGGCAAACAAGAAACGGGGGTCGACGCCCTCGGGCTCCTCGGTGAACACCCCGGCACCAGCCCATTGAGCGTGATTGATGCCGCTGCCGAACGAGTAGCGGCCATTGAGGCGGAAGCCGTCCCCGTCGGGAGTGGCGGTGCCGTTGGGGGCGAACTGGCCCGCTGACAGGGGCACCCCGTCGGAGAACATCCGCTCGATGTGCTCATCCGGGCACCAGGCCGCGAAATAGGCCGTGGCGGCACAACTGGCCATCAGACACCAGCCCACCGACCCATCGGCCCGGGAGATCTCCGTCCACACATCGATGCACTCGTTGACGGGAATCTCGATCCCGCCCACCGCGGCCGGCACCATCACCTTGTGCAGCTCGGCATCCACGAGGGCATTGACCGTCTCCTGGGGAATCGGCAGCCCGTCGCTCTTCGCCGCGTTCTCGTCGATCAGCGAGCGCAGCTCCCGAGCCCGGTCAAAGTATTCGCTGGCCATGCCTCAAACCCTAGAAGCCAACGCCAAACCAAGGGAACCCGCAGAGGGTTTGGGGCTTGCCAGTAAGGTCGGCGGCGTGGACCGGGTGCTTTCGTTTTCCGGCGGGGCGGTGCCGGTGTCGGCGGTCGTTTGGCGCTTTGACCCCTCTGGTGGCCCGGGTGGCCAGCATGCCAATCGGTCCAATACCCGAGTGGAGGCGACAATCGACCTTGCCGTGGCTGGTGACATAGCCCCAAGTGTCCGCCAGAAGTTGATCGACCGATTGGGCGGGGAGTTGCGAGTAGTGGTTGACGACACACGATCTCAGGCTCGAAACCGAGAGATCGCGCTCGATCGCCTGGAGGAGCGGCTCCGCAGTGGGCTCGTTACCGCCAAGCCGCGAAAGCCGACCCGCCCATCGCCACGGGCTCGCCGGCGCCGCCTCGACGAGAAGCGTCGGCGAGCCGAGACCAAGCGAAGTCGAGCACGAATCGACCCCTTCAGCTCTGACCGGTAGAAGCACTCTTGAGTGCCGATTGTCGAGAGAAGGCGAGTGGAACTCTGCGATCTCTACAGCAACTTCAAGCTCGCTGCCGGTCTTCAGACCTAAAGCCAGATTCTGCAAGAAGATACCGGGCTGTGCGTCTTTGGCCAGTCATCGAGAGTTTCCCTTCAGAAACCAGACGTCGTAGGAGGCGCGAGGCTTGGTCCGGGGACAACCGGCATAGTTCTGCGGCTTCGCTCCTCCCGATTGATCCGTGCTCGGCGGTATAGGTCAGCACCATCTGCTTCTGCTGAATGGGCGTGAAGCCGCGACTCCGCACGTATGCCGCTGGCTCTCCGATTTCTCGATAGAGCTCAGCGGCCAGGTGATAGGTGCGCCCCCTGCCCTCACCGCGGGCCTCAAGCAGTCCTCGCTCAACCAGATTGTTGAGTACTGCCCGCGCTTCAGCGACTGCTACATGTGATAGTTCGGCAGCGCGCCCTGAAGTAATCCGACTTTCGGAGCGAACTTCATGGAGAACTTGAAGGGTTCGAAGGTCCAGGACATTGTCATCACGCGCGGCGGCGGCGGCGAAGACTGCCAGTTCTCGATCAGCAGCCCCGCCCGGAACCCGTACTTCAACCCACGCCCGGTTTGAACGCGAATAGTCGGGTTGTGGTCGCCCGAGAACCAGTTGGTGTCGGTAGACGCGGTTGATACCGCGCCCAGTGCGTTCAACGAGCCCGGCTCGCTTGAAGGCATCGGCTATCAGGGGATTTCGTGCTTTCGGCGGTGCTGTGAGGAGGTTGTCGACTGTGATGCCTTCGGGAAATCCGCCAGGGCTGCTGATTGAGAGTGTCGTGTCTTCGACGGCCACGCGGATTTGACCGTTTAGGGAATAGTCGCGGTGAACGAGGGCGTTGGCAATCAGCTCTCGTATCGCGACTTCAGAGAACCGGGGAAGGCCCAGCCGGAAGAGCCCGTCTTGGACTTCTTCTTCTTGGTTATATGGCATCACCGCCTCGACCAGCTCGAGCATGGCCTTGAGCAGAGGTGCTCGTAAGCTGCGGTTGGCCAGAACGGTGTCATGGGAATCGAGCGCCTGAAAGATGACGGCGTGCGTGGGAGCAAAGGCATCAAGCACGTCTGGGGTGCCGAACAAGAGGGCAGCGCCTAGCGTCGGAGTATCTCTGCCAGACAAGAACCCGAGGGCAGATAACAGGTCGGTGGCGGACAGGTTCGTAAGGACCGAATCCCCGCCGCTTGCTGCAAGGCTGCGAAATCGTTCAAGTTCCCCAGGGTCCAGTTCTTCAACAGACAGATTGGCGAGCGGCAGGGTGGAAATGTCGTGCGCCCCTAGCGCGCTGGCTCGGGTCTGGATCTCATGAGGGGACATGGGACGGCATTCGGGTCTTCCGTGCACGTCAGTAGCCCTGCGCAGGTAGCGGCCCGAGGTTGTTGCCACAACTCTTGACGCTTTTGGCACACCTATTGCTATGACGTCGTTGGTGTCGAGCTGTTCAACACTGACCTCGACACTGAGAGAAGGCGTGGTTTTGTTGGAGACGAGGGCCACAATCCGCTGGCTGTGCGTCGTATTGCCATGTCGGGGTGAGGCGCCAACG
Source organism: Candidatus Poriferisocius sp. (assembly GCF_965219815.1). GTDB lineage: Bacteria > Actinomycetota > Acidimicrobiia > Acidimicrobiales > Bin134 > Poriferisocius. The sequence continues at coordinate 701,891 of NZ_OZ244791.1, forward strand.
ACATTTCCTTCATCGCTGACACCGATGAGGAGCCACCCACCGTCGCCATTGGCCAGGCAAACGACGGCCTCAACGAGTTCGTCGTCATTGACGTCGCTCTTGAATTCGACGGTGAATGTCTCTCCTGTTGCGATAATTTTATCGAGGTCGACGAGGTTCACAGAGAAATTATAGCGCTGTCTTTACGCTTTAGAAAAACACAATTTAAGTGCGTATAGTTTTGTAAACCGTCGTAAAGCTCCGGTATCGACTAGACCCCGGCGGGTTGGCGGGTGGGGAGGCCGAGGATCTCGACGGCTTGGGTGGCGGTGGCCACGGGGCGGCCCATGTCGGTGGCTAGGGCCGCGACTTCGGCTACTAGCTCGTGGTTGGGACGGGGGCGGTTGCCGGCGTAGTCCTCGTGGCCCACGCGGAGGTGGCCGCCCCGCTCCAGGGTTAGCTGGGGAATTGGGGACTCAATGAGGTCGCCGCCCACTACGGCGGCGAACCAGGGCAGATCGCAGTCGACCAGCGCCAACATCTCCAGATAGGCGTCCAGTGCCTTCTCGGTGGGGGGCAATCCGAAGCTCACGCTGTCGCCGATGGCGAAGTAGCCGCCGGGGCCGCCGAAGTAGAACTTCACGAACGATCCGGGGGTGAGCTGGCCGTACCGCCAATAGGAGAGCACGTTGCGGAGGAACCCGGGCTCGAAGATGGCGAAGTGCATGCCCAGGCCCAGCCGGTTGCACTGCTCGATGGCCACCTCCATGTCGGCGAAGGAGTTGACGTAGACAAAGCTGTTGGGATCGGGCAGGCCGTTGGCCCCGGCCTTGCCCAGGATCATGGAGCCGGGGTCGATGAACCCCAGCCGCTGCAATCCCCCCTCGGCCAAATACTCCAGATGGCCGAGCTTCTCGGTCATGTCCTGGCCCCATCCCAACGTGGGCAGCACCAGCACATCAGGGTCTGCGGCCACCCACGGCTCGAAGGTGGCCCGGTATTCGGCGGCGGCCTCCTCCGCCGGCACCCGCATATTGGCGATGTGGCAGTGGACGATCGTCGCCCCGGCCTCAATACAGGCCAAGCCCTCCTCGATGAGCTCTTCCCGGCTGATGGGCACGTGGGGGTTGCGCTCCCGGGTGGTGGTGCCGTTGAGGGCGACTTCGATGATGACCGGCGTTGAGTCCATAGCCTGAGAGTACCGTCGGGAGTCGTGGGGCGGCCCAGCGACACCAACAGATTGCCCAGCGGCAATCGAATGGCCGGGTCGAAACCATGAGCCGGGAGTGGAAGGCGTTGTGGCTGGTGTCGCTGGCCTCGGCGGCCAGCTCCCTGGACGTGACGCTGATGTTCGTGGCCTACCCGGAGATCATCGACACCTTCAGCGACACTCCGGCCACCCAGGTGTCGTGGGTGATCAGCGGCTACAACATCATGGTGGCGGCCCTGCTCATCCCGGCAGGGCGGCTGGCCGACCGCATCGGCCACCGACGGGTGTTCCTGTGGGCCATCGCCATCTTCATCACCGGCTCAGCCGCAGTGGGGCTGGCGCCCAATGTGCCGGCCATGATCGCGGCCCGGTGCTACCAGGCGTTCGGAGGCTCCAGCCTCATCACCTCTGGTTTGGCCCTGGTGATGTCCACCCTAGGACCCCAGCGCCGGGCCATCGCGGTGGGCGTGTGGTCGACCGTGGCTGGGGTGGTGGCCTCGCTCGCCCCCACGCTGGGGGCGTTGGCCATTGAATTCGCCTCTTGGCGGGCCGGGTTCTTCCTGGTTGCTCCGGTGGGGGTGGCGGTGCTGGCCCGCCGAAGCCTGATCTCCGAATCGACGGCGGACGAAGACGCCGAGCTGCCCGACATGGTCGGGGTGGTCTTGGCCGGGTTCAGCACGGCCGCCCTGGTGCTGGGCATAGTGCAGTTCAACGAGTGGGGATCGGACGATCCCCGGGTTATCGGGGCGTTCGCGGCGGCCGTAGTGGGAATGGCGGCATTCCTGGTTCGCTGCGGGCGGCACCCCTCACCGGTAATCGACCTCGCCCTGTTTCGCCATCGAGTGTTCGCGTCCACCGCGGTGGTAGCGGTGCTGGTGGGGGTGGCGTTCTTCGGCATCTTCCTGGCGCTGGTTCAATTCCTCAGGGGGCCGTGGGAGTACAGCACGCTGGAGGCCGGACTGCTGCTCACCCCGCTCACCGCAGCGTCAAGCACGGTGGGCTACGCCACCGGTCGGATCATGGAGCGGTTCGGACACCGGGTGGTCATGGTTCCCGCGGCTGGCTGCATTGCTCTGGGCTGTCTTTGGGTGGCGGTTTTCGCCGGTGCGGAAAGGGATTGGGCGACGGTGTGGTTCCCCGCTGCGCTGTTGATGGGATTCGGAGTGGGCACCGCATTCCCCGGGGTCAACAGCGCCATCGCCTTTGGCGTGCCCCCAGGACAGCTGGGGTTGGCCGCGGGCACGGTTCAGACCGTTATCCGCATAGGTGGAGCGGTTGGGGTGGCTGCCGGGGTGGCCATGCTGGGAGGCGACTTGGACGACTACGACCTGTTCTTCACCGTCTTGGCCATCGTTTGCGGAATCGCCGCGCTGGCGTCTCTAGGCATGGCGACCCATAGGAAAGAAAATTGAGTGGAATACCCTCAACTTTTGGCGGTTATTCATAGAGGAGATACAGAATCAAGACAAAACGAGGTGCATTCTGATGCTTGACCCCAACCGGTGGACGCTGAAGACCAGGGAGGCCTTCAACGACGCCACCGCCATGGCTCAGTCAAAGAGCCACCCCGAGGTGACCCCTGATCACTTGCTGCTGGCCTTGATCGGCCAGGCCGACGGGGTAGTGCTGCCGGTGTTGCAGCGCACCGGGGTTGCGCTGCCCGATTTGCGGGCCCAGTTGGAGTCGGCGCTAGGGCGACTGCCCTCGGCCTACGGCACCGAGGTGCGTACCGCCCGGGATTTGGTCAAGACCATGGAGACCGCCGATACCGCCCGCATGGAGCTGGGCGATGAGTACCTCTCCACCGAGCACCTCTTGCTGGCCATGGCCGATCGGGTGGGGATGGGCCGCAATCAACTGCTGGAGGCGCTGGCCGAGGTGCGGGGATCCCACCGGGTGACGTCCACCACGCCGGAAGACTCCTACCAGGCGCTGGAGAAGTACGGCCGAGACCTCACTGTGCTGGCCCGCGACGGCAAACTCGACCCGGTGATCGGTCGGGACGAGGAGATTCGCCGCACCATCCAGGTGCTCAGCCGCCGCACCAAGAACAACCCAGTACTGATCGGCGAGCCCGGTGTGGGCAAGACCGCCATCGTGGAGGGCTTGGCCCTGCGTATCGCCGACGGGGATGTGCCCGAAGGGCTGAAGAACAAGCGGCTGGTGGCCCTCGACATGTCGGCCATGGTGGCCGGGGCTAAGTACCGGGGCGAGTTCGAGGAGCGGCTCAAGGCAGTACTGAAGGAGATCACCGACGCCGACGGCGAGGTGATCACCTTCATGGATGAGTTGCACACCATCGTGGGGGCGGGCGCGGCCGAGGGGGCCATGGACGCCGGCAACATGATCAAACCCATGCTGGCCCGCGGGGAACTGCGCATGATCGGCGCCACCACGCTGGACGAGTTCCGCACCCACATCGAGAAGGACGCCGCCCTAGAACGCCGCTTCCAACAGGTTTACGTGGGCGAGCCGTCGGTGGAAGACGCCATCGCCATCTTGCGGGGTCTCAAAGAGCGCTACGAGGTACATCACGGGGTTCGCATCCAAGACGCGGCCCTGGTGTCGGCGGCGGTGCTCTCCGACCGATACGTGACCGGGCGATTTCTGCCCGACAAGGCCATCGACTTGGTAGACGAGGCTGCCTCCATGCTTCGCATCGAGATCGACTCCATGCCCACCGAGATCGACGTGGTGGACCGGCGCATCCGCCAACTGGAAATCGAGCAGGTAGCGCTGGCCAAGGAATCTGATGCCGCGTCAGCCGAGCGCCTCGAGACTCTCGAAGAGGAGCTGGCCAACCTGCGAGAAGAATTGGCCGGGATGCAAGCCCATTGGCAGTCGGAGAAGGAGGCCATAGGCCAGATCAGGACGCTGAAGGAAGAACACGACGCCCTGAGCACCGCCCTCGATCGAGAAGCTGACTTGGAGCGGGCCGCGGAGATCCGCTTCGGCAAGTTGCCGGAGCTGGAACGCCAGATTGCCGAGGCCGACCAACGGCTGGTGGAACTTCAAACCGACCGGCAGATGTTGAAGGAAGAGGTGGACCCCGACGACGTTGCCGCCGTGGTATCCCGCTGGACCGGCGTGCCCGTCACCCGCCTGATGGAGGGGGAGACCGACAAGCTGCTGCGCCTGGAATCGGTGCTGAGCCAGCGGGTGATCGGCCAAACCGAGCCGGTCCACTTGGTGGCCTCGGCCATCCGCCGCAGCCGGGCCGGGCTGTCCGACCCGAATCGGCCCATTGGCTCATTCCTGTTCATCGGCCCCACCGGAGTGGGCAAGACCGAGCTGGCCCGCACGTTGGCCGACTTCTTGTTCGACGACGAGCGGGCCATGGTCCGCATCGACATGTCGGAGTACATGGAGCGCCACAGCGTGTCTCGCCTCATCGGCGCGCCCCCTGGCTATGTGGGGTTCGACGATGGCGGCCAGCTCACCGAAGCGGTGCGGCGCCGCCCCTATGCGGTGGTGCTGCTAGACGAAATCGAGAAAGCCCATCCCGAAGTGTTCAACGTGCTCCTGCAGCTCTTGGACGACGGCCGGCTCACCGACGGGCAAGGGCGCACGGTGGATTTCACCAATGCGGTGCTGATCATGACGTCGAACCTGGCCGTGGATCCCAAGGAGTACTTCCGCCCCGAGTTCGTGAACCGCATCGACGACGTCGTGACGTTCGGCGAGTTCAAGCCCGAGCATCTGACCCAGATTGTCGACCTCCAGATCGACCGGCTGGCGGAACGCCTGTCTGACCGCCGTATCCACCTGGTGGTTGCCAATGAGGTGCGGGCCAAGCTGGCCGCCGACGGCTACGACCCGGCCTACGGCGCCCGCCCCCTCAAGCGGCTGATCCAGCGAGAGCTGGCCGATCGCCTGGCCGAAGCGGTTCTCAGCGGGGCCATTGGGGAGGGGGCCACCGTCACCGCCAGTCTCGATCTCTCCGGGGAGATCGCCATCGCCTAACCGACACACCACGAGCAGCCATCTCGTTTGGCGAGATCGGCTGAGGGCCGCTAGTAGTGGAGGCTCATGGATATCGGGGCTCAGTGAGCGCGCCGACAAGAGCGAGGCGGTCCCATCACCTGCTGGCGGCTGTAGCGATCATGCTCATATCCGCAGTTGTGGGCGCGATTTGCTCTTCGGCTGGCGCCCAGAGCGAAGTCCAGGTGCGGATTGCCGCCCGCCGGGTTGCCGGCGGGGGAACCGAAGTGGCCGTACAGCCGCACGAAGGCGGCAGCCACTGGGGTGATCGGGTACTGCCGGCAGAGCGGTTCTTGTCCGACGACGTGGAGATCGGGCGCTGGCGGTATAGCTCGCCAGTGGCAGTGCAAACCTTGGCCGGAGAACAGTGGGTTCGCATTGCCGCCCGCCGGGTTGCTGCCGGGGGAACCGAAGTGGCGCTGCAGCAGTTGGGGGAGGGCATTGGTTGGGGGAGTCGGATGCTCCCCACCCGCCGGTTCTTGTCTGACGACGTCGAGATCGGGCGCTGGCGCTCGAGCTCGCCACTAACGGTCTCGCTCCCGCCAGATCCGCCGCTGTCCCTAGATATTGGCGAACCGCCCGGGAACGCGGAGGAAGGCACCCCGCGGGGGCTGATCACGCCCAGGGGAGTGCCGGTGGCGGTTCTCGAGCGAGTGGGCAGCGGCTATCTGGTTCGGACACCGTGCGGCAATATCGCGGAGGTGTCCGCCGGGCAGCCCATCAACGGGGCGCAGATTGTGATCGACCCCGGCCATGGGGGATGGTGGGACACCGGGGCTGTGGGGCCCAACGGCCTGGTAGAGCGCGAACTCAACCTGACCCTCAGCCGCGCCATTCAAGAGGAGCTCGCGGCACGCGATATCTCCGCGGTGCTCGCTCGCACCGGTTCCTATGGATCTCTCTTGTCGGTTCGGGCCGCTCTCGCCGACGACTTGGGGGCCGATGCCATCATTTCGATCCACCACAACGCACCCACAGGGCGAAGAAGCAGCATGCCGGGCACCGAGGTGTATGTGCAATCGACGTCGCGTTCAGAGCCACAAGCCGATTCAGCCCGCTTGGGAGGGCTGCTTTACGAGGAGATCACCGCTGCGCTGAGCGGCTTTCCCGACATTCAGTGGGGCAGGCATGGCGACGCCGGTGTGCTGCGGGTGCTGCTTCCCGACGGCCGTGACGCCTACGGCATGATCCGTCGCCCCAATGTCCCGGCCGTTCTCATTGAGTACGGCTTCTTGTCCAATCCCTCCGAGGCCGCACTGTTCGCCACTGACGGATACATCAGCGTGGCTGCCAAGGCCACCGCGGACGCCATTGAGGCCTATCTGACCACTGATCGATTGGGCACGGGGTTCATCTCACGGCCCCGGGTGTTCGATCCGGCCAGAGCACCGTCGCGTTGCGAAGAGGTGACGCTGGAATAGGCGATGGTGGCTGGACCCTCAGTCGTCGTCTTCGAACTCCAGTCCGAGCTCAGCGGCAACCGTGCGCAGGGCGGTGTAGGCCTGAGCGCTCGCAGGCCAACCGGCGTAGTGGGCGACGTGGACCACCCATTCCAAAAGCTCGTCGGGGGTGAGGTCGCCCGACTCCAAGGCCGGCTTCATGTGGAAGGGCAGGATGGCGGCATTGCCGCCGGCGACGATGCAGGTCAGCGTGGTGATCCGCCGTTCCTTGACTCCTAGCTTGGGGCGACTCCACATGTCGGTGAACACACGCTTCGTGAACTGGATGTAGGGATCGTCGCTGTCGGGGGGATCGAACAGCATGATGTTGTTCCAGGCGACACGATCTGCTTCTTTGTTGTTCATCTGCGCAGCGTAGGCTGTTGCGGTGCAGATCGCCTTCGTCCGGCATGGGCAGCCTCTGAGAGAGTGGAACACCGATGCTGTGGCCGACCCCGGGCTCAGCGAGCTGGGCAAGTGGCAGGCCGAGCGGCTGGCCGACTGGCTGGAGCACGAGCCCTTCGATCACATCATCTCCAGCACCAAGCGGCGGGCCATCGAGACCATCGAGCCGCTGGCCACCCGGCTGGGGTTGGAAATCGAACTGGAAGAAGACTTCACCGAGATCGACCGCAACTCCAAGGTGTACCTCCCCACCGAGCTGCTGGCCACCGAGGGCGGCGAGTACTACGAGGCCATTCGGGCCCAGGACTACGCCGCCATCGGCTGGGACACGCCAGAGGAGTTCCACAAGCGGGTGATGGCCGCCTTCGAGCGGCTGTGCGAAGCCCAGCCCGGCCAGCACATCGCGGTGGCCTGCCACGGAGGGGTGGTCAACCGGGTGGTATCCGAGTTGGTAATGGCATCGGAGAGGATCCACTTGCAGGTGTCCTATAGCGGGATCTGTCGGGTGTGGGTGGACGAAGACCGCCGGGTTCTCATGAGCATGAACGAGACCGGCCACTGCTGCGCCACCCGCACCGGCGTCACCGGCTTCATGCGAGACGGAGTGGTTGCCGGGCCTCAGTACTAGCGGATCACCAGCCGGGGTGATTTACCAAGGAAAAGCCTAGGATCTATGCGTGCGTCGATTCTCAAGAACGGCAAAGTCGTTGCCGCCCGCTCTTGTCTTGCTGGCATTGATGATGGTGGGAGCGCTCTTGGCCGCGTGCGGTGACGCAGACGATTTCGAACCGACCGCTACCGCTGCTCCGGTTTCTTCCCCAACAGAGATAGCACCAACCGCCACTCCGCCCCCGACCCCTGAGGCGGTGGTGACCGCCACCGCTATTGCAGAGCCGAGCACAGCAACGCCGGTGGCCACTGCCCCGCCAGAGCAGCCAGCCAGCGAACCGACGCCGGTTGCCGATGACGCCGATGTCGAAGATGGGGTCGAGGAGCCTGGCAGCGAAGAAGCGGACGTGCTCCCGCCGGTCCCTACTCCGGCGGCCAGCACGGTGCGCGAGTTGTTGGCGCTGGGGCGGCCGTTGGTGATCGCCCACGCCGGGGGCGATCGTTCCTGGCCCCACTCCACCATGTACGCCTTCTCCCAGGCGGCCCATGCCGGGGTGGACGTGCTGGAGATGGACTTGCAGATGACCGCCGACCGAGTGCTGGTGGTGCATCACGACGACACCGTCGACCGCACCACCAACGCCACTGGTCGAGTGCGAGACATGACCTACGAGGAGCTTCAGGCGCTGGACAACGCCTATTGGTGGTCGGAGGAATGGCCCAGCCACGATCTCGCCCCTGAGGCCTACTCCCATCGGGGCATCCGCACCGGCGACGTTGCCTCGCCCCCGGGATACGGGCCCGACGACTTTCGGGTGGAGACGTTCCGGGCGGTGGCGCAGGCCTTTCCCGAGCACGTGCTGGATGTGGAGATCAAGACCCCCGCGGGCGATGACGGTGAGGACGACATCGACTTCATCCTCGAGATGGCGGCGGTGCTGGCTGCCGACATTGAGGAGTTGGGCCGCACTGACTCGGTTGTGGTGGTGTCCTTCAGGGACGAGGCCCTGATCGGATTTCGGGAGCTGGCGCCCGATGTCGTCACCAGCCCTGGGCAGGATGCTCTGCCGGCGTGGGCGTTTGCGTCGGTCCCGCTGCACCCAAACGACCTGATCTTGCAAGTGCCGCCCACCTTTAGCGGCCTCGACGTGTTGACTCCCGATCTGCTGGGCAAAGCCGCCGACGAGGGACTGGCCGTGTGGGTTTGGCCTAACGAGGATTGGCAGGAGGATCCCGACTACTACGCCGAGCTCATCGACCTGCCGGTACAGGGCGTGATTGCCGGTCGCCCGGCCGAAGCTGTCGAGCGCTTCCGGGCCGACGGCGACATCCCCTGATCCGCAGTAGTGGGAGAGGACAGCCATCTGTCGCTCCCTGAGCCAATAGCCTTCCGAAACCACTATCATTTCGGAAGAATAATGAGGTAATATTCCGAAATGACCCCAGATTCGGAAGGAAATCCGGGATTCTCAGTTGAAGTCGACTGGAATGGCCGACCGGTAGCAACGTGGGTCCCCACCCCTCTCCGACAGCGTCCCATGGACCTCTCAGCTGCCAGCGTGGGAGCCGGCGAGCGGGCCTGTGCTGCTTTGCGGCTGGCCGATGCCCGGCTCCCCGATCAATGGGAGGCCATGGCCCGGCTCCTCCTCCGCAACGAAGGGGTAGCCTCTTCCGGCATTGAAGGGCTGCGCGAGCCCATCGAGTCTGTGCTGGTCGCGGAACGAACCGGCGCAGGCGGTACCGCGGGCTGGGTGGCCGACAACATGGTGGTGATCGACTGGGCACTTCACACCGCCCACGAGCCGCTTACCGTTGGAACACTGCATCGTTGGCATAGACAGCTCATGCAACATGGAAGACTCCCCTCCGACTTGGTGGGCATCTTCCGGCCGACGTTGGGTTGGGTGGGTGGCAACTCTCCCCTGGACGCGGCCTATGTTCCCCCACCCCCCTCGGAAGTTCCAGGGCTAGTAGACGATTTGGTTGACTTCGCCAACAACCCCCCCGAAGGCCTCGACGCGGTGTCCCACGCCGCAATAGTCCACGCCCAGTTCGAGGCCATCCATCCCTACGGAGACGGCAATGGTCGCCTTGGCCGGGTGTTGATCAGCCGAACTCTGCGTCGAAGGGAGGCCACCAATCGATCCACCGTCCCTATCAGCGTGGCCATAGCCCGCGACCCGGGCGGCTACCTCTCCGGCCTTCGCCTGTTCGAACTAGGAATGCTCGACTCGTGGGTGACATGGTTCGCGGAGGTCGCCGAGAAGGCCGCAAGCACCGCCCATCAGATCATCGATCAAACCACCATTCTTTTGGCCTGCTGGAGTGAAGCAACCGCCGGGCTGCGAGCTGACCACTCCGCCCGGGCACTGCTCTCCCATCTCCCCGCCCACCCCTTGCTAAGCGCAGGGGACGTAGCCGAGTTGCTCAACATCAGCGAGCGCAGCGCCCGTACCGCTCTTGCTGCTCTCGCCTCCCTGGACATCCTGTCCCCGATCGGCGTCCCATCCTCTTCGCCCGGCCGCGCCCGACACTGGTTTACGGCGCCCGACCTGCTGAATCTCTGGCGCGCATGAAGCCAGACCACTTACCGCAGACCTAACTCAGCCCAGCTCTCAGCTAAGTCGTCGAACCAGGCCTGGGCCCGGTCCATGCGCCAGCAGAACAACGACATCACAACGTTGATGGTGGTGGCGCCCGCCTCGGCCCAATCTGCGGCTGCGCCCATGCTGGCTTTGATGGAGGGGCGGCCGTCATCGCCGGACACCGCGTCGATGTCGCCCTGGACGCCGAAGCCGTCGACGGTCCGGCCAGCGGCGGTGAAAGCGTCGCGGAGCGTGCTCACTCCATCGGCCACTTCTTCGAGGTTGCCGTAGGGGGGCGGTATCCAACCGTCGGCGTGTTCCACGAGACGGGCCAGATTGTTGCGGTGAAGTGCCCCGGCCACCCAGATTGGTATCCCGCCCGGCTGGGCCGGCTTGGGCTCGCACCAGATGTCGTCGAAGTTGACGGTGGCCGAATGGAACGATGCTGGAGAGTCCCGCCACAGCGACTTGCAGGCCGCGATGGTGTCGGTGAGCCGCTGGCCCCGCTCCGTCCAGGGAATGCCGGCAGCTTCGTATTCCTCGCGCTGCCATCCCGACCCCATGCCCACCTCCATGCGGCCCTGCGAAAGCATGTCCATGGTGGCCAGCGTCTTGGCCAGCACCGCGGCGGGCCGAAGGGGAGCGATCAGGATCTTGGTGCTGAACCTCACCTGCCGGGTAACGGCGGCCATGTGGGCGATGGAGGCCAGCGGTTCGAGCCAAGCGGTGTCCGGAGGGAAGGGGAAAGGGCCGTAGGGGTACTTGTCGGTGTGGGCGCCCATGACCACGTGGTCGGTGAGCATGATGCGGTCGACGCCAGCTTGCTCAGCCATCTGGGCCAGATCGGCAATTTGGTGGAAGTTGTTGTCTCTGAAGATGGGGCCGAACGACGGCAGTGTGACGGACAGGGATGTCATAGCCATATTGTTGTCGGATGCTTACCGGGGGGACGTTTTGGGGGATGGTGGAGCGGCGGGCGGAGTTGACGCCGGATGCTCTGATGATCATTGATGACCGCGGTGGAGAGCTTTCGTTTATGGGGTACCGAGATGCGGCTTTGCGGGCGGCGGCGGGGTTGGTTGAGTTGGGAGTAGGGCTAGGGGTGTCGGTCTCGTGGCAGTTGCCTACTTGGCCTTCGACGCTGGTGTTGCAGGCGGCGCTGGCTCGGTTGGGGGCGGTGCAGAACCCGATTATTCCGGTGTATCGGGAGCGGGAGGTGGGGTTTTGCATTCGCCAGACCGGGGCGCGGTTGTTCCTAGTGCCGCCGGTATGGCGAGGGTTCGATTATCAGGCGATGGCTGAGGGGATCGCCGCCGATGTCGACGAATTGGACGTAGTGGTGAGCGACGGGGAACTGCCCGAGGGGGATGTGTCGGTGCTGGACGGTATTCCTGTCCCAGAAGATCCCGAGGAGATCCGGTGGGTGTACTACACCTCAGGGACCACATCGAACCCCAAGGGCGCCCGCCACTGCGACTCATCGGTCATGGCATCGGGTATCGCCATGGTGGAGCGCCAGCACGTGACCGAGGAGGATCAGTTCGGGCTGGCCTTTCCGTTTGCCCATATCGGCGGGGTTTCCAACCTTTCGGTGTCGCTGAGCTCGGGTTGCACCCTGGTGATCGCCGAGGCGTTCGATCCCACCGAGACCACTGAGCTGTTTGCCCGTCACGGCGTCACTTTGGTGGGTGGCGGCCCCGCCTTCTTCATGGCATTTCTGGCTGAGCAGCGCAAACAGCCCGGCCAGCCGATCCTGCCTCAGCTCCGGCTCTGCTCCGGGGGTGGCGCGCCCATGCCCGCGTCCCAGCACTATGAGGTGATGGCTGAGATGGGCGGGCGGGGGTGCGGTCACGCGTGGGGGATGACCGAAGCGCCGATCATCGCCCAGAACACCCCCGACGATCCCGACGAGAAACTGGCGGAGACGGAGGGCCGACCGCTGGCCGGAGCGGAGATCAAGGTGGTGCGCTTCGACGGGGAACCGGCCGATGTGGGAGTGGAAGGAGAGCTGTGGATTCGGGGACCGATGGTGTGCCGGGGCTACATGGACGAGGAGCTGACCGCCGCTTCGTTCGAGAGGGACTGGTTCCATACCGGCGATGTGGGTTTCCTGGACGCCGAGGGGTACGTGACCCTCACCGGCCGAGTGAAGGACATCATCATCCGCAAGGGAGAGAACATCTCGGCCACCGAGATCGAAGACTTGCTCTTTGCCCACCCGAAGGTGCTCGACGCCGGAGTGATCGGGCTGCCCGACGAAGAGCGGGGAGAGCGTGTTTGTGCGGTGGTGGAATTGGATTCCGGTGCTGACGGGCTCACGCTGGCCGAGGTGGGGGACTACTTCCGGTCGTCGGGCATCATGCCCCAGAAGATCCCCGAGCAGATTGAGATCGTAAGCTCGCTGCCCCGCAATGCCACCGGCAAGGTGTTGAAGCACGAGCTGCGAGCCCGCTTCAGCGACTAGAGCAGTTGGCCAACCCCGTGGATGGCCAGACCGGCCAAAGCGCCTATGAGAGTGCCGTTGATGCGGATGAACTGGAGGTCGCGGCCCACGCGGCGCTCGATGCGGGTGCTGGTGTCGTCGGCATCCCAGCGGGCCACGGTGCTGCCGATCACGTTGGCCACTTCGGCTTGAGCATGGCGGGCCAGCAGGCTCACTGCGGCAACCAGCCATCCGTCGACTCGGTTCTGGAGGGTGGAATCGCTTTGCAATGACTCACCGGCCCGGGCCAGAACTGCCTCCACCCGGGTTGCCAACCGCTGGTTGGTTTGGAGGCGCTGGGCGTAGCTTCTCAGCCCGGCATCGATGCGCAGGCGCAGCTCGTGGTTGGGATCGTCGGCCATGTCGGCCAGCACTCCCCGCACCCCCCGGTGAAGGCGGGTGAAGATGTGGTGGTCGAGCACTTTGGGGGTGTAGATGGGTGCTTCTTCCACGATGCGGTCTCTGAGCACCTCGTAGTTGTCCACCAAGAAGCGGTCGGCCCGCTCCACGGCGGCATCCACCATCGAGCGGTGGTGCCCGCCATCCACCATCGACTCCAGCAGCCGGCCCAGCGCGGGGCCCGACACCAGCCCGGCATCCCCCTCAGCAGCCAGCCATCGCCCCAGGGCCTCGGCGGGAGCCCGATCGGCCACCCAATGAGCCAGGTCGTCGGGGTCGAAGAAGTTGTCCTGCACGAACTCGCCCAAGCTGGCGCCGATGGCGTCTTTGCGCCGGGGGATGATGGCGGTGTGGGGGATGGGAATCCCCAGCGGGTGTTTGAACAGGGCGGTCACCGCAAACCAGTCGGCCAAACCGCCGATCATGGCCGCCTCGGCGGCCGCCTCTATGTAGCCGGCCCAGCCGTCGCCGTCGGTGAGCATGTGCATCACCACAAACAGGGCGGCTGCAGCCAGCAGCAGGCCGGTGGCCCGCCGCTTGGCCCGGCGCAGCGACGCCGGGTCGCTCAGGCGACCGTTTGAGGCATCCATGACCCGCGGATCTGCTCGGCCCACGGGTAGCGCAGCGGCTCGATGAGCTGGAACGGCCCGTCCATGCCGACATCGGTGGTCGCGGGCCGAGAGGGGGTGGCGGCCCGCAGCGCGGGGACCACCTCGGCGGGGTCGCCTTCAATCATGTGCAGGTCGATGGCGGTGTCGGGAGCAAACCGGGAAGTGAACGACACCACCGCATGCACGCCCTCTACCGCCACCGCCGCGGGGGCGTAGATGGCGCGGTGCCAATGCTGATCGCCCAGACCCCGGCGCAGCACTACGTGGATGTCGGTGTGGGAGATGTGGGGGATGTCGCCGGGATCGGCCTTCAGCGCCGGGTCGGCCACCGCCCAGTCGAGGGCCAGGGCATCGCCTAGCCGCACGATCTTCTTCTCGTCGGGGAACATCCGGTCGGCCTCCACCAGCACCTCCCGGTAGTCGGTCATGGTGGCCATCACCCCGTCGACGTCGCCGCACAGCCAGTAGATGGTGAGAAAGGCGCTGCGCCCGCCCGAGAATGCCTCATCGCATCCGTCGGGCCGAAGCTCTTGGTGGCTGGGCGGGGCCACGTAGCGGCGACCGTGCATCACATCGGTCAGGGCGATGTTGGGGGGCAGGTGCTCCAAGTCGTACCAGCGGTTCCAGCCCTCAATGGCGTCGGCGTCGCAGTCGAGGCCGGCGAAGATGATTCCGGTTGTCTTCATCGTTTCATGCTATGACGCTGGGGTGGAGTTCGTTTCACTGGGTGGCGGGTCGTTTCTCATGGGCACCGAGGAGGTGTGGTTCGAGGGCGACGGCGAGGGGCCGGTGCGAGAGGTGGTGCTGAGTCCGTACCAGATCGCGGCCACGGCGGTGACCAACGACGAATTCGCCGCCTTCGTGGAGGCCACCGGCCACGTGACCCTCGCCGAGCAGGAGGGGTGGTCGTTCGTGTTCGGCGGGCTGCTACCCGACGACTTTCAGCCCACCCGAGGCGTGGTGGGTGCCGAGTGGTGGCGGCAGGTGGAGGGAGCGTGCTGGTCGCAGCCGGAGGGACCCCAGTCGTCGGTCGAAGATCGGGGCAACCACCCGGTGGTTCACGTTTCGTGGTTCGACGCCGCGGCCTGCGCGGCCTGGTACGGAGCCAGATTGCCGAGCGAGGCCGAGTGGGAGCACGCCGCCCGGGGCGGACTGGTGCAGGCCCGGTTGCCGTGGGGCGACGAGATGAGCCCCGACGGACAGCCCCGGCTGAACATCTGGGAGGGGGAGTTTCCCAGCCACAACACCGCCGAGGACGGCTATGTAGGCACTGCGCCGGTGGACGAATACGAGCCCAACGGGTTCGGCTTATACAACTGCTCGGGCAACGTGTGGGAGTGGTGCGCCGATTGGTTTGAGAATCGATTCCCGCCGGAGCGGCCCTTGGTCGATCCGATTGGGCCACCCCAGGGCCGGATCAGGGCCATCCGGGGTGGGTCGTATCTGTGCCACGACTCCTACTGCAACCGCTATCGGGTGGCCGCCCGCCATGCCAACGAGCCCTCGTCCACTACCGGGAACATGGGATTCCGTCTAGCCGCCGATGCCGACGCTGAGGTCGGCCCAGGAGCTGCCTCCAAAGTGCGCTGATTGCAGGCCGGTCGGTAACGTCACCGCCATGAAGTTGGACTTGCTGTACGAAGTGGATGCGCCCAAGCCGTGGGGAAAGCCCCATCCCTGGGGTCAAAGGGAGCGGGAGCAGAAGGCCTACAAGGACGCCGTAGAGCAGATCAAGCTGGCCGACACCTTCGGCTTCAACACCATCTGGGCGGTTGAGCACCACTTCCGGGAGGGGCGCTCGCACTGCCCGGCCTCCGAGGTGCTGCTCGGCGCCCTGTCGATGGTGACCGAGAACATCAAGATGGGCTTCGGCGTGACCCTGACGCCATTCGGGTTTATCCCGCCCCAGCGCATCGCCGAGAAGGTGGCCACCGTCGACATCTTGTCCAACGGCCGGGCGGTGTGGGGCACCGGCCGATCCACCCCCATGGAGCAGATCGCCTTCGGAGTCGACCGGGAGCGCTCCCGGGACGACTGGAAGGAAGCCATCGAGATCGTGTGCGGCATGTGGCGGGAGGAGTACTTCGAGTACGACTCGCCCCAGTTCAAGTTCCCCAAGCGCATGGTCACCCCCAAGCCGATGCAGTACCCCCATCCCCCGGCATGGATGGCGTGCGCCTCGGAGAACTCCGCCGCAGTGGCCGGCAAAGCGGGCATGGGCATGCTGTCGTTCTCCATCATGCAGCCGCTGGAGGCCATGGCCCGCCACATCCGCAACTACCGGGCCGCGGCCGAGAGCCCCGAGCCCATCACCGACGTGACCACCAACGCCACCGCGGCCTACACCCTGGTGCACTGCGCCGACACGCCCCAGCAGGTTCTGGACAACGAGGTGTGGAAGTCGGTGGAGTGGTGGTACTCCAACCTGGCCCAGTTCACCCTCGATTGGGAGCTGCCCGAGCTGTCACAGGAAGAGCGGGATGCCACCTTCCCGCTGCTCAAGCCGCTCATGGAGGAGGGGATCGACGATCTCATCCACCACTTCGACGAGGCCGACATGATCGTGGTGGGCGATGTGGACACCTGCTACGAGAAGATGAAGCACTACGCCGACATCGGCGTTGACCAGCTCATTTGCTACGTGCAGTTCGGCTACCACTCCCACGAGTCGATCATGCGCACCATCGAGCTCCTGGGCAAAGAGATCATCCCCGAACTCGAGAACTACACCCCGACGCCCAAGGACTCCTGAGACCGGGGCCGCCTGCGGCCTCGCCAGGAATCGAGCCTCAGCCCACCAAACGGAGGCCGTTGTCGCGCATGATCTTGCGCTGGTCTTCGGCGGGGAGAGTTTCCAGCTGGTGGAGGAAGTCGGCGGGCTGGGGGAGGCCCTCGGCGTGGGGCCAGTCGGAGCCGAGCACGATGGAGTCGGCGCCCATGTCCCGCACGATGGCGGCCACGTCGTCTTCGGGGTAGGGGGTGACCAGCACGTGCTGGGCGAAGATCTCGGGGGGACGGGCCGGGAGGCGGCCGCCGATCCACGGGCCGTTGCGGCCCATGCCCCGCATCTTGTTCATGAGCCGCACCAGGTAAGGAGCCCATTCGGCGCCGTTCTCCACTGATACCGCGGTGATGTTGGGGAACCGGCCGAAGAAGTTCTCGAACACCAGCGCCGACAGCGTCTCCATGATGGGGCGGTCGCCGTAGCAGTTGGTCCACTGCCAGGCTGACATGGTGAAGTTCGACGGGTTGGGCTCATACCCCCAGTAGGGGGAGACCATCTCGTTGTAGCCCGACTCGGTGAGGTGGAAGGCCACCGAGCCGCCGGCCTCGTTCAGCCGGGCCCAGAACGGGTCGAAATACGGGTCGGAGGGCGAGCGGCCGTACTGGGGGCCGGGGCGCAGGGCGATCACCTTGGCCCCCTCGCTCAGCACCCACTCCAGCTCGGCCACCGCGGCGTCGAGATCCCATAACGACAGCATGGGCGGGGCGTAGATGCGGTTCTGATAGGCGAATCCCCAGTCGTCTTGCAGCCAGCGGTTGAAGGCGTGGAAATTGGCGTAGCACTGCTCGGGGGTGGCCATGAAGTGCTCCACGGTGACCCCCACCGACGGGAACATCAGGCAGGCCTCCACGTTCTGGGCGTCCATGACGTCGAGGCGCAAGTCGCGGTCCAGGTACTCGGGGCGTACCGGCTCGAAGATGGAGAACTCCTCGGCCTCCCCGGTCTTCTTCATGCGGCGCAGCTTCTCTTTGAGCGAGCCGGGCTTGCCCACGTTGTCGTACAGATCGTGGCCGGGCAGGAAGGTGAGCGGCTGCTCGCCGATCATGATCCACTCTTTGCCGTCGTCGCGGATTTGCTGGTGTACGGCCTGATCTCGGAAAGCTGGCTCGATATAGCGGGTGAAGGAGTCCCGGGGCTCGAAACAGTGGTTGTCGGCGTCCACCAACTGGTAGTCGAGCGCGGTCATGTTACGAGGGTACCCCTCTGATCTGAGGGGGAACCAGAGGAAAGGTGTTCAGCGGGCCTGGCGACCGGCCCGCAGGGCGGTCCGCTGCAAGTGGGCGGCTTCGGCCAGGGCGGCCCGCAGGCTGCGGCGGGTATCGGCGTTGTCGGTGGTAGCCATGGTTTGCTCGGCCAGCTCCAATAGACGGCGGTTCTCGGCTAGGGGGTCGCCGTCTTCGCCGTCGACCGCCAGGGCACCGGCCAGGATTTTGTTCTCTTGGCAGAGGGCATCGAGCAGGTAAGGCCAGGCACCGCCGATGCGCTCCAGCATCTGGGCCACGCGCTGGGCACGGAACCGGTCGACATCATCGCCTTGGGCGTTTTGGGTGGCCACCGGCTCAGCCGCCGCCTTCAACAGCGCTCCCATCACCTCATAGAACACGGCTCGCTCCGGTCATCGGGGCACATCTTTCCAGGCGAGGCCCTTGTAGGGGTCGGGTTCGCGGGGCAGGCCCAAGGCCCGTTCCCCCACGATGTTGCGCTGCACCTCTGTGGTGCCCCCGGCGATGGTCTCGGCTCGGCTGTGCAAGAAGTTGAGCACCACGTAGTCGGCGATGTGGCCCTCTTCCCAGGCCATGGCTGGAGATCCCAGAAGATCGACCCCGGTGGTCTGCACCCGCTGGTTGAGCTGGCTGTACATGAGCTTGCCCACCGACGCCTCCGGTCCCGGCGGACGACCCGCTCGCAAGGTGTCGCGTACCCGGGCGTTGGTCCAGCGCACGATCTGCTCGTCGGTCCACAGCCGCATGAGCCGCTGGCGCACCACCCGGTCTCTCCACTGGCCCGACTCCTTGGCCCGCTCGATGAGGCGCTCGGTTCCCGAGCCGATCCGGCTCTGGCCGCCCGACCCCGGCCCCGACACCGCCAGCCGCTCACCGCTCAACGTGGCGTTGGCCAGCCGCCATCCGTCGTTGACCTCGCCCAGCACGTCGCGGTCGGGCACCCGGGCACCGTCGATGAACGTCTCGGCGAAGTCCTCCTCACCGCTGATGGTGCGCAGCGGGCGCACGTCGAGGCCGGGCTGGCGCATGTTCAACAGGAAGTAGGTGATGCCAGCCCTCTTTTGAGCGTCAGGGTCGGTGCGGGCCAGGCAGATGGCGTAGTCGGCGACCATTGCCTGGGTGGACCACACCTTCTGGCCGGTGAGCACCCACTCGTCGCCGTCGCGCACCGCCCGGGTGGCCAGCGAGGCCAGATCGGACCCGGCGCCGGGTTCGCTGAAGAACTGGCACCAGATCTGCTCGGCGGTGACGATGGGCGGGATGAGCCGGGCCTTCTGCTCGTCGGTGCCGAAGGTCAAGATGGTGGGGCCGGCCAGGGTGAGGCCCAGCTGGTTGCGGCGCACCAGGTTGTAAGGGGCCAGTCGGGTCTCAATGGCCCGCGACACCCGATTGCCCACCCCGAGGCCGCCGAATTGGCGGGGCCAGGTGGGGGCCACCAGACCGCTGTGGGCGAACTGCGGATACCAGGCGTCGTAATCGGCCGGCGTGCGGATCTTGTGCAGGGCGGCTCGGCCGCCGGTGCGGGCCGCCTCTTGCCATACGGCAGGCACCGTTTGGGCCACCCACTCGTCCACGATCTTCTCGGCCTCGTCGACGGCGGTGTCTCGATCGATGGGCAGCAGGTCGAACGCGCTCATGGGTTGGCTCAGGTAGCGGTGGCCCGATCGACCAGCACTCGGCGCAGCACCTTGCCCACCTCGCTGCGGGGCAATGCTTCGAGGGTCTCGAAGGCCACCGGCACCTTGTAGGGGGCTAAGTGCTGGCGGCACAACTCCTCCAGGTCGCCGGGATCGGGCGCGGTGCCGGCTTCGACGGGTACCACGAAGGCATAGGGCACCTCTCCCAACCGGTGGTCGGGCACTCCCACCACGGCAACGTCGGACACCGACTCCGACAGCAGCAGCACCTCCTCCACTTCGGCGGGGAACACCTTCAGCCCGCCCCGGTTGATCATGTCCGACTCCCTGCCCTCGATCCACAGGAATCCGTCTTCGTCGAGGCGGGCGATGTCGCCGGTGCGGAAAAAACCCTCGCCGTCGAGCCGGTCGCCCAGCCGCCCCTTCGGGTCCAAGGACGCTGTGTAGGCCGTGCGCACCCACAGCACGCCGGATTGCTCCCGGCCTTCGTTGTCACTGTCGTCGATACGGTGATTGGTGTCGTCGGTCTCGGTGTCGGAGATGTCGGCATCGCTCCTTGAAAACTGAATCTCAACCCCCTGGTAGGGCCGCCCCACGGCCCCTAGCTTCTCGGGGTGCTCCCGGAAGTCTCGGGCGGTCCAGCCGACTATTTCTCCGCCGACCTCGGTCTGGCCGTACCCGTTGAGCACCATGACCCCGAACCGCTGGTAGAAGCGGCGGGCCTGCAACGGCGACAGCGGAGCGGTAATAGAGCGGACGATTTTTAGCGGATCGAGGCTCTCGATGCCGGGCTCGTCGTTCAGCATGGTGATGGCGGCCGGGGGAATCACCGTGGAGGCGATCTGGTATTGGCCCACCAGACGGGCGTACTCCAGGGCGTCGAACCGGGGCATGAGCAGCGCGGGGCTGCCGGTGCGGACCGCGAAGATCACGTTGTAGATCCCGGCCCACAGCGAGGTGGACACCGGGATGACGTGGGGCATCTCCGGGCGCTCAGTGAGCTGCCTGCCTTTGCGCACTGTGGTGATGATGGTGTCCATGAGACGGATCACCGCGCTGGACTGAAGTTCGATGGGCTTGGGCCGACCGGTGGTGCCCGAGGTGAACGACACAATGGCGATGCCCGGATCGTGGGAGGCCGATCCGGTGTCCCGGCGCTGGGCCACTGACCAACCCAGCTTGCCGTCGGCTGCGATGCAGGTGATTGGGGCCGTCACCCGGGCGAGCTGGTCGGGCAGACCGATCACCGCGGCAGGGTTCACGTCGTCGAGGATGTAGGCGATCTCGCTATCGGACAGTCGGGGGTTCACCGGCACATACACCCCGTCGGCTGCCCAAGTGCCGAAGAAGGCGGCCACCACATCGGCGCTGGGAGGCAGCAAACAGGCCACCGGGGTGCGAGGTTCCACTCCGGCGTCGCCCAGGGTGGCGGCCATCCGCTGGGCCGCGTCCACCAGGTCGAAATAGCTGGTGATCTCGTCTCCTTCGGGGCGGGCGACGATCACACCAGGAGTGTCGGGTCCTGCTGCCAGCTCGGGCTCCAGCAGGAGCGAGGCGAAGCTCATAGCGCTCCGACGATAACCCACCTCGAAGCGGCAATGACCAGAGCCGTTACCCTGTGGGGTCATGCGCATGGACCACCTCATCCACGTCAACATCTGCGTGAGCGATCTCGACCGCTCTCTGGAGTTCTATCGGGACCTGCTCGGCGGGGTGGTGGTGGACGAGTCGGCCAAGGACCGCAGCGAGTTCATGGAGAGCCAAGGGGAGACCGGCGACACCGGCCACCGGGCTGCCTTCTTGGCCCTCGGCGACAACCTGCGCGGGCCCTACATCGACCTGTTGGAGTGGACCACTCCCGATCCGGGGCGGCCACTCACCTGGAAGAGCATCGGCATCCCCCGCATCGCGGTGGGGGTGGACGATGTGGACGGGTTCTATGAGCGCCTGTCGGCCGCGGGAGTCGACATACTGGGCCCGCCGGGGACCCTGAAGGTGGGCCGGTCGTCGATCCGGGCGTTCGCAGTGCGTGACCCCGACGGCGTTCTGATCGAATTCGTCACCCGCCAGTGACCGCGCTCACCCCCGAGCAAACCGCCGCCCTGGCCGACTGGTTCGGCCGCGGGGTGCTCGGGGTGGAGGCTCGCACCGGCGGGCTCTCCTGGGACGTGTTCACTGTGGACCTCGATGACGGCGAGCGGGTGGTGGTCAAGCGGGCGCCCTCCTACGGCACCATCGACCCCTACGACGTGCACAAAGAGGTAGCCGTGCATCAAGCCGCCGCCTCGGCGGGCATCCCGGTGCCCGAGTTGCGGGGGGCGTGCGACGACCCCGAGCTGATCGGGCAGCCGTTCTTCGCCATGGCCCATGTGGACGCCGACTTCCCCCACCTCGCCCAGCTAGACGACTGGCCCGTCTGGCAAACCGAGGCCGGCCGCCGCCGGACCGCCGAGCAGATCGTCGACGTCATGGGCAAGCTCCATTGCCTCGACTGGGCGGCGGCCGGGCTGCCGGAACTGGTGACCGGCCCTCCGGGGGTCGCTGGCGCCGAGCTGATGGCCGGACTCATCAACCGGTGGATGGGCAATGTGGAGCGCGACGTGTACCCGACGTTCTCACCCCTACCCATCCTGCGAGACGCCGCCCGGTTCCTGCTCGACCACGCCGCCGAGATGCCCGATGCCCCACCGGTCCTCAGCCACGGCGACTACCGCATCGGCAATCTGGCCTTCCGAGGGGATGAGCTGGTGGCGGTGCTCGACTGGGAGCGGGCTGCGGTGGGGCCTCCGCTACTGGACTTGGGCTTCTTCTGTCACCCGCTGTCCCGCCGTCGCCAACCCGAGTTGATGGGCATGCTGATCACCTGGGACGAGCTGGCTGCACTGTACGCCGAGGCCACCGGCACCGAGCCCGACCCCAAATGGGTCCACTACTGCATCATCTACTGGATCTTCGTGGAATCGG
Organism: Candidatus Poriferisocius sp.; assembly: GCF_965219815.1. Classification (GTDB taxonomy): domain Bacteria; phylum Actinomycetota; class Acidimicrobiia; order Acidimicrobiales; family Bin134; genus Poriferisocius. The sequence continues at coordinate 724,200 of NZ_OZ244791.1, forward strand.
CGGTGGTGCCCCGGGGACTGGCGCTGACCGTGGAGGGCAAGATGCGGTCGTGGCCCGCGTTCAGCCAGATCCCCCTCAACACCGAGAACCTGGCCCAGCACCTGGATGCCTGGGAGGCGGGCGACACCAGTTGGATCGAGCAGGCCCTGTGACCTAGCCGCCCTCCAGTGCGGAGGGCGCTGTTTCTCGGCCTACTGCTGCTCCTGTTTGGCGGCCATCTCGGCCTCGTGGCGCTCCCGGGCTTCTTGGCCGGCCGCCGCGGCCCGGCCCAGGAATTCCTCCCGGTTTGCCGCGGTCCAGGCATGTGAACTGGTGCGCCGCCGGATCGACCCCTGATAGCGGGGGGCCACTTCCTCGATCAACAGCTCGAAGGAGCGCTTCGTGGCTTGCGGGTTGGCCCAGTCGTTGCCGAACACCAACAGCGCGCCGAACCCGCCCGACTGCTCCCACAGCCTGTCGACCAAAGCGGCGGCGTCATCGGGCGTGCCGATGACCGCGAAGCCGCCGTCCACCATGGCTCGGACAAACTCGTCCCGGTCGTCGGTGTCGGGGGCGCCCGGCAGGGCTACCACCTCCCGGAAATAGCGCACCCACGGCTCGATGCCGTGCTCGACGTCCTTGAAGGCTTGCTCGGTGGTCTCCGCAATGTGGACTGGTGCCACGATCCGCCACTTGGAGCGGTCGGCGGTGTGACCGTGCTCTTGGGCCTTCATGTTCCACACGTCCCAGTGGCTGCCCAGGGCTTCGAAACCGGCATCGGTGGTGGCGCTCATCGACAGCACCGCCCCGCCGAATTGACCGGCGCTGCGGGGGCCGTTGGGCGAAACCGTGGTGGCCATGCAGATGTCGAACAGCGGATCGGAGTACGGGGAGAGCTGCAAGCGGGCCTCGCGGAGCTTGAACCAGTGGGTCTCCATAGTGAGGGGATCGTCGGAGCGCAGCAGATGGCAGATGGCCTCCAGGGCCTGTTCCATCCGGGGCCGGGTCTCTTTGGGGTCCATGCCCATCATGTAGGCGTCCGACGGCAGGGCGCCGGGGCCAACCCCGAACATCACCCGTCCCTTGGTGAGGTGGTCGAGCAGCACCATGCGCTCGGCCACTTGGAAGGGGGTGTGGTAGGGCACCGACACCACGCCGGTGCCCAGCTTGATGCGGCTGGTCCGCTGGGAGGCCGCGGCGATCATCAGGTCGGGTGAGGTGATGATCTCCCAGCCGCCGGAGTGGTGCTCGCCGAACCAGTACTCGTCGAAACCCAGGTGGTCGAGCCACTCGCACAGGTCCAAGTCCCGCTGGAGTTGCAGCGTCGGATTCCTCCAGTGGGCGTGGAAGGGCGCTTGGAACAAGCCGAACCGCAGTCCTCCATGCATGAGGCGAGAGGATAACGTGCCCACCGATGGCGACACCTATGGAGGCCTCTGCTCAGGCCGACTACGACGCCGCTCTGGCTGCCGATCTGATCGCCAACACTCAGCTGTCCACCTGGGAGATGCTGTGGCGCACGGCCCAGCGGGTGCCCGACAACGATGCCTTCATCACGGGGGACACCCACATCACCTATCGGGATCTGGCCAGCCGGTCTCTGCGGGCCGCCGCCGCCCTGGCCGAGATGGGAGTGGGCCATGGCAGCCGGGTGGCGTTTCTGTTCCATCCCAATCCCGACTGGGCAGTGCTGCACTATGGGTTGGCCCGGCTGGGCGCCATCGGGGTGCCCATCAACACGTCGTATATGGCCGCTGAGTTGGAGCACCTGTTCACTCTGGCGCAGCCCGAGTTGCTGATTACGGTGGACCGGTTCCGCGATGTGGACATGGCGGCCCGACTTTCGCCGGCGGCCGAGTTCGGCTCCATCGCCGAGACGGTGGTGCTGCCGCTGGACGACGACGGGTGGGTGGCCCCGTCGGTGGAGCGAGATCGGGTGTACGGCACTGATGGAGGTGTCGAGCTGGAGCCGGCCAGCCGGGTGGGAGGGGACGACCCGGCCTACATCATTTTCACGTCGGGCTCCACCGCCGCTCCCAAGCCGGCGCTGATTGCCCACCGGGGCATGGTGGGGGCGGCCACCGGATTGCAGCACGCTCTGGGGTTGGTGCCCGAAGACCGGTTTGTGGCCTCCAACCCGGTGTTTCACACCGGGGGCATCGTGTGGAACCTGACCATGCCCCATTTGGTGGGCATGACCTCGTGTCTGGTGGGGGTGTACGAGACCGGCAAGGTGCTGCGGGAGATGGAGCGGTCGAAGATAACCGTGATGGGGGCGTTCGACACCAAGCTCACCATGATGCGCAACGCCCCCGAGTACCACACGGTGGACCGCAGCTCGGTGCGCAAGTGCAACGTGGGGGCCACCGGCAGCTTTCTGCGCAGCGTGCTCGCCGATTGGAACTGGGAGACGGTGGCTCAGGTGTACGGCTCCACGGAGTCGGGCGGGCTGGGGTCGATCACCCCCCGGTGCGAGACCGATCCCAAGGTGCGCTACGACGCCAACGGCCGGCCCATGCCGGGCATGGAGTTCGTGATCAAAGACCCCGAGACCGGCCAGCGCTGTGCCCCTGAAGAGCCGGGAGAGATCTGCTTTCGGGGTTGGGGCACGTTCATCGAGTACGTGGGGATGCCCGAGGCCACCGCTGAGGCCTTCGACGACGAGGGGTTCTTCCACTCCGGCGACTACGGCTTCATGGACGAGGCCGGAAACCTGTACTTCCGGGGCCGCTACAAGCTGATGATCAAGACCGGCGGGGAGAACGTGTCGGAGCGCGAGGTGGAGATCTTTTGCGAGGACAATCTGGAGGCGGTGAAGTTCGCCATCGTGGTTGGGGTGCCCGATCCGCTGTGGGGCGAGGCGGTGGTGGCATTCGTGGAGTTGCACGACGGGGCCGAAGAGACCTCCGACGACCTGGTGGAAGCATGCCGGGGCCAAATCGCCAACTTCAAGATCCCCAAACGATTCTTCGTGGTGGAACAGGAGGACTGGCCGCTGCTGGATTCCGGTCGGCCTGATCGCCACGAACTGAGGGTTCGGGCCGCGGCCCTAATGGGGACTGAAGGCGAGACGCGTTTACGCTTTGGGGGTGGAACCTGAGGGGCTCAGCCGGGCTGAGTTGATCGAGGCATCGGGATTGGCCGCGGAGCAAGTGGACTTGGCCATCGATGCCGGGCTGTTGATCCCCGACCACCACGGTCGGTTCAAAGAGGATGCGGTCACGATGCTGCAAGCCGGTGCCGCCCTCGTCGCTGTCGGGGTGAGTGTTCCCGACTTGGCCGCGCTGGCGGTTCGCCACGCCCGCAACGTGGAGGCGGTGGTGGATGAGGCGGTGGACCTGTTCTTGGATGCCATGGGCACCGACGAATTGACCAGCAGCGACTTGGAGAATCTGACTCCGCTGGTGGAGGCGCTGGTACCCCAGGTGGTGGCTCTGGTGGGCGAGCACTTCCGCCGCACCCTGCTCAGCAGAGCGGCAGTCCGGTTGGCGGAGCGGGTGAAATGACGCCTCTCGAGGAATTCGCCTCGTGGTCCGGCGACGACCGGGTGTATTGGCGGGCGCCGGGCGCCGACGCCATAGCCGGGTTGGGAGCGGCGCGGGCTGTTGAAGTAGATGGTCGTTGGCGGTTTGAGGCCGCTGCGGCGGCCGCCGCCGAGTTGCTGGCCGAGGGGGAGGTCGCCTTTGCCGGCTTCGGTTTTGCTGATCGGGCGGGAACGGGGGTGTGGGACCGATACCCGAGCGGGCGATTGGTGGTACCGGAACGGATTGTTCGGGGGTCGGCACACGGGGCAGGCCACACAGACGTCGGCAACGCCTTGCGGGTTGAAGATGGAACTCGGGCCACCTATCGGGATGCGGTGAAGCAAGCCGCCGACGCCATCGATGCCGGGGAGCTGGCCAAGGTGGTGGTGGCCCGAGAGGTGGAGGCGGTGGGCAGCATCGACCCCGCGGTGGTGCTGGCTCGGCTGTCGAGCCGTTTCGAGTCGTGTGCGGTGTTCGGTTTCGGCCGGGGGCCGTCGTGCTTTGTGGGCGCCAGCCCCGAGGTGTTGGCGGAACTCAACGGTGATGTGGTGACCACCTACGCAGTGGCAGGCACCGCTCCACGAGGGGTCACACCAGCCGACGACGCCGCAATCGCCGAGCGGCTGGCCACCGATCCCAAAGAGCAGGCCGAGCACCACTATGTGGTGGAATACCTCCGCACCCGCCTAGCCCTAGCCGGAGTGGCGCTAGACCCAACCGGCGATACCGAAGTTCGGACTTTGCCTGGCATTCACCACCTGGCCACAACGGTCAGCGGGCGGATCGCCCCTGAACCCGGCATGGCGCTGCGGCTGGCGGGTGCCCTCCACCCCACACCGGCGGTGGGGGGCACGCCGACCACGTTCGCCCAGCAGTGGATCGCCGAGCACGAGGGGCTTGACCGGGGGTGGTACGCCGGTCCGGTGGGGTGGATCGACCACCGGGGGTGCGGCTCGTTCTATGTGGCCTTGCGATCGGCGTTGATCGGCCCCAGCGGGATGCGCCTGTGTGCAGGAGCGGGCATCGTGGCCGGGTCCGACCCCGAGCAGGAACTGGTCGAGACCGATATCAAGTTGGCTGCGATTTTGGATGTGGTCACATGACCGACCTCGCCTATCAGGCCACCGGGCGGTTTTGGGCCGAGCTGGCGGCCTGTGGGGTGACCGACGTGGTGGTCTCGCCCGGGTCCCGTTCCACTCCTTTGGCTGTGTCGGCTCGCAACCAGGAGGGGCTGCGGGTCACCGTGCAGCTCGACGAGCGGGTGGCCGGATTCTGTGCCCTGGGCATGGCCAAGGCGTCGGGTCGTCCGGTGGCGCTGGTGTGTACCTCGGGCACCGCGGCGGCCAACTACCTGCCAGCGGTGGTGGAGGCCCACCACAGCGGGGTGCCCCTGGTGGTATGCACCGCCGACCGGCCGCCCGAGTTGCGTAACGCCGGGGCAGGCCAGACCATCGACCAGGTGAAGCTGTACGGCGACCACGTCCGCTGGTATGCCGAGACCCCGTGCGACTTCGACGATCCCGGCTTTTTCACCCGACTGGCAGTGCGGGCGGCCACCACCGCTGGTGCTGGCCCCAACCCCGGGCCGGTGCATCTGAATTGGCCATTTCGCAAGCCGCTGGAACCCCAAGGCACGGTTCCCCGGTTCGAGCCGACCGTGGGCCAACCGATTGAGTCGGTTCGGCCACTCGTTGAGGCCGATGTAGATGCCCTGCGAGGGATGGCAGGCCGTCGGGGGTTGATAGTGGCCGGCGCGCTAGACGTGGACGATGCCGGTGCCGCAGCCATTGTCGGCTTTGCCGAGGCGGCGGGATGGCCGGTGGTGGCCGATGCCGGTTCCCAGCTCCGAGGCCGAGGGCCATTGGTCTTAGACGGAGCGGAGTGGGTGCTGCGCCGCGCTGGTCTTGTTCCCGACGTGCTGGTCCGCATCGGGGGACCGCCCAGCAATCGAGCGGTAATCGACCTTGTGGATACAAGTGGCTCGGCGGATCGGCTGTTGGTCGATCCCCGTCGTCGGTGGGAAGACCCGTCGTTCAAATGGACGACTGCGCTGGCCTCCGATCCGGTTGCCTTGCTGGGTGCAACGGCGCCTCTCATGGCCTCGGCTGATGATGCCTGGGCCGTCGGGTGGGCCGAAGCGGCTTATGATGCTTGGGAGCGGGTGGAGTCGGTCTTGCGGTCTGATGACCTGCTGGAGCCGCTCCTGGCCGCCACCCTGCTGAGAGCCCTCCCATCGGAGGTGGCGGTTTACGCGTCGAGCAGCATGCCGGTTCGGGATGTCACCTCTTTCTGGCCTCCTGATGCTCTACCCCGCCGCGTGCTGGTCAATCGGGGAGCCAACGGCATCGACGGTGTGGTGTCGTCGGCTTTGGGGGCAGCCCTCGCCCTCGACCAGCCGGTGGCTGCGTTGGTCGGCGATGTTGCGCTGCTGCACGACATCGGCGGGTTGTTGGCCGCGTCCCTGTCGGACGCCGACCTCACCGTGGTGGTGCCCAACAACGACGGCGGCGGCATCTTCTCGCTGCTGCCGCTGGCCGAGGGCAGCTCCGACGTCCACTTTGGAGAACTGTTCCACACGCCCCATGGAGTCGGTTTCGGCAGACTGGCCGAGGGGCTGGGCGTCAACTACCACCGGACCGGGCTGGCTGATGACCTGGTCGAGGCCGTCACGAAGGCCTCAGGGGTGACGTTGATCGAAGTCCCCATCGACCACGGGACGGCCATCAAGCAGCGCAATCAGCTTGCTGATCTGGCCGAATGAGCCAGAAACCCACCGTGGTCCTGCACGGCTTCACCGGCTCGGCCACGGCCATGGCCCCGCTCACCAGCCGATTGCCCGATCCGGTGCTGGCTCTGGACCTTCCCGGCCACGGATTGGGGCCAGTCTCCGACGATCCGGCCGACTACTCCATGGCTGCCGCAGTAGCTGGTGTGGTTTCGGTCACCGATCATCTAGAGCAGTTCGCCCTGGTGGGCTATTCGATGGGTGGCCGGCTCGCGCTCCACATGGCGTTGGCCCATCCCGACCGCGTTGTTGCGCTAGCCCTCATCGGGGCCCGAGCCGGCATCGACGATTCCGCGGAGCGGGCCGAGCGCATCGCCGCCGACGAGGCTCTAGCCGACCGGATCGAATCAGAGGGCATCGAATGGTTCGCCGACCATTGGGCCGATCAACCGCTGTTCGCGACCCAGCGAACCCGACTACCAGCCGATCAGCAGGCTGAGCTGCGGGCCCAGCGGCTGGCCTGCAACCCCCGAGGCCTGGCCCACAGTCTGCGGGGCATGGGGGCCGGAGCGGTCGACCCCATCGGTTGTCGCCTGTCAGAGCTGTCCATGCCCTGCGTCGTCATCGCGGGCTCAGACGACGCCAAGTTCGCAGCCATCGCCCACCAAATGGCTGCGGTCATGCCCCGAGCAACCGTCTGCTCTATCCCTGATGCTGGCCATGCCGCTCACCTAGAAGCCCCCGACGCCACCGCAGCAGCGGTGATCCAATGCGTGTCGAGCTGAGCGAGGTCTCACTCAAGCTGCGCCTTCCGGTGATGACTAGCCGGGGAGCCATCACCCAAAGAGATGGAATTCTGATTCGGATCTCCGAAGGTGCCGTACACGGCTGGGGAGAAGCCATGCCCCTGCCTGGATGGCCCGGTGCTGACCTGTCGGCCACACGGGAGGCATTAGAGGAGTGGGCGATTGATCCCGATCTTGGAAACTTGCCCTCCGAGCGGTTTGCCCACGGCGCAGTCGAGTTGGCCTTGCTGGATATGGAAGCCCAGCAGAGTGGTCAAACCCAGGCTGAGATGCTCTCCGAGGGGGGGCCAGTGGCCGATGCAGTGGAGCTCAACGCCCTTGTTGCCGATGCCGAAGATGCGGTCGCCGCGGTGACTGACGGCTATGGCACGGCCAAGCTGAAAGTGGGCGCGTCAGATATCGAGGTCGACGTAGCTGCGGTAGCCGCCGTGCGAGATTCCATCGGGGATAGTTGTCGCCTTCGGCTCGACGCCAACGGAGCATGGACCGTGGATCAAGCCGTGGCTGCGCTGTCCCGCTTGGAGCGATTTGATATCGAGTACGTGGAAGAGCCAGTGGCGGGAATAGAAGCCCTGGCTCTGGTAGCCGAGCAGTCCCCGGTCCCCGTAGCGGTTGACGACAGCCTGGGCTCTGTTGATGCCGAGTTGCCCGAGTCAATTCCCGTCGTGGTGGTCAAGCCCATGGCCCTAGGAGGTCCCTGCACGGCCTTCGCCGCCGCCCGCCGCTGGATCAACCAAGGCCGCAAAGTTGTCGTCACCAACTACCTAGACTCCGCCATCGGCCAGCACGCCGCCCTGAGCGTGGCTGCCGCCCTCCCAGGTCCCCAACAAGTCCACGGCGCCATCACGCCCGCTCTGTTCACCCGCGAAGTCGCTGATTTGCCGACTATTGCTGGCGGCCGCTGCCCCCTCCCACCCCATAGTCCCGCAGTCGCCAGGGAGGGCCGTTAGGGCTCCCAGACCACGGTGTCGGTGTTGGCGTCGATGATGATGCGGTTGTCCAGGGGTTGGTCGAGGGAAATGTCAGCGGTTTGCTGGAGGCCGGAGCGCTGGCACTCCTCGGTGATGACCAGGGCGTAGACGGTGATCTTGATCTGGGTGATGCCGTAGTCAACCTCGGAGTCGCTGAACTCCTCGCACTCCGTGCCCCAGTAGCGGACGGTGAGAGTGCGGTCGTCGTCGGCCACCTCCACGTTGTTGATGATGCGGATCTCCCGGGGCGGCCCTTGGGGGAGCTCTTTGGTCTTGGTGGTGCAGCCCGCAACGAGCAGCGCCACAGCCAATAGGAGCGCGACTCGGCGGAAGCTCACAGCTCTTCAGCCCGGGTCGCCACCATCTCCACCGCCCGGCCGATGGACTCGCGCGCCAACTGATTCCAGGCGATGGCGGCTTCGGGATCAGGGTCTTCGGTCCATCCCTGCCAGGTGAGCAGGGTTCCGTGGCCGTTGGGGGTCACCTCGGTGAGGGCCTCGTAACGGTCTATTGGAGCCCCCGACACGATGCGGTAGCGCCGCTTCTGAGGTACCACCAGCTCCACGCATTCCTCGAGCAGCTCGTGGCCCTGGAGGTTGAACACCAGCAGCGCACCCGGTCCGTGCGGGGGCGGATCGCCCAAGCGGGCGTAGGAGGGAGCATCTTCTGGTCCCCCGACCAGCGCCAGCAATGCGGCGAACACGGCCTCGGGGGAGGCGTCGATCTCCCGGTCGATCCGGTAATGCTCCTGGTGGCGCTCCACGCTCAGATCATGCCATCCGACGCGGTGGGGCAATACCGTCGAGACGTGGGGCTTCGACGGTCGCAGCTCGTAGTGGTGTGGTTGATCGGGGCCGCGGTCATCCTGCCCAACGCCTCCATTGCCCCCGCCATTCCTGAAATCGCCGAGGCGTTCGACATCTCCGACCAGACCTCGGTGTTCATCTTGATGACTGCCCATGCCCCCGGCCTGTTCATGGCCTCGGTGATCGGGGTGGCCGCCGACCGCTATGGGCGCCGCCGCATCATCGTGCCCTGTTTGCTGTTGTTCGGGTTGGCCGGGTTGGTGATCATGGCGTCGACCAACCTGGCCATGCTGCTGACCTTCCGGTTCATCCAGGGGCTGGGCTCATCAGGATTCCTGAGTCTGGCGCTGGTCATCATCGGCGACAACTACGAGGGGGTGGAGCGCACCCGGATCATCGGCCAGAACGCGCTGGCCATGAACTTGAGCGTGGCGGCGCTGCCCGCGGCCGGCGGCCTGCTCACCGAGCTGTTCGGCTGGCGGGGGCCGTTCGCCATGCACGCCGCCACCATCGTTCTGGCCTTGTTCGCGGCCACCCTGCTGCCGCCTGACGAGCGGCGCACTCCTCAGCCGCTGCGCCACCAACTCCGCCAGGCCCGCCCCCATTTGATGCGGCCCGAAGTGGGGGTGCTGTTGCTGGTGGCCCCGTTCACATTCCTCATCTTCTTCGCCGTCGGGATCACCACCATGCCCATCCACCTCGACAATGAGTTTGGCGCGTCGGCTGGGATTCGGGGGTTGATTCAGTCGCTGCCCGCAGTGTCGGCTGGACTGGTGGCGCTCAGCATGGGACGAATCGCCGGCCGCTACTCCACTTCGGCCATCGTGCGGGCCGGCTACGTCGGCTTCGTCATCTGCCTGACGGGGATGGCGGCATCGCCCTCGCTGGCAGTGATCATCGCCCCGGTGCTCGTGCTCGGTGCCGCTGATCAGATGGTGGTGGTCCCGCTGCAAAGCCGAGCCGCCTCGCTGGCCCCCAATGAGCACCGGGCTGTGATGGTGGCCGCCTGGGGCACCGCCATCCGCATCGGCCAAGTCGGCGGCCCCGCCGCCGTCGCCGGCCTCCTAGCCATAGGCGACACCCGCCTCGTCCTTTGGACCGGCGCCGCCCTATCCGCTGCCCTCCTCATCCTCGTAACCACAGTCAGCAAACTCATCGACCGCGACCCCTGGTTCAGAACGGCGTCAGGGTAACGAGCTGCAATGGCAATGTCCCAGAAAGGCGTAACCCCGGCCGTTTGCCGAAGCAGTGACGGTTCCGGGGTCTAGACCAATAATCGTATAGGGCTCTCAAGTGCGGGGCAACGACTTTTCTCGGGTTGAGCAGCCTGAGTGTTTGTCAGGCTGGTCTGGAGGCCAATACAGCAGGGATGCGGGAGAGGGCAGATATCCAACCATGGGTGTCGGAGCACATCCATTGGCTGAGTTCGAGGATGCTCGTTGCCTCGTCAGCAAGTGCTCGGCGGTGGATCGGCTTGTGGTGAGCGACTCGGTTTCTCAGGAAGTGAAGTCGTGCCATTCGAAAATCGACATCAGCCCGAATTTGAATTGCGTTGTCGGGAGTGGGGTGGTTCGGAAACTGAGAAGCCAGGGCTGGACTCCACAAGGACGTGAGGTAGCGCTCGGCACACAGGAAGCGCCAGAACCCAAAACTCATTTCAGCAATGACCCGGCTTCGAGTCGTTGGCAACCTGCCGTTCTGCGTGGCTCGTAGTTTCGCCTTCCCAAGATCGTCTAGTGCCCGTTCACCATGGAGACCAGGAAAGAGGGCAGGCTGGTCGAACCAGTAGGACGTTTGACCAGCTGATGAGACCAGCGCAGTCAGAGCCTCATCAAATCGATTCCGCAAAATGACTTCGAGGCGGCCGAGGTCTTCTAGGAATGCGGCAGCGATCCGGGCGTTCCAGGCGTAGAGGTCGAGTGCTCGGTTTAGGTCGTTGTCGCAATCCTCTAGGTACGACCGCAGGCGGTCATAGCTCAAGCGATCCAAGATCACTGTGGGATCGAACGTTGACGGGTTGGACATCAACCGGTACCCTCGCTTCTGAAAACCCCGGAACCGTCCCTGCTTCGGCAAACGGCCGGGGTTACGTCTTTGTGGGGGGAAGTGAGGGCGGCGGGATGCCGCGATAGCCGCCCTTAGGCAGTCGAATGGAGGCTACCGGGGGCGGAGGTTGTTTCCGTCCCGTTAGCGGCTGGCGGCGGGGCGGAAGGCGGCTACTACTTGGGCTAGGTAGTCGTGGGCCTCGGCTGCGTCGGAGGGGATGGGGAGGTGGGCTCGGAAGTCGGTGACTCCGGCTTCGACCAGGGCGGGCACGCTGTCCATGGTGGCGGCTAGGTCCACGCCGTCGTCGGTGCGCACGATTGGCAGGGTGCCTACTACGCCGAGGCCCGAAGGGTCGCGGTCATAGCCGGCTACCGCCTCGCGCATTTGGCCGATGTGGGATTCCATGTCGCCGGCCATGGCGTCGCCCCAGGGGATCCATCCCGAGCCGAACCGGGCCAGGCGGCGCATGGCCCGGGGGTTAACCGTGCCGCTCACCCAGATGGGCACCCCGCCGGGCTGCACCGGCTGGGGTTGCATGTAGATGCGGGAGAACTCGAGCTGGTCGTCGCTGAAGTCTGCCGGGCAGGAACTCCACAGGGCCTGGCACACCGCCAGGGTGTGGTCGAGCTGGCGGCCCCGGTTAGCGAAGTCGAGGCCGGCGGCCTCATACTCCTCGGCCTGCCATCCCACGCCCACGCCGAGGTCCACCCGGCCGCCGGTGAGAACGTCGAGGGTGGCCAGCGACTTGGCCAGGATCACCGGGCGGCGTAGCGCGGCCAACAAGATGTTGTTGCCCAGCCGGAGGTTGCTGGTGATGGCGCCCAGCGCCGTGAGCACGGTGGTGGGCTCCAGCCAATGGCCGTCGGGGCCGGTGGGCTGGCGACCGCCGGCCATGCCCCCCAGCTCGGCTTGGCCGTAGGCTTCCAGATTCTCGCCGAACACCACGTGATCGCTCACCACCACTTTGTCCACCCCGGCGGCGTCGGCCGCTTTGGCCAGATCCAGTACGGGCTGCCAGCCCCCCGGGCCCGGGTCGGCGGCGGCGAACGTGCGGAGGTTGATGGAGATCAGCGCTGTCATGGGCCTTGCTTAGCCGATCAGACATGCTAATGACTCAGAGACCAGTCGAAAACCACAGTTGGCCGTCCCGCCAGCGGGGCGCCTCGGGGAAAAAGAACCCGGAAGCGACCGTCACTGGCGAGACACTGCCTTTGTGGCTATAGGACTACGAGGTCGAAGCAGAGACCTTTCCGCTGTGGGACGCATGGCTCAGTGCGATGATCCAGAGTGCCAGCACGATGGCGGTGATGGTCTGGACGGCGTTCCAGAAGTCATTTGAATCCAATGACCCGGCCATGAGCAGGAGCACTGCGGTTGCCAACATCACCAGCGAGGCGATGCTCTGCACCATACGGTGGAGGCCTCCGGGCAGCAGGCGTATGCCGCCAAGACCGGCAACCCCGATTGATGCGTAGAGAACGGGCAATGCAATCAATACGATTCCGAGTTTCGCCGACTGCATAGACACTGCGATGTCCATGCTGCTGCTTCCGCCGATGCCGTCGTCCAGCACCCTGACCGCCATGTGGTCGAATCCCTCTAGAACGGCGATGACAAAGAGGGAAAGCATGCCCAGCAGCGTCCCGCCGCGAACCATGTCTCCCACCAGGCCTTGATCGGTCACGAAGTGCCTGATGCTATTGAGGCCGGTGAGGACGAACATAAGGCCAAAGGCGTACAAGACCGCTGAGGTATGGGTGAGTACCTCGTTGTCAGCCATGGCTTGCACTATGCCGTCTACGTTGTTCCAGTCCACGCTGTCAACGAAAACCCCCGGCTTGAGCGCCCTGCCAACGGCGGATACCACCCCTCCGAACAAGATGTAAACGCCTCCGCGCTGCATGGCATTCATCGAAGACAGCATGTCATACCCCCAGTCTCTCCTGGCTGGCTCATAGGAGCCGGTTCCCGCTTCATATTGCCTGGTCTTAAACTACATCTCATTCTTGGGGGGGGGCAAGGATGCTGATTGTGGAACTCTTCGCTGGAGCCTGGCCTTTTCTTAGGACAAATGCAACGGCCAAACTCGTGGTGTGACGCCCGCCCTGGCAGAGTTCGCCGCCGAGGCTCGGGCGTTTCTGGAAGCCAATGCCGAGCGGGCTGTGCGGGACGAGTTCACCTGGGGAATGGGCTCCGATGAGATCACCGTCTACGCGGAGAAGAGCCCGGCTGAGGAGGAAGCGGCGGTCAGGGCCGCCCAGCAGTGGCGGGCCAAGATGTGGGAGGCGGGGCTTGGGTGGATCACCGGACCGCCCGAGTACGGAGGACGGGGTCTCGGTCCGGAGTACGAGCGGGCCTATCTCGATCTGGAGGCCAGTTTTCGGGTGCCTTCGCAGACCATGTTCGGCAGTTCCCTGGGAGTGGTGGCCCCCACAATCCTGGCCCACGGCTCCGACTGGCTGAAGGAGCGTTACCTGGCTCGGTTGTTCCAGGGGGAGATCTTGGCCTGCCAGCTGCTGAGCGAGCCGGGGGCCGGGTCTGATTTAGCCTCCCTCAACACCCGGGCCACCGCCGATGGCGGCGAATGGGTGATCAATGGACAAAAGGTGTGGAGTTCCCGGGCCCATTTCTCCGACATCGGGTTGCTTCTAGCCCGCACCGACACCGACGCACCCAAACACAAGGGCATCACTGCCTTCATCTATCCGATGGACACCCCAGGGACCGACGTGCGCCCTTTGCGGCAGATGACCGGCGGATCGGAGTTCAACGAGGTCTTCTTCGACGACGCCCGCATAAGCGACCGCCTCCGGGTAAGCGACGTCAACGCCGGATGGTCGGTGTTTCGCACCTCGCTGCAATCGGAGCGGGCCTCGATCGGCTCAAGGGGGGCGGGCTACGGCGGCATCGGGCTGGTAGGGCTGGCCGCCCCCGAGAAGGTTGTGCAGCTGGCCCGGCATTTCGGACTGGCCGACGATCCGGTGGTGCGCCAGGATCTGGCCCGCCTCTACATCGGGTATCGGCTGGTGGAATGGAACACCAACCGGCAGCCCCCACTGGCCCCAGCCGCCACCAAGTACGCCACCGCCCGGCACGTGAACTGGGCCGCGTCGATGATCGCCCGCTTACTGGGCCCCCGCATCTGCGCCGACACGGGAGAGTGGGGCACCTACGCCTGGAAGCAACTGCTGCTCGGTGCTTGCGCCATGCGCATCGGTGGCGGCACCGATGAAGTGATGAAGAATGGCGTTGGAGAAGGGGTTTTGGGCTTGCCCAGGGAACCGCTTTAGACCTCTTGGGCTTCGAGGGCTTGGCGGTCGATTTTGGACATGGGGGTTAGGGGGAAGGCGTCGGTGAGGCGGAGGTGTTCGGGGAGCTTGTAGTCGGCGATGTGCTGTTGGCCGAAGGATCGCAGCTCTTCCAGCGTGGGCGGGTCGTTGGGATCGGTTGGGATGACCACGGCTACCCCGACGGCGCCCATCACCTCGTCGGGCCGGGGTACCACGCACACGCCGGCCACCTTGGGGTGCCAGGCCAGCACCTTCTCGGCCTCCACCGGGAATACCACATAGCCGCCTCGGTGGAAGCCCTCCCCCCTGCGGCCTACCAATCGCAGGCAGCCGGTGTCGTCGATCCAGCCTTGGTCACCGGTGTACAGCCAACCGCCCCTTAGCGCCTCCGCGGTGGCCTCTGGGTTTCGCCAGTACCCCGCCATCACGGTGGGGGATTGGAAGCAGACCTCGCCAACTGTTCCGGCTGGCACGGCCTGATCGCTGTCGGGATCGCGCACTTCGACCTTGATGCCGGGCCGGGGCCGCCCTACGGTGTAGAGCATCTCCTCCATCGGAGCGTCGATCCAGGTGAAGGTTCCTATTCCGCCTACCTCGGTGCAGGCGTACCGCTGGGTCCAGTCGGCCTCGAACCGCTGGCGGGCCTCCTCGATCACATTGGGGGGCGAAGGCGCACCGCCGGTGACCACCAGCTTCACCGAAGAGAAGTCGTACTCGTCGAAGTCGGGATGGCGAAGCATGAGGGCGATCTGGGGGGCCACCCCGCCCATCGCTGGCATCCGGTAGCGGGACACGGCGTCAAGCACCGCGGTGGCACTCCACTTGTCGATCACATGAAGCGTGGTGCCCACCGCGAACTGAGCGGGGATCTTGCCCATCACTCCGATGTGGGCCATCTGGGTGTTGGAGGTGATGGGTCCGCCCTCCCCCCAGCCGTTGCCGGTGTCCACAATGGCGATGTCGGCCAAGATCCGATCGGTGAACATGGCCCCCTTGGGCACGCCGGTAGTCCCTGAGGTGAACACCACCGCCACCGGCCGGTCGCCGTCAGGAGGCAGCAGTGGTGGGGACTCGTCTCGCACCCGAAGATCAGCACACACCGACCCGGGCCCGTCGGCCAGCGCGACTTCGATCACGTCCATGTCGAGGGCCATGCCGTCGGCCATGGCCGCGGTGGCGATGGCCCGGTCGGCCCCGGCCACCTTGTTTACCAGCACGGTGCGCTCAGGAGCGGGCAGGCGGCTGCTCACCCCGGCGGTGATGGCCCCTAGTTTGGCCAGCGCTCCGTAGAGCACGATGTAGTCCACCGACGACGGCACCAGCAGAGCCACCACCTGGCCGTGGCCCACCCCCTGGCGAGCCAGACCAACGGCCACCTCGTCGGTCAAGCGGTCGAACTGGGCAAAGCTGACCGACCAATCCTCCTCCGCCACCAGGGCCGGACGGTCAGAAAACCGCTTCCCCGACGCCCTGATGGTTTCGGCCCACATCTCCCGAGTGTGCCATTTCAGGACAACTGAGTACCTGCGTTGTGGGGGGAATACGGTTGGCGGGTCCGAACAGCAAGGAGCGTGGCCATGGGCGAATTCGTGCGGATTGAAACCGGTGAGGCAGAAGGAGTGGCCACCCTGAGGCTGGACCGCCCCAAGGTCAATGCGCTGAATGCCCAGGTAGTGGCCGAGTTGCACCAGGCCGCCGACGAGCTAGCCGGGCGCACCGACATCCGAGCGGTGGTGATATGGGGCGGACCCAAGGTGTTCGCCGCCGGTGCCGACATCAACGAGTTCTCGGGAATGGACGCCAACGGAGGCCGGGAACTGAGCCAGAGAATCAATGACGCTTTCCGGGCGCTGGAGGAGCTGCCTCAAATCACCATCTGCGCCATTAATGGCTACGCCCTCGGCGGGGGATGCGAGCTGGCAATGGCGGCCGAGTTCCGACTCGTAGGGGAAGGAGCAGTGCTGGGCCAACCAGAGATCCTGCTGGGGCTTGTTCCCGGCGGGGGAGGCACCCAGCGTCTGAGTCGTCTAGTGGGTATCACGTTGGCCAAGGAGTTGATCTACAGCGGCCGAAACGTGCGATCCAACGAAGCCGTTGCCATCGGTTTGGCCTCAGCCGTCCACCCCGACGAAGAGGTGTACGACGAGGCGGTGAAGCTGGCCGCCCGCTACGCCTCCGGCCCCGCGGCGATCACTTTGGCCAAAAAAGCAATCCTCGACGGCTACTTCCTGCCCCTCGATGAGGCCCTGGAAATAGAGGTCGATGCCTTCGCCTCCTGCTTCGACACCGAAGACGCCCACACCGGCGTAGCCAGCTTCCTGGAAAACGGCCCCGGCAAGGCGGTGTTCAGCGGGTCGTAGGTGCTCGTCGTCACACCACCGGGCCAGCCTCCGACACGGCCAAGGCCTTCTCCTCGGGGGGAGTGGGACCGAAGCGGCGCCAGAGCCAGCCGGCGACGGCGCCGATCACGATCATCAGCACGCCGATTAGGGCCATGCCCATCAGCCGGCCCCCCAAGTCGTCCAGCAGGGCCTCGTGGATCGATTGGGCGGCTCGTACGGTGTCGGTGTTGTCAATAAGCACGGCCAGCAGCGCCCGGGAGCCGTAGATCCCCACGCCCAAGATGCCGGCCATGGCCACGATGCCGGTGCCGATGCTCCACACCACCCGAGTGCGAGACGGCGCTATCAACAGCGCCCCGATGCCGCACAGCAGGATCAGGGTGATGGTGGAGGACCGCCGGTCTTGGAGCTGGCCGAGGAATTCCCAGAACCGATCGCCGGGCTGGGCCCGTTGAAGAACGGTTACTACTCCGGCATCGGCCGGAGGTGTCACGGTGCCCAGAAAGGCCAGATCTTCGTTGGCCACGATCTCGTCCAGCGCTTGATTGAAGATAGGCCCCAAGTCCACTTCGACGCTCCGAATCGGCGGATTGGCCACCAAGGTGCCTCCCTCAACGGCCAGCACATCGCCATGGGCCTGGCGCACCGCCCGATCCAGCAGGCCGTCGTTGGACTCCTCGGTGAGCAGCTCGCTCACCACCGCTGGGATCTCCTGCTGGATCACCTGCTGGGCACCGGCCGAGCCCGCGGGGGTCACCGGCAGGTCGGCCATCTCTATTGCGGTGGCAGTGAAAGACGCCGCCACCACCTTGTGGACGTCTTCGTCGTCGAAGATCTCGGCGAGCTCCTCGGCAAAGCGATCTTCCTCGAACACCACCAGATCGGCGTAAGTGGAGAGAGCGGAGAAGCCCGCGCCGAACACCACAATCAACAGCAACAACACGGCCACTGCCTCGCGCACCGTTCGGGAGGTAACGCTGCGCCAAGAGCGCACCAACTGCTGGAAATAGTCCTCCACCGTGTTCAGTTTGCCCGCTTTCGTCCCGCCGCAGGCGGCGGGTGGGCGAACCGGCTATCCGAACAGCGGGCTGACCGAGGAAACTTCGTACTTCTTCCCGTCCATCCCGGTGATGCCCAACTCGTTGATGGCCGCCCCGAATGCCGCGATGTGGGGGGCGGTGAAGTGGGGGCCCAACGCCTCTTCGCTCTCCCAGATTTCGAAGAAGCGGATTTTTCCGGGCTCTTCTACCGAGAAGCAATACTCGATGTTGCCGTCTTCAGCTCGAGACGCCGCGGCCATCTCATTGGCGGCCGCCATAAACGCATCGGTGTTCTCGGGGGGAAGTGAGCCGGTGCCGGCAATGACAATCATGGGTTCTCCTCAAAGTGGTTATGAGCGCTCACAGCGTAGCCACCGGGCGAGGGCGGCACGGGGTCGGGCTGCGCTATCCGAACAGCGGGCCGACTGAGGAGATTTCGTATTTCTTCCCGTCCATCCCGGCCATGCCCAACTCGCTGACTGCGGCTTGGAACGCCCCGAAATGGGGTGCGGCGAATTGAGCCATCATGGCTTCCTCGGTATCCCATATCTCCAAGAACCGAAAAACGCCAGGCGACTGCATCGAGATGCAGTAGTCGATGTTGCCGTCCAGGGTGCGCGACGCGGCAGAGACGTCGGCAGCGGCGGACATTAACGCCTCAGAGTTCTCAGCAGGGACGGAAACGGATCCGGCGACAACGATCATGGGGTCTCCTCACGGTGGGGCGAGCGGCTACAGAGTAACCATTGGGGAGGCTGGTGGATGGATCGCCCGCCGACCAAGGTGGGCCGAGCGGTCGTCACCTAGAGTGACGGTGGGATGCTGCCTTTCGACCCCATCAGCGAGGCCCGGCGAAACTGGGAAGCCAACGAATGGCGGGCTATCGACGCCATGTCGGCGGCCACGTCGATCACTCGGGCCAACCAGCTGGTGATCGGACGGATCAATGAAGCCCTGGCCCCGTTCGACCTGACCTTCTCCCGATTCGAGGCGCTGGCCCTGCTCCATTTCTCTCGGCGCGGCTCACTTCCGCTGGGGAAGATGGGTAATCGACTGATGGTCCACCCCACCAGCGTCACCAACGCCATCGACCGCCTTGAGCGCGACGGGCTGGTTCGACGGGTACCCCACGCCGATGACCGTCGCACCGTGCTGGCCGAGATTTCCGACGAGGGACGCCGGGTGGTGGCCAAGGCGGCCGACGCTTTGGCCGACATCGAGTTCGGCCTGGCCGGCCTGTCGGCTCAAACCTTGGGCGCGTTGGACAATGCCATCCGCACCCTCCGAAAAGACGCCGGAGATTTCGCCGAGCAAGCCGAGTAATCCGGTGGCCACCCTGGACATCCGTCCGCTTACCTCTGACATCGGGGCCGAGATCCACGGGGTGGACCTGCGCGATGAGCTTGACGACGACACGGTGGCCGCTGTCCGCCAGGCATTGCTCGATCATCTCGTGGTGTTCTTCCGCGACCAGGCCATCACCCCCGATCAGCACCTGGCCTTTGCCCAGCGGTTCGGCCCCATCAACGTGGCCCCGTTCGGCCCCAAGCTGGACACCCATCCGGCAATCACGGTGCTCGATCAGATCGCCCCGGTGGGCGGACTGGCCGCACGCTGGCACAGCGACAACACCTACATGCCCAACCCGCCGCTCGGTTCTGTCCTCCGAGCGGTGGAGTTGCCCGAGGTGGGCGGCGACACCTGTTTCGCCAACATGTACAAGGCCTATGAGTCGCTGTCAGAGCCGATGCGGGCGCTGATCGACGGCCTCGAAGCGGCCCACGACCTCACCTACACCCTCACCCGGGCGATCGACGAGGGTTTCGCGAAAGAGCACTTGGAGCCGATGCAAGCCGAGTACCCGGAGCTGATCCGACCGGTGGTGCGAGTCCACCCCGAGACCGGGCGGCGGGCCCTGTTTGTGAACAGCAACTTCACCACCCGCCTGGTGGGGGTGACCGAGGCGGAGAGCCATGTGCTGCTGGGGTTTTTGTTGAACCACGTGCGCTCTCCCGAGTTCCAGTGCCGCTTCCGCTGGGCTGCCGATTCCATCGCCTTCTGGGACAACCGGGCGGTCCAGCACTTCGCTGTGCCCGACTACACCGAGCGCCGCCTCATGCACCGGGTCACGGTGGAGGAGTGGGACTAGGCGCGAGGCATCAGATGGTGAAGGCGCCGTCGATGTCGAGCTTTTGGCCGCTGATGTAGTTGGCGGCGTCGGAGGCCAAAAAGCAGGCGGCCTCGGCGATGTCCACCGCCTTGCCGAATCGGCCGAGCGGAATGTTGGTGCGGGCTACCTCCAGGGCCCGGTCGTCGAGATCGCCGTCAGCCATCAGGCGAGCGGCCATGCCGTCTTCCAGCATTCCCGGCCCCACGCAGTTGGCCCGCACTCCGAATCGACCCTCTTCTACGGCCACCGCCCGCATCAGCGACTCCACCGCGCCTTTGGGGATCGACGACAGGGCGTCGCGTTTGGGGAACACGGTGGTGGCTGCGGTAGTCACGTACACGATGCTGCCGCCCTTGGCTCTCAGGTGGGGGAGCACCGCTACCGTCAGGTTGAACGCTCCCACCACGTCGGCGTCGATCTGGCGGGCGAACAAGTCGGGGTCGGTTTGCGACAGGTACATCTGGGGGACGTGGGGACCGGCTGCACTGATCACCGTGTGCAATCCCCCGAGCACATCGACGGCCTCATCGGCAAAGGCCCGCAGCTCCTCCGGGTCTTCTAGGGCGGGGTTCCCCGTGTGGGCCTCAACACCGGCGTCCCGCACCGAAGCGGCAACCGTTTCGGCCGCCTCGGCATTCGAGCGGTAAGTGAACGCCACCGAGCTGCCCCGCTGGGCCAGCATCTCGCAAATGGCCGCGCCTATTCCGCCGCTGCCCCCAGTGACCAGCGCCCCGCCGGCTCGCCCAGAGAAATCAGTCATGGCCAGCAACCCTAGAGCCGCAGGCTGTGTGGTGGGCTAGTTCCAGGTCACGTCCAGCGGCAGGTGTTCGTGACGGCGCACGAAGACGCTCTTCTCCCATCGGGGCGGGTCGTCGTCGGCCAAGGAGAACCAAGAGCTCTCTTGCAACAGCCGCTCCAAAGAGCAGAGGGTCTCCAAGCGGGCCAGCGGCGCGCCCACGCAGTGGTGGATGCCCCGGCCGAAGGCCAAGTGGCTGCGGGGAATGCGGCGGTCCAACACCACCTCGTCGGGCCGGTCGTACTCGGCCGGGTCGCGATTGGCCGACGACCACAGCAAGAAGGCGGTGGTGCCAGCCTTGAGACTCACGCCTCCCAGTTCGCAGTCGCGCTTGACCTGGCGGTAGTGGCCCCGGAACGGCGACTCCAGCCGCACGGCCTCCTCGATGAAGTTCTCCAAGAGGCTGTGGTCGCTCCGAATCTGCTCTTGTAGCTCAGGATCGTCGGCCAGCATTCGCACCGCATTGCCGATCAGCGACGCGGTGGACTCGCCGCCCGCGCCCAGCAACACGGTGAGGGTGCCGATGGCATGGGTCACGTCCAGGTCGCCGTTGGCCACTGCCTTGGCGCACACTCCCACCAGGTCGTCGCCCGGATCTTCGCCGGCTTCTATCAGCTTCTCGAAGAGAAAGCCGCCGGCCCCAATCGTCTCTTCGGTAACGGCCGCTATGGACTCCTGGGTGATAAAACCGGCTAGGAGCAGGCCGCCGTGAAGGGCCCACTTCATCACATTGGGCCAGTCTTCATCAGGCAGCCCAATCAGCCGTCCGATAACCCGAGCTGGCACAGGATGGGCCACGGTGTAGGCCCATTCCACCCGATCCCCTTGGGAACGGGCGGCCGCAAACTGCTCGTCGATGAAAGCCTCGATGTCGGGTCGCATGGCCTCCATGCGCTTGGCCACCAGCTCGGGAAACACCACGCTGCGGTGAACGGTGTGCTCAGGCGGGTCGGCGGTGGCCAGGGTGGTCGTGCCCTCGCCGAATTGATCGGTGCGGAACAGCGCGGGTTTGCCGTCGTCATCGGTGATCAGCAGCACGTCGAGGTGATTGGAGAAGTCGTCGATCCGGCGGAGGGCATCCGCAATGAGTTCATGGGTGGCCACAAAGGCCAAATCGAGGCCCGGCACCAGCCACACAGGATGCTCCTGGCGGAGCCGCTCAAAGAACGGGTAGGGGTTGGCCCAAACATCGGGATCGATGACCGTCCGAGCCTCCAACGGAACGACCAAAGACGCAGCAGCGCTCATAGCAAATACTGGCACAAGTCCAGTGAAGGCGGCGGCCCGCCTCGGCTGATCGACCGCCGATTTGGGAGAGTAGGGCGATGACCGATTTCTTCTACGAGAAAGATGCTGATCTCGCCGCCCTGGCCGACCAGCAGGTGGCTGTGGTGGGCTACGGCAACCAGGGAAGGCCGTGGGCGCTCAATCTGCGCGATTCGGGGCTGCCGGTGTCGGTTCACGTGCGAGCCGACGAGACCCGCGAGCAGGCCATCGCCGACGGGTTCGACGCCGGTGACATTGCTGATGCCTCGTCGGCCGATGTCATCTGCGTGCTGATTCCCGACGATTCCATCCCCAGTTTGGGCCTCGCCCCTCGGCCCGAAGCGCTTACCATCGTGGCCAGCGGCTACACCCTGGCCTTCGACCGGTTCACTCCCGACGGCGATCTCGCCATGGTTGCCCCTCGGATGCTGGGCCCCGAGGTGCGGCGCTGCTACGAGGAAGGGGTCGGGTTCATCACTGCGGTGGGGGTACACCGAGACGCCACCGGCACCGCTGAGGCCCGAATGCTGGCGGTGGCCAAGGGCATCGGCGGACTCCGCCAGGGCGCTATCGCCATGACGCCCCACCAAGAGGCGGTGCTCGACCTGGCGGTGGAGCAGTTGCTGTCGCCGGTGCTGACCCATGTGAACACCAACTTCGTGCTGGTGATGCTGGAGCTGGGCATCCCGCTGGAGGCCATCACCACCGAGTTGTTCTACTCCGGGGAGGTGGAGCGCAATTACCGGCTGTTGCGGGAGGAGGGCTTCGTGGCCCAACTCGAGCACCACTCCCCGGCCAGCCAGTACGGCCAGCTCTCGCGGCGGGGTCGGTTCGACCATGTGGACGTGGCCACCACCATGAAGGAACTGGTGGAGGACATAACCTCAGGCCGTTTCGCCGACGAGTGGGACGCCGAGGCGGCCGCCGGAGCGCCCACATTGGCCGAGTTGCGCGACCAGCACGCCGGGGAGTTGATCAAGGCCGTCGAAGACGATCTGCGGGCCAAGCTCGGGCCCGATGCCGGCCCTGCCGCCGGGGGGTGAGCACCGAACCACCGCGAACCGACCGGCATCGGGGGGTGAGCACCAAGTCGCAATGGAGTGACCGGCGGCGGCGGTTTCAGGATTGGCCCCACTACCGCTGGGCGGTGCTGGGGCTCACCATGGCCGGGATCGCCTCCACCAGTTTCCCGATCACCGTGCTGTCGGCGTCGCTGCCCGAGATCGCCAACGATCTCCAGACGTCGGAGAGCGCGGTGAGCTGGGTGCAGACCGCGCCGTTGATCGCCATGGCGGTGGGCACCCCGATCGCAGGCAAGTTCGGCGATCTGTACGGCCACCGTCGGCTGTACCTGTGGGGGTACGCCTTCGCCACCGGGTTCACGGTGTTGACTGCCGTAGCGTGGAACGTGGGCGCGCTGGTGGCGATGCGCACTCTCGGTTCGCTGATAGGGGCGGCCACGCTGCCCGCGTCCATGGCCATCATCATGACGGTGTTTGCCCGTCGGGAGCGGGCGTTGGCCTTGGGCTATTGGTCGGCGGTCACTGCCATGTCCCCGGCCATTGGAGTGGCGTTTGGCGGGTTCATGGTCGACGCCTTCGGCTGGAGGGCCATCTTCTACATCCAAGCAGTGCCCTCGCTGATCGCGCTTTTGGCCGCCATCCCACTGCTGCCCGACACTGCCCGAAAGCCCGAGGTGCGCTTCGATGTGGGCGGAGCGGTCAGCTTGGGTGTGGCGGTGACCGGCCTGCTCATGGCCATCAATCGAGGCCCGGAATGGGGCTGGGGCCACCCGCTCGTGGTGGCTGGATTGGCGGTCAGTCCAGTGGCCCTTGCGGTGTTCGCCGTCGTCGAGCGCCAGACCGCCGACCCGCTCTTTCCATTGGAGTTCCTGGCCCGGCGCGGGTTCGTGATCCCCAACCTGGTCACATTCTTGGGCCACATGGCGTATATGGGCACGCTGGTGGTGGCCCCCTTCATGTTGGAGCGGTCGTTTGGGATCACCGAGGTGAGCCAGATATCGGCGGCGCTCATCGCCCGGCCGGTGGGGTTCAGCGTGGGAGCGTGGTACGCCGGACGGGTGGAGTCGCGGATAGGCGGGAGGACGATCATGATCGTCGGCGCGCTGACCATGTCAGCAGCATTGGCCGCAACCGGGGCTTTCGCTTTGGTCGGCTCGCTGGTCGGGGTGATCGTGCTGTTGTTCGTGGCCGGTGTAGGTCAAGGGGCCATCCGGACCCCTGCGGTGGCTGGGGTGGCCAACTCTGTGGACGATGCCGACTTGGGTGTGGCCACGGGATCGTTGCAGATGATCGGCCACATCGGAGCGGCCACCGGCATCACCATCATGATTACCGTGTTGGGCCCGAGTGACTCCTCGGAGCGGTTCTTCGCCATCTTCCTATTGGCGGCGGTCATCGCCTCGGCGTCGGCCTTCTCGGCCCGGTGGTCGCCCGCGTTGGGGGCTGCTAGGTCAGCGAGGGCAGGTCGCCAGGGCTAGAAACTGCTAAGTCAGCGGGGGCAAGTCGCCGAAGTCGATGGTGAAGGGCATATCAGGCTCGGGCTCGTCGTCTTCCTGCTGGATCTCTACCCGAACCTTCTCCGGCTCCAGAATCTCGCCCAAGGCCACCATGGCCGCGCCGATGGCCGAGCCGCCCGCAGAGCCGGTGACCTTTTGCATCACCCCATCGGGCGACTCGTAGTCCCGCGGATCAGACCACTGGAACTCCAGATCTTCGGCTTCACTATCCCGGTTACTGGCCCGCTTCCTGGTCGGTTCCCCGGTTGCCAGATCCTCGGCTTCCTCCGGTTCGGGCATCTGTCCAGTCTACCGATAGACCACTGAATCAGGCAGTGGCTGCTTCGGGGAGGGCGCCACTGAGGATCTCGTAGGCCACCCGCTCAGCCTTGAACCGGGCCCGGCCGCCGGTGAGCGAGCGCAGCTCGATGGCATAGCGCACCAGCTCCGCCTCGGGGACGATGGCGTGGATCACCTGTTCGCCCCACGGTCCCGCGTCGGTGCCCTGCACTTGGCCCCGGCGGGACGACAGGTCGCCCATCACGTCGCCCTGATACTCCGGGGCAACGGTGATCTCCACCTGGGCCATGGGCTCCAGCACCACCGGGTTGGCCTGGGCGAAGGCCGCGCTGAACGCCAGCTTGCCGGCCATGTTGAAGCTGAACTCGGATGAGTCCACCGAGTGGTGCTTGCCGTCGTACAGCGTGGCCTTCACGTCCACGATGGGGAATCCCAGATCGCCCCCGTCGGCCATGGCATCGCGGATACCGGCCTCCACGGCGGGAATGTACGACCGGGGAATCGAGCCCCCGGTTATGGCGTCCACGAACTCGAAGCCGCTGCCCCGGGGCAGGGGCTCAATGCGCACATAGGCCACCCCGAACTGCCCGTGCCCGCCGGACTGCTTCTTGTGCTTGCCCTCAGCGTCCCCGTTGCCGGTGACGGTTTGGCGATAGGGGACCCGCAGGTCTTCGGTCTCCACCTCGATGCCCATGCGATCCAGGCGGGCAATGGCCAGCCGGAGATGGGCTTCGCCCAACCCCCATAGCAGGGTCTGATGGGTTTCCTCGCTGCGCTCCAAGTGCAGTGACGGGTCTTCATCGGTGAGCCGACGCAGCCCGGTGCCCAGCTTGTCCTCGGCGGCCCGGGTCTTGGGAACCAGCCCGTAGGCCAGCACCGGCTCGGGCCAGGGCTCCATCTGGACGACGGCCCGCCCTGCGTTGGTGAGGGTGTCGCCGGTACGGGTCTGCTGGAGCTTGGTGACCCCACCGATGTCTCCCGCGGAGATGCCGTCTATGTCCTGCTGCGAGCCTCCCACCAGGCTGACCAAACCCCGCAGCCTCTCGCTGTCGCCAGAAGTGGAGTTGGTGAGGTTGTCGTCCCGGTTGATGGTGCCCGACAGCACTCTGAATAGGGATATCTGGCCCACGTAGTCGTCGCTGATGGTTTTGAACACGCAGGCGAGCTGGTCGCCGCTGGGATCGCAGGCCGGCTCGGAGTCGATGTCGCTCATGGTGACGGTCATGGCCCGAGAGGTGGGCGCGGGGCCGATCTCCACCAGGAAGTTGGCCAACCGATCTACCGCAATCGGCCCGGTAGCCGAGCCGCACACCACGGGGAATACCGATCCATCGGCCACGCCCCGCCCGAGCACCACCTCAAGCTCGGCCGGGCTGGGGACATTGCCGTCGAGGTACTGCTCCAACATGTCGTCGTCGGCCACCACGATGCCTTCCAAGAGCTGCTCGTGGACCTCGGCTTCCTGATCCTCCATCTCCTCGGGAATCTGGGTCTCTTCGGCAGCCCCGCTGTCGTAGATGTAGGCCTTGTCGGTGAGCAGGTCGGCGATGCCGTGGAAGCTGGGACCCGCGCCGATGGGCAGCTCCAGCGGGGCGACTCCGGTGCCGAAGGCGTCTTGCAGTTCGGTGAGGACGTTCTCGAAGCTGGCGTGTTCCCGGTCGAGCTTGTTCACGAACACGATGCGGGGCAGGCCCGCGTCGGCTGCTTGGCGCCAGATGGCGGTGGCCCGGTGGTCCACCCCGCTGGAGGCGTCGATCACGAACACCAGAAGGTCGGCCACTTGGAGAGCGGCGTGCAGCTCGCCGGCGTAGTCGGGAGCGCCCGGCGTGTCGATCAGGTTGATCTTGTGGCCGTGCCAGTCGAAGCTGGCCAGAGCCAGGGATTGGCTGTGGGTGGCGGCCTTCTCCTCGGGGCTGAAGTCGCAAACCGTGGTGCCTTCCTCCACCCGGCCCGTGCGGTCGATAACCCCGGCCCGGTACAGCAGCGCCTCAGCCAGCGTGGTCTTTCCCGATCCCTGCGACCCCACCAGCGCGACGTTGCGGATCTTCTCCGGTGCGACAGCCATCAAATTCCCCCCTATGGACTATGGGTTCATACCGCGGTAGGCCGCTGAGCCTACCGCCCATCGCGAGTGGGTTCCCACTGGGGTCGCTAGCCGTCTTCGTCGGCGGATTCGTCCTCCATATCTGGCTTGGGGGGCCTGGAGACTTCGATGAGGCTGCTGCGGTACCACACGCCCTCGTCGAGGTCGGCGGGCAGG
Organism: Candidatus Poriferisocius sp.; assembly: GCF_965219815.1. Taxonomy (GTDB): domain Bacteria; phylum Actinomycetota; class Acidimicrobiia; order Acidimicrobiales; family Bin134; genus Poriferisocius. The sequence goes on from NZ_OZ244791.1 coordinate 751,039, forward strand.
TAGGCAATGTCGGGGATGTAGGTGTGGCCGCGGAAATCGCTGAAGCCCAGTTGGACCCGCCCGTCGGCCAAGCGGCGGGCGCGGATCTGGCCGATCGACGTGTCGTCCAACTCCACATCCAAAGTGGAGTACCACGTGCCGAATTGCGTGTCAGCGGGCAGGTAGCGCCGCTCGGGCAGGATCTGGAAGCCGCTGGACAGCTCCACGCCATGCTCGATGCGACCGTCTTCGCCTAGTCGGGCCATGACACGCAGGGCAATCGGCGGATCAGGCTCGGGCTCTTCCTCGGGCTCGGGAAGCGTCTCGGGTTCGATCAATGCTAAAAGCTGCTCGCTCTGGTCGAGGCCGAGTCGCTCGAGGAACCGGGAATTGGCCGCATCCACGTTCTCAACCGCGCAGAGCACGTTGTCGATGGCCACGATGTAGGCCAAAAGAGCCGCCCTCATCTCGGCGTCGAGTTGTCCCAGGGCCTCGGCGTCTTCGATACCGGCCAGCGCCAGCGGCTCGCTGAGCGGGCTTTCGCCGGTGTCGCAGATCGGTTGGGCAGACAGCATCGCCTGGACTTCAGGATCGTCCCAGCCCAGCTCAGCAGCTCGTGCCGATGCCACGATCTCACCAGCCGACGCCATTGGCGCGGTGACGTGTTCGGCGTAGGCGAGCTGGGCCTGGACGGCCGATGCCTCTTCGAAGGTCAAGGCTTCGCCGCTGTCAATCCGCTCCAACAGCGCGTGCCAAGAATCTGCCAGATGCGCGTAGGTTGCTGACGCTCCGTCGGCCAGCTCGAGCACCAGATCCTCGACGGCTACCGGGCTGATTGCCTCGCCGCCGGCCAGCGTCTCGGGCAGTCCTGAAGCTTGGACCACTGCCGCATATTGAGCAGCGGCCACATTGCGTACCGCGCTCGACGAAGGGCTGTCCACCGCGACTTCTGCGGGTGATTCGGATTCCGGCAGATTCGCAATCGCCGGCCGGTGGAAGATGCCCTCGAGCAGCTGCGTGCGCACCCCGGCGGCGTACTGGGCCTTCTCCTGAGTCTCGGCGTCGATTTCGGCTTCGGGGTCGTCCACGGAGGACACCGTGGTGACCACCGTCCCGTCTTCATCCTCACCTTCCACGTCTTCGTCGAGTTCCGCTGAGACCGAATAGACCTGGCCGTCGACTTCCACCAGCACCGGGCCGTAGGTTGGATTGCTCAGCACCATCAGGTCGTGCCAGAGGCCGTGGAATCCGAGTTCGTCCTCGTTGCCGTCGCGGGCAATTACCGCGGTGAACACCCAGGTGGGGCCGGTTCTGTCGAATGTCACCGAGTGTGGGGCTACCTGCTCCGTCGTCGTGCTCGTTGCGCTCGCCGTTGCCTCGTTGGTGTGGTACGAGGCGCCGGCGGGCCAGAGGTTCGAGAGCACAGGGCCGATGCGGTCGAACACCCGGGGTCCGATCGCGTACAAGATGGCGTGGCTTTCCTGGTCGGGGAATTCGTCGCCGCCCGCGTTGCCGATGCGGTAGTTGATGGTCAGCGGGTCACCGGCCACCACCTCGGTGGGGATGTCGATTTCTTCGATTTTCAACAAGGGGCTGCGCTGGCTGGCCTCTTCTTCCACGATGGTGAGGGTGAGGGTGAAGTCGATCCGGGGACCCTGAAGGTCTCTGGTCCGGTAGGTGGTTGCCTCTATCCCGTAGACATCGGCTGGCAAGTACTGCTCGACCCGGGAGTTGCGAGTCCCGCCGGCGTCGTCGTTGTGGGCGACCTGGCCGGGTACCACCGAACGCAAGGCCACGATGGGGGCCACAATCAGCACCGTATCGCCGATCTCCGAAGTCAGGTCGACCCGCACCCGGGCGCCCTCGGGCAGGGTGAACACGAAGTAGTTGGACGGGTGTCCGGTAAGGAAGATCGACTGGCAGGATTCGGGGGTCCAGAAGCCCGTTACCTCGATGTCTTGATCGGGCGTCAACTCGCCCAACGCCTGCGGGGCGCAGGTGGCTACCTGGGTAACCGCCACCGTGAAGCCAGCCGCTCCCCTCACCCGGCCCGGGGTGGTGGTGGCCTCTATCAGATAGACGCCCGCCTGGAGCTCGCGCTCGATGCGAGCGTCGAGGGCGCCCACGCCGCCGTCATCATTCTCGGTAATCCGGTTGCCGTCCTCGTCCAGCAGGTAGAGGTAGGAGTCGCCTTCGGAGGAGTTCAAGTCGACTCTTATTCGTCCCGTGTCGGCAATCTCGAACCGATAGGTGTGGGCATCGCTGTCGAGGCGGAAACGCGAATCGCAGTCCTCGGTGCTCCAGCGACCGCTCGCTTCCAGCGAGCTGCCCGGAGCATTGCCCAGCGCTCCCAAATCGACAATCTCGCAGCTTGGTTCCTCTTGGGTGGTCACCTCGTCTTCGCTGATCAGCGCCGGCTCTTGGGCCGAGGCCGCTCCAGCCCCGCCAAAGGCCAGCACCCCGGCCAACAAGGCGACAGCCACCCCAGCGGTTGCCGCCGTACGCTTTGTCCTCTTTGCTCGTTTCACCCCGTACTCCCCATCAGCCAGTCGCCGTAGTCGAATGTCTTCGTTTGAGACGCGACGGCAAGACTATTCAGTATCAAGGCAGCCAAACGACCTCAGCAGCTTGTTCATACTGGTTGGGTCTTCATGCAGGCCGGTTCGGCAACCGGAGGGGATTGCCTGCGGCAGCCTCTACACTTCGGGGCATGGCCTTGTTCGGGATGAAGAAGTCGATGATGGTGGACCCAGCCGATGCGCTGCCGGGGCGAGAAGAGGAGATGCCGGTGCCGGAGGCCCACTTCGTGAACGGCAATCCGTTGAAGCCGCCGTTCCCCGATGGCATGGAGAAGATCATGGTGGGAATGGGCTGCTTCTGGGGAGCAGAGCGAGTGTTCTGGCAGGCGCCGGGTGTGTTCACCACCGCCGTGGGCTACGGCGCGGGTTTCACCCCCAACCCCTCCTATCAGGAGGTCTGCTCCGGCCTCACCGGCCACAATGAAGTGGTGCTGGCCGTGTTCGATCCCGAGGTCACCAGCTACGAACAGATGCTGGCGCTGTTCTGGGAGAACCACGATCCCACCCAGGGAATGCGCCAGGGCAACGACGTGGGTACCCAGTACCGGTCGGGCATCTACTACTTTGACGACGACCAGAAGGTGGCTGCCGAGGCGTCTCGGGAAATGTTCGGCGCCCGGCTGGCCGATGCCGGCTACGGAGAGATCACCACCGAGATCATCGCCGCCCCGCCCTTCTACTACGCCGAGGACTACCACCAGCAGTACCTGGCCAAAGTCCCCAACGGCTACTGCGGCCTAGGCGGCACCGGAGTCACCTGCCCCGTGGGCATCGCCACCGACTGACTAAGGCGGTGGCTGGAGCCACCACACCCAGCTGGTTCCCTCGATGGGTGGATGTTGCAGGAAGTGGGCAAGGGCGGCGATGACATTGGTGGGGTAGGCGACACTGCGACGGTTGAATCGGTTTCGATCGGTGAAGATCACATTGGGGTGGTGGGTGTCGCGGGTCGCCCACCGTGAGATCAATATGGCAAAGTCGCGCACGTTCTCAGTGACAATGGTTCGGTTTGTCTCAGCTGCGAATTGGAGGAGATTCTCATCAGCCATACCTCGCAGTAGTGGATCGCTTGATACCGCATGGACATCGTGACCGGCTTCCTGCAAGACCCGGGCGACTGTCGGGCTGTGCATCTCGTCGAGCAGCAGCCTCACTGGGCGAGCAATGTCTGTTGGCGCTCCCAAAGCGCCTGATGCCGTTCGGCGGCCTCCTCTTGAGCGGCAATCTCGTTATCAATCTCCGAGGTGTGATCGGCGTAGTACGCCATCGCGGCGTCAACAAGGGATTCGTGAAGGCACATCATCTCCGCAACCCTGGCTCGGCGCTGTTCGACTGGCACGTCTCCACCTGTGAGGGCTGACACCACATCGGCCACCTCTGGCCCTCCGATGAGAACTGGACGCCTGCCAGCGGGTCCGTCACGAAAGCAGATGGCGGGGTGTGCATCCATGCGGAGCCCTTCTTCGATGAAACGGGTTGCCAAAGACGACATTGACGAGTCACGCCTGCGAGCGTGTTCTCGTAGCCGATCGGGGATTGACTCACTGGGGAAGCGAAGCGACATCACACTCATACCTACATTGTATCGCGTTGTAGGCGATAGCGCGACTGCGGTTTGGCGGGGTTGGCTCCGGTTATCTATGAGCTTTCATATAGTTTTCAGCTAATTTATGAAAAAATATTGCTTAGCGGCTTATCGTGGAAAAAAATCTTGAATAAGCTTATACCTGATAGTTAGGATTGCCGAGTGGCACGGGTAACTGCTTCCTATTGGCCGACAGGGCCGCGAACTGCCTTCTTCGACGACGAAGAAGGAGTGGCTTCGGCGCAGACTCTGGGGCGGGCGGTGGCCGAGGGTCACATCCGCCGTTTGGCCCCCCGGCTGTATACCTCCGACCTCGTCAGCGACCCGGTTCAGATTGTGGCAGAGAATCGCTGGTACATCCTGGGCCGGTTGCTGCCTGGAGCGGTCATTGTGGACCGCTCTGCGGCCGAGGGCGGCAAGGCGGTTGACGGAGTTCTGTACGTGGCCAGTGAGGAGCGTCGGACACCCTTGAAGCTGCCGGGGTTGGAAGTCCGGATTCGTCCCAGCCACATGAACGACGAAATTGCCGACGACCTGCCATGGCCGCACGGTCTGCGCATGTCCCGGCCAGCCCGCATCCTGGTGGACAACTTGGCTTCATCCCGGAGCAGAGGAGGCCGGGTTGCCCGCACGTTGTCGCCAGCGGAACTGGAAGACTGGCTGGCAGGCAAGGCCGTGGTTTGGGACGAGGGGCGCATATCCCGACTGCGGGAGGAAGCAGTTGAGATGGCTGAGGCCATCGGCGCCTCCACCCAGGTGAACGAGATCGACGGCTTGTTCCAACGCCTAGCAGGCTCTGAGCCGCTGCGCCCCGACTCCGGGGCGCTGTTCCAAGCCGTTGTCGGCGGCAAGGGCTGGGATGAGCAGCGAGTTGAGATGTTCAAGCGAGTGGCCAGCGGGTTGTCGGAGCATTCCGACCCTGATGTGGCGGAATTTCTGCCGGCTGGGCAGTACGACACAGAACTGCCGTTCTTCGAGAGCTACTTCTCCAATTACATCGAAGGCACCGTGTTCACGGTGGAAGAGGCCCGCCACATCATCGAGACCCAGCAGCCACCGGCATCCCGCTCCGCCGACGGCCATGACATATTGGGTACCTACCGATGCGTAGTCGACGCCGTGGGGCGCAAGGCGGTATCGGAATCCCCCCAGAGTCTGATGGGTTATCTCTGTGATCGCCACAAGATGATCCTCGGAGGTCGCCCGGAGATGGGGCCGGGACAGTGGAAGAAGGCGCCCAACCAGTTTGGGGCGTACCAGTTCGTCGCCCCCAATCTCGTTGAGGGCACCCTGCACAAGAGCCTGGAGCTGGCCTGCTCTGTTCCGGCTGGCTTTCGCCGGGCGCTGTTCGCCATGGTGGTCATAACTGAGGTCCATCCCTTCGCCGAAGGGAACGGCAGAGTGGCCCGCGTGATGATGAACGCCGAGCTGTCGGCCGTTGAGGCGGCCCGCATCGTCATTCCCAGCGTCTACCGCAACGAGTACATCGCCAGCCTGCGAAGCACCTCGGCCTCTGAGGGAGCAGAAGTGTCGGCGCTGATGAGGGTGATGGGCTTCGCATGGCGGTGGACCGCGGCCATGCCCTGGGAAGACCGAGCCGCCACCGAGGGCCAACTGGAGGCCACCAACGCCCTGAGAGACCCCGACGATGCCGCCATCGGCGGGATCAAACTCACCCTGCCCTGAGTGCGTGACAATTCGGCTTCAGTCCATGGAGCGAATGGATTAAGCGGGGGTGAAGATGCTGCGGCCGGTGGTGTCGTCGATGTGCACTTGGCCGTTACGGCCGACGGCTTCGGAGGCCAGCAGGTCGTGGAGCAGGTCGGGGTCTTCGGGGAGGTTGGCCAAAAAGCGCCGGCCATTGCCGCCGTTTTCGTTGAGGCGTCCGCAGACGTAGCCCATGGTTGGCTGGCCGTCGCGATTGTGCATGACGGTGTAGGCCTCGATGCGGCCCCGACCTTCGGCTGACTCGTCGGGAATTGCGGGGGCGGTGGCCATGGATGCCGATGGGGGCGGGGCGTCGGGCCGGTCCCAGCCGCGCTGCTTGGGTCGGGCCGAGAGCACCGCGGCGGCATGCTTGGTCATAAAGAAGCCGTTGCCGGTGACCATCCCGATCGAGCTGTCGTCTTCGCGCAGTTGCTCGACCATGGCCGCTATCGAGTTCATGTTGTAGGCCGACCCTGGGCCGCCGGCGTAGGGCAGGCCGCCGGTGACGGTGAACGGGCGGGAGTCCAGCTCGTCGATGCCCAGCATGGCGCAGGCCATCCGAACCGCAATGGGGAAGCAGGAATAGAAGTCGAACAGGGCGATGTCATCCACGCCCACGCCGGCCTGGCCCAGCGCGCCCAGAGAGGAATCCTTCATCGACGGGCACTCGGCGAAGTTGGGGCGGGTGCTGGCGAACCAGGCCTGCTCGGAGGCGTTGTGCCCGCCCCACCAGTACACCCAGCGATCCTCGGGGATTCCCAGCTCGCGGGCCTTGGCCGCCGAGGTCATCACGTAGGCTCCGGCCTGGTCGGTGTTGAGCACCGAGTTCAGATACTTGGTGTAGGGAAAGCCGATCATTCGGTTTTCCGCGGTGGGGGTTTGCAGCTCCTTGGCGCTTCGTTTGGTGGGGAACCAGGCGTAGGGGTTGGCGGCGGCCACCGCGGTGAACTCGGTCATCATCTGGCCCAGCCGCTGGGCGTGCTCAGCCAGTGACATTCCCTGGGCGGCCCGCAGTGCGTTCTCGAACAGGGGATAGGCTTGGATGGGGCGGGTGAGGCGATGGCGCTCCTCTAGTTCCGACACCATGGGCTTGGTGGTGGGGGCGAATCTTGCATGGGCGCCGTCGGGGCCGCCCCCGACGGGCCAGTTCAGCTCCACCCCGGCTGCCTCAGCCCGCTCGGCCGTCTTCCATGCCTGACCGCCGGTCATCACCGCCATCTCGGTGCGCCCGGCCATGATCTCCGCAGCCAGGTGGTTGGCGGCCAAAATGCCCATCTCCCCACCGCCTCCGGTGTTCTGGATCCGGGCTCGGTGGTCGATGCCCAGCCTCTCGGCTACCAGCCCGGCGCCGTTCGCCGGAGTCCAGTAGGCCGATGGGATGTGAAAGAAGGCGTCAACGTGGGCAAACAGGGAATTGCCCACGCCAGAGTCATAGGCGGCCCGGGAGGCCACGTCGGCCATCATGGTCAACGGGTCAGGTGCGGCCGTCGGATCGGTTTCCCTTCCCACATACTGGGCCACGCCCACCAGCACCGGCACCCGATCACCGCTCATTGCGGCGATGTTATGGCACACCAACTTCGTGTTGGATGGTCGAAGGGGCGGTTGGTGGCATCTGAGCGGTTGTTTCAGCTGTACACGGTGAAAGCCTGTTTCCTGTCTCGGCCGAAGCGGAAGACCGAGAAGTCGGCATCGAGCGAGATCGCCTCGTGTACGCCTAGCCGCTGCATGATCGACCAGCTCGTGCGGTCCACCAGCGAAAAAACCTGATCGGCGAAGTCCTCGCCGATGCGCGCCGCCACCTCGAGGTCGGCGACAATCGCCGGCTCGACGCGGGCGATGCCCATGCGGATCCCGTTCACAAGCTGTTCGGCGGTCTCGGTCCCGAGGCGCCGCGCGGCCAAGAACCACGTCTCCACCAGGACGTGGTCGCTGGTGAGCAGGCCGCCCGCGAACTCCTGTAACCGCCGCGCCGCCCGCTCGTGCCCGGCGTCGTCAACGTCGGCCGCGGCGTACCAGGCCGAGGTGTCTACGAAAACGGTCACCGCGCGTCGCGGAGCGCGGCGACCGCCTCGGAGACCGCCGCTTGGCCCTCAGCTGCGATGTCGCTTCCGCCCGAGCAGCCGATGCCTATGATCGCCGAGACATCGGCACCGGTTCTCCCGCCCGCTAGATCCTGGTCAACCAAGCGCCGGATGTACTCGGCCATGGTGATCCCCAGCGATGCCGCCTTCTGCTTCACCAGCGCATGCTGCTCGGCCTCCAGCGCGACTTGAGTACGCATGACGCTACATCATAACAGCAAAACACTGTCCACTGGCCATTAGCCCGGGAGTCCTGTTAGTGGTCAGGCAGGAACTGTGGGCCAAGCTGCGGGACACACCCGGAGATCGGGCTCGGTTTCATATCCCTGCCACCGTTACGTTGGCGTGATCGGAGGCGAGGCTTCGCAGATCTTCCACATCGTGGGTCAGGATGATGCCGCCGCCGAAGCGAATCGCTGTGGCCACGACCAGGGCATCGACGGCCATCTCGCTGCCCGATCCGACTGCTGACAACAGGTGCCCGGCGATGCGTGCGATTCGAGCACCGGTAGTGACCACTTGGATGAATCCGCGTCCGAGAACCAGGTCAACGGGTTCATCGGCACCCCGGCCCCGATATAGCTCGACCAGCACCACAGATGGAACCCTGACAGGGTGATTGCGGATGTGGGCAGTGCGCAGGGCGCTTCTGACCCGTTGATGGCGCAGTTCGTCTTGGTGGGGACGGGCGAGAGCAGACAACGCCTCGCTGTCAAGGATCAGGAGGGCCACAGAGCGTCGTAGTGCTCAACCAGCTTCTCGGGAACAAGGCCGTACTTGTCGTCCAGTTCCCGGAGATAGCCATCCAGCAGCTCTCTCTCGAGTTCATGCTCAACGGCGCGGGCGACAAAACCGCTGAGTTCTTGGTCGCCCACATGCTCCCGAACCCGCGACGCGAGTTCTTCGTCCACGCTTACCGACCATGTGAGGAGTGCCACACCATGATGCTAATAGCAGATATCGACAATTCGCTCCAGATAGAGCGTGCCCCGGTGAGTATTTCCCCTTTGGCCGGTCACCTCGATTAGGGGGTGACCGGGTGGCAGGGGGAACGTCAATGCCATGCCAGCGGCCCTCGTGGGTTGCTTTGATATGCGGTGTTTTAGTCGTTGTCGGTGATGGTGCCGGTTGCTTCGTTGTCGGCGATTTTTGCTTGGGCTGGGGTGTATAGGACGAGTTTGAATGTCTCGTTTGCCTCTGGTGTGTTGTCGTCGACTAGTGCCACGGTGATGGTTTTGGTTGTGTCGCCGGGTTTGAAGGTGAGTATTCCGTATGTTTGGGCGAAGTCCGCGAAGGTCGCCGACGCCGCGGTCCCGAATGCGGGCCGCGCGTAGTAGTGCACCCACGCGTAGCGGTTGCTGGAGGGGCTGAGCGTCACGGTGAACGTCAGGGTTCCGCCCTCGGCGCCCGAAGCGTCGCTGATCGAAAAAGACGGAGTCGCGTTCACCGGCGTCGGGGGCGGATCGTCGTCGTCGGCCACCGCCACAGACGCCGACCCGCTGGTGGCCGACACGGTATAGCCCTGGCCGGCACTCACGGTGGCGGTGACGGTGCCGTCGGTTTCGTCTGTGGTGTCGTTGGTCGTGGCGATGGTGAGGGTGGTGCTGCCTGTCGTGGGGATGGTGACCGTTCGCGTGCCGGGCGAAACGCCGAAATCGCCCGACTGCGAAACCGTCACGTCAACTGTCAACGGCGCTGCGGGTGCGGGGTCGGCGGTGACGGTGAATGTCGCGTCGCCGCCCTCTGTGATCCCGCTGCCGGCGGTGATGCTGATCTCGGGATCAGCCGGCGGCGGCGGTGCCGGGTCGTCGTCGTCGGCCACCGCGACAGTCGCGGTGCCCGCCGACTGGGACACCGTGTAGCCGCTGCCGACGTCAACCGTGACTGTCACCGACCCGTTTGGTTCGTCGGCGCTGTCGCCGGTCGTGGCGACGGTCAGCGTCACGCTGCCCGACATGGGGACTGTCACCGACTGCGACCCTGTCGCGACGCCGAAGTCACCCGACTGCGAAACGGTCACGTCCACCGTCAAAGCGGCCGTCGGCGCGGGGTCGGCGGTGACGGTGAAGGTCGCGTCGCCGCCCTCTGTGATCCCGCTGCCGGCGGTGATGCTGACCTCAGGCGTCACCGCAGGCGGAGGCGGCGGGTCGTCGCACTGTTCGAGGGCTTCGAGGGTGCGCACGGTGCGGTCCCAGCGGGAGTTGTCGAACCGCGACTTGATCGTCTGCGCGTCGGCGACTGTCATCGCGGTCTCGCCGGTGTCCACCCCCAAAGCGGCCAGCACCCGGTCCCAGCGCTGCTGGTGCTCGGCATGGGAGTACTGGTTGCGCCAGCCGGTCACCTCGGCTGCGGTCACCGCATCCGACGGCAAACTCGGCACACAAACCGGCGGCGGGTCGTCGTCGTCTGAGACCGCGACAGAAGCTGACCCGCTGGTGGCCGACACGGTGTAGCCGGAACCGGCGCCGACCGTCGCGGTGACCGACCCGTCCGCCTCGTCGGCCGAGTCGTTCGCCGTCGCCACAGTGAGCACAGCGCTGCCAGACACAGGGATCGTGACGGTCCGCGAGCCCGGCGACACACCGAAATCGCCGGTCTGGGTGATCGCCACCGTCACGTCCAGAGCCGCCGACGGCGCCGGAACAGCAGCCACCGTGAACACCGCGTCGCCGCCCTCCGTGACACCCGCGCCCGCGGCAACGCTGACCTCGGGGTCAGGCGTCACCGGGTCGGGGTCGGGTGTCACCGGGTCGGGGTCGTCGGCGGCGGTGCAGCGCTGCATCGCGTCGTTGATGGGCGCCCAGCCGGCCCAGCCCTTGCCGCTGCTGAAGGCCTCCACGTCCTGAGCCGAGATCGTCTCGTCGGTCACCCCCGACGGCTTCGCCGGCAGATCGTCGGCGCCGAGCGTGTTCAGGATCCGCCAGAACAACGCAGCATTCGAGCCGTGGCTCAGATGCCACTCGAACGCCGCCCGCGCCCTGTCGATGGCAACTGCTGCGTCGCAGGGCACCACGTCGTCCTGCGCCGACACCGAGTCCAGGCTGTCGTCGCCCCCGGAGGACGCCAGCACCGTCACCGTGGTGAAACACGTCCACGAGACAGTGTTCACCTGCCGCGGCCGGCCAGGCTCGCCCGGATCCACAATGGGTACGCCGTGCCTGTTGTGGCCCTCTACTCGAGGGGCCCTGTGCGGCCGTGCGGGAATCACCTGCTCAGCCGCTTTGCAGTTCGGCGCAGCCGGGTCATAACTAGTCTCGGGATACTCAACGTTGTTCGGGGAGGCGTCGCCCCAGTGGATCTTGAAGTTCTTGCCCACCGACGGCGAGCACAGCCTGATCGGAATCGACACCGACCCGCCAGCCCGCAGGTCGCGATAGTGCCAGTGCTCGACGTAGCCGTGGTTGTCGTGGTTGTCGTAGTCATTCTCGGGGCCGCACGAACCCTTCAAGTTGTCCCGAGCAGTGCCATCGGAGATCGTGAACAGCACACCGTTGCCGTGCACACCCGGCGGCACCGGCAGCACCACGTTCACCACCCGGTCATGGCCGCCGAACCTCACCGACGCCGTCTCCGGCGGACGCTTCCACCCCAACAAAGACGGCGTTCCGACCTCGAAGATGCCCGACAGGCCGATGTAGACGTTGTTCATGCTCTGGGGGATGTCGCCCTGGTCGATGGGGTTCTGGTTCGCGGTGCCGCCGCCCCAGCGCGTTTGGTTGCTGCTGTTGCCCAGCGCCCTGCTGGGCTTTTTGGTGCCGGCGGTGGCATGGGTGGTGCCGGTCCGGGTGCCGGTGTTGGGGCCCCGGTTGTTGGTGGAGGCGTTGCCGTTGGCCCGGCGATGCGCGCTCGGGCTGTTGTCGTCCCAGGTGCCGTCCCAGAAGTCGTTGTGGTCATCCGCGATCTTGGGGCCGTTCAGCCAGTAGATCGGCGTCGACCACGGCGTGTGGCTGGGCTCGCCGCCCACCATGATGCCCGTGGCGGTGTGCGACGCCGCGTCGACCGTCGGCGTGGAGCCCACCACCCGGAACGTCGACGAGTACTGGCGGATGTCGGCGTGGCCGGTGCTCGCGCCGCCGACCCGGTTGCGCACGAACGTGTCGTAGGTGGAGATGGTGCTGGCAGTGGCGTTGCGCTCATTGTGGGTCTTGAACAACAGCCGGAACTGCTCGCCGGGGCCGACGCCGCTGGGCTTGAGAGCCCAGTTGTCAGGCACCACGCTGACGTTCACGATCTGCACCACGGCGTATTGTCCCTGGTTCGTGGCGTCCTGCTGGGAGCCAATGGTGATCCCCGTCGGAATCGCGCCGAAACCCATGACAAAGGTCTCGTAGTCCTCGATCTCGCCGTCCAGCGGCACGGGCAGGCTGAAAGTGTGGCTGGTCACGCCCGCCGGCACCGTCACCGAATGCGTGGCGGAGACATTATAGCTGCCCACAAACGGAATAGCTGCGGCGTGATCCACGCTGATGTCATTGCGCGGGTCGGCGTCGCAAGTCTGGAACACGATCTCGAAGGTCTGCTCCGCCGCCGTGGGCGAGCCGAAGGTCAGCGTCGGCCGCAGCGGGTCGCCCTCCCGCACGTTGTAGTCGCCGCGGCTGAACCCCACCGTGTTCCCCGCCGCGACCGGCCCGATCGGGCCGACGATCGGCGTGTAGGCGTTCAGCGTAACGCCGTTTCCGTCGGTGTACTGGACACGGAGCCGGAGGTAATGGCCGGAGTCCGCTTGCTGCAGGGTGTAGCTCTGGGAAGTCGCGCCGGGGATCGCGGCAAACCCAAAGCGTGCGGGTGTAGCTCTTTTTTGCCACTCGTAGCTGACCGCGCCGTTGCCCTCGGGGTCGTCGCAGACCCGATGCCCCGTCAGGGTGCCGTTCACCGAGGGCTGGCCGCCGATCCGAAACGCGGCCTGGCCGGAGCTCTCGACGATCGTCACCGTTGCTGTGGTTCCTGAGCCCAGGTTGTAGCCGGTGCCGTCGTTGATGCTCAGAATGATGGTCTCGCCGGTGTCGGAGACCGCGTCGCCCAGGATCGTAACTGGGAAAATAGGATTGGCGCTGAACCTCGCCGTACCCGCCGGCATAGTGAACGTCCCGGTCATTTGGGCGCAGTCCGCGCCGGCGATGGTGTAGTCCGTCCCGCAAGTCGCCGTGCCGCCAAGGGTGTAGCTGACGGTCAGGGCTGCGGCGAGATTCTGGTTGACTTGGAAATATAACGTTGTTACTTCTGATGGCTCCGCTGCGAGATCACCCGTTATGCCCCACCAAATGTTCGGGACACTCTGCGCCTCGGCCCGCTCGGCCGGCGTCACAGCCACGACCGCGACGAGCAGCACCGCGACAGCCGCGACGCGTCGCCCCACAGCGCGCTTCACGCGCTCCGTCCGACCAGCCGAACGAAACCGGGGGGGGGGGGGGTGTTTGAGGTTCCCCCCTTTTCGTGGAGACATGCTCTATAAGGAGGAGCTATGCCCAGAAAGCTTTGATGCCATGGCCCAAAAAATACCAACCCCAACACGCGCAAACAAAACAATGAATCACCCCGGGTTCGGTGGAGCTCTGGTCCCTGAGAGGATGGAGCAATGCCAAATCATGGGAGATATCCGGCCGAGCTGCGTGTGCGGGCGGTTAGTCGTTGTCGGTGATGGTGCCGGTTGCTTCGCCGTCGGTGATTTTTGCTTGGGCTGGGGTGTATAGGACGAGTTTGAATGTCTCGTTTGCCTCTGGTGTGTTGTCGTCGATTAGTGCCACGGTGATGGTTTTGGTTGTGTCGCCGGGTTCGAAGGTGAGCATTCCGTATGTTTGGGCGAAGTCCGCGAAGGTCGCCGACGCCGCGGGCCCGAATGCGGGCCGCGCGTAGTAGTGCACCCACGCGTAGCGGTTGCTGGAGGGGCTGAGCGTCACGGTGAACGTCAGGGTTCCGCCCTCGGCGCCCGATGCGTCGCTGATCGAAAAAGACGGGGTCGCGTTCACCGAAGGCGGCGGGGGCGGGTCGTCGTCGTCGGCCACCGCCACAGACGCCGATCCCGCGGTCGCGGACACCGTGTAGCCGGTGCCGGTGTTGATGGTGGTGGTGACCGACCCGTCGGCCTCGTCTGCGCTGTCGCCGGTGGTGGCCACCGTCAGCACAGCTGTGCCCGACGTGGGGATGGTCACGGTGCGCGAGCCGGTGGCGGCGCCGTAGTCGCCGGACTGGGAGACCGACACGTTCACCGTCAGCGCAGCCGACGGCGCCGGCGAGGCGGTGACGGTGAACACAGCGTCGCCGCCCTCTGTGATACTCGCGCCCGCGGTGACGCTCACCTCGGGATCAGGCGGCGGCGGTGCCGGGTCGTCGTCATCGGCGACCGCGACCGTCGCTGCGCCCGCGGTCGCGGACACCGTGTAGCCGGTGCCGGTGTTGAGCGTGGCGGTGACCGCCCCGTCGGCCTCGTCTGCGCTGTCGCCGGTGGTGGCCACCGTCAGCACAGCGCTGCCCGAGATGGGGATGGTCACCTGGCGCGAACCGGTGGCGGCGCCGTAGTCGCCGGACTGCGAGACCGACACGGTGACCGCCAGCGCAGCCGACGGCGCCGGCGAGGCGGTGACGGTGAACACAGCGTCGCCGCCCTCTGTGATGTCTGCGCCCGCGGCGACGCTCACCTCGGGATCGGGCGGCGGCGGGGGCGGTGCCGGGTCGTCGCATTCGCCGAGGGCTTCGAGGGTGCGCACGGTGCGGTCCCAGCGGGAGTTGTCGAACCGCGCCTTGATCGTCTGCGCGTCGGCGACTGTCATCGCGGTCTCGCCGGTGTCTTCGCCCAAAGAGGCCAGCACCCGGTCCCAGCGCTGCTGGTGCTCGGCATGGGAGTACTGGTTGCGCCAGCCGGTCACCTCGGACACCGTCACCGCATCCGACGGCAGACTCGGCACACAAACCGGCACCGGCTGTGCTGCGGTGGGCTGGTAGCCGGTGGTGGTCACCTCGTTGAGGTCATGCGAGTACACGGTGACCGCGTACACGGTGCCGGGCTCCAAGCCGCTGAGTGTGTGGCTGTGGGTGTCGGCGTCCACCTGGACCTCTTGCACGTTGGCGCCGTCGCCTGCTGGCCTCCAGTAGACCCGATAGTGGTCGACGTCTCGCTCGGGCCACGACAGCGTCATGGCCGTAGCTGTCACCTCTGAGAACGTCAGCACCCCGGGATCGGGGAACCCGGCATCGGTCTGGGAGTCGCTCTGGGAGTCGCTCTGGGAGTCGCTCCGGAAGCCGGCGAAGGCGCAGTTGCCGTCGCCGAACTTGTCAGCAGGGAAATAGTTGTGGTGGTGGCTGTGGCTGCCGCCCCTGCCGTCGGTGTAGCTGCCGTGCGTGTGGTCCGTGTGCCCGTAGTCCACCTTGCATGTGGTCCAAACCGTGCGGTAGGTGCCTGCGCCGAGGTCGTCGATCTCATCGGCCGTGAGACATTCGGTGATGCCCATAGCCGCGTGGTGTGTGACATCCAGCAGATGGTGATATTTGGCCGGCAGGACGTTGCGATCCAGGTCAAGCGCGTCGACAACGCCGTCGCTGTTGAAGTCGGCCTCGTTCTCGTTCCTGGCGCCGAATGCGCCGTGTCGGGCGAGCAGCTTGAGGGTCTCCACGTCGATTGGGCCGATCCTCACCGCATAGGGCGACGAAGCCGGGTAGTGGGTGTGGCCGTACCAGCACGGCTGCGAAGACGGATTGAACCTGGTGGTGCCAACCATGGCGTGAGTGGTGCCTCCGAGGTTGTATGCGATGTCTTCTTGGACTTGCACGTTGACGGTGCGGCCGGGGCCCACGCGGCTAATCCGTGTGGGCATCGCGAAAGTCGCGGTCCCGCTTGAACCCACATCAACGTGGCGAAACGCCTCGTTCTGATCCTGCCCGCCACCGCGAAGGTACCGGTACCAGGTCCGCAGATACACGCGCCTCGTCTCCCCGGCGCCGGGCGCGGGGCTCACGGTGAGCCTGAAGCGGGCGTCCTGACCCGACGCGACCGAGCTGTCCAGTGGGGCGACGGTGGCAGCGGGCACACCCGGCCAAGCCGACGGACAGGTGCCGCTGCCCACCGCCATGCAGGCCCACCCCGCAGACGGATGCGGAGCGGTCTTGCCGCTGGCAATCGACCGCATGGCGATCCAGCCGTCACCGACGTCGCCGCCGGCCTCGGCACGGCTCTTCACCCACACATCGGTGTCGAAACCGGTGTTGTTTCGGTAGATGGTGCGCTCGAGCCCTGTCCGGACGTAGCCGCCTGGTCTGCCCGTGTCAGGGTGATACCAGAACTGATCCCATGTCGTCGGGCGGTGGTCTGAGCGCGGGCTTATCACGTCGCCCGACCACGCCAGTTGTGTGCGGATACCGCCGATCTCGCGCGTCGCCGCCTCGCCGGTATCAAACTTGAACACCACTTTGGCACCCGGGTGGGCAGGCCCGGCGCTGCCGTTGCCCAGCCTCACGCTGGCCGACAACTCGTTGAACTCCTCGTCGCTCTCGATCACTGTCGAGGCCGTGTTTTGAGTGTCGTGGGGGTCGTAGTTGGTGCCGTCGTTCACGGTGACCGTCACCCCGCCGTCGCGCTCGGAGCGGTCGTTGTTCTCCGTGCGGACCGTGAAGGTGACAGTGCCGGTGTTGGCCGGGACGGTCACGGTGCGATCACCGCGTTGGGAGGCGGGGACGAAGTTGCGGCCTCCGTCGGTGGTCTCGTCCACCGTGACGCTGACCGACTTCTGCGTCGTCGGAGGCGGCACAGACCTTATGGTGAACCGGATCGTGTCGCCCTCGGTGACCTTCTCCTGGGTGGCCGCGATGCTGATGGTGGGATTGGCCGCGTCACCGCTGTCCACCTCGAAGATCCCCGACAGGCCGATGTACACGTTGTTGTTGCCTTTGGGGATGTCGCCCTGGTCGATGGGGTTCTGGTTCGGGTCGCCGCCGCCCCAGCGCGAGTTGGCATTGGAGGTTCCCAGCGCCTTGCCGGGCTTTTTGGTGCCGGCGGTGGCATGGGTGGTGCCGGTCTGGGTGCCGGTGTTGGGGCCCCGGTTGTTGGTGGAGGCGTTGCCGTTGGCCCGGCGATGCGCGCCGTGGCTGTTGTCGTCCCAGGTGCCGTCCCAGAAGTCGTTGTGGTCATCCGCGATCTTGGGGCCGTTCAGCCAGTAGATCGGCGTCGACCACGGCGTGTGGCTGGGCTCGCCGCTCACCATGATGCCCGTGGCGGTGTGCCACGCCGCGTCAACCGTCGGCGTGGAGCCCACCACCCGGAACGTCGACGAGTACTGGCGGATGTCGGCGTGGCCGGTGCTCGCGCCGCTGACCCGGTTGCGCACGAAGGTGTCGTAGGTGGAGATGGTGCTGGCGGTGGCGTTGCGCTCGTTGTGGGTCTTGAACAACAGCCGGAACTGCTCGCCGGGGCCGACGCCGCTGGGCTTGAGAGCCCAGTTGTCAGGCACCACGCTGACATTCACGATCTGCACAGTGGCCGTGCTGGTGCTCCCGGACACGAACCCGTTGGGCAACCCGCCGAGAGTGATGGTGAAATGTTCGTAGTCCTCGATCTGACTGTCGGACGCTACGGGGATGTTGCAGATGTGGGAGTTCCGACCCGAGGGAACAGTGCAGGAATGGGGACCCGCGGTGAAATCGGCCCCGGCGGTGGCCGTGCCCGCAGTGGTGTTGATGGTGAAGGTCGCTGACGACGAAGTCGTCTGGTTGAAGGTCAGCTTGGCGTGTACCGAGTCGCCTTCGCGTGCGTTGTAGACACTCTGGTCGAACTGGACCGTGATGGTCGACTGGGCGCCTGCCTCAGGCGTCGGCGGGCCTGCGAGCACCAGCACCGAGGCCAGCACCGCCAGCGCAACCCCACACCCAAGCAGCGGCACCCGCCGAATCAACCCCATCATCGAAGCAATCCCAGAGCCCCTGGGGGGGGGGGGGGTGTTCGACGAGTTATGCCCAGAAAGCTTTGATGCCATGGCCCAAAAAATACCAACCCCAACACGCGCAAACAAAACAATGAATCACCCCGGGTTCGGTGGAGCTCTGGTCCCTGAGAGGATGGAGCAATGCCAAATCATGGGAGATATCCGGCCGAGCTGCGTGTGCGGGCGGTTAGTCGTTGTCGGTGATGGTGCCGGTTGCTTCGCCGTCGGTGATTTTTGCTTGGGCTGGGGTGTATAGGACGAGTTTGAATGTCTCGTTTGCCTCTGGTGTGTTGTCGTCGATTAGTGCCACGGTGATGGTCTTGGTTGTGTCGCCGGGTTCGAAGGTGAGCATTCCGTATGTTTGGGCGAAGTCCGCGAAGGTCGCCGACGCCGCGGTCCCGAATGCGGGCCGCGCGTAGTAGTGCACCCACGCGTAGCGGTTGCTGGAGGGGCTGAGCGTCACGGTGAACGTCAGGGTTCCGCCCTCGGCGCCCGATGCGTCGCTGATCGAAAAAGACGGGGTCGCGTTCACCGAAGGCGGCGGGGGCGGGTCGTCGTCGTCTGAGACCGCGACAGAGGCCGATCCCGCGGTCGCGGACACGGTGTAGCCCTGGCCGGCGCCGAGCGTGGCGGTGACCGCCCCGTCGGCCTCGTCTGCGCTGTCGCCCGTGGTGGCCACGGTGAGGGTGGTGCTGCCTGTCGTGGGGATGGCGACGGTGCGCGAGCCGGTGGCGGCGCCGTAGTCGCCGGTCTGGGAGACCGACACGGTGACCGTCAGCGCAGCCGACGGCGCCGGCGAGGCGGTGACGGTGAACACAGCGTCGCCGCCCTCTGTGATATTCGCGCCCGCGGTGATGCTGACCTCGGGATCGGGCGGCGGCGGCGGGTCGTCGTCGTCTGAGACCGCGACAGAGGCTGATCCCGCGGTCGCGGAGACGGTGTAGCCGCTGCCGGCGCTGAGCGTGGCGGTGACCGACCCGTCGGATTCGTCTGCGCTGTCGTTGGCCGTGGCCACGGTGAGCGTCGCGGTCCCGGAGGAGGGGATGGTCACCTGACGCGAACCGCCAGTGATGCCGAAGTCGCCGGACTGCGAAACGGTCACGTCCACCGTCAAAGCCGCCGTCGGCGCGGGGTCGGCGGTGATCGTGAACACCGCGTCGCCGCCCTCGGTGATGCCGGCGGTGTCGGTGCCGGCGGTGATGCTCACTTCCGGAGTGGCAGGCGGGGGCGGGGGCGCCGGGTCGTCGTCGTCGGCTACTGCGACCGTGGCTGTGCCCGCGGTCGCGGAGACGGTGTAGCCGCTGCCGGCGCTCACCGTCGCGGTGACCGACCCGTTTGGCTCGTCAGCGCTGTCGTCGGTGGTGGCCACGGTGAGGGTGGTGCTGCCCGACGTCGGGACCGTGACCGACTGCGGACCGACCGCGACACCGAAATCGCCCGACTGCGAAACAGTCACCTCCACCGTCAACGGCGCCGACGGCGCGGGATCGGCGGTGACGGTGAAGGCCGCGTCGCCGCCCTCGGTGACCCCGGCGCCGCCGGTGATGCTGACCTCAGGCGTCACCGCGGGCGGCGGGTCGTCGCATTGCGCCATGGCCTGAAGCGTGCGCACGGTGCGGTCCCAGCGGGTGTTGTCGTACTGCGCTTTGACGGCCTGCGCGTCGGCGACGGTCATCGCCTCCTCGCCGGTGTCCACGCCCAGCGCGGCCAGCACCCGGTTCCAGCGCTGCTGGTGCTCGGCATGGGAGTACTGGTCGCGCCAGCCGGTCACCTCAGACACCGTCACCGCATCCGACGGCAAAGACGGCACGCACACCGCCGGCGGCGGGGCCGGGTCGTCGTCATCGGCCACCGCGACAAAGGCCGTGCTGGCGGTGGCGGAGACTGTGTAGCCGCTGCCGGTGTTGAGGGTGGCGGTGACCGATCCGTCGGCCTCGTCGGCCGAGTCGTTCGTCGTCGCCACAGTGAGCGCGACGCTGCCAGAGGTGGGGACCGTGACGGTGTGCGTGCCCGGTGTCACGCCGAAATCGCCGGTCTGGGCGACGGCCACGGTCACGTCCAGAGCCGCCGACGGCGCCGGAACAGCAGACACCGTGAACACCGCGTTGCCGCCCTCGTCGACGTCGGCACCTGCTGCGATGCTGATTTCCGGGTCGGGCTGCACCACGGTCTGTGCCGCGATGCCGTCGACGGTCAGCGTGAACGATCTCGCCGTCGACGCGCGATAGGTGGTCGCCTCGATGGTGTAGTCGCCCGCCGCGAGATGGCGGCTGATCCGCGAGTTGTACCCGTTGTAGTCGTCGTTGAACGCCAGCGCGGCACCCGACTTCTGGGCCGGCCCGCGGCGCAGATACATGAATGTGTCAGCGGTCGACTCCAGATCGATCGTCACCCGGCTCGGGCTGTCCAAGGAGAACGTATAGAACCGCGCATAGCGGCCGGCACGCGCCGACGAACCGCAGCCCGCAGCCCACTGCCCGGTGACGCTCCCATCACCCGACAGCGCAGCCACACACGGATCGCCCACCGGCGCCGGATCGTCGTCATCAGACACCGCCACGGTCGCAGAGCCCGCCGTCGCAGAGATCGTGTAGCCAGTGCCGGCGCTGAGGCTCGCCGTCACCGAGCCGTCCGCCTCGTCCGTCGAGTCGTTCGCCGTCGCCACCGTCAGCGTGGCTGTGCCCGAGGTCGGGACCGTGACGGTTTGCGAGCCCGGCGACACACCGAAATCACCCGACTGCGAAACGGCCACCTCCACTGTCAACGGCGCTGACGGCGCCGGATCAGCAGTCACCGTGAAAGAAGCACTGCCGCCCTCGTCTATGTCAGCACCCGCGGCGATGCTGACCTCAGGCACATCGTCATCTCGCACCGCGACCGCAGCCGTGCCCGCAGTCGCCGACACCGTGTAACCGGATCCGGCGCCGACCGTCGCCGTCACCGACCCGTCCGCCTCGTCGGCGCTGTCGTTGGCCGTCGCCACCGACAGAGTCACGCTGCCCGACGTGGGCACCGTGACCGTCCGCGAGCCCGGCGACACACCGAAATCACCCGACACGGACACCGCCACCGTCACATCCAACGCCGCAGACGGCACCGGGTCGGCGGTGACCGTGAACACCGCGTCGCCGCCCTCGCCGACATCGGCGCCGGCTGTGATGCTGACCTCGGGCGGCGGGGGATGGCATGACATGGCGGCGTTGATCGGCACCCAGCCAGGCCACGTTTTGCCGTCGCTGAACGCCCTCACCGCCTCAGGAGTGGTCGACGCGAGGACGGCGCCGCCCGGCGGCGCAGGCATCGGATCGGCCCCCAGATAGGCGAGGATCTGCCAGAACAAAGCCTCGTTGCCGCCATTGTTGTCGACATGCCACGAAAACGCGGCGCGAGCCTTCGTGATGGCATCCGCAGCATCACACGGCGGATCATCGTCATCGGCCACAGCCACAGACGCAGCGCCCGCAGTCGCAGAGACCGTGTAGCCCTGACCGCTGCCGACCGTGGCGGTGACCGACCCGTCGGCCTCGTCGGCCGAGTCGTTCACCGTCGCCACCGTCAGCGCAACGCTGCCAGAAGCAGGGACCGTGACCGTCCGCGAACCCGGCGACACACCGAAATCGCCTACTTGCGAAACCGCCACCGTCACATCCAAAGCCGCCGACGGCGCCGGAACCGCAGACACCGTGAACACCGCGTCACCGCCCTCGGTCACCCCAGCACCCGCGGCGATGCTGACCTCCAGGCCTGTCGGCTGAGCGGTCAAGCCGCTCACGGTGAGAGCGAAATCGCCGCTGGTGGCCTGGTCGTGGGTGGTGGCCTCGATCGTGTACCAGCCAGCAGCGAGCGTCTCGCTGATACCGGCGTCGGTGCCCGGACTGCGGTAATCGTCGTTGTGGTGCAGTGCGGTGCCGGTCTGCGTGTCCTCGCCCGCCCGCAAATAGAGGTAGTTGTCCTCGAACGACGCCAACTCGACAGTCACCGCTCTCTGCTGCGACAGGTTGAACGAATAGAAGCGGGCGTACCGATTGGCGCGATCAGTGGATGCACAATCCGAAGTCCACCTGCCGTCCACACTGCCATTGCCGCCCAGACGCACCGAACAAGGCGCACCGCCGTCATCATCCGACACCCCGACCGTCGCCGCACCCGCACTGGCCGACACGGCATACCCGGCGCCGCCGACCACCCTCGCAGTCACCGTGCCGTCATACTCGCCCACCGAATCGTCCACCGTGGCGACAGTCAACGCGGCACTGCCCGCAGCCGGGACAGTGACAGTCCGCGAAACCGGAGCGACACCGAAATCGCCCACCTGCGAAACCGCCACGGTCACATCCAGATCAGCCGACGGCGCAGGAACGGCAGACACAGTGAACGTAGCGTTCCCGCCCTCGGTGACATCGGCCCCAGCCGTGACGCTGACCTCCGGCGTTGCTGCCGGCGCGGGAATACCGCTGACTTCCAGGGTAAAGCTCCCAGACTGAGAACGGTAATACGTCGTCGCCTCGATGGTGTACCAGCCGGAAGCGAGCGATTGACTTATGCGTGCATCAGAACCCGTGCCGCCGTCGTCGTTGCTATGCAGTGCTGCTCCTTGCCGGACGTCATTGCCTGAGCGCAAGAAGAGATAGCTGTCAATGCTCGACTTCAGATCGATGTCAATCGTGCTGTGCTGCTTGAGCTCGAACGTGTAGAACCGGGCATAACGGCCTTCTCGTGCGCTCGAGGTGCAACTGCTCAACCCCCATGCGCCGTTCGACGTGCCGTCGCCCGTCAGGTGCTCTACGCAGGTGCCGTTGTCGTCTGTGATTCCCTCTACGACCAGCTCGAACACACCCGTTGTGTCGGGCTTGTACGAAGTGGCCTCGATCGTGTACGTGCCGGGATCAAATGTGCGATTGATCTTGGCGTTGAGCCAGCTGCCGCTATCGCGGGCCACCAAGGTGCCGCTCTTGACATCGTTGCCGCTGCGCAAGTTGAGATAGGTGTCCGACGTATCCATCCGCCCATGGACGGGGACGGTCCCGTTCATCTCGATGGTGATTTTCCTCCGCTGGCCCATGGTGAATGTGTAGAAACGGGCGTAGCGGCCGTCATGATCTACCGACCGGCAACCATCGAACAGCTCACCGGTTATGCTGCCGTTGCCGCTCAGCGTGATGGAGCACGGCGGAGCGCCGTCGTCATCGATCACGGCGGATGTGGCTTGCCTCGCCGTTGACACGGTGTAACCCTGACCGTCGTTCAGCGTGGCTGTCACCCAGCCATCGTCGTTTGCTGTCGAGTCGTTCTGGGTCGCGAAGGTGAGCGTTGCTCGGCCGCTCGTGGGGATTGTAACCGTGGTGGATTCAATGCTCGGCGAGAAGCCGAAGGCCCCAAGCTGAGTGATATCCACGGGGATGTGGAGGTCGGCAGCCGGTGCGGGAAGGGCCCGCAGATTGAAGGTAACGTTGTTGCCTTCGGTCACTCTGTCGGCGGCAGCGACACGGATGTGGGGAACGATTGGCTGTGACGACGTGAGGCCGCTGGTCACGAGTGTGAACTTGGTGAGATGCGGGCCGCCGCCATTGTTATCCCACCCCAGAGTGGCTTCTATCGTGTAATCCCCCGGATCCAAGACGGCAACGATCTTCGAGTGGCCGCGACCTGCGCTGTCGCGGTCCTCGTACAGCGCCGGACCGCTCAAGGTGTTGTCTCCTTGGCGCAGGTAGAGATACGTGCTTTCTTTGTAGCCATCGTCGAAGGCGTTCATCTCGATGGTGACGACCCGCGGTTCGGCTACCGAGAACGTGAAGAAGTTGGCGTGGGCGTCTCGAGTGAACGAATGACAAGCCAGCGTCAATTCACTGTTCGTGGTGCCGTCGCCGGTGATCGGATCGGTACACGGAGCGCCGCCGTCGTCGTCCGACACTTGGACCGTGGCTGCGTCAGCGGTCGATGAGACAACGTAAGCGGGCTTGCCGATCACTCGCATGGTGACCGAGCCGTCGTACTCCTCGGTCGAGTCGTTGTAGGTGGCGAGGGTCAGCGTGGCGGTGCCGGTGGTGGGGATCGTCACCGTCTGTGTGCGGGGGGTGACCCCCCAGTCGCCGTCGGCCGTGATCTCGACGCTTGCAGTGAGCGCCGTCGGCGGCGCGGGAGTGGCCGTGAGGGTGAAAACGGCGTTGCCGCCCTCGGTGATGTCGGCCCCGGCGGCGATGCTCACCTCCGACATCTCTGTCAGCCCGCCGGACACCGCCAGCGTGAAGGCGCCGGTCTGCCCTGTTGCCGCGGTGGTGGCCTCTATCGTGTAGGTGCCCGGGGCCAGCGATTCGCTGATGCGGGCGTTGGTGCCGGTGCCGCTGTTGTCGTCGGTGTGCAGAGCCACGTCTTTTTGGTTGTTGTAGCCGTTGCGCAGGTACAGGTAGCTGTCGACGCTGGAGGAGAGGTCGATCGTCACCGTCGATTGCTGCGGGATCGTGAACGTGTAGTGCTGGCTCGACTTCTGGGTGTGGACGGCCGACATACAGCTCGACGTCCAGGTGCCCGACACTGTGCTGTCGCCGTTGAGGCGGTCGACGCAGCCGAGCGGCGGCAGCTGCGCGAACCCGTGCCCCCAGGTGTTGTTGGGATAGGGGTTGCCGCGCGGCGCGGCGTGCGTCTTGAGGTACTCGGTGGTCTGCGCGGGAGTGAACGTGGGGTTCTGCTGTCGGACCAGAGCAGCCAGGCCGGCGACATGAGGTGCGGCATAGCTGGTGCCGTAGTTGGTGCTGCTCACGGCCACGTAGCCGTCCGCCCCCACGATGTCGGGCTTGACGCGGCCGTCTGGCGTCGGCCCGCGACTGCTGAAGTGCCGAATCTCGCTGCTGGCGGTCGAAGCGGCGCCGACCGCCAGCATCCCGGCGTGCGGGCTGTCGGCCGGGCTGAGCACACTGTGGCCGACGGTGCTGTGAGCGAGCGAGCCGAACGTGGCCATCTGTATCCAGCCCGGCGTCGCGCCGCTGACCTTCTTGACCACGAATGCATATGTTCCGGTGTGAGGGGCCGTGAACTCCTTTAACTCATACGGGACACTGCTGGGGCCGCCGTTCTGCTCGTCGTTCAAGTTGTCGACCACTTGCTCCGACGCGGTGCCGGGGTTCTTGACAATCAGCAGCGCCAGGTCTCTGCTAGCAGTGCCCCACGCGTCATCCCAGCGCATGAACACCGCTGGCTTGGTCTGACCGGCGTCCAAGGTGAACTCCTGGTACTCGTCGCCGGTCGCCCACTCGTGAATGTTGTCGTTGTCGGCGTCGGTGAACGCGCCGAACCAGGTGTCGCCGTTGTAGTTGCCGGCGGAGTTCACCCACACGATGCCGTTGTCGGCCGCCCACTTCACCGTTCTCAGCGGACTCGGATTCACTGGAGTAGTGCCGTCAGCGGCGCCGTGGTAGCTCCAGCCCGTCGAGTGGACGATCACCTGGACCCCTTGGTTCTTCATCCATTCCACCGACCGCTGCAAATCGCCCCAGGTGCGGGCATTGGAGATGTACAGGCCGGCGTCGGGCGCCACGTCCATCATGGTCGCGGCCACAGACACGCCGTGGCTGTCACCGCCTGCTTTGGCGCAGTCGTCGATGTCGCTGGTCGCCAGGGCCACCGCCTTGTAACAGCGCCCCACCACTGTGGCAGGCAGATCACCGCTGGCCATGGCCGACCGCAAGCCCGTGAAGCCGTCCCTCGCTGTAACTCCCGACGAGGCATCGATCACGCCGATCTTCACGCCGGCGCCGGTGATGTTCGCGTCGTGCCATGCGCCGGCCAGGTGCGCGGCGACGCCGCCGCTGGTGTAGCGACCTCTGTCCTTGTGCGGCTCGGCGAGCTCTCGGGCCCAGGTGAGGCCGGGGATCTGCGCTAGAGCGGCCAGCGCGGCGGGGGGCACGAACGCCTCGATATAGCCGTCGAACACGTTGCGCACGTCACCGCCGTTGGCGGTGATCGCTTGGACCACCGGCTCCGATTCGCCGTCGAAAGTGATCGACAGCCCGATCATCGACACCGCATAGTCGCCGGCGTCGCTGGAGTTTCCGGTGCCGCCGGGTACGTGGGGTGTCGCGGGGACACCTCCCAGGCGGTCGGCGGCTGCCTGATCGGCCAGCGCGCTGAGGCGCGACCCGAGCACGGGATAGGTCAGACCGCCGCCGTCGCCCAAATCAACGTCGATCAAACCCTCCTCGACGCCGCCTTGGCCGCCGCCGTCTTGGGCCAGCGCGGGGGCGCTCCCCACAGCCGCCAAGCCGATCGAGGCGATCAGGCCGGCGACGAGAACCACCGGCAGACACCGGCGCTTCAACACGACGCAACCCGGCTTCGCATCTGGCGCTCAGCGTGACGATGGGGGGTATGCCCTCGTGCCCCGCACCTGCGGAACCGGCTGGCCGCAGCGTCACAAACGTTGCAAATGTCCATGTTGAGGCCTCCCACGAACCCCCTGCTGACTAGAACAGAATAGTCTACAAGGCCATCCCCCTGGAAAATTCGCGGCCCCTGCGGTTGATCGCATCTGAGGGCGGGTGATTGCCCGGTTCCAGCGGGGCGTAGGCTGCGAGGGTGAAGTTCGGCGTTTTCTATGAGCATCAGCTGCCGCGGCCGTGGCAGCCCGGCGACGAGCAGCGATTGCTGCACGAGGCTCTCGAGCAGGTGGAGCTGGCCGACCGGCTGGGCTATGACTACGCCTGGGAGGTGGAGCACCACTTCTTGGAGGAGTACTCCCACTCTTCGGCCCCCGAAGTGTTCTTGGCCGCGGCCAGCCAGCGCACCGAGCGGATCAGGCTGGGCCACGGCATCGTGCAGATGCCCCCCAAGTACAACCACCCGGCCCGGGTGGCCGAGCGCATCGCCACGCTCGACCTCATCTCCAACGGCCGGGTGGATTTCGGTACCGGCGAGTCGTCGGCCGCCGTAGAGCTGGGCGGGTTCAACATCGCCCACGCCGACAAGCGCCCGGCGTGGGCCGAGGCCACCGAGCAGTGCTGCAACATGATGGTGATGGAGCCCTACCCGGGGTTCGAGGGCGAGTACTTCTCGATGCCGTGCCGCAACGTGGTGCCCAAGCCGGCGCAGAAGCCCCATCCGCCGCTGTGGGTGGCGTGCTCCAACCGGGAGACCATCAAGCTGGCCGCCCGGCTGGGCATGGGAGCGCTGACGTTCGCTTTTGTGGACCCCGACGAGGCCGCTCTCTGGGTTGAGGACTACTACCGGATTCTCTCGGAGGAGTGCGTGCCTATCGGCCACACCGTCAACGCCAACATCGCCATGGTGGTGGGGTTGTCGATGCACCACGACCGAGAGGAGGCCGAGCGCCGAGGCCTCGAAGGGTTCCATTTCTTCGGCCACGGCCTGATCCACTACTACGCGGTGGGCCAGCACCAACCGGGCCGGACCAATGTATGGGACAGCTTCCAGGAGACCAGGGAGTCATTTGAGGGGCTGGGGGAGACGCTGGGCATCGGAACCCCCGATCAGGTGACCCGCCAGCTCCAGGGCTATGCCGACGTCGGGGTGGACCAGGTAATGTTCATCCAGCAGTCGGGCCGCAACCGCCACGACCACATCTGCCAGTCGCTGGAGATGTTCGCCAAAGAGGTCATGCCCGCCCTCAAAGAGGGCGAAGACGAGCGGGAGGCGGCCAAAGCCCAGCGCCTCGCCCCCCACATCGAGGCCGCCCTGGCCCGTCGCACTCCCATGGCTCCCATTGCCGATGAAGAGATTCCTGTCGTTGACGCCCTGGGGACTTCCTGACGCTCGCATTTGTGACAGCTGAGAACCGGGCTGATTAGCCCACCGGGGTTAGGTAGGCGGCGAAGACCCAGCCGTCGACGGTGGTGGAGCTGACCTGCACCCAGGTGCCGCTGGTGGGGGACTCCACCACTTGGCCGGTGAGGGTGACGGTGGACCCCAGGTTGGCGGTGCCCAAGATCTGATGGTCGGTGCTAGGGCCGGCCCGGATGTTGAGCGCGGAGGGCACGTCGAACACCGTCCACTGGGTGTCGGGGGGATAGCGAGGGTCGATCTCCAGTTCAACCACCACCGGCGCAGGCGGGGGTGCCTCGGTGGGCTCGGGGGTTGGCTCAGGGGTGGATTCGGGCTCGGGCTCTTCCGATTCGATGGTCACCCAGTCGAGTCCCCAAGTGGACACGATGCCGGCCAGGGAAAGGGCGACAAAGGCCAATCCGGCCACTACCAGGCAAGCGATGATCGCCCGTAGGCCCACTACCGGGCCTGCCAGTCGGGGGGACGGCCCTCGGCCCAGGCCGTCGTGCCCTCACCAGCGTCTTCGGTGGCCCCGGCCACTATCCGCATGGTCTCGCCGAAGCGCACCGCCTCCACCCACGACATGCTGCGAGTACGGGTGGCCACCTCTTTGGTGGCCCGCACTGCAAGCGGCGCCGCGGCCACCAGCCGTTCCGCCAAGGCCCGGGCCTCGTCCATCAGATTGTCGTGGGGCACCACCCGCCACGCCAGCCCCATCTCTCGGGCCCGGGCCGCGTCCACTCGCTCACCGGTCAACAGGAGCTCCATGGCATCGGCCCAATCCACCTTACGGGGCAGTTGGATGGCCCCCACGATGGTGGGCACGCCCAAGCGCACCTCGGGAAAGCCGAACGTGGCCTGGTCGCTGGCGATGAGGAAATCGCAGGCCAGCGCACCAGTCAGGCCGTAGCCCAGGCAGTGGCCATTCACCGCGGCGATGGTTGGCTTGAACAGCTCCAAGCCCGACTCGAAGGAGTTGATGGTGGGCTTCTCCCAGAAGGTGCCCTCGAACACGCCTACCGACCCTGCGCCGTCGCGCATGTCGGCCCCGGCGCAGAAGGCCCGACCCGCTCCGGTGATGATGGCCACCCAAGCATCGTCGTCGCCCCGGAACCGGTACCACGCCGCGTTCAGGTCTTGGCGCAGTTCGCCGTTGATGGCGTTGAGCGCGTCGGGGCGGTTGAGGGTGATGGTGGCCATGTGGTCGGATAGCTCATACAGCACGGTGTCGGGCACGGCTGACTCCTGTCCCGCAGGGGTTGGCATAGCGCCACATTAGGGGCGCTGTGGTACCGCCTGGAGGTCGGACCAACACACTTACATCATGAATAAAGAAACTGTTATCATCAACGGATGATTCGGACGCAGATCTCGCTCACCGAGGAACAAGCCAAGCGCCTGCGAGCCCAGTCGGAAATCAAGGGGATTTCGCAAGCCGAGATCCTCCGCCAAGCCCTCGACGCCTACTTTGACCAGGACGATCTGCTCCGCCGGGTGGAACTGGCCCGTGAGGCCATCGGCGTCGTCAGTTCGGGCTATACCGACCTTGCCGAGAACCATGACGAGCATCTTGCCGTCATCTACTATGAAGATATCGTAAGAGGACGAGAAAACCTGTAACTTACTGAAATATGGTGGAGATCGTCTTCGTCGACACTTCCGCCCTGCTGGCGGGGCTGGATGTTGAAGACGCCCGTCATCCGGTGGCTGCGTCGCACTGGCACCGGCTGCTTGATGGAATCGCCGCAGGTCAAATTGCGGGCATCACCCACTCCTACGTGGTCTCAGAGGCAATGTCATTAGTGCAGCGTCGCATGGGCTTGGCCTCAGTGCGCCGACTCAACGATGCCCTTCTCAAACCGCTGATGGTGATATGGGTAGACCAGGAGCTTCACCACAGGGCGTTAGCAGCCATGTTGGCCGCCAACCGCCGGAGTGTGTCGCTGGTGGACTGGACGTCGTTCGAGCTAATGCGCAGCCGCGGCATCACCCACGCCCTGGCCTTCGACGCCCACTTCACCGAGCAGGGCTTCACCCTGCCCTGGGACTGATCGCCTGCCTAAGGTCGGTGGCGGATCATGTCTCTATCCCTATCATGTCAACGCCGCGGGCTCGCCGTGCTAGTACAGGGAGAGCAAAGATCGAGGAGGTTCGACGATGGAAGGCCAGAAGATTCTGATCACCGGGACCGCAGGGCAGATCGCACTGCCCATGACCCGCCACTTCGCCCAGAACAACGAGGTGTGGGGCTTGGCCCGGTTCAGCCAGCCGGGATCGAAGGAGCAGGTGGAGGAGGCCGGGGCCATTCCCCATAAAGCCGACCTGGCCTCCGGCGAACTGAACGGGCTGCCCGAGGACTTCGACTATGTGATCCACATGGCCGCGTTCATGGCGGCTTCGCCTGACTACGATTTCGCCCTAACCCAGAACGCCGAGGCCACTGGCCTGCTGATGGCGCACTGCCGCAACGCCAAGGGCTTTCTGCATGCGTCCACCGCCGCCGCCTACAAGAACAACGACGACCACACCTACGTCTACGCCGAAGGCGATCCGCTGGGCGACAGCGAACAGCCCTATTCGGAGACCTACGGGGTGACCAAGATGGCCGCCGAGGCGGTGGCCCGCACCATGTGCCGGCTCTACGACCTGCCCACCGTGATCGGCCGCATCAACGTGGCCTACGGCCAAAACGGGGGGCTGCCCGCCATCTTGTTGGCCATGATGACCAACAACATGCCGGTGCCCCTCAAGGACTCGGAGCCCAACATGTTCTCCCCGGTCCACGAGAAAGACATGTGCGCCCACGCCGAGGCGTTCTTGGAGGGGGCCACCGTGCCGGCCACCATCGTCAACTGGGGCGGCGACGAGAACGTCAGCATCGAGGACATGTGCCGGCGAATGGGCGCCCAGGTCGGGGTGGAGCCCAATTTCGAGTACTACCCGGTGGGCACTCACAGCCGGGCCTACGACAGCGCCAAGCGCATCTCGATGACCGGGCCGTGCACGGTTTCGTGGCAAGACGGGATCGACGACATGGTGGCGGCGTGGGACCCAGAGCAGGGCAGCCGAATGATCGCCCGGCTCATGGGCGAGGGTTAGCAGTACGAGCACGAGGTAGAGCTATGCCCAATCACCCCACCCTCGACGGGGTCAACTTCATGGACGGGTTCTGGTTCCAGCACGAGCCTCACGAGGCGTGGACCTGGATGCGGGAGCACGCCCCGGTGTACTACGACGCCAACAGCGATGTGTGGGGCATCTCCCGCTACCACGACATCTTGGCCGTCGAGAAGGATCCCAAGACGTTCTCGTCCTACCGCAGCCCCCGGCCCCATGGGAACTCGCTGCCGATGATGATCTCCATGGACGACCCCGAGCACAAGCAGCGCCGCAAGCTGGTGAACCGGGGCTTCACCCCCAAGCGGGTGCGGGATCACACACCCGACGTAATCGCAATCTGCGACGAGATCTTGGACAAGGTGTGCGAGCGGGGCGAGTGCGACTTCATTTGGGACATCGCGGCTCCGTTGCCGCTGATTTTGATCGGCGACATGCTGGGCTTTCCCCGGGAGAGCTACGACGACCTGCTGGAGTGGTCCGACGACATGATGCGGGCCACCACCGAGACCGACCAAGAAGCGCTCGAGAAGGGGATCATGGCCGGGGTGGCCTTTCGGGAGTTCCTGATGGAGGTGATCGCCGACCGCCGGGCCCGTCCGCCCCAGTCGGACTTGGTGAGCGTGCTGTGCCATGCCGAGGTGGACGGCGACCGGCTCGACGACGAGTCGCTATATCAGGAAGGGCTGCTGATTTTGATCGGGGGCGACGAGACGTCCCGCCACGTGATCAGCG
The DNA here is from genome assembly GCF_965219815.1 of Candidatus Poriferisocius sp. Lineage (GTDB taxonomy): Bacteria > Actinomycetota > Acidimicrobiia > Acidimicrobiales > Bin134 > Poriferisocius. The sequence goes on from NZ_OZ244791.1 coordinate 782,504, forward strand.
GGGGGATGCTGGCGCTGATGGAGCACCCCGACCAGAAGGCGCTGTTCAACCAGCGGGCGGGCGACGACGCCTGGATGGAGCGGGCGGTGGAGGAGTTGCTGCGATGGGTGACCCCCATCAAGAACATGTCGCGCAGCGCCACCCGGGAAGTGGAGATGCACGGGGAGACCATCGGCGAGGGAGACCAGATCGTCCTGTTCTATCCGTCGGCCAACCGGGACGACCGGGTGTTCGACGACCCGTTCAAGTTCGACTTGGAGCGCGAGTCCAACCAGCACCTGGCCTTCGGATGGGGAACGCACTTCTGTCTGGGGGCGTCTCTGGCCCGCCTGGAGCTCAAGATCATGTTCCAGCGGTTGGCCGAGCGGATGCCCGACATCCAGTTGGCCAACGACGACCCGCTGCCGTGGCGGGCGTCCAACTTCATCGTCGGCCCCGAGGAAATGCCGGTGACGTTCACCCCCAGCGCCCCGGTGGGAGCTTGACCCTGTTTCAACTTCGACAAGTGAGGGCAGTTTATATCCTGCTGGCTGTCAGCCTGCTCGCGCTGGCTGCGGTGGCGGGCTGCGGTGGTGGAACGGATCCTGACAAGGTCTCCGTGACGAGTGCCCTTCCCGCAACTGAGTCCGCTGCGAATGGAGGGTCGATCTCGACTGGCAAGAGCGTGTACTTGCAGCGCTGCGTGGGATGCCACGGCGTTGACGGCAGCGGGATTGTCGGCCCCGATATCCGCCCGAACAAGGTGCTGGAAAAGTACGCCTCAGCCGAGGCGATGGAAGCGCTGGTGCGCGACGGCATCGGCGAGATGCCCGAGTTCGCTTCCAAGTTGAACCACGACGAGATAGTTGCCGTAGTGGCCTACGTGAGAGGCGGTTTGGGCTGATCTAGCCCGTCCAGGCGTCGACCACGTCAGCGGTGGTTGTGACGGTGGCCACGATGCCGAGGGTGTGCTCGAACACCGCGTCCACGTAGTCGGGCGGTGTGCCGGCCACGGCATCGCGGGGGATCACCACCACGTACCCAGCGTTGACCGCGTCGAAGGTCAGGTTGATGATGGCCACGTTCACCGACACCCCCACGGCCACGATGGTGCGGATGCCCTCGTTGCGCAGCAGCGAGTCGAGCTCGGTGCCCTCGAAGGGCGACAGGCCGTGGTGGCGGGGCAGCACCACATCGGCGTCGGCCACCCCGATTTCGGGCACCACCTCCACCGCCGGGGTGCCCACGTGCAACTGCACCGGCATCTTGGGCATGGCCCGGAACAGGCGGGCATTGCGATTGGCGCCCCATCCGTCAACCCGATGCTGGGCCGTGCAGTGGATCACGCGCACGCCAGCGGCTCGGGCGGCGGTCGCCAGCGCCGCCACATTCGGTATCAGCCCATCCTTGGCCGCCTCAGCCAGCGCCGGCAGCGCCGACAGCTTCCCAATCACCCCGCTTTGACACTCCTGAAGCACCAAAGCAGTGGTCCCTGGATCAATTGCCTCACGCAGTTCCATAGAGCCTCAGTTTGTCTGCTTGGGCGCTCAGGCGCGGGCCAGCACACCAGTGTTTGAACAAGCGGCTTGGAAGGAGAGGATGTCTAGACCCTTCCAGCCATTCAATGCATCGACGGCTTCGCGGACTGCGTCATCAAGAGAATCTGCGGATTGGGCAAAGTGGATGTAGTGACGCTCGTCTCGGCTGACGTGCCCGGAAGCTCCGGATTGGGCAGCGACCCACTCGGCAAAGTCATTGTCCTTGCCACTTGGCCCGACAACCTCCAGAGTGAACTCGAATTCGATCATCAAAGGCATTTTAGCCTTCTCCTTCCTCGGCTTGACCGTGAGGACAGCTGGCCAAATCAGCACGAATGGCAGCAGCGTGATCGTCAGAATTTCGGGGGGTCGAAAAAATACTGATGCGGCAACCGCTTCGATCAGCTTGCTGGCAGAGCAAGAATCCCCACACATGGCTTCGCGGTCTTCCCTTCTTGAAGCGCCAGCCCTGAAGTAGAGCGCCTTCTACCGCCTCAGCTACCTGCTTTTTGGGGTGGCGAGGTGGGAGATTGCGGGATTGGGGGTCAGAAGCCACGGTGGGAGACTACGGATGCACAGTGACAACTTTGGTCTAGGCAAACCCCATAATGGGCACCCTATGGTTGGATCGATTCTGGGGACCGAGGTTATTCGCCGGGAGGACGGCACTCTTCTCACCGGCGAGGGGGAGTACACCGGCGATTTGCGGCCCGATGGGCTGTTGACGGCGTGCTTTGTGCGCTCGCCGGTAGCTCACGCGGCGATCGGGGAGATCGACCTGCAAGCAGCAGCCGACCTCCCCGGCGTTGCCGGAGTGTTCACCGCTGAGAACATCGGGGTGGATCAGGTGAAGCCGCGATTCCCGCTCGATCCTCACTTCGTGCGCGAGCCACTGGCCTCGGGCCGGGTTCGCTTTGTGGGCGAGCCGGTGGCCATGGTGGTGGCCGACACTTTGGCCGCAGCCCAAGACGCGGCTGATCTGGTGATGGTGGACTTCGAGCCGCTGGCCGTGTCGATCGACGCCGAGGCTGTGGTTGCCGCCGACGAAGCGGCGCTGTTTCCCGAGCGGGGCTCAGATGCGATGATCGCGGCCTTCGGGCCAGTGGAAGGGCTGCATGACGAAGCTGACCGGGTGGTTGCTGCCCGCATAGTCCACAATCGGATGGCGGTGGTTCCCATGGAGAGCCATGCGCTCTTGGCCGATCCTACCGGGGACCAGCTCACCCTGTGGGCGTCCACCCAGGGAGCACACCCGACGCGCGATGGCATTGCCGAGTCGCTGGGGATCGATCCGGGGCGATTGAGGGTGATCGCCCCCTGGGTGGGGGGCGGCTTCGGCGCCAAGGGGGGCTGGGGTCCCGAGCATGTGGCGGTGGCTGCCGCGGCCCGCCTGCTGGGCCGGCCTGTGATGTGGAACGAGAGCCGCGCTGAGAACTTGGTGTCTATGCAAGCCCGCGACCAGGTTCACTACGCACGGGTGGGGGTGACCGACGAAGGACGCATGGTCTCGCTGGAGGTGGTGGCGATAGTGGATGCGGGCGCGTATCCAGGTCTGGGCGCTGTGCTGCCCTTCGCCACCCGGCTAATGGCGCCGGGGGTGTACGGGATCGACAAGGTGCAGTTCGACTATGCGGTGGCGGCCACCAACCGGGCCCCCTTGGGGGCGTTCCGGGGGGCGGGCCGGCCCCAGGCCACCCTCACCATCGAGCGAATGGCTGACATGGCCGCGGCCGAGTTGGGCATCGACCCGGTGGAGTTCCGCCGCCGCAACTATTTGGCTCCTGAGAGCTTCCCGCTGGTCACTCCCACCGGCGGGGCCTACGACACCGGCGAGTACGAGAAGGCCCTGGACCGGGCTTGCGAGTTGGTCGGCTACGAGGAACTGAGGGCTGAGCAGGCTGCCCGTCGGGCGGCTGGCGACCCCTTGAGGCTGGGCATCGGGGTGTCGAGCTATGTGGAGGTGACCGCACCGGTCGGGCAGCAAGAGCATGCCGTGGTCGAGGTGCATCCTGATGGGTCGGCCACGGTGTCGGTGGGCACTGCCTCGCACGGCCAAGGCCACGAGACCGCGTTCACCATGATCGTGGCCGACCGGCTGGGCATCGATATGGACCGGATCGCCTTTGTGCAGTCCGACACCGCGCTCGTTGCCCGCGGCGACGGCACCGGCGGATCGCGCAGCGCCCAGCTCGGGGGCAGCGCCATCCACGCCGCATCCATAGAGGTGCTGGACATTGCCCGGCAGCGGGCGGCGGAGCTGTTGGAGGCCAGCGCCGACGACATCGTGGCCACCGACGAGGGTCGCCTTGGGGTGGCCGGAGTGCCGTCGGCATCGATGGCCTGGGCTGAAGTGGTTGAAGCGTCCGAAGAACCGCTGCGGGCCGAACTGGATTACACCACCGACGGGCCCACCTTCCCCTTCGGCACCCACATCTGCGTGGTGGAGGTGGACACCGAGACCGGCATGGTCACCCCGCGGCGCTTCGTGGCGGTGGACGACGCCGGCAACCTGCTCAATCCGCTGATCGTGGCCGGCCAGCAGCACGGCGGGGTGGCCTCGGGCATCGGGCAGGCGCTGTACGAATATGTGGCGTACGACGACCACGGCAACCCGCTCACCACCGGGCTGGCCGACTACGCCATGCCTTCGGCCGCCGAGTTCTGCGACTTCACCGTCGACAGCACCATCACCCCCACCCATCTGAATCCCCTGGGGGTGAAGGGCATCGGCGAAGCCGCCACCATCGGCGCCACCCCGGCAGTTCAGAACGCAGTCATCGACGCCCTGAGCGATCTCGGAATCCGCCACATCGACCTGCCCCTGACGCCGGATCGGGTATGGGCGGCCATCCAGTCGGCAGGCGATCCCGTGGCAGAGATCATCTGGCCTACCTTTTAGAGGAATTGTAAATGTATTTCAGTTATTTCTATGAAGATTTGATGCTATCGGATATGCTTCCCAGAGCAGGCTAAGGAATGGCGCAGTATTCGAGCAATGAGAAAGCGTCACCGGCGAACGCTGGAACGAATGCGAACCGTGCCTACGCCAACGGACATTCGTTGGGCGGAGATTGAATCGTTGTTGGGGGCTCTGGGAGTTGCTGCGGTAGAACGGGCCGGTTCCAGAGTTCAGCTGGTCAAGGGTTCAGAGTCGATTGTGGTCCATAGGCCCCATCCCCGACCCGTGACCAGGCGCGATACGGTTCGTGACATCGCCAAGTTCATCGAGCGAATAGGGTAGGGCTGATGCTGGAGCACAAGGGCTACGTCGGTGAGGTGGTGTACGACGATGAGGCCAAGGTTCTACACGCCAGGGTCATCAACAGCGGCCCTTACTCCATAGCAAATGCTGAGGCGACAGATGTAGAAGGAATTGAACGGGAGTTCCGCATCTCAGTCGATGTCTACCTCGACGGCTGCGCGGAGCTTGGAATCCAGCCTTTCGAACCTGTCGACATCTCGATCGGGTCGTAGCAGAGCAGACACGCGCCGCGTGTGGCAGGCCATCCAGTCGACGGGGGATTTTCCTGCCGCTATAGCGTGGCCTTCACTGCCCCAAAGAAAGTGATGATGTCGCTGCTAGCGAAATCTGCCGGATCGAAGCACCAGGCTGAGCCAGCAGTCGGTTGAGACGGTCCAACCCTTGGGGACGACCACGGTGGAGGAAGTTTCTTCGATGATGGCGGGGCCGGCGATGGTGGGGCCGGGGAGGAGGGTGTGGCGGCGGTAGACGGGGGTGTCGGCCATTTCGCCGTCGAACCAGGCGGGGCGGTAGGAGAGGGGCATTGGCGGTTGGGCTGCCACCTCGTCGGTTGACCAGTCGGGCTTGGGCACGGGGCCGATCACCCGTACCCGATAGTTGACGAACTCCACCGGGTCGGTCTGGCGGATGCCATAGAGCTCTTCATAGAGCTCGTTGAACGCGGTGGTCGCCCTGTCGAGGTCGCCTCCGTGGAGGGGAACCGTCAGTTCGTGGGCTTGGTGGTGGTAACGGATGTCGATCTCTCGCTCCAGAACGATCTCGTCGGCAGAGAACCCCTCAGCTCCGATCTCGGCGACGGCTACAGATTCCAGTTCGGTGTAGATGGCTTCGATAACGCTGGCATCGGCCCCAACCGAGTCGATCACCTGGGTGCGGACGTGGTCGGTCACCACGTCGGAGGCCAGCAGGCCCACCGCCGAGCCCACGCCGGGGTTGGCCGGGATGACCACCTCGGCGATGCCGAACTCCTCGGCCAAGCGGGCCACATGGATTCCGGCGGCCCCGCCCGAGGCCAGCAGGGTGAAGTCTCGAGGGTCGATGCCCCGCTCTAAGGTCACCACCCGCACCGCGGCGGCCATGGTGGCGTTGACCACCTCGTACACCCCGGCGGCGGCCTCCTCCGAGGTCAGCCCCATTGGCTCGGCCAGCTCGGCCAGAGCGGCATGGGCCAGGTCGGCCCGGATGGCCATTCGGCCTCCGAGGAAGAAGCCGGGGTTGAGGTAGCCCAGCACCAGATCGGCGTCGGTCACCGTGGGCTGGGTGCCGCCCCGGTCGTAGCAGGCCGGTCCCGGCTCGGCCCCGGCGGAATTTGGCCCCACCCGCAGAGCGCCGCCGCTGTCGAGATAGGCGATGGAACCGCCGCCCGCGCCCACTTCGGCCAAATCGATCACCGGGATCTTGATGGGATAGCCGGTGTTGATCTTCTTCACGCCCGACGACGCCGTGCCCCCCACATAGAACTCGTGGGCGATGGCGGCCTGGCCGCCCCGCACCAACCCCGCCTTGGCGGTGGTGCCCCCCATGTCGAACGAGATCAGATCGTCGATGCCGCTGAGGCGGCCGATGTGGGCGGCAGCCATCACCCCAGCGGCCGGCCCCGACTCCACCAGTTGCACCGGTCGTCGGGCCACCGTGGCCGCCGAGATGATGCCGCCCGACGAGCCCATGATCTGAAGCCGGGCACCAATGCCCTGTTGGGCCAACTCGTCGTCCAGTCGGGCGATGTAGCGGGTAACGGTGGGGCCCACGTAGGCCGACATCACCGTGGTGCAGGCTCGGGGTAGCTCCCGGTACTCGGGCCAAACATCGCTGGAAACCGCCACGTAGAGGTCGGGGCTCAGCTCGGCGATGATGTCGGCCACTTGGCGCTCGTGCTCCCCGTTGGCGTAGGAATGGAGGAAGCACACCGCCACTGCCTCCACCGGCTCGCGGGCCAACAGGTCGGCCAGCGCCGTGCGGGCCTGCTCGATGTCGAGGGGCACCACCACCGAGCCGTCAGCCCCTGTCCGCTCCACCACGTCCACGGTGCGGCGTCGGGGGACGATGGGGGCTTGTTTGGTGTAGAAGAGGTCGTACTTCTCGGCGTCGCCCTTGCGCTCGTTGCCGATGATCAAGATGTCGCCGAATCCTGCGGTGGTGACGTAGGCCACCGGACCGCCCTTGCGCTCCAAGATCAGGTTGGTGGCCAGGGTGGTGGCGTGGACTACCTGAGACACCTCGGGGGGATCATGCCCGGCCTCGGCCAAGAGCTCGTCAATCCCGTCGAGCACCCCGACCGCGGGATCATCGGGGGTGGTGAGCACTTTGGCGGTGCAGACGCTGCCGTCGGAGCGGTCGATCATCACCACATCGGTGAACGTCCCCCCGATGTCGATGCCCAAAGCGAGGGTCATCGGCTTCTCAGTGCCGCGGTGGCCGCCGGGTCCGCCTCCCCGGTTTCCAGGTCGATCACCACTCCGTAGTCCCGGCGCGCGGCCTCGGGCGAGACCCGGCCGTCTCGCACATCGTCGGCCACCAGCTCGGGGTCGCGTTCATACGGGTCTCCGAAGCCGCCGCCCGCCGAGGTGAGCATGGTGATCATGTCTCCGGCTCGCAGCGGATAGGCAGTGACCTTGGCCGGCAGCGATTTTTCGTCGGGGGTACCCTCGTTCAGAACCCAGCCCCCGCCCGCGCCAGCAGAGCCGCCATAGATACCGGGAGGAGGGCGGCGGCAGCGATCGGTGGCCCGGCCGGTGAACTGTCCGTCGGCGAGGATGCGGATGTCGCGGCGCGCCCCAGTGCCACCCCGCCACTGCCCCGGTCCCCCCGAGTCGGTCCAAAGCTCGAAACGCTCGAAGCGCACCGGGTGCTCCTGTTCGTAGGCCTCCACGGTGTGGAACGCCCCGCCAGCGCCCAGCACCAGCGGGCCGGTCACATCCACACCGTCGCGGTCGGAGCGGGCTCCGGAGCCGCCGAACTGGGGATCCATGAACGCCCACGGCCGGCCGTCGCCCCCGGTGCCGTTCATGATGTAGACGTGGACGTTGCAGGAGGCGGCCACCGCCCGGGCCGGGTCGAGCTGGGAGAACGCCCCCAACATGGCTTCCACCACGGCCATGACCGTGGCCATGCGGGCGTTGAGGGCGGCGGGCGGATTGGGATTCACCAGCGTGCCCGGGAGCAGGCGCAGCTCCAACGGCCGGAACGCGCCGTCGTTCACCGGGATGTCGGGGGCCAACAGGCAGCGCACGGCGAACAGCACCCCGGAGGTGGTCTGCGACACCGCGGCGTTGATCGGCCCCGGCGCCTGGGGAGAGGTGCCCTGGAAGTCGGCGGTGATCGTGGAGCCCTTGATGGTGAGGGCCACTTGCACCTCGTGGTCGGCGTCGGGATTCACGCCGTCGTCGTCGATGATGAACGATCCGGTGTAGGTGCCGTCGGCCAGGGCTTCGATTCCCGCCCGGGTCCGGCGCTCGGTGTAGTCCAACAGCTCGTCGGTGATCTGGTGCAGCCGCTCGAGGCCGTAGCGGTCGGCCAGATCGGCCAGCCGGTCGGTGCCGAGGTTGGTGGCCGCCATCATGGCCCGGATGTCGCCCAGCACCTTCTCCGGGGTGCGGCTGTTGGCCGCGATCACGTCCAAGATCGGCTGGTTGGGCTCTCCGGCCACCGCCAGCGGCACAGGAGGCAGCACCAGACCCTCCTGGAACATCTCGGTGGCGTTGGCCGGCAAACCGCCAGCGGCCATGCCGCCCAGGTCGGCCACGTGCAACAGGGCGCAGGTGAAAAAGGCCAGGGTGTCGTTGATGAACACCGGGCGGAACACCATCACGTCGTTGGAGTGGATGCCGCCCCGGTAGGGGTCGTTGGAGGCGTACACGTCGCCGTCGGCCATTCCCGAGGGCGGGAAGTCGTCCAGCAGGGAGCGCAGCGACGGCCGCAAACTGGACAAGTGCATCAGCGGGGCACCCATCGACTGGGCGATGAACTGACCCCGGTGGTCGAAGATCGCCGCGGTGGAGTCCCCGCCCTCTTTGACCACCGAGGAGTAGGCCGATCGCACCGTGGTCAGCCCCATCTCCTCGGCGATGGCCCCCAAGGCGTTCTTGACTACCTCCAGCGCGATGGGATCAAAGGGCCGGGCGTCGGTGGTCAAAGCTCGAACGGCCCCTTGCCCATCTGATCTCGGATGGTGACGACCGCTGGATTGGTCATGGAGCGGCGCTGCCAGTTGGCCCCGTCCACCACCATGGTGTGGCCGCTGATGAACCTAGCGAAGGGTGAGGCCAGGAAGGTGGCGGCCCAGCCCAGTTCCCGCAGCTGCCCCACCCGCATGGCCGGCTGGCACGGATCCTTTTCGTGGGTGCGGTCGAGGCTGGAGCGGATATCGGCGGTCATGTCCTCATGGGGGAACAGCCCCGGCACCAGGCCGTTCACCTGGATGCCGTAGGGCCCCCACTCCACAGCCAGGCTCTCGGTCATCGACTTGACCCCGGCCTTGGCCGCGGCTGAGTGGGCGAAGCCCGGGCCGCCAGTCCAGGCGTAAGACGCCCCGATGTTCACGATCGATCCCGGTGTGCCCGCGGCCAGATGGCGGCGGGCGAATTCCCGGGCGCAGAAGAATGTGCCGTTGAGGGTGATGTCCACCACCGTGCGCCAGGCATTGGGCGACATGTCCTCAGCCGGCACCGGGAAGTTGGCCGCCGCGTTGTTGATGAGCACGTCGGGCAGGCCGAACCGCCCGGTAGCGGCGTCGAACGCCTCGGCGATCTGCTCGGCCTGGCGGATGTCGCAGCCCACCACCAGCACCTCGGCGCCGGTTTCCTCGATGGCCGCCTGGCCCGCTTCCAGGTGCTCAGGCTTGCGGCTGGCGATAACCAGGTTGGCCCCCAGCCGGGCGAACTCGGTGGCGATGGCCTTGCCCAGCCCGGTGCCCCCGCCGGTGACGAACACGGTCTGGCCGTCGTAGGTGCCCGGCACCAGGGCGGTGGCGCCCTCCGGGGCGGGCTCGGGCAGTCCGGTGATCTCAGCCATGTGTCATCTCCTCCTCAGGAACGCTTGTACTCGGGGTTGCGCTCTTCGGCCCGGGCCGCTCGGAACTCTGCGAAGTCGTCCGAGCGGTTGATCAGCGTCTGGAAGGCGTACTCGTCGTTCATGGAGCTGCGCAGCCCCTCCATGGCCAGGTTGCGGATCACCCGGCGGGCAAGCTGCACCGTATAAGGCGAGTGAGAGGCGATCTTGGCGGCCATCTCCATCACGGTGTCGTCCAACTCCTCGGGTGCCACAATGCGGGTCACGATGCCGTGGGCCAGGGCCTCCTCGGCGCTGAGAACCCGGCTGGTGAGCACCATGTCGCTGACCAGGCCCGACCCGCAGATCTCGAACAGCCGTCCCATTCCGCCGGTGTCGGGGATCACCCCGTGGGTGAGTTCGGGGAGCAAGAAGCGGGCGCCCTCGGCCGCCACCCGGATGTCGCACAGCAGAGCCCGCTGGAACGAACCGCCGATGGCCCATCCCTGCATGGCCACGATGATGGGGGCGTCGATGTCCCAAACCTGCTGGATTCCCCGGTGGCCCCGCTCCATTCCGGCGTGGTGGGCGATTCCCATCTGACCGCCGCCGATGGCCGACACGTCGCGCCCCGAAGACCATGACTTGCCCTCGCCCCGCCACACCACGGCCCGGATGGACTTGTCGGCTTTGATCTCCCCCAGGATGTCGAACAGCGCCACGTCCATGTCGTCGTCGAAGGCGTTGTGCTTGGCGGGATTGTTGTTGGTGATGACGGCGATATGCCCGTCTACCGTGAGCTGTACTCGATCGTCGGCCATGCCCTCACCGTAACCGTCGCTCTTGCTTTGGGAAGAATGGGGCCGGTTTGGGTCACAATGGCGGCATGGCGATGAACCTGGACTTGGTGGGAGAGCGGGGCAAGCCCCATCAGCGGGGGTGGCTGCCCCGGGATTGCACGCTCTATGCGCTCAGCGTGGGGGCGGGGTTTGGCGATCTGGCCTTCGTGGGGGAACAGGCCGCCGGGCACCCCCAGCAGGTGTACCCCAGCTTCGTGTGCTCCGGGGGTCGGTCGGACAAGGCCAGCAGCGGCGAAGGTAATCCCATGTTCCGATACGGCGACTACCAGGTTCACCAGCTGGTACACGGCGAACAGGAACTGACCATTCATGGGGAAATCAGCACCACCGGGTCGGTGGTCAGCACAGGAACGGTGGTGGGCATCTACGACAAGGGCTCCGGCGCGGTGGTCCACGCCGAAAGCGAGTCGGTGGATGCCGCCACTGGTGAGCCGCTGTTCACCACCGGTTCCAAGCTGTTCGTGATGGGCGAGGGGGGTTTCGGCGGCGACCCCGGCCCCAAAACTCCACCCTGGGATGTGGGCGAAGCGCCTCCTGACGCCGCGGTGCACTGGCAGACCCTGCCGGTGCAGTCGCTGCTCTACCGCCACGGGGGCAACGACCCCAACCTCATCCACTATGACCCCACGGTGGCCGCGGCGGCCGGGTTTGACGGCCCCATCCTCATGGGGCTCAACACCTACGGCTTCGCTTGCCGGGCCCTGGTGGAGACGGTGTGCGGGGGCGACCCCCTGGCATTGGGCTCGATAGGCGGGCGCTTCGCCTCCCCCGGCTACAACGGCGACGTGCTCACCACCCAGATCTGGCGCGACCCCGCCGAAGAGAACGGAGTGCTGTTCCGAGTGGTATCCAACCGGGGCACCACCGTCTTCGACAAGGGTCGGGCCACGCTGCGGTAAGGAGCAGAAGGGAAACGCAATGAGCAGATTGGTAATCGACGCCGACGGGCACATCAGCGAGCCTCCCGAGCTGTGGGAGGAGTTCTGCGATCCGGATTTCCTGGCGTTCGCCCCTCGACGGGTGCTCGACAGCCAGGGTCGGCCCCGCACCTTCGTCGGCGGTGAGATGGTGCCCTACATTCCGTTCGACTCCGAGGCCTACGACAAAGAGCGCCCCAAGGGCGGCGTCGATCCCCACGCCCGGCTGGCCGACATGGACAGCGAGGGCATGGACATCTCGGTGATCTTCCCCACCACCGGGCTCATGTTCGGTGGAATCGCCGACGCGGCGGTGAACAACGCCCTGTGCCGGGCCTACAACGACTGGCTCCGCACCTACTGCAACACCGACACGTCTCGACTGCTGGGGGTGGCCGTGGTACCCCAGGTGGATCCGGCGCTGATGTTGGCCGAGGCCCGCCGGGCCATCGACGAGCTGGGGTTCGTGGCGGTGATGCTGCGCCCCAACGTCATCGCCGGGCGAACCCTCGACCACCCGGCTTACGACGGGCTGTGGTCGTTACTGGCCGACCGGGGAGTGCCGGCGGCCCTGCACGAGGGCACCACCCAGAACGTGCCCCAGTCGGGGCTGGATCGCTACGACAACTTCATGTTCCGCCACGTGTGCTCCCATCCCCATGAGCAGCAGATGGGGTGCTTGGAGCTGATCGCCGGCGGGGTGTTGGAGCGCCATCCCGATTTGCGGGTGGTGTTCTTGGAGTCGGGCTGCGGCTGGGTGGACCACTGGCTCGAGCGCATCGACGAGCACTTGGACTCCTGGGGCCACGCCTCAGCCCCGCTGGAGCTGAACGCCACCGAGTATTTCCAGCGGCAGTGCTTTATCTCCTGCGACCCCGAAGAGCGGACCGTTCCCGGCGTGATGGACTCGCTCGGCGACGACTGCGTGGTTTTCGCCACCGACTACCCTCACCCCGATGGAGTGTTCCCCGGCGTGGTCAAAGCCCTGTCCGACCGGGAAGACCTGAGCGAAGACCGCAAAGACAAGATCTTGGGCCTCAACGCCAAGCGGTGTTTCGGCCTCTGATCCAGTAGCGACCCCATGGAGCTCGAATCTTGGAGTGAGCAGAGCGAGCGCCTTTGGGAGCTGGCCAGCGACAACGGGATGCCGCGTCGGCACTTTCTGGCGCTCCTGGTCGCCGGTGGCGCCGCCGCGGTGGTCGCGGCCTGCGGGAGTGGCAGGTCGTCGTCCGTGCCCATTACCGGCAGCCTCGGCTCGACAGTTGATCCTGCCGCGCTGTTCAAAGACCCGTCGCCGTTCATTCAGCGGGGCGCATCGCTCGAGTCCCGTCTGGAGCTGATGCCAGGGCTGATCACCCCCAACGATCTGTTCTTTGTTCGCAACAACTCCTCCAGCGTGGATTTGTCGGTGGACGACTGGTCGCTGGTGGTGGAAGGCGATGCGGTTGAACAGCGTTTGGAACTCAGCTATGACGACATCCGCCGCCTGCCCAGGCTGTCGGTGACCGCATACTTGGAATGCGCTGGCAACCACCGGGTCATGTTCGACCGATTGCAGGGCCGGCCGGCCGACGGCACCCAGTGGGGACGGGGTGCAATTGGCAATGCCATTTGGGTCGGAGCCTCGTTGGCCGACGTGCTGACTCTGGCCGGGTTGGCCGACGACGCCGTAAGCGTGCTGCTAGTGGGGCTCGACGAGGATTCTCCCGAGGGAGGCTTCCAGCGCGTTCTGCCGCTCGAAAAGGCGCTGGATCCCGACACCATCCTGGCCTACGAAATGAACGGAGAACTGCTGCCCCGCGACCACGGATTCCCACTGCGGGCCATCGTTCCGGGCTGGGTGGGCAGCTCGCAGATCAAATGGCTGGGCCGGATCGTGGTATCTGCCGACCCTCAGTGGACCCGCAACAACACCACCTCCTACGTGCTGATCGGCGACGACTATTCGCCCGAGGGCGAGGCCCTGGGCCAGGTGGTGACCGAGCAGAACATCAAGAGCGCCCTGGCCCTGCCCTGGCCAGCTCGGCTGGACGCCGGCCCGCACGTCTTGAGGGGCTTCGCCCACTCACCGCACGGGCGCGTCTACCGAGTGCAATGGAGCGATGATGGAGGCACGAATTGGCAGGACTCCCGGGTACTCACCCCGCAGCCCCAGCACTCGTGGGTCCAGTTCGAGTTCGAATGGACGGCAACCGCCGGTGAGCACACCATCACCACCCGGGCCACCGACATCCAAGGCAACACCCAGCCCGATCGGGTCCCGTTCAACCAGAAGGGCTACCTGTTCAACCAGCCCCTACCGCATCCAGTACGGGTAACCGCCTGAGCTACAGACCCATGTCGTGGTAGTCGGGGACTTCGTAGCGGCCGATGGCTTCGGCTCGGCGGTGGAGGAGGGCGACGGTGTCCTCTATGTTTCGGCCGATGATGAATCGGCGCTGCTCCACGCAATCGACCACGAAGTTGCCGTGTTCCAACAGGTCGGCCACCTCGGGTTCCTCGCCCCGAACCTCGGTCAAGATGTCTTTGAGCTCTTGAAAGGTCATGCTGCGCCGCCCGGTGGCGTCGCCTACTCGGGCGAAGTGGTCCGGGCGGTTGCGCTGGGCGGTGAACAGGCCGGTGTCCAGCATGCCGCCCGACGGGTAGAGCACAGAGGCCCGCAGATCGCTGCCCTCCCGGATCAGGTTGATGTGCACGGTCTCGGTGAAGCAGCTCACCGCTGACTTGGAGGCGGCATACACCGAGGCGGTGGGCACGGGAGCGAAGCCGCCATCGCCCGACGAGGTGTTGATGATCTGTCCGGGCTCGCCGCCGGCCAGCATGCGGGGTACGAACTCGGTGGTGCAGATGGCCACGCCGAACACGTTGACGCTGAAGCACCACCGCCAGTCGTTGGGCTCCTGCTCCCAGGGCTTGCCACCCCCGCCCGAGGTGACCCCGGCGTTGTTGAAGAGCAGGTTGCACCGGCCGTGGGCGTCGTAGACGTGATCGGCCAGGTCGGCCACCGAGTCTTCGTCGGCCACGTCGGTGGCCCAACCTGACACTGGCCCCAGGTCGGACAGCTCGGCCACGGTGGCCTCGGTGGTGTCGGCCTCGATGTCGGCGATAACCACGGTGGCGCCGCGCTGCAATAGGGCAGTCACGATGCCCTTGCCGATGCCACCGGCCCCTCCGGTGACCACCGCCACCATGCCGTTGATGTCGAGACGCTCGGTTGGGGTGTCGCTGCTCATAGTTTCTCCTGTGTTTGGCTGTCCGGCTGTGGTTTAGCAGTTTCTGCCCCACACCACTAACGCTCAGTCGGCGTTGAGGGATTCCCGGACGATTTGGGCAGGGTCAGGGGGCTCGGCGCTGGGGGTGGTGACATCGATGTGGCTGATCGCGCCCGTCCAGCTGAACGGAGGCTGGTAGTCGTCGTTGACCGGGAAGCCGGCGTCGTGGCCGATGATCAGCCCGGTGCCCCCGTTCTGCCACGAATTGGGGAATGTGCGGTCGAGATCAAGTCGGGTAGCTACCTCTCCGTCCACCAGCAGCTCGACGATGCTTGAGGCCGGAGATGTTGGCTGATAGCGGCACCCCAGAACGGTGGCGTCAACGGCAACTGCGGGGGCGGCCAAGCGGTACTGGTCACCCGACAGGCACATGCCCAACACCAGGGCGCCGTCCAATCCGTAGAGGGCCAGGCCGCTGGTCCAGTCGCCCATCGCCCACAGAATGCCCTCAGCTCCGGTCGCCCCCACCGTCACCGAGGCTTCGATGGTGAAGCCCCGCACCAGCACTGGCATCACCTCGTCGGCCACCCGGCCTGCGCCCGGTCGATACCGGGCTTGGGCGGGGGGTGGGTAGGCCGGGGGATAGATGGCCGGCATCCGCCCGGCATAGCCGTCGTCGAGGGGCAGCACCCCGTAGCGCTCGGCCGCCGCCCACCAGGCCGATTCGAGCTCGGCCAGCTTCTCGGGGTGCTCAGCGGCCAGGTCATGGGCCTCGGAGAAGTCGTCGTCGAGGCGGAACAGCGCCCAGGTGTCGTCGGTGAACGAGCGACTCCCCTCCATAAGCGCGACCTCGTCGCCGTGGGCTTCGGCCACGTGGTCGGTGGTGGCCTTCCAGCCGTCCAGATACATGGCCCGCGACCCCTGGACTTCGAAGTACTGCTCCGATCGGGGAGAGGGGGCCTCGGCATCATCGAACGTGGCCGCCAGGCTGGCCCCGTGCATCGGCGTCTGGGCCACCCCGTCCACTGTCTCGGGAGCGTCCACCCCGCACAGCTCCAGCACGGTGGGGGCCAAGTCGATGGCGTGGCAGAACTGGGTGCGCACCTCGCCTCGGGCGGCGATGCCCGCGGGCCAGTGCACCACCAGCGGAGTGCGGGTTCCGCCCAGCCAGGCGTAGCGTTTCCACAGCCGGAACGGGGTATTGCCGGCCCACGCCCAGCCCCAGGCGTAGTGGTTGTAGGTGCGGGGACCGCCCAACTCGTCGAGCCATTCCAGGTTGGCGGCCACCGACTCGGGCAGGCCCTTGGTGAACCGGTGCTCGTTCACCGATCCCACATGGCCGCCCTCGGCACTGGCCCCGTTGTCGGAGCACAGCACCACCACGGTGTTGTCCAGCTCGCCGATGGCCTCCAGGTGGTCGATCACCCGTCCGATCTGGGCATCGGTGTGGGAAACGAACCCGGCATACACCTCGTGCATGCGGGCGAACAGCCGCCGGGCGTCGGCGTCCAGATCGTCCCAGGGCTGCACCCATGAGGGGCGCTCGGTGAGCGTGGTTCCCTCCGGCGAAATGCCCGAGGCCAACTGGCGCTCGAAGGCCTGCTCCCGCCACCGGTCCCACCCGTCGTCGAACATCCCCCGGTAGGGCTCCACCCATTCGGGCGCCACGTGGTGGGGGGCATGGGTGGCCACCTCGGCGTAGTAGCAGAAGAACGGCTTATCGGGGGCGGCGTGCTTCTGGTCGGTTATGTGGGCGATCGCTTGGTCGGCCAGATCGGCGCTGAGGTGGTAGCCGTCGTCATGGTGGGCCGGTGGTTTGATGTAGTGCTGGTCTCGCACCAGGTTGGGGGCCCAGCAGTTGGCCCCGCCGTGGAGCACCCCGTAGTAGCGCTCGAAGCCCACCCCGGTGGGCCACAGGGTGAACGGCCCGGCCGCGCTGCGCTCGCCTCGGGGAGCGAGGTGCCATTTGCCGATGGCCATGGTGCCCCAGCCGGCGTCGCGCAGGATGCGCGGCAGCATGGTGGCCGATGGGGGGATGCGGGCGGTGTAGCCGGGAAACCCCATGGTCATGTCGGACAGAAAGCCCATGCCCACCGCATGGTGGTTGCGCCCGGTCAAAAGGGCGGCCCGGGTGGGTGAGCACAGGGCGGTGACGTGGAAGCGGTTGTACGACAGGCCGCCCGCGGCCAGCCGGTCGATGTTCGGCGTGGCGATGTCAGCCCCGAAACAGCCGAGCTGGGCGAACCCGGTGTCGTCCAGCAGGATGACCAGCACATTGGGCGCCCCCTGGGGGGCTCGGGGCAGCTCCGGGGGCCGAGGGGTGGACTCGGCCACGGTGAGCCCGATGCTGGGGGATGGGGGCGGAGGGTCAGTCATAGCGGACCGGGGAACTAGCGCCGCGACCGGTAGTCACTACCGGGAATGGAGGCGAAGGGAAATGGCTCGGGCTGGCGACCCTTGAGCAGCGCGAAGCACTCGCCGGTGAGACCGGAGTCGAGTATGGCCATGGCGGCCTCGGCCACCTCCTCGGCGTCCATGATGACCATGCCCGCGGCTTCGAGGCGGTCGCGGTTGCCGCCGAGGAATCCGGTGCCCACGGTGGCCGGGCAGATGGCGTTGAGGTTGATGCCCTGCTTGGCAAGATTGGGAGCGGCGCTGCGGACGAGGGCGGCCACCGCATGCTTCGTCATGGAATAGCCCAAGTCCAGCGGGAGGGGGCTGAAGGAAGCCATCGACGCGGTTACCAGCACGTGGCCGCCACCGGCGGCTTCCAGCAGTGGCACTGCCGCCCGTAGGCCGAACACCACGCCGTGCTGGTTGACCCCGATGATGCGGAGATAGTCCTCGTCGCTCATCTCGGCAATGTTGCCCAGTCCCATCATGATCCCCGCGTTGAGGTGGGCCACATGCAGATGGCCTGGGTCGTCGGCCAGCTCCGCGGCCAATGCGGCCCAGGCCGAGGAGTCGGCCACGTCGAGGTGGCGGTACCGGCCGCCGATGTTATCGGCCACTTGCTGACCGGGTTCGTCGGCCACGTCGGTGCAGATGACGTGGGCGCCGGCCTCGGCGTAGCGGCGAGCGCAGGCTGCGCCGATTCCCGAAGCCGCCCCGGTGACCAATGCGATCTTTCCGTTGAGGTCCACGATCAGCCCTCCAATGATTTGGCGCCTTGGGCGAAGGCGTCCTCGGTGTTGAGGTCGTACAGGCCGTTTATGAACTGGAGCGGCGGCTTGGTGGTGTACTCCTCTTGGGCCCGGGTGGGCATGATCTTCTCCCGGTGGCGTAGGTCCCACATACTCTCGCACCGCCCGGAGTAATCGTCGGGCTGCTCCAGCATCCAGATGATGCCGTCGGCGGGCACCGAGGTGGGCTCCCAATCGGTCAGGTCGATGTCGCCCATGTTGGCCAGCGTGCCCTCGGAGGCCACCGGGATGTCGATCCGGAAGCAGTTAACGGCAATGCGGTCGGGGTAGAGCTGGCGGGCCAAGTCGGTGGTCATCCGCTCCAGGGCCAGCTTCGACATGCCGTAAGACATGAGGCCGGGAACCGGGCGCAGTGCGGCCTGCGACGACAGGCTGAGAATGCGTCCCCGTCCCGCGGCCCGCAGGTGGGGCAGGGCGGCCCGCACGGTGAGCAGCGGGGCCCGCAGGTTGATGTCCATGATGAGGTCGTAGCGCTTGAGGGGAATGTCCACCTCGCCCACGAATGTGACCGCGGCGTTGTTCACCACCACGTCGAGGCGACCCCAAGCCTCCACCGGGGCGGCCACCATGGCCTCGATGTCGTCGGCCGAGGTCAGGTCGGTGGGCACGGCCAAGGCCTCCCCGCCGGCGTCGATCACCGTCTCGACGGTCTCGTCGATGGTGCCGGGAAGCGGCTTGGGCGACGCCTTGGTAGACCGGGCCGCGCACGCCACCTTGGCCCCCTTGGCTGCGGCGGCCACGGCAATGGCCGCGCCCACGCCCCGACTGGACCCGGTGACCAGTACCACTTTCCCCGCGAGATCGAAGGGCTCAGACATCAGCGCTCCATGGCATGCGTCGCTACCCTAACGAATGACCAGTTCTCGGCTGGAGTGGATCCTAAATGGGCGAGTATCAGCATCTGACGGTGACGCCGGTGGGCGGCTGCATCGGCGCGGAGATTGGCGGGGTGGATCTCGGAGATGATCTGGCCGACGAAGTGGTGGCCGAGATCCGCCAAGCATGGCTGGCCCACCTGGTGGTGTTCTTCCACGACCAGCACCTGACCCTCGAGCAGTACTCGGCGTTCGCCCGCAAGATCGGAACCCCCGGCCGTTATCCCTTTGTGCCCGGATTGGCCGACCACCCCGAGATCATCGAGGTCAAGAAGCTGCCCCACGAAACCGTCAATTTCGGCGGCATCTGGCACACCGACACCGCCTACCTGGAGCGACCGCCGATGGCGTCGATGCTCTTGGCCCGGGAGGTGCCCGCCGCGGGCGGCGACACCGAGTTCGCCAACATGTACGCGGCATACGATGCGCTGTCCGAAGGGCTGAAGGAGTTTCTGCGGGGTCTACGGTCCGTGAACAGCTCGGCGATGGCCGATGTGTCCAAAACCCGAGAAGACCGCATTGCCGACGCCACCGAGGCCGGCCACACGTCAGCCGAGAGCTATGAGGCGGTTCATCCGGTGGTCCGCACCCACCCCGAGACCGGTCGGCTGGCGCTCTATGTAAACGTGGCCCACACCGCCCGGTTTGAGGGCATGACCGAACAAGAGAGCCAGCCCCTGTTGCGGTTCCTGTTCGCCCACCAGTCACGCTCGGAGTTCACGTGCCGATTCCGCTGGGCGCCGGGGTCGCTGGCCCTGTGGGACAACCGCTGCGCCATGCACAACCCCATCAACGACTACCACGGCCAACTCCGGGTGATGCACCGCATCACCTTCGAGGGCGACGAGCCCCGCTAGACGATCCGCCGGGTTGGCCCCGGAGGCCAGCTCAAACGATCCGCGAATCCGAGTCGGTGGGCCAGTAGCGGTCGCGCAGGTATCGCTTCATCAGCTTGCCGTTGGGGTCTCGGGGCAGCGACTGGTCGAAGTCCACTCCCCGGGGGCACTTGAAGGCGGCCAGCCGGTCGGCGCACCACGTCAACAAGGCAGCCTCGGTGTCGTCTCCGGCCCGGCTTGGCTCCACAAGCTGGACCACCGCCCGCACCTCCTCGCCCAGGTCGTCATTGGGCACCCCGATCACGGCGGCGTCGGCCACCTGGGGGTGCATGATGAGCGCATCCTCGATCTCCTGGGGGTAGATATTCACCCCGCCGCTGATGATGGTGTGGGCCACCCGGTCGGTGAGGTACAGGTAGCCCTCCTCGTCGAGGCGGCCCATGTCGCCCAGCGTCCGCCAGCCGTTGGGGTGGGCGGCGGCCGCGGTGCGCTCGGGGTCGTTGTGGTACTGGAAATCCCGCCCCCCGTCGAAGTACACCACCCCGACCTCGCCCGGCGGCACCTCAGCTCCGTCTGGGCCCACGATGTGTACCGGTTGCAGCGGCCGTCCCACCGAGCCGGGATGGGTCAGCCACTCCTCAGAGGTGATGGCGCTGTGGCCGATGTCCTCGGTGCCGGCGTAGTACTCGAACAAGATCGGCCCCCACCACTCGATCATCTGCTGCTTCACCTCCACCGGGCAGGGGGCGGCGGCGTGGATGGCCAGTTGCAAACTGGACACATCGGCGGCCTCGCGGACATCGGCGGGCAGCTTCAGCATGCGGGAGAACATGGTGGGCACGAACTGAGCATGGGTCACCCGGTGCCGGCCGATGAGCCGTAGGCAGTCGACCGGGTCGAACCGCTCCATGAGCACCACGGTGCCCCCCACCCGGTGCACGCACATGCAGAACACCAGCGGGGCGGAGTGGTAGAGGGGAGCGGGCGACAGGTACACGCTGGTGTAGTCCACGCCGTAGTTGCCCATTGCCAGGGCGGTCTGCACCGCGGGGTTGGCCGGATCACCGATGCCGGTCTGGGCCGTGGGCTTGCGGATGCCTTTGGGCCGGCCAGTGGTGCCTCCCGAGTACACCATCTCCCGGCCCTCGCCCTCATCGGCGATGGGCGCGGTGGGCAGAGGAGCGGCGGCCTCGGCCACGCACTCGAACCCGGCCACCGCGTCGGCGCCGGTGGTCAGGCGCACCGGCACCCGGGCCAAGTCCAGATCGGCCACCATCGGAGCGGTTCGACCCGACGCCACCACCGCGGCGGCGCCGCAGTCGTCCAGCACGGCCTGCACCTCGCCCGCAGTGAGGTGGTAGTTGATCGGCGTGTAGATCAGCCCGGCCAACTGTGCGGCCCACAACACCGCCATCGACTCCGGAGTGGTCTCCGACACGATGGCCAGATGGTCGCCTGACCCAAGGCCCCGATCCCGGAGAAGGTGGGCCAGCCGGTTGGCCTCCTCGTCCAGCATCCGGTAGGTGATCGCCTCGCCGGTCCGGCCCATGATCACCGCTGGGTGGTCGGGCGCCTGGGCTGCAAACCGACGGGGATGGAGCATCTCCGAGTCCATCGGCGGGACGATAGTTGCTCATGTTGTCCGAGGGGTTCTCGGCCGAACCCCGGCTATAGGGTGAGGCCAGCCTTGGGCAAACAGGGAGAATTCAGCCATGTGGCACGAAGAAAAGCTGTTGATCGACGGGGAGCTGAGGGCCGCCGAGGGGGGCGGCGTGTTCGAAACGCTTAACCCCGCCACCGAGGAGGTGCTCGGGGTGGCCGCCAACGCCACAGATGCCGACGCGGTGGCCGCGGTGGCCGCCGCCCGCCGGGCATTCGACACCACCGACTGGGCCACCGACCACGACTTTCGGGCTAAGTGCCTGCGCCAGTTCCATGCCGCGCTGGAGCGCCATCTCGAAGAGATGCGTGATCTCACCGTGGCCGAGGTGGGCTCTCCGGTGATGCTCACCTACGGCGGCCCGCAGCTCGAGGCCCCAGTGGCTTCGGTCAAGTGGGTGGCCGACATGATCGACGGCTACCAGTGGACCGAGGACCTCGGCGTGGTTGAGGCCTACGGGGGCAGCCACCGGCGGTGGATCGAGCGGGAGGCGGTGGGCGTGGTGGCTGCTATCACCGCCTACAACTTCCCCGTCCAGCTCAACCTGGCCAAGCTGGCCCCCGCGCTGGCCGCCGGCAACACGGTGGTGTTGAAGGGGGCGCCCGACACCCCGTGGTCGGCGCTGGCTTTGGGCCAACTGATCGCCAATGAAACCGACATCCCCCCCGGCGTGGTCAACATTTTGACCTCGGCGGAGAACTCAGTGGGCGAGGTGCTCACCACCCACCCCGACGTGGACATGGTGACCTTCACCGGCTCCACCGCCACCGGGCGAAAGATCATGGCCGCGGCCAGCGCCACGGTGAAGAAGACCTTTTTGGAGCTGGGGGGCAAGAGCGCCTACGTGGTGCTGGACGACGCCGATGTAGAAGCCGCCGCCGCCATGAACTCGTTCATGATCTGCACCCATGCCGGCCAGGGGTGCGCCATCACCACCCGAATGCTGGTACCCGCGGCCATGGCCAACACCGCGGTCGAGGTGGTGGCGGCCACGCTGGCCAACATCCCCTACGGCGATCCCACCGATCCCTCCATGATGATGGGACCGCTCATCAACTCCCGCCAGCGCGACAAGGTCCACAAGCTGGTGACCGACGCCATCGACCAGGGGGCGAAGCTGGTAACCGGCGGCAAGCGGCCCGATCACCTGCCGGTGGGCTACTACTACGAGCCCACCCTGCTGGCCGGCGTGGGCGAGAACGACCTGGTGGCCCAGGAGGAGGTTTTTGGGCCGGTGCTGGCCATCATCGGTTATGAGGGAGGCGACGACGAGGCCGTTCGGATCGCCAACAACTCCATCTACGGCCTGTCGGGCGCGGTGAACAGCGCCGACCCGGGGCGGGCTCGGGCCGTGGCTCGACAGATCCGCTCGGGCACGATCAGCGTGAACGGCGGCCTGTACTACGCCCCCGACGCACCTTTCGGGGGCTACAAGCAATCGGGCATCGGCCGGGAGATGGGCGTGGCCGGATTCGAGGAGTTTCTGGAGATCAAGACCCTGGCCGAGCCGGTGGCGTAGGCGGGTAACGGGTCGGCATGAGCGCACCGGGGGAGTGGGCCAGCATCCCGCAGATGGCCCAGGTGGCTGCGGCCCGCTTTGGCGACGCCCCCGCGGTGGTAGAGGGCGACAGCTCGCTGTCCTTCGCAGAGCTGGGACAGCAGATCGACCAGGCCGCCGCGGCCATGCTGGCCGCCGGGGTGGAAGCTGGCGACCGGGTGGCGATCTGGGCCTCCAACCGCTTGGAGTGGATCATCACCGCACTGGGCCTCCAGGCGGCCGGGGCCGCGCTGTTGCCGGTGAACACCCGCTTCAAACCGGCCGAGACTGCCTACATCCTGTCCCGCAGCCGGGCCCGCCTCTTGGTAGTCGAGGCCGGATTCGCCGACATCGACCCCGCCGGCCTGTTCCGCCAAGCCGATGCCGACCTGTCGGCGTTGGAGAATGTGGTGGTTCTGCCCCCAGCCGAGGCGCACAACGTGCCCGGCGCGGTGTCGTGGGCCGATTTTCTAAGGGCAGGGGAGTCGGTAGCCCCCGAAGCGGTGGAGGCCCGGCGACAGGCGGTGGGGCCAAACCAGATCAGCGACATCTTGTTCACGTCGGGCACCACCGGCGCGCCCAAGGGCGTGATGATGACCCACGGGCAGACCCTCCGGCAGTTCTCCAACTGGTGCGACTTCGCCGATCTCCGCCGGGGCGACCGCTATCTGATCGTCAACCCCTTCTTCCACATGTTCGGCTACAAGGCCGGCTGGCTGGCCTGCCTGATGCGCGGCGCCACTGTGTATCCGGTGCCGGTGTTTGACGTCGACCAAGTGCTGAACCTGGTGGAGGCCGAACAAGTCACCGTGCTGCCCGGCCCTCCCACCGTCTACCAGTCGATTCTCGACCATCCCACCCGCCCGAGGCGGGATCTGTCCAGCCTGCGGGTGGCGGTAACCGGCGCGGCCGACATCCCGGTGGAGCTGATCCGCCGGATGCACGAGGAGCTGCCGTTCCAGCGGGTGTGTACCGGATACGGCCTCACCGAGGCCGGCACCTGCACCGGAACCCAGCCCGGCGACGACCCCGAGACCATCGCCACCACCGCGGGCCGAGCCATGCCCGACCTGGAGGTCCGGGTGGCCGACGGCGACCGGGAGGCCGCTCCCGGCGAGACCGGCGAGGTGCTGGTGCGGGGGTTCAGCGTGATGGCCGGCTACTTCGACGATCCCGTTGCAACCGCTGCGGCCATCGACGCCGACGGGTGGCTCCACACCGGTGACCTGGGCATCTTGGATCACCGGGGCTACCTGAAGATCGCCGGCCGCATCAAGGACATGTTCATCGTCGGCGGGTTCAACGCCTACCCCGCCGAGATCGAGAACATGCTGCTGGGCCATCCCGCCGTGGCCCAGGCCGCGGTGGTTGGGGTGCTCGACGAGCGATTGGGGGAAGTGGGCCGGGCGTTCATCGTGCCCCAGTCCGGTTCGGCTATCGATCCCGACGAGCTGATCGCGTGGTGCCGAGAGCGCATGGCCAACTACAAAGTGCCCCGGTCGGTGGTGCTGCGAGAGTCGTTACCGCTCAACGCCACCGGCAAGGTGATGAAAAGCGAGCTGCTGGCCGATTCCTAGCTTGGAGGCGGCCCAAACTGGAGCTTCAGCTCCCTCCGCAGGGTCTTGCCCGAGGGCAGCCGGGGCACCGTCTCCACGAAGTACACGGCGTGGAGGCGCTTGTAGCCGGCTAGCGTGTCGGCCACCAGGGCTTTCAGATCCTCTTCGGTGGCGGCAGCGCCGCCAGCCAGCTGCACCGCGGCGGTCACCGCCTCTCCGGAATCGGAATCGGGCAGCCCGAACACCGCGCAGTCGAGCACATCGGGATGGCCTAGCAACACCGCCTCCACTTCGGCGGGGGCCACCTGGAAGCCCTTCACCTTGATCATCTCCTTCACCCGGTCGGTGATGTGCAGCCACCCGTCGGGTTCCATCCAGCCGACGTCGCCGGTGCGGTACCACCCGTTTGCAAAGGCTTCGGCGTTGGCCTCCTCGGGCAAATAGCCGGCCATCATCGCCGGGCTGCGAGCCTGGATCTCGCCCACCTCGCCGGGGGCCAGCACCGCCCCGGTCTCCAAGTGGGCGATGCGGATGTCCACGTCGTGGACCGGAGGCCCGGGAGAGTCCAGACGCCACAGCTCAGGCCGGTGTACCGGATTGCTGGTAAGCACGGGCGCCTCGCTGGCCCCGTAGGCCGGCATGAACGGAACCCCGGTTCGCTCGGTCACCCGCTGGGCCACGCTCTCGGTCACCGGGGTGGCGCCCCACATGATGTAGCGCAGGGACGACAGGTCGAATTCCTCCAGGTTGGGGTGGTTGGCCATGGCTAAGGCGATGGGGGCTACCGCCATCTCCAGGGTGATGCGGTCGGCCTCGATGGCGCTCAGCATGGCTTCGAGGTCGAACCGGGGGTGGAGCCGCACCGACGAGCCGGCCCATACCGACGACAGCAGGTTGAGCAGCCCCAGGATGTGAAACGGCGGGGTGGTGATCTGAAAGCGATCCTCGGGGGTCAGGCCCAGCACTTCGCCCCAGATGACGGTGGCGGCGTTGATGCTGGCGTGGGTGTGGCGCACCGCCTTGGGCATCCCGGTGGTGCCCGAGCTGAACATCAGCACCGCCTCGGTGTGATCCCAATCCAGCTCCACGGCGGGGGCATCGGCCGGGCTGTCGGCCAGGGCGGTGACCGCGGGGTCGTCGTCCAGGTGGATCACTCGGCCTGCCAGGGAGTCGGGAAGGCGAAGATGGGTTTCACCGTCGGTGATGGCCAGCACCGGCTCGGTGAGGTCGGCGGCGTGGGCGGTTTCGGCCTGCTTCCAGGCCGAGCTGATCATCACCGCGGAGGCCCCCAGCTTCAAGATGCCGTACACCGAGGTGAAGAACTCGGGGCGGTTCGAGGCCATGACCGCTACCCGCTGGCGGGCGCCCACCCCCCGGTCGGCCAGCAGTCGGGCGAAGCCGTCGGCCTGTCGGTTGAACTCCTCGTAGGTGAGCACAAGGTCTTCGAACCGGATGGCCACCCGGTCGCCGAGCTGGTCGGCGGCCGACTCCAGCAGGCTGTGGACGCTGCTGCCTCGGGGATACTCCAAAGGCGGGAAGATCGACGACACGGATTAGACCTCGGCGTCGCCGGGGAAGCCCTTGCCCTCGAGCTCGGGATCGAGGGGCAGGTCGAAACAATTGAACGCCACCGCCAGGGTGTCGTAGGCCCCCACGGTGAACAGCAGGTCCATGATCTGGCGGGAATCGAACGCCTCAGCCAACTCGTCCCAGGTGGAATCGCACCAGCGGTGGTCGTGGTGGAGCTCGTCCACCGCCCGCAGCAGCAGGGCATCCTCAGGCGCCCACCCTTCAACAGAATCAACCGCAGTGCGGTCGATTTCCTCATCAGTCAGGCCCACTTCGAGGGCGGCGGCCGCGTGCTGGACCCACTCGTATTCGCTTCGGCGCAGCCAAGCCACCCGCAGCACCGCCAACTCGATGGCCCGCCCCGGCAGGGTGTTGAAGTACAGCAGGTGGCGGTTGAACTCCAGGAATGCCTTGGCCAGCTCGGGATAGTGGGCCATCACCGACAAGGCGTTGTTGGGCCGCCTCACCTGCTGCTTGCGGTCGGCCTTGCGCTTGTCGTAGGCCGAGCCCGCGGGGGGCCGCATGGGCTCCATGGCGGCAAAGGCCTCCGGCGTCCACTCCGGCAACGCCAGCGGGGCGATCCGCGGCTGGTTGGCAGGGTTGTCGGTGCTGTCGGCCGAGCTGTCCACCCGATCCTCCTTGGCTTTCAGCCCGGATGGTAACCGACTCTTCGAAGACCGAGATCAACGCCCATGGTGTCCGGCGTCTGGTATGAACGGGGTGGAGGAGTTGCTGTGCGCATAGGACTGATGGTGGGGCCCGAGCGGCGTCGGTACCACACCAAGATCGATCGCATGATCGAAGCGGCCCAACAGGCCGAGGATGGAGGGTTCGCGTCGGTGTGGATCCCCCAGATCCCCGACGAGTTCGACGCCATGACGGCTGCTGCGCTGATCGGGTCGGTCACCTCGACAGTGGAGGTGGGAACCGCGGTGGTGGTGGCCCAAACCCGCCACCCCATTGCGCTGTGCCAGCAGGTGCTGTCGGCGCAGCTGGCTTGCGAGGGCCGTTTCGCTTTAGGCCTGGGACCGTCGCACCACTGGATCGTGGAGGACATGCTGGGGCTGTCGTATGACCGGCCCGCAGCCCAGATCCGTTCTTATCTCGACGTATTAGACCAGGCGCTTAGCGGGCCGGGATCGGTTCGGGTCGATAATGAGCATTTTCAGATAAATAACCCATTGGACATAGCCGACCAGGCTGCCACCCCGGTGCTGTTGGCCGCCCTCGGGCCGGTGATGCTGCGGCTGGCTGGCTCTCGCACCGACGGCACCACGCTGTGGCTGGCCGACGAGCGGGCCATCGGCGAGTTCATCGCCCCTCGGATCAACCAGGCCGCCACCGATGCCGGTCGTCCCCCTCCT
Organism: Candidatus Poriferisocius sp.; assembly: GCF_965219815.1. GTDB lineage: Bacteria > Actinomycetota > Acidimicrobiia > Acidimicrobiales > Bin134 > Poriferisocius. Next base: position 809,858 of record NZ_OZ244791.1, read on the forward strand.
CGGATCGTGGCCGGAGTTCCGGTGTGTCTGTGCGCCCCCGGCGACGTGGACACCGCCAAGAGCCGGGCCGAGCGGTTGTTGGCCGAGGCCGAGGTGTCCCCCAACTATCAGCGGCTGTTGGACCGGGGTGATGCCGAGGGGGTGTCCGACATCATGGCCGTAGGGGATGAGGCTGCGGTGCTGGCCCGGCTCCGGTCGTTTGCCGACGCCGGGGTCACCGACCTGTCGGTGCGAGTAATGCCCGTGGGCGACGGCCGCGACCAACTAATCGCCTCCAGCCAGCGCACGCGGGAGTTCTTGGCCTCCCTGACTACGGAGCTCTAGATCCGCCTGATTCGGCTCAGGCCGCGGCCTCGACCTGGTTGAGGGGGTTCATGCCCGGGCAGCCCTTGGCCCGCTCAGGGATGTCGGCGTAGTCGATGGGGGTGGCCACCTCGGCCTTGGTGGGGCAGAACTGCTCGGCCAGTGGGGCCAGCGCATCCAGGTCGAACCCGTACACCTCAGCGGCGTTCGTGCTGAGGATTTGGGTGGTCTCGTCCTGGGTGAGATTGGCAAAGGTGAGCCGCAGGTGCTCCCGGGTGTAGGGATGTGACCCTTCAATGTGGGGGTAGTCGGAACCCCACATCACGCGGTCGACGCCCACTGTTCGGGTGAGCAGGGCCTCGGCCGGTCGCAGGAACGACGCCCCGATGTAGCACTGGCGGGCGAAGTACTCGCTGGGGGTGAGCGACAAGTTGGCCACCGCCTGGCTGCCGAACACCGTCTCTGAGCCGTACTTGGAGTACTTCATCCGGTGGAAGAAGCTCTCCAGCCTCTCCAGGGTCTCGGGCACCCAAGCGGTGCCGGTCTCGGTGGTCACGTACTTCAGGTTGGGATAGCGCTCGAACACCCCCGAGAACATGAGGTGCCACAGCGCCCGCTGGGTCCACCAGGTGGCCTCGAGGATGAACATGGCCAGCGACGAGGGGAAGTGGTTGCCGTAGTTGGGCGACCCGCCACCCGCATGGTGGTTGAGCGGCAAGCCGGCTGCCGCAGTGGCGGCCCAGATGGGCTCATAGGTCTGGGAGTACAGCGGTTCGAACGGAGAGTCGGGCGGAGCGCCGGGGATGAGTACGCCACCCTTCAATCCGTGCTCTGCGGCCCACTCGATCTCTTTTACCGACCCCTCCACATCGCCCAAGAACACCTGGGCGATTCCGGCGCGGCGCTCGGGCGCCTGGCTCACAAAGTCGGCCACCCACCGGTTGTGGGCCCGCAGGCCGGCCCAGCGATGCTCGAAGTTATCGCTATAGGGCGGCGCCTCGAAAGCGGTGGCCGCGGGCGGGGCAAACGGAGGCTGGGTGTTGGGGAACAGCACCTCGGCAATGAAGCCGTCGGCCTCCTGTTCAGCGAGTCGCTGGTCAGACGACCAATTGCGGAATCCCCACACCTCGGGATCGCCGTCAACCCCCACCTCCATGGGCGAGCGCTCCATGTCGGCGAACATCTCCTTGCGCCGCTCGTTGTGCCCGTCCATGTATTCGGCCCACTCGTCAAACTCCGCGTGGTAGCGGGACTCAAGATAGGGCCGATAATCCCTCAAGTCGGCGCCACAGTGGGTGTCGGCACTGATGACGATGTGATGTTCCATGGGTCTACCCCCGTTGGCCCAGAATTTAGCGGCTCACGTCGATGACCACCCTGCCGCGGATGGTGCCGGCGAGGATGGCGGCGGCGGCGGTGGGGACATCGGACAGGGCGATGGTGTCGGTCATGGCGTCGAGCTTGGCGGTGTCTAGGTCGCGGGCTAGGCGGTTCCAGGCTTGGGCTCGGCGCTCGGCGGGCTCGTAGACGCAATTGATGCCGGCCAGGGTGACGGCCCGCAGGATGAACGGGGCCACTGAGCTGGGTAAGTCCATGCCCTGGGCCAGGCCGCAGGCGGCTACGCACCCGTGGGGCTGGGTCTGCGAGATGATGTTGGCCAGGGTGTGGCTGCCCACCGTGTCGACCCCTCCGGCGAATCGTGCTTTGCCCAAAGGCCGGGCTGGGCCGGAGAGCTCGTCGCGGTGGATGAGTTCGGACGCCCCCAGATCGCGCAAGTAGTCGCCCTCGGTGTCGATGCGGCCGCTGGAGGCCACCACCTCATAGCCCAGCTGGGCGAGCACAGTCACGGCCACGCTGCCCACTCCACCGGCTGCGCCGGTTACCACAACAGGCCCGGATTCGGGGGTGATGTCGTGCTCTTCCAGTGCCAGCACGCAGAGCATGGCGGTGTAGCCGGCGGTGCCCACGGCCATGGCTTGATGCGTCGTATAGGCGTCGGGCAGGGGGGTGAGCCAGCCGCCGTCCATGGCCGCCTTGGTAGCCATGCCCCCCCAATGCGACTCGCCTACGTCCCAGCCGTTCACGATCACCTTGTCGCCCGGCGACCATGCGGAGTCGTCGCTTCGGGCCACGGTCCCGGCCAAGTCGATACCGGGAACCATGGGCCAGGTGCGCACGATGGGGGCACCGTTCACCACGGCCAGGCCGTCCTTGTAGTTGAGCGTGGAGTAGTCCACGTCCACGATCACCGGTCGGTCGGGCAGTTCGATGTCTTCCAATTCGGTTATGGCGTGGGAACGGTTGCCGTCGTCGTCTTGGCTCAGCAGTAGGGCTCTAAACACCCCGCCACTCTGTCAGACCGTCGGTCTATCCCAGAACTCCGGCGGATTGAAGGCGGTCGATTTCCTCGCCGGATAGGCCGGCAATGTCTTGCAGCACGGAATGGGTGCTGGCGCCGAGGGTTTCGGCGGGGCGCTGGTCGGTTTCGGCGCGAGAGAACTTTATGGGGAAGGCGGGGCCTAGGCGGCTGGTCGGCTCCGCGGCGTGGGGGTGTTGGAGGGGGACCAGCGCTTGGCGGTGTTGGATTTGGGGGTCGTCGGCTGCGGCATAGGCGGAGGCCACCGCTCCGGCCGGAACGCGGATTTTGTGCAGCCGGGCCACCAGCTCTTCGGTGGTCTGCTGCGCCATCCAGGTGGCCACCTCACCGCAGATCTCGGCCCGATTGTCCGCTCGAACCGGCACATTCGGGCCCAGCTCCCATAGATCGGGCCGACCCATCTCCTCGGTGAGCCGCTTGAATTGAGAGTCGGAGGTGATTACCAGGGTTACCCAGCCGTCTTGAGCCTCGAAGGTGTCCAAGATGCCTCGGGGGTCGCCGTTGCCGATGCGGTCGGGCAGACCCCGCTCGCGGTAGAGGTCCAGTGGCTCGTCCCACAGCATGGTGACCAAGCCGTCGAGCATGGCGACGTCGATGTACTGGCCTTTGCCGTCTATGTCCCGCTGGCGCAACGCAGCCACTACTCCGAGGGCGCAGAGCGCGGCGGGGAACTGGTCGCCGATGGTGGCACCGGCTTTGGTGGGGGGACCGTCGGGGAAGCCCGACTTAGCCATCAACCCCGAGCGTCCCTGGATGATGAGGTCCATCGAGGCCAGGTCGGCGTCGGGCCCATCGGGTCCGAACCCGGTGATGGAAGCATGGATCAGCCGGGGGTTCAGCTCCGAGAGCGTGTTGTAGTCCAGTCCCAGCGAGGCCATGACCCCGGGCCGAAAGTTGTCCACCAACACGTCGACATTGGCCACCAGCCGCCGAAACGCCTCTGCGCCCTCCGGATGGCCCAAGTCCAGCACCACGCTGCGCTTTCCCCGCCCCTTGCGCAAGTAGCTGATCCCGATGTCGTCGGGCCCCATGGCCTCCGACTGCTCGCCGTCAGGTCCCACCCACGGCGGAATGCGCCAGGTCACGTCCCCACCCGGCGGATCCACCCGAATCACCTCTGCCCCCAACGAAGCCAAGAACCAAGTGCAAACCGGCCCCGAAACCACCCTGGTCAGATCAACAACCCGAACCCCCTCCAACGGCTTCACGTTCCCTTGCTTACCATTTCCCCAAGTCGCAACCCATCTCTGCCGCGACTAGACATTGAGGCCGTGGCCAAACACCCGTTTCACGACGTCGCCATCGTCGGCATCGCCAACTCCGAGCAAGCCCGTGTTCTCGAAGGACACGATTCCACCACCATCACCTTTCAAGCCGTCCACCGGGTGCTGGCCGATACCGGCCTCACCCCGTGGGACATCGACGGCGTCGCCGCCGGCCCATTCAGCGGGCCGCTCACCTACTACATGCGCAATGGCCCAGCCTGGCGGAACCACATGGCCCCGTCTATCCCCATAATTTTGGACGCGGCCTCAGCCATCGCCACCGGCCAGTGCCACACCGTGCTGGTGGCCCACGGATCGGCGGGGATATACACCGAGCGGGCTTCCACGGCACCGTGGACCCGGCCGGCCAACGAGTTCGTGGTGGCCTACGGCATGTTCACCGCGGCGGAGTTCGCCCTTATCGCCCAGCGCCACATGCACATGCACGGCACCACGCCAGAGCAGCTGGCCACGGTAGCCGCCACCATCCGCAACAACGGCCACGCCCACCCCGATGCGGTATACCACGGGCGGGGGCCCTTTACTCCGGACGACATCTTGGCGTCGCGCATGGTGTCCGACCCCTTCCACCTGCTCGACTGCGCCATGACCTCCGAAGGGGCGTGCGCGCTAATCCTCACTACCCGGGAGCGGGCCCAAGACCTGCCCACCAAGCCGGTGTACATCCTGGGCGGGGCCTGTGACAGCTTCGGCCCCTCTTATCAGCACCCGCCAGCGTGGGACTTGGCCGGCCCCAGCGGCCGCAATAACGGCTACACCGGCCGGTGGGCGGCGCAGAAGTCGTTCGCCATGGGTGAACTCGGCCCCACCGATGTGGACGTGTGCGAGTTTTACGACCCGTTCTCGTTCGAGATCATCCGCCAGTTCGAGGCCTACGGGTTCTGCGAGGAGGGCGAGGGCGGCGAGTTCATCATGGACGGCCGCATTGGTCCCGGCGGGCAGTTCCCGGTGACCACCGACGGGGGGACGATGTCGTTCAGCCACGGTGGGGCGGCGGTGCAGCAGCTCCAACGGGTCATCCGGGGGGTGGAGCAGCTGAGGGGCACCTGCGTGACGTCCCAAGTGCCCGACGCCCAAGTGGCCATGTGCTCCAACGGCGGCGCCGGTGCCCTGTTCACCGACGTGATGCTGCTGGGAACGGATACGCCATGACCGAGATGCTGCAACCCCAGTCGCCGGGCATCCCCCTGCCCGTGCCCACGATTTACTCCCAGCCCTACTGGGACGGATGCCAGGTCGGCGAGCTGCGCTATCAGCGGTGCCGGGACTGCGGCGCCATCACCATGGACCCGGCCCCCGCCTGTTCGGCCTGCTTCTCGGAGAACCTTGATTGGGAGGTCAGCACCGGTCTCGGCGAGGTGTACTCCTGGACCACCGTGTGGCGCCCCCAAACCCCGGCGTTCACCGTGCCCTACGTGGCTGTGATTGTGACGCTGGACGAGGGCTTCTGGCTGTTGGCCAACGTCATCAACTGCCCCGTAGACGCCGTCCACGTCGGAATGCGGGTCAAGACCACCTTCGTCGAGTTGAGCGACGAGATAACCCTGCCCTATTTCGAGCCGGCCGACTAGCTAGCCGGAGGGCTCCAGATAGACGTGGGTGGCGGTGGGGACGGCGGCGCGCAGGCGCGACTCCACCGCGGCTACGGCTGCGGGCATTTGGTCGGCCGATAAGTGGTCGGCGAAGTCCACTTCGGCGGCCACCAGGAGTTCCTCGGGGCCGAGGTGCTGGGTGCGGATATCCACCACCCGGTCGATTTCGGGCGAATCGTCCAAGGCGGCCCGCAGACGGGCTCGGTCTTCTTCGGTGGCGCTCTCGCCGATGAGCAGGCTCTTCATCTCGATGGCCAGCACGATGGCGATGATCCCCAGCAGCACGCCGATCACCAGGGTGCCCACACCGTCCCAGCGGGGCTCGCCGGTGACCTCGGCCAACACCACAGCAATGAGTGCGAACACCAAGCCGAACATGGCACCGAGGTCTTCCAGCAGCACCACGGGCAGCTCAGGAGTGCGGGAGCGGCGGATGAACGTGCCCCAGGAGAGCTTGCCCCGCACCTTGTTGGATTCCACGATGGCGGTGCGGAACGAAAGCGACTCGACCACAATGCCGAAGATCAGAATGCCGATGGCCACCCAGAGCGATTCCAGCTCGTGGGGGTGGCGCACCTTCTCGATGCCCTCGTTGATGGCGAACAACGCGCCCAGGGTGAACAAGATGATCGACACCACGAACGACCAGAAGTACCGCTCTCTTCCGTAGCCGAAGGGATGACGGGGGGTGGGGTCCCGCTTGGACAATCGACCGCCCAAGAGCAGCAGCGCCTGGTTGCCGGTGTCGGCGCAGGAGTGGACTCCCTCGGCCAGCATGGAGGCCGACCGGGTCACGGCGAAGCCCACGAATTTGGCGATGGCGATGGCCAGGTTGGCGAAGAGCGCAGCCAATACGGCTTTGGTCCCACCTCCTGCGGCCATGCCCCAATGGGTAGCACACCGCAGGCGGGTAGTCTCAGTTCCATGTTCAGCATTGGGATCGACGGTCCGGTGGCCCGGATCACCCTGGCCAACCCGCAGCGGCGCAATGCGCTCAGCCTGGAGCTGATGCAGCGCCTCACCGAGGCACTACGCGAGCTGGGGGAGAAGACCGACGTTGGGGCGATTGTGATCGCCGCTGAGGGACCGGCGTTCTCCGCTGGTCATGACTTGTCGGAGATGGTCGACCGGGACGCCCAGTTCTATGACGATCTGTTCGAAGCCTGCACCGAGTTGATGGACGCGGTTCACGCCGTGCCCCAGCCGGTGATCGCCGAAGTGGACGGGGTGGCCACCGCCGCCGGGTGCCAATTGGTAGCGGCCTGTGACCTGGCCGTGGCCTCCTCTGAGTCGACCTTCGCCACCCCCGGCGTGCGCATCGGCCTGTTCTGCTCAACTCCGATGGTGCCCATCTCCCGGGCGGTGGGCCGCAAACGGTCGATGGAGATGCTGCTCACCGGCGAGCCCATCGACGCGGCCACTGCCGCGGAATGGGGCTTGGTGAATCGAGTAGTGCCCCCCGAGCAACTTCGGGCTGAGGTCGACAAGCTGGCCGCCCAGATCACCCGGTACAGCGACGAAACCATCGCCATCGGCAAGCAGGCGTTCTACCGCCAACTCGACTGCGGCGAGCCCGAGGCCTACGACCTCACCCGCGATGTGATGGCGGCCAACGCCTCCACCGCGGATGCCCAAGAGGGCATCGACGCCTTCTTGACCAAGCGCTCCCCATCGTGGTCGGGCCGCCAGGGCAGCTAGTTTCCTCTCAATGGGAACTGTCTTTGCCTCTGTCGATGATCTGTCCGCCGCGGTCGGCCAGCATTTGGGGTGGAGCGACTGGATGGAGATCACCCAAGAGCGGGTGAACCAATTCGCCGACGCCACCGGCGACCACCAGTGGATCCACATCGACCCCGAGCGGGCCGCCGCCGAGAGCCCGTACGGGGCCACAATCGCCCACGGCTACCTCACGCTGTCGCTCACCAACATGTTCCTGCCCAGCCTGATCACCGTGGAGCAGATCTCCATGGGCATCAACTACGGCGCTAACAAGGTGCGGTTTCCCGCCCCTGTCCCGGTGGGCTCGCGCATCCGAGTAGGCGCCGAGCTCAGCTCAGTGGACGAGATCAACGGCGGCGTCCAGGCCGTCATCACCATCACCGTGGAAGTGGAGGGCAGTCCCAAACCAGCCTGCGTAGTGGAGAGCCTCACCCGCTACATGCGCTGAGCCCGGTTGCGACGAGGGCCGGTAGAGTTAGCGGGCGATGGCGAAGCGTAAGCGGTCGCGGACTGCGACGTTGGAGCGGGTGCCGATCTCGGATCCTCCGGTGCGGCCAGGGCTGGTCGGGCCGCGGCGGCGGGTGCCTCGGGAGATCGAGCGACCTCCGTATGCCCGTACGGGGGAGCCGGGGGCTGCGACTTCGTCTGCGGTGCGCAGTTCCGAAGAGATCGAAGCCATGCGCCGAGCGGGGCAGATGGCCGCTGAGGTGCTGCTGTTCGCTGGGAAGCTGGTGGCCCCAGGGGTGACCACCGACAGCATCGACGCCGAAGTCCACGACGAGATCGTGCGCCGGGGGGCCTATCCCAGCCCGCTCAACTATCGGGGCTATCCCAAGTCGGTGTGTACGTCGATCAACGAGGTCATCTGCCACGGCATCCCCGACAGCCGAGCGCTAGCCGACGGCGACATCGTCAACATCGACGTCACCGTGTTCCTCGACGGTGTCCACGGTGACACCTCGGTGACATTCGAGGTCGGAGAGGTAGACGACCACTCCCGCTTGCTGGTTCGGGAGACCCGGGCCGCCATGTACCTGGGCATCGGAGCGGTTCGGAACGGAGCGGCGGTAAACGCCATCGGCCGGGCCATCGAAACCCATGCCCGGGCCCATCGGCTTGGGGTGGTGCGAGAGTTCATCGGCCACGGAGTGGGCACCGAGTTCCACTCCGGGTTGCAGATCCCCCACTACTACGAACGAAATCACAACACACCGCTGGAAACCGGGATGACCTTCACCATCGAGCCCATGCTCACGCTGGGTTCCCCCGACCTCTACCTGTGGGACGACCAGTGGACCGCGGTAACCGCCGACCAGCGACGCAGCGCCCAGTTCGAGCACACCTTGCTATGCCACGACGACAGGGCGGAGATCCTCACCCGCACCCCCGCCGGAGAGGGCGCGGCCGAGGTTTACGCCAAAGAGTGAGCCACCTCGGTATTCGCTGAGCGGGGATGTTCTTGCCAAGATGGGGCCATGGCACTTCCCGTTGAAGACATCCTGGCCATCCAGAAACTGGCCGCCGACTACAACCACCTGATTGACAGCGGCTCTGCGGAGGCTTGGGCCCAATTGTTCGTACCCGACGGCACGCTGGAGTTCGGCATGCCCGAAGGGGTGAAGGGCCACGAGGACTTGGTCGCGTTCGCGGCGGCGATCAACCCGGCTACCCGCCATGTGATCAGCAACCTGTCCATCGACGGACAAGGCGACGAAGCGGTGGCCAACGTGTACTTGGAGGTGTATTACACCGCTCCTCCTGGCGAGCCTCGAGAGCTGATCATTACCGGGGTGTACCGCGACGTCCTGCGCAAAGAGGATGGGCGGTGGCGCTACGTGTCCCGCCAGATGATGCCCGACTTGGGCGAACGGGCGCCCGCTCCCGACACCGTGGCCGGACTCTAATCCCAATACCAGGCCAAGCCGCGCACGCCAGTGCCGGAGTTGATCATCATCGCTTGGCCGAATTGGCTGATGAAGGCGTCGGCGGGCTGCACTTCGGCGGTGACGGCGTCGAGCAGCTCTACTGCCCGCTCGGGAACTTCGGCGTGGAGGCTTACCAAGTGGAGTTCGCCATTGCCGTCCGAGGGCCGGGTGCGCCGCCACAGGCCCAGAATGCGCTGGTGGGCGGCTTCGTCGCTGAGCGCGGGGCGCAGGCGGCCAATGGCCCCGTCTTGTATATCGAACATGGGGCGCAGCCCGAGCAGGTTTCCGGCTCGGCCCGCCAAGCCCGGTACCCGACCGCTGCGGATCAGCTGATCCAGGTTCGCCAGTGCCCCCACGAGCGTGATCCGCGTGGCGACATCCTCGGCCCTTGCCACCACCTCGTCCAGCGTCGCACCCGCTCGGGCGGCCCGGGCCGCGGCTACCGCTACCAGCGCCTGGCCGCCGGCGGCAGTTCGGCTGTCTACCACCGCCACCGGGCCGGCTGCGCTCTTGGAGGCCAGAACCGCTGATTGATTGGTGATGCTCAGGGTGGACGTCACCGTCACAACCACAACACCGTCGCCTTGGTCTTGACCGGCGATTGCCTGAACGAAAGCGCCCGGCGATGGGCCCGAGGATGAGTGGGTTTTGGCGGCCAGGATCTCCGCAGTATCGAGCTCGCCGTCGGCCACCGTTCGGCCGTCCACGGTGATCATGAGCGGGACCACTGCGATGTCCCAGGCCGTCCGCACATCCTCTGGGAGCGCCGAGGTGCTGTCGGTGACGATGCCGACGGTCACTCGCGGGCCTTTTCGGCATCGACGTCGAGAATCGGCCGGACAGTGGCGGCCGAGGCCAGCACCAGCAGGCCCGATGCCAGCAGCACCGACCGGGTGCCGGGTAGCCCGGCCCCGTTCAAGCCGTCGCCGATGGCCCCCGCCCCCAGCGCGGCCGCTCCCAGCCCAATGCGGATCACCACGTGGAAGGCCGAGAAGGCCAGCACTCGCTCCTCTTCGCGGGGAATCTGGGCTTGGAGCGCGCTCATCCCCGATGTGAGGGCCACGGTGGCCCCGGCCCCGAACCCAGCGGCGCCGAGGAAGGTCAGCCACACCGCCGGGCTCTGGCTCATCAGCGCCACCAGTGCTCCCATGACCAGTGCGCCCCGCCGAGTGAGCAGCAGCAGGTCTACATGCTGGGACTTGTGGGTGAGCACCAAGCCAATTCCTGCTCCGGCCCCGAACAACACGATGAGCACGCCGTACTCGATGTCGGAGGCGTTCAACTCTTCTTCCACCAGCTTGATGCCCAGCGAGAACAGGGCTCCCAGTCCCACTGCGGCAGCGGCAGTGGCGGGTAAAACCCTGCGCACCAGCGGCACCAGCCAGGCATCTCGCAGCCGGCTGGGGGAGACGGAGATCTCGGCTTCCGACATAACAGGGCTGTCTGGGGCCTCTTCAGCAGGGGTTCCCCGACCCTGAATCCCGAGGGCTCGGGCGATGAAAAAGGCAGAAACGCCGAAGGTGAGCGCGTCGATCCAAAACACCAGGGCGTAGGGGTGCGATCCCAGCCAGCCATCGTCGAGTGGAAGGGCGGCGAACGCGGCGAATAATCCCGCTCCAATCGGGATGTTCCCGTACGACGACCCCATCATGGCCGCGTTGGCCAGCGGCAGGTCGTCCTCGTCGACTAGGTCGGGGATGGAGGAGTCCCGTGAGGCGAGAAACACCACACTGGGGGCTTCCAGCGCTAGCGCCCACAAGTACACCCACCACAATTCCTGCACGAACGGGACCACCGCGATCATCCCGGCCCGCAGCAGGTCCATGGTGATCATGGTTCGGCGGCGATCCCATCGGTTCACCAGCTTGGCGGCCAGGGTTCCGCCCAAGGCCGCGGGAATGAGCCGGAACGCGAGGATGCCGCCCACCGCAGCGGCTGAGTCGCTCAAATGGTCCACCAGCGCCATGAGGGCGAAGGTGCCCATCCAGTCGCCGAGCGCGGACGCACTCTGTCCGACGAGAAGGCGACGGAAGTCGACCTTGGTACGAAGGCTCAAGGTTCTCGGGTCGGTAGACCGGCGAGGACTACAAGAATCAAGGGTTGGTGGGGGTAGCTCCGACCCAGCTGTCGTTGTCGAAAACCAGTCGGTGGGCGGCGGCCTTCAGGCGATTGGGGGCTGGCAGCGGCTCATTTCCCAGAACGCGCTTAATCAAAATGGGGATGATGATCACGGTAGTGGCGATGGCGGCTTGGCCGTCGGCCACCAAGAGCATGAATGGGGGCAGCGCCGGCATGGTGATGAACACCACCAGTCCGGTATGGCGCAAGATGCGGCCCAGGGCCAGCCCGCCGAGCAAGAACAGGGCCGCGGGCCAGGCGATTACCGCGAACGCCCCCAATGCCGGTGAGAGCCCCCGGCCGCCGGCACCATTGAGGAACATCGACCAGTTGTGGCCGATGACCGACACAGCTCCCGCGAATGCCATCAGGAGCCAGCGGTCTCCGGCCAAGAACGGCCCCAAGGCACCCTTTCCCACGTCGAGCAGGCCACCCACTACCAAGGGGATGAATCCAGTGACTCGGTAGAGGCCGGTGCCCGACACTGTGCCGGTGCCCACTTCGCGCAGATCCGTTCTGGCCAGCGATTGGGCAATCATGTAGGAGAAGGGAACTGCACCGGCCGCAAAGGCCACGATGAGCACCAGCGTCCCCCACATCATCAATAGAGATTCTGCCCCATGCCAGGGCTGCTTTGCCACAGGTTGGCGAAGAAGGCTCCCTTTAGGCCCGACGATGTAGTTGGGCGTGGCAATATGGGGCCGAGATGAGTCCCAGAGAACGAACCCGCCTGTTATTGATCCGCCACGGCGAATCGGAGGTAACCGTCAAGCAGATCATCGGCGGCGATCTGGCCTGCACGGGTTTGTCACCGCTGGGTCGTCGTCAGGCCGAAGCCCTTGGAGAGCGGTACATGCAGGGCTATGAGCCCAAGGTGGATGCACTGTGGGCGAGCACGCTGCCTCGGGCGATCGAGACCGCCGATCTGCTGTCTCCCTCGCTGGGCGACTTGAAGGTACATACCCATCCCGACCTTGTGGAACGCCGCCCCGGTGAGGCCGACGGCGTGGGTTATCAGGAGTTCGGCTCCCTATTTGAGTGGACCGGCGATTTCCACCCCCACTTGCCCTTGGCGCCCGGCGGGGAGAGCTTGGCTGCCTTCTCCTACCGAACTGGTCAGGCGTTGTATGAGCTGGTTGAGGGCTATCCCGGTACCACCATGATGGTGGTGTGCCATGGCGGAGTAATCGACATCGCCATGCGGCTGTTTATGGGCCTGGGGATGAATACGCAGTTCGTCCTCTGGACTCTCAACACTTCCATCACCGAGTTTGTGACCACCGATGAGCCCGGCGTGTGGCGGTTGGTGCGATACAACGACGCCGCCCATCTGGATGGACTGCCACCCCGCACCGAGCCAACCGGCTAGTCGGACCGCGACAATTCTTCCTGGTCAACTGGCTATTCAGCTCACTACCACCGCTCCGGGATCGGTGGCGGTGAGCTCTCCGATCAAGGCAGCGGTGTGGCCATTGGCCGTGAGTCGAGCAACCGCATCGGCAGCCGCGGCCGGTGGACAGCAAAACAGGAGGCCGCCGGAGGTCTGGGCGTCGGCGAGCATGGTCAAAATCCGCTGGTCGTCCGACCCTCGCACCCACGGACGCACATGGTCGAGGTTGCGAGTCGTGCCCCCGGGTGCAAATCCCTGATCCAGCAACTCCCAGGCGCTGGGAAGCACCGGCACCGTCTCGGCCTGGATCACCGCGCCGGTGCCGCTGGCCGCGGCCAGCTTCTGGAGGTGGCCGAGCAAGCCGAAGCCGGTGATGTCGGTGGCCGCAGTGGCCTTGGCTGCAAGGGCAGTCGAGGCCGCCAAGTCGTTCAGTCGGGTCATCTCGGCCACTCCTGCGGCGTAGGCTTCCGCCAACCAGCCGCCGGGTTGGATGGCCTCAGGCTCGGAGCGCTTGACCGCGGTGGCCAAGAGTCCAGTGCCCAGCGGCTTGGTCAGCACCAGCGACTGTCCCGGCTGGGCCCCGGCGTTGGTAAGCAGGCTCTCCTCCTCGGCCTCCCCGGTGACGGCTTGGCCGTACATCGGCTCAGGTCCGTCCACCGTGTGACCCCCCACCACTGCCCAGCCGCCGTCGGCGGCCGCCGCGGCCCCGCCGGCCAGCACGTCGGTGAGAACCTCCAGCGGAAGTTCCCCATGGGGCCACGCCACCAAGTTCAGTCCGAACCGGGGGGCGCCGCCCATGGCATACACATCCGAGGCCGCGTTTGTGGCCGCGATGCGCCCCCAAGTGTGGGGGTCGTCCACCACCGGCGCGAAGAAATCAGCAGTCGAGATCAGGGCGCGGCCTTCCCCGAGGCGCCACACTGCGGCGTCATCACCGGTCTCTGTGCCCACGATCAAGTCCTCGTGGGTCGGGGTTGGCAGTGTGCGCACGACCTGCGCCAACTCGGACGGTCCGAGCTTGCCGGCTCAACCGGCGCCGTGGGAGTAAGCCGTGAGCCTCCCTGTCTTCGGATTCACGTCTCCGACGCTACCGGGCCGTCGCTGGTTGAGGTGGGTTAGCTTTGCGGCGTGAATTCACACGAACAGGCAGTGCGATCGATCAAGGCGGTTATGTATGTCTATGCCGAATGCGTGGACTTGGCCCGCTTCGACGAGCTTGGTGAGCTCTTCGCCCACGGGGTGCTCACCTCCACTAGTTCGGCCGACCCCGACGACGGCATGTCGGGCGATGATGTCGCCGCGTTCTACGCGGCCACCAACAAAGTCCACGACGACGGCACACTGCGCACCCGGCATGTGGCTAGCAACGTGATGGTCGATGTGGCTGAAGACGGGCAGACTGCCACTGCCCGCTCGTACTTCGCCGTTCACCAGGGCACCGATACCCTGGCTCTTCAGCCCATCGTTGCAGGCCGCTACGAAGACGACTTCTCCCTGGTCGATGGGCAGTGGCGTTTCGCACGCCGGATGGTGATTGTCGACCAGATAGGCGATATGCGAGAGCACCTCACCTTCGACCTGTCCGAGGGAGACGTGCGCTATACCGACCATGTGGAGTCGGGATGAGCGACCAGTCGACGCGTCGGGCGCCGCCGGGTTGGTACGCCGAGCAGGGCCAACGCGGTTTTCGATATTGGGACGGCGAGACGTGGGCCGAACCGATGGGAGATCCAATTCGAATCCCGGGAGCAGGAAACGGCAATCGCGGTGTCTCGGACTACCAGAGAGCAGGGCTTGCCTTCATGGGTGCTGCAGTAGCCCTGCTGATTGCCGGGCTGCTGCTTCCCTGGGCTGAAGCCGGTTCGAACAAGCGGGGAGTGGTAGACGGCGACCTTCCGTGGCTGGTGGGCCCGGGAGGGGTGGCTGATTCCTGGCTGCTGATTCCGGTGGCCGCGGTGATGGTGTGGTCTCTGCTGGTGGCGGCGTTGTTCGGGAGCAGCCGGCAAATATGGCTGACGGCTGTGGTCGCGGGACTGGTAGTCATGGGGTTCTGCTTGGCGGAGGGTCTGGCCCTTGATGACGACCTGGATGCGTCAGGCGCCGAGGTTGGCTTGGGCTTGTTCCTGGCTTATGCCGGAGGGGCGTCAGCCGAGGTTGGCGGGGTGCTTCTCAAGCCAGCCCGATGAGGTTGACCGGCTAAGCATCGTCGTCTTCGGCGTCTTCTTCTTCAGCTTCGTCATCCTCGGCGACATCGGCGAGAGGAGTACTCTTGGCGCGAGTCAGCGGCAGTTCCACCACCATCTCGGTGAACTCGCCCGGCTCGGTGTTGACGGAGATGGTGCCGCCGTGCTCTCGGATGATGTCGTTGGACAGGGCCAACCCCAGCCCGGTGCCCTCGTTGGTGGGCTTGGTGGTGAAGAACGGGTCGAAGATCTTGGCGGCAACATCGGGTGGAATCCCGCTGCCGTTGTCTCGCACGCTGAGAATGGCGCCGTCTTCGGTGCGTTGGCTCTTCAACACCACGGTGGGGGTGTAGTCGCCCAACGTGTCTGCCTCGATCAGTTCCTTCTGCTTCTTGTTGGTGGCGTAGCCAGCGTTGGCCACAAAGTTCAAGAACACCCGACCGAGGTCTTGGGGCACAACCTCCAACTGGCCCATGTCCGGGTCGAACTCCTCCTCCAACAAGACCTGGAACTCGGGATCCTGGGCTCGGGCGCTGTGGTAGGCCAGCAGCGAATGCTCATGGATGAGATCGTTGATGTCGGTCATCTGGGTCTCGCCCCCGCCCCGGCCCATCAGCAGCATGTCTTGAACGATCCGATTGGCCCGTTTTCCGTGGGTTTGGATGCGCTCGAGGTTGTCGTTGAGGTCTTGGTTGATCTCCTCGATCAGGTCCTTGTCCTCATCGGAGAGGTTGTCGATGAGTTCCTCATAGATCTCGGCCATCTCTTCCAGCAGCTCAACCGACGCCGCAGAGAAGTTGTTGATGAAGTTGAGCGGGTTGCGGATCTCGTGGGCCACGCCGGCGGTGACCTCGCCCAGCGCGGCCAGCTTCTCTCGGGCCACGATCTGGTCTTGGGCCTGGCTGAGTTCGGCCAGCACTTCTTGCAGCTCATCGTTCCGCTCGCTCAGCTCCTGGGCAAGCTGCTCCACCAGGTTCAGCCGTTGGATTTCCAGAGCGTGGCGGCGGAACACTTCCAACGCCGATGCCATCTCGGCGATCTCGTCGCGGCCGCTTATCTCTATCTCCTCCTCCAGTTCGCCCTTGGCCAATGTCCGCATGCGATCGGAGAGCCTTCCGATGCGGCGGAGTAGCACCCGTCCGACGAACAGCCAGCTGATCAGGCCGGCACCGGCGACGCCGATGGCGCTGATGATGACGAGGAGGATCCGGGCAGTGTTGATGGTCTGCGCCGAGTTCTCGGTGGCGTCGGCGGCCCCGCTCTGGGCTGCCTGGACGATGGCGTTGACTTCGTCGAGCAGGTCGACGGCTATCTCCTGGTTCTCCGCTAGCAGCGAGTCTTGGCGTTCGGTTATCTCCAGTCGGTCGACGGCAACCTGGAAAGCGCTGTTGTCGCCGCGGCCCAAAGCCAGCAGGTTGCCGACTGCCGATCCCAGTCCGGAGACCGTCTCAGACTCGGCAATGGCCGAAAAGCTGATCAGGATGCGGTCTTCAGCGGACTCGAAGCTCTCTATCAGCGGTTCGACAAAGTCGGCTTCAGATGCGATCAGGGCGCTGCCCATAAGCTCGGAAGCTTGGGCGACATCGGCCTGCAACTCGTTGAGGTGGCGGTAGAGGAGCAGTTCATCGCCGGAGGTGCGGGTCATGGCATCTGTGGGTTCGGAGTCGAAGTTGCGGTATCCCGTTACCTGGAAGAAGAGCTGGTCGTCGATAGCGGGGATAACTATGCCCTTTACCTCGTCGTGAAGGGTGGGAATCTGGGCCTGGAGGCCTTCGATCTGCCTGCTCAAGCTGTAGAAGTGGGGCATGTCGGCTGTGATTGTGGTGATGTTCCTCTCCAGAGCGTCGGCGGCCTCGGAAATCCCCTGAACGTGGATGTTGTCGGGGTTCTGGCGCAGCAAGACCTCCAAGCGGTCTTGGAACTGCGCTTGGGCGTCGGACACTTCTGCCGAGATTTCCGAGAACTGGTCGGGCGGCGCGGTGGTGAGGCGGGGTGCGGCGGCCACCAGCGCATTGCTGAACTCGGCGAGGCCGAACGCCCCCACCAGCTCTGGCACACTCTCTTCGCTTACCCGCTTCTGGCTGCGGTCGACGTTGCTGAACGATATCCAGCTCACGATGCTGGCCACGATGGTCAATGCCACCGCCCCAAAGATCCCGGCGTAGAGCTGGCTGGAGATCCTGCGGTGGACGGCAGGCCGCTGTGCCTGGGTGGCGGAGTCGCCGGGGGCAGGTTCTCGAGCGTTGGTCACCTCGGTCACGGGCTGATGTCTCCCATAGCCGCTTCGGGCTGGTAGGCACCGTCGGCATCGATCACAGTCAGGAAAACGGCGTCGGAACCCTGGTTATCCACCGTCCGGTCGGCTTCTGGGCCGAAGTCCACCGAGAACCCGTCGATGTCGAAGGCGCCTGCCCCCAAGATGTTCTCCAGGAAGCAGTCGCGGGTGAGAGCAACGCCGCAGGCCTCCAGTCCGGCAATGGCCATCCGACCCGCGATGTAGCCCTCCAAAGAGACGAACCCCGGTTCGGTTTCGGGATCCAGGGCGGCCAGGGCTTCGGTGTAGGACGCAACCACTGGAATGGACTCATCGTGGGGAAAGGGGACAACTTGGGTGACGTATACCCCCTCGCCCCCCGACCCCAGCTCGGAGGCCAATGCGTTGCTGCCCACAAAGGAGACCGTCATGAAGATGGGGTCGAAGCCGATGTGGCGTGACCAGGAAATCAGGGCGGCAACCGGCTGATAGGCGCCGATCACGATCACAGCCTCGGGGTCGCCGAGCCGAAGGTCGAGCAGCCCTGACTTAACCGCGGTGGTGTTGCGGGGGTACACGCCGGTGGCCACGAGTTCCATCCCCCGGCGTTCCAACGCGGCCAGCGCCCCGTTATATCCGGCTCTTCCGAAAGAGTCGTCTTGGAACATCACTGCGATACGGGTGACGCCCAAATCTGTTGTCAACCGCTCGACCATCTCCTCGGTTTCCTGCGCGTAGGAGGCCCGAAGGTTGACGATGTTGTCCCAGTAGTCGCTTCGGAGGAATCCGGCACCGGTGAACGGTGCCACATAGGGTATGGACGCTTCGGCCGCCACCGGAGTGGCCGAGCGCGATGTCGGTGTCCCCACTGCGCCGATTAGTGCGAATACCCGTTCTTCTTCGATCAGAGCCTGGGTGTTCGTGATGGCAGCCTCGGGCTCGTAGGCGTCGTCTCGAGTTGTCAGCTCCAAAATGCGCCCGTGTACGCCGCCATTTCGATTGGCCTCCTCGAACGCGGCCATGATTCCCAGATTCATGTTGATGCCCAGCTCTTGGGCAGGACCGCTGAATGCGGCCGACTGTCCGAACACCACCCGGTCGTCGAAGACACCGGGCACGCCGCTGGCTACTGGTGCGCCTGGCGTTGCTTGAGGATCAGCGGGCGGGGTGGCACCGGGGGTTGTGCTACCTGAATCGCTCGATGCGCACCCCACCAGGATGAGGGCTACAGCGGCGATTGCCAGGGCAGCTTGCCGCGCACTACGCAGTTTGCTTTGTGCCGAATGCCTCACGACTCGGGATGTACGACGAGCTTGAGATAGTTGCGGTCGTCTTCCCTGCGGTACTCCAGCTCTTCACCCATGGTCCTCACCAGATAGACCCCCAGCCCTCCGATCGGCCGCTCAGCCAGAGGAAGGGTCACATCGGGCTCAGGGGCATCGGTCAGGGGGTTGAAGGGCGAGCCGTCATCGCTCAAGCGGATGGTGAGCGCGTGGTCTTGCGATTCCAGTTCGAGGTCGATCTCGGTCAGGCCGCTGGTGTCGCCGTGAGTGAGCGTGTTGAGCACCAACTCTTCCAAGATCAGGTTGGCGCGCATTGTCAGCGTTATCGGCCAATCCTCGGTTTCCGCCATCTCATTCAGAATGTCCTCGATCAGCGGCAGAACATCGGAGGGGTGGCCCTGCTCCGGAGGGTGGGAAAGGTGGAGCGATCGTTGCATTTCAGCGGCCCCTCGTGGCGGGCTGCGAGCGTGCGAGGGCAGACATCAAGGGCGCCTCAGTGTGAGGCAGGTGATGTCATCGGATTGTGGGGCATCACCGGCAAAGATCCGCACCCGCTCGAAGACTGCCTCGTTGGCTGATGTCGCGCTTTCGGGCGAGTTGCCCTCGAACACCTCCGCCAGTCGACCCATTCCGAACTGCTGGTTGTCTGCGTTCATGGCCTCGGTCACGCCGTCGGTGTACAAAACCACGGTGTCGCCCGGTTCCAAGGTGATCGACTCCTGGGTGTAGACGACATCGGCTGCGATGCCTACCGCGATTCCCTTGGTGAGCGGCAACTCGGTAACCGTGCCGTCTGCGCTCACCAGCATCGGGGGGTCGTGGCCGGCGATGGAGTAGGTGAGCAATCCGGTCTCCGGGTTGTACAGGGCGTAGATCAGGGTGACGAACATGAAGGTCGGGTTGTCTTGTTGGAGCTGGTTGTTGACTTCGGTCAACACCTTCGCCGGGTCGCGAACGCCGATGGCCGCTCCCTTTAGAGCAGTCCGGCTGGACATCATGAACATCGAGGCGGGAATGCCCTTGTCGGAGACGTCGGCCACCACGAGGCCGACGTTGTTATCGAGCTTGAAGTAGTCGAAGAAGTCGCCTCCCACGTTGCGGGCCGGCTCCATGTTGGCCGAGACCTCGCACCCCTCAGTCACCGGGGGAATAGTGGGCAGAATGGACTGCTGGAGTTGGCTGGCGATGCTCAGCTCGTTCTGAAGGGCCACGAGCTGGTCGCGTGACGACAGGGCCTCCCGCCATTCGGCTAAATGCTCCAGTGTGCGGCTAATTGTGATCTTCAGGTCGTCGAAGTCGATGGGCTTGGTGACGAAGTCGAATGCTCCCCGGTTCATGGCGGTGCGGATGTTGTCCATGTCGCCGTAGGCGGAGACGATTACCGCGCGGAGATTGGGGTCGACGTCGGGGAGCTGCTGGAGCAGGGTCAGGCCGTCCATCTTGGGCATGTTGATATCGGACAGGACCATGTCGATGGTGGGGTCGGCGTTGAGCTTCTCCAGTGCATCCAATCCGTCTCGGGCGAATACGAACTCGTATTCGTTGGAGCGGATTTGCCGCCGCATCCGCTGAAGGATCAGGGGCTCAAGATCCGGTTCGTCGTCGACGACCAGGATCCTGTAGGTGTCGGTCAAGGGTTTAGCCCTGTTTGGCGTCTTCTACCGATGGAAAAACATTGATGATCTGATCGAAGCCGCTGATGCGGAACACGTCGCCTACCGCTTCGGTCAATGAGCAGATGCTGAAAGACTTGTTCTGCTTGTCGAGGTTCTGCGCTGCCATCAGTAGCACCCTGAGGCCCGCGCTGCTGATGTACTCAAGACCACCGAGGTCCAGGATGATCTGCTGGTCGCCAGGATCGAACATTCCTTGCAGGGACTCCAGAAAATCCGACGCATTGGATCCGTCTACCCGGCCTGAAGCATTGACGACCAGTGTGTCGCCGGAGCGGTCGTGGCTGAATTCCATAGTTGGGCCTCTCTCGTTGGGTCCTGTCTTGGATCATTCTGTCAGCCGGGATCATACACATTCCAATGGGCTGAGGGGCAGGGAGAAGCCAATCGAAGTGCACGCCACGCCGAAATCTCGACGGTTCAGGGAGTCAGCGAGGCTGGGAGAGGATGAGCGCGCTGGTGGGGACCGCGGTTCCTGCGGTGGCCAGCACATTTTCCACGTTGTCGATCTGGTTGACCGAAGTGCCGCGAATTTGGCGCACGCCTTCGGCAATGCCGTTGAGGCCGTGGATATAGGCCTCCCCAAGCTGGCCCCCGTTGGTGTTGATGGGCAGGCGGCCATCCCGACCGAGGTGGCCATCACGGATGAAGTCCTTGGCCTCGCCCTTTTCGCAGAAGCCGAACTCCTCGAGTTGGGGGAGCACCAGCGGGGTGAAGTGGTCGTAGATGATGGCGGTCTGGATGTCGTCGGCGCTCAGGCCGCTCGTCTCGTAGAGCTGGCGGGCGCACAATCCCATCTCGGGGATGCCCGTGATGCTGTCCCGGTAATAGCTCCTCATCATGTGCTGGTCTTCGGCCACTCCCTGGGCGGCTGAGGCGATGACTGCCGGCTTCTGCTTCAGCTCTTTGGCCCGCTCGGCTGTGGTCACCAGCAGAGCCTGGGCGCCGTCGGTCTCCTGGCAGCAGTCCAGCAGGCGCAGCGGCTCCACGATCCAGCGGCTGTTCTGGTGGTCTTCCAGGGTAATGGGGCGTTGGAAGAAGTGGGCGTAGGGATTGGTGGCCGCGAAATCCCGGTCGACCACCGACACTCGCCCGAAGTCCTCAGTGGTGGCCCCGTACTCGTGCATGTAGCGGGTGGCGAACATGGCTACCCAGGAGGCCGGCGTGACCAACCCGAACGGCGAGCTCCAGGAGAAGCTGACCTCAGACGCCTCGGCGCCGGCGGGCCGGTCTTGCACCCCGGCCCCGAAGCGGTGCCAGGAGCGCTCGTTGAAAGCCCGATAGCACAGCACGTAGTCGGCGGCGCCGGAGTAGATGGCCTGGCAGGCCACCGCGACCACCCCGCAGGCCGCCCCGCCCCCATGGTGGACCATGGAGAAATGGGTCAGCTCGTCGATCCCCAGATTGCGGGCCACCTCGATCTCGGGATTCTGCTCGGCCGAGTAGGTCACCATGCCGTTGACCTTCTCGGGGGGAAGACCGGCGTCCTCGCAGGCGGCCAGGCAGGCTTCCACTGCCTGGTCCATCGGGGTTCGGCCCGAGTCTTTGGTGAACGGGGTGGCGCCGATCCCGGCGATGGCGCTGTGGTAGGCGTAGTTCAGGCTCATGGTGCTCTCCTACTTGCGGGCCAAGGCCAGTTCGACGGTTCCGGTCACATGCGGTCCCCGGCTGTTCTGTCCTCGAAACGACACTTCGACGATGTCTTCGCCATCGGACTCCCGTTTGGCGGTGACCGATCCCGACATGGTCATGCAGTCGTAGGGGTAGTTGGGGGCGCCCAGGCGGATCTTCAGGTTCTTGAACACGGCATCGGGGCCGGCCCAATCGCTGATATAGCGGGCCGAGAGGCCGCTGGAGGTCAGGATGTTCATGAAGATGTCCTCGGAGCCCTTCTTGAGGGCCATGTCCCGGTCGTGGTGGACGTCTTGGTAGTCGCGTGAGGCGATGGCAGTGGAAACGATCAGGGTGGGGGTGAGGGGAATAGGGCACAGCGGCAGTTCGTCGCCCACGCTCACCTCATCAAAGGTCAGCGTGGATGGGTTGCGTGGGGCGCGGGCGGGCCGGAATACCGGAATGCTCACATCCTCATGGGTCTGCATGTGCCAGGCCTGAAGCGGCATGCCCACTTTGAGCTGATCGGTGTCGCAGTCGGTGATGTTGGTGACGAGGCGGACGCCCTCTTCCAGCTCCACCAGCCCGATGTTGAGGGGGTAGTCGAATGACGGGACCCGGGGGTGGTGGGACACGACGTATGAGTACAGCGTGCCCTTGCCGGAGGCCACGACATAGCCCATGTCGGTGGACCCGCAGGCGGGGCAGCGGGTGCCGGGCGGGTGCTGGAGGTACCCGCAGTTGAGGCACTTTTGGATGCGCAACTCCCCGACCCGGCTGCCCTGCCAGAAGAAGTCGGTGTCCTGGTTGCGGCTGGGGCGGGGGCGCGGCGGGCGCTCGTTGGAGGTGTCATCTCCTGAACTGGCGGTGCGGCCGGTGCCCGGGCGGAACTTGAGGATGCGGAAGAACATGGAACCGAGGTGTTCGCCGTTCTGGTCGAGGTACTCGGTCTCGGTGGTGACGAAGTGGCCGATGCCAAGCGCGGTCTGCTTCTCTTCCGACACGTCCACCAGCTTGACGGTGCCGGTGAGGTGGTCGCCGAGCTTGAGGTAGCGGTGGTAAACGTGCTCGGAGTTGGTGGCCACCACGCCGACGTAGCCCGCTTCGTCCAACATTGCGTACACGCCGGAAGCGGGGTCTTTCGGGTCGTTGACCCTCGGGACCAGGCCGATCATGGTCCATGCGTTGAGCATGGCGGGTGGGGCGACCACTTCGCCGTGAGGCCCTTGGCTGGCCGCGTCGGGTTCGGTGTAGAGGGGGTTGGCGTCCTCCATGGCATCGCACCAGTGGCGGATCATGGGTTGGTTGACCGGGTCGCGGGCGACTGTCGGGGTGCCGGTGGTCCCGACCTCTCGGCGCAGCTTGGCGACGAACGCTTCCTTCTGCTCGTCGGTCATCTCATCGCTCATACGCATCCCCTTCGACCGCAGCGGACGTTATCGCGGCTGGCATTGAGGGCAGAAAGTCAGTGTGCGGGCATCGTAGGTTCGGTGTTGCAGCGGGACGGAGCAGCGCAGGCAGGGCTGGCCCGAGCGGCCGTAGCAGACCAAGGCATGCTGGTGGCTGCCCTGTTCGCCGTCGGCGTTGCGGTAGTCCCGCAGCGTTGTGCCGCCGTCGGCCAGCCCGGCTTCCAGCACCTGCACCAGGGCGGCGTGGAGCCTCGATGCTGCTGCTCGGCTGATCTGGCGCTTGGCCGGGTGGACGCCGGCAATCCACAGGGCCTCGGTGCCGTAGATGTTGCCGACGCCGGCCACCGGGCGTTGGCTCAGGAGCTGGGTGGGGATGCGGCGGCGGCTCTTGCGGAGGGCTTGGTAGAAGCCCTCCGCGGTGAAGTCGGGGCTGAGGGCGTCGGGGCCCTGGGCGGCCAGGGTGGGAATGGTGTCGTATTGGCCGGCGGAAACGCAGCGGATGCGGCCGAAACGCCGGACGTCTCGGTAGACGAGAACCTCATCGCCGTTGAGCTGCCACCAGGCCCGGATGTAGGGGTCGTCGGTGACTTCGGGAGCAAGCGCCAGCGAGCCGGTCATGCCCAAGTGGATGATGAGCTCCCACCCGTCGTCCAGGCTGGTGATCAGGTACTTGCCCTTGCGGCTGAGTGCTTGGATCGTGGCGCCGATGGCGTCTCTGGCGGGCGTGAATTTCGCTGACTCGTGGGAGTGGGCATCTTGGATGCGGCGGCCTTGGAGTCGGGGGGCCAGTTGACGGCGGATGGTTTCGACTTCGGGCAGCTCGGGCACAGGTCAGCGGGATTTGAGCGCGGCGCGGGCGATTTCCAGGTCGTTGGGGTTGGTGACGCCGATCCAGGTCTCTTCGGTGGCAACCACCCGGACGGTGAGATCCCCCTTCTCCATTTGGGCGGCGACGGCGTCGGGGAGGAGGTATTCGGCCGAGGGGCTGTCGCGGTGCTCTTCGAGGAATCGGCTGAAGCCGTTTGTGAGGTCATCGAGGAATCCGGGGGAGAAGGCCCACAGGTTCATGGACACGATGGTGTCCTTCGGGAAGGCGTTGTCGGCTCGGGAGATTCCCTCGCGCTCCACGATGGCGGTGAGGCAGTCGCCGTCAACCTGGCAGATGCCGCGAGTAACGGTCCCCTTGGATGGCAAAGTGTGGTGCAGTCGGTAGCCGCACAGCCAGGCCTCGCCGTTGGCCATCCCATCGATGGCGTGGGCCAGAGCGGCGTAGGCGGCGGGGCCGTAGTAGTCGTCGGCATTGCACACCATGAACGGCCCGGCCACCGCCTGTGCCGCCGACAGCACGGCGTGGGCGGTGCCCCATGGCTTGGGCCTCGCCGGGCCGTGCTCGTCTTGGCGCACGTAGGCCACATCGAGATCGCCGGGCAGCCCACCGCGATCCGCAAAGTGCTGGCGGACGTCGGCCTCGATGTCGCTTCGCACAATGAGCACCACCCGCTCGGCCCCCGCAGCTCGGGCATCGGCGATGGCGAAATCCAAGAACGCCTCGCCGTTGGGTCCCACCTGGGCCAGCTGCTTGGTGCCGCCGAACCGCGACCCCAGCCCCGCAGCCATCACCACCAACGTGAACATCGCTCTTCTTCCTATCAGGCCGCAGTGTCGGCCAGCCTCCGGTGGACTTCATCTTGGGCTGCGGCGAGCCTGTCGCCAGCGATGACAACCTCTGTCGCCTCCTGGCCTTGGCGGGCGAACACCAGCACGCAGCGGTTCACCTCTTCGCCCACTGCCTGCTCCACCGCGAGGGAATAGGCCGCCAACTGAAGCTGGTAGCGGTCCACTTTGGCTTCTAGGACATCATCATCGTGGATGTCGTCGGTCTTGTAGTCCACTACCACCAGGCCCTCTGGAGCCCGGTACAGCAGGTCGATATATCCCTCCACCACGGTGTCATCCACCTGGGCGGCCACGAACAGCTCTTTCCAATGGTTGTTGGCGGCGGCTTCTCGCACGGTCTCGGAATCCAAGGCCGATTGGGCAAGGGCGCGGACAGTTGTCGCGGCTTGCGAGATGCCCTCGGCTTCGGCTTGGGCCGCGGCCACCGGGCCGAGGGTGTCGGGATCGGCGTCCAAGTCCACCGTTTGCAGCACACCGTGGACCGCGCTGCCGATCTTGGTACCAGCTCGGCCTTTGCGCGACGGCGACCGATCGTCGTCCCCGTCAGTTGGCCCGTCCTTAGCCAAGCCGGGGAGTTGATCGACATCTTCATCTTCGGTCTCAATCCAGGCGATTCTCGAGGCGCTCATGGTTGACGGCTTCTCTGCGTCGGCCATGAATGCTTCACGCTCGCTCTGCCAGTTTGTGAACGTTGCCATGGCCGGTGGGTCAGACCCTCCAGAGGTCTTTGGCTCGGGTACCTCCTCCGCTTCGGGCAGCCCTTCTTCTTCGGGCGGGGAATCCTCCTCGGACAGCCATTCTGCTTCGGGCAGCCAGGCGGCGTTGTCCACCACCATCTCGGCCATCGACGGCATTGCTGTGCTGTTCTCGCCTCGCTCCATGCGATGGGCCGACACCACCAGGTGGTCCATGGCTCGGGTGAGGGCCACGTAGAGCAGGCGCACCCTTTCGGCGTGCTCCATCTCCTCCTCATGGTCTTGATGGTCGGCGAACGACTTGGTCCGCAAGAGGTTGTTGAAGCGCACGCCGAAGCCACCTTCAGCAGGCCACACCATCGAAGCCGACATGGGCCGGCGCCGGGCGTAGGTCCCCGACAGGATGACGATGGGGAACTCCCGGCCCTTGGCAGCGTGGATAGTGGTGATGCGCACCGCGTCGTCGTCGGTCTCCGACAAGATGACGTCGGATTCTCTGGTCCGCTCTCCGATCTTTCGTTCCACCCAGGCGACGAACTCCCGCAATCCCCGTCCGCCAGACTCTTCGAATTGGCGAGCCTGGTCGATAACCACGTTGAGGCTGCGCCACACATCCCGGGCACGGTGGCGGCCGAAGCAGCTCGACTCCATCAGCCGTCGCTGCTCCACGATGCGCTCGAGAATCTGGCTGGGATTCAGCCAGCGCACCTCGTTGTGCAGTTTGGCCAGCCACAACATGGCCTCGCCCACCGGATGACCACTGGGGAGGTCTTGGGGCCTATTCGCCGTGTAGTTCCACTGGCCCCGGTAAGCCACCTTGTAGGTGAAGAGGTCGTCGTCACCGCAGCCGAAGGCAGGGGATCGCAGGGCATTCAGTAGGGCGACCTCGTCGGTGGGATCGGCCAGCGCTCTCACCGTCGCCATCACCTCCCTGATGATCTGGCTGGTCCAGATCAGCGAGCCCGCCTCGATCCGGTAGGGGATGCCGTGGGCCTCCAATGCCTGCTCAAGCTGGGGGAGTGAGGTGCGGGTGGGCAGGAGGATGCAGATGTCCTCCAGCCGGGCCGGCCGCCAGCGTTGGCGTTTCTCCTTGTCCATGCCGTCGCCCACCGACCAGCCTTGGCCGACCGCGGTCAAGATGGCCTGGGCTACCTCCTGGGCCTCGACCACGCGCAGGCCGCGGGTACCGGCTGTTCTGGGATGCTCCCGGTCGAGCACCGCCACCGCAGGCCCGTTCGGAGGCTGCTTCCGAACAGGCTCGAGGGCCTGATAGCTGGGCTGGACGTGCTGCTCTGAGGGGCTGGGCGGAGCCATGAACTCCTCGAACAGGGCATTGATCCAATCCAGGACGGGCGCGACCGACCGGAAATTGCGGGTGAGCGACTTTCGATCCACGGATTGGGCTTGTCCTGCCTGGGTGTACAGGGCGATATCGGCTCGGCGGAACCGGTAGATCGACTGCTTCGGATCGCCCACAAAGAAGAGCCGTCCCGCCTCGTCCTGCAACTCGGACCAGTGTCGGTGGTCGCCAGACGGCGTGGCGATGAGCTTGGCCACTTCAATCTGGATGGGGTCGGTGTCTTGGAACTCGTCGAGCAGCAGTCGCTGATAGCGCCCGGCCAGTGCCTCTCTCACCTCTTGACCGTGCTGAGGGTGTCGCAGCAAATCTCGGACCAGAACCAGCAGATCGTGATACTCCAACACCCCCAGGCGGCGGCGGTCTTCGGCGGCTTCGAGGGTGAATGCCGCCAGCACCAGGGTCAGCCGCTCGATCAGCACATCGGCCACATGCGCTCGGAGGTCCTTGATGGCGTCGCCCAGCCCTCGCAGTCGGGCGGCCACCTCTGGCAATGATGGGTCGTCGCTCTCCTCATCGGGCCAGTTGCCCTTCTGGCCCGCCTTGGTGAAGCTCAGCCCGGGAACGAACAACAAACGCAATATCTGGTCGGGGTCTCCCGCCGCCCCCCGCAGCAATTCGGCCCGCTCGGCGATGGCGTCGAGCTTGGGCAGCATTCGGTCGGTGGGGTCTGAGCAATACATCGACAGGGCGGCCACCTCGCCGAACCAGATCGGGAATCCGCTGACATCGGGAAGGCCGATCGGACCCGTGGGAGGCGGCTGCTTGCCCATTTCCCGGGCGGCCAGGTCCCAGTTGTCGTCGAGGATTCGAGCCAGATCCCGAAGATGTCCCATGTTGAGGCCCAGGATTCGGGCCAGAACCAAGGCGTGCTCCTGCTCGGAGCTGTGCAGCAACCGGCTCTGAAACTCCACCCACCGGTCTTCGAACGCCTCGGTTGGGCTCACCTCGAGGCGGGGGGGCAATCCGGCCTCGATGGCGTGCTGAGACAAGATGCGCAGCGCGAACCCGTGGAGAGTGGTGATGGCCGCGCCGTCAAGCTGGTCGAGGGCCTCGGCGTGGGCGCCCGACTCGGAGAGCTTCTCGCGCAGGCGATTCTTCAGCTCGGCGGCGGCCTTCTCGGTGAAGGTGATGGCCGCGATGTTCTCCATGGCCACTCCGGTGTCGAGCAGGGAGAGCACTCGGGCGACCAGCGCGGTGGTCTTGCCCGATCCGGCCCCGGCCTCCACGAACAGGGTCGAGCTGAGTTCGGCCTCGATGGCATCCCGGTCGGCTTGGTCGTTCTTGGTGGGCGCCATGGTCAATCCGCCTCGAACTCGAATCCATGGGGTGCCTCGGCCAGGTGCCGGTAGCCGGCCAGGTCGACTCGATCCTGCATGTTCTCCCAGGCCCGGCGGCGCTCCTGGGTGCCGAGCCGGTCGGCGTTGCAGTAGTCGCAGTACTGGCTGTACGGCCCCTCGGTGCGGTCTGGCTGGGGTCGGTCGCAGAACACGCCGCCCTCGATGCCATTGGCAATGGTGTCCACCACCGTGCGGAAGCGGTCCATCACCCGGGGGTTCAGCCGGTAGCCGTAGGCCTTGAACTGCTGGTCGCTGGTGACAAACCAATACTGGGATGTAACCGGGGCATCGGGGTCGTCGATGTGGGACTGGGCGGCCAACCCGTACACCGGAAGCTGGAGCCGGGTTCCCCGCAGGACGGGGTCAAAGTTCCGGCTGCCCTCATCCAAGTCTTTGTAGGGGTCGGCTCTGCCGGTCTTGTAGTCGGTGACCAGCAGCGTGTTCCTCCCGCCTTGGTCCACCCGGTCGGCTCGACCTCGAAACCGCACAGTCCGACCGCTTGGCAGCGGGACGGCCACCGCCTCCAATTCGCCGTCGGGCATTCCGAAGGCCAACTCGCTGGCGGCAGCGGTCACACCATGCAGGCGGCGCTGGTCATCGTCTTCCGACAAGAAGCGCTCCAGGTCGGTCATGATCCGGCGCCGGTCGTGGTGCCAGAACACCGGGGTGCCGGTCAGTCCTTGGGCTTCGGCCTGCTCGCACAACTCCGTTCCGATCTCGAGGAGGCGGTGGCGCTGCTGCTCGCTCCACCGCTGGCCAGGGGGAGGCACCTGGCCGATCTCGAGCTGCTCCCGCACAAAAATGTCCAGGGCGTCGTGAATCAGCGAGCCCTTCTCCAACGCGGAGATCTGGAGCAGCTCCTCGGGCTGTTCGAACGTCTGCACCCGCAAGACGTGCTGGAAGAAATAGCGCATCGGGCAGTCGGCCCAGGTTTCCAGCCTGGTGGGCGACACCACGTCTTCGGTCAAGTCGGCGACTTCGATGCCGGACAGATTGCCGTCGAAGCGGGTGAACTGGTCTGAGGCCCGAGCGGCCACCAACTCGGCCCCTCGGGCCAGAACCAGGTCGTCGCCAGGCAGCACGCCATCGGATCGACCTGGCTGCCCAAGGGCCTTCAGCCGGAACTCTTGGGCGGTGGCCGGGAAATCGGCGTGGAGCGCCCTGCCCGACAGGGAGGGGACGTGCTCGAACCAGCTGGCGGTTTCCTCGTCGGCCAGGCTCTCCAGATTGGTGCTGTCCACGGCGCGTCCTGCCAGTGCGGTGGCGGTGTCCAGCAGCCAGCGGGACGGGTGCTGTTCACACGCCCGCCGGGCGTCGCCTCGGGCGTACACCAGGGTGCTGGCCTCGGCTGAGGCCAGCGCGGCCAATAGGTGGCGATGCTGATCGTCCATTCGATCGGAGAGCAGGGCGAGATCATCGCTGGCGGCCTTGCGCTCCCGGTCGGGCAGCAGCGGATCGTCGGAGGGGCTGTGGGGGAATGCCCCTTCGGCCATGTTGATCACGATCACTCGATCCAGCTCCATCCCCAGCGAGGCACCGATCTCCTCAGTGAGCACCCCGTGGCCGACTCGGCCAGCACGACCGGTGGATGCGCCTAACTCCGAGATCAGGGTGTGCCGGAACGTGGCCGACCGGGGACGGCGGTCGATCTCGTCCAGGTTGGCCAAGCGGTCGAGGATCCCCTCGATTTTGCGGGCGGCCTCCTGCTCGGGTTCGGGCCAGGGTTGTCGGGCCTCCTCGTCACCCAGATAGTTGTTGATCAGCTCCTTGATCCACCCACACCAGTCCTTCCAGTTGGCCGGTTCCGGCTCAGGAGACAAGTCGTCAATGAGCCGGACCATGAAACGGGCCAGAGACTCGGCATGGTCGGCCTCCCGTCGGCGCCTCTCAACCCGTGCGTCCACCCTGTCGGGATCGCTCTGTTCTTGCTGGGCGGCCTTTTGCTGCTCATCGGCGTATCGGTAGAGCCGCGTCCCCCACTGCTCGGCACCTCGAGCCACTCCGGCCCGGCGCGACACCCGCTCCCACGCCATCACCAGATCGGTGGCCAGCGAGGACTGCTGATCTGCGGCCTGTTTAGGAGGCACGGTGGCCGATGCCACCGATAGCAAGGCGAACACCTCGTCTCGGCGGAAGTCCCGGCCCTCCAGGTTCAGCAGGGCGATGAGCCCTCGGCCGGCCAGCGAGTCGGCCAGGGTGCGCCCGCTGGGGCCGTTGTATGCGATGTCCTCGGCATCGAGTTGATCGTGAAGCTGGCGGATCACCGGCCCGCCACCGCCGCACAGCACGGCGATCCGGCTAAGGGGGATGCCGTCTCGGGCCGCGTGTACCACCTCTCGTACCGCAACCCGGACTTCCTCGTCGGCGCTGGCCGTGCTGATGATCCGCCGGCCGTGGGGCGGGCTGATCTCAGGCCCAGAGCCGAGCCTCGCCCCCATGCAGTCGACCGACTCCGCCACCGCGCTGTCGGCCCTCCCGTTTCCGGTGAGCCCGGCGATTACCGCCACCGGGGTCGCTTCGGACAAAGCGGCGATCATCAGCCCCTGTGATCGAGTGATCCGCTGGGGCAGGTGGATGATCACCGGACCGAACTCTTGGAGGATGTCGCTGAACGATCCCGTCTCCAGCGCGTTGACGGCCAGCTCGCCCAGATCGTGGCCGTCGTACCACTGGAACTTCAGCTCGTCTCCGACTTGACGGCAGATGCGGACGACATCAGCGGCTCGGCGGCTTTGTGACGCCAGCGTGTCGAGCTGATCTTCGGACAGCTCCCGCAAATCTCGGTAAGACCGCGCCAAGGCCTGCTCGGTGGCGGGGTGGAGGGCCGATCTGCGGAACAGGCCAGGATCGGAATTCAACACGCTGCGCACGGTGGCGCTGAGCACCGGGCCAGAAAGCGGCTTGCGCTTGAACTCCGTCGCCATCTGCCGACCGGCCAAGCGCTCGGCCAGGTCGAATAGCTTGAGGAAGTTCACCGCGGCAATCCCCCGGCCCGTGGCCCCCAACGCCCTTCGAACTGCCAACCCAGCGATATTGGTGGGAACCACGACCGTGACCGGTGCCAGCGGGTCGCCGTTCTTGAGCGCGGCTATCTGCTCACCCAGCCGCTCAGTGGCGGGCGGCCCATACGGGGTGCAGATCACCTCGATGCCCACGGCCAAGACTCTAGAGACCCCCAGTGACTGTTCCTCAGGTCTGGTGCTTCAACGGGCGTCGATTTCCTGTCGGGGGTCGACCTCGACCACCCGAAATGGCGGTTGTCGGGTCTCGTGGCTGCGGGTAGGGTGCAAACACCACGTGTGGGCGGTTTGTCGGTCCTCCTTTGAGATTTCTTGATGGGAGAGGCTGGGTATGCTTGTGGATGAAGCGAGGCGTTTGGCGTTGCTAAGCCGTTTGAGCGAGGTGCTGGGTGAGGAGGAGGCGAGAACGTTGATCGAGTGTCTGCCTCCTGTGCGCTGGGAACATCTCGCTACCAAAGACGATGTCAAAGCGAGCGAAGACCGGATACGCACCGAGATGAACGGCAAATTCGCCCTAGTCGATGCCGAGTTCGCCAGGGTTCACACCCGCATCGACGGCCTAGAACACAAAATGGACGGCCTAGAGCACAAAATGGAAGCCGGATTCGAGAGCCTTCGAGGCGAGACCGCGCTTCAGATGGCCAAGCTGACCCGGACGATGGTGTTCATCATGTCGGGGTTCATGTTGACGATCTGGGGCACGATGCTTGGCATCGGGCTGACGTAGCCGCCCTTCCGTTCAGTAGCGGGCTCCATCCGCAGCCGGTCAGAGGGCTGCGGCGTAGACAGCGAAGAGGGGGTCGCCGGGGACTCCCGGAGGGATGCACTGCTTGGTGGCTGGCTCGGCCCATCCTTCCGCGGCTTCGAAGTAGCGGCGGACGATCTCCAAGTGTCCGGCGTCGTCGGCGTAGAGCCAGCCTCGAATGGCTTTGGTGGGGAAGCACCGATTGGAGAACGTGACCACAAACAGGCCGCCGGGGCGCAGCACTCGGGACACGTCGGTGAACACCTCCACTGGTCTGGTGAGGTAGTCCACCGAGACGCAGCAGGTGACGGCTTCGAAGGAGTCGTCGTCGAAGGGGAGTCGCGGGGTGTGGTTGAGATCGTGAATGAGCCAGTCGTGGGCCTGGGGGTTGGCGGCCAGTTCGACCTCGTTCATTCCCAGGGCCACCAGCCGGTCTGGGGGGTGGGTGAAGTGTGAGATCCACGACGACATCAGATCGAGCACTTCGCCGGTGAGGTCCAACTCTTGGTACAAGGCGCCGACCGCGGCGATGGCCTGGTCGTCTATGTGGGTGACCAGGCGGGGTGGTGAGTAGAAGAAGTGATCGGGGCTGGGATCAGCCCGATCGAAGAAGCCCGGTGGGAACACGAGGTGCTGAGCGTAGACGCACAATGCGCAGCAGGTGATGGAGGGGCTTAGCCTGGTCGGGTGAGCGAGTTGGATGGTGAGCTGCTGGCGTGGGTGGAAGAGTGCTGCGGCCAGGCCGTTGCTGATGCGGTTCGCATTCCGGGGGGCGCTTCCCGCCAGGCGTGGGTGGTGACGCTGGATGACGGGGGGCAGCGGTTCTTGCGGATGGATGCAGGAACCTCGGCGCTCTCCGCGGTGGGCTACGACCTGGCTCGAGAGGCTCGGGCTTATCAGTGGCTGACCGACAAGCCGGTGCGAGCGGCCGAATTCTGTGGTCTTAGCCCCGATGGGCGGGCGCTGCTGTTGGACTTTGTAGAGGGAGCGCCGGGTCCGCTGAACGATCCCGACCTAGCCAGGGATTTCATGGGACAGGTCAATGCCCTTCATGCTCTTGAGCCGCCCGACGATCTGGCCCACGACGATCTGGAGGTGTGGACCCGTCTCTATCGGGAGCACTGCCCTGAGCCCGATCCGCTGATCGATCTGGGGTTGCGTCAACTGGCTGAGACCGCGCCCGGACCGCCGGAGCGGGCGGTGCTGGTCCACGGTGATCTGGGGCCGGGCAATGTGCTGCACGACGGCCGTCGAGTAACCGGGATGTGTGATTGGGAGCTGGCCCATGTGGGCGATCCCATGGAGGATCTGGCCTGGATCACGGTGCGGGCCATGCTCACCCCGTTTGTAGACATCAACACTGCGTTCGAGTGGTACGACGGCCCGGTGGATGCCGAGCGGGTGCGCTACTGGCAGCTGGCCTGCCAGGTCCGCAACCTCATCGGCCTGGGGGTGACCGGGGCGGCCGGCGGGGACATGGGCATGGGCATGCTGTTTTCCACCCTCCACCGCCGGGTTACCGCGGAGCTCTTGTGCGAGATCGTCGGAGTGGTGCCGGAGCCCGTTGAGGTGCCCGAGCCGGCCGACACCGAGGCCAGCGCGGTCTACGAAGCCGTGCTCGACGACCTGCGCACGGTGATCGCCCCCGCGTTGGAGGGGTACGCCGCGGCCCGGGCCAAATCGGTGGCCCGGCTGGTGCGCTATCTGGACATGGTGGATCGCATCGGCCCGGTGCTCGCCCACCAAGACCGAGCTGACCGGGACCGTTTCGACATGGGTGACGACGGCGAGGCCGCCCACTATTGGGCTCGGGCCACCCGACGGGAAGAGGCGCTCATGCGCCCGGCTATGGGCCGACTCGCCGGAACCCGGTTGGCTCGGATCTAGTCGACGGCCTTTTCGGCTTGGGCGATCCGTTCGAGGGCGGGGGCATCGGATCGCAGCTTGCCGATCTTGTCGCGGTGGAGCACCTCAGCGGTGCCCTCAGGGCATTGGGCGACGAAGGGGCACCAGCCGCACAGCGGGCCGGCAGAGGCTTCGAACTCTTGGGAGATGCAACTCTCCATGATGGCCAGCCAGGTGGTCCGCAGCTCGTCGACGGCCTCGGTGAGGTTCTCGTCGGTGACTTCCACCTCCACCGCCTTTTGGCCCAGGTAGAGAAGCTGTGCCTTGGCTGGTTTGCGGCCCTCCAGCTCAGTGAGCGCAGCGGCGTACAGCAGCATCTGGGTGGCGTAGTTGGTGGAGAACCGCTCGGAGGGGGCCTTGCCCGACTTGTAGTCGGTAACCACCAAACCGTCGTCGGTCTGATCAACCCGGTCGATAATGCCCCGGAACGGCACCCCGTTGATCTCCACCCTCACGTCCTGCTCGGTGGAGGCGACCGTCACCTCGCGGGGGTCTTCCAGATCCCACAGCCCCTCGATGGCCTTCCAGCCGTTCCATCGAAATTTCAGGCTGGCTTCGTCGTCCAGATCCAATCCCTGGTAATCCCGGCTGTTCTCCAATTTGGGCCACAGCTCGCGGGCCAGTTCCTTGGCCCGGTCTACCGTGCGGTTCTCCACCGGCTCTTGCATCAGCTTCTCCAGCACCATGTGGGCAAAAGTGCCGGTGACCGCGGGCTCGCCGGGCGGGTCGGGCAGGCGGTCGACGTAGCGGAACTTCCAGCGCCGAGCGCACTCCCGATAAGACGACGCACTGGAAGGGGACAGGTGCTTGGGGACGTAGCGCTCCGGGATCTCCATGAGTTTGTCGCTGGCGGGCTCTGCGGCGGGTTCGGCCTGTTCAACGGGATCGGTCATGGTCATGTCTGTTTACCTGATTTCTCTCATGGCCGTCAGTAATCGAGGGCGTCGCGGTCCACCAGCTCGCTGTGGGCGATGAGGAAGTCTTTGCGGCGGCTCACATCCGATCCCATCAGGGTCTCGAACATCTCCTCGGCCTTTTTCACATCGTCAATGGTGAGCTGTCGGAGAGTGCGGGTATCGGGGTCGAGGGCGCACTCGGCAAGCTCGTCGGTGTCCATCTCGCCCAAACCCTTGAACCGGGACCAGCGGATGCTCTCGGCCTTGCGGTTGCCCTTGGCCAACTCGGCGGTTTTCTCGTCTCGCTCGGCGTCGGACCACGCCCGGTGGGTCTGGTCGCCCACCTTGGCGGTGTACAGCGGGGGCTGGGCGGCGTACACCTTCCCGGCCTCCAGCATCGGGCGCATGAAGCGGTGGATGAGGGTGAGTAGCAGGCAGCGGATGTGGCTGCCGTCCACATCGGCGTCGCACAGGATCACGATGCGGCCGTATCGGGCTTTGTCGATTTTGAAGTCTTCGCCCGAGCCGGCCCCCATGGCGGTGAACAGGGCTTGGGCCTCGGCGTTGTCCAGCACCTGCTTCACCGAAGATTTGGCCGCGTTCACCACCTTGCCTCGCAAGGGCAGGATGGCCATGTTCTCCGCGTTGCGTCCCGCCTTGGCCGGGCCGGCGGCCGAGTCGCCCTCCACCAGGATGAGCTCGGATTCCGGGCCGTGGACCCGGCAGTCGGCCAGCTTGTCGGGCATCCCGGTGGAGCCCAGAGAAGCGGCCCGCCGCTTGTTCTCCAAGGTCTGGCGGGCCGACACCCGGCTCAGCACCGCATCGGCGATCTTGGATTGCAGGGCGGTCACGTGGCTCTTGGGGCCGGTTTGGAACCAGCTCTCCAACCCGTCTTTGAGCACGTTGTAGACGATGGACTGCACCGGAGGCGTGCCCAGCTCCTGCTTGGTCTGACCCCGGAACTGCGGCTCGGGCAGGGTGACTTTGACCGCGGCCACCAAACCTTCCTGCACGTCTTCGCGCTGGGCCCGGTCGTTGCCCTGCTTGGCCAGGCGGGCCAGCTTCTTGGAGTCGGCCAGCAGGCTGTCGTTGACCGCCCGGGTCAAGGCCCGCTCAAAACCGGTCAGATGGGTGCCGCCGTGAGGGGTGGGGATGGTGTTGACAAAGGTGACCACCTTGGTGTCGTAGTCCTTCACCCAGCGCATGGCTATGTCCACCTGGCACTGCCGGGTGACCACGGTCATGGCCCCGTCCACCGGCACCTTCTCCTCAAACTCCTCTTCTCCCGGGATGGAGATCACCTCGGTCACGGCCTCGGAGGCCGACAGGTAGCCCACCAGGTCGGCCAGTCCCCCGTGGGAGATCAAATCGACCGGTTCGTTGTCGTGGCTCCGGCGCTTGTCCTCCAGCCTGATTCGCAGTCCGGGCACCAGGAAGCAGGCCTGCTGGGCCCGCTGGCGGATGGTTTCGAAGTCCACCGCGGCGTCTGGGTCGAACATGTCCCGATCGGGCCAGAACCGGATGCGGGTGCCGGTTTTGCGGGTGGAGCGGACCCGCCGCAGCTTGCTGCCCTTGGCGAACTTGTCCCCGTCGAGATGTCCCGCCTTCTGCTTGACGAACCAGAGCTGCCAGGTGGCACCATCGCGGTCCACCTCGGCCCGGAGCCGGGTGGAAAGGGCGTTGACCACCGAAGCGCCCACTCCGTGCAGCCCGCCGGAGGCGCCGTACACCCCGCCGCCGAACTTGCCGCCAGAGTGCAGCTCGGTGAGCACCACCTCAAGGGCCGACACTTTCTTGGTGGGATGGGGGTCAATCGGGATGCCCCGGCCGTTGTCGCTCACCTCCACCGAGTTGTCGGCGTGGAGGGTCACGTCGATTCGGGTGGCGAATCCGGCCCCGGCCTCGTCCACCCCGTTGTCAATCAGCTCCCACACCAGGTGCATGAGACCGTCGCTTCCAGTGCCCCCGATGTACATGCCGGGCCGCTTGCGGACGGCTTCCAACCCCTCGAGGGTGACGATGTCGGAGGCTTCGTAGCTGCCGTTGCCGTTTCCCCCATTGGGAGGGGTGAACAAGTCGGCCTTCTTGCCCCCGGCGCGGGTGGTCTTGGTCACCATCGGGGCATCCCCACGCTCAAGACCACCGCGTGGTCGGCGTCACCGCTCTCCAAGGGAAATGGCACCGGGGCCTTGGCCGGCTTGCCGTTGTCGTCCACTTCGGCCAGAAGATCGGCGGCCGGGGCGATCACGGCCATGGCCAGCGGCTCCCCTCCATCCAGTTGGGTGCCCACCCCGTCGCGCCCGGTGGCCGGGATGTCGGTTACCGGTGTGATGTCCACCGAGCCGTTTGCGCCCACCATGATCACGGCCTCGTCGCCCACCGCACCGGCGGCGGCGATGATCCGGTCGCCGTTCTTGAGTTTCATGCCCCTGACCCCCGATGCCCCCCGCCCCTGGACGGAGATTGATTCGATCGGGGCCCGCAGCGCCCGACCGTGGGCGCTCACCAACACCATCTCGGCGGTGTCCGGCGCACAGAAGGCGGCCTCCACCTTGTCGTTGGGCTTCAGCTTGATCACCTGCTTGGCCGCCCGGCCCTTGTCGGCGTCAGACAGGTCCACACGCTTGACCGTGCCGCCTGCGGTGACAAGGGCCAGCGGATCACTGCCGGGCAGCACCAGCGTGAGCACCGCCTCGCTGCGAATGGTTCCGAACACCTCGGAAGCTCCCGCGCCCCGGCTGCGGCCCGACACCTCGGGAATGGCTGAAACCGACGAGGCGATCACCCGACCGGCCGAGGTCACGGCCAGCACGGTGTCGCCGAGGTCGGCCTCCACCGATGCGGTCAACAAGTCGTGGCGTCCGAACTGCGATCGCCGCCGCCCCCCGACCGATGCCCGACCCACGACGCCGGTGGTGGACAGGGTGACCACACACGGCCCCTCGGCTTTGGGGGTCAGCTCCTCTACCGGGGTGGCCTCGTACACCGGGGCGTCCTGGTGGGCCACGATCTCAGTTCGGCGATCCTGGCCGAACTGCTCCACCAACTCGTCCAGCTCCTTCAGCACCACCGTGCGCTGGCGCTGATCAGAGCCCAGCAGCTTCTCCAACTCGTCGATCAGGGCAATCAGCTCGTCGCGCTCGTCGATGATCTTCTGCTTCTCCAGCGCGGTGAGCCGCCGCAACTGCATGTCCAGGATGTGGGCGGCCTGGACCTCGGTCAGGTCCAGAGCGTCTTGCAAACGCTCTCGGGCCTCGGCGGCGTCGTCGGACCCCCGGATGATGGCCACCACCTCATCGATGTTGTCCAAGGCGGTTATCAGCCCCTCCAGGATGTGGTGGCGGTCTCGGGCCCGGCCCAAGCGATACCGGGTGCGCCGCACCACCACGTTCAGGCGGTGGTCGATGTAGTGGCGGCACAGGTCGTAGAGGCCCACGGTGGTGGGCACCCCGTTCACCAGCACCACGTTGTTCACCGCGAAGGTCTCCTCCAGCGGGGTGAGCCGGAACAGGTCGTAGTACAGCTTCTCGGGCTCCACATGGGGCTCGCACTCGATGAGGATGCGCAGGCCGTGGTGGCGGTCGGAGAGGTTGCGGGCATCATGGATGCCGGGCAGCTTGCCGTCGACGATCAGGTCGTTGATGCGCTTCACCACCTTCTCGGGCCCGACCATGAAGGGGAGCTCGGTGACCTCGATGCCCTTGCGGCTGCGGGTGAGCTTCACCGGCGCCATCTTGGCCTGGAGGCGGATCGAGCCCCGCCCGCTCTCGCAGATCTGGCGCAGCCCGCCCTCCTCGGAGTCGATGGCCATCCCCCCGGAGGGGAAGTCGGGACCGGGCAGCACATCGAGCAACTGGTCGATGGTGGGCTTGGGCCGGCGCTTGGTCATCACCAGCCTGATGGCCTCGGCCACCTCCCGCAGGTTGTGGGGGGCCATGTTGGTGGCCATGCCCACCGCGATGCCGGTGGTGCCGTTCACCAGCAGGTTGGGCAGCCGGCCCGGCAGGCACTCGGGCTCGGTGCTGTCGCCGTCGTAGGTGGGCCGGTGGTCCACGGTGTCCTCGTCGATCTCGGCCAGCATCTCCATGGCGGCGTCGGCCAGGCGGCACTCGGTGTAGCGGGGGGCGGCCGGGGGGTCGTCGAGGGTGCCGAAGTTACCGTGGGGGTCGATCAGGGCGATGGGCCGGGCGAACTCCTGGGCCAGCCGCACGAGGGCGTCGTAGATGGCGGCATCGCCATGAGGGTGGTACTTGCCCATGGTGTCGCCCACCACCCGGGCGCTCTTGCGATGGGGCCCGTCGGGGCGGATCCCCATGTTGAGCATGGAGTAGAGGATGCGGCGCTGTACCGGCTTCAGCCCGTCGCGGGCATCGGGGATGGCTCGGGAGGTGATGACCGACAAGGAGTAAGCCAGAAACGACTCCGACATCTCCTCGTCGACGGGGACAGGCACGATCTCGCGGGCAAAGTCGACATCGGTGTCGGGGTTGTTTATTTCGGCGTCGAACAGGGTCTTTGATCGCTGGGGCATGATTGCCTTAACGGGTTTTCGTAGGGGGAAGTTGGAGTGGGCGAGGCCCAATTAGACGGTACCCGTCCTGGGTGACAGTTGAGCGGAAATCGGCAGCTTACAGTCAGATTTTCGGGATCCGAGCGCGGCTGAGCCGCACCGTTTGGCCGAAGGAGCGGAGAGCGGCCCGCAGCGCCTTCCAGCCAAGGATCGACACCACGCCGGTGGTGCGGTCGTGGTGGGGCACCGGCACCTCGGCCAGGCGGGCCCCGGATCGGGCCAGCATGCCCGACAGCACCACGTTGGGGGCGAAGGTGTCGTCGGGAATGGGGGCCAGCAGCGGGGCCAGGGCAGAAGAGCGCATCAGCCGGTAGGGGCAGTTCACGTCGGCCAGACGGCAGCCGAACGCCGCCCGGGCGGTGAGTCGGGCCGCCTGGGTGATGGCCCGCCGGCCTGCCGACTGGTTCCGGTTGGAGCGAATGCCGATCACCGCGTCCACGTCATGGCGGAGCTCCCATAGCTCGCCAAACGAAGCCGCCGGCATCTCGTCGTCGGAGTCGGTCTGGAACACCCATTCGGCGGTCACCGCTCCCCGCCGGTAGCCCCGCAGAATGGTGGGCCCGTGGCCGCTGTTGGGCTTGGCATCCACCACCAAGCGAGGATGGCGCTCGGCCACCGCCCGCAGAACCTGCTCGCTGGCGTCGGTGGCCCCGTCCACGATGGCGACGAGCTCGTAGTGGATCCCCAGCCCGTCGAGAACCTCAAGCCAGCTCTCGGCCACCGAGCCGACGATCTCCTCCTCGTTGTACACCGGCATGACCGCGCACAACTCAAGCCGGCCGGCCGCTTCGGCGCCGGCCGCTCCGGTGTCGGTCACTCTTGGGCGCTCTGGGCCAGAAGCTGCGCTTCCTTCTCGGCGAGGATGGCGCCGCTCAGGTCGTAGCGGATGGCGGCGGTGTTGGGCTCGGGTCCGGCCCAACCGGGCAACAGGCCCCGCTCGTGGCAGAAGAACTGGGCTTCCACGTTGGCGCCGTTCAGCTCCGCGGCCTCGGGGTCGGTGGCCAGCCAGGCCACCACTGCGCCGATCACATCGGCAGGCTGGCCGGTGTCCTCGAAGCCGAACT
Organism: Candidatus Poriferisocius sp.; assembly: GCF_965219815.1. Classification (GTDB taxonomy): domain Bacteria; phylum Actinomycetota; class Acidimicrobiia; order Acidimicrobiales; family Bin134; genus Poriferisocius. The sequence continues at coordinate 850,250 of NZ_OZ244791.1, forward strand.
GGGCCATGTCTTGGGCGATGCGCTCGGTGGAGATGTAGCCCGGCTGCACGTTGAAGGTGTTGATGCCCTGGGCGCCGTGCTCCGCGGCCAAGAACCCGGCCACCCGGTGAAAGGCGCCCTTGCTGATGCCGTAGCCCATGCCCCAGCCCCCGTCGCCCGCCGCCTCGGTGGGATCGGCGTAGCCCGAGGCCGAGGTGATGTTCACCAGGGTGCCGCTACCCCGCTCGATCATCTGGGGCAAAAGCGCCTTGATGAGCACCAGCGGGGCCAGGCAGTTGGCCTTCAGGTGGTGATCGAGCAGCTCGATCGGGGTGTCGAGCAGGCGGTCCATGTGGCCGGGCCCGATATAGCGCCCGTTGTTCACCACCACGTCCACCCGCCCCCACTGCTCCAGTACCGTGGCCGCCGCGGCCTCCAAGGAGTCGAAGTCCAACAAGTCGGCTGCCACGATCAGCGCATCGCCCCCGGCCTCTGCCACCAGAGCGGCAGTGGCCGACAGGCTGCCGGGCAGTGGCGAGGTGTCCGACCGCTTCACCGTGGACGAGTGCTCCCGCTGCTCGCCGTCGGTCACCGTGCGAGCCGACACCGCCACATCAAAGCCCGCCCGGGCCAGATGCACCGAGCAAGACTTCCCAATCCCCCGGCTAGCCCCGGTCACAAACGCCACTGGTCGGTTACCCATAGCCGTAGTCTGCCCGCTCACGTCCTGTGACTGCTCGTCGAGCCAGGATGGGCGCTCTCAGCTCCCGCCGTGGTGGTCGCCTGCCCCCTCGATGCTGGCGGCTCCCCTGGGCGCGGTCGGCTCGGCTGTGGTGGGCATCGTGGTCCTAGGCGTGGTCGGCCATGGAGCAGCCGACGAGCCGCCTGGGGCCGACGTCAAGCACGACGGCGAGGCGCGGCCAGCTCTGTCCGGTGGGGATATAGGTGATGTCCCCGGCCCACACCCGGTCGGGCGGCCCTGGGCGGAACCGCCAGCGCACCAGGTCCTCAGGCGCCGTTCCGGAGGAGCCTGAGCCCTTGAAGCGGGGCTTGCGTCGCTTGTGGATGCCGTAGATCCCGTTTTGGCGCATGAGCTGCTCGACGCGCTTGCGGTTAACCCTGCGGCCCTGCCGGCGCAGCTGCGCGGTCACCCTGGGCGACCTGTGGGTGCCGCCGGAGTCCGCGTGAACGGCGCGTATCGCGCCGACCAGATCGGCGTCGGCCAGCTTCGCCACCTTGGGCCTGCGCCCCCGAGCGTCGGCCCCCGCCTGCGCCGCCTCGGCACAATAGGCCCCGGGCCCGCCGCGCCCCAGCTCGCGTTGAACCGTGGTGGGATGGCGGCCCAGCCGCCTCGCCGTCTCCGCGGCGCTGCACTCCGCCCGCGCCATCTCCTCGATCCGGACACGCTCCTCGAAACAAAGCCGCCGTGCCATACTGGAAACCTCCACCGGTTGGTTGTCGCCAACACACCGGCCATCATGGCCGATCCGTCGCGACCACCGGTGGAGTTCACCAACTCTCGTCTTGATACTTGTGTATTCATCAATTACTAGACGTTATAGGGCGCGCTCAACGTCGTGTTGTTCGCCAGCTTTATCCTCACAAACTGGGGTGTGATGATTCCCATCTTCGTCGCCTGAACAAGGTCTCTCTGCTGGGGCAGTCCGTGTTGGGATGTGGCTGTTTGATTTGACGGCGGGGGGGGGGCCTCCTACTATGTATAAAGGCCATGAAGCGATTTTTCGTTGTCGTGGCCGTTTCTTTTTGCTGGGCGCTGACCGCCCTCACGAGGGCCAAACCCTTTCTTGGTTCCCTTCGGGTGTGGCCGCGGGGTCGGGGGGCCGGGAGTACCCGGCCGCCCGGTGGGGGCCGCCCGAAATTCCGCTGTTTTGTTGTTCTGTTCGCTGTCTTTTGTGTTGTGGTTGCTCTTGTGCCAGCGGTGGCCAGCGCCCATGAGCCTGCTGCTGCGGAGGTTCAGGTGCAGACCGGCACCGAGCGGGTCATAACGGGCTACAAGAACGGGGATCGGATAGCCCCGTTCCGCGAGTACCAGCCGACGGGGAACACGATCACCAAGACGGTGAAGGTTCCCACCCACCACCGCATGTGCTGGACCGCCCAGAATCCGGGGCCGTTCGGCGCGGTGGGCTGCTTCGAATGGACCACCTACAAGACCAAGACGTACTCCTATAGAGAGTTCGCGTGGGTGGACGTGTACAACTACGAGCGGGTGCCGATCTACGCCAACAATCCGACCTATGAGACCCAGTACAACTGCAACGCCTACCCCGCCCACCGGCTACAGGGCCGCAAGTGCGTACACACCACAACAAGGCCCACGACTACGCCGGTCACATGCCCCACCGGGCAGTACACGACGACGCAGAACCCGATTTGGATAGTTCAAACCTCCAACGGGCCTAGGCACGTCACACAAGAGCAGGTCAGACAAGACCCCGGCATCACCATAAACGGAGAATTGGCCGATTGGGAGCAGGTGAGCAGCAATTGCTACAAACCGGTGCTGCCGGAAGCGACACAGATAAAAATAAACTTGGGCGAAATAATCAGCGCGGTGACTGATCCAATAGCGACCACATGGAACGTCTCTAAAAACAAAGTCGTGGCGACTTGGACCTATGTAGACAACTTCCTTTACGTGACTTTATGCCGACCATATGTAGGAACTGGGCTAGGCGTAACCGCAACCGGAGTAGCAGCAGAATTGGGAGCCTCTCTAGGAAAAGCCGGGTTTATAGGCACAGGAGTCAGCGTTGCTATTGAAGGCGCTTGTGATTTTGAAGACTGGCAAAGAGGCCAGTCTTCGGACCAATCCTCGGCCCAGTCTTCGGACCAATCCTCGGCCCAGTCTTCGACAGGTGCTGTGCATCCTGTGGGTTTGGTGCTGGTTGCCGGTGACGGGGAGATAGCGGTTTCGTGGACTGCTTCGGCCACGGTGCCCGCCGATGGTTTCGGGTATCGGGTGCAGTGGAAGCTCACGTCTCAGACGTGGGACCAGGTGACCAGCCAGTACAAGGATCTGCATTTCGGCTCGAACCTGGCCAAGTGGTGGATCATCGGCTTGGCGAACGGCTCGGCCTACGACGTGCGGGTGGCCGCCTACAACGCCAACGGCCTCTCCGGTTGGACAACCGCCCAGGCCACCCCGGCCAAGCCCGCTCCGGCTGCGGCGTCGGGGTTGTCGCTGGCCGCGGGCGACGGGGAGATAGCGGTCTCGTGGACTGCTTCGGCCACGACGCCCGCCGATGGTTTCGGGTATCGGGTGCAGTGGAAGCTCACGGCCCAGACGTGGGACCAGGCCGCAGCCGCGGCCCAAACCGAGGATTTGGAGCACGGCTCGGATTTGGCCACATCGCACACGGTCACCGGGCTTGTGAACGGCTCGGCCTACGACGTGCGGGTGGCCGCGTTCAACGCTGATGGCGTCTCAGACTGGGTCACCGGCCAGGCCACCCCCGCGGCTGCGGCGTCGGCTCCCGATCCGGCGTCGGGGTTGTCGCTGAGCGCGGGCGATAAGCAGATCGCGGTCTCGTGGACGGCGTCGGCCACCGCGCCCGCCGCGGGGTTCGGCTATCGGGTGCAGTGGAAGCTTGTGACTCAGGCGTGGGGTGATGCCGCTGTGGGGTCCGAGGATTTGGACCACGGCTCGGACCTAGCCACATCGCACACGATCACCGGGCTTTCCAACGGCTCGGCCTACGACGTGCGGGTGGCCGCGTTCAACGCTCACGGCCTCTCCGATTGGGTCACCGGCCAGACCACCTCAACAGCCCCCAAGCCCAAGCCCTCTTTGGCGTTCGACTCTGTTTCGTGCGAGTCGTCGGGCTCGGGCTGGGTCATCTCGGTTACTTGGAGCAAAACCCCCGAAACCCTCAAACCCGACATCTGGGCGAACGAGGCAAAAAACCGCGGCCACCGCGGCCGCCAAACCGCGGTCGCGGGCACCTCGACGACGTTCGACGTGCCAAACGCCGGTTGGTACCAAGTCGGAATGCAAGCCAAGCTCGCCGGAAACAAAAAAGTAGGCGACAACGAAGCGGTGCGCTGCCGATAAAACCGCGCCCCCGCAAAACCCGAGACCGCTGGGGGGCTCTCTGGGCGCTGTGGTGGCCCTGAGGCCCGCTGGGGCGCTGTGGTGGCCCTGAGGGGCCTGAGGGCGGCCCTCGATCCCCCGGAGCCGCAGCCCGCCCTGGGCGCTCCCAGCCCCCGCGCCTGCCAGACCCACAACAGGCCCCAAACCCCAGCCTCCCGCACCCCCCTCCGGTATTAGCCCCGGTGTTACACCCACCCCCCAAACAGCCCCGCCGGCAGCCCCCCCGGAGCCGGAGCCGGAGCTGGCGGCCGGCCCGGCCCCGGCCCGCTCTCGCTGAGGGCCTCCGGCTCGGCTGCGGCGGCTGCTGGCGGGCGCGGGGGCCTGGGCTGGCCCTCGGGGCCTCCAGCTTCCCCTGGGCGCTCTCTCGGTCGCTGTGAACCTCCCCGGGTATTGCGCAGGCTCTGTTCCTTGGGAGGATGGAGCCATGACAGTGCGAAGGGGGCCGGGGAGGTACCCGGTGGAGTTCCGCGAGCGTGCGGTGCGTATGGTCTTTGAGGCCGAGCGTCGGGGCGGTTCGCAGTGGGAGGCGATTTTGTCGGTCGCCGAGAAGCTGGGGCCCACGGCGGAGACGGTGCGCCGCTGGGTGCGCCGCTGGGAGGTCGACGAGGGCCGGCGGCCGGGTCTTTCGACCGATGAGCGCGAGCGGCTCAAGGAGCTGGAGCGGGAGAACTGGGAGTTGCGCCGGGCGAACGAGATCTTGAAATCGGCGTCGGCTTTTTTCGCGGCGGAGCTCGACCGCCCGCGCAGGTGATGGTGAACTTCGTCGACGCCCATCGGGAGCGTTTCGGGGTCGAGCCGATCTGCAGGGCTTTGCAGTTCGCCCCGTCGACGTATTGGTCGGCGAAGCGGCGGGCGCCGTCGGCCAGGGCCAGGCGCGACGATGAGCTCAAGGTCGAGATCGCCCGGATCCACGCCGAGAACTTCGGGGTCTACGGGGCGCCGAAGGTGTGGGCGCAGCTCAACCGCGAGGGCCATCGGGTGGCGCGCTGCACTGTCGAGCGGCTCATGCGCGACCTGGAACTTGCCGGCGCGGTACGGGGCCGCCCGCGGCGCACGACAGTCGCCGACGACACCGCGGCGCGGCCCCGGGACCTCGTCGAGCGCCGGTTCAGCGCCACCGCCCCGAACCGGCTGTGGGTCGCGGACTTGACCTATGTGCGGACCTGGTCGGGGTTCGTCTACGCGTCGTTCGTCACCGACGCCTACAGCCGGCGCATCGTCGGCTGGCACGCATCGCGCTCTTTGCGCTCAGATTTGGCGCTGCACGCCCTCGAGCAAGCCATCTGGGAGCGCAACCGCGTCGGCGCCGATCTCGGCGGCCTGGTCCACCACTCCGACCGCGGCACCCAATACCTTTCCATCCGCTACACCGAGCGGCTCGCCGAAAACGACATCGTCGCCTCCGTCGGATCGCGCGGCGACTCATACGACAACGCCCTGGCCGAAACGATCATCGGCCTCTACAAGACCGAGCTAGTCCGCAACAAAGGCCCCTGGCGCGGCCTCGACGACCTCGAGCTCGCCACCCTGGAATGGGTCGACTGGTTCAACTGCCGCCGCCTGCACCACAGCATCGGCCGCATCCCGCCGGCCGAGCACGAGGCCAACCACTATCGTCAACAAAACCCAGGCCGCCAGGCCGACACACAAACAAAACAGCCTGCATAAAACCCGGGGAGGTTCAGTATTTGTCGAGGTGGTCGCTCGATTGGTTTGAGTCTGCCGGGGTGTTTTGGCCATACGCGTGTGCCTTTCTTTTGGGGTTGATGTGTTGCTGGGCTGCGGCTCATGGGGCTGTTCTCCTGATTGGGCGGCTGGTTGGCGTCTACTGCACCAGATTCAAGCCCGACAGGGAGCGTTCCCAGACCTGAGCGCGGCCCACCTCAGGCGGTGCTGATAGCCCGCCGCTGTTGTTTCTGAGCTGGCCGTCGGGTTAGGTTCCCCCCTGGTGTCTACAAAAGCTCGACCTTCCGGCGCAGCCAGTGACCCCCGGCCCGCCCCGGCAGGAGTTCTCTCGGTCGCTGTGGTCGCCCTCGGGTGTATGGTGGGGGGCGTGACCTACCACAACCCCCCACCACACCCCCCCGACAATACGGCATCGCGCTTTGTCGATAAATGCGCCAGGTATTTCGCTGCCCGTTGGCGAATGTACGAATTCGTCATCGTCAGTACCTTGACGTTCAGTTATTCGTTGAGGTGGTCGCTCGATTGGTTTGAGTCTGCCGGGGTGTTTTGGCCATACGCGTGTGCCTTTCTTTTGGGGTTGATGTGCTGCTTGGCTGTGGCTTACGGGGCTTGCTCCCTGACTGCTTGGCTGCTGAACCGCCGCGGGGGTCATAGCCCGCACTTTCCCCGCTAGCTGGGTGCTGCTGTTGCGCCCAGGCTGAGTGCTAGTTAGGACTCCCTGCCAACCTCAGACAGCCGTGAGTTTTCTCTGGGGCTAGACAAGTTGGTCGGTCGGGTTTTTGCTTGGTTCCCATCGGGTCTGGCCGCGGTTTTCTGAGGTTAGGAAACACCCGACCTAGCCCGATGGGAGCCGCCCGATGGCACGCCGTTTTGCTTTTCTGTTCGCTGTTTTTTGTGTTGCGGTTGCGCTTGTGCCCGCGGTGGCCGGTGCCCATGAGCCTGCTGCTGCGGAGGTTCAGGTGCAGACCGGCACCGAGCGGGTCGTAACCGGCTACAAAACCGGCAAGCGGATAGCCCCCGTTCACTGAGTCATACGAGGTTGTGGAGCCGTACACGTTCACGGTCACGATTGGCACGAAGAGGGTCAGGGTCGCGCCGTTCACCCAGAAATACTGACAAGCTCGTGGCCGGCACCGGCCCAAGACGCCGTTGAGGTCAACGCTAAGGCGCTGGCGGCCGATTGGGACCGCTGGGGCGCCGCAAGCTCGCAGAGTTCAAAAGAGTCGGCATCGGCCGGATCGAGCCGGCCCGCAACGGGCTGGCGCTGCCAGCGGACCACGCCGCCCGGGCCCGCTGGGCAGTCGGCGCCTGGCAGCTTCGCCACAGCCTCAGCTTCTACGACGCCCTCTACCTGGCCCTCGCCGAGAGCCTGAACAGTCCCCTTGTCACCGCCGGCGTCTGGATCGCCCGCGCTCAACCCGACCATCCCCTAATCCTCCCCATCCTCCACTCCAAATAGCCGGAAGAGGTGGTGGCGGCCGCGGTGCGGATTCCCATGGGTATACTCGACAGTATGCCTGATTCGACTACCATTAAGGTTTCGGTCCGGAACCGGGATGCGCTTCGCCAGCTTGCGGATCGCGAGGGGCTCACATTTGATGCGCAGCTTGAGAAGATGATCCGGCGGGAGCGCCGTCGCATTATCGGGGCTCAGCTGGCAAGCGCCCCGCTCGATGTTGAAGACAATGCCGTGCTTGATGCGTCCGCGGGAGATGTCGCTGATGCGAGCCGGTGACGTCGTCCGCTGCGATTTCGGGACGCCGGCGCGGGGCGAGCCGGGATTCGTTCGGCCGGCGATCGTGGTCACCTCCAATGACGTGCTCGAGTTTCGTCAGCACGCGATCGCAGTTGTGCCCTGCACGACCAAGAGGAGAGGATGGTTGAGCGAGGTCGATGTCACCGGATTCGGCGTGGCCCAAGCACACCTACCGACCACCATCAGCGTCGACCGTGTCGTTGAGACAACGGACACGAACGTCGGATCCGTCGCCCTAAAGCAGATCCGAGAGCTCATCGCCGACCTGCTCGGACTCTGACCCGCGAATCGGTCACACGTGGCGGATATCTACGTCGTGCCAGTCGCTTTTTAGCTCTTCGGGTGGGGCGGGGAAGGCGCCGCGGGCCCATTGGGGGCGGGCGGTGCGGGCGGTGATGAGCCAGCGGTCGTCGAAGCGGGCCACGTCGTCGCAGTAGTGCAGGCCCAAGATGAGGTCGCCCACGTCTGAGTCCTCTGGGCGCATGTGGTAGGCCACGGCCCAAGTCTCGATGTGGCCCTCGTCGGCGCCCTCTTCCAGGTCGATGTACTGGTTGCCCATGAAGTGCTGCGTGGCCTCGAACTTGTGCAGCTCCTCCTCGGTCCAGTCCAGGTAGGGGTCGAGGGGTCCGGAGATCACCGTCCCGCTGATCTGGCAGTCGGGGTGGAAACTCGATCGAACCAGATCGAAGTCGATGCGGTCGATTCCCCGGGCATACCGCTGGGGAACCTCTTTGATCAGCTCCCGATCCTTCAGCCATCGCACTGTGGTTTCGATGTCCATCTCGCCTCCTTCGACCCGCTCCGGCCCATCCGGCGCCGCGCTACGGTTGCCCTCATGAAAGAGCTGATCTATCACCGGCTGTTCTACCCGGCAGTGGAGAGGTACGCCAACAAAGAGGCGATCGTCGACGGCGTCTACCGGGCCAGCTTCGCCACCCACGGCGAGCGGGTCACCCGGCTGGCCAACGCCATGGGAAGCGAGCTGGGCGTGGGCAAGGGCGACCGGGTGGCCATCATGGCCCTCAACAGCGCCTCCTACCTGGAGCTGTACCACGCCTGCTATCTGGGCGGCGGGGTGATCAATCCCTTGAACCTGCGGTTGGCCGGACCGGAGCTCGACTACATCGTGCGGGACTCGGGCACCGAGGTGGCCTTTGTCGACGCCTTCTTCGCCGGGGCATTCGTGAAGGCCATGGAGGCCGCGGGCGACAGCCCCATCCGCACGGTGGTGCTGATCGGCCCCGGCGACGCGCCCCACGACGTGGCCTATGAGGATCTGGTGGCCGCCGGCGACACCGCCACGCCCCCCGAGCCCGAGGAAGAAGACCCGGTGGTACTCATGTACACCGGCGGCACCACCGGCCTGCCCAAGGGGGTACTGCTCCAGCAGCGGGCCGAGATGCTCAACGTGTACCACGTGGCCATCGGGCTGGGGGGGACGAGAGACGACGACGTGTTCTTGAGCCAGACGCCGCTATTCCACGCCGCGTCCATGGCCAGCTTGCTGGTGATTCCGGCCGCAGGCTCCAAGATGGTGACCATCCCCGCCTTCGATCCCGCCGGGGTGATGAACCTCATCGAGGCCGAGGGCATCACCCAGACGGTGATGGTGCCCACCATGATCGGCCTGTGCATCCAGCACCCCGAGTACCGGCCCGAGCGGCTGGCGTCGCTGCGGGAGCTGGTGTACGGCGCCTCGCCGATGCCCGAGGCCATCTCGAGCCATCTGCTGGAGCACCTGCCCGATGTGAACCTGCTCCAGGGCTACGGCATGACCGAATGCTCGTCGGTGCTCACGCTTCTCTCGGCTGAAGACCATGTGGCCGGCAGCCCCCGGCTGCGGTCGGTGGGGCGCTCGGTGCTCGGCGTGAACCTCTGCATCCAAGACGAAGACGGCAACGTGCTGCCCACCGGCGAGATCGGCGAGGTGTGCGCCCGGGGCGGCAATTACATGCAGGAGTACTGGAACAAGCCCGAGGCCACCGCCGAGGCGTTCCGGGACGGCTGGTACCACACCGGCGACGCCGGATACCTCGACGAGGAGGGCTACCTGTTCTTGGTGGACCGGGTGAAGGACATGATCGTGTCGGGCGGCGAGAACGTGTACTCCTCGGAGGTGGAGAGCGCCATCTCCACCCATCCCGGGGTGGCCCAGGTGGCGGTGATCGGCATTCCCGACCCCACCTGGGGAGAGGCCGTACACGCCGTGGTGGTGCCTACTCCAGGCCACGAGCTGACCGAGGAAGAGGTGTGCGAGCACGCCCGCCAGACCATCGCCGGCTACAAGGTGCCCAAGTCGGTGGAGTTCCGGGCGGAGCCGCTGCCCCTGTCGGGGGCCATGAAGGTGCTCAAGCGGGAGCTGCGGGCGCCGTACTGGGAGGGCCAGGACAAGGGCATCGGGTAGCCCCCCATTTCACTGGCTTGGGCCGCCACCAATCCGAGGGCGGCGCTGGGTAGGCTGCCCGTCATGCAGGTAGATATTCGTCATGCCCCCAGCTTTGCCGTCGCCCGGTGCACCCTCGGCGGGGGGGAGCAGGTCAAAGTCGAGGCCGGCGCCATGTCGGCCCATTCCTCGGGGATGTCGCTCGAAGCGAAGATGGAAGGCGGCGTGCTCAAGGGGCTCAAGCGCAGCGTGCTGGGCGGCGAGTCGCTGTTCGTGTCCACCTATACCGCTCCGGCAGAGGGCGGCTGGGTGGATGTGGCCGCCAAGCTGCCCGGCGATCTACGGGTGATAGAGCTGGACGGCTCGCAGGCCTGGATCATCGAGCGGGGCAACTGGCTGGCCTCCGACGCTTCGGTGGTGATGGACACCAAGTGGGGCGGCTTCAAGTCGCTGGTCGGCGGAGAGGGCGGATTCATGGCCCACGCCGAGGGCACCGGCAACGTGGTGGTGGCCTCCTACGGGGCCATTGACGTGATCTCGCTGGCCCCGGGAGAGACGGTGGTAGTGGACACCAGCCACATGCTGGCCTTCCCCGACACCGTGAGCTATGAGCTGCGCCGGGCCGTGGAGGGCCGCTCGATCCAGTCGATGAAGTCGGGCGAGGGCTTCGTGTTCCACTTCACCGGTCCCGGCGACATCTTGACCCAGACCCGCAACCAGGCGCAGCTGATCGCCTGGATCAACACCGAGATCGGCTCTCGGGAGTAGTACGGCAAAGCCCTCAGCTACCGCAGGCAGCAGTCGGCGGGGCAGGGCGCTGGCGGGGGAGCGAGCACCAGATCGGCGATCATCTCCACAAACGCGGGGTGGGTGCCGACGGTGGGAACCCTGGTAAAGCGCAGTCCCACCGCTTCGGCCCGCTGACGAGCCTCAATGTCGAGGTCGTAGATCACCTCCATGTGATCGGCCACAAAGCCGATCGGCGCCACGATCACCGCGTCGGCCCCTTCGGAGGCCAGCCGTTCGAGCTCGTCGCCAATGTCGGGCTCCAGCCACGGCACCTGGGGCGGGCCGCTGCGGCTCTGGTAGGCCAGGCACCACTCGCTGGCTCCGGTGCGGGTTGCCACTCGGCGGCAGGCCTCGTTGAGCTGGGCGACGTAGGGGGCGGTGGCGGCCATGGACTCGGGAATGCTGTGGGCGGTGAACACCACCGGTGCGGTCGGCTCGTCTTGGCGGGCCGCGGCGAGGCGGTCTGCCTTGGCCGACAGAAAACCCTCCTGGTCCCAGAACGGGGGCAGCTTGTGAATCACCGGTGCGTCGGGGCCGACCGCGGCTCGAGCTCGCTCGATGTCCTCGCTGTACTGGCGGCACCCCGAGTAGGAGCCGAAGGCCGAGGTGACGAATCCCATCGCGCGGCTGATCCCGTCGTCGCGCATCTGGGCCACGGTGTCGGCCAGCATGGGCGACCAGTTCCGGTTGCCCCAATACACGGGAAGCGCCGCCCCCCGCCGGGCCAGCTCATCTGACAGGGCGGCGATCAGGTCGCGGTTGTGCTGGTTGATGGGGCTGACCCCCCCGAACAGGTGGTAGTGCTCGGCCACTGCGGCCAAGCGCTTGTCGCTGATGCCCCGCCCCCGGGTCACGTTGCGCAGAAACGGCATCACGTCGTCGGGTCCCTCCGGCCCGCCGAACGACACCACCAAGACCGCGTCGATCTCTCGGGCCCCACCGGGTGGGCCAGGGTCGTTTGAGGGGCCGGCGTCGTTTGAGGGGCCAGGGTCGTTTGATGGGCCAGGGTCGTTTGAGGGGCCGGCGTCGTTTGAGGGGCCAGGGTCGTTTGAATGGATCGTGGGCATAGTCGGTAGATTGAAGGCAGCCGAAAGGGGTTTTGCCGCCCCGCAGGGCAGTGCGGTAAACCCGTTTCGAGGGTAGCCGAACTTGGGAGAGGGTTTGCGGGCTAGAGAACGCAGTCGTTTAGCGGTGCTTCTTGTTGCACTGGCTGCCACCATGGCGGCCACTGGCGGCGTGGCATTCGGCCAAAGCGACAGCGGCGGCGAACGGCCCCAGCCGGTGACGGTTCAGGCGGCCATGCCGCCATGGCGCGATCTGGAGCGAGCCCAGCAAGACCTGGAAGCAGCCATCAGCGCACGCGACACCTTGCAGGCCGCCCTAAACCGTACGATTGACGAACTGCATCTCGAACTGGGCCGACTGGAGAAACTCGACGACGTGGACACCGGCCGGGAACTGCTCACCGAAGAGGCGGAGAAGCTGGTGGTACAGGAGTACATGGCGGGGGGCGACGTAGAGGACTTGGTGTTCGTTCTGGGCGTTTCCGAGGCCACCGACGCACTGTGGCGGATCGCCCTGCTGTCGGAAGTGTCCGAAATGGTGGACGAGGCCATCGACGCCAAAGAGAACGTGCCGGGAGAACGGGAGCGAACCGAGGCTCGCGCCCGGCGCCTCGACGGCGCCGTCCCGTATCTCAACAGCCGCATCGCCGGGACGACGCGGTCGATACAAGAGGCCGAATGGGTGGTGTACATCGCGGAGATCAACGACATGGCCGAGCGCGAGCGGGTCGAAAACGGGTTCATCGAGCCCACCGAGCAGCACTGGTACAACCTCCGCTTCTGCGAGTCCACCGACAACTACCGGGCCGAGAGCGCCAACGGCCTGTTCTACGGGGCCTATCAGTTTGAGCCCCGGACGTGGAGAACGGTGGGCGGTGAAGGGAATCCGGCCCACGCGCCCCCCGAGGAGCAGGATGCCCGAGCCCGTCTGCTCTACGCCCGCAGGGGCGACCAGCCGTGGCCGCGGGACTTCTGCGGTCGGTGGCTTCCCCGTAACTAGGTTCGTTGGCCGATGAAGCTGTGGGTGGTGCTGCTGCTGGCCGACTGCGTGCTCGTGGGCGTCGGCCTCACCTATTTGACGGCGCTGAAGCTCCGCATCGAGGAGCGGGTGGCCTACGGCGCGGTAATCGGGTTCATGGTGGTCACCCTGGTGGGCTACACCGCGGGCTGGGCGGCCGGTGGGTTGAGCGGCGGGGTGGTGGCCGGAGCGGCGCTGGTGGCCACGGCCATTTCGGGGGCTGGTTGGTGGACGGGCGTCAAACAGATCGGCATCGAGTGCCGGGACTTCCGCCGCCGCCTGATGCGGCCCATCTCCCGGCCGGAGAATCCGGCCCCGCTATTGATTCTGAGCGCCCCGGCCTGGGCGCTCACCGTGTGGATCTTGAGTCGGGCCTATGTGCCCGACGGCTCGGGAGGCGTGCTGGCCGGCCACCTCTCCTCGTGGACCGACTGGCAGGCCCACCTCACCTACGCCTCGTCGTTCGCCCACGCCGAGAACTTCCCCCCCGAGCTGCCCACTGCGTTCGGGGTCGACCGGCTGCCCTACCACTTCGGCATCGACTTCTTCGCCGCCATGCTCGACCGGGCCGGGTTGAGCGCCTTCGGCGGCCTGGAGGTTTCGTCGGGATATCTGGCCTTCGCCTTCGTGCCGGTGCTGTATCTGGCGGGGGTGAGGCTGTTTGCCAGCCGGGCAGTGGGAGTGCTCGCCGTGCTGGTGTTCACCCTGTTCGGGGGACTGGGATGGCTCCGGTTCTTCGGCGATGTGGCCGACCACGGCTGGGGCGCAGTCTGGAACCTGCCCACCGACTACACCCGCCACCACGCGGGCAACATCCTGATGGAGAACGCGGTCACCGGGAACCTCTTCCCCCAGCGCCCGACCCTGGCCGGATTCTCGCTGCTTCTGATCGCCGTGGTGCTCATGAGAGAGGCCCACAAGACGGGCTCGCGTCGGCTGTTCGCCCTTGCCGGTGTGATGGTGGGCCTTATGCCCATATTCCACGTGTACTCCTTCGGGGTGGCGCTGGGGTTGGGTTTGATCTGGGCGGTGCTGGACCGCCGTTGGCAATGGCTGCTGTTCGCCATTCCGGCGGTGGCGTTCTCGGTGCCCGCAGCGTTGTGGATCGAGCCGCTGAACACCGAGATCGTGTGGGAGACATGGGTGGACGGCCCCTGGATGCAGCCCCCCGGCTACTCGGCCGAGCAAGACAATCTGCTCACCTTCTGGTGGCGCAACGCCGGTGTGTTCTTGGTGTTGATGCTGGCGGCCCAGCTTTGGAAGAACACGCTGCCCAGGGTGCTGTTGTGGGGGTCGATTCCGGTGTGGCTGTGGCTCATCGTGCCCAACTTCGTGCGGGTGGCGCCGTCGCACCCGTGGAACAACACCCACTGGTTCGTTCCGGTGATCCTGCTGGGGTCGCTGCTGGTGGCTGCGGTGCTGGTGAGGCTGGCCTCGATCGGCTGGCTCGGGGTGGTAGCGGCCGTGGTGCTGTTCTTCACCCTCACGTTTGCCGGCGCGTTGGACATCTGGAAGGCGGTGGACCCCGAGGTGAACGTGTGGCCCCACCCCATTGCTTCGGGCGACGGGGTGGCCGCGGGGGAGTGGGCCCGAGACGAGACGCCGCCCGACAGCGTGTTTCTGATCGGCTTCGATCACACCCATCCGGTGCCCGCGCTCAGCGGCCGCCAGGCGGTGGTGGGCTTCGCCGGCTGGATCAACGACCTCGGGGTCACCGACTGGCACACCCGCCATCAGGAGGCCCGTACCATGTTGGGCGGTCTTGAGGGAACTGAGGAGCTGTTGAACACCTACGGAGTGGACTATGTGGTGGTGGGGCCCATTGAGCGCCGGGCCGGGGTCAGCGAGGTGTACTGGGCGGCTCGGGGTGAGCTGGCGTTCTCCCAGGGCGAGTATGCGATCTACGAGGTTCGCTGAGCGGTGCGAGCCATAATCCGCGAGCGTGCAGTGGCGCTGGAGAGCTGGCGCCCGATGGAGTTCTGGCGCCGCCGCCCGGAGACGGCGCTGGCCCTTGTTGTCGGTGCCATGGCGGTGGCCGGGCTGGTGCTGCGGCTGGTTGAGCTGGCCGAGCGGCCCCTCCACCACGACGAGAGCATCGATGCCTGGTACTCCTGGAAGTTCCTCAACAACAGCTACGAGGGGTACGACCCGGTGTACCACGGGCCGCTGCGGTTCTATCTGACCGCCGGGCTCTTCTGGGTGTTCGGGGAATCGCCCACCACCGCCCGCATGGTGGCGGTTCTGGCCGGGGTGGGGATGATCGTTTTGCCGTGGTTCTTGCGCCGATCGCTCGGCCCGGTGGTGACCCTGGTCGCCTGTGCGGTGCTGGCCTTCAGCCCCATCGCCCTGTACATGACCCGGCTGGGCCGAGAAGACTCCCTCACCGCGTTCATCACCCTGGCGATGATGGTGGTGATCGTGCGGTTCCTGGAGCGGCCCCGGCTGCTGCTGCCCTCGCTGTTCGGGTTCTTGCTGGCCGCGGGCTTCGCGGTCAAAGAGACCACCTTCATCGTGGTGTTCATCTTCGGCGGCTTCTTCTTGGCCCTGCTGGCCGAGCAGGCGACCCGGCAGGCACGAGCCGGAAACGCTGAGCCGCCCCCGGGCAACTTCGCCGGAGACCTCGAGGGTCAGCGCCGCGGACTCGCCGGGTGGGGGTGGATGCTGCCTGCCGGGCTGGTGCCCATGGGCGTCGCCTTCGGGTTCAGCGGCTACTACGACGTGGAGGTGTTCCTCACCCTGGGCATCTACGGGGTGCTCATGGTGATGGTCGTGCTCATGCTGGCCAGCCCCCAGTCGATATGGGAGCTCCCGGTGGTGCGAGCCGTTAGGCGCGTGCCCGGATGGGGGTGGGTGCTGGCCGCCGCGGTGTTCCTGTTGTTCTTCGCCCTGTGGTTCACGGAGTTCTTCCGACACCCCGAGGGCTTTGCCGACGGCTTCACCGAGGGCATCACCTATTGGCGGGGCGAGCAGGACACCAACCGGGGGAGCGAACCCTGGCACTACTACCTGTACACCATCCCGCTCTACGAGTACCTGGTGTGCATCCTGGCGGTGATTGGCACGGTCCACGCGTTCCGCAATCCCACCTTTGTGGGCAAGTTCATGGTGTGGACTGCGGTGGCCAGCTGGTTCTCATACTCCTGGGCCAGCGAGCGGTTTCCCTGGCTGGCGCTGCACATCGTGGTGCCCATGGCCGTGCTGGCCGGCTACGGCGTGGCGGTGCTGTGGCGGGCTCGGAGGAAGTTGTGGATGCTGCCGGTGTGGGCAGTGGTGGCCGGGCTGGTGGCCACCACGCTGTTCTTCGGGTGGAGAACCAACTATGTGAACCAGCGCGACCCCCGGGAGCTGTTGACCCAGGTCCACACCACCCACGACTACGTGAACACTGTGCATCGCATCGAAGCGCTCAACGCCTACAGCCAGTCGATTGGCGAGGGGCCGGTGACGGTGGCGGTGGACACCGCCATCTCAGTGCCCAACCTGTGGTACTTCCGGGATTACGAGGCTCGCACTTGGACAGATTCCGACTCGGCGCAGCACGCCTCAGCCGATTTCGTGCTCGCCTTGGCCGAGAGCAACATCGCCGCCTCAGCTCCCGATCTGGCCAACCACCACACCACCCGCATGCCGCTGCGCGACTGGTGGGCGCCCCAGTTCGAGTCGTACCACGACGGCTGGTTCTCGGGCTGGGCCCAGTGGATGGTGGATCGAGAAGTGTGGAACCCCGCCACGCTGGGCAGCACCGACTTCGACTTGTCGGTGAGTCCCCGGGCCCTCGATCTTGAAGCCCGGATGGCCGCGGCTGGGCGATAGGCGGCTACGAGACGTAGGCCAGGGCCAGCACCACCCGCTCGCCCAGATCGCGGTCGCCGGTCAAGGTCACCAGCCCGGCGGCTAGCGCGCCGGCGGGGTCGGTTCGGCCGCAGCACAGGGCGTTGTAGGTGTCCACGTCGGTGTACACAGTTGCGGTGGGATTGTCGGCGGGGGCCGATGGCTTGGCCCGGCCGTCGACCACCGCCACGCCCCGGGGTCCGCCGGCATCGCCGTCGATGGCGAACACCACCGTGCTGCCCTCGGTAGCGCCCGCCTTCTTGCCCACCACATAGCCCATGTTGCGGGCGTGCCAGTCGAGGCAGTGCTGGACCACCGGGCCGTTCAGGTGGCCGGGGATGCCCAGCGCCCGGCGCATGTCCTGCTCGTGGGCCCAGCAGTCGAACACCCGGATGTGCATGAACGTGCGGTACGGGGCGTCGCCGATGGGGGTGAAGCCCACCTCGTCCCATTTCTCTACGGGCATGGTGCGCAGCATTTCCAGGCGGCGGGCGCAGATGTCGCTCATCTCGGCCAGCACCTCGGCGCCGGGCCGGGACCGGCGGGGGGCGATCTGGCCCTCGTTGAAGGCGGCGATGCCCTCGAGGCCGCCCTCGGTGGCGGGGGGATCGGGGCTCTCTCCGGCCAGCATCCGCTCGAGGCCGACGATGTGGCTCACCTGATCGCGCACCGACCAGCCGGGGCACTCGGTGGGCGTGTCCCACTGCTCATCGGTCAAGGTTGCGCCCAACTGGGCGATGGAATCCCACACCTCTTCGAGCAGTTCGACAACTGGATCGCTCATGCTTGCTGTCCTTCTGTATTGAGGCCTTCTGTATTGAGGCTGTCGCCCATCACGTCAACCCGACGGTGAACGAGCGGGTGTCTTGGTCGAGAATTTCCCGCACCGACTCGGCCACCGGTCCTCGGATCAAGCGCCGGGTGCCGGCGAAGGCCTTCAGCGCAAGGCCCTCAGCCAGTCCAGCGGCTTCAGACATTGCCGCCCCCTCCAGTTCGTCTTCGGGCACCACCCAGTCCAAGTAACCGACGTCGACGGCTTCGGCTGGGGAGTAGAGCCGGGCCAGCAATGTCGACGAGTGGACATGGCGAGGCGACAGCCGGTCGCGGGCCAGCGTGATCACCGACGAGGGCAGCACCATCCCGATGGCGGTCTCGTTGAGCCCGACCTTGGTGGGCGTGTCGGCGCCGATGCGCACATCGCAGCACATCAGCCAGATGGCCCCAGCGGCCAATGCGTGACCGGTGCAGCCGGTTACCACTGGGATGGGGAACTCGTACAGCCGTACGAACAGGTCCATCCCCGCCCGGAATAGATTGCTGGCCGCCTCTGGGCTCGACTGCATCACCTTCAAGTCGAACCCCGCGGAGAACTTGCCGGGACGGCCGATCATGACGACGGCTTTGGCCTCGCTCTCAGCCCGGTCCAAACACTCCTGAAGGGCGGCGATGACCTCGTGGGACAAGACATTCACTTTGCCATCATCCAACCGGATCACGGCGACATCTCCGGCCGACTCGTAGCTGGCGAAGGGGCTGGATGTCTCGGACATGGGCGATGAGAATATCGCGACGGTGCTCGGTAGCATCATTGACCGTGCCAGCAGCCATTTCCGCCCAGGGGCTGCGCCGAACCTACGGCGACGTTGTGGCGGTGGACTCCCTAGACCTGGATGTCTCCGAGGGAGAGGTGTACGGGTTCTTGGGGCCCAACGGCGCGGGCAAATCCACCGCGGTGCGGATGCTGTGTACGTTGGCGTCGATGACCGCGGGGGCAGCCTCGGTGGCGGGCTACGACGTGGCCACCGAGGGCGACAAGGTGCGCCTCAGCATCGGGGTGGCCCTCCAGGATGCCGCCCTCGACGGCAAGCTCACCGGGCGGGAGACGCTGACCCTGCAAGGCCGCTACTACGGCCTGGAGAAGGGGTCAATCGCCACCCGCATCCAGGAGCTGGCCCCCCTGCTGGAGATGGACGCCATCGACCGGCGGGTGTCCACCTACTCGGGAGGCATGAAGCGCCGTTTGGATTTGGCTGCCGCGCTGATGCACAACCCGGAGGTGCTGTTCTTGGATGAGCCCACTACCGGGCTCGACCCCATCAGCCGAGCGGTGGTGTGGGAGCAGATCCGGCGCCTGAACCGTGATCTGGGTATGACCATCTTCCTCACCACCCAGTATCTGGAGGAGGCCGATGCGCTCACCCACCGTGTGGGCATCTTGGACTACGGCCGCCTGGTGGCCGAGGGCGCGCCCGACGAGCTCAAGCGCACCGTGGGCTCCGACGTGGTGGTGGCTCGGGTATCGGGCGACCCCGAGGTGGCGGCGCAGGCCATCGGCCAAGTGCCGGGCATCAGCCACATCGAGATCTACGGCAACGAGGTGAGCGCGGCCACCGGCGATGGGGCCTCGGTGATCAGCCCGGTGGCGGTGGCGCTGTCGGCGGCCGGGGTGGAGGTGTCCGACTTGTCGATCCATCCCACCACCCTCGACGACGTGTTCTTGGAGCTCACCGGCGCCCGGATCGAGGTGGAGGAATGAGCGAGGCTGCCGTAACCCCTCCTGACCTGCTCAAGGCCCGCCCGTCGGGTTTCTTCAGCGACATGGCCTCGGTGTCCAGCCGGGCGCTGCGGCTGTTGCCCCGCGATTTGGAAGCCATCATCCCCGCCATGCTGATCCCCCTGTTCTTCTTGGTGGTCACCATCGGTGCCATCCAGAACCTGGCCGGCGACGTGGTCTCAAACATCGACTACAAGGCCTTCCAGCTGCCGGTGGCCATCATGACCGCGGTTACCGGCATGTCCCGGGCCAACTCGCTAGTGATCGACATCTCCGAGGGCTATTTCGACCGCCTGCTGATGACCCCGGTCAACCGCTATGCCCTGCTTTTGGGGCTCATGGTGGCCGATTTTACGCTGTTCGTGGTTATGGCCATACCGGTGATCGCGCTGGGCTTCGCCATCGGGGTGAGCTTCGGCGCCACCGGCGTGGTGGGCTTGGTCGTGTTCGTGCTGTTCGGCGCGCTGTGGGGGCTGGCTTTCACCGGCTTCCCTTACGCCATCGCGCTGCGCACCGGGAATCCCGCGGCGGTCAACTCCAGCTTCTTGCTGTTCTTCCCCTTCATGTTCTTGACCACCGCGTGGGTGAGCCGAGATGTGATGACCGACTGGCTGGCCGCCATCACCTGGTTCAACCCCATGACCTACGCCCTGGAGGGTATGCGCTCGCTGTTCTCCGGCTGGGACGGTTGGGCGCTGGGGAGAGCGCTGCTGGCCGTCGGCGTGGTGGGGCTCCTAGCCCAAACACTGGCCTTCCGGTCGCTGCGGGGCCGTATCCGCCGGGGCTGATTTCTCGCATGGTTCAGCGGCTCAGGCCATGGTGGGCGGGGTGAGGCTCGGGTAGGCTGGTGGGCGTGAGCGAAACTGTGGAAGCCCAAATGTTCGACGTCACCGAAGCAGCCATTGAGAAGGTGCTCGAAATCCGGTCGAACGAGGACGACCCCGAAGCTCTCGGCCTGCGCATCGAGATCACCGGCACCAGCGGCGCCGACTACACCTACGACCTGGCGTTCGAGGAGGTGGCCGACTGCACCGAGGGCCACCGCCACATCACCTCCGATGGCCTCACCGTGATGATCCCCGAGGAGTCGGTGGAGAACCTGACCGGCGCCACCCTGGATCTGCCCAACAACCCCATGCAGGGCGGGCTGGTGATCCGCAACCCCAACAAGCCCGACCTGTTAGCCGGTGCCGACCTGGAGCTCTCTGGCACCATTCCCGAGCAGCTTCAGCAACTGCTCGACCAGCACATCAACCCCTCGCTGGCCTCCCACGGCGGGTTCGCCAACTTGCTCGGGGTAGAGGGGAACACCGCCTACATCACCATGGGCGGCGGCTGCCAGGGATGCGCCATGAGCGCGGCCACCCTGCGAGAGGGGATCACGGTGATGATCACCGAGGCCATCCCCGAGATCACCGAAGTGGTGGACGCCACCGACCACGAGGCCGGCGACAACCCCTACTTCGCCCGGGCCTGAGCCCTCCTTAGTCAATCGCCGCACCGGCGGCATAGGCGTTGTCATCGCGGCCTGGCAGCCAACTTATTGGGCTAAATCCCCCCGCCATGTCGTCGTTGTCATCGCGGCCTGGAAGAATGGCCCCATGCTTGATCTGTTGATTCGCGGGGGCACAGTTGTCGATGGGACGGGGGCCGCGTCGGCTGTGGCCGATGTGGCCGTGTCGGATGGACGGGTGGCCGCTGTCGAGAGCCGAATCGACGCCGAAGCTGCCGAGGTTATCGACGCCGCGGGCCGCTATGTGACCCCGGGGTTTGTCGACGTGCATACCCACTACGACGGCCAAGCCACCTGGGATCCGATCATGGCTCCCTCGGCATGGCACGGGGTGACCACGGTGGTGATGGGCAACTGCGGGGTGGGGTTCGCCCCCGCCGACCCCACCCGCCACGACTGGCTGATCGAGCTGATGGAGGGAGTGGAGGACATCCCCGGCGCAGCCCTCCATGAGGGAATCACCTGGCGGTGGGAGACCTTCCCCGAATACCTCGACGAGTTAGAGCGGATGGGGCGCACCATCGACGTGGCCGCCCAGGTGCCCCACGGGGCGGTGCGGGCCTATGTGATGGGCGACCGGGGGGCCACCACCGAGTCGGCCACCGCCGCGGAGCTGGCCGAGATGGCCCGCATCGTGGGCGAGGGGACGCAGGCCGGCGCGGTGGCGTTCTCCACCAACCGGCTGCCCATGCACACCTCCCTGTCGGGGGTGCCGGTGCCGGGCACGTTCGCCGACCACGAGGAACTGGCCGCCATCATGGGCGCGCTGGGGGGCCATTCGCTGGTAGAGGTGGTGCCCGCCGGTTCGATGGGCGAGGATCCCGACGCCCCCATCCGCGAGGTGGAGCTCTACCGGCGCCTCAGCCTGGAGACTGGTCGGGCCATCACCTTCACCATGGTGCAGGTACACGTCAATCCTGGCCAGTGGCGCGAGCAGATGGACATCGTGGAGCGGGCCAACGCCGAAGGGGCCAAGCTGGTGCCCCAGGTGCAAGGCCGCCCCGGCGGGCTGCTGGCCGGCTGGGACCAGTTCAACCCGTTCGCCAAGCGCTCTGCTTATCAACCGCTCGACCGGCTACCGCTGGAGGAGCGGCTCGTCGAGCTTCGCCGCCCCGAAGTGCGTGACGCCATCTTGGCCGAGGACATCCCGGGCGATCCGGCCATCGGCATCCTGCGCCACTCCCTCCACGCCACGTTCCCGTTCGATGGCGGTCCGGTGTTCGAGCCCGACCCGTCGGAATCGGTGGCCGCCATGGCCGAGAATACCGGCGCCGACGTGTTCGGGCTGGTCTACGACCTGATGTGCGAGCGGGGGATGCTCCAGGTGTTCTTCACCGGCTATCGCCACGGCGATCTGGAAGACCTGCGGGAGATGATGGTGCACCCCATGACCGTGGTCGGTTTGGCCGACGGCGGGGCCCATTGCAGCGTGATCTCCGACGCCAGCCTGCCCACCTACATGCTCCAGCACTGGGTGCGCGACCGGCAGCGAGGCC
Organism: Candidatus Poriferisocius sp.; assembly: GCF_965219815.1. Taxonomy (GTDB): domain Bacteria; phylum Actinomycetota; class Acidimicrobiia; order Acidimicrobiales; family Bin134; genus Poriferisocius. Next base: position 872,433 of record NZ_OZ244791.1, read on the forward strand.
CGAAGCTCTCCATCGCCGAGGCGGTGAAGATGCTCACCTCCGAGCCGGCCGAACTGTACGGCTTCGACGACCGAGGGGTGCTGGCCACCGGCAAGCGGGCCGACATCAACGTGATCGACCTCGACGCCATGAGCTTGCATCTGCCCGAGGTGGTGGGCGATCTGCCCACCGGGGCCTGCCGCCTGCTGCAATCGGCCCACGGCTACGACGCCACTATCTGCGGCGGTGAGGTGACCTTCCGAAACGGCCAGCCCACCGGGGCCCGCCCTGGCACTCTCATCCGCCACTAGCCGACCGCATCCGTGGCGACGAGCCAGGCGACGCCATGAGAGGACCTGAGCGCCTGGGTCGAAGCGCCCTCGTCCGCGTGGGGCAGGCTGCGCCGGAGGGGTGGGAGGGGTGTCAGCGGCTGACGATCCGAACCGACGCATTCAATCCTGAGGTGGGGCGGGAGCTGAGGCGGGCCTGGGTGGAGCGCACTCCGCTGGTGGTCGAACTGGACGGCGAGCTGCCACCGCCCGAGCCGGTGATGCACGCCCAATGGTGGGAGCTCAGACCGGGTCTGACCATGCCTGCTGAGGTGCTCCGCCATCTGCTAACGGCCAACGCGGTGGATTGGCGCGTCCCTGAACGACCCCGGTTTGAGCCGCAAGAGCGAGCCCTGTCTTTGGGGGCCCGTCCCGCGGAAGCTGGCGAGCCAGGAGATGTGGTGACCGATGCCGGCCCGGTGTGGTGCGATGGGGGGCCGTTCGACGTGTTCACCAGCGAGGTGCTGGGCGGCAGACACGCTACCGGTGGGGTGGCTGGCGAGGAGCTTGGTGCCGGGTTGGTCTCCGCGGTGAATCTGGCAGTGGGCAGCCTGAAAGCGCTCAGCCCGGCCGTACCCCGGGCCGATCTTGCCGATGACCAGCGTGCCGCGGTCGGCCACCTGGGAGGAGCGGCCAACATTGTGGCGCCAGCCGGGTCGGGCAAGACTCGGGTGCTCACCGAGCGAGCCCGGTACTTGGTGCGCGACCTCGGGGTAGACCCAAGAGCCGTCTGCTTGGTGGCGTTCAACGTGCGGGCCCGGGCCGAGATGCAGGAGCGCACCTCCGATCTACCGGGCTTGGAGGTGCGAACGCTGAACAGCCTGGCGCTGGCCATCTGCAACGGCACTGGGCCGTTTGCCCGACCCCGAGACCACGGTCGGGTGGAGGTGGTGGACGAGAGGCAAGTGCGGGATCTGCTCGGCGAGATGGTGCCCCGCAAACGGCGGGCCATGACCGATCAGCTCGCCCCCTGGATTGAGGCGCTGGGCGCGTCCCGCCTGGGTTTGCGCGATCCCGCCGAGGTGGAGCGCGATTTCCATCCCGATGTTCCCGACTTCTCCGAAACCGCCCCCCACTATGTGAGCCTGCTCGACGCCGAGGGGCTGGTGGACTTCGACCAGCAGATCATGCGGGCTATCGACATCTTGCTGAGCGACCCCGCCGCCCGGGCCGCGGCCCGGCGCACCTGCGGCATTCTGCTGGTGGACGAATTCCAAGACCTCACCCCCGCGCACCTCCTGTTGGTACGGCTGCTGGCCGGGCCGAGGGCCGATGTGTTCGGCGTGGGCGACGACGACCAGACCATTTACGGCTACTCCGGTGCCTCCCCGGAGTGGCTCATCGACTACCACAAGCATTTCCCCGGTGCTGAGCGCCACGAGCTGCACGTCAACTACCGCTGCCCTCCCGAGGTGGTTGACGCGGCCTCGAACCTCCTGTCCCACAACCGCCGCCGCATCGACAAACAGATCACTGCGGCGCCGAGCGAGGATCGACAAGACGAAGGCGACTCCGGTTCGGCCATAACCGTCGAGACGGCAGACGACGGAGCGCCGGTGCTGCGTCGGACGATCGAGTCGCTCCTCGATGGCGGTGCTGGACCCCAGGATGTTGCCGTGTTGACCAGGGTCAACAGCACGCTGCTGGTGCCCCAGGTCGTTCTGGGCGACATGGGGGTGCCGTCCAATCAGCCGGTGGGTCGCCTGTTCTTGGAGCGCACCGGGGTGGCCGCCGCCCTAGCCTGGCTCGACATCGCCACCGCCTCCGAGCGCGACCTGCCGGCCCGGGCGCTTTCGGACGCAGCCCGCTGTCCGCCCCGGGGCATCTCCCCCCGAGTCATCGAGTGGATCGCCGAGCAGCAGAGCACCTCGCAGATCAAGGCCCTGGCCGGCCGCATCAAAGACGAGCGGTCGTCCAAGAAGGTGGGCGAGTTCGCCGACGACGTCGAGATGCTGAGGTCAAGATTCAAGAAGGCAGGCGGAGAAGTCACCACCCGATCACTGTTGGAGACGGTGAGAGACGAGATGGGTCTCGGCGGCAGCCTGGACACCCGATTGGACGCATCTCGCCGCTCGGTCGACCGCTCGGCTCACGGCGACGATCTGCGGGCCCTCATCTCGGTGGCCCACCTTCATCCCGACCCGACCGACTTTCGGAGATGGCTGTTCGACCGGCTCGCGGACGGGTTCGAGGGGGAGGGCAGCGGACGCGGTGTCCACCTGGCCACTGTGCACCGGGTGAAGGGTCGGGAATGGCCCCATGTGATCGTCTACGAGGCGTCGAAAGGGCTGATGCCCCACCGCTTGGCCGGCGACCTCGAAGAGGAAAGGCGGGTGTTCCACGTGGCCATCACCCGATGTTCAGAATCGGTCACCCTCATCTGCGGCGACCCGCCTACCGACTTCCAACACGAGCTGGCCTCTCGGTATAGGCCTCCTCCCCAACCCGACCCCGCAACCACTTCCGGTTTGCTGACACCGCCAGTGGTGGTGGCAACGGCCTCATCGCCGAGGGCAAACACCGCAGCCAAGCCGACGAAGCGCCCCAAGGCCCAGCCTCCCGCCGACCCGGTGGGCGCGGCGGCGTTCGAGACGCTGAAAGCCTGGCGGCTGGAGCGCAGCCGAGCCGACAACGTGCCCGCCTACGTCGTGTTCAGCAACGCCACCCTCATCGAACTGGCCACCCATCGCCCTACCACCGATGCGGGACTGCGGGCCATTAGCGGCATCGGCCCCGCCAAGTTGACCGCCTACGGCGAGGCGGTCAAAGAAATTCTCGGCCAGTTCGCTACGCCTTGACGGCCAGCGCTTCGCGGGCTGCCTCCGCAATCCCGGCGGGGTCGAGGCCGCAATCGGCCAGGATCTGGTCGGGCTTGCCGTGGGGGATGTACTCGTTGGGCACGCCCAGCACCCGGATAGCGGGCACGGCGCCCTCGCGGCCCGAGTGGGCCAGTTGGTGGGCCACGGAACTGCCCGCCCCGCCCTCTCGCCAACCGTCCTCAATAGTCAGAACCGCCCGATGGCGGGCGGCGTCGGCCAACATGTCCTCGTCCAGAGGCTTGACGCTGCGCACGTCCCACACGGTGGTCGACACGCCGTCGGCCTCCAGCAGTTCGGCAGCTTCTTCTGCCGGGGCCAGCATCTTGCCCACCGATAGCAGGCACACGTCGGCGCCCTCTTTCACCTTACGGCCCGTGAGGCCGAACCCCACTTGGTCTTCGGGCACCGACGGGGCCGCGGTCTTGGCCCACCGTATGGCCACCGGTCCGGTGGTGATCTCCAAGGCGTCGTGCAGCATCTGCTGAAGCTCTTGGTAAGACGAGGGGGCCAGCACAGTCATGCCGGGAATCTTGGTGAGCAGAACCATGTCGAGCACCCCGTGGTGCGACGCCCCGTCGTCGCCGGTGATGCCGGCCCGGTCCAAGCAGAACACCACCGGCTGGTTGTGCAGGCCGACATCGAGGTTCACCTGGTCGATGGCTCGGGTCAAAAATGTGGAGTAGATGGCCACCACCGGGCGGAGCCCGCCCATGGCCATGCCTGCGGCGGCGGTCACGGCATGCTGCTCGGCGATGCCCACGTCGAAGCACCGCTCCGGGAACCGCTCGGCGAACGGCAACAGCCCGGTGGAGTCGGGCATGGCCGCAGTGATGGCCACCAGCTCAGGACGGGCCTCGGCCTCTTTGATCAGCGCAGTGGTGAAAGCCTCGGTGTAGCTACCCGGCTTGGCGTACGACGTGTCGTGCATGTTCTTGACCGGATCGTTCTCAGCCGGTGCATACCCTCGGCCCTTTTGGGTGAGCACGTGTACCAAACACGGCCCCTCAAGATGGGACACCCGGCTGAACACCCGCTCCAGCTTGCCCAGGTCGTGGCCGTCGAACGGTCCGAAGTAGCTGATGCCCAACTCGTCGAAGAACGTGCGGGGCTCCACCATCTCCCGTACCGCGGCCTTGGCAGCCCCCACGGTACGGCCGGCCAGATCGCCCACCCAGGGGATGTTCTGAAGAACCTTGCGTACCTGGTTGTCGGTGCGGACATAGCGGGGGTCCATCCGCACCCGCAGCAGGCTCTCCGACAGCCGGGAGATGGTGGGGGCATACGAGCGCCCGTTGTCGTTGAGCACCAGGGTCACATTGCAGCCCGAGTGTCCAATGTTGTTGAGCCCCTCGAAGGCCACCCCCCCGGTGAGCGATCCGTCGCCCACCACGGCGATCACCCGCCGCTGTTCGCCACCGGCGGCTTGTTGCGCCGTGGCCAGGCCGTGGGCGTAGCTCAATACGGTGGAGGCGTGGCTGTTCTCGATCCAGTCGTGGGGGGACTCCTCCCGGCTCGGGTATCCCGACAGGCCGCCGGGTTGGCGCAGCGTCTTGAACTGGTCGGTCCGCCCTGTGAGCATTTTGTGTACGTAGGCCTGGTGGCCGGTGTCCCACAGGATGATGTCGCGGGGAGAGTCGAACACCAGATGAAGGGCCAGCGTCAACTCCACAACACCCAGGTTGGAGCCCAAGTGACCACCGGTGGCGTTGACCGTGTCGACGATGAACTCTCGGATCTCTTCGGCAAGCTCGGTTAGTTCTTCGTCACCCAGTCGGCGCAGATCAGCGGGACAGGTGATCTTTTGAAGATGGTTGGCGTCCATTTCCCTCCCTGCGGGTTGGGGGATTCAGGTTACCCGCGGTCTCGCCACGCGTGGTAGCCCCGTGCTGCCGCCCAGCCCACGCCCAAAGCGCCCAGTCCGCCCACCGCGTCGATCCAGTAGTGGTTGGCGGTCACCACGATGGCGAACAGGGTGAGCCAGGGGTAGGCGGCGATGGCCCATTTGGCCACAGGGTGGACCAAGTGCTTGCGCAACGCCAGAAAACACCACATGGCCCAGGCGAAATGAAGGCTGGGCATGGCGGCGTATTGGTTGGAGAGCGTTTCAGCCGCGCCCGAGGTGAACGACCACAGACCGCCCAACTCGGTCACCGTGTCGACATACCCGGTTTCGGCCAGATCGCCGCCGTAGCGCCCGCCCACCGACAGCAAGCGAGGGGGCATGAGCGGGAACAGGGCGAACCCCACCAGGGCCGAGCCGGTGGTCAAAAGTCCGGTGGCGCGCCAGAACGGGTAGTGCCGGGGGAAGCGCCAGTAGAGCCAGATGAGGGTGAACGCGGTGACCGCGAAGTGGAATAGCCCATAGAACAAGTTCCAGAACTGGATGAACGCCACCCAGCCGATGAACAGGTCTTGGAGGTCGCGCTCGAAGTACAGGCCGATGCTGCGCTCCCAGTCGATCACCAGCTCCGCGTTGGCCTGCGCTTTGTCCGGCTCCACCGCGGCGCTCCCGAACTGGTTGCGCACCCAGGAGTAGATGCCGTAGAACGCCCCGATGACCGCCAGCTCCAGATACCAGCGGGGCCGGGTCCGGCTCTTGGCCATACCACGTCGTCGCAGCGTGCCCGACTTCAGCGAGGATAGCGTCATGGCTCCGGGTGTCAGTGGCGGTCAGCGCTCATGGCGGGAGCGCGAGGCCCGTTGCCAGTGGCGACCGCCGAAGACCAGCGCTGGCAAACCCACCAGGCTGCCGGCCACGGTGAGGAAGTAGAGCAGCAGCCCCATGGCGATAGCCCGCTCGTCGATCACGCCCAAGTCGTGGAGGAAAAACACCAAGGCCACCTCCCGCAGACCGAGCCCTCCCAAGCCGAAGGGCAGCACCTGGAAGATGAGCACCGCGGGGATGAACGCCATCAGCTCGGTGGGCCCCAGGCCGTTGATCCCCACCACCTTGGCCGCGCACCCGGCGGCGGCCAGCATTATCCCCTGATAGACGAAGGCGGTGATCAGCACCCGGCCGGTGTCGCGGGGCTTGGTCCGCAGCTCGTCGATGCCCATGTGCAGTCCGTTCACGAACCGGACCCAGCCGTTGCGCCGGCTGACCCATCGGCCGAACCACTGATTGCCCACCAGCAGCAGGATCAGTCCGAGAGCCAGCAGGGTGAGGCCGGCGGTGATGGCCGCCACTCGGGAGGGGGCGCCCAATCCCCGCAGCTCTTCGTTGAGCACCAAGCCCAACAGGGTGAACACCGGCAGCACGATCCAGCCGCTGAGCCGCTCCAACAGCACCGAGGCGAAGCTGTGGGGGCCGTCGCCGGTGTCGTTGGAGAGGCGGGATGTCCGCAGCACGTCGCCCCCCACCGTGGTGGGCACGAAGTTGGAGATGAACATTCCCGCCATGTAGTGCGAGAACATGCGCCGGGGCTTCACTTGCAGCCCCAGGGCGACGGCCACCTCGTACCACCGGGCGGTGGCCGCCATGTTGCCCATCACGGTGAGCATGAGCGCCCCGATCAGCCAGAACGGCGTGGTCGAGTTGAAGTCGGGCCACAGTTGACCGGCGTCGAACGAGGGCAGCCGCCAGATCAACAAGAAGAACAGGGCCACGCTGATGCCCACCCGGAGCACGACGCTGAGCACCCGGCGGGTGGTGTGCTTCTCAGTCAAGCCCGGGCCCGCAAACGTGTAGGGGTGACCCCGGGCACGCGCCAGCAGTTGAGGCGGCCATTGGGGTCATTCAATAAAGGCTATTGCCCCGCCGCGCCCCTATGGAGGTTACGGTGAGGCCGATGTCGGGAAAACAAGTCAACGGCCACGGGGGCGATCAGGTGCTGGCCGCCTTGGCCCCCTTCGGAGTGCAGGAGATGTTCACCCTGTCGGGGGGCCACATATTCCCCTTGTACGACGCGGCGGTGAAGCGGGGCGATGTGGTGCTCTACGACGTTCGCCACGAGCAGACCGCGGTCTTCGCGGCTGAGGCGCTGGCCAAGCTGACCCGCCGTCCGGGGGTGGCCGCGGTGACCGCCGGGCCCGGGGTGACCAACTCGGTGAGCGCGGTGACCACCGCCTGGCTCAACGGCGCGCCGCTGGTGGTGCTGGGGGGCCGGGCCCCGGAGGCCCGCTGGGGGTCGGGCTCGCTCCAGGAGCTCGACCACGTGCCCATCCTGGCCCCGGTCACCAAGCGCTCGCTCACCGCGGGGGGCGGCGACGATCTGGCCGCCGCCACCTATCGGGCCGTGCAAGCCGCCATGACCCCTCACCGGGGCCCGGTGTTCGTGGACTATCCCATGGACGTGATCTTCTCCGAGGGCTCCGGCACCGTGCCCGACGAGCCCATGCCGGTGGGCGAGGTGCCCAACCCCGACGGGGTGGCTGCGGTGGCCGACATGGTGGCTGCCGCCCGTCGTCCTGCGGTGCTGGTGGGCACCGACGTGTACTGGGACGGCGCCTGGGATGCGCTGCGGGCCTGGGTGGAGGCCCAGCGGCTGCCCGCCTTCGCCAACGGCTTGGGCCGGGGATGCCTGCCCGCCGACCACGAGCTGTTCTTCAGCCGCACCCGGCGGATGCTGCGCTCCGACGCCGATCTGGTGATTGTGGCCGGCACCCCGCTCGACTTCCGGCTCTCGTTTGGCCGGTTTGGCGATGCCCAAGTGGTGCATCTGACCGACAGCGTCGAGTCTGTGTCGGCCCACGCCCAGCCGGCGGCGACGGTGTCGGGAGATTTAGCCCAGATGCTGGGTGCGCTGGCCGACGGTCCCGCGCTGGCCCACCCTGCTGAGCGCGACCAGTGGGTAGCCCAACTGCGGGACACCGAGAATGCCGCTCGGGCCGAGGAGGAGGATCTGCTGACGACGGCGGCCGATCCCATCTTGCCCACCAGGGTGTACGGGGAATTGCGCCAGGTGCTGGATCGGGATGCGGTGGTGATTGGCGACGGCGGCGACTTCGTTTCTTATGCCGGGCGCTTCGTTAACTCCTACTTGCCCGGCCACTGGCTCGATCCCGGTCCCTACGGCTGTTTGGGAACCGGGATGGGCTACGCCATGGCCGCCCGGGTGGCCCACCCCGACCGCCAGGTGGTGCTGCTGTTGGGCGACGGGGCGGCCGGGTTCTCGCTGATGGACGCCGATTCGCTAGTGCGCCACAACCTGCCGGTGGCCATCGTGGTGGGCAACAACGGCTGCTGGGGCTTGGAGAAGCATCCCATGCGCCAGATGTACGGCTACGACGTGGCCGCCGACCTCCAGGAGGGGTGCCGCTACGACCAGGTGGTGACCGCCCTGGGCGGGGCCGGGGAGACCGTGGAGCGCCCCGACGACATCGCCCCCGCCCTCAAGCGGGCCCTCGACGCCGGGGTTCCCTACGTGGTGAACGTGATCTGCGATCCTGAACACGCCTACCCCCGCCGCTCCAACCTGGGCTGATGGCCCCTGTTCCCGGTTCGGACGGGATGTCGGTAGGCTACGGCGTCGAGGCAAGGGAGAAGCTGTGATCGACGAGTCTGTTGTTTCTGGCACGCTGTCGGAGGCGCTGAAAACCGGGGGCGAGTTTGCCGAGGTCTTCGTGGAGGACCGGCGCTCTTCGTCGGTGCTGTTGGACGACGGCAAGGTGGAGGAGTTCACCTCGGGCCGCACCCGGGGGGCGGGGATCCGCGTCGTGGTGGGCGAGACCACCGGGTTCGCCCACACCTCCGATCTGAGCGAGGCCGGTTTGGCCAAAGCGGCTAGGGCCGCGGCGGCGGCCGCCCGAGGCGGCGGAGGTGGCCACCAGATCGTGGCGCTGAGCCGGGTGGATGCCCCGGCCCCCAACGAAGTGGAGGTGCTGCCCGAGACCGTGGCCAAGGCGACCAAGGTAGAGCTGCTGGGCCGGGCCGATGAGGCCGCCCGAGGAGCCGGATCGGCCATCACCCAGGTGTCGGCCCGCTACGCCGACGGCCGTCGTCGCATCCTGGTGGCCAACAGCGACGGGCTGCTGGCCGGCGACGACCAGGTGCGCACCCGGTTCGCAGTGTCGTGCGTGGCGGTGGGCGACACCGGCATGCAGACCGGGTTTGAGAGCGTGGGCCGTCCCATCGGTTTCGAGCTGTTCGACGAGTACGAGGTGGACGCCTTGGCCCGCACCGCCGCCAATCGGGCGCTCACCAAGCTGGCCGCCCAACCCGCCCCCAGCGGTTCGATGCCGGTGGTGATCGGCCCCGGCGGCGGCGGAGTGCTGTTCCACGAGGCTTGCGGCCACGGTCTCGAAGCCGACCTGGTGGCCAAGCAGGCGTCGGTGTTCCGGAACCGGGTTGGTGAACAGGTGGCCCACCCCGAGGTCACCCTCATTGACGACGGCACCATGGCCCGGGAGTGGGGCGCCTACGCCATCGACGACGAGGGTCGCCCCGCCCAGCGCAACGTGCTCATCGAGAACGGCGTGCTCACCGACTACATGTGGGATCTGCTGCGGGCCCGCAAAGAGGGGCGGGATAGCTCGGGCAACGGCCGCCGCCAGAGCTACCAGCACCTGCCCATGGTGCGAATGACCAACACCTACCTGGCCAACGGCACCGAGGACCCCGCCGACATCATCGCCGCCACCGACCGGGGGGTATATGTGGCCCACCTGGGAGGCGGCCAGGTGAACACCGCCACCGGCGACTTCGTGTTCGGAATGAGCGAGGCCTATCTGATCGAGAACGGCAAGATCGGCTCGCCCATCCGGGAGGGAAACCTCATCGGCAACGGCCCCGAGGTGCTGGCCGGTATCGAGGCGCTGGGCAACGACTTCGCCATGGGGTCGCCGGGAACTTGCGGAAAGGACGGCCAAGGCGTCCCGGTGGGCGACGGCACCCCCACGCTGCGAGTGGCGTCGATGACCATCGGCGGAACCGCGGCGTGACGGCTCGCCGACCGAGGTTGACTTTCGACAGGACCGCAGCGTGAATCCCGAGGAGCTGTTGGAGATCGCCGAGCGCATCGTGGGCTGGGGGCGCGACGGCGAGCAGGTCGAAGCGGTGGTCGGCCACAGCCAGGAGACTGAGGTGCGGGTGTACGAGGGCGAGATCGAGTCGCTCTCGGTGGCCGAGTCGCAGGGAGTGGGCATCCGGGTGATCGCCCACGGCCGCCAGGGGTTCGCCCACGCCGGCACCCTCGATCCCGACGTGCTGGAGGAGACTCTGGCCGAGGCCCGCGACAACGCCGTGTTCGGCTCGCCCGACGAGTTCTTCGGCCTGGCCGAGCCCGACGGGGTGGACCCCCCAGAGCTCGATCTCTACAACGAGGCTCTGCTGAAGGTGAGCACCGAGGCCAAGATCGACATGGCCCTGGAGTTGGAGCGAGCGGTGCGAGCCGGCGATCCCCGCATCGTGGGAGTGGAGTCGGCCGACTACGGCGACGCGGTGGGGGCCGACGCCATCGCCACCACCACCGGCATCCGCAGCACGGGCAGGGACACATCGTGCTACCTCACCGCCTACTCGCTGGCCTCGGAGGGCGACGAGACCCAGACCGGCTTCGGGTTCTCGGTGGGCCGCGAGCCCTCCGCCCTCGACGTGGGAGAGGCCGCAACTGACGCGGTGGAACGGGCCACTCGGATGCTGGGGGCCACCCAGCCCCCTACCGAGCGGGTCACCGTGGTGCTTGACCCGTTCGTCTCCGCCCAGTTCCTGGGCATCATCGGGGGCACCCTGTCGGGCGAGGCGGTGCTCAAGGGCCGGTCGCTGTTCGCCGACCGCCTGGGCGACCAGGTGGCCGCCGCGGGCGTCACCCTGGTGGACGACCCCACCAACCCGGAGGCGTTCACCGCCTCCGACGCCGACGGCGAGGGACTGGCCACCCGGCGCAACCTGCTCATCGGCGGCGGCCAGCTCGAGCGGTTCCTGCACAACAGCTACACCGGCCGGCGCTCGGGCACCGCATCCACCGGCTCGGCGGTGCGGGGCTACGCCAGCACCCCCGGCGTGGGCTGTCAGGCGCTGTCGCTGGTTCCCGGCGACCGTTCCCCCGACGAGCTCATTGCCGGGATCGACAACGGGGTGTTGGTGCAGGGAGTGTCGGGGCTGCACTCGGGGGTGAATCCGGTAAGCGGCGACTTCTCCACCGGGGCCGAAGGGCTGCGCATCCGCAACGGCGAGTTGGCCGAGCCGGTGAGAGAGATCACCATCGCCTCCACCCTCCAGCGGATGCTGCTCGATGTGGCTGCGGTGGGGTCCGACCTCACCTGGCTGCCGATGAGTTCGGCCGGGGTGACGCTGGTGGTGGCCGAAGTCACCATGTCCGGGGCATAATCGCTGGTAGGGGCCATGTCGGTCCTGCATGCCATATTGCTGGGAATCGCTCAGGGGCTAACCGAGTTCCTGCCGGTGTCTTCTAGCGGGCACCTCCAGATCATTCCCTGGCTGGCCGATTGGAACGACTTCGAGGGCCGCGAGGACCTAGAGAGAGCATTCGATGTGGCCCTCCACCTGGGCACTCTGGTGGGGTTGGTGGCCTGCCTGCGCCGAGAGGTGTGGGCACTGGTGCGAGACGGGATTGCCGCGGTGGTCGATCGCCGAAGCCCGATGACCGCCGACGGGCGACTGGGATGGCTGCTGGTGCTGGCCACCGTCCCGGCCGCCGCGGTGGGGGTGGGACTGCGGTCGGTGATCGACGAAGCCGACGATGAGATTTGGCTCACCGCGATCTTGTTGGGCGTCTTCGGCCTCCTGCTGTGGTGGGCCGATCGACGCCAGGGCCAGCGCCACACCGAAGACGTCGGAGTGCGCGACGCCGTGCTACTGGGGCTGGCCCAGGCCTGCTCGCTCCAGCCGGGGGTGTCGCGCTCGGGGGTGATCATCACCGCCGGGCGGCTGCTGCGATACGACCGCGAGGCCGCGGCCCGACTGGCCATGCTCATGAGCGTGCCGGTGATCGCCGGGGCGGGTGTGTACCTGTTCATCGACATCGGCGGGTGGGGAGGCATCCCCGCCGATGCCCGAGCCGCATTTACCTGGGGTATGGCCGCCTCGGCGGTCACCGGATTCGCCGCGGTGAAGGGGCTGCTGGCCCTGGTGCGCACTCGCAGCTTCGGTCCGTTCGCCGTCTACCGGGTGTTGGTGGCCCTGCTGGTGCTCAGCTTGATCGCCGCATCGGTGCGGTAGAAACCGTCATCCTGGCGGCACTAGGGCCAGGGTGATTGAGCCTTGGATCACGGCCGAGGCTACGGGGAGTAGCTCTTGGTCGGTCACCGCAATGGTGACGGCGTGCTCGGCTCGAGCAGTCACCACGGCGGCGTTGGCCACGGTGAGGGTGGCTTGGGTTTGGGCCCCGCTCTCATCGGAGATCGGCAAGGTCACCAGCACATCCACCCGGTCGCCGGGAGCCAGCGGGGGGATGGCCGTGTGGGCGGGAACGGCCACCTCGATGCGATCACCGATGGGGATTCCCCCCAGTCGGGCCGCGGTCACCATATCGCCGACGTGAAGAGCAGCCGAGGCCACCTCGTTGCCGGTCAAAGCAGACTTTGCATCGGACGGCAGCACCAGCGCGGGGTATCGGCGGGTCTCGGTGTTCTCCTCGTCCAGCGCTTGTCCGGCCTCAATGGTCTGGGTGGCCACCACTACCGGGGTGAGCTCCCCTAAAGAGGGGCCACCCCCGGCCATCCCGGCAACGGCCGCCACCGCCAAACCAGTTATCGCCGCGGCCCCGGCCACCACCAGCCAATAGCTGCGTCGCCCGCCTGGCAGCCGGGCCAGCAGGGATCCTCGCCACGCCAGGGGTTGGTCGGCGCTTTCAGCAGATGCGTCCACCGGCGCGCTCCTCCAACCGGTTTCGGAAGGGGGAAGCGTCGCTCAGGTTAGCTGCGGTTTGAGTCGTTGGGAAGGGTCAGGATGAGGGCAGCGGTGGCTCGATGTCGTTGGTTTGTGCGGAGCAGTCGGGCAGGTTGTGGGCGATGGCCCGAATGGCGCCGAAGAGCACGGCTCGCATTCGGTCGACGTTTTGGGCGAAGAAGGCGAACACCTCGTCTTGGGTGACCGGCTCGATGTCGGGATCGTCGTCCAGGCCGACGTCGTAGTCGGTGACCAAGGCGGCGGTGGCGTAGCAGATGCCCAGCTCGGCGGCGAGGGCGGCCTCGGGGTACTGGGTCATCCCCACCACGTCCCAGCCGTTGTCGCGGAACCAGCGGGACTCGGCCCGAGTGGAGAAGCGGGGGCCCGAGATCACCGTCATGGTGCCCCCATCGTGGGCGGTCATGCCCTCGACGCGGGCGGCGTCTAGCAGCGCCTGGCGGAGCTCGTCGCAGTAGGGGTCGGCCAGCGAGACGTGGTTGGTGACGGTGTCGAAGTAGGTGTCGGTCCGGCCCGAGGTGCGGTCGACCAGTTGGTCGCACACCACGATGTGGCCGGGGGCCAGCTCACGACGCAGCGAGCCGCAGGCGCTGGGTCCGAAGATGGCCCGCACACCCGCTTGTCGCAGAGCCCACAGGTTGGCTCGGTAGTTGACCTTGTGGGCCGGATATCGGTGGCCGGGGCCGTGGCGAGCCAGAAATACCACCTCGATGTCGTCTACCGAGCCCATGGTGAGTGGACCCGACGGTGGTCCGAACGTGTCGTCGCCGGGGACTTCTACCGCGTCGTCTAGCAGGGAGTAGAGACCGGAGCCGCCGATGACGCCGATCTCGGGCATGGCTGGCGACTAGTCGTCGGATGAGCTGGAGGCGGCCTTGGCCGGTTCGCGGCTGGACGACTCCGATGAGCTGCTGTCGGATTTGGCCGCGTCGGACTTCGCCGAGTCCGATCTTTCTTGGCCGTTGGAACTGTCGCCGTTGGACGACGAGCCGGCCATGGTGGACGACTTCGCTCCAGAGCGGCTGTCGTTTCGGTAGAAGCCGTCGCCCTTGAACGTGATGCTGGGGACGCTGAAGACCTTGTTCACTTGGCCCTTGCCGGGCTGGGTGCAGGCGGCGGGGCTGGCGATTGAGTCGGCTTGGGGGCAGACGGTGAGGGAATCCTCGGAGAACGACTGGATAACTTCGAAGCGGGTGCCGCAGGTTTGGCAGCTGTAGTCGTAGGCGGGCACGAGAGTTAAGGATAGGGGTGTTATGAGATTGCTGGCTATCTGAGGGGTTTGGATCCGTTTCACTACGATGGGCGGGTGGACTGGGCTTGGTGGCTTGTGCTGGCCGGGTATGCGTGGGGGACGTTTCCTGGCGCGCTTTTGGTGGGGAGGTATACGGGGCACGATCCGACCCGGGAGGGGTCGAATAATCCGGGGGCCAGCAATGTGTATCGGGTGGCGGGGCGGTGGCCGGCGGCTTGGGTTCTGCTCAGTGATGTGGGAAAGGGGTTCATCGCTGGTGGAATGGGCCTGATCTTTGGCGACCAGCTGATAGGGGCGGTATGCGGAGCGGCCGCGGTGGTGGGCCACATTGTGCCCCTCGGCCGCTATCGCGAAGGAGGGAAAGGCGTGGCCACCTTCGGGGGGATGCTGCTGGCGCTGACACCAGTTGTGGGGGTGATCCTTATCGGCGTCTGGGCGGTGGCTCTGGCCGTCACCAAACGGGCTGGGGCGGCTTCGCTGGTGGCGGTGGCCGCGGCGCCGGTCTCAGTGGCCATTCAGGGCTGGCCAGCACCGGAGGTCTTGGTGGTGATCGGGGTAGCGGTGGTGGTTCTTGCCCGCCACCATGAGAACATTCGCCGCATGTGGCGTAGACAAGAACCGGCGCTTTGGTGATGATCCCACTGGCTGAGGCTCAGGAGCGGGTGCTGGCCGGTTGCGGCATTCTGGGCGAAGTTACTGTGGCTGTCGGCGACGCTCAGGGCTTGGTGACCACCGAAACAGTGGTGGCGCCCGAGTTGGTGCCCCCGTTCGACAACACGGCGATGGACGGCTTCGCGGTGCGGTCGGCCGATGTGGCCGATGCGCCGGTGACTCTGGCCGTCGCGGGCACGATTGCCGCGGGGGTGCCGCCCGACATAACGGTGGGTGCCGGACAGGCTGCCCGCATCATGACCGGCGCCGTCATTCCCCCCGGCGCCGACGCGGTTGTCATGGTGGAGCTAACCGAGACCAGAGCTGACGGAGCGGAAGTGACCGTGGCCCAATCGGTGCCCGTGGGCAACCACATCCGCCGGGCTGGCGAGGATCTGACGGTGGGCCAGACGGTGTTCGGTCCGGGAGAGGTGCTCACCCCGGGGCACTTGGGGGTGCTCACCAGCCTGGGCATGTACCAGGTCAAGGTGCGGCCCAAGGCCCGAGTCGGGGTCATGTCCACCGGCGACGAGCTGGTGGAGGGGCCACAGCCGCTGGAGAGGGGCCAAATCCGCGATTCCAACCGGCACACGCTGCTGGCTCTGCTGTCCGAAGCCGGATGCGATCCGGTGGATTTGGGCAGCCTGGCCGACAATGAGGATGAGATAGCCGCCGGCCTTCGGGCCGGAGTGGAGAAGTGCGACGCCCTTTTGACCTCGGGCGGGGTGAGCATGGGCGACTACGACTATGTGAAGAAGGTGCTGAACGAGATCGGCGACATGGCCTGGATGCAGGTGGCCATCAAGCCAGCCAAGCCCCTGGCCTTCGGTCTGTTGGAGGGCATCCCGGTGTTCGGTCTGCCCGGCAACCCGGTGTCGTCCATGGTGTCGTTCGAGCTGTTCGCCCGTCCCGGTCTGCGCAAGATGATGGGCCACCCTCCGGGCACCTGGCATCGCCAGCCGGTGATGGGGCGCGTGGCCGAGCGGCTGGGCCGCCGACCCGATGGCAAGACCCACTTCGCCCGAGTGCGAGTGGAATACGCCGATGGCGAATTCTTGGCCCGGTCGGCCGGAGGCCAAGGATCGCACCAGCTCTCGGCAATGGCCGCAGCCGATGCCCTGGCCGTGCTGCCCGACGGCGACGGGCTCGATGAGGGTGACCCGGTGTCGCTTTTGATCCTGCGCTAGCTGTCGCCCCAACGAAGCCGGTTTAGCTTTCCACAGTGTGTTCGGCCGCTTATTCGGCCAGAATGGGGGAGTGAGCGTGCCGCTGATCGACGGTTTTGGACGGGTCCACCGGGATCTGCGCATTTCGGTGACCGACCGCTGCAACTTCCGCTGCACGTACTGCATGCCCGCCGACGGACTCGACTGGCTGCCTCGGGAGGACCTCCTCACCTTCGAGGAGATCGAGCGCATTGCCGCCCTCATGGTCGATCGGTTCGGCATCGACAGCATCCGGCTCACCGGCGGCGAACCCACCGTGCGGGCCAACCTGCCGGTGCTGGTGGAGAAGCTGGCCGCGTTGGGCGTCGATTTGGCCCTCACCACCAACGGCGCAACTTTGGGCCTCTTGGCCGACAAGCTGGTTGCGGCTGGACTGCGGCGCATCAACATCTCGCTCGACTCCCTCCAGGCCGACCGGTTCGAGCAGCTCACCCGGCGCAACGACTTAGACCGGGTGCTAGACGGGATCGACGCCGCCTTGGCCGCCGGTTTGAGTCCGGTGAAGGTCAACGCGGTGATGATGCGGGGCATCAACGACGACGAGATCGTGGACTTCGCCCGATTCGGTCGGGACAAAGGGGTTGAGGTCCGGTTCATCGAGTTCATGCCCCTAGACGCCGACCAGTCGTGGAGCAACGACAAGGTGGTCACGCTCGACGAGATCGTTTCCACAGTGGGGGAGGTGTTCCCGCTGGCTCCAGTGGAGCGCTCCCACTCGCCGGCCGCGGTGTGGCACTACGCCGACGGGCGGGGTTCGTTCGGGGTGATCGCCAGCGTGACCGACGCCTTCTGCGGAAGCTGCGACCGAGTGCGGCTCACCGCCGAGGGCATGTTCCGCAACTGCCTGTTCGCCGTGGATGAGCACGACCTCCGGAAGCTCATCCGCTCGGGAGCGAGCGACGACGAGATTGCCACCGTCATCTCCGATGTGGTGAAGGACAAGTGGGCCGGACACGCCATCAACCAAGTGCATTTCATCCGCCCTGGCCGCTCGATGTCCCAAATCGGGGGCTGAGGTGACCGACGCCGGGTTCACCCACCTAGATCCTCTCGGCCGGGCCCGCATGGTGGACGTTACTCCCAAGGATCCCTCGCACCGCCGGGCCATTGCCCGGGCCAAGGTGTTCATGAGCGCCGACACCGCGTCGGCGGTGGCCCGGGGGGCCATCGGCAAAGGGGATGTGCTGGCGGTGGCCCGCGTGGCGGGCATCCAAGCGGCCAAGCGCACTCCCGAGCTCATCCCGCTGTGCCACCCGCTGCTGGTGGGCGCGGTGCTGGTGAACTTCAGGATCGAGGACACCCACATCGAGATCGAAGCCGAGGTGGAAACGGTCGATCGGACAGGGGTG
The DNA here is from genome assembly GCF_965219815.1 of Candidatus Poriferisocius sp. GTDB lineage: Bacteria > Actinomycetota > Acidimicrobiia > Acidimicrobiales > Bin134 > Poriferisocius. Next base: position 889,843 of record NZ_OZ244791.1, read on the forward strand.
GAGATGGAGGCCCTCACCGCTTGCTCGGTGGCCGCGCTGACCGTCTACGACATGTGCAAGTCGCGGGACAAGGAGATGGTGATCGGCGAGGTTGCCCTGTGGGAGAAGTCAGGTGGACGCTCCGGCCACTACCGCCGCACGGGGAGCGCTGACGCGCCCTACGACGATTGAGCCGCCACTGCAAACAATCGGTGGATACGGCGGGTGGCGTGGGTGGACTTTTTGTAGTAGAACCGTAACAAGTGTCAACCAGCCGTAATGTCCGTCGGCAGATGGTCACGAAGCGCCCGGTCATCCTTCGGGAGGAGTTGAGGCGCGACTATCCACCATTGAGCGCGCGGTCACGGCTTACCATTAATTCTGCAAGGGACCCCCGAGATTGGTGACGTCAGTGTTGCTAATGATCTTGGCAGCCGCTTGGGCTGCCTTTTTGATTCCACCCCTGATCCGTCGTGCGCGCAACGGCCAGTTCAGGGGCAGGCGTCGTTCGTCACAACTCGGTTTTGGCCTTCCCAACCGCTCGATGCATCCCCGCCTTGCTGAGCGGGGGGCAATGTCGGCACCGGTGGTCGCTATTCGGCCCAATGTCGCTTTGCCCCCTCGGGTGTACGCTTCTCAGATGGGGTCGAATTCGACTCGGGGCATTCCCCGCACCTCAATCGATGCCCGCCGCCGTCGGCGCCGCATTCTGGTGACCCTCATCTTCAGCGCGCTGGCCACGTTTGTCTTTGCCGTTTATTTCGGCGGCTTTGCTCTTGTGGTTCATCTGCTGATTGACGCCCTCCTGCTGGGCTACGCCATGATGCTGGTGCAGTACCAGCGCACCCGCGAGGAGCGTCTCAATCCCATCGACGTGGATGCCCCGCAGTCTCGATCTTGGGACGTGGCCTCCGGCGGCCAGCGCTGATCTTTCCTTCGTCCTCTTCCCGTTGATTCCAGTCGTTGCCCGGGCGCGACCCCCACTAATCTGTGCGGCAACCTTGGGGCTGTAGCTCAGTTGGCTAGAGCGCCTCGTTCGCAACGAGGAGGCCGGCGGTTCGAGTCCGCTCAGCTCCACATCTCGGTCTGCCGGTAACTTCTCTGTCTATGACCGGTGAATTCGACGCTGCGCTGGAGGTCTTCATTCGGCGGCGCCTTGGGGATGTCGGTGGACTGCGAGTGGAGGGCGAAGCTCGAGTCACCGGCGGGCAGTCGAGGGAGAACTGGCCGTTCGACCTGTTCTGGGAAGAGGGCGGGAGGTCGCACCATCGCCGATTGTTCCTTCGGCGCGATCCGGTGGGCAGCGTGCTCGAGACCGACCGCAGGGCGGAGTACGAGGTGCTGCGGCGGTTGCACGACCAGCCGGTGCGGGCCCCCGAGGTGGTGTGGCTGGACGCCGACGGATCGGAACTGGGCCGCCCCGCGATGGTTATGACCCGCTATGACGGGCACAACGACCACTACATACTTCAGGGAGACAGCAACCAGCTCGACGAGGACGCCCGGGCCGGCATCGCCTCGCAGATGGTGGACCTGATGATCGAGATCCACAACCTGGACTGGAAGGATGCCGGGCTCAACGATGTGCTGGCCGTGCCCGCCGATCCGGCGGCCGCGGCCATCGACGAATGGGCCGCGGTGATCGAACGCCAGTCGTTGGAGCCTCAGCCGTTGCTGGCCCTGATTGAGGAGTGGCTGCGACGGAACCGGCCGGACCCCGGTGAGATCACCGTTGTCCACGGAGACGTCAAGCCGGGCAATGTGCTGTTCGACGGAGACCAGGTGCAGGTATTGCTGGATTGGGAGACCGTCCACTTGGGAGACCCGGCTGAGGATTTGGGATGGGTGACTAATCCGGTTCGCCGGATTGAGCACCAGATTCCCGGACGCTGGGAGGCGGAAGATCTCCTGTCGGCCTATGAGACTCGCACTGGCCGGACCGTCGACCGGAATGCGGTGCGATTCTGGCAGGTGCTCGCCAACTACAAGCTGGTGGCCATTGTGATGACAGGGGTGCGCAGCTTCTGTGACGGTCGCACCCTTCGGGTGTGGTCCGGGGCTGGACTTCTAGAAAATGTGTTGTTGGCCCAGACCGCGGAGGAGTTGAGATGAGATATTCGCCACTGGCCCTGATTGGGCGGGAATTGCCATGAGACCCACGCTGAGTGAGCAGATTGAGGGTGCCCGCCGGGTGCTGGTGGAGTTGGCCGCGCCCGAGGTGTCCGACCCCTATGTGCAGGAGCAGATCACCTTCGCGGCCGCCGCTTTGGAGCGGGTCGGGACACGTTGGCCCGAGGTGCTGCCCGACCTGGTGACCGACATCCGAGCTCTGGAAGGGGTCTTGGGCATCGAACCTGCGGAGCTGGCCGAAGCCGTGCCCGGGGTGGTCCACTTGGCCGCCGCCGAGGAGTATCACCGGGACCTCCGGGCTCGGCTCACCGAAGAGATCATGAGCGGGTCTGTGCCGTCTCCGGCGGTGCGGGCCTACCTGGCCGACTCGACAGAAAGGCTGAAGTAGCCATGCTTGGACCATTGGACGACACCCTGTGGCATCAGATCGCTGAGCCTTTCGAGCACGTCGGCACATCTGATCCCCGATTCTTCGACCGCTACTGGTTCGCCATCTACGACCCGGCGGGGCAGGCCGCGGTGCAGTTCACCATGGGCTCCTACAACAACATGAACGTGATCGACGGCGGGGTGGTGATGGTGCGGGGCGGCGCCCAGCACAACCTGCGGGCGTCGCGGGCGCTGCGCCCCCGCTTGGAACCCGAGGTGGGGCCGATGCGGGTGGAGCCCACGGTCCCGTTGGAGGAGCTGCGGATGATCCTGGCCCCCGGCGACCACTCCATCGCCTGTGATCTGGTGTGGCGGGCCGAGCTGCCCCCGGAGATCGAAAAGCCCCACGTGGAGCGGGAGCGGGGCCGGGTTGCCCAGGACTACCAGCGGTTCAACCAAGTCGGCGTGGTAAACGGCTGGCTTACCATTGGCGATGAGCGCCTCGAAGTGGCCGACTGGTGGGGCGGTCGGGATCACTCCTGGGGGGTGCGCCCGGCCATGGGCATCCCCGAGCCGGTCACCGGCCCGCCCCGACAGCACAGCGAGACCGGCACGCTGTTCTACTTCCTGTTCTTCTCCACCAACCGGCGGGCCGGCCACGTGCAGATCATGGAGCGGGGCCCCGAGCGGGTGTACCTCACCGGGCTCATTCGAGACCGGGATGCCCCCGATGTGGACCGCCATGTGACCGAGGCCGAACTGTCGTTGGAGTTCTTCGCCGGCACCCGGCGGTTCTCTTCGGCCGATATGGCGGTGAGCCTCGACGACGGGCGCTCTTTGCGGCTGAGCTCGGCGCCGCTGGGATCGGCGGTGGATATGGCAGGACTGGGCTACAGCGGCGGCTGGAATGACGAACTCGGCCTTGGCGTGTACCGGGGCGAGTCCTACCTAGAGCACGAGATCTGGGACGTTAGCCATCCCGCCGACGTGGTGAGGGCCTCAGGCGAAGTGTTCACGCCCATTCACCGCATCGCCCCGGTCACCGTCACCACCGACGACCCCGAGGAGACCGGCACCGGCAGCCTCACCATGATCGCCAACGGCCGCCTCCCCCAGTACGGGCTCGACTAGGCGGCCCTAGAGGCTTAGGGGCCGCGCGGATAGGTGACCATCCACCGGTCGTTGTGTTGTCCCGGCTTTGATGTCGGGTGACACCAACAACAACGACTCGGTGGAGGTTCTGTCATTATGCGCGCGTCTGATCCTGAGGTGGTAGATGCTGTTTGGGCGGCGGTGGAGGGTTTGCTGCCAGTGCGGGCCCGATCGCATCCGTTGGGCTGTCACCGGCCTCGGGTTTCAGACAAGCTGTGCTTTCGGGGGTTGTTGATCCGGCTGGTGACCGGTTCGTCTTGGGTTGACATCGAGGCCATCTTGGAGTGGCGGGTGTCGGACACGACTTTGCGGGCGCGCCGCGACGAGTGGATCGCCGCGGGGGTGTTCGACCGGCTCCGCTCAGAGGCGGTCGCCGCGTTCGACCGCATCGTGGGCCTCGACTTGTCGGAGGTGGCGGTGGACGGGTCTTTGCACAAGGCCCCCTGCGGCGGCGCCGGGACCGTCAAAAGCCCTGTTGACAGGGGCAAGCTCGGGTGGAAGTGGTCGGTGGCCGCAGAGCGCCACGGCGTGCCGGTCGGCTGGGCGATCGACGGCGCCAACCGCAACGACATCCGCCTCCTGGAGCCCACCTTGGCCGCAATCAACAGCGCCGGGCTGCTCGAAGACATCGAGACCCTGCATTTGGACCGCGGCTACGACTACCCCGCAGTGCGCCGCCAGCTCAAAGCCCTCGGCATCGCCGACGCCTGCATCCAACGACGAACCCCCAACACGGGCCCCCGACGCCCGCTGACACTCGGCCTGCGCTGGATCGTCGAGTCCACCAACTCCTGGCTGTCGAACTACGGGCAACTCCGCCGCAACACCGACCGAAAACCCGACTGCCGGCACGCCGCCATGTGCCTCGCCACCACCATCTTGATCACCGCCAAACTCATCGACTGGAAAAACCGATGGAACCCCACATAAACCACCTATCCGCGCAGCCCCTTAGGGGGCGTCGGGGAGGTTGGTGAAGCCGCGGCCACTGGAGCGGCGGTACCAGCCCTGGGCGGTCATGGTGCCGCCGTCCACCGGGATGGTCTGGCCGGTCATGAAGCGGGACTGGTCGGAGGCCAAGAACAGGGCCACCTCGGCGAAGTCGTCGGGGTTGCCGAAGCGGCACAGGGGGATGTTCCGGGACACCTGCTCGAGGGGGCGATCCCGCAGCATCATGTCGAGAGGGGTTTGCAGGGTGACAGCCATGTCGGGGGCGATGGCGTTGACCCGGATGTTCTGGTCGGCCATCTCCAAGGCGACGGATCGGGTGAAGGCGATGATGGCGGCGTTGGACGCCGAATACACCGCGATGCCGGGCATCGCCCGCATGGCCTCCACCGTGGACACATTCACGATGGTGCCCCCGCCCCCTTCCACCATGGTGGGCAGGAAAGCGCGGGTGCAGCGCAGCACGTGGCGGAAGGTGATGTTGATCTGGGCGTCCCAGTCGGCTTCGGTAGTTCTGATGAACGTGCCTCTGCCTGGCCGGTAGTCGCCCACGTTGTTCACCAGCACATCCACCTGACCGTCGCCGAACTCCACGGCGGCCTGGTGGAACTCGGCCACCACATCGGCGTCGGTGATGTCGCCCACCACCGCGATGGCCCGCCCTCCGGCGTCGGTGATGTCGCCCACTGCGGCGTTGGCGAGGTCGGGATCGATGTCGTTGACCACGACGGCGGCTCCCGCTTCGGCGAACAGCCGGGAGATTCCGCCCCCGATTCCCCCGCCTCCTCCGGTGACGGCCGCGATCTTGTTGGCTAATGGTGTTGCACTCGGCATGCGGGGTTTCTAGCGCATCCCGTGTAGTGCCGCTCACATCGCGGCGCCGTTTGCGTTGGGCCGGTGCCGGAGTCGTTGCCAAGATGTCGGTATGAGCAATCGCTTGAACGGAAGGGTGGCCATCGTCACCGGAGGGGCCAACGGATTAGGAGAGGCCATCGCCGGCAAATTCGTTGGCGAAGGGGCAGTGGTGGTGATCGCCGATGTCGACGAGGTGGCCATGGAACAGGTGGGCAGCGAACTGGGAGTAGAAACCTCCTACTGCGATGTGTCGGACCGCGCGTCAGTGCAGGCGCTGGTGGACGGTGTGGTGGAGCGCCACGGGCGGCTCGACATCATGGTGGCCAACGCCGGTATCGCCAACTCCCCCAAGTATTTGGACATAGACGACGAGTTCTGGAGCCGGATGATCGACGTGAACCTGACCGGGGTGTTCTTGTGCAACCAGATCGCGGCCCGCCACATGGTGGCACGAGGCAATGGCGGCGTGTTGTTGAACACCGCGTCCATCCTCGGGGCTGAGGGCAACCCCCAGACGCCGGCGTACGCCGCCTCTAAGGCCGGGGTGATCTCTTTGACCCGCAGTGGGGCCATGGCGCTGGGAGAATTCGGCATCCGGGTGAACGCGGTGGGACCGGGCTACATGAAGACCCGAATGACCGAAGGGCTGCGGGCAGTGCCGGAACTGGAGAAGTCGCTGGCCGAGATGGTGCCGCTGAACCGATTCGGCGAGGCCGGCGACATCGCCGACGCGGCAGTTTTTCTGGCCAGCGACGAAGCCTCCTACATTACCGGCCACACCCTTTTTGTGGACGGCGGCTGGCTCACCCACCACCTTCCCGCCCGCACCGAGGAGCAGGAGGAGATCCGCGTCCGCGCCCAGGCTGAGGCCGAAGCCCGCTAACGCGGCCCGGATACGGCTATTTGCGCCGTCGTCGAGCGATGTCGAGATCTTGGTCGGCCAACTCTTCGGCTAACTCCAAATAGCGCCGCAGCCGACCCGAATCCACGTTTCCAACCACCGCGCAGTCAGGCTCTCCCTGGTGCCAGCAGTCCTCAGCAAAGCGGCACTCATGGTCTAGGGCGTCGATCTCGGCGTAGGCCGCAGCCAAGCCCTCCCATGCATCCCACGGTCCGACGGCGCGTATGCCGGGCGTGTCTACGATCGAACCGCCGCTGGGCAGCGCGATGAGCCGCCGGGCAATTGTGGTGTGGCGGCCCCGGGCGTCACCCCCCCGCACCTCCTGAGTGGCCTGGACCTCTTCCCCGACCAACGCGTTGATGAGGGTGGACTTTCCTACCCCCGACGGTCCCAAGAGGGCCATGGTTCGACCTCCCTTGAGCAGGGCGGTCAGGTCGTCGAGGCCCTCTCCCCGCAGCGCGGCGGTGACCACCACCGTGGCCCCCGGGGCCAGAACGGCGGCCTTTTCGGCGTCCCGCTCGGGATGGCGGCGAAGGTCGGCTTTGGCCAGGATTACTGCCACCGCCGCTCCCGATTGCCAGCCGACCACACAGAAGCGCTCCAGCTGAGCTGGATTGATGCGCCGGTCGAGACCGTGTACCACCCCCACTACATCAGCGTTGGCCACCAGTGTCTGGGCCCGGGCGTGCTCGGCCGGGTCTCTCCTCACCACCAGCGTGCGCCGCTCTAGTACCTGTTCTACGGCAAGGTCGTCATCGGGGCCGGGAGCGACGGTGACCCAGTCTCCGGTCACCGGGGCCACATCGTCTTGGGCGCGTTGGGAATCGGACGAGACTCGGATCTGGCCCTCGTCGGTAATCACCTCGCACTCACCACGGTCCACCTGCACCACCCGGCCCAGTTGTCCTGTTTGACCCTGGGCCAACTCCCGCCACTGCTGGTCGACGCCCAAGGCCTCCAACGGCGTCATTGGGTGCTGATTAGCGCGAGTGCCATATTCCGGCTCCAAACAGTGGGCGAATGGCCCAAGGGGCGGAAAATCACAATAGCCTTACTTCCACACCACCGGATGAAGAGCACCGGTGCTACCAACTGATCGGAATCCAGCAATGAGCGAATCCGAAGCTGCCGCACCCGCCGAGCGGCGAGCAGCCATCTCACCGCTTCAGGCGATAGCCGCGGGGCTCGTGGCCGCCGGGGCCGCGTTGGGCTTGAGCGAGATCCTGTCGGGGTTGAGCCGCAAGATCCCGTCGCTGGTGGTATCGGTGGCTGAGGAGATTGTGGACATCACCCCCGGCTTCATTGCCCGGTGGTCCATCGACACTCTGGGCAGCGCGCAGAAGCCGGCGTTGGTGTGGGGCATCGTCATCGTATCGATTCTGCTGGGCGCGGTGTTGGGCTGGCCCTCCCGGAAGCGCTGGTGGGTGATGCCCGCCGGCCTCGTGGTTTTCGCGGTCGTTGGCGGGTGGGCTGCGGCCCGCAATCCCCTGTCCAGCGATGGTTTGGGATGGATGTCGGGCCTGGTGTCAGGGGCCTTCGGGATCGCGGTGTTCTTGAGTCTGTATGCGCTTGCGTTGGCTGCAGTTCCATCGGGCGAATCCGAAGAACCTGCGGAAGAGCGGCGGGTGCCGATGGTGGGCCGGGGCCGCTTCAACGACCGTCGTCGCTTCGTCGGGGCAGTGGGCATCATGGCCGGGGCTTCGCTGGCCGGTGGCCTGCTCGGGCGATGGCTGCGGCGGCGCGACACCGTGGAAGGAGCTCGTGAGGGGGTTGCCGAGGCCCTCCAAGGACGAACTATTGCGACACCGACTGCCCGACCCACTCCGGTTCCCACCGCGCCGGCTGGGGACGATGATGCCATGGTTGACTCCTCCCCAGGTTCAACCCCTGAAGCCACACCCGCCGCGGGCGCTGATCCCACGGCCGAGCCCACCGCGGAGGCAACGGGCGAACCCACCCCCTCAGTCACAGCCGAACCAGTAAGGGAGCCCAACTTCGACCACATCGCCGGAATCGCCCCGCTCATCACTCCCAACGAGGACTTCTATCTGATCGACACCGCCCTCTCATATCCTCAGGTGGACCCCGCCGACTGGTCGCTTCAGATCCACGGCATGGTGGACCGAGAGGTGGAGATCAGCTTCGACGAACTGCTCGACCTGGGCCTGGTTCGAGAGCAAGTGACCCTGTCGTGTGTGTCCAACTCTGTAGGCGGTCGGCTGGTGGGCAATGCCGAATGGGTTGGTGTTCCCCTGGCCAGAGTGCTGGACGAGGCCGGGGTGCAGCCGGGGGCCACGCAGATCGTGGGCCGCTCCATAGATCGGTGGACCGCGGGCTTTCCCACCGAGGTGGCGCTCGACGGCAGGGTGGCCATGGTGGCCGTGCAGATGAACGGCGAGCCGCTGCCCATCTCCCACGGCTTCCCCGCTCGTCTGGTGGTGGCCGGGCTCTACGGCTACGTGTCGGCCACCAAGTGGCTGTCAGACATCGAGCTCACCACCTGGGAAGCGTTCGACGGCTACTGGATCCCCCGCGGCTGGTCGAAAGAGGGGCCGATCAAGACCCAGTCCCGCATCGACGTGCCCCGACGGGGCTCTGTGATCGACCCCGGCCCGACGGCGATTGCCGGCGTGGCCTGGGCGCCCAGTCGGGCCATCGAAAAGGTGGAAGTTCAGGTGGACGAAGAGCCATGGGTGGAGGCTGAGCTCAGCCGGGAGACCACTATCAACTCTTGGCGGCAGTGGATGGTGACGTGGAACGCCACCCCCGGCCGGCACCAAGTGCGAGTGAGGGCCACCGACGGCACCAACACCACCCAGACCCCCGAGATCACCGACCCCGCCCCCGACGGCGCCACCGGCTGGCACACCATCCAAGTAAGGGCGGAGGAGGCCTGATTCCTGAACCCGTTTCATGCACGGGTGCAGCAATTATGCCAGCGTAAGATCAGCGACTCGGCGTACCCCTGGCAATTTGTCGCTCGTCAGATCGGCGAAGAGATCTCGCAGATGCTGCTTGAGGTCGTCCAACGTCTCTCCCTGCGTCCAATAGTCTGGGAACTCTTCCAGGTATCCGAGCCAACATTCGCCTTCTTGCCAGTAGACCATCTTCGTAGTCGCCATATCCCGATACTCCCTGATACTCGTTGGCTCGTGCTCCAGCGAGGGGCTCAGGCCGAGTGACTTTGCTCATCAACGCACCGAAGCTAAGGCTACCGCCATCTCCTGCTAGGTTGTCCACGACCCGGCAACCGTCGCCGATGCTGACTACCCAGCGCCAATGCCATCGGCACTGGGTCATCTGCGATGGCGGAGGGGAGCAGTCCGGTTGGGCCGTAGAGGCGACGCTGCTGATCAACCCACATGTCGGGCGGCAAGAAATTCAGCTACGGGCGCAACTTCGACTGCCTTCATACTCCAAACTCCGTAGTCACCATGCTTCCTTCTGCTGTCAGACTTTGAGCCCTTGCGATGCCGCTCCAACTCCTGAGCGATCTTGTTGGTAACGAGGTCGGCTTAGGCCACATAGACCTGAAATGGCTCGCTGGGCTCCTTCCAACCGTCCATCCGCTTGATTTTGCCCCTGTCTGATACGGCAACCAGGAGCTGGATCGGCGCATTTTTGAAGCCGCGTTGATTTGTCCCGTTGACGACTTTGCTGATGGTGCGAAACCCGAAGGGTTGTCTTCCAAGGAGGTCTTTCCTGTGCCGCTGGAGGAACTCTCGCAGAAAATCTGACTGTCTTTGCGCTTGCTGGATTGGCGAGGGCATACCAAGTTCCTTGCCGTCGTATGTCCGGATCCACTCGTCCCCGCCGGAGCCATCATCTCGGATCCGTACTTCTTCCGTCACCGACTTGCTCTCGATGATGAAGAACCCCCAGCGATGCACGAGGAGATGATCGATCTGGCACCCTCCAGTAGAGCCATCGTGTTCTGGTTGCTCGCGGTCCTTAAGCCGCAGGCCGTGCAGCACGAGCACGTCTTGGTCTTTGCCGAACCTGCGGTGCAGATAGTGGGCCATTTGCCTCTCCGCGACGATTCCGGCTTGTCCACGACGATCCCCAGTTTGAGCGGTTTTCGCGAAAGCCTTGATGATCACCCTGACATTCTGGCAAATCTCATATGTCAGCAGCGTGCTGCTAAATAGCGCCGGGCTGTTCGGGTGAAGCCCGATTGTGGTGAACGATACATGTCCTTCTCGGAAATACCTTGTTGTGGTTTGGTGGGGCTGTAGGTTCCCTGGTTCGTGAGGCGGGTGTTGGTGCCGGTGTTGGCGGTGGTGGTGCTGGCGGGCGGTTTGGTGTTCTCGGTGTCTGTGTCTGAGCACTTTGCGGCGGTGGTTCCTGGGCTTGGTTCGAGTCATGTGGCCGAGGGCCAGTCAGTCGGCGTGTGCGTGTGGTATACGGAGTCGCCGCATCGGGAGCTTGCCCGCCGGAGTCGGATGGGCAATTCGTGTCCGAGCGCTCCGGTGGTGCCGCACGCCACGACGACCACGAGGTGCGCCCACGGCGGGCGGTTCCAGTACACGGGCAATGACGGGACTGGTTGGTGGTATGTGTCGGTGTGCAACCCGCCGCCCCAGCGGGTGTGCGTGTGGTATACGGAGTCGCCGCATCGGGAGCTTGCCCGCCGGAGTCGGGTGGGCAATTCGTGTCCGAGCGCTCCGGTGGTGCCGCACGCCACGACGACCACGAGGTGCGCCCATGGCGGGCGGTTCCAGTACACGGGCAATGACGGGACTGGTTGGTGGTATGTGTCGGTGTGCAACCCGCCGCCCCAGCGGGTGTGCGTGTGGTATACGGAGTCGCCGCATCGGGAGCTTGCCCGCCGGAGTCGGGTGGGCAATTCGTGTCCGAGCGCTCCGGTGGTGCCACACGCCACGACGACTGCTGTTTGCGCCAATGGCGGCGCGTGGCGGCACACGGGCAACAACGGGGTTGGTTGGTGGTATGTGTCGGTGTGCGCTCCCGCTGCGCCGACCGGGCTGGCTTGCAGCGCGACTGCAACGACGATCGAGTTCTCATGGACAGCGGTCGGGAGTCCCAGCCGATATCAGGTTTCCAAGGACAACGGTGCTACTTGGGAATCGCCTGTCCCCATCACCAGCACTTCGCACACCTTCACCGGGCTGGTTGCGGACAGGTCGTATCAGATGAGTGTGCAGGCCGGCAACACCGTTGGGGCGACTACCGCGTGGAGTTCTTTGGCGGGCAGGAGCTGCGAGACCGACTCGCCGCCTCTGCTGTTGGCGGCGCCGACGGATCTGGGGTGTGCGGCCACGGCGTCTTCGATTGAGCTGTCGTGGACAGCACCTGACAACGCGGACCGGTACCAGGTGTCGAAAGATGGGGGCCGAACCTGGGTCCAGCCCGTTCCCGCAGACAGCGCTTCGCACACCTTCACCGGGCTGAGCGCGGCCACCTTGTACGCGCTCAGCGTCTAGGCCGGCAGCGACGACGGGACGACCACTACTTGGAGCACAGCCTCCAACAGGGTGTGCGAGACCGCGTTCTCGACGAGGCCGGCCGGGCTGGAGTGCTCCGCGAAGACCACCTCGATCGTTTTCTCGTGGGACGCGGTGGCGGGGGCGGACACCTACACTGCCATGGTGGAGCCGGCTGTCCCCAACGGCACCAGGCGCCGGGTTGAGAGGGCCACGGCCGCGTCTGTCGGATTCCTCGACTTGGACCCGTCCACGGACTACTACCTGAGCGTGTTCGCCGTCGACGGCGGGCGCCAGCAGTTGCCTGCCGGGAAGCAGTGCTCCACTCTGGCAGCCCCAGCGAATCCCGACGCCCCCGCGTGCTCTGCTGTTACCGACAACAGCATCACCCTTCGGTGGGACTCAGATGCCGGAGTGGATCGGTGGTATGTCGCCCGCGACGTGCCGGGCTCGTCGTATACTGATGGCAGTCCACTCGAATCGACGACGCTGGCCAAGCAGTTCACAGGGCTGTCGCCAAACACCGCCTACCGGTTCTTGTTCTGGTGGAAGGCATCCAGCGGCGACGAGTGGGTGCAGGTACAGCCCAGCACCCGATGCACGACAACCGGACCAGCCACGAGTCCCGCCCCGCCCACATGCGGCGCTGTGACCGCCGACAGCGTTACCCTCAATAGGGCTGCGAATCCGGGGGTTTACCAGTGGTACGTCGGACGGGCGACGGTGCCCGACACGGCCACCGCGACCGCCAGCCGCGCCCATGTCGGCGGGCGCACGCTCGGGTCGGCGACGCTGGAAATGGCTTTCGACGGGCTGTCGCCCAACACCGCCTACCAGTTCTACTTCTGGTGGAAGCCCTCCGCGGCGGGCGCCTGGGCCAGGGTGGTCCCCGACGTGACCTGCACCACCGCCGCCTTGGCTGCCTATCCGACCCCTCCTGTATGCGGCACAGCCACCTCGAGCAGCGTCGATCTGCGATGGGTCGCCAACGCTTCGGCGAGCAGGTGGCACATTGCCCGTCCGGGCCCGGCGGGCGCTCTAGCCGACAGCCGCCTGCTCGAAGCCCGGACCCTTTCCGCGGCATTCGCAGCGCTGAGCCCCTCAACGTCTTACACCTTCCCGCTGTGGTGGCAGGCATCGTCGACCAGCGACTGGGAACAGGCCAGGCCACACCGGACGTGCACCACCCGGGCTGCGGCCACGACGCAGGTATCGACCACCTGCTCCACAACCAGCAAGTACTGCGCCACCAAAGGCGTCTACGACGCCGTGCTGCGAGCAGCCCGAAAGGCCATCACCTCCCCCACCGGAGCGCCATGCTCCCAGACCCAGCTCACTGCCACCGGCCGCAGCCAGATCACCCAGAACATGCTGGCGTCGATGATGCTGGCCATACCCGCGTGGGAGCTGAACGGGGGCGACACCAGCCGGGCCCTTTCACCCATGACGCTGTCGAGGGGCGACAACATGGTGAATCGAACAAGCGATTCGAACAACATCGAGTTGTACTCCCACATGTCGCTCGGCGGCTACAAGCAGGCCCACTGGAACCCTGGCGTCGGCCTGTGGCAGCTCGACAACTTCACCGAGCCCGACGCCCAGGTGGACGCCCTCAAACACGGCCACGCCGAACGAGCCGACGTCGACAAAGGCGGCTACGAAGTCGCCAAACTCATCCGCTATAAATACTGCGAAGGCGATTTAGTGTTTGGCCGCTGGTTTGCATGCAGCAACAGCAGATGCCAGAGCACCCATAACGCCAGATATGCCGCGTCAACCGACAGCATCCGAGTCGAGACCATCTCAGAGCTGGCCGACCCGACCGGGGGCACACGGCAGCGGCTGTGCCGGTGGGGAAGCGCAGGAACGGAAATGGTCTGCTATCTGTTCGACCTGAGCCTCCAGGAGGGACACGCGTTGGACTGCTGCGAGGCAGGAACGACCTACCCCAGCGACTACACCGGCAGCTACAACCCCTACACGCCCGAGGCCGCGCCGTTCATCTCCTTCACCGACACCGAGACATCTGCCGACTTCTCGACGAAGTATGCGGTGTGGCCGAGGTCGTGGCCTTAGTCCTCAACCGGTCTGGCATGGCCTGCGACAACAGCCGCGGGCACAGGCGAGGCATCCAAGGCGATCATCCGGGCCGTCAGAGCAGACGAGGGAGCCCGCTTCAGCCCCTACAACGACGACAGCAACCCCGCCAGAAAGGGAATCGCCTACCACGGTCTGGTGAAGCTTTCCACCGAGACCGTCGCCCAGTACGAGGATCGCATCGAGAAGAAGATCACCGAGCTCAACGGCGGAGCGCTCACAGTGAACAACAGCGACAACAACTACGGGCTGAGCGCCGGGGGCAAAGGCCCGGAGGGATGGTTCGACGGCACGGTCAACGGACGCGACCTCCAGATCTACAACTGCCTCGGCACGATCGACGACACCCTTGTCGAGGCTTGCTGGGTGAGCACGAACGCCGCCGCCGGCAGTAACTCGGATTAGGGGGGATGACCAATGGGAGACGGAAAGGCCGGCCGCACCCAGCGCCGCAGACCGCGGCGGAACACAGTGTGGCGGGTCGCCATTGCGGTGGTGTCGCTCGTCGCGTTCGGCTGCGGACAGGACTCCGAGCGCGCGGTGCAGGTGGTCGGCCAAGCGCCCGCTGCCACCGGCACCGCACAGCCCGCTCATGAGCCCGAAGTACAGCCGGGCACTGGCAGCACAGGGCAGCCGCCGGGACCTGGCGACGATATCCCGGGGCCGAGAGGCGGATCTGATGGGCCGTCCGGTCCTGTCGGAGATACGGGCGTCGGAGACAGCGGCGGTGTCGGCGTGGTTCCCGGTGAAGGGGACAGTCCCGGCGGATTGCGGCTGTTGGCGCCCCCGCCGCCCTATCTGGGTTTGGCCAATGAGATCTTCGACTTGTGTGACGACCAAGAGGCCTATGTGGTGATATTCGCTCGTCCGTTGGGGCCCGGCGAGGAGATGACCGATGAAGACCGCGAGGCCATCGCGTTCAAGCGCCGGGTTGCGGAGGTGTCGTGTGACGAGGCGGGCGGGCGACGCTACGTGTACATGAGCGAAGTCGGGCCCAGCGGCGCGTTCGCCACTGAACAAGCCGCGACAGACGACCATAACGACCGGAACCCCTATAGCGATGAGAACCGGATAACCCATCCCAAGGACATCCCTTTGGGATATTTCGGCCATCTGGACTGGGACTTCCCGCTGGAGGACTTCGACGAGGTGGCAGTGGTCGATGGCTCGGTTTTGGTACGCGACGGTGTCGTGCGCGGCCTGGTGCGCAACCTGTCCAAAACCCTGTTCGCCCGGGAGGTCACTGTCACCGCCCGCCCGACCGAGGGCAGCAACAACGATGCCCAGCCGGTCAGCGGGCGCTTCCCGCTGACGGTGCAGCCCGGCGAGCGCGCCCCGTTCGAGATCGAGGGCTGGACTGGGAGCGAGAACCCCGAAATGATCGACCTGTCGGTGAGCGCCAAACTGTCCACCAGGGTGGACATCACCCGCTCGTTCTCGTTCGGCACCGGCGGGACGGTTACTACTCGGGCAGTGGACGAGGAGTTCTTCAAGAACTTCGTGCCCGACTTCGTCTACCAGGCAGAGAAACACAAGATCCCCGACGACGGCCGGTTCATGATCGAATACATCAGCGCAAGCCTCACCGTCCCCACATCGCACCCCAGCCTCGAAGACCAAGTCCTCAACCAGAACATCGCAGACCTGCGCGTCTACATGGCCCTGCTGGCAAACGGCAAAGTCCACGACATTGTGGAACCGCCCCTGCACCGTGGGCTGCCCGAAGAACGGTGGAGCTCCAGGTATTACCCGCGTGTCTACAGTCATCCAATCACCTTCAATGGAGCACAATGGAGCGGCTTCAGCATCGTCTTCATCCCCGAATATTCCTGGCACATATGGACAGGTGAGCCGGGACCCCTGGACTACAACCCCCGCACTATTCCCGAAACCCCCCCGCCCACCGTGGACCCCGACTACACCCTGCCAGAACCGCCACAACCCATCGAATAGCCTTCGGGTATGCCACCTTGACTGCCTCGTCGGGATTCCACGATCGATCCCGGGCCTACGGCGATTGCCGGGGTGGCCTGGGCGCCTAGCCGGGCTATTGAGCGGGTGGAGGTGCAGGTCGACGGCGAGGTATGGGTGGGGGCCGAGTTCAGCCGTGAGACCACCGTCAACTCTTGGCGGCAGTGAATGGTGACCTGGAACGCCTCCCCCGGCGAGCATCGGGTGAGGGTGCGGGCCATCGACGGCACCGGCGCCACCCAGACCTCATAGATCAGCAACCCCGCCCCCGACGGCGCCACCGGCTGGCACACCATCCAGGTGAAGGCAGACGACGCCTGATTCCCGAACCTGCTCCACGCCTGGACGGGGTAATAAGCCGGCGTGAGATCGGCCACTCGTTTGCCAGCCTCATGGGGACGGTCAATGGCCGCGACCTCCAGGTATACAGCTGTCCCGGTACGATCGGGGACACGCTCTTAGAGATTTGCTGGGTGAGCGCGAGCGCTGCTGTTGGCAGCGGCTTGGACTAGGGAGGGAGCCCAATGGGAGACGGGAAAGCCGGCCGCACTCAGCGTCGGAGGCCGCGGCAGGCCACGTTGTGGCGGGCCGCTGTCGCGGTGGTGTTGTTTGTCGCGTTTGGTTGCGGGCAGGGCTCCGAGCGCACTGCGGAGGTGGTCGGCCGAGCGCCTGCTGGTACCGGCATAGCTCAGCCCGCCCTTGAGAGGACCCCCGACATCCCTGTCCCTGCGGCGCAGCCGGGTATCGGCGGCGCCACCGGGAGTTCGGGGCAGTCGCCGGGGCCTGGTGGCGACACCCCGGGGCCGGGAGACGGGCCCGACGGTCCGACCGGTCCCGTCGGCGACACAGGCGGCGACAGCGGCGACGGTGCCGGCGTGGTTCCCGGTGAGGGTGATCGGTCCGGTGGGCTGCGGCTGTTGGCGCCTCCGCCGCCCTATCTGGGTTTGGCCAATGAGCTTTTCGATTTGTGTGATGACGCAGAGGCCTACACGGTGGTATTCGCTCGTCCGTTGGGGCCCGGCGAGGAGATGACCGATGAAGACCGCGAGGCCATCGCGTTCAAGCGCCGGGTTGCGGAGGTGTCGTGCAGCGAGGCGGGCGGGCGACGCTATGTGTACATGAGCGAAGTCGGGCCCAGCGGCGCGTTCGCCACCGAACAAGCCGCCGTCGAGGACTACAACGACCGAAGTGTGGGCTACCCCGAATCGAAGATAACCCATCCCAAGGACATCCCTTTGGGATATTTCGGCCATCTGGACTGGGACTTCCCGCTGGAGGACTTCGACGAGGTGGCAGTGGTCGATGGCTCGGTTTTGGTACGCGACGGTGTCGTGCGCGGCCTGGTGCGCAACCTGTCCAAAACCCTGTTCGCCCGGGAGGTCACTGTCACCGCCCGCCCGACCGAGGGCAGCAACAACGATGCCCAGCCGGTCAGCGGGCGCTTCCCGCTGACGGTGCAGCCCGGCGAGCGCGCCCCGTTCGAGATCGAGGGCTGGACTGGGAGCGAGAACCCCGAAATGATCGACCTGTCGGTGAGCGCCAAACTGTCCACCAGGGTGGACATCACCCGCTCGTTCTCGTTCGGCACCGGCGGAACGGTCACCGCCCGCGCGGTGGATGAGGAATTCTTCAAGAACTTCGTGCCCGACTTCGTCTACCAGGCAGAGAAGCACAAAATCGGCGACGACGGCCGGCTTATGATCGAATACATCAGCGCAAGCCTCACCGCCCCCACATCGCACCCCAGCCTAAAAGACCAAGTCCTCAACCAGAACATCAAAGACCTGCGCGTCTACATGGCCCTGATAGGAAACGGCCAAGTCCATGACATCATTGAACCGCCCTTGCACGTACGGGCGTCATCGGCAGGCCATCCCCACCGTTACCCACAGGTCATCAGCCTGCCAACAATCTACGGCGGCGCACCCTTCTACGGCTTCGCCATCGTCTTCATCCCCGAATACTCCTGGCACATATGGACAGGCGAGCCAGGACCACTCGACTACAACCCCCGCACCATCCCCGAAACCCCCCCACCCACCGTAGACCCCGACTACAACCCCCCAGAACCCCAACCACCCACCGAGTAACCGCCGGATACACCACCTTGGCCGGTTGCCACCACACGGAGGTGGCAGCACCGTACCCGTTGAGTGATCCGAACGCCGCTGCTGCCAGTAGATTTCCGGCAGATGGATTTCGACCTCACTTCGGCTGAGCGGGACTTCCGCGATGAGGTGCGCACGTGGCTAGAGGAGCACTTGGTGGGGGAATTTGCCGGACTGCGGGGCCGGGGTGGGATGGGCCAGGAGGACATTTCCGCTGAGGTGCAGATTGCCTGGGAGCGAGAACTGGCTGGGGGAGGCTGGCTGGGCATCGACTTTCCGGCTCATTTGGGGGGCCGGGAGTGCAGCTTGTCGGAGCAGGTGCTGTTTCACCAGACCTATGTAGAGGCTCGGGCACCGGGGCGGCTGCCCAACATGGGGGTCACCTTGTTGGGACCTACGTTGGTGGCCTACGGCACGCCCGAGCAGCAGGAGCGATTTGTGCCGCCGATCCTGTCGGGCGAGGAGTTCTGGTGCCAGGGCTATTCTGAGCCCAATGCCGGGTCGGATTTGGCCAATGTGGGCACCAAGGCGGTGCTGGACGGTGATCGCTGGGTGGTGAACGGCCAGAAGATCTGGACCTCGCTGGCCCAGTATTCCGACTGGTGCTTCGTGGTGTGCCGCACCGACCCGGACTCTGCCCGCCACGCCGGCCTCTCCTACCTGCTGGTGCCCATGGACCAGCCAGGGATAGAGATCCGCCCCATCGTGCAGATCACCGGCGGTACCGAGTTCAACGAGGTGTTCTTCGACGATGCGGTGACCAATGCCGATCTGGTGGTGGGGCAAGTGGGCCGGGGCTGGGAGGTGGCCATGGGCACGCTGGCCTTCGAGCGGGGGGCGTCCACGCTGGGCCAGCAGACCTACTTCCGCCAGGAACTAGACGCGCTGCTGGCCGAGGCCCGGGCCAACGGCACCGCTGATGATTTGGTGATCCGCCAGGAGCTGGCCCAGGCCTACGCCACGCTGGAGATAATGCGGTACAACAACCTGCGGATGCTCACCGGGGTGGACGCCGGCGGAGTGCCGGGGCCGGAGATGTCCATCGGCAAGCTGCTGTGGTCCAACTGGCACCGTTCGCTGGGCGAGTTGATGGTGGGGGTGCGGGGGGCGGATGCCATGGCGGTTGCGGCTGACGACGGTGAGGAATACTCCCTGGACTCCTGGCAGCGCACGTTCCTGTACAGCCGAGCCCACACCATTTACGCCGGGTCGAACGAGATTCAGCGAAACATCATCGGCGAGCGAGTTTTGGGCCTTCCCCGAGAGCCGCGATGATTTCAAGTATCGGAAAGAGGAGCAGCCATGGCTGAGGCATACATCATCGACGCAGTCCGCACCCCGGTGGGGCGGCGGGGCGGCAGCCTCTCGGAGATCCACCCGGCGGACTTGGGGGCCCACCCCATCCTCGGGCTTCTCGATCGCACCGGTGTCGACCCGGCCGCGGTGGACGACGTGATGTACGGCTGTGTGGACGCCCTCGGCCCCCAAGCGGGTGACATCGCCCGCACCGCCTGGCTGGCCGCCGGGCTGCCCGAGCATGTGCCCGGCACCACCATCGACCGCCAATGCGGATCGGCCCAGCAGGCCGTGCACTTCGCGGCCCAAGCGGTGATGGCCGGCGTGAACGACGTGGTGGTGGCCGGCGGCGTTCAGAACATGAGCATGATCCCCATCGGCGCGGCCATGACCGTGGCCGAGCACGTGGGGGTGACCGATCCCGATCCCTTCACCGGCTCCGACGGCTGGGTGGACCGCTACGGCACCCAGGAGGTTTCGCAGTTCCGGGGGGCGGAGATGATCGCCGAGCATTGGGACATCAGCCGGGAGCAGATGGAGGAGTTTGCCCTGGCCAGCCACGAGCGGGCCGCCACCGCCACCGACGAGGGCCGGTTCGACAATGAGATCTTGCCCCTGGCCGGCCTGGAGTTTGACGAGGGAATCCGGCGGGGCACCACCCTGGAGAAGATGGCCGGCTTGTCCACCCTGATCGAGGGCGGGCGGCTGACCGCGGCGGTGTCCAGCCAGATCTCCGACGCGGGCTGTGCCATGTTGATCTGCGGGGATCAGGCGGTGGCCGATCACGGGTTGAAGCCCCGGGCCCGCTTCCACCACCTGTCGGTGCGGGGCGCCGACCCCATCTACATGCTCACCGGCCCCATCCCGGCCACCGAGTACGCCTTGGCCCGAACCGGCATGACCATCGACGACATCGACCTGTTCGAATGCAATGAGGCCTTCGCCTCGGTGGTGCTGGCCTGGATGGGCGAGCACGACGTGCCCCATGAGAAGGTCAACGTGAACGGCGGGGCCATCGCCCTGGGCCACCCGCTGGGGGCCACCGGAGCCCGGCTCATGACCACCCTGCTCAACGAGCTGGAGCGCACCGGCGGCCGCTACGGGCTGCAAACCATGTGCGAGGGCGGCGGGCAGGCCAACGTCACCATCATCGAGCGGCTCTAGCAGCGACATGACCGAGTTCGCCGACAAGGTGGTGATCGTCACCGGCGCGGCTCGGGGGATCGGCCGGAGCACCGCCGCGCTGTTCGCCGACGCGGGAGCGGTGGTGGTGGGCGCCGACCGCGACGTGGAGGCACTGGAAGCGGTGGAGGGCCTGTCGCTACGACTGGGCGGCGATGTGGGCGACACCCACGATGCCCATGCGATCATCGACGACACCCTGGAGTCTTACGGCCGACTCGACGTGCTGGTGAACAATGCCGGGGTCTGGGTGCTCAAGCCCACCTCCGAGATCACCCCCGAGGAGTGGGACGACCAGCTCTCCACCAACCTGCGGTCGTTCTTCCTGCTGATCCGCCGGGCCTATCCGGCGCTGGCCGAGGCCGGCGGCAGCGTGGTGAACGTGGCCTCCATCGCCGCCCTGCGGTTCACCATCCCCCACGTGGCCTACGCCTCGGCCAAGGCCGGGGTGATCGCCATGACCAGGGACTTGGCCGCCGAGTACGCCCCCGACGTGAGGGTCAACGCAGTGGCCCCCGGTCCCATCGACACCATGCACCTCACCGCCTCGATGACCCCCGAGGAGAAGGCCGACTTCGGCCGCCGCTACCCGCTGGGCCGCATGGGCGAGCCCGAAGACGTGGCCCACGCCATCTTCTTCCTGGCCTCCCCCAAAGCCGCCTACATCACCGGCGCCACCCTCCCCGTCACGGGAGGAACCGAGCTCGGAGTCCCCAGCCTGTTCTAGCTACAAGGAGTCCATCAGCCATTGACTTGGGGGATTACGAGGTTGTGGAGCAGGTCGAGCTGCTCGGGGTCGTCGCTAGTGGGACCTAAGACGATGTATTCGCAGCCGCCGTCTTTGAGGTCGCGGAGACGGGCGACGATCTCGTCGATGGATCCGAAGAAGTAGCTCTTCTCTAAGTGGTCGCGGGTGCGGTGGGTGCCCATGGCCTGCTCGAAATAGATGTGCTGTTCTTCGCGGGCCTTGGCAGGGTCATTGGTGTCCACGATGTAGATGAAGTTGCAGTGGCCGAACCGGGGCGGCTCGGAGTCTTGAGCGGCGGCAGCATCTTTGATGACCTGCCAGTCGTTGTGGACCCATTGCTGCTGGCCGGAGCAGCGCGACAGCCACCAGTCGGCGCCGAGGATGCGGTTGAGCACGGTTTTTGCGAGGACGGGCCGGTCGTTGTCGAAGGTGCCGTCGGGGATGCGGGACCCGCCGGCAACCCAAACGTTGGGCATTCTGGGCGGGCGGGGGTCGATGGTGACGCTGTCGAATGAGTAGAACTCGCCTTCATATGTGGCATCGGCGGTGGTAAGGAGCAGGCGGACGGCTTCGAGTATCTCGTCGGTGCGCTTGCCCCGCTCACTGATATGGGTGCCGGTGGCTTCGAACTCGGGACCGTACCAGCCGGGGCCGATGCCGAATTGGTAGCGGCCGCCGGTGAGGTAGTCCATGGTGGCGACTTCTTTGGCCAGTACAACGGGGTGGCGGAGGGGCACCACCAGGATGCCGGTTCCGACCATCTGTACGTCAGGGGCGACGGCGGCGGCGTGGGTCAGCACGGTCATGGGTTCCAGCCAGGGCATCCCGTAGAGGCCAGGGGCGTGGAGGAGGTGGTCGATTACCCACAGGTCAATGTCGTAGTCGTTGGCCTTCTTGGAGAAGGTGTCGGTGCCTTGGCGAGCCCGCTCGTAGTCGAGCCCCGGGTAGGCGTAGGAAGGGATCCAGGCTCCGAAACGCATGGCTTGTTGCTCCTTTTAAGATGTTGTTGCAGCGGAGCAGCGCGGCGCGCCTAGTTGCCGTCCTCGTCCAGGAGGCCGGGGGTGATAGTGGCGGTGGCGTATTCGCGGTGGATGCGCATCGCCTCAATAACCCGGTCCGGGTCCCTTGTCCGGCACGCTTCGATGAGGTCGAGGTGCTGGGCCAGGGAGACCTCCTGGACGTCACTGTGCTTGTGGAGGTAGAGAACGCGGTAGTGGTCGGTGTGCTCCCACAGCCGCTCTATCTCCTTGACGAGCCGGGGCATGCCGGACGCCCGGTAGGGGACGAAGTGCATCTCCCGGTGGGCGACGTTGGTGGTCCAGAGGTCGCCCTCGGTGAGGGCGCTCTCCATCTTGATCCGGTAGTCGTCCATCTGCTGGATGTCTTCGTCGGTGAGTCTGGGCGCTCCTAGCGCCATCGCCTCTCGCTCTAGGAGGGAGGTGATGTGCTGAAGCTCGGCGAACTCGGCTTGCGAGTGCGTCGTCACCCAGTAGCCCCGGCGCGGCTCGTTGACCACCACTCCCTCGTTCTGAAGCTGCTTGAGGGCTTCTCTGACCGGCACGGGGCTGACTCCGCAACTCCGTGCGACGGCTTCAAGTGGGACCTTGTCTCCGGGCGCTAACTCGCCGGTGACGAGCAGCTTGCGGAGATAGAGCAGCACCATCTCTGGGACGGTGGGTTGGATAACTGGTGGGGCTGACGCAAACGCTGCTTGTTCAGCCACTTCCAGTATTCCCCCTTGTCGTTCGAGTGTGCGGTGATCAGTCGGCACGCTTTGCCTATCGCTACAAGGGTGCCTCGGTGACACCCTAACCGAATTCTTACCACCTCCGATCAACTATATCCAATATTTGATTTCATATTTGATCTGTGGTTGACTGCCTGAACTGGCGGGCTTGGTCGCTGGCCCTTCCCCTTCGGGGCTGGCCCCATGCCTGCTAGGACGATCAGCAGGCCCGGGGGGCGCATGGAAATGCGAACAGCATGAAGCCGCCGAAGTTCAGGTATCACGCACCGTCCTCGCAGGCGGAGGCACTGGACCTGCTCAACGCCTACGGCGACGAAGCCGTCGTCCTCTCGGGCGGGCAGAGCCTGATCCCCATGCTGAATCTAAGGCTGGCCCGCCCCGCCGAGGTTATTGACTTGGGCTCTGTAGGAGGGCTGGACTCGATTGTCACCGAGCCCGACGCAGTGTCGGTGGGTGCTCGCGTGACGCATCGGCAAATGGAGGCCGATCCCGACATCGCTCGGCACCTGCCGATGGCACGCGACGCCGCGGGCTTCATCGGCTTTAGGGCGATACGCAACCGGGGCACAGTCGGAGGAAGTGTCGCCCACGCCGACCCGTCGGCTGAGTGGCCGGTTGTGCTCTTGGCGTTGGACGGGTCGGTCGAGCTGCGGTCGAAGTCCGGGGCCCGGTGTTTGGGTGGCGACGACTTCTTTCAGACGGTGTTCACAACTGGCCGGCGGGCTGACGAGCTCGTAGTCAGTGTCCGGTTCGCCTCGCGATTCGCTGACAACTGGGGATTCTCGGAGTTCCAGCGCCGCACCGGCGACTTTGCGGTTGTGGTGGCCGCGGTCGCCTGCTCTACTGGCTCTGGCGGAATCGGTGAGGCGAGGGTCGCGCTTGCTGGCGTAGCGGACCGGCCGGTGCGGTGTCCCGAGGCCGAGGAAGCCCTGATCGCCACTGAAGACCCGCAGGCGGTCGCGGAGGTGGCTCGCGACGCGTTCGACCCGGTCGGTGACTCACACGGATCCACCTCGCACCGCAAGCAGCTGGTATACGCCCAGGTGCTCCGGGCTGCTGGCCAGGCCCTGGCTCGCCGCGATAGGGGGCGGCCAGATGGTTGAGATCGCCGTGGAGGTGAATGGGCGGGCCGAGACCGCCGAGGTCGACGGGCGGATGCTGCTGTCGGATTTCCTGCGGGGCATGCTCGGTTTGACCGGCACGCACGTCGGATGCGAGCACGGCTACTGCGGGTCTTGCACAGTGCTCGTCGACGGCGCATCCGCCCGGTCATGCCTCATGCTCGCAGCCCAGGCCAATGGGTCGTCGGTGCGCACGGTGGAGGGATTGGCCGATGGGGAGGAGTTGAGCTCCATCCAGCAGGCGTTCAAAGACTGCCACGGCCTCCAATGCGGGTTCTGCACCCCCGGGCTATTGATGACCGTCACTGAGATTGCCGCCGAGGTGGCCTCCACGCCTTCCCGCCACCAGATTAGAGAGCAGCTGGCCGGCAATCTCTGCCGCTGCACTGGCTACCACCAAATCGTCGACGCCGTCGAACAAGCCCTCGAACAAGCCACGGGAGGCGGAAGATGAGCGGCCTGTCGCCCCGGCTGTTCGGTGCTCGTGTTCCGAGGGTGGAGGACGACCGTCTGCTCAAAGGGCAGGGCCGGTTCGTGGCCGATGTCGACTTCCCCGGCACTCTGTCCGCCAAGTTCGTCCGCTCCGACGAAGCGTCCTCCGACATTTGCGACTTCGACGTCAAAGAGGCACTCGCTTGCGAAAAAGTGCGGGCGGTGTTTACCGGCGACGATTTCGCCGGTGCGGAGATCCGCTGCGTGTCCGCCTACGAGGGGTTTCAGCCGTCCGCGCAACCCATACTGGCCGTGGGCCGAACCCGGTACGCCGGGGAGGCGATGGCCATGGTCGTAGCCGACGACGAATATGCCGCCGAAGACGCCGCCGAGCACGTCATGTTTGCCTACCGCCCATTGGAACCGGTCGCCGGGCTCGACGACGTGCTCGGAGAAGACCGGGAGCCGGTCCACTCTGGGTGGGTCGGCCACGCGTTCGTGCGCCGCTCAATGGCGACCGACGGGTTCGAGGAGGCGGCCGGGTCCGCCGCGCACCAGGTGACCGTCGAGCTTCGCAACGCCCGCCACGGGGCGATCCCGATGGAAGGGCGAGCGTGCGTCGCCCGCTACGACCAGGGCTCCGGGCTGTTCGAACTTTGGACCACCACCCAGATCCCACACCTGATTCGCGCCGGCCTCTCCGACGCCCTCGGGGTGGCAGAGAGCCGCATAAGGGTGATCTCCCCCGACGTGGGCGGTGGATTCGGCGTCAAAGCGCAGCTGTACCCCGAGGAGGTCGCCTGCTGTTTGGCTGCCCGTGAGCTGGGCCGACCGGTGAAATGGGTGGAGGACCGGCGCGAGCACTTCTTTGCGTCCCATCACTCCCGTGAGCACCGCCACCGGGTGACTGGCTACTTCAACGACGGTGGGATCCTCTTGGCGCTCGAGGCCGACATCGCAGTCGACATGGGCGCCTACTCGGTGTTCCCGTGGACGTCGACCATGGACTGCGGGATGGCCATGGGCATCCTCCCCGGCCCCTATCGGGTCGCGGAGTACTCGGTGACCGGAACAGCCTATTGCACCAACAAGGCCCCATACGGGGCGTACCGGGGCGTGGCCCGTCCCGCAGCGTGCTTTTCCATCGAGCGGCTCATGGACAGAATCGCCAGGCACCGGGGCGCTGATCGGACCGAGATACGGCGCCGCAACCTCATCGGCCCAGACGACTACCCCTGGCATTCCGCGTCCGGGTTGGTTTACGACTCCGGGTCGTTGCCCGAATCGCTAGACAAAGCCCTTGAAGTTGGCGGCCACAACCGGCTGCTCGCCGATCAAGCAGCGGCCAGGGCCGAAGGGCGCCTGTTCGGGATCGGGCTGGCGGTGTTTACCGAGCAGACCGCTCACACCACCCGCGAGTTCCAGCAGCGGGGTGTGCCGATCGTGTTTGGGTACGAGACGGCCAAAGTCCGACTAGATGCAACAGGTACAGCGGTCGTGTCCGCGTCGATCCACGATCACGGCCAAGGGCTGGAGACCACTCTCGCCCAGATAGCCGCCGACCGGCTCGGCCTGAGCATCGAGGACATCAGGGTGGAGTACGGCGACACCGACCAGGTGGCCTATGGGGCTGGCACATTCGCGAGCCGCTCCGCGGTGCTCGCTGGCGGGGCAGTCGTCAAAGCAGTCGACGCGGTGGCCGAAACGCTCCGCCAGGTAGCCGCTCACCGCTTCGAGGCGTCGCCCGCCGACATCGTGATCGGCCAGGGCTGCCTCTCGGTGTCGGGGTCGCCCGGCGCGTCCATTGAGATCGCCGAGCTCTGCCGGCTCGTATACCAGCGCCCCGAGTCCCTCCCTCGTGGGGTTGAGCCGATCCTGGAGGCGTCGCGTACATACGACGCCGACCCCGGCACCGGGGTGTACACCAACGCCGCGCACCTGGCCTCCGTCGAAATCGACCCGCTTACCGGCAAAACGATGGTTCTGTCCTACGCGATCGCCGAGGACTGCGGGCCGATGATCAACCCGACCATTGTCGAGGGACAGATCTTCGGCGGCGTCGCCCAAGGAATCGGCACCGCCCTGTTCGAGGAGTTCGTCTACGACGACGAGGCCCGCCTGTTGACCACCACCTTCTCGGACTACCTCATCCCCACCATGACCGACATACCCGACTTCGACGTAGCCCACCTTGAGACCCCATCTCCGCACACCATCGGCGGCCTCAAAGGCATGGGAGAGGGCGGCGCGATCGCACCCGGCGCGGCTATCGCCGCAGCCGTCGAAGACGCTCTATCAGCCGTCGGCGACGTGTTCGTCGACCAACTGCCCCTCACCCCCGAACGGGTGCTCGCCTGGCTCAACCAGGCCCGAATACAAGGAGACGGCCAATGACCTCGGTGACGCTCATACAGCTGCCGGCCGCGGTGCAGACGGGAGACGGCCCAGACCTGATCGGAATGGCCGAAGAGCAGATCCGTGCTGTTGCCGAATCCGACCTGATCATCCTCCCGGAAGTGTGGTATCCCGGCTACTTCTCGTTCGACGGTTATTCCACTGCGTCAGACATGACCCCGAAGCTGCTCGAGCGGCTCGCCGGACTCGCTGCCGAGACCGGGAGTTGCCTGCACGCCGGGTCACTCATCGAAGCCGACGGCGACCGTCTCTACAACACTTCGGTCCTGTTCGGCCCCGACGGCGGCGAGCTGGGTCGATACCGCAAGATTCACCTGTTCGGCTACGGCAGCAAAGAACAGGAATACCTCACCGCGGGCACCGACATGGTGGTAGCCGATACACCGCTGGGTCGCCTCGGCCTCGCTGTGTGCTACGACTTGCGGTTCCCCGAGCTGTTCCGTCGCATGACCGAGATGGGTGCCGTCGGCTTTCTGGTCGCGTCGGCGTGGCCCTATCCGAGGGTGGAGGCTTGGTCGACGCTGCTGAGGGCGCGGGCCATCGAGAACCAGGCGTTCGTGGTCGCTTGCAACGGCGTTGGGCAGACCGGATACCAGACGGCGCTGTGCGGCCGTTCCGCGGTGATTGACCCGTGGGGCACCACCCTCGTATCCCTCGGCGACGACCCTGGCACCGCCACCGCCCAAATCGACCTGCAAGGGCCCGCCGACGCCCGGAATCGGTTCCCGGCTCTCGCCGACCGCCGCCTGCTGGGCGAGCCCGGCAGCGATTTGGTGTTCCGCACCGACGAAGGCACCCCGCTCCGGTTCTCCGCCAAGCGGCTGATCCTTGCCGGCTACTCCGCCAGAGACACCGCCTCGGTGGATGCGTACATCGCGAAGCTGGAAGAGGAGGGCATCGCGCCGCCCGATGAGGTGCCCTCGTACTTCGTGCTCGGCGCCGACCGGCTCACCACCGATACCGAAATCGAGGTGGCAACGGCTTCATCGTGCGGCGAGGTCGAATACGCCCTCCTGGTCGCCGATAGCGAGGTGTGGGTCGCGGCGGCGTCAGACCACACCGACCGGGCCCTCGAAACCGTGGACATGGCCGCCTCCAAGCAGAGCTGCGCCAAAGTGCTCTCCGCTGACGTGTGGCGGCTCAGCGACCTTGAGGACCACTGGGACGATCTCATGTTCAGAGCGTGGACCCCGGTCGGTTCGCAGAACACCTATCAGGCCGGCCCGGTCGCCGCCCTCAAACCCCCGGAGGAACTGCTGCGCCTAGTTGAGGACCGCTTCGGTGGGCCGATGGCCGGCACGGTGATCCTGTCCGGCACCATCCCTGCGAGAGGCGAGTTCGAGTTCCACCCCTCTTTCACCGCGCAGCTGCGCGACCCGGTCACCGCCCGCTCCCTGACCGCCTCGTATTCCGTAATCAACGTCTTGGAGGACAATTGACATGGGAAAGCAAGAATTTGAGTTCTTCGACCCCGACCTGATCCCCTGGGAACCCGAAGCCGGTATCGAAGGGCTCTACAGCAAAACCCTCTCGAGAGACCCGGACAGTGGGTCGTACACCAGGCTCTTGAAGTTCCTGCCCGGCACGGACACGTCGGCGGCCGGGGTGCAGCGCCACGACTTCTGGGAAGAGCTCTGGTTGGTCGAGGGTGCCATTCACGACCTGACGCTGGACCAGACGTTCACCGCCGGAATGTACGCCTGCCGCCCGCCCGGCATGGCGCACGGACCGTGGGTCAGCCCCGGTGGGGCCATCACGTTCGAAGTCCGCAACTACGACTAGTGCGAGACAGGTAGAGGCGATGCTGTTCCTGCAATACCTGACCGCCGGGGTCGTGACCGGATGTTTCCTCATCCTGGCCACGATCGGGTTCTCGCTGACCCGGCAGGTTGAGGGGTTCTTGAACATCGCCCACGCCGAGCTGCTCGGTATCGGAGCGTTCGCCACTTGGTGGCTCAACGCATCGCAGGGATGGCACATCCTCATCGCTGGCCCCGCAGCCGTCGTGTTCACCGCCCTCGTCGGGCTGGGGATTGCCCGCACGATCTACGACCCGATCCGCTCCCGCGGCCCCGCAGTGCTGCTGATCACCTCCACTGGCGTCGCGTTCGTCATCGGTGGCGCCATCGACGCGCTGGTCGGCACCGGCATCCGAACCCTCGACATCGGCCTCGCCACCAGCTACAAGCCGTTCGGCATCCGCATCACCGACTACCAGATCATCGTCGTCGCCCTCGCTGCGGCCGTGTCGGTGTCCTTGGCCCTGTTCCTCAACCGCACCCGCATCGGCCTCGCGATCCGAGGCAGAGCCGTCAACCCCGAACTGGCCGCGTCCCGAGGGGTGGACGTGGCCACCACCTCCAGGGTCACCTGGCTGCTGTCGTCGGGCCTGGCCGGGCTCGCCGGCGTGATGCTCGCGGTGATCGCCACTCTCACCACCGACCTGCCGTTCGCCCAGATACTCCAGATTCTCGCCGTCGCCATCCTCGCCGGCCTCGGATCGCTGTACACCGTCATTGCTTCAGGCCTGATCATCGGCATCGCCATGGATGTGTCTGTCTACTGGATCCCCGCTGGGTACCGGCCGCTGGTCGCGTTCTCCATCGTGATCATCGTGCTGCTCTTCCGCTCCGAGGGGCTCGCAGGCAGGAGAGCGGCATGAACTGGCCTCAACTGCTCATCACCGTCGCGACGATCGGGTCGATCTTCGGCGTCGTCACCCTGGCACTCAACCTCCAATACGCCCGAGGGGGGATGATCAACTTCGGAATCGTCGCGTACTTCGCGGTTGGCGCATACACCTACGCCATCATCACCCAGCCGCCTCCCAAAGGGCTCGACCAATACGCATTCGGCCTCGACTGGCCGTGGTGGGCCGGGTTCCTGCTGGCCGGTGTCGCCGCCCTTGGGTTTGCCGCGCTAACCGGCTGGCCGACGCTGCGGCTCAGAGGGGAGTACCTCGCGCTCACCACCTTCGCATTTGCCGAGGTGTTCCACTCATTCCTGCTGAACGAGCGGCGCATTGGCAACGGCACCGTCGGCCTGTCCAATGTGCATCGGCCGTTCGGCGACTGGGGGCCGATCGAGGAGAAGTACGTATTCGCCGCCGCCGCCGCCCTCCTCCTGATCGCAACCCTCGCAGCATTCCGACAGCTGCTTGCATCCCCCTACGGGCGGGCCCTCGACGCCATCCGCGACGACGAGGTCGCCGCCCAGTCGTCCGGCAAGCCGTCTGCGAACATGCGCCGCCAGGTGTTCTTGATCTCGGCGGTGCCCGTCGGACTCGCCGGCGCCGTGTACGCAATGTTCACCACCCTCGCGCAGCCGTCGCTATTCACCGCCGAAGTCACCTTCGTCGTGTGGATCGCGCTGGTGCTTGGCGGGGAGCGGTCGGTGTAC
Source organism: Candidatus Poriferisocius sp. (assembly GCF_965219815.1). Classification (GTDB taxonomy): domain Bacteria; phylum Actinomycetota; class Acidimicrobiia; order Acidimicrobiales; family Bin134; genus Poriferisocius. The sequence goes on from NZ_OZ244791.1 coordinate 920,137, forward strand.
GGAGCCATGCTCGGCGCGTTCGGCCTGGTGTTCTTCGAGGAAGTGGTGCGCGCCTTGCCGTTCGAGACGGTCCGCTCCGCGCAGATCGCCGCATCTGTCGAGCACATCATCACCGGCGTGTTGTTCATTGCAGTGCTCCGCTACCAGCCGTTTGACCGTATCCAGCGGAAAGTCAGGGTGAGCGCATGACCGGCCGCGACCACACCCGCGCCCCGACACAGTTGGGGCCGCTGCTGGAGGTGAATGGCGTGTCCAAGCGGTTCGCCGGCATCCAGGCGCTCGGTGGCAACGACGGGCTGAGCTTCCAGGTACACCGGGGCTCGTTCGTCGGGCTCATCGGCCCCAACGGGGCGGGCAAGTCCACCCTCTTCAACCTGCTGTCAGGGGTGCTGCCTGCCGACGCCGGCACGATCGTGTTCGAAGGTGACGACATCACCGCCGAAAGCTCCCATGAGAGGGCCGAGCACGGCATTGGCCGAACATTCCAGACACCCCGCACTTTCGAATCGCTGACGGTGATCGACAACGTAGTCGTAGGCGCGACCAGCCCTGGCGAGAGGCTCCGATCGGCGCTCGGCCGCAAATGGCGCCGCCACGAGGCTGGCCTCGTCGAGCAGGCCCGCGACATCCTGGGCCAAGTCGGGCTGGCCGATCGGGCCTCTGAGCCCGTCGGCGACTTGTCCGGCGGCGAGCTCCGGATGCTCGGAGTGGCCCGCCAGCTGATCCGCCGACCCACTCTGCTGCTGCTCGACGAGCCCACCGCTGGCGTACACCCCCTCCTCCAAGACCGGCTCGCCGACCTCCTCACAGGCCTCCACCGCCAGGGCATGACCCTGGTTGTCGTCGAACACAACCTCCACTTCCTGCTGGCAATCGCCGAGCACATCCTCGTTTTGACCCAAGGTCGACTCCTCGCCGAAGGGCCCCCATCGCACATCCGCGGCGATCCGGCCGTCATCTCCGCCTATTTGGGAGAAGACCATGCAGCTTGAAGCGGCCGGGCTGGTCTCGGGTTACAGCAAAGTCACAGTGCTCCACGGAGTGCACCTCAAGGTCTCTGCTGGCGAGATCGTAGTCGTGCTGGGCCCGAACGGGGCCGGCAAGACCACCCTCATGAAGACCATCGCCGGACATCTCCCCGCGACCGGCGGCACAGTCACGCTCGACGGTGACAACATCGCAGGGCTCGCCCCCCAGCAGATAGCCCGCCGAGGTGTCGGATACGTCCCCCAGGACCACAACGTGTTCCGCGAGCTCACCGTTCGCGACAACCTGCGGGTCGCATCGTTGGCATTCCCCGGCGCCGCTGCCCGCACCGACGCCGTTTTCGACCGGTTCCCCATCCTCGCCGACAGGGCCAACCAGCGGGCCTCCACCCTCTCAGGCGGGGAGCGGCAGACCCTCGCCGTGTCGTGTGCGCTGATCGCCGAGCCGAAAGCACTGCTGCTGGACGAGCCGACCGCCGGGCTCGCCCCCCTCTTTGTCGCCCACATGGTCGAATGGGTCAGCGAGCTCGCAGCCGCAGGCATGGCCGTCGTCTGGGTCGTCGAGCAGAGTCCGGAGAAAATCCTCGCCGCGTCTACCAGGGCGTGCCTGCTTGAAGGCGGGAGGAGCACCGCCGAGCTCGACAGCAGAGAACTGCTCGAACCGGGCCGTCTCCAAGAGCTGCTCCTCGAGGGCCGAGAAGAAGTCGAAAGACCTCCACCCAACAACCCGAAAAGAAGCAATTGACGTCAAGTCAGCTACCCAGAGAAAGGAAATGACGTGGAGTCAACCCCCACCAAGAGAGGAACCAAAATGAAACGGACAACGCCCAGATGGCTGCGGCTCGTCGCGGCCATGCTCGCGCTGGCTGTGATCGCAGCGGCGTGCGGCAACGACGACGACGGAGACGGCCCTGCCGCCCCCGCCGACCAAGCCGCGCCCGAAGCGACTGCCGCAGCCCCCGAAGCGACCGATGGGGCAACGGCCCCCGAGCCGACCGAGGCACCCGATGCGTCTGAAGGCGGGGAACCCGTTGATGAGCCCACCGAACGCGGCGAGGTCACCATCGGCGTGCTTGTGCCCCTCACTGGCGAGCTCGGCGAGTTTGGCAAGATCGTTGCCGACGCCATCGAGTTCGGCGTAGGGGAGATCAACGCGGCCGGCGGCACCGTGTGCGGCGACATCCGCACTGTTGTCGCAGACACCGGCGGCGACCCCGAGACCGGCATCAGAGAGGCGACGAACATGATCGAGAGCGAAGGTGCAATCGCTATCTTGGGACCGACGTCGGGGATCATGGTCGCTCTGGTCGACCTGGCCAAGCGGGAGGAAGTGGTCATCATGTCGCCCTACGCGGGGACGATCACCCTCAATGAGCTCGGCGGCGACTTTGTCTACCGGACTGTGTCGTCTGACCTCGGCGACGGTGCCGCTTCGGGCCTGTGGCTCTCCACCAGGGGCTACGGATCGGTCGCGTTCATGGTTCAGAACGAGGAATCCACCATCTCCCCGGCCGAGGTGGCCAGGACCGAAGTGGAGGAAGCCGGGATCGATATCACCGACTTCGTCGTCTACAACCCAGGCCAGCCGTCCTACCAGGCCGAACTGACCTCGGTGCTCGCTAGCGACCCCGACGCGATCTTCTTGGCCGGCGGCCAGGAATCTGGTGTCACCCTCATCAAAGAGGCAGTCGCCGGCGGGTTCGACGGCGAGTGGCTGTTCACCGCCGACCTGGCCGTGCCCGAGATCTTCGACGCCGTTGGCGCCGAACTGATCAATGACAAGGCCTTCGTCGAGTTCGCTGACGCCGACCCGTCCCTGCCCGAGTTCATCTCATTCGAGGAGCGGTATCCCGGCGCAGGAGCGCCGTTCGCGCCCAACTCATTCGACATGGTCACCTTGGTGGCCCTGTCCCTTGAGGCCAGCGGACAATGCGACGGAGCGGGCATCAACTCGGTCATCCGTGGTGTGTCCGACGGCGGCACCTCGGTGTCGACCTTTGCTGAGGGCCGCGACGCCCTCGCTTCCGGAGACGACATCAACTATGAAGGAGCCTCCGGGCCGCTCGTGTTCGATCCATCCGGAACCGTCTCTGGCGCTTACACCATCCAGCAGGCGCAGAACGGCGAATGGGTCAACGTCGAGTTCTACCCCGCTTCAACTTTCGTCGAATAGAGGCAACCAGGGTCCCCTCCCTGGGTAGCTGGGCGGGGGCTCGACCGGAAAGCGTGTCAACAGCGCCAAGCGGCGACACGCCAACCGGGCCGAGTCCCCCGCCCGGCCCCGGGCCTCGCAGACCGACATAGCGACCAGACCTCTGGCACGGCCAGCCCGCAAAACCCGAACGCCCACGATACAGATCACCCGCCGTCCAAGCCGACGCCGGCCATAAGGCAGGTTGTGCGCGCCCCTCTATCGCCAGCGACAATCAAGGGTCAACAAGGTTGAGGCGCGGGCTAGTCGGGGGGCAGGAAGGTGTCGGTTTCGGCCCAGAGCGCCTCCAAGCGGTCGATGCGTTGCTGGGCATCGTCTCGGGTGATGGTGGCGACTTCGGCGACTATGAGCTCTGCGACGACGACCGCGGGGACGGAGCTGTCGAATGGGCCGACGGCGGGGACCGACAGCTGGCAGAGCACGTCCGCCATGGCGGCCAGTGGGGACAGCGGGCTGTCGGTGACAGCGGCGATGGGAACACCGAGGTTGGCAAGTGCCCGGCTGGCAGCGACTGAGGAGCGGCGGTAGCGGTAGAAGTCGATGGCGATGCCTAAGTCGTTCGGCCCGGCACCCGCCAGGCTGCTTGCCGCCGATTGTTCGTCGAGCAGGTGTACCCGAGGGCGGATCATTGACAGGCCGCTGCGCAGCGCGTGGGCGCCGGCCTGAGAGGTCTCTCCGGACACGATCCACACCGCCTCCGCGGCTGCCGCACGCTCGGCGATGGCCTTGACCTCCCCGCGAAACGCAGACTCGGTGGCCGACTCGAAGGCGGCGGCAAGTTTGTCCAAGTCGGTCGACTGTCCGGAAGGGGCCCGGCGGATGCGGTCCCGGGGGCGGGTTAGGGCGTCCTCAACCCTCCGGCGGGCCACGTCTTGCAAAGCCGCGTAGCTGTCGAGCCCCAATTTGGTGGCGAAGCGGGCGATTGACGGGCGGCTGGTGCCGATGCGGTCGGCCAGGTCCGAGACTGTCCCAAAAGCCAGCAGCGTCGGCTCGGCAACCACTTCTTCGGCGATTCGCCGCTCGGTCGGGGTCAAATCCTCGCCAGCCCTGGCGACTAGCTCGGCCACCGTCATCGGCGGAGTGGGATCTGCGGCCGCCTCAGATGCCATGACAACCCCTTTCCGGCGTGCAATGAGATGTGCAATATAGTACAGTCACAGTAAAATACTGTTCACTAGTGAACACTAGCTGGTGAGCGGCCTGACAGAGAGACAATCCGAGCGGAGGTCAGAGCACACCATGGCAAAGGCAAAATACGAGCCGACCGAACGGGAGCGGCTGGTTCTCGACACGGTCGAGAACCCCCGATACGACCGCGAGATCCTCAACGGCCTCGACCCGTTCATAAGCGGCACCGCCCCTGAGGACATGCGCGGATTCTACAGCCCCTCGGAAATCGAGCGGCTGCTCCAGATCAAAGGCACCGACCGGGACATCGAATCCCGCATGCCGGTCAAGATCACCCGCCACTTCTTCGAGATGGCCAAAAACAGCCCCTCCCTCCAGAAACTAGTCAAGGCGTCGCCCGATGAGACACTCAACTTGGACGGCGCGGAGGATCCCGGCAACCAGATGGACTACAGCCCCGTCGAGGGTCTCATCCACAAGTACGAGATGGGCCTCCTATACGTGATCTCGACGTGCTCGGCGCACTGCCGGTTCTGCTACAGGGAAGAACTGATTGCCCGCAAGCCCGTTGAGCGCCACGACGGCACGGTCGAGAAGAAAGGCCTCGCCCAGGTACTCGAGGTAACCGACTACATACGAGCCCACAACGCCGCAGTCGCGGCCAACGGGGGTCGGCACCCCGAAACCGGCCGGGAAAAGCTCCGCGAGGTCCTCCTTTCGGGCGGCGACCCGATGGTTCTGCCCAACAGCAAGCTGGCTGCCTGGTTCACCGCCCTGGCCGAAGCAGGAGTGGAGGCTATCCGGCTCGGCACCAAAGAGCTGGCCTTCTACCCCGACCGATTCGACAGCGCATTCTTGGACATGATGGACCGCTTCCACGACACCTACCCCGATGTCGGTTTTCGGTTGATGACCCACTTCAATCACCCCGACGAGCTGCTGATCAAAGACCAAGACGGTAACTACATCGAGGACGGCAACGGCTTCCACGAGTGGAACCCCAGCACCCAGCGGGCCGTGGAAGCCGTCGTGTCCCGGGGGTGGATCAGCGTGGAGAACCAGTCGCCCATCATCAGAGGCGTAAACAACGACCCCGACGCGCTGCGAATCCTCCAGCGCACCCTGAAGCGGGTCGGTATCGAGAATCACTACTTCTTCTGTGGGCGCGACATCGTCGCCTACCGAGCGTTCAACGTGCCCATTGAGGACGCCTGGCAGATCCTCAACGAATCCCAGAAGGGACTGTCCGGGGTGGAAGCTCACGCCCGCCTGTCGATCACCCACTACAAAGGCAAGACCGAGGTGTCCGCCGTCACCGACCAGCCCGTCCCTGGCCTCCCGGGAGCTGAGAACGGGGTCGTCGTCTTCAAAATACTGCGCAGCGCCGCCGAAGCGCCCGACCGAGGGAAGGTGTGCATCGTGGGTCGCAACCCGAAGGCACTGTGGTTCGACGACTACGAAGACCGGGTGCTGTTCGACGAGGCTGGCCTCTTCGACTACAACCGCGTCAAGCCGGCCGCCGCCGACGAGCTGACCGCCATCCCGGCCTGAGCGAACGGGCCGGCGTGATCGACAAGCGGGTCGCCGACCCCGCCCAAGCCGTCGCCAGCATCGACGACGGGTCAACCGTCATGATCGGTGGGTTCGGCGAGGCGGGCAGCCCCATCGAGCTGATCCACGCCCTCATCGACCAGGGCGCCAGCGGGCTCACCGTCGTCAACAACAACACCGGCACCGGCGAAGTCGGACTCGCCGCCCTCATCAGAGCTGGGCGGGTGGCCAAGATGATCTGCTCCTACCCCCGCAGCGCCAACTCGCGGGCGTTCCCCGACCTGTACCGGGCTGGGCTCATCCAGCTCGAGCTGGTACCCCAGGGCACCCTCGCCGAAAGGATCCGAGCCGGCGGGGCCGGCATCCCCGCCTTCTACACCCCCACTGCCGTCGGCACGGAGCTCGAAACCGGCAAGGAACACCGCGACTTCGGCGGCCGCTCCTGCCTGCTAGAGCGCGCCCTCACCGCCGATTTCGCGCTCATCAAAGCCCGGCAGGCCGACTGGCACGGCAACCTCGTTTACAACAAGACCGCCCGTAACTTCTCCCCCTTGATGGCCACCGCGGCCGTGACCACCATCGTGCAGGCCGCCGCCGTTGACGCGCCAGGGACCATCGACCCGGAGACAGTCATTACCCCCGGCATCTACGTTGACCGAGTCGTTTGCATCCCCGACCCGGCCCACGAGTCGAGGCTCGTCGCCCAGGGGGCCACCTACCCATGAGCGCACCGGTGCCCATCAAGGGCCGCAGCAGGGACGAGATGGCCGCTCGGGCCGCTAAGGACATCCCTGACGGCACCTACGTCAACCTGGGCATCGGGATGCCCGAACTGGTTGCCCAGCACATCCCGGCGGACCGTGAAGTCATCCTCCACACCGAAAATGGGCTGCTCGGCATGGGCCCGCCCCCCATGGGCACGGCTGCGGACCCTGAGCTGATAAACGCCGGCAAGAAGCCGGTCACCGCCCTAGCGGGCGCGTCGTACTTTCACCACGGCGACAGCTTCTCCATGATCAGAGGCGGCCACCTCGACTTCTGCGTGCTCGGAGCGCTTGAGGTGGCGGCGAACGGAGACCTCGCCAACTGGTCCACTGGCGAGCGAAACTCCATTCCTGCCGTCGGAGGGGCAATGGACCTCGTTTCAGGCGTAAAGAACGTGTTCGTGATGACCGCTCACTGCACTCGCGACGGAACGCCCAAACTCGTTGAGTCCTGCTCATTCCCGATCACCGGGCGGGGAGCGGTCAGCCGCATCTACACCGACCTCGCCGTAATCGACATAGGAACCGAAGGGTTCGAGCTCGTCGAGCTAGCCCCCGGAATCAGCTTCGAAGACATCGCCGCCCGCACCGCCGCCCCCATCTGCGACAACCGGCCAACTCGGGAAACCGGACCGGCTCAGGCGGCACGCCCGCTGGGGAAAGCCCATGGGTGAGCCCGACGGCACTCCTATGTCCCGGTCCCTATACGAGCGGGCAGTGCAGGTAATGCCCGGCGGAGCCAGCCGCAACAGCGCCATCCGCGAGCCCCACCCCCTCTACGCGGCCCGAGCCGACGGGTGCCGCATCACCGATGTCGACGGCGCAGAGAGGATCGACTTCGCCAACAACATGGCCTCTCTCATCCACGGGCACGCTCACCCCGCCATCGTCTCCGCCGTCGCGGACCAACTCCAAAAAGGCACCGCGTCCACCCTCACCACCGAAGTCGAGGTGCGCTTCGCCGAGCATCTCTGCTCCCGCAACCCCAACTTTGCGAGGGTCCGATTCGTAAACTCCGGCACCGAGGCGGTCATGGGCGCGCTCAAAGCAGCTCGGGCCTTCACCGGGCGCCCCAAGATCGCCAAAGCCGAGGGGGCGTACCACGGCCTCTACGACTACGCCGAAGTCAGTCAGACCGCTCGACCCGACAACTGGGGCGACCCCGCCAGTCCGACATCGGTGCCCGTCGCCCACGGCACCCCCAAGCCCGTCCTTGACGACGTCGTCGTCATCCCCTACAACGACGCGGAACTAGCCGTCGCCATCCTCAACCGTCACGCCGACGAGATTGCCTGCGTCCTTTTGGACGTCATGCCCCACTGGGCTGGCCTGTGCCCGGCCACTCCCCAGTACGCCTCCGCCCTGCAACAATGGGCGGCCTCCAATGGCGCCCTCCTTGTCGCCGATGAAGTCATCACCTTCAGGAACTCCTACGGGGGCGCCCAGCAGCACTACAGCCTGACTCCCGATATCACCGCCATGGGCAAGATCATCGGCGGCGGTTTCCCAGTCGGAGCCATCGCCGGGCGGGCCGAGATCATGGAGATGATGAACCCCCTCGGCGACAGTTACCTGCTGCCCTACTCCGGCACTTTCTCCGCCAACCCGATCACCATGACCGCTGGGCTGACCGCCATGGAGCTCTACGACCAGGCTCAAATCGACCACGTCAACCGCCTCGCAGAACTCGCTGTAGGTGCCATCAACGACACCATCAGAACTTTGGGCGCTCCCGCCAGCGTCACCGGTGCCGGCTCCATGTTCAGAATCCACATGCGCGCCGACCCGCCCGCCAACCACCGCGAGACCTACACCGACCCCACCGCCGCCGAACGGCTTCGACAGTTCCATAACAAAATGCTCGACTGCGGGATTCTGCTCATCTACAGCGGCGCCGGGGCCATTTCAACCCCAATGGGCGAAGCAGAGATCGACCAGCTCGTCGCCGCCGTCGACAAATCCCTTGCCGATCTCAGATGAGCTGGCCTGAAACCTGCCGTCCGGCGTTGACACAGCGGAAAATCCGCGCCAATGCGTGACGTGTACATCGCCGATGCGGTCCGCACCCCGATCGGCAAGATCGGCGGTGCCCTCGCCGACATACGCCCCGACGACCTCGCTGCCTCTGCCATCGCCGGGCTGCTCGCCCGCAGCCCCATCCTCGACCCAACCCACATCGGCGACGTGTGCTTTGGCAACGGCAACGGCGCAGGCGAAGAGAACCGCAACGTCGCCCGTATGGCGCTGCTGCTTGCCGGCGTACCACCCGCCGTCTCTGGCGTTACTTTGAACCGGCTTTGCGGATCAGGGCTCGAAGCTGCCGCAGTGGCGAGTCGGGAGGTCGCTGTCGGCGACGCCGATATCTGCATTGCCGGTGGCGTCGAATCCATGAGCCGCGCCCCGTGGGTCGTCCCCAAACCGGAACGGCCCTACGAACGCGGCCACCAACAGATGCACTCCACCACCCTCGGCTGGAGGCTCGTCAATCCCCGCCACCCACCAGAATGGACGATATCCCTCGGCGAGGGTGCCGAGGTCTTGGCCGACCAATACAGCATCACACGCCAGGAACAAGACCAGTTCGCCTTCGACAGCCACCAACAGGCGCACCAAGCCTGGACTGCCGGGAAATTCGACGCAGAAACCGTCCCAGTCAACGGGGCTGGCGTCGTCCCCGACGAATCTGTCCGCCCCGATACCAGCATTGAGGCACTTGCCGGGCTAGAGCCCGCCTTCCGCCGAGAGGGGACGGTCACTGCTGGCAATTCGTCGCCGATGAACGACGGCGCAGCTGCCGTTCTCTTGGCCTCCGACGCCGGGATGCAGCGCATTGGCCGGGAGCCGCTCGCCCGTATCGCGGCCCGAGCCGTGTCCGGTGTTGAGCCCCAACTGTTCGGAATCGGACCCGTTGAGGCTGCCGAGATCGCCCTCCAGCGGGCCGGCATCGGCTGGGGCGACCTGTCCGCGGTCGAGCTCAATGAGGCGTTTGCAGCCCAAGCTCTCGCCTGTATGCGCCTATGGCCTGACCTCGACCCGACCATCGTCAATCCAAATGGCGGGTCGATCGCCATCGGACATCCCATTGGCGCGTCCGGAGCTCGGATCCTCGCCACCCTCACCCACGAGTTGCACCGCAGCCGAGGCCGCTACGGTATGGCCGCCATGTGCATCGGTGTCGGCCAAGGCATTGCCGTCGTCATCGAAGCCCAATAGGGGAACTGCGGTTGAAATTCTCCTTTTTCGTATTACAATAATGGTGTGTGGAGATTCACAGGTCGGCGCGCAAGCATGGCTATAGCGATCAGGCGATATCTCATGCCGTTGACAACGCGATCGTCGTCGTCGACTTGCAGCCTGAGGCCGACCCTCCCAGGGTTCTGGGCATCGGCCCTGATTTTTCAGGGAATTTGCTGGAGGTGATCTGGCTGGAACTCAGTGCTGGGAGGCAGCTCGTGATCCACGCAATGGCGCTGCGACCACTGTTCTTCAAACTCTTGCTTCCCCTACCCGAGGAATAATGACCATGGCTAAATCGAAGACCTACCACACAGATAGCGGACGGGCGCTCACCGACGACGACATCGAACGCATCGCTGCTGAAGTCGAGATGGCCGACTACGACATCGAAGAACTTCGTGCTCGACGCCGGGGACGCCCTTCATTGAGCTCGGATCCTTCAGAAGTTGTGACCGTGCGGATCGACTCCGAGTTGCGGGCCGCTCTTGCGGAACGGGCGGAGAAAGATGGAACAACGGTGAGCAGTGTCCACCGGGAGGCCCTTCGCCAATTCCTTGAAGTCTCGAAGACCGCATAGCGCGACGCGCAAGGAGTTGGGAACTGGCGCCGGAGAGCCGCTGCTCTAGCTAGCCCTCGATGCGGTCGATGAGGCCCCAGGCAAGGGCGGTGGTGGCGTTTATCTCGGTGTTGGTGAGGGCGAAGTAGCAGAGGCGCTGGCGGCCGATGCGGCGGGCGATGCTGACGGTGCCGCCCGCGCCGGGCACCAGGCCCATGGCCACTTCGGGCAGGCGGAAGGTGGTGTCGGGGTGGGCGGACACGTCGTGGGCGTAGGCGGGCAGCTCCACGCCCGCCCCCACGCAGGTGCCGTGAACGATGGCCCGGGTCTTGGCCGCCAGCCGGTCGATCCAGAAGGCGGCGCTGCGCACCGAGCGGACGCGATGGGCGGTGCCCGGGTCGGGGGTGGTGCCGAACTCCGCCAGGTCGCCACCGGAGCAAAACGTGGGCCCGGCGCCGTCGAGCACGATTCCGTCCAGGCTGGGGTCGGCCCACGCGGCCCGGAGCATCTCGACCAGGCCGTCGCGCATTTCGGCGCTGAAGGCGTTGTGGCGTTCGGGCCGGTTGAGGGTGAGCCGCAGGGTGGACCCGGTGCGCTCGGCCCGCACTGCGGGCTCGGGGTTGTTGGGAACCAGCCGAGTGGGCTGGCTGGCCAGCCACCCCTGGAATTGGGGGCCGGACTGGAGGGTGGAGTAGGCCAGCGACTCGGCCACCAGACCGTCGGCGGTGGTTCGGTTGTCGCTCAGGCGCAGAAGTTGCACTAGAGCCACCGCGGCGGCTGGCGATGCGGTGGCCGCGGTGGCGATCGGGCCGATCTCGTCGATGGGAACGGCGAGCGGCGCGGGGAGGTCGCTGGGGGCCAGCACGATGTCGAAGGCGGCGCAGTGCTCGGACAGCTTCGAAGCGTCCGCGAGGTCGAAGTCGGCAGGCACGACGGCGGCCATCACCGCCGGGGTGCCCTTGACCAGATCGGCCGTCTCTTCGTCAGGCCATTGGGAGATGTCGGCAGCGGTGAGCTCAACGAGCATCACTGGGCAGTCAGCCAGACCCAAGTCCTCCCCCGCATAGGGGTGGGACAGGAGTTCGAGGGCCTCAGCCAGGCCCGTGGTCTGGATTGGCGCAGCCATTACTGAGTGACCGCAGACTATCGCGGGAGCGAATCAGCGGCTTTCGGCGAGCTCTTCGCGAAGGATCCGGCGCAGGAGTTTGCCGGTTTCGTTGTAGGGAAGTTCGTCGCGCAGCTCGATGCGGTCGGGGGTACGTGACGACCTCATCTGGGACTTCACGAACTCTTGGAGCTCGGCGATGTCCACCGTCTGTCCCTTGCCCGGCACCACCACGGCGGCCACCGCCTCCCCCCATTGCTCGTCCGGGATCCCAACCGCAGCGGCGTCGGCTACCGACGGGTGGCTCAACAGCACGTCTTCGATCTCGCCGGGAGAGATGTTCTCGCCGCCCCTCACGATGATGTCGTCGATGCGGCCCTCCACGAACAGGTAGCCGTCGGCATCCAGCGAGCCTCCGTCGTTGGTGGGGAACCAGCCGTCGGTGGTCACCCGGGAGTTTCGTCCCAGGTACTCGCCCGACACCTGCTCGCCCCGCACCCAGATCTCGCCAGACGTGCCGGTGGGAACCGGGTTGCCCTCCTCGTCGCGGATGTCCACCTCGATGGCGGGCAGCGGCTGTCCGGCCGAGCCCAGCCGGGCCCGCACCCCCGGATCGTCGGAGCGATGGGCCTCCCGGTGCTCCTCGGGGCCGAGCACCGCCACAGTAGAGCTGGTCTCGGTGAGGCCGTAGGCGTTCACGAAGTTGGCCTCGGGCAGCACGTCGAGGGCCCGGGCGATGACCGGTGCGGGCATCTTGCCGCCGCCATAAGAAAGTGCCCGGAGCGTGGGGAGCCCGCCGCCGACGTCTTCCAGGTGGTCCACGATGCGGGCCAGCATGGTGGGCACCACCATGGCGTGGGTGACCCCCTCGTCCCGCACCAGGTTTACCCAGTCGGCGGGGTCGAAGTTGGGCAGTTGCACGATGCGGCGTCCGGCGTACACCGAGCTCAAGATCGCGGCCATGCCGGCCACGTGGTAGGGCGGCACCGACACCAGGGTGGCCTCGTCCTCGGCCGCCCCCATGAACTCCACCGAGCCGATGATGTACGACACCAGATGCCGGTGGCGCAGTACCGCGGCCTTGGGGGCGCCGGTTGTGCCGCTGGTGTAGAGGAGGATGGCGATTTCCTCGGGGTCCACATTCCAATCGCTGTCGGGCGCGGTTCCTTCGGCCCACTGGGCCAAGAAGTCAGGGCGGACGACGGCCCTCACGCCGTCGAGGTCGCCTATGGCGGCCACCGCGTCGTCGTTGCACACCGTGACCGACGGAGCCACCTCGGAGGCCAGGTGGCGCAGCTCTGGCACGGTCAGGCGATAGTTGAGGGGGACGAACGGCACCCCGGCCCAGGCCGAGCCGAACAGGGCGATGGGCAGGGCCTCGCTGCTCACGTCCACCATGCTCACCCGGTCGATTCCCGCTTCGCGGAAGCGCACGGCAGTGGCCCCGGCCCGCTGGAAGAGCTGCTCGTAGGTGATACCCCGCCCTTGGGATCCGACCGCGGTGCGGTCGCCGAACCCGCTGGACGCCATCTCCAACAGCATCATCAGGTTCATGGGCCTAAGGTGCCTTCTCGAGCCGAAAACTCGTGTCGTGCATCAAGACGCCCATGGGGGTGATGTCTTCATCCCGACTGACGATCCTGCTAGCGGCGCTTTGCCCCGACTAGTCGGAGGCGGGGAGGGGCTTGGCCTCTTTCAGGCCGAGGGCAGTGCCTCCCAGCGCCAAAGAGCCGTCTCCCGGTTTGGTGCACAAAACCTCGAGGGACTCGTCTTCATTCACATAGCGCTTGCCCAGAGCGGTGCCATCGGCAGCACCGGCGGCAACCTCGCCGTTTCGCTCCGCGTCGGCCGGATCGGCCATCGGCGCGCCGCCACAAGTGATGTCCACGTCGCCGCTCGGTGCTTTGACCACGATGAGCTCGGTATCACATACCGAGCTCTTGAGGCGGCTACCCGGTTTCAGGTCCATCCCTACCTCCCGAAAGATGTCCACCAATCTTTTCCCGTCAGACTCAACAGGTACAAACTGCGTTGTGATGGATTCAACCTTGAGCGGACGCCATCCGGCGCTGGTTTGGGCCGAGTCGGGCTTGATGGGCCTGAGCGGACCCGAGCACGGGCCTCCAGCGGTGGCCTCTGGGCGCTGGGTGGAACGGCTCGACGGCGTGGTTAGCGACATTGCGGGGCTGTGCGGTCAGCCGCTGAGGAGCGACGCCGCCGGCTTTCTAGGAGAGCGGGCGGCACTGGTGGGCCGTGGTCGAAGGGGCTCTGTGTCAGTGGGGGGCGCATGTCACATGGTGGCGGCGGCCGACGGTGTGTTGGCAGTATCGCTGGCCCGCACCAGCGACACCGAAGCGGTTCCCGCCTGGCTGGAGATCGGCGATCTGGGCGGGAGCGATGTGTGGGCCGTCGTGGCCACGGAGGTGCGGGACAAGCCGGTGGCCGAACTGTTGGAGCGGGCCGAATGGCTGGGTTTGGCGGTAGGAGAGGCCACCCGGCCCCCGCCCCCGGCCGAGCCCTGTTTGTTCACTGGTGTCGGATCGGCGGATTCAGGCCGCAAGAAGGTGCTGGACGTGAGCTCGCTGTGGGCCGGGCCGCTGTGCGCGTCGCTGATGGGCGACTTCGGATTCGAGGTGGTCAAAGTAGAGGCGCCCGGCCGCCCCGACGGCGCCCGATATGGCTCGCCAGCGTTCTACGAGCGGATGAACCAGGGCAAGGAGGACACGGTCATCGACCTGGGGTCCGAGGACGGACGCCGCCGATTCTTGGATCTGTCCCGGGAATCGGCAGTAGTGGTGGACGGCTTGCGGCCGCGGGTTTGGGCCAACTGGGAGATCGACCGGCTAGACGTGGCCGAGCGTTGCGGGCTGGTGTGGGTATCGATCACCGGCTATGGCAACGACCGACCTGGATTCGGTGACGATGCCGCAGTGAGCGGGGGACTATGGCTGCCGGACCCGGCTGGCGGACTGCCGTGGTTCGTGGGTGACGCTGCCGCCGATCCGGTGGCTGGCTTGATCGCCTGTCGGGCCGCTGCCGAGACCCTGGCCGCAGGTCGGGCAGGATTGGTGGAAGTGGCGATGAGCCAAGCAGCGAGCTGGGTCCGGGCGGGAGACGACCTGACTGCGCCCGACGCCGAAGTCTTCCGCCGGGGCGAAAATTGGGTTGTGCAGGCCGACGGCGACCAGCAGGTGGTACTGGGCCCCCGCGGCCTGGTGTGACCTCGTTCTTCCGCCGAAGCATGGCAAATGGGCGGTAGGTTGAGGTTGTGTTTGCAAGAAAGCCCAGCGGCTCGGGGCATCTCGGTGAGGGGCACCACCGCAATGTGACCCGAGGCGGGTACCGGGCGGCGGTGTTCGGGGTGAGCGACGGCCTGGTGTCCAACGTGGCCCTGATCTTGGGTGTGGCCGGGGCCAGTTCGGGCCAAGAGCTGGTGCGAATTGCCGGTTTGGCGGGCCTCATTGCCGGAGCGGTGTCGATGGCTGCGGGTGAGTACATCTCGATGCAGGCTCAGCGAGAGCTGCTGGAGCGGGAGTTGGAGATGGAGCGGCGAGAGCACGCCCGCAACCCGGAGCACGAGGTGGAGGAGCTGGCCGAGATCTACGAATCCCGTGGGGTGGACCCGGACACGGCAAGAGAGATGGCGGCCAACATCATGGAGGACCCGGAGAAGGCACTGGAGGTCCACGCCCGGGAGGAGATGGGCATCGATCCCAACGAACTGGGCAACCCGGTGTTCGCGGCAACATCTTCGTTCGTTGCCTTCGCCATCGGCGCGGTGCTGCCGCTTTTGCCCTGGTTCTTCACCGGCGGCAACGGCGCCATCGTGGGGTCGATCCTGCTCGGGGTTGTGGGCGCGGTGCTGGTGGGCGGTGCGCTGGCCCTGGCCACCGACCGGTCGATTGTGCGGGGTTCGCTCCGCCAATTGGTCATTGCCGCTGCGGCGGCCGCTATCACATTTGGAATCGGATCCGCAGTGGGGGTGGGAGTATGACCGATTGGGAGTGGACGTTGGGCGGCCTTGAGAGCGATAAGCCTCCCATTTGGAGCGATGACAACGTGTTGGATCCGTCCAGCGTGCTGCTCACAAACAAGGTGGCCATCGTCACCGGAGGCGCTCGGGGGATTGGCGCGGCCACCGCGGTGGCGCTGGCCCGCTTCGGCGCCGATCTGGCCATCTGCGACCGGGAGGCCGACGATATGGCCCGCACCGCCGCCGCGGTGGAAGCACTAGGACGCCGCTGTGTGACCGGGCTGTTCGACGTCCGCCATCCCGAGCCCCGGGATGCCTGGCTGGCCGAAGTGGGCGAGGCCTATGGCCGGGTGGATGTGCTGGTGAACAACGCCGGTGGCACGTTCAACTCCCCGTTTGCCGACATCAGCCTCAAGGGCGAGGCCGCTCTCATCGCCGAGAACTTCACCCAGGTCACCGGATTCATCCGAGGCTGTATTCCGCTGATGAGCGACGGCGGGTCGATCATCAACGTCACCTCCATTGAGGCCCATCGGGCTGGTCCCGGCTTCTCCATCTACTCGGCTATGAAGGCGGCCCAGGCCAACCTCACCATGAGCCTGTCGTTGGAGCTGGCGCCGGCGGGCATCCGGGTCAACTGCATTGCCCCCGATGTGATCCCCACCGAGGGCGAGCGCATGCTCGGCGACGAGAGCACCGACGAGAGATCCCAGTTGGCCCCCCAGGCGTGGCTGGAGGGCGGCTCGGTTCACGACTGCGCCGCCGCAATCGTGTACTTGGCCGGGGACATGTCCCGATTCGTGACCGGCACCACCATCCACCTGGACGGAGGCAACATTGCCGCCGCCGGCTGGAAGCGCCGCACCACTGCCCGCTAGTCCACGTAGCCCAACCGCCTAGAGTTCCAGCCGGTACATCACCGCGAAGGAACTGACATGGACATCGACATTGAGCGGGTAACCGAGATAGCCGGCGAGGTGGCCACCCACATGGCCGGGGCCACCACCATGGCCATGGTCCACATCGGCGACGAGCTGGGTTTGTATCAAGCCATGGCGGGGGCGGGGCCGATGACTGCGGATGCCTTGGCCGAAGCCGTCGGCTGTCATCCTCGACTGGTCACCGAGTGGCTGCGCCAGCAGGCCGCGGTGCAGTTGGTGGAGATCGATGGCCAGGGCGATAACGACGTCACGTTCCAGTTGACCGACGAGGCCGCCGCGGTGCTGGCCTGGGAGGTGAGTCCCGCTTTCTTGGCCGGAGGCATCGGCATGTTCCGGGCGATGTTCGCCGACATGGACGACATCCTCAACGCCTTCCGGGGCGACGGCGGTTTGGCCTGGGGCGACCACCATCCCAGCCTGTTTACCTCCACCGCCCGATTCTTCCGGCCTCAGTACGAGATGTACCTGGCCAACGAATGGATCCCCGCCGCCGATGGCATCGACGAACTGCTCAAGGCCGGGGCTACCGCCGCCGATGTGGGCTGCGGCTGCGGCGACTCGGTTCAGATCCTGGCCTCGGCCTACCCCGAGTCGCACTTCACCGGATTCGACTTCCACGGCCCGTCCATCGACCAGGCAACCGAGCTGGCCGCCAACGCCGGGCTCCTCAACGCCTCCTTCGAAGTGGCCGACTCCAAGGGCTACCAGGGCACCTACGACGTGATCTTCTTCCTCGACTGCCTGCACGACATGGGCGACCCGGTGGGCATCGCCGCCCACGCCCGCAACCAGCTGGCCGAGGGCGGCTCGGTGCTCATGGTGGAGCCGTTCGCCCTCGACGGCCACGTCCGAAACCTGACCGAGAACCCCATGGCGGCCACGTCATACGGGGCCTCCGCGGTGTTTTGAATCCCGTGTTCTCTGGCCCAGCCGGTCGGTCTGGGAATGGGTGCGCAAGCTGGCGAAGCCGCCATGCGAGAGGTCTTCGCCGCCGCGGGCTACTCCAGCTTCGAGCGAGTCACCGAGTCCAACGCCAACATCATCTACCAAGCCCGCCCGTAGTTTTTCGGATCGCCCAAATCCCGTCCGAGCCGGTACACTGCGGCGTTCCTGCCCCGTTCGTCTAGAGGCCTAGGACGCCAGATTCTCAATCTGGTAACACGGGTTCGAATCCCGTACGGGGTGCCATCGCACGTCTTTGCTACCGGACCCTCCAGCGGCGTCTCGCGGGCACGTCTCTAGTCAACTTCCATTAAACGGGATATAGTTTCTAATTCATGGAAACTAGGTCGGCTCCGAGTCTGCTTCCCATCTTGAGATCGCGTCAGCAAGGTGAGGTGCTGACGTTTGTGCTGTGCGACCCGGACCGGGAAACCAGCATGAGCGAGCTGGCCCACCGTGTCGGGGTGCCGCTCAGTTCGGTGCACCGCGAAGTCGAGCGTGCAGAGGCGGCCGGGATCGTCACCAGCCGCCGATTGGGCAACACCAGGTTCGTGCGGGCGGACACCGACAGCCCTTACTACGACAGCCTGTGTGACCTATTGGTCAAAGCGTTCGGGCCGCCGCACGTGCTGGCCGAGACGCTGGAAGGTGTCGACGGTATCGAGGCTGCGTATGTGTTCGGGTCGTGGGCGGCGCGCTTGCACGGTGTCGCGGGCAAGCGGCCTGTCAATGACATTGACGTGCTGGTGTTGGGCGAACCCGACCGGGCAGAGCTCTACGAAGCACTCAGCGGGGTCGAGGGGCGTCTGGGGCGCCCTGTCAACGTCGTCATCCGAGACGCTGAGTGGCTGCGGGACGGGTCAGGCGGCTTCCACGCGACCGTCACCGAACGCCCAGTGGTCGCCATCGAGATCAAGAAGTCGCCCGGTAAGGACCCAGTCCCCCAGAGCTAATGAGATCCTGTGCCCCCGACACAGCATCGTCCGCAAGCCCGACCGCCCACTGAGCATCGCTGTCTGTCAACTCCGGCGATTCGAAGTCCGGGTATTGCGAGGCGTTTCGCATCTGGCGGAACTGCTCGAAGTTCGGCTTTGAGAACGCTGATATCTCATCGCCGAATTGGCTCGAGACCGCCTGACTCCCACAAACCGGGACCAACAAACAGGTGACCCATCACCTGGCCAAAAAACGGGGTCCGGTCACAGCCGCCAGCCCTAGCACCGACACGGCAACGTGTGTTGGTTCATGCTGAAGGACGCGAGCTGTGATTGATGGCGGTTTCCGCTTCCCTTAGTCGTTCGTTGATCCACTCGAATTCGGGAACATCGCCGAGGATCATGCTCTGCATGGCCGCATAGTCCCGTTCGATGGCCTCGCGCAGTCCGGGTTGCGGCACCAGTCTCACCGAACCGGGGGTGGCCTGTTCGAAGCGCTTCCATGCTTGTCTGAAAGCAACGATGTTGTGGCTGCGTACTGCATCAAGAAGGTCAAGGTCTGACAGGGCCGACGCGCCCGTCTCGGTCGCCGTGATCATTGCGGCGTCGTAGTAGTGGCGCGAGATCCGGTTCCTGTCCTCCGGCACACGCTCCTTGTCTCGGTATCCGCAGTGCGCGCCGTGCAGGATCAGCAGCTTTTCCCAGTAGGTCCGCTGCGGCGAGAGCACTCTCACGTTGGCCACGTCGAGAGAGGCATCGTTCAGTTCGTCATCTATGAACGCAGTGACGCCGCTGGACTGGTTGGGATCGATAGCCGATCTCGCGCCGGCCTCTATCTTCACGCTTGGCGCCACGTAGGCGGTGTCGCTGGCCGGGTACAGGGTGGGGTACTCAACCAACAGCGACTGCGGGTCGTCGGTGTCAGGGACGATGCGGCATCCTTCGCTGACCTCGCCGATCGCGTCAGCCACCGCAGTCCGCAAGTCCCCGAGAACGTAACTGCTGCACTCGTTGGTGAGCGTCTTGAAAAGCTCAGCTCGCTGCTTGTTCGACAGGTCGCCCGCCGCGGTCGGGTCTCGGTCTCCTCCGAAACCCAAATCGTGTCGGTACACGACGAGATCGATGTCTTCGGAGAACCGGTCGATCAGCCCGAACACCTTCGACAGCGACGTTCCGCCCTTGAAGAGCAGGCGAGGGTGGCCATTGGGCAGTCCGTTGAAGATCGCGTCAAGAACGACGCAGACCCAGAGATCCTTTTCCACATAGGTGGGCAGCGTGTCGAGACGGCCAGCGGCCGATTCGATTACGTCGCGCCGATCTTGCTCGGCGAGGGCGAGGAATGCTGCAAAGGCTGCGTTCACGCGGCGGCTTTCTGATCGGCCACGATGCTTAGCACGAGCGGCGCCGCCCAGCCGGGGACGTCGCTGATGTTCTGCTTGAGATCGTGCTTCACATCGTCGGGAAGGCTGCGCTTGAGCGTCGCGACGACCTGAGCATCTCGGGCGGCGTCGGGACCGAGCCAGTCCAGCGCCTGAACCACCGGTGCTGCTGGCCTGTCGGCCCACTGCATGATTCTGGGCTTGCCATGTCGGAACCGAACCGTTCTGCCGTCGATCTTCAGCGTCCTGGAGGCGCCGTCGGTGAGGTAGCTGGCCTTTGCCGGCACTGCATTTGTGAGGCCCAGCCGATTCGCGGCTACCAGCCCATCGGGCATGATCCGCACGCCGTCTCGTCTCGCCAACGCTGAGACGGCGGCGTCCATGTCGGCCGGCGCAGACCCGCCCAGCACGCTGCTGAACCTTGGCATGTCATACAGGCCATGCCCGATCCGGCGCAGCTTGCCGGCCTTGGTCAAGCGCGACAGTGCCTGGTCGACGGCCTCACGGCTCCCCAGGCCCAGAAAGTCCCCGGGGGTCCATACCCATGCCCCCGGTCCGCGCTCGGTTACCGTCTGCGTGATCTTGTCCGCCACAGATGCCACGGGTGCCCTCCCTTCGTGTGGTGCGATGAGCACAGTGTGTTGTCAGAAATATATCCGAAATTTCTGACAAAATCTATAGCTTATGCACGCAAGGGCGCTGGCACCTATGGAAGTCGACAAGGCGCTTGCCATTCTTAACAAATGGGGTTAATGAGCCTTGTTCGCGCGGGTACTGTGATCGCATTCTTCCCCGCCTGCCCAGGTTCCAGGGCATGGCGGGGCTACTTTTTTTGGCCCGAGACAGCTACCTAGCGAGGCCTCTAATCCAGCCTCACGGTGCTTAGGCCACCAGGGTGTTGTTGGCGCGAGACTGGCGCCGACCCGAAGACGACGCAGGAAACGGAGCAACCGATGGGCCGGATGGACGGAAGAGTCGCAGTGGTGACTGGGGCTAGTGGGGGGATTGGGATGGCCACGCTGCGGCGGCTGGCGGGAGAGGGGGCCGCGGTGGTGGGGGTCGACTTGGTGGACGAGGCGGGCGAGAAGTTGGTGGCCGAGTTGACCGAGGGCGGTGCCCGGGCGGTGTACCAGCGCTGCGACGTGGGTTCGCTGGACGAGGTGACCGCGGCGGTGGAGCGGGCGGTGTCGGAGTTCGGCCGTATCGACGTGCTGTTCAACAACGCCGCAACCAGCACCGGGGGCTACATCCCCGAGCTCGACCCTGAGGGCTGGGATGCCAGCCTGCGGGTGATGCTCACTGCCGCCATGTACGGAATGAAAGCTGCCATTCCCCACATGGCCGCCCAAGGCGGCGGCTCCATCATCAGCACTTCGTCGATCTACGGCGTGGTGGCCTCGCCGGGCAACGCCCCCTACTGCACGGCCAAGGCGGGACTCATCAACCTGACCCGCACCGCGGCGGTGGAATGGGGGCGCAAGAACATCCGGGTCAACGCCATCTGCCCTGGCGTCGTGGAGACGCCGATGTACGACGCGGTGCTGGGCATCGGCCTCAAGACCCACGAGGAGATCTCCGACATGCACGCATTGGGCCGGATCATCAAGCCCGAAGAGATC
Source organism: Candidatus Poriferisocius sp. (assembly GCF_965219815.1). GTDB lineage: Bacteria > Actinomycetota > Acidimicrobiia > Acidimicrobiales > Bin134 > Poriferisocius. Next base: position 941,465 of record NZ_OZ244791.1, read on the forward strand.
GCCGACTTGGTGCTGTTTCTGGCCTCAGACGAGTCCTCGGCCATCACCGGCCAGGCCATCGTGATCGACGGCGGCCTGCTGTCCGATTGCAATTTGACCGGAGTTCCACCGGCCTGACGGGGCGCGGGTCTGGAGGGCCTGCGATCTTGTGAATGAAGCCCTAGCTGATCAACCGGCTTCGACTCCTGTACGGGGTGCCATTGCTTGGGTTCGCTGGTGGTGGAGGGCGAAGAGTTGGCAGGCTAGGGCGGCGGTGCCGTAGGCGAGGTAGCCGACGCCGATGGGGGTGACCGAGCCGCTGATGGCCTGGTCGATGATGGCGGCGAGGCCGGCGCCGAGCATGGCCATGGTAAAGCCGAGGACGGCGGAGGCGGTGCCGGCCATCTCGCCCATGGGCTCAAGCGCCAGGCTCTGGCCCAAGGGGAAGAACGCCACCATGCAGGCGTTGGCCAGGCTGAAGATGGTGATCCAAAGAACAAAGTGCGGCCGGCCCCCGGCGGACAGGGCCAGGCCCAGCATGGTTCCCGCGGCGCAGATCTGTAGACAGCCCGCCCCGAGCGCCACCGAGCGAGCCCGGAATCGGTGCAGCGCCCGGTTGTTGAGCAGGGTCACCAGGCCCATGCCCGCCGCCATGATCGAGAAGTAGGGGACGAACCAGCGCTCCTGATCGAACACGTCGTCGAAGATCAGCTCGGAGCTGGCCAGGAACGAGAAGAAGGCCCGGCGCAGAACATGGTGGCCAGGGTGTAGCCCAGCGTCACCGGGTGGGTGGTTACCGACCGAAAGCCGGCCATGGTCGACCGAAAGGTCAGCGGTCGCCGGTGCTCGGGCTTCAGCGTCTCCTCCAATCGCATCGACCACGCCACGATCACCACGGCGGTGAACACGCTGAAGGCCATCACATACCGCCACGAGCCCAGCTCCACCAGGCCCTTGCCCAGCGGCGGCCCGGCCACCGGGGCCCAGAAGAACACCGCCATAACCAGGGTCATCACCCGGGCCATGGCGTCTCCGGAGTAGTAGTCGCGCACGATGGCCTGGGCGGCGGTGCGGGGGCCGGCCGCCGCGAAACCCCAGATGAAGCGGCTCACATAGAGCATGCCCAACGACACCGACAGGGTGGCCATGAGCGACGCCAGGCCGTACAGCACCATGCTCCCGATGAGGATCCTCTTTCGACCGAGAGCATCGGCCATCGGGCCGTAAACCAGGTTGCCGACGCCCGAGCCCACGAAGAACAGCGTGATGGTGAGCGACAATCCGGTGGAGTCCTCTGGCAGGTTGAACGCCTCCCGCATCTCCGAGAACGCAGGGAGCAGGGTGTCGATGGCCAGTGCCGACACGGCGCTGATCATGGCGATGAAGAGGATGAACTCCCGTTCGCCCAATCGGCGGCCGGTGTAGGTGGATGCGGGCGTGCTCACACCGGCCGACTTCTCATAACGGCGTAGCCTGTTCCCCCTATGACGGAGATGTCAAAGACGTTGGAGGGCAAGGTGGCGCTGGTCACCGGGGCGGCCCGAGGCCTTGGTGCGGAGATCGTGCGGCGCATGGTGGCGGCCGGGGCCCAGGTGACGGCTGCGGACAAGCGGGTGGACGACGGGGCCGCGGCGGCTTCTGAGGCCGGAGCGCAGTTCATCGAGCTTGACGTGACCGACGCCGAGCAATGGGCCTCTGCGGTGGACGCTGCCGCCGACGGCGGCCGCTTGGACATCTTGGTCAACAACGCGGCCATCACCCGGGTGGTGCCCATTTTGGACTGCGATCCCGCAGAGTTCCGCAAGGTGATCGACACCAATCTGGTGGGCACTTTCTTGGGCATCCAGGCTGCCGCGCCCACCATGGCGTCGAGCGGGGGAGGGTCGATCGTGAACCTGAGCTCGCCCAGCGCATTCGAGGGCACCGTGGGAATGCCGGCCTACTCAACGTCGAAGTGGGGCATCCGGGGACTCACTCGTACGGCGGCCCTGGAGCTGGCCGACTTGGGCATCCGGGTCAACGCCGTGGTGCCCGGTGCGCTGCGCACCGCTATGACCCGCCGACCAGGATGGGAAGACGAGGACTACGAGCGCCACTACGGCGCCACCGTGCCGCTGCGGCGCATGGCCGAACTCGGTGAGGTGGCCGACCTGGTGGTGTGGCTGGCCTCCGACCAAGCCTCTTACTGCACCGGAGGCGACTACGCCGCCGACGGCGGCCTGGGAGCAGGCTCGCCCCCGCCGATACCGGAGAGCAGCTAGTTCGAGTAGTCGGGGTTGAACTCGACCTGGCCGTCGACCAGGTGGAGCCAGGGATACAGCTCCGCGGGGCGGCGGGCGATGATCGCCAGTTGGTTGGACTGGCGCTTGAACAGGGCACGGAGCAAGCGCAAAGCAGGTTTGGCTAGTTGTCCGACCAGACGCCGGCGGTGGCCGGTGGCCACGGCGGTGGGCAGGCGCAGGCCGTAGCGGAACTCGATGCGGGGCTCGCCGGTGGGGTCGTAGGACCGCAGGGTCTTGACCACCTCGGCCTCGGTCCAGCGGTACACGTGGTTGGGCACGCTGGTGTTGTCCAGCCCGCCGGTGCGGAATCCCTGGTCGGTGACCGCGGCCAGCTCGTAGGCGTCGGCCATGCCCACCCGAACGGCCAGCCGCATCAGCGCGCTGTCGCGGGCCTCGATGGCCACGATCCCCTCCCGGCACACCCGGTACATCTCCCCCAGCGCCCGGTGGGGGGAGCGGCAGTGGTGCAGCCCCTCGGAGACGAACACCCAGTCGAATGAACGGTCCTCAAAAGTCAATGACTGGGCGTCCTGGTACGACCACCGGCCGTCGGGCACCAGCGGGGCGAACGCCTCGTCCAGGTTGGACACCACCACGTCGGTGAATCCCAGGGAAGACAACAGCTCCCAGTCGTCGGTACCCGCGCACACCGCCAGCAGCCGGGTGTCGGCATCGAGACCCAGGCTGTTCATGGTGGCGGAGGCGAATTTGCGGTCCAGGATCCCTCTCCTGTCTCAGGCGTGGTTAGCCATCGTACGGCGACTACTAGGTTGCTGAGGGTGAAGTTCGGGTTCCCCTTCATCTCGCTGCACCCAGGGGCATGGGTCGAGGTGGCCCAGGCCGCCGACGAGGCCGGGTTCGAGTCGTGCTGGATCGCCGACCATCTCGTGTTCCCCGTCGAGATGGAGGGCTCGCTGGGCGACGTCGAACATCCCAACGTGCCAGCCACTGTGCCGGTATACGACGCCCCGGCCTACCTCTCGTACCTGGCCAGCCAAACCTCCCGCATCAACCTGGGCGTGTACGTGTACCTGGCCGGGCTGCGCCACCCGTTCACCACTGCTCGGGGCTTCGCCACCTTGGACCACGTCAGCAAGGGACGGGCGCTGTTCGGCGTGGGGGCGGGATGGCTGCGCAACGAGTGGACTGCCGCGGGGATGGATCCCCGCACCCGGGGGCGCCGCCTCGACGAGGCCCTGGATGTGTGCGTGCGGCTCTGGACCGAGCCCGAGGTGGAGCACCACGGAGAGTTCTACGACTTCGAGCCGGTGGCGTTCGAGCCCAAGCCGGTACAGCAGCCCCATCCCCCGATCTTGGTGGGCGGGTTGTCGGACGCCGCCCTGCGCCGGGCCGCCCGCTACCAGGGGTGGATGGGCATGGGCGACTCCTTCGAGTCGGTGCGGGCCGCCGCCGACCGTCTGGCCGAACTGGGTGCCCCCGACATCGAGATCACGGCCCAAGGGCGGTGCGAAACGCTCGACGACTTGCGGCGCTGGGAGGACGCTGGGGCCCATCGCCTAGTGGTCACCCCGTGGGAGAGCACCAGCAAGGCAGTCGAATCGCTTCGGCGGTTCGCGGAGCGATTCATCGCCTGACCACCGCCGGTGGGAAATGTGTCAAAAACCCCAGGGGAGGGCGTACAATGGCATTTCTGCGCAAACAACGTCTGACTAGGGATTGCCATGGGTCGAGGATCAGAGAGCTTTCAAAAGCGACAGCGAGAAAAGAACAAGCGCGAGCGGGCTGCGGCCAAGCAGGCCCGCCGTCACGGCAAGCTTGAAGTCCCGTTTGAGGAGGAGGTCGAGGCCCCTTCTTCAAACGGAAAGTCCGAAGCCGAGCTGTACGAGGATTTCCGCCTGCTGAGCGAGAAATACCAGTCCGGGGGAATGGACGAGGAGACCTACGAGCAGCGCCGGGCCGAGATCTTCGAGCAGCTCGGCCTCGAGGTCCACTGACCCAAATCGGTTACCCCGCCGAATCAGCGGAAGCTGAAAGGGCGGAAGCTCAACCAGCAGCGATGAGCCGACTCGTGGGCATGCCCAGCATGCACGACAGCCCTGCCGACTGGAGTCCGCCCGCGCCGCCGGCCACCAGGATCACGAAGTAGTCGGGGGAGGGCACGATCGGCACCCGGTCGTTCTCGATGGCCACCCCCAGTTGCTCCAGCACGTCTCTGGTGGGTTGGCGCCTGTACGGAGGGTAGAAGTCCAGCGGCACGCGGGCTTCGGCGAAGAGATACTCCCGCAGCTCCTGCTTGGTGGGCATAAGGCTGGCCACCATCTCGGCGATGATCGGGCTCATCACCAGCACGGTCGGGAAGGGGTTGGGGGCGTCATGGCCCCCGCACGGCCCGCTGATGGCCAGGCCGTTGGTCACGTGGTGCAGCACCTGGTCGGGCTCGTGGTGCATGTCGGTGATGGGCCACATCCCGTTCACGGCCAGCACCGTCACCACATCCTCGTCGGCGTCGAACCCCATATCAGTGTGGTAGGACGGCCAGGGGGAGGCCTCCTCGTTCTCGGCCACACACAGCGAGGTGGCCTTGCCGGGCCAGCCCAGCGGGGCCTTGTCCACCTCGCCGGGGATGGCCCCGCCGATGTTCACCAAAGCGAGCCGGAGCGCCCTCCCCACGGTGGCGTTGGTGTGAGCCCCCGGCCCGAAGCACCCCGCGCCGAAGTTGAAGCTCAACCGATGGCGGATCGGACCGTTCACCACCAGCATCGGGCCCACCGGGTTGGTGGTGGTCTGCACCCCGTGGGCGTTCATCTGGGGGTCGCAGAAGGCGTCGATGGCGGCGATCAGCACGGGCATCGCCTCGGGGACGCACCCGGCCATCACTGCATTGACCGCGATCTTCTCCACCGTGGCCGGCGCGTTCAGCGGGGGCACGTCGCTCACCACATGGTCGGCCGACAGCCCGGAGGCGGCCACCGCGGCGGCCACTCGCTCGGGGGTGGGGGGAACCACCGGCAAACCGTCGGTCATGCCCCGTTCTCGCAGGTAAGCCTCTACCTCGTCGACTCCGCCGTCGACGTCAACCTGCTGAGTCATCTCGCCTTTGTCTGGCTGCCTGTGGCGGCGACCCGCGGGGTCATGCCACTAGCGCGTCCACGATGTCGTCGAGACGGGATGCGATGTCGGCTCTGATGTCATCCTCAGACCACTCGTCGTAGCCCGACGGCAACACGATCAACGGCTGATTGTCCACCCGCAAGCCCCGGGCGGTGGCCTCGGCCAGGCCTCGGAACTGCTCGGTCACCAGGCCGACCGCCGGAGTTCCCATGGCCTCCAGCGTGCTACTGGCGTGGATACACCACGCCGTGCATGAGCCTCAATTGCCCAAACCGCTGATCACCGCGTCGACTTCGGCGTGGAAGGCCTCCATCTCCTGCTGGTACTGCTCGGGGTCGGCACCGTGCATCGGGCCGCTGGCCCGAACCACCACTCCGGCCGCCCCAGCCCTATCCACCAACTGGCGGGACAGCTCGTCGGCCATGATCGCCATAGACCGCCACATGTCGTTGTCGATGATGCCCACCACCGCGCCGGCCAGCGAGTCCTTGCGGATGGCCAGCGGCTGGGCGGGCTCGTTCACCTCGCCGGTGGGCAACAAGATGGTGGTGGTTTCCATGGAAACTCCTCCCGGAAAACTCGGGACAACTCTGGCGAGCCCTTCCGGTCCACCCTACCCCGTGCCGTATTGTGTCGCGATGCGCACAACGACGCTGCCCCGGCCGCCGGTCATCATGGAACAGTCCCTGGAAGACCCTGATGTGCTGCTGGGCATATTGCAGCGGCAGTCTCCCCATCCGCTGACTCTGGCCGGCGCAGAATTCGTCGAGAGCCGAGCCGCCCTGCGGGCTGGCGCCCGCACCGGCGATGTCCCGCCGTTCGTCGATGTGGTGGACGGCGAGCCCCGGGTACCTCCGGTGTTCCGCACCACTTGGGGCGCCGAACACCAGGCCGTGGAGGGGGCCGACACCATCGTCGACAACCCCCGGTTCATCGAAGCCGCCCAAGAGCTCTACGGCGCCGAGGTGGTGCGGCCCTATTTCACCTACGTGAACATCAACGCCCCCAGCGGCCAATATGCCCGCCACACCGACATTCCCTCCTTTCGGGGGGTCGGCCGGAACGAGTACCCCACCTGGCTGCTCAATTGCATGATGCACTCGGGATGCTTCGACCGCTGGCGGGTGCGGATCGCCACCGCGGTGTGCTGGTACTACGAGGGCGTCGGCGGGGAGTTCACCTACTGGCCCGAGGGTTGGGACGGTGACCTGATGACGGTGGATCCCCCCTACAACTACGGCGTGATGGGAGACAACGACTACATGCCCCATCGGGTTGAGTCCATCGGCGCCGAGGCCGACTACGCCAAGTACGGATTCGACGCCACCATCGAGCTCACCCCCGATCGCCAGTGGATTATCGAAGAGCCCGGCCATGAGCCGGTGCACCATGCCTTCGACGAGGTGCGGGTGTCGCTGTCGTGGAAGGCCTTCGTGTTCGACGACGCCCACGAGGCCGAGGTGTACGACGAACACCTGGACGACCTCGACGAGCCCACGATGGTCGCTACTTTGGCCGAGGACTGCGCCCGGCGGGGCGTCGCCGTACCCGACGGCCCTGACGCTCTGTCTCGGCCTGAGTTCGGGGAGCGGATCAGAAACACTTATCTGTCGCCTGAACTACGATTCTGACCGTTTGTGACGTGAGGATCCTCGGTGTTCGCTAGTTCTCGGGACATGAGAAGCGCGGGTTGGCGGTGGCTTGTCGCTCTTTGTGCGCTTGCGCTGCTGGCATCGGCCTGCGGTGGTGACGACAGCACCGGCGACGGCGTCTCGCCCCCCGCAACATCGGCGCCGTCCCAAGACTTGGAAGACGGCCAAGACGAGGAGCGCGGCGACAGCCAACCCGTCGATCAAGAGAGCCGCGACGCCGACGAGGTGTCTCCTGAGCCCACAGCGGCCCCGACGCTGCCGGACGAGGAGCCACTCCCATCAGAGCCCGACGAGATCTATGGCGGCACGCTGGTGTTCGCCCTGGAGTCGGAAACCACGGGGGGATGGAACCCGATCACCACGTCGGCGGCGACGTCGGGGCACATCGTGCTGCGGCAGCTCTACGATCCCCTGGTTATCGAAGGCACCGATGGCCAGGCGATTCCGTTCTTGTTGGAGAGCTTCTCGTCCAACGACGACTACACCGAGTGGACGTTCACGCTGCGTCCGGGCATCACGTTCCACGATGGACTGCCGGTGAACTCGGCCGCCCTTATTCGCCATATGGAGGAGTTGGGGAATGCCACGTTGTCACGGCTGGCCATCGAAGAAGCCGAGATACAGAGCTTCGAGGCGATCGACGACTTGACCGTGAAGGTCACCCTGGGAAAGACGTTCGTCGACTTCCCCTTGGGCTTCACCAGCGCGGGGGGCTTTCTGGGGTCGCCGGCCATGTACGACCTCGGCACCGACAGTGCCCGCAACCCGATCGGCACGGGTCCGTTCATGCTGGAGGAGTGGGTTGAGCATGAAGTGACCCGTCTGGTGCGCAATCCGAACTACTGGCGCACCGATGCTGAGGGGCGGCAGCTTCCCTACCTTGACGCCATCGAGTTCCGCCCCTTCGAAGACGATGAGGCCCGGTACAACACCCTTCGGGCCGGCGATGTGGATGCCAGCGTCGACAACGGGGGAAGGAGGGTGCAGGAGTACAACGAGGGGTTCAAGACCTACTGGCAGGGCGGGCAGTACACGGCCACCACTTCGGTGTTGATGAACACCGCGAGACCACCGTTCGACAACCAGGAGATTCGCCAAGCACTGGCCCAGTGCACCGACCGGCAGACTCTCAATACCGTTCTTTGGGATGGGCAGCTTCCGGCCACCGGGCCGTTCTCTCCCGGTACGCCCGGCTATCTCGAGGATTCCGGATTTCCCGATTACGACCCTGATGCCGGTCGGGCTGTATTCGAGCGATTGGGCGCGCCCAGCTTTGAGATCACCACCACGATCACCACGCTGGACCTTCTGCAAGCCGAACTGCTCGTGCAGATGTGGGGTGAGTGCGGGCTGGATGTGAGCATCAACCAGATGCTCCAGACCGAGGCGGTTACCTCCGCGGTCTTCGGGAACTTCTCCACGTTTGTGGCGGTCAACCACAGCGGGTACAGCCTGGCCATGGAGCGGTTCTGGTGGCATAGCGGCTACAGCTATCCACTACCGGTTCCGGCCATCAACTTCGGACGCGTCGCCGACCCTCGGATCGACGCGGCGCTCGATGAGGCCATAACCACCGACGACGAGGAGCGACAGCGAGAGCTTGCCGAGGAGATTAATCGGGCGTTTGCCGACGGCGTCTACAACATCTGGCTCTACCACTCGCGGTGGCTGATCGCCGCCCAAGACCACGTGAACGGCATAGACAACCTCACGATCCCCGGCGGGGGAGAACACCCCAAGGTGTTCCTAGGGCGGGTGTTCTTGGCTGAGACTTGGCTCGACCGCTGACGCTCCCTCTCCTCTTACTGCTGTTGTTGCTGGTGTTGTTGTCGGGTGCGGGGGGCTTGCACGGTCCGCAGGAGCGAGGGCTGCATCGGCGTGGACGGTGGGCGGGCCGGGTCCATGCGGCGGATTTCCACTGACGCATCCACCGTTGGCGTGCCCGGGCCGGAGTAGACGCCCCGAAGGGGAGGTACATCGTCGTAGTCGCGGCCGTGGCCGATCTTGACGTGCTGGCGGCCCACGATGAGGCCGTTGGTGGGGTCGAGCGGCAGCCAGCCCAGCCCGGGGATGGCCGCTTCGAACCAGGCGTGGGTCTGCACTCTCACCAGATCGCCGTCGATGCTGCCGGTGCGGTCGTCGCTGGAGAACAGGTAGCCCGAAACATAGCGGGCCGGGATTCCGATGCTCCGGCACAGGGCCACGGCCAAGTGGGCGTAATCCTGGCAAACGCCGGCTCCCTTGGCCGCGATATCGGCAATGGGCTCGCCGATCTCGGTGGCACCGGGCTCATAGGAGAGCTTGTCGCCCACGAACTTATGGATCTCCATCGCCACGCCCGCCACATCCTGGCCGTTGGCCTCAGCCAGGCTGCGGGCGGCCTGGGCTAGGTCGTCGTTCCAGTCGGTGTGGGGGCTGCGCTTGAGGAACTCTTCGTGTTCGTCTCGAAATTCCGCTTCCTTCAGCGTCTCCAATGGCGGGCCGGTGGAGACTGGCGGCGGGTCTTGGGTCTCGACCGAGGCCTCCGCGGTGACCTCGAGCGCGTTGTGGGTATCGGTGACGCCGAAGTGGTCTACCCGAGTGCCCCAGTAGTCGGTGAACGACAGCATCCTGGCCGACGGCTCCACAATCACCCGGTAGCTCAGAAGCTGCTGGCGCTCATCGGACACCGGACAGGCTCGCATCTCGTTCTGGGACTCCCGCACCGGAGCGTCGAACGCGAATCGAGTGCGGTAGGAGATGTCCAGCCTCACGACGACACTCCCGGTGTGATGGCCTGGCTGTGGAGATCGAAGGCCTCGGCGTTGCGGAAGAAGTGGCCGCTCACCAGATCGGCCACGTTCCGCACTCCGGCTTCGAGGGCGGATAGATGACTGGGCAGGTCGGCCACCATGGTGTCGAAGTCGGTGTATTCCAGCTCGGAGCGGAGCTGCCCCAGACGTTGGAGGGGCGGTGGCCGGCCGTTGGAGGCCAGTGCTTCCACCTGGGTCTCGCTCAATCGCAGGCAATAGAGCACCGACCGGGGGAATGAATCGTTCACCATGAGGAACCGGGCCACATCGGAGCCCAGCGGGGACGACTGGCTGGCCCGCTGGTAGGCCTCCAGGGCCGACACCGACCGGAGGGTGAGGGCCATCTCGTCGTAAGACGATCCGTCGTGCTCGGGGTAGCGGACGCTGATCAGGCGGCAGGTCATCAGTGCCCGCTCCAGCATCTGGCCCAGCACCAGGAACCGGTAGCCCTCGCCCTGGGCCATCGACGAGCTGATGACGCCGGTGAGCGACTGGCAGCTCACCCGGATGAAGTCGAGGGTTTGGAACGGGTCTTGCTCCATGGCCGCGGGAAAGTCCTCCTGTCGGAGCCGCAGGTGGAATTCGTTGATCTGCTCCCACAGCTCCGATGGGATCTGGTCTCGCAGGGATCGGAAGTTCTCCCTGGTGCGGCCGATGCAAAACGCCACCGACCCGGCCATGGTGGGGGCCACCACCAATCGGGTGGCGGCAGCCTGCACATCGATGCCCAGCCCGGCCTCGCTCCGCAGCATCGGCGGGGACGGCGTCAGGCGCTCAGCCATGGTTTCCACGTCTTCGGCGGGGGCGGGCACTTCCAGTCGCAGGGTGCTGATCAGGTTCTGCATCCGGTCGATGGCCTGGGCCGGGGGCTCGGCCACCGTGCTGAGCAGGGTGGCCCGCACCATACGGGCGGTGTCCTCGGCGCGCTCCAAGTAGCGGCCGGCCCAGAACATGTCCTCAGCGTGGCGGGCCAGCATCAGCTTTGCGCCTCCGCTCCGCTCTGGTCGGGGTTGCCCAGCACTTCCGGGTCGTTGTGGTCGGGGCTGCCCAGCACCCACGTGTCTTTGGAGCCGCCGCCCTGGGAGCTGTTGACGATGAGCGATCCCTCCCGCAGGGCTACTCGGGTGAGCCCGCCGGGGATCACCTCCACCTGCTCGCCGCTCAACACGAATGGGCGCAGGTCGATGTGGCGGGGGGCGAAGTGATCGCTGGCCCACGCCGGAAGCCGGGACAGGTTCACCACCTCTTGGGCGATCCAATTGCGAGGGTCGTCGAGGATCTTCTGGCGGGCCTCGGCCAGCTCGGCGTCGGTGGCCTTGGGGCCGATCACGATGCCGTATCCCCCCGACTCGGCCACTGGCTTCACCACGAGCTGGTCGATCCGCTCCAGCACCTCGGCCCGCTGGTCTTCCTCCCACAGCAGGTAGGTGTCGGCGTTGGGGATGATCGTCTCCTCGCCCAGGTAGTAGCGGATCATGTCGGGCACGTAGGCGTATACCGCCTTGTCGTCGCCCACCCCGTTGCCCACCGAGTTGGCAATCGACACCGTGCCGGCCCGGGCGGCGGCCATCAGGCCGGGCACCCCCAGGGTGGACTGGGGGTTGAACACCACCGGATCCAAGAAGGCGTCGTCGATGCGGCGGTAGATCACGTCCACCCGCTCCAGGCCCCGGGTGGTGCGCATGGCCACGACATGGTCGTCCACCACCAGATCGCGCCCCTCCACCAGCTCCACCCCCATGCTGCGGGCCAGAAAGGCGTGCTCGAAGTAGGCCGAGTTGAAGATGCCGGGAGTGAGCACCGCCACGGTGGGGTCGTCCCCGCAGGCCGGCGGGGCGATGGACCGCAGGGCCCGCAGCAGCGAGCGCCCGTAGTGGTCTACCGAGCGAACCGCCAGATCGGAGAAGGCGGCGGGGAGCAGCTTGGTCATGGCGGCGCGGTTCTCGATCACATAGGAGATGCCGCTGGGGTTGCGCAGGTTGTCTTCCAGCACCCGGTAGGCGCCGTCGCCGTCGCGCACCAAGTCGATGCCGGCCACCAGGCAGCGAGCCCCCATGGGCACCGCCACGTTCATGGCCTCCCGCTCGAAGCCGGTACACGAGGTGATGAGCCGGCGGGGCACGATGCCGTCGTGGACGATGGCCTGCTCGCCGGCGTAGATGTCGTCGAGGAAGCGATTCAGGGCGGTGACCCGCTGGATCAGCCCCCGCTCCAGCAAGGCCCACTCCTCGGCGTCGATCACCCGGGGGAACAGGTCCATGGGCCATGTGCGCTCGGTGCCCTCGTCGCCCCCGTACACCGTGAAGGTGATCCCCTGGCGGCGGAAAGACTCGTTGCGCTGCTCCTCCAGCGCCTTCACCTGCTCCAACGTCAACCGGTCGAACCACTCCTGCACCGGCCGATAATGATCCCGAGTCCGCCCCTCCTCATCGACAGCCTCATCGAAGAAGCGGGGGGCGGCGGACATGGCCGCATTCTAGGTGGTCTGGTTTTGCCGGCTTTCGTGTCGCCAGCGTCGTGTTACCAGTGTCGGGCTGGCCGGATTTGAACCGGCGACCCCCTGCTCCCAAAGCAGGTGCGCTGACCAAGCTGCGCCACAGCCCGTGTTTGTGGTCTTGCGCCAGCGTACTCGTCGGCGGGGTGGGCGAGAGAAGCTTGTTTTTCCCGATTGGGGGATCAGGACAGGGCTTGCTCCACCCGTTCGAGGGCCTCGTCTTCGGACACGTTCAACGAGAAGCTGAGCTCCGACACCAGCACGTTGCGGGCCTTGGTGAACAGGCTCTTCTCGCCGGCGGACAGGCCCTTGTTCTGGTCCCGCAGGGCCAGGTTCCGCACCACCTCGGCCACCTGGTAGACGTCGCCCGACTTGAGCTTCTCCTGGTGGTTCTTGAACCGGCGGCTCCAGTTGGCCGGCTCCCGCACATCCCGCTTGCGGAGCACCTCGAACAGGTCTTCCACGTCCTCGGTGGAGATGGGCCAGCGCATCCCCACCTCTTCGGCCTTGGCGACGGGCACCGACAGCACCATCTCACCGTGGGCCATGCGCAATACCAGGTATTCGGTTTTCTCCCCGAAGGCCTCTTTCATTTCCTTTTTGACCACGGTGGCTGCTCCGTGGTGGGGGTAGACAACCTTGTCACCTTTTTTGAACGTCATCGTGCTCCGTGGTGGGCTCGGGGGAACCCCATAAGGATGCCATCATCGGATGCGGTTTTGCATCTTGGGTGCCTTCTTCCTCGTCAGCGCCTGCTTTCCGGCTGAACTCCATGCACCGGTGCGGCCCAGCGGCCAAGATGGGCGGGGATGGCTTCGCTTCGCACCGAGATAACCGAGATCGTCACCGGGTTGGGGATGCTGGGTTTGGCGTCGGTGGACGAGGCGCTGGCGGCTCGGCCGGAGGCGATGGTGGGGGTGGAACACCGGCACTACGACAAGCTCATCGCCGCTCGGGCCGACGGCAAGCACCTGTTGCAGTTTGAGGAAGCCTGGGCCAACGGCGTGGCGTTTGCCGCCGCGGAAGACGGCCTGCGGGATCGGCAGCCGAAGCGGGTGGAGTGGAAGGGGCCGCACCAGGCGCCCTCCTATGAGCAGACGCCGGCTGATCTGCGGATCGACCATGTGTATCTGGTGAGCTGCAAGTACGGGTCGAGGCTGCTGCACAACGTGTCGCCGGGGCACCTGTTCGATCGGCTGCTGGTGATGAGACCGCCGAAGGCGAAGGATTGGTATGCCGAGGTGGCTGCTGAGGAGTACCAGAGCCTGTATCGGGCAGCCCGGGAATATCTCATCGGCCATGAAGACGGATTCGACGACCTGCCGTCGAGGGTGACCGACTTGAGCGCCGACCAGCACAAACGCCTCAAGCGGCCGTTCTCTCGTCGGTGGCCGGAGTCGTTGGCTGAGCCGGCCCACTGGTTCTCGGTGGCGGTGTCGCACGCCTCCGCCGAGCGGTGGCTGAAGGCGCTCGGAAATCGAGCGACCCAGAGGGAGGAGGCCCTCTGGCGGCTGCTGCGGCTTCAACCTGCGCCCTACTTCGTGTTGGGCACCGATCACCGCCGCCGACCAGTGCGCTATCGGGTGGACACCCCGTGGGATTTCCGCCAGCGGTTCGCATTCAAGTCGTTCGACGTGTGGCCCGAGGCCCGGGTGCAGCCGGTGGTGCGCTGGCGGGGCGATCTGATTGTCAAGGCCACCGGCACCCCCGTACACGTGGACGGGCATGTGGAGGTGCGCTGGAGCCACGGCCGCTTCCAGGGGTCGCCCGAGGCCAAGGTGTATCTGAAGACCCCCCATTTGGAGACCCCGGGCTATACGGAGCTCAAGTAGGAGTCAGGCCCAGATGGCCATCGGGTAGCCGGTGGCGTCGAGTTCTCCTCGCCCCAGGATCAGTGCTGCGCTGGCGGCCATGCGCCGGGCGGTCCAGGCGGCGGCCGCGGCGTCGAGCAAGTCGTCTGGGGTCGCGCCCGGAAGGGATGGGGGAGCTGCGCGCAGGTTGTCGAATTCCGGTGCCAGCGCAGCCATGCGCTCAGCCTGTCCGGCCGCTTGGCGCTTGGACACCAACATGGGCTCACCAGCCAGCACGGCGAAGCTGGTCTCGGGGTGGACTTCTGCGGCCTGGGGCTTTGCGTGAGGGGCGAGGTCTTCTGGGATCAGCACGGCTCGCACTTCCCGCACTTTGGGCAGCAAGTGGAATGCCTGGATGGACAGGCCCCGGCTGGTGCCCTCTCTTGACAGCCGATTGGCCTCGGCGTGGTCGGCGGCGTCGAGCGCGCCCAGCGGCGGAGTCCAGAACAGCGAGGAGCGGCGGGGGCCGAGGAGCTCTCGGGCCTCAATGTCGGAGCGGCGCAGGTCTTGACCTGGCAGTCCGATGGGCATGTCGACGCCAACGGCCACCAGCCTTTGGGACCGTGCTTCGGCCCATACGTCGGCGAACGACGGCCACACCGAGAACGCCACCGGGGAGCCGGGAGTGGTGGCGGTGGTGGCCATAACCCATCCGCCCTTGGCCGCATCCACACCGGCGACCAGCGGTGCGTCACTCAAAGCGGACCTCGAAGATGGTGGGCCAGCGCTTGCCGGTGATGAGGAACGTCCCGGTGTCGGGTCGATAGGCGATGCCGTTGAGAACATCGTTGCTGTCGGTCAACGCCGGGTGGGGGTTGATGATCCCGGCCATGTCGGCCTCGGCGATGACCGCCCCGGTGTCGGGGTCGATCACCACTATCCGATCGGTGAGCCAGACGTTGGCCCACACGTCGTCACCGACGCACTCCAGTTCATTGAGCCGGTTCACCGGGCTGCCGTCGGCCCGGGTGACGAGAACCGTGCCCATCACCTGGAACGTGGTGGGGTGGCGGAAGGTGAGCGTGTTCGACCCGTCGCTCATCACCAGCCGGGCGCCGTCGTGGCACAGCCCCCAGCCCTCGCCGGAGTAGGTGAAACTGCCGGTCTGCTCAAACGTGTCTTTGTGGTGGACCGTGGCGGTTCCCGCCTGCCAAGTAAGCCAGATGAGCTGATCGCCAACCAGGGCCAAGCCCTCCCCGAAGTGCCGGGGATCGGCGGCGGTCTCCTGAAGTACACGGCCGGTGGGCAAATCCACCACTCGCAGCACCGACTGCCCTCGTAACCCGGTGCTCTCATACACCAGGCCTTCGAACCAAAGCAGCCCTTGAGTGAACGCCGTGGTGTCGTGGGGATGGGAGGCCACCACCTGGTAGGTGAGCGTTCCCGACCAAGCGGGGGACGGTGAAGCGGCCGCGGAGGGTTCCGCAGTTGCGGGGATGGTGCGCTCTGGGATTGGGGTCGAAGGCTGGTCGGTTGGCCGGGCGGTGGGCTGGACGTCTGTCGGTTGGGATGTGGGACCCACGGGGGCTGATGTGCTGACCGGGGTGGGAGAGGGGGGCGGGGACTCAGGGGCAGGAGTGCGCTCAGCGGTGGTTGGCTCCTCAGAGTGGCTAGCTGTCGATTGAGCCGTGGGAGCAGTCGAAGCAGGTGCCCCGGGTGATGGGGTAGCCACCGGGGTTGTTAGGGACTGGGGCGCGTCGGAGCCGCAGGCGGCCAACAGAGCTATGGCAGCCAGCAGCCAGAATGCGATCCTCAGGGTGCGACTAAGAGACAGAGCCGCCATTTTTGCTCAAATGCGCCCCTCGGTCAGAGGGGTGCCACACTTGGCCGGTGGATTTCTCCTTTTCTGAGCAGGAGCAGGCGGTTGCCGATCTGAGCCGCCAGATCTTGGGCGACTTGTCGACCCCGAAGCGGCACAAGCATTTGGAGGCCGATGGCTTGACCCACGACGACTACGTGTGGGGGGAGTTGTGCGATGCCGGGCTGGTGGGTGTGTCGTTGCCCGAGGAGTGCGGCGGGGGCGGGTTGGGATTTCTGGCCACCTGCCTGATGTTGGAGGAGATCGGGCGCACCACCGCCCGGGTGCCGTTTCTGGCGCCGGTGGCGGCGATGGCGGTGGCCGAGTTCGACCCCGACGAGGATTTGCTGGCAGAGATGGCCACCGGATCGGCGCTGGTGTCGCCGGCGTTGGTAGAGCCGGGCCGCGATCCCGCCGAGCCGTCTGCGACGGCGGTGGCGACAGGCGATAGCTGGACGGTGAGCGGCACCAAGGAGATGGTCCCGTTCGCCGATCAGGCCGACTGCTTTTTGGTTCCCGCAACCACGAACCACGGCGTCGGGCTGTTCTTGGTACACAACACCGCCCCATCGGTGGAGGTTGTGCCCCAGGAGGCCACATCGGGACTGGTCGAAGGGAAGGTGGTGCTGGCTGATGCGCCCGCCGATCGGCTGGGTACCGGCGCAGAGGCCGTGGACTGGCTGGTGCAGCGGTGTACCGCCGCGCTGAGCGCGGTGGCCGTGGGGGTGGTGAGCGAGGCCCTGAGGTTGACCGCGGCCTACACCAGCGAGCGGGAGCAGTTCGGCCGGCCCATCGCCACCTTCCAGGCCGTCGGCCAGAGGGTGGGCGACGCCTACATAGACACCGAGGCCATCCGCCTCACCGCCCTGCAAGCCTGCTGGCGCCTCGACCAGGGGTTGGAGGCATCCACCGAAGTGGCAGTGGCCAAGTACTGGGCCGCCGACGGCGGTCAGCGAGTGGCCAACGCCGCCCAGCACCTCCACGGCGGCATGGGCGTCGACCGCGACTACCCCCTGTGGCGCTACTACGTGTGGGCCAAGCACCTCGAGCTCTCGCTGGGCGGCTCCACCGCCCAACTCCTACGCATAGGCGAAGCCCTCGCCACCGGCACCGCCTGAACTACTAGAGCGCGGCGAGTTGGATTACGGCGTAGCCGGCGAGGTGGCGGTCGCGCTGGGTGTCGATCAGCCTGACGACGGCCACTGCGCCCTGGTTGCCGTGGCGCATCAGCGTGGTTTGGGTTTGGGCGGGGCCGATGCGGGTTTGGTCTAAGAAGCGGTAGTTGAGGCTCATGGCGGCCACCGGTGCGCCGAGCGCCTCTTGGGCGGCAACCTCGGCGGCGGCTTCTGCGGCCATGATCATCACGCCGCCGTTGATGGTGCCGAAGCTGTTGCGCACGTAGTCGGTCATGGGTATCTGCACCACTCCTGCCGCGGCGTCGACCACCTCCAACTGGAGGGCCTCCCACAGCGATGCGTCTTTGAATCCAGACGAGGGAAGTGCCATTGTGCGCCGCTCCATCGACTCGGCCTCCAAGTGGGACAGATCGGCGTTGCCCTCCCGGTAGGGAATCAGAGCGAACGACATAATCGCTTGTCCGATGGGCTCAGCCTGATCGGGGTCGTCGTTGCCGCAGCCGTCGGCCAAGGTGGTAGCCACGGTTATCAGGCTCTGGCCGGTCCGCAGCAACCGAGTCGAGGCGATGAGCGGTCCTTGGCGAGCGAATCCCGATGCGGAGTACGACAAATCTTGCGTGGCAATTCGGTTGGGGAGGGCCTCGATGAGGGCTGTCAGCGCTCCTGATGCATCGGCCACAGTACCGACGAGTCCGAGGCGGGCAGCGCCGGACGGGGTCAGCACCGCAGGGCAGAGTGGGGCATAGCTGAGTGCCCGGCCCCGCTCAGGCCGCTCGCTCTCCAGCTTTAGATCGCGCAGAATGTGGTGCTCTGGGGGATAGTCGCTCGGCATTGGGGCGTTACCCTACGCCACCATGAGCGATGCCAAGCGAGACGTCCGGGCCACTGACAAATCGTCTCTTCCCAGGGTAGTGAGGGCGATGAACAGCTATGGCCGCACCATTCGCCGCATCCGACCTGGGCACGGTCGGTTCAACGCCGATGCTCTGGTGAGCAAGGCCCAGGAGTCGGCCAAGCTCGACGACTTCGGCCCCGACGGCTGGCAAGAGGGATTCGAGATCTTGGTGGACTCGATCAACGACGAGGGCAATCCGAGCCAGTTGGGCCGGATGATCCTGGGAGGTCTGATCGACTCCACGCTTCAGATGCGGTTGCGGGTGGTGGACTGGGCCAACCAGCACCCTGAGGTGGCCAAAGAGCAGGTGACTGCTCCGATCGTGGTAACCGGCCTGCCCCGCACCGGCACCACGCTGCTCAGCAATCTGCTGGATCTCGACCCGGCTAACCGGTCGCTGTTGGGCTGGGAGGGCGGTGTGGTGGCCCCGCCGCCCACGCTGTCGAATCACCGGGAAGACCCCCGCATTGCCGAATCGGTGAAGGGCTCGGGCCAGTTGGCCAAGCTGGCTCCCAAAGTGCAGGCCATGCACCCGATGGCGGCCACGCTGCCCACCGAGTGCGTGACGCTTTTGGGGGGCGAGTTCAAGTCGATCCACTTCGAGACCCAGGGCACGTTCAACACCTACGGCGCCTGGTTCGAGACCTGCGACATGGTGCCCGCCTACCAGTTCCACCGCCTTTGCTTGCAGGTGCTGCAATCGGGCATCCCGACCCACCGGTGGTCGTTGAAGACACCCGGCCACATGTGGCACCTAAACGCGTTGTATGCCGTGTACCCCGACGCCCGGGTGGTGTGGACCCATCGCGACCCGCTCAAAGTGGTCGGTTCGGTGGCCAGCCTCAACTGCACCCTCCACGCCACCAACACCGACAAGGTGGACTTCAACGCAGTGGGCCGCATCTGGAAGGACAAGTGTTTGCACGGCATCAAGGCCGGCACCGAGTTCCGCGACCAACGCGGCTCAGACGACACCGTGTTCGATCTCCAGTACGCCGAGCTGATGGACGACCCGGTCGGCTCAGTAGAGCGCATCTACCGCCACTTCAACATGGAGCTAGACGACCTCGGACGACGCAGAATGACCGCCTGGATGGAGGAAAACCCCCAAGACCGCTTCGGCCGCCACCGCTACACCCTCGACCAATTCGGCCTCTCAGCCGAAGAAGTCCGCCACCAGTTCGCCCCCTATACCGACCGCTACGAAGTCCCCTCCGAGGGGTGATTCGGCTGGATAGCCAGTCGTTCAAGATAGGTTCTCTGTGTGACGATGCTGAGCTTTCGGGTGGAGCCTGAAGTTGCGGAGAGAGTAAGGGAGATGTCGGTTTATCTGGGGATCTCTCAGTCCGAAATGATCCGCGAGGCGTTGCGTCGGCACCTAAATGTGTTGGCTGCGCAGCGTGATGCTCTTGTGTACGAGAAGAGTCCTCTCACTGCCGAAGAACTCGCCTTCATTTCTGAAGAGCGCTGGGCGCCGGCGAGCGACTGCGCCGTTTTCTGACAGCGGTTCGACGCTCAGAGGTGGGGGAGGACTTCGGTTTCGAAGAGGCGGAGGTTTTCCCAGGATAGGGCGGGGTCTAGGCCGCCCATTAGGGGGTGGAACATTAGGGCGTCGAAGTCGCCCATGGCATTGATCATGTCGATGGCCTCGGCGGGGGAGATGAGGTGGTGCATTCCCATGGCCCGCAGGGCGTCGGCGTCGTTGACGGGCTCATAGCCGGTGGCGGCGCCGGATTCTGCCGCCCATTGGCCGTAGGCGTTCATCTCGTGGAGGGCGTGGGGGGCGACTTGGGCCCAGGTGGCGTCGGGGTCGTGGGTGATGTGCAGGTAGCCGACGCCGCCGGAGGTGGCCGGGCCGGGGTCGTCACCGCCGAGCCTGATCACCTCGTCGCGGTAGAAGTCCCAGAACTCGGGCATGGTGGGAAGGAACCCATCGGCGATGCGGGCCGCCCTGCGGGCCGCCGGCTCCCCGCTGCCGCCCAGCCAGATGGCCGGCCGGGGATCCTGATAGGGGGTGGGGGTCACCCGCACGGTGCGGCCCCGGAACTCGAATGGCTCGCCGGTCCACGCCGCCTTGAGGGTCTCCACCATCTCCACGGTCAGGCGCACCCGGTCGCCGGTGGAGTGCCCGAACATCTCGAACTCCGAGGGCACATATCCCCCGGCCACCGTCACGCTGATGCGGCCCTTGCTGATCCGATCCAGCACGGCCAGGTCTTCGGCGATCCGCAGCGGGTCGTGCATCGGGGCAATGAGCGCGGCCAGCATGATGTGGATGTTCTCGGTGCGAGCGGCGATGGCCGAGGCCAGTGCCACCAGCGAGGGCAGGTAGCCGTCGTCGGAGCCGTGGTGCTCCGACAGCGTGACCGACACGAAGCCCAAGTCTTCGGCCCACACCGCCTGCTCGATGGCGGCGTGGTACAGCTCCTCCACCGGCACCGGGCAGATGTCCGGGCAGCGGAAGTCGTAGCGGATGTTGAGCAAGGCCATGGCCGCCTCCAGTCAGTCTTTGACTAGCTCTTCTTGAAATCGGTTGGCAGTTTCACCAGCCAGCGTCAGTTCTTGAACTCGGGGATCACGTATTTGCCCATGAGCTCGATGGAGGTCATCACATCCTCATGGGCCATCTTGTACGGGTTGAACAGGCAGAACAGCAGATCGCAGCCCACCGCCTCGTAGCGCTTGGCGATCTCCACGCACCGGTCGGGGTCGCCAATCACCGCGGCGCCCGACTCCCAGATGTAGTCCATGGTGATCTGGCCCAATAGGCCCTCGTCGCGGCTCTTGGCCGCATCGCCGGTGTACTCGTAGGAGCCCAGCTCGGCCACCTCCAGGTCGGCCAGGTAGTCGGCCACCGAGGCGATGAGCCCGCCCCCGTAGCCCGGATACCACACGAACGACTCCTCGGCGGCGGCCCGGGCCTTCTCGTTGGTCTCGTTGCAGTGCACCATGGTGAAGGTGGCGGCCCGCTCGTTGCGGAACGCGCCCACCGGCTGGTCGCAGTCGGCGTGGCCCTTGCGGAAGGCCTCGAGCCGCTCGGCCAGGTCTTCGGGCGGCTGGCCCACGGTGAACGAGCACAGCCCGATGCCCCGCTTGCCGATCTCGTAGTGGCCCGGCACTGAGCTGGTGGCCCCCCAGATGGGCGGGTGGGGATCCTGGCGGGGCTTGGGCAGCACCCGGCGCTTGGGCATCGACCAGTAGTCGCCCTCGAACTCGTACTCTTCGTTGGTCCAGCAGCCCACGATGTGGCGAAGCGCCTCATCCCACTGGGCCCGGGTCTCGTCGGGGTGGATGTTGAAGCCCTCCAGCTCGGCCCGGGTGGACGAGCGGCCGGTGCCGAACTCCACCCGCCCGTTGCTGATGAGATCCAGCACCGCCACCGACTCCGCCGTGCGCACCGGGTGGTTGTAGGGCTTGGGCAGAAGCCGCACGCCATAGCCGATCCGCAGGTTCTCGGTGAGCGCCGCAATGTGGCCGTACAGCACCTCGGGGTTGGAGCAGTGGGAGTATTCCTCCAAGAAGTGGTGCTCCACTGTCCAGAACGAGTGGAAGCCCATCTTGTCGCCCAGAACGGCTTGTTCGATGGTGTTCTGGTAGGCTTTGTACTCACTCTCACGAGTCCAGGGCCGGGCCACCGGAATCTCGTAGAACATCGCAAACTCCATGCCAATCCCCTTGTGTGTGCGGCGCAGTTCCGGGGCCGATGGTAAACGGCGCGACCCCAAGCGGGCGCATTGGGCTCGGTTAGTGTGCGGGCCATGGCACTAGATCCGGCCGCCAAGGCCGTTATGGACATGATGGAAGAAAGCGGCGTGAGCTTTGCGGGCATCGCCTCGATGACCGCGGTGGAGCTGCGCAACCGCATGCAGCTCGGCGACATGCCGGTGGAGGACGTGGCCCGCACCGAAGACCGGGTGATCCCCGGCCCCGACGGCACCGACCTGCCCATCCGCATCTACTGGGCCGAGGTCACAAATGAGGCCCGCCCGGTGGTGGTGTTCTTCCACGGCGGGGGCTGGGTGATCGGCGGCATCGACAGCCACGACGGCCAGGTGCGCGAGATGGTGAACCGCACCGGCATGGTGTTCGTGTCGGTGGACTACCGCCTCGCCCCCGAGGCCAAGTTCCCGGCGGCGGCCGAGGACTGCTACGCCGCCACCCAGTGGGTGGCCGACAATGCGGCCGACATCGGCGCCGATGCCACCCGGCTGGGGGTGGCCGGCGACAGCGCCGGGGGCAACCTGGCCGCAGTGGTGGCCCAGATGGCCCGCGACCGGGGCGGCCCGGCCATCGCCCATCAGCTGCTCGTGTATCCGTGCTGCGACATGGACTCCAACGCCTGGCCGTCGCAGACCGAGAACGGCTTCGACTATTTCCTCACCAAGGAGTCGATGGACTGGTTCTACGACCAGTACGCCGATGTGGCCGACCGCGACAACCCCTATGCCTCGCCCATCAAGGCCGACAGCCTCAGCGGGCTGCCCCCGGCGTGTGTGATCACCGCCGAGTACGACCCGCTGCGCGACGAGGGCGAGGCCTACGGCGCTGCGCTTCAGGAGGCCGGGGTGGCCTGTGAGGTGCACCGCTACGACGGCATGTTCCACGGCTTTTTCGGCATGACCCTGGCCATCCCCGGCGCGGTGGCCGCCCAGGAGACCGCGGCCGCCGCGGTGACCGCCGCGCTGTCGGCTTGAGCTCGGCGTGACGCCCTGAGCACCGCCGCGGTCGGCTTCGACGACCGCTACCGGTTCCGCCTGATGGCGGCCATCGTCCCCGTGCAGTTCGGGGTGAGCATGAGCCTGACGGTGATCGCGGTGGCCGTGGGCGACATCGCCCGAGATCTAGACACCGGAACCGGTGCCGCCAGCTGGACGGTGACCGGGGCCATCTTGGCCTCGGCGGTGTCCACGTCGCTGGGGGGCAAGTTTGGCGACATCTACGGCCACCGCCGGGCCTTCCTCGCCGCGGCGGTGATGCTGGTGGTGGTGACGCCGCTCAGCGGGCTGGCCTGGAACATCGAGAGCCTCATCGGGTTCCGGGTGGCGGCCGGGGTGGCCAACGGGGTGGCCACCGCCGCGGGCACCGCCATGGTGCTGTTGGCGTTCCCCATCTCCACCCGCTCGAGGGCCATCGGCTGGTACCAGTCGGCCCTGTCAGGGGCGCCGGCTATCGGGCTGATCGTGGGCGGGCAGATCGTGGAGCAGTTCGGCTGGCGGTGGGTGTTCGCCTTCTTCGGGGTGATCGCCGTGGTTGGCCTGGTAACCAGCGCCGCGGTGGTGCGGCCCATGGGCGGCGGCCTGGAGGTGTCCATCGACTACTGGGGCGGCCTCACGCTGTCGGCCGGGGTGGCGCTGGTGCTGGTGGGGCTCACGCTGTTGGGCAACGACGGGGTGGGCACCTCGGTGAGCATCGTCCTCATGGCCGGCGGGGTGGTGCTATTGGCCGCGTTCGCCCGCATCGAACAGCGGGTGCCCGAACCCATCATCAGCATGGACTACCTGCGAAAGCGCAACTTCAGCATCCCCATCTGGGTGGTGACCTTGGCCAACTTCTCGTTCATGGGCGGTCTGGTGATCACCCCGTTCCTGTTCACCGAGCGGCTGGGCTGGGGCCTCGGGGCGGCCACGCTGCTGTTGGCGGTGCGGCCGATCACGTTCAGCTCGTGCGCCTTCGCCGGCGGCTACATCCACCCCCGCCTGGGGGCCCGGATGACCCCGGTGGTGGGATCGTCGCTGCTCGCGGTGGGCATGGTGTTCTTCGCCCTGTCGGCCTGGCAGGCCTCGCTGGGCTGGACGGTGGCGGGGCTGTTCGTGGTGGCCATCGGCCACGGCATCCAGCTCCCGTCGCTCACCACCACCGCCTCCGACGCCGTGGAGCCCGAGGACTACGGCGTGGCCTCCGGCATGCGGGGCACCCTCACCCAAGTGGGCGTGACCACCGGCATGCAGACCATGGTCATAGTGATCGGCACCGACATCACCGGCACCTCCCTAGCCAACTCCTACCTCCTAGGCGCCGGAGCCGCAGTACTAGCCGTAGCCCTCTCCCTAGCCATCTCCCCCCGCCCCCGCTACTAGCGGTTCAGGTCAGGGGCCCAGGGCGGTGATGGGGAGGACGGTTGTGCCGTCGGATCGGTCGTAGCCGTAGCCGGTGGCGGTGATGATCAGCAGCTTGGCCGGCTCGCCCACCCGGTCGGTGTCCACCTTGTTCTTGAGGCGGAGCAGGGATTGGGCGGCCTCGTCGATCCACTGCTGGCCGCCGAGCTTGACCTCGACGGCGATCCACCGTCCGTCCCGGGCCTCGATGATGGCGTCGGCCTCCAAATTGTCGCTGTCGCGGTAGTGGTAGACGTCAGCGTCGTTCGCCTGACCGTAGATGCGCAGATCTCGCACAACTAGCGACTCAAACAAGAATCCAAAGGCGTCCAACTCCCTGATAAGCCGATCGGGAGTGGCACGGAGGGCGGCTGCGGCCAGCGAGGGATCGACAAAATGCCGCTTGGGCGAATTTCGCAACCGGGCTCGCGACCTCAGGTGGGTGAACCAATGGGGCAGGTCTTCAACGACGAACAGACGTTCCAGAGATCGCATGTACTCTGTGGCGGTCGTCCGATTCAGATTCCTTTCTCCAGAGGCTTCCACTGCCAGCTTTGAGAACGACGTGGTAGTGGCGATGTTGCGGCCGATAGACGTCAAGAGTCTTTGGACGCCTTGGGGATCACGGACTATCCCGTCTACTGCGGAGATATCGGTGCGAGCAATCTCATTGAGGTAGTTGCGAAGAAGGAGTTGGGCATCCTTGACTGGTGTGTTGAGGTGCCGGGGCCATCCACCCCGGCACACCGCATCCACGATGTCTCTGAAAGTGGCATCTGGTCGGTGGGTGGCCATGGCCTCGCCGCTGAGCAGTGTGCCAAGGGGCGCTTCTCCGGTGCTCTCGCCGGTCTCCAGCAACGACATCGTGCGCATCCGCACGCGTCCGATCCGGCCGGCACCTGAGTGCCTGGTGATGTCATCGGGCGGGGTCGCAGAGCCGGTAAGGATGAATCGGCCGTTGGCGTGCCCCTCGTCGCAGGCGCGGCGTACCTGGTTCCAGACTTCATCTGCGAGCTGCCATTCGTCGAGCAGGCGGGGTTCGCTGCCCTCCAAAATGAAACCTGGCGTTGTCGACACCGAACGCCGTGCGTTGAGGTCCTGGTCGAATGGCACCTCGCTTTGGCTAAATCTGCGTCCGCTCCATGTCTTGCCGCACCCTTTGGGGCCTTCGATCACTATTGCCGGCATGGCCCGGAGCAATTCTTGGATCGCGGTGTCGCTGACGCGTGGGATGTAGCCTCTGGGTGTGAGCGTTTTGGACACAGGCGCTCCTTCTGGCCGATCAACTGGTACTAGCCTACAGTTTGCTGGTATCTCACCCTACAAGTTGCTGATATTCTATCCAACAACTTATTGGACAACCAGCCTACAGTTTAGGGGGCTTTCAACCCGCAGAATGTGGGATTTTCAACCCGCAGAATGTGGAACGAGTTCAGATCGAGGCGACGTCTGTGGGGTAGATGGAGAAGGTAAGGCCCTGGGGGTGGCGGCTTGAGCTCCAGCTCACCACCCCCCGGCCACCGTGCCCAAGTTCGCTTCACCGAAATCGGGAGAGGCTAGCAGGGGCGTACGCCGTGGAGATTAGTGCATGTCATTGGCGACGCGGCGCGCCAATTTCGCCGCGAGGCCCTCAGTCGAGCTCGACCAAATCGCCTGAAGCGATGTCTCGCTCCGCTTCAGCAATGGCGTTCATAGTGGCCTCATCAGCGAGGATGTTCAGCGTTTCGAGAAGCGATTCGTGTTCCTCGTATCTCATGACGACGGCTGCCGATCCGTGTCGCTCCAGCTCTCCATAGGACTTTCAGTATTCCAGGGCTGAGGAAGTCTCAAAGGACAAGTCGTCAAAGGATTGGCCGGTGACGTCGAGGTAGAGGCTTTGCGGGCAGACGTCGACTGCGGTGCCATCACCCCAAGCCACCGCGCCGGAATCGGCCACGATATGTGCAGAGCGCCAGAAGTCTGTGTCTGTCCATGCAGAAAAAACGCCGCCGAGCACCGCGCTGTCCGACAAATCGACAACGCCGGTGGTGCCGTCGTCGAATCGCAGCCAGAGCTTGTACGGCTCTTGAACCTCGAGTTCAACCACATACGGCGACAGCATGAGACAAACGATATTCCCAGTTCCCCGCCAACCGCGAACGACTTGCGCCTGTCTCTAGTCGCTCGCTTGGAAGGGGGGCGGGATGAGGTCTTCGTACAGGGCTGGGTCGGGAGGCACGACTGCTACCTTGCCGTTGCGCCGCGTCACCACGCCGGTCCCGGTTTGGTACGCCAAAAGATGCGCGTCCTTGGCGGCAAGCTGCAGCGACCGCAAGATGGATTCGGTCAACTCTTCGCCGCTCAAGACAGGAGGATGATCGATAAAGGCCTCTTGGTCGATGTCGCTTGACCCCGTTGAGTTCATGCCTTGCTCGGCAATCAGCGGCACCGGCCCGGTGTTGTCCAACGCTCTCCACTCGTTAGCCCTACCCATGTAGTGCTCACGCAAGTTCCGCAATCCAGAGTCGAAGCGCCTGCGAACCACATATTCAGGCACTTGATGGCCCCCCTGTTTAACCCGCTGCGCTACTCGTCGCACAGCATCCTCGGGGCTGCCAAGACTCAGAAACACCAGCACCACTCGATAGCCGTCGCGTCGCCACTGATCGATGCGCCTCAAGTAGCCGCGGCCCGCCAGAGTGGTCTCGAAAGCGAAGCTGCGCCCTTGGGTAGCCAGACTGTTGAGTTCCGCCAGCATCAGCCGGCTGGCTGCGGCTTCCATGCCTGTACCGCGATCAAGCGGCGACAACCCAGCGGCAATCAGATCGGCATTGACGAAGTGCAGACCGGGCACTTCGCCTTGCAGATACCTCATCGCAAACGTGGTCTTTCCCGCACCGTTTGGGCCAGCAATCACGAAGATCTGCTTGTCGGCCATGCAAGAACACGATAGGCGGCTCTTAGGGATTTCCCATCAAGAGGTGGGGTCTTGGTCTAGCCGGAGGGAATCAGGCGAACCAGCTCTTGCAGATAGCCTGATGAGATGAGTGCCGAACCCCCGGGCAACGACCACAGCGAGGACGAACGCCCCGTCAAGCCCGGCCTCATCGGTAGCCTTGGCGATGTCCCCAATTGCCGTTGCGATCGACTATGCGCTCGGGTAGTCTGACATCAGTATTCCCCGCCTGGCCTGCTCCGCAGGGCATGGCGGGGCTATTTTTTTCGCCGGCCCAGCCGAGCAATTCTCACTCATAGCGAGCGGGGAGAGTTCAGCTAGGCTGGCCCTATTCTTCCCCGCCTGCCCTGCATCGCAGGGCGTGGCGGGGGTTTATTTTTTTGGAGCCATGCCTCGAACAAGGGTCGTCGTTTACGTCGATTACCAGAATGTCCAATACTGCGCCCGCGACATGTTCTGGCCTGTTGTTCCGGCTCCGCCGCGGACTGCGGGGCACGTTGATCCGCTCAAGTTGGGGAACCTGCTGTGCAGTCTCGGTCGGCCGGGCGATCCCAACCGGGTTCTAGCCGGCGTGCGGGTGTACCGGGGCCAGCCCATCGCTGGACGCAGCAGAGAAAAGGCCCGCCGATTTTATGACAGGCAAGTCTCCAGCTGGCGGCAAGCCCCAGGGGTGGAGGTCTTCACTCGGCCACTTAGATACCACCGGGCCAAGAATCCTGACGGTACAGAATATTGGGCAGCGCGCGAAAAGGGGGTGGACGTGCTGATGGCCCTCGACATCTCCATCGGCGCCCGCAGCGATCTCTTCGACGTGGCGGTCATCGCCTCCGCTGACACGGATCTGATACCAGCTCTTGAGGATGCTCTGCGTGTCTCAAAGAGGATCGAGACTGCAGCTTGGGGCTCTCCCGGGAATTCGTCCGGACCACTGAGAGTCAAGGACCGAAATCTCTGGAACCACTATCTCAACCAGACCCACTTCGACCTCGTTCGCGACGATACGGACTACCTCACAGCCTCGTAGCAGTCACGCAGCGGCTGTGTCGCGGAGGTGTTCGATGATGTTGGAGAATTTGTCGAGCCAGAATGAGCGCAGCTTGCGTGTTGCTGGTTCCTGCCCAGCCAGGTGGGAGGGCGAACTCAGCAGTTCACGTACTTGAAGGGGGAGGACTCGCCCTGTTTGAAGAGGTGCCGCACGCTGGTGTTGCGGTAGTGCGTGAGCTCGTCGGCGACCTCGCCGCTGAAGCCCCACCGTTTGCGGGATTTGCCGATGTCATGTTCCCAGTCCCGGTCGCCTCGCTGTCGCTGTCGCCAGCTGTCAATCCGATACACCTCGCGGATGACTCCCCGGTTGACGGCAAAGGCGTAGTCGGCGCCATTGCGGCGGGGCCCAAGCGTCCACCAGCCTTGAGTTGCCTCGTACAACTCCTCGGCGGACATCTCCGGTGACCAGAGCCGGGGAATCCGGAACAGAATCACCCGCTCCTTGATTTCAGGCACTTGGGGAGCAGCAAGAATCGATATTGCGACATCAGTGGTCATTCGGCCCCGCAGCCAAACGTGATGGCCCTGGACCTTGTTGGTCAGTTCGTCCATGCCCAGCAGCTGAATTGCCGCTGCTTCGACCTCGAATGCGGTTCGGTCTGTGAGTCCGAACCGCAGCAGTTGATGTTCGACTTCTTGGCCTGCCGCATGAATCTCCCTGATCCGATCCAGCTTGTCGCTCGCAGCTTCTTCGTCGCCGAGAGCATCCAGGGCGTGGTCGAACACCCGGCTCCCGTTTCCCTTGCCCACATAGAAGACCTCGCCGTCGCGCGGGTCGATCAACAGATAGACGTACGCCTTGAGCTGCTCGCTTACGTATGACGTGAATGCGTTCACCGACCGTGCCCCCGTTCCAAACATCCGAGATTCTTGTCTCTCACGGCACTAGGTCTAACGGTGACCGAGGTCGTAGACACCGTTGGTGACCCCGATTTCTGCGATGGTGCGAAACGTGATCGAGACGCGTCGCTGACGCTTGGTCTTTTGGCCGTTCCATGTGTCGGATTGCCGCTTCGCGATGCCGTGGCGCCACTTGGAGCGGGCATCGCCGCATAAGAGAACAAGGCTGCGTGGCGCCAAGCGCTGCACGTATTGGTCGCCGGTCGAATCGCAGCAGAAGTCCATGTTGACCGCCGAGCCCAAGCTCACGGTTGCGACAACGGGGCCGAAGCAGTCTCTGTCGATGTGGGGGGCGATGCCCTGTCCAGGCAGGTACTCGTTGATGATCGCTTGCTTGAACGGTCGCTGAGGGTCGAGCAATCGCTTCGCTTCCTCAGATGCAGCATCACGCACCATGAGAGACATCTGCGCCAGCCACTCGGGCAATGGCCCAATGCGAGCCGTTTCGTCGAGGCTGCGGTTGGCGTAGTCGTACTTGTAGCCGAAGTGCAGCACACGCCGGGACAGGTCCGTGAGCCACTCAGTTCTGTCGACACGATCGAGCAGCACATTCTCCTCGGAGGCAGCCAAGAAGTCCGGGTGGTACTCAAGCCCCATCGGCACAGTGGCCGTTTCCGTCAGGACATCAAACAACATGGGCGGGACCCTACCGACACCCAGTGACAGCTTGACCGGGTGTGCTCTCCGTCAAGCGTGGTTATCGACAAGCAAGATGGTGGTGAAGATGGCGATCGGCAGGATCGAGATGATGACGCCTGCTCTGGCCAGCCACAGACGAGGCAGGCCGCGACGGGCAGCCCCTCGCTCCCCCGCAAAGGAGAACGCTGCTCCCAGCACCCAGCAGATGAATGCGAAGGGGAACAGCCAGATCAACGCCCACCCAAAGATCGACAGAGCGAATCCAGCCACCGCCAGGCGATATTCCATGGTGATTGCCCAAGTATTCCATTGTGATTGCCCATGTGCTCGGCTACGGTGATCTCGTACTTCCCCGCCTGCCCTGTTCTGCAGGGCATGGCGGGGCTATTTTTTTTCGCCACTCAGCCGGAATCATTTTCACTTGCTGTCAGCGAGAGTGGACTCGGCTATAGTGGCCTTATTCCTCCCCGTCTGGCCTGCAATGCAGGGCATGGCGGGGGTCGGAGCCAGGTTCCGCCGAAGGCAACTGGTGTCTGGGATTGGTCACGAGACAGCCTGCTGTTCTTTCGAGTGTCGAATGGCTCGAAGCAACTCCACCTATCCCTGGGCAAACCGCGTGATGAAGCGGTGGACTTGGTTTGGGGTGTTGGCGGGCCAGAAGGCGTGGAGCAGCCAGGTTGCGCCGGCTTGGGCGAATGGCGCGGTGTCGATGCTGGGGTGGGCTGAGCAGGCGAAGTCGAACCCCTCGACCGAGCCCCGCTGTTCGAACACGACGTCGACGATGCGCTTGAAGCCCTCGACGTCGGTGTCGATCGGATAGATGCCGTCATAGTGCGCTGCTCGTCGAGCCGGGGCCAAAGACCCATGGGCGCAGCCGAACCAGATGGGGATGCGGCGGCGCCGGCCGTGGAGGCGATGGACCTGCACATCGTCGACCACCCATGCGCCGGTGCGGTGCTGGATTCGCTCTCTAAGGGGTTACAAACCGGTGAGCAGGTGTTTCAGATTTAATTGATCAACTCGAAGCCGATCACATCGACCTGGCGGTGCTCGGTGTTGATGGTAAAGCCCACACCGATGCGCCACATGTCCCCCTGGTGGACAACAGCGTAGAATTCGCCGTGGTGATCCCTCTTCGCGGGGATGCCAAAAGGGTCGGCCATCAACTCCTTGATGAATCTAAGCCCATCTGCTTTGGCCTCGTCAGGAAGAGGGCGCGAGCCGCTGAACTTGTTCCAGCGCGATAGGGCATTGGTCTCCCAGAGGTTGTCGTTGCTCATTGCGGGGTTTCGTACTGAGCGATAGGGCTCTCTTGCTCAGCGGGAATCAGCTACAAATTTGCGGCCCCGTGGATGGCCCTTGAGCGCATCGCGAATTGGCTCCAGCTCCTTTGGCAGACGCTTCGCATACTCCCGCATCGCCTCATGGGGGATGATCTGATTTGCGATAACGGTTCCGCCCTCTGTGGCTTCCACCCAGGGTCCCTCTTCGTGAACGAGCGCAACTAGGTCTTTGCCGCTCTTCCCACGGAATCTGGCGACCACGGACCTCATCACATCATCGAGGTCTTGGGGAATGCTGCGGGACCTCGCACCCTTGCTGGGCCTGTCGTGCCAGACATCTGCAACCACAGGCCCGTTCTTCCATGCCTCTATGCTCTCCGGGAACGCCGGAGCACCGTACCAGGCAAGATGCTCTGCCTGGATGAAGAAAAGAAGCTTGTGGAGCTTCAGCTTTGAGAGCCGCGGGTTGCGATTGAGCAGCTCATCGGCAATGGCGAAAGCGCTTGATGCCGCACTCGCGCTGATGCTCATTTCGGGCTCCCAGGCTTCATGGGCGTAACAGTATACGCGTTGGGTGTGACAGCCCCCACGCCTTAGCTGGTGGGCTCGGTTCTCGAAGCAAGCCCACCTATCCCTGGGCGAATCGGGTGATGAAGCGGTGGACTTGGTCTGGGGTGTTGCCGGGCCAGAAGGCGTGGAGGAGCCAGGTTGCGCCGGCCTCGGCGAATGGCGCGGTGTCGATGCTGGGGTGGGCCGGGCAGGCGAAGTCGAACCCCTCGAGCGAGCCCCGCTGTTCGAACACGACGTCGACGATGCGCTTGAAGCCCTCGACATCGGTGTCGATCGGATAGATGCCGTCATAGTGCGCTGCTCGTCGAGCCGGGGCCAAAGACCCATGGGCGCAGCCGAACCAGATGGGGATGCGGCGGCGCCGGCCGTGGAGGCGATGGACCTGCACATCGTCGACCACCCATGCGCCGGTGCGGTGCTGCACTCGCTCTTCGGACCACAGGCGGCCCAATAGCTCGGCCCCCTCGGTCAGCTTCGCCGCCCGCTCGGCGGGGTCATCGGGCTCGCCGAAGGCCGAGAGCTCCCGGGCCCGGTCGCTGCCGAGGCCGAGCCCGAGGATCACCCTTCCTGCGCTGAGCTGGTCGAGAGACAGCGTCGCCTGCGACACGTTGATGAGCCTGCGACGAGCCAGCGGGGTGACCATCGGCCCGATCCTGATCCGCCGGCTGCGAGTTGCCGCCACAGCCAGGGCCACCCAAGGATCGGCAATCGGCCAGTTGCCCTCAACCGGGCTGAGCACATGGTCCCAGACGAACACCCCGTCGAGCCCGGCCTCATCGGCAGCCTCAGCGATATCCCCAAACGCCACCAGGTCCGCCAACGCCCCGAACAACGGCATCGTCAACCCATGTCGCACCACTCCCGACCCTAGTCAGACGCGCCAAAGCGGCAGCCTCCCAATTCCCACCAAGACCGGCGCGCTGGCCCGAAAGGAGTTGTCATCGTGCTCGGTAAAATCGGTCCATGACCGCAGACGTCGAAATTGAATCGTGGGAGGACGTGAAGACTGCCTTCCTCAAAGGAGAGTTGTCCCAAGATGAGGCAGGCAAACTCCTGATGGATTGGGAGATTGCATTCCCCGATGTGGATGACTGGGATGAGCTTTGGGGACCGGACAGACGTTTCGAGCTCGTAGCTACGGGAGCGAGCAACCAGGACATAGTTGACGACATCAAGGCCCGGTACGAGGCCAACAAGGAGTGGGCGCACAAGTACTCGGATTGGGAGGCTTACCCGTGGGCCGAGCACGAGTACCCAATCGTTGATGATGAAGCACACGAGATGAACATCGCCCTGTTGCGCTTTGTGGAAGGGTTCTCCAGCGCCATTGGCCAAATGTCCACTACCTCGGATGTCTTCGTAGAGCGGTGGTAAACACACGCGCCATCCGAATCGGCCACATAAGTGGGGTGAGCCCCCTTGGACAGTGAGGCGATAAACGGCCGGAAAAAAGGTGGGCTTTGAACGAGTCCTTGGGTGGTCGCCCTTGCGGGTGTTGCTGTGTGGGGCCTTCGCGTTTGGCAGTGCACTGTTGTCCTCTGGGGCGCTGCTGCGGTTTGTGAGCTCGTTCACGACCACCGCGAACTGGGACGACCCCATCCCAATCGACGCTTCAAACAGCCTCATAATCGTGCTGGGCGTCGGAGGCGTTCTCTATGCCTTCGCAACCGAGTGCTGGCGCGCATGTGAGAGGGGTGAGCGAGGCCGGTGGCGGACTAGGGGAATACAGGCCTTCGTTGCCACCGTGGTGTTGGTGTGGGTTGTGGTGATAGGGATTGCCGTTGAGGTGGTGTGGTGAGCTGCAACGGGTACCTTGCGATCGAGCTGGCGATGACTCGAATATCTCGACCGTGTGAAATCCGGAGCACATCACAGGCTTCGAGAAACACGCATAGGTTCATCCCAATCTGGATCGCGCTGCACTGCGCGATACGCAACGCGTTCTCGACAGGCCGCGGGCAACCAGATTCCACCCTCGAATCGAGCTAATACCAGGAGGAGAACATGGGATTAGTCATCAAACTGCCTGCGGGAGAGAAGCTGGTTGAGTACTTCCTGAGCGGGGTAGCCGACCCGATGCTGGCTGTATGGAGAGCGAAGAGGTTCGCGAAGGCGCGAGAAATCGAAGCCGAGAGCCACGCTGATACAGCAGCGATGCTGCAGTCTTATGGAATCTTCCCGTATGAACTAGATGCGTCTTTTGAGTACGACATCACAATCGGACAAGATATCGAGCAGAGATTGAAGTTGCAAGAGAACAAACGCCAGCGAAATATCGGGTCCGTTGTCTATAAGGCTTCTGAACTCCTATCTGATGTCGGAGATGTTCCCGACCAAGAACCGGACCACGATTGGACAGCTAGATTCTTCAACGAAGTACAAGACGTGTCCTCTGAGGAGATGCAGGTGTTGTGGGCCAAAGTGCTGGCGGGAGAGGTTGAAAAGCCCGGCAGCACTTCCCTTCGAACTCTGGACATATTGAGGAAAATCAATAAGGATACGGCCAAACTATTCGAGCGGCTATGTTCCGTTAGTTGTTCCATCATAGCTAAGCCCAGTAACATTGTGGATTGCAGAGCAATTTCCTTTGGAAAGCACCCAGGAGAGAATCCGCTGAAGGAATTCGGCCTATCCTTTGCTAATCTCAATGCACTGAATGAGCATGGCCTAGTGATACCAGAATATAATTCTTGGATTGCCTATAACTTTTGTATCGCCGAGGATTACCGGGTGGATGCGCCATTTCGCTTTCAATCGAGTTTCTGGGGACTGAAACCTCTAGAAGGATTCGAGCCCGTGGACGAATTCAGGATGAAAGGAGTGGCGCTTTCAATTGCTGGAAAGGAATTGTCCCAGGCTGTTGGTATCCATGCTGTACCCGAATATGACACGGCGCTTAGAGCCTACTTTGAGTCACTGAATCTTGAGATGGTCGAAGTGGCCGGTTACAACCCGTGGTAAAGCCGAGCACTCCATGTCTAAGTCATGTTAATGGATCCCGAGATCGCAAGTTAGGA
This sequence comes from Candidatus Poriferisocius sp., assembly GCF_965219815.1. GTDB lineage: Bacteria > Actinomycetota > Acidimicrobiia > Acidimicrobiales > Bin134 > Poriferisocius. Next base: position 975,898 of record NZ_OZ244791.1, read on the forward strand.
CATTGTTCAGTTGAGCAGTTCAAGATCGGCGTCTTCCATTGCCTTGACAATGAGATCGCGCGTCTTGTGGACGCTGTGATCTGCGCGGAAGACTTTGCTGACATTTCGATGCTCGATTCCTGGCGCTCCTTTGTCGTCAACCTTCGTTCTGGCCGAGACCAAAACCAGTGTTTCGCCGCTGTTAGTGTCAGGATTCAGTCCCTGTCCATCAAGGGCTGCGGCAACTTTGTCGAGTAAGGCGTCGAATCCGTCGAAGGCGTCCTGATCGCTGCCAAAGCTGAGGGCGACATCAAGGGTTTCCGGCCCAAGGCGGTTCTCGTCTGGAGCCGGCCCAGAGACGCTGAATGTGATTCTCTCCATCATGCTCCCACGTTACTGGCGGGATGTGACACTTTGGGTTCGCCGGTGCGGAGATTCCGTGTTGGCGTCGTTCGGCTATAGACACATACAGGCTCGAAGAGGCTCTGGTAGACCTATCCTGACAGTGCGCAGGGTCTAGTGTGGTCTGCGTTTCGCGATTCGTCGGGACTGCGTACTGTTTAGGCGCTACTGATTGTCTTCTGTGTCTTCTTCGTCAGGGAATTCCATTTCGGGCCAGTTTGCGCGAATCAGAGTCCCATCGGGATACCTACCGTCATCCGCACCATCAAGATCCTGAGACAAACTCCCAAGTAACTCAGATAGCTGAGGGCCAAGATTTGCATCAGGAGCTGATACAAGGTCAACGATGCGCTGGTGCAGACCGATTCTGACATCAGCACCTGCTAGGTCGAGGACAAGGTAATCGCCGGACTCTTCTACTCCATCTTCAGTGTTGCCGACAAGGTTCCTGAAGCGTTGATACCATGAAGCCCTAATGGCATCCCAATTTGTCTCAAGAAAGTCAATCATTGGAAAATCGAGATCTTCATCATCTAACCAATAGCTATTGGGGCACTCTTGGCGTCGCCATATCACGTACTCGGCCACCTCCAAGTCCATGGCACGTCCGGCATCGATGGGCGAGGTGACACAAAGAAATAAGCGCGTACTAGATGGAAACTTTGCTTGCCCTCCTCCCGTCAGTTGCAAGTAACTATCTCTGACAATCTTGGCAGTATGGGTTCCGTAACCTTGCGGAGCCAGACCAAGACGTCCTTTCCGTCCTTTCGCTTCTGTCAGAATATGTGTTCCTGTGGGAGTGACACTGCCGATATCAGGTCGAGTTTTAGACGGGATACCGAAACCCTGTTTGTTGTCTATAGCGTCAATGTTATAATGCTCTCTACAAGCATGAACCTTCGAGAGGAACGCAGTTGCCATCGCAATCCCGAAATCTTCTGAGAGATTTCTCCTTGCCGAACCGTGGTGCGATTTCATGATCGAATGGCCACTCAGCGAGCGTTTCGCTCCCGGTTTTACTACCGCTCGAATCCGTAGGAGATTAGATTTGAGCAGCTTTCGTTCTCGATTCGATTCTCGAATCTTTGGGTGCCCGAGGATCCGTGTGATGCAGTTGCCCGTGATCGCTCGTGCCAAGTCGTGGGTAGTGACCGGCAATTGACTCTGGTCTTTTCCGCTCGGCCATGTGTGGCCACATAGTCCACAGGCCTCGTACTCGGTGAGGTGGACACGATAATTCATGATGGGTCGCTTTTCGGAGAATACGCCAACGGTAGCCCCACCTTACTGCAGCAACTAAGCCCAAACATCAGGGTCTGCTATTGGAGAAGGGCATCACAACCTGCCATTCGTATAGAGCTGATGGCTGCCGAATTGCAGCTGGCCTGAAGGAGCTAGGCGGAGGGAAGAGGGCGGAGCAGTTTGGTGTCGATGAGGGTTTGGAAGTGCGTCGTGATGCTGGCGGCGAGTCTGCGGTCTCGTGTGAGCAGGCCTAGTTCGATGTTTCGGTCGAAGGCTGCTTCGGTGAGGTTGGCCGAGGTGATGAAGACGGATTCATCGTCGACTACGAGAGCCTTGGCGTGCAGTACGCCGGTGGGTCCGTCTAGTTCGAGGGAGCGGGGGTCGTAGTAGACATCGGGTCTGGTGGCGCCTGGCCAGTCGGTTCCCCAGAATCGGTCGGCGAATCGGCGCACTAGGTGTTCGGGATCGGTGGTGTCGCCTCTGGTGCGTTGGATGTTCAACAGCAGGGCGACGCGAAGATCCGCCATGGTTTCTAGGCGGTGGGCGAGATCGGCGAAGGCTCGGGGTCCGTCGAAGTAGGCGTAGGTGCTGATCCACACGGAGAGCTGGGCGTTGCGGAGGAGTTCTTCATACACCCGGCTGGTGTCCCGTGCATGGAGTCCCAATACCTCGGGACCGGACCACACCAAATCGATCGCCGGGGCGCTGTCGATTGCCTGCTCTATGGTGCGGATCCACCCCGAGGCAGCTTTGCCTCGGATGCCTAGCCTCGCTAGCGCTTCGAGGTCGGATGTGATCTGTTCTGCTCCATGGCGCAATCCCAGCACTGACTCGAGTGTGATAGGGGTCGGTGTCTCGGGCAGCAGCCCATTCTCGAGGGCTGCGGCGAGACGTCGGCGAATGTGTGCCGGTATGGTCGTGATGTGGGCGCCTGGGGCGGTCACGTTCTCAGGGTGCTTGGAAGTAGGCGGCGTCTGGGAGTCCGAGCACGGGCACTACGAGGGCGCGGTCGAGGTAGTCGTTGCGCATCTCGCAGGAGGTCTCTGCGATCAGGGCACAGCCGTGACAGGCGGCGCCGTGCAGCCAGCGCTGCTCGAATCCTTCGCTGGCTGCGTGCTGGGCGCAGATCGGGTCGTTGGAGCACAGCAGCCCGGATTCGAGTGCGTGGGAGAGGTGTTCTTCTAGATGGCGTGCTTGCTGGACTAGGCCGCCGAGGGTTCCCTCGGCATCGGGGCTGCCTGTGTAGAGCAGCAGCCCATATTCTCCGTTTTCGACGTAGACGCGTTCTTTGATGGAGCTAGCGGGGTAACCGCATCGCATAGACAGGGATCCGATCAGCAGGTGCGCGAGCGTGTGCAGCATGATGTAGGGCCCGCCTGGGAACGGACGTTGCCTGCGTCGGTCACGCTGCCAGGCTTCGTGCTGGTGTAGCAGCGCGTCGATCCGCTGCGCTACCGCGGGGCGTCCCAACCATGCATCTATTGCTGCGTGGTCAAGGTGGACGAATATGCCTTCCCCGCGGTTTTCTACTGCTGGGAACCAGCGGGGTTCCTCGGCGATATCGGCGCGTTCGACGTCGGTGCTGTACTGGCCATGAATGTCCCTAGCTTCGGCTTCGAGGCGAGTGAAGCCAATTAGAGCCTGTACTTCGCGAAGCCGGTGAAGTTGGATGACAGATTCGATTCCACCGCTGACGCTTGAGTCCGGTTTGCGCCAGGCAGACTCGGGTAAGCGCCTGGCGTGGAAGTTGGGATTAACGGGTACGTCCTCGCCATAACCTTCCGGGGCGGCCAACAGTGCGTCGATTTCTGCTTCCTTCACTGACCGTTCCGTGGTGCGGCCCTGCTTGTACTCCTCAATAGCCTTGAGCACCTCGTCGTCGGAAAAGGGTTCGAGCTTCTCAGTAATTTCGGATTTCTTCTTTATGAATTCGAGTTCAATCTGGCTGTCCACGATTGCGAGATCAGCCCGAAGCTCGTAGACGACACGTTCGACGGCGCTTCCTCTGTCGGGAAGCGATAGGGCGCTGACCACTTGGGCGAAGTAGGCGTTCGACGCTGTGCGGATCAGAAGTCGGCTCGGCTGGCTGCACTCCTCGTCGGTGTCGAGTCCCAGCCACGGCCGCTTCCCCCGGCAAATTCCCAGAGGAATCTGGCCGATCTCAGTAGCTTCGTAGAGCCGGCGAGACTCGCCGCACTCGCAGCGCACGATGAGGTCGGAAAGGTCGCCGCTAGTGCCCTGCTCATTCAAGGTGAGTTGGCGGTTGCAGCGTTCGCCGTTTCTGTGGACGAATCCGACCCAGTCAAGGTCGTCGACATGTCCCCGGGGGCAAGCCCGCACGAAGCGTGTCGGCACCACAGGTATGCCTTCGTAGCGGTTTCTCTCGAGCGCCTTGCGATGCACCAACCGGCGGGATCTCTGATTGGAGCCGTCAGTCTTGGTGTCGGGTTCTTGGACGATGAACCACTCTGGGAAGGTCCACGCTCCGATGCCGCGACCTTCGGCCCACGGGTCTGAGGGCTGCGGCGGCGGCGCGTACATGCGGGGAGCCTTCACCTCTGTGATGGCTTGCAAAAGCCTCGAAAGCCTCGAATCCTCAATCTCATCGAGTTTGTCGGTGGTGGGCCAGGTTTCTAGACCGGCGACGATTGCGGCGTAGTTGGGCAAGTCGATCAAAGCACCGGGACCGTAGGTTGTTATCACCTGGCTTTGGCGCACCTGCCCGTGGCCGCGGTTCATTGGCTGTCGGACTTCCGCGAGTCGGTGATGGGATGAATGTAGATGTTGATCTCCGGTTCTACATCGCGCAACGATCGGTTGGCGCGAAACTTGCGGTGGTGAGGTGACTCGAATTCTTCTTCGAGCATCTCCCGGAGCAGGGGTTTGCCCACCGTCGGCTCGTATTGTTGGTACTTGACCGCGGTGTTGGCACCCTTGTAGTCGTCTACAACAGCGATCCAGGAGTCCAGCAGGTCGACAATGCGCGACCGGACGCTTTGCAGACGCACTGACCGCTCGCCGTCGTTGGCAAAGGGCTGTTGGTTCACCCTCTCGGCGAAGAAACCGACTAGCGCCTGCTCAATGTCAGTCCGGACGGCCTCTAGCGATTCGGGTCCGTTTTGCGGGGTCAGTGAATGCTCAGAGTGGCGAGCCAGGCCGACGAGCGCCCCGGCGAGACCGCGGTCGAGAGCTCGTGCTGAGAACGGGGTGACGCTCGACACCTCCACAGAGCGGTAAAAGGTCTCGTGGTAGTTGCGGAACCTCTCGTAGTGGGAGCGGTCCCGAGGTTTGTGGACATTCAGCAATGTGACCACCAGACCGGGTCGTTCGTTGCTGCGCCCCACCCGGCTAGTCGCCTGTATGTACTCCGCGTGGGTCTTGGGCTGGCCCAGCACGACCATCAATCCGAGCCGGGGGATGTCAAGGCCCACAGAAATCATGTTCGTGGCGAGAGCGCTGTCCACCCGGTCTGATTCGTGAGCGCCGCTGTTCAGCCGGTGCCGGGCTTGCGCCACCTTGGCTGTGGATACCCGCGAGGTAAGTTCCACCACGTCGGAAAACGTGTTTCGGTCTCTGAACAGGCCACGGGCCTCACCGATGCGGCGGCGATCGCCCAGCGCCTTGACAGTGGTGCGGACTTCTTCTTCGAGTATCCGGCGTGCCCCGCCGAGTTCGCGAAGGCTGTTGAAGTAGCCGAGCACAGTCATGTAAGGATCGGCGGGGTTGTCATGGTTCTGGTGACCGCCGTGATCCCGATAGGCCCGCTCAGCGGCGCCCATGAGCGCCAGCAACACTCGCCGCATCAACACCTTAGGGTTGCGCCCCGGTGCAGCAACCCCCAAATACAACCGGCCTGGCACTTCTTCGGGGTCCACGACTTTCGCGAAGAATGAATCACGCCTGTCTGGGCCGGGAGGGGGGAACACCTGAGTGGTCGGCCGGGCGAACAGCGCTTGAATCTGTTCTTGAGCCTGGCGCACCGTCGCCGTGGAGGCCACTATCTTGGGGCGGATTCGACGCTCAGAGCCGTCCTCGGGTTGGGCGATCAGCGCTTCGATGGCGGTCTCGTACAGGCCCACCATGGTCCCCAGCGGTCCCGAGATTAGATGCAGTTCGTCTTGAATGACCAGATCGGGGCCCGCTAGCGGCTGGCCCAGCAGTTGGCCGCTACCGGGCTCGGCGGGACCGTAGAAGCCATGAGCGTCGTGCCTCCCAGCGCCGCCCAATAGTGCTCCAGTTTGCGCAGTAAATGGCAGCGAAGCGAACTTGTCCACAGTGGCTATTACAAATGCTGGCAGCCGCCGGTAGATTGGCTCGTCCACTGCAAGGATCGGCAGTGGACGATCTCCGCTGAAGTCGCACTCAAAATTGGCGCATGTGATTCGAAGCTCGCTGGGCCGGTCATCGTCAGGCCACAGCACAAATGACGCTGGCTCGAAGCTGTGCCCACACCAAGGGCAGGACTCCAATGGCACTGGTAGCGCATTGTTGGGGTTTGACTTGAAAGCACGAGTCTTCGACCGGGCGGTGTCTTGGCGGCCGTCGCCTTTGCTGCCCATCATGTTGGGGGTAGCGGCTCGGCCGACCCACAAGCCGATCTCGAAAGGCCAAGTGCCGTACTTGTCAGGATCGGAGCAGCGTTCAAGCTCAAGTGCGCACACCAGCCCCGATGCCCGCGTCAGCTGGTCGAGGGTGAGCAGGCGAAGCGTGTAGCGCATGATCACTACCACCCCCGCCCCCTGCAAGCGTTCTTCGTCGGGGCTGCGAAGGCGGCGCAGCACGATCGCGAACGCTGCCAAACCCAGATATGCCTCGGTCTTGCCGCCGCCGGTTGGGAAGAACAGCAGATCGACGATTTCGCGCTGTGAGCCTTCGGGATCGACCAGCCCGGGGATGTTCAACAAAATGAAAGCCAACTGGAATGCCCGCCAACTGGGCCCTTCGTCTGGAACCTCAGCATCGGACCGCTGGCGCAGCGCACTTGCCACAGCCCGATTGGCAACACGGAAGGCGTCGAGAGCGTCGGGATCGTCGGCTAGCGCCTCGATGCCGCTGTCGATGCGGTCGGCCGCTATGCCCGCACGCCTCAACAGTTCTTCAGCCGTCGCTAGGTGCGGGCCGCTTAGCAGTTCGAGCCCGGCCTGCTGCCCGCTAATCCATGACCGGTAGTGAGCTGTCAGCGGGTTCAGAGCCTCCCTGGCGGCTGTGTCGTCTTCAAGCTGGCCAAGAGCGTCCATCGAAAGCACAGCTTCGGGTACCGGCGAGGTCTCGGTTTTGGCGACTGTTGCGCTAGGTGTAATGCCCATGGACCTTGTTGACGGTTCGGGTCCTTTGATGGGTTGAGCCTCCGTGGCAGTGTGGGTCTGTTGTGATCCCGGACTGCGAACGGAGGCTCAGTGAACGACAGTAGTGCAGCGACGGCTCGGAGGGGTGCGCCGCGTCCGCGGTTGTCGCCGCATTCGAGGCTGGTGATGGTCGAGCGGGTGGCCGCCGGCCAGTCGATGACGGCGGTGGCGGCCCAGATGGGCTGTTCGCGCCAGACGGTGGACAAGTGGGTGCGCCGGTACGAGGCCGAGGGGCCAGCCGGTTTGGCGGACCGCTCCAGCCGGCCCCGCTCGTCTCCGGCGAAGACCCCTGATCGAATCGAGCAGAAGATCTGCCGGCTGCGGCGCAACAAGCGGCTGGGGCCGCAGCGTCTGGCCGCCCGGGTGGGGGTGCCTGCTTCGACGGTGCACCGGGTGCTGTGCCGCCACGGCCTGAACCGCCTCGGCTGGATCGACCGTCCGACCGGCCAGCGGGTGCGCCGCTACGAGAAGGCCCACCCCGGCGAGTTGGTCCACATCGACGTGAAGAAGGTCGCCAAGGTGCCCCCGGGCGGCGGGTGGCGGGTCCACGGCAGGGGCTCCCCCAAGGCCAAGCGCAAACGCCGCCTCGGGTACACGTACCTGCACGTCGCCGTCGACGACCACAGCCGCGTCGCCTACGTCGAGGCGCACGACAACGAGCGCGGCGACACCGCCGCAGCGTTCTGGCGCAACGCCCGCTGCTGGTTCAACAAGCTCAACGTCGGCATCGACGCGGTCATGACCGACAACGGCCGCAACTTCACCTCCAAGGCCTTCGCCGACGCGCTCGCCCAAAACCGCACCGAACACCGGCGCACCCGACCCTACCGGCCCCAGACCAACGGCAAAGTCGAGCGGTTCAACCGGACCCTCGCAGACGAGTTCCTCTACAACTACAAATTCAGATCAGAGTCCGACCGCCGACGCCGACTCCAGACCTGGGTCCACAACTACAATCTCCACAGGCACCACACCGCCATCAACGGCACACCAGCCAGCCGCGTCAACAACCTCTATGAACATTACAACTAGGCAAATGCGATGCCTGCGCTCACTCTACTTTGTCCTGGATTTATGGGGGACATGAGGGAGGACACGCCACCACCCGATATCGAGCAACCTCCGATCCTCCTCAGGATGGAGCCGTGACAGTGTAACGAACACATGAGTCAATGGGCACAAGAGGTCCCGCGGTCCCAAAGCAATAAGGTTGCTTGTGGGAATCAGCTCAACCCAGGGCGATGTCGGCGGGGCGGATGGGGATTCTGGGGAGGGGTAGGCCGGTGGCGGCTCTTACGGCGGCGGCTACTGCGGCGGAGGAGGAGATGGTGGGGGGTTCGCCTATGCCTTTGGCGCCGTAGGGGGCGTTGGGTTCGGGTTCTTCTACCCAGGCGGCGATGGTTACGTCGGGCATGTCGAGGGTGGTGGGGATTACGTAGTCGGTGAAGGAGGCGTTGCGGACTAGGCCGCTGTCGAGGACGATTTCTTCCATTAGGGCTAGGCCTACGCCTTGGGCGGTGCCGCCTTCGATCTGGCCTACTGCCTGGGTGGGGTTGAGGATGCGGCCTACGTCTTGGGCGGTGGTGATGTCGCGCACCCGCACCAGGCCCAGGTCGGGGTCTACGTCGGCGACCACTCGGTGGGCGGCACAGGCGAATGAGACGTGGGCGTTGCCCTGGCCGTTTTCGTCGAGTGCCTCGGTGGGGGCGTGGTGGTATTCCACGTCGGCCTCGTAGCCGGAGCCGGCGGTGATCTGGGCCAGCAGTGCTTCCTGCTGGCCGTCTAGCGACACCACCAGGCCGTCGCGCAGCACCATGCCGTCGGGGGACACTCCCCAGTCGGCGGCCACGTCGGCCAGAATCTGGTCGCGCACGGCCCGGCAGGCGGCCTGCACCGCCCCGCCCGACATCCAGGTTTGGCGGCTGGCCGACGACGACCCGGCCGAGCCGATGGTGGCGGTTTGGGCCGGGGCCAAGATCACCTCGTCCACCCCCAGCTCAGTGCGGGCGATCTGCTGGGCCAGGGTCACGAACCCCTGGCCTACCTCGGCACACGCGCAGGTCACAGTGGCCACCCCGTCGGCCACCCGGCAGGCCGCGGATGAGTAGTCGTCGTAGCCCTCGGAGAACATCAGGTTCTTGAACCCCACGGCGAAGCCGGTTCCCCGCACGGTGTCGGCAGCGTCGGTGGTGCGGCCCGAGCCTCCCGGCAGGTCGCGCCGGTCGTCGCTGGGGGGGATGTCCGGGGCAGGAGCCCCAGCGCACTGGCGGATCACCTCGGCCACCGGGAACGTGCCGGTGATCACCTGCCCGGTGATGAGCCGGTCGCCGGAGTCCAGGGCGTTGATCAGCCTCAGCTCCACCGGGTCCATCCCCAGCGCAGCGGCCAGCTTGTCCATCTGCGACTCGTGGGCGAAGCAGGTCTGCACCGCGCCGAAGCCCCGCATGGCCCCGCACGGCGGGTTGTTGGTGCGGGCCGCCAAGCCCACGATGTGGGCGGCGGGCACCTTGTAGGGGCCAGCCGCGAAGCAGGAGGCGTTGGCGATGACCGCCGATGAGGTGGAGGCATAGGCCCCGCCGTCGAGCACGATGCGGGCCTCCACCTTCACCAGCCGCCCGTCGCCATCGGCGTGGTGGCGGTACCACATCTTGGCCGGGTGGCGGTGCACATGGCCGAAGAACGACTCGTCTCGGCTGTAGACCATCTTCACCGGCTTGCCGGTGTGCAGGGCCAAAAGGCACAGGTGGATCTGCAACGACAGGTCCTCTCGGGCGCCGAACGCCCCGCCCACCCCGGCCAGGGTGAGGCGCACCTGCTCCTCGTCGATCCCCAGGCACGCCGCAATCTGCTCCCGGTCGACGTGCAGCCATTGGGTGGAGATGAACAGCTCCACGCCGCCGCCGTCGTCGTCGGGCAGGGCCAGGCCCGACTCAGGGCCCATGAAGGCCTGGTCCTGCATGCCCACCTCATAGGTCCCCTCCACCACCACCTCGCCGGTTGCATCCAGGTCGCCGTGGCGGATGATCAGCTCTCTGATCACGTTGCCGTCGGGGTGGATGGGCGCCGCATCCGGTGCGGCCTCGGGGTCGGTGAGGGGGTCGGTTACCTCGTAGTCCACCACGATGGCCTCGGCGGCCCGGCGGGCGATGTCGGGGTGGTCGGCGGCCACCAATGCCACCGGCTCTCCCACATATCGGACCTGGCCGTTGGCAAGGGCCGGCTGATCGCCATGCTCCAACCCATAAGTGATGCACCCGGGCACATCGTCGGCCAACAAAACGGCGTGGACCCCGGCGGTGGCCAGCGCCGGGCCGATGTCGATGTCCAGGATGCGGGCCGAGGCGTGGGGCGAGCGCAGGGTGTGGCCCCACAAGAAGTCGTCGGCCCACAAGTCGGACGAGAAGGCAAACCGGCCCTGCACCTTGGGCACCCCGTCGGGGCGGCCCACGTCGGCGCCCACCCCGCGGATGCCGGCGTCGACGATGCCAGCCGTGGCGTTGGCCGCGGCGCTGCCGGCTGCGGTGGTATTGGCCGCGCTGGAGTTGGCTGGCCCTGTGGTCGTGACTGGCTCAGCGGTCATGACCCGCTCCGCTTGGTGGCGGCGGCTGAGTGGACGGCGGCCAGGATGCGGCCGTAGCCGGTGCAGCGGCACAGGTTGCCCGACAGGGCCTCTCGCACGTCGCCGTCGCTGGGTTCGGGGTTGGCCTCTAACAGGTCGTGGACGGCCACGATCAGCCCCGGCGTGCAGAAGCCGCACTGCACCGCGCCCTCGTGTACGAACGCCTCTTGCACCACCGACAATTCGTCGCGCCCGTCGCCCAGGCCCTCCACGGTGGTGATCTCCTGGCCCGCGGCGGTGGCGGCCAGCACCAGGCACGAGCAGGTGAGCACGCCGTCGATCAGCACGGCGCACGAGCTGCACTCGCCCTCGGTGCAGGCGTTCTTGGTGCCGGTAAGCCCGAGGCGCTCCCGGAGCACGAACAGAAGGCTCTCGGCCAGATCGGAGTCGGCCACCTCGCAGTCCACCCCGTTCACCCGCAGCGAATAGGGATCAGGCATCGCGGTTGCCTCCTGGGGCGAACGCCCGCTTGAGGGCCCGGGTGGCCAGCACCGCCACCGCGTGGCGCCGGTAGGCGGCGGTGGAGCGGTGGTCGTCGATGGGAGAGGCGGCGGCGGCCACCCGCGAGCCGAACTCGTCGGCCACGGCATCATCCACAGAAGCGCCGTTTTCCCAGTCGATCCGCTCGGCCACCCAGGCCTCGGCCTCCCGCGCCCGGGGGATGCCGGCGGCCACCGCGCCCAGCGCGCAGCGCACGGTGCGGGCGTCGTGGTCGGCCACCAGGGCCAGCCCGGCCATGGAGATCACCATGGCGTTGCGGGGTCCGATCTTCAAGAACTCTTGGCGCCCCCTCGGCCGGTCCAACTCGGCGGCCACGATCAGCTCGCCGGGCCGCAGGCTCGTTCGCTTCACCCCGACCACGAAGTCGTTCAGGCCCATCCGCCGCTCCCCGTCAGGCCCCACAACCACGATCTCGGCATTGAGCGCGGCCAGCACCGGCAGCGTGTCGCCCGCCGGCGAGGCGGTGCCCAGGTTGCCCCCCAGGGTTCCGGCGTTGCGGATGGGCGGCGATCCCACCGTGCGGGCGGCCTGGGCCAGGGCGGGGGCGGCGTCGGCCAGCGCCGTGGTCATCATCTCGGTGTAGGTGACCCCGGCGCCCACCACCACCCGGTTGTCGGCCACGCTCCAGCGGCGCAGATCGGGCACCTGGGCCACGCCCACCACATGGCGGGGACGGCGCAGTCCCCGGTTGATCTCCACCATGAGATCGGTGCCCCCGGCCAGCACGGTGGCGTCAGGCTGGCTGGCCAAGGCCTCCCGCGCCTCATCGAGGCTTCGGGCCACCACCACATCGCTCATCGCAGCGCCCTCGTCTGGGCCTCTGAGGCAGGGCGGAAACCGCGCCGGGCACGCAATCGGTTGAAACTCACAGCAGGTAAAATCTATTCGCTAAACGCCTTTCTCGTAAGGAGAGTTGGCAATTGCGGGGTACCCCGCTGGCGAAATCTCTGGCAAAATATGTCTTCTGTGGCTACTGATATCAGCGTCGATGGTCAGGGCCTGAGCGACCGCCTGGCCGCTTTGGCCTCGATAGGCGAAATCGAGGGCACCGACGGTGCCTGCCGGTTGGCTTTGACCGACGAGGACCGGGACGGCCGCGACCTCGTGGTCACCTGGATGCGGGACCTCGGCATGGAGATCAGCATCGACGGCATCGGCAACGTGGTGGGCACGCTGGCCGGGGCCGAGCCGGGGCCGCCGGTGATGTGCGGCAGCCACATCGACACCGTGCGCACCGGCGGGCGCTACGACGGCAACCTGGGCGTTTTGGCCGGCTTGCAGGTGGTGGAGGCGGTGCAGCGGGCCGGCATCACCACCCGCCGCCCCCTGGCGGTGGGGTTCTTCACCGATGAGGAGGGCTCCCGGTTCCCGCCCGACATGCTGGGCAGCCTGGTGTACACCGGCGAGATGCCCCTGGAGGAGGCGCTCGACATCGTGGGCACCGATGGCGCAGTGGTGGGCGAAGAGCTCGACCGCATCGGCTACCGGGGCCCGGCCCCGTGCCCGTCGCCTGCGCCCCATGCCTTTGTCGAATTGCACATCGAGCAGGGCCCGATCCTCGACACCGAAGGCATCGTGATCGGCGCGGTCACCGGGGTGCAGGGCATCAGCTGGACCGAGATCACCGTGGCCGGCCAGTCGAACCATGCCGGCACCACCCCCATGGACATGCGCCACGACGCCGGATGGGCCGCCACCCGCATCGCGGTGTTCGTACACGAGCTGGCCGAGGAGTTCGGCCCCCCGCAGGTGTGCACCGTGGGGCGGGTGGAGCTGCACCCCAACCTGGTGAACGTGGTGGCCTCCGATGCGGTGCTCACCGTGGACATGCGCAACACCGACGACGATCTGTTGACCGAGGCTGAGAACCGGCTGACCGCCTTCCTGGAAGAGCTGGCCGCCGAGTCCGGCACCGGGATCACCTGGCGGCGCCTGGCCCGGTTCGCCCCGGTGGAGTTCGACCCCGAGATGATCCGCCTAGTGGAGCGGGCCGCCGCCGATTTGGGCTTCAGCCACCGCCGGCTGTGCTCGGGGGCGGGCCACGACGCCCAGATGTTCGCCCCGGTGTGCCCCACCTCGATGGTGTTCGTGCCCTCCTGGGAGGGCATCAGCCACAACCCCTTCGAGCACACCGAGCCCGAGCATCTGGAAGCAGGCGCCAACGTGATGCTGCGGGTGATGCTGGAGCTGGCCGAGATCGCCGAGGCTTCCGAAGGGCAGGCCACCGCGGGGACCACCGCCGGGGCCACCGCCGAAGAAACCGCGGGGGCAACGGCATGAGCGCCAACAACGACAAAACGCTCACCACCCACCTGGAGAGCGACCCCGCCGACGAGCGGGTGTCGCGCCTGAGTAGCAACCTGCGCGAGATCACCGTGGGGGCGGCCCAGCTCGGCCCCATCGCCCGCGACGAGACCCGGGCCGAGGTGGTGGAGCGGCTGCTGGCGCTGCTGCACGAGGGCCACAAGCAGGGCTGCGATCTGGTGGTGTACCCCGAGATGGCGCTGACCACGTTCTTCCCCCGGTGGTGGATCGACGACGTCGACGAGCTGAACAGCTTCTATGAGACCGAGATGCCCTCGCCGGAGGTCAAGCCGCTGTTCGACGAGGCGGCCAGCCTGGGCATCGGCTTCTGTCTGGGCTATGCCGAGCTCACCCCCGACGGCCACCGCTACAACACCTATCTATTGGTAGACGGCGAGGGCAACGAGGTGGCCAAGTTCCGCAAGGTCCACATCCCCGGCCACGAGAAACACGAGCCCCAGCGCCCCTTCCAGCACCTGGAGCGGGCCTACTTCGAGCCCGCCTCCGAGACGTTCCGCACCTGGACGGCGTTTCGGGGCGAGATCGGCCTGGCCCTGTGCAACGACCGGCGCTGGCCCGAGACCTACCGGGTGATGGGACTGGCCGACGTGGAGATGATCCTGATCGGCTATAACACCCCTATCCACTACTACCCCGATCCGTCGCAGGACTTTTTGGCCGGATTCCACAGCCGCCTGGTGATGCAGGCCGGCGCCTACCAGAACGGCACGTTCGTGGTGGGCGTGGCCAAGGGAGGCGAGGAGGAGGGCGTGGAGAGCCTGGCCGAGAGCTGCATCATCGGCCCCTCCGGCGAGGTGCTGGCCCAGGCCGCCACCGACGGCGACGAATTGGTGGTGGCCACCTGCAACCTCAACTGGTGCGCGGCCTACAAGAACACGCTGTACGACTTCAGCCGCTACCGCCGCCCGGAGATGTACAAGTCGATATCCGAGGAGATGCCGGTCATTTTTGAGAAGCCATACGTAGAGGGGGCGCCGATCATCGGCGAGGCGCCCCCAACCCTGGGGGGTTAGCCATGACAACGCTCACCATCAACGGTCAATCGGTGACCATCAAAGGCGATCACGAGCACCTGCTGGCCGCACTGCGCGACGAGCTGGGCATCATGTCGCCCAAAGACGGGTGCTCGCCCAGCGGCCAGTGCGGCTGCTGCGCCGTGCTGGTGGACGGGCGCGCCCGCGTGGCCTGCCAGACGTCGCTGGAGCGCTCGGCCGGCTGCGAGGTGCTGACCCTGGAAGGGGTGTCGGACGAGGAGCGGGCCCGCATGGCCGACGTGTTCGCCGCCTGCGGGGCGCTTCAGTGCGGGTTCTGCACTCCGGGCATTCTCATTCGGACGAAGTCGCTGGTGGACCGCAAGGGCTCGGAGCTCACCCGCGAGGAGGCCTCCCGGCACCTGGGCGGCCACCTGTGCCGCTGCACCGGCTACACCAAGATCCTGGATGCGGTGGAGGCGCTGGCCCAAGGCGAGATGCCCGAGGCCGAGGTGCCCGGCGGCGTGGGCAGCCGGGGCATCAAGTACGAGGCCCGGGAGCTGGCCCTGGGCGACCGCGATTACATCGACGACCTGCGCCCCGAGGGGCTGCTGCACGCCGCGCTGCACCTGTCGGAGCACGCCCGGGCCGACATCGTGCGCATCGACACCTCAGCGGCCGAGGCCATCGACGGCGTGGCCGCGGTGTACACCGGCGCCGATGTGCCCGGCGAGATGCGGGTGGGGATCATCCACACCGACTGGCCGGTGTTCATCCCAGAGGGGGGCCGCACCTCCTATGTGGGCGACGTGCTGGCCATCGTGGTGGCCGAGGATCGGGCCACCGCCCGCCGGGCCGCCGAGGCCATACAGGTGACCTATGAGGTCCACACCCCGATCACCGACCCGGTGGCCGCGGTGACCAACGGCTGCGACGACGCGGTGTGGGAGCTCGACGGCAATGTGCTGTCGCGCTCGGTGTACGCCCGGGGCGACGTGGACGCCGCTCTGGCGGCCAGCGCCCACACCATTCACGAGGTGTTCCAAACCCAGCGCATCGAGCACGCCTTCTTGGAGCCCGAGTCCACCCTGGCGGTGCCCACCGACGACGGCGGCCTGCACGTGTACTCCGGGGGCCAGGGGGTGTGGGACGACCGCGACCAGATGGCCTCGGTGCTGGGGATCGACCCCCAGAAGATCACCGTGGAGCTGGTGAGCAACGGCGGGGCGTTCGGCGGCAAAGAGGACATGGCCAACCAGGCCCAGACCGCGCTGGCCGCCTGGCTGCTGGGCCGCCCGGTGCTGTGCACGGTTTCTCGGGAGGAGTCGCTGCGGATGCATCCCAAGCGCCATCCCATCCGCATCGAGGTGTGGGCCGGCTGCGATGCCGAGGGCAAGCTCACCGCGCTGCGGGCCCGGATGGTGGGCGACTCCGGCCCCTATGCCTCGGTGGGCATGAAGGTGCTGGAGCGGGCCGCGGGCCACGCCAGCGGCCCCTACACGCTGCCCAACATCGACGTGGAGGCGGTGGCCGCCCGCACCAACAACCCGGTGTGCGGGGCCTTTCGGGGCTTCGGGGCCAACCAGGCCCAGTTCGCCATGGAGGGCGTGATGGACCGCCTGGCCGAGGCGGTGGGCATCGACGGCTGGGAGATGCGGTCGCGCAACGCGGTTTCCCCCGGCGCCATCTGGGGGCCGGGACAGATCATGGACGACGGCTCTTTGGGGGCCCGCGCCTGTTTGGAGGCAGTTAAACCGGCCTGGGACGAGGCTCGGGCCGCGGGCAAGTCGGTCGGCTTGGGGCTCGGCCTCAAGAACTCCGGGCTGGGCAACGGCTTCAAGGAGATCGCCAAGGCGGTGGTGCGCTTCGACGACGACTACCACGAGGGCGGCGAGGTGGAGGTGCGCCACTGCTGGACCGAGATGGGCCAGGGCATCCACACCGTGGCCCAGCAGGTGGCGGTGACCGAACTGGGGGTGAGCGCCGATCGGGTGCGGGTGGTGGTGGACACCACTTACGAGCTGGGCGCCGGACAGACCACCGGCAGCCGGGGCACGCTGATGGGCGCCGGCTCGGTGGCCGATGCCTGCCAGGCCGCCCTGGCCGACGGGTGCCAGCCCGGCGTGGACTACTTCGGCGAGTACCGGGTGGACTGGACCAACAAGCTCTCCGACGGCGTGGAGAACCCCATCATCCACTCCACCTTCGGCTACGCCGCCCAGATGGTGGTGCTCGACGACGAGGGCGCGGTGGAGCGGGTTGTGGCCGCCCACGACGTGGGCAAGGCGGTGAACCCGCTTCTGTGCGAGGGCCAGATCGAGGGGGCCGTCCACATGGGGCTGGGCTATGCCCTCACCGAGGACTTCCCCGCCGATGAGAACGGGTGGCCCACCAACATGACCCTCAAGTCGCTGGGCATCCTGCGGCCCAAGGACATGCCCCCGGTGGACGTGATCCTGGTGGAGTCGCCCCAGCCCGGTGCCCCCTACGGCATCAAAGGCGTGGGGGAGATCGGCCTGGTGCCCACCGCCGGGGCGGTGGCCGCCGCGCTGCGGGCCCACAGCGGAACGTGGCACAGCAGCCTGCCCATGGGGGAGTGAGGCACTCCTTGCCCGGCACGACGCCCGGGCTGGTCTGCGCCCACCATCACCTGTATTCCGCACTGGCCCGGGGGATGCCCGCCCCGCCCCGCACGCCCACCGGCTTCACCGACATCTTGGAGCTGATCTGGTGGCGGCTCGACCGGGCGCTCGATCTGGACATCATCGAGTGGTCGGCCAAGCTGGGGGCGCTGGAGGCGCTGGAGTCGGGCTGCACCGCCATCATCGACCACCACGAGTCGCCCAACGCCATCGAGGGCTCGCTTCAGACCATCGCCGATGCCTGCGCCGAGGTGGGGGTGCGGATCAGCTGCGCCTACGGGGTGACCGACCGCCACGGCGCCGAAGGGGCCCGGCGGGGCCTGGCCGAGAATGAGCAGTTTTTGCGGGCCGGGGGCCGGGGCATGGTCGGGGTCCACGCCGCCTTCACCTGCACCGACGACACGCTGGAAGCCGCCGCCGGCCTGGCTGCCGATTTGGGCACCGGAGTGCACATCCACGTGGCCGAGGGTCCGGTGGACGCCCCGGCCGCCGAGCGGCTGGAGCGCTGGAGCACCGACGAGTGGCTGCTGATCCACGGGGTGCATCTGCCCGATGACCACCAGCTCAAAGGCACCCTGGTCCACAACCCCCGGTCCAACATGAACAACGCGGTGGGCTACGCCCGGCCCATCCGGTTCGCCAACCCCGTGGCGCTGGGCACCGACGGCATCGGGGCCGACATGCTCGAGGAGTTCCGGGTGGCCTACGCCCGCCACCGGGAAAACGACGTGACCGCCACCCCCGACACCGCGTGGGAGTGGCTGGCCCAGGGCTGGGAGCTGTTCCCCGAGGCCCGCGACGACACTGTTAGCTGGAGCTACGACCCCATCGACCCGTGGCGGCTGGCGTTCACCCCCGGTGTGCGGGCCACCGACGTGGTGGTGAACGGCGAGACTCTGCTGGCCGATGGCACAGCCACCCGGGTGGACCCCGATGAGATCCGGGCCAAGGCCGCCGAGGCCGCCAACCGACTGTTCGCAAAATTGGAGGAGATCGACCCATGAGCTCATATCCGGTGGCTATGTACCTGCAAGACGCCCACTCGGTGGCCGAGGCCATCGAGTATGTGCAATACGCCGAGCAGAAGGGGTTCGAGGCCGTGTGGCAGGCCGACTCCCGGCTGGTGCGCGAGGCCACCGTGCCCATGGCCGCCTTCGCCGCCTCCACAGACACCATCAAGGTGGGCAGCGGGGTGCTCGACATGTGGACCCGCAACCCGGCCCGCCTCGCCGCCACGTTCTCCACCCTCGACGACCTGGCACCGGGGCGCATCCTGTGCGGGCTCGGGGCGTGGTGGGAGCCGCTGGCCAGCAAGGTGGGCGTGGACCGCCGCCGCCCGCTGAGGGCCATGCGAGAGGTGGTTGAGGTAGTGCGGGCGCTGTTGGCCGACCAGAACGTGACCTACGACGGCGATTACGTGCAGCTCGAAGACGTGGAGCTCGACTACGTACACCAGCCCCGCCGCCCCAAAGACGTGCCCATCTACATCGGGGCCACCGGGATGAAGATGATGGAGCTCACCGGCGAGATCGCCGACGGCGTGGTGCTCAACTACCTGGTGTCGCCCGACTACAACCGCCGGGCCATGGACGCCCTGGCCGAGGGCGCGGCCCGAGCCGGTCGAACGGTGGACGACCTGGATCGCCCCCAGCTCGTGGTGTGCTCGCTGGCCGAAGACCGGGCCGAGGCGCTGGACGCCGCCCGCCTGCTGGTGACCCAGTACCTGGGCCAGCAGCCCCACATCATGGCCGCTTCCGGCGTGCCCGACTCGCTGCTGGAGCAGGTCAACGCCGTGCTCACCTGGCCCGCCACCATGGAGCAGGTGGAGGCGGCCTCCAAGCTGGTGCCCGACGACATCGTGCAGATGCTGTGTGCGGCGGGCACCGCCGATGAATGTCGGGAAAAGGTGGACGAGTACGTGGCCAACGGGGCCACCTGCCCCATCCTCTACCCCCTGGGCCCTGACGTGCGGGCCATGATCGACGCCTTCTCCCCAGCCTGACGGCGCTCCGCCGAGGCCCGGTCGCCTGGGGTGGGCATAGGATCAGGGCCGTGAGCCAAGGGAGCGGGAACCGGGAGGAGTGGAAGCCCTGGCTGGAGGAGCTCGACCGGCGGCGCACTGAGGGCGCGGCCATGGGCGGCCCCGAGCGGGTGGAGAAGTACATGCACTCGCGGGGCAAGCTGGACGTGCGCCAGCGCATCGAGCGGCTGTTCGACCCCGGCACCTTCCGGGAGATCGGCTCGCTGGTGGGCACCCTGGAAGACATCCCCTCCGACGGCTTCGTGTGCGGCTACGGCCACATCGACGGCCGCACGGTGCTGGCCGGGGCCGAAGACTTCACCGTGCTGGGCGGGTCGATCGGCGCGGGCAACACCGCCAAGCGCTACCGGGTGGCCGAGCTGGCCGCCCAGGAGGGCCTCCCGCTGGTCACCATGCTGGAAGGCGCCGGCCACCGGCTCACCGACACCGGGGGCAGCCGCTCGCCCGGCGACCTCCAGGCCTACGCCGACCTGAACGGCCAGGTGCCCATGGTGTGTGTGGTGATGGGGGCCTCCGCGGGCCACGGCGCGCTGGCCGCCCCCCTCAGCGACTTCGTGATCATGACCTCGTACGCCTCCATGTTCACCGGCGGCCCGCCCCTGGTGAAGGCGGCCACCGGTGAGGACGTGACCAAAGAGGAGCTGGGCGGCGCCGACGTGTGTACCCGCATCGCCGGCTCGGCCCACAACGAGGCGCACGACGACGAGGAAGCCATCGACATGGCCCGCCTCTACCTGTCGTACTTCCCCCAGAGGGCGGGCCAGCCGTCGCCCCGCGCCAGCGGCCCCGACACCGAGCCGCGGGTGGTGGAGGAGCTGCTCGACATCATCCCCCCCAACGACCGCCGCCCCTACGACATGCACCAGGTGATTCACCACATTGTGGACCGCGACAGCTTCTTTGAGATCCAGCCCGCCTACGGCCCGGCCATCATCATCGGCTTGGCCCGTTTCGGCGGCCGGCCCACCATGATCGTGGCCAACAACCCGGCCTACCTGGCTGGCTCAGTGGACGCGGCGGCGGCCATTAAGGCCACCGACTTCCTAGAGGTGATCGGCAACTACGACCACCCGGTGCTGTTTTTGGCCGACAACCCCGGCGTGATGGCCGGCACCAAGGCCGAGCGGGAGGGCATCTTGAAGTGGGGCGGCAAGATGTACAAGGCCGAGCGCCGCCTCTCCAACCCCAAGATCGAGATCACCATGCGCAAGGCGTTCGGCTTCGGCTCGGTGGTGATGGCCCAGAACCCCTTCGACAACCAGACCCAGTCGTTCTCCCTGCCCAGCGTGAATATGGCCGCCATGCCCGCCGATGCCGGCGGCCGCTCAGCCAAGCTCGACGCCGAGACCCAAGCCCAAGTAGAACGCGAGCAGCGCTCCGGCCCCTACCGCCTAGCCGGCCGCCTCGGCAGCGACGACGTGATCGACCCCCGAGAAATGCGCAACGCCATCCTCAACGCCCTGATGCTGGCCGAGAACCGCTAGCGCTAGTCCCAGAGGCGGCGGGCTCGCTGGGCGAGGTCGGCGTGGGCAGCGGCGAGGTCGCAGCCCAGCAAATGGCCGTCTTGGACTACGGGGTTGCCGCCGACGTAGAGGTGGCGCACTCGGCGGTCGGGGCCGAGCACCAGGCCGGCCAGCGGGTCGACCACGTCGGCGATGTCGTTGCCGGGCCACACTGCGAGGTCGGCGGCCATGCCCGGTTCGATCTGGCCCAGGCGGTCGGCTACCCCGAGGCAACTCGCACCGCCCGCGGTGCCTAAGCGGATTGCGTCGGCGGGCATGAAGGCGCTGGGGTCCATGGCCCGCAGGCGGGCGGCATACAGCGACTGGCGCAGTTCGGGGAACAGGCCGCCCACCTCGTTGGAAGCCACCCCGTCTACGCCGAGGCCCACCGGCACTCCGGCGGCTTCCAGGTCGGTCACCCGGCAGGTGCCGGCGGCCAAACGGGCGTTGGACGAGGGGCAGTGGGCCACGCCCACCCCGGCTGTGCCAAGACGGGTGATCTCGTCGTCGTTGATCCAGATGCCGTGGGCCAGCCACACGTCGTCGCCCACCCAGCCCCAGTCATCAAGCTGCTCCACCGGCCGGCGGCCGAACCGCTCCAGGCAGTGCTCCTGCTCGTCGATGGTCTCGCACAGGTGGGTGTGCAGGCGAAGGCCGTGCTGGCGGGCCAAAGCCGCCGACGCCTCCATCAGCTCAGAGCTGACCGAAAACGGGCTGCACGGTGCCACCACCACATGCACCATGTCGCCGTCGTGATAGCGGCCGATCACTCGTTCGGTGGAGGCCATGATCGAGTCCAGGTCTTCCACCACATGATCGGGGGGCAGACCGCCCTGCGATTCGCCCAAGTCCATCGACCCCCGGCTCAGGTGCAGGCGGATGCCCACCGCAGCAGCGGCTTCGACGATGGCGTCGAACACTGCATCGTCGCCGTGGGGCACCAGGTAGTGGTGGTCGGAGGCGGAGGTGCAGCCCGTGGCGGCCAACTCGCCCAACCCGACCAGCGCCGCGGCAGCCACATCGTCCACCGAGAGCCGCCCCCACACCGGGTAGAGCTCCACCAGCCAGCCGAACAGGTCGCAGCCCACCGCCCGGCCCCGGGTCATCCACTGGTAGAGGTGGTGGTGGGTGTTGGCCAGCCCGGCAGTGATGATGTCGCCGTCCACGTTGACCACGGCATCACCGGGCTGGGGCTCGACAACGCCCGTCTCAACGATGACGCCTTCGGCAATCGCGATATCGCCTGGCCAGCGGGCCCCCCGAAGCACCGTGCGAGAGGTCATCGCTGGGCCCCGGTGAAAAGCACTGCCGGTTTAGCGACGGCCGGAAGATTGTCGCAGAGCAGACCAGCCAAGCCAGCCGAACCCGTCGGACTGACATTGATGCCTGTGGCGGACTGGCCCGCCACGCAGGCCTCGGTGACCACAGGCTCGGGAACCACCACGGGGTGGCCGCCGGTGGTAGCCATGGCCTCGGTGACCGCGGCCCAGTCATAGGTCTCATCATCAAGAATCCCAGCGGCTGCTGAAGCGGGGGTCGGCGTCCACGGCCACATGACCGCTGAGCGCTGCCGCCGAGCCTCATCCAGCCCACCTAGTTCGGCAGTTCGCTCCCACGCCCGAGCCAGCGGGGCACACCCCTCGGTCTGCACCGCTATCAGGGCAGCAGACGATCCACCGACGGCCAGTCCCTGGGCCACCGACGTCGCCAGTGCACCTCCGCCCACCTGCACATAAACCCGATCGATGTCAGGGGCCTGCTCGGCCAGCTCATAGCCCAGTGTGCGTCCCCCATCGATGGTGTACCCGTTGTCCGGCCCCTGACAGCCAAAAGGAACAGCGCCTGCGCTGACCCCCTCCCGAAAGCGGAGATAGGAGGGGTCGCCCTCCTCGCCGTCAATCCGGGGGCAAGACTCAATCTTCGCCCCCAGTTCTTGCAGCCGGGCCACCACTGCGGCCTCAGCGTCAACGGGCACATAAACGGTGATCGGCCACCGCTCCGCAGCAGCCACCACCGCAGCGGCCACAGCAGCATTGCCGCAAGAGGCAATGGCCAGCGGAGGCCGCTCGCCACCACCACCGGCCCGACGCTCCCGCACCAACAAGTGCAGCATCAGCCCAAACGTGTGCCGAGCCTTATGCGACCCCGACACATTGTCGGTCTCGTCCTTCACGGTGATGATTCGCTCGCCGATCAGGGACTCTGAACAGGGGGTGACCACGAAGCCGTGGCCATCGACGCCTGCAACGGCATCGTCAAGCTGGCCCACCCGATCCACAAACCAAGCGTCATCGCCCGCTTCAACCCAAGACCGCAGCATCCGCCGATAACGCACAAACGGCAGCTGGCTGCTCTCGTCCACTGACCACTCCGGCATAGGAAGCGCCAGCACATGATCCTGATCGTCACTACCCCTCTTCGCACAAGCCCACGCATCGCCCGCCGCTACCGCCCCACACGAGCAAGTCAGGCCTTGGATCATTACTGGGCGACTCGAGCGTTGAAGTCAGCGATCAGCTCGTCCCACACCGGCACCAGATCCCGAAGCGCCACCCAGAACGACTGATCGCGGCGCGCATCGAAGTGGGCCAAATCCACTCCCTGCTGCTCTACCCAAGTGAAGTAACCCAGGTTGAACACCCGGTCCCGGTCTCGGTCGCTGAGCTGAAGCAAGTGGTCGGTGTCCACCCCGTTGAGCCACCGGCCAGCCACCGTGTCAGCCTCATCGGCCCCGAATTCGCCCCCGAAAGCAGTGTCAACGGTCTTCGCCCGCTCGGAGCCATAAAGAGCAGCCCCATCGGTAGCGATGGTCACGATCACGTCGTCGGGTCCGCAGCCCAATGCGGCGGCCATCTTGGCCGAGGCCAGCATGTTGCAGATGGACGACAACCCCAGATCATCCAGATGGCCGATCACGTCGTCGCCCACCCCTCGCTGGGCCAGCAGCGACCGCCCCTCCGGCGAGGCGAACAGCACGCCCAGTTCGTCGGTGGCCTGATCCGACACCGCCACCACCACGTCGGTGTTGGTCACGTTATGGATCAGCGGGACGTGCTTGTCGCCGATGCCCTGGATGTTGTGCTCGCCGTAGCCGTTGTACAGAAGCGTGGGGCACTCCAGCGCCTCCACCACCGCGGTGGCCGACCCGTGGCGCTCCTTGAGCGGGTCGCCTGCTCCCAGCGTCCCGGCCGAGCCCGAGGCGGCCACGAACCCGGCCAGCCGAGCCGAGGAGTGGCCCTCGGTGTAGTGCTCGAACACCCGCTCTATGGCGGCAGCGGTGGCGGTCACGTGGCCCAGGTGGTTGCCGTACTCGCAGAACTGGTTGAGGATCACGTTGGCCTCGTCTTGGGCCAGAGCGGCGCAGGCGTCGTAAATCTCCTTCACGTTGCTCTCCGAGCCGGGGGTGCGGATCACGTCGGAGGGGTCCGACGTCCAGCGGTCGAGCCATTCGAACCGCTCAGCCGACATGCCCTCGGGCAGCACGGCCACCCCCCGGCAGCCCATGATCTTGGAGATGGCGATGCCGCCCCGGGCGTAGTTGCCGGTGGACGGCCACACCGCCCGGTTCTCGGTGGGGTCGAACTGCCCGGTCACCAGGCGAGGAGCCAGGCAGGAATAGGCGGCCAGCACCTTGTGGGCCCCGATCATGGGGAACCGGTTGCCCAGCAGCAAGATGATGGGCGACTCCACCCCCGACAGGGCCGGGGGAATCACCACGTACTCGGGCACCTCGGCCCGGCCTGCCCGAGAGGCGTCGTTGAACCAGTTCACCCGCCACAAATTGGCGGCGTCGGCGGCGTCGGGATCGACCCCCGCCAGGGCAGAGCCAGCCGCGGGAGGGTCGGCCAGTTCGGCGAAGGTGGGCAGCTTGATGCCCACTTGGCGGCATCGGTCCACCGCCCGGTCGCGAGCAGTGGTGTTGATCACCTCGGTCTCGAGGCCGAAGCCTTCGGGGATGCTGGCAAGAGTTGTCACGGCAGTACCTGTCGAATCGAAGTTGTAATGAAGCGGTAACCGAGTCTGTGGCACCCGCGTCAGCGTCACAGGCTACTCTCTTGGGGCTGGCTCGCTGAGCCGATTCAAGGAGGGAAATATGGCTAAGAAGTTCTTGCTGAAGCTGCTGGTGGTTGTGGCGACGATCACGTTGGTTGCCGTTGGGTGCGGCAACGACGACGATGATGCTGCACCTGAGCCAGCGCCGGCCCCGGCGACCGAGGCACCGGCCCCGGAACCGGCGGCAACTGAGGCGCCCGAGCCCGAGCCGATGGCCACAGAGGCGCCGATGGTCGACGAGGTCGTCGCCGCGTTCATCTTCGTGGGCCCGGTGGGCGACGCAGGCTGGACGTGGGCCCACGACCAGGGGCGCCGTTTTGCCGAGGAGCAGACGGGCGCAACCACGTTGTTCGTGGAGAACGTCCCCGAGGTTGCCGAGGACTTCCGCGCCGTTGTGGTGGACTTCATCGAGAACGAGGGGGCCGACGTGATATTCGGCACCTCCTTCGGCTACATGGACCCGATGGAGGAGCTGGCCGGCGAGTACCCGGATGTGGTGTTCGAGCACGCCAGCGGGTTCAAAATGAACGACACCAACTTCGGCAACTTCTTCGGCCGGATGTACCAGCCCCGCTATCTGTCGGGGATGGCCGCCGGCGCCATGACCGAGACCAACCAGATCGGCTACGTGGCCGCCTTCCCGATTCCCGAGGTGCTGCGGGGCATCAACGCCTTCACCCTGGGAGCGCAGCGGACCAATCCCGATGTGGAAGTCCACGTCAACTGGACCTTCACGTGGTTCGACCCGGCCGTGGAGGGCGATACCGCCTCGGCGTTGCTGGAAGCCGGCGCCGATGTGATCGCCATGCACCAAGACTCCACCGCCCCCGGCATCGCCGCTCAAGAGGCCGGGGCCCGCTGGGTGTCGTACAACTCCGACATGAGCGCCTTCGCCCCCGATGCCTACATCACCGCGCCGGTGTGGAACTGGGGCCCGTACTACGCCCGGATCATCGAAGCGGTGGGCGCGGGCACCTACTCGCCGGGGTCCTATTGGGGCGGCATGGACGACGAGATTGTGACCCTGGCTCCTCCGGCAGCCGATGTGCCAGCCGAGGTTATTGACGAAGTCGTCGAAGTGTGGGACCAAATCGTCGCAGGCACGTGGGACGTGTTCACCGGACCCATCACCGATCAGGACGGCAACGTGGTCGTGGCCGAAGGCGAGACGATGGACGACGGCGCCATGCTGGGCATGGGGTTCTTCGTCGAGGGTGTCGTCGGCAGCGCCGATCCGTCCTGACCTCAGCCGGGAGTATCCCGTAACCAGAAATGGCATCTACTGATGCCGACTATGCGGTCTGGCTCCGGGGAATTGAGAAGCAATTCCCCGGAGTGATCGCTTGTGCCGGGGCCGACCTGCGGGTCCGCCCCGGCACCATTCACGCGCTGCTGGGGGAGAACGGCGCGGGCAAGACCACCATGGTCAGCGTTCTGTCGGGCGTCTACCGGCCCGACGGCGGCGAGGTGTGGGTGAACGGCCAGCGGCGCTTCTTCCAGTCGCCGGCCGATGCCATAGCCGCGGGGGTGGGCATGGTGTATCAGGAGTTCCGCCTCGTTCCCACCCTCACCGTGGCCGAGAACATCGTGCTGGGGGCCGCACCGGGGCTGCTGCGGAGTGCGGAGATCGAGGAGCGGGTGGCTGAGCTGTCGGCGGCCTATGGAATGGCTGCCGACCCCACCCGTCCCGTGTGGCAGCTCTCGATGGGCGAGCGGCAGCGGGTTGAGATCCTCAAGGCCCTGTGGCGGAACGCCTCGGTGCTGGTCATGGACGAGCCCACCGCGGTGCTGACGCCGGGGGAGGCGGCAGAGCTGGGACTCACCCTGAAGGCCATGGCCGAGGACGGCCGCTCGATCATCTACATCAGCCACAAGCTCGACCAGGTGGTGGCCTTCTGCGACGAGGCCACCGTGCTGCGCCAGGGCAAGACCGTGGCCACCGTGGACAACTTGGACGATGTGGACCTCTCCTCCTTGGCCGAGATGATGGTGGGTTCGTCCGGGGGCGGTTATATTCGGCGCCCGCCGGCGCTGGAAGCCGGTCCCGAAGTCCTCGCTCTTCAAGGCATCAGCGCCCTCAATGACCGAGGGTTGCCGGCGCTGGCCGACATCAACATGGCTGTTCACTCCGGTGAGATAGTGGGCATCGTCGGAGTGTCGGGCAATGGCCAGAAGGAGCTGGCCGAGGTAGTAACCGGATTGCGCCGGCCTTCTCAGGGCCGGGTTACGTTCAAGGAGCAGGACGTCACCGAAGCGTCACCTGCGGATCGCTACCGCCTAGGACTGGCCTATGTGCCCGAAGACCGCATCGGCGTGGGGTTGGCGCCCAAGATGTCGGTGGTGGACAACGCAGTGGTGCGGTCGTACCGATCTCAGCGCCGGGGACTCATGTTGGTGATGGCCAAGTGCGTCCGATTCTGCCAAGACTTGGTGGAGCGCTTCGGAGTGCGGGCGGGCCGGCTGCACGACCCGGTGGCCGGGCTTTCGGGCGGCAACCTCCAGCGGCTGCTGCTGGGCCGGGAGTTGGCCGAGCAGCCTGCGGTGCTGGTGGCGGCCCAGCCCACCCGCGGCTTGGACGTGCAGGGCGTTGCCGCCATACAGGGCCATTTGGCGGACCAGCGGGCCGACGGTGTGGGAATTCTGTTGATCTCGGAGGACTTGGACGAATTGCTGGCGCTTTCCGATCGCCTCTTGGTGATGTTCGAAGGCCAGGTGGTGGCCGAGTATGGCCCGGATGTGACCCCGCGAACCGTGATCGGCGAGGCCATGGCCGGGCAGGTACGGGCATGATCCGACCGGTGCTGGACCGAGGGGACCGGGCATGATCCGACCAGTATTGGCCCGGAGGGAGCGAGTGGTGCCCGCCACCCAAGCAGCGGGCTTTGTTGTCGGCATTGTGGTGGCGTTGATACTGGGCGCCATCTTGCTGTGGGTTTCCGACCACAGCCCGGCCGAGGTCTACGAGCGGATGTTCGACTCCGCTTTCAAGGGGACTGATTCGCTGTCGCGCACTCTGGAGCGGGCCACACCGCTGGCGCTCACCGGCCTGTCGGTGGCGGTGGCCGGGTCTATGGGTCTGTGGAACATCGGGGCCGAAGGGCAGATGATGGCCGGCGCCATCGTCGCCACCGGCGTGGCCATGATGGCCGACGGGCTCTCCGGCCCGCTGCTCATTGCCCTGATGATGGTGTCGGGGGTTGTCGGCGGCATGGCGCTGATGATCGGCCCTGCGCTGGCTCGGTCCCATCTCCGGGTGAGCGAGATCATCACCACCCTGATGCTGGTGTACGTGGCCATCCGAGTAGTGGAGTGGTTGGAGACAGGCCCGTGGAAGGATCCCGAGTCCTTCGGCTTCGCGGTGATCGAGCCGGTACCCGAGCAGGCCGCGCTGCCCGGGCTTTTCGGCCGGGCCAACATCGGAATGCTGATTGCCTTGGGCTTGCTCCTCGTGTTCTGGCTGGCGGTGTCTCGAACCGCATGGGGCTATGAGCTGCGCTTGGCGGGCTCATCGCCCGATACCGCCCGCTATGCCGGCGTCTCGTTGCGCCGCAAGGTGCTGACCGCGCTGCTGCTGTCGGGTGGCATAGCCGGTTTGGCCGGGGCGGTGCAGCTCACCGGGTCGGCCGTCCGCCTGGAATCGGGATTGTCCAACGGATACGGCTTTGCCGGGATAATCGTGGCCGCCCTGGCCCTCATGCGCCCCTCGGGGGTGGCGGTGGTGGCCTTCGTCTTCGGGGCGGTGCAGGTGGGTGGCCAGAGCATCCAGACGCTGGGAGTCAGCTCGGCCATCGCCGACATCTTGCAGGCCATGATCCTGTTCGGCGCCCTGGTGGCCGTGGTGTTCTTCAACTACCGGATTCAATGGTCCGGACCGGGGGGAGAGTCGTCGATTGCCGAGTCCGGTGAACCTGATCTTGCCGGGGAAGTGGCCTGATGTCGGAAGCAGCCCTCATCGGATTGTTCGTGGCCACCGTGCAGTTCAGCACCCTGGTGTTTCTGGCTGCCCTTGGGGAGCTCATCGCGGAGCGGGCCGGTGTGCTCAACCTCGGAGTCGAGGGAATGATGACCATGGGCGCGGTCAGCGGCTTCATGGTGGGGCTGGAAACGGGGAGTCCGTGGGCCGCGTTCTTCGCCGCCGCCGCGGTGGGTTCGCTGGTGGGCGGCTTCCACGCCCTGGTGAGCGTGGTGTTGGGCGCTGATCAGGTGGTGTCCGGCTTGGCCCTCACCATCGGCGGTTTGGGACTGGCCGCCTATGTGGGGCGCAACGTGGTGGGGGAGCGGCCCGAGACCCAGTTCACTGATCTGGGGATCGCCGGGTTGGCCGACATTCCCTGGATCGGGGAGATCTTCTTCGACCAGCCGCCGGTGGTGTACCTCACTGTGCTGCTCGGGCTGGGGGTGTGGTTCGTACTGGCCCGCACCCGGCTGGGGCTGGCCATCAGGGCAGTGGGGGAATCGGCGCCCACCACTGACACCGCGGGCCATTCGGTGATGGCGCTGCGCTCGGCGGCGGTCATGGTTGGCGGGGCGTTCGCCGGGGCGGCCGGCTCATTTCTCTCGCTGTACATGGCCCCGGGCTGGACTGAGGGCATGGTGGCCGGTCGGGGGTGGATCGCGGTGGCCCTGGTGATCTTCGGCGCGTGGCGGCCCGGTCGGCTGGCGCTGGGCGCGCTGCTGTTCGGCTTCACGCTGGCCCTGCAACCCCGGTTGCAGACCTTCGACATCGAGATCTTGGGACTGGACGTAAGCAGCATTTCGCCGGCGCTGCTCGGCATCCTCCCCTTCGTGCTCACGGTGGCGGTGCTGGTGATCATCAGCTGGCGCTATCGCCACCGGCCTTCACCGGCTCCAGCCGCTCTGGGCCTGCCCTATCGCCGAGAAGAGCGCTGAGTCAATCGCCCTGAGCGGGGAGTAGGGTTCCCCGATGGCTGTGAACACAACGCCGAGCACGGCGCGCTCGTTCTGGCCTTACTTCGTTGTCACCGGCTCATTGTCCATGGGCTATGGCTCGCTGTTCACCCTGCTGGCCGAATTCCGAGACAAGCTGGGCTTCAGCGAGACCGAGTTGGGATTCATCATCGCGGTGGGCTTTTTGGCCGGATTCATCGCCCAGGTTGGATTGGCCCGATTCGCCGATCGGGGATATGTCGGCATACTGGTCCACGGCGGGGTGCTCATAGCCATCTTGTCCATGCTCAGCATGGCGATGACCGACGAGGTCTGGCAGTTCACCGCCGCCCGGTTCTTCCTGGGCGCGGGAACCGGTGCCACTGGTCCCGCGATTCGCCGAATTCTCATCACCAGAGAGCCTGCCAACATGGGCAAGAACCTGGGCACGATGGGGGCCTTCGACATAAGCGGCTTCGTGCTCGGACCGGTCGTGGCCGGGCTTCTGGCCGAGTTCGTCAACTTGCGGGCGCCCTTCATATTCATGGCTGGTCTCTACGCGTTGATCTACTTCTGGATTTTCCGGCTGGATCTGTCGGCAGGGCAGGTGGCTGCAACCAAAGTGCCGGTACGGCATCTTTTCCGTATCCGATCCCTCAATTCCGGGATGCTGGCTGGGGCTGCCTTCTTCACCACTATCGGAGTGTTCGAGACCTCGTGGGCGGTGCTGCTCGACGACCTCGGGGCCAGCACGCTGGTTATCGCTCTTTCTATTGCCCTGTTCGCCATACCGATGATTCCGCTGGCCCCTCTCGGGGGCAAGATCGCCCAACAGCGGGGGCCCATGCGGTTGATGCCTTTTTCGATCATGGGGGCGGTGGCCTGCATGATGGTTTACGGCTACGTGGACTTTCTGTGGGTGCTCATCGGGGTGTCGGCCGCCCACGCGATCTTCGATGCCTTCACCCTGCCGGCCGGGCAACTGGCGGTGGCGGTGTCGGCTCCTCCTGAGCAGGCGGCTGCCGCTCAAGGGCTCTACGGGGCATTGGGCCTGGTCATCGCGGGGATAGCAGCGCTGGTCACCGGGTGGGTCTACGAGAACTGGGGTGCCGAAGCCTTGTATACCGGCTCCTCGATCGTCATGGTGGTGGCTCTGGTCGGCGCCATCGCACTGGGAGAGGAGCTCATGGGTCCTGATGGCCGTTCGGCCAAGGAGCCCGCCCCCGCCAGTTCCTAGCAACTCAGTAGTGGCGCGGGTCGATCAAATCTATGCCGCAGGCTTCGAAGTCGCTGAGGTTGAGGGTGGCGAGCGGCATATCGTGCGCTAGGGCAGTAGCGGCGATAAAGCTGTCCTTTATGGGCATCGGTCGTCCTGAAGTGCGGAGCTGGGCGAGCAGGTCGGCCCAGCGGAGCCCGGTTTCGCCATCCCAGTCCATGCAGTGGATCAGTTGGACGACTTCATTGAACCACCGCTCAAGCTTGAGACGTCGCTTTCCTTGTGGAAGCAGCAGGATCCCGTATCGGACTTCCCCCAAGATCACGGGGTCTACGGCCAGTTCCCGCTCATTGCGGGCCAGCCATTCGATTACAGCGGTATCCGGGTCTGGCCTGGTGGGCTCGCACAGCACATTGGCGTCGACAAGTACCGTCATGCGGGGTCAAGCGAGTTGGTCGTCTCAGATTCAATGGGGGAAAACCAGCCTTGGGCTGGACAGGCCAGCAACTTGTCCACCAAACCCTGGTTTTTGGGCGGGTCATCGGCTGACAGTCGATACTCGCCCCGTTCAATTCTCTCTACCCTGAAGGATTGGCCCGGACGTATGTCGTCTTGCCGGCGCAATTCGGCGGGCAGAACGATTTGGCCCTTCGACGATATAACCGTTTGCATAGCAGGTAAGATATAGTCTTACTAGCGGCTTGGCAAGACCTTGGGCACCGCGGTACTCACTGCACTCTCAAACCGACTCTGCGGGGCCGAGCTGCACCGGCAGGCCCGATTGCCAGACCATGCCGGTGAGGGGATCGACGTCTACTTCGGCGGTGGTGAGCGTGCAGACGTTGGGGTCGGCCCAGCCGTGGGGGATCGACACCGCCCCGGGGGCGATCTCGTCGCTGGTGCGGGCCGTGCCCACCAGCTCGCCGTGAGCGCTGCGCACCTGCACTGGCTGGCCGTCGGCGATGCCGTGGTCGGGGTGGATCAGCACCTCGGGGCCTACATCGCCCAAGTCACGGAGCTGACCGTTCATGGTTCGCATCTGGCGGCGGGGTAGCAGTACCACCGGCGCAGGGCGGTCGAGGTCGGCAAGCTGTGCCACCAGCGGCTCGGGGGCCAGCCGCCAGCGGCCTTCGGGCAGCACTCGGTTGAGAACCCAGCCGTGAACCGGGCTGGCTTCGCCCACCAACCCTCGTCGGGCGGCCAGCACGGTGGCGGCATCGCTGCGGCCCCGCTCGGCGATCAGTTCTAGGAGGTCTTCGTCGGAAGCGGTGCCGGGGTCGACTCCCCGAGGCAGCACTCCCACGCCCAGTCGGCGGCCCAGGTCGGCGAAGACCTGCCACATGAGCCGGCGGTCGGCGCCGGGAGGGACCACCGCCGGGGTGTAGTGGGTGGCGATGGCCGGCTGGTAGGCATCCAGCATCCAGGGCAGGTCGGCTCGCTCCAATTGGCCGGCCACAGGCAGCAGGTGGGTGGCCAGGGCGGTGGTGTCGGTTTCCACCACGTCGGCCACAGCCAGCACGTCGAGAGATTCGAATGCCGCCTGGGTCCGGTCTCGATCGGGGAAGGCGATCAGCGGGTTGCCGCCCACCACCACCAGCGCCCGCACGTTGCCGGCCTCGATCTCGTCTACCAAGGCAGCACACGGGTACTCGCCGAAGCGGCGGGGGAGCTCGGGACGGCTGGCCGGTCCGGGTTCGGGCTGGCCCTCGGAGGGCTGCCAATCACGGGTGTCGAGCTGCATTAGATAGCCGGGGTTGAACCACATCCCTCCCGGCTGGTCGTAAGAGCCGGTGACCACGGCCAGCGCCCACAGCAGCCACTCGGTGACGTTGGCGTGGCGGCCCATGGACACCCCGGTGCCCGACAGCACTGATAACCGGCCCGCGGTTCGCACTGCGTGGAGGAGGTCGAGCAGTTTGGCGGGGTCTAGCCCAGTGCCGGTTGCCGCCCGGTCCAGAGTGAAGGGGGCCACCGCGGCGGTGAGGTCGTCGACTCCGACCGAGTGCTCGTTCAAGTAATCCCAGTCGGCCCCATCGTCGAGCAGCTCACGCACCAGCCAGCCCAGGATCAGGTAGTCGGTGCTGGGCCGGGGGGCCAGATGGCGGTCGGCGAGGCGGGCGGTCTCGGTGCGGCGGGGGTCGATCACCCACACCGGGCCCCGTTCTTGCTGGGCCCGAAGCCGTGTAATGGGGTCGGCCAAGCCGTTGCCGTGGCCGTGGGACACCACCGGGTTCGTCCCCACCAACAGGAGCATCCGGGCTGACTCCTGATCCCACATGGGGGTGATTCCCGACCAACCGCCCATGAGTTCGGCCACCAGCGGGCGCATGGGAGTGTCGATGGTGGTGGCGGTGTACTTCTGGCGGGAGCCGATGGCACCCAGGAACCGCTCTGCCGCCCGGCGTCCGTTGGCGTCATAGGCAGAGCCGCTGGCCAGGTACATGGCCACCGCGTCGGGGCCGCTTTCTTCGATGATGGCGGCCAGGCGGCGGCCCAGGTCGTCGAGACAGCGGTCCCAACCCAAGGCCTGATTGCCGATCTGGGGTCGGTCCAGCCGGTGCGGATGGTGGTGCCATTCGGGGAGTGCCCGACCCTTTGGACAGGTGTAGCCATTGGAGATGGGGTGGGAGTCGTCGCCTCTCACCTTTAATACCTGGTCGCCCTCGACGGTGACCGTGATGCCGCACATGGCGGTGCAGATGCGGCAGAAGGAGTGAACCTCCTGAGCCTTAGACAATGCCCCGGGCGCGGTCGATGCTCCATTGGCTCGCAGAAGGAGCGTTGGAGCTTGTCTTGTCGGCAACCTCGGCCATGATGCCCTCTCGCTGGGCCATGCCCACCATGCTCTCCAGCCTTCCGGTGTAGGAGGTGGGCTGTTGGAGCATCCACACGATGCCCTCGGCGGAAACCGAGGTGTCGGCCCAGGTGGAGTGGTCGGCGTCGGGAGCGTTCATCACAAACCCCTCGCTGGCCACCGCGGTGTCGATGCGGAAGCAGTTCACGGCAATACCGTCTTGGGCCAGGATGGCCGCACTGCTCACGGTTAGGTGCTCCAGTGCGGTCTTGGACATGCCGTAGGCCATCAGCGATGGGAAATAGGCGAGGCCGGCCGCCGATGAGACGTTGACGATCCGCCCGTTGCGTTCGGCCAAATATGGTCGGCACAGCCGGGTGGCCAGCAGCGGCGCGGTGGTGTTGATGGCCATGGTCAGCTCATAGCGCTTTAGATCAATATCGACGTCGCCCACGAAGGTGACCGCGGCGTTGTTCACCAG
Source organism: Candidatus Poriferisocius sp. (assembly GCF_965219815.1). GTDB lineage: Bacteria > Actinomycetota > Acidimicrobiia > Acidimicrobiales > Bin134 > Poriferisocius. The sequence continues at coordinate 1,009,898 of NZ_OZ244791.1, forward strand.
GGCGTCGATACGGCCGAAATGGCTCACCACGGTTTCCACCATGGCCTCGATCTGGTCGGGACGGGACAGGTCGCAGGGAACGGCCAAGCCGTCGCCGCCGGCTTCTTCAACGGCGCGGGCGGTCTCATCCACCGTTCCGGGCAGTTTGAACCGGGCCGAATCGGTGGCTCGGGCCACGCAGGCCACCCCCGCGCCCAGCTCGCCGAGGCGGACGGCCAGTCCTCGGCCCACGCCGCGGCTGGCCCCGGTGACTATGACGACTTGCCCGGCGAACGATTGCTCTTGGCTCACCATGGCCTCACATCATCGTTCAGGCCCAAGAAGGGCACTCGCCCCGAGCAGATCACGATCTGGTGCCCGGCCAGCGGCTGGCCGTTCACCGTGCCCACCGCCGGAGCCTCGCGGTGGCCAGGGACGCGGACCTCGCCGGAGGGGAGCACCACGTTTTCGGGGTGGGACAGGTCGTAGGTGTCAGTCTCGGAGTAGTACTCCCCCCGATAGACCCCGAGGCCTCCGCCGTCCTCCCAGCCCCAGTCGTAGCCGGTGCCGATCATGGCCCAGTCGCGGTGGATCTGGTTGGTCTCGATCTCGTAGACCTCCCCGGCGGAGTCGGTGAACTGCGACCGAACCTGGCGCCAGCGGCGGGTGTCGTCCCAGAAGTCAACCTCGAACTCGGCGGCCACCACCTCGGTCTCGGAGCCGTCGGACTGTCCGATCACCCCGTCCAAATAGTGCTGGCGGCCGTCGCCGGTGCTGTGGACTTGCACGTGGCCCCCGAAGTCGGCGCACGAGAACGGCAGCCAGTAGAACACCGAGCCGTGCTGGGCCCGCACGTCGATGCCGTCCTCGCCGGTGACCGGCTCAGGCCCGGCGGTTTGGGGCCGCACCCCCCAAGAGTGGTCCCGGCCGCCCCACCAGCTCTCCACGGAGTAGTCGGTGCCGTCGAGGGTGACGGCCCCGTCCATTCGGCCCACCTGGGTATAGCGCCGGTAGTCCTGGGTGACCCGGCCCCGAACCCGGCTGAAGTGGTGGTCTTCCTCTTTGGGGGGCAGGAAGCCAGCCCACGTCAGGTCCATCTCGATGGGGTGATCGTTGCCCGAGGCGGTCAGGCGGACTTTCTTGAACGGTTCGATGATCTCGATGTCGAGCGGTCCCACCCCCACCCGATCGATGTCGGGGCGCAGCGCCCGGCTGAAGCGGAAGTTCCGCTGGTTGCTGCCCCCGTCGTCGCGGGGCACCTGGCAGGCCACGAAGCCGTCGAACACGTTCATGTTCATGTACAGCCCCACCCCGATGATCATGGTCAGCGACCCGGCCGGGTCGTAGCACGAGAACCAATAGCGGTCGAAGAACCGGGGATCGCTGGTCCCCACGTGATCGAACGTGGTGGGTATCTGATGGCGCAGCGTCTCGTCGAGTCTGGTCAAAGGCACGGCGACATCCTATGGCTGGGAGTTCGGGAAGGCTCAGGCCACAGTGCCGCTGGAGCGCAACTCGGTGATCTGATCGGGAGTGCGGCCCATCTCAGCCAGCACCTCGTCGGTGTGCTCCCCCAACTCGGGCGCCAGGCTGCGAGGCGCCCATGGGGTGCCGTGGAAGTCGACCGGGGTGGCGAGCATGGTTGTGCCGGTGGCCCCGTCGGGCACCTCCACCAGCGCGCCCGACGGGCCGGTCTGGGGGTCGGCCAACAGGTCGTCGAGGGTGTTCACCGGGGCCCAGAACATGTCGGGCTCGGTGGCGAAGATCTCGGCCCACTCATCCAACGGGCGGGTGGCGAAGGCCTCGTCGAGGGCGGCGATCAGCTCCACGGCGTTGATCGCCCGGTCGCGGGGGGTGGCGAACCGCTCGTCTTCGATCCACTCGGGATGGCCCACGGCTCGGGCCAGCGGGGGCCAGTGGCGGTCGCCCTCCAGGCCCACCACCCAGAACCGCCGCCCGTCGCCCGCGGTGTAGTTGTTGATGGCCGGGTTGCCCATGGCCTCCCGGGTGCCCACTGCCATGTTGAGGCCCCACATCAACAGCACGTTGATGTCGAATCCGATGGTGTACATGCCCTCCCGGAACAGCGACGACGACACCATCTGGCCTTCGCCGGTGCGCTCTCGGTGGTACAGCGCCGCGCTGATGGCCGCCGCTCCGGCCAGTCCCACGTTGTGGTCGCCCATCCCGCCTCGCTGGAAGGGGAGCGCGCCCCCCGGCGGAGTGAGCTGGGCGGCGATGCCCGAGCGGGCCCAGAAGGCGGCGATGTCGTAGGCCGGGCGGTCGGCATCGGGCCCTTCGAGCCCGTAGCCGGTGATGGCGCAGTAGATCAGCCCCGGGTTGCGGGCGGCCAGCGACTGGTAGTCGAGCCCCAGCCGCTGGAGCGCGCTCAGCCGCAAGTTGGTGAGGAACACATCGGCTTCATCGATGATCTGCGCGGCGATGGCCTGGCCTTCGGCTTGGGCCAGATCAACCACCACCGACCGCTTGGAGCGGTTGTCCAGTTCGAACACCGGGTTGGTGGGCATGTCTCCGCCCAGCATCTGTTGGAAGGTCCTCGCCGGATCGCCGGCGGGGGGTTCGATCTTGATCACGTCGGCCCCCCAGTCGCTCAAAATGCCGCCCGCCGCAGGGCCGGCTACCCACACCCCGAGCTCGACCACCTTCACTCCATCCATTGGACCTGTCATGCGTTGAGCATAGAAAGCCGGCGATGCGGCTCTTACACTCCAACGCCATCAAGGTTCTGTTTGTCTGCACGGGGAACATCTGCCGCTCGCCGATGGCCGAGGTGCTGTTTGCCCATCTGGCCCCCGACGCAGAGGTGGGCTCGGCCGGGACAATGGACTGGAGCGGGCAGCCCGCCCATGAATACGCCATAGCCGCCATGGCCGAGCGGGGGCTGGACTTGTCGGCCCACCGCAGTCGCCGGCTCTCGGAGTATCTGGTGGACGAGTCAGATCTGATTGTGGTCATGACTCGCAACCACGGCTGGTCGGTGGCGGCCCGCAGCGAGGCCAAGGCGGCGGCCACTTTCCTGCCCGCCGAGCTGAGCCGTCTTGCAAACCAGGTGGGCAACCGCAACGGGGCCGACTCCCAAGCGTGGGTCGCCCAACTGCGCACCCAGCGCGAAGCCCAAACCAGCGCCCGGTTCATCGGCCGGGCCTCCGACGAGATTCCCGACCCCATCGGGGAGCCTTTGCCCTACTTTCGGGTGATTGCCGATCGTTTGGAACGGGAACTGGCCCCCGCCGCCGCTCGATTGCAGTCATAGCTGCGGCGACACTTTGCGCGCACTCTCAATAACTCCCTAAGGTCTGACAACTTGCAGTCGGCTGAGGCCCGGCTGTCCATAGCCAAACCCGAGGGGGTCATGCTCATGAAATCGCGTTGGTTGAGGCTTCTTGCCGTCCTGTTGGCGCTGACGGTGTTTGCCGTCTCCTGCGGCAACGATGACGACGACGGTCCAGGGGTAACCGCAGGAACGCCGGCACCCGCAGCCGAGGAGCCGGACGACGGGGCACCCGCTGAGGAAGCTCCCGAAGAGGAAGCTCCCGAAGAGGAAGCTCCCGAAGAGCAGGCCCCGGCCGAAGAGCCCGAAGACGAGCCGGTGGTGACCATCGAGGAATCCGAAGAGGTTGAAGTAGAAGAAACTGGGGGAGTGCCCACCGGCAACACCGGGTACATTCCTGGCGAAATCCTCACCACCGAATGCTCAGACGGGCGGCCGAAAGGCGGCAACCTCACTATCGGCATGTTCGGTGAGATCACCGGATGGGACCCCACTTTGATCCAGGGCGGGGCCTCGCTGGGCGGCACGCAGATGATCGCCATATACGGTGCGCTGTTCTATGAGGACTTCGCCACTGGCCAGCTGATTCCCGGCCTGGCCGAGAGCATCTCCACTGAAGACAATGAGGTGTTCACTTTGAAGCTGCGCGAGGGCGTCAACTTCACCGACGGCACCCCGTTGAATGTCGACGCGCTGATCTGGAACATCGAGCACCACCAGAATCCCGACATCGGGTCGCAGTCGCGGGCTCAGGCCGATCTGATCGCCTCGTGGGAGAAGATCGACGACTACACCATCGAGCTCACTGCCACCAGCAAGAACGCGGTGTTCGCGCAGATCTTCGCCTCCCGTATGGCGTGGATGATGTCGCCCACCACGTATCAGGCTGGCCAGGATCCGGAAACCGGCCTCAATTCCGACGTCAACATCAATCCGCAGGGAGTGGGCGCAGGCCCGTTCATGCTTGAGTTGTGGGTCCAAGACGACCAGGCCGTTGTGGTGCGCAACCCGGATTACTTCCGCGAGGGCTGCCCCTATCTGGACAGCGTGACCTTCAAGCCCATCATCGAGCCGCCGCAGCGCTACAACGCATTCAATGCCGGTGATCTCGACATTGGCTACGACCGCCACCCCCAGAACCTCCAGGACGCAATCGCCAAGGGCGTCAACACCACCTCCCGGGTTGACAACCACGGCGGATACTGGATGCTCAACAACGTGAAAGAGCCGTTCAACATCCGGGAGTGCCGGGTGGCTGCGGCCCACGCCATCGACTACGAGACCATCAACGAGATCGTGTACGAGGGGCTCAACAACATGATCCGCAGTTTGATGAGGCCGGGCTCTCCGTGGACCGATCCCGAAGCAGTGCTGCCGGGCTTTGACCAGGACGCGTCGCGAGCGGCGCTCGAAGAGTGTGAAGCCCAACTGGGCGGTCCGCTGGAGTTCGAGTCCTACTGCACCACCTCCCCGGAGAACGTGCTCCTCACCGAGACTTTGATTGCCATGTGGAGCGAGGTTGGCATCTCCGCCACCGCCAACTGCGTGGAGGTCGGCGAGATGGTCGGCGCCGTGTTCGGCGGCGAATCAGTGGCCAACCCGTGGGCCATCCCCGTGGGCGACCCCGACTACATGTACGACGTGTACTTCGGCGATTCCACCGAGGACGGCGTGTGCGGTCCCAACGTCTCATCCCGCAACTGGGCCAAGGCGTGCTACCCAGAATTTGACGCCTCGCTCAAGCAAGGACGGGAAGGCGTCACCTTCGAGGAGCGCTACGAGGGCTACAGCCGCTTCCAGCGCGAGTTCGCCTATCAGGTCCCGGTCATCGTGACCAGCAAGGGCGAGGTTGGCTACTACTGGACTGACGAGGTTTCGGGCATATTCCAGACCGACGCTGGCATCATCCTCTTGGAATTCACCGCCAAGGGCTAGCCAAGACACTCATCTTAGAACGAGGGGGTGGGCACGGTTCCGTGCCCACCCCCTGTTCTATGGGGCATCATCTATGGGGCTGTGCTGAAGCGCAGGGGGAGGTTAAGAGAAATTGAAGACCATCGGGCGCACCATCATCCGGATCATTCCGGTGCTGATCCTGGTGAGCTTCTTTTCCTCCTTTTATGTGGAGCTGCTGCCCGGTGATCCCACCATTCGCCTGCTGGGACAAGAGCGGGCCCAGGAGCCCGCCGCCCGGGAGTTGGTCAACCGGGAGCTTCGCCTCGACGAAAACGTCATCGTTCGCTACGGCAAGTGGCTGGGGGATGCGCTCACCGGTGATCTGGGCGAGTCGGTAAGAACCCATGGCCTGAAAGTCTCCGACACCATTCGACAGCGGCTGCCCATCACCCTGGAATTGACGGTGGTAGCCCAAGCTCTGGCGCTGATTCTGGCCATTCCGTTGGGGGTGTATGCCGCCTATCGGGCGGGACGAAGAGTGGATCGGGCGTTGAACGCGGCATCGTTTGCCGCTATCTCCTTGCCTCAGTTCCTGGTCGGCATCCTGTTGATCTTCATCTTGTTCAACCAACTCGACATTTTGCCGCCCCAGGGGTGGACCCGGCTCACCGAGTGGGACTGGTGGGACCATTCCCGCCGCTTGATCATGCCGGTGGTCGCGTTGTCTCTGACTGAGATTGCCGTGTTCCAGCGGTTGTTGCGGGCCGACATGATGGCCACCCTGCAAAACGACTTCGTGCTGACGGCCCGAGCCAAGGGCATGTCGCCCTCCCATGTGTTGTTCCGCCACGCCCTGCGGCCGTCTTCGTTCTCACTCATCACTTTGGCGGGGGTGAGCACCGGACGGCTTATCGGCGGCACCGTCATCATCGAGGTGCTGTTCCAGCTCCCGGGGATGGGGCTCAAGATGGTGGACTCCATTACCGGCAATGACTTGGTAGTGCTACAAGGCCTGGTGCTGGTGGTGGCGGTGGCCTACATCATGTTGAACATGCTGGTGGAGATCACGTACGCCCTGCTTGATCCGAGGATTAGACGTGGCTGACATCACTGGCGTCGTTGCCGAGCCTGAGGCCCAGCTTGTAGACGATCCCGAGAGAGGTCGCCGCGCTCGCCTCGGTCGGGAAGGAAGCGCCCGATTGGTCATCGGGCTGGCCTTGCTGCTGATACAGCTCTTGGTTACCTACGACGGCGCGGCCTGGCTTCAGGTGATCCTCGCCCTCGGAGGGATATACGGCATCCTCACCGGGGTAGGGCAGCTGATTCGGGCCATGTTTGGGTCCCGGGTCGACGCGACCGTATGGATATCGATGGTTTGGCTGTTCATCCTGGTGCTGTTTGTGTTCTTGCAAGTGGCCGGGATGTTCGACAGCTTGGAGGCCAACTTCCAAGACCGAGAACGGCCCCCGTCGTTCACCACCGACGAGCCGCTGGGAACCGATCGGCTGGGCAAGAGCGTTATGAACCAGAGCATCCGGGGGGCGCGAATCTCCCTGATCGTGGGCTTGGGCGCAGTGGGCATTGGCCTGGCAGCGGGATCGGTCATCGGTATGGCTGCGGGCTTCTTTCGGGGGGCAACCGAGGGAACCTTCAACATCATTACCGACGCCGTTTTGGCCTTCCCCGCCCTAATCTTGCTGTTTTCCATCGTGGCCATCTTTGGGGGCAGCGTGCTCGTGATCACGCTCGCGCTATCGGTGTTGAGCATCCCCACCATGGGACGACTGTCGCGCGCCAACACACTGACGTTCGCGGCTCGGGAATTCGTCACGGCAGCCAAGGCCATGGGAGCGTCCAACAGCCGCATTCTGTTCCGGGAGATCATGCCCAACGTGGCCCTGCCCTTGGCCTCCTACGCCTTTATCGTCGTGGCGGTGGTGATCGTGGCTGAGACCTCATTGGCCTTTTTGGGGGTGGGCATCGATCCCATCAGCACGCCCACGTGGGGCAACATGATCCAGGAGGGCCGCGATCCGAATCTGCTGGAAAAGGCTCCCCACATCGTGTTCGTTCCCGGTGTGATGATGTTCCTCACCGTGCTGTCGCTGAACCGCATCGGAGAATCCCTCCGAGCCCTCTGGGACCCCCGCGAGGCCAAGCTCTAATCCCACTCCGCATTCCGCGTTAGCTTTTGGTAGTGCGAATCCGCGGAGCCTTCAGGGCGGGCCGGCTATGAGCGACGCCATTCGATACGAGGCCAACGAGCACTGCCCTTCGGGGGTTGCTGCCGCCGCTGGTCTTCAGGGCGTGGTGCTGGCGTTGGCGCCGATCGTGTCGATTGTGGTGGTCACCGCCCGGGCGGGGGGCCAAGACGCCGGATATTTCTCGTGGTCGCTGTTCGCGGCCATGATCATTGCCGGGGTGCTGACTACTTTGCAGGCCAGCCGGTTCCGGCGCTTCGGCACGGGGCACATATTGATCATGGGCCCCACCCCTAACTTCATCGCCATCTCGGTGTTGGCCCTGGCCGAAGGCGGCCCGGAGCTATTGGCCAGTCTCACCGTGGTGGCCTCGCTATTCTACCTGGTGCTGGCCTTCTGGCTGCCGTTCACGCGCCGGGTAATCACCCCGGTGGTCACCGGCACAGTCCTCCTGCTGATCGCCGGCACCGTCTTGCCGGTGGCGCTCGACCGGGTGGAAGAGGTGCCTGCCGATGCGCCTGAGGCCGCGGGACCGACCATTGCCTTCGTAACGCTGGCGGTATTCATCCTCTTGCACATGCGGGCATCGGGGGCATGGCGACTGTGGTCACCGCTCATTGGGATCGTCTCCGGGAGCGTGGTGGCCGTGCTGTTCGGCGCCTACGAGGTCAGCTCGGTGGGCGACGCGGCCTGGGTGGGCATCCCCGACTCTGGCGGGTTCCCCGGATTCGACCTCACCCCTAGGGCGGGTTTCTGGTCGCTTCTGCCCGCGTTCGTGGTGGTAACACTGGCGGGCGGGGTCAAGAACATGAGCGACAGCGTGGCCATACAGCAGGCCTCCTCGCGTCGCCCTCAAGTTCCCGACTTCCGGCTGGTCCAGGGCTCGCTCAACACCAATGGGCTGGGTATCTTGTCGGCTGGCATCTTCGGCGTTCTGCCCACCTCCGTCTACTCGGGCACCAGCGTGTCGCTCATCAGCTTTACCGGGGTGGCGGCTCGTCGCATCGGCTATTTGATCGGCGGCACCCTGCTTGCCCTGGCCTTTCTGCCCAAGATGACCGCGTTCTTGCTCACCCTCCCCAGCCCAGTTGTCGCCGCCTACTTGCTGGTAACAATCGCGCTGCTCTTCGTGAGCGGCATCCGCACGGTGGTGCAGGACGGGCTCGACGGGCAGAAGGCGCTGGTGGTGGGTGTTGCGTTCGCGCTGGGCATGGGACTCGACAACCAGACCATTTTCACCGACCTCCTGGGCCACAAATGGGGTCTGCTGCTCGACAACGGAATGCTGGTAGGTGCAATCGCCGCACTGGCGATGGTCGTGTTCTTGGATCTAACCAGCCCGAAGCGGCGCAGCCGCTTGGAAGTCGAGCTCAGCGTCTCGTCGCTTCCCGAGATCGATCGGTTCTTGCAAGAACTGGCGGCCAGGAACGGATGGGACGAGGCTTCTGCCCAGCGGCTGCGCTCCGCCGGGGAGGAGGCCTTGCTGAGCCTGGTGCAACCCGATGAGGCCGGCGAAGAGCTGCTGACCAGCCTGATGCCGCCCGAGGCGGATGCCGAGAAGGCCGCCCGGCTGATCATCCAGGCCCGTCCCGAGGCCGCAATGGTGGAGATGGAGTTTCTCGCCGTGTTCGACGAGGAGAACCTCGAAGACCGGTTGGCATACTTGTCCGAAGAGGCTGAGGGCTTGCAGGAGGGGGATGTGTCGCTTCGCCTGCTTCGCCACTACTCCTCGTCGGTCCATCATCAGAAATACCACGGGCTGGATATCGTGACCGTGCAGGTCCGAGGCTCGAGGTAGCGCAATCAGAATCATGAACGAGGCCATCCGCTACGAGCCCAACGATCCCTGCCCCCCTTTGGTGGCTATCGCCGTGGGCGCCCAGGGTGTGATGGCCAACATGCTGGGAATCGTGCTGATCGTGGCCATCACCGCACGAGCGGGAGGCCAGGGCGACTCCTATCTGTCATGGGCAGTGTTCGCCGCGTTGATCATCTCCGGGACGCTCACCGCCTTGCAGGCCACTCGGATCGGAAGATTCGGCGCCGGCCATGTGCTGCTCATGGGGGTCACCACCAACTTCGTGGCCATCTCAGTACTGGCGCTGAACGAGGGGGGACCGAGCCTGCTGGCCAGCCTCGTGGTGGTGTCCTCGCTGTTCTATCTCCTGTTGTCGTTCTGGCTGCCCCTGCTGCGCCGGATCATCACCCCGGTGGTCTCCGGCACCGTGCTCATGCTCATCGCCGCCACCGTCTTGCCCATTGCCCTCGACCGCGTGCCGGAGGTGCCCGAGGGCACCTCGGATGCCGCCGGCCCGGTCATCGCGCTGGTCACGCTGATCGCAACGGTGGTTCTGGCGTTGAAGGTCACCGGGGCCTGGCGGCTCTGGTCGCCCATCATCGGCATGGGAGCGGGCTGTGTAGCCGCAGCGTTCTTTGGGGCGTTCGACTTCGAGCGCGTCATCGAAGACCCCTGGTTCGGCGTTCCCAACAGCGGCGCCCCGGGATTCGACCTGACTCCCGGCGCCGGATTCTGGGCGCTGTTACCGGTGTTCGTGGTGGTCACGCTGGTGGGCGGCATCAAGAACATCAGCGACAGCGTCGCCATCCAGCAGGCGTCTTGGCGGCGGCCGCGGGTGACCGACTTCCGGCTGGTCCAGGGCTCGCTCAACACCAACGGACTGGGCATCTTCTTCTCCGGTCTGGCCGGGACCCCCCCCACCACCGTCTATTCGTCCAAGAGTGTGCAGCTGACCACCCTGACCGGGGTGGCCGCCCGCAGCGTGGGGTTCGCCGCCGGGGCGCTGTTCGCCCTGCTGGCATTCTTCCCCAAGCTGACTGCCGTATTGACAGTGATCCCGAGCCCGGTGATGGGGGCCTACGTCCTGTCGGCGATCGGGCTCCTGTTCGTGGGAGGCATCCAAACGGTGATGCGCGACGGACTCGACGCCCAGAAGGCGATGGTGGTGGGGGTGGCGTTTTCGCTGGGGGTCGGGCTGGAGAACCAGACCATATTCGCCGACTTGCTGGGCACTACATGGGGGGCGCTGTTGGACAACGGCGTGATGGTGGGGGCGGTTGTCTCCGTTGCGCTCACCGTGTTCTTGGACTTGACCAGCCCGCACCGCCCTCGCCGGCTGGCCGTTGAGCTCGACCTCTCCTCGCTGGGGGAGATCGACGAATTCCTTGAGGAAGTGGCCGATCAGATCAGTTGGAACGAGGCTTCCAGCCTGCGGCTGCGCTCGGCAGGCGAGGAAACGCTGATGAGCCTTTTACGGTCGGAAGATCACGGAAGCCGCGGTGAAACCGCTCGTTTGATTATCCAGGCCCGTCCTGATGCCGGTTCGGTGGAGATGGAGTTTCTGGCCGTGTTCGACGAAGAGAACCTCGAAGACCGGCTGGCGTATTTGAGCGAGGAATCCGAGGGGATTGAGGAAGGCGAGATATCGCTTCGCCTGTTGCGGCATTACGCCTCAACGGTCCACCATCAGAAATACCACGGCCTGGATGTGGTGACGGTTCAGGTCAAAGGCACGGGTTAGCCTCGGCGTAGGAGAGAGCATGACTTCTCGTGCAGGGGAATCAATCGCGGTCGTCGGGATGGCCTGCCGGTTTCCCGGTGCTAACGGCCTGTCGGCGTTCTGGCGTTTGCTGGAAGCGGGTGAGAACGCGGTAAGCGAGGGGATTCCCGGTTCCGGCGAGGGGAGAGTCGGAGAGCTGTTCCAAGACGCCGACGTTCAGAACGTTGCCTGTCGCTTCGCCGGATTCATCGACGACATCGACCAATTCGACGCCTCGTTCTTCCGAATCTCGCCGGTTGAGGCCCAGCTGCTGGATCCCCAGCAGCGGCTGATGCTGGAAACGAGCTGGCAGGCCCTTGAGGACGCGGGTATCGATCCTGAGGGACTGCGAGGCAGCCGCACCGGGGTGTATGCCGGAATCAGCAACTACGACTACCGTGCCCTGATCTTGGCCAACAGCGTCTCCGCGGAGGCGGCGGTCAGCCTGTACTCGGTGAGCGGCACATCCTTCAACACCGCCATCGGGCGAGTGGCCTTTGCCTTGGGGCTGCAAGGTCCGGCGCTGGCGGTGGACACTGCCTGCTCGTCTTCGCTGACCGCGGTCCATCAGGCGGTATCGGGGCTCCAGAGGGATGAGGCCGACCTGGCCCTGGCCGGAGGAGTACACGTGATCCTGTCGGGTCGGCTGTTCGAATTGCGGGGCAATGCCGGGATGCTGGCCCCCGATGGGAAGTGCAAGACGTTCGACGCTGCCGCCGACGGGTATGTGCGAGGTGAGGGCTGCGGCATCCTGGTACTGAAGCGGCTGAGCGATGCCGAGGCCGACTGCGACCGGATTTGGGGCGTGATCCGGGGATCGGCGCTGAACCAGGACGGCGCCAGCACCGGGTTGACCGTGCCCAACGGGGTGGCCCAGAAGCTGGTGATCGAGGAGGCGTTGGCCCGGTCGGGAGTTCAGCCTTCTGAAGTGGACTATCTGGAGGCGCACGGTACCGGGACCCCGGTCGGCGACCCCATTGAGTTGGAAGCAGCCGTTGGTGCCTATTGCCAAGAGCGCGACGCCGATCAACCGCTGCTCATCGGGTCGGTGAAGACGAACGTCGGCCACTTGGAGCCAGCCGCCGGTGTGGCCGGCTTGGTCAAGGTGATGTTGTCGATGAAGAAGGGGGTGATTCCCCCGCACCTGCACTATGAGAATCCGACCCCCGCCATCGACTGGGACCAGGTTCCGCTGAAGGTGACGGCCGAGCCCACCTCCTGGCCGAACCGCTCCGACCGCATGTCCTTGGCCGGGGTGAGCGGGTTCGGCTGGTCGGGCACCAACGCCCACGTCATTGTGGAGGCCTACGGGGTCGGCAACCGCGAACCCGCCCAGCCCGGAGAAGAGCGGTGGCCGACAGGTGCTCCTGTGCCCATTGCCGTAGCCAGCGCGGATGGCGCAGCGGCCATGCCGGTGGACGACCCCGCCATGGCGCGCGCCGCGAGGCTGCTGCCCTTGTCGGCGAAGTCGGACAAAGCTCTGAGAGAACTGGCTCAGGTTTATCTCAGGTGGTTGGACGACGATATTGATCCCCCGTCGGGGGAGGTGCTGGCTGACACTGCCTGGACGGCCGGGGTGGGCCGCAGCCATTTCTCCCATCGGGCCGGGGTGGTGTTCACTGGCGCCGAGTCGCTGCGGGGCAAGCTCGATGCACTGGTGGCAGCCGACGATGAGGTGGCCGGGTCGTCGGTCGCAGCGAAGGTGGCCTTTGCCTACACCGGGCAGGGCAGCCAGTGGGTCGGCATGGGGGAGACGCTCTATCAGAGCGAGCCGGTGGCGAGAGCGGTGTTGGATCGTTGCGAGGAGGTGTTTCGACAAGAGCGGGGCACGTCGTTGCTGGCGGTGATGTTCGGGTGGCCCGATGCCGACGGAGACTTGGACGATCCGGCGTGGACGCAGCCCGCCATCTACGCGTTGGAGTGTGCGCTCACCGCTATGTGGTCGAGCCTGGGGGTTCGGCCCCATGCGGTGGTGGGGCACAGCCTGGGAGAAATCGCGGCTGCTCACACCGCGGGCGTGCTCAGCCTGGAGGACGGCCTTCGCTTCGCCGCCGGGCGAGGCAAGCTCATGTCGGAGCTGGCAGAGCCCGGTGCGATGGCCGCAGTGTTCGCTTCGGCATCGGTGCTGGCCGCCGTAGTGGAAGAGCAATGCGCGGCGTCGGGCGACCCGCGGCTGGCCATTGCCGCCGACAACGGGGCTCACCTGATGGTGAGCGGACCGACCGCCGATGTGGAAGCGCTGCTGGGGCGCTTTGAGGCCGAAGAAGTCAGAGTCCGGCGATTGGGGAGAAGCGCCGGATACCACAGCGCCATGGTTGAGCCGATTTTGGACGGTATCGAAGGGCTGCTCTCCGAACTTGCGGTGGGCGAGCCGGCGCTAACCGTGGTGAGCAGCATGACCGGCCAAGTGCTGGAAGATGGCCGAGCGATGGACGGGGCGTATTGGCGCCGCCAGGCCCGCCAGCCGGTGGAGTTTCGGACCAGCGTGGAAGCATTGGCCGAATTGGGGGTGGACGCGGTTATCGAAGTCGGCCCCGGGGCAGTGCTCGGCCCCATGACGGTTCTGTCCTGGCCTGCCCAGACCGCGGTGGCCGAGCCGATTGTGGTGTCGAGCATGAAGCGGCCCTCGGATCGAACTCCTACCCCCGAGGATGGCTGCGGATTCCTCGACGCGGTGGTGGGGGCGTACCAGTCTGGGCTCGATATCAGATTTGAGGGCCTGTATGGCGGCGAGTCCCGACGCCGTGTCTCGCTTCCGGGCTACCCGTTCCAACGCCAGCGCCACTGGGTGGAAGCTGCACGACGCCGTCGATCCAGTGCAGGGCATCCGCTGTTGGGCGTTTGCCACGAATCCCCTCGAGGCGAGCTTCAGTTTGAGACAGAAATGGATTCTTCCGATCCCGCATGGCTGAGCGACCACCGGGTGTACGGGCAGGTGATCACCCCAGGCGCGCTGTACGGAACCATGGCGGTCTCGGCGCTGGTCGCCAATGGGAGCGGTCGGCCATCAGCACCAACAGGCCGCAGCCTCGTGGTGGAAGATCTTCAACTGCTCAGCCCGATGGTCTTTCCTGGGCCGGACTCCGATGAAGGGGCGGCACCCGAGGGTCGCCAAGTGCAGTTCGTATTGGATGAGGCCGATCCGAGGACGCCCGCTCGATTCGAGATCTACAGCCGGGGCCCCGGTGAGGACGGATGGACGCAGCACGCCGAGGGCCTGGCCCATTCGGAAGCCGGGCGACCTGAGGGGGCTGACAACGTCGACTTGGAAGGCCTGAAGGCCGGGTTGGAACCCAGAGACGTCTCGGAGTTTTACCGCTCTCGGACGAGCGCAGGAGTGGAGCTCGGCACTCCGTTCCGCACCCTGCGGGCGTTGTGGGCCTCAGAAGGCGAAGCGGTGGGCGAATTGTCGCTGCCCGAGACCATTGACCGAGGCGGCATCGAAGTGCATCCGCTGCTCTTGGACGGCTGCTTCCAGGTGATGGCCGAGGCTCGAAGTGGGGCTGGTGGCGATGATGGTGTGGCCTATCTGCCCTTCGGTTGGGAGCGTTTGTGGCTAACCGGACCCATGCCCGACCAGTTGGTATGCCATGCGCGGTTGAAGGAACCCGCGGAACCGACCGCCGAGACTCCTGAGGTTCTTACCGGAGACCTGGTGTTCTACGACCAGCGCGGCACCGTGCTAGGGGGCTTGAGCGGCTATACGGTGAAGCGGGCCACGCGGGCTGCGCTGTTGTCGGCCGCCGGGAGCCTCGACGATCTCCTCTATGAAATTGTTTGGCGAGACAGCCCTCTCGCCCCAGGGATGCTGCCGGCCGATTTCCTGCCCCCACCGAGTGCAGTTGCCGCGAGTTCAGAGCCGTTCACCCAGTACCTGGCGGCCGAAGGGGTTGAGGCCGAGAGCCGGGTTGGCTTTCTGTCCGACCTCGAAAAACTGGCGTGGTCGTATGCCCGTTTGGCCCTGGATCGGCTGGGGTGGGTGCGCACCGCGGGCGACACCGTGGCGCCCGATGAGCTGAGGGAGCAGTTGGGGGTTGCCCCCGAGCATGGACGCCTGTTCCGGCGGATGCTCGAGATGATGGCCAAAGCCGGCGTGCTGGATGAGGTCGGCGACGGGTTCACCGTGAGAGTCGGCTCCGATGACCCCCTGCCTGAGGTGCTGGCCAGCGACCCTGCGGCCCGGGCCGACTGGATGGAAGGCCAGTATCCCCACGGAACCATGGAGATCGGGCTGTTCCGGCGATGCGCGGGAGCATTGGCCGAGGTGGTGGTGGGCGACGCCGATCCTCTGACCCTGCTGTTTGGCAGCGGCGAGCCCAGCGCCGCCGATCTGTATGTGAAGGCGCCCATGGCCCAGGCCTCAAACCGGATGCTCGGTGACGCCGTGGCGACACTTCTGGCCGAATTGCCGGAGGGTCGGCGGTTGCGGGTGCTGGAGGTGGGAGCGGGCACTGGGTCGGCGACGGCATCGGTGCTGCCCGAGCTTCCCGCCGGGCGTTTCGACTACACCTACACCGACATCTCGGCTGGTTTCTTCGCCGAGGCGGAGAGACGATTTGGCGGTGCGGAGGCGTCGATCGACTACCGGGTGCTGGACATCGAGGTCGATCCCGCGGAGCAGGGCTTCGACCACCACGGCTACGACCTGGTGATCGCCTCCAACGTGTTGCACGCCACCCGGTTCCTGGATGAGACGCTGGGCAATTGTCGACGGCTCCTCGCGCCCTCGGGCCATCTGGTTGCGTTGGAGACCCTTCGCGGCCTGGGCTGGCTGGACCTTTCTTTCGGACCGCTCGATGGTTGGTGGCGGTTTGCCGACCACTATCGCCCGCACCACGCCCTGACCAGTCCCGAAGTGTGGCTCCGGGCGCTGGGAGACTCCGGTTTCCCGGCGGCAGAGGTTCTGGGCGTGGACCCGCCTGACACCGGCCGACAGCCTGATCGCGGGGTGATTGTGGCCCAGGGACCGGCAGAAGTGAGCGAGCAGCCCGGAGTGTGGATCTTGACGGAGGATCTCTGGGACACCGCCGAGGGCTTGGGGCAAGAACTGGTTGACCGCAACCAGACGGTGGTACTGGTCAGCCACGGTCCGGCTACCGACACGGTGCAATTGCCCAACGACCCCGGACTGGTCGAGATATCGATGCCAATTTACGAGCGGGAGGCGTGGCATTCACTGTTCGACAGCATTCCACCGGATGCCGTGCTCCGCGGCGTGGTCCACCTTAGGCTTCTACACGGCCACGGGGTTCAGATCATCACCGAGCATCTCGCGGAGGATGCCGCCGAAGCTGGTAAAAGCGCGCTGGCCCTTTTGCAGGGGATGGGTGACGCCGACGCCGCTCCCGCAAACGGGGTTTGGCTGGTGACCCAGGGGGCGCAAGTGCTGGAGCATGAGCCTGCCGAGGGCATCGCCGGGGCCATGCTCTGGGGCCTCGGAAAAGTGGTGGCCCGCGAAGCGCCTCATCTGAACCCGAGGATGATCGATTTGGACCTTGCCAGTCCGGTGCCGCCGCTCTCCGACTTGGACAATGAGCTGCTCTATCCCGACGCAGAGACCCACATTGCCTACCGCATGGGTTTGCGTCAGGCAGCCCGGTTGGCTCGGGCCGGGGTGGGGTCGGGTCGCCCGAATCTACCTGATCCGGCGGGAGACGTGAGCTGGTTGCTGGCCGCTGACGCCGGCGGCGCCCTCGAAGGGGTCAAACCAGAACCCCGCCCGCCGGCGGCGCTGGCTGGCCGGGGGGTACGAGTAGCGGTGGAAGCCGCCGGGCTCAACTTCTTGGACATGTTCCGCTCGTTGGGCGTCATCGGCGAGGGCTCGCTGGGCGAGGAGTTCTGCGGCCGGGTGGTTGAGATGGGCGCCGACGTGTCCACGGTTTCGGTGGGCGATCGAGTGGCCGGATTGGGGTTCGGCACGCTGGGCTCGGAGGTGGTCACCACCGAGGAGTTGGTGGCGCTGGCCCCATCGGGCATTTCGCCCGCAGCGCTGGCCACGTTGCCCACCGTCTTTGTTACGTCTGCGCTTTCTTTCGACCTGGCCGGCCTCAAGTCAGGCGAACGGGTTTTGATCCACGCCGGAACGGGAGGAGTGGGGCTGGCCGCGGTGCAGTTGGCCCAAGCGGCGGGGGCCGAGGTGTTCGCCACCACGAGCGCTCCGAAGCAGGCGTATCTGCGGTCGCTGGGCGTGGAACATGTATTTGACAGCCGTCAGACCAGTTTTGCGGAGGAAATCCTCGAGGCCACTGGGGGCGAGGGCGTTCATGTGGTGGTCAACAGCCTGACCGGCCCGGGCTTCATCGACGCCAGCCTGTCCTGCTTGGCTCATGGCGGCCGTTTCGTGGAGCTGGCCCGGGTGGACATCCTAAGCGAAGAGGAGATGGCCGCGGCCCGGCCCGACGTGGGCTACTGGATCTTGGAGCTCGACGTCCTCAAAGAACAGAATCCCGCGGTGCCCGGAGAGGCCCTCCGGCGAGTGGTGGCCCGGGTGGCGGCCGGTGAGCTGGCGCCGCTGGTGCACACTCGGTGGTCGCTGGCCGAGGCGGGGTCGGCGATGAAATACATGCAGGCCGCCCGACACATCGGCAAGCTGGTTCTCGCCGGTTCCCCCCTTGAGACGGGACGGTTGAGGGACGACCGGACCTATCTGGTGACCGGTGGCCTGGGGGGCATTGGCTGCGCGGTTGCCGGCTGGCTGGCCGGCCGAGGCGCGGGGGCCATCGTGTTGAACGGGCGGCGGCCCCCCGATCCCGAGGCGGAGGAGGCGATCAGCGAGCTCCGCCGACAGGGAGTGGCGGTGGAGGTCGAACTGGCCGATGTGACCGACCCATCTGCCATCGACCAGATGCTGGCCCGGATCGACGCCGATCTGCTGCCGCTCGGAGGGGTGATCCACAGTGTGGGAGTGCTGTCCGACGGCGCGCTCACCAACCAGACTTGGGAGAAGTTCGAGGAGGTGCTGTGGCCGAAGATGCTGGGGGCCTGGCATCTGCATCGGGCCACCGAAGACCGTGATCTCGATCTGTTCGTGTTGTTCTCCAGTGTGGCCGGGGTTTTGGGCAATTCAGGGCAGTCGAACCACGCCGCCGCCAATGCGTTTCTAGACCAGCTTGCCGCCCACCGGCGTTCGCTGGGCCTGCCCGGGCAGTCAATCGCCTGGGGGGCTTGGTCGGGCTTGGGTGAGGCCGAGGAGCACCGGGAGCGGATCGCCGGGCAACTCGAAGCGGCGGGCACGGGGTGGCTCACCCCCGAGCAGGGATTGAAGGCGTTCGACCATCTGGTGCGCCAAGACGTGACCATGGGCATGGTGGCAGCGGTCGACTGGCAGGTGGTCTCCGAAGGCCCCGACGCCCGATCGCTCTTCTTGGAAGACCTGCTGTCGGCTGGTGCCTCTGCCGAATCCCAGGAATCGTCGGTCGATCTGTTGGACGACCTAAGGAATGCCGCCGCCGCAGAGCGCGAGGAGAAGTTGATCTCACACCTGCAACGAGAGCTGCAAGCCGTGATGCGGTTGCCCGACCTGCCGAATGAATCAGCCGTGTTCGCCGACCTGGGCATGGACTCGCTGATGGTGGTGGAGCTGCGGAACCGGCTGAACCGGGCGTTCGCCGGCGAGTACACCGTGTCGAACACCGCGATTTTCGACTACCCGGACGTCACCGGATTGGCCCGGCACTTGTCCCAGGAGTTCGGACAGGCCGGCGAAGGCCCCGAACCCCAGGAAGCAGTGGAGGTATCCCGGCCCCGGGTCGCCCAGACGGACGAGGGGATCGCCATCGTTGGCATGGCCTGCCGGTTCCCCGGTGCCGAAGACCTATCGGCCTTCTGGCGCCTGCTGGACGCGGGAGAGAACACGGTTACCGACGGACGCCAAGACGGCGGCTCGTGGGAGGGAGTCCTCGGCGATCCAGCCGCCGAGGATGCGATCTACCGCAGGGGTTCGTTCATCGAGGGACTCGACACCTTTGATTCCCAGTTCTTCCGGGTTGCGCCGAGAGAGGCGTGGTCGATCGATCCGCTGCAACGGCTATTGCTGGAGACCAGCTGGCAGGCGGTTGAGGATGCCGCTATCGATCCCGAACGTCTGAAGGGAAGCCGCAGCGGGTTGTATATCGGACTCGGTGTCAGCGAATACCGGGGCGTCATCCAAAAGAGCGGTCGAGCCGGAGGCCATCTCAACACCGCGGGAAGCGTGACCGTGGGAAAGGTGGCGTTCTCGCTGGGCATGGAGGGACCGGCGGTGCCGCTGGACTTGGCCTGCGCGTCGTCGCTGTTTGCGGTACACCAAGCGGTGGAGGGCCTTCGGCGAGGGGAGACCGACATCGCCCTGGTGGGGGGCGTGAACGCCATCTTGTCGAATACGGTCACCAATGCATTGGTCGAGGCCGACATGCTGTCGTTGCAGGGGCAGTGCAAGTCATTTGACGCCTCGGCCGACGGCTATGTCCGCGGCGAGGGATGCGGCGTTGTGGTGTTGAAGCGGCTGAGCGATGCCGAGGCGGACGGCGATCGGATCTGGGGGGTTGTCCGGGGGTCGGCGGTGAGCCAAACCGGGGCGGGTCTTGCCGTGACCGTCCCCAGTGGCCGGGCTCAGGAGCGGGTCATGGTGGAGGCGCTGGCCCGGGCTGGCATCTCAGCGGATGAGGTGGACTATGTGGAAGCACACGGAGCAGGCACCGCAGTGGGCGATGCGGTGGAGGCCAGCGCCATTGCCGCCGTCTATGGCCGAGGGCGCGAGGAAGACCACCCGGTATGGATCGGATCGGTGAAAACCAACATCGGGCACCTCGAGGGCGCGGCCGGGATGGCCAGCTTGATCAAGGTTGTGCTGGGGATGAGGCATAGGACGGTGCCGAGGCATCTGCACTTCAGCGAGCCCAGTCCCGAGATCGATTGGCCGAGGATGTCGCTGAGGGTTGCCACCGAGGCAATCGAGTGGCCAGGAGACCCAAGTCGCCAGTCGTTGGCCGCGGTCAACTCATTCGGAATCTCCGGCGCCAATTCGCACATCGTGGTGGAGGGGTACCAACCCACTGCTGATGATTCCGATGGATTCAGCAAGCCGTGGCAGCCGGTGGGGTCACCGCAAGCCGTGGCAGCCGGGGAATCGCAGCTCGATGGGGGAGCGGAGCCGCAGACAAGACGGCTGCTGCCGTTGTCGGCCAAGACACCGGAGGCATTGGAAGAACTCGCCCAGCGATATATCTCCTGGCTCGACGAGCGCGCCGATGAGCTCTTGGCGGCCGGTGCTGCAACCGACCCGCTGCTCTCCGACCTGGCGTGGACGGCCAGCATCGGGCGAAGCCACTTCTCGCATCGGGCTGGGTTGGTGTTCAACGATGCCGAATCCCTCCGCCGACAACTCAACGCGCTCATTGAGGGAGGAGAGCAGCAAGTTCAGAGCGGCGCGGCGATGCCTGAAAGCGGCGATGATCCGCTTGCGACGGCTGCCGCGGAATATGCCGATGGGCAGGCGATTCAATTTGAGAGCTTTTTCCAAGGCGAGGCGCGTCGCCGGATCCCGCTGCCCGACTACCCGTTCCAGCGGCAGCGCTTCTGGGTAGAGGCGCCGCCACAGTCCAGGGGCTCCGAGGACGATTGACAATTTCGCGCCCCTTGCTACACTTTCCCCGCTTTCATTCTGTTGCAAAGGAGCAAGTCAATGTCTTCGACTGAAGAGCGGATCAGGGCCATTGTTGACCAGACGGTTGAAATTGAGGGTCGAGAGGCCGGTCAGCCCTTGGATCTGTCTCGCAACGTTGCTGATGCTGGTGTCGCTTCTTCCGACATCGTGGCGTTCTGGCAAATGGTCAACCAGGAGTTCGGGACCGATATCTCGGCTGAGGAGTTTGCTGAGCTCTTGACGCCTCAGGACCTCATCAACCACCTCGAATCCTCTGGTTGATCACCCACGCAGATAGCTGGTGGCGCCGGTTCGAGAGCATCGGTGAAATTGCCGTCTTCCACGTCGACCTGATCCCCCATCAGGGGCGCGAAGCCGAGTCCCTTGCATGGCTTGATGGGGAAGAACGCTTGCGCTGGGAGCGCTTTCAATCCCCAACCGCTCAACGGCGGTATGTGCTGTGCCGCGCCGCGCTCCGTGCCATTCTTGGCCGCCAACTCGGTTGTCTAAACGAATCGCTAGGGTTTGAGGTCGCCAAACACGGCAAGCCATTTGCCCTGGTCAACGGCCTGCCTGCTTCCATCAGTTTCAACGTGAGCCATAGCGGCAACCACGGGTTGATTGCCGTGGCTCCCAGGGGCCGCCTAGGTGTGGATGTTGAGGAGCGGGCCTCTCGCCGAAATCTCGAGAACCTCATTGAAGGCGTATTCAGCCCGCATGAGAAGGCTGAGTTGGAATCGCTTGACGGGTGCCAGAAGCTGCACGAGTTCTTTCGCTTCTGGACGATCAAAGAGGCGCTGGTGAAAGCCCACGGCAAGGGCCTTTCCATGAAAGTCGCAGAATTGGAGATCCCAGAAGACATGCGTCATGGGGCGAGCAAGAGCATCTGCCAGTTTGCTCAAATCCCCGAGACGTCCTGGTGCCTGGAAGATATGGGAACGAGCGAATTCGCCGCCGCCATCGCCTATGAAGTAAGCCCGTAACCGTGATGGAGCAAGAGCCGGTCTGGAGCATTCCCGAGCCGCTTTCCGTCCACGAAGTGAGAATGGACGATGAGTCGTCGGTATTTCTTCGCCGCCACGGAAACCCCGATGGCACTCGACTGATTCTCAGCCATGGCAATGGTCTGGCCATCGACCTCTACTATCCGTTCTGGTCGCTCCTGACCAATGACTTCGACCTCATCGTCTATGACATGAGAAACCATGGCTGGAACGCGGTGGGCGGCTTGGAAAACCACAGTGTTCCGACGCTGGTTGGCGATCATGACCGCATACTCGAGGAGATTGGCCGGCAATTCGGCCAGAAACCACAGGTTGGCGTATTCCACTCCGTGTCATGCCTCACGCCCCTCATTTCTGAATCCAAGGGCAGCGACTACGCGACGCTCGTCCTATTCGATCCGCCCCTGTGCAAGCCGGGTAGGAACTTTCGGGACTTCGAAGAAGCCGCGATCCGCATGGCGAAGTCAGCCCGGCGCCGCACCCATCGGTTCAAGACCAAGAGCGCGTTCACCGAGCTGTTCGGGATATTCCCCACCTACAAGGCGGCGGTGCCCGGGACAGTTGACCTGCTGGCCGATGCCACCCTGCGCGAATCTCCCGATGGGGAGGGATTCGAGCTGCGATGCCCGCGGGAGTACGAAGCGCAGATCATCGACTACGCCAGCGTCTTCGGAGCGTTCATCGACTTCACCAAAATCCGCTGCCCGGTCAAGGTACTCGGGGCCGACCCCACGCTGTCTTATTCGTACCTACCCTCGCTCAATCTCAGCGACATCTCCAGCGTCGACTACGACTTTTTGCCCGACGCCACCCACATGCTCCAGCTAGAGCGACCAGCAGAATGCGCCGCCATCATGCGCCAGTTCATCGACTCGGTGCTTGCCTAGCGGAAGACAGACATGTCGCAGCTCTCACCGCTAGGCCCTGTTGAGGGGAGGTCGGTCGTCTCGGTTGCCCTGATAGTCCATGTTTCCTAGAGTGTCGGAACCAAGTTCCACGAGGGGGAAATGCACATGCGTTCATGGCTATTGAAGCTGCTGGCGTTGCTGATGGTGTTCGGCCTGGTGGCCGCGGCCTGTGGCAACGACGACGATGACGGGGTGACCACCGGCCCGGATGAGCCCGCGCCGGCCGAGCCATCTGATGACGGTGACGACGCGCCCGCGCCAGCCGACGACGGCGACGACGGTGACGACGCGCCCGCGCCAGCCGACGACGGCGACGGCGACGACGCTGCCGCGCCGGAGCCCGCTGACGACGGCGACGACCCTCCCGCCGAAGAGGTGATGATGGATGGGTGCGAGGCCACCGTGGAGGGCACCAAGATCAACTACGCGGTGTTCTCGCCCAACGCCAACATGGATCCGACCGGCAGCAGCGGCGCCTTGGTTGGCGGAACCCAGATAGTGAACGTGTGGGACGTGTTGATGGCGTTCGACCCCGCGGCTGGTGTATCCAACGGCCAGGCCGCAGAGTCGCTGACCCCCAACGACGACTTCACCGAGTGGACGTTGAAGATCCGCTCAGGCATCACCTACGGCAACGGCGATGCGTTCATTGCCCAAGACGTGGTCGACTCAATGCTCCGGTTCTTTGACTCCCGCGGTGACGGCATGACCAACCGGGCGGCCGGCTCGGTGGCCCTCATCGACTTCGACAACACCGAAGTCCCCGATGACAGCACCGTGATATTCCGACTCCATCGAGGGTGGAGCACCTTCCATACTCTGTTGGGCGACGAGCCCGGTATGATCGTGAACCCGCGAGTCATCGCCCAGCTCTTGGATGAAGAGGCGGCCAACGCCACCGAGGAAACCAGCGCAGCCCGACTGGTCCGCAACCGGATGGCCGTCACCCCCGACCTGGTCAACTCAGCCAGCTTCGGCCCCTACGAGGTGGCCGAGGTGGAGCCCAACGTGCGAACCGTGCTCCGGGCCCGAGACAACTACTGGGGCGGCCCGGTGTGCATCGAGGAGATCGAGTTCACCTTCCCGGGCAGCTCGGTGGCCAACTGGGAGGCATTCCAAGCCGGCGACTTCAACGCCGCCTTCCTGCGCGATCCGCGAGTGTTCGCCGATGCCCGTGAGGCGGGCGCGATTCTGAGTTCTGAGGATCAGAACGTGGGCGGGCTGTTCCTGTTCAACCAGGGCGTCCGAGGCGCCGATGTCATCGGCAAGGACATCAGGATTCGCCAGGCCATCCACCACGCCATCAACCGGGACATCATCAACGAGCGAGCCTTCGAGGGCAAGCTCAAGACCACCAACGCCATTGCTGCTGAGGGCACCTTGCTGTGGTCGCCCGAGTTGCAGGAATGCGCCGATCAGGCACCGAGCTACGATCCCGATGCCGCCGCGGCGCTGGTTGAAGAGGTGAAGGCTGACACTGGCTGGGACGGCTCCATGTTGCTGGTCCACGCCGACACAGATCCCGGACCCGAGATCGCCCAGGCGGTAGAGGGAATGCTGGAGGCCGCCGGCTTCGATATTGAGGTGGACCTCGGTCCCGTCACAACCGTGCTGATTCCCAGGGTCATCATCCAGGCCGACTACGAGATGGCCGGTTGGGGCTTCAACGCCGACGGTGCCACTTGGGTGGCGTCGCTCAACGACAACCTCCTGTCCACCAGCGGCTCCAACCGGATGGCTTTCGCCCACCCGGACATGGACGCCGCGCTGGGCGAGCTCTACGGAGCGGCGAACGTGGATGACCAGCGGGCCGCAATTGCAGCCGTGCAGTGCGTGTGGTCGGAGCAACTTCCCGCCATGGTCTACTCGGTGACCGAGGAGGGCTTGGCACTCGCCCCGAACATCAAGGGCGTCCAGCGGGCTGGCGCCACCATCTTCCTGTTCGGCAACGCCTACATCGAGAACTGAGCTCGAAAGGAACAATTCTGAGCAACTGAAGCTCTAAAGCGAGGAAGAGCACCGTGCTGCGGGTGATCGGCTTGAAGCTGGTCCGACTCGTGCCGGTGCTCTTCCTCGTTTCTTTGGCCACCTTCTTCCTCATCGACCTCATTCCCGGCGACCCGGCCGCCAACATGCTGGGCACTGATGCCACGCTCGAGGATTTGGAGGCGGTCAGAAAGTCGCTGAGCCTGGACAAACCGATCACCGAACGCTATGTGGACTGGTTGAGCGGGGCGCTGAGCGGCGATCTGGGTCTGTCGTTGCGCTCCCCCAATGAGCCGGTTACCGACCTGCTCCAGCGCAGCGTTGGACCCACGTTGCGCTTGTCGGCCATGGCGTTGGGAATGTCGTTCACCATCGCCATCTTCTTGGGGGTCTGGTCGGCTCAGGCGGCTGGGACTCGGGTGGACCGGTTGGTGAGCGGCACCATGTTCGGCTTCATCTCGGTACCCACGTTCTTGGCCGGCCTGCTGTTCATCTTCTTCTTCGTGTTCCGCGAGTCCATTCCCCGTTGGCTGTGGGTTATCGGCATGGGACTTATCGTTCTGCGGCTGCTTTATCTGGCCATCAGCCGATTGGCCGAAGACCGCGCCGACTTCTCGGGTTGGTTCGGCTATGCCATCGCCACGCTGGTGGTGGCCGGGCTCATGATGTGGGTGTTTGTCCAGTGGCCCGAATTCCCCCGCACGGCGTCTCACCGCTACGACGACAACTGGCGCGAGCAGATTCGCTCGCTGTTCCTGCCCGCGCTGGCCCTGGCCTTGAGCGAGATCGCGGTGTTCACCCGGCTGTTGAGGGCCGACATGCTGTCGACCCTTCAGGAGCAATTTGTGCTGTCGTCTCGGGCCAAGGGCATGCCCACATGGCGGATCTTGTTCCGCGATGCGCTGCGGCCGTCGTCGTTCTCTCTCATCACCGTGGCCGGAATCACGCTGGGACGGCTCATCGGCGGGACGGTCATCATCGAGACCATCTTCGGCTTGGATGGGCTGGGCAAGCTGATCGTGGGCACCGGGGTGATCCCCAAGAACTACACCATCGTGCAGGGCGGAGTGCTGGTGCTGGCGGTGGGCTACGTGCTCTTGAACGCCATTATTGACATCTCCTACCAGTACCTCGACCCGAGAATCAGGCGGGGCCGTGTCTGAGCCGGCGGCTGGCGCGATCGCCCAAGGCGAGCCCGAGGTCCGAGCTCGCAGCGCCGAGCCTCGGCCGTTGTGGCTCTGGCCGCTTCTGCCTATCGGCATTGCGCTGGTTTTCGTGGGCACCATGGTGCTCAACGATGTGACCGCGGAGATAAGGGTCGCTTTGGTGCTGGCGGGGATCGTAGGCGGTTACTTCGGCCTGGACGCTCTTTGTCAGAGGCGCTGGGGATCGAGGTTCGACACCTCGGCGTGGCTGTCGGGGTTTTGGCTGACGCTGGTAGGGCTCTCGGCCATAACCGTGGCCTGGCTGCCGCTTCCCGAGTCGAAATTGGTGAAGAATGCTCTAGCCGAGACCCCGAGACTTCGCCCCGACCTGTTTTCGGATCATCCCCTGGGCACCAACATCCAGGCCCTCGACATGCTGGGAGGGGTCATGTGGGGGGCCCGCACCTCGCTGATCATCAGCTTGGGTGCGGTGGCCATAGGCCTCTTGATCGGCGGGATTATCGGCATCACCGCGGGGTACTTCCGGGGGCCGCTGGACAGCGGGGTGGGGATCTTGGCCGACTCCATGCTGGCGTTCCCCCCGCTGATCCTGCTGGTGGCCATGGCCACGGTATTCAACCAGAACCAATGGACCATGGCGCTGGAGCTGTCGCTTCTGGGCATCCCCACTTACATCCGCTTGGCCCGGGCCAACACGTTGACCTTCGCCCAGCGGGAGTTCGTCTTGGCCGCCAAGGCCATGGGGTCGGGGGACCGGCGCGTCATCTTCCGGGAGCTGATGCCCAACGTGGCTCTGCCCATGGTGTCGTATGCCTTCTTGGTGACCGCGGTGTTGATCGTGGCCGAGGCATCTCTCAGCTTCCTGGGCGTGGGCATCCAGCCTCCCGAGCCCACATGGGGCAACATGATCGAAGCAGGCCAAGAGAGCTACCAGGACCATCCCCACTTGGTGTTCGTGCCCGGCATCGTGATGTTCATGACCGTGTTCGCCCTCAACCGAGTAGGCGACAAAGCCCGCGAGCGCTGGGACCCCCGCGACGCCCAGATCTGAGCTGGTCTATCGGCTGATCGCCGTCCGGAAGCGCTCGATGTTGGCGAGCTTGATGTCTTCGTAGCCGCGGACTAGGTCGGCGGCTTCGGCTATGGCTTGGGCGGTTTGGAGATGGTCGGGGGTGGTGGCACCGTCCAACGCTTGGCGGAGGGCGGTGAGGTATTCGGCGGGGAGGCGGCGCTCCTCTCGGCGGACTTCGGCTCGACCGAAGGGGTCGAGGGGGGTGCCCCGGAGGCGCTTGCCCTTGGCCAACAGCGCTACCACTGGTCGCCAGCGGTTCACTGACAGGGCGATCTTCTTCTTGCGGCCCAAGGCCCGCAGGGTTGGGGGGTGCAGCTTCCAGGCCAGGCGATCACCGGGCTGGGCGACCGCGGCGGCGGGATGGTGGCCGTTGGGATCGAGCATCAGGCGGGCCACTTCGTACTCGTCTTTGTAGGCGGTGAGCTTGTACAGACCAGCAGCCACTGCCGCGGTCAGCGCCGCAGAGCCGGGATTCACCCGACGCTCCACGGCCGCGAATTCGGCCACCTCGTCCAGATAGCGGTGGGCCAGGGCCCGGTTTTGGAATCGCACCAACTCGGAGGCGAACAACTCCAGGGCGGCGGCCAGCACGGCGTCGTCGTCGGCCAGCGCCGCAATGCGGTCGCTCAGCTTCTGCCCCAACACCGCACTGTTGTCGCCATCGGCCATCGGATCGGTCGAGTGGGTATCCGGCGTGGGGGCACGGGCGATGGCTTCCTCAACCTGTCCGGGGTCGGCCACCCACCAGCGGCCCCATCGGAACGCGGCGGTGTTCAGCTCCACTGCCACCCCGTTGAGCTCAATGGCGGTTTCCAGCGCTTCGGGCGTTACTGGCAGCAGCCCGGTCTGCACGGCCATGCCCACCACGAAAACGTTGGCGCCCACCGCATCGCCCACCAGCACTTGGGCCAAGTCGGATGCGCTAGCCCAGAACTGGGAGTCGGCTCGGGTCTCGGCTCGCACCCGCTCCAACAGCTCATCGGCGGTGGGCATGTCGATCTCGGGGTGGGCGGTCTTGGCACCGGGCGGCACCACGTCTAGCGAGCCCACCACTGAGGTGCGGGCAGAGTCGGACGCGTCCAGCCCGGTGGCCGACGACGCCACCAGCAGGTCGAAGGCCAGCAGCAGGTCGGCTTGGCGGTCGCCCAGGCGGTTGCTGCCCGAGCGGCCGTGGCGGGTGATGCGCAGATCGCTGACCACCGGGCCGGCCTTTTGCGACAGGCCGATCTGGTCGAGTCCCTGCACGTTGGACCCATCCAGCATGGCGGCGGTACCGATGAGCTGGGCGGTGGTCACCACCCCGGTTCCCCCGATGCCGGTGATGTGGATGTTCACGTCGGCGCCGGCCGACTCCGGCGGGACAGGGATAGGCGTGGCCGGCACCGGGAGATCGGCCGGGGCGGAGGCCCGCTTTCTGCGAGCGCGCTTCGGCCGGGTGATAGTGACAAACGCCGGGCAATCGCCCTCCAAGCACGAGAGGTCGATGTTGCAGCTGTCCTGGTCGATGGTGGTCTTGCGGCCGAACGGAGTGTCGAAGGGCTGCACCGACAGGCAGTTGGAGACTTCGGCGCAGTGGCCGCAGCCCTCGCACACCCGGTGGTTGATGGCCACCCGAGTGCGGGGCGGGCTGATCTTGCCCCGCTTGCGGTCTCGGCGCAGCTCGGCCGCGCACCGCTGGTCGTGGATGAGCACGGTCACCCCGGCCACCGCGGCCAGCTCCTGTTGGACTTCGGCCAGCTCAGTGCGGTCTCTCACATCCACCTCGGAGGGAAGCCCGAGGCGGCGGGTGCGGGCCGGATCGTCGGAGGTGATGATCATGCGGGCCACGCCCTGGGCCAGAAGCGACCGGCACACCCGGTCGAGGGGGATGCCGCCAGTGGGGTTCTGCCCACCGGTCATGGCCACCGCGCCATTCCACAACAGCTTGTAGGTGATGTTGACCCCTGCGGCGATGGCCGCGGTCATGGCCAGCTGCCCGGAGTGGAAGAAGGTGCCGTCGCCCATGTTCTGGATCAGATGGGGGGTGTCCACGAACGGGGCCATGCCAATCCACTGGGTTCCTTCGCTGCCCATGCAGGTGAGCCCGGCGATGTCGCCGTAGCGCTCTTCGCCCCCCAGCAGGATCATGGTGTGGCAGCCGATGCCCGCGCCCACCGCGGTGCCGGGGTCGGTCACCGTGCTGCGATTGTGGGGGCAGCCCGAGCAGAAGTAAGGGGTGCGGTTCACCGCTAAGGGGATGCGCTCTCGCGCCGGGGGCTCCGGGGTCAGCCGATCAGCCAGCCGGGCCAGTCGGCTGCGCAGCGGCCCCACCAAGTCGTCGGTGTGGAGGGCGCCGTGGCTCTTTATGAGGCGTTGGTCGTATTCGTCGAATTCGCCCACGATGCGGGGCCGGTGAGAGGTGTTGTACAGGGCGTCTTTCACCCGTGATTCCACGTTGGGGGTCTTCTCCTCGATGACGAAGATCTCCTCCAAGCCAACGGCGAAGTCTCTGATTGTGGAGGCGTTGAACGGAATGGGCAAGCCCATGCGCAGCATGCGGATCCCGGCGCTGGAGACCGCCTCGTCGCTTTCCAAGCCGATTACCGCCAGCGCCTCCCGCACCTCCCAGTAGGTGATGCCCGAGGCGATTATCCCGATCCAGGCATTGGGAGATTCCACCACCACACGATTGAGGTGGTTCAGTTCGGCGTATTGAAGGGCCAGATTGGTGCGGACCTCCACGATCTCGCGCTCAAAGTCCAGCGTGTAGGGGGTGAGCAGACGGGTGTCGGGGCGGTGCTGGTAGGGCTCGCCATTGTGCAGGGGTATGACCGGATCGACCCGGTTGGGGTCGAGGCTGACATCGGCCGACCCGTCGGCCACGTTGGCCACGATCTTCATCCCCACCCACAGCCCGGTGGCCCGGCTCATGGCGATGGCGTGGCGTCCCAATTCCAACACGTCGGCGGGATCGCCGGGGTAGAGCACCGGGATGTGCAGGTCGGCCAGCACCCCGGCTGAGGTGGACGGCAAGGTGGACGACTTGGCGTTGGGGTCGTCTCCGGCCAGCATCACCACCCCTCCCTTGGGGTCGGCGCCGGCGAACATGGCATGGCGGATGGCGTCGGAGGCCCGGTCGACGCCGGGGGCTTTGCCGTACCAGATCCCGATGACGCCGTCGTAGCGGGCATCGGGTCGGGAGGCGGCCAGTTGGCTGCCCATCACCGCAGTGGCCGCATACTCCTCGTTCACCGACGGTCGCAGCACAACCGCGCTTTCCCCCGATTCCCTCACGGCCCGCTCCAAAGCGGAGTCGAGCCCGCCTACCGGCGAACCGGGATAGCCCGCCGCGAACGCCGCGGTGTTCAGCCCCGCCTCCCGGTCGGCCCGCAATTGCTCCAGCGGGAGCCGGGCCATGGCTTGAATGCCGGTGAGGAAGACCGTTCCGGAATCGTTGGTGAAGCGATCGGAGAGCCGGTAGCTGCGGTTCGACTCGGTGGCCGTCATGTCGAAGTCAGTCTAGGAGCAAGTTCTCGCAATGGGGCTGTGCAATCTGTCCATTTGGGAGGGGTCGGCGAGCGAGAGCGCCACTAGACGGCCGGACTGGCTGGAGCAAACGCCGGACGGGTGCCGATGATCTGCGCGGCCTCCAGTCGGGCCAACTCGTCATCTTCTATCCCGAGCAGGCCACCCAGCACCTCGGCATTGTGCTCGCCGAGCATCGGTGCGGGGCGGGCGAACCATCGGTCGGGCTGGCGACCGAAGCGCACCGGCATAGCCGGAAAGCGGTGGGTGCCGGCCAGCGGGTGCTCCACTGCTTCGTAGAAGCCGCGGGCGTTGACCTGGGGATTTCGGTCCCCACCTCGGCTTATCTCCAATTCGGCGGCAGGCACGCCGTATGAGATGAGCCGCTCGACGACGTCGGCGGCCGCAAGGCTGGCGCACCATGGTTCGATCAGCTCGTCGAAACGGTGGCGGGCGGCGTACCGGTCGGCCAATTCATCCGAGGCCGACACCTGGTCCAATTTCAGTTCGGGCACGGCAGCCAGCAGCCCCTTCCAGTGCTGCTCGGTCTCCACCGACAAGGCAATGAGCTGGCCGTCGGCGCACGGGTACACGCCTTGGGGGCAGGCGTGGGGGTGGTGATTGGCCTCCCGCTGCATCAGATGGCCGGTGGCGGTGTGCTCCACTACTTGCTCGGCGGCGGCGTTGAGCGCGGTTTCCACCATGATGGCCTCCACAAAACTGCCCGAACCGGTGCGCTCCCGGGCGTGCAGCCCGCAGATCACCGCGTAGGCGGCGTGCAGGCCGGCCAGCGGATCGGACGGGCCTCGGGCCAGCTGGGGGGCGGTGTCGGGATAGCCGCTCAGCCAGCACATGCCGCTGACCTGCTCCATGGTCTGGGCGAAGCCCACTCGGTTGCGCCATGGCCCGTCGAGCCCGAAGGCGGGCATCCGCACCATCACCATCCGGGGGTTCAGGGCGCTGACCGTGTCCCAGTCGAGCCCGAACTGGTCGATGACCCGGGGGGAGAAGTTCTCCACCAGCGCGTCGGACACGCTTATGAGCCGGTGCAGCAGCGCCATGCCCTCGGGCCGGGTCAAATCCAGGGTGATTGATCGCTTGCCCACGTTGGCGTGCTGGAAGGTGGGGCCGAACTCCCACCACCGGTCCTCGGCCGGGGTGCGGGCCGAGCCGAACCTCATCCCGTCGGGGCGCTGCATCGACTCGATGTGGATCACGTCGGCCCCCAGGGTGGCCAGCACCAATGTGGCGTAGGGGCCGGCCCAAAAAGCGGTCATGTCCACCACCCGAACCCCGTCGAGGGGAAGGGCATCGGGGGATGCCTCGGGATCTGTGCCCGCCGGTCGGGCCGCGCCGACAGGACGATCGCCTGATGTCAGCCCTTCCAGCACCTCGTCGGTGTGCTGGCCCAGGCGAGGCGCGGGTCGAAAGTCAACCGATGGATGGGTGCGGTTGCGGTACGGCACCCGGGGTTGGAGGAATCCGCCGCCGGGGTGAGGCACGTACACCCCCCGCGGGGCGAATTGATCGAACTCGGGAAGATTGGCGCCGTTGCCGATGGGGGCGACGGGGATGCGCAGCAGGATGGCCTCGTGAACCACCTCCTCGGTGGTGCGAGCCGACGTCCACTCGGCGATGGCGCCGGCTATGGACTCGCCGGCGGCGATGCGCCCGCCCATGGTGGCCAGTTGGGGATCGTCGGCCCATTCCGGGTGGCCCACCAGCACGGTGAAGTCTTGCCACTGCTGGCCGGTGAACACGCAGAACCCCACGTAGCCGTCGCGGGTGGGCTCCACCGAAGGCACCTCCAGCAATGCCTTGGTGTCGAAGTCGCCGGTGAACGATCCCCACAGCGTCTGCACGTTGGTGCAGGTGGGGGTGATGGTCTCCAACAATGAGAGGTCCACATGGTCGCCCACTCCGGTGCGGCGAGCCCGGCGCAGCGCGGCGGTGGCGGCCACGGCCGCGGTCACCCCGCCCATCCATTCGCCGATGCGTCCCCCGGCATTGAACGGGATCCGGCCCGGCTGGCCCCGAGTGGCGGTGGAACCGGCGATGGCCATCAGGGTGAACTCGTTGGCCGGGCGCTGGCTCCACGGGCCGCCCCGGCCGAAGTTGGACACCGACACCATGGTGGCGTCGGGCCGTCGTTCGGCCAACGCCTCCCAGCCCACCCCCAGATCCTCTAGCTCTCCCGGCTCCGACCGCTCCATCACCAGATCGGCGGTGGCATACAGATCGAGCAGCCGGTCGCGGCCCGCCGCGGTTCGGTAGTCCAGCATCACCCCCTGCTTGGTGGTGTTTAGAAAACGGAACAGCGGCCCGTAGCCGTCGACGGCGGCGAAGGAGGCCGAATAGCCCCGCAGCGGGTCGCCGTCGGGCAACTCCACCTTCACCACCTCGGCCCCGGCGTCGGCCAACAGCTTGGTGGCGTAGCCCCCGGCGATGCCCCAGCCCAGATCGACTATCCGAACCCCGTCCAACGCGGGCCGCTCAACCATGAGTTTTCGAGATTACCGGACCAACGCCCAATCATGAGTTTGTGACACTACCGGGCTACCGTCGTGGCCGATGGGCGACGACAAGAATGGCGCGGTGGACCAGCCTCGGATCGAGGCCGCAGTGCGGGAGATCCTGGCTGCCATCGGCGAAGACCCCGACCGAGACGGCCTGCTGGACACCCCGGAGCGGGTGGCCCGCATGTACGCCAAGATCTGCGGGGGGCTTCACGAAGACCCGGCCGCCCACCTGACCCGCCAGTTCGAGGCCGACCACGATGAGATGATCCTGGTGCGAGACATCCCCCTGTACTCGCTGTGCGAGCACCATCTGATCCCGTTTCTGGGCAAGGCCCATGTGGGCTACATCCCCAACAAGGACGGCTGCATCACCGGGCTGTCCAAGCTGGCCCGGGTGGTGGAGGGCTACTCCCGGATGCCCCAAGTGCAGGAGCGGCTCACCACTCAGATTGCCGACGCCATCGAAAACGCTCTCGACCCCCGGGGCGTGCTGGTGGTGGTGGAGGCTGAGCACCTGTGCATGTCGATGCGGGGGATCCGCAAACCGGGGGCCAACACGGTTACCTCCGCGGTGCGAGGGCTATTTCGGACCGATATCGCCACCCGAGCCGAGGCGATGCGGTTTATCGACCGCTAATCGCCGCTCCAGAGCCACTTGGCATAGTGGCGCCCTGAAATTCGGCGGTACTCTGAGGCCGTGGAGACGCTGAAAACGGGGCCGATGGTCATGGGGATCCTCAACGTGACTCCCGACTCGTTTTCCGATTGCGCGCCGTTTGTGACGCCCGAGGCAGCAGTGGCCCGTGGTCGCCAGCTGTTCGATGAGGGAGCCGCGGTGGTTGATGTGGGCGGCGAGTCCACCCGTCCAGGCGCCGAGCCAGTACCGGTACACGAAGAGCTGGCTCGGGTGGTGGATGTGGTGGCCGGTTTGGCCCCGCACGGCCGGGTCTCTGTTGACACCACCAAGCCCGAGGTGGCCCGGGCCGCAGTGGCCGCAGGGGCCGAAATCCTCAACGACGTCTCCGCCTCACTGCACGAGGTGGCCGCGGAGCTGAACGTGACCTGGATTGCGGTCCATCGCCAGGGCACGCCGGCCACCATGCAGATCGCCCCCCACTACGGCGATGTGGTGGCCGAGGTGCGCGATTTTCTGGTCGAGGCCGTTGAACGGGGACGAGCTGTGGGAGTTCCCGACGTGTGGATTGATCCGGGAATCGGCTTCGGCAAGACCACCGGCCACAACCTGGAGCTGCTGGCCAACCTGCGACAGCTCACCACGCTGGGAGCACCCGTGGTGGTGGGCGCCAGCCGCAAGCGCTTCATCGGGGAGCTGCACGCCATGAGCGACGGCGGCGACCGGGGGGAAGTGCCGACCGACGACCGGCTTGAGGGGTCGCTGGCCGCCGCGGCCTGGGCGTTTGCCCAGGGGGCGGCGGTGGTCCGGGTCCACGACGTGGCCGCCACCGTGGGGGCCATGAAGGTGGTGGCGGCGTGAGGCGCGAGGGCAATGGGAGCGCGAGGGCGGTGGCGCCATGAAGGGCAAGTGGGCCGCGGGAATCCAACCGCGCAACTTCTACTGGATCATGAAGGACCGATTGGCAATCTGCGAGCGTCCGGGAGGAAGGGGGGAAAGCCATCGGCGGGTTCGACGCACCGAGGAGATCAATTGGATCCGCCAGCAGGGCTTCACCCGGGTGGTGTCGCTGATTCCTTCCACCCACAACCTCCACAACTACAGCGAGCAGAACATCGCCTGGAGCCACTGGCCCATCGCTGACAACGAGGATTACTCCACCCGACTCGGCCCGCTGTTCACTGAGTTGCAGTCACTGCTAGCCAGGGGGGAGAAGTTGCTGATGCACCGCCGTGGCTTGAGCGACGAGGTGTGCGGTCTCTTGGCTGGCTATCTGGTGTGGACCGGAATGGTCTCCAGCGAGTCGCAAGCGGTGGTTGTGATGGAGAAGATGACCGAGCGCCCGATCGGCTCGGTGGGCCGCCGCATTGTGAACGCGGCCGCCGCACTCCCCAAACCCGAAGTGCAGCTCTCCCTGGTTGAAGACCTCGAGGAGCAAGAGGAACAGCGAGAAGAGATTCCCGAAGATGACTGAAGACCGGTTGTTGGTGCAGGAGCCTCGCAAATGACTGAAGACCGCATACTGCTTCAGGGCCTTCGGGTGATGGCTCTGTGCGGGGCACTTCCCGAGGAGAGGGACCGGGTTCAGCCGTTTGAGTTGGATATCGAGATCGGTGCCGATCTGGCGCCGTCGGGCAGTTCCGACGACTTGGGCGACACTGTGGATTACGGGGCGGTGTGCGCCGCCGTGGCTGCGGCGTCCGAGGGAGAGCAGTTCACCCTGATGGAGGCCATGGCCCAGAGGGTGGCCTCGGTTTGCCTGGGCGCAGACCGACGGGTGGTGTGGGTAACCGTGGAGGTCCGCAAGCTGCGTCCACCGGTGCCCCAGCACCTGTCGACCAGCGGTGTTCGCATTACTCGCCACCGGCAATGACCAGAGCATTTCTGGGCTTGGGGTCCAACATGGGCGACCGCATGGGCTACCTCGAAGACGCGGTGGCGGCCATGGACGACTGCGTCGCGGTTTCCGGGGTGTATGAGACCGACCCGGTGGGCGGCCCCGACCAGGGCCAATACCTGAACGTGGTGGTCGAACTGGACACCAGTCGGTCGGCCCGAGGCCTATTGGAGCTTTGCCAGGCGTTGGAGGCGTCGGCGGGCCGAGTGCGGGAAGTGCGCTGGGGCCCCCGTACGCTGGATGTCGATGTCTTGTGGGTGGACGGCGAGACGGTGGACAAGCCCGACCTGGTGGTACCCCATCCCCGGATGTTCGAGCGGGCCTTTGTGATGGTGCCCATCGGAGAGTTGGCCCCCGATCTGTTCGAGGGGTGGAGCGATCCCGACACCGGCGGCTGCCACCGATTGGGGGATTGGGACGAGTTCGCCCCTCGAACAGGCAAGGGCATTTCGTGAGCGCCGGCACCGAGATTCCCCTGGTTGAGCGGGTATCTGAGCTGCGGGACGCAGTGGGGGCCGTTCGCGCCCAAGGCGGTTCGGTCGGCTTGGTGCCCACCATGGGGTATCTCCACGAGGGTCACCAGTCTTTGGTGACCCGCTCGGCGGCCGAGAACGACCTGACCGTGGTGAGCATCTTCGTGAACCCGCTTCAATTCGCCGAGGGGGAGGACTACGGGACCTATCCCCGGGACCTTGAACGGGATCGGGAAATGTGTGCCGCGGCGGGAGCCGGGCTGGTGTTTGCTCCTTCCGCCGACGAGATGTATCCGCAGACCCCGGTCACCTCGGTGACGGTCAAAGGGCTCAACGCCGTGTTGGAGGGGCGGGTTCGTCCTACCCACTTCGATGGAGTGGCAACCGTGGTGGCCAAGCTGTTCGCGATGCTGGGGCCGGGTCGGGCTTATTTCGGAGAGAAGGACTACCAGCAGCTGGCCATTATCCGCCGGTTGACCGCCGACCTGTCCCTGCCGGTGGAGGTAGTGGGCTGTCCCACATTCCGAGAGTCCGACGGCCTGGCCATGTCGAGCCGGAACGTGTACCTGACCGCCGAGGAGCGGCCCGCGGCCACGGTGCTGTGGCGGTCGCTGCAAGCCGGGCGGGATGCAGTGGTGCAGGGCAGCCGGTGCCCCGACGAGGTGGAGGCGGTGATGGCCGCGGTGCTGGCCGCTGAGCCCAAGGCGTCTCCCGACTACGCCGCCGTGGTTGACGCCGCCACGCTGGATCGCCCCGATGTGCTGGACGGCGAGTTGCGCCTGCTGGTAGCAGCCCGCGTCGGTAGAGCCCGCCTCATCGACAATCTGGGTGTTGACTGTGCCCGGTTTTGATCCTCCGGTCGAAGTGGTACAAGCCGCGGTGAAACTGGCCCTGGCCGAGGACGTGGGCCCAGAGGGCGACCTCACGTCGTCGCTTGTCCCCCCTGGAAGTATCACCGCGGAGATCACCGCTCGAGACGCCGGTCGTTTGGCGGGGCGGGCCTGTGCCTCCGAAGTGTTCCGGCAGGTGGACCCCTCGGTGACGGTGGAGTGGCATGCCGCCGACGGAGACCCGGTGGCCCCTGGTCAGTGCTTGGCCGCAGTTGTCGGGCCTCGGGCCTCAGTGCTCACTGCCGAGCGCACTGCATTGAACTTTTTGAGCCATCTGTCGGGCATCGCCACTGAGGTGTCCCGGTACGTTGCGGCCGCGGCGTCGGCCGATGAGGGCCGCGCCCGCATCCGGGACACCCGCAAGACCACGCCCGGTCTTCGGGTGTTGGAGAAGGCCGCGGTTCGCGCGGGCGGAGGCGACAACCATCGGATGGGTCTGTCGGAATGGGTCATGTTCAAAGACAACCACCTGGCGGGGATGTCCATTGCCGACGGGGTGGCGGCCGCCCGCAGAAGCTGGCCGGATCGCATTGTCTATGTGGAGTGCGACCGCATCGAACAGGTTGATGAGGCATTGGCGGCGGGGGCAGATGCCCTGCTGCTGGACAACATGGCTCCCGATGCGGTGCAGGCCTGCGTGGCCCAGGCCGCCGGACATGACTGCCTCTTGGAGGTGAGCGGCGGCATCACGCTGGAGACGGTGGCCGAGTACGCAGCCACTGGCGTGGACTTCATTTCGGTGGGCCGCATCACCAACTCGGCTCCGGTGCTTGACATCGCCCTCGATGTTGGCAATGTTCCGGTCAGCGCAGAAGAGGAGTAAACAGGGGTTCCTATGCTGTTGGCCCTCGACATCGGCAACACCCAGACCGTGGTCGGCCTGTATGAGGCCGAACGGGCCGAGGACTGCCGGGCCGAAGACGGCCTGATCGAGCATTGGCGCCTGTCCACGGTGCATGAGCGCACCCCCGACGAGGTGGCCGTGCTGTTGCGCAGCCTGTTGGACAGCGTCGACGTGGTGATGGAAGACGATCTGACCGGGGTGGCGGTGTGCTCCGGGGTGCCCCAAATCCGCGAGAGCGTGCGGATGATGGTGCAGCGCTACTTCGAGTTCGACCCGGTGGTGATCGAGCCCGGCACCCGCAGCGGCATCCCCATCCTGTACGACAACCCCCGTGAGGTGGGTGCCGATCGCATCGCCAACGCGGTGGCCGCCCACCACCTCTACGGCGGTCCCGCAGTGGTGGTCGACTTCGGCACCACCAACAATTTCGACGTGATCTCCGCGGCCGGTGAGTTCATGGGCGGGGCCATCGGGCCGGGAATCGAGGTCAGCCTGGAAGCCATGGTGGGCCGGGCCGCCGCCTTGGGGCCGGTGGCGCTCACCGAGCCCCGCAATGTGATCGGCAAGACCACCATAGAGTCGATCCAATCGGGCGTCATCTACGGGTTCGTCGCCCAGATCGATGGCATGGTGACCCGTTTCATGAAAGAACTGGACGGCGAGGCGGTCGTGATCGCCACCGGCGGGCTGGCCCACCTAATCGCCCCCCTGTCCGACACCATCCAGCACGTCGAGCCTTACCTGACCCTCCACGGCCTGTGGCTGGTCCACGGGCGCAACCAGTAGGCTGGCCGGTGAGCGTCCCCTACCGGTTCGAGGCCACCGCAACCGCTGCCGAGTGCCAGCAGCGCCACGGCGATATCGAGGCTGGCACCGAGACCGGCCAGACGGTGGCGGTGGCGGGGCGGATCATGTTGCGGCGGGTGCAGGGCAAACTGGCGTTCGCCACTCTGCAAGACGCCACCGGGCGCATCCAGCTGTTCGCCCCCGCCAAGGTCACCCCCGACTACGACGGGTTCTGCGCCCTTTCCCTGGGCGACTGGGTGGGCGTACGCGGCGAGGTGATGAAGACCCGGAAAGGGGAGCTGTCGGTAAAGGTAGAGAACTGGGAGCTGCTGGCCGAGGCCCGGAGGAGCTTTCCCGACAAGTGGCACGGCTTGTCGGATCCCGACATCCGGTTCCGCCAGCGCTATGTAGACCTGTGGGTGACCGAGGAGGCCCGTGAGACCTTCCGGCTGCGCTCGGAGATGATGTCGCTCACCCGGCGCTGGCTGGAGGATCGGGATTTCGTGGAGGTGGAGACGCCGGTGTTCCACCCGGTGCCCGGCGGCGCGCTGGCCCGGCCGTTCAGCACCCATCACAACGCGCTGGACATGGAGCTGTTCTTGCGGATCGCTCCCGAGCTGTACCTGAAACGGCTGGTAGTAGGCGGGTTGGAGCGGGTGTATGAGATTGCCCGGGTGTTCCGCAACGAGGGGATCTCCACCCGTCACAATCCCGAGTTCACCATGCTGGAGCTGTACTGGGCCTACGCCGACTACGGCGACATCATGGAGCTGGTCGAGCAGCTTGTGGCGCATCTGGCCCTGGAGCTGAAGGGCACGACCAAGATCAGCTACGGCGGGCGGGAGCTGGACTTGACCCCGCCGTGGCCCAGAGCCCGGTTTGTGGACCTGCTGGCCGAGCACAGCGGCGTGGAGGTGGACCTCGAC
This sequence comes from Candidatus Poriferisocius sp., assembly GCF_965219815.1. Taxonomy (GTDB): domain Bacteria; phylum Actinomycetota; class Acidimicrobiia; order Acidimicrobiales; family Bin134; genus Poriferisocius. Next base: position 1,049,054 of record NZ_OZ244791.1, read on the forward strand.
ACCCCAGCGGCCCAGCTGCGGTCGCACTGTTTTGAGCGGGAGATCCCGGTGGAAGACCGCTGGGGGCCGGGCAAGTTGCTGTTGGAGCTGTACGAGAAGACCACCGAAGCCGAATTGTGGGGTCCGGTGTTCGTGTGCGATTACCCCAAAGAGGTGTCGCCGCTGGCCCGGGAGCACCGCGACCACCCCGGCTGGGTGGAGCGATTCGAGGCCATCGTGGCCGGCCGGGAGCTGGCCAACGCTTTCAGCGAGCTCACCGACCCCGACGAGCAGCGGGCCCGCTTCGAAGACCAGGCCGCCGACCGGGACGCGGGTGATGCCGAGGCCATGGCCGTGGACTGGGATTACCTGCGGGCCCTCGAGTTCGGCCTGCCCCCCACCGGCGGTCTCGGAGTCGGCATGGACCGCCTGGCCATGCTGCTGGCCGACGTCCCCAGCATCCGCGAAGTAATCCTGTTCCCCACCCTCCGCCCCGAGCCCCCAGAACGCCCAGCGCCACCTCAGTGAGGCTGGTAGCATGGGTATATCCCCTGGTAGTTAGTGTCTTCGGGCAATCCCCAGAGCTTCGCTTTTCTAGGGTCCGAGATTGAAATCCTCGGGGTGAGGTGTTTGGGGGTTTAACGTGCAAGTGTGAGTGGGATTCTAGGCGCGCGTTCGGCTAGGCGTTTGTGGGCTGTGGTGTTGCTGTGGTTGTTGGTGTCGGTTGGGGTGGGGGTGCGTGTTGGGGCGCAGTCTGGGGTGGGTTTGCCGGTTGGGGTTGAGCTTCCCCCCTAATCGTGGAGAGTTTGTTTTTGAGGGTCGGGGTTGTGGGCCTGTTCGTATTCTACGGGGCTGGTCATTCCGATTGCGGAGTGGAGGCGGTGCTGGTTGTACCAGGTGTGGACCCATAGGGTGATTTCTCGTCGGGCCCGGGCTCTGGTGGTCCAGGCTCGGCGTGAGATGAGCTCGTGTTGGAGGGTGGAGAAGAACGACTCGGCCGGCGCGTTGTCCAGCGCGTTGCCGGTTCTTCCGGTGGACCGTGAGATGCCGAGCCGCCGGCAGGCGGCGGCGAAGGCTTCTGAGGTGTATTGCGATCCCTTGTCCGAGTGGAAGATGACGCCTTTGACGTTGCCGCCTCTGGTGGCGACCGCGGTGTTGATGGCCTGTTTGGCCAGCTCGGCGGTCGGGTACCGGTCGGAGGTGGCGAAGCCGACCATGCGCCTGGAGTAGAGGTCCTCGACGGTCGCGAGGAACACCGGGCCCTCGGCGGTGGGAACCTGTTTGAAGTCGCCGCACCATTTCTGGTTGACCCCTGTCGCGCTGAAGTCGCGGCCCAGAAGGTCTGTGGGGGCCGCATGGGAGCTGTCGGGGCTGGTGAGGCCCTTTTTGCGTTTGGGGCGGGCGCACAGGCCCTGGCGGGCCATCGAGGCCTCCACCGTCTTCTTCGACACCGACAGGCCATCGCGTCGCAGCCGGGCGCGCACCCTGGGCGACCCGTAGGTGCCGTCCGATTCGTCGAACGCCTTTTTCACCTCGGCGTCCAGCGCCCGGCGACGCCGCTGCCGATCGGTCAGCGGCCGGTCGAGGTGCTTGTAGAACGTGGATTCCGCCACGCCCAGCGCTCTGCAAGCCACAGAGTGAGGCACACCGTGGTCGGTCCTTTGGGCCGCGATGAACCCTGCGGTCACCGCGTCGCCTCGTTGACCCAAAGGACCACGGATCGTTTGAGCACATCACGCTCCATCTCCAGCTCGGCGACCCGGCGGCGCAGCCGGGCCAGCTCGGCCCGCTCGTCGCCGCTCAGCCCGCCCGAGCGCTCGTCTCGGTCCCGGCGCACCCAATTCCCGAGCGTGCCCTCGTTGACGCCGAGCTCCCGGGCGACGTGGGCCACCGGCCGGCCGGTCTCCTTGACGATCCGGACAGCCCCATCACGGAACTCCCGGTCATAATCTCTTCGCGGTCTGGACATAGCTCCTCCTTATAGAGCATGTCTCCACGAAAAGGGGGGAACCTCAGGTCGAGCCGCCTTCGGGTGTTGGTGGCGGGGCAGGTCGACGGGGTTTTGGGGGGCGGGGAGGACGGGTTCGCAGAGGTTGAGGCGGTGCCGGGTTCGCCTCCTTTGGATGGCCTGTTGGGTGAGGGTTTGGGCCGTTTGGATTTGTCGGGCGCGCATGGTCCGGTTTCGGGCCAGGTGGGGGTGTCGGGTCCGGTTGCGGAGGTGTTCGGGGGCGGTTTTTTGGAGGCGCCGGTCGTGGTGGAGGCGGTTGGGGGTGCTGCGCCTGAGGGGTTCGGGGGTTTGGCGATGTGCGCGGGCGAACATGTGTGCGGCAACTCACAGTATTTGCCGGGGCCGACGGGGTTGTCGTGTTCGGTGACGGCTTCGGTGATCGTGTTCTCGTGGAATGCGGTGTCGGGGGCTGATGACTATACGGCGAAGTTGCAGTTGGCTTCGGGGCAGGGCGGCCAGACGGTGAGGACGACTTCTGGGACGTCGGCGGTGTTTTCGGGTTTGTCGTCTTCTACGACGTATTACATCGGGGTGCATTCGAATGTGGGGGGTGTGGCCCAGTATTACTCGGGGGTGTATTGCACGACGGCGGTGGGCCCGCCGGTTTGCGGGGTGGTGTCTGGGAGCGGCGCTCAGCTGTATTGGAGGGCCGATTCGAGGGTTCACCAGTGGTATGTGGGCCGGGCGACGGTCGGGAATCAGTATGTGGACGGCAGGGCGTTGGCGGCATCGACGCTGTCGACGGTTTTCACCGGGTTGGCGGCGAATGTGGACTATACGTTCTTCTTCTGGTGGCGGGCGTCGCCCACCGGTGTGTGGAACCAGGTGCATCCCAGCACGGTGTGTACGACGACGGCGCCGCCTGCGGCGCCTGTTGTGTCTTGTACTGCGACGGCGAGCACGATCACGGTGAACTGGACGACTGCGAGGGGGGCTTCGCGGTACCGGGTGTCGAGGGGCAGCGGGTGGGCGTCGGCTTCGGGGCTGTCTCATGTGTTCTCGAATCTGGCGGAGTCCACGGCCTATACGGTGCGGGTGCAGGGGTGGAACTCTGCGGGCTGGGGCCAGACCGGCACGGCCACCTGCACGACTCCGGCGTCGGTTTTGCCCGCGCCCACGGGCTTGGAGTGCGAGGCTTCTCCTACCCAGATCAGGTTCTCCTGGGATGAGGTGGTCGGTGCGGACGGCTATTCGGCGAAGGTCCAGCTGGCCGTGCCCAACAGCGCGCAGACCCAGATGGCCACTGCATCCACCACAGTGGTGTTCGGCGGTCTGGTGCCGTCCACGAGGTACTGGGTGAGCGTGCTGGCGGTCAAAGGCGGCAAGGCCCAGCACTTCGCGGGCGTGTACTGCACCACCCTGGCCGACATAGCGGCGCCGGTCCTGTCATGCACGGCGACCTCAAACAGCGTGTCGGTGTCGTGGCCGACGGTGGCGGGGGCGACAAAGTACAGGGCGAGGATCGGCGGCGGGGCCTGGACCGGCGACATCGAGCCTGACCCCCATGCGACTAGTGTGGTCCGTGTGTTCACCGGGCTGGCGGCGGGCACGCTGCACACGGTCACCGTGCAGTCGGGCGGCGAGAAGGGCTGGGGGCAGGCTGCGACGGTCCGGTGCGTGACCTCGGCGTTCGGGGTGGACTGCGACCAGACCACCTCAGACAGCGTGGTGCTGGAATGGGACGACAGAAGCGACGCCCAGCACTGGTACGCGGCCATCTCCACCGGCGGCGGGTACACCGGCGGACGCACCCACGGCAGGCTGATCAAAGACGCCACGTCCACCGAGTTCACCGGCCTGACCAGAGCCACCCGCCACATCATGCTGCTGTGGTGGTACGGCACCGACAACCAATGGCACCGGACCACCCCTCCCCCCCGAGTGCTGGACCAGACACCTCGACACCCCGGTGCTGGTCGGGCACACCACCGGCGGCAACACCATAACCATCGAATGGGAACCTGTAGACGGCGCCCAGCGCTACCAGGTAAAGATCAGCCCGGCGGGCGCGTCCGGCGCCGCCGGCCAAAACGGCGGCCAGGGCGAGCAGGCCTGGGAGACGGTGGTTTCCACCGGCACGTTCCACACCTTCACCGAGCGCACGCCCGGCGCCCGGTACACCGTGCAGCTCCGGGCGGTGGACCACCAGGGCAACGACAGCGCGGCGGTCACAGCCGACCACGACGCGTCTCCTGCCTTCTGCGAGGCCGCCACCGCCACCAGCATCACGCTGGCCTGGAAAGACACCAACAAAGAATACGAGTGGCGCATAGCCCGGATCACCGGCATCAACCAGTATGCCGAAACCAGAACTATTGCAAAGGCGATAACACTCGTACAACATTCTCCGGGCTAGACGACCAAACCAGGTATTGGTTCGCCGTTGAGCGCCGGATGGCGAGCACCGACGCATGGGAGGCGCACACGCGGTTCCCCCACTGCCACACGAAACCGAGCAGTCCGCTACTCGCCCCCTGCCCCCAGGCAGCCGACGTCGACGGGACAATCCGCTGGGAGCCCAACGGGGACGACCGCTACCGGATAACCCTCGACAGCACCCAAACCGACCGCGATTGGATCATCACAAACTCAACCGCCTACACCTTCTTTGGCCTCGCAGAAGGAAAGACCTACGACATCGCCGTCCAAGCTTGGAATCCCCAAGGCTGGTCACAAGACTCCACCTGCAAAACGAAGATGAAAACGCTCCCAAAGGTACCCGATGACGTGTTATCAGGCACCGGAAAGTACCACTTCACAGACGGAACAATAAAGGGAGTCCTCTACGCTGCCGATAAAGCAATAATGGATAGAAAAGGGTGTGCAGCAGCGATGCCAACAAGAAACCAATTGGCAGCAATAATGCTATCCATCCCAGTGCATGAAATAGATTTGATTATAGAAGAAGGAAATGCCCGATCCCCTATGACCTTGTCTCGTTGGGATAACTTGTCTCAGTTCTTACAGAGAGACGCCAAGAGCGACAACGATAAGACAAGTGAACTAAAAAGTCTCAATATTAGACTTTTTTCGCACATGACTGAAGTAGATAATCTGCGGGCTCATTGGGCTCCAGGGGTGGGACTCTGGCAGATAGACCCATTTGACACCACGAAACATCTAAATCATGCTCAGCGAGCGGATATTACAAATGGTGGCGTGTATATAGCCGAATATCTTCTAGGACAATTATGCACAAGCGTAGGTGCATTGAAGGCAGCTCTAAATAATAAGTGGCATGGTTGCGACAAAAATAATATGCCTGATAGATGCTATAATACCTATCTTTCTGAAATCTATGATGCTGAGTCAGACAAACTAAACATTGTCCGTGTTGCGGGACTGAAGCAAGTTGATGGCGGTGTGACCGAACGTCTATGCCGTTGGAGTTCTGATAAAGTTCCTATGCCTTGCTACCTATATAATCCGGAAATGGCAGAAGGAGTTTTGGTCAACTATCACGAGAGCGGTCAAATTCCAACAGGTTCTGCCGCACCTGATTTCAAATCTGGACCAACCCCGTTACCTTTGGCTTTCATTTCTTTCACAGACTCTAAGACTGAGATCAAGTACGCAGTGTGGCCTAAATTATGGCCCCATACTACTGGCATAACATCGTGGCCTTATGAAGTCGTAACGACAGGAACAACCATATATCGGGCAGTGATGCCGAGCGAGGTGGTGCGTTGTAGCCCTGGAAGAGATGAGACTCCAGAAAGCGGAGACGAGGTAAGTGATTCAGAAGACTGTGCTGAAGGGATCTATTATCCTTTCGGTGAAAATAAAGTACAGGTAGATGTCAGTGGGGAGAATAAGATTATATCGGGTTGGTTTAATGACTCTGTTCCTTATGCAGGCAGCGGCTCGGACATAATTCGACATAGCCTCCAGTTGTCGCACTGCGGTACAGTTCCGAATATTCACCAACCTCATGTCCTCTGCTGGTGGAAAGACGTATGACATGCTAGTTGAACGGCATGGATTTGGAAGCCTACACCGGAATTCTCAAACGAGGTAGCTTATGTGGCCTGCCAAGAGGTATCATGTTCTAGGAGTTGCAATTGCAATCCTGGTTATTCTCGGTGCTTGCGGCGGTAGTATTGAAGGAGCATCGGAGAAATTGCCAAGAGTGCGACCTACCATCATTGCAAACTCAACATTAGAGACAGCCGAAGATATCTCAGGTGATTCAGAGGTAGTGTCTCAATTTTATAGGCGCTCAGCTGAGTCAGCCTCTAATTTGACACACTCTCCGTCGAATAGCACGCCCGATAGCTCCTCCCAGATGCATGCCTCAGAGATTTCGACCCAGATGGCCAGCCAACTGATTGTAGAGAGTTCTGAGTCATGGCTTGATTTGCTACCAACTTCATTATCCTATAAAGACTGTGTGGTCAGAGGTCTAGTGGAGAACACATCAGACACTTGGTATGCCCGCGACGTGTCCATTATGGCTAGCTCCCTGGATAAGAGTACTAGCGTTGAATGGCGATGGCCTTTGACTGTCAAACCTGGGGAAACTGCACCTTTTGAACTTACTATAGAATGGCCCACTGCTTCTCCATACTCCTGGTTTGGTGAACCCGAAATGTGGACTGATTTTGTAGAATTTGAAATATCTGCTGAAGGGACGGAAGTGCCAGATCCCAGTCGCGCGTTTTCGAAAAACTATGACGAGACCCAGCGCAATTATGGCAACAACAAATACTACCCCTTCTGGCATATATTTCAAGATAGATTTTACTCTTTACGTGGCACAGATATTAGATATAGACTGCCCCGCAGTCATGTCCTGATTCACCAAGATCAATTCAATGCCTTGTATCCGAGAGAGTACGTAGTGAGTGATGACATTGGTGCGGCTATCTCTATTTGGGAAGGGCCATTATTTTCTGAAGTACACTACGTTCCCTCAGAAACCAATATTGGCAGTGGTAATCCTGGCGAAGAGATTGTCTTTGAAGATATACGAGTATACCAGGCAATTATTGAACGGATTGACAATGGATCTTTGCAGGAGGATCGCGTAATTGATGTTAGGGAGTTACTTCCCTTCGTAATGGAAGAAAATAGGCGAATAGACGAAGAGAATAAGGACTATACTATGATCCCAGTTGGTGGGCATATAGGTGAACCTCTGTCCATTAATTCTGGATATCCTACTGAACAGTTCAATATCCTTTCGTTAGTGCCAGGGACGACACTCGACGACAGAGAATTTCAGTTTCTCCCTAACCGAAGAGCCTTTTTGTGGATTGGGGATGCTAATAACGTTAACCCATGGTCATATCAGAAAACGACTTTCAATGGCTTTGGGAATGTGTCACGAGATGGGGTCGAATCAGCACCTTGTGACCCTCGGACAGGCGGGCTTACTTGGACCAATGTATACTTGAAGACATCAGAATTGGGTTCAGATACTTTTGTTGAAACAGGTACTCCAATGGGTTACTTTGGTGTATTTGATGCTTTTGAATCTTCGCCTACTGAAGACGAAGGAGCAGTAGACGGAGTTGTGTCATCTGCTTTTAGCATGCTCAATTCAAATGTTGGTCAGGGTCCGATTGCAGTCGACCACGATACGGTTCATATCACCAACGGAGTACTGAGAGGTTTGATTCACAATACCTCGAGCTATAGATATGCCCGAAATGTGGAAGTTGGCTTTCGCTACCCTTGGGACGAAAATGTGGTAATGGTATGGCAGTGGCCGTTGACTATGCAGCCCGGGGAAAGAGCCCCATTTGAAATTCCTATTTCCAACGATACTCAGGATCCTGAGGGCTTATCAATAATTGTGTCTGCATTGATGAGTGATGTCATAGATGTATCTAGGGCATTCCAAGTACTCCTGAATAATGTTGGAACGGTCGGAGGCTTTGTGGGGCCGGTACTATACAATCCAACAAAAAATTCTTTCTATTATCTTTCGGATCTGGGTATTCCCGGTGTCTATGCGACTTTCCGTCCTATTGTCCCACTGCATTTTTCAATTGAGGAGTTTTTAGCAACTTACCCGGAAATTGTGGTTATGGACTCCGCAATTGAAGCCGAGAATAGCTACTTCTACGAATACCATGCCGAAATCGAAGTGCCTGACTCTCACCCGAGCCTCCGTACTACAATTAGAAATCAACATATTTCAGAATTGAAGGCATATGTCGCTACATTTGATTCTAATGGGCGAGTAGTGGATGTTGAGATGTTACAGCCATTTACGGACGTATATCAGGCAAGTACTGATTCAATGGAGCTTTTAGAAGTCAACAGCATACCTAGCCCGGATGTTCGTTCTCCCAGTGCTGTGCGGCTTCTGGTCACCTTGCCGCGAAATGTCCAATTTCAAGACAGTACCCCCATCCATCATCAAGTGTGGATAGGGGGTTCTTCCTGATAAGGGTTAGGTTGCCGGGGCGTCGAATGGGGTGATCAGGTCTGGAGGGGGATGCGGGCTCGGTCGATCAGGTGGTCGGTGGCGACCTGAAGGGCGGCGGTGGCAGTGGTGGGAGGTAGAGAGTGAAGGCTGGTGGAGGCCTGCTGGACGTACTGCCGGGCCACATCGAGGGCTTCTTCCACGCCGCCGCTGGCCCGCACGAGCTGAAGGGCAGAGCGGACGGTGGCGTCCGACAGCGTTCCGCCGAGCAGTTCCAGCAACTGGGGGCCGCAGTCGGAGTGCAGCGCCCGGATCACCGGCAGGGTGTAGATCCCCTCGTGGAGGTCGTTGCCCGAGGGCTTGCCCAGGTGCTCGTCGGTGGCCACGATGTCCAAGATGTCGTCCACCACCTGGAAGGCCAGCCCGTAGTAGCGCCCGAACTTGGTGAGGGTGTCCACCGTCGGCCGATCCAGTCCGGCTACCAGGCCGCCGATGCGACACGAGGTGGCCAGCAACGAGGCGGTTTTGCCCTCGATGGAGTCGGTGTAGGAACTCTCGGCGCGGTCGGGGTTGCCGGTGTCCTGCAACTCCCGCACCTGGCCTTCGCACAGCCGTCCGATGGTGGCGGCCAGCAGCCCGGCCACCTCGGTGCCGAGGGAGGCGGCCAGTTCTGATGCCCGGGCCAGCAGGAAATCGCCGGCCAGGATGGCCCGCAGGTTGCCCCACTTGGCGTTCACGCTGGCCACGTTGCGCCGAACCTGGGCCTCGTCCATCACGTCGTCGTGGTACAGCGATCCCAAATGGACCAACTCCACCGCCACACCGCCGGTGAGCACGTCATCGGCGGCCGGCACTGGCTGATTCTGGGAGATGGCCGCCGAAGCGATCACGAACCCCGGTCGGACCCGCTTGCCCCCCGCCCGAATGAGATGGCTGGCCACTTCGGTGAGGAACGGGTCTTGGGTTTGCACCGAGCCTTCTAGGCGCAGTTCCAGCCGTTCTAGGTCGCGCGCCATGGTGGGAATCAGGTCGAGGGGGCTGCGAACCACGGGTCAAGCGTAGTGGCACCATCGGATGTTTCTCCCATCCAGGCCCGGCATCGTTTTGGCCGGTCAGGGAAGCGGTTGGGGCTTCAGGAACAAAATGCGAGGGTGGGATGGTTACACTCAGAGTTGAGCCCTCTATCGGGAGTTTGCCGTGTTCGAGAGATTCACAGATCGTGCCCGCCGAGTTGTTGTGCTGGCCCAGGAAGAAGCGCGCCTGCTCCACCACAACTACATCGGCACCGAGCACATCCTGCTGGGCCTGATCCACGAGGGCGAGGGCGTGGCGGCCAAATCGCTGGAGTCGCTGGGCATCTCCCTGGAGGCGGTGCGCAACCAGGTTGAGGAGATCATCGGCCAGGGCGGGTCGTCGCCCTCGGGCCACATCCCGTTCACCCCCCGGGCCAAGAAGGTGCTGGAGCTGTCGCTGCGGGAGGCATTGCAGCTCGGCCACAACTACATCGGCACCGAGCACATCCTGCTGGGCCTGATCCGAGAGGGCGAGGGGGTTGCCGCCCAGGTGCTGGTGAAGCTGGGTGCCGACCTTTCGCGCGTCCGCCAACAGGTGATCCAGCTCTTGTCGGGCTACGGCGGTCCTCAGGGCTCGGGTTCGTCGGATAAGGCCACCACCTCTCCCGGCGACCGCGGCGAGACTGGATCAGGCTCGCTTGTGCTCGACCAGTTCGGTCGCAACCTCACCAAGCTGGCCAAAGACAGCGGGCTCGACCCGGTGATCGGCCGCCAGCGGGAGACCGAGCGGGTGATGCAGGTGCTGTCTCGGCGCACCAAGAACAACCCGGTGCTGGTGGGCGAGCCCGGTGTGGGCAAGACCGCCATTGTGGAGGGCCTGGCCCAGAAGATCGCGGCCGACGACGTGCCCGAGACCATCCGAAACAAGCAGCTCTACACCCTGGATCTGGGCGCGCTGGTGGCCGGGTCTCGCTATCGGGGTGATTTCGAGGAGCGCCTCAAGAAGGTGCTCAAGGAGATCAAGACCCGGGGCGACATCATCTTGTTCATCGACGAGCTGCACACCCTGGTGGGTGCGGGTGCGGCTGAGGGGGCCATCGACGCCGCCTCCATCCTCAAGCCCATGCTGGCCCGGGGCGAGCTCCAGACCATCGGGGCCACCACCCTGGATGAGTACCGCAAGCACTTGGAGAAGGACTCCGCGCTGGAGCGCCGGTTCCAGCCGGTGAAGGTGGACGAGCCCACCATCGCCCACACCATCGAGATCCTCAAGGGGCTGAGAGACCGCTACGAGGCCCACCACCGGGTGACCATCACCGATCAGGCGCTCGTGGCATCGGCCAACCTGGCCGACCGCTACATCTCCGACCGCCACCTTCCCGACAAGGCCATCGACCTCATTGACGAGGCCGGCTCCCGCCTGCGCATCAAGCGGATGGACACCCCCACCGAGTACATGGACTTCGAGACCCAGCTCTCCCAGGTTGTGGCCCAGAAGAAGAGCGCGGTGGAGCACCAGGACTTCGAAGAGGCCGGACGGCTGCGAGACCAGGAGAAGGAGCTGCTGGCCGGCAAGGAGCAGATGGAAGAGGAGATCCGGGCCAAGGGCGTGGACCTGTTCGACGAGGTGGACGAGGAGGCGGTGGCCGAGGTGCTGTCCATCTGGACCGGCATTCCCGTGTACAAGCTCACCGAGGAGGAGACGGCCAAGCTCCTGCGCATGGAAGACGAGCTGCACAAGCGGGTTGTGGGCCAAGAAGACTCCATCAAGGCGGTGTCGCAGGCCATCCGCCGCACCCGGGCCGGGCTCAAAGACCCCAAGCGGCCCAGCGGGTCGTTCATCTTCTTGGGCCCGTCGGGAGTGGGCAAGACCGAGCTGGCCAAGACGCTGGCCGAGTTCCTGTTCGGCGACGAGCAGGCGCTCATCGCCCTGGACATGTCGGAGTACATGGAGAAGCACACCGTCAGCCGGCTGGTGGGCTCGCCTCCGGGCTACGTCGGCTATGAGGAGGGCGGGCAGCTCACCGAGGCGGTGCGCCGCAAGCCGTTCTCGGTGGTCCTGTTCGACGAGATCGAAAAGGCCCATCCCGATGTGTTCAACACCCTTTTGCAGATCCTAGAAGAGGGCCGCCTCACCGACAGCCAGGGCCGGTCGGTGGACTTCCGCAACACCGTGCTCATCATGACCTCCAACCTGGGCACCCAGAACCTGCGCAAGGCCAACCTGGGGTTCACCAAGGCTGATGAGGCCATCACCTATGAGCGCATGAAGGAGAAGGTCACCGATGCGCTCAAAGACCACTTCCGCCCCGAGTTCTTGAACCGCATCGATGAGGTCATCGTGTTCCACGAGCTCACTCGGGAAGAGGTGACCCGGATCGTCGACTTGATGATCAAGCGGTTGCAAAACCAGCTCGAAGCCCAGGGCATCGGACTGGAGCTCACCGATTCGGCCAAGGTGCTGCTGGCCCTTCGGGGCTACGACCCCACGTTGGGGGCTCGACCTCTGCGCCGGGCCATCCAGCGGCTGGTGGAAGACCCGCTGTCGGAGCGGCTCTTGTGGAAGGAGTTCCGGGCCGGCGAGACGATTCTGGTGGACGCTGAAGACGACCCCGACGAGCCCGGCGCGGAGCGGATCCGGTTCCAGGCGGTTGAGGGGTTCGAACCACCCCCGGTGGAAGAACTGGCTGGCGCATAATCGACATGCCCGGAGGGGTTGGCAGGGGGGCTGCGAGGCGGCGGGCTAGCCTGCCCTCAATGGTCAGCAGGCTTAAGCGATTGCGCACAGCAGTGCCTCTGCTGGCGCTGGTTCTCGCGCTGACCGCTTGCCAGGTGGACATCGAGGTGGGCATCGGCTTCAACGAGGACGGCTCCGGGGTGGTCACGGTAGACGTGGCGCTCGACCAGGAGGCCATGGCGCAGACCGACGACATCACATCGCTGCTATTGACCGAGGACATCGAAAACCCGGCTTCGGGCTGGTCGTACAACGACCCCCGCATCGACGATGAGGGCCGCACAAGCTTCTCCGCCTCAAAGCCCTTCGGGTCGATCCACCAACTCGAGTCGGTGCTGGCCGAGATCTTCGGTTCAGAAGAGGTATTCCGCGACTTCACGTTTGAGCGCGACACCTCCTTTGCCCAGACCGACTATCGGGTGACCGGCGTGGTGGACCTGTCAGACGGACTCGACCTGTTCACCGATCCCGAGCTCACCGATCGACTGGGGGGCGAGCCTTTCGGCGAGCCGATACCCGATGTGGCGGCTGCACTGGCGGGGGTGACGGTGCGAGTTGTTCTGGATCTGCCGGTGGGCGCGGAGGAGCAGGTGGAATTGCAGCTCGGGCAGGGTGCAGAGAGAATCGAGATGACGGCCCAAGAGGAGAGCGTTACCGCGGTGACCCTGCGGTGGGTGGCCTGGGCCGCGTTTGCGCTGGTGGGCCTGTCGGTGCTGATCGCGGTGGCCGGGTATCTTCTGGAGCGCAGGGCCCGAGACCGCAGCACCGATCCAACCCTCACTCAGGAGTCGATGATTCGGGCCACAGGACCCACTGCGGCACAGCCTCCCCAGAGGCGGCTGCGGCTGGTGGTGCTGAACCCCCTCGGGGTGCTGTTCGAGCCGATCGAGGAGCCGGCCCGGCTTCTGGCTTCTTTCGCGGCTGAAAGAGGACTTGAAGTGGATGAGGAGGATGTGGAGCAGCTCCACCACCAGGCGGCACTCGGCCGGATATCCCCGGTGGAATTGTGGACCGGGATCGGTTTGGACGACGACCCCGACGAGCTCACCGAGCAGTTCTTGGACCAGTACACCGTGCGATCCGGGGTTCGGGACTTCATGGCTGAGATGGGTCGCCGGGACCTGCCGGTGGCCTGTTTGACCAATGACATCGCCTCGTGGTCGACCGAGCTGAGAGACAGGCACGACATCACCGGCATTGACACTTGGATCGTGAGCAGCGAAGTCGGCGTGTGCTTGCCCGCTCCCGGAATCTACGAGGCCCTGCGCCGGACAACGTCGGTTCCCTACGAGAACGCGCTGCTGGTGGATGTGAGGGTTGAGAGTCTCGACGCCGCCCAAGCATTGGGGATGTCCACCGCCCTTCTGGCCGATGCTCGCCCCAAAGAGGGCGAGGCCCCGGGCCACGCGGTGGTGACGGGCTTCTCCGACTTCTTCCGTCGCCGGCCCCGGTCCTGACTCGGAGCCCGGTCGGCTAGCTGAGAATCTGGGCGGCCTGCACCGCGAAGTAGGTCAAGATGACGTCGGCGCCGGCTCGACGGATGCCGCACAGGGTCTCGGTGATGATGGCCTGCTCGTCCAGCCATCCCGATGCTGCGGCCGCTTTGACCATGAGGTACTCGCCGCTCACCTGGTAGGCGGCCACTGGCACCACTGAGGCATCGGCGAAGCGCCTCACCACGTCCAAATAAGGACCGGCTGGCTTGACCATGACCATGTCGGCGCCCTCGGCGATGTCCAACTCCATCTCCCGCAGGGCCTCGCGGCTGTTGGCCGGGTCCATCTGATAGGTCTTCTTGTCGCCGGAGCGGGGCGCCGAGTCGAGCGCTCCCCGGAACGGCCCGAAGAACGAGGAGGCGTACTTGGCGGTATAGGCGCAGATGCCCACCTCGGTGTGCCCATGGTGGTCGAGCGTCTCTCGAATGGCTCCTACCCGGCCGTCCATCATGTCGCTGGGGGCCACGATGTCGGCCCCGGCGTCGGCGTGGGTCAGAGCCTGGCGGCACAGCACCTCGACGGTCTCGTCGTTGACGATGGTGCCGTCGGGGGCCACGATGCCGTCGTGGCCGTCGCTGTTGTAGGGGTCGAGGGCTACATCAGTCATCACCACCGTGTCGGGGTGGTGGGCCTTGATGGCCCCGATGGTCTGGGGGATGAGCCCATCGGGGTTCCACGCCTCATCGCCGGCCGGGGTCTTCAATTCGTCGGGGGCGGCCTCGAACAGCACCACCGCCCGGACCCCCAGATCAGCGGCCCGTCCAACCTCGCCCACCAGACCGTCGACGCTCCAGCGGTGTATGCCGGGCATCGAGTCGATGGGCTCGTCGGGGCCCCGGTGTACGAACAGGGGCAGCACGAAATGGGCTGGGCTGAGCTCGGTCTCGCGCACCATGTCGCGAATGGCCGCGGTGCGCCGGTTGCGCCGGGGCCGAGCCGTGAGCTCCAAATGCGGATGCGCCATGCCTCTATGCTCCCATCTATGGCCGGGTTGCGGCTAAACAAGAGTTCGCAAACCAAGTGCTCGCGGCGGGCTAGACCTTCTTTGTGTCCGGTTGGTGGGCTAAACAAGGGCTATGCGCATCGAGTTGTCGACGGGAACGCCGGCTGAGCTGGTCCCAGTCGCCGATGCCGACCGGGGACTGGTGCTGATTCCAGATCTGATGGGGCTGCGGCCTCTTTTCGACGACCATGTGGCCCGCCTTGCCGCTGAGCAGGGCTGGACGGTGTGCGCCCCCCAGGTTTTTGCCGGTCGAGAACACTTGGTGGCCGAGGAGCGGATGGCCGCGGTTTGCGAGTTGGTGGACGACGAGGTGCTGGCCGACGTGCTGGCTGCGGCCGACGCCACCGAGTGCGAAACGGTGGTGCTCACCGGGTTCTGCATGGGCGGCATGTACGCCATCAAGGCCGCAGCCACCGGGCGGTTCCACCGGGCGGCCGCCTTCTACGGGATGATCCGCCTGCCCGAGCACTGGAAGGGCCCTGGCCAGGGGGAGCCGCTCGATCTGTTGGCCGCAGGAGAGCCGTGCCCGCTCTTGGCGATCATCGGCACCGAAGACCCGTTCACGCCGCCCGACGACGTGGCCGCACTGGGGGCGGCTGGTGCGGTGGTCGCGTCCTATGAGGGGGCCGATCACGGTTTTGTCCATGATCCGGTCCGCCTCGCCCACCGGCCCGATGATGCGGCCGACGCCTGGGCTCGGGTCATCGAGTTCCTGAGCGAGTAGAGGCCCGGCGGCGATGACGGACCGGCCCTCGGTTTGGACGGTGATCGTGGCCGCCGGCTCGGGCACCCGTTTCGGGGGCGCCAAGCAGTACCTGGAATTGGCCGGCGCCCGGGTACTGGACCGCAGCGTGGCAGTAGCCGCCCAGGTGAGCGACGGGGTGGTGGTGGTGGTTCCTGGCGGGGACGTAGAAGCCGAATCGGCCCGGTTGGCCGCCAGCGCAGTGGTGGCCGGTGGGGCGAGCCGGGCCGCTTCGGTGCGCAATGGGCTTGAGGCGGTGCCCGACGATGCGGCCATCATCTGCGTCCACGACGCCGCCCGGCCCCTGGCCGGTGCCGACGTCTATGAGCGGGTGGTGGAGGAGGTGCGCTCAGGGGCGGCCGGTGCGGTGCCGGTGATGCCGGTAACCGATACCATCCGCAGGGTGGACGGGGGAGTGGTGGATCGCAGCACCCTGCAAGCCGTGCAGACCCCGCAGGCCTTCCGGGCCGAGCTGTTGCGGGCGGCCCACGCCGATGCTGCCGATGCCACCGACGATGCCAGCTTGGTGGAGGCAGCCGGCTATGCCGTATTTGCAGTGGAGGGCCATCCCCGCAATATCAAGATCACTCATCCCGACGATTTGGCCGCCGCCGAGGCATGGTTGGCGACATGAGCGGGGAGATGCGAGTCGGCCACGGGTTCGATACCCACCGGTTCAGCGACGACCCCGACCGGGTATTGATCTTGGGCGGGGTGCGGTTTGAGGGAGTCCCGGGTCTGGTGGGCCACAGCGACGGCGATGCCGTGGCCCACGCGGTGACCGACGCCCTGTTGAGCGCAGCGGGCTTGGGTGACATCGGCGTGCTCTTCCCCGACACCGACGACAAGTGGGCCGGTGCCGACAGCATTGGATTGCTGGCCGATACAGTGGCCCGGTTGGGCGACGCCGGTTGGCGGGTGGTGAACGCCGACTGCACGGTGGTGGCCGAGTCCCCCCGGATAGCCCCCCGGCGGGATGAGATGCAAACCCGGCTCAGCGACGTGGTCGGGGCCCCGGTCATGGTGAAAGGCAAGCGGGCCGAGGCGATGGGAGCGCTGGGGCGGGGTGAGGGCTTGGCTTGCTGGGCGGTGGCCCTCATCGAGCGCCAGTGAGCGCGCAAGGACCGAGGGGCGGCAACCGGCGAGGTCGGGGCGGGGGCCCCAACAGGGGTGCCAACAAAGGCCAGGGCAAGGGCCGGCCCCCAGGCGACCATCAGCGCAGCCGCCGCCAACAGGCCGGCTTGGGTGGCGACCGGGTGGAGGGCCGCCAGGCAGTGCGAGAGCTTCTGCTGGCAGGCACCCGTCCGGTGCGAGAGGTGGTAGTGGCCGCGGGGCAGAACCCCACCGGCGCTCTAGCCCAAGTGCTGGAGTTGGCCGCCGAGCTGCGGGTGCCCGTCAAAGAGGTGGCCCGCTCCAAATTTGAGTCGATGGCCAACACCGAGGTCCCTCAAGGGGTGATTGCTCGGGCCGCCCCCCTGGCCGAGCACGATTTGGAGGAGTTGGCCCGTCCCTCCGATGGCCGCCCCCCGTTCTTGCTGGTGCTCGACGGTGTCACCGATCCGGGCAACGTAGGGGCCGCCCTGCGCACCGCCGAATGCGCCGGAGTCACTGGCGCGGTGCTGGGGCGCCACCGCTCGGCCCACATCACCCCCGCCGCGGCCAAAGCAGCCGCCGGGGCCATCGAGCACGTGCCCATGGCGGTCGTGCCCGGCATCCCCAACGCGCTGGCCCGCCTGGGAGAGCTCGGCGTATGGACGGTGGGCCTAGATGTCGCCGCCCCCACCACGGTCTACGAGATAAGCGTGGCCTCCGAAGCAGTAGCCCTCGTGGTGGGCAGCGAAGGCCGAGGCCTCTCCCGCCTAACCCGCCAACGCTGCGACGTAGTGGCCGCTATCCCCCTAAAAGGACACCTAGCCTCCCTAAACGCCGCCGCCGCCGTAGCCATAGGCACCTTCGAAGTAGCCCGCCACCGCCAGGGTGCCTAAAGCGCATGAATATCAATCAATGTGACGTATTTTTAGTGATTGACAATTTCTGAGACTTTATGTAGCATCATCGTATGGGAACTTTTGCTCTGCCGATTCGAGTTGCCAGCATGGACGGCGGGGAGTCCAAGGAGATCGAGGCGATCGTGGACACCGGCGCTGCCTACACCACCCTGCCCGGTCGGCTGCTACACGAGATGGGAGTAGAGCCCATTGGCCAGCGCCGATTCCTTTTGGCCGACGGCCGACGGGCGATCATGGAATACGGACGAGCATGGGTGACTGTGGAAGAAGAGAGCGAGGTGACCCTCGTTGTCTTCGGCGAAGACAACGGCCCGGCGTTGCTTGGTGCCTACACCCTCGAGGGCCTAGCCCTCGCCGTCGACCCGGTCGAACAACAGCTAGTGCCCACCCAACTCATCTTGTACCAAATGGCCAGCTGACCGAACCGTCGAAGCCAACTCCTCCACTGTCACACCTTGGTCCTACAGTGGATGGCATGGCTGACAAGTCGGCGATCGAGTGGACCGAGGCAACGTGGAACCCCACGACCGGTTGCGACCGCACATCCCCAGGGTGCGATAACTGCTATGCGCTCACGCTGTCGAAACGGCTCAAGGCGATGGGCTCGTCAAAGTACCAGCTCGATGGCGACCCGAGGACGAGTGGACCAGGCTTCAGGCTCACGCTCCATCCCTCATCGCTCGATATACCTCGTCGTTGGAGCGCACCGAGGCTCGTCTTCGTGAACTCGATGAGCGATCTCTTTCACGAGGACGTTCCACTCGAGTTCATCAAGCAGGTCTTTGATGTGATCCGAGAAACGCCTCAGCACAAGTACCAGGTGCTCACCAAGCGAGCACAGCGGCTGAGCCGCATAGCAGGTGAGTTCGACTGGCCGCCGAATCTATGGATGGGAGTCAGCGTGGAGTCTCGCCGGTATGCCTTCCGCATCGATCACCTTCGTAAGGTTCCGGCAGCAGTGCGTTTCGTAAGCGCCGAACCTCTTCTCGGCCCTCTCGGCGCACTCGACCTGGAGGGCATCCAGTGGCTAATCGCCGGCGGCGAATCTGGTGCGAACGCGCGGCCCATGGAGCCAGCTTGGGCTACCGAGCTTCGCGATACCTGCACCTCGGCGGGCGTTGCGTTCTTCTTCAAGCAATGGGGAGGCAGAACCCCCAAGGCCGGCGGCCGAGAACTGGAGGGCGAAGTATGGGACCAGCTCCCGGAGGAGGCGGCGGCCTGACCCTATGGCCGTTCCAACTGGGATCCTCTGGGAGCGTGACCCCCACACGGCAGCAAAACACACGTTGCTGCGCCGGTACATGCAAGCGTGGTTTCCCATCATGGCAAGGCAGTTTCACGATGTCGGGATTACGTTCTTCGACGGCTTCGCTGGTCCAGGGGAGTACACCAACGCCCAAGACAGTTCGCCCGCGATCGCGGTGGAACAAGCGCTGCGGAGCGAGGTGACGCGCTGGGGTACTCAGACGCGGCTCGTCTTCATCGAGGATCACCGCGGACGCGCTGAGCACCTTGAGAAACTTCTTGACGCTCAGTTCCCGCTTCCAAGTAGTCCATCCGACTTGGTGATGCGCGTCCATCGTGGCAAGTGCGGCGACCTCTTTGAGCAGGCGATTGCCGAAGTAGGTGGGTGGGCTGGACCAGTGTTTGCCAATCTCGACGGCTGGGGTGTCGATACCGACTATGAGATTGTGCGGCGGATCGCCCAACAACAATCATCTGAAGTGCTCGTTACATTTGAGGATCAGTTCTTCATCCGCTTCGCCGACGGTGAACAGGAAGCAGGCGAACGTGTTTTTGGGCACAGCGATTGGCGGAGGGTTAGTCAGCTGCCGACTGATGAGAAGAAGTCGTTCCTCTTGGGTCTGTACCGTCAGGGTCTTCACTCTGCTGGCTTTCCGTACGTTCTGACATTCGAGATGATCGACGAAGGCGGGCATTCCCTGCATCTCTTCTTCGGGACCACGAATAAGGTCGCCGTGGAGAAGTTCAAGGACGGGTTGTGGGAGGTCGACGGTGTCTCCGGTCAGCGATTCCGAGATCCGCGTGATCCCAACCAGATGTCTTTCGACATTCTGCACCCAGACTTCACCCCTTTAGAAATTCGTATCCTGAAACTGCTCGGTGAGCGCGACCACAGCATGGCAGAGCTCCGCGAGGACGCCCTCCTGGAGACGATCTACAAAAGGGCCCACGTCAAACCCGCCGTGGACCGGCTGTTGGCGCAGCACAAAGTGGTTCAGGTGCGCACCGGCCGTTCCTATGCGGATCGCGTGTTCAGCTTGGCGGACGAACAACTGTTCTAGGGCATCCACCGCAGATCGCAACTTCGAGGTAGGCCGCCACCGCCAGCCCGACCGTTAGGTTTGGGGTGGGGCGATGGTGTCGGCGATGAGGGTTTGAACTACGGCGTGGAGCGCTTCTTCGTTGGTGGCGCCGTTTCCTATTGCCTCGCGGTAGACGGCCAGTTGGCGGTCGGCTGAGGTGCCCCGTTCGCAGATGGTGCGGGTGTGCTCGATTTGCGACACGCAGTCCAGGGCATCGGCGTCGGGCCTGACCAATTCGATCATTTCCTCCACCAGGTCGGGCACCGGCACCATCTCGCCTTTGCCGAAGTCGATGAGGCGGTCGGTGATTCCGTAGCGTTCGGCCCGCCACAGGTTCTCTGCCACGAGGAAGTTGGCGTAGCTGCGCCACCGGCGATTCTCCAGCTTGAGCCTCCACAGCATCCGCAGCAAACAGACGTACATGGCGGCGACGGCAACCGTGTCCTCCATCCTCGTGGGCAGGTCGGTGACCCGCATCTCCAGAGTGGGGTAGCGCTCCGACGGGCGGATGTCCCACCAAACCTTGGTGGAGTCCTCGATGACCCCGGCCTGCACCAGCACGTCTACATGGCGCCGGTACTCGGCCCACGAGTCGAACTTCTCCGGCAGCCCCGTGCGGGGCAGCGACCGGAACACCGCCATGCGGTAGCTCTTTAGGCCGGTGTTGCGGCCCTCCCAGAACGGCGATGAGGTGGAAAGGGCCAGCAGGTGGGGCAGGAAGTAGGAGACCTGGTTCATCAGGTCTATCCGTAGGTCGGGGTCTTCGATGCCGACGTGGACGTGCAGGCCGGAGATGACCAGCCCGCGGGACACGCCTTGGAGATCTTCAGCCAAAGCCCGATAGCGCTCTCCTTCGGTCACCTTCTGCTCGTGCGGGCGAGCGAACGGGTGGGATGAGGCCGCGATGGGCGCCAGCCCGTATTCGGCCGCGGCCTCGGTAACCGCAAGGCGCAGGAGTCCGATGTCGGCCCGCAGGTGCTTGAAGTCGGTGCAGATGCCGGTGCCGATCTCGAGCTGCGAGCTGAACAGCTCCCTGGCGACGAGACCGTGGTGCAGGTTGGTCACCATTTCCTGGATTCCGGGCGGCTGCTCGGTGATGAGCTCCCCGCTCTCCCGCTCAACAAGGAGGTACTCCTCCTCTATCCCGATCGACCAGGCCGGTTCCTCTGCCACTGGCACTCCTCTCCGACAACAACGCTGAGGCTAGACGGCGATGGCGTCGAGCACCTCCAACCGCCCGACCCGGCAGACCGGGCTCACCTCCTGCACCGCCTACGATGTGGAGTACCAAGCCCGAGGCACCGCGTTGTGGACATCGACGGCAGCCGATCACCCACCACCAGCCTGACCGCCAACAGCGTGGACGGCACCAGGGGTTTCCAGCCCGACGAGTGCGACGGGAGCGTCAGATCTCGTAGCTGTCCTCGAACTGGGCCGGGATCAGGTCCTCGTACATGTCAGGGTCAGGTGGATACACGCCCATCTTGCCATTACGGCGGTACACCACCCCTGTGCCTGTCTGGTAGGCCTTGAGATGGGCGTCCTTAGCCGCCATCCGCAGCGCCTCCAATACGTCCTCCAGCCACTCGTCGTCACGCGGCGAACCATGCTGACCGTTTACTTGGACTTGTCCGGGTTCGGTGACCACTGAGAACTCACCCCCGCTCGACGACTCTGGGAACAAGACCATTGTTGTCGAAGAGAATCCAGTCATCAACCCTATCGGCATACAGTTTGCGCAGGTTCTTGAGACCGGCGTCGAATCGGCGCCGCACAGCTTCGTCGGGAACGTGATGGCCGCCCTGACCGACCCGCTGCCGGACCCGCTCAATGGCATCCTCGGGAGATCGCAACGAAAGGAACAGAAGAATCACCTGGTAGCCGCTGCCCCGCCACTTGTCGATCCGACGCAGATAGCCGCGCCCGGCCAGGGTTGTCTCGAATGCGAAGCTGCGACCCTCCGCCGCGAGCCCGTCGATCTCGGCCAGCATCAGCCGGCCCGCGGCCACATCGGCATTGCGCCCTCCGACAGGTGCGAGGCCGGACGCGATGAGGTCGGCATTCACGAACGGCAGACCTTGATCCTTGATGCGCAAATATCTGAACGCGAAGGTCGTCTTTCCGGCGCCGTTCGGGCCGGCGATGATCAGAACTTCCTTGTTTGCCATGCGAATGGAATCGCGAGGGCGCGAGCCTGTCTGTGACATCACAAAGAGCCCGAGACAGGAATCGAACCTGCGACCTGCTGTTTACAAGACAGCTGCTCTGCCGACTGAGCTACTCGGGCGTTGAGTTGTCGAGAGCTTGGGAAAGCTACTCGGGCGTTGAATTGGGAGGCTCCTCGGACCTCCATTCAAGAGCATAAGGGGTGCGGTTTGGGGAGGGTGCTTGAATAGCGCCTAGTGGTGGGTAACGCTTGTGGAATGGCTCTCACGAGAAGAGATCGGGCGATCTTGGATTTTGAGCGCACCTGGTGGCAGGAGACCGGGTCGAAGGAGGCTGCGATCCGCGAGCGCTTCGAGCTTTCCACAACCCGGTACTATCAGCTGCTGAACGAACTATTGGAAGAGGCAGATGCAATGGCGTACGACCCCATGGTCGTGCGGCGTCTGCGGCGATTGCGCGATCGCCGCAGACGGTCGAAGTTCGGCCAGCCCTCGGTTGGCCGCCAACCGTCGCCGTAACAGTCCGGAGCCAGAGGCACTATGGAGTCGAACCGAGCCCCCAACAATCAGATGGCCCTCAAGGGGGTTGTGTTGGTTCTTGCCCTGATTGCCGCAGGCGCCTTCGTGCTGGCCCGCGGCCTCGATGACGAAGACGACTCCGAGCCGGCCGCGGCCCAGCCGACGCCTACGGCGACGATGGAGGCAGAGGAGATTCCAGAACCGGTCGAGACCCCGTCGGGGGATGGCGAAGCAGCCCCCGCCCCGGCACCCGCCCCCGAGGAGACCGAGGAGGCGACCGCCCCGCCCGCTGATGAGCCCCAGGAGACTGCTCCCGCACAGGAGGAGGAACTGGAGTGCCGCGATCCGTCCACCATCAGCGTTATGGTGGCCAACGGCACCGACGTCGGAGGGGCAGCCGGTCGTCTCTCGGGTGAGTTGAACACTGCCAACTACATAACGCTGCCCCCCCGGAACGCCACTCCCCAGGTGAACTCGGCCTTCTACTATCGAGCCGGCTATGAGGTGGACGCCCAGTGCGTCGCCAAGCTGCTGGGCGAAAGCGAGAAGCCGCTCTTTCCGATGCCCGATCCTCCTCCAGGGGGCATCACCATCGATACCTTGGGCAACGCCTACGTCCTGGTTCTGATCGGACCCGACAGCCTCGCCCAGCGCCCCGGCTAGCTGGTTGAATGCACATCGTTGCCGCCCCCGACAAGTTCCGGGGGACGGCCACTGCCGCCCAAGTTGCCCGGGCAATTGTCCTGGCTGCCGAGCAGTCGGGGGCCACTGCCGATGCCGCCCCGATGGCCGACGGAGGCGAGGGCACGCTGGAGGTTGTGGGCGGGGCCAACCGGACCACCACCGTGACGGGTCCGTTGGGCGATTCGGTGGAGGCCTCGTGGCGCCTCCATCGCCATACCGCGGTGATTGAGATGGCTCAAGCGTCGGGGCTGGCCTTGGTGGGCGGGGCCGAGGGGAACGATCCCCTGGGGGCCACCACCTATGGAACCGGGGAGCTCATCGAGGCTGCGTTGGAGCGCGGCGCCCGGCGGGTGCTGGTGGGCGTGGGGGGCTCGGCCACCACAGATGGAGGCTTGGGCGCGCTGCGAGCGCTGTACCCGACGCAACGGCTGAAGGGAGTGGATCTGGCCGTGGCCTGTGACGTGAGAACCCGCTTCACCGATGCCGCGGAGCTGTTCGGGCCCCAGAAGGGGGCCAGTGCATCTCAGGTGGAGCTGCTGCGCCGACGCCTGGAGCGGCTCAGCCAGGTATACGCAGAGACCTACGGCGTCGAAGTGGGCGGTTTGGAAGGCTCGGGGGCGGCGGGCGGTCTGGCCGGAGGCTTGGCGTGCGTGGGCGCCGAGCTGTGCAACGGCTTTGAGCTGTTGGCCGAAGAGGTTGACCTCTACGACCGCATCGAGCAGGCCGATTTGGTGGTCACCGGCGAGGGTGCCCTGGATGCCACATCGCTTCAGGGGAAGGTGGTGGGCGGGGTGGGCGAGATGGCGGCGGCTGCGGGGGTGCCGGTGCTGACCATCGTCGGACGGGTAGACGGGGAAGCCGCCCCGGCCTGTGGAGAGCTCGTCAGCCTCAGCGAGCGGTTCGGGGTCGAGGAGGCCATGTCCGACACGGTCGGGTTGGTGGGCAGGGTGGTTCTGGAGCACTTGGGCCCGTAGCGGGGCAGGGTGGTTCTGGAGCACTTGGGCCCGTAGCGGGGCAGGGTGGTTCTGGAGCACTTGGGCCCGTAGCCGGGCAGGGTGGTTCTGGAGCACTTGGGCCCGTAGCCGGGCAGGGCGGTCAGCGCGCCTGGCGGAAGTAGCCGGTGACCTCCACGAGGGGAGGGCGCTCCTGCATGGTGATCTCGGTGTCGCCGAATCCAGGGCGACGCAGCGTGATCGCAGTATTCACCAAAGTGCGGTCGGCCCGGTGCAGGGCCACCTGCATGACCTCGGTGGCTTGGGACGAGAGCTCGTGCAGGGGCCGATTGCGGTGGACGCGGGTGCCCAGATCAACCTGGGCGATGGCGTTGTAGCCCGCCAACCGGCAAACGTCGATGAGCAGCCCCATCTCCACCCCATACCCCTGGACGAACGGCACCCGCTCCAGGATCTCCCTCCTCCCGGCGTACTCCCCGGCCAGAGGCTGGATGATGTCGACGAGTTCCGGGAACAGCAGTGCGATGAGCGGCCGGGCCACCAGCTCTGTGGTGCGGCCCCCACCCCGCTGGTCGGCCCCCACCGGGCGGTGGTAGAAGCCCTTGCAGTATCCGATGGTGTCGTCGATGAGCAATGGCCCCAGCAGGCCAGTAATGAAATGGGCGCCGAAGTTGGCCACGTCGCTGTCGCACCACACCACGATGTCGCCAGTGGATATGTAGAGCGACTTCCACAGCGTCTCGCCCTTGCCGGGCTGGTCGCCCAAGTGGTCGAGCACGTCGGAGCAAGCCACCACCGTGGCCCCCGCGTCCTTGGCCACCGCGGCGGTGCGGTCGGTGGAGTGGTCGTCCATCACGATCACCTCGTCCACCAAGCCCAGCTTGTCCATGAGCTCGTTGCGGACCACTTCCACGATGGCGCCCACCGTGGCCTCCTCGTTGCGGGCGGGCAGACAGACCGACACTGTCGTCGATCCTTTCTGTTCGACGAGGTCGGCAGCCGTGAACTCCCCCGCGGCGAATCTCCGCCGCCCGGTCACACTGACTCCCGATTCACGAGTCGTTTCCTGGGCTGCATCCGAATAGCATCATGGCCCATGAGCGTGACCGTCCGGATACCGACCACCCTTCGTCCCCTGGCCGGAGGGGCCAGCGAGGTCACCGTGGACGGCGACACCGTCCGCGACGTGATCGCATCGCTGGACGCCACCCATCCCGGTTTCATGGACCGCCTCATTGACGAGGGGGGTGGCTTGCACCGATACGTCAACGTTTTCGTAGACGACGACGACGTGCGTTTCGCCGATGGTCTGGCCACCTCCGTGCCGGACGGCCAGACGGTTGCCATCGTGCCCGCGGTGGCTGGCGGCTGATTTCTCACTACTCAGAGTTTGGCGTTTCGCGCCCCCCTCGGTAACCTTTAGCAGTCTCATACCGAGAGTGCTAAAACTCGGCGGGAAGCCGATGGTACAAGAGGGAGTGTTCGAGGATGCCCAAGATCATCTCATTTGATGAGCAGGCCCGGCGCGCGCTGGAGTCGGGAATGAACCAGCTGGCCGACGCTGTGCGGGTCACGCTCGGCCCCAAGGGCCGCAACGTGGTTCTGGAGAAGAAGTGGGGCGCTCCCACGATCACCAACGACGGCGTGTCCATCGCCAAAGAGATCGAACTGGAGGACCCCTACGAGAAGATCGGCGCCGAGCTGGTCAAAGAGGTGGCCAAGAAGACCGATGACGTGGCCGGCGACGGAACCACCACCGCCACTGTGCTGGCCTGGTCGATGGTGCGCGAGGGGCTGCGGAACGTGGCCGCCGGAGCCAATCCCATGTCCATCAAAAAGGGCATCGAAGCCGGGGTGGAGGCCGCAGTCGAGGCCATCCACTCGCAGTCGGTGGACGTGTCCTCCGACAAGGGCCAGATCTCCAACGTGGCCGCCATCTCCGCCGCCGACTCCGAGATCGGCGAGCTGATCTCCGAGGCCATCGACAAGGTGGGCAAAGACGGCGTGGTCACCGTGGAGGAGTCGCAGACCTTCGGCCTGGAGCTGGACTTCACCGAGGGCATGCGCTTCGACAAGGGCTACATCTCCCCCTACTTCGTGACCGACGCCGAGCGGATGGAAGCCGTGCTGGACGAGCCCTACATCCTGTTCGTGGGCTCGAAGATCACCGCCGTGCGCGACATCGTGCCGGTGCTGGAGAAGGTGATGCAGGCGGGCAAGCCGCTGTTGATCATCGCTGAGGATGTGGAGGGCGAGGCCCTGGCCACCCTGGTGGTGAACAAGATTCGCGGCACCTTCAACTCCACCGCGGTGAAGGCCCCGGGCTTCGGCGACCGCCGCAAGGCCATGCTCCAAGACATGGCCATCTTGACCGCCGGCCAGGTGATCAGCGAAGAGGTGGGCCTCAAGCTGGAGAACACCACGCTCGACCTGCTGGGCCGGGCCCGCAAGATTGTCATCACCAAGGACGAGACCACGATCGTGGAGGGTGCCGGCGACCGCAGCGATGTGGAGGGCCGGATTTCCCAGATCAAGGGCGAGATCGACAACACCGACTCCGACTACGACCGGGAGAAGCTGCAAGAGCGCCTGGCCAAGCTGTCGGGCGGTGTGGCCGTGCTGAAGGTGGGTGCCGCCACCGAGGTGGAGCTCAAGGAGAAGAAGCACCGCATCGAGGATGCGGTCAGCACCACCAAGGCGGCTATCGAAGAGGGCGTGGTGGCCGGCGGGGGCGTCACCCTGCTGCGGGCCCAAGACGCGGTACACAGTGCAGCCGACAGCCTGTCGGCCGACGATGAGGCCACCGGGGCTCGCATCGTGGCCAAGGCTCTGGAAGGCCCGCTGGCCCAGATCGCGGTCAACGCCGGCCTCGAGGGCGGCGTGATCGTGGAGCGGGTCCGCAATCTGGAGGGCAACTCCGGGCTGAACGCGGCCACCGGCGAGTACGAAGACCTGCTCACGGCCGGGATCATCGATGCGGCCAAGGTCACCCGCTCGGCGCTCCAGAACGCCGGCTCCATCGCCGGTCTGTTCTTGACCACTGAGGCCGTCGTGGCCGACAAGCCCGATGAGAACGGCGGGATGCCTGGCGGCATGCCCGACATGGACTTCTAAGCCCGGGAACACAGGCAACGGCGGTAACGTCGTTGTATGGCCGAGCTTCATCCGGTGTGCGCGCCGCTGGCGTTCCTGTTGGGAACATGGCAGGGCACCGGCACGGGGGTGTATCCAACCATTGACGGCTTCTCGTATGCCGAGGAGGTTTCCTTCACCCACGCGGGCAAGCCGTTTGTGGCCTACACGCAGAAGACCAAAGACACCGGCTCCGGGCTTCCCCTGCACGCGGAGGCCGGGTATCTGCGTCCCCAAGAAGGCGGACGAGTCGAGTTGGTTCTGGTGCAGCCGTCGGGCATCGCCGAGCTGCTGGAAGGAACAGTCCAGTATCAAGACATCCAGCTGGCGTCCACTGCGGTGCTGGGCACCGGCTCCGCCAAGCCGGTGACTGCCACCGAGCGGCGCTTCTGGGTGGAAGGCGAGGTGTTGCACTCCTCGGTGGCCATGGCGGCCATGGGACTGGACCTCCAGCACCACGTAGTTTCTGAGATGTATCGGCTGTCATGACCCGGGGGCGATCCCAGCGGGTACTGGTGCGCCACTGGGACGGGAGCGAAGAGCACCGCCGCCCCGACGACCTGGTGGTGGAGGAGCCGCTCACCGTCCAGCTCGACAACGTGACTGTCACTACTACCATGCGTACCCCAGGGCACGACTTCGAGCTGGCCGCCGGGTTCTGCTTCACCGAGGGGCTCCTGGGCAATGCCTCGGTAACCTCCATCCGCTACTGCGCCACCGAGCCGGTTGCCGACACCGAGTTCAACCTGGTGACGGTGGAGACCGACGGCGCCCCCCCGGCCACCCCTCGTCTAGGGCTCACCACCTCATCATGCGGGCTGTGCGGGGCGGAGAGCATTGAGTTGCTGCGGGAACGGCTGAGCCCGCTGCCGCCCTGCGAAACGCCCATATCCGCCGATGTCTTGGCTGAAGTCCCCGAACGGGTTCGGGCCTTTCAAGACCTGTTCGGCGCCACCGGGGGAGTCCACGCCGCGGCCGCTTTCACGGTCGATGGCCAGCCCACCCTGGTGCGCGAGGACATCGGTCGCCACAACGCGGTGGACAAGGTGGTGGGCCGGATGCTGCTGGACGACGACCTGCCCGCCAGCGGGCTGGGGCTGTTTGTGAGCGGCCGGGCGTCGTTCGAGATGGTGCAGAAGGCGTGGGCCGCGGGATTCGCCGTGTTGGTGGCGGTGAGCGCCCCCTCGGCCCTGGCGGTGGAAACGGCGGCGGCGGCCGGTTTGGGCCTGGCCGGGTTCGTGCGCGACGGCCAACTCAACTTCTACTCCCCGCCTGCGTAAGAATCCTGGGCATGCGCCCCCTGCCCAAGCTCACGCCCGAGAACGAGTTCTTCTGGACCGCTGGGGCCGACGGCGTGCTGCGCTTCCAGTACTGCGGGGCCTGCGACCGCTACCTCCATCCCCCCGGAGTGCTGTGCCCGGAAGGCGGGGAGGCGCCCGAGATCAGGGAGGTGTCGGGGCGGGCCACAGTGGTGGGGTTGACCGTGAACTACCAGCCGTGGCTGCCCGACATGGAGGTGCCCTATGTGATCGGGTTGGTGGCCATCGAGGAGGATCCCTTGGTGCGACTCACCACCCTCATCGTGGACGCCGAGCCCGAAGACGTGGTGATCGGCCTGCCGGTGTCGGTGCGCTTCGAGCAGCACAAGGACGTGTGGCTGCCGGTTTTCGCCCCCACCGGCGAGCCGCCGGTTGAGGCGGACGAGTACGCCGAGCCCGCCCCTGCCCCGGTGCGGGCCATGCCTGTTTCCGACAAGTTCGAGTCGAAGGTGGCCATTACCGGGATCGGGCTCTCAGAGGTGGGTCGGCGGCTGGGCCGCGACCCCATGGGCCTGGCAGTAGAGGCCTGCCAAGCGGCGGTGGCCGACGCCGGGCTCACCGTGGACGACATCGACGGCCTGTCCACCTATCCCGGCGGCAGCGCCAAAGACGGCGGCCACTCCGAAGGGGGCATCTACCCGGTGGCCGACGCCCTGGGCATCGCCCCCACCTGGTTCTGCGGCACCATGGAGACCCCCGGCCAGAGCGGCGCGGTGGTCAACGCCATGCTGGCGGTGGCGGCGGGGCTGTGCCGCCATGTGCTGTGCTTTCGCACTGTGTGGGAGACCACGTCGATTGCCTGGGGCAATCGCCAGAACACCGGGGTGGGCGGCGGTGCCCGCATCTCCGGGGAGATGGAGTGGCGGCTGCCCTATGGCGCCATGTCGGCGGGCAACTGGATCGCGCTCATGGCCAGCCACTACTTCCACCGCTACGGTGCCACCCGGGAGCAGCTGGGGTGGATTCCGGTGACCGAGCGGGCCGGCGCGGCCCACAACCCGGTGGCCATCTACCAGGAGCCGATGACCATCGACGACTACTTGGACGCCCGCATGATCACCACACCGTTCGGCTTGTTCGACTGCGATGTGCCCTGCGACGGCTCCACCGCCCTGGTGGTGTCGGCAGTGGACGCGGCGTCCGACGGCCCCCACCGCCCGGTGCTGGTGGAAGCGGTGGGCACTCAGATGCGCGAGCGGATGTCATGGGACCAGGGGACGCTGCTGCACGAGCCCATGGTGGACGGCCCCTCGGCCCACCTGTGGAGCCGCACCGACTTGAAGCCGGCCGACGTGGACGTGGCCCTGCTCTACGACGGATTCAGCTTCAATGCCCTGTCGTGGCTGGAGGGTCTGGGCTTTTGCGGCAAGGGCGAAGGGGCGGCATTCGTGGAGGGCGGCACCCGCATCGCCCGCGGCGGGGAGATCCCGCTCAACCCCCACGGGGGCCAGCTCTCGGCGGGGCGGCTGCACGGCTACGGGTTCCTGCACGAGGCGGTAACCCAGCTCCGGGGCCACGGCGGGGGCCGGCAGGTGGACGACGCCGAGGTGGCGGTGGTCAGCACCGGCGGCGGCCATCCCGGCGGCGCCTTCCTCTTCACGCGAAGCTGATCTGCATTTCTGGCAACGCCTCGGGCAGTTCCGCGTTCCTCTTCGTTCGAGATTGATCCGGTCTGCTAGAAGTGGGCCATGGCTGCATACATCATCGTCAACTATCAGGTGGACAACCCCGAGCTCTATGGGGAGTACATGCAGGGCGCGGCCGGCGCCCTGGGCATCGGCGACGGCGCTGAACTGGTTGCCTTCGACACCGAGTCGGAGGTGGTCGAGGGCGACACCGCCGGCCACCAGACGGTGGTGATCAAGTTCGACTCCAAGGAGAAGGCCCGCGAGGTGTGGGAATCCGAGGGATACCAGGCGGTGGTCGGCAAGCGCCACGACGCCACCAGCCGCCATTTCGCTGTGCTGGTGAACGGCTTCGGCGACTGACCATGCACCAGTGAGGGACATGCGACGACGGCTCGTCGGGGCTGTTGCCATCCTCCTGGCTGCGGGGCTGATCAGCTCGGCCTGCGGCAGTTCTGACAGTTCAAGCGAGGAGCGAGCCCCGGCTGGGCCACAAGAGGTGCCGCAGTCTGGCGGGGCCGCGGAATTCTTGGCCGATGCCCCTGAACTGGTGATCGGTGTCGTGCTGCCGGAGACAGGATCACTCAGCTTCCTGTACCTGCCTGAGATCACCGGCGTGCGTCTCGGAGTGGAAGACGTGCGGGCCGCCGGTGGCCGAGTAGAGATTCTGGCCGGCGACTCGGGCACCGATCCCGATATCGCCATAGAAACCGTCAACCGGCTGCTGGGCGAGGGTGCCCACGCAATCATCGGGGCAGCAGCCTCGGGAGTGTCCCAGGGGATAATCCAAACCCTCTATGAATCCCAGATCGCCCAGTGTGCGGCGTCGAACACGTCGGCAGCCTTCAGCACCCAGCAGAACGCCGAGTTCTTCTTTCGCACGGTTACGACCACGAGAGCCGACGCTCCGGTCATCGCCGACAACATCGCACGCGGCGGTGGGACGAATGTGGCCATCTTGGCGCGGGGCGATGACTGGGGGCAGTCGCTGTCGGAACTGCTGGCCGAGAGCCTGGAAGAGCTGAACGTGGCCTCTGAAGTGGTGGTTTTCTCCCAGGATGCGGTCAACTTCCAGGACATCGCAGAGTCGGTGCACTCTATGGGGGCCGATACCGTCGTCATTCTCGCGTTTGCGGAGGGAGCGCAGATCTTGCGGAGTCTGCTGGAGGCCGGCATTCCACCCCGCGCGATGCACGGTGGCGGGGGCATGTTCGATGTGGAGCTCCCGTCAATCGTGAGCCCGGGCAATCCGGAGCTGCTCGACGGGTTCACGGTGTATGCCGCCTCGGGCAGCATTGAGTTCAACGAGAGGCTGTCGGAACTCGTCGACGGGAACGTGGTCTTCGGCGGCCAGGCATACGACTGCGTCGTTGTGCTGGCTCTGGCCTCGCTGGCCGCAGGCTCGACGGAGGGCCCGGACATTCTCGCCGAAGTGCAGAACGTTACCCGCTATGGCACGAAGTGCTTTGGCTACGGCGAGTGCGCTGCTCTGATGGCAGAGGGAGTAGACATTGACTATGACGGAGTGTCGGGGCCGCTGGACCTCGACGAGGTTGGCGACATCTCGGTGGGACGCTTCGGCATTGCCCAAGTGCGCGACGGCGCCCTCCAAGTGGTCAGAATCCAAGACATCGATGTGCCTTAGGATGCTGAGTTCCCGATGAGCGACCGTGCAACCTATAGAGCCTCACCGGTAGAGCCGTCTATCGGGATCGGTGTGGTTCACCTGTTCGCAAGGCCCGGCCCGACCCCAGACCCCGGCGCCATCACCGCTGCGGTCAAAGAGGCTGAGGCCGAAGGGGTGCAGGTGGTGACGGTGGCCGTGCTAGGCCACAAGGCCGATGTTGCCTTCATGGCCCTGCATGCCGACCTGTGGCGACTGCGAGACTTCCAGACCGCGTTGCACCAAGGTGGGCTCGAAATCGTGGACTCCTATGTGTCGCTCACCGAGCTCTCGGAGTATGCGGCAGGGCTTCCCGAAGAGACCAAGCAGGCCCGGCTGTACCCGCAGCTCCCGCCCGAGGGGAAGCCGGCATGGTGCTTCTATCCCATGTCCAAGCGCCGCAACCCCGATCAGAACTGGTACGAGCTGGCCTTCGAGCGCCGCAAAGAGCTGATGTACGACCACGGTGCCACCGGCCGTAAATTCTCGGGGCGGGTATTGCAGCTCATCACCGGTTCCACCGGCATTGACGACTATGAGTGGGGGGTGACCCTGTTCTGCGAGCACCCCGACGACCTCAAAGAGGTGGTGTACACCATGCGCTACGACGAGGCGTCGGCCCGCTACGCCGAGTTCGGCCCCTTCTATGCCGGTATGGTGGCCCCGGTTGAGACGATCCTCGGGCGGCTCTTGTAGGAGGATGGCGGAGGCTCGCTCGCATGTTCAAGGGGGAGGTTGTTTCGATGAGGAGTTCAGGTTGAAGAGGCACTTGGTCTGGGCTGCGTCGCTGATCGCCCTTGTGGCTTTCGGGTGCGGCGGTGAGGAGGGGGGCGAGGCTGCCCAGGAAGCACCGGCTGAGGCGGCGGACGGGCAGGAGCTGGTAATCGGCTCGGTGATGCCTGAGACCGGGTCGCTGGCGCTGTTCGGCCCGGCAATGATTGCGAGCATCGACCTGGCAGTTGAAGACATCCAAGCTGCCGGTGGGAACGTGCGGCTCCTCACCGGGGATTCGGCCACCGATCCCGATGTGGCGCCTGAGACGGTCAATCGGCTGCTGGGGGAGGGCGCGCATGTGATTGTGGGGGCGTCGGCGTCGGGGGTGTCTCAGTCGTTCATCCAGATCCTGTATGACGCTCAGATCCCCCAGTGCTCGCCGTCGAACACATCGACGTCGTTCTCAACCCAGGAGAACGCGGCCTATTATTTCCGGACGGTGCCGCCCACCCAGGCGGCCGCGCTGATTTTGGCGGAGATGGTGGCGAGCGAGGGCGCCACGAATGTGGCGCTGCCGGCCCGGGCTGATGACTGGGGCAATTCTCTGGCCGAGCTGATGGTTGAGAACTTCGACGAACTGGGGGTGGAGAGCCGCATTCTCGCCTATGACGAGGATGCCACCAGCTTCGACGCGACCGTGGCCGCCGTTGAGGACATGAGAGCGGATGCGGTGGTGCTCATATCCTTTGCCGAGGGAGCGCAGATCATCAGAGGTCTGCTGGAGGCGGGGGTGCCCCCAAGAGCCATTTACGGAAGCGACGGTGTCTACGCCCCGAATCTGAACGAGTTGGTGGACCCAACCAACCCGAGCGTCATCGACGGTTTCAAGGCGATCACCGTGGGCGGCGGTGAGGACTACAGCCTGCGGTTGGAGCCCTTGACCGGCGGTGGAGTGCTCTACGGCGCCCAAGCCTACGACTGCGTGGTGGTGCTGGCCCTCGCCTCGCTGGCCGCCGGCTCCACTTCCGGTCCCGCCATCATCGAGCAGGTGCGCGCGGTGACAGCCGGCGGTCAGAAGTGCTTCGACTATGGCGAATGCGCTGGACTGATAGCCGATGGGGTCGATGTCGACTACGACGGGGTATCCGGTCCACTGGAACTCGACGAAGTGGGAGACCCCCGCTATGGGCAGTACCTCGTTGCCGAGTTCATCGACGGAGAGTTCACCGTGATCGACACGCGAGAAGCCGACCTCGCCTCGTCGTCCCAAACCGCCGAATCGGCAGATTCAGCTCAGCCCTCAGGAAGCGGAGCAGAGCTGGTGATAGGCCGCATCCTGCCCGAGACCGGAATGCTGTCCACGCTGTCTTCCCCCATGATCATCGGGGTAGACCTGGCCATCGGCGATATCCTGGAGGCCGGCGGCCGGGTGCGCCTGCTGGCGGCAGACTCCGCCACCGACCCCGACGTGGCCCCTGAGGCGGTGAGCCGCCTGCTGGGGGAGGGAGCGCACGTGATCGTGGGCGCGTCGGCCTCAGGTGTGTCGCAGTCTTTCATCCAGATGCTCTATGACGCCCAGATCCCGCAGTGCTCTCCTTCCAACACGTCGCCGTCGTTCTCCACGCAGGCCAACGCGGCCTACTACTTCCGCACCGTGCCGCCCGACCAGGCGGTGTCGCTGATCCTGGCCGGGATCGTGGCTGCCGATGGAGCTACCAACGTGGCCATACCGGCCCGGGCCGATGATTGGGGCAGCGCCCTGTCGCAGCTCATGGAGGAGAACTTGGAGGCGCTCGGGGTGAACGCCGAGGTGTTCGTCTATGACGACGATGCCAGCAGCTACGACCCCACGGTCGAGGCGGTGGAGGCCATGTCGCCCGACGCGGTGGTGCTGGTTACGTTCGCCGAAGGGGCCCAGATTGTGCGGGGGTTGCTGGAGGCTGGCATTCCCCCCACCGCGATGTACAGCTCCGACGGTCTCTACGATGTGAATCTGGCTGCGGCGGTGGACCCCGACAACCCCAACGTCATCGACGGGCTGGTGGCCGCCGCAGCGGGGGGCAGCAGCGAGTTCAGCCAGCGCCTCATCGACTTGGCCGACGGCAACGTGATTTACGGCGGCCAGGCCTATGACTGCGTGGTGGTGCTGGCGCTGGCCGCCCTTGCCGCGGGCACCACCAGCGGCCCGGCGATCATCGAGCAGGTGGGGGCGGTTACCAGCGGCGGCCAGAAATGCCACGACTACCGCGAGTGCGCTGGGCTGCTCGAAGCCGGGCTCGACATCGACTACGACGGCGTGTCAGGGCCGCTGGAGCTCGACGAGGTGGGCGATCCCACGTTCGGCCGATTCCTGATAGTCGAGTTCGCAGACGGCGCCCCCCAGCTGATTGACAGCCAGGATGTGGATTTGGCCAAGCTGGAGTGATCCCCAGGGCGGGCACTTCTGCAACACGAGTGCCTCTCAGGCTGCGGCTGCGGGCGCTTCTCAGGGGCCCAGCGATGTGATGGGGGTGACGCAGACGCCGTCGAAACTGGGCTTCCCCGTCCCTAGACTCAGTGTCGTTGGGGTGGTTCGGGGGTTGCGGTGTGGTTATGCCATTGGGCGAGTAGCTCGGCGGGTGTTTGGCGGGGGCCGTGAGAGCGGGCCTGCCAGCAGCGGTTCAGCAGTTCTTGGCGGTGGTCGACGATTTGGAGGATTTCGGGCAGTTCAAACACTCTGCGCCCGGTGTGCTCATCGCGCGTTTCTGCGACGGCACCGGCGGCGGTGAGTCGGCGCAGACCTCGCCGCACGGCGTTGGGGGTGCGGCCCGTGATGCCGCAGAGGTATCCGACGTCGGCGGCGGGCATTGTCGCCATGGCCTCTAGGACGGCGGCGGCGGCTGAGTGGGGGCGCAGTGCGAGGGCGTCCCAATCGGCGTGAATTTCGGCGACGGTCTGGGCGACGGCTTCGGTGTAGTCGCAGGCGACTTCGGCGGCGTCCGCGATGTAGGCCGCGGCGGCTTCGGCGCAGGCGGCGCGTATCGGGCTGTCGGGGTCGCCGGTGTATGTCTGGTAGGGGCGCAGCGACTGGTAGTAGGCCTGTTTGTGCTGGGCGATGGCGGCCGACAGCGGGACCGGCGGCGATTCGGGCCAGTTGCGCTGTAGCACGCAGTGGATCAGCGCCCTCCCTACGCGTCCGTTGCCGTCGGGGAAGGGGTGGATGGTCTCGAATTGGAGGTGGGCGATGGCGGCTTTGATGAGGGGGTGGAGCAGGTCTTGGGCCGAGATGAATTCCCCGAGGTCGTTGCAGAGCGGTTCGACGTGCTCGGCGGGTGGCGCGACGTATAGCGCTTCTAGCGGGGTGGTGCCGGGGGGGCCTACCCAGATGTCGTCGGATCGCAGTCGGCCCGGCTCGAACGGCACGGAGCTGCCTTCGAAGAGGCGACGGTGTAGTTCCTGGAGATCGGCGACTCCGATCGGCGTATTGGCGCGGCGGCCGATTTCTGCGGCGCGGGCGGTGAGGCGGGCCGCTCCGAGGGCTTGGGTGTCGAGCTGGCGGCGCTGGGTATCTTGTTCTGCTCGCAGGGATTCGAGGAGGCTCAGGGACCGCAGGGTGGTGGAGATGCCCTCCACATCGCTTGACGCGATCCCCTCGGAGCGGTTCAAGCACCATTGCATGGAGCGGTGAGGGGGCAGCTTCACGGCCAGTGCGGCTATCCGGTCGCCGGCGGCTTTGACGCGAGCGGCTGTCTGGGCGTCTATCGCGGGGTTCCAGCCGGCGATGCCGTGGGGCACATAGGCGCGATAGGGGGCCGGGCCGAGGGGTCCTCTGTGGATCCGGTCGAGGTAAGCGCCCATCGGCCCACGCTAATCGGCTGGCGGCCGGCGGGCACTTCTGTGAGACAAGTGCCTCTCAGGCCGCGGCGGCGGGCACTTCTCCAGGGGCCCATTGATGTGATCGCGGGATTTGGCTCGCTCGCAGTTATTTTGCGGTATCAAATCCAACTCTATGGCACCTCGCCGACGGTCTGTGGAATGCGATGCGACATGCTTGCGACGATCGGGCGGCCGTCGAGATCAAGCTCGGCGGCGCCGACGCCATCGAAGCTGCAATTGCGACGCTGCGCCGCCTGCGCGCCAGGGTCAATACCCATCGCGCTGGCGAACCGTCGCGCTTGATCGTCCTTACCGCCGTTGGCCGGGCGTTCGAGACGAACGACGACATTGCCGTAGTCCCTCTCACGCACCTCGGACCCTGAGGCCCCATTTAGCAAGACGACCGAGTCGGATGCAGTTCTCAGCATCCAGAGGGGTTGACGTGGGGGGGGGGGGGGGGGGGTAGATAATGTTGGGTTATGGCGGTTCGGATTTTTCTGAGTCTGTTGGCGCGCCTGCGGTACGGTTGGATTCCTCGCGGGGGGGGGGTTCTGCCTGCGGGGTGGTGTGTTCGGTGAGGCGTTGGCTGGGTGCCGGGTTGGCGCTGGTTTTGTTCGCGTCGTTGTTGGCGGCGGTTCCGGCGGGTTTTCCTTTGGGGTTGGGGCCGTCTGAGGCTTCGGCGCAGGGCTCGGCTGGCTCGGCGGTTTTGCATCGGACTTCGATTGTCGAGGGGCAGACTCGGGATTTTGAGATTTCGGGCATAGCGTCGCGTCCGCGGTATTTCCTTCATTTCAGCGTGGCGGGGTCGTTTTCTGCTGAGGCGGGCGACATCACGGCCTCGACGAATGATCTGTTGGGGCGGGCGCTGGCGATCATTCCTGACCGCGATGGCCCGCGGGCGTATCCGGATGCGGTGTACAAGAGGATCCGTTTCGAGGTGACGGCGAACTCCGACAGCGCCAGGGCCGCCGCTTCTACGCCAAGACCGGCCGCACCGAGATACCGCTGGGCGGAACCCGCCTGTTCGCACACCGCCTGTGAAACCGCGACGAGCATCGAGTTGGACACCCGTATTCCCAGCGGGCACCGCATCTGCTTGAAGATCGACGGGCCGGGGATGCTCGACTGGATGACCGGCGACAGTTTGCGCCCGTGGTGGGATATCGTCTTCGGCAGACGCCCGCCCCCCGAGGGGGAAGCGACCGCCGGCGAAGCAGCCGACATGGCCACCGCCGTGTCCAGGCAGGCGCAATAGACGGCAGGCGGCGGGGCCCACCAACCCGACATATAACCCTGTTGCACGATATGTCGTGCGGCACAGCTATACTGTGGGTGTGGATCATGAGGGGCGGATCGCCCGCATCGTAGACGCTGAACGGCTGGGGGATGCCGTGCGCGAGTTGCGCCGCGCCCAGAAGATGACCCAGGCCGACCTCGCCGCCGCCGCCGGTGTGCCCCGCGGCCGCATCAGCGAGATCGAGGGGGCCTCTAGGGGCACCAGCACCGCAACGGTGCTCGCCGTTCTCTCAGCGCTAGGCTACGAGATCGACCTGTGCCCCGCTCCCCCAACAGGGCGCCTCGCCGCCTACGCCGCCTCCTTCGCCGGCCCATGACAGCAGCGCAAACAAACCGAGGCGGCCTCGTCGTGCTCCTCGGCGGCCGTGTCGCCGGGACGGTCAGAGCGGGCCGGGAGGGTGCCTGCTGGTTCTCCTACGCTTCCGACTACGCCACAGATCGGGCCGCCGCACCCCTGTCGCTGTCGATCCCCCTCGGAGAAGGCGAGCACGACATCGCCGACTGGATGGACGGGCTGCTCCCCGCCCGGCTCGAAGCCCGCGAATACTGGGCGGCGCGCTACGGGGCGTTCTCCGACGACCCCATGGACCTGCTCGCCACCAAGATCGGCTGGGACTGCGCCGGCGCCGTCCAGTTCTGCCCGCCGGAACGGCTAGACGAGATGGCCTCCCGCACACCCGGCTCCGTCCCCTTGTCCGAGCAAGAACTCGAGCGGCGCTTGGAACAGCTCCGAGCGGGCATGCCGCCGCCCGCTGAGGCAGGGCCTATGGCCCCGTTCAGCCTCGCCGGAGCGCAGGCCAAAACCGTGCTGTGCAAAACCGGCGACGGATCATGGGCCGCGCCCGTCGGCGGCGCGCCGTCCACCCACATCTTGAAAATCGCCCTGCCCGGCTACCCCGACACCGATCTCGTCGAGCACGTCTGCATGGACGCGTTGCGCCGGACCGGGATGCCCGCCGCCCGAACCGAGATCGTTGTCGCCGGGCGGCAGCGGGCCATCGCCGTGGAGCGATACGACCGCACTGCCGGCGGCGGTGTTGTTGTGGAGCGAGTCCACCAAGAGGACTTGTGTCAGGCGCTCGGCTTCCCGTCCCGGTTCAAATTCCAGCGCAACGGCGGTCCGGCTGTGTTCGACATAGCCGGCCTGCTCAACCGGGCCGGCTCTCCCGGCGACACAGAGCGCTTCTATGACGCTCTGGCGTGCAACTGGCTGCTCGCCGCCGACGACGCCCACGCCAAGAACTACAGCATCCTGCTGGGCGCAGGCGAAACCGCGCTCGCCCCCCTCTACGACGTGTGCTCCAAAGCCCCGTGGGCGCCACCTGAGATAGGCGAGGGCGGCATCACACTGGCCATGCAGATCGGCACCGCCTGGTCGGTGTCCGAAGCAGACCTGCCCCAAGCGTGGCGAGACTGTGCCGCCGAAGCCGGAATCGATCCCGACCGGGCCGCCGAACGCGTCTCCGACCTCGCCTCCCGCCTTCCCGCCGCGCTCGCCGCAGCCATCGACAGTCTCCCCGGCCCGCTCGCCGACAGCCAGCGCATCGCCGCGCTCGCCGCCCTCACAGAACCCCGCCCCGACGGCATGTGGGGACGGCACACCAGACCGCAATCGCCCGCTCCCAGCCGGACCGGCACGCCCTCAGCAGTCGTTCCCGTCCTCCCCGCAGGCCGGCGGCCCACCCGATGCCCGCACATAGGGCGGCGGTCGCGGCGGCGCTGCAACAGGCCCCTCGGTCACCGCGGCCCCCACACCTACGACAAGCGCTGACACCCGGGGCGCTCGCCGCCGCATCGACTCGGTAGCCCCCCACGCCAGAGACCACAACAGGCCGAGCTGACTTGACCGCCTGCCCGGTGCGCTGACCCCCCGCCACCGGCCCGCACACTCGCCCAGGGCCTCGCCGGCTAACGGGCCGCTGAGGGCTCGCCGGCCCAGATCGACATCTGACCAGAACCGAGATCACCAGACAAGTGAGGTTCCCCCCGTTGTCCGGTCACTTGTCAAGCGGTGAGGGGTTGACGTGGGGGGGGGGGGGGGTAGATAATGTTGGGTTATGGCGGTTCGGATTTTTCTGAGTCTGTTGGCGCGCCTGCGGTACGGTTGGATTCCTCGCGGGGGGGGGGTTCTGCCTGCGGGGTGGTGTGTTCGGTGAGGCGTTGGCTGGGTGCCGGGTTGGCGCTGGTTTTGTTCGCGTCGTTGTTGGCGGCGGTTCCGGCGGGTTTTCCTTTGGGGTTGGGGCCGTCTGAGGCTTCGGCGCAGGGCTCGGCTGGCTCGGCGGTTTTGCATCGGACTTCGATTGTCGAGGGGCAGACTCGGGATTTTGAGATTTCGGGCATAGCGTCGCGTCCGCGGTATTTCCTTCATTTCAGCGTGGCGGGGTCGTTTTCTGCTGAGGCGGGCGACATCACGGCCTCGACGAATGATCTGTTGGGGCGGGCGCTGGCGATCATTCCTGACCGCGATGGCCCGCGGGCGTATCCGGATGCGGTGTACAAGAGGATCCGTTTCGAGGTGAGGGCGAACTCCGACAGCGACGGGGCGGACGATGAGACGTTCGGTGTGCGGTTGTGTACGACGGCTGATTGTGTGGGGGGCACCGTTTTGGGTGATTGGACGGTGACGGTCGAAGAGCCGGAGCCGGACACGGTGGTCGCGGGCGCGGTGGGCGCGACGGTGACGGTGCTGGGGGGCAGCAGGCTGACGATGATGGAGTCGAGCCGCAACGACGACCCCCGCGACAAGCAGGCCAGGCTGCGGGTCGCGCTGGCGTCGTCGCCGACCTCGGACGTCGTGCTGGTGGCGCGCACGGGCGCGAGGGTCGCCACGGGTCCTGACGCTGAGGGCAGTGAAACATTTAGGTGGGCTGCGCGCGGGGTGGGCCCCAACTCGTCGGATGCTCCCGAACATGATGTGGAGGTGGCGCGGTGGAGCTCGGGGGCGACGGGCGCCGATCTCACCAAGGAGGCCGTGTTCTTCGCCAATGACAACGTCGCGGACGCCGCGGGCGGCGCGCACACCGGCACTTTCGAGTTCCGCCTGCTGGTCCTGGACGCCAGATACGCAGACGGCGCCAGTGGCAACGGCACGCTCTATGGCGGCGTGACCATTCCCGATGTGGCGTTCTCGGTGATCGACGACGACTCGACGCGGGTGCGCCTGCTGCCCGCGTCGCCCCCCGACAACACAGCGACCGAGGGCGACAGCTCCGACACGGCCAAGTTCCGGGTGCGCATCGACCGGGCGCTCGCCGGGACCGAGGAGGTCAGCGTGCCGCTGCGGTTCATCGGCGCGACGCTGGGGACGGAGTTCACGATCGCGCTCGACGGCACGCCGACGGGCGCGGCCCTCAACGCCACCACCGGGGTGGTGACCTTCACCGGCGCCGGCGCGCAGGAGGCGACGGTCGTCGTGACCGCGGCGGCCGACGACGGCAACAACGCCGCCGAGACGCTGTCGGTGAACATCCCGCAGCACTCGGACACCTGGCGCGACCGCCACATCGACACCAACCTCGCCGGCGGGGCCTGCTCCGGCGTCGCCTGCCCCGGCTACGACAAAAACAAAGGCGCCGAGCGCGGCTACAAAATGACCCTGGTGGAGGCCACCGCAGGCCTCACAGTCATCGACACCGGCGATGGCCGCGTCGACGAGAAGAGCGGCACCTACTCCTACACCGTGCGGCTGAACTCCGCGCCGACCGCCAACGTCACTGTCGCAGTCAGCAGCCAATCCACGCACCGGGCGACGGTCACGACGGGCGCGTCGCTCACCTTCACGCCGAGTGGTAACGGCATCTGGAGCATGCCGCAGACCGTCACGGTCATGGGCGTGAACAACAACATCGACGCGGCGGACGCGGCCGTCACGATCGCGCACGCCATGAGTAGCTCTGACAGCAACTACTCCGGAATCTTCGCCACGCACCACCTGACCGTCGTGGACGATGACGCGACCGACGTCACCATGACCGGCGCGGGCGTGCGGGCGTCGCAGTCGGACAGCAACATCTCGGAGGTGATGGCCGAGGGCGACGCCACCCGCGTCGACCGGTCGCTGACGATCTCGCTGAGCCGCCCGCTCGTCGAGGGGGAGTACGCCCGCATCCCGCTCATCCTCCGGGCCGAGGGGCACTCCACTGTCGACGGCGAATGCGACACCAGCGGTTCCGGCAGCCCGGACGAGGCGTACGAGCACTGCGATGTCGTGGAGGGGCTGCGCGGGCCGCGCATCAGCGCGAACGTGGCGTGGCCCGTGCATCACAACGACTTCGCGATGGCCGCGACGGGCGCGGGCGTGTCGCTGCGGGCGGTGAACCGCTACACCCCCAACTACCGCGGCTACCGCATCCTGGAGTTCCGCGGCGCAGGCGCGCAGACCGCCACGTTCGCGCTGCACGCCCGCGACGGCTTCGACGACGGCGAAGGCTTCGACGAGCAGATCTCAGT
Organism: Candidatus Poriferisocius sp.; assembly: GCF_965219815.1. GTDB lineage: Bacteria > Actinomycetota > Acidimicrobiia > Acidimicrobiales > Bin134 > Poriferisocius. The sequence continues at coordinate 1,091,115 of NZ_OZ244791.1, forward strand.
CGGCTTCCTGAAGCCCGCGGAGATCGAGGCGCTGTGGACCGGGGATTTCGACGCTGGCACCAAGCTGTTGGTCGACGGCAAGACAGCCTGGTTCGGCATCGAGGACGACGAACCGTTGTTGTCAGGGGATGCCACCGCCGTGGCGCCGGACTGGTCGCTGCTGCCCAGCGGGCTCAGTGCCGGCGACCGGTTCCGCTTGATCTACGTCACCAGCCAGACAACAGCGGCGACGAGCGGCAACCTCTCCACATACGACACGTTCGTCCGAGCAGAGATCACTGGCAACGACCTGGTGAGCGGCGGTGTCGCCGACATGATTCCCTATGCGTCACTCTTCAAGGCTGTCGGCACGACCTCCTCAACGGACGCCAGGGACCATGCGGAGTTCAAACCCGGCAACAACAGTGACCACCCCAATGTCTCCATCTTCTGGGTGGGCGGCAGCAAGGTCGCCGACAACAATGGGGACTTCACGGACGGCAACTGGGATGACGAGGCCAATCCACGCACGGCCGATGGCGTCATGGTTAGCCCGAATACCAGCGGCTACTGGACCGGCAGCGTTCACCATGGCTTCGATGACGGTACTGGCGCGTGTATTCCTTGGCCGGCGCGCTACAAATACCCCATTGGTGGTGCCAGGGTATGGCTTGGATTCTTGAACACCAACACGAATCATCAGAATCCGTTGGGGCCGACTAGCCAAGGTAGTGGGCAAAGCCAATTCGGCGTGTGCAGGGATGTTGCCAACGCGGGCGAGCAGCGCCCGATGTACGCGCTCTCCGGCGTGTTCGTCGTGAGCCCCGAGCCCGGCGTCGCCATCGCCGACGCCTCCGCCGCCGAGGGCAGCCCGATCACGTTCACCGTCACCCTGCCCGACGGCTACGCCAACACAGCCGGCGTCAGCGTCCCCTACACGCTGACCGACGGACGCGGCGTCGCCGGCGACCCCGCCTACATCATCGCCACCGGCGCGTCGGGCGGCACCGGCGCGGACTACGACAACGACGCCGGCAGCGTCACCATCCCCGCCAACAGCACCAGCGCGACCTTCAGCGTCGCGACCGCGCAGGACTCCACCTACGAGAGCGACCACTACTTCACCGTAACGCTCGGCACCCCAACGAGCACGGGCACCCCGCCGCCGCTCGATTCCCTCAAGGCCACCGCTATCGGCATCATCACCGACGCCGCCGACAAACCCACCATCCAGTTCAGCCCCGCCACGGCCAGCGCCTCGGAGACCGGCGGCACAGCGACGCTGACCGTCACCAGGACCGGCACGACGCTCGTGCCCTCGGCCGTGACCTGGACGACGGCCGACGGCACCGGCGCGAGCGCCGCCACGCACCCCGGCGACTACACCTCGGCGACGGGCACGGCGCAGTTCGCCGCGGGCGACACATCGAAGACGATCACCGTCGACATCACAGCCGACAGCGTCAGCGAGAGCGCGGAGACGTTCACGGTGGGGCTCGGCGACCCCGTCGACGCCACGCTCGGGAGCGCCTCCACGGCCACGGTCACGGTGACCGACGCCGATACCGGAGCGCTGCCGACCGTTGACGTCACGCTCTCCGCTTCCGACGGAAACTCGGACGGCAACCCGGTGGAGGGGGGCAGCGGCGCGGAGGGCTACAAGACGATCACGATCACGCTGAGTCGCGCGCTGGCCTCCGGCCAGTGGATGCAACTGCCGCTGACCGTGCAGGGCGCGACGGTCACGGATGACTACACCTTCGATCTGGAGCCGGCGTCGCAGACGGGCGTGACCGTGATAGGGAACTCAACGCAGAACCCGACGGTGCAGATGGTTGGCAACAACTTGCAGACGGTGACGCTGCGCCTCACGCCTGTGCAGAACGCGGTCCGCTCGCAGCCCGCCGTCTCGATCAGCACAGGAACCCCGTTGGTGAACGGCATCACGGCCGGCGAGGTCTCAGGCGGCCCGATCGTCTTCTCCATCGTGGACGACGAGTCGGGTGTGATCAGGGTGGACTCGGGGGCATTCGGGCTCGCGCCGTCCGACCTCAGCGCGGGCGACCGCTTCCGCCTGATCTTCGTCACCTCCGAGACGCGCACGGCGGAGTCGGCGGACATCGACGACTACAACAGGTGGGTGCAGGGGGTCGTGGCGCGGGGCGGCCACGCGGATCTGCTGCCCTACGGCGGCCTCGTGAGGGTGATCGGCTCCACCGCCGCCGTGGACGCGCGCGAGAACACGGGCATGTGGGATCCCGACGCGAACTCCGGCAGCGGCGGCTGGGCGGACGGCTCCACGAGCGCCGGCGACTCCGGGGTCGCGGTCTACTGGCTCGCCGCGCCGTCCAGTGAACAGGTGGCGAACAACTACTGGGATTTCTATGACGCGGGCGGATGGAGCGGAGGAACCGAGGGCGGAGCCAATCACTCGACCGTGGACAGGACCGAGTCGGGGGCGCTCAGGACGGCGGGGGGAAGTATCTGGACCGGCTCACTCCACACTGGGCTCAAGGCAGGCGCTCACGAGCTGGGGACTTCCAGTGTGAGGGTCGGCTACGCCAACCCGGGGGGCACCAACCCTCTGGATGACGGCAGTGTCCTTTCAAACACTGGCACGTACCCCATGTTCGGCATCTCGCCCGTGTTCGAGCTGATGACGCTGCCGGAGCTGTCCTTCAATGCGGCGACCTACAGCGTGGCCGAGAACGTGAGCGCAGGGACGGTCAGCATCCAGGTGAACGCCAGCCCCGCGCCCACCAGCGATTTGACCGTCAACCTCAGTTCGTGGGCTGTGACCGCTACTGCTGTCGACGACTTCACCGCGCCTGAGGCGTTTTTCACCTTCCCTTCCGGGCAGACGTCGCACACCTTTACCGTGCCGATCATCGACGACAACACCGCCGAGAGCGCGGAGACGTTCACGATGACGCTGACCGCCGGGTCCGGCTACAGCCTGGGCTCGCCGGCTACGACCACCGTCACCATCACCGACGACGATGCGACGCCGGTGACCGTGACCATGTCCGCCTCCGACGGCGACGCGAACGGCAACGCGGTGGAGAACGGCGCCGGCACGACCGGCTACCGCACGATCACGATCACGCTCGGTCGCGCCCTGACGGGTGCCGAGACGGTGACGGTGCCGCTGGTTGTGCAGGGCGCGACGGTCGCGGACGACTACACCTTCGGGCTGCATCCGGCGACGCAGACGGGCGTGACGCTGCTGAACTCGGGCACGACCCACACGGCGCAGAACCCGGCGCTGCGGTTCGTGTCCGGCGGCACCAGCGCGACGCTGCGGCTGCGTCCGGTCAACGACAGCGACCGCGAGCAGCCCTACGCCGTCGTCGCCTACGGGACGGACGCACGCGCGCCCTCGGGCGTCAACGTGACCCTGGGCGACGTCACCGGCGGCCCGATCGGCGTCGTGCTGGTGGACGACGAGACGGGCGCCGTCAAGGTGCCGTCGTCGTGGGGGCTCGTGCCGTCCAGCGGCGTCGGCCCCGGCGACGACTTCCGGCTGCTGTTCCGCACCTCGACGGGCCGCGACGCCACGTCCACCGACATTGCCGACTACGACGCCTTCATCCGCGAGGTGCTGGCGACGGGCGGCCACGCCGACATCCTCCCCTACGCCGGCTTCTTCAAGGTGTTCGGCAGCACGCGCAGCGGTAGCGGAAGCACGGGCACGACGGCGCGCGTGCATAACGACATGACGGCAGCTCACACCGGCCACAGCCCGACCTGGGCAGACGGCTCGGGCACCGACTCCGACGCCGCGGGCACGCCGATCTACTGGCTCAACGGCGCGATCTTGGCCAATAACTACCGCGACCTGTGCGACCAAGCCTGGTCAGGCTCGGGAACCGGCGTACGGGACGGCTTCGACCGCGACGACCCGCGCAGCGAGGACGGCACGCGCAACGTCCCGACGGGGACGATCAGCGACTTCATGCCGTACGAGCCCTGGACGGGCTCGGGCAACGCCTGCGAGGCGTGGAACCACCCCCTCGGAGCGAGCACGGTGTCGCGCGGTGGGGCCGACAGCGGCGCCAGCCTCTGGCACGCCAACGCCCAGGCCAACACGCAGACCCGGCCCCTCTACGGCATGTCGCCGGTCTTCAGCGTGGAGGGGGCGGCGGCGGAGCTCAGCGTCTCGGCGAGCGGGACAGTGACCGAGGGCGGCACGCTGACGGTCACGGTGACGCTGAACACGAGCGCGGACGCGAACCTGTCCATCCCCGTGCGGATGCGCACGAGCGGCGCCCCCACCGCGTCGTCGGCGGACTTCACGCTCTCCAACGGCGGCAGCGTCGCCATCACGAGCGGGTCCAGCAGCGGCACGCTCACCTTCAACGCCACCGACGACAGGATCGACGAGGACGCCGAGACGCTGGTGCTGGAGTTCGGGGCGCTGCCCGCGGGCGTCGTCGCGGGCTCGGCGGACAGCGTGGCCGTGACCATCAACGACAACGACACCGCGGCGGTGACCGTCACCCCGAGCGGCGGCACGACGACGGTGAGCGAGAACCAGAGCGACACGGACGACTACACGGTGGTGCTGGGCTCGCAGCCGTTGAGCAATGTGACGATCACGGCCACGGCGCCGGCGGGGACGCAGGTCAGCGACGACGGCGGCTCGACGTGGGGCTCGTCGGTGGATCTCGAGTTCACGGCGGGCACGTCGGGCAACTGGGGCACGGCCCAGACGGTGACCGTGCGCGGCACCCAGGATATCATCGACAACCCCGGCGACCAGCGCTCCGTCACCATCACCCACGCGATCGCGTCGGGCAACGGCGACGGTTCGCGTTACACGCCGACGGCGCCGTCCAAGCCGGGCGTCGCGGTGACTGTAACCGACGACGACGAAGCGCCGAAGGTGATCACGCTGGGCGTGGACGACTCGACCGTCGGGGAGGGCGACGGCGCGACGACGATAACGGTCACGGCGACGGTGGTGGGAGCGACCCGCTTCGGCGTCGCACAGGAGGTGGATGTTACGGTCGCTGCGACCGCCGACGGCCTTATCAACTACGTTGACATGGCGCCGGTGAGCACGTTCAGGATCACCATTCCCGCGGGGGCGCAGTCGGCCACGGGGATGTTCACGCTCACGCCCGACGACGACGTCGTCGACGAGGCTGACAACACCGTCATGGTGACCGGCAGCATCATGGGCACCAGCACGCCCGGCATCGCGTCGGCGCAGATCACGCTGACGGACGACGACGCCGCGCCGACGAGCGTCACCCTCAGCGTGAACCCGAAGTCGATCACCGAAAACGGCGGCGCGCGCACCGTCGCGGTCACAGCGACGGTGGACGGCGGGACGCGCTTCGCCAACACCGTGACCGTGGGGGTCGATGTCGACGGGCACAACTCACAGGGCCGAGTCAACTTCAGCCAGGTCGCCAGCTTCAACATCAGCATCGTTCGCGGGGCCGCTTCAGGTTCGGGCAGCTTCACGCTCACGCCGACGAACAACAACTGGGACGAGCAGCACGGCGCGGCGGCGCTCAGCGGCACCCTCTTGGATCTGACCGTCAACGGCGCCAGCGTCACCATCACCGACGACGACGCGGCGCCGACAGGCGTCGCGCTGAGCGTGGACGAATCGACGATCGCGGAGGGCGCGGGCGCGACGGCGGTCACGGTGACGGCGACGGTGCAAGGGAGCACCCGCTACGGCTCGTCTAGGACGGTCACGGTCTCGCAGGCGGGTTCCGGCAACGCCGACGCGGTGGACTACACGGCGACGGCGCCGGCGGCGATCACGATCCCGGCCGGCGCGGCGTCCAGCACGACGACGTTCACGCTCACGCCGACGGATGACGCGACGGACGAGTACGACGAGACGGTGACTGTCTCGGGGAGCGGGGCCGGCGTCGCCAGCTTCTCGTCGGCGTCGATCACGCTCACCGACAACGATGACACCACGCTCACTATCAGCGCGCCGGCGGGGGGGATCGCGGAGAGCGGCGGCACCAAGGACGTGACGCTCACGCTGAGCCGCGCCCTGGTGGACGGCGAGACAGTGACCGTGCCGCTCGAGGTGGTGGGCGCGACGGCGGGGTCTGATTACACGCTGGCGTTGCACCCGGCGTCGCAGGCGGGAGTGTTGCTGTCCACATCGGGCTCGGACAGCGTCCAGCAGCCCAAGGTCACTTTGAGCACAGGCGCGTCGTCGGCGGTGCTGCGGTTCACGGCGGTCGATGACGCGTTGCGTCAGCAGCCGTATCTGGTCGTCAAGTACGGGACGGGGGGGCGCGCGCCGAGCGGGTCCGGGGTCGGTTTGGCGGCGCCCGGCGACGACTCGGTCGGGTTCGTGCTGACCGACGACGAGACGGGCGTGATCGGGGTGCTTCCGGGTTGGGGGCTCATGCCGAGCGCGGCGGCGACGCTGCGCCATGACTTCCGCTTGGTGTTCGTGACCTCGGGCATGCGTGACGCTTCCTCGGGCGACATCGCCGACTACGACCATTTCGTGCGGCGGCACTTGGCGGAGGGCCATGCCGACATCGTTCCTTATGCCGGGTTCTTCACGGCGCTGGGCTCGACGTCGGCGGTGGTGTTGCAGAACCACGCGAGCGTGACCGGCGGCGCGAGCATGAATTTCTACTGGCTGGGTGAGGTGGGAACGACTGGGGAGCGGCGGGTGGCGGCGGCCAATTCGGACTTCAGGGGGGAGTGGCTCGAAGGGTCGACGCCGTCGCAGCAGTCGGTGCCGCGCGACGAGTCGGGGGCGCGGGTGACGGTGGCCGCCAACGGCTATTTCACCGGCTCCACTGCCGCGGGCGCACGCTCGTCCAATCCGCTGGGCTCGGCCAACGTCACGGTCGGCTATCTCAACGATGGCGGTGCCGGGCGGGCGCCGCTGGGCAGCGGGCAGACGGCGTCGAGCTCTGCGACGCGCAGCTTCTACGGGCTGTCGCCGGTGTTCAGCTACTTGAGCGACCCGGCGATCAGCATCACCTCTGCGACGGCCACCGTCACCGAGGGCACGTCGATCACCTTCACCATCGAGGCCGACCCGGCCCCGGCCGCGAACCTGTCGGTCAATTTGGCGGTGGGCGACAGCGGCCACGTCATCTCGCCCGCGGCGTCGGGCATCAAGTACGGCGCCGTAACCATTCCGGCGAACACGGCCTCGGTGACCTACACCGTGAACACGGTGGCCGACACGATAGACGAGTCCGACACCGACGTGACGGTGGGGGTCGTCGGCGGCAGCGGCTACGTGTTCGGCTTGCCCCACACCGCAGTGGTGACGGTGATCGACAACGACGCCATGTCGGTCTCCGTGAGCGGCGGCAGCGGTACGGTGAGCGAGGGGTCCAGCCTGGACTACACCGTGGACCCCGGCCGGGACTTGGAGACGGGCGAGACCGTGACGGTGAACTTCGCGCCGGCGGGCACTGCGACCAGAGGCACCGACTACACCATCACCTGCCACGGCGCGGGCGTGTCGTGCACCGGTCTGGCCGGGACCGCGCCCGCGTTGAAGATCACCGGCGGCAGCGGCGTGCGCAACGGGACGATCCGTGTGAGCGCGCTGGCCGACACTGTGCATCCCGAGGCGGGCGAGACCGCCGGGATCAGCCTGCGCTCAGGCCATGCCAGCACCGGCTCGGGCGGCACGTTCAGCGTCAGCGGCACACCGGCGGTGTTCACGATCGCCAGCGCCGCCCCGGTGGGGGATGGGGTGGAGGTGCCGGCGAATTGGGCGTTGATTCCGTCTGGGTTGTCTGGGGGTGATTCGTTCCGGCTGCTGTTCGTGAGTTCGACCAAGCGTGACGCGTCGTCGGCTGACATTGCTGTTTACAACTCGTTTGTCCAGGCTCGTGCTGCGGCAGGCCACGCGGCGCTGGCGTCTCACAGTTCGGCGTTCAGGGCGGTGGCATCGACCGCGGCGGTGGACGCACGCGACAACACTTCAACGACTGGTACGGGTGTTCCGGTCTATTGGGTGAGCGGCCAGAAGGTCGCCGACGACTACGCCGATTTCTATGACGCGAGCTGGGACAGCTGTGTTGCCAGGGACGAGTCTGGGGGTTCGGTGGCTCTGCCGAACACTGATGCGAACCTCGCAAACGCGATCTGGACGGGAACCAACCACGACGGCACTGCTGAGACCGCTCATGCGCTGGGCACAGCCATGCCGCGTGTGGCGATACTGACCGAGTCTTGTGACAGCAGATACTCTGCTACCGCGTTTCCGTTGCGGTTCCAGTTTACGACTGGCACCAAGGCGAACACCTCGAATCGCTACCTGTACGGCTTGTCGCCGGTGTTCAAGGTCGCCGGCACAGCCGACCCGCAAGCGAGCTTCGCTGTGGCGACGGCGTCGGTCGCAGAATCGGTGGGCACCCACAGCGTCACGGTGAGTTTGTCGCCTGCGCCGACTGCGAATGTGACGGTGTCGTATTCGTTGTCGGGCACGGCGGTGCGTGGGTCTGATTACTCGATCAGCGGCGTGACGTCGAACTCTGGCACGGTGGTGGTCGGCACGTCCGGTTCGGCGTCGATTCCGGTGGTGATCACTGACGACAGCACAGTCGAGAACGCCGAGACGATTGTGCTGACGCTGACCGACGGCACCGGTTACAGGGTGGGTTCGATCGGTGTGTACACCGCGACGATCTCTGACAACGACACCGCCGGCGTGCCGGAGCTGAGCATCGCTGTGGGGTCCGCGGCAGTCGTCGAAGGCACCGCTGCGACGTTCACGGTGTCGGCCAGCCCTGCTGCGGCCAGCGCGGTCACGGTGCGCTACACGGTCAGCCAGAGCGGCCAGTTCGTGGCGTCGGGGCAGCTGGGCACGGGCAAGTCGCAGAGCCTGACCGGCGCCGGCGCGACAATCACCGTCCCGACGCAAGCAGACAGCGTCGACGAGGCCGACGGGTCGGTGACCGTCACCTTGACTGGCGGCACCGGCTACACCGTCGGGTCGCCCGCAGCGGCGACCGTGACAGTCACCGACAACGACGTGCCGCAAGCACAGTTCGCGCTTGCATCGTCGTCGGCGGCCGAGAGCGCCGGGACACGCAACATGCGCGTGAACCTGTCGCCTGTGCCCTACCAGAATCTCACGATCAGCTACACCGTCGGCGGGAACGCTGCACGCAACACCGACTACACAGTGCCGTCCACCGTGCAGGCAACTGCTGGCTCGGCGTTCGTGGACATTCCGGTCGCGATCACCGACGACAGCGCCCCCGAGAACGCCGAGACGATTGTGCTGACGCTGACCGCAGGCGGCGGTTACGGCGTCGGTTCGGAGGGCGTGCATACCTTGACCATCACCGACAACGACACCGCGGCGACGCCGGTGACGGTCACGCTGTCAGCGCCTGCCGGCGACGTCACCGAGGGCGCGGCGGGCGCGGCGGGCCGCAAGGACGTCACGATCACGCTGGGCCGGGCGCTGACTGGCTCTGAGACGGTCACGGTGCCGCTGAGCGTGCAGGGCGCGACGGCAGGCTCGGACTACACCTTCGGGCTCCAGCCCGCCACGCAGGCCGGTGTGGCGCTTCTCACTTCGAATCCGCACAGCGCCCAGAATCCGGCGGTGCAACTCTCCGCGGGCGCGTCGAGCGCGGTGCTGCGGTTCTCGCCGGTGAACAACGCGGTGCGCACGCAGCCCTATGTGGTGATCGGCTATGGGTCGGGCGCCCGGGCGCCGTCGGGCGGGGGCGGCGCGACGCTGGGCGCGGTCACCGGCGGCCCGGTCGCGTTCGTGGTGGTCGATGACGAGACAGGCGACGTCACGGTGCCTTCGTCGTGGGGGCTGGCACCTTCGGGGCTGGGCGCGGGCGACGACTTCCGGCTGCTGTTCCGCACCTCGGCGACCCGCGACGCGGCGTCGTCGGACATCGCCGACTACGACGCGTTCGTCCGCGATGCGGCAGCGACGGGCGGCCACGCAGACATCGTGGCTTATGCGGGGTTCTTCAAGGCGTTCGCGTCCACCCGCAGCTCCAGCGGCACCACGGGCACCACCGCCCGGGTGCATGTCGGCATGGCATCGGGCCATACCGGCCATTTCAACGGCGCAAACGACGTGTGGGCCGACGGGTCCACCGTCCCCAACGCAGGCAACACGGCGGGCACGCCGATCTACTGGCTGGGTGGCGCGATCCTGGCGAACAACTACGCAGATCTGTGCGATCAGGCGGTGAAGTCGGGCAATGGGGTAACCACCGGCTGGGACACCGACGATCCGCGCAGCGAGACCGGCAACCGCAACATCGCGAGCGGGGTGAACCCGGGCCAGGGGCACCAGGCGTGGACCGGAACCGGAAACTCCTGCGAGGCGTATGACTACCCGCTGGGCAACAGCCCCAACGTGTCGCGCGCCGCGAGCCACGATGTGACGTGGGCGTTCATGCACGAGGGCCACAGCGCCAACACCCAGCAGCGCCCGCTGTACGCGATGTCGCCGGTGTTCAAGATCGCCGGCACCACGGTGGTGCCGGCGACGCCGAGCGTCTCGTTCGTCCACGAGTCGAGTTCGGTGACCGAGTACGACGTCGCCCGCTATCCCTCCTTTACGATCAGCCCTGCCCCCGCAGCCCCCATCACCATCCATTTCGCCATCGACGCCAACGCCTCCACCGCCACCCTCGGCGCCGACTACGAGATCACGTGGCAGCATCCCTACACCCTCCACGACAACGACCGAGACGGCATCTGGGAGGGCGCCATCACCGCCCCTACCACCGCTCCTGCCTATGGCTTTTGGCGATTGCCCACGGTCCGCTTCATCGACGACCGCGTCCGCGAGCGCGACGAGACCATCGTCCTCCGCCTGCTCAACGGCCCCGACTACACGCTCGGCGACATCAGCACCTACACCATCACCATCGACGACAACGAGAGCGGGCCGCTGCCGCCGCCCCCGCCGCCCGAGGTGCCGCAGGTGAGCGTCACAGCGGGGCCGGCGGTGGACGAGGGCACCGCGGCGACGTTCGCGGTGTCGGCCAGCCCGGCGGCGTCGGGCACGGTCACCGTGCGCTACACGGTCACCCAGAACGGCCAGTTCGTGACCTCAGGGCAGCTCGGCTCGAACAAGACGCGCACTCTCAGCGGCGCCGGCGCCACAATCAGCATCCCGACGCAGAACGACAGTGCGGACGAGGCCGACGGGTCGGTGACAGTCACGTTGACCGCCGGCAGCGGCTACACCGTCGGAACGCCGAGCTCTGCGACAGTGACGGTGCGCGATGACGACGTGCCCACAGCGCAGTTCGCGGCGGCGGCGTCGACCGCAGCCGAGTCGGCTGGCACCCGGAATGTCACGGTGCGCTTGGTTCCCGCCCCCGCGCAGAGCACCACGGTGTCGTATGCGCTGTCGGGCACGGCGGTGCGCGGCAGCGACTACACGATCAGCGGAGTCACCTCCAACACGGGCACGGTGGCGGTGGGCACGTCGGGCACCGCGGCCATTCCCGTGGCGATCACCGACGACAGCGCCACGGAGAGCGCCGAGACGGTGGTTCTCACGCTGACCGGCGGCGCGGGCTACGACATCGGCACCAACCAGTCTCACACGCTGACCATCACCGACAATGACACAGCCGGCGTGCCGCAGGTGAGCGTTATAGCGGGGCCGGCGGTGGACGAGGGCGGCAACGCCACGTTCACTGTGTCGGCCAATCCGGCGGCGTCGGGCACGATCTCGGTGCGCTACACGGTCACCCAGAACGGCCAGTTCGTGACCTCAGGGCAGCTCGGCTCGAACAAGACGCGCACTCTCAGCGGCACCGGCGCCACCATCAGCATCCCGACGCAGAACGACAGTGCGGACGAGGCCGACGGGTCGGTGACAGTCACGTTGACCGCCGGCAGCGGCTATGCCGTCGGAACGCCGGCCACTGCGACGGTCACGGTGCGGGACAACGACGTGCCGACCGCGCAATTCGTGACGGCAGCGGCCAGCGTCGACGAGAGCGCGGGCATCCGCCAAGTGCGGGTGAGCCTCAACCCGGCGCCGCATCGCGGCATAACCGTGGGGTACACGATCGGCGGCAGCGCGACCCGCGGCACCGACTTCACAGCGGCGGGTTCAGCGAGCGTGGCCGCCGGCGCCGCGTTCGTTGATATCCCCGTGACAATCATCGACGATTCCGGCCAGGAGCCCGACGAGACGGTGGTTCTGACGCTGACCGGCGGCGTGGGCTACCAGGTTGGCTCGCGCCGCTCCCACACGCTGACGATCACCGATCAGGACGTGTCGCCCACAGCGGCGTTCGCGACCGCCGCCGAGCAGGCAGGCGAGGGCACGGGCACCCACCAAGTGACCCTCACTGTGCTGCCCGCGCCCGCGACGCCCATCACGGTGCGTTACACGATCGGCGGCACCGCGACCCGAAGCGCTGACTACACCGCGCCCAGCGGCACGATCACCGTGGCGGCGAACGCCACCACCGCGGCCATCTACATCCCCATCACCGACGACTCGGCCAACGAGGGTGACGAGACCGTCGTGCTGACGCTGAGCGCTCCGGGCGGCGGTGCGGGCTACGTGCTGGGATCGCCGACGGCGTTCACCCTGACGATCCTCGACGACGACGCGAATCCCGCGACGCCGCGCGTCTCGTTCGTCCACGAGTCGAGTTCGGTGACCGAGCACGACGTCGCCCGCTATCCCTCCTTTACGATCAGCCCTGCCCCCGCAGCCCCCATCACCATCCATTTCGCCATCGACGCCAACGCCTCCACCGCCACCCTCGGCGCCGACTACGAGATCACGTGGCAGCATCCCTACACCCTCCACGACAACGACCGAGACGGCATCTGGGAGGGCGCCATCACCGCCCCTACCACCGCTCCTGCCTATGGCTATTGGCGATTGCCCACGATCCGCTTCATCAACGACAGGGCCCGAGAACCCAACGAGACCATCGTCCTCCGCCTGTTCAACGGCCCCGACTACACACTCGGCGACATCAGCACCTACACCATCACCATCACCGACTAACCCACCGACAACGACTAGGTGTTGTAGGCAGTCTCGGCGTGCAGCGACTGGTCTAGGCCGACGCTCTCATCCTCGGCTGAGGCCCGGATTCCCATGGTGCGGTGGAGCACTATGGCGATGATGTAAGTGGCCACGAAGCTGTACGCCATGACCGCCAAGATGGAGATGATCTGGTTGGCCAGCAGCTCGCCGCCGCCGAAGAACACGCCGTCGATGAAGTCGGCACCTTCGATGGCCCCGGAGTCGGCGAAGAACCCGATCAGCACGCCGCCGATGATGCCGCCGAACATGTGGATGCCCACCACGTCTAGGCTGTCGTCGTACTTGTAGCGCAGCTTGAGCCCAATGGCCAAAAAGCACAGCACTCCGGCTGCGGCGCCGATCACGATGGATGACATGGCCCCCACGAAACCGGCTGCGGGGGTGATGGCCACCAGCGCGGCCACAATGCCCGAGGCCATGCCCAGTGCGGTGGGTTTGCCGTCTTTGAGGGTCTCGGCCACCATCCACGAGCACAGCCCGGCGGCTGCCGCCAAGAAGGTGGTCAAGAAGGCATGAGAGGCGGTGAGATCGGAGGCCAGCGCCGAGCCGGCGTTGAACCCGAACCAGCCGAACCACAAGATGCCGGCACCCAGCAGCACCAATGGCAGATTGTGGGGGAAGTCCACATCGCGGGGCCAGCCCTTGCGGGGGCCGAGGACTAGAACCAAGGCCAGGGCAGCCGCACCGGCGTTGATGTGGATGGCCGTACCGCCGGCGAAGTCGTGGGCCGGGAGGTCGGCAATCCAGCCTTCGCCGCCGTAGATCCAATAGACCACCGGCGAATACACCACGAACGACCAGACGGGCACGAAGACGGCCCAGGCGGAGAACTTCATCCGGCCGGCCACCGCGCCGGAGATGAGCGCAGGCGTGATGGCGGCAAAGGTCATGCCGAACACGAATTCCCGCTTGGCCACCATGTCGTCAACCCCGTTGAGCCAGGCGGCGTCGAAGTTCCCGAACAGCGGGAAGCTCCAGTCGCCGGAGGCAAAACCGAAACCGGCCACCGCCCACAGAATGGGGATGATGCCCAGGCAATACAGGTTCATGTTCATCATGTTGAGCACGTTCTTCGTGCCCACCATGCCCCCGTAGAACAGGGCCAGGCCCGGCACCATGAACAAGACCAGCGCTGCGGATACGAGTACCCATGCGGTATCAGCGTCCATCACTACTCCCCGTGCATTGTCGGCCATTCCGCCTGTTGGCACCGCCAGTATGCCAGGTTTGATGGTTGCGGCCCCGAACCAAGCTCCCTTCCTAATCGTGGAGAGTTATCCTTCAAGGGGATTCTCGGGCTGAGTTGGCCGCGGCGACCGGGGATTTCGTTTCGTTGCTTCTGGCCTGCTGGATATGCTTCTTTTTGTGGAGCTCACCACGATGATTGAGACGAGGGCTGGTGTTCGCAGCGGCAAGCCCTGCTTCATTGGCACGCGGATAGCGGTCTACGATGTGCTGGACTATCTGGCAGCGGGGATGACGCCGTCGGAGATAGCTGGTGATTTCCCCGAGTTGAGCGAGCAGCATGTCCTAGCTGCTGTTGAGTTTGCTGCGCTGCGCGAGCGGCGTCTGGCGACTCCTGCGTGAGGCTGCTTCTCGACCAGAATCTGTCGCGCCGCCTTGTGGGAATGCTGGTGGCCGAGTATCCCGGTAGCTGCCACGTTGTCGAAGTCGGGCTCGATACCGCAACGGACCGCGCCATCTGGGAGTACGCGCGTGATCATGGCTTTGCCATCGTTTCGAAGGACTCTGATTTCCGCCAGCTCGCATTCCTGCTGGGTCCGCCCCCCAAGGTCATCTGGCTGAGGGTCGGCAACGCCACAACGCTTAAGATATTCAGTGTTCTCCAGCAGCATCGGGACATAATCGCTGAATTCGGTGCGAGCGAACAGGAAGCCCTACTGGTTCTGCCATCTGAGCTCTAGGGTCGGGGAGAGGTTGGTTATGAGGGTCGGGGGTGTGGGTCAGCTGTGGCGTTGGCGGTGTACGAAGGCCTTGGCCGCTCCCCACGTCAGGCCCGGGGCCTGGAGATCGGGGTGGATGTCGCTGAACGACGCCGGGGCCAGGTTGTAGACGTCGTCGGGGAACCGGTCGATGGCAAAGCGGTCCCGCTCCACTGGGCTTGCGCCGGCGGCGCTCAGCACCTCGGTGGGGTAGCTAACTGCCCGGCGCAAGACGGCCAAAGGGTTTTCCCGCTGATCGTCGATGTCGGCGGCCAGCAGCCGGGTCACCTTGCCGCCCACCTCGGCCGCCGCCGCCGCCCCGGCGGCCTCGGCGGCTTGTCGGTGGTCGGGCCCCATTTCCGGCAGTCGGCTCTCCACCGCCGAAACCACCCATCCGGGCAGGGCCTGCACGATGCCCTCGGCCAATTGCCGGGCGCACTCGGCGAGCTGGCGTTCAGCGGCGAGCAATTCGGCGTCGGTCAACGGCGCGGGGGTGACAGGCCGATGTCTACGGCCTTGCCCAGGGCGGAGTTCAGATTGCCGGAGCGGAGGCCCTCCAGATCCAGGGTGGCGTACCGGTAGCCGGCTTGGCGCATCGCATCCACCACCTCGGCGCGCCGGGCAACCACATCGGCCAGGCGTGCTTCGGGCACCTCTATGCGAGCCAGGTCTCCATAGTGGCGCACCCGAAGCTCGGCGAAGCCCAAGCGCCGCAGGGCGGCTTCGGCGTCGCCCACCGACGCCAGCGCCCCCAACGTGACCGGCGTGCCGTAGGGTATCCGCGAGGCCAGGCAGGGGGCCGCAGGCTTGTCCCAGGTTCGCAAGCCCAGCCGCCGCGACCACTCCCGCACATCGGCTTTGGAGAATCCGGCATCCACCAGGGGGAAGACCGCTCCCCGCTCGGCTGCTGCCCGCTGGCCGGGGCGGTGGTCCCCCAAGTCGTCGGTGTTCACGCCCAGAGCCACCACGGCTGAAAGGTCGGAGGCCAAGGGCGTCACCGCATCCATGAGCGCGTCTTTGCACCAGTAGCACCGGTCGCCGTCGTTGGCCACGTAGGCGGCCTGTCCCATCTCGGCGGTCTGCACCTCACGCCATTGCAGCCCCCATTCGGCAGCCAACGATGCGCAGTCGTCCCGCTCGGCGCGGGCCAGCGAGGGCGACACCGCGGTAACGGCCGTGGCCCGCTCGCCCAGAACGTCGTGGGCCACCCAGGCCAGCAGCGAGGAGTCGGTGCCCCCGCTGAAAGCCACCATAACGTTGCCGAGCCCAGCCAAGTTGCTCCGAAGCCGCTCCCAGTCGCCCATGCCCCCATTGTGGTCGTTAATCAGCGGCTCATGAAACGGGGAGGAGATTAATCGCCTGTTGCTGATTGCTCCCCAGGGCACCTTGTACCTGGCAGTAGCATGAACGCAGATGCGGAGATTTCTCGCGTTCGCTGGTGTTGTGCTCTGTCTGGCGCTTGCCTGGGTCATCCCCGCCACGGCCCAGAACGAGGATGAACCCGACCAATCCCAGCCGACGGTGCTGACGGGAACCCTCCGACTGGGCTTCGACCAGTTCTTCGCCGGTGTCGAGATAACCGCAGCCGACCAATCGGGTAATCAGGTGGGCCAGGCCACCACCGACCAAGACGGGCGCTGGACGATCGAGGTGCCCGCCGCGGGCGACTATTTGGTGACGCTGAACGAGCGGACCCTTCCCGAGGGCATAAGCCTGCGAGAGGGGTACCAGTCCACTACCGAGGCAACCGTGTTGCAGGGCGCCTCCAGGGCCGTCGTGTTCGCGGTGGGCGAAGCCCCCAAGGGCACGCCATTCGGCGAGAGGGCCGCCCAGACTGTTTTCAACGGCCTCAAATTCGGCCTCATCATCGCCATGAGCGCCATCGGCTTGTCGCTCGTTTACGGCACCACCGGGCTTGTCAACTTCGCCCACGGCGAGTTGGTGACGTTCGGAGCGGTTATAGCCTGGTATTTCAACACCTCGTGGGGCAGCCTGAACCTGGTGCTGGCCGCCCTGGCCACCATGGTGGTGTGCGGACTGCTGGGCGCCGGGATGGAGACCGGCCTGTTCCGGCCTTTGCGGCGCAAACGGCTCGGGATTTTCCAGCTCTTGGTGGTCACCATCGGCCTCTCCTTGCTCGGCCGCCAGCTCATCCAGCTCTTCTTCGGTCCCGAGCCCGTTCCCTACACCGACTTCCAGGTGCAGCAGCGGTGGGAGTTCGGGCCCTGGTCGGTCACCCCGAGAGAGGTGGTCACGGTGGTGGCGATCATCGCGGTGCTGGTGGGGGCGGGTTTGGTGCTCCAGTTCTCCCGCTTCGGCAAAGCCACCCGGGCCGTGTCGGACAACCCCGGTCTGGCTGAGGCCTCGGGCATCAACGTGAACCGGGTTGTGCTGTGGGTCTGGGTGCTGGGGACGACGCTGGCAGGGCTGGGAGGCGTGTTCCAGGGGCTGGACACCGACATCGACCCGTTCTTGGGCTTTCAGCTTCTGCTGCTGATTTTCGCCGGGGTGGAGCTCGGAGGATTTGGAACCGGCTTCGGGGCTCTGGTCGGATCGCTCATCATCGGCATGTCCACGGAGGTGAGCACTCTCTGGATATCACCCGAGCTCAAGTTCGTGGTGCCGCTGGCCGCGCTCATTGGCATGGTGCTGCTCCGTCCCCAGGGCCTTTTCGGCATCAAGGCGCGGGTGGGCTAGGTGTACTTCAGGTCGAAGCCGCTCGGGGGCGATTAGGTGGATTTCAGCATCATCTTCGGCAACGCGGCCCGGGCCGCATTCGGCCCCGAGGCAGTGATATTGGCGCTGGCCGCCATCGGCTTGAACGTACACTTCGGCTACACCGGCCTGTTGAACATAGGCCAAGTGGGGTTCTTGCTGCTGGGGGCCTATGGCACCAGCGTCTCGGTAGCCACTTTCGGCTGGTCGCTGTGGGCCGGGGTGGTTGTGGGCCTCTTGCTGTCGGTGGCGTTTGCGGTGGCGCTCGGCATTCCCACGCTGCGCCTGAACACGGTGATGTTCGCCATGGTCACCATTGCCGCTGCGGAGATCATACGGATTCTCATCGGCTCTACCGACGCCATCGGCCTCACCGGGGGCCCGCTCAGCGTGAGTTTCGACGCCGGCGCGTTCTACGACCTGAACCCGTATCCCGACGGGCCTCACGACCGCTACGGCATAGGAACCTTCGAGTTCACCGGCCAGCAGCTCTGGGTGATCACCGTGGGCTGGCTGCTGGTGGCGCTGGTCACCGCCGCGGTGGTCATGTTGGTGAGAAGCCCCTGGGGGCGGGTGCTGAAGTCGATCCGAGAAGATCAGGACGCTGCCCGCAGCCTGGGCAAGAACGTCTTCTCCTACAAGATGCAGGCCCTGGTCATCGGCGGCGTGATAGGCGGGATGGGAGGAGTGATCGACGCCATCAAGACCTCCGGGGCAGACCCCAACGGATTCCGGCCCCAGGTGACCTTCTTCGCCTATACCGCCCTCTTGCTGGGCGGCTCGGCCACCTATCTGGGCCCGGTGCTGGGCGCGGTGTTGTTCTGGTTCCTGCGGGAGTGGATCGAGTCGTTCCTGCGCCAGATCGTCGAAGAAGCCTGGCTGCCCGATGTGGTGGCCGACTTCTTCGACGGCGCCGAAGGGGTCATCAGCGTCGCCACGGTGGGCGTGGCGCTCATTCTGCTGATGCTCTTCAGACCCCAGGGAATTGTGGGCAATCGCACGGAGATGCAGCTCGATGCCAGATGAGCTGACCCCGCAGGCCGACTCGGAACAGCGCGAAGCCGCACTGGCTCCGGCAAATGGCGGGGCGCCTGCCATCGAGCCCGCTCCAGCCGACGGCGGGGTGCCTGCCATCGAGCCCATCTTGACGGTGCCGCATGAGGCGGGCGCTCCAAAGCCTGATCCGATCTTGGAGGTGGACAGCTTGAGCCGCAGCTTCGGCGGCCTGCTGGCGGTGGATGTAGACCACTTGGAAGTGCAGCGGGGGGTCACCACCGCGCTCATTGGGCCGAACGGCGCGGGCAAGACCACCCTGTTCAACCTCTTGAGCGGGTTTGAGCGGGCCGATACCGGGCATTGGTCGTTCAACGGGGAGGCGGTCACCAATCCGTCTGCCGACGTGCTGGCCCGAAAGGGGATGATCCGCACCTTCCAGCTCACCAAATCGCTGGCCAAGCTGACCGTGATCGACAACGTGCTGCTGGGCGCTCCCCGGCAGATGGGCGAGAAGCTCTGGGCGGCCCCGTTCCCCAACAGGTGGCGACCACAGGAGGAGGCCAACACCGAGCGGGCCGAATCGCTGCTGGAGAGGTTCAACCTGGCGCACATGCGCGACGACCTGGCCGGCACGCTGTCGGGGGGCCAGCGCAAGCTGCTGGAAGTGGCCCGGGCGCTCATGGCCGACCCTGTATTGATCATGTTGGACGAGCCCATGGCCGGAGTGAACCCGGCACTGGCCCAGTCGCTCATGCACCACATCACCCAGCTCGTGTACGAAGGGCTCAGCGTGGTCTTCATAGAGCATGCCATGGACGTGGTTACCGGCATCAGCGACTGGGTGGTGGTGCTGGCCCAAGGCCGGGTGATAGCCGAGGGGCCGCCCTGGAAGGTGATCCACGACGACCAGGTGATCGACGCCTACCTGGGGCGGCGCCGAGCGGGGGCGGCGCGGTGAGCGGGGGCAGCGGGCCGGGCCGGTTGACCCCATTGGTGCGGGCCCACGATGTGGTGGCCGGTTATCTGCCGGGGGTGGACATCTTGAACGGCTGCTCGCTGGAGCTGCACACCGGCGAGGTCATCGGGATCATCGGCCCCAATGGGGCGGGAAAGTCCACCTTGCTGAAGGCCGTGTTCGGCTTGGTGGAGGTTCGCTCGGGTTCCATCTTCCTCGGCGAGGAGGACATCACCGGAGTGGCCCCCTTTGAACTGGTGTCCCGGGGCATCGGCTTCGTACCCCAGACCGAGAACGTCTTCCCTCGGCTGACCATTCAGGAAAACCTGGAGATGGGGGTCTTCCAGAGGCCCCACACGTTCGAGGAGCGGTTCGAGGCGGTGGCCGAGCTGTTCCCCCTTCTGGCCGAGCGCCGCAGCCATCGGGCCGACGGGCTGTCGGGGGGCCAGCGCCAGATGGTGGCCATAGGTCGGGCGTTGATGATGGATCCCAAGGTGGTGCTGCTGGACGAGCCCTCGGCCGGGCTCTCTCCGGCCTACCAGGACGAGGTGTTCGAACAGGTCACCCGGATTGCAGAGCGCGGCGTGTCGCTGATTCTGGTGGAGCAGAACGCCCGGCGGTGCCTGGAGATCTGCGACCGCGGCTATGTGCTCGACCAGGGCACCAATGCCTATACCGGAACGGGTCAAGAGCTCCTCGACGATCCCAAGGTGGTCAGCCTGTACCTGGGCACCCTTATGGGCGCCTAGTCCTGCATCGCCATCGCTCCGGTAGGGCACTAGCCTCGGCGGGCAGTGTCGATTGGCGAGGCCGGGACAGGCGCTTTGCGCCGGGGCGAGCTGCTTGCCGACCGCGCCATGGTGGGAGCGGTTCTGTGCCGTGCGCTGGCCCGGCGCGTAGACGAGTGGCTCCAGGGCATCTTCTCAGTCGAGGTGGCCGACCCCGAGGGCATCGCGCTGGTGGCGGTGGGCGGGTACGGCCGATCTGAGCTGTGCCCCTATAGCGACATCGACCTGCTGCTGTTGCACCGCGACCGCCCTGACATCGGCGAGGTCGCCCCCCGTTTGTGGTATCCCATCTGGGACGAGGGTCTCAAGCTCGGCCATTCGGCGCGAACACCTCGGGAGACCCGGGATTTGGCCAAGACCGACCTGGACACGGCCACATCGCTGCTGGATGCCCGCCATGTTGCGGGCGATGCCGATCTGACCGCCGATCTGACTGCCGACAACGCCAACCAGTGGCGTCGGAGCGCCCGGCGGTGGCTCCCCTTGCTGGCCCAGCGGGTGGCCGAGCGGCATCGGCGCTGCGGTGAGGTGGCGTTCAAGCTGGAACCCGACCTCAAGCAGGGGCGGGGAGGGCTGCGAGACGTGCATGCGCTTCGGTGGGCCGAAGAGGGCGTGTTCGAGATGGACGAAGCCGACAGCCGCGAGCTGCGGGCCGACTACGAGGTGATCCTGGCTGCTCGGGTCGAGTTGCACCGCACCACCGATCGCCCCGGCGACCAGCTTCTGCTCCAAGAGCAGGACGGGGTGGCCGCCGCGCTGGACTATTCCGATGCCGATGAGCTGATGGGCGCCATCGCCGGCTCGGCCCGGTCGATTGCCTGGCGCAGCGATGAGATATGGGCCTGGCTGCGGGATTCCGAGCTCCCCCCCGAGTGGCGTCGCCGGCTGCGTCGCCGAACCAGCCGAAACAACACGGAGCTAGATGTCGGCGTGATGGTGCATGAGGGCCGGGCGGTGCTGGCCGCCGACGCTGATGCCGCCGATCCCTGCACTGCTCTGCGCTTGGCCCGGGCGGCTGCCGCCCATGAGCTGCGAATGGACCGCAACAGCCTGGAGCGCCTTCAAGAGCAAATGGCCCCCATGCCGGAACAATGGCCCGACGAAGCCCGCAAGGCGTTCGTGGACACACTGTTGACCGGCGCCGCCGCCCCACCGGTGATCGAGGCGTTGGACCAGATGGACCTTTTCGTGCGCATCCTGCCCGAGTGGGCGCCCAATCGCAGCCGCCCCCAGCGCAACGCCTACCACCAGTTCACCGTGGACCGGCACCTGTGCGAGGCCGCCGCTTTGGCCGCCGATCTGGTAGACCGGGTGGACCGTCCCGACCTGCTGGTTCTGGGGGCCCTGCTCCACGACATCGGCAAGGGCTATCCCGGCGACCACACCGAGGTGGGGATGGAATTGGTGGCCGACATCGCCCACCGGATGGGGTACCCGCCCACCGACGTGGACGTGCTGGTGGCCATGGTGGAGCACCATCTGCTGCTGCCCGACGTGGCCACCCGGCGCGACCTGGAAGATCCCGACACCATTGCCGACGTGGCCCGCCAGGCCCGCTCGGTGGAGACCCTGCGCCTTTTGGGAGCGCTGACCGAGGCCGATTCGGTGGCCACTGGCCCGTCGGCGTGGAGCAAGTGGAAGGCCAGCCTGGTGCGCGAGCTGGTGGCCCGCTGCGCCCATGTGATGGAGGGCGGCGACATCGACGAGATCACCTCCCGGTTCCCCACCCCCGAGCAGCGGGGGCTGATGGAGGCCGGCGAGCGATTGGTGCTGGGCGAAGGCGACACCCTGTTGGTGATCGCCCCCGACCAGCACGGCATGTTCTCTCGCGTGGCGGGGGCGCTGGCTCTGAGCGGTCTGCGGGTGCTCCTGGCCGCGGCCCACTCTGAGTACGGGATGGCGCTGGAGCGGTTCCAGGTGGAGAGCACCTTGGGCTTGGAGATCGACTGGTCCCAGGTCACCGCCTATGTGGAGCAGGCCCTGGCTGGCCGATTGGCGATCGAAGCCCGATTGGCCGAGCGGATTAGCACCTACGAGGTTGAGCCCGATTTCAGCCCCCGGCCGGTTATAGCCCCCAAGGTGAGCGTGGACAACGAATCCTCCTCCACCGCCACCATCATCGAGCTGGCCGCCCAGGCCCGCATCGGCCTGCTGAGCCGGGTTACCAGCGCCCTGTCGCAGCTTGGGCTGGACATCCTCAGCGCCAAGGCACAAGACCTGGGCGGGGATGTGGTCCACGCCTATTACGTCCGCGACGGCGAGGGCAACAAAGTGACCGATCCAGACCACATCAACGAGATCAATCTGGCCCTTCAGCACGCCATCGATACCTGCTCTACCCGGGTATGAGGGCGGTTGGGACCATCTAGCGGCTATGACTGACGAAGGCCGGGCCGTAGTAGGGGAAGGCGACCTGAGGCGGTGGTCGGAGGCTCTGGCCGGGATCGCCCGCACCGGTCTGGCCTTCACCGACAACAAGTACGAGCAGGAGCGGTTCGAGGAGGTGCTGCACGTGGCCGCCGACATGGCCGCCGCGCTGAGCACGGGCTGGACACCCGACAACTTCGTGGCCGAGTGGATGAAGTCGGTGGGCGACGGGGTGCCCGGCTACGTCACCCCCAAGGTGGCGGTGGGCGCGGTGGTGGGCAACGACTGCGGCGAGATCCTATTGGTGCAGCGGGCCGACTCCGGGGTGTGGCTGTACCCCACCGGCTGGGCCGACGTGGGCTACTCCCCCTCAGAGGTGGTGGTGAAGGAGGTGCTGGAGGAGACCGGCATTGTCTGCGAGGTGGAGCGGCCCATCGCCATCCACGACGGCCTGCGGCGGGGGTTCACCACCGTGCCGATGTACTCAATGGTGTTCCTGTGCCGGGCGGTGGGCGGCCAACTCGATCCCCACCCCCTGGAGTGCAGCGACGTTGGATTCTTCGGCCCCGACAATCTCCCCAACGGAGTCCACGGCAGCGACTGGTGGCTGTCCCACTCCTTCGCCGCCATCCGCGGCGACCCCATAGAGTTCCTCTTCGACCACCCCCGCACCCCACCCTGGCGCGGCAACCACGAAGGCTGAGCTCCCCGGCCGTTTCCTAACTTGGCCGCGATCGTCAGCTGCGCTGGTCGCGAAAACGACTTAACTCTCGATTTCAGCATTTGCATAGGAGTCCTTCGCTCGAGATACATCCCAAACCTGTACAACAGTCAATGCCGCGGCAAGCATTGAGATAAGGGCAGACACGGAAAACCACAATCCGAGAGCAGCATGGACGCTGTCTTCGGATATCTCGTACAGCATCAGAAAGGTCACCCCTCCTACAAGGCTTGCCCCGAAGGAGGGAAACACAAACGAGACGAGTGACACTTTTCTCGAAGACACTTTGACTCTTGATTGTGCCCAAACGTACGTGCCCATGAGAGCGACAAATGGTGTGACTAAGATGCCAATTGTCCACCTGCCAGCCCGCGACCAATCCTCGGCCTCAGACGCATTTGGAGGATCTGTGGAAATCACTATGGTGAAGAAGGTAGCCAGAATTGCCAGGTACATGATGACCAAGATGACCCTGAAGCAACCTGGAAAGGCTTTCTTGTATTCCATCTTGTTTCTCCTTTAGCCAGTTGTTCTGGCAACTCGTTGACCTAGTCCCATGTGCAAGAGCATGTGGTTCCTTGACTCAATTTGTGTGGTCCAGCCATGAGTGCAGTTTCTGCACTCGGTTGTCGAGCCAGCGAAGCAGGCGGATGGGCACTTCTACCGACTTGGCCTTTTGGCGTTGCTGCTCGGCCCTTAGGTGGCGGCCGGTGAGATCAAGTCGCAGGTCGCCTACAGCTTCTTGGGGCTCGACAGGACAATAGGTGCCGATCTTGTCTTGTAGGTGGTCGAGAGTATGCGTACTAAGGCAGTACTGGAGTGGGCCAGGGTCTCCGAACCCCGCCGGTGCGACGCTGAAGCTGACGTATTGGGCTAACAGGCCGGCTGGGACGTTGACGGAGAGCGTCGCAACGTTTTGGGTAGATGGAAGGGCTGAGGCTTCAGCATTCGCGATGTAGGAGGGGTCATCCAAGAGCCCCTTCATGTCAGGGATTACTTTGGCGAGGTCCAACTGGCGATTGCATCTCATGCATGGCCGACCGGGCCTAATGACATGGGACCGCCAGGTGGCGTTGCGCATTCCGCCGCTCTCAAGAGGGTCAATTGCAATGCCGCCGTCGATGACGGGTATTAGGTCGGTGTACGCCAAGGAGTTGAGTACAGAACGGGGCCAGGGTCGATCGACGCAAGAGAAGATCAGATCATGATCTAGCGCTAGTTGTAAGCCCTCGGGCTCACAGATCGAGAGGGCAGAGACTTCGATGTTGGGGTTGTCAGCGGTAGCCGCGGTTGTGGCCTGGCGAAGAGCGACATGGATTTTTGGGCGGATCAAACGAGCATCACGCGGTGTGGCTCCGATGAGGCGATCAAGATTGTGGATTTCGACAATGTCGAAGTCCATGACGGTGATCCGGCATAGTCCTGACGCGGCTAGTCGAACTGCGAGGTCTAGTCCAACGCTTCCCGCTCCCACTACGAGGACTCTGCGTCGAGCTAGGTCGGCCTGGCAGCGCTCTCCCCATGCGCTGATCGTACGTAGTTGACTGTGGGTTGTCTGGGGCGGAGGGATGAGTGCGTTATTCCAAGAGACAGCAAGGCGATCTCCGATCACCCTGACATTGTCAGCATGTGTGCAATCAATCTCTCTTCCGGTTCCCGTGTCCCAGTGTCGTGCAGACCAAGTGGTGTCTTCTGTCGCTAGAGTCATCCCGACCAGTGATAGGCCAGTTATCTCTCGTGCGAGATTGGCGTAGCTTGCCTCGGCCTCCTGGTCTAGAGCACTCATTGGTTGCCACTGAGAGCCTCCAGGGTGGCTGTGAAGCAGGACTAGGCCACAGTTCTCCTTGCGAGCGATTTCGGCACCGCGTGAGACGTAACGACCCATTACGGTTGCATTGCCATGGACGCGGCGATCATCGGAGGTCGGAGGTATGACCGAGCTGATCAGTGCGGTCGTTCTGGTCGATCCAGTGGAGGGCCGGTATGTGGCAAGGCACAGATCCTCCTGGCCATCTGGTCGAATAAGCAGGTCTAGGAGTTCCTGCTCGACCTTGATGGTCATCGCTACCGAGACGTGCCGAGTCATTGGATCACCTCATTCAGCACGGTTTGCAGATGCGCCATCCAACATCTTGCTGGTGGCGCGTCCCCCCATCCTGGACAGTCACGGCTGTGTTGTAACCAGCCTGATTTCGATGAGGCATTGCTGTTTGTATTGGCGAATTCGACGTCGGCTGGCAGGTGGATCCAGTGAGGTGGCACCTGGGGCCACCCAACTAGCTCATCCGTAGCTACTCCTACTGCCAAGGTGCAGTTCGCTCGGGCTCCTGCGGCAGGGCGAAAGTGGCAGATGACGAGTTCGGCCTCCACTTCAGGGCAGAGGCCGAACTCGTTCATCGCTTCGACGAAGGCCTGAACCTGCGCCTGCATCAGGCGACCGGTGCACTATGACGCCTCGACACGAAACGCGCATTCTTATGGACTGACACAGTTTCGTCTTCCTTGTACCATGTCGTCTTCAGGTGCTCCTTGCCCTCGACTTCTCCGAGGTCGAACCCAGCAGGGTCCAGACCAGCCAGCTTCAGCAGCTGGGAAGCCCGCTGGCTGAGGTCGTCGGTCTCGTAGGGAACACCGTCGATGGTGAATGGGATCAGGCCCCTTCCCTTGTTGTCGGAATGGGTGCTCATTGGCACCCCTTTCTATTTTGTCGAAATACCTCGACCATCGGGGTACACCCACAGTATAGCTCGTCTGAGAAGAATTTTGTGGCATCATTATGCTGCTAAGATAAATTGATGGCAGAAGATGCGACAGCGGACATCAAGAGCTTGGGGGCAAGGCTTAGGGCACGGCGGATGGCCTTAGGGCTGACCCTTGCACAGGTTGCAGAGGATTCCGGTCTCTCACTCCCGTATGTATCGAACCTTGAGCGAGGACATGGCAATCCAACCCTCGATGCTTTGCGGGCCATCTCTGGGGCGCTTCAGCAATCTCTATCAGACATTCTGGGGGATGAGGTTCCAGAGGGCAGCTTCGACCCCGCTGAGCTTGTCCTGGCCGACGCGCCGTCGTCGCTTCAGGCGTTCACACGCACTGACCGCTTTCTGGAAGTCGCAGACCGTCTAGCAGAGTCACAGGGTGTCTCAGCTGACGAAATGAGGACGCGCTTGATGGTCGGAATGGCTTCCGCGCCGAGGAGAAGTACCGGCGATCCAACGGAGGAAGATTGGCGGCGTCTTCTGGATGCGTATTCCTTGATCCTTGGAGACGGGTAGCTCTGAACCTATGTCGTTTGGGAAGGACGTTCGTGCGGTCGTAGCCAAGATGGTTGAGCTTGTGCCCACAGACGCCCTTGACGACTTGAGGAACGAGGATCCGGCATCAGCGGTCGAGGCCCATTTCGAACCGATCAATGTTTACGAACTGCCGTTCGTAAGAATCGACGGTGAGAGATGCTCAGTCGATGGGTACTACGAGCCATTTGTCGACCCAAGCAGGCAGCACATCTTCTATTCGGAATCCGGAAATCCTGCTCATGACAGGTTTACGATTCTTCATGAGCTCGGACATCACATCGTCAACACAGTCGACTACGGGTTGTTGGATGACCTAGATCTGATAGCGGGAGCCAGAGGAGATCCGGTCCTCGCAGAAGAAGCAGCTTGCCACCGATTCGCTGGTGAGCTCTTGGTTCCCACCCAGCTTCTGGACGACGTGGTTGGCGGAGATCAAGTGACCCCCAGGCATGTCCTGAGGCTTCATGAGTTGTCTTCTGCCAGTTGGGCAGCACTTGCTGTTCGGGTCGCCGATTACTCCAATATCAAAACGGCAGTCGTATTGATCAGGTGCCGGGGGGAAGTGTGGTTTGTGGCTGCCAACTGGCTGACCTCTTGGCCTCGTGGCAGCACCGTCAAGCCAGGTGGTGCCTTAGATCGGGCGTTGCAGAATGCCGTCACTGCACGGAGCGATGTGTTTCGGTTTGGCTTGGGTGGTCAAGACTCAATGTTCTGCGACACAGCCATCGTTGACGAGGGTCTCGCCGTGGCGGTCATGTCGTCCCGGCGGAGCACCCTTGGACTCTCGATTCTTGAAGAAGTAGAACCCACTTGGAAAACCCGGGAAGAGTTCTGCCAATGGTGTGGCGACGAGCGAGACGTTGGCTGGTGCGACCTCTGTTCGGGTCGGAGATGTCGATCCTGCAACAGATGCGGCTGTCAAACCCACGTCAGCAACGATGTTTGTCCTGCATGCCACAGAAGCAATCCATTCAACCCAGATTCGCAAGTCTGTCGAGATTGCGAGGCTGACGGGCTGACCTGAACCCGGCCCTCGGCTATTCAACATCGACTGGCTAGATCAACATCTCGTCGAGGCAGTCCCAAGTTCGCGGGTGCCTACTGGGCCGATTGGCGACGGAACTGTCATTGAGTCCGAGTAGTGTGCCGCTTCTCATCGGCGCGAGGAGGCGGCCTGCAAATACCCAAGGAGGCGTAACACAGATGTTACGGTTGGATTCGGATGGAGTCGAAGGTGTTGTTGAAAGAACTGGATGAGGCTCGTCGGAGGGCGGGGTTGTCCAAGACGGAGTTGGCTCGGTTGGCTGGGACGCAACCGGCGGCTGTACGGCGGTTGTTCTCGGGGAACGGCCACAATCCTCAGATATCTACTGTGGCTGCCCTGGCTGAGGTGCTTGGGCACGAGATTCGTGTCATGCCAAAGTCGAGGGAAGAATTGGCAGCGGCTGCTGAACGGGCGACGGGGACTGTGTCGGCCGCCGAGGAGTTGCGCCGCGTGGACGGGGGGCCGTTCTCAACGATCCTGGCTGACCCGCCGTGGCGGTTTATGAATCGCACCGGGAAGGTGGCCCCTGAGCATCGCCGTCTATCCCGATACGACACTATGACGACGGCGGAGATTCGGGCGTTACCGATTTCGGAGGTCGTGACTGAGAACGCCCACCTCTATCTGTGGGTGCCCAATGCGCTTATCTCTGACGGCCTCCAGGTCCTGGAGTCGTGGGGCTTTACCTACAAGTCGAACATCGTGTGGGCGAAGCGGCGCAAGGATGGCGGGCCGGACGGGCGAGGTGTGGGCTTTTACTTCCGCAACGTGACCGAGCTGATTTTGTTCGGGGTGCGAGGCAGCATGAGGACGCTGCCCCCCGGCCGTCGCCAGGTAAACATGATTGAGACTCGGAAGCGGGAGCATTCCCGCAAGCCTGATGAGCAGTACGACATCATCGAAGACTGCTCTCCCGGGCCATATCTGGAGCTATTTGCCCGCTACTCCAGGCCAGACTGGGTGTCTTGGGGCCTTGAGGCCGACGAGGAGGTCACTCCGCGAGGCCAGCTCTACCCTGCCTACAGCTGAGCCGACAGATGACGAAGTGCTATTCGCTTGAGACGGGCGGCATCAGCGCAAAAGCCTCGTTCTTGAGTTCGTCATAATCAGACTTCGCCTCGCTCCAACTCGAATATTCCAGTTCTCGCCAATTGGCCTTTAGGCCTTCTGCGTCGTCTAGAACCTCTCGGACTTGGTAGGCCAATTCGATGCCCTTGATCTTCTCGGGGCGGATCCCGATGAGAAGCAGCGGGCATTCACCGCCGCCGCCCAAGTTCACTCTCGGGACCAGCTTGTCCCAGTGAGTGGTTGACGTTCCGTACTTGAAGCCACCGTCTTTGCTTTGAATGACCTTTGAAATCAGATCTTGAAGGTCGACACTTCGCGTGACGATCACTCCTACGGCGATCGCTCCCTCGTGGTGCAGCGCTTGGAAGTTGATGAGGTCTCGGTCGAAGAATGGGTCTTTGTTGTTCCACTCCATCTCGACGGCTATTCCAGGTAGCGGCTGCTCCAAGGAGCCGAGGCCGAACATGTCGATCTCGTGCCCCCGGACCTTTGAGACGGGGGCCACATTCCCCTCGAACCCGAGGGCCTTCTCGATGGTTATGTTCTGCTTCCCCCAGACGGTCTGCCCATCTTCTTGTTGGTCCGCCAAAGACTGGTCGAACCGGGCGACGAAGACTGTTCTACCGCCGCCGCCTGATCTCAGCTCATCAAGGGTTGGCTTAAATTGCTCCAGTGCCCTCGTCAGGTCGCGGAATCGGCCTGGAAACGCCTCCTTAAGGATCACGTCGGCGTAACGGGTTGCCTTGAAGTCGTACCCTTCTGGAAGACCGCTGACCGTGATGTCTCGGACTTGACCTGCGAGATCTACGACATCGTCTACCTCGGGAACAGCCTCATCGTGTTGTTCCACAGCAGCGATGGTAGTCAGCTTCGCTGGTCGCGGAGGAACTGCTCTATTTGGTCTACGAACTCGCCGGGGTCGGTGGAGCGCATTTCCTCTATTTCGCCGTTCTCTTCAGTTTCCCGGTCGTAGGCGCTCTCCAGTTCGGCGATGTACTCGGAGGTCTCGTCGGCTTGGTCGGCCAGCTCGGACACGTGCCGCTCGTAGCTTTCGGCCATCTCCTCAAGCTCCGAGGTGTCGGGGGAGAGGTCCAGCAGGGTTCCGAGCCTTCGCACCAGGGCGAGGGAGGCCTTGGGGGAGGGAATCTCGGAGGCGTAGCCCGGCACCGCGGCCCACAGTGAGGCGGTTTGCAGCCCGGCGGTGGCGCAGGCGTTGTGGAGCACCCCAACGATGCCGGTGGGGCCCTCGTAGCTGGAGGGGGTGAGGCCGAGTTGGGCCGCCATCTCGGGATCGTCGCTGCTGCCGTAAATGGGGGTGGGCCGGGTGTGGGGGACGTCGGTCAACAGCGCCCCCAGGGTGACCACCAGCGGGCTGTCGAGCCGCTGGGCCATGTCCACGATCTGCTGGGCGAAGGTTCGCCACTTGAGCTGAGGCTCGGTGCCCACCAGCAGGGCCAACTCGGTGTCGGCCCCGTCGGGTGTCTCGGCGCCGGTCACGGTGGCCGCCATCAGATCGTTGCTGGGCCAGATCAACGACCGGGAGCCGTCGTCCTCCAAGTGAAGCCGGGGGCGAGTGTCAGCGAAGTCGTAAAACGGCTCGGGGTCCAACGTGGCCACCTCGGTGGTGTCCCAGCGGCTGGCCAACCAGGCCAGCGCCCCCGATGCGGCATCTCCGGCGTCGTTCCAGCCGGTGAAGGCAGCCACTAGGGCTGGCCGGTTGCGTGGGGAATCGTCCACCCAGCTGATCAGCGTCACTCGCCCAACCTATCGCCCCGCTCGGGGGAACCTCATCTCGCGCCGGTAGTCTCGCCCCATGGCGGTAAAGATCACCGAGGCCACCGAGGCCACCGAGGCCACCGCAGATCTGGTGGAGGCGTTCGAGCGCCTCACTCCCCAACTCTCGTCGTCAAACCCGCCCCCGTCGGCCGAGGCCCTGGAATCCATCGCTTCCTCAGATGCCACCCGGCTGCTAATCGCCCGTTCCGAGGATGTCATCGTGGGCAGCCTCACCCTGGTGCTGGTGCGCATCCCCACCGGGTTGCGGGCCATTATCGAAGACGTGGTGGTGGACGAGCAGGTTCGGGGTCAGGGGGTGGGTCGGGCGCTCAACGAGGCGGCGCTGGAATTGGCCCGAGATGCGGGGGCGGTGACCGTGGATCTGACCTCCCGCCCGTCGAGGGAAGCGGCAAACCGCCTCTATCTTCGTCTCGGCTTTGAGATCCGAGACACCAACGTTTACCGCTACAGACTCTGAGTTCAGGCGACCGTGATAGTTGAGCCGCTACAGACTCTGAGTTTGCTGGGCGGAGCTAGCTGCCGTCGCCGTTGACGCTGACCGGGACTTCGTTGGGGAAGTGGCAGGCCACGTAGTGGTCGGGGGCGACCTCCCGGAGCTCAGGCTCCTCTTCTGAGCACAGATCCTGCACTTTCTCGCACCGGGTGCGGAAGCGGCAGCCCGAGGGGGGATTGATGGGCGACGGCAGTTCGCCCTCGATCTGGCGGTCGGATACCGGATGGTCGGGATCGGGCTCCGGGATGGAGGCCAGCAGCACGTCGGTGTAGGGGTGGGCGGGGTGGGCGTAGAGAGTGTCGGGCCCGGCCACCTCGCACACCTTGCCCAGATACATCACCACCACCCGGTCGGACACGTTCTTGACCACAGCCAGATCGTGGGCGATGAATACCAGGGTCAGCCCGTAGCGCTCCTTCATCTCCTCCAAGAGGTTCAAGATCTGGGCCTGTACCGACACGTCCAGCGCCGACACCGGCTCGTCGCAGATGATCACCTTGGGATCGAGCACCAGGGCCCGGGCGATGCAGATGCGCTGGCACTGGCCCCCGGAGAACTGATGGGGGCGGCGGTCGGACACCACCTCGGGGTCGAGCCCCACTGCGTCGAGCACCTCGTTCACTTTCTGGACGGCCGTGTCTCCGGCATCGTTGTGCCAGATGGACAGGCCCTCGGCCACGATGTCCTTCACCTTGCGCCGGGGGTTCAGCGACGAAATCGGGTCTTGGAAGATCATCTGCATCCGGGTGCGGGTGCGGCGCAGATCCTCCTTGGACAGTTCTGTCATCTCCACGCCGTCGAATCGCACCGATCCCGCCGTGGGCGAGGGCAACTGCATCATCGCCCGTCCGGTGGTGGACTTGCCGCAGCCCGACTCGCCCACCAAACCCAGAGTCTCCCCTTCGAGGATGTCGAAGCTGATGCCCGACACGGCGTGGACCACGGCCCGACGTCCGGCGGGAAACTCCATCACCAGATCCTCGACGGAAATCAGGGCTTCCTCGCCCCTCATATGGACTTTGCCAGTTCCAGCCATTAGTGAGTCCTCCTCGAGATTGCGATCGCCGGACTAGGAGACAGCGGCGGCGGTCAGGTCGAGACCGGCGGCGGTTATTCCCGTTGCCTGGTTGGCGGCCAGTGCTTCGGCGTTTTCTGGTGATCCCACCGGGTAGAAGCAGGCTTGGCGGTGTCCGGTCTGGCCAGTGTCGAACAGTTCCGGCTCCCTGGTGATGCACTGCTCTTGCGCGTAGCGGCACCGAGGGGCGAACCGGCATCCCACCAGATCGAGAACCATGTCGGGCGGGCGGCCGCTGATGGCGTCGAGCCGGGTGTGGCTCTGGTGCTCCACTCTGGGGATCGACTTGAACAGCGCCTCGGTGTAGGGGTGGTTCATGTGGTGGAACAGCGTGGTGGTGTCGGCGGTCTCCACCATCTTTCCGGCGTACATCACCCCGATGCGACGGGCTCGGCCGGCCACCACGCCCAAGTCGTGGGTGATGAGGATCATGGCCATGCCCAACTCCTCTTGGAGCGATGCCAGCAGGTCGAGGATCTGCTTCTGCACGGTCACGTCCAGCGCAGTGGTGGGCTCATCGGCGATCAGCAGCTTGGGGTTGCAGGCCAAGGCGATGGCGATGGTCACCCGCTGGCGCATCCCGCCCGACAGCTGGTGGGGATACTCCTTTAGCCGCTTGCGGGGTTCGGGGATGCCCACCTGCACCATGAGCTCCAGCGCCCTCTCCATGGCCTCCTGCTTGGACGCACCAAGGTGGTAGCGGATGGACTCGGTGATCTGGATGCCCACCTTCTTGACCGGGTTCAACGAGGTCATCGGATCTTGGAAGATCATTGCCATCTGGGTGCCCCAGAAGTGCTTGGCCTCGCTTCGGCTCAGGTTACGGGTGTCTTTGCCGTCGAAGAACACCTCGGAGCCATCGGGAATGATGGCGTTGCTGGTCAAGATGTTCATGATCGAGCGCACCAGCACCGACTTGCCCGAACCTGACTCACCCACAATGCCGATGGTCTCGCCCTTGTCCAACGTGAAGCTCACCCCGTCGACCGCCTTCAGGATTCCTCTTGGCGTATCGAAATAGGTACGGAGGTTCTCCACCTCCAAGAGCGGACGCTCAGCTGCCACGGCTTTCCCCCCGTCGTCTACGGACTGCCCTCAAACTGGCTGACATGGTAGGCGAATCTCAATCCATCTGGGAAGCCTAGGACCTCTCCCGGCTCGGCGGAGGTCGATTGCCGCGTCGCCCGCCGAAGTCCCCCATGCCGCCGAAGAGCCCGGTTATCCCGTACTTGCGCCGAATCTGGGCCCGTACCGACATCGGCTGGCCGAACTCGTCCAGTACTTCCTCGGCCACCCCGTCGGGGTCTTCCTTGTCGCGGTTGTAGGCGATGACCGTGGTTCCCGCCACCCAGTCCGACACCGTACGACGTCGGCGATCGAAGGGGACCGTCAGGTAGGTGGCCGCGTTCACGATGATCCCGCCGAGCACCACGGGGGGCGCAATCCACGACACCCCGCCCACCAGCCATCGGGCGCCGCACCGGCCCAAACCGAGGTGGCTGCCGTCTTTGGTGCGCACGGCCCGCAGCTTCATCAAATCCATGGCCGGGGTCTGGCCCTCGTTCCAGCGCAGGAACACCATCGTGTATACGAAGTGGAAGAAGATGTAGCCCAAGATGGCAGCGGTGGCCCGGCCCCAGGGCTCGGGCTGCCACCGGTTGGACACGTCGTCCATGAACCACAGGAGTTGGATCACGGTGAGCATCCACTGGATGAAGAACACGGTGATGGCGTCGATCAGCCGGGCCAGCGCCCGCCTCCACACCGCGGCCACCGGATACGGCTTGCCCTCGGGCCCGGCCACGATGGTCGCGCCCTCGGGGAACTCGTCGTCGCCCAGCGGGGTCTTTCGCGGTTTCGAGCGCCTAGATGAGCCGGAAGCGTGCTGTCGCCGTGCTTTGGTTTCAGCACGGGCCACAGCAGCGTGTTCGAATGAACCTCCCCTGCCCATCATGGAAGTGGCCTCACAGAAGTTCCTCTACGAGCTCGGAGGGGCGGGCAATCACGGCCTGGTCGCCGCGGACCACCACCGGACGCTGCATCAGCTTGGGGTGCTCCAGCAGCAGATCGACCACCGCACCGGCGCTCCGATAGTCGCCGATGTTCAGCCCGAGCTCCTTGAAGTGGTTGTCCTCCCGCACCAGATCAGTGGGCTCGTTGGGCAGCAGCTCCAAGAACCGCTCCAGGTCGACCCGCCTCAGCGGGTTCTTGAGGTACTGGACGACGTCGAACTCGACGCCCCGCGACTCGAGGATCTCAAGCGCGCCCCGGGAACTGCCTCAACCGGGGTTGTGGTACACGATGATCTCAGCCATCCCCCGACGTTACCCCAGCGCTGACTGCCACGGAGGCTCGAAGGGAACCTCACATTTGGTGCCGGGAAACAATCCGAAGACCTGTTAGGGTAGTGGCCTTCCCCCTCTTCGAGGTTCGAACGGGAGACCCGTCGTGCCCGCTGCTCCCTGGGGGGAAGTGGAAATGCAACCAGAGGTGCGAGTCTGGCACCGCGCCCTGGATGAAGGTTCGCGGAGTAGAGTGGATTTCTACATTGAACTGCTGAGGCACGAGGGCCCGATGCTGGGCGAGCCCTATACCCGACAACTGGACGGTAAGCTGCGGGAACTGCGTTTCAGGTTGCATGGGCATGCGACTCGGCTCACTTACTGGATTGCTCCAGAGCGCCGGATTGTCTTGCTCACTGTGTTCACGAAAACCCAGCAGAGGGAGCGGAAGCAGATTGAGCGGGCACGGCGGGCAATGCAGCAGAGTATGAGAGAGCAGCAAGAACGGGAGGTGAGAGATGAGTGAAAATGTTCTTTGGGTAGACGAGAGGAGTGGGTCAATGACAGAGGTTGCGCGACAGGCCTATGAGGATGAGGCCCTGGTGGCCACGTTTCGGGGCTTGGTGTATCGGCTGCGGACTGAAGCAGGGCTGAGCCAGCGCCAGTTGGCCAAGAAGATGGGCATTGCCAAGTCGGCAGTGGATGAGATGGAAGACGGCGGCACCTGGCCGACGCCGGAGCTTGTCGAGAATCTGGGTGCCGCAGTGGGTCAGGATCTGGATTGGAACGCCACATTCGGCCCGGGTCGGCTGCTAGATCCTCATAATCTGCTAGGTCCGTCGAGGTAGTTGTCCGATGTGTGGAATCGACTTCGACAAGCTGGAAGCGACGCGGTGGCGTCATGGAATTGATGCCGATGGAGAAGGGTGGCCGGAGGAATTCGACGATCCTGCCTTTAGCCGCCGCGTGCTCGGCCTCGACGACGAATAGCCCAGCCGACAAGTAGCTCATCACCCACTCCCTAGCAGTCGCCTCCCACGACCTCGGATAGAGCTAGAGCGGATAACGAAGATGCAAGAGATGATCACAGTTCCTATGCCTCAGAAGTCCGGCAGCAGAGCAGGGAAAGATTCAAACCGATGAGCAATATTCCCAAAGCGTGGGTGGTCCGTGGCAGTGGAGCTGATTGGAGGCATGGCGAAGGGTATGCAACCTTCATTAGGGAGTATGTAAAGGAAAATAATGTAGCTGTTACCGGTTGGACGGATAAGTTCCCAGATTTGACTCCACTGAAAAGTGAGGACCAACTGAGAAAGTTATTTCAATCAGTGTATGGAGCAGATCATCAAAATGGAGGGGCCAGTGGCTTCGAGTTGCTCAAGATATTTCGTTATGAGATAAAATCGGGTGACTTGATTGCCATGCCTTGGAAGCCAAAGCCCAAGAAACCTGCTAATATATTCTCGCTGGGAGTAGTCACTAGGGAATATTATTACGAAAGCAGCGTAAGTGGGGGTTTAGACAAGGAGATTCATCATCGCATCGATGTCAAATGGGATGACGAGGATTTCCCGCGCGAGATTTTCGATCGCGAGTTTGTCGATGACAAGAGTCTATACAAGCATCTTTCAAGACAACCGACTATCTTTCTGATTGGGGGAGAGAAAAGCTATCATTCGTGTTTCCGAAGACTCCGAGAAATCATGGTTACTGGTTCTGACTTAGATGTAGAATTCAAAAGGAATTCAAAAGAAGGTCGAAGCCAAGGTGGTGTTCCCTACCGAGAGACTACGCCGCAGAAAACAGTTGGGAAGCAAGAGGTGTGGGAGGTTGCCCCTGACCTCAAAGACAGGGGAACCTAAGCTCATAAGAATGTGCAGAACGAATTGGCAGAGGCAGTTCGCTCTGCTGGGTTAGAGCCACGGAGTCCCGATCGTCCAGATCCTGATCCGGAGTTCGATGTCGCGTGGCAGCAGGGTGATACGGTATTTGTGGCTGAGGTGAAGAGCCTTACCGAAGACAATGAGGTGCAACAGCTTCGCCTGGGGCTGGGACAGGTTCTCAACTATGCCCACTTGCTGGACTGGCCCGGAGTCGAAAACGTTCAGCCGGTGCTTGCGGTGGAGCATCGTCCTGCAGCCGAGTATTGGGTCGATCTTTGTAAAGAGCATCGAGTGGTACTCACCTGGCCCGGTCAGTTCATGGAGCTCTTCACCTGAATTCAGGTGCTCCACGCATTCAAGCGGGCCTTGGCAATCGGGTCGGCTCGGCGGTGGGAGTACGCCACCATCTACCATGGCGTCATGCACGACCTGGTGATCAAGGGCGGTTTGATTGTGGACGGCACGGGTGGTGAGCCGTTCACTGGGGATGTTGCCATCGACGGGGAGCAGATTGCCGGGGTATACCCGGGCGGCAACCCCGATCTGGAGGGCGAAGAGGTCATCGACGCCTCCGGGCTGGTAGTGACTCCCGGATTCGTGGACTGCCACACCCACTACGACGGCCAGGTGACCTGGGATCCGATCCTGGAGCCGTCGGCCCACCACGGGGTCACCACCGTGATGATGGGCAACTGCGGGGTGGGATTCGCCCCGGTGCGTCCCGGCACCGAGGAATGGCTCATCCAGCTCATGGAGGGGGTGGAAGACATCCCCGGTGCCGCGCTGTCGGAGGGCATTACCTGGGAGTGGGAGACCTTCCCCGAGTATCTAGATGCCCTGGAGCGCAAGCCCCTGTCCCTGGACATCGGCTGTCAGGTGCCGCATGGCGCGGTGCGGGCCTATGTGATGGGGGAGCGGGGGGCCAAGAACGAGCCGGCCACCCCCACCGACATCGACCAGATGCGCGAGATCGTGGCTGAGGCGTTGCGAGCGGGGGCTTTCGGGTTCTCCACGTCGCGCACCATCGCCCACATGGCCATCGACGGCGAGCCGGTTCCCGGCACTTATGCGGCCGAGGACGAGCTGTTCGGCATTGGCGAGGCGCTCACCGAGGTGGGGCACGGCCTGTACGAGCTGGCCCCCGCCGGAGTGATTGGCGAGGACTTGGCCGCTCCCCACAAAGAAGTCGACTGGATGCGCCGCCTGTCGGCCGCCACCGGACGCCCGGTGACCTTCGCTCTGGTGCAGGTGGACGCCGCCCCCGAGCTGTGGCGGGAGATCATGGACCTGTCGGCCGATGCGGTAGCCGAGGGCGCCCAGCTCCATCCCCAAATTGCGCCTCGGTGCAACGGCATCCTGATCGGGCTTCAGACCAACCACGCTTTCAGCAGCCGACCCAGCTTCGCCGAGATTGCCGAGCTGCCCCTCGAAGAGCTGGTAGCCGAGCTGCGCCGGCCTGAGCGCAAGGCCGCCATCCTGTCGGAGGAAAGCTCCTTCACCAATCAGTTCGCCGAGTACATGGGCACCCAACTCCATCGGATCTATGTGTTGGGCGATCCCCCCGACTACGAGCCCGGTCCCGAGCGGTCGGTGGCCGCCATCGCCGAGGCTCAGGGGCGGGAGACCGAGGATCTGCTCTACGACTTGCTGTTAGAGGATGACGGTCGGGCGCTCCTGCTGTTCCCGTTCCTCAACTACAGCCACGGCAACGCCGACGCGGTGCGGGAGATGTTCCTGCACCCGTCGGGAGTATCGGGGCTGTCCGACGGCGGGGCCCACTGCGGGGCGATCTGCGACGCTTCCATGCCCACCTGGCTGCTCACCTTCTGGGCTCGCGACCGCCAACGGGGCGAGAAGCTCCCCTTGGAGTATGTGGTGCGCAAGCAGTCGCATGACACCGCCCGCCTCTTCGGCCTCACCGACCGGGGCACGCTGGAGTCGGGCATGAAGGCCGACATCAATGTGATCGACCACGAGCACCTGACGCTGCATCCGCCCAAGCTGGTGGCCGACCTGCCCGCCGGAGGCCGCCGGTTCGATCAGAGGGCCACCGGCTATGTCGCTACGCTGGTCAGCGGGGTAGTGACCCGTCGCAATGGTGAAGACACCGGGGCCCGTCCCGGCAAGCTGCTCCGAGCCGGAGCCGCCAACTAGCGGCAGACGCAAGAAACAACGCCAAGTAACAAACTGGGGAGGAAGAGCAGTGCTGGATCTGGTGATTGCCAACGGCACCATTGTGGATGGGACCGGTGCCGACCGGTTTGTCGGCCACATCGGCGTAAGGGACGGCAAGGTGGCCGTGGTGGACCGCAGTGGCGGTCCCGCCCCCGAGGCCGCTGAGACCATCGACGCTACCGGGCTGCTGGTGACCCCCGGCTTTGTGGACTGCCACACCCACTACGACGGGCAGGTGACCTGGGACGACATGCTCCAGCCGTCGTCCAACCACGGCGTGACCACCGTGGTGATGGGCAACTGCGGGGTGGGGTTCGCCCCGGTGCAGCCCGGCAAAGAGGACTGGCTCATCCAGCTGATGGAAGGCGTGGAGGACATTCCCGGAGCGGCCCTGTCCGAGGGCATCTCTTGGGGGTGGGAGAGCTTCCCGGAGTACCTCGATGTTGTCGAACAGCGCGAGCTGGCCATCGATGTGGCCGCTCAGGTGGCCCACGGCGCGGTGCGGGGCTACGTGATGGGGGATCGAGGGGCCAAGAACGAGCCGGCCACCCCCGACGACATCGAGGCCATGTACGCCATCGTGCGCGAGGCCATCGAGGCCGGTGCGCTGGGCGTGTCCACATCTCGCACGCTGGGCCACCGGGCCATCGACGGCGAGCCGGTGCCGGGCACCTTTGCCGCCGAGGACGAGCTGTTCGGTTTGGGTCGGGCGCTGGCCGATGCCGGATCCGGGGTGTTCGAGTTGGCCCCGGCGGGTGCGGCGGGGCTGGATCTGGTGGCACCGCCCAAGGAGATGGACTGGATGCGCCGCCTGTCGGCCCACTTCGACGTGCCGGTGTCGTTCGCCCTGTTGCAGGTGGAGGCCGCTCCCGATTTGTGGCGGGAGATGATGGACGAGTCGATGCGGGCGGTGGACAAGGGTGCCCGGGTGTATCCCCAAATCGCTGGTCGTCCCTTCGGGATGCTCATCGGCTTGCAGACCAACCACGCTTTCGCCAAGCGGCCCACGTTTGCGTCGCTGGCCCATCTGCCCTTCGACCAGCTCGTAGCTGAGCTCAAGAAGCCGGCGATCCGGTCGGCAATCTTGGGCGAGGACGACCTGCCCCCCGACCCCAGCGTGCTGTTCGATCAGATGCCCAGCATGGTGGCTTCGATGATCCACAAGCTGTACGTGATCGGCGACCCGCCCGACTACGAGCCCACCCACGATCGCACCGTGACCGCCATGGCCGAGGCCCGCGGGGTAGATCCGCTGGAGATGCTCTACGACCTTTCCCTGGAGGACGACGGCCGGGCCCTGATGATGCTGCCCATGTTCAACTACGTCGAGGAGAACCACGACGTCATCCGGGAGCAGCTGCTGCACCCCGCCGGGGTGTCGGGGCTGTCCGACGGCGGGGCCCACTGCGGCATGATCTGCGATGCCTCTATCCCCACCTTCATGCTCACCCACTGGACCCGGGACCGCACCCGGGGGGAGCAGCTCCCTCTGGAGTGGGTGGTGAAGAAGCAGACCCACGACACCGCCTCCTTGTATGGGCTGGGCGATCGGGGAACGCTGGAAGTGGGCAAGCGGGCCGACGCCAATGTGATCGACCATCAGGCGCTGACCCTGCGCTCTCCTCGCGTGGTACACGACTTGCCCGCCGGGGGACGCCGGCTCGACCAGCAGGCGGATGGCTATGTGGCCACCGTTGTGGCCGGCGAGGTGACCCGCAGCCAGGGCAAGGACACCGGGGCCCGGCCCGGCCGGCTGGTGCGCGGCACCCGGTAGCGCCGGACGCGCCATGGGCATCGACCTGGACCACTATCGGCTCCGATCTGGCAACGGGGATGGCACCCCGGCCCGGTTGCCCAAGGGCCGCTATCTGGAGGAGGAGTACGCCGAGCTGGAGCGCCAGAGGCTATGGCCGTCCACCTGGCAGCTTGCCTGCTTGACCAGCGATGTGGCCGAGCCCGGCGACTGGTTCGAATACCGCATCGGCGACCAGAGCTATCTGGTGGTGCGAGACCACGACGGCGAGCTGAGGGCATTTCACAACGCCTGCCGCCACCGGGGATTCCAACTGTGCGAGGGCAAGGGCAACGCCGACGAGCTGCGTTGCGGGTTCCACGACTGGTGCTACGGCCTCGACGGGTCGCTGAAGGAGATCGTGTACCGCAAGCACTTCGGCGTGGTGGCCAACGAGAACCTGTCTCTGGCCCCGGTGCGGCTGGGCACCTGGCACCAGATGGTGTTCATCAACCCGTCTCCTGACGGCCCCGACCTCGACGAGTTCCTCGACCCGGTGCCCGACACCCTGGCCCCGTTCAACTTGGGGGAGCGGAGCTTGACGGCCTGCTGGACCATCCCGCTGGGCGGCAACTGGAAGACCACGGTGGACGCCTTCAACGAGGCCTACCACTTGGAAGGGCTGCACCCCGGCTTGCGGGGGTTCATGGATGCGCTCAACACCACCTACGAGCTATGGGACCGGGGCCACTCCATGATGAAGATCCCCCTGGGGATCGGCTCGCCCCGATTCCCGGATGCCGACCAAGAAGAGGTGGCCCAAGCCTTTGTGGACAACTACAGCACCATGCTGGGGCTCCAGCCCCATGACAAAGTGGACCTGGCCGGCCAAAGCGCTCGGGACTGGGCGGTGGGCTTGGTGCGGGACCGAGCGGCGGCCGAAAACGTGGACTTCAGCCACTACACCGACGAACAGATCCTCGACGACTACCACTATCTGGTGTTTCCCAACGTGGTGCTGAACGTACACAGCGACATGTACACCATCTTCCGGGCTCGCCCTGGCGATCACACTGGACATTCCCACTTCGACTTCTGGCTGTTCCACCGGCTGGGAGACCGAGCAAATTCCGGCTCACCCCCCGAGATGATTCACTTCCCTGAGGGAACGGTCATCGCCGAAGTGGTGAACCAAGACCTCGACGGCATCGGGCGGGTGCAAGCCGGGATGGCCTCCAACGGCATCGACGAGCTGGTGCTGGGGGATTTCGACTCCCGCCTCGTGAACATGCACGCCGAGCTAGACCGGGTTCTGGCTGGCGAGGGCTCTAGGAAGTAGATATTCCGCCCCCAGTTAGAGGATGGAACTAGCGGCGGCTCCGGCGAGGCGGGTAACTGTGTCGTTGCGCCGGATCTGCTGGGGGTGACGTTGGGGTTGGGTCGGCTGTAGGTAGCATTTGGGCGTATGGGCAGGCGTTTGTGGGCTGTGGTGGTGGTGTGGTTGTTGGTGTCGGTTGGGGTGGGGGTGCGTGTTGGGGCGCAGTCTGGGGTGGGTTTTCCGGTTCCTTCTGAGCCTCCTTTGGGTGTTGGGGGCGGGTTGGTGGCGGGGCAGGTTGACGGGGTTTTGGGGGGCGGGGAGGACGGGTTCGCAGAGGTTGAGGCGGAGCCGGGTTCGCCTCCTTTGGATGGCCCGTTGGATGAGGATTTGGGCCGTTTGGACGAGTCGGGCATGCCCGGTCCGGTTTCAGGCCAGGACGGGGAGCCGGGCCCGGTTGCGGATGTGTTCGGGGGCGGTTTTTTGGAGGCGCCGGTTGAGGTGGAGGCGGTGGAGGGTCCTGCGCCTGAGGGGTTCGGGGGTTTGGCGATGTGCGCGGGTAGATCTGTGTGCGGGAGCGCCCAGATTCTTCCGGGGCCGACGGGGTTGTCGTGTTCGGTGACGGCTTCGGTGATCGTGTTCTCGTGGAACGCGGTGACCGGGGCGGACAATTACACGGCGAAGTTGCAGTTGGCGTCGGGTGTGGGCGGCCAGACGGTGAGGACGACTTCTGGGACGACGGCGGTGTATGCGGGCCTGTCGTCTTCTACCAGGTATTACATCGGGGTGCACTCGAACGTGGGGGGTGTGGCCCAGTATTACTCGGGGGTGTATTGCACCACCGCGGTGGGCCCGCCGGTTTGCGGGGCGGTGTCTGGCAGCGGCGCTCAGCTGTATTGGAGGGCCGATTCGAGGGTTCACCAGTGGTATGTGGGCCGGGCGACGGTCGGGAATCAGTATGTGGACGGCAGAGCGTTGGCGGCATCGACGCTGTCGACGGTTTTCACCGGGTTGGCGGCGAATGTGGACTATACGTTCTTCTTTTGGTGGCGGGCGTCGCCCACCGGTGTTTGGAACCAGGTGCATCCCAGCACGGTGTGCACTACGACGGCGCCGCCTGCGGCGCCGTCGGTGTCTTGTACTGCGACGGCGAGCACGATCACGGCGAGCTGGGAATCGGTCAGGGGCGCTTCGCGGTACCGGGTGTCGAGGGGCAGCGGGTGGGCGTCGGCTTCGGGGCTGTCGCATGTGTTCTCGAATCTGGCGGACTCCACGGCTTATACGGTGCGGGTGCAGGGGTGGAACACCGCGGGCTGGGGCCAGACCGGCACGGCCACCTGCACGACTCCGGCGTCGGTCCTGCCGGCGCCCACAGGCTTGGAGTGCGAGGCTTCTCCTACCCAGATCAGGTTCTCCTGGGATGAGGTGGCGGGCGCGGACGGCTATTCGGCGAAGGTCCAGCTGGCCGTGCCCAACAGCGCGCAGACCGAGATGCGCACTGCATCCACCACAGTGGTGTTCGGCGGTCTGGTGCCGTCCACGAGGTACTGGGTGAGCGTGCTGGCGGTCAAAGGCGGCAAGGCCCAGCACTTCGCGGGCGTGTACTGCACCACCCTGGCCGACATAGCGGCGCCGGTCCTGTCGTGTACGGCGACCTCAAACAGCGTGTCGGTGTCGTGGCCGACGGTGGCGGGGGCGACAAAGTACCGGGCGAGGATCGGCGGCGGGGCCTGGACCGACGACATCGAGCCCGCCCCCGATGCGGCAAGTGTGGTCCGTGTGTTCGCCGGGCTGGCGGCGGGCACGCTGCACACGGTCACCGTGCAGTCGGGCGGCGAGAAGGGCTGGGGGCAGGCTGCGACGGTCCGGTGCGTGACCTCGGCGTTCGGGGTGGACTGCGACCAGACCACGTCTGACAGCGTCGTGCTCCAATGGGCGCTCATAGACGAGGCCCAGTACTGGTACGCGGCCATCTGGACCGGCAGCTCCTGGGCCAACTACAGGACAGTGTACGAGGGGAACAGCACCGAGTTCACCGGTCTGGCCAAAGGCACAGCCTATGAGATCCACCTGTGGTGGTACGGAAAAGACGAGAAATGGCACAAAGTGAACCCCGCGTCCCGCTGCCACACCAAACACCTCGACACCCCAGTGCTGACCGGGCACACCACCGGGGGCAACACCCTCACCATCCAATGGCAACCCGTCGACGGTGCAGAGATCTACCTAGCGAGAGTCAGCCCCGCGGGCTCATCGGGCGCGTCTGGGGCCTCGGAGGGCGGCGAGTGGGAGATCGTGGTGTCCGCTGGCAATTCCCACACCTTCACCGATCTCAAACCCGGCATGCAATACACCGTGCAGCTCAGGGCGGGCACTATCGCCAAGGCCAAAGAGGCATCTGACAACGGGGTGGAATACAAGCCTGAGAGCGGCGACGCAACCGACGATCACACCACCTCCACGGTCGAATGCAAGGCAAATACCACCAGCACCATCGACATCGAATGGGAAGACCCCAACGGTGACTACCAATGGCGGATAGCCAGAACGCTCATCGACCAGAACGGCAACTTCCAATACGTGGGAACGAAGACCTTTGCCGAAGGCACCACAGAAGCGACACTCACCGGCCTCCAGGCGAACACTATCTACTGGATTACAGTATGGAAGAGCGCCGACAGCGGGCAGAGCTGGCAAGTCCTCGGGCACGTCCCCCACTGCCAAACCGCTCCCGCCGACCTGGAAGTCCACCAATGCCCACAAGCCGCCGACACCGACGGCACCGTGCGCTGGACCGACAACGGAGCCGCCTACTACCGCATAGCCCGCGACCGGAAACAAACGGACCCCGAATGGATCGCCACCAACGCTACCTCCCACACCTTCACCGGGCTCGCCGAGGAGACCACCTACGAAATAGCAGTCCAGGCCTGGACCCCCATGGGATGGACTACAAGTGCCACCTGCAACATGAAAACGCTCCCAAAGATACCCGACGGCCTAATCACTGGAACCGGCAACTACTATTTCACCATAGGAACCGTGAAAGGAGTCCTCTACGCCGCCGGCCAAGCAATCGCAAACCATAATAATAATCCGACATCAACAGAGAGTGTGTCGTGCGGCAATCCCAGCACAACATTCACCAAGACACAACTT
The DNA here is from genome assembly GCF_965219815.1 of Candidatus Poriferisocius sp. GTDB lineage: Bacteria > Actinomycetota > Acidimicrobiia > Acidimicrobiales > Bin134 > Poriferisocius. The sequence goes on from NZ_OZ244791.1 coordinate 1,135,926, forward strand.
GCAGCAATAATGCTCATGATTCCACTCCGCGAACTAATGAGCGGACACAGCAAGAGCAACGCACCATCGCCCATGACCCTCTCAAGATGGGACCACCTCGATCGGCAGTATCAAACACACAACGGAGAAACTGAAAGTATAAATATAAGGCTGTATTCCCGGATGACCGAGGCGGGGGAATTGAGAGCCCATTGGAATCCTGGGGTTGGCCTGTGGCAGTTAGACATATGGCATGACATCAGAACAAAGAACCACGCTGAGCGCGCAGATATCAGAATCGGCGGTGTTCCAGTGGCTGCTCACTTGCTAAGACACCTTTGTAAAGCACCAGCCGGTAATGCGGGACTTTGGCTGGCGTTGAAAACATGGTCTGCCTGCGATGAACAAGAAAGGAAGGAAGATGATGATGAAGATAAGGAGCTAGAGATTGATAAGTGCATGAGGGTATATACAGGCAATTCAACTAGCATCTACCAAGTACCAAAGTTAAACATCCAACTAGATCCCCAAGCTGGAACAGTTGACGGCGGGACCAAAGATCGGACATGTCGGTGGAGCTCAAACCATGTGTCATTTCCATGCTACTTATACGATACGGAAATTGCTGAGGGCAAAGTCAACGACGACGACAAGACTGGTGAGGAGTCTCCTCGAACTCCTCTAGCTAAGGCATTTATCTCATTTACAGACCCCAACACTGGGACAAGATATGCCGTATGGCCGAAGACGTGGCCTAGCCCATCAGGAAGTTCCGGCCACATGGAATGGCCTTCTGATACTGTTTCCGATAGCAATTCCCTTTACAGGGCCGTACAAGCATCTGAGGAAGTCCGATGTAGCCCTGGACGGGATATGTCACCTGAGTCTAAAGACCCAAAAAAGGCAGCTGTGGATTGTGCAGAAGAATTATACAAGCCATTTGGGGAAAAGATCGAAAATCACAGTTTCATGAATGGGAACACAATCGTTGAAGGTTGGTACGATGACTCAGTTCCTTTCCGGGATAGTGGGACCACGGAAGATAGACACAAATTGCAAGTTGAGCATTGCGATGCATTCAAATTCTTTGGGCAATCTGTAGTCTTTTGTAATTGGGTAGAAGTATGAACGTGCCATGAATGTCAGATCTAGAGCCAAGGCGGCACAGAGCGAAGGCAACTGGGCCTCAAATTGGATGACCACGCTTGCAGCCGCAGTCATCACGACTGTCGTGATGGCCGGCTGCAGTTCTAAACTGCCTGAATCACAGAGTGAGGGGATTCCTCAAAATAAAATTGAAGAGCCTGCTGCCGAGGTGGTCGTACCTACAGGCTCATCTAGTTTGGAATCAGTAGAAGAGAAACCTACTTCAACCTCGACTCTGTTGCTACCAAACGCAACACCGGAGTTTCCTAACGGTGATTTGGCAAATACGCAAGATATGGACTCTCAAGAAGTAACCAGCAAATTTTCCACATCCGACGAAAATAGAGAACCGCATACTCCTGAAGCTGAATCTTTCAGTAGTAAGACATCAGAAGTGCAGGTGTTTTCGGCTCCTCCGAGAGAAGGGCCTGTTGATTTGGAATTTGATGTTGTTACAGGCAACGAGATAATGGGAAAAGAAGGAGATAGCTGGGGAGAAACAAGCGCTGTTTCATCAGATGACAGCCAGACTGACCTTCATTCCTCTCTTAACTCTGAAGCAGAAGAGGAGGCTGTACTAGTTTTCGATTCCATTGCGCGTCAAGGCTGTATTGTAAGAGGTCTGATTAGAAACACTTCAGACAGCTTGTACGCTAGAAATGTGACAGTTGCGCTAAGAGAGAAGGACGGAGACAGGGAATCTAAATTCTATTGGCCTCTTACGATTGAACCAGGTGAAAACGCACCATTTGAAGTCAGTATCAACTGGTTTCCTGATAGCGTTGTTGACATTCCCGCAGAGTCGGAAGGTTTTTTGCCAAGACTTGAACCTTGGGCAAATCTTGAACATATAATTTCCGCAAACATGTCTTCTAGGCCAGATTACCGACGGGCCATTACTTTGAACGCTGACGAAACAGAGTACTTACGACTATATCAGACCGGCCATAATTTTCTCGTGCATGACGAAAGAATATATGAACTAGAGGCTTACAAGCGGATGAAGCCTTACGGTAAGGAATATTCATTTCACAGCATCGGGGCTATATCCTCGCTATATCCAGCCTTGTTTATGGCTAATAGAGATGTGGAACCGCTGTTAAGCGAAATTTCTTTATACAACTACGCAGATATATATTATGCTCCAGATACAGTAGCAGAGATTGATCAAGTAGAGAGACCTCCAGATACCTTGGAAGAGCTAAGGATATTTCAAGCTATTGTAGAAGGTTCTGAAGTCATTGATTTGCGGGAACTTATTCCCTACTCTATTTTGGAGGAAGTGGATACAAATGATCGGTTGATAGCTCGTAGTTTTGTTCCAGTAAACACTTTGCAGCGATATCGGGAAGAGGAAGATATTGATAAAATATTCATAGGATTTTTGCGGCCCCGTGGCCCTATAACGCAATTTCCGAATCGCAACTTTATGGGAATAGATGCCACTCATGCGAGCGACATTACACAGAGCATGAGAGTACAGGAAAGTAGGCTATGGTGGGGTGGGGTCAGCCATGAGGCGATTTCTCTAACTCGTGATCTTGTCGAAGTGCCTCTTAATGGCCACGGAAGTTATTGTAGCGCAGATGGTGGCTTTACTATGGAGGAATGGGAATTGATTGGCCAGGCACCTTACTATTACACCTATCCGCTTGGGTTTATTGGTAAATACGGCGAATATCAATCGGGAATCCCTCCCACAAATCAAATTATTGTGGAAGTCAACTCGGTATTGGTGACTGGTAATTTAGTTAGGGGGCTGGTAAGGAATTTGTCTGATAAGCAAATTGCCAAGAAAGTAAAAGTTGCTGTCACTTCACCTAACGGTGACGCGCTAGGAGATGAATGGTATTGGCCGTTGTCGGTTCAACCAGGTGAGCGAGCCCCTTTTGAGATAGCAATACCAGAACACGATGTATCTGTCCATGAACTTGTTTTTGAAGTCAATGCAGAATTTGCCGAAGGCGTTGACCTGACGCGGGCATTTTTTTTGGATATTTATGACAGTGGATATATATATGGCGATAAGTTCGCGCACTTATATGCTTCAGAACGATTCGCTGGCGTGGATCCAGGAGACTATTTAGATCATCGTGGCATTTGGAATTTGCCCAGAAGACAATATTTTAAACATGAGTTTGCAGAAGTGTACGACAATGCCTCTATTGTCGGCCATCTAGCAGAAGCAGATCTTTTTGAGTTTCGAGATTTTTATGCTCGCCTTGAAGTTCCACACTCGCATCCAGATTTGGAAGATTTTATTAGAAAGCAATACATAGGTGAGTTGCAGGCGTTTGCGGCAATACTGGATTCAGAATCTAGAGTTGTATCTGTTCGCCGATTGCAACCCTTTACTCCGGTTTATGGACCTGCAAATATCGACATGCCGTACGTTACAGTCGATAGTATTCCTGCATCAAACCGCTGGTCTCCAGATGCTGTCCGCTTACTCTTGACGATTCCTTTTGCAGATGAAGTGGAGAGGCAACAGGGATATGGCTACCAAATATGGATAGGTGGCGCAGTAGAGGGAGGCTAGTTGCGGCGGAGAGCGCGCTTTTCGAGAGGTTCCCAGGATGGTTGAAGAGGTTCTTGCGGCGGAGTGCTGAGTTAGATAATAATTGGCGGTTTATTCCTTAAGTCAGCGCCATCGGGCATTTAACCCCCAGAAGGCGCAGCAAAACCAGCTTGGGAGGCGCCCCATGTCCGATGTCGTCAGAGCCGCAATCGTGCAGGCCGCGTGGACTGGTGATCAGGAGTCCATGGTTGAGTTGCACAAGAAGTATGTCGGGGAGGCCGCGGCGGCGGGGGTCCGGGTGATGTGCTTCCAAGAGCTCTTCAACGGGCCCTACTTCTGCCAGGTTCAGGAAACCGACTACTACAGCTACGCCGAGGCGATCCCCGACGGGCCCACCACCAAGCGATTCCAGGAGATCGCCGCCAAGCACGGCATGGTGCTGGTGCTGCCGATGTACGAGGAGGAGCAGCCGGGAATCCTCTACAACACCGCCGCGGTCATCGACGCCGACGGCACCTACCTGGGCAAGTACCGCAAGACCCACATCCCCCAGGTGAAGGGCTTCTGGGAGAAGTTCTATTTCCGCCCCGGCAACCTCGGCTATCCGGTGTTCGACACCGCAGTGGGAAGAGTCGGGGTGTACATCTGCTACGACCGCCATTTCCCCGAGGGGTGGCGCGCCCTCGGCCTCAACGGCGCCCAGGTGGTGTTCAACCCCTCGGCCACCAGCCGGGGTCTGTCGGCCTATCTGTGGAAGCTGGAGCAGACGGCGTCGGCGGCGGCCAACATGTACTTCGTGGGGGCGATCAACCGGGTGGGCGTCGAGCCGCTGGGCGACAACGACTTCTACGGCACGTCGTATTTCGCCAACCCGCGCGGCCAGTTCGTGGAGGATCCGGCATCAGACCAGGAGCAGGAACTGGTGATCCGCGACCTTGACTTCGCCATGATCGACGAGACCCGAGCGCAGTGGGCCTTCTACCGCGATCGCCGCCCCGACATGTACGGGCCCCTCACCGAGGCGTGAGCCCACCGCCGTGACCACCAACGCCGATCTGCACCAGCGCTACCAGGCGATTCTCCCCTCCTACGTCAAGCCGCTCTACGCCGAGCCCATCAGCATCGAGCGCGGCCAGGGGAGCTATGTGTGGGACGTGGAGGGGAACCGGTACCTCGACTTCTTCGGCGGCGTGCTCACCACCATGGTGGGACACAACAACCCCGCGGTCACCTCGGCTATCCAGGAGCAGGCGTCCAAGGTGCTGCACACCTCCACGCTGTACCTCTGCGAGCCGATGATTGAGCTGGCCGAGGAGATCGCGGCCATCAGCGGCATCCCCGACGCCCGGGTGTTCTTCACCACCTCCGGGAGCGAGGCCAACGACACCGCCATCTTGCTGGCCACCAGCTATCGAAAGTCCAACGAGGTGCTGGCCATGCGCAACAGCTACCACGGGCGCTCGTTCACCGCGCAGGCCATAACCTCGCACTCCTCCTGGTCGTCGACCGCGCTGTCGGGCCTGTCGGTACACTTCGTCCACGGGGCGTATCAGCTGCGCAGCCCCTTCCGGCGTCTGGACGACGACGAGTTCACCGAGGCCTGCACCGACGACCTCACCCAGGTTCTCGACATGATGACCACCGGGTCGGCGGCCTGCCTCATCGCCGAGCCCATCCAGGGCGTCGGCGGGTTCGCCACCCCGCCCGACGGGTTCTTCGGGTCGATGCACAAAGTGCTGGCCAACCGGGGGATCCTGTTCGTGACCGACGAGGTGCAAACCGGCTGGGGGCGCACCGGCGAGCACTTCTGGGGCTACCAGGCCCACGACATCGTTCCCGACATGCTCACCTTCGCCAAGGGCGTGGGCAACGGAATCACGCTGGCCGGCATCGTGGCCCGAGCCGAGATCATGGACACGATCAAGGCCCTGAGCTTCTCCACGTTCGGCGGAAACCCTCTGTCGACGGCGGCGGGGCTGGCCACCTTGAACTACGTGCGGGAAAACGACCTCCAGGGCAACGCCCTGCGCATGGGCAAGCGATTGGCCGATGCGCTTCGGCCAGTGGCCGAGCAGACGCCGTGGATCGTCGAGCTGAGGGGCAAGGGCCTCATGCAGGCCATAGAGATCGTGGCGCCGGGCTCGATCCAGCCCGACGCCGATCGGGCCACCGAGCTGCTCGAAGGGTGCAAGCGGCGGGGGCTTCTGGTGGGCAAGGGCGGGCTGTACGGCAACGCCCTTCGGATCACCCCGATGCTGGATGTGACCGAGGAGGAGATCGACGAGGGCGTGAGCGCCATTCTCGAGACCATTGAGGAAATCGACAGGCAGACTTGAGGCATGACCATCTTCATTGAGGACGAATAGGGGGCAGAAACCATGACCATTTTGATCAAGAACGGCACAGTGGTGAGCTCGACCGGGGCTGATCCGGCCGAAGTCCTGATCGATGGCGAGGTGATCGTCGCCGTGTTGCAACCGGGATCGGAGCTGGCCCTGTCAGCCGAGAACGGGGCCGATCGGGTGATCGACGCCACCGGCAAGCTGGTGGTGCCCGGCGGGGTGGACGTACACACCCACATGGAGCTGCCCTTCGGCGGCACCATCGCGTCCGATGATTTCGAGACCGGCACCCGGGCCGCCGCCTGGGGTGGCACCACCACCATCGTGGACTTCGCCACCCAGAGCTATGGGCTCGACGTGCGCGAGTGCTTCGACGCTCGCATGGAGCAGGCCGAGGGCCGGTGCGCCATCGACTACGGCTTCCACATGATCATCGGCGACGTCACCGACGCCGCCCTCAAAGAGATGGACCTGCTGGTGAACGAGGGGGTCACCAGCTTCAAGCTGTTCATGGCCTATCCCGGCGTCTTCTACAGCGACGACGGCCAGATCCTGCGGGCCATGCAGCAGTGCGCCGGCAACGGCGGGCTCATGATGATGCACGCCGAGAACGGCATCGCCATCGACGTGCTGGCCGAGCAGGCCTACGAGCGGGGTGAGACCGACCCGGTGAACCACGGGTACGTGCGCCGGGCCGAGTTCGAGTCGGAGGCCACCCATCGGGCCATCCAACTGGCCAAGGTGGGCGCCGCCCCCCTCTACATCGTGCATCTGTCGGCCAAGCAGGCGCTGGAGCAGGTGGCCATCGCCCGCAACAACGGCGGCAACGTGTTCGCCGAGACCTGTCCGCAATACCTGTACTTCAGCCTCGAAGAGCACCTCGACCAGGGCTGGGACGGCGCGGCCTACGTGTGCTCCACGCCGATCCGCTCCCACCACGACCACCACCAAGACGAGCTGTGGAAAGGGCTGCGCACCAACGACCTTGCCGTGGTCGCCACCGACCACTGCCCGTTCTGCATGAAGGAGCAGAAGGAGCTGGGCGTCGGCGATTTCCGGGCCATACCCAACGGCATCGGGGGCGTCGAGCACCGGATGGACCTGATCTTCCAGGGGGTGGCCTCCGGGGAAATCACCATGCCCCGCTGGGTGGAGCTGTGCTCTACCACCCCGGCCCGAATGATGGGCCTCTACCCCCGCAAGGGCATCATCCAGCCCGGTTCCGATGCCGACGTGGTGATCTACGACCCCCAGGCAACCTGGACCATCAGCGTGGAGAACCACCACATGAACATCGACCACTCGGCCTATGAGGGGATCGAGGTCAACGGCCACGTCGACACCGTGTTGTCGAGGGGCCGGGTCATCGTCGACAACAACCAGTACCTGGGCTCCATGGGCGACGGGCAATACCTGCGCCGCGGTCTCAGCTCTTATCTGATCTAAGGCTCGGACCACGCCGGAGAGGGGGAGAAATGCGTGAGATCCATCATTTGATCGGCGGCCAAGCCGTGGCCGGCACCTCCGGGCGGACCTCCCCGGTCTTCAACCCGGCCAGCGGCGAACAGACTGGCCGGCTGTCGCTGGCATCGGCCGAGGAGGTTGATGCCGCGGTGGCTTCGTCACAGGCCGCATTCGAAGAATGGTCGAACGTGTCGATTGCCCGGCGCACCACCCTCATGTTCGCCTTCCGGAATCTGGTGGTGGACAACGCCGAAGAGGTCGCCAGGCGTCTCACGGCCGAGCACGGCAAAGTTCACAGTGATGCGTTGGGCGAGGTGGCCCGGGCCATCGACAACATCGAGTTCGCCTGTGGCCTTGCCGAACACCTCAAGGGAAGCCACAACGAGGCGGCGTCCACCGGGATCGACGTTTACACGGTGCGTCGCCCGCTCGGGGTGGTAGCCGGTATCACGCCGTTCAACTTCCCGGCCATGGTTCCCATGTGGATGGCACCCAACGCCATCGCCTGCGGCAACACATTCGTGCTCAAGCCCTCTGAGCGCGACCCGTCGGCCCCCATGTTCATTGTCGAGCTGTTCCAGGAGGCGGGCTTCCCGCCTGGCGTGCTCAATCTGGTGAACGGCGACAAGGTGGCGGTCGACCGGCTGTTGGAGCACCCCGACGTGAAGGCGGCCAGCTTTGTGGGGTCCACACCGATTGCCCGCTACGTGTATGCCACTGGCACTTCGCACGGCAAGCGGGTCCAGGCGCTGGGCGGGGCCAAGAACCACATGGTGGTTCTGCCCGATGCCGACATCGAACTGGCCGCCGACTCGGCGGTGTCGGCGGCCTACGGTTCCGCCGGGGAGCGCTGCATGGCCATCTCGGTGGTGGCCGCGGTGGGCGAGGTGGCCGATCCCTTGGTAGAGGCCATCAAGCTCCGCATGGAGAAGCTGGTGATCGGCGATGGCACCGATTCGGCATCGGATATGGGGCCGCTAATTACCCGCGAGCACCGCGACCGGGTGGCCGGCTACATCGGTTCCGCCGCCGAGCAGGGAGCAACCGTGGTGGTGGATGGCCGCGACATCCGATTCGACAACGACGGCTTCTTTCTCGGGGTGTCGCTGCTGGACAACGTCACCGCTGAGATGGACGCCTACCGCGACGAGATCTTCGGTCCGGTCCTCAGCGTTGTGCGGTGCGAGACGTATGCCGAGGCGGTTCAGCTCATTGCCGACAATCCGTGGGGCAACGGGGCGGCCATATTCACTCGGGACGGCGGGGCGGCCCGCCAGTTCCAAGAGGATGCCGACGCGGGCATGGTGGGCATCAACGTCCCCATTCCCGTGCCGGTGGGCTACCACTCCTTCGGCGGCTGGAAGGACTCGCTCTTCGGCGACACCACGATGTACGGCCCCGAGGGAATCCGCTTTTACACCAGGCCAAAGGTCATGACGGCCCGATGGCCCGATCCCGCCACCAGCACAGTTGATCTGGGCTTTCCGACCAATGAGTGATAGGTCCGATTGGATGAGGAGGTAGCGATGGATTTCGGAGTTGTTCTTCAGACCGATCCTCCGGCATGGAGGGTGGTGGAGTTGGCCAAGCGGGCCGAGACGCTCGGCTTCAACTACGGCTGGACCTTCGACAGCCATGTGCTGTGGCAAGAGCCCTACGTGATCTACAGCCAGATGCTGTCGGCCACCAACCGCATGATCGTCGGGCCCATGGTCACCAACCCCGGAACCCGGGACTGGACGGTTACTGCGTCGCTCTTCGCCACGCTGAACGACATGTTCGGCAACCGCACCGTGTGCGGAATCGGCCGGGGCGACTCCGCCATGCGGGTTATCGGCCACAAACCCCGCAGTCTGGCCACGTTGGGCGAGTCCATGCGGGTGATCAAAGACCTGGCTGAAGGCCGCAAGACCGAGTACAACGACACCCAGCAGCACTTCCCGTGGGCCGGAGAGTCGGAGCTCAAGGTGCTGATGGCGGCTTATGGTCCCAAGGCGCTGCACCTGTGCGGCAGCGAGTCTGATGGGTTCATCCTCCAGTTGGCCGATCCGGCGATCGCCGAATGGACCATTGCCGCAGTTCGCCAAGCCGCCGAAGAGGCAGGACGCGATCCGCACAGCCTGTACATCTGCGTGGCCGCGCCCGCCTATGTGGGCGACAACATCGAGCACCAGCGAGAGCAATGCCGATGGTTCGGCGGCATGGTGGGCAACCACGTGGCCGACCTGGTGGCCCGCTACGGCGATCAGGGGGCGGGCGTGCCCCAAGCGCTTACCGACTACATCGCCGGCCGAGAGGGCTACGACTACAGCGGGCACGGCAAAGCGGGCCACGATCACACCGACTTCGTGCCCGACGAGATCATCGACCGCTTCTGCCTCCTCGGCGACGAGGACGCCCACCTGGCCCGGCTGCGCGAGTTGGAAGCGCTGGGCGTGGATCAGTTCGCCATCTACCTCATGCACGACCAGAAAGACGAGACCCTCAACGCATACGGCCAGCGGATCATCCCTGCGATGGGCGGTTAGGGACGCAGCGGTATGCCGAACACCGACACCATGGCTGCTACGGACGATCCCCTAGTACGCGAGCACCGGATCAAGCAGCAAGCGGCCCAGGAGCAGCGCCGCGACACCGTGGTGCGGGTAGTTCGCCAAACGGTGACCTTCGTGGTGTTCCTGGGCCTGCTCGCCGGGCTGTACACCGGCTACAAGGCGTTCGGCCAGTCCATAGACGACGCCCAGCACGATTGGCCGGTGGTGGGGTCGGTTCTGCCCCGCACCGATGATCTGAACATGCCCCCGGTGGCCGAGATCTTCGGCCAGTTCGGCGAAACCCCCGGCGGCCAAGACCGGATCTATGTGCACATCTTGTTCGACGAGGCGGTGTTCACTCTGCGGGAGGCCTTCGCCGGGTTCTTGGTGGGACTGGTGATCGGCATGGCCATCGCGCTGGCGCTGGCCCAATGGCGGCGGCTCGAGCAGGGCCTGCTCCCGTACGTGATCGCCAGCCAGACCATCCCGCTTATCGCCATCGCGCCCATCATCGTGATCTGGGGACGCAAGAACTTCGACGTGTTCCCGTGGGAGTGGCAGGACTGGATGTCGGTCTCGGTCATCGCTACCTACCTCACTTTCTTCCCGGTAGCGGTCAACGGGCTGCGGGGGCTGCAATCCCCCCGGCTGGAGAACAAGGAGCTGATGGAGTCGTATGCCGCCAGCTGGTTTCAGACGCTGTGGCGCCTGCGGCTGCCGGCGTCGCTGCCGTACTTGTTTGCCGCGCTCAAGATCGCGGCCACGGCCAGCATCGTGGGGGCCATTGTGGGCGAGATATCCGCCGGAGTCGAGGGAGGGCTCGGCCGTCGGATCCTGCGCGAGGCGTTCAACTACACCACCGGCCCCGACCGCCTGTTTGCCAGCGTGCTGGGGGCCGCCGTGCTGGGGATCTTCGTGTTCTTGGTGGTGACTGCGGTAGAGCGGCTGGTGGTGGGCAACCAGACCCAGGAGTCGACGACATGAGCGAGGTTTCATCCATGGACGAGGCCACGTCCGCAGCTCAGGGGGCGTCTTCGCTGGTGATCGACATCCGCGGGGCCACCAAGGTGTTCAACCCCGGCAAGAGCAACCAGGTGGAAGCTCTGGGCGAGATCGACCTGTCGGTCGGACCGGGGGAGTTCATCACGCTCATCGGTCCGTCGGGGTGCGGCAAGAGCACCCTGCTTCGACTGGTCGCATCTCTGATTCCCCCGTCCGCCGGGACGGTGCGGGTCAACGGCAAGCCCGCAGAGCAGGCCCGCCTCCACCGGGATTACGGCATGGCCTTCCAGACCGCGGGGCTGTTCGACTGGCGCTCGGTAACAAAGAACATCGAGCTCCCGCTGGAGCTGATGGGATGGTCCAGGGGCGCCCGGCGGCGCCGGGCCTCCGAGATGCTGGAGATGGTGAAGCTCAGCGAGTTCGCCAACCACCACCCCTCCGAGCTGTCGGGCGGCATGCAGCAGCGGGTGGCCATCGCCCGGGCGCTGTCGTTCAGCCCGTCGCTGCTGTTGATGGACGAACCTTTCGGGGCGCTCGACGAGATGACCCGCGAGCACATGCAGGACGAGCTGCTGCGGATCTGGGAGGAGACCGAGACCACCGTGGTGTTCGTCACCCACTCGATTCCCGAGGCGGTGTACCTGTCCACCCGGGTGATTGTGATGTCGCCCCGTCCGGGGGGGATTGCCTCGATCATCGACGTGGACCTGGGCGAGCGCAACGCCTCCACCCGCGACGACCCGGCGTTCTTCACCAAGGTCACCGAGGTGCGCACTGCCCTGCGGAAGGTGGAGGAGTGAACACCGTGAAGGGGTTATCGGCCCCCATCGTGACCGGGGTGGTTCTGCTTGGCCTGTGGGAGGGGGTACTGGCCCTGCTCGATCCCCAGGGGTTCGTGCTGCCGGCGCCGAGCGAGATCGTCGGCGCGCTGGTCGACAACTGGGATGCGGTGTTCCAGGGGGCCCGCATCACCGGCTTCGTGGCGGTGTCGGGGTTGATCGCCGGCATCATCCTGGGCGTCCTCGCCGCCTTGCTGGTGACCCGGTTCAGGACCGCGAACGAGACCATTACCCCGCTGGCCGTGGCGGTCAACGCCATTCCGATCATCGCGCTGGCCCCGATCTTCAACAACTGGTTCGGACTCACCTCGCCCCGCTCCAACCAGGCCATCGTGGTGGCGCTGGTGTTCTTCCCGATCTTCATCAACACCACCCGGGGACTCAGCCAGGTGGACCGAAACCAGATCGAGCTCATGGAGTCGTACGCGGCCAGCCGGTCGCGCATCACCCGCGAGGTTCGGATTCCCAATGCCATGCCGTTCTTTTTCACCGCGCTGAAGCTGGCCGCGTCGCTGGCGGTGATAGCTGCCATCGTCGCCGAGTACTTCGGCGGCCGACAAGACGCCCTCGGCCCGATGATCACGCAATCGGCGGGCCTCACCCGATACGACGACGCCTGGGCGGCGGTGCTGGCCGGCACCGCTATCGGGGCCGTGCTGTATTCCGCCGTCATAGTGCTGGAGCGGGTGGCTATGCCGTGGAGCTCTCTGGTTCGAAATCCAAAATGAAAAAACATGAAAGGACAATCATGAATAAACAAAAGCCTTGGCGGTTGCTTGCCCTGCTTCTCGCCTTCGTCGTGGTGGCCGCCTCGTGCGGCAACGACGACGATGAAGCGAGCGAGCCCGCGCCTGCACCGGCCACCGAGGCACCGGCGGCGCCCGAACCAACGGAGGCGCCAGCACCGGAACCCGTTGAGCTGCAAGAGGTGTCGCTACAACTCCAGTGGGTGCCGCAGTCGCAGTTCGCCGGCTTCTTTGCCGCTCGCGATCTCGGGTTCTACGAGGACGTAGGCCTGGATGTGACCATCATCGACGGTGGTCTCGACATCGTGCCGGCCACGGTCCTCGACTCCGGGGGCGCCGACTTCGCCATCTCCTGGGTGCCGCGGGGGCTGGTGCCCCGTGAGGAGGGCCTGAACATCACCAACATTGCCCAGGTCTTCCAGCGCAGCGGCACCTTGCAGGTGTCGTTCGTTGACGCCGGCATCACCGGCCCGTCCGACCTGGAGGGCAAGCTGGTGGGCAACTGGGGCTTCGGCAACGAGTTCGAGCTCTTGGCCGGCCTCGTCAGCGTGGGCCTCGACCCGCAGTCCGATGTCACCTTGGTGCAGCAGGACTTCAACATGACTGCGCTCGTCAACGGCGACATCGACGCCGCTCAGGCGATGATCTACAACGAGTACGCCCAAGTGCTCGAGACCATCAATCCCGACACCGGCGAGCTGTTCCAGCCCGAGGACTTCTCGGTCATCGACTGGAACGACGTGGGCACGGCCATGCTGCAAGACGCCATCTGGGCCGATGCCGACAAGCTGGAAACCGATGCGGAGTACCGCGACATCGCGGTGCGCTTCGTGGAGGCGTCGCTACGAGGCTGGATCCACTGCCGCGACAACTTCGACGAGTGCGTCGACATAGTGGTAGGAGCTTCCCCGCCCTTCGGCGGACCGGCGCACCAGGCGTGGATGATGAACGAGATCAACGCCCTTATCTGGCCGTCACCGGGTGGGGTCGGGATCATGGACCAAGCTCTGTACGACCAGACCATCGACGTGGCCACGTCTCAGGGCATCCTTCAGGCCGCGCCCGATGCCGGCGCATTCCGCACCGACATCGCGGAGGAAGCGGTCGCCAACCTGGAAGCCGCGGGCCATGATGTGTACGGCAACGACTTCGCCCGCCGCACAGTTGAGGTCAAAGAAGGCGGCAATTAACCCGTAGACATGGCCATCGAGAAAACTGGGGGAATGAAGTTCAGCTTCGGCCTCCCGCTGATGGCCCATCCGCAGAACCCCGAATTCCTGACCGCCGAGGCCGTTTCCGAGTTTGCTCGGGCCGCTGAGTCGGCGGGGTTCGACTCCTGCTCGCTTACCGAGCACCCCCTGCCCAACGACCGGTGGCTGGCCAGCGGGGGCCACGATGCCCTCGACCCTTTCGTGGCGCTGGCAGTGGCGGCTGGAGCTACTGCCCGGCTGCGGCTGCTCACCAACCTGACCCCGGTGCCCTATCGAAATCCGGCCATCTTGGCCAAGACGGTGGCCACCCTGGACCGGCTCAGCGGCGGTCGGGTCATTCTTGGAGCGGGGGTGGGCTATCTGCTCTCCGAGTTTGAAGCGGTGGGAGTGGACTTCGACCAGCGCAATGCCCTCTTCGACGAGAGCTTGGAGGTGATGCGGCTGATCTGGTCGGGCGAGACGGTGAACTATCAGGGCCTGAACTTCACCATCACTGACAGCACCGGTCTCCCCACCCCGGTGCAGTCGCCGGTGCCGGTATGGATCGGGGGCAACTCCAAGCTCTCCCGTCGCCGGGTGGCCGAGAAGGCCCAAGGGTGGATGCCCATGCCCAATCCGGCGGCACTGGCCTCCCGCCGTCGCTCGGCCCACTTGGAGACCCTGGATGAGTTGGCCGAGATGATCGCCTATCTCCACGACCACGCCGCGTCGGTGGGCCGCACCGAGCCCATCGACATCAAGTACATGGACCTCGAAGTCGGGGCGGTGGGGACGCCGGGCTGGAACGCCGACCTGCACTTGGAGAACATCGCCGCCCAAGCCGCCATCGGCGTGACCGCGATGGCCGCCCTCATCGCCGGCGATACACGCTCACAAATTGTTGAGTCCCTGCATCAATACGGCGAGGAAATCATCGCCTATCGTTAGGCCTATGTTGAGATTTGTCGAGGGCACTTCCTGCGGTTGTGGTGCGGAGCTTGAGAGGAGCTTCCCATGTTGAGATTTGTCGAAGAGATCCTTCTCCTGTTGTTGCGAGACGACGACGGGAAGTTCATCAACGTGCCCCAGTCGTCCATGGACCGGGCCGTGGCCGGGGCGGTACTGATGGAGCTGGCCATGGAGAACCGGATAGACACCGACTTGGAGCACCTGATCCTGGTGGACGACACCCCGGTGGGCGACGATTTGCTGGATCCGACGCTGGCCATGATCGCCGAAGGACAGGGGGTCGAAGGCCAGGAGAAGGACGCCCGGCACTGGGTGGAGCAGACCTCCCAGAAGGCGCCGGAGATCAGGGAGGCGACGCTGGACCGGTTGGTGGAGCGGGGCATTCTGGAGCGCGAGGACGACCGCTTCTTGTGGGTGTTCCGGTCGCGCCGCTACCCGATGGTCGACGGCGAGGCCGAGCGGGAGGTCAAGCTGCGGATCATGGGCGTGCTGTTCAGCGATGAGATTCCCAGCCCTCGCGACGTGGTGATCATCTGCCTGGCCCACGCCTGCGGGATCTTCACCGAGCTGCTCTCCAAGCGGGAGCTGGAGCAGGCCAGTGCCCGCATCGAGCAGGTGCGCAAGCTCGACCTCATCGGCCAGGCCATGACCCAGTCGATCCAAGATTTCGAGGTGTGGCTGGCTAACGCCGCCGTCCAAGGACGCGGCTTCTTCTAAGGCGCTGAGCATGGCCGATTGGACCGTAGAACCGTTTGGGGGGGTGCTCGGGGCCCGGGTGACCGGCATCGACCTACGGGAATCGCTGGCCAACGGTGAGCGCGATGAGCTCTACAAACACCTGCTGGACCATCTGGTGCTGGTGTTCCCCGGTCAATCCATCGACGACTCCCAGCAGATGGAGTTGCTGACCCCGTGGGGCCGGCCCTACATCCATCCCATCGGCCGGGTGGCAGGGGCGGTGGAGGCCAAAGTGGAGCGCATTGTGGACGACGAGGAGCGTCCGCCCTACCAGGACAAGTGGCACACCGATGTGACCTGGGATCCCGACCCGCCCATCCTGGGCACGCTGCGGGCCATCGAGATGCCGGCCCGAGGCGGGGACACCATTTTTGCCAGCATGTACGCGGCCTACGACGGCCTGTCGGAGACATTGCGGGGTCGGCTGGAGGGGGTCACCGCTTGGCACGATATGGGGCCGGGGCAGTCGTTCAAGTCGAAGGCCGGGGTCGAACTCTACGACCGCACCAAGGAGCAGTTCCCCGGAGCCGAGCGTCCGGTGATCGCCACGCACCCCGACACCGGCCGCCGCTATCTCAATGTCAACAAGAACTTCACCAGCCATCTGGTGGGGTTCGAACAGGCCGAGAGCGACGCAGTGCTCGACTGCCTCTATGAACACGCCACCCAGCCCAACTACACCATTCGCTATGAGTGGACCGAGGGCGACGTGATCTTGTGGGACGAGCGCTGCACCCAGCATTTCGCGGTGGCCGATCACTATCCCCAGCGCCGGGAGATGGCCCGTCTCACCGTCTCGGCCTTTGACTAATTGCCACTTCGTCGCCTCTGAGCGAACTTGAAGATGGTGGCTAGGCTGCGCCAGTGACATTCGACGACGAGAAGTTCGACGTAGAAGCAGCGGCGACCGGTGCGTGGGCTCCCAGCCGGTATGGGCCCGACGACATGCTGGGCACCTATAACGAGGTCACCGAGCAAAAGCGGGCCGAGGCGTTGGGGATGCTGGATCTGACCAAGCCGATCTGCACCTACTCGATGGGCGACGGCATTTGGCCCGGCTATCCCGCCTACAGCACTCGGGAGTTCGCCCAGAAGCTGGTTGTTGCCGGGTATGAGCCCGGCGAAGGCTTCGAGGGTGAGATCGTGAGCGGCACTCAAGGGCTGGGACCGTCGAAGCTGGGATATTCCGAGGAGCGGGTGTCGTACACCTTCAACATGAGCACCAAGATCAACGGATTCACCCATGCGGCGGTGGACGGCACCTTCTACAACGGCCACCAGGGCACAGATCTGGCCCGCACCGACGGGGTGACCGCCATGGACGTTCCCTCATGGGGCGCGCCGCTGCTCACCCGGGGACTTATGGTCGATGTGGCCGCCCAGGTGGCGGCCACCACCGGCGATGTGGAGACCAACCAGGCCGGGTTGCCCCGGCTCACCGACCGCCACCGCATCACTGTTGAGCAGATCGAAGGGGCTTGGGAGCGCCAGGGCCTGCCCGAACCCGAGGCGGGCGACGCTCTGTGTTTGCGCACCGGTTGGATCAGCCTTTCTCGGGAGGACCCTGAGCGGTTCCTGGCCGGGTCGCCCGGGCCCTGGATCGCCGAGAACAAGTGGCTGGCCTCCCACCGTCCGGCGCTGGTGTCCACCGATAGCTGGATGTGGGGCTTCTACGACTTCGAGGCCACCGAGGGGTGGATGTCGGTGGGTCACCAGCTCATGCTGGTGAAAGAGGGCATCCGCCTGGGGGAGTCGCTGAGCTGCGAGGAGGTCGCCGCCGCCGGGGTGGACCGGTTCGTGTTTTGCCACTCCCCGTTCCGGGCCAAGGGGTCCACCTCGTGCTCGTCGCCCCCCATGGCTATTGCCAACCCACCCATTGCCAATCCACCCAGTGCCAACCCACCGGAGGAACCATCATGAGCATTTTGGACGGATCACCCCTGGCCGGGAAGGTGGCTTTAGTCACCGGGGCCAGCCGGGGCATCGGCAAAGGCTGTGCCTTGGAGCTGGCTGCCGCCGGGGCTTCGGTGTACATCACCGGACGGACAACAGGTGCTGGCCAGCATCCGCTGCCTGGCACAGTGGGAGGCACCGCGGAGGAGATCACCGCAGCGGGGGGTACCGCTACCGCGGTGGCCTGCGACCACCGCGACGACGATGCGGTGCGGGCGGTGTTCGACCGGATCGCCGAAGAACAGGGCCGCTTGGACGTGCTGGTGAACAATGCCTTTGCCATTCCCGACGAGCTGACCGCCATGCTGCCCTTCTGGGAGGTGCCCATCTCCAACTGGGACGACATGATGGATGTGGGCACCCGCTCGGCTTACGTGGCCTCGGTGCTGGCCGCCCCGGGGATGATCGACCAAGGCGACGGCCTGATCGCCAACATCAGCTCGTCGGGGGCCACAGAGTACGCCTGGCACGTGGCCTACGGGGTGGGCAAGTGCGCCCTCGACCGCATGACCGCCGACTGCGCCCGCGAGCTCGGGGACACCGGAGTGTCGATGGTGTCGGTGTGGCCCGGCTTCGTGCGCACCGAGCGCATCGACGTGGCCGTCGACTCTGGGGTTGAACTGCCGCCGAGCCTGGACCTGTCGGCGGCCGAGTCGCCCCGGTTCACCGGCCGGGCGGTGACCGCCTTGGCCGTCGACGCCGAGCGGTTCCGCTACACCGGACAAGCCGTGGCAGCCCGAGACATGGCCGATGCCTACGGGTTCACCGACATCGATGGCCGCCTCCCCGCTGGCCCCCTCCACGACCGCACCTGATGGTCCTGAGGAGCAAGCGATGACCGCCGTGGAGCCGTTCGCCATCGAGGTGCCCGATCAGGTGCTCGACGACCTGCACCGCCGCTTGGACGCCACCCGGTGGTTCGACCCGCTACCCGGCGCCGGATGGAACGAGGGCACCGACCTTGACTACCTCAAAGAGCTGTGCCGCTACTGGCGCCACGAGTACGACTGGCGGGCCATCGAGGCCCAGCTCAACCGGTTTCCCCAGTACACCACGGTCATCGACAACCAGAACTTGCACTTCATCCACGCCCGCAGCCGCAATCCTGATGCCATGGCCCTGGTCATCCACCACGGCTGGCCCGGCTCCATCACCGAGTTCGCCAAGGTGATCGAGCCGCTCCGGGAGCATTTCCACGTGGTGTGCCCGTCGCTGCCCGGCTACGGCTTCTCCGGTCCCACGGCTGAATCGGGCTGGACGCCCCGGCGCATGGCCACCACCTCCCTGGAGCTGATGAGCCGGCTGGGCTATGACCGATTCGGGGCCCAGGGCGGGGACTGGGGGGCGATGGTAACCACTCAGATGGCACTCCAGGCCCCGGAACGACTCACAGGCATCCATCTGAACCTGATAATCGCCTCTGAGCCTCCGCCCGGAGAAGTGCGCGACCTGACTGATGAGGAGAGGGCAGCCCGTTCCGAAGGCCGGACTCGCAACCAGGTGGAGCGGGGCTACCGGGTGCAGCAGGCCACCCGTCCACAGACCTTGTCGGTTGGCTTGAACGACTCCCCGGCCGGACTGGCTGCCTGGATCGTCGAGAAGTTCCTGGTTTGGAGCGACATCGGCCCCGACAACGACATCGAATCCAGCTTCAGCAAAGACGAGCTGCTTACCAACGTGATGGTTTATTGGGTGACTGGCACCATAGCCTCGGCCAACCGGCTCTACTACGAGACCCGAATCGGGGGCCGAGGATCCTCAGCCCCCGACCGTCAGGTGGAAGTGCCCACCGCCTACGCTCGTTTTCCCGGCGATGGTATTTTCCCGGCACGTCCATGGGTGGAGTACTGGTACAACATCGTCCGCTGGACAGAGATGCCCCGCGGCGGCCACTTCGCTTCCCTCGAAGCCCCAGATCTGTACATTGACGACGTCGCTGACTACTTCGGCGGCTTGGACTAGCGCGGTGGCGGACAGTCATCGGCGAGGGTCGAGCACCTCTACATCGTAAGAAGAGAGCCGGTGGTCGGTGGTGACCAGGGTGAGCAACTCGGCTTGGGCTTGGGCGACGAGCATCCGGTCGAAGGGGTCTTGGTGGTGCAGGGGCAAGGCGGCGGCTCGCTCGCCGTGGGCGGCGGTGATCGGCAGTTCGGTCAACCCGATGGTCGGCAATCCCGGCATTACGTCATCTGGAAACGAGATTCTTCCCTTGGCCCGTTTGATGCCCAATTCCCAGGGCGTGACCGGCGAGTAGTACACGACGGACGCAGACTTGATGGTGTTCTGGAATCTCTTTCCAAGTTGCGGAGACTGGCCGGCTACTGAGAGCACCACATGGCTGTCGAGCAGCAGCCTCATGGTTAGAAGAGGTCTTCTTCCGCAGACTTTTCGAACATGGCGAGGATTTCTGGGTCGGAGCCCACGATGTCGTCCTCGTAGATGTGTATCTGGCCGTCCCAGAACCCGATTTTCCGCTCCGGGGGCGCCGGGGGCCAGGGAATAATCTTGGCTACCGGCTGGCCGGCCCGGGCCACAATGACGTCGGTTCCCGCCTCGACCTCTCGAAGCAACTCCGACAGGCGGCTCTTCGCCGCATGGATGTTCACCTGCAAGGTAGTCATGGAGCGAGCTTAGCCCGACTTAGTTTATTTATTCGACTGTATTAGAGGCGTTTGCTTGGCTAGCGGAGACAGGCGTGTGGTGAACTTGCCGCCGTGCCCACGCTGCATGACGTTGACTACACCCTTGAGTACCCCTACACCCGCACCACCGGGCCGGTCATCGGTCCGTTCCTGACCGGGTTGCGCGACGGTCGCATCCTCGGACAGCGGTGTGGCGACCGGGTGCTGTGCCCGCCCATGGAGTTCGATCCGGACACCTTCGCCACGCTTGAGCCCGACCTGGTTGAGGTGGGTCCTGGCGGGGAGGTGGTGAACTGGACCTGGGTGGCCGAGCCCTCGGCCAAACACCCCTTTGACCGGCCCTTCGGCTTCGCCTTCATCAAGCTGGACGGGGCCGACACCGCCCTGGTGCACGCGGTGGACACCGGGGGCGATCCCGAGGCCATGAGCACCGGCATGAGGGTGCGGGCCCAGTTCCGGGACGAGCGCCACGGCTCTGTCGCCGACGTGTACTTCGTGCCCGAGGCCGACGCCGCCGAGCAGGTGATTCAGCCGGGCGACGAGCCGGTGACCATCACCGAGCACCTCATCGGCCTGCGCATAAGCGAGCCGCTGTACCCCCACCGGGCCCGGTTCGCCCAAGGGCTGCTGGACGGCAAGATCATCGGCCAGCGCAGCCCGGTCACCGGCAAGGTGTATGTGCCCGGTCGGGGCTACGACAACATGTCCCGGGTGCTGATGAGCGAGGCCGACGAGGTGGAAGTGTCCGACGTGGGCACCGTGGTGGCGTTCACCGAGCTGAACCCGGTGCAGTACTACGGCCAGACCGAGACCGAGCCCTACGTGCGGTGCTCGATTTTGTTCGACGGCACCGACCAGCCGGTGATCGGCATCGACATCCGCGACATGACGGTGGACGAGATGCGGGTGGGGATGCGGATGCGCTGCATCTGGCGCGATCCCGAGGAACGGTCGGTGGAAGACATCGACAACCGCTACGGCAACATCCCCGAGACGGTGTACGCCCGGTTCGAGCCCACCGGCGAGCCCGACATTCCCGCCGACGAGTTGAAGGAGCACTCATGGTAAGCCTGGCCGAAGACGTGGCCATAGTTGCGTTCGAACAGACCCCATCTCACGCCCATTTCAACGACAGCGAGCCGGCCATGATCATGCCGTGCGTGAACTCGGTGATCAAGCAGGTGGGCATGGATCGCCACGACATCGACTTCACCATCGCGGGGAGCTGCGACTACCTGTCGGGGATGCCGTTCGCCTTCGTCATGAACATCGACGCGGTGGGGGCGTGGCCCCCCGTCTATGAGAGCCACGTGGAGATGGACGGTGCCTGGGCCCTGTTCGAGGGGTTCGTGCGACTCCAGTCGGGCGACATCGACACGGTGCTGGTGTCGGGCTCGGGCAAGTGCTCGCCGGGCAGCTACCGGGAGGGTTTCTCGCTCCAGACCGACCCCTACGTCCATGCCCCCATCGGCCTCGACCCTCGCACGCAGGCCGGCTTCCAGGCCCAGGCGCTCATCGCCGCGGGCAAGGCCACCGAGCGGGACTTCGCCGAGGTGGTGTCCCGCAGTCATGCCAACGCCAAGAACAACCCCAACGCCCAGCTCAGCGGCGACCTGTCGGTGGAGGAGCTGCTGGCCGAGCCCTACGTGCAGCAGCCGCTGCGCCGCCTCGACTGCCCGCCCACCAGCGACGGTGCCGCGGCCATGATCATCGCCCGAGCCGACAAGGCCCGGGAGCTGTGCGACAACCCGGTGTGGATCCGGGCCATCGACCACCGCATCGATTCGCACCACCCCACGCTGCGGGATCTCACCGACTCCCCGTCGGTGCGCATCGCGGCCGATCGGGTGGGCCTCCACGACGGCCCGGTGGACATCGCCGAGCTGACCGTGACCTACAGCCCCGAGGAGATCATCCTGCGAGACGCCCTCGGCCTCAACGGCGACACCTCGGTGAATCCCTCGGGCGGGCCGCTTACCGGCAGCCCGTTCATGGCCGTGGGCCTCACTCGGGTGATCGAGCTGGCCCGGGCCATCCGCAACGGCGATGGCGGCCGAGGAGTGGCCCACGCATCCAGCGGCCCGGCCCTTCAACAGAACCTGCTCTGCGTCTTGGAAGGAGACAGCTGATGGCTCCACGACCATGTGCGGTATTAGGTGTCGGCCAAACCAAATACAAGCGCCGGCGCGACGATGTGACCTTGGACGGCCTGGTACGGGAGGCCGCCCTGCGGGCCTTGGAAGACGCCGGCGCCACCTTCGACGACATCGACGCCATCGTGATCGGCAAGGCTCCCGACGCCCTCGAAGGGGTGATGATGCCGTTGCTCAGCCTGTGCGACGCGCTGGGGGCGATCGGCAAGCCCATCCACCGGGTCCACACTGCCGGGTCGGTGGGGGCGTCCACCGCCATCTCGGCGGTGAACCTGGTGGAATCGGGAATGTACGACACCGTGCTGACCATCGCCTATGAGAAGCAGTCGGAGGGCAACGCCACCTGGGCGCTGTCGGGCGGCAAGAGCGGCGGGCAGGGAGCGGGCGGCACGTTCGCCCCGTGGATCCGCAACTACATCGCCCGCTCCAAGGCGCCCGAGCACATCGGGTGGATGGTGGCGGTGAAGGATCGGCTCAACGCCCTCAAGAACCCCTACGCCCATTTGCATCTGCCCGACATCTCCATTGAGAAGGTGCGGGAGTCGCCCATGCTGTGGGACCCGCTCCACTTCTTGGAGTCGTGCCCCTCCTCAGATGGGGCCGCAGCGGTAGTGCTGGGCAACGACGACATCGCCAAGAAGTCGGGCCGCCCGCCGGCGTGGGTCATCTCCCACGCCAAGCGCACCGAGTTCGGCCAGTTTCCCGGGCGCGACACGGTGCGGCCCCAAGCCGGAGTGGAGTGCTCCGAGGTTCTGTACCGCAAGGCCGGCATCACCAACCCCCGGGAGCAGATCGACTGTGCCGAGCTGTACGTGCCGTTTTCGTGGTACGAACCCATGTGGCTGGAAGGGCACCTCATCGCTGAGGAAGGCGAGGGGTGGAAGATGACCGATGCCGGCGACACCGAGTTGGGCGGGTCTTTCCCGGTGAACATGTCGGGCGGCGTTTTGTCGTCCAATCCCATCGGGGCGTCGGGGATGATCCGGTGCCTGGAGGCGGCCAACCAGGTGCGGGGCACCGCGGGCGAGTACCAGGTGCCGGGGGCCAAGATCTCCATCGGCCACGCTTACGGCGGTGCCGCCCAGTACTACGCCATGTGGATGGTGTCGTCCGAACTGAACCCGGAGCTGTAACGGTGGCCAGCATCGCGGAGGGCCGGGTGGTGGTGATCACCGGGGCGGCGCGGGGGCTGGGCCGAGCCCACGCCCTGGAGTTTGCCGCTGAGGGGGCCAGAGTGCTGGTGAACGACCTGGGGGTGGAGCGCGACGGCTCAGGCGGCGCGTCGGAGCCAGCCCAGGAGGTGGTGGCCGAGATACGGGCCATGGGAGGCGAGGCCGAGGCCAACGCCGCCGATGTGGCCGACTGGGACCAGGCCGAGGCCATGATCGCTCAGGCCGTGGACACTTGGGGCCGCCTCGACACGCTGGTGTGCAACGCGGGCTTTTTGCGAGACCGGATGCTGGCCAACATGAGCGAATCGGAGTGGGACGCCATCATGCGGGTCCACCTCAAAGGCCATTTCGCTCCCGCCCGCCACGCGGTGGCCCACTGGCGGGACCGGTCCAAGGCCGGCGAGATGGTGCAGGGGCGGGTTGTCAACACCAGCTCGGGCGCCGGGCTGTTGGGCTCCATCGGCCAGGGCAATTACGCCGCGGCCAAAGCTGGGGTGGCGGCTCTGACCATTCAGCAAGCCGCGGAGTGGGGCCGCTACGGGGTGATGGTGAATGCCATCGCCCCCGACGCCCGCACCCGCATGACCGCCGGGATCATGTACACCGAGGATGTCCCCGAAGGGTGGGACGAGAAAGACCCGGCCAATGCGTCGCCGCTGGTGGTGTGGCTGGGGTCGGATGCCTGCGACGTGACCGGCCGGGTTTTCGAGATTGCCGGAGGAGCGCTCAACGTGTGCGATGGCTGGCAGCACGGCCACGTGGTTGATGTGGGCCGCAAGTTTGCCGCCGCAGAGATCGGCGACGCGGTGCAGGCTTCGATCGCCGGTTCGCCTGAGCCGGCACCGGTGTACGGAGCAAGCTAGCTGGGAATCTCCCGGAAGGGGATGCCTTTGTCCACCCGGATGTCGGGGGGCAGGCCCAGCACTTTCTCGCTGATGGTGTTGCGCTGAATGTTGTCGGTGCCGCCGCCGATGCGCGACGCCCACTGGCCCAAGAACTCGTACTGCCAGCGCCCCTCGTCGAGGGCGCTGTCTCCATGGAGCATCCCGGCTGCACCGTTCATGGCCATCACCAAATCGCCCATTTCGCCGAAGTGCAGCGAGATGGCCAGCTTCATGGTTGAGCTTTCGGGGCCGGGCAGCTCGCCCCGGCTGGTGGCGGTCCGCACCCGGTAACCCTGGTACTTGAGGATCTCCATGCGGGTGTAGGTCTTGGCCAGCTCTTGGCGGATCACCGGGTTGCGGTCGGTGCCGGTCTGCTGGGCCAGCTTCACCAGTTCGTTGAACCGGGTTCGGGCGTTGCTGCCGCCGATCAGGGCCCGTTCGTTGGACAGGGTGGTCATGATCGGCCCCCAGCCGGTGTTGACCCCGCCGAGGATGTTCTCATGGGGGATCCGCACATCCGACAAGAACACCTCGTTGAAGTGGGCCGCGCCGGTGATCTGCACTAGCGGGCGCACCTCAATGCCCGGAGTGTTCATGTCCACCAGGAAGTAGGTGATTCCCCGGTGCTTGGGCTGGTTGGGATCGGTGCGGGTCAACAGGATTCCCCAGTCGCTGTACTGGGCACCCGATGTCCACACCTTCTGGCCGTTCACCACCCACTCGTCGCCGTCTCGCACCGCGGTGGTTCGCAGACCGCCGAGGTCTGAACCGGCCACCGGCTCGGAGAACAGCTGGCACCACACCTCGTCGCCCTTCAACATGGCGGGGAGGAACCGCTCCTTTTGGGCGTCGGTGCCGTGGGCGATGAGGGTGGGGCCGGCCATGCCGATGCCCACCGCGAACACCCCGGTGGCCGACACCCGCTTGGCCTCCTCCTCCTTGAAGATGCCGTCGTGGATGCCGCTCAGGCCCTTGCCGCCATATTCGACAGGCCAGGTGATGGAGCCCCAGCCGCCGTCGTACTTGGTGCGCTGCCAGGCCTTGCACCGGGCCACGTAGGCATTCTCGACATCGGGGTCGGAGATGGTGATAGCCGTCTGGTCACGGGGGCCGCCGCCGTCGGCGGGGATATTGGCGTCGAGCCACTCAATGCACTCGGCTCGAAAGGCGGCTTCTTGGGGGGTCTCGTCGAAATCCATGCCGCGTTGATGGTAGCCAGAGGGCTCTGTGCAGGCCCCACCGAACAGCAGGGCAAACAGCAGCGCTTTCTACCATTCGGGCTCGACAGGTCGGGGATGGTTCAATGATGGCCGTGAAATTCTCCATGATCTTCGAAGCCCAGATGGCCGATCCATCCCGCGAGGTTGAGCAGCAGGTCATCCGAGACTGCGTGGATCAGGCGGTGTTGGCCGAGGAGGTGGGTTTCGACCGGGTGTGGGCGGTGGAGCACCACTGCTTGAAGTGGTACGCCCACATGAGCGCCCCGGAGATCTTCCTGACCTGGGTGGCAGCCCGAACCTCTCGCATCCGCATCGGCCACGGCGTGGTGTGCATGCCATTCGGCTACAACCACCCGCTTCGGGCTGCCGAGCGCATCGCCATGCTGGACGTGCTGTCGGGCGGGCGGCTGGATGTGGGGGCGGGCCGGGGGGCCACCCTCCAGGAGATGTCGGCGTTCGGGGTGAAGCCCGAGGACACTTACGCCCAGGTGGAGGAGTCGCTGCGGATCATCTCTCACTGCTGGCGAGACGATGAGTTCGAGTGGCAGGGCCTGCTCGACATCTCACCCCACCCGATCCTGCCCCGGCCGGTGCAGGATCCCCATCCGCCGCTGTATCTGGCCTGCACCAAGGTGGACACCGTGCGGCTGGCTGCCGAGTTGGGCATCGGTGCCCTGGTGCTGGGGTTTGCCGGGGCCGACGAGATCCGCCTGATGAAGGAGACCTACGACGAGGCCATCACCACCCGCACCGGGGAGCGGTTCGTGAGCGACCATCCCAACAACTGGTTCTCGGCGCTGTGCCCTACCACGATCCTCGACGACCGGGACGAGGCGTTCCGCATCGGGGCTCGGGGCCAGCGGTTCTTTGCCGAGGCCATCATGCACTGGAATCTGGGTACGCCCCCGCCCCGGGCCGGATCAGCCGACGAGGACACCGCGGCGGCTATAGACGAGGCGGTGGGCAACGTTCACGCCAAGATCAGCGAGATGAACATCCCGCTCAGTCCCAACGCCACCAGCACCTTCAACATTGAGCACGCCTACGGCAACTACGAAGACGCCATCCGCTACGTGAGCGAGCTCGAGGCCATCGGCTGCGACGAGATCATGTGCATGATCCAAATGGGCACCATCCCCCAAGAGGTCATGCTCGAAACCATCCGCCAATTCGGCCACCACGTCATTCCCCACTTCCGCGCCAGGGAAGAAGCCGCCGTCCCGGCCTGACCAGTTTTCGAGCCCGCCCCGGTAACATCGGGCGATGGCGACCCTCGTTGTCGACAAGGTACCGACGCTTGATGATGCCGCCCAGGCCGCGGAGGCCATGGCCGCGGCCGATCCGCATATTGTCCGCGTCATCGTCTTTGGGTCGGTAGCCAAGCAGACCCAGAAGGCTGACTCCGACATCGACCTCGTCGCTATCACCGCGGCACCACGGGCGGTCAGCCCCGACCACGGCGCCGCGCAGTACGCCCTGCGCCAGGCGGCTGAGGCCGCATGCGGGATCAAATGCGAGGTCATCCTCACAACTATCGGCGAATGGGAGTGGAGCTTGGAGCATGCCCGCTCCTCCGTTTTCGGAGAAGCGCACGCTCACGGCATCACCCTCATGCAGCGCCCCTGCCCACCTCCGGCCCCATGGGCCGAGGAGACCGCCGTGCTGCGAGACGACTGGGGCCTCGCCCTCAAAGACCTGGATGAGGCCCACCGCAAGAACCTGGAAGTGGTCCGAATACTCGAGTCCATCCCCGGCAAAGCAGCCGCGGGGGAGTGGTCTCACGCCGACCGCAACTACGCCTATGAGTCTGCGCTGGAGTCCGCCCACATGAGCATCGAGAAGAGCCTGATCGCGCTGGGGCGGCTTCATCTCCGCCGGTATCTCGACAACACCCACAACATCGATGTCATGGCAGGCAAGCTCCGCTCCACCCCGTCGGGCTCGTTTGTCGACGCCGTCCTAAACACGCTCGACACCGCCGAGCGCGATGGCGCCCATACCAACTGGAGGTTCGCCCCCTATCTGGGGCAGTCGGACTCTTTCCAACAGATGATCACCCCCGAGAACACCGCCGACCACATACGCGCCGCCGCCGACCTCCTAGAACACGCTCTAGCCGCCATCGCCAGTTCCCCCCTGCGCCCCAACCCCATCCCCACCGACGAAGCCGCCACCCTCAACCGCTGCGCCCAAACCATCGACAACCTCCGCAACCACGCCAACCCCAGCTACCTGCAAACCGGAATCTTGTCACCGCCTGAGCTTCCCCCCTAATCGTGGAGAGTTTGTTTTTGAGGGTCGGGGTTGTGGGCCTGTTCGTATTCTACGGGGCTGGTCATTCCGATTGCGGAGTGGAGGCGGTGCTGGTTGTACCAGGTGTGGACCCATAGGGTGATTTCTCGTCGGGCCCGGGCTCTGGTGGTCCAGGCTCGGCGTGAGATGAGCTCGTGTTGGAGGGTGGAGAAGAACGACTCGGCCGGCGCGTTGTCCAGCGCGTTGCCGGTTCTTCCGGTGGACCGTGAGATGCCGAGCCGCCGGCAGGCGGCGGCGAAGGCTTCTGAGGTGTATTGCGATCCCTTGTCCGAGTGGAAGATGACGCCTTTGACGTTGCCGCCTCTGGTGGCGACCGCGGTGTTGATGGCCTGTTTGGCCAGCTCGGCGGTCGGGTACCGGTCGGAGGTGGCGAAGCCGACCATGCGCCTGGAGTAGAGGTCCTCGACGGTCGCGAGGAACACCGGGCCCTCGGCGGTGGGAACCTGTTTGAAGTCGCCGCACCATTTCTGGTTGACCCCTGTCGCGCTGAAGTCGCGGCCCAGAAGGTCTGTGGGGGCCGCATGGGAGCTGTCGGGGCTGGTGAGGCCCTTTTTGCGTTTGGGGCGGGCGCACAGGCCCTGGCGGGCCATCGAGGCCTCCACCGTCTTCTTCGACACCGACAGGCCATCGCGTCGCAGCCGGGCGCGCACCCTGGGCGACCCGTAGGTGCCGTCCGATTCGTCGAACGCCTTTTTCACCTCGGCGTCCAGCGCCCGGCGACGCCGCTGCCGATCGGTCAGCGGCCGGTCGAGGTGCTTGTAGAACGTGGATTCCGCCACGCCCAGCGCTCTGCAAGCCACAGAGTGAGGCACACCGTGGTCGGTCCTTTGGGCCGCGATGAACCCTGCGGTCACCGCGTCGCCTCGTTGACCCAAAGGACCACGGATCGTTTGAGCACATCACGCTCCATCTCCAGCTCGGCGACCCGGCGGCGCAGCCGGGCCAGCTCGGCCCGCTCGTCGCCGCTCAGCCCGCCCGAGCGCTCGTCTCGGTCCCGGCGCACCCAATTCCCGAGCGTGCCCTCGTTGACGCCGAGCTCCCGGGCGACGTGGGCCACCGGCCGGCCGGTCTCCTTGACGATCCGGACAGCCCCATCACGGAACTCCCGGTCATAATCTCTTCGCGGTCTGGACATAGCTCCTCCTTATAGAGCATGTCTCCACGAAAAGGGGGGAACCTCACGCCTGCCTAGTAGCGGCCCAGGCTTGTTGCCAGGCCCAGTTCCTCTCAATGACTGTTACGATTGAGATATGAGCGACGCCGCAACCACTCGGCCTCTGGAAGGGCAGGATGCTAAGGCGTCGCTTGAGGATCGGGATGAGCGGTCTGACCACAACATCCCCAAGGCTGGCCCTGGCAATGGTGACTCTCGGCTCACCCCAGAAGGACGCGCTGCGCTGCTTGCTCTAGTGGAGAACGACGACTTCGGCGAATATCTCGACGCCGTTTGCAGCGACGAGCCTTTCACATCTCAATAGCAGCCACCCGTCCCAGTGATCATTGGCGACGAGTACGCCATCATCCTTGCGGCCGCGGGTGCTCTTCCTCTTCCAATTAGGGACGAGGCCCTGATGACAGTTCCGGCTGCTGTCATCCGATTGCAGAGAAGTCCAGAACGAGTGCGCCGGGGAGCAGCATTAGGGCATGGGCGTATTGCCAGGCTTCTCTCATCTCTACCGACTGATGCTGCTGAGGCTGTCTTCAACCCGCAAGCCGGTCTGTACGGTGTGGCAACAGAAGCCCAGATCAAGCGGAGTATGGAGAGTGTCCGGCGGGAAGCGGTGATGCTGGGGATCCCCCTAGGCGAGTACGCTGCCCAGTTCGCTGGCGCAGCCAAGAGGTTCGAAGCTGATATCTGGGTTGGCTACGAACGGAATATACCTCGATGGGCGCAGAAGGGGATTGTGCTCGAAGGTGTGCGATGGCACCGAATCAGCGACTTGGGTTAGCGCTTGCTGCATGCCCCCGGTGTTTGCGATCACGCGTGCATCCTATCGGCCAGTGCCTGATGGATATCACCCTCAAAATGGCCATGCCCGGAGCCATCCGCCGATTCAGCTATCTCGCCATCCCCGACTACCAGCGAACCAAGACAGGAGCCGTGCTCGGCGGCCTCGAACATTACAATCGCTGATATGACCCGCCGCGACGCCATCCTCGGAATCCACCGCGGCACCATTCTCGACGTTGCCCGTCGCCACCACGCCACCTCCATTTCCCTCGTCGGCTCTACCGCCCGCGGCGAAGACACCGAGAACAGCGATTGCGACTTCCTCGCCGACTTCGCTCCGGGAACCACCTACTTCAACTTGTCGGACCTGGCAGCGGAACTGCGAGCGCTGCTCGGATGCGAAATCGACATCATTCCCTCTCAGGGCCTAAAGCCCCGCAAACGCCACCGCATCCTCGAAGACGCCATCACCCTGTGAGCGAAGCCAAAATGCATGTATTATGCATGCATGCCTAACGTCCAAGTGAGGAACGTCCCAGATGAGGTTCACAACGTGTTGGTGGGCCGAGCCAAGAGGGCTGGTCAGTCGCTCCAGCAGTATCTCAGCGACCAGTTGTCCCAAATGGCATCTCGGCCGACTGTCGAAGAGGTGTTCGAGCGCATCGAAGGCCGGAGGTTGGGCCGTCTTTCTAGTGAAGACGCGGTAGCAGCGCTCGAAGCCGAGCGTGCTCGTCGTTGACGCCTCGGCGCTGGTGCCCGCCATCGCCGATGGAACCGATATCGGCAGACAGCGGCGGCAGCGACTGAGCCGAGAGCGTCTCGACGCCCCCGACTTGATCCTGGTCGAGTCTCTCTCGGTCATCAGACGCCAGACGCTTGCCGGCATGTTGGACGCGGCTCAGGGCGAGCAGGCAGTGGACGACCTTCTCACCTTGCCCATCGTCATTCACCCGACTGCGCCGCTGCTTCGCAGGGCCTGGGAGCTGCGAAGCAACGTCACCCCCTACGACGCCTGCTACGCGGCCTTGGCCGAAGCACTCAACTGCCCCCTGCTGACCGGCGACGCCCGCCTCGCCCGCGCCCCCGGCCTTATTTGCGAGGTGGAGGTGGTCGGGTAACGAGAGGCGGGTGAAAAGGAAAACGGGCCTAGGCCGTGGAGTTCGTAAAGTTCCATCTCGGCAAGAGTTTCTTGCCGGAGTTCAGCGAGCCGCTCATCGGCACCCGGTCGGACCGCGACCCGGGCATGCAGTTGGCGATAGCTCTTGGTGGTGGTTCCTTACCCGAGGAGGTTCACTAGGGCCAAGAGCGGGGTCCGCTCGCGACGAGGGCCGGAGTTTGCACTCCGGCAACATGGGGAGGCTCTCAAGACCTTCACAGATGACGGTCTACGTTAAACGAAGGCTGGAACCGCTGTCCGGCAACGGGCCTACCCCCTAGAAGACATTGTCAATTCTTTCATTTGCTGTTTTTCTTCGCCGGCCGTATAGTACCAACCTTCACATATAACTGTCTAATAGGAGACAATATGAAGGCCACCTACAAGCGAATGACTGAGACTCACGTCGAGCGCACGACGCACGAAGAGACCCTAATGGGTTCGAGTCGGGTCCGACGCCAGGTCAATGAGCGCGGGGATATCCACGAGATAGTCCAGGTGGAAGACGATTGGGAGTCTGATGATCTGGGGGTTCGGCAGTCGCCAGCGCACAAACCATCGATTCATTCTGACTCACGCAAGCAATTGGATAGCGGCTAGCTCCAAACACTCAATCTGGCGCTCTACCAGGGGATTTGCGGCTATCCCAACTAATTGTCACTGGCTCTTGCTAGTTTTTCGACGCACAAAACCTACGACAAGAAAAGGAGGGGCTTTATGACCCCGCTAACCCTGAGCATGCTGCGAGCGGCTTGCGATGAAGACGCCACCGACGGCGCGATTGTGCTGGATGCGGCACTGGAACCAGTTGGCGGCCATGGAACCCCGGTCAACCCAGCCATCTATGCCGGTGGGCGCTACCAGCATGACAAGCGGTGGGAGAGTCCAGAGGCGGCTGAGTCCACTCCGGTGATTGTCATCGACAATGTGCCCTCGCAGGCCAACCGGCTGGAAGCGGCTCTGGAGGCTACAGCCGATGAAACCGGTGTTCCTCGTCTG
Organism: Candidatus Poriferisocius sp.; assembly: GCF_965219815.1. Taxonomy (GTDB): domain Bacteria; phylum Actinomycetota; class Acidimicrobiia; order Acidimicrobiales; family Bin134; genus Poriferisocius. The sequence goes on from NZ_OZ244791.1 coordinate 1,167,836, forward strand.
GTGCTGAACCTGACCGGAGAGGACTTTGCGCATCTTCCCCCGCATCTTCCTCGCAGGCTGTCGAGCCTGCGATGGCCGCACCGCAGCGGTGATGCCTACTTGCGCGACGCCCTCTTGGATGGCAGTCCGTTCGCCAAGTCCCCCGTTGGGCGTTCGATCATCGACGCCACTGCCGACTCGGCTGGGGCGTTAGTAGCCTGGTTCCCTCAAGCGTTGCTGTATGGGTTCTGGCAGTCCCACCTGGGCAGTAAACGCACGCGAGCCAAACACGCCCGGGCATGGGTATCAGAGATAGTCGGCTGGAGGCCAGCAACTGAGGAACTGGTCACAACGGCAGCCATGAAGGGCGACCCATTCAACATCATCAAAGAAGTTGGATTGGCGGAACACGATAAGGATGACCTGATTGCAGGCTGGGAACTGCAAGAGGACAAGTCTCCGACCGAAGACAAGAAGATGTCTACCATCGGACATGGACAGGTGATAACGAGGCCGCAGGAAGAGACCCTTGCTCCAGTTTCGTTCCGGCGGATCAGCCAGCGTGCCACCCTTTCGTTCCCACAGCTACGCCGAGTACGCCTTGGCGATGGCTTTTCTGATGAGCAGGACGCGTCAGCAAGAACCCTGCTCGCGTCCCTCGGACTTCATGCACACAACATTGCATTCGGGCGGCCGTTCGCGCTCCGCTCCAGCACAGATCTGGTCCTGACCGATCAGGCCGCTCGGCTCGACTCAACCGGTATCACCATCCAAAGCACCGAGGACTTGGTGCAAGAGGCCCTTGCAGCAGCTCGTTCTCTGGATGTCCCGACTGAAGGGTGGGGTGCTGACCCAGTGACCCTGACCCCCAACAAAAGCCTGACCGCGGCAATTCGGGCTACCTGGCCAGACCTTGACGCCGTGGAGAAGTAGGGTGCTCATTTTTGAGGTTGAACTGCTGCACGGCACTTATCGAGCCGACCCAGATGGCTCTGCACCGACTGGGCGGCAAACCCATGGTGAGTGGCCGCCGTCGCCGGCCCGGCTCCTTGCCGCCCTGATTGCCGCAGATGGCACCCGCGAGCGGTGCCGACGCACAACTGGCAGCGAATTGGACTTGTTGGCGGCAGCAGGCCCTCCGGTAATTCACGCTGATCCCGGCCCGCACCATCAGCCGCTCCAAGAGCGCTATGTCGCCGGGCAGGACCGGGCAAGGAGCCAGCAACAGGAGTATCTGGCCCGCAAAGGCGTCTTGGTTCGTCCAGGGGTCAGGGTGACACTGCGGAACCCATTGGTCCGGTTTGTATACGACATCGAGATCAGCGATACCGATATGGCAGCCCTTGAGTACCGGGCAGCGCGAGTGGGGTATCTGGGCTGTGCCGACTCGCCTGTGAAGATCACCGTCGCTCAGGACTCCGACCTTTCTGCCGACATCGACCGTGGTCTCGCATGGATTCCAGATGACGAGGGCGAAGAACTCGTCAACATCCACACCCGGGGCGATGTGAAGAGATGGATGGCCGCGTTTGATGCCTGGTCACAGCATGGTGCAACGAGGGGCCAGACTCGACGGCACCAGCCGCGAACTAGATATCGACATCCAAACGATCCGATCCCGAATCCAGACCTGGGCAGAGTTCGGGCATGGTTGAGGTTTCAAAGACCATTAGCGGGCCGAAGAGCTGTAGTAGTTGCCCATGGACTCAAACAAGCTGCTCTTGCCCGATACCAACAGCAGTATGGAGAGCCTCCCGCCTGGTTGCACGGCCATGTCAACAACGGTGCCGAGTACCAGCTAGCCCGGTTTCTCGCACTGCCGAACGTGGGACATCCCTACTCTGATGGGAAGGTCCACGGTGCTGCGGTTTGGGTGCCAGGCGGGGTTGACGAGACGGAGGCGCGAAACCTGGCCAATGTTCTGTTTTCCATGGAGTCGCTTTCGCTGGCAGGCGGCAAGAAGGTAGCAGTTGACCGATCCCGAGAGGGGTGGACCACGAACCGTCGACGGTGGACGGGTCCGGCGCGCCGATGGGTGACTGCTCTTCCGGCGGTCAACGACCGTCATGGGCGAATTGACTCGAATGCGGTGGTTCGTTGGTGCGAACAAGCAGGACTGCCGAAGCCCATCAAGTATCGGATCAGCCGGAAGCCTTTGCTGCCGGGAGGTGTGGATCTGCATCCCACTGAGACTCGTCGCCCTGGGCATTCCCAAACCCGCCCCTACGCTCATATCGGTTTGGTCTTTGAGGAACCGGTCATGGGTCCAGTCGTCATCGGTGCTGCCCGGAGCTATGGACTTGGCTTGTGCGCTCCGTGCGACCCACCAGAGGCAGCAGCATGAGCATCCCCGAGTGTCCGTCGTTCCACGAGTGGTACGAGGCAATCAATGGCCGTGAGCCGTTCCCCTGGCAAGCACGTCTGGCCGAGCAGGTTGCCGAGACCGGCGAATGGCCCGAGTTGGTTGGCATTCCCACAGGGTTGGGAAAGACCGCCTGCGTTGACATAGCCATCTGGACGCTTGCCCGCCAGGCTGATCGATCCCCAGGCGACCGTACTGCTCCCACCAGAATCTGGTGGGTAGTGAATCGCCGCCTACTGGTGGACGACACCTACCAGCACGCCTCGCGGGTTGCAGCACTACTGGCCGACTCCGATGATCGGCCAAGTGTCGTGACTAACGAAGAGCTCTTTTCAGTCGATCCAGTGACCGGCGAGGCCGCAATGGCCGTCAAAGCCGTTGCAGCCCGGCTCCGAAGCATCGCCGGCGTTGGGCCACCATTGCAGGCACTTCGCCTCCGGGGCGGCGACTCCCGTACTCGGCCTAGCACCCCTGTTCAGCCGCATAATCGGCCTGGGACCCCTGCCCAACCGGCGATCATCTGCTCCACCATCCCCATGTACGGCTCACGGGTGTTGTTCCGGGGCTATGGGTCTTCGAGATCAATGCGGCCGATCGACGCTGCGCTTGCCGGAACGGACAGCCTCCTCCTCCTCGACGAGGCTCACTTGGCCCAACCGCTTCAAGTGCTCCTTGAGTCCATCAGTGGCCACGGTGGGCTTGGAGCAGGAGATGAGCAGGTGCTGCCGAGCCAACGTAGGGGCGTAGCGGTTGCCTCGCTGACCGCTACAGGCAGCCCTAGAGCCGACACGTTCGCCCTCAACGAAGACGACAGGTCTAACGAAGAAATACAGAGACGCCTGGGAGCATCGAAGCTCTTGAGCATCCAGCAGCACGCTGGAGGTGACCCGGCGAAATTGATCGCATCCGCGGCAAAGGAGTTGTTGGACAGCCTCGACCCCGAACCCGCGGCCGGGGTACTTGTGTTCGCCAATACACCCAAGACAGCTTTGGCAATTGCAAAAGCTCTGGACTCTCGACGCGACTGCGTCGTAAGGGTAGCCACCGGGAGAATCCGCGGTGCTGAAGCCAGCGAAGTGGTCGACGAGATCACAGGCAGGATGCGGGCTGGGCAATCACCTGGCCACCAGGGCAACAAGCATCTCGTTGTTGTTGCCACCCAGACCCTCGAAGTCGGAGCAGACCTCGACGCCGACTACCTGATTACCGAGGCGTGTGGTGTCCGCGCACTGACTCAACGCCTCGGCCGTCTCAACCGGCTCGGACAGCGATCCCATGCCCGAGGTGTCTACGTCCACGTCGTACCTAAAGACGGGCAGTGGCCCGTCTACGGTGACGAACCAGCCAGAGTGCTCGAACAACTGCTGGACTCTATCGGCTTCGACGAGGCCGTTGACATGTCACCCGGGAAGATCGCCAACGTGCTCGGAGACACCCCCGAGGAATCCACAGATGCGCCTGTTCTGGCAGAAGCCCTGCTAGGGGAGTGGGTCAAGACAACCACGCCACCACCGGGAGAGGCACCTGTCGAACCGTACTTCTCAGGGCGGCTTGAGCAGGACCGGAATGTCGACGTCGTCTGGCGAGTGCATGTGCCGGATATCGGCAACAGGATATGGCCCCGCATATTTTCTCAGGAGGTCGTCTCAGTCCCCCTGCATGAAGCCCGAAAAGCGCTCGCCGGGGCCGACTGCGTCCGAATCGGCACAGAACATTCCGCAGAGCAGATCGAAAAGGACGGCAACGGCGAACTTGTCTTGTATCCCGGCAACACGATCATCGCCCCCAGCTGGATCGGAAAGCTCGACAGCCACGGACATTGGAATCCTTGGACGAAGGAACTGGCGCAGGATGCCTCGATGTTCGACAACGGCCTCGTCATTTCCGAAAGCACTCTGGCCGGTCTGTATGAGCCGGTCCCTGAAGAACCCCGCGAGGCCATGAAGGAGCTATGCCGCCTCGTCAAGCACGAAGACGGTGAACCTGAGCCTGGAGACGTCGAGCAAGCGGCGGTCAGGCTCTGCAACGGGCTCATGGACTCCGACGTTCCCCCGCCATTTGACAGAGACGGCCTCCGGGAACAATGGAGCGATTTCTTGCAAGCACTCAGAGACGGGATCGACAGAGGGGACAGCGGCCAGCCGGTCGTGGAACCGGCTAGTGAACCGCCGCGACTTCCTGTTTACGCACATCACGGGGAGCCTGAAACTGCCCCGCAAGTCAGCTTTGACGAATACGACGAACTGTCAATTGCAGATCCTGTGAGCTTGGAAGCCCACGGCAATGACACCGCCGCGGTAGCAAAGACCATCGCCGCAGCCGCAGGCGTTGATAGCCGCACAGCCAAGATCGTCGAGCTCGCAGCCCGGCTGCACGACATTGGCAAAGCCGACATTAGGTTCCAGAATTGGCTTGATCCCGACAATACGCATCCCGGCCTTCTGGCAAAGTCCAACACTCCAGGGTCGGAATGGGAACGCCTCCGCAATGCGTCCGGATGGCCTAGGGGCGGACGCCATGAAGAGCTGTCGCGCAGACTTGCCTATGCCTGGCTGGCACAGGGCGACCATGGCCTGACCGATGAAGATCAGAAGCTCCTCCTCCATTTGGTAGTAGCCCACCACGGCCGAGGCCGTCCGCTGGTAGCACCCGTAAATGACCAGAATGGAACCACAGTTGACTACCAGATTGAAGGACGCGAAGTGACCGCTGGCGCGGACTTGTCGTGTGCAGACTGGGAGCAGCCAGCCAGGTTCGCCGCGTTGAACCGGCGCTACGGATGCTGGGGATTGGCACTGCTTGAAGCCATTGTCCGGCAGGCAGACCATCTCATGTCGCAGAAGGGGGAGATCCGATGAGCAGCGCTACGAGCCGCGAGTGCCCGGGCCTCCCGGCGGAATGGGTCAACGGCTGGCTTGCCGCACTCGGAACTACTGTCCTCGATCCGGAGATGAGACTCAGCTGGACTTCTGACCCTTCTCCGATCGCGGTACTCCATCACCCCCGCAAGGAGCCGGCAACCGCTGTGGCAGAAGCCTGGCCAGACAAAGGGCGCTTTGAAGAGATGCCGCTGGCCAGAGACCGACAAGGCTGCGCCCCAATAGAGAGGCAGGTTCCAGTTGACATCTTCGTGGAACGCGTTAACGCCACCAGGGGTCATCCTGATGCGTGGACTCTGACTTCGTCGCTGACCGATCTCGCTCTCGATTCCGGCAAAGTAGCCCATGCGCCCTTCGACCCAGCCGGTCCCGGAACGATCAAATGGCTCCACCATCGACTTGTCAAGGTTAACGGACACATCCCCCACGATGATCCCGCCGGACTGATCGAGGCAGTCGCGGATGCCCTCGTCGGCCTTTCTGTCCCGGTGGCCGACAACGGGCTCGGGTTCGACATATCCCGAATACCAGATCGGGCGAATGAGAGCGGAGGTCTGATCCTTGTTGACCCGGTCATCGAAGTTCTCGCATTCTTCGGCTTGGCACTGCTGCCTGTCCGCGGTGACGGAATCCAGCAGCGCCAAGAGAGGGTAAGGCAGCGAGGCCACGGAATAGGTGGCCGACGAGAGGGGGTGTTCATATGGCCAGCATGGAGTCAGTCATTGGACCGGTGGGGGATAGACGCGCTTTTGGACGCATGGCATCAGACCTGGAAACCCCGAAAGTCCGGCGATGTCCTGCAATGGCGAACCAGCAAATCCGAGTGGGAGAGACTCGGGGTCCACACCAGTTGGGAAACTAGGTCTTATAGACCCACAGCCAGCGCCGACAGCACCCGTGGCCTCAGCAGCACGCGAATCCAAACGCCCAGATCGCGCTCTAGGCGCTGAGCGGCACGACCACCGCTGAGAAATGGACGGTCCTGCCCTCCCAATAGTGCCGGTATCGGCTATCGAACACTACGAGTACTGCCCCCGCCAATGCGCCCTTATACATGTGGACGGCATCTGGGCCGAGAACCCGCACACGGTCAGGGGGAGGAGAGCGCATCGGCGCGTCGACGACCATTCGCAGTCTCGTGCTGAGCGCGGTAAGCAAGTTCTTCGAGCCGTTCCGCTTTGGTCGGAGAGGTATGGACTGTCAGGTCGCGCCGATGTTGTAGAAGTCCTAGAAGATGGAACCATCCGACCGGTTGAGCACAAGTCAGGTGTCCGTCATGGCATCACGGCCGACCTCCAGGTTTGTGCTCAGGCGATCTGCCTAGAAGAAATGCTCGACACATCAATTCCGGGTGCGGCGATCTGGTATGGCGGGCCGCGGCGTCGATTTCAGGTGGAGCTCACTTCGGAACTTCGACGAATGACGCTCCAAACAGTGGGAGAAATCCGACAGCAGCTGGTTGATGGCGTTATTCCAGGCGCGCCAAATGATGCTCGCTGTACCCAATGCCAGCTTCGCCACCACTGCTTGCCTGAGGTTTCCGCGAACTCAGAGAGGATGGCGGCATACCTCCTTCGAGTGCTCCCGGCATGACAGAACCAGCGGATTTTGCGGGTTCGGACGGGGGCAGAAAACGCAACACGGTCTACACAGTTGAATACCAGTCGAGGATCAGCCACAAGAAGGGCTCGCTGATCATCTCAACACCTGAAGCCAAGCGCCGCATACCGCTAGAGGCTGTTGATGCCGTCGTGATGTTCGCCGGGCACATCACTACAGATGCCATTGCTCAATGCGTCGGTCGAAAGATCAGAGTGTCAGCGCTGACTAGAGGGGGGAAGATCAAGTTCGTTGTTGGTGGTCCTATTGCCGGCAACGTCCACCTGCGAACGGCTCATCACCTTGCTGCCCGTGACGCGACCGCAGCAATTGGCGCAGCCCGTCTCATCGTCGCGGCGAAGATCCGCAACAGCGCCGCTGTGCTCCGAAGGTGGGGGCTTGATCACTCCGAACCTGACATTGCAATTCAGCTCTGCGATCGGAGCGATCAGATATTGCGGCGAATCGAGGGAGTTGCATCTGCTGGAGACCGAGACACACTCCGAGGTATCGAGGGCGACACAGCCCGTGTCTATTTCAATGGTCTGGCCGCTGTACTTGAGAGCAGCCCCTTAGAGTTCAGCGGACGGACCCGCCGACCACCCCGCGACCCGGTCAATGCTGTCATGTCCTTTTGCTATGGGTTAGTCACTACTGAAACAACCGGGGCATGCGATGCCATAGGTCTGGACCCCCAGGTCGGATTCCTGCATCAGGCCCTGCGTGCTGGGCGCCCGTCGCTTGCCTTGGACCTGACTGAAGAGCTTCGAGCACTTACTGACCGTTTTGTGGTCACTTCTATCAGACGGGGCCAGATCACACCCGAGCACTTCACCGAGACCCCTGGTGGTGCCTACTACCTATCCGACGAAGGACGTCGCAAGCTGATCGGTCTTTGGGAAGACCATAAGAACACCTCTCTCAACCATGAAGTCCTTGGCCGTCCCGTCCAACGGTGGGCCATCCCCACTGCGCAAGCCACTCTCATGGCCAGATGGCTCCGTGGCGACTTGCCGGGCTATCCACCCTTCCTGCTTGAAAATTGATCTATGGATGTCATAGTCGCTTACGACATCTCCGACACGGATACTCCAGCAAGCGCTGCCAGGCTGCGCCGAGTAGCCGATATCTGCTCTGCGTACGGGGAACGCGCACAGCTGTCAGTGTTCGAGTGCCGCCTGACCCCAGAGTCACACGCTCAGCTGATCGGTGAGCTATACGATGCCATTGACCTGAGCGCTGACTGCATCATCATCTACAAGGTAAATGGCAACCTGCATGACAGCCGCATGGTTATCGGGATTGATCGACCTCACCGACTCGGGGACACTTGGATTGTCTGACCAGCGCTACAGCTGTCCTAGCCGAGCGATAATCTTGATGCGGGTTCTTCTCAAGCAGGTGAGAACCTTCGGTGATCCTTGACAATCGAATAGAGCGTGAAGCCAATCCAGCTAAATCCATGCCTTTCCCCTCCTAACCAAGATCAGTCACCGACACCGAAAGTAAAGATGGAGGGGTGTCGCCGGGGCTAACCCCCCGGCCCTCATTGAACGGACCTCTACTCGGCGCCCATCCCCGTGTTCGACCAATGGTGTCGCCGGGGCTAACCCCCCGGCCCTCATTGAACGCGGTCGAACCCGCTGGTAGCCGAACACGGCATGTCCCGTGTCGCCGGGGCTAACCCCCCGGCCCTCATTGAACGAACCGCACCGATTTGCTGCAAAAGAGGCAGGCGATGGTGTCGCCGGGGCTAACCCCCCGGCCCTCATTGAACGTGGTAGCCGAGGATGGTGACGACGCGGTCGATTACCGGTGTCGCCGGGGCTAACCCCCCGGCCCTCATTGAACGGCTTGGGATGACCCGAATGCCAATGAGTGCATGATGCGGTGTCGCCGGGGCTAACCCCCCGGCCCTCATTGAACGAACGTGTGGAAGCAGCAGCACCGCTCCGGCGAGACCGGTGTCGCCGGGGCTAACCCCCCGGCCCTCATTGAACGCAGATCATCGGGGTGGTGGGGCCCAACGTCGCGATCCGGTGTCGCCGGGGCTAACCCCCCGGCCCTCATTGAACGGCTCTCAGATGGCAAGTAGGGAGTTGGATGTGGCCGGTGTCGCCGGGGCTAACCCCCCGGCCCTCATTGAACGCGGCCCGGCGATCTGGTGTCGGACATCGGCGAGGAAGGTGTCGCCGGGGCTAACCCCCCGGCCCTCATTGAACGGTTTCCCAGCGTTTGGTGCTGCGGGCTCTCCATGTGTGTCGCCGGGGCTAACCCCCCGGCCCTCATTGAACGATGGGGATCGCCCCGCCCACCCGATTGCCGAGATGGTCGTGTCGCCGGGGCTAACCCCCCGGCCCTCATTGAACGACCGCCCAGCCGAGCGCCAACGCGGCCTCGTGCTTCGTGTCGCCGGGGCTAACCCCCCGGCCCTCATTGAACGCCGCTGGCCAAGCTGGTGGGCTTGACCGCCACCCCCGTGTCGCCGGGGCTAACCCCCCGGCCCTCATTGAACGTCCTCGATCACCGCCCTGTTCTGCCGGTCCAACTTGTGTGTCGCCGGGGCTAACCCCCCGGCCCTCATTGAACGTTCGTCGTCAGCAAGTCGTACTGCGTGCCCGGAAGGGTGTCGCCGGGGCTAACCCCCCGGCCCTCATTGAACGTCCGGGATCTTGAGGTTGTCGCGCTGCGCGTTCTTCAGGTGTCGCCGGGGCTAACCCCCCGGCCCTCATTGAACGCAGGGCAAGTACGGAGTGAACAGGATCGAGGCGGTAGGGGTGTCGCCGGGGCTAACCCCCCGGCCCTCATTGAACGACCATCGACCGGGGGAACAGTGCCGCGATCTCCCTTGTGTCGCCGGGGCTAACCCCCCGGCCCTCATTGAACGCCTCACGGATGGAGCAGCACCGCTTGAGGGAGCAGAGTGTCGCCGGGGCTAACCCCCCGGCCCTCATTGAACGGATCATCTGGCGGACCTGGCCCGACCCGTCGAAGCCGTGTCGCCGGGGCTAACCCCCCGGCCCTCATTGAACGCAGTGCCGGTGCGTCGCCATTCCCGTCGTCACGCCGGTGTCGCCGGGGCTAACCCCCCGGCCCTCATTGAACGCGCTGCTGGATGGGCCCTGCCGCCTCGGAGGCCAGCACGTGTCGCCGGGGCTAACCCCCCGGCCCTCATTGAACGCAGTCGATTCGCTGGGTGACGAGGCTCTGCGACACGGGTGTCGCCGGGGCTAACCCCCCGGCCCTCATTGAACGTCGTCGGCGAGCTGGCGGGTGGCTGCGGCGGCGAGGTGTCGCCGGGGCTAACCCCCCGGCCCTCATTGAACGGGCCTGGAGGTCGTGGAGACAAACGAATGAGCGAGTACGTGTCGCCGGGGCTAACCCCCCGGCCCTCATTGAACGTCTCGATGATCCGCAGTTGCTCGCTGAGCGCGGTTATGGTGTCGCCGGGGCTAACCCCCCGGCCCTCATTGAACGCACCCGGTGCGGAAGGCCGCCGCGTGCGCGCTGATGGTGTCGCCGGGGCTAACCCCCCGGCCCTCATTGAACGTTGGCCGTGTTGCCGTCGGTGCGAAGGCCGACCGCCTGGTGTCGCCGGGGCTAACCCCCCGGCCCTCATTGAACGCCCTTCGAAGCCGGCATCGTCGCCTTGGCCACAGCGTGTCGCCGGGGCTAACCCCCCGGCCCTCATTGAACGAGTGGGCAGATGAGCATGGCAGAAGCCCCCGCCGTTGCCGTGTCGCCGGGGCTAACCCCCCGGCCCTCATTGAACGATCAGCGAGCGCATGGGCGGCGAGGGGCTCTGCGAGGCGTGTCGCCGGGGCTAACCCCCCGGCCCTCATTGAACGGAGATGGAGGTGGCGCGCCGCGACACGGACCTCGCCTGTGTCGCCGGGGCTAACCCCCCGGCCCTCATTGAACGCGCACGATCGTGGAGTTGAGCGCCGCCGCCTTGCTGCGGGTGTCGCCGGGGCTAACCCCCCGGCCCTCATTGAACGGCTTCGATGAAAGGGGGATCAATTGTCCCTCCGAAGTAACGTTGCCGGATTCCACAGTCCGGCCCTCATTTGGCGTTTTGCAGTGCATTAGGAAAACGCCGTCGCGGGAATGAGCCTTATGCAATCCGTGTTGAAATCATGTAGCTGATGAATAGTTGTTCACAAATGCACACATGACCTGGATGGTCATGTGTGTTTAATAGCAAAAGCGATTTTCGTGTTGTCAGTGTTCTACAAGTTATTCGATACAGAGTGGATTCATATATTTTGCCTAATTTCAGCTTGATACTGGGGGATATTGTCACCGGTAGCTGATATATTTAGAGGCATGGAGTTAACTGGCTCAGCGAGTGCTGAGACCGCAGCCAAAGACAGCTTTATTGACTTGAAGTCAGATGTGGTAGTTCGCGTATTGCGCGTCGATGTTGGTGAGCTTTCTCTTGAAGATTTGGATGATCGAGTAGAAGTATTGGCGCGGGCTCGCTCGCAGATTGAAGGCCAACTGGCTGAAGTCTTGGCAGAGAGAGCCCAGCGGAGCAGTCCTCGGGCTGCTTCGGCGGTTTTGCGGGAGCGGGTGTTGGAGTCGGCGGGACGGGCGAGTTCGGATGTGAAGTTGGCGGTGTCGCTGTCGGAGCAGTTTCCGGCCACGCTGGAGGCTCTGGCCGCCGGTGAGATCACTTCCAGTCATGCCCGGGTGATTGATCGGGTGGCGGGCAAGCCTGACTATCGCAGTGAAGAAGTCATCTTGGGTGCCGCGAAGGGGGTGCCAGCCGATCTGCTCTCTCGCTATGCGTTGCGGTGGGAGCGGGTCGAGGAGCGGGATTACACCAAGTACGAGCAGCAGCGTCAGGATCGCCGGGCATCCATATCCCAGGAGCCTGATGGCTCTTGGAAGTTGTTCGCCCATTTCGATTACATGGCTGGACGGCGGGTAAGTATGGCGCTGGCCAAAATGGCCGAGGCGTTTCGCCGGGACGAGAATCCCGACAGCAAGATCACCTACCTTCAGCGCAACGCCGACGCCTTGAAGCAGCTGATCACTCGGGACGGCCCCCAGCGGGCTACGCAGGCGTCGCTTTTGATCATCTCCGAGTACGACGCTTCTACCGGTGAGCTCAGCCAGCCCCGTCTTGACGATGGGCAGCCGGTTCCCCCGGAGGAACTAGAGCGGTTGCTCGCTAACGCCGATGTTTACACCGCATTCGCCGACGCCGACGGCCAACCGCTGTGGCTGGGGAGGTCGCAGCGGTCGGCATCGTTGGCCCAGCGGATTGTGCTCGCCGCCCGAGACGGTGGGTGCATCGGCTGCAATGCCCCATCCGAGCGGTGCGAGGCCCACCATATTCAGCACTGGCAAGACGACGGGCCCACTGACATTCCCAATCTTGCCCAACTCTGTCCCGGCTGCCACCACCTCGTCCACGACTGCAACTGGCAGGTCTGCCAGAACCACCGGGGCCGACTCCAAATCAACGCCCCGCCCGATCCTTTCCCCGACACCGGTACCACCACCTACCAACTCGCCCAGCACAGTCCCGTTCTCCGGAACTGATCCTTCCCTTCTTTCACACACAACCAGCCAATAATCGTGAGCCAGTGAGGTTCCCCCCTTTTCGTGGAGGCATGCTCTATGAGGAGGGGGTGAGGGGAAGTGGTTGAGGATATGGGAAGGCTTGATCAGGAACGGATGATCGTGCTGTCGCTGAGGCCAAGGTTTGCGGAGGCCATCCTCGCCAGGGCCAAGACGGTTGAGTTCCGGCGCAGGGAGCCGGCGGCCAACTCATGCGTATGGCCGCGTGATAGAAATATAAGGTTGTTTCTATATAGAGACTGACTTATAGTGCCTGAGTGACGTGGGAAGTCAACGGCACCGATGAGTTCGCCGACTGGTTCGGCGGGCTGACCGAGTCTGAGCAAGACGAGGTGGTTGTTGTCGTAGAGCTTCTCGCAGAACACGGCCCTGAGTTGGATCGGCCCTATGTCGATCGAATCAAGGGGTCGCAATATCACAACATGAAGGAGCTGAGGCCGCGTGGCGTAGCTAAGAACCTTCGAATCTTGTTTTTGTTTGACCCCCGACGCGAGGCCATCCTCCTCACAGGGGGTGACAAGAGCGGGCAGTGGGATCTCTGGTATTCCAAAGCGATTCCCCACGCTGAGCGGCTCTACAGGGAATACCTGAGTGACTTGGCTTCTGAAGGTTTGATTGATGGCACCGGCTAGAAAGGATCGCGATATGGGATACCGCAAGTTCAGTGACATTGTTGGGGAGATCAGCCCTGAGCGTCGCGCTCGCATTGATGCCATCAAAGTGGAGGCAAGGGCCGATGCAGTGGCGTTCAACTTGGGCGAGCTTCGCCGGCACCGAGAGTTGACGCAGGTGGAGCTTGCTCAGCGCCTTGAGCGGACCCAGGCGTCGATCTCAGCCATGGAAGCCGCAGGCGACAATTTGCTATCTACTTGTCGGGCGGTCGTGGAGAGCATGGGCGGCCATTTGGAAGTGGTTGCGGTTTTTGACGACGAACGAATCGTCATCCCGAGTCCTGCTTGAGAGGGTTCTTGCCGATTGCGTCGACGCCGGGTCTCTCAGAACACCGTTAGCCCGAGCGGTCGGGGCCGGCGCGTTGGATGTGGAACTTCACCAGGCAGCGCTGATCGGTGACCATGGCTTGGCGGTATTCGTCCCAGTCGGGGTGCTCGCCTCGCAGGGTGCGGTAGTAGTCCACCAGCGGTTCCAGTGCGTCTGGTCCCGAGATGATCTCGGCCTGGCACTCGATCTGCACCCAGTCGCCGAAGAAATTGCGGGGGAACACGCACAGCCAGCTTCGGGGGTCGCGCCGAAGGTTCTTGGTCTTGTAGGCCGTTTCCCGTGTGCTCATCACCACGGTGTCGTCCACCACTGCCAGGGTGACGGGCGACATCTGGGGGGTGCCATCCGCCCTTGCGGTGGCCAGCACCGCGTTGGTGTTCTCCCGGATGTAATCCAGAGCTTGTGCTGCGTCCATGAGAGGATCCTAGAAGGACGCTCTACCAGCGGTTCCAGCGGGTGACCAGCTCCAGGGGCTCGCGGCGGGCGGGGCGGAAGTCGGTGCCGATGGTGTGGGCGAAGGGGATGAGCGCTAGCTGCATCACCTCGTCGTAGGGGATGCCCAGAAGATCGGCCGCCTCCTGTTCATAGCAGAGGTGGATGGTGGTCCACACCGTGCCGATGCCCCGCTCCCGGGCGGCCAGCATGAACGACCACGCCGCTTGGATGACCGAGCCCACGTGGGAGGCCACGGTCACCGGTGGGTGGTCCCACACTCTCCCGGCCAAACACGGGATCAGCATTCCCGGCACCTCGTGGAGGTGCTCGGACAGATGGCCGGCCGAGGCGTACATCTTCTCGTTGGCGGCCTCTAGTTGGGAGGGGTCCTGTACTTCCAGCCGGGGGAGCGCGCCCAGGTAGTCGCCGGCCACCTCGCCGGCCCGGCGGTACAGGTCGGCCAGTCCGGCGATGAGTTCGGGCTCGGTGACCACCATGAACCGCCAGTTCTGCCGGTTCGACCCGGTGGGCGCCTGCACCGCGATCTCCAGGCACTCGGTGATCAGCTCCGGTGCCACCGGCCGGGACGTATCCAGCCGTCGACGCACCGCTCGGGTGGTGGTGAGCACCTCATCGGCGCTCAAGTTCAAATGGGCCATGCTCCTGTTCTAGCGGGTCACAAGGGGTATTCATCCGCTCATTGCGCAAGTATCATCCGGGTATGGCCTTGGTGTTGGACCGGTATCCGGGCGTCACCTACGACGCCGCCCCTCCTGTGGTCACCGATCTTGAGGAGCTGAGGCTGCTGCGCAAGTGGGAGGCGGCCATTGGCTATCGCATCTTTGCCGCCATGCGCTGGGGGCAAACTGGTGACGGGCATATCACCGCCCGAGACCCGATCCTCGCCGACCACTTCTGGGTGCTGGGCTACGGCATCCGCTTTGGTGATGCCACCATCGACAATCTCACCCTGGTGGGCCCCGACGGCCAGGGCGTGTCCGGTCCTCTCGAAAACGGAGTCAACTTCGCGGCGTACCACATCCACTGGCCGATCCTGAACGCCCGTCCCGATCTGGCGTCAGCCGCACATACCCACACTCCCTACGGCACGCCGTGGTCGGCCAACGTCGAGCCGTTTCGGGCCATCAGCCAGGAGTCGTGTGCCTTCGTGTTCGACCAATCGCTCTACGACGGCGACAACCTTGAAGTGAATGATGTCGATGGCGGGGAGGCCATCGCCCGGGCCATGGGTCCCAGCCGGGTGTGCATTCTCCGCAACCACGGGCTGCTCACCGGAGGGCGGTCACCGGGTGAGGCGGTGGGGTGGTTTGTGGCCGCTGAGCGGGTGGCCGAGGTGCATGTGAAAGCCCCTGACGCCAAGGCCATCAGCGAGGAGGCGGCCAAAGAAGTCGAGGCTTCGCTGTTCTCGGAGGACAACGGCTGGCGGATGTTCCAGTGGCTGGCCCGCGACCTGGTACCCGACCCCTCGGTGGTCTTGGGCTGAGCAAGCCCTGATCGAGGGGGCGCTAGCCGGAATCCAGATCGGGGTCGGTACGGGAGGCAAAGGTGGTCTCCAAGGCTGACAAGGCGGCTTGTTGGCCCACACCCAGACGATCGGCTTCGGCGGCGAAGGCCTCGGCGGCGTCGGCCAGTTGTCGTTCCACCACCGAGAACGCCACCGGGGGCTCGTCGACCACGAACGTGCCGGCCCGGCCTCGGCCCTCCATGATTCCCTCCCATTCCAGTTCTCGATAGGCCCGAGCCACCGTTCCCGGGGCCAGACCCAGTTCTGCGGCCAGCGACCGGATGGGCGGTAGCCGCTCACGGGGCTTGAGCCGGCCCGACGACACCATCAACCGGAGCTGGGCCCGAAGCTGCTCATAGGGCGGGATTCGCGAGCTCTCGTCTATCCAAATCCGCACACCGACATTGTACTAATGTACTGACTCATAAAGCACAATATCTAGAAAATTTCCGGGTTTTTCCCAGTTGTTGCCTAGTTTGTATTGACCTGATAGCGTCCTCATCGGCGACCAGAAAGGACGGCATCAATGAAGCTCATCACCGCGGTGGTTAAACCGCATCAGGTCGAAGACATCAAGGAGGCGCTGGCCGAGGTCGGTGTCCAGGGCATGACGGTGAGTGAAGCTCAGGGCTTTGGTCGCCAGGGCGGTCACACCGAGACCTACCGGGGCACCGAGTACAAGGTGTCGTTCACCCCGAAGTCGCGTATCGAGGTGGTAGTAGATGATTCCTCGCTGGCCGCGGCCACCGAGGCCATTGCTGGCGCGGCCCGCACCGGCAAGATCGGCGACGGCAAGATCTGGACTTCCTCGGTGGAGGGCCTGACCCGCATCCGCACCGGGGAGCAGGGCGCCGACGCTCTCTGATTCGCTACGTCTAACCCCTTCCAAAACGGTACGGCACCACCGGCGTTGGTAGCGTCGCGGCTCGGTGCATCTCGACTACACAGACGACCAGCGCGCTCTCAGCTCTGAGCTGAGGGAGTACTTCGCAGACCTGATGACCGATGAGGTTTGCGAAGCACTCCAAGGCGCCCATGAGACCAGCCCGGTCCGGCTGGAGATTTTCCGCCAACTGGGGCGGGACGGCATGCTGGGCATCGGCTGGCCCAAGGCCTATGGCGGCCAGGGGCGGTCGGCCATCGACCAGTTCATCTTCTTCGACGAGGCGCAGCGGTCGGGCTGCCCGATGCCGTTTGTGACCCTCAACACTGTGGGGCCCACACTGATGGCCCACGGCTCCGAAGAGCACAAGGCCGCCTACCTTCCGGGCATCTTGGCCGGTGAGATTCAGTTCGCCATTGGCTACAGCGAGCCGGGCGCGGGCACCGACTTGGCGTCGCTCACCACCCGGGCGGTGCGAGACGGTGACGAATGGGTGATCAGCGGCCAGAAGATATTCACCTCGGGGGCCAACGAAGCTGATTACATCTGGCTGGCTTGTCGGACCAACCCCGATGCTCCTAACCACAAGGGCATCTCCATCATCATCGTGCCCACCGACAGCCCCGGTTTTTCCCATACCCCGATCGTCACCGTGGGCAACGCCACCACCACGGCCACCTACTACGACGAAGTGCGGGTGCCGGTTGCCAACCTGGTAGGGGCCGAGAACGAGGGGTGGAAGCTCATCACCAGCCAGCTCAACCACGAGCGGGTGGGGCTGGCCGCGGTGGGGGCGCTGTCGTTCCAGCTCTATGACGAAGTGGTGGATTGGGCGGCCGCCACGCCGGCTGCCGACGGGGCCGAGGCTGCGGTGCTGGACCAGGGATGGGTGCGAATGGATCTAGCCCGGTGCCACGCCAAGTTGGAGGCCATGAAGTTGCTCAACTGGCAGATGGCCGCCGCGGTGGCCTCCGACTCGCTGGCCCCGGCCCGGGCGTCGGCAGTGAAGGTGTATGGCACCGAGGCGGTGAGCGACATCTATCACTTGTTGTTGGGAGTGCTGGGGGCAGGTGCCCACCTCCGAGAGGGAAGCCCAGGGGCCTTGCTGGCTGGCCGGGTGGAGGCTGCGGCTCGCACCGCCCAAATCAACACCTTCGGCGGCGGGGTAAACGAAGTCCAGCGGGAGATTGTGGCCTGGACCGGGCTGAAGATGACTCGGGGCGGTCGGCGATGAACTTCGATTTCAGCGAGTCGCAGGAGGCGGTGGCCGCGCTGGCCGAGCAGGTGTTCTCCGGTTCAGCGGGAGCCGACCGGGTGGCCGAGGTGGAGCGCAGCGCTGATCGCTTCGACCGGGAGCTGTGGAGCGCACTGGCCGCCTCTGATCTGTTGGGGGTGGCAATCGGCGAGGAGCACGGCGGGCTGGGTCTCGGCATGATCGAGACCGCGTTGGTGCTGCGAGAGCAGGGCCGTCGAGTGGCGCCGGTACCGCTGTGGCCCACGCTGGTACTGGGGGCCATGCCGATTTCCGAGTTCGGCACCCCGGCGATGCGAGACCGCTGGCTGAAAGCGGTTGTATCCGGCCAGGCGGTGCTCACCGGGGCGTTCTCGGAATGGGGGGCCAACGAGGCGCTGTCTCCGTCGGTGACCGCGACCCGCCGCGAAGACGGGACCTGGAAACTGAATGGATCCAAACCGGCGGTTCCCGCCGCGGGGGTGGCCGATGCCGTAGTGGTGCCTGCTCGCACCGTTGGAGACGGCGATGGCCTGGTGGTCTTTGTGGTGGACCTCGACGCCGAAGGGGTAGAGGTAGCGCTGAGCGAGACCACAAACCGAGAGCTTCACGGCGAGCTGGCGCTGCGATCGGTAGTCGTCGAAGAAGATGCAAGGCTGGAGGGCGCCGACGGTCGTTCGATTGTGGAGTGGACCCTGGTACGGGCCCAGGTGGCGGTGGCCGCGGTGGCGCTGGGCTGCTGCGAGGAGGCCACCGCCATGGCCGCGGCCTACACGTCGGAGCGCGAGCAGTTCGGTCGCCCCTTGTCCACCAACCAGGGGGTGGCCATGCGGGCGGCAGATTGCTACATCGACAACGACTGCATGCGAGTCACCCTGCTCCAGGCTGCGTGGCTAATCGACGAAGACCGCCCGGCGGCCGAGATCGCCGATGCCGCCGCGGTGGCCAAATGGTGGTCGGCCGATGCCGGCCAGCGGGTGGTACACGCCACTCAGCACCTGCACGGGGGCATGGGCGCCGACATCGACTATCCCGTCCACCGCTACTTCCTGTGGGTCAAGCAGCTGGAGAACACCTTCGGTGGCGGAAGTCGCCAGTTGGCCGCTATCGGCCGTGGATTGGCCAGCGCGGGGTAGCTACCAGCCTTTCCAGTTCGGGTCCCGCCGCTCCTTGAAGGCGTTGACCCCCTCGTCGGCGTCCTCGCCGGCCATCAGCACCTCTTGAGCCCAGGATTCCATCTCGAACATGGTCTGGCGGCTGGTCTCGAAGCTGCGGTTCACCAACAGCTTGCTCATGGTCAGGCTCTTGGTGGGCTGGGCGGCCAGGCGCTCGGCCCAGGCCCGGGCCGCGGGCATCAGCTCGTCGGGGGGCACCACCCGGTTGATCAGTCCCATGGCCGCGGCGTCGGCCGCGCTTACGTCGTCGCCGAAGAACATCAGCTCCTTGGCCTTCTGGGGGCCGATAAGGCGGGGCAGCAAGTACACCCCACCGGCGTCGGGCACCAGGCCCCGGCGCACGAATACCTCGATGAACCGCACCCCCTCGGCCGCGATAACCAGATCGCAGGCCACCGCCATATGTACCCCCATCCCGGCGGCGGTCCCGTTGACCGCGGCGATCACCGGCTTTTCGCAGTCCAATATGGCCGATATCAGCTTCTGAGCCCCGACTTTGATGCCTCGGGCCACCTCCATGATGGCCCGTTCGGGAGCATCCGGCGGCTGCACTCGTTCGGGCCGGGCCACCCGCAGGTCGGCCCCGGTGCAGAACCCCTTGCCGTTGGCGGTGAAGATCACGACTCGAACCGACAAGTCCTCGCTGATACGGGCGAACTCGTCGGCCAGGAAGTTCCGCTGGTCGGGGGTGATGGCGTTGTGGGCGTCAGGCCGGTTCAGGGTGAGGGTGAGCACCCCGCCGTCTTGGGCTACCAGGATGTCGCCGCCGAGGACCTCGGTCACGGTTTCGCCTGTGCTCTCACTGCTCATGGTCTGTACCTCGTCTAGCGTGGCCGGTCGTGTCTTGGAACGCCGCCCACCCCAAAGCTAAATGACCGCAGCGGCGGCGCCCCAACCGGTCACCGGGCATCCGGCGATTGGCCTGACCACGCTGGTGATCGCGGCCTCCCTCACCGGCATCGGCCTGTCGATCATGACGGTGGGCTACCCGGCCCTCGGCGAGGCGTTTCCGGGCACCTCCGACCCGACCTTGTCGTGGGTGACCAACATCTTCACCATTGTGGGGGCGGCCACCCTGGTGCCCGCCGGTGTGCTGGCCGACCGGCTGGGCCGGCGGCGGATGCTGCTGGTTGGGACGCTTCTGTTCTTGGTCGGATCGGTGCTAGGTGGGCTGGCCCCCTCGGTGGCGGTGCTGATCGGGGCTCGGGCGGTGCTGGCGGTGGCCTCCTCGATCATCAACACCGCCGCGGTGGCGCTGCTGTTGGCCACGATCCCCGCCAACCGGCTGCCGTTGGCTGTTGGCATCTGGGCGGTGGCGGGCGGCACTTCGTCGGCGATCGGCCCTCCGGTGGGGGGCTTGGCCATCGAATGGTTCGGGTGGGAGTGGATGTTCTGGCTGAACATCCCCTTCTGCTTCATTGTCCTGATCGTGGTGCCGCTGGTGTACCGGGAGTCCCGCAGCGGCGAAACCAAGGCGCTGCCCGACCCCCTCGGTGGAGTTATGGTGGCTGGGGCCACCGCCTTGGTCACCCTCGGCATTGTGCAAAGCGATCCGTGGGGGTGGCTGGACTGGAAGGTGGTGGGCAGCATCATTGGCGGCCTGGTGGTGTTCGGGCTGTTCGTGCTGCGGACGTGGCACCATCCCAACCCGCTGGTGGAACTGCGGCTGTTCCGCTTCCCCAATGTCCGCCGGAGCAACCTGGCCATGCTGGTTTTCGCGTCGTCGTGGTTCGGCATGTTCTTCGGCTTCACCGTGATCGTCATCCGGTCTTGGGGGTGGACTCCCATCGAGGGCGGCTTCGCGGTGGCACCGCTGGCATTGTTCGCCGGGGTCGTCGGGGTGCTCATCGGCCGGGTGGCGCACCGCACCGGCCACCGCATGTTCATCCTGCCCGGCACTGCGATCTATGTGGGCGGCACCATCATGCTGTGGGTGGTGTTGGGCGATGAGCCCAACGCGGCGGTATTCGTGGCGGGCATGACCGTGATCGGAGTGGCCACCGGCATGGTGTTCCCCTCGTTGATGGCTGCCGCGGTGGTCGACGTGCCTCCCGACCAGCACTCATTGGCCTCGGGCATCAACTTCACCTCCCAGCGGGTGGCCACCACCATCGGCGTGGCCCTCGGGCTCACCTTCGCTACCACCGCGGCCTCGGCGTCGGAGGCCATCGACCTGCTCATGGGCATGGTGATCATCACCGCGGTGGTGTCGCTCCCCTTCAGCGCTCGGATCGACACCCGCCCCCGCTGAGGGCAATGCTGAGGGCATGTACATCGCCATCGCCGACACCATCACCCTCGAGGATCCGGGCAACTTCCGCGAGTTCCATGTGTCAATGGACGGCGACGTGGCCGCCGCAGTGGCCGCATTCGATGGCCGGGCCGCAGCCTCAGAGCGAGACAACCACCTCTGGATCGACATCGCCTTCGTGCGAGAACTAGCCGGCGACGCGGCCGACGCCGAGTGGGAGTCTCAGTTCGACGGCATGCTGGCCTACGCCAACTCCAAAGGCTGGATAGACGAGCCCGCCAACCGAGTAGAAGCCCACATCCAGCCGCCCGATTCATAGGCGCGGGCAGCCCGGAAGGGCGTCTCGGAAGCTGTCAGCCCTTGAGGGCGGCGAAGAGTTCGGCGACTAGGGGTTGGGGGGCGCCGTGGAGGGAGAGGTGGATGCGGTCGGCGAGGCCGCCGAAGCGGGATTTGATCTCGGCGGCGGCCTCGGTGGGGGTGCCCTGGACGCTGAGGGTGTGGACCATCTCGTCGTCCCACACGTCGCCGATGTCGCCCCAACGGCCCTGTTTGGTGAGGCGGTTCAGCTCGTCTTGGAGCTCGCCCCAGCCGTGGGCATCGAGCACTACCCGGTAGGCGGGGGTGGAGCCGTAGAAGCCGAGGTTGGAGCGGCAGAGCTGTTCCACCCGCCAAGCCTCCGACTCATCGGCGTCATCTCCGTACAACCCGACGATCACCCCCACGCCGAAGGTGAAGTCGTCCCGGCTGCGTCCGGCTGCGCCTAAGCCTGCTTCCACTGCGGGCAGCGTCTTGGTGCGCAGGAAGCGCTCGGAGCAGAACGGGTGGATCAAGATGCCGTCGGCGGTCTCGGCCACCATCTTGGTCATCTTCGGGCCCAGCGCCCCGGCCCAGATGGGCGGCGTTCCCCACTCCAGCGGCTCGGGCTCGAAAATCGGGGTGGAGAGCGTGAAGGTGTAGTAGTCGCCCTTGAAGTCGAGGGGATCGCCATCCTGCCACCGGGCGAAAATGGCCTTGGTGGCTGCCATCAGCTCTCGCATCTGGGCCACTGGCCGGTCCCACACCGAGCTGTAGCGCTTGGTGATGTGAGGCTTGATCTGCGATCCCAGGCCCAGGGCGAACTTCCCGTCCGACAACCGGTGCAGGTCGAATGACTGGTAGGCCAGGTGCATCGGGCTGCGAGGCAGGGCGATGGCCACGTTGGTGTAGAGGTCGAGGCCGGTGTGCTCGGCCGCGGACAACAGCGGGAAGAACACGTCGCGCTGGCCCTCGAAGGTGAACACCCCGTCGACCCCCATGGCCTGATAGGCCTCAGCCTGATCCCGGACGCCCGCCAGATCGGCAGATAGCGGCATGTCGATCTTCATGAGTTCCTCCTCGTCTGGCTGCCCACAATGTCGATCTTCACGGTCAGGAGCCCTTCAAGCGGGGGAACATGGGAAAGGGGACCTCCTCGGCGTCCTCCTGTTCGGGCAGGCCACCGGCGAAGACGGGCCACACCGTCTCGGCGGTGTGGGGGTGGGGGAGCGACCAATCGAACTCGTGGTCGATGCCCAGCATGTTGGTGAACGGCCACATCAGGCCCCGGAAGTAGACATGGGTGCCGTTGCGGACCTTCTCCTCGAAGGTCCAGGTGTTCATCAACCGGTAGGCATCGGCCTGCGCTTTCTTGACCGCGGCCAGGATCTCGGGCATTTCCTCCCGGTCCACCGGCACCAGCTCCCCGCCGGGGCGGGGCTCGAACACCGACATGGCTTCCAGCCAGGCCAGGTTGTCGGCCGGCACCGAGAACGTGGTGGACAGATCGTTCACCCGGTTGTGGATGCCGGGCCGGAACACCAGGCCCACCACCAGGTTCTGATAGGGCACATCGGCGGCCACGTGGCTCCACGGGATCCAGCTCTGGGCCAGCGACGAGAACTCCCGCACGACCATGTGGCGTCCGTTGGGCAGCGGATAGGGCCCGGTGTCGCCGGTGCCCAGCCGGGTGTCCAAGTAAAGCAAGAACAGGTATTGCTGGAGCCCGGCCACAAACCGTCGCGCCGTGCGGTTGTCGTTGTCACTCTCCACCGGCCAGGCGGCCTCATAGAGGGTGCTTATGATCTCGGGGTCGCAAGTCCGCAGCGTGTCGGCCGCATCCCAGCACGAGCGGAAGCCGTCGCCCCGCCACGGCTCCACCCAGCGGATCCAGTAGTCCATGAGGAAGCGCACCCTGTCTTCCACGTCGTCCACCTGGGTGGTGAGCCCCATGGCCGACAGCTCCTCAAGGGCCCGCCAGCCGCCGAATGGGATGCACACGAGGGCGAAGGGGTGGGCGTTGGTGGTCTGGGTTCCCGGCCCCCGCATCTTGGCCCCGAGCTCGGAGGCATCGAGCACCTCGTCGCACCGGGCCAAAACGTCGGGCCAGCGAAGCCAGGCCTCCATGCCCGAATAGCCGGTGTACTCCCGCACCGGGATCAGTCCCGACGTCAGGCCGGTGCGCTTCTTGGAGTTCTCCGAGACCAGGATGTCCCAGAACTCCACTTGCCGGTTCAGCTCCTCAAGATCCAACGGCATGGTCTGCGGCATGGCTGATGACACTAGCCATCGGTTTGGCAGCAAGGTGTGTCGTGGAAGCCAGGCTCGGCCTACGATCCTTCAATGCTTGCGGCGATTATGCGAGAAGTGGGCGAGGTCAATCTGGACGTGTGCGATGACGTCGAGATGCTTGATCTGGGCCCCGATGATGTAGCCATCAAGATCACCCACACCGGGGTTTGCCACTCCGATGTGTCGGCCATGAACGGGACCATTCCCCAAGCTGCCCCGGCAGTGCTCGGCCACGAGGGCGCGGGGATCATCGAGGAGGTGGGATCCAATGTGGACGACCTCGCCCCGGGCGACCACGTGATCGTGATGTGGTCGCCGCCCTGCGGGGAGTGCCTTTATTGCACGGGTCGCCACCAGCCCAACCTGTGCTCCAACATCACATTCGGCGAGATGGCCCGGATGAAGTTCACCCAGGGCGGCCAGGAGATCGGCGGCATGGCCGGAGCGGGCACGTTCGCCGAGAAGATGCTCATGCCCCGCCAAGGAGTGGTGAAGATCGATGACGACATCCCCTTGGACGTGGCCTCACTCATCGGCTGCGGGGTGATGACCGGGGCCGGGGCCGCATTGAACACGGCCAAGATCAGCCCGGGCTCCTCCGCGCTGGTGATCGGCGCCGGAGGGGTCGGCGTGGCCGCCATCCAAGGGGCGAAGATCGCCGGGGCGGCCGAGATCGTGGCGGTGGACAAGAACCCGGCCAAGCTCGACGAGGCCATCTCCTTCGGGGCGACCCACGCGGTGCTGCCCGAAGACCTGGAGGGGGCCAAGAACGAGATCACCGGGGGCGACGGATTCGACTATGCCCTGGAGTGCGTCGGCGTTCCCGCCCTCATGCGCACCGCCTACGACATGACCCGTCGAGGCGGCACCTGCTGCATCGTGGGGGTGGGCCGCATGGAGGAGATGGTCTCCTTCAGCGCCTTCGAGCTGTTCTACAACGAGAAGACCCTGGTGGGTTCCTACTACGGCGGCACCGATGCGCGTAGCGACTTCCACCGACTGCTGCGGCTGTGGAAGAACGGCAAGCTCGACTTGGAGCGCATGATCACCCGGCGCATCACCATCGACGAGATCAATCCGGCCCTCGAGGCGGTGCGCAACGGCGAGGTTGTACGCCAGGTCATCGAGTTTTGATGGGCGAAATTGTGGGCCGGGGCAGCCCGGTTTTCTCCGGCATCTCCGGCCAGGGCCGGCTGATGCGATTCGACACGCCGGATGATGTGATCGCGGTGCTCGATGCCGGCGAGGACGTGGCATCGGAGACGGTGGCATTGGTGAAAGACGCCGGGGCCACGTTTTTGGCTCCTATTGAGGCCGACCTGGCCGGAATCCTGTGCCGGTCGGGCGACATCGAAAGCCATTTGGCCATCATCAGCCGGGACTTCCAGATCCCCTGCCTGATGGGGGTGGAGTTCGACGGCGACGAGCCGGCTGATGGGACCACGGTGGTTATCGACACCGACGCGGGCACCATCTCGGTGGACGGAGAGGGCTAAGTCGATGGCGGAGCGGCTTCGGGCTGATCTGGTGCTGGAGTACCCCTTCACCCGGACCACCGGCCCGGTGATCGGCGCTTTTTTGACTGGTCTGCGAGAGGGGATCATCCTCGGCATTAGCCGCCCCGACGGGACGGTGCTGTGCCCGCCCACCGAGTACGACCCAGAGAACTCTGAACCATTGACCGATCTGGTGGAAGTGGGCCCGGGCGGGGAGCTGATGAGTTGGACCTGGGTGGACCCGCCCCGCGCGCAGTCACCGTGGGATCAGCCCCACGGCTTGGGACTGATCCGCCTCGACGGGGCTGACACCCCCATGGTCCACGGGCTGCTGGTGGATGGCCCCGACCAGTTGTCGGTGGGGATGCGGTTGACGGCCCGATGGCGGCCGGAGCGAGAGGGCCACATCGCCGACCTTGAGGGCTTTGTGCCCGAGGGCGCCGACCAATGAGCGCCGATCCGAGCATCCCCCCCGCCGCTTTGTCGGGCGAGGTGAGCCTGCCCGAGAAACTGGCCGACGTGGAGCCGGTGCGGTCGGTGCGAACCCCCATCCGCCTGGAGTATGACTTCATCCCCGGTTCGGCTTCTTCGGGGTATCTGAACGCCTTCGCCGACCGCAAGATCCTCGGACAGCGGTCTCCGGTGGACGGGGCGGTGTTCGTGCCCCCTCGGGGGGTGGATCCCCGCCACGGCGCGGCCACCCCCGACTATGTGGAATTGCCCGACACCGGCCATGTGGGGGGCTTCTGTGTTACCCGCCTGCCCATTCCGGGCCGGGATGATTTGGAGATCCCCTACGTGAGCGCCTGGATCCACCTCGACGGCGCCGACATCGGCTTTCTGGGCCTGGTGGCCGGGGTCGACACCTTTGAGGTGCGCATGGGCATGCGGGTGCGGGCGGTGTGGAAGCCCGACAACGAACTGGGCCGCACCGCGGAGAACATCTTGTACTGGGCGCCCACCGGCGAGCCCGACATCCCGGTGACGGCGGCCGGCACCAACGCCTGGCACGCCAAGCAAGCCGCCACCGGGGAGCAAGGCTGATGCGCGACATCGCCGTGGTATCGGTGGCCCAGCACCAGGAGAAGGCCCTCACCCACACCACCGAAGTGGAGTTGATGGTGCCGATCATCAACGAGGCCCGGGGTGCAGTGGGCCTCACGCAGGACGACATCGGCTTCACCTGCTCGGGAAGCAGCGACTTTCTGGCCGGGCAGGCGTTCTCATTCGTCCACACCCTGGACGCGGTGGGTGCGGTGCCGCCCATCAGCGAGAGTCACGTAGAGATGGACGGGGCCTGGGCGCTGTACGAGGCGTGGGTGAAACTCCAGATCGGCGGGGTGGACACCGCGCTGGTGTACAGCTACGGCAAGTCGTCGCCCGGATCGCTGCGGGACGTGTTGTCCACCCAGCTCGATCCCTACTACCTGGGACCGTTGTGGCCCGATGCCTTCTCCATGGCCGCGCTCCAAGCCCGGATCATGCTGGAGTCGGGCACGGTCAGCGAGCGGCGCCTGGCCGAGATCGCGGTTCGCAGCCTCAACGGCGCAGCCGACAACCCGTTGGCGGTGCGGTCGTCGGCCGACGCCACCGCCGAGAGTGTGCTGGCCGAGGTGCCCATTGCCGATCCGCTGCGGCCCAGCGACTGCGCGGCCTCCGCCGACGGCGGTGTGGCCGTGGTGCTGGCCGCCGGCGACCGGGCTAGAGAGCTGTGCGAGCGGCCCGCGTGGATCAGGGGGATCGACCACCGCATCGATCCCCACCAGCCTGGGGTGCGCGACCTGACCAGGGCACCCAGCGCGCAGGCGGCAGCGGTCAACTCCAGAGCGAGCGCCGACCGTTTGGACGCCGCCGAGCTGGCCGCCCCGTTCACCACCCAAGAGCACATCTTGGAGCTTGAGTTGGGATTGGGCAACGGCACTGCCGTTAACGCCAGCGGCGGGGCGTTGGCCGGCCACACCATGATGGCTGCCGGCCTCATGCGCATCGCTGATGCGGCCGCCCAGATCCACGACGAGGGGGCCGACCGGGTGCTGGGCCACGCCGCGTCGGGTCTTTACCTCCAGCAGAACCTGGTGTGCGTGATGGAGGGGGAGTGATGGCCGAGCGCACCGCGGTGCTGGGGGTCGGCCAGACCAAGTATCAGACCACCCGAGGCGACGTGTCGCTGCCCGGTTTGGTGCGAGAGGCCGCCTACCGGGCACTGGAGGACGCCGAGCTGGGCTGGGACGACATCGACGCCGTGGTGGTGGGCAAGGCCCCCGACTTCTTCGAGGGGGTCATGCAGCCTGAGCTGTTCCTAGCCGAGGCACTGGGGGCGGTGGGCAAGCCGCTCCTGCGGGTCCACACTGCGGGTTCGGTGGGTGGGTCCACCGCGGTGGTGGCCGCTTCGCTGGTGCAGGCTGGCATCCACCGTCGGGTGCTCACCCTGGGATTCGAGAAGCAGTCGGAGTCCAACGCCACCTGGGCGCTGTCTTTGCCCCAGCCGTTCTCGGTGTCGATCAACGCCGGAGCCGGCGGCTACTTCTCGCCCATCATCCGCCAGTACATGGCCCGCACCAACGCCCCCGAACTCATCGGCTGCATGGTGGCGTTCAAAGACCGCCAGCACGCCCTGCGCAATCCGTATGCCCACCTCCAGCAGAAAGACCTGACCTTCGACCAAGTGGTGGAGTCGCCCATGCTCTGGGAGCCGATCCGGTTCTCTGAAACCTGTCCTTCGTCCGACGGTGCCTGCGCGCTGGTGCTGGGCGACGAGGCCGCGGGAGACGCCTCCATCAAGCCGGTGGCGTGGATCCACGGCGCGGCCCTGCGTAGCGAGGCCAACAACTTCCCCGGACGCGACGAGGTAAACCCCCAAGCCAGCCGGGACTGCGCCGATGACGTGTTTGCCCAGGCGGGCATCACCGACCGGAGGGCCGAGATCGACGAGGTGGAGATCTACGTGCCGTTCTCGTGGTATGAGCCCATGTGGCTGGAAAGCCTGGGGTTCTGCGAGATCGGCGACGGCTGGAAGCTGGTGGAGGAGGGCGCCACCCATCTCGACGGCGGGGACCTTCCGGTGAACTGCTCGGGCGGCGTGCTGTCGTCCAACCCCATCGGTGCCTCCGGCATGATCCGCTTCGCCGAAGCCGCCCTCCAAGTCCGGGGCATGGCTGGCGAGCACCAAGTAGAAGGCGCCCGCAAGGCCTTCGGCCACGCCTACGGCGGCGGCGCCCAGTACTACGCCATGTGGATCGTAGGTTCCGACAAGCCCACCTCCTGAACGGGCAAGCTAGAGGGGTGAAGCGCTTCGCCTGCTTGCTGGTGTGCATGTCGCTCTTGGGCGTGTTGGTGGCGTGCGGCGGAGAAGACAGGGGCGACATTGTGGCGTTTTGCGATTTGGCCGAGGACGGGGTGGGGATGCGTCCCGCTGAAGGCGAGCAGGAATTAGCCCAGTTGGACGCCCTAGAAGACGCCGCCCCTCCCGACATCCGAGAGGCCGTCACCACCGTGGCCAACGCCTCCCGGGAGATCGACGAGATCGAAGACCTCCAAGAACTGTTCAGCAAAGCCTTCGCCCTAGAAGAGGCAGTAGCCACCGCCCGCCAACAAATCCGCACCTACACCCAACACCACTGCTTGTAACTGAGACGAGGCCCGATGGTGACTAGGTGGGGGCTGGTTGGGTAGGGTCGGGGTGTCTTTCTGGGAGATGGGAGGAAGCGATGGGATACCGGGTGGTCGTGGACTACGACCTGTGCGAGAGCAACGCCATTTGCATGCAGGTCGCTCCTGACATTTTCGAGGTGCGCGACGACGACTTTTTGTACCTGCTGAACGAGACCCCTGGGGATGAGGCTCGCGAACGAGTGAACGAGTCAATCCAGCGCTGCCCCAAGCAAGCCATCTCCGTCGCTGAGGAGTAGGCGCCCTCTGCGCTCATTAGCGATTGTCGGAGCTTCGCTGGCCGGAACCCGGGCGGCGGAGACGCTCCGGCGAGAAGGATTCGACGGGGCCATCACCATCATCGGCGATGAGCCTCACCAGCCCTACGACCGGCCTCCCCTGTCCAAACAGCTCCTCGCCGGGGAATGGGAGCAAGACCGCATCGCGCTGTCCGACGATGAATCGCTCCAAGATCTAAACGCCGACTGGCGGCTGGGCCGCCGAGCCGCCGGGCTTGACGTGGCCAACCGGACCGTGACGCTTGACGACGGCTCAACGGTTACCGCCGACGGCATTCTGATCGCCACCGGGGCCCGATGCCGGGAGCTCCCCACCAACGGCCTTGACGGCATCTACACCCTGCGAGGCCTCGACGACTGCCTTGCCATCCGAGCTGAGTTGGAGGCCTCCCCTCAGCGGGTGGCGGTGGTAGGGGCCGGGTTTATAGGCGCCGAGGTGGCGGCCACCGCCCGGGAGCGCGGCCTGGAGGTCACTGTGATCGAAGCCCTGCCGGTGCCGCTGGGCCGCGTATTGGGCACCGAGATCGGCACGGTGTGCGCTGATGTGCACCGAGACCACGGGGTGGACTTGCGGCTCGGCGTAGGCGTCGACGGCTTCGATGGCCATGGCCGGGTGGAGCGGGTGAACCTGAGCGACGGCACATCGGTGGATGCCGATGTGGTGGTGGTGGGCATCGGGGTGATCCCCAACACTGAGTGGCTGGAGGGCTCGGGGCTGACGCTGGACAACGGCGTGGTGTGCGACGAAACCTGTCTTGCCGCCCCGGGAATTGCCGCCGCCGGGGATGTAGCTCGCTGGCCCAACCGCCTGTTCGGCGAGACCATGCGGGTGGAGCACTGGGACAATGCCATTGCCCAAGGCCAGCATGCTGTACTCCGCCTGCTTGAAACCGATGACGAGGCCCAGCCCTACTCTCCGGTTCCGTGGTTCTGGAGCGACCAGTACGACCGCAAGATCCAGCTGGCGGGACGAGCCCGGCCCGACGACGAGGTGCGCATCATCACCGGATCGACCGAGGAGCGGCGGTTTGCCGCCCTCTACGGCCGAGCAGGCCGACTGGTCGGCGTGCTTGGCTTCAACCGGCCTCGCCACGTGATGAAGTACCGCAACCTCATCGAGCAGGGCACCAGCTTCGAAGAGGCCGTCAAGGTTGCCGAACAGGAGTAGCTGCTTGCGGCTATGAGATTCGAAGACGCGCTGGCGGTGGGATGGTCGACCGAATAAGAGTGGAGGCATGGGTCCTCCCGGCGAGTTCCCCATCAGCGAGCTGGTAGCTCGCACCGGAGTGCCGGCTGCCTCCATCCACCACTATCGGCGGCTGGGTCTTCTGCCCGCGCCTCGTCGGGCCGCGGCCAACCGCTTCCTCTACAGCCAGCGCCACGCCGAAGCGGTTGAGCAGATCAGGGAGCTGCGAGAGCGCCACCGCCTGCCGCTGCGCCATATCGCCCAGATCATGAACGCGGAGAACCTTGATCACACCGAAGTTCCCCATTTGACCGACAGCGGCGAGCAGTTGCGGAACGTAGCCATTCAAGAGTTCGCCTTGCGGGGCTACACCGAGGTGAGCGTGGCCGAAATATGCACGCAGGCCGGTGTGGCCAAGGGGACCTTCTATCGCCACTACCGCTCGAAACAAGACCTGTTCTTCCGAGCGGTGGAAGCGGTGGTGGACAACACCGCGGAGGATTTCTCGGCCTCGATCGATGGCCAGATCGGATTGAGCCGCCAAGAACTCACCCGTCGCCTGGCCGAGGCGCTTCTGCCCGGCCTGCCCATCATGCTGGAAGTGGCCAAGCGCTCAGTACAGGGCCAGGTGGAGCACGCCGCCGCCGCCCAGCGGGTGTTCTGGCGACTGGCCGAGCGACTGGGAGAGGCCCTGTCGGACGATCCTCGGGGCCACCGGCTCGCCGGGGCTCTGATCATGGACGCCATCGCCCATATTTTTGCCGAGGGCCTCATGGGTCGTTTTGCCGATCGTCCCAACTTCGAAGACTCGGGGCCGTCAATGCCTTGACAGTGTCGGATTGAGCGCGTACAAAAAGGTGACCTGATGGTCACTCTTTTGTTTGCAATTGGGTGACGATCGTAAAAACATTGTTATGGATTATCAGGGGAACCCGCTGACCAGCGGGTTCCCCAAGGAAACTGAGCCGCAGCGGGGGTGTTGTGCAGACTGAAGTCGAGTTCGACTTGAACTCGATCATGGCCCAGAGGGGAAGTGAGAACTTCCCCGTGGTGCTGAAGGCAGTCCCGGCGAATGCCCGCGCCCATCTGCTGGCCATTTACGGGTTTGCCCGACTCGTGGACGACATCGGCGACGAATACGACGGCGACCGACTTGCCGCGCTGGATTGGATCGAGGGGGAACTCGCACGGGCCCGCACCGGTGATGCCACCCACCCGGTCATGGTTCAGCTCACGCCTCTGCTCGCTGATGTGGATGTGGACGACGAGCCGTTCTTGGCGCTTATCGAGGCCAACCGGGTTGACCAGTACAAGCACCGCTACCAGACCCAGGCCGAGTTGGCCGAGTACTGCACGCTGTCGGCCAACCCCGTGGGCCGGCTGGTGCTAGCGGTGTTCGGCGCGGCCACCCCCGAGCGAATCGCCCTCAGCGATGCGGTATGCACCGGATTGCAACTGGTGGAGCACCTCCAAGACATCGGCGAGGACTACACCGAAAAGGGCCGCATCTATTTCCCGGCCGACGAGATGGCCCGCTTCGGCGTGGACGAGGGTGAACTGGGGGCGGTCCGGGCCTCGGAGGCACTTCGCCGGCTGGTGGCCCACCAATGCGACACCGCCCGCGGGCTGCTGAAGCGGGGAGAGCCGCTGGTGGCCTCACTCAGCGGATGGGCCAAGGTGACGGTTGCCGGCTATGCCGCGGGCGGAATGGCCGCATTGGATGCCATCGCCGGGGCCGACCACGACGTACTGAGAAAGCTTCGGACCCCTTCCAAGGTCCGCACCGCGGTGCATGTCGCTCGCCTTGTCGCCCCCCGCCAGGTGACCGACGCCAAAGCAGTTCGCGCCGCGCGAGACGCCGCAGCGCGCTGGAGGCGAAGGTGAAGGCCGCCGACGCCTATCAGCGATGCGAAGAGATCACCCGGGTAGAGGCCCGCAACTTCTCTTATGGCATCCGCCTGCTGCCCAAGCCGAAGCGCCAGGCCATGTCGGCGCTGTACGCAATGGCCCGCCGGATCGACGATGTGGGCGATGGCCCGTTGCCGCAGGATGAGAAGCTGGCCGGGCTGGCTGAGATAAGGGCCGATATCGACACTCTGGCCGACGGCGGGCTCCGCGACCCCGACGATCCGGTGCTGGTGGGTCTGCGCCATGCAATCGACCGCTTCCCCATACCGGCCGCCGCGCTGAATGAGATCGTCGCCGGCTGCGAGCAGGACGCGGTTGGGAAGGTGTACACCACCATCGCTGAAACCGAGGAGTACTGCCGGCTGGTAGCCGGATCGGTGGGCCGCCTGTCGCTGGGGGTGTTCGGCACGAGGGGCGATCCCGACCAGGCCGCCAAACTGGCCGATGTGCTGGGCATCGCCCTTCAGCTCACCAACATCCTGCGCGACATCGTGGAGGACCGGGGCATGGGCCGGGTGTACCTGCCCGCCGCCGACATCGAGCGATTCGGCTGCGCCCCCGACCTGACCGGCCCGACCGACGCGGTGGGCGCACTGGTGGCGTTCGAAGCCGAGCGAGCCGAGCGGCATTTCGCCGAGGGCCTGAAGCTGCTCGGCATGCTGGACCACCGCAGCCGGGCCTGCACCGGGGCGATGGCCGGGATCTACCACCGCCTGCTGGCTCGCATTGCCGCCACACCCACGGCCGTGATGGAGGGGCGGCTTTCGCTGCCCACCAGGGAGAAGGCCTGGGTGGCTGTTCGCAGCCTTGCTGGAGTCACCACATGAGCCTGGTCGTTCCTGAGCCCCGTGTGGCCGTGGTCGGAGGCGGGCTCGCCGGACTGGCCGCGGCAGTGTCCGCGGCCGACGGCGGAGCGCGGGTGACGCTCTATGAGCGGGCCCCCCGGCTGGGCGGGGCCACCTGGTCGTTCCAGCGCAACGGCCGCTGGTTCGACAACGGCCAGCACGTGTTCATGCGGTGCTGCACCGAGTATCGGGAGCTGTTGGAGCGCTTGGAGGTGGCCGATCAAGTGACCGAGCAGCGCCGTATGTCGGTTTCGGTGATGCGCCCCGGTCGCCGTCCGGCCCGAATATTCCGCACCGGCGCCCCGTCCCCCCTTCACTTGGCCCGGTCACTGCTGCGCTACAGCCCGCTCTCTGTAGCCGATCGGCTGCGGGCGATTCGCACCGCGCTGGCCTTGCGTCGCCTCGATCCCGATGCTCCCGACACCGATGAGATGAGCTTCGGGGGGTGGCTGCGATTTCGCGGCGAGTCGGATCGGGCCATCGCCGGCTTGTGGGATCTCATCTGCCTGCCCACCGTGAACCTCCGGGCCGACGATGCCTCGCTCAGCCTGGCCGTCAAGGTGTTCCGCACCGGGCTCTTGGACAGCGCCGATGCCGGTGATCTGGGCTGGACCCGGGTGCCTTTGGCTGCTCTCCACGGAGATGCTGCCGCCCGGGTGATCACCGCCCACGGCGGGCACGTCCAGCTTCAAGCCCATGTGGAATCGGTGGGCGAAGGACCCTCGGTGACGATAGGCGGGCAGCGGGTGGACGCCGACGCGGTGATCTTGGCCGTGCCCCACGATGTTGTTGACGGCCTGCTGCCCCCCGGCACCGTGCCAGGGCAGTCTGAGCTGGTCGACCTCGGGGTATCACCCATCGTCAACGTGCACTTCGTATTCGACCGCCAAGTCATGGATGTGCCCTTCACCGCAGCCCTGGATTCCCCGGTGCAATTCGTTTTCGACCGGACTGAGGCCGCCAACTGGGCCGACGATGAGCCGCGGGCGCCCGTCGGCGCGGGCGGTGGCGGCGAGCAGGTTGTGGCCGTGTCGCAGTCGGCGGCCTTCGATGAGATCGGAGAGCGCCCGGCGGACATGATCGAGCGCTATCGCTCGGCTCTCGCCGAGCTGCTGCCGCGCTCGGCTGCGGCTGAGGTGATAGACGCGGTGGTGACCCGAGAGCACCGGGCCACCTTTGCCGGCCGTCCCGGCACCCGGCGGCTTCGTCCTGGTCCGACCACTGCCATCGATGGTTTGTTCTTGGCCGGGGCGTGGACCGATACCGGCTGGCCAGCCACGATGGAGGGTGCCGTCCGCTCCGGCAAGCTGGCGGCTGGCCTCGCCCTCGATCACTGCCGCACCGCAGTTGCCTCCAGGCCCCCCCAATCATCCCGCGACACCTCTGGGCCGCATCTCAGCCCCAAGCCGTCGCCGTCTGAGCCAGAGAGGATGAGCGCGTGAGCGAGGAAATACCGGTTCCGGGCATCCTCAGCCGAGCCAGGGAGCTGGTGGACCCGGCCATTGCCGCCGCACTGAGCGGGTTGTGCCCTGAGCTGAGATTGCCCGCTGAATACCACTTCCAGAGTCGGGGCAAGGGAACCCGCCCGGCACTGGCCATCTTGTCGGCTGAGGCTGTGGGCGCCCCTTCGGAAACCGGAGTGCCCGGGGCGGTGGCCATCGAGCTCATCCACGACTTCTCGCTGATCCATGACGACATCATCGACAACGATGCCGAGCGTCGGCACCGGACCACGGTCTGGGCCAAGTTCGGCATTGGAGTCGGCGTGGTGGCAGGAGACGCTCTCCATAACTTGGCCTATGAGGTGTTGCTGTCCGACCCCACAGCGCCCAGGGTCAAGGCGGTCAAGCATCTGGCCGGAGCAGTTTCGGCAATGATCGCCGGCCAGAGCATGGACATGGCCTTCGAGGAGAGATCTCTCGTCACCCTGGAGGAGTGCCTGGCCATGGAGCAGGGCAAGACCGGAGCGCTCTTGTCCTACGCAACCTCGGTGGGGGCGATTCTGGCCGAGGCCGACGACTCGGTGGTTGACGGTCTGTCCGAGTTCGGGGCCGAGGTGGGGGTTGCGTTCCAAGCAGTGGACGACCTTCTGGGCATCTGGGGTGATCCCGAGCGCACCGGCAAGCCCGCGGGGGCCGACCTTCGGGAGCGCAAGAAGTCGGTACCGGTGGTGATCGCTCTCAACAGCGGCACCCCGGCAGCCGAGGAGCTGGCTGAGCTCTATTCCCGTTCCGATTGGGACGCAGGAGGCGTGGACGCAGCCCGAGCGCTGGTGGAGGCGGGGGGTGGCCGGGAAGGTACCCAGGCGCTGGCCCGGACCCACTACGACCTGGCTGTTTTCGCCCTCGATTCTCTGGCCGCGCACGAGGAGGTCGTAGACGAGGTGGTGGAGGAGTTTCGGCAGCTGGCCGATTTCATCTTGGGGAGGGACTTCTGATGGGCGTTGAGCGATCTTTGGCCAAGGCCACCGAACGGCTCCTCAACCTGCAAGACACTCAGGGATGGTGGAAAGACGAGCTGGAGACCAACGTGTCCATCGAGGCCGAGGATCTGTTCCTCCGGGAGTTCTTGGGCATCGCCGACCCCGAGGTCACCCGGCAGACGGCAAACTGGATCCGCCACAACCAGCGGGCCGACGGCACATGGGCCACCTTCTACCAGGGTCCTGCCGATCTGTCGGTGACCGTGGAGGCCTACTGGGCGCTGCGCTACGCCGGCGATCCCGTCGACGCCGACCACATGGCCAAGGCCGCCGCCTACATCCGGGCCGAGGGAGGGTTGGAGCGCAGCCGGGTGTTCACCCGAATCTGGATGGCGCTGTTCGACCTCTGGCGCTGGGAAGACCTGCCCGCCCTGCCTCCTGAGGTGATCTTTCTGCCCAAGCAGGTTCCGCTCAACATCTATGACTTCGCCTGCTGGGCCCGCCAAACCCTCGTCGCTTTGACTGTGGTGGGGGCCCACCGCCCAGTGCGGTCTATGGGGCTGAGCCTGGATGAGATCCGCACCGGGGCCATCCCCCCGGAACGGGAGCTCGCCCCGCCCGGGAGTCCAGCTCGGCGATTCCAGCGTCTTGATCAGGTTCTGCATCTCTACGAGAACCGCCCGCAGCGGCGGGTGCGGGAGTGGGCGCTCAGTCGGGCCGAGCAGTGGATCATCGCCCGCCAGGAGTCCGACGGCTGCTGGGGGGGCATCCAGCCGCCGTGGGTGTACTCGCTCTTGGCTCTGTATGTGCGGGGCTATTCCCTGCACCACCCGATTCTGGCCCAAGGGCTGGCCGGGTTCGACGCTTGGACCATCGTCGAAGACGACATGCGACGCCTGGAGTGCTGCCAATCGCCGGTTTGGGATACCTGTCTGGCGCTGCTCGCGCTGGCCGATGCCGGAGTGGACGCCGAAGACCCCCAAATGGTGGCCGGGGCCCGCTGGCTCATCGATCAAGAGGTCCAGATCGTGGGCGACTGGGCTGAGCAGCGCCCCCATCTGGCCCCGGGAGGATGGGCGTTCGAGTTCGAGAACAACTACTACCCCGATCTGGACGACACCGCCGAGGTGGCCCTCGCCCTGCGCCGCATCCGCCATCCCGATGCCAAACAGGTGCAAAAGGCGCTGGATCGGGCGGTGGTTTGGGCCCAGGGGATGCAGTGCTCCGATGGCGGTTGGGCGGCATTCGATGCCGACAACTGCTCGCCGCTGGTGGCCGAGCTCCCGTTCTGCGATTTCGGAGAGGTCATCGATCCGCCGTCGGCCGATGTGACCGCCCATGTGGTGGAGATGCTCGCCGAGCTGGATGCCGACGCGATGGGCTTCCCAATCGACCGGAATGCAATGGACCGCGGGGTTCAGTGGCTCAGTGATGAGCAGGAGGAGGACGGTTCCTGGTATGGGCGCTGGGGAGCAAATTACCTCTACGGCACCGGGGCGGTGGTTCCGGCGTTGATCAGCGCCGGGGTGCCCGCCGACGACAACCGGGTAGTGCGAGCATGCCGCTGGCTGGAGTCGGTGCAAAACCAAGACGGCGGGTGGGGCGAGGACATGCGCTCCTATGTCGACGACAACTGGCGTGGGCGAGGGGAGTCCACCCCGTCGCAGACTGCATGGGCGCTGCTGGCGTTGATCGCCGCGGGCCGGGCGAGCGAGGAGGCGGCCCAGCGAGGGGTGGCCTGGCTGGTGGAACACCAGCGCGACGACGGGGACTGGGACGAGCCCTGGTACACCGGCACCGGCTTCTCCGGCGACTTCTACATCCGCTACCACCTCTACCGGCTGGTGTTCCCGTTGATGGCCCTGGGCCGCTGGGTGCAGGCGACAACGGGTGAGGGGTGAGCCTGGTGGTGCTGTGTCCGTTGGCTATGGAGGCCCGAGCCGCCCGGCGGGGAATCCGCCGGCATGGCGGTGGGGCAAAGGTGTTGTGTACCGGCATGGGGCCCAAGCGCAGTCGCCGGGTTGAGCCGCACCGCGGCCCGGTAGCGGTGGTCGGCATGGGCGGGGCGGTGGTCGATGGCATCGAGCCGGGTGACGTGGTGGTGGCCACCGAGGTATCGGCCGACGATGTGTCACCCATTGGCCTGCCCCAATCCGAAGCAGTGGCCAAGGGTCTGCAATCGGCCGGGTTCACCGTTCACACCGGCCCGGTGGCCAGCGTGTCCGAGTTGGCGGTTGGGGCGCGCCGCCAGGAGCTGGCCAGCCGGGGGGCGGTGGCGGTCGATATGGAGTCGGCCTGGCTTTTGGAGCATCATCGTGGTCCGGCAGCAGTGGTGCGGGTGGTAACCGACACCCCCAGCCATGAGCTGCGGTCTCTGGTTGCTCCCGCGAGGATTTATCGAGCATTGCGGACCATTCGCCGGTTGACGCCGGTGCTGTCCGAGGAGGATTTCTGACATGCCTATTCCGCTGAGGCAAGCGGCAAAGGTGGGCACCTACGTGTTCAAGAACAAGCTGCGGCGCCGCGAGAAGTTCCCGCTGATCGTGGAGCTGGAACCGCTTTTCGCCTGCAATCTGGAGTGTCCGGGCTGCGGCAAGATCCAGTACCCAACCGAGGTGCTGCGCAAGCGGGTCAGCGTGGACGAGGCGGTGGCGGCCATGGAGGAGTGCGGGGCCCCGATGGTGTCTATCGCCGGAGGCGAGCCGCTTCTGCACCCCCAGATCGACCAGATGGTCGAGGAGCTCATCAAGCGCAAGAAGTTCGTGTACCTGTGTACCAACGCGGTGCTGCTGCGGCGCAAGATCGACAAGTTCACGCCATCGCCCTACTTCTCGTTCGTGGTCCACGTGGACGGGCTTCAGGAGCGCCACGACCTGGCTGTGGCCCGCGAGGGTGTCTTCGACGAGGTTGTGGAGGCCGTGAACGAGGCCAAGGCCAAGGGTTTCCGGGTCACCACCAACAGCACCTTCTTCAGCACCGACAGCCCCGAGGACGTGCGCAGCGTGCTCGACTTCTTGAACGACGACCTGGAAGTCGACTCCATGATGATCTCGCCGGGGTACGCCTACGAGAAGGCCCCCGACCAGGAGCACTTCTTGCCGGTGGAGCAGACCAAGAGCCTCTTTCGGGATGCATTCTCAGAGGGCAAGCGCAAGAAGTGGCGGCTCAACCACACGCCGCTGTTCTTGGACTTCCTCGAGGGGAAGGTGGAGTACGAATGCACCGCCTGGGGCATCCCCAGCTACTCGGTGTTCGGCTGGCAGCGGCCCTGCTACCTCATGTCCGACGGCTACACCGAGACCTATCAGGAGCTGATCGACACCACCGACTGGGACAGCTACGGCCGAGGCAAAGACCCCCGCTGCGACAACTGCATGGCCCACTGCGGCTACGAGCCCACCGCCGTGTTCGCCACCATGAAGTCGCTGCGCGAGTCCATTCGGGCTGCGGTAGGTACTGGTTAGCGCGCGTCCGGCAGGGCGGCGGGTCCTGTCCCGGCCCAGCCCGCCGTCCTCGATGAACTCCGGGCGGCGGGCGCCCTGAGCCGGGCCACCCCCCGCCCTGCCTCAGTTCTCTTCTGTTCCCAACGCTTCCTGGACTCGTCTTCGCAGGTCGACGTTGATCTGTTGGCGTTCT
Source organism: Candidatus Poriferisocius sp. (assembly GCF_965219815.1). Taxonomy (GTDB): domain Bacteria; phylum Actinomycetota; class Acidimicrobiia; order Acidimicrobiales; family Bin134; genus Poriferisocius. The sequence goes on from NZ_OZ244791.1 coordinate 1,206,769, forward strand.
AGGTGTTGGGCGAGGATCAGCTTGCCTTGGGGGACGGGGTGGGCCTTTAGGAACTCCTCGACTCCGGTTGCTAGCTCTGGGGTGGATAGGGCGGTGATGCCGCCGAGCATTCGGGGGACTATGGCGGAGGGGAGGCGTTGGTTGATGTCGTCCCAGTGTTCGGTGATGAATGCCCATGCTTGGGGGCCGCGGCCGCGGTTCTCCAGGCAGCCTCGGAGCACGAACCCGGCGTCTTGGCTGCGCACGGTGCCGTCGAGGGTGGCGGCCAGGGTGCGGTCCATGAGCGCGGGGTCGTCGAAGGTGGTGAGTGCCATCAGGTAGCGCAGTTCGAGTTGGGGGGTGGGGGCGCTCTGGTGGCGGTGGTGGATCTCCTCGTAGTCGGCGTCGTCGCCGGTGGCGGCCACGACCGCAATGGCGGCCGCGGCCAAGGCGGGGTCGACGGACTCGGCGGCCACTAGTTCTCTGCACCGGGCGATGGCGTCGGCGTCGTTGCCGCCCACGGCCAGGGTGCGGGCCAGCACGCCCCTCAGCTCGCCGATGCGCTCGTCCTCTCCGGAGACCGGCTCCCAGCCCACCCGGGCCCAGGCTGGCCCGACCAGCCTTCGGACTCGAGCTTGGAGGTCGGCCCTTCCGTCGTCGGGAACCATGTGGTCGAGGGTGCCCAGCGTGCCGGCCAAGCGGCGCCATACCGCCAGATCGTCTTCCGCGGCGGCCATGCGTTCGGCGAAGACCACGTAATCGGCCACGCTCAGCCGGTCGGCCACCGTGAGGGCCCACTGGTCGTCGACCAGCACGTAGCGCTGGAGGGGGTCGAGAGCGGGGCCGTTGTCCAGTAGTTGATCAAGCAGCCCACCTTCATAGGCCACCCGGTAGAAGCCGTCGGCGGTGGGGTTTACCATTATCCAAGCGGGATTGTCGGCGTCCAGAGCCACCGGGTCTTTCAGCACCAGCCGCTCGGTGCGCTCCTCGGTGTCGGTGCCCACCGCGGCCACTACCGGCACTTGCCAGCGGGCGTCGTCGGGCTGGTCGTCGTAGCGGAACCTGCTTTGGCTGAGCGTGACCGTGCCGTCATCATCAGCCGAGGCGGTCACCACCGGGTGGCCTCCTTGGAAAATCCACGAGTCCATCACGACTCGGGCTGGTTCGCCGGTGGATTCGGTCAGCGCGTCCCACAGGTCGTGGGTTTCGGTGTTGGCATAAGAGTGGCGCCGCAAATAGTGGCGGACCCCGTCGCGAAACTCGTCGGCGCCCAGGTACTGCTCCAGCATCCGCACTGCGGCCGCGCCCTTCTCGTAGGTGAGCAGGTCGTACATTCCCTCGGCGTCGGCGGGGGACACCACCGGATACTCGATAGCCCGGGTGGCGGCGAGGGCATCTACGTCGAAGGCCGCGGCCCGAGACAGGCCGAAGGCCAGCCACCGCTTCCAGTCGGGGCGGTAGGCGTCCACCGCCAGCATCTCGCAGAAGGTGGCAAACGCCTCCTTCAGCCAGATGCCGTTCCACCACTTCATGGTGACCAAATTCCCGAACCACATGTGGGCCAGCTCGTGGGCGATCACATCCACCGCGGTCTGGCGCTCCTGCTGAGTGGAGGAGTCGGGGTCCAACAGCAGCAGGATTTCCCGGAAGGTGACGCACCCCATGTTCTCCATGGCCCCGAAGGCGAAGTCGGGAATGGCCACCAGGTCGAGCTTGTCGCCGGGATAGTCGATGGCGAAGTAGTCCTCGAAGAAGCCGAGGCAAAACGCTCCGGCGTCGAGGGCGTACTCGGTGAGATGTCCCTTGCCGATGGGATGGACGACGCGCAGTGGCGTCCCGTTCACATCCACCGGCTCGGTGGCCTCTAGCGGGCCGACGATGAAGGCCAGCAGGTAGGTGGACATCTCCATGGTGGGAGCGAAGGACACCGCTCGGCGACCGTCGCTGGTGGTGTGGGAGCCGATCTCGGCCCCGGAAGACACCGCCATCAGGTCGTCGGGAACCACTAAAGTCACCTCGAACACCGCCTTGAGGTCGGGCTCGTCCCAGCACGGAAATGCCCGCCGGGCATTGGTCGACTCGAACTGGGTGGTGGCGATCACCCGCTCTTCGCCGTCTTCATCGGTGAATGTCGAGCGGTAGAACCCCCGAAGCTGGTCGTTGAGCGTGCCCGTGAACGACAGGTTCAGCCGAGCCGCCCCCGGCTGAACCGCTTCGCCCAGCCGCAGCACCGCCCGCTCGTGCTCGCCGTCGTAGTCAACCCCCGACAACCCCACCCCGCTGAGATCCCCACCATTGATCTCCAACTCAGCCGCATTGAGCACAATCTCGCTGGTCGACTCCACCACCTCAACGTCCACCCCCACCGACCCCGCAAACGCAAACGCCTCCAGATCCGGCTCCAACCGCAATTCATACCGCCGCGGCACCACCCCCCGCGGCAACCGATAGGGGTTCGCAGAGTCAATGGCCATCGGGAGATGTTAGAGGAGGTGTTGGCGGGGCTCTGCGCGCTAGGCGTCGCTGCGGTGGATGGCTCGGGTTTCTAGGCCTAGGTAGCTGGTGATGACGGCGGGGTTGGTTCGGACTTCTTCGGGGATGCCTTGGGCGATGATTGAGCCGGCTTCGAGGCAGTAGACGCGGTCGCTGATCGACATGATGAGGGGCATGTCGTGCTCGACTATGAGCATGGCGGCGTTGAGGTGGCGGCGGATTTCGACGATGAGCGGCCCGAAGGCCTCGGCCTCTCGCTGGGCCACTCCGGCGGTGGGTTCATCAAGGCACAGCATCTGGGCGTTAAGGGCCAGCAGCCCGGCGAGTTCGACGATTCGCCGAGTGCCGGTGGAGAGGTCGGCGATTTGGCGGTCGGCGTAGCGGCCCAGCCCCAGAAAGTCGATCAGATCGCCCGCCTGGGCCTGAGCAGAGCGCTGGCCCCGTCTCGTCCGGCTCGCGGCCACAAGTCCCCCGGAACCCTGCGACGGAGCCGACGAGGCCGCCACCATAACGGTTTCACGCACGGTGAGTTCGGGGAACAGAGTTGCGGCCTGGAATGTGCGGCCCAGTCCTCGCCGAGACCGCTCGGCTGGCTTGAGGCGGTGGATCGGCCGGCCGTAGAGCTCGACGCGTCCCTTGGACGGAGCGAAGCCGCCGATGGCGTTCATCAGGGTCGACTTGCCGGCGCCGTTGGTGCCGATGAGCCCCACTATCTCACCGGGAGCCACCTCGATGTTGGCGTTGTCCACCGCCAGCCGGCCGCCGAATCGCACGGAAATCTCGGCTGCTTGCAGCGCCGGCCCGGCGGTGTCGGGCACCAACGCCGGAGCGGGGAGGGCGGCGGGCACAGAATGGGTCTGCTTGGCCGGCGGGGGCGGTCGGCGAGTCTCCAGCCAGGCCACGATCCGGTCGCGGGCGGAATAGGCGATCTGAGCGAGGCCGCTGGGAAAGTACAGAAGGAGAATCAGCAGTCCGACGCCCGAGGTGAACAGGGGGATCAGGCGGTTGGTGGGGGCGAAGGCGGGGAGTCCGATCACCCATAGGGCGCCCAGCACCGGCCCGATGACGGCGCCGATGCCCCCGATGATGGCCATGGAGACAAGCCGCAGCGACTCCCCGGCGCCGTAGAAGCGTCCCGTCAGAGGAACCTCCTGAATCACTCCGGCCAAGAGGCCGCCGCCCAGCCCGGCAACGGCCCCGGCCAGAACGAAAGCGCCCAGCTTGGTGCGGGCCGGGCGGACGCCGTAGGCCGCGGCGGCATCGGCATTGTCCCGCAGCGCCCGAATGGCCCGGCCAAAGCTGCTGCGATGGATAGCGGCAATCGCCACCAGCACTGCACACAGAACCCCGAGCAGCAGCCAGTAGTAGGAGCGCTGGCTGTCGAGGTCGAGCCCGAAGACTTGGCCCCGGCGCAAGGGGGCCGAGTTGGAGCTTCCACCGCTGAAGATGGGGCGACGGAACAAATACTCCTCAGTGGCCAGCCCGAGAACAAACGTGGCCGCGGCCAGCAGCAGGCCCCGCACTCGCAGCGCCCCCACCCCCACTAGCCCGGCGAACGCGGCGGCAATCACTGCCCCCACAAGAACCGCGGCGGCAAACGGGATGCCGCCGGCCTCGAAGTCGATCAGCCGGTTGTCGCCCCAGCCGATGTCCATTTGGATGCCTCGTTGGAAGGAGGCCGCGGCCACGGCGCCGATTCCGGCAAAGGCCATCTGGCCCAGCGACAGCTGTCCCGCCCATCCGGTGATGATGGCCACCGAAACCGCGCAGATCCCGAAGGCCAAGATGGTGGCGTAGGTGATCTGTCGTGACGGGGTGGAAACGATTATGGGCAACAGGACCGCGGCCAACCCCGCCAAACCCAGGGTGATCTTGCCCAGGTGCCGGACCCACCATATGGACATGAGGTGCTGGGGAATGGGGCGGATCCTGGGGGCAAACGAGTACCGGCCGGGGGGATCGTCGTCGCGGCGTCGTTGGAATGCCACCGCTACGAGCACGCCAATCAGCAAGACGAACTCAAACAGGCCGCCCTCAACCGGATAATTGAACTTGACCAGCGAGAACGTAACGCCCACCACCACCCCTCCGGCCAGGGCGAGCGGGAACGACCGCATCCGGGCGATGACCGCAGCGGCCAGGGAGTTGGCCATGGTGGTAAGCCCCACGGTCTCCAGCCCGTTCACGCTGCGGTCGGCGGAAAGCAGGATCACCGCGACGGTGGACACAACCCCGGCGATCACCCAGATGGTGAGCGAGACCCGCTTGGGCTTGATGCCCGAGACCCGCGATAGGTCGGGGTTGGCCGCGGTGGCCTGCACCGTTCGGCCGAAGGGGGTGCGGTCGAGCAGCAGGCCGAGTCCGATCGCCACCAGGGGGGCGACGATCAGCGTGCTGAGCTGCGGGCCGGTCACAAAGAGCCCGGCCACGTCGGTCAAGGTTGTGTCGACGATGACGGGATAGCGGGTGCCGATGCCGCCGCCGACGTCGGGATAGGCCAGCAAGATGCCCTGAGCGAGCTGGGCCATCCCGATGGTGGCCACCAGCAGAATCACCCGCGGCGCGGTGAACAGCCGGCGCACCACCCCCACCTCCATCACCGCGGCGAACAGGACGCCCACCGCGATGGCGGCGAGCACCGCAATCCAGAAGGGCACGTTCCAGCGCAGGGCCAACAGCGCCAGCAGACCAGCACCGGGCAGGCCCAGGTTCCCGGCCGCGAAATTGATGACCCGGGAAGAGCGGAACACCAAAACGATGCCCATGGCCAGAATCCCGTACACCAGCCCGTTCACCGCTCCGTCGAAGATGAGCTGCCGGTTGGCTTCGAGGAAGCCGAGTGCCATCAGCCCCCCTCGTCGCCCAAGAAGACCGCTCTGACCAGATCGTCGCGCTCCGCCAGTTCAGACGCCGGCCCTTCAAACCGCACGTGGCCCTTCTCGATGAACACGGCCCGGTCGGCCAATTCCAGCGCGATGTTGAGCGACTGCTCGACGATGACGATGGTCTGTCCGGTGGATTGGAGGCGCTCGATGTGGCCCATGAGCTCGCCAACCGCAGCCGGGGCCAGGCCCAGCGACAGCTCGTCTATGAGGAGGACCTCGGTTTGGCACAACAGCGTTCGGGCCAAAGCGAGCATCTGCTGTTGGCCGCCCGACAAGGCGTCGGCTCGGTCGTCGAGGCGGGAACGCAATTCGGGGAACAGCTCAAGGGCGTGGTCGATTCGGCGCTGCCGCTCGGCCTTGTCGTCTCGCAGCTGATAGGCCCCCATCTCCAGGTTGTGGCGCACGCTGAGCGGCGCCCACACGCCGCTGCCCCCCAGCAGGGTCTGGATTCCCATCTCAGTTCGCTGCTCGGGGGTGGAGAAGGTGACGGTGCGGCCACCCAGGCGCACCACTCCCCGCTCCGGGGTCCCCAGGCCGGCGATGATCCGCAAGATGGTCGACTTTCCGGCGCCGTTGGTGCCCAGCAAGGCCAGGGTCTCGCCCTTTCGGACTTCAAAACCGACGTCGAAGAGAACCTGGACGTTGCCATAGCTGAAGTCGACGTCGGCCAGTTGCAGGGCGGGGATGTGCTCGGGGTCTTCTCGCTGGCGGTCGTGCTCGGCCTTTTCTTCGAGTATCTCCGCCACGTTGCGCGACAGGTCGCGCCGAATGTGGCGGGCGCCGTTCAACATGAAGGCCCCGCCGATGATGGTGGAGGGCAGGCCGAGCACCAGGATCGTGGTCTTCGGCCCGCTGGCATCCACCACCATGGCCGACAGCAGGCCACCGCCGGCCGCACCGATGAAGAAGATGTACAAGGTGGACAGCGCCGAGCCGATGCCCCGAAGCCGGTAGGGAACCACGGCCTGCATGAGGGGTCCGACCATGGCGAAGGCGGCGAACATCATCAGCGAGCCGGGAACGTCCAGCACGGCGAACAGCCACGGGTTGGGCATGTTGAACTGGAGGGGCAGCAACAGCGCGGAGGGCAGGACGAGCCCGCCAATCAGCCCCATCGCCCGAGTGGGGCTCTGGCGGTAGAGGCGGTCGAACCGCCGCCCGACGAACGGCATGATGGCGATGACCCCGACCCCGGACGCGGTGGTGAGGGTGCCTCGGCCCAGCGGACCCAGTCCGTACTCGTCTTCGAGGAACAGCGAGGTGAGCACTGGTCGGCTGAACAGCCCGAATCCCAGCGCGGCAAAACCGAGGAGCACGGTGCGCAGGGTGGCGACCTTGTTGAGCCGGGCGAACGCGGCCTCGAGCGAGACTGGGGCCGAATCGCTTTTGACCTCGGACTGGCCCAACACGTCGGCCTTTTCCCACTGGCCTCGCGGTGGCTCGGGGAGCCGGAAGGCCAGCACGGCCACCACGGCCACCGGGATCCACAGTGTGTAGTAGGTCCAGCGCCAGCCGACGAGGGCGGCGATTGCGCCGACCAGCACCGGGCTGAGGATACTCACCGTGCGTCCCGACATGATGGTGGTTGACGCGAGGCGGCCTCGCACGCCGATCGGGTACTGGTCGGCGATGAGGGAGTTGTGGACGGGGAGCGTGTTGGACTTGGAGATCCCGGTTCCGAGCCGAGCGAAGAAGAACACCACCACATGACGGGCCAGGCCAGAAAGCAGCGAGAAGAGGCCGAACGCGAGGCTGGCTGCCCCGATAACCGGCCCCCGGCGGCATCGGTCGGCGAGCCAGCCCATGGGCAGTGCGCCGAGGAACACGAACGACACCGAGGCCGCCCCCAAGAAGACGATGACCCCGTCGCCCACGCCGAAGCTGTCGCGGATTTCCGGGGCGAGAACCGACAGCGCCGATGATTCAAGCTCATCAAGGCTGTTGAGGATCAACAGCACGAGGAAGGTCGCTATTCCGCCCTTGGCCAGCCCTTCCCGCAGCGACATCGCGTCGCCTCCCACACCGGGCAGAACGTCATCGGGAAACAGAATCTCGTCTTCGCCAGCGGTTTGGTCTGTTTGGCTGTCGAGCACACGGCGGGACAGGGCGCCGGCGTCGCCGCCGGCGTCGTGGCTGGCGTCGTCGCTCATCTTCCCCCCTTTCCGGTGGTCTGCTTATCGGTGCTGGAAGAGCTCTCGGGACTCTTGTCGGTGCATGAAGCGAGGGTCGGACAGCGCCGCGCCATAGCGTTCGGCCAAGCCATCCCAAGAGCCGATTCTGGTGTCGCCGTAGAACGGGAACATGCCGTCCCGCCAGTCGGTGGCGATCACCGTCAGAGCCTTGATCTCGGGCCGGCGCCGGACCAGTTCGAACATGGCCTCATACCAGGCCCATTGGTCGTCGATGTCGCCGATCTCGAGCAGCCCGTCGCTAAACGACTCGGGCCGGTTGGGATCGACCAGATTCCAATCGAAGAAGAAGGGGCACGATTCGGGGATCATCACCGGCTTTTCCTCCTCCCGGCACCGGTCGAGATAGGCGGTTGTCTCGGGTCGCTCGAAGCCGATGGGGGCGAACACGTCCATGGCCGCCCAGTCGACGTACTCGTTGCCGGGCCACCAGTCGAACGGGTCTCGGAACTGGAACGAGCCCGCCGCCGAGCACCACGTGGCGGCCACGTTGTGAGCCTCCTCTCGGCTGAACAGCTCGACGATGTGGGGAAAGAGGTCCTTGTAGGCCCCGGTGTCGTGGGGGTCGAAGCTGAGGTTGAACTCATAGCCGATCCTCAGCCACACCGGCACCTCCAGATCCCGCAGGCACCGAGCCATGCGGCTCAGCGACTCATCGCACGCGCCGCCAGCCACCACCTTCTCAACCGGGCGGACATGAAGCCCCACGATCAGCGGGGTCTGGGGACGTTTGGCCAACAGGTTCCCGATCCCCTGGCAGAAGGCGTCGAGGATTCCTTCGCTGGTGTCGTGGACGTGGGCATAGGTGCTCACCACGCCCGGCTGGGGTTCGATGGTGGCCTCGTATTCCGAGAGCTCGGCGTCTTCAACGAGGTGGGGCCGATCCTCAACTCCGAGCTGGCCCCAGCAGTGCAGCACCCGACCGGCGGGAGGCTCGAACGGTGCGCCGAAGTCAACTGGCTCGTGGGAGCGATCAGGGGGTTGGACGGTGATCTGCAATCTGCTGGCGTCCCGTCGCACGGCCCCAACCTAATGTGAAAACGTAGGGGGCTAGACCTTTGGGGGAGGGCCGGAATCATGCGCCTGCGGTTTATCGGAATCATCACAGCCCTGCTTGTCTTGGCATCGGCCTGCGGAGGCGGAGACTCTGAACCCGAACCAAGCAGCAGCGCTCAACAGCCGGAGGCCGAACCGGCCGAGGCCGCACCGGAGGATTCGCCGTCGGCCACAGATGCTCCAGAAGCCGCAGACGAGTCCGAAGGGGCAGCTCCTGAGACCACGGCGCCGGAACCGGAGACTTCTGAGCCCGCAGAAGAGCAGGCCGAGACACCGGAGGCTGAAGAGCCGGCCGAGCCCGAGCCAATTGTGCTTACCGACTCATTTCGGGGGGTCACCTCTGAGGCGATCAAGATCGGCATCGTGATCATCGACCTCTCCGTCATCGGCCGCGACAACGGCGATGTGGAGGCGAAGTGGCAGGCCGTCATTGACGATGTCAACGCCAACGGGGGGGTTCTCGGTCGTCGACTCGAGCCGGTCATGGCGCATTATTCGCCCCTGGGAGATGTGGAGACCGAGGCGGCCTGCGTGCAGTTGACGCAAGACGAGCAGGTCTTTGCTGCTATGGGGCCGCTGCTCACCAACTTGACCTGTTTCACCGACGTGAACGAAACGATCTTCATCAACGCCTTCGGGGTCAGCCAAGAGGAGTTCGACCGTTCCAAGGCTGTGGCCGTCGGCCCGGGGGCACTTCCCGCCCGCAACACGGCGATCAGCGTCCAGTTGCTGATCGATGCCGGAGTCTTGGATGGGCCGGTGGCGGTGCATGCCGCCGCCGACACGGAAGGTGAGCGGAATCTCTACGTTGACGCGCTGGTGGCCGCTGGAGTCGATGTGGTGTCCGAGACCGCTTCTACCGATGTTGGAGACGACGTTGCCGCCGCAGAAGCCGAGATGCAGGCCTTTGCCCAGCGCTGGCAGGCCGATGGGGCCGAGGTAGTCGTCTCGGTGGGAGTCGGAGCAGGCCTCAGCGTGGTCTCCGGCATTTTTCGGAGCCCCTATCGCCCCAGATTGGTGGTAACGAACTCAAGCGCCCTCGATCCCGAGCTCTATCGTGACCTCGGCTACACGACCGATGCCCTGGAAGGCGCCTATGCCCTCGGTTCAATTGGATTCGAGGACCTAGCCCGGGCGGGGGATCCGGGCGTTCTTTCCTGCATCGAGCGGTTCGAAGAGGCGTCGGGCGAGGTTGTCAATATCGACCCCGAGGGTGATGAACCGGTGAATCTGAACACCACCATTTGGGCGTGCCAGGCTGTGGAGATATTCACGCAAATCGCCACGGCTGCCGGGCCTGATCTCACCAACGATTCGTTCCGGGCAGCCGCCGAAGCAGGGCTGAGTCTCGAGGTGACGGCGAATTCGTCGGCATCGATAGAAGCCGGCAAGTTCGACATCGGCGACAGCGCTCCAATCCTCCTCGCCTACGACGCTGCGGCGGACGACTTCTTGCCCGTCGACTAATCGATGCCCGAATTGTCCATTGCCGAGCGGGTGGCTGACCTGCTGTCGCGCATGACGCTGGAGGAGAAGGCGGCCCAGGTGGTGGGCGTCTTCCCCGCAGCGTTCATGGGACCAACCGGGCCCGATCCCGACAGGATGAGCCAGATGATTCCCCACGGTGTGGGCCACCTCTGCATGGGTGGGGGTCTGGCCAGAAAGCCCCGGGATTTGGCCGTGGTCCTCAACGCCATCCAGGAGTGGTTGAAGGACAACACCCGGCTAGGGATTCCCGCCATGGTCCATAACGAGTCGCTGTGCGGCTTGGCCCAAGAGTCGGCCACTGCTTTTCCCACCGCCATCGGTTTGGCGGCCACCTTCCAACCGCAGCTCATCGAGCAGATGGCCGCAGTGGCCAGTGGCGAGGCTCGAGCCGTCGGCATCAATCACGTGCTTTCTCCCGTGCTGGACGTGAACCGCGACGCCCGTTGGGGCCGAGTTCACGAGACCTACGGCGAGGATCCCTTCCTGTGTACCGCGATGGGCATCGCCTTTGTACGCGGCATGCAGACCGATGATCTCAGTACCGGCACGGTGGCTACCGGCAAGCACTTCCTGGGCTACTCCTACACCGAGGGGGCTCTCAACCAGACGGCCAGTCCCATGGGGCCGCGTGCGGTCCACGAGGTTTATGCCCTGCCCTTTGAGGGCGCCATCCGCGACGCCGGACTGGCGTCGGTGATGAACTCGTATTCCGAGATCGACGGGGTACCAGTGGCCGCGACTCCAGAGATCCTCACCGGCCTGCTTCGCGGCCAACTCGGGTTCGGGGGCTGCGTAGTGGCCGACTACTCGGCGGTGACCCGGCTCCGCAAGCCCCACGCGGTGGCCGCCACCGATGCCGAAGCGGGAATTTTGGCCCTGTCAGCCGGACTCGACATCGAGCTGCCCACGGGAATCGGCTATCCCTCGCTGCCCGATGCGGTCCGAAACGGAGACCTCGACCAATCGGTGCTTGACCTGGCCGTGGAGCGGGCCCTCACCCAGCGCTTCCAGGTTGGCCTCATGGATTCGCCCACTGTGGACTCCGACCGGGCGGCGGAGGCGTTCAACCAGCCGAAGGCTTTGGAGTTGGCCCAAGCCATTACCGCCGCGTCGCTGGTCCTGCTGGAGAACGACGGCATCCTTCCCCTCGGTCCCGATCTCGGATCGGTGGCGGTGATCGGGCCGATGGCCGACACGCTGCGGGGCTTGTTCGCGGCGTACACCCCGGCCGCGGCCGTTGAGCTCGGTATGGCGATGTCCCGCGGCCTTGAGGGGTCGATGGCCGGGATCTTCGCGGCCGCTGAAGATGGCGACGACTCGAGCTCTCCCGATCCAACCCTCGACGCGGTAACCAAGGTCTTCCACAGCACCGGGGCCATCATCGACCCGGTCGAGCTCGATCGGGCGGTTGGGGACATCTACCCCAACATGGGCACCATTGCCGCTGCCATCGCCCAACACACCCCGGTTACGAGCACGAAGGGCTGTGACTGGACCCGACCCGACGAAGACGGCATCGACGAGGCGGTGGCCGCGGCCCGAGCCGCCGACGTGGTGGTTCTGGCCGTGGGCGAGAAGACCGGCTGGGTAGGCGACGCCACCGGGGGAGAGGGGCGAGATCGGAAGACACTTGAGCTTCCCGGTGCCCAGCCCGAGTTGGTCCGTCGAGTGATCGCGGCCGGTGCGCCCACGGTTGCGGTGGTGGTAAGCGGCCGTCCGCTTGACATCGCCGAAGACCTGGCCGGTGCCAAGGCCATCCTCCAGGTTTGGCATCCCGGCCCTGAAGGCCCGAAGGCGATCGCCTCGGCCCTGTTCGGCGAGCTGAACCCCGGGGGCAAGCTTCCCGTTTCGTTTCCGGCTGGTGTGGGGGCATCCCCCACGTATCACGGCCACAAGCACGGCAGCGGATTCTCATCCGACCGGGCCTACGTGGACGGCTCAAGTGAGCCGATCTGGGCTTTCGGCCACGGCCGCTCCTACACCACATTCGAGATCAGCGATCTCACCCTGTCGGACACCAGCGCCCCCGCGGGCGATGTGGTTGTGGTCGGCTGTGGGGTTAAGAACACCGGCGATTGCGCCGGAGACGAGGTGGTGCAGCTCTATGTGAGAGACGTGGTCGGCTCGGTCACCCGGCCCGTGCGCCAACTGGCCGGATTCCATCGGGTGTCGCTTGACCCCGGCGAGAGCTGCCGTGTCGAGTTTGAATTCGACACCAGCCAGCTCGCCTTTCTGAACCGCGACTTCGAATTGGTGGTGGAGGAGGGCGACATCGAGGTGATGGTGGGGCGGTCGTCGACGGATCTCCCCCTCAGGGCCAATCTCGAGCTAACCAACAGTCTCAAGCTCGACCACCGCACTTCGTTCACCACCCCGTCGCGGGTGGTATGAGTGGGGGATATGGATTTTCGTTTCGGGATGGTTGGCCACGGCCACATCACCGGTCAGTTTCTGGGGGCGATGGAGGTTGTGGAGGGGGCACACGTTGCGGCGGTGGCAGGGAGGGACGCGGGCCGGGCCGGCGCGTTTGCCCAGCAGAACGGCATCGCGGCGAGCTACGGGTCAGTGGACGACATGCTCCAGGCCGAGGAGCTCGACGCGGTGTATGTCTGCACGCCCCACCCGTCCCATGCCGAGGCGGCCATTGCCTGCATTGATGCCGGGGTGGCGGTGCTGGTGGAAAAACCCATCGCCCCCAACCTGGAGGGGGCGACCCGCATAGTCGATGTCGCCCAGGCTTCCGGCGTCTTCGCCATGGAGGCAATGTGGACCCGGTTCCTGCCCATCTATGAGGTGGTGCGAGGCTGGATCGACGACGGGCGCATCGGCGACGTCCGGCAGATAACGGCCTCGTTCGGTTTCGCTGCTCCGGTGATGCCTGAGCACCGGCTGTTCAATCCCGACCTGGCCGGAGGAAGCCTGCTCGACGTTGGGGTCTACCCGCTGCACTTGGCCCGGTGGCTGTACGGCGCACCACCGGTGGACTATGGGGTGGTGGCCCGGGTGGGCGAGACCAATGTGGATGAGATCGTCTCCATTTCAGCGTCGTATCCGGGGAGAGGGCTGGCCCAGCTCAGCAGTTCCGTGGTGGCCAACCTCGAGTCCAGCGCCGTGATCGCCGGCACCGACGGGTCGATTGAGATACCGGTCTTTTGGGCCGCCGATCGGGCCATCCTGCGGGCCGGGGGCCAGGAGGCGACCGAGGCCATGCCCCATCCGGCCAACGGGTTCGAATACGAGATCCGAGAGGTGGTGGACTGCGTTCGGGCCGGACGCACCGAGAGCGAGCGCATGCCGCTGTCGCTGACGTTGGAGATGGCCGGCTTGTGCGATGAGATCCGAGCCCGCATCGGGGTTGTGTACCCCTTCGAAACCGAAATGGGGCAGTAGTGGAGTACGTGGAGTTTCCCGGAGTCGCCACCCCGGTGAGCCGGGTGGTTCAAGGGGCCATCGGCCTGTTCGCCCAAGACGACCCGGCCCGCTTCGCCATGCTCGATGCCGCGGTGGCGGCGGGGATCAATACGTTCGACACCGCGGTCAACTACGCCTTCGGCGGCGAAGGGGTGGACGCCATCCTCGGGCGGTGGGTACGCCACCGGGGTGGGCGAGAGGACATAGTCTTCTTCGCCAAGGGGTGCCACCCCGAACATCCCCACTGGACCCCCCGGGTGACCCCTGAGGCCATAGCCGAAGACATGGCACTGTCGCGGCGTCAGATCGGCGTCGATCAACTCGACCTTTGGATGTTTCACCGCGACGATCCCGCCATGGACATCGGCATTCTGGTAGAGGCGGTGAACGCCGCCATCGACCGGGGCCACATTGGCGCATGGGGCGTGTCGAATTGGACCACGGCCCGGGTCGAGGCGGCCGTGGAGTACGTCGATGCCCACGACTTGAGAGGACCGGTGGCCAACAGCGCCCACTGGAGCCTCGTCGATCAGCTTGATGAGCCGTGGGACGACGTGGTCACGCTAACCGGCGCCCACCGAGCGGCCGACCGGGCCTGGCATCAAGAGCGGGGAGTGAGGGTTGTCGCCTGGTCGCCGCTGGCCGGGGGTTTCCTGAGCGAGCGGATTGGCCGAGATGAGCTCGAGTCGGCCACCGAGGGGCATCTGGCCGACACCGCCCGGTGCTATCTCAACGAGGTCAACTGGGCGCGGCGGGAGCGGGCCACCGAGGTGGGTCGCCGGCACGGATTGAGCCTGAGCCAAGTGGCGCTGGCCTGGGCGCTGCACGCCGACTTCGAGCCGCTGGTGATAGTGGGCAATGCATCGGTGGAGGAAGTGGAGCAGAGCACCGCGGCGGAGCGGGCAGAGCTGTCCCCCGAAGAGGTCGATTACATCTTCTCGGGCTAGACCTCAGCGGGTCTGGCCCTCCACGCCCACTTGGTCGAGCACTTCGCCGCTGTCGTTGTGGCTGTGGGTGAACCCGAGTTGGCGCTCGATGGCCACCGTGTCCTCGGATCGATAGGCGAGCACATAGGCCCGGCGGAAACCGGCGGTGGAGTTGCCGCCGGAGCCGTGCATCACCCTCTCGTTGTGCACGGTCACGTCGCCCCGGCTGATGGGCACGGGAACCGGCTCGTCGCCTTCCTGCAATTCGGTGCCCAAGGCGTGGGACTCGCCCCGGTCGCCGTACTGGGGGGTGTGGGGCCGCAGCGCCGGTTCCCGATTGGTGGCCGGCACGAAGCGCATGCAGCCGTTCTCGACGGTGGAATCGTCGATGGCCAGCCAGAACGTGGCCGTGCGGGTGTCGGGGGTATCGGGCCAATAGGCCATGTCCTGGTGCCAGGCGAACACCGCATCGAGCTTGAAGGGCTGCTTGGCCAAGATCTGGTCATAGTCGATGGCCATCCCGTCGCCACATAGCTGGCGGGCGGCTGAGGCGGTTCGGCGCTCGTAGATGTTGCCCTGCCACGCCGGGTAGTAGCGCCGGGGCAGCATCACGTTGATGATCGAGAAGTCCTCCGGGTGCCGGCCGTAGTCGCCGGCCATGTCGCAGTAGTCCTTGCCCGGCACCTCGATCTCCCGGCGCAAGAACCGGTCGTAGACAGCCTCGAGCTCGCCCACCTCGTCGTCGGTCAGCACCCCCCGCAGATGCACATAGCCGTTCTCTGAGAAGTACGCCTTCTCCTCATCGGAAACCCGGTACTCGTCCCCGTCAATCCGGTCGCTCATTGGCTTGGCCTCACCGATTCCACCTTAGATTCACGGGTAGATGTCATGGCGAGACGGGTTGAATTGCCAGTCTTGGTTCTGTCGCCGGAGCGGTCGGTAGCCTCGGGCTGCTATGGGTGAGGCGTTGGACGTGGTGGGGATTGGCAACGCCATTGTCGATGTGATCAGCACTGAGGATCACGAATTCATCGAGGCTCATGGCTTGGTGAAGGGGGCGATGACGCTGATCGACGCCGAGCGGGCCGAGGAGCTCTACGGAGCCATGGCACCGGCCATCGAGACGTCGGGGGGTTCGGCGGCCAACACGGTGGCCGGGGTGGCCTCGTTCGGCGGACAGGTGGGGTACATCGGAAAGGTGCGCGACGACCAGCTCGGCGAGGTGTTCGCCCACGACATCGGGGCGCTGGGGGTGCGCTTCGAGGTGGCTCGGGCCGCTGATGGGCCGCCCACCGCCCGTTGTCTCATCATCGTGACCCCCGACGCGGCCCGCACCATGAACACCTACCTGGGGGCCAGCACCGAACTGCACCCCGACGATATCGATCCAAACCTGGTGGGCGCGGCGCAGGTGCTGTACTGCGAGGGCTACATCTGGGACGTGGCCATCACCAAGGAGGCCATCCGCAAGGCCATCTCCATCTGCTCGGCTGCCGGGGGGACAATCTCGTTCACGCTGTCGGACAGCTTCTGCGTGGAGCGCCACCACCAAGAATGGCTCGACTTGGTGGACGGTCCCATCGACCTTCTGTTCGGCAACGAGCACGAGATCTGCACGCTGTATGAGACCGGCGACGACTTCGAGGCTGCGGTGGCAGCGGTGCAGGGAAGGTGCCAAGTGGCCGCGCTGACCCGGAGCGAGCGGGGATCGGTGCTGGTCACCCCCACCGAGATCATCGAGGTGCCGGCCGCGCCCACGGCTGAAGTGGTGGACACCACCGGAGCCGGCGACCTGTACGCCTCCGGTTTCCTCTACGGCTGGACTCGGGGTATGAACTTGGCTCAGTGCGGAAGGCTGGGCTCTTTGGCCGCCACCGAGACCATCAGCCAGTTCGGCGCCCGCCCCTCCAGCTCGCTGGCCCATTTGGCCCAGTAGCTCCCCACCGAACGCGGTGCGGGATGTGTCATCAATGCCTTCTACCATCGGGGTATGAACCCATTCGAACGGGCCGAGCAGGCCGGAGCCGAGCTGGTCGAGCGGTTGGGCGGCCGTTTTGACGCTGCCGTGGTGCTGGGTTCGGGCTGGGCGGAGGTCGCCGAAGGGTTGGGCGCAGCGGATGCGGTGGTCGCGGCCGAGACCATCGCCGGATTCCACCCCCCGTCGGTGCCCGGCCATGGCGGAACCCTCCGATCGGTGACCGTTGACGGCCGGCGGGTGCTGGTGATGGCCGGACGAGTCCATCTCTACGAGGGCCATCCTCCGGCCGATGTGGTCCACGGTGTGCGGGCCGCGGTGGCGGCGGGGTGTTCCACGGTGGTGCTCACCAACGCCGCGGGTTGCATGAACCCCACCTTCGGAGTGGGCCAGCCGGTGCTGATCAGCGACCACATCAACCTCACGGGCCAGTCCCCGCTGTTCGGCCCGGCCCCGCCCGAGGGCTACGCCATCCGGTTCACCGACCTGACCGACCTGTACTCGTCCCGCATCCGCGAGGCCGTGTGTCGCATCGACCCCACGGTAGGCGAGGGGGTATACGCCGGGTTGGTGGGGCCGCACTTCGAGACCCCGGCGGAGATCACCATGCTGGCCCGCATGGGTGCCGACTTGGTGGGCATGTCCACCGTGCTGGAGGCCATTGCCGTTCGTCATCTCGGAGCCGAGGTGGCCGGGGTATCGCTGGTCACCAACGCGGCCGCCGGTATGGGGGAGGCACTGGATCACCAAGAGGTGCTAGACGCCGGCCAGGCCGCCCAGAGCCGGGTCGCCGAAGTGCTGAGCACTGTCATCAAAGTGCTGTGAGTCCCCAGGCCCCGACGCCCGAGGACTGGCTGGCTGCCGACCCCGATCCGGTCACCCGAGCCGAACTGCGGCAGCTGATCGACGCGGGCGACCAAGCCGGGATCGACAACCGCTTCGGCGACCGTCTCCGGTTCGGCACTGCTGGCATCCGAGGCCCGATGGGCGCCGGCCCCAATCGCATGAACCGAGTGGTGGTCCGCCAGACCGCAGCGGCATTGGCCACCCACGTAGGTCAGGGGGCCAAGGTGGTGATCGGCTTCGACGCCCGCCAAAACTCCGATGTGTTCGCGCAAGACGTGGCCTCAGTGCTTGCGGCGGCCGGTTGCCGTCCCATGATGCTCCCCCCGAAATCGCCCACCCCGGTTTTGGCCTTCTCCGTCACCCACCTTGAGGCCGACGCCGGCGTGATGGTCACCGCCAGCCACAACCCGGCCGGCGACAACGGCATCAAGGTGTATTTGGGCGATGGTGCCCAGATCATTCCGCCCCATGACCAGGCCATTGAAGCAGCCATCGCATCTCAACCGCTGCCTACTCGGGAGTTGGCGTCGGCGTCACCTGAGAGAGTCGACGTCAGCGCCGAATACACCTCTGCGATCTTGGCCAACGTGGCTATCCGCGGACCGTTCCATCCGCTGGCCTACACCCCGCTCCAAGGCGTCGGCCTGCCTCTGCTCAGTCAAGCCCTAGAACAAATCAACAATGGGCGCCCCTACGTGGTGGAGGACGAGGCCGAGCCCGACCCGCTGTTCCGCAACGTGGTCTCGCCCAACCCCGAGAACCACGACACATTGGCCAGGGTGATCCGCCGAGCTGAACAGATCGACACGCCGTTGGCGTTGGCCTCCGACCCCGACGCCGACCGGCTGGCCGCCGCGGTATGGGCCTACGACAACGAATGGCGCATTCTGACCGGCGACGAGATTGGTGCCCTCCTGTGCGACTGGATGCTGGAGACCACCCCTGGCGGCACCGAGAGAGTGGTGGCCAACAGCATTGTTTCCGGCCGGCTGGTAGGCCGTATCGCCGAAGCCCGGGGGGCCACCCACGTGGAGACGCTGACCGGATTCAAGTGGATCGCCCGAGCGGCCGACAATCTTGTGCCTCGGAGTGATGGCCTGCCTTGGAGGCTGGTGTTCGGCTACGAAGAGGCGCTGGGCTTCGCCTGTAACGGCGCCGTGAGAGACAAAGACGGCATCAGCGCGGCAGTGCAATTCGTCGCTTTGTGCCGAGCCCTGGTGATGGAAGACGGTCGAACCCCCATCGAACGGCTGGCTGAGTTGATGGACGAGTTCGGCCTCCACCGCACTTATCAGGTCAGCGTGAATCTGGGTAGCCGCACCGGATCAGAGATCATGGACGCAATCCGAACGGCCCGGCCCGTCCGGCTTGGCGAGACCGAGGTGGTCCGGACCACCGACTATCGAGACGGAGTGGAGGGGCTGCCCAATGCCGACGTGCTCCGATTCGACTTGGCCGACGATAGCCGGGTGTCGCTACGTCCCAGCGGCACAGAACCCCAGATCAAGGGCTACATCGAAGTGGTCGGCGATATCCAGTTCCCCGACCCCCTCCTGACTTTGAGCGAAGCGGTTCGAGAGTTGATTCTCGGACTATGAAGCCAACGCTGCTATCTCGGACCGCTGAGCAGGGCTCATGGTCCAGCTTGCTGCGGCCACGTTGGAGGCCACTTGGGAGGGCTTGGTGGCGCCGCAGATCACGGTGGCCACTGCCGGATTGGAGGTCAGCCAGCCGATGGCCAGTTCCAAGATGCTGTGGCCCTGGTCGGTGGCATAGCTGGTGAGCCGGTCGACCGCGGCCAGGTTGTCCTCGCTCAAAAACATGTCCCGCATCTCGCCCTTCCACATCGACAGGCGGGCACCCTCAGGAGGCGTCATCCCCGAGTACTTGCCAGTGAGCAATCCAGACTCCAGGGGGAAGTAGGGAACCACCGTCATGCCAGTGCGCTCACAGGCATCGATCACTCCCTCATCCTCCACATTGCGGGTCAGCACCGAATAGTGGTTTTGAACGCTGGCATAGTTCCCCGCTTCAATCTCCACCGCGGCCCCGGCGGCCTCGTCGATTTGTTCAGCGCTGAAGTTGGAGCATCCGGTCTCCAGCACCTTCCCCTCGTCGACCAGCTCCTGAAGTGCTCCCAGCGTCTCGGCCTGAGGGGTCTCGGCGTCGGGCATGTGGAGCTGGTAGTGGTCGATGCGGTCGGTGTTGAGCCGGGTGAGGCTGGCTTCCACTGCTTGGCGAATCCAGGCTGGGTCGCCGCCCTTCTGCCCCTCGGGCAGGGCACCGGGGTGTCCAAACTTGGTGGCGACGATCACTTGGTCGCGCCGGCTGCCCAACGCCGCACCCAAGAACTCCTCCGACTTGCCCCGGCCGTACAAGTCGGCGGTGTCGAAGTAGTTGATCCCGGCGTCAATCGCCGCATCCACCACGGTCTGGCTGGCATCGGCGTCAATGGTCATGCCGAAGTTGTTGCACCCCAGCCCGATTACCGAAACCGACAAGTTCCCAATGCTGCGCATCTCCATGCGCTCGGACACTACAACGGGAAGCGGTGGGCGGCCTGCTCGTAGATGTCGGGGGCGAGCTCGCTTTGGGGTTGGCCAGAGCGGACAGCGGCCACCTCGTCGACCGCCACCGTGGCGCTCCTCAAGCAGCAGGCGATGCCCACGGTGGGGTAGTCGCCCGTCGCGATCACCACATGGCCATAGCGGTCGGCAACCCCGAAGGACTCAGCCAAGCCCGGTTCGAACAGCGCCGGTGGCCGAGGGCTGTCGACCCACAAAAGACCGATCTCCACAGCATCGAGTCGGTAGGCCGAAGGAGTGCCCACCGAGGCCAGATGAGCTCGGATGGCATCGGTCTCGCTCTGCGGACCCTCGATGCTCACCATCCGGCCTCCTTCGAATGTCAGCACCACCGGCGATCGGGCGTACCACCCCATCGGGAGCCATATATCGCCCGGAGACATCACCACTGTGCCCTTGGCAGTTCCCGGCGCCGGAGCCGTCCCGATCATCCCCCGAGGCCACTCGGCACCCTTGCCCGGGGTCGTCGCCATACCGTCATGCATCCACCGGCGTGCGTCCTTGAGGCCCACTTGCAAGTTTGTGCCGCGGTCGTCGCCAACGTGCAGCTGCTGTCCGGCTTCAAGAAGCTCCAAGCCCCGTTTCACCCGGCGGCTCAAGCCGACGTGGGGCACCACTCCTCGCAACTCGCCAGTGTTGTGGGCCACCACCGACAACACCCGGGAGTTTGGGGGGACGTGAGCGTCCACCGCGTCTGAGTGAGAATTGAGGAGGCTGACGACGATATCGGGCGGGGTCAGATCTGCATCCATTCCGCCCATTGGTTGGTCGTCGGTCAAGACGGTCCTTGGGAAAGCTCCGATTTTGTCGAGGGCATGGACAACGGCATTCAGAAGGGCCGGATCGGTGTCTCCATCGGCCAGCACTATTGCGGGGCGGCCCGGGGCAGCCCGGCATAGCTCCAATTGGCGGGCCACAACCTCCACCGCACGCCGATCAACAGCACCCGACTCCATTCCTTCACCTATCTCCGGATTCCATCGGCTCGCCCATTACCTGATTCCATTCCCAACCTATCTACTGCGGCTCCACAAGATGGTGCAACCGGGGTATCCGTTATTTGTGACTTCTGTGGGGGTATTTTTTGAGTATGTCGGTGAAGTTCTGCGCTCGTGTCTCATGCGGCAAACGTGCTTCGGCGATTCTGTTGATCGGTGCCCGGGAGCTGGCGGCCCACCTGGTGGACATCCATGAGGAGCGTGGCATTGGCGGGGTGCCGCTGTGTCGGGCCCATGCTGATGCAGTGGTCGTTCCACTGGGATGGACTCTGGCAGATTCACGCTCCCCTGCCACGGAGCCTGAACTGGTGCTGGTCGACGACGGTGCGTCCAACTCGTCGGGCTCTTCTGGCCCCCTTCGGCTTCCCACTATGGAGGAAGCCGATGAGGAGGACATGGAGGAGGCTGCGGTGGGGGAGGTCCCACCGTTGCTCAGCCGGGCGTTCCGGGCGGCTGGCCTGGACTGAGCCGAGGCTACTGGCGCGAAATCCAGGTTTTGAGGGGCTGGCTTCTAGCGCCGGCCGCTTCAAGGACCGTAGGCTTCGACCATGACCATCGTCGATATCCACGAGAAGCCCAGTGATCTGCTGCTTCCCGACCCCGAGCCCCAGCGCATCCGCTACACGCTCATCTCGGTTGACGACCACCTCGTGGAGCCTCCCTGGCTGTTCGAGGGCCGGGTGCCGGCCCGCTTCGCCGATCGGGCGCCGAAGGTGGTCGAGCGCGATGACGGGGGCCAGCACTGGGAGTTCGACGGTGAGGTCTACGCCCAGCTCGGCCTGAATGCCCTGGTGGGACGGGCTGACCGGAACGACTTCACCATGGAGCCGGCCCGCTTCTCCGATATGCGTCGGGGATCCTGGGACATCAAGGCCCGGATCCACGATATGGACTTGGGCGGCATTTGGGCGTCGATCTGCTTCCCCAGCCAGATCACCGGCTTCTGCGGCCGGGTCTACTCCGACTGCTCCGATCCCGAGTTGGGCTTGGCCGTCACCCGAGCCTTCAACGACTGGATCTACGAGGAGTGGTGGGGCTCCTACCCAGAGCGCATCATCCCCATGGGCATTACCTGGCTCAAGGATGCGGACCTGGCTGCCGCCGAGGTCCGCCGCAACGCGGAGCGGGGCTTTGTGGCGGTTACCTTGCCCGAGATCCCTCACAACCTCGGCTTGCCTTCGATCCACAGCGACTGGTGGGAGCCGGTGTGGCAGGCCTGCGAGGAGACCGACACCGTGATCTGCCTGCATGTGGCGTCGTCGGGCCACATCATGCCCACAGATCCCGGCGGCCCGCCCATTGGGGTGGGAGCCACTATGTTCCAAATGCACGCCTATGCCGCCGCGGCCGACTGGGTGTGGTCGGGCATTCCCGTGCGCTATCCCAACATCAAGATCGCCATGTCGGAGGGGGGCTGCGGCTGGGTGCCCATCATGTACGACCGGCTCAAGCACCAGATTGAGATCTCCGGTCACGGGCGGGGGGTGTGGCCCGGCGGCACCGACATCGGCCCCCACGAAGTGCTGATGCGCAACTTCTACTACTGCACCATCAACGACCCGTCGTCAATTGACGCGGTGATCGCGATGAACCTCGACCACACCATGGTGGAGACCGACTATCCCCATGCCGACTCCACATGGCCCAATTGCCAGGACACCCTGGAGTCGAAGCTGGGGCACTTGAGCGACGACGTGATCCGCAAGCTCACCCACGAGAACGCGGCTCGCCTGTTCCGCCACCCGCTGCCCGACGACCGCCTCCCATAGATCAAGATCGGATGCGGCTCGCTGCTTGACGTGACGCGGAGACAGCCGTGAGCCGATTCGGCCATCCGGTGATCGACGCCGATGGCCATGTGCTGGAGATCACCGCGGCCCAGCAGCCCCACCTCGAGCGGGTGCTGGGTGCCGACTTGTACAGGCGGTACCTCTCTGAGGGTCTCCCCATGCGCAACGCGCAGATGGCCCGCAGCCTCGAGGAGCGCCGTCGGACGCGCTCGCCGCAGGGGGCCTGGTGGGGAACTCACACCGCCAATGTGCTGGACCGGGCCACCGCCATGCTGCCCGCTCTGCTCTACGAGCGGCTGCCTGAAATCGGCATCGACTACTCGGTGCTTTATCCCACCAACACCCTCACCAGCTGCGCGGTGGAAGACGCCGACTACCGCACCGGCCTGTGCCAGGCCTTCAACGAGTTCTACGCCGATGTATACAACCCCTACGCCGACCGCATGGCCATGGCCGGGATCATTCCCGCTCACACTCCCGATGAGGCCATCGCCGAGCTGGAGCACTGTGCCGCGCTGGGCCTGAAAGTGGTGGTGTTCGCCGAGGGGGTAATGCGGTCCATTGACGATCCCGACCACCAGACCCGGTCGGGATGGCTGTGGCCCGGCCAGCACCACTGGTTCGATTGCTACGGCCTGGACTCGGCCTACGACTACGACCCGGTGTGGCGCCGCTGCGTCGAACTCGGCTTTGCCGCCACCTTCCACGGCGGCCTGTCCTTCCGCCCCGGCATCCACACCTTCGTCTCCAGCTACACCGCCAACCACATCGGCCAGTTCCAGGCGCTGATGTACGAGCTGTGCAAGACGCTGTTCTTGGGCGGGGTCACCCGACGCATTCCCGAGCTGCCGTTCGTGTTCTTGGAGTGCGGCGTGTCGTGGGGCACCCAGCTTTTGTGCGACATCATCGAGCATTGGGAGAAGCGCAGCTGGGACGCCATCCAGCGCAACTTCGACCCCGCTCTGCTCGACCTCGACGAGCTGGGCGGATACTTCGAGCGCTACGGCGAGGACTTCAGGGCGACTCTTGGCGACGACCTGGCCTCGTACGCCCACGGGATGCCCATCCACGGGGGCACGCCCGAGGAGCCCGACGAGTGGACCCGGCTCGGGGTGGAATCAGACGAGGAGATCGCCGAGTCGTTCGCGTCGTCGCTCTACTTCGGATGCGAGGCCGACGACCGGGGCGTGCACGTGGCCTTCGGGCCCGCCAACCCTTGCGGCGTGCGGCTCAACGCGGTTTTCTCCTCCGACATCGGCCACTGGGATGTGACCGATGTCGGCTCGATCATGGACGAGGCTTTCGGCTTGGTGCAGCAGGGGCTGATCACCGATGACGACTTCCGGGCCTTTGTCTACGAAAACCCGTTTCGGATGTATACGGCTATCAATCCCGAATTTTTTGCCGATACCGTGTTATCCGGATATGGCGTTTGACCTTCCCCCTCTTCCGTACAGCCAAAGCGCGCTCGAGCCCTTTGTGAGCGCCGAAACCATCAGCTACCACTACGAGCGCCACCACGCCGGGTATGTGGCCAACCTGAACCGACTAGCCGCGGGCACCCAATGGGAGGGTGTCGAGTTGGAAAAGGTGATCTTGGGCGCCGAGGGCGCGATCTTCAACAACGCCGCCCAGATCTGGAACCACACCTTCTACTGGCATTCGATGAGCCCCGACGGCGGCGGTGCTCCTTCGGGGCCGGTGCGGGCGGCCATCGACGAGGCATTCGGCTCCACCGACGAGTTCCGCCGCCAGTTCGCCGACGCCGCCGTGGGGCTGTTCGGCTCGGGCTGGACCTGGCTGGTGGCTGATGACGACGGACTCGCCATCGTGCAGACTGCCAACGCCGATCTGCCCCTGCTGGACGATCGCCGGGCGCTGCTGGTGGTGGACGTGTGGGAGCATGCCTACTACCTCGACTACCAGAACGCCCGGGCCGCCTATGTGGAGGCGTTCTTGGACCACTTGATCAACTGGGAGTTCGCGGCCCAGAACCTCGCTGCCGACTAACCGGAGCGCGCCCACTACCATCGCCGCTTATGGCGATTGCTGAGGTGACCCAGCCCGTTGATCTATTGGACGGGTACATGTACGCCCAAGACCCCTTCTCGGTCTATGCCTGGCTGCGGGAAAACGACCCGGTGTACTGGGACGAGAAGAACGAGATCTGGGGCGTGTCCCGCCACGCCGACTTGTTGGCGGTGGAGAAGAACACCGACCTCTACAGCTCGGCCTCGGGCAGCCGCCCCAAGATCGAGATGTCCGACTCCATGATCAACATGGACGACCCCGACCACCAGCGTCAGCGGATGCTGGTGGCCCGGGAGTTCACCCCCCGAGCGGTTCGCCGGCAGGAGGACAAGATCCGGGCGGTGGTCACCGAGCTGATCGATCGGGTGGCGCCCCGGGGATGGTGCGAAGTGGTGTACGACCTGGCCGCCCCGCTGCCGGCCTACATGATCGGAGAGCGGTTGGGCTATCCCGCCGAAATGTGGCCCCGGGTCATGCACTGGTCGGAGGCCACCATGCAGGGCGGCGGCGGTCCGGGCTATCACACCATTCAGGGGGAACGGGCCATTGAGGAGTGGATCGGCGTCACCTACGAGCTGGTGCAGAAGCGCAAGGCCGATCCCCAAGACGACCTCATCTCCATGTGGTGCCACAAGGAGTTGGACGGCCAGCCGCTGAGCGACGACGACATCATGCACGAGGTTCTCCTGGTGCTGGACGGCGGGGCGGAGACCACCCGTACGGTCATCGGCACGACGTGTTTGGCGCTGATGGAGAGTCCCGACCAGCGCCAGATCCTCATCGACGAGCCCGAGGTGATCGGCGAGACCGCAGTGGAGGAGTTCATCCGCTACGTGTCGCCCATCTTGAACATGCGCCGCACGGTGACCGCCACCCACGAGCTGCACGGCAAGACCCTCAACGAGGGCGACCAGGTGCTTTTGATGTACGCCTCGGCCAACCGCGACCCCGAGGCGTTCGACAACCCCGATGCCCTGGACGTGCGCCGCGACGCCCGCAGCCACCTCTCGTTCGGATTCGGCACCCACTTCTGTCTGGGAGCGTCGTTGGCCCGGCTTCAGCTCAAGGTCATGTTCGAGGAGCTCACCCGGCGCCTGCCCGACATGAGGCTGGAGCCTTTCTATGCCCCCCATTACCGTCCCGGGGCGTTCACCCGGGGCCTGGAGGGGCTCAACGTGGAGTTCACCCGAAGCGAGCCCGAGGGCGACGGCGCGCTGGGCATGTTCCCCATCACGGTGCAGTAATGGGCGCGCCGACCGCCGAGTCGGGGATCGAGATTCCCCCCATCATCTCGGTGGACGACCACGTCATCGAGCCGCCCCACGTGTGGCAGTCTCGGCTGCCGTCCCGCTACGCCGACATCGGCCCCCGGGTGGTGACCGCCCCGTGCGAGATCTCCTACGTGGGGGGCGTGTTCTCGTGGACAGAGGGCACCGGCCGCCCCACCTCGTATTGGTACTACGAGGATCTCCACTATCCGATGGTCCGCACCCATTCGGCGGTGGCCTTTCCCCGCGACGAGCTTCAGATGGTGGGCATCACCTTCGAGGAGATGCAGCCCGGCGCCTGGCAGGTGGCGCCCCGGCTATCCGACATGGACATCGGCCATGTGGATGCCTCGCTGTGCTTCCCGTCGTTTCCCCGGTTCTGCGGCCAGGCCTTCGCCGAGGGCTCCGACATGGACCTGGCCCTGCTGTGTGTGCAGGCCTACAACGACTGGATGGTGGAGGAGTGGTGCGGTGAGAGCGGGGGGCGGCTGGTCCCGCTGTGCCTCATTCCGCTGTGGGACGTGGAGCTGGCCGCGGCCGAGGTCCGGCGCAACGCCGAGCGGGGAGTGCGGGCGGTGTGCTTCTCGGAGATCCCGCCCAACCTGGGCCTGCCGTCGATCCACTCCGGTTACTGGGACCCGTTCTTCGCCGCCTGCGACGAGACGGCCACCGTGGTGTGCATGCACATCGGGTCGTCCTCGAAGATGGTGTCCACCTCTGCCGATGCCCCCGGCGCGGTGGGCTCGGCGCTGGTCCACTCCAACGCCACCTATTCGCTGGTCGACTTTTTGATGTCGGGCGTGTTCGTGCGCTTCCCCGGCCTCAAAGTGGCCTATTCGGAGGGGCAGATGGGCTGGCTGCCCTACATCTTGGACCGGGTGGACGTGGTGTGGAAGGAGAACGCCGCCTGGGGCGGGGTGGCCGACAAGGTGCCCGAGCCGCCGTCCACCTACTACCGCGACCACGTGTTCGTGTGCTTCTTCGACGACAAGGTGGGGCTGGCCAACATCGACGCCATCGGCTTGGAGACCATCACCACCGAGACCGACTACCCCCACTCCGACTCCACCTGGCCGCACTCCAAAGAGCTGCTGGCCTCGCAGATGAGCCATCTCACCCAGCCCGAGGTGGACGCCATCTGCCGGGACAACGCCATCCGGATGCTGGGCCTCGACCTGCCCACCGCCGCGGAGCTGCGGGGCTGAGCGGCGAATTGCCGGCCACGGTAACTCCTGAGTTCGAAGAGCTGGCCGCCGAGTTGGGCCGGCGCATCGTCGAGGCTGGGCTGAGGGGGCTCGTGCTCCGTTTCGGCGACGAGACCCGAATCGTGGGGGTGGCCGACCGGATGCCCCCGGCAGCCACGCTCGAAGCGCCCCTCCACGAACTGCACAGCGTGCTCTCGGGCCACCGCAGCGCTGAGGAGCTTCGGGCCCTGCGCTGGATCGGCAACCCCGAGCCCTACATCGCCCTGCTTGCATCAACCTGAGCTCAGCCTGAGCCCGACAATTCTCCCAGCAGATTCTCGGTGCGGGCTCGGGAGTGGTCGTCGGTGTCGTAGATGAAGGCCACCAAGTCGGTGACGCCGGCATCGCGAATGCGCTCCAGTTGCGCGGTGACCGCGGTCTCGTCACCGGTGATGGCCAAGTCCTCCACGCCGGGCTGGCCCTCGCGGTCGAGCATGCCCCGATAGGAGGGGATGTCCTTGTAGTGGGCGAAGGTCCGGGCTGCGGCCTCATAGCCCGCGTTAGCATCGTCGACCACCGAGATGGGGAATCCGGCCGCCACCCTCGGCTGGGGACGCCCAGCCTCAGTAGCCGCCGCTCCGATGGTGGGCACCACATAGTCGGCCAGCGTGTTGGGACCGGTGGCCCACACGAAGGTGCCGCTGGCCAGGCGTCCGGCATGGCCCAGCATGATCGGACCCATGGCGGCCACGATGATCTCGGTTGGAGGGGCATGCGACAGGCCCCGCCACCGGGTGGTGTAGATCTCCCCCTCGTAGTTCATGCCTTCGCCTCGCAGCATGGGGCCGGCGATCTCCAGGTACTCCCTCATCTGACGGGCGGGGCGGGCGTAGGACAGGCCCATTAGGTTCTCCACCATCCCCTGGTGGCACAGGCCGATGCCCAAGGTGAAGCGTCCTCCGCAGGCGGCCTGGGCGGTGGCGGCCTGCTGGGCCAAGGCGAAGGGGTGGCGCATGGGGGTGGGGGTGACTCCGGTAGCGATCTCGATGCGGCTGGTGGCGGTGCCCACCACCGCGGAGGCGGTGACCGCGTCGATCTCGATGTTGGCGATCCACGCCGTGTCGAGGCCCAGCGCCTCGAACCGCTGAACATTCTCGGTGATCTCGTCCAATCCGGGCGGCCCGCTCATCCCCGGCACCGGCGGGTCGCCGGTACCTTCGGCGGCCATCGCCCCGATTCTCATGCCTTGCATCGCCGGTCTCCCTTCACAGTTTGAGCGGGACGATGGTACCCGGAGTAGTGGTTTCGGCCGCAGACTGGAAGGGCAGTTGGCTAGGACGACCGAAATGGAGCTCCGCAAACGGGCCAGGGCTGCCATCCCCGCTCCCCGTGGAGGGCGTAGGCCATGCGGTGCTGATCGGCGGGGGCGGCATCTCGGGGGTCTACCCCAACAAGGCGGGGGTAGTGTCGACCGGCCACCCCGTCCCAGGTGGGCTGGTGGAACTGAAAGGCGCCCAGGTATGGCCCCGCGGGGTTGTAGGCCCGGTAGTTGCCGCCCGATTCGCAATGGATGAGTTGGTCCCACTGCGCCCGAGTGGTGCCCGCGGGGACCGGGGGGAATGTGGATGGGTCCGGCGTCGCGGTGCTACCCGGCTCGGGGGCGGTGAATGGCGCGCTGCACACCGGCCACGGGGCCCAACCCCGCTCCTCGTAGAAGGCGTAGGCCATGCGGTCTTGGTCGGCGGGGGCGGCGTCGCTGGGGTTCACTCCCACCAGTCGGAGATAGTGCCGGCGGGCGAGGTCGTCCCAGCTCGATTGCCTGAACTGGTAGGCGCCGAAGTTGGCTCCGTTGGGGTTGGAGAACTGGTAGTTGCCGTTGGCATTGCACTGGCGGAGTTGCTCCCACTGCTCCTCAGTGGTGCCGGCGGGGATCGCGGGCGGATCTTCAGGGGTTGAGGTTGCCGTAGTAGTGGGGTCGGGCGTTGGTTGGGCCGGGCCGGGACAGCCATTGGGCACCAGCTGTGTGTCGATGTCGAACAGGCATCGGTAGCCGTTCAACAGCGATTCCTGGGCCGCGATCAGCGTATCTCTGTCGGCGACCAGCATTTCCAGCTCGGTGATTCTCGCATCCCGCTCATCGGGTACTTGCCCGCCCGCTGAAGAGCCAGCCATCCCAAAGACAAGCGCGATAGACACGGCCATCGCCCCATAACGGGACCAGCGTCGAAGTCTGGTCATGGTCTTCGTCTTTCTAAGCCACTTGGCGGGGGTCGGTGTGGCCGAGGATGTTGACGTGGCGGAGCTCGCGTACTTGGTCGGGCGGGAAGGCCTCGCGCTGGTGCATGGTCTGGGTGTTGAGCCAGAAGACGGACTCGCCGACGGTCCAGCGGTGCTCGTAGATGTAACGGTCTTGGGTGCAGTGGGCGAACAGCTCGGCTAACAGTGCAGTGCCCTCGTCAGCGTCGTGGCCCTCCACGTCAGCGGCGAAGTCGGGGCCGGTGTTGGGCCACACACTGCGGCGGCCGTTGCGGGGATTGGTCTGCACCAGGGAGATGCAGGTGCGGTCGGCTAGGAGCGCCTCGCCGTCGGTGGCTTTGAAGTAGCCACCGAAATCCAGGCCGTCGCGCAGGCGGTAGACCACGCCGATGTCGTCTATGCGGGCCTTGAATCCGTCGTCTAGGTCTCGGTAGGCGGCCACCAGGTTCAGCCACTTGGTGGTTCCACCCTCCGAAGGCAGCGTCACTGCGTCCAGATACAGGAACTCGATGAGCGGGGGGGTGAAGCTGAGATCGGAATGGTAGGTCACCACGTCGGTGCCCCCGGTGCCGACCACGCCATCGACGTCCACGTTGGACACCCGGTTGATGCCGGGGAATCCCGGCAGGCGGGATTTGTCGGCCAGGGTGGGTCGCAGAGGGCCAAATGACTCGCAGAAGTCGGTCACCTGGGCGGGAGTGGGAGGCTCGGCGTTGCGGAACAGCAGGAGGAGGTGTTCGTCCACCGCGGTCAGTAGTTCGGCGGCCGTTTCCGAGTCTGGAGGGACGGCGAAGTCGAAGTCGGCAACCTCCGCGCCGAGGGGGGCGTCCAGGGGAGTGATGGTCAGGCTCATCGGGGGCTGTCCATCAGCTTGGCCCGCTCGACTTGGGGGTAACCGTCCACCCAGGAGGAGGGGTCGTCCCAGCGGCCCAGCGGAGGGGGATGCTCATCGGGGTCGAGCTTGTCGTAGGGGCCGAGGCTGAAGAACAGGTACTCGCAGCCGTCGGGACCCGACCGCTCCGGGCCGTAGGCGAATCCGCCCCGCACCCAGCGCAGGTCGCCCTCCCGGTAGGGCTCCTCGCCGTCCACGATGAACTCGCCCTTGGTCACCAGATACACCGTGTCGGACAGGTGCCAGTGGGCCGCTGCGTTGCGACCCGCCCACGACTTCACGTGCATGACCCGGTTGCCCGACGCCGGATCCACCAGCCAGCGCACGAACGGCCCTGGCTCCCGCCCTGGCTCGTCGGGATCGGCGTAGTCCTCCCATTCGATTTCGGCAATGCGGATCGGCCGCCGCTCGCCAATGGGGTTGTCCTTCACGGCTCCCACGCTAGTGGTCGCCTGCGGCGGGCTCAGAAGTGGGAGCGATCAGCTCGAGGATGCGGCTGGGGGGTAGGTGCTGCTCGGTGATCTCGACGCCCCAGGGGGCGAGGGCGTCTTCGATGGCGTTGCACACCGCGGCGGGGGAACCGATGGCTCCGCCCTCGCCGACACCCCGCCAGGGGACGTCGCCCTGAGAGGGTCCCTCGATGTGCTCGATGTCGATATGGGGAATTTCGGCGGCGGTGGGCAGGAGGTAGTCCATGAACGACGACGTGGTGCACTGTCCGCTGTCGTCATAGACGATGCGCTCTAGCAGCACGCTGCCGATTCCCTGCGCCACCCCGCCCCGGATCTGGCCCTCCACCACTGCGGGGTTGATCATCTCCCCGCAGTCTTCCACCACCAGGTAGCGGGGCACGGTCACCAATCCGGTGCCTGGGTCGAGCTCTACCCAGCACACGTGGGTCGACTGAGTCCAGCCTCCTGCCGGGGTCTCGAAGTCAAACGATGCGTCGAAGCCGTCGCCCAGTGCGTCGTCCAGGGTGAACGGGGCCATGTACGACAGCCGGGCCACCTCGGCCACTGTCTTGGATCGGTCGGGCGACCCCCGCACGGCCACCACCCCGTCGACGATCTCCAGATCATCGGGGTTGGCCTCCAGCAGGGCAGCAACCACCGCCAGCAGCTTGTGGCGCACGATTCGGGCCGCGCCCTGGGCCGCTCCGGCGCCCAGCGTGGCCGCCCGGCTCCCGCCGGTGCCCACCATGTTGAACGGCACCTGATCGGTGTCGCCAACCACCACCCGCACGGCGTCGATGGGTACCCCCAGCTCGTCGGCCACCACCTGCGACAGGGTGGTCTCGTGGCTCTGGCCGTGGGGCTGCTGGCTAGTGAACGCGGTCACCGAGCCGTCGGGTTCTAGCTTCACCCGGGCCCGCTGCATCGATCGCTGCTCGTAGGTGAAGCCCAGTGCCTGGCCGTAGTTGGTGGGACCGGGACCGGGTTCCAAGTAGGTACACAGGCCGATGCCCAGATGCCGCCCCTCGGATCGGGCCTCGGCCTGGGCGGCCCGAAAGCCGTGGTAGTCGGCCAGCTCCACCGCCCGATCGAGGGTCTGGTTGATGGTCATGAAATCCAGGGTGGGGCCGGTGAGCATGGCGCCGGGAAACTGGTCGTCGCCCATGTAGTTGCGGCGGCGAACTTCGAGCGGATCAAGGTCGAGTCGACGGGCGATGAGGTCCATGAGGCGCTCCCGCACCCAGCACTCGATCTCCCACGGCCCCCGATAGGCCACGAAGGAGGCCTTGTTGGTGGCCACCACCGAACCCCGGAACTGATAGTGGCGCACCCGCAGGGTGCCGGGCAGCAGCACCTTGATGATATTGGCGAACAGCGACAGCGGCAGGTTCAGAAACGGGTAGGCCCCGTGGTCCATCACCAGATCGGCTCGCAGACCGACCACCAGCCCGTTCTCGTCGAACGCGGCCTCCACCCTCACCTGCTCCTCGCGGGCGTGGCCGCCGGCCACCAGGTTCTCGGCCCTGTCCTCCACCCACCGCACCGGCTGGCCCAGTAACCGGGCGGCGGCGCACACCACCACATCCTCCCGGGTGGGGTTGGACTTGAGGCCGAATGATCCGCCGATGCTGTCGCAAATGATGCGAATCCGGGAGGCGGGTATCCCGAGGATCGCCGCCAAATGCACTCGCAACGCGTGGGGGTTCTGGTGGGAGACCTCGTAGCGAAGGCTGCCGGTGGACGGATCGTATTCGGCCACTCCGCCCCGCGTCTCCAAGGGGACGCAGGTGTGGCGGTGCTGGGTGAGCGTCTCAGAGATCGCATGGGCGGCCGATGCGAAGGCCTCGTCGGGGTCGCCCCACACCTCCCCGCCCGACCACAGCACGTTGTCGGGCGCTTCATCCCACACGGCGGCGTGTTCGCGCGTCGCGGCGGCGCTGGTCACCGGGGGCAGCGGCTCGATGTCCACCTCCACCGCATCGGCGCCGTCTTCGGCCGCGGCCCGGGTGGTGGCAATCACCACTGCGACCGGATCGCCGGCGAAGCGAACCTTGGTGTCGGCCAAGGGGAGATGGGCAGGCACGATCAGCGGCCCGGTCATCCCCAACCCCATGGGGGAGCAGCATTGGGCGAGATCTTCGGCGGTGAGCACGGCCACCACTCCCTCGGTGGCCCTGGCATTGCCGGCCTCGACCTCGATCAGCCGACCGTGGGCCACCGGGCTGCGCACGAACGCCGCCTCCAAGAGGCCGGGCTGGTCGATGTCGTCCACAAAACGCCCGGCACCGGCCAAAAGACGCGGGTCCTCCCGTCGGGGAACGCTGGCGCCAGTGAACCGCATGGTGGCCGAGCGTACTTTTTCCTCAAGGCCGACCAGCAAAGTTCACTCGAAAGCCACTTTCCGGCAATTAGGGGTAGCTCGTGAGTTTCACCAGGCCACCTAGCTTTTTCGGCGGTGGTGCAAACCCCATCATCAAGACGCTGGTGCTAATTCCCTCCGGCACAGCGTCAAACTGAACCTTGGCGGGGTGCGTGTGAGACCCCTCCACATGCACTCTGCCGAGGTTCCCAGTTTCTCTATGCCAGTTCTGCCGACCATTCTGTAGTCATGAGGTACCAGGCGTGCTGACGCGAAAGCTGGTTGCCGAGGGCGTGGGCACGGCTCTGCTGCTCATTGGTGTGGTGGGGTCGGGCATCATGGCCGAGCGTCTGTCGCCCACCGACGTGGGGTTGCAGTTGTTCCAGAACGCGGCGGCCACCGCGGCGGTGCTGTTTGCCATCATCTTGATGTTCGGCCCGGTGTCGGGCGCCCACTTCAACCCGGCGGTGACCCTGGCCGACTGGGCGCTGGGAGATTTTCCTCGTCGCCACATCGCCCCCTACATCGCTGTCCAAGTGGCCGGAGCAGCGGTCGGGACGATACTGGCCAACCTCATGTTCGACCTGGATGCGGTGGACTGGTCGACCAAGGACCGCTCGGCCGGTCATCTGTGGCTGGGCGAAGTAATCGCCACCGCTGGGTTGGTGGCCCTGATCTTCGCGCTGGTGCGCACCGGGCGACTCCGGTATGTGGCTGGCGGGGTGGCGGCCTACATCGGCGGGGCCTACTACTTCACGTCGTCCACCAGCTTCGCCAACCCAGCCGTGACCGTGGGGCGCATGTTTTCTGACACCTTTGCGGGCATAGAGCCGTCGTCGGCGCCGATGTTCATCGTTATGCAGATCGTCGGGTTGGTGGCCGCGGTTTTACTGATCCGGTTCGTGTACCCCCAGGACAAACCAGCAGGGGAGCCCGTCTCCTAACCTCTGACCGTGGAAATAGTGCTCGACGGACCGGTGCTGGCCGTGGACATCGGCGGCACCAAGGTGGCCGTCGGCGTGGTTGACCCTGGCGGGCGAGTGCTGTGTCAGCGACGAGGGCCATCGCAGGCCGCCGACGAGGAGGCGTTGTTCGCCCTGGTTGTGGGGCTGGCCCGGGAAGTTCTCGAAGAACACGGCCAACCGGTGAGCGTCTGCGGCGTGGGCAGCGGCGGGCCGTCCCGGGACAACCATCGGCTGTTATCTCCGCTCAACATCGCCGTGTGGCGGGATTTCCCGTTGCGAGAACGCTTGTCAGGCGCGCTCGGCCTGCCGGTGGCGGTGGACAACGACGCCAAAGCCCTCGCGCTGGCCGAGGGCTGGGTGGGCGGGGCTGTCGGGGAGGACAACTACCTGGCCATGGTGGTGTCCACCGGCATTGGGGGCGGCATCGTGTTGAACGGGAAGCTGCTTGATGGCGCCGACGGAAACGCCGGCCATATCGGCCACATTTTCGTGGCCGAGGACGGTCGGGCCGACGCTGCCGGAGCGGTGGGGCTGTTGGAGGGCCAGGCCTCGGGAACCGCCATCGCCGATCTGCTGGAGGGGACCGCCCCCGCCGACGCGCCGACAGAGATGCGGCAGCGGGTAGGGACGCTGGTAGGGCGGGGCGTGGGCTCGGTGGCCAACCTGCTGGATCTGCGATTGGCCGTGGTCGGCGGATCGGTAGCGCTGGGCTATGGCGGTGACTTCTTCGACGCCGCTCAAGCCGAAATCGACAGGATCTGCCGTCTGGTCCATTCCCAAGGCACCCGCATCATCCCCAGCCCCCTCGGCGCCGACGGCGGCCTCATCGGCGCCGCGGCCGTCGCCGCCCGGGCTTCAGCGGGATAGGCCTCAGTCGCTGAACGTCTGAATGCGGAGGTGGCGGGCCATGGCTGAGCCGGCCGGGCCGAGGAGCATCTGAGCCCGCAGGTTGCGCTTGTGGAACAGCTTCACCAGGTCTTCGTTGTAGCGGTCGGTGTCGCCATTGGCCAGCACGAATTGCTCCAATTCGGCCTCTCCCTCCAGCCATGACGCTGGCCGATGCCCGAGCAGCTCGTGGAGGTCGTCCAGATCGGCTGCCGAGACGGCGTCGCCGATCTCGTCGATGCGGGCCGCGTGGCGGGCCATGCGGAACATGGTGCGCAGCTTGTAGCGCAAGTATTCGTCTTCGATCTGCACGGTGCGCAGGTTGCGCACCAGATGGTTGAGCACCACCTCGGCTCGTGACTCCCGGGGCTCGGGCATCTCCACTGTGGGCAGTTCCACATCGAGGATCTCAGCCAGGGCCTCGGTGGCGAACAGGTTGGTCTCGTAGCACCACTGGAGGTTGGTCATCAGATCGGAGTCGGGGGCCGGCTGGCGCAGCGCCGCGCTGAACGGGAGCTGATTGGAGAGGGTGAACATGAAGTGGTGGCGCTGGATGGCTTCCAAGTCCACCGGTTCGCCAGCCAATTGGCCGTAGCGGTCGTACAGCTTGGCGAAGTTGCCGAAGCCCAGCACCGTGTCGCGCTGGCGCCACGCAGCCAGATCCATCATCGGGTCGCCAATATGACCGATCTCTACATCAAGGACGGCCACCACCCGGCCGTCTTGATGGTGGAATTGCCCGGTGTCCCACACGATGGCCGACTCCCGGCCTCGGGAGAACGGGGGATTGCGCCGCAGCCAGCCCAGGCAGAACTCGAGGAACGGGTCGGGCAGCGTCTTCACGCTGCGGTACAGCGCCTCGTACCGCCGCAAACCGAGCAGGCCCGACTCCTCGGGTCGCTCTGCTCGCATGATTCCGGCTTCGACGAACGGCCCGATGTCCAGGGCGTGCATTCGGGCCAGGATGTGCAGGTAGTCGTCCACCACCGCGTCGCGCTCGGCGTTGGTGCAGTTCTCGAAATGGTTCTCTCCTGGCACCCGGTCCATCACGTAGGCCGTCGGGTCGTCGATCCAACCGTGTACTTGGGCCACGGGGATGCCGTGGTCGCCCAGCACCTTCTGAAGCCTCATCTCGTGGTCGAGCGGGAAGACCAGCGGCATGTCGGTGCGGTCGCCCCGCACACACAGCTTCAGACGCTCGCCGTCGCGCTCCATGTCGGCGAACCACACCGGCCGCCAGCGGGCCTGGCGCTCGATATGGGTGACCGTGCCCCCCAGATTTCCCTCTAGCCAGGCCACCACCTTCTCGGTGGCAGCATCAGTGTCTATGGGGTCTTTGGTGACGGTCATGGTGGGCTATTCCTTCACTAATTTGAGTCGGTTGGAGATGTTGTTGCGCTGGATGGCGGAGGAGCCGCCGATGATGGGCATCACCAGCACGTCGCGAACGTATCTCTCCATGTCGAAGTCCTCCACGTAGCCGTAGGCGCCCATCACCTGCTGCATCGACAACACGATGTCCTTGGCGGTGTCGCACACGAACAGCTTGGCCATAGAGGTCTCTAACGCCGCTGGCTTGTCCTCATCTAACAATCGGGCGGCGTGGTAGGTCATCAGCCGGGAGGCCAATAGCCGGGTGCGGCCTTCGGAGAGCATGTGGCGGATGGACTGGTGGCTGCTGATGGGCTTGCCGAACTGCACCCGCTCCTGGGCGTAGGCCCAGGCGTCCTCCACCGCTCCGGTGGCGATGCCCAGGGCCATGGCGGCCACTTCGATCTTCTCCACGTCCAGCCCTGGGCCGGCCAGCTTGGCCCACCCCTGGTTCCAGCCTTCGTCGCCGCCCACTATGTTGTCGGCGGGCACCTCCACATCGGTGAAGGTGACATCGGTGGTCATCGACCCCTTGAGCCCCATGGCGTGCTGGGGCTCGATGGTCACCCCCGGCTGCCGTGGAGGAATCAACACGAACGACAGGTTGTGGTAGCGATCGCCGGAGGGATTGGAGTTAACCAGGGCGTAGATGTAGTCGGTGTAGGTGGTGCCCGAGCAGAACCGCTTGGCCCCATTGATCCGCACCACATCGCCGTCTCGCACCGCGGTGGTGGTGACGCTGGCCAGATCGGAGCCCACATCGGGCTCGGTCAGCCCGTAGGAGAACAGCATCTCCCCCCGGGCCACCTTGGGCAGCCACGCCTGGCGCTGGACCTCGCTGGCTGTTTCAACCAGGTTCATGCCCGCGTAGCAGGCGCCGTAGATGTAGCCACTGCCCAGGGCGGTGCTGCGGCGGCACAGTTCCTCGATCACGATCATGGTGGCGGTGATGTCCCGGCCCGACCCGCCGTAGCGCTCGGGAATGGTGATTCCGAACAGTCCCAAATCGGCCAGCTTGTAGAGCACGCCTCGGTCGATCTCGTTGGTCCGGTCCCACTGCCGGGCCACCTCTCGGGGCACTTCCGTCTCAACGAAGCGCCGGACGGTCTCCCTTAGCAGTCCGTGGTGCTCGGCTTCGGTGGGGTAGTCCACAGCGTGTCTCCGAATTAGCGGCCGATGAACTTGGGGGGCTCTTTGGCCAGAAAGGCGTCGAGGGCGATCTTGAAGTCCTCGGTCATCATGGTGATGCCCTCGGTGGACGCCGCCCGGTCCACCACTGCATTGGCCACTTGGCGCAGCCCGGCGTTGATGGACGCCTTGGTGTACTTGATGGCAATGCGGGCGCCGTCCCGCATCCGCTCGGCCATGGCCTGCACCGTGTCGTCGAGTTCGTCGCCGGGCACGCATTCGGTGATGAGGCCGATCTCGGCCGCCTCCGGGCCTTTGATGAAGTCGCCGGTCAGCAGGTAGCGCCGGGCCCGGGCGTAGCCAACAAGCTGGGGCCACAACAGGGCACCCCCGTCGCCAGCCACCAGACCCACCGACACGTGGGGGTCGCCGAACACTGACCGCTCGGAGGCGTACACGAAATCGCAGTACAGGGCCAGTGAGCACCCCAGGCCCACCGCAGGGCCGTCCACCTTCGCCAAAATGGGCTTCTCCAGAGTGAGCGCCGACTCGGTGATGCGCCGGTCGGCCCGGATCACCCGCTCCACCTCAGAGACGTTTCCGGCCAGTTGGCGCAGCCAGGGAATATCGCCACCAGCGCAGAACGAACCGCCCGCTCCGGTAAGGATGGCCACGTCGGTGTCGGGGTCTTGGTCTAGATCAGTGAACACCCGGGTCAGGTCGTCGTGCAGCACCGCGTTTATGGCGTTGCGAGCCTCGGGCCGGTTGAGCACCACCGTGGTGATGCGATCGACGGTGGACACCTCCAATGCGCCATAGTCGTCGGGATTCATGGACTCCTCCTGCGGTTACCGGGATGGGTTCTGGATTTTTGCGCTTCAAGGTGAATCTGCCCGGCAATAGTGCCAGACTTCGTTCCAAGCCAACATTTTCAGGGAGGAGATGCGCATGGCGACCTGCCAGCCGGCAATTTTCAACGATATGGGCAAGTACCAGTGGTACGTGCACCTCAGTCGCGGCGATGGCGCCGACTTGGGGGCGATCAAGTCGGCTATTTCCGATTGCCGCAGTAATTGCGACGCCCAGGGGATCAACCTCGTTATCGGGCTCGGCCCCACCCTTTTGGCCGACCTGACCGACGACGTTCCCGGCGACTTCCAGCCGTATCACACGGTGGAGTCCATCGACGGCAGCGGCCGCGAGGCCAAGGGCACTCAAGAGGAACTGCTGCTGTGGATGACCCACGACGAGAAGGACATCGTGTGGAAGGCCCAGTGGGACGCCCGCATGGCCCTGATCGCCGGTGGGATGAGCGTGGCTCGTGAGACCCCCACCTTTATCTACGGCGAGAGCCTGGACATGACCGGTTTCATCGACGGCACCGGCAACCCGGAGGATGAGGACCAGCCGGCCGTGGCCATCATCGGTGACGGCGAGGCCGGTGCGGGCGGAAGCTTCATCATCGCCCAGCGCTGGGTCCACGACCTGGTGGCTTGGGAGCAACTTGATGTGCCCACCCAGGAGGTGAACTTCGGTCGGACCAAGGCCGACTCCACCCGCCTCGACGAGCAGGCCCCGCATTCGCACCTCTCCCACGTGGAGTTGCGCGACGGCGAGACTGCCGATGCGTCCAAGCCCAAGCGGGATGAGATCGCTCGCCGGTCCACTCCTTACGCCTTCCACGATGGCACCGTAGGCTTGTACTTCATGGCCTTCTGCAAGACCCAGGCCCCGTTCCGGGAGCGCATGGATGCGATGTACGGCCGCAACGGCCAGGTGCGCGACATGCTCACCGACTTCTCGAACCCCGCTTCGGGCAGCTACTACTTCGCTCCCTCCGTGGAGTGCCTCGACGCCAGCTTGGCGTAGAGGGGGTCAACCACAGTGATTGTGGTTGACGCCATGAATGTGATCGGGTGCCGTCCCGACGGTTGGTGGGCCGACCAGGACGGCGCGCTGATCCGCTTGGTCGAGGACATTGCCGATGCCGGAGTGCCGGCGCTGGTGGTGGCCGACGGCCGACCAGTGCCCAGCCTCCCCTCTGGGCATCACGGCCTTGTCGAGCTGGCCTACGCCTCCCGCCGCGGCCCCAACGCCGCCGACGACCGCATCGCCCAAGAAGTAGCCGACATGGATGATCCATCGGCGGCCACCGTCGTCACCTCCGACCGCGATCTCGCCCGTCGAGTCCGCCACCACGGCGCCGTAGTAGTAGGCGCCCGAGCATTTCGCGATCGGCTGGACCGCCGCTTGGGGTGAACCTGAGATGAACACCTTCACTTCCTCAGCGGGGCGTTTGGGCTAAGGGGTAGGGTGACGGGCACAACTGAAGTCCAGGGGAGGAGGGCCTATGTTCCCGTCTCGGTTCGACCTTGTCGTGGCCCAGACCGTCGCGGAGGCGGTGGAGGCCAAGGTGGACGCGGGGGAAGGGGGTCGGTTCCTTGCCGGGGGCCAGAGTCTCATCCCCATGATGAAGATGCGGGTGGCGTTCCCCGAGACGCTCATCGACATCAATCGCATCGCCGGGCTGGATGCCATTGAGCGGGTCAACGGCCATCTTCAGGTTGGGGCGCTGGTGCGTCACGCTGATGTGATGGCCTCGGATGCCACGTTTGGAGCTGTTGCCGCCGCTGCCCCCTGGGTGGCCGATCCCCTGGTGCGCAACTGGGGGACCATGTGCGGGTCGGTGGCCCACTGCGACCCAGAGGGCGACTGGAACTCGGTGCTGTTGGCTACCGGGGCCGATGTGATCGCCCAGGGGCCCGGCGGCGAGCGGCCGATCCCCATTGCCGACTTCGTGGATGGGGCATTCACCTCCACGCTGGGCGAAGACGAGCTGGTGGTTGGGATCCGCATCCCCGTTCCGTCGGGCCGCTCCGGTGGGGCTTATCTCAAGCTGGAGCGCAAGATCGGGGACTACGCCACCGTGGCGGTGGCCTCGCATCTGGAGCTGGATGACTCTGGGGCCATCGCCGCTGCAGGACTGGCCCTGACCTCGGTCAATCCCATCAACACCAAGGTGGCCGATGCGGAAGCTCTGTTGGTGGGGCAACAGCCCTCCGAGGAGCTGTTCGCCGAAGCCGCTGAGATGGCCGCGGCCGCCGCCGAGCCCCGAGACGACGTCCGGGGCACTGCCGCATGGAAGCGCCAGGTGGTCCGCACCTACACCAAGCGGGGGCTGGCCGCCGCCGCCCAGCAGGCCGAAGGGAGCTGACAATGGAAATCAACATCACCATCAACGGTTCCGAGCACGCCAGCGATGTGGAGCCTCGCACCCTGCTGGTGGACCACATCCGCCGCACCGTCGGGCTCACTGGCACCCACGTGGGCTGCGACACCACCAGTTGCGGGGCCTGCACCGTGCTGATGGACGGCAAGCCGGTCAAGGCCTGTACGGTGCTGGCCGCGCAGGCCGACGGCTCGGAGGTCACCACCGTGGAGGGCCTCAAAGGTGCCGACGGCCTGCACCCCGTCCAGCAGGCGTTCACCGACGACCACGGCCTCCAATGCGGGTTCTGCACGCCGGGCATGATGCTGGTGGGGGCCTCGCTCATCGCCGAGAATCCCGACCCGTCCGACGACGATGTGCGCTGGGCCATCTCGGGCAACCTGTGCCGGTGTACCGGCTACATCAACATCGTCAAGGCCATACGAACGGCAGCGGCCCGAGTGGCCGAATCGTCCAACGGAAGCTGAGGAGCAATCATGGCTGCACCAACAACTCCCGCTGAGATCGGCGGCATCGGCCACAGCGTCCAGCGCAAAGAGGACGCCCGGCTGATCGAGGGCCAGGGCAACTTCCTCGACGACATCGATCTGCCCAACACGCTCCACATGGCCATCCTGCGATCGCCGTTCGCCCACGCCCGGATCAACGGCATCGACTCCGAGGCGGCCACCGCCCTCGACGGCGTGGTGGCCGTGGTCACCGGCGATCTGATGGACCAGCACGGCCTAGCCTGGATGCCCACCCTGTCGGGCGACACCCAGGCGGTGCTGGCCACCGACAAGGTGCGCTACCAGGGCCAAGAGGTGGCCGCGGTCATCGCCACCGATCCCTACATCGCCACCGACGCCCTCGAGCTCATCGAGGTGGACTACGAGGAGCTGCCCCCCATCACCACGCCCCAGCAGTCCCTGGAGGAGGGCGCGGCGCTGATACGGGACGAGAAGGAGGGCCAGACCGACAACCTGGCCTACACCTGGGAGACCGGGGACAAGGGTGCCACCGAAGAGGCCTTCGCCCAAGCCGACCGGGTGGTCACCCTGGACACCCACTATCCCCGCTCGCACCCCGCCCCGCTGGAGACGTGCGGGATCGTGGCCGATGTCAACTCGGTGACCGGCCAGGCCACCATCTATATGACCTCGCAGGCCCCCCACGCCCACCGGACGCTGTTCGCCATGGTGGCCGGGCTGCCCGAGCAGAACATCCGCATCGTCAGCCCCGACATCGGCGGCGGCTTCGGCAACAAGGTGCCCATCTACCCCGGCTATGTGGTGGCCACCGCGGCCTCGCTGCTCATCGGCCAGCCGGTGAAGTGGGTGGAGAGCCGCACCGAGAACCTCATCTCCACCGGCTTCGCCCGCGACTACTACATGAAGGGCGAGCTGGCCGTCACCGACGAGGGCCGCATCCTGGGCCTGCGGGTGAACATGCTGTCGGACCAGGGGGCGTTCTACTCCGACGCCCAGCCCACCCAGTTCCGGGCGGGGCTGTTCCACGTGGTCACCGGCAGCTACGACTTCCCCGCCGCCCATATCGACTGCAAGGGGGCGTTCACCAACAAGGCCCCCGGCGGGGTGGCCTACCGGTGCTCGTTCCGCATCACCGAGGCCTCCTATCTCATCGAGCGCCTGGTGCAGAACGCGGCCTACGAGGTGGGCATCGACCCGGCCGAGATGCGGCTGCTCAACTTCATCCAGCCCGAGCAGTTCCCCTATGAGACGGCCACCGGCTTCGTCTACGACTCCGGCGACTATCCCACCGCGCTGCGCACCGCCCTCGACGAGGTGGGCTACGAGGACCTGCGCCGAGAGCAGGCCGAGGCTCGGGCCGAGGGACGGCTG
The DNA here is from genome assembly GCF_965219815.1 of Candidatus Poriferisocius sp. GTDB lineage: Bacteria > Actinomycetota > Acidimicrobiia > Acidimicrobiales > Bin134 > Poriferisocius. The sequence goes on from NZ_OZ244791.1 coordinate 1,249,251, forward strand.
ATCGGCATCGGCATCGCCCACTTCACCGAGGCGGTGGGGGCGGGGCCATCGCGCACCTACGACATCGCCGGGTTGAAGATGATCGACTCGGCCGAGCTGCGGGTGCATCCCACCGGCAAGGCCATCTTGAAGCTGGGGGTTAAAACCCAGGGCCAGGGCCACGAGACCACATTCGCCCAGATCGTGGCCGAGGTGCTGGGCATTCCGGCTACCGACATCAAGGTGGAGCACGGCGACACCGACCACACCCCCTACGGGCTGGGCACCTACGCGTCGCGCTCTACGCCGGTGGGTGGCGCGGCCACTGCGGTGGTGGCCCGAAAGCTGGCCGACAAGTCCAAGAAGATCGCCGCCCACCTGTTGGAGGCGGCCGACGAGGACATCGAGCTGGCCTCGGGAGTGTTCTCGGTGGCCGGCAGCCCTGACCGGTCGGTCACCATTCAAGACGTGGCCCTGGCCGCCTACACCAACCTGCCCGAGGGCATGGAGTACGGCTTGGAAGACGTCACCTACTACGACCCGCCAAACCTCACCTACCCCTACGGCAGCTACATCGTGGTGGTGGAAGTAGACCCGGACACCGGGGTGTGGCAGGTGCAGCGCATGGTGGCGCTGGACGATTGCGGGGTGCGGATCAACCCGATGATCGTGGAGGGCCAGATCTGCGGCGGGCTCACCGAGGGCTTCGCCATGTCGGCCATGCAGTGGATCACCTTCGACGAAGATGGCAACTGCATCGGGGCCAACTTCATGGACTACCTGGTGCCCACCGCCTGGGAGACCCCCCGCTTCGAGTTGCTGGCCACCGAGGTCCCTTCGCCCCACCATCCCATCGGGGCCAAGGGCGTCGGCGAGTCGGCCACTGTGGGGTCGCCTGCCGCGTTCGTGAACGCGGTGATCGACGCATTGGCCCACCTGGGCGTCCGCAATATCGACATGCCGGTGCTCCCCGACCGGGTGTGGGCCGCCATCGAAGAAGCCAGCTAGCCAAGGGTGCTCGTGTTGTGAACGTCGATGTCATGGCTCGGGCCGTGGAGTTGCGCCAGCAGCGTCAGCCGTTTGTTATGGCTTCGGTGATCTGGCGGCGAGCGCCGTCGTCGGGCCAGCAGGGATCGCAAGCGGTGATCCTGTCCGACGGTTCGGTGCGGGGGTGGCTGGGCGGGGCCTGTGCCGAGCCCACCGTGATCGTGGAGGCGCTGGCCTGCTTGGACCACGGCCAGCCCCGGCTGCTGTGTCTGGGCCCCTCCGACGGTCGGGACCGCAACCGAAGTGCCGAAACTGGTTCGACCGACGAGCACAGCGACGGGCTGCGCTCGATTGCCATGGCGTGTGAGTCGGAGGGAGCAATGGAGATCTATCTGGAGCCGAGTCTGCCTGTCCCCCAAGTGGTGGTGATCGGCCGCTCCCCGGCGGTGGACGCAATCGCCGCGGTGACTGCGGCCATCGGCTGGGATGCGGTGATTATCGATGACGGGGGTCAGCCCGACGACCATGAGTGTCCCGACCTGGTGCGCACCAGCTTGGATCTGAGCGGCCTGACCGTCGACCAGGCCACCGCAGTGGTGGTGGCCACCCAGGGGCACTACGACGACATCGCGCTGATGGCAGCGCTGGCCACCGACGCCGGCTACATCGGCCTGGTGGCATCGGCCAAGCGGGCCGAGGCCATGAACGACTACCTCCGCACCCAAGGGTTCGGCGACGACGATCTGGCCCGCATCTGCGCCCCGGCCGGGTTGAACCTGGGCCGCATTCCCAACCGGGAGATCGCGGCCGCGGTCATAGCCGATCTGGTGGCTCGCCGGGCGGAGGGCCAGCTCTCAATCGACGCCGAGTCAGAATCTCAAGATCGGCCGGTCGAAGCTACCGACCCAGTGTGCGGCATGACCGTGCTGGTGGCCGACGCCCGCTACCGCTCTGTCCACGACAGCCGCGACTACTACTTCTGTGCTCCCGGTTGCCAACAGCGCTTCGAGGCCCAGCCTGCCGAGTTTGTCTCCTAGACCGTCCTTGCTTGGGCCGGTTCAGGCGGCAGGATGGAGAACCACGTCGAGGGTCTCGGGGGAGCGGAGCACGATGCCGGTGTCGGGGGGCACGTCGTCGGCAAATTCGAGGTGGTCGAACCGCTCGACCAAGTACTCCAGGGTCCGCTCCATCTCCAGCTTGGCCAGCAACGAGCCGGTGCAAGTGTGGGGGCCGGCGCCGAAGGCCCGAACCGGGCCGATTGGGGTGTAGTTGGGCCGCTCGGCGCCCTCGAAACGGCCCACGTCGAACTCCCCGGGATTATCGAAGCGGTCGGGGTCGTGATTGGCGCTGGCGATGAAGCCCATGAGCTTGTTCTCTGCGGGGATCACCGTGCCGCTGACCTCCATGTCTTGCTTGGTCATGCGCACAATGGCCTGCACTGGGGGGCGGAAGCGGAGAATCTCGGTGGCGGCCGAGCTGGCCAGCGAGGGATCGTCCTTCAGGCGCTGCCACTGCTCGGGCTGCAAGATGAGGTGTTTGACCAGGTTGGCCAGCGCCCGGTCGGTGGTCTCGATGCCCGCTGACAGCAAGAAAGCGGTGAAGCTGCGGACTTCGTCGTCGGACAGGCGCTCGCCCTCGTACTCCATGGAGCACAGGTCGGACAGCAATTCGTCGCCGGGACAACCGCGGCGCTCCTCGATGCTGGGAGTGACGAAGTCGTAGAGCTCGTCCCGAGCGGTCTCTCCTTTGGCGTGTACTACCGGGTCTTGGGCGAAGTTGGAAGTTCCCGCGGCAACGATGTCGTTGTACCAATTCCGGAAGTTGCTGGCCGCTCCCATGTCCATCAACTCGGCTATGGCCCCCAGAGGCACCGGCTCGGTGAGCCCGGTGCGCAAGTCGGCCACCTCGGGGGCCACCGGCAGTTCGTCGCCGTACTCGTGGACCAGACCGGAGACGATCTCCTCGATGGTGGAGCCGAGGTAGCGGGGGCCGCGCAGGCGCTTGGCCAAGATGGCATCCTTGCGGCGGTGCTCGTCGCCCGACATCTGCAAGATGGCCCGGCCGAAGATGCTGGACGTGCCCGGCCGGTTCATCAGCGCCCCGAAGTTCTCGGTGTCCTCCAACATGGCGGTGATGTCGTCCCACCGCGTGAGCACCCAGGCCTGGAGCGGTTCAGCCCACACCACCGGTGCCTCTTCCCGCATCCGGCGGAAGGCCGGATAGGGGTCGGCCCCCACGTTGTCGGTCAGATAGGCGTTGAAGTCTTCAGCGACCGATCTGGAATCCGGCAACGTGGGGGCCTTTCGATTAGTCGATTCGGCTAGCCGATCTCGATGCCGTACTCGCCGTCGAAGCTGTCGGCGTAGAAGCTGAACGGATTGGCTGGCACCATGCCGCCGGAGGCGGTATCGAGCGAGAACGCCGCGCCGCACTGGCTGTGGTTGCTGGCGCTCCAGTCGATCGGGCAGGTGATGCCCATGGTGTCGAATGTGCCCTTCAGAGCCTCGGTCAGGCTCTCGCGGCTCAATTCGCCGGTCTCCGCAGCCCGCTCTACGGCCTGGTGGAACACGTAGCCGTTGAGGAAGCCGTGGGAGAAGTTCAGGTTCAGGTGCTCGCCGTCGTAGCCGGCCAGCGTTGCACACCGCTCCATCTCAGCCGAGGCTGCGATGTTGTTGTTGGCGGTCATGAAGGAGTGGATGCCGAAGGTCTGGTCGCTGACCGACTCCGGCCCCTCGGTCCAGATCGAGTTGGCCGCGATGCCGTGGATGCCGATGATGGGGACATCGGTTATACCCACGTCGGCCATGCCCTGCATGACCACCAGGCCAGCGCCCGGCGAGCCGTGGAGGGTCACGTAGTTCACGCCCTGGTTATCGATGCCTTCTTGCAGTTCCACCATCTGGGCGGTGACCTCAGTGGCACCAGGCGCCACGTACAGGGTGTTGACGTAGGTGCCGCCACCCTTGAGTACCGACTGCTCGACGTAGGCGGCAAACTCGGTGCCGGAGGGCACCTCAAGGCTGATGCCCATGACCACGGCGTTCTCGATGCCGCCGACGGTGGCAGCAATGTGGCCGGCGGCGAGGTCGGCCTGGTCGCCGTAGTGGGCCAGATTGTTGAAGTACTGGTCACCCTCGAGCTGGATGTCAATGGTCTGGGGTGGGCCGATCACCGGCAGGTTCAGGGCCTCGACGTCGGGCTGGAGCTGGGTGCTGATGTGCGAGCCGCCCAAGCCGAGCAGGGCGATCACCTTGTCGTCTTCGGTGAGCTTGGTGAAGTTGATCGCGGCGTTGTCGGCGTTGAACTGGTCGTCCTCGGGCAGATAGTCGATCATCCTTCCCAGGACGCCGCCACTCTCGTTAACGCACTCGAAATAGGCCTCGATGCCGTGGCTGTTGAACGACTGCGACGAGGCGGTCGGACCGGTCAGGTCTCCCATCCAGCCGACCTTGATCGAGTCGGAGGTAACCCCGTTGTCCGGGTTGTCGGGCACCGTCATCTCCATGGGCTCTTCTTCCGCTGGAGCGGGCGCCTCAGTGGGCGCCTCGGTCGGTGCCGGAGCGGGTGCTTCCTCTTCCGCAGGCGCTGGTGCTGGTGCAGCACCACCGTCGTCATCATCGTTGCCACAGGCTGCTGCGATCAGTGCGAACGCAAACAGGGCTGCAACAAGCTTCAGCCAGCGTCGAGTCATGGGTTCCCCTCTTCCCTCGAGAGTTGTGGTGGTCAGTGTTTTTTGTTGGCAATCCAATAGTTGACAATCCAACAATTGGAAGTCCTGCGCGGAACCCTAATTGACAACGGGCGTCAGGGGCCAAATGTGTGGCGAACTCAGTTCTCGGCCATCTCGGTTCCGAGGTAGGCGGCGATCACCCGCTCGTCTTGCTGCATCTCCGCTGGCGTCCCCTCTGCAATCTTCTGGCCGAAGTCCAAAACCATCACATGGTCGGCGATCGACATCACCACGCTCATGTCGTGCTCGATGAGGAACACCGTCATATCAAGCTCGTCTTGGGCGGCGTAGATGTAGCGGATCATGTCCTGCTTCTCGTCCACACTCATGCCGGCCATGGGCTCATCCAGCATCAGCAGCTCGGGCTCCATGGCCAGCACTCGGCCGAATTCGACCCTCTTCTGCACGCCGTAGGGCAAATCACCCACCGGCTCTCGTTTAAAAGCGCCCAGGTCCAGCAAGTCCACCACTCGTTCAATAGCCTGGCGGGCGGCCAGTTCCCGCTTCACTGCTCGTCGGGTGAACAGGCCGCCCTCGATGAGCCGGGTGTGCTCGTGGATGTAGCGGCCCAGGAGCAGGTTGGTGAGCACGTTCTCGCCCATGAACAGACCTAGGTTCTGGAACGTCCGGGCCACCCCCAGCCGGGCGATCTGGAAGGGGCGGTAGGACAGCAGATCCTCAGAGGGCTTGCCCGCGGGATGGAATTGCACCTGGGCGCCGGGCAGCGGCTTGTAGACGCCGGAGATGGCGTTGACCAGCGTGGTCTTGCCTGCTCCATTGGGCCCGATCAAGGCGAACAGGGAGCCTCGCTTGACGTGGCCGTCGATGGCGTCGCAGGCCCGCACGCCACCGAACTGCACGGTGAGGTTGTCAAAACTCAGGATCTCGTCGCTCATGACTCAGATACCGGTGGTCGTCGGCCATGGGATTCCGGCCTGCGACTGGGCCGCTCGATAGCCGCGTAAGAAGTGTGGGCCTCCCCGCCGCCGCCCAGATACAGCTCCTGCACCATGGGATTGCCCCGGAGCTCATCGGCGGAACCCTCGATCAGCACCCTGCCCAGTTCGAGGACATAGGCATCGGCGGCGTGCTGTAGTGCCAAGCTGGCGTTCTGCTCAATCACCAGGATGGACGTGCCCCGCCTCTCGTTGATCTCGGTGAGCAGTTCGAACAGGCGATGCACGATCTTTGGGGCCAGGCCCAGCGACAGCTCGTCGCAGATCAAGAGGGCTGGATCCGACATCAGCGCCCGTCCCACCGCCACCATCTGCTGCTCACCGCCCGAAAGCAAACCAGCGGTCTGATTCAACAGCGGCCGAAGCTGGGGGAACAGCTCCAGGTTCTGTTCCAGGGAATCATCGATGGCGTCGACGTCGGAGCGACTGGCCGCCCCGCACAGCAGGTTTTCCTTCACGGTGAGGTTGGGGAACAGCTTGCGGCCCTCTGGTACTTGGGCCACGCCGGCTTTCACGATGTCGGGACTCTTCTTGCCCAGGATCGACTCGCCCCCCAGCGTGATGTTCCCCTGGCGCACTCGGCCCTTATGGAGATAGAGCAGGCTGGTGATCGACCGGACCAAGGTGGTCTTGCCCGCGCCGTTGGCCCCCAAGACGGTGACGAACCCGCCGGGGGGCACGGTTATGTTCACGTTGTCCAGCGCAGTGACGCCCCCATACACCACGGTGAGGTCTTGGATCCGCAGGTCGAGTCCGTCAGAGCTCATGGCCCTCTCCTCGCCAGAGAACGGCCAATCCAGCCCTTGACGTCCTTCCACAGCCCGGCCAGCCCATCGGGCTTGAACATCAAGATGATCACCACCAAGAACCCCTTGATGGCCAAGTCGATCTCGCTGGGGTAGTCGCTGAGGAAGTCGATATCCCTCACGATCCAGAGTTCCTCTCGGGCCCACTTGAACCACTCGGGAAGGAACCAGAAGAACGCTGAGCCGAAGATGGCCCCCTGGATGCTGGAGAAGCCGCCGACCACGATGATGATGGCGTAGTTCAAAACGGTCTGGACGTTGAAGCTGTCCTCTCCCCGAGAGCCGATGTAGAAGGAGGCCAGCACACCAGACATGGACACAACCGCAGAAGACAGGGCAAAGGCCAAAAGCTTGGATCGAGCCACGTTGATGCCCAGCAGCGAGGCGGACACATCTCGGTCGCGTACCGCGGCGAAGGCCCGCCCCTCCCGGGTCCGAACCACGTTCACCATGAACAGAATCGACAGCACCGTGATGGGCATGAGCACCCAGTACCACCGGAATTGACCGGTGATGATGAACTCGCCGTTGTCGTCAGGGTCGATGCCGGGCAGCCAGTGCAGCCACGAGGCGATCCGCGGGGAGTTCTCGCCCTTGAAGCGGATGCCGACGAAGCCGAAGTACTCCTGGAGGTATTCCCGCCACACCAGCATCATCACGAAGTGAAATCCGAAGGTGGCCAGCAGAAGGTAGAGGTGCTTGAGCCGCAGGGCGGGCAGACCGGAGATTGCGCCCACGACGGCTCCGGCCAAAGCCGCAGCGGGCAGGGCCACCCACATATTCCCGCCGCTCCACTGCACACCGACGATGCCGCCGACGATGCTGCCCAAAGCCAAGAACGCCACGTGGGCCAGGCTGATCTGGCCGGAGTAGCCCACCAGCAGGTTGAAGGCCGCGGCACCCATGGCGAAGATGAGCACCAGGTTGACCACCGCGAACCATGTGGCCCAGGGGAAGTCCATGGGAGGGGTGAAGTCGGAGGCCAAAATGAAGGGCAGAACCAGGAGTCCGAAGGTGGTAACCGCGGCCCACGACCGGTCGCTGGGAGTGCGCCACAGCCGCATGTCCTCTCGGTGGGTTAGCTCGCCTCTGGGGGTCCACACCCAGGCCATTCGGGCCACCACGGCCAAGACCACCACCGTGATCAGCGCCTTCCACCAGAAGTTCACATTCTCAGTGGTGGCGCCCAGGATGAATGGGACTACCGCGGCGATTGCGAACGGGAGTAGCCGCTGGACGGGCGACGGGCGGTAAGTCGGGGAATCCTCTTGCTGGGGAGCGGGGTTCTCGACAGCCGTCATTGTCCGCCCCGCAAGAATGCGCCATTCAATCCCCGGCTCATACCCGCTCCAGATCCTTGCGGCCCCACAGACCGGTCGGGCGCACCAGCAGCACCACGAACATCACCGAGAAGGCCACCGGTTCACGCCACTTGGTGCCCAAGTGCCCGTTGGCGAACTGCTCGATCACCCCTACCACCAGGCCGCCCACAATGGAGCCTCCCAGCGACGTGAGCCCGCCGACTACCGCGGCGGGGAAGGCCCGCAGTCCGATGGCCTCGATGCTGCGATCAATGGCGCCGGTGACGTGGCCGAACAGCAGTCCCCCAACGCCGGCCATGACCATGGCCGCAGCCCAGGTCATGGCGTACACCTTGTCGGGGTCGATTCCCATGGCCGCGGCGGCCTCGATGTCGTCGGCCACTGCCCGCATGTGCAGGCCCAGTCGGGTGTACTTGAAGAAGAGGAAGAACAGCAGCACGCACGCTGCCACGACACCGAAAATGATCAAGTCGACATACCTCACGGTGGCGCCGCCGACTTCGAAGCTGCCCTGGGGCAACAGGTCGAGGCGGGCTCGCTCCGTCGGGCCGTAGAAGATCAGCAAGAGGGCGCGGATGATCGTGGCGATGCCCAGGGTTATCAGCACAATGGCGAAAAAGCCCTGGCCCACCATTCGTCGCATGATCCCGTAGTGGACCAGCAAGCCGAAAACCAGCATGACCAGCAGCAGCACGAATACGCCCAAGAAGAAATTGAGATTCTCGGAAATCAAGAACGTCAACGCGAAGTAGGCCCCGAGCATCAGGAACTCCCCGTGGGCCAGGTTCAAGACGTCGGTGCTCTTGTATACGAGCACGAAGCCGAGGGCTACCACGGCGTAGATGGCACCGAGGGCCAAACCGCCGATCAAGAGCTGAAGGTTGACACTCGGATCGGCTGTGAAGTTGCCAAAGGCTAGAAGCATGGCCCCCCTAAGTTGACCGGGCGTTGCTGGCCAACGGAGAGCGACGGTAGTTTTCGCTGGCTGGTATCAGCAAACCAGGCTGGGGCAGCAGAACTTCGCGAACGGAGAGGAAACGGTATGACTGGCGCATCTGAGGGCTTGGCCGAGCGCATTGCCCAACTGGAAGCTCGGGAGGAAATCCGGGAGCTTGTGGCCCGCTACGGCATGGCGGTGGACGACCGGGACGTCGAGGGGCTGGCCAACATGTTCACCTCTGACGCAAGGTTTGGCTTGGCCGACGGCATGGTGGCCAACCAGGGCCGACAGGCGGTGATCGACTTCTACACCGAGCGCATGGCCGCGTTCGGGCCCACCTACCACTACCCCCACAGCCAGGTCATCGAGTTCGACCCCGACCAGCCCGGCAGCGCCACCGGCATGGTCAACGCCCACGCCGAACTGGCTCTCGACGGGCGCACGCTGATGACCGGCTTGCGCTATTTCGACGAGTACCGGGTGGAAGACGGGCAGTGGCGCTTCGTGGAGCGGAAGGTGGCCATGATCTATTACATGGACATGGCCGCGCTGGTGGACGGCGGCCTGTCGGAGTCGGACCGCAAGCGCTATTTCGGCACGGTGGGACCGTCGGAGCTCCCCGAGAGCCTCGACACCTGGCAGGAGTTCTTCGCCGAGGTCGGCTGAGCCTCGGGTTTGGTCAGGCCACCGACATGCCGCCGTCGATCACGATGGCGGTGCCGGTGGTCCACGACGACTCGTCGGATGCCAAGTGCAGGGCGAGTTGGGCAATGTCAGTGGTGGTGCCGAGGCGGCCGATGGGGTGGCGGACCACGGCGGCTTCGATCATCTCGTCGACAGTGGCGTCGGCCGACACGGCGGCGGTGGCCGAGAACCCGCCCCGCTTCTCGTAGGTGGCCCGCACCAGGGGGGTGGGCACCGTTCCCGGGCAGATGGCGTTGACCCGGATCTTGTCAGGCCCGTAGTCCACTGCCATCTGCCGGGTGAGGCCGATCACCCCGGCCTTGGCCGCGGCATATGCGGCGATGCCCGGCACGCCGATCACCCCGCCGACGCTGGCCTGGAGCACCAGCGAGCCGCCGCCGGCCTCGATGAGGTGGGGGATGGCGTACTTGACCGACAGCCATTTTCCGGTGAGGTTCACCCCGATCACTCGATTCCACTCCTCCAAGCTGAGATCGCCGGCCCGGCCCGGCCCGTCCACCCCGGCGTTGGAGTACACCGCGTCGAGGCCGCCGAAAGCGGCCACTGCCTGTTCGGTCATGGCCTGGCAGTCGTCGGGCTGGGTTACGTCCACCCGCAGGCTGATGGCCGCATCTCCGATGTCGGCCGCGGTGGCCGCCGCGGCGTCGCTGTTGATGTCGGCGCACATCACCCGGGCTCCCTCGGCAGCAAACAGCTGGGCCGCGGCCTTGCCGATGCCCGAGCCCGCCCCGGTCACGATGGTCTTCTTGCCTGTCAGTCTTCCGGTCACGGCCGGTGACCCTACTAGCGTCTCGGCATGGCTCAGGAGTTGATGCTCGACGCGGGGGACGTGCAAGAGGAGTTCTTCGACCGGGGGTGGACCGATGGGCTGCCCGTGGTTCCGCCCACCCCGGAACGGGTCCAGGCCATGCTCGACCACGCTGGTTTGGCCGCGGGCGACATTGTGGGCCGCGTGCCGGAGCGGTCTCGGGAAGTAACCGCGGAGAAGGCGGCCGTCAACGCGGTGATGGCCGGTTGCCGTCCCGAGTACTTCCCGGTGGTTTTGGCCGGCTTGTCGGCGATGTTCGACCCCCAATTTGGGTGCCACACCGTGGTGACCAGCACTGGCGGGGCTGCGCTGTGCGCGGTGGTGAGCGGGCCGCTGGTGGCTGAACTGGGGTTCAACTCCTCACGCAATGCCCTGGGGCCGGGCCACCGGGCCAACGCCACGGTGGGGCGGGCATTGCGGCTGGTGGCCATGAACGTTCTGGGCGCCCGGTCGGACACCCTTGACGGGTCGTCGCTGGGCCATCCCGGCAAATACACCATGCTGGTGGCCGAGGAGCCCCCGCCTGAGGGGTGGCCGCCGTTGCGGATGGAGTTGGGCTACGACGAGGCCGACACCACGGTGACCATGTTCCCCTCCGAGAGCCTCCATCAAGTGGCCAACCACCTAAACGGCGATCCCGAGGGGATCTTGTTGACCTTCGCCGCCGCCATGACCAACCCGGCCACCTACGCAGTGGCCAAGAAACACCAAGTGCTGCTGGTGATCGGCCACGAGCACCGCCAGATTCTGGCCGAGGCCGGATGGACCAAGCAGATGGTGCGGGAATTCTTGACCGAGCACAGCAGGGTGACCCCCGAGCACTTGAACGCTGGCGGCGTCTTGCAGGAGTTCACCGCCCAGAACGACATGACTCCTGACCCCGACGGCAAGCTCAACACGGTGCGGGGCTCGGAGGACATTTTCCTGGTCACCGCGGGCAGCCCGGGGGCGGGCTGGTCGGCCTATATCCCCAACTGGGCCCCGGTTGTGCACTCGGAGGCCGTCACCCGCAAGGTGGCCGCGCCCGGCGATGGGCTACCCTTGGAATGAGAGAGGAGCTTGTGTGTCGTCAGTAACTGTTCTGTCTCCGGTGTACGAAGAAGCCCAAATCGATGAGGTGGCGATGGCCCCTCGCTTCACTCCCAGCGAGCCGGTAGTCATCGGGGTGATCGACAACGCCAAGAACAACGCCAAAGAGCTGCTCACCTACGTGGCCGAGGGCCTGCGCGACCGCCTCCCCGTGGCCGACATCGTGGTTCACTCCAAGTCGGCCGCCGGCAAGCCCATCGACGCCGACGACGCCGAGATGCTGGCCGCCCGCTCTCACCTCATCATCTCCGGCTTGGGCGATTGAGGTGCCTGCACGGCGTGCAGTCTGCACGACGCCGTCCACATGGAATCCCGAGGCATCCCCTCAATGCTGCTGATCACCGAGCCGTTTGAGCCGGTGGTTGAGTCCTTCGCCCCCACCGTGGGCATGGCCACCTACCCCGCAGTCACCGTCCCCCACCCCGTCTCCACCCTCGACGACGAGTCCCTCCAAAAACTGGCCACCACCATCATCGACGAAGCCGTCGCCCGCCTGACAGCGGCGTAGCCGGCCCGCAGCCGTCTAGGCCCTAATCCCCGGAGCCTGGGAGGAATCCCTGGAACAGGGAATCAGGGGCTGTTGGTTTTAAGGTATTGGGCGGCGGGGGTGTGTTGGGCTTGGATGCGCCGTGCGTAGTGGGCGGCGGTCTGGGGGGTGTGCCATCGGCCGGCGAGCATGAGGCCGCTCATGTTGATGCCTGAGGCGGTGAGGTCTTGGGCCATGCCCACGCGCGGGGAGTGGGTGGAGATTCCGGCGGGGTCGATGCCGGCGTCTCGGGCTGCGGCTTGGATGCGCCGACGGGCGGTGCTGGGCGAGAAAGCGAAAATGCGGGCATCGGGATCGGAGCCTGCTGGCCTGAGGCGTTCGAGGGCTTGCGCGGCGTATTCGGATATGGGAACGGCGGCGCCTTCGCCGGTCTGGTCGGTTTTGGAGCGGCCGATCCATATGGTGGCCAGCCCTTCGCCCTCGGGGCGTTCAAAATCCCCCCAGGTAAGGGCCAACATCTCTGCGCATCTCAGGGCGGCGTCGTGTGCGACTGCGACCATGGCGATGTCGGTGTTGGCGCGCTTTCGGGCTTGTGCGTGGGTTTCCAGCCTCCCGCCGGGCTGGTTGTGTCTCGGTACCGGGGCGGCTGCGATTTGTCGTATGTGCTCCCAGCGCAGGGGGCTGGCCTGGCGGGTGGTGACGCCCCGTTCAGCGGCATCTCGGGCCAGCCCGGCCATGATCAGCCGTACCCGGTGGTCGCGGGCCGGGTTGGCGCCGGGCCGGTTGCGGAGTTTGTAGGCCACCGCGGCTAGGTAGGTGCGCAGGGTGGCCATTTTCTTGCCCTGCCTGTAGAGGTCGGCCAGCCAGCGCTGGATGTTCTTGACGGTGGCCTTCGCGATCTTTTGGCCGTTTGCGGCTGCCCAGCGGGCCCAGCTGTTCCATCCGGTTCTATAGGTCTTGTGGGTGTTGGCGGAAAGCGCCGCGGTTTCGGCCTGGGCTATCAGATCGTCCAAGCAGCAAAAGGCAAGGGCGGCACCGCTTTTTACGGCGCTATGCGAATCTGTGTGGCTGGGGGGGGGGGGGTGCTTCATCGCCGTTTTCCTAGCCGATACTTTCAACCCAACACGAGCCGAATACCAGAAAACTCACCGGGTCAAGCGTGGCTCTATGCGGCGGATAAATGCCTTTATTGGTTAGCTCAGACATAACGCGCCTGTCAACCCCTCCCCTGAAGCGAGCTGGCACAGCCCCGCTGCCCGATGCGCAGAAGCGAGTGTGACCAGGCGAAACAACCCGAGAGATGGTTCAGCTATGTCTTCGGGAGAACAGACTCCCTGCCGCTGGGTCAGCACCGACTGGTTTGAGGTCGGTGCTGAGCGCACGGCCGCGGTGTCCTCCCCCGGTCTGAGAAGAACCCGTTCCTTGCCCGCCTTCTCTGGTCCAGTGAATCCCCAGATGGAACCAAGCGCAGGCACCTGCTGATCCAGCAATCCCCGCCAGATCCGGACGGTTTACAACGCGGTGGATAAAGGCATTTATCTGTCGAATATCCGAACTCTCAGGAGATATGGAGAACTCGATCTAGCCCGAAGGGGGCCGCCAAGATGACCGCATTTGCCAAGCGCCCGAGCCGGAAACTGCTTTTGGCCTTTTTGTCGATGCTGCTGGTGGCCAGCGGCCTTGTGTACGCGCTGCCCGACAGCACGCCTGTCGCCGAGGCCCACGACATCACCAACACCTACCAGAAATGCGTTCAATCGCCGTTTGGCGAGCTGTGCGAGACAGTCACCCAGACGGTGGGCCACGCCCATTGCTGGAACGGCTCTGTGGTGATAATAGGCTCCTGCCCGCCGGTGCCTGACCTGCCGAACCCGAATCTGCCCTGCGGCGGGGCCACACCATGCCCAGGGGTAACAACCCCAACCCCAACCCCCGACCCTGCGCCCGATCCGACGCCCACCCCTGCGCCGGCTCCACCGCCGTGCAGCTTCCTATCCCACCGTCACAGCCCAACGGGGGCCTGCCACTGGACGCTCAAACCGTGCAACGGGAGCCACATCGACCACGACGCGACCTGCCCGCCCAAGCCCACGACAGAGCCAGACCCCAACGACGGCGGCGACAACGACGGCGGCGACAACGACGGCGGCGACAACGACGGCGGCGAGAACCCGGCCTGCGCCCGTGAACGCTCTGGATGCCCCAAAGACCCCGAGCCGGTGACCAACGAGAACCCGGCCTGCGCCCGTGAGCGCTCTGGATGCCCCAAAGACCCCGATCCGAAGCCCGATCCGAAGCCCGACCCGAAGCCCGAGCCCCCTGCCGGTGTGACGTGCCCGAATGGGTATGAGTACGGAACTGGCACTAACGGCTGGACGCCGCCGCGCGCTGCGCCTGCGGGCCAGTTCTGGGTTAGCACCAGGGCCACTCCCACATGGCCGGTGCATGAGTGCTGGCAGCTCCGCGCCGGGAGCTGCCCGAACGGGCAAACGCTGGCCCACGCTGTCTACAGCAAGACTCCCAACCGGCTTCGTGTCGGCTATGCAGACCTTCCGGCGAGGCCTACAGGCACCAGATGGAACCAGGAGTCAGCCAACGCAGACTATGCCTGTTACAAGCTCGTAGAGGCCGAAGGCTTCTTCAAGTTCGTCATCAACGGCGTTGTGCATTATCTGAAAGAGGGAGCGAAGTTCGTTGATGGCGGCGTTGAGTATGTCGTCAAGAACGGGAAACGGGCCATTGAAATAGCAACGGGCTATGTGCTCTCGGCAGCAGAACAAGCGGCCAAAGCTACGGCAGATGCGGCTATAAAAGCTAACAACCTCATTCACAGCACGCTATGCACCTATGCGGGAGCAACGGCTGTATCGGTGCTGGGCTTTGTTAAAACTTATGCGGCCGCCCAATCAGCGATAGGCACGATAACAACCGCTGTGACGGCAGCAGCGACAATAAAAGCAGCATTTGTAACGGTCGCAATAGCGGCTGCCATTGGGGCTTATTGTGAATTAGTTCCTGGTACCAGAACTGGTTCAGCGCAGAAAGCTTCGGTTCCTGGGCCTGTTTCGAGTTTGAAGGTGAAGGTGGGTGATGAGCAGGTCGGGGTTTCGTGGTCTGCTTCGTCTACGGTTCCTGCGGCTGGTTTTGGGTATCGGGTGCAGTGGAAGAAGTCGTCTGGTCAGACTTGGGCTGAGTCTGAGGCTGCGGATCAGTTCGAGGATTTGGAGCATGGTTCGGATTTGGCGACTTCGTACACGGTCAGCGGGCTTGTGGGGGGTTCGGCCTATGACGTGCGGGTGGCGGCGTTCAACGGCCAGGGGTTCTCTGATTGGGTTTCTGGTACTGCCACCCCTGCGAAGCCGAAGCCTTCTTTGGTGTTCGATTCTGTTTCGTGCGAGTCGTCGGGGTCGGGCTGGGTCATCTCGGTTTCTTGGAGCAAGACCCCCGAAACCCTCAAACCCGACATCTGGGCGAACGAGGCGAAGAACCGCGGCCACCGCGGCCGCCAGACCGCGGTTGCGGGCACCTCGACGACGTTCGACGTGCCAAGCGCCGGTTGGTATCAAGTCGGCATGCAAGCCAAGATCGCCGGAAACAAAAAGGTGGGCGACAGCGAGCCGGTGCGCTGCCGATAGAACCGCACCCCCGGAAGGCCTGAGGCCGCTAAACCCGCCGAGGCCCGCCGGGCCGCTGTGGTGGCCCTGAGGCCCGCTCAGCGAGAC
Source organism: Candidatus Poriferisocius sp. (assembly GCF_965219815.1). Classification (GTDB taxonomy): domain Bacteria; phylum Actinomycetota; class Acidimicrobiia; order Acidimicrobiales; family Bin134; genus Poriferisocius. The sequence goes on from NZ_OZ244791.1 coordinate 1,264,782, forward strand.
CGCAACCGACAACAACTTCAGAGCACCCGCACCCAACTCCACCGAGACCGAATCCAACCGGGCCCAAGGGCTCCCAAGCAAACCCCAGCCTGGAGGCTCTGATACGTGGTGGCCGTTGCGGGCACACACAGCAGCCGTCTCCCTAACGAGTGCAGTGGCGCTCGTCAGGGAACCCGCGGCTTCTGTGGGATTTGTGCTCGCAACAATTTTCGTCGTGCATGACGCCGGATTTTCGGGGTGTTGAGATGAAAAATTGGGCGGGGCCTCACCCCCAGGAGGGAACCCAAAACCCCCCGGCAAGGGGCCTAACCGAGAAGGGGCGGTAACCTTCGAGCTGATACACAAGTGGTTGGAAGGGTCAGCTGATGCGCTGCTTCAGCGCCCGCGACCTGGCCCGGATCGACTTGCACCTTGGACACCACTTGTAGCGGGCCGGGATCGCAGTACCGCAGCCCAAGCATGATCGGCTGGCGGGCGGGGCGGTGAGGATGCCGGGGTCAGCGCACCGGGCGCACACACCGGACTTGTCCGGGCGCCGGGTGAGGCGACCGCACATCTGACAGGGCTCGGGGTCGGGCCAAAGTTCCCGCATTGGCGCTCATCCGATCCGCTGGACCGCGGTGGGACCGCACCGGGGGTGCCGCCGCGGCCCGGTCTGGCGTGCTCAGTCGCCCCGGGTCGTCTATAACGGCGCAGAAGTTTTCACGATTTAGCCTGTACTGGTCTGGTACTGCTGCCTATTTGGGGTAATGATGCCGCTGCTATTAGCTGGAATTGGCGGGATAACAGGGTTTGAGCTCAAAGAGCAGCGGTCTGTATTTTGGCTTGCCAGCCATCGTCTGACCTAGGGATATGAGCGCAGCGGCTGGATATAGAATATGGGAGATATAGACTGCGGGGAGGCACTTGTGCGCTAGATATAGGACAAATGGGGGCTTGTTTGGTGGGGTTGTGGTGCGAATAGGGGCACTGTGGTGGGGGGCTGTTATAGGTCATGCCCCGACCATAGCTCCCTCTTTACTCGCGGGGCTCGGGGGTGCTCGGCCCCGGAGCCGCCGACGCGCTGAGCGCCGTACTAGCTCCCGGTTCCCACTTTTGTTGCTAGCGCCCTAGGCCCCCACAGCGGGGTTTTTCCCCAGCGGTCAGGCTTGCGAGAAGCCAGACAAGACCAGCGGCAGCGCCGACCACCCACGACAACCAGACCTTCGAGTTTCGAGCTTTGCGCAGGATGTGAGTAAGCGTCATGCCATCACCGCGGCAGCACGCGTTTACCGACCCAGCGGAAGGCGCACCAAAGCAGGACGGCTGGTGCTAGGAGGATCAGACATCTCACGCCGAAGTGCATATCCGCGAACGGCGACCAGGGAGCATTGTTTGGGAAAGTTGCAATGATGCCTACGCACACCAAGACCAAGCCGTAATGGAAGACGAGGTAGGCGCGTTGAGCGTTGTTCAAATCTTTGAACCGCGGGGCTTTCGGAGTGTGAGTAACAGTCATGTAGGCAGGGTAGCCGGTAGCGCCGGGTGAACCGCCCTGGTATGGCCGGAGGGGCTGGTGGTCCACGGGTTTTGCGTAGGTTTGTTGTTGGATTCTGCTGTCATGGTCCTGGGGAGGTTCTATGGCGCCGAGGGGTTATCCGGCGGAGTTCCGGCAGCGTGTGGTCGATCTGGTGGAGGCGGGGCGGCCTGTCGCGCAGGTCGCTGCGGAGCTGGGGATCAGCGATCAGTCGATCTACGCGTGGCGCCGGCAGGCGCGCATCGATGCCGGGGTGGAGGCGGGGCTGACAACTGCTGAGAAGGCCGAGCTGGCGGCTCTGCGGAAGCGGGTGCGAGAGCTTGAGACGGAGTTGGCGATCTGTCGGCGGGCGACGGAGTTGCTGAAGGCCGATGGCGACTCAAAAAAAGGTTCGCGGCCATCCGAGTGATGGCCGCGGAGGGATTCCCGATTGAGAGGGCGTGTTCGGTGCTGGGGGTGTCGGTGTCTGGATACTACAGCTGGCTTAGGCGCCCGCCGTCGGCGCGATCGGTCAGGCATGCGCAGTTGAGCGAGGTGGTTGGGCAGATCTGTGCCGGCTCCCGGCAGACCTACGGGGCCAAGCGAGTTCACGCCGGGTTGACCCTCGGCCGAGGGATCGCCGTGTGCCGCCAGACGGTCGAGACGCTGATGCGCCGTGCCGGGCTGCGGGGCGTGTCAGGCCGCCCGAAATACCGCAAGATCGCCCATGCGGCGACGGCGTCGGATCTCGTCGACCGCGACTTCGCCCGTTCCGATCCGGATCGGCTACAGGTGACCGACATCACAGAGCACCCCACCCGGGAGGGCAAGGTCTACTGCGCCGTCGTGCTCGACGTGTTCAGCCGCCGCGTCGTCGGCTGGTCGATCGACTCGAGGCCGACCGCGGCGCTGGCCGCCAACGCTCTGGGGATGGCGATAGACCGCCGGCAGCCGACCAAAGGCGAGACCGTGATCCACAGCGACCACAGCACGCAGTTCACCTCATGGGCCTTCACCAAAAGAGCACTCGACTCAGGACTGGTTCCGTCAATGGGCTCGATCGGGGATTGCTTCGACAACGCGATGATCGAGTCGTTCTGGTCACGCATGCCGGTCGAGCTCCTCGACCGGCAGCGCTGGCGCACCCGCATCGAGCTGGCCAACGCGATCTTCGAGTATCTCGAGATCTGGCACAACCGCCAGCGACGCCACACATCGCTTAGCATGCTCACACCAGTCGAGTTCGAAGCCCGACATCAGCAATCACCGGCAGCGTGAATCCACTATCAGCCCTACGCGAAACCCAGGGACACCCACAGCCTGCATAAAACCCGGGGAGGTTCAACCCGCCCCGCGGATTGGCGCATCTGGTGGCGGGCCAGCGCCGAGGTGGGGAAGCTGACGTGTACTGGCGGGAACGGCGACGACATAGCATCGCCGCGCTATAGTGGGCGGTGGAGTTGGGGGGACTCGAACCCCCAAGGAGTGAGCTTTGGAGGCTGTCCTTGCACCATGCCAGCCCCACCAACGGAGATCCTATCGATCTCTTTGGAACAGCGTCGGATCATATGATTCGGCGCTGTTCTACTTGTAAAGCATTGAAATATACTAAAAGCCGTTACTTCCAGGGGTCGCGGGAGGAAGGCTTCGAATTGGGTGGCGAGGTCGTCGCCGGTGGGGGTGGGGGTTCAGCTTTTCGTCGCCGACATGCTGGTGGTTAGCGCTTCACAGCAAGCGGCTACCCTGACGGCATGGTTTCAGCCCAGACACCGGAGACTGCCAAGCCCCGCAACCCCCAGCGGCCACGCGGGCGATCTCCCCTTGTCGCGTGGATCGGCATTGGAGCAGGCGTTATCTTTGGCGTTCAACCCCTCCTCGACCTTCTCCCGCTACCGACCTGGCTTAGGGGCCTGCTAATGCTCAGCGTCATGTTTGCAGCCTTTGGTGCGTTTCTTCGCGTCATGAGGCGGCGATACCCCGACGATCCCCGATACGGCCGATTCGTCAAGGACGGGCCCGATGCCGCGAATCTTGTCGCAAATGTCGGCATTGGAGGGGGAATGTTCCTGGCCCTCTACCACCTCCCGCTACCGGTCTGGCTTGTGCAGCCGCTGATTTTTGTCGCCGCTCTGGCAGTGTTAGATGTGTTTCATCGCTTTATGGGGCGGCGATACCCCGACGATCCCCGTTTCGGCGGATCAATTATGGCCGTATTTGTTGGATTATTCGCGGCCCTGCTTTTTCGCGTTATGGGGCGGCGATAGATTTTGGGCTACCTAATGAAATCCCGTGGGGTTTCCCTGCGGTCAGATGTGTTGACGGGTTGGGCGCTTGCTCCATCGTTCATAGATTGCTGCTGAGTGTGCGTTGGGTCTTGGCCCCTGCTGGCTCTGGCCGGCGTCTACTTCCAGGGGTCGCGGAGGAAAGCCTCGAATTGGGTGGCGAGGTCGTCGCCGGTGGGGAGGAGGTCGTCGGCCTCGTCGATCTGCCGTTCGAGTTGGGCGACGTAGTCCTTGAGGTCGTCGTCCCCCGCGACCGCAGAGTCCACTCGCTCCCGCCAGGCCGCGGCGGCCTCGTCGAGCTCGGCATGGTCGGTGATGATGCCGGTGATCAGCTCGAACCGCTTGAGCAATGATCGGGTGGCCTCGGGGTTGGGCGGTCCGGGCACGTAGTGGGGCACTGACACCCGCAGGGAGATGACCGGTATTTGAGCCCGGTCCAAGCCGTCGTGGAGCGCGCCCACCAGTCCGGTGGGGCCCTCATACGTGGGGCGGCCCAAGCCGAACATGCGGGCCAGTTCGGCGTTGGTGGAGCTGCCCACCACCCCCAGCGGACGGGTGTGGGGGGCCAGGCCGACCATGGCGCCCAGGGTCACTACCAGCCCAGCCCGGCACTCGGTGGCCACATCCACCAGGTAGTCGGCGAAGGTCCGCCACCGCAGGTGGGGTTCCACTCCGTCCACCACCACCAGGGGATGCTTGGCGCCGTAACGCTCCACCGCATGCACCTCGGTGTTCGGCCAGTCGATGACCCGCCGGCCGTTGTCGTCTAGTCGCACCTCGGGGCGACGATCCTGAAAGTTGAAGAACTCTTCGGAGTCAATGCGGGCCAACGGCTCGACACCGTTCGCGCTCTCCTTCATCAGCCGCACTGCGGTGGTGGCAGCGTCGGCCGCGTCGAACAGACCCTCCAAAGCCACCACCATTACCGGGTTGGATTGGGTGGGTTGGTCCACCAGCCATTCCAGCTCCACCGCCATGGCCCAAGACTCGCACCGGCGCGGCGGTGGGGCAAGCCGAATAGCGGTAAGACAGACTGGGAATATGGAAGGGCTCGGAGTGTTCGACCTGAGCGGGCGGGTGGCATGCGTCACCGGGGCGGCCAGCGGGATCGGCGAAGCTGCGGCAGAGACACTGGCCGCCGCCGGGGCCGCGGTGGTGCTGGGCGACATCGACGGCGACGGGGCTGACCGCACCCGTGACCGCATCGTGGACGGGGGTGGACGGGCGGTATCCCGGGTAACCGACACCACGCAGTCGGATCAGGTGAGTGCACTGTTGGCCGCCGCGACCGACGAGTTCGGCCGGCTGGATGTGATGGCCAACGTGGCCGGGGTGGGCAGCTATGGCGACGTGGTGGACGTGACCGAGGCCGAGCTCGACCGGGTTCTGGCCATCAACTTCAAAGGGGTTTTCTTCGGCTGTCAGGCGGCCATGAGGGTCATGGGCCCTCAAGGGTCGGGTTCGATCATCAACGTGTCGGCCACCGCCATCAACACTCCGGTGGGAGGCCTTTCGGTCTACGCAGCCACCAAGGCGGCGGTGGCCATGCTCACCCAGTCGCTGGCGGTGGAGGCCGGACCCATCGGCGTGCGGGTCAACACCATCGCCCCCGGCTTCACGCTCACCAATTTCGTGGGCGGGCATCTGCGGGACGCCGAGGGCCAAGTGGATCCCGCCGAGATGGACAGTTACCTCAAGCTGATGCGGGACCGATCCCCGCTGGGCGAAGTGTGCGATGCCTCTGACCAGGCCAATCTCATCTGGTTTTTGGCCTCCGATGCCTCCCGCTATGTGACCGGCCAGATCCTGCGGGCCAATGCGGGCCAGAGCATTACCTGGTAGCTGATGGTGCCCCGGAATTCGGTCTGCCAGGCGAACGTCCATCGGTTAGCACCTGGTAGTCAGCGTCGATGAGCCCCACACGAACCGTTCAGCTCCAGGCCAACGGGGTGGATTACGCCGCCGAAACAGAGACCCGCACGACTCTGGCCGACTTCCTGCGCCGCCAATGCGGGCTGACCGGCACCCATCTGGGGTGCGAGCACGGTGTGTGCGGCACCTGCACGGTGCTGGTGGACGGCGCTGCGGTGCGTTCGTGCCTGATGCTGGCGGTGCAGGCAGGTGGGTGCGAGGTGGCCACCATCGAGGGGTTGGTTGATGCGTCCGATCCGGGCAACCCGGTGTTGGGGCCGATCCAACAGGCCTTCGCCGATGCCATGAGCTTCCAGTGCGGCTTCTGCACGCCGGGCATCGTCATGTCCACAGTGGCGTGGCTGGCCCAACGACCTGCCGATGCCGAGGAGCCAAGCGATGCTGAGATCCGGGAGTTCCTGTCCGGCACCTTGTGCCGCTGTACCGGCTACACCAGCATCGTCGAAGGCATCCGCTTGGCCGCTCAGCGATCCTCGGGCGGTCCGTAGCCTCCGCCGCCGGGGGTGGACACTTCGAAACGGTCTCCGGGCTCAACCTCGGTGCGAAACACGCCGGGATGGGTTTCAACGGTGCCGTCAGACCTCAGTATGCGGTTGATCCCGACGGCGCCGGGCGAGCCGCCCTCGATGCCGTAGGGGGCAACGTCCCGCCGGGAGGACAGCACGTTGAGGCTCATGGCCTCTTCGAATCGAGTGCGGCGCACCACCCCGTCGCCACCCCGGTGGCGGCCCGCGCCACCGCTGCCCTGTCGGATGGAGAAGTCCTCCACCACCACTGGATGGCGCTGCTCCAGCACTTCGGGGTCGGTGAGACGGGCGTTGGTCATCCCGGTGTGCACTGCGTCGCAGCCGTCCCGCCGGACGGTGGCCCCCGCGCCCCCGCACACCGTCTCGTAGTACTGGTGTCGCTCGTTGCCCCACACCACGTTGTTCATCGTCCCCTGAGAGGCGGCCACCGTGCCCACTGCACCGAACAGGGTGTCCACGATGTGCTGAGAGGTCTCCACATTCCCGGCGAACACTGCGGCGGGCTCGACGGGGCTGATCATGCTGGGCGACGGCATGATCAACTCAACCGGTTCCAGACAACCGCTGTTGAGTGGGATGTTGTCGTCAACCAGACAGCGCAGCACGTAGAGCACTGCGGCTCGACACACCGGGTGGGGGGCGTTGAAGTTCCCTGGGTGCTGGTCGCTGGTTCCGGTGAAATCGACGGTGAGTCTCTGTTGGCCGCGATCTATGCGCAATGCCACCGACACTCGGGAGCCGTCGTCGAACGCAACGGTAAACGAGGCGTCTTCCAGGCGATCGATCAGGCGTCGGACCGACTCGGCGGCGTTGGCCCTCACATGGTCCATGTAGGCATGCACCGTCTCCAAGCTGTAGTAGTCGATCACCTCGTCCAGGGAGACGGCTCCCTTCTGGCAGGCGGCCAGCTGGGCTTTGATATCGGCGATGTTGACGTCGGGATTGCGGGCCGGCCACTCCGCGCCGGTGAGCAAGTCTCGGATCTCTGTCTCCTGGAACCGCCCGCCCCGGGCCAGAACGTCGCCATCGAACAGCACGCCCTCCTCGGAGATGTGCGAGGCGTCGGCGGGGGCTGAGCCGGGGACTGTGCCGCCGATGTCGGCGTGGTGGCCGCGCGACGCGGTAAAGAACAAGATCTCATCGCCGTCGGCATCGAATACCGGCATGACCACGGTCACGTCGGGCAGGTGGGTACCGCCGTTGTAGGGGGCGTTGGTGATGAAGGCGTCGCCCGGCGCCATTTCGGGATGGCGGGCGATGATCGCCTTGACCGCCATGTCCATCGAGCCCAGGTGGACCGGCATGTGGGGGGCGTTGGCGATCAGCTCGCCGTCGGGGTCGAACACCGCACAAGAGAAGTCCAGTCGCTCTTTGATGTTCACCGAGGCGGCGGTGTTCTCCAGGGCCACCCCCATCTGCTCAGCCACATTCATGAAGAGGTTGTTGAAAATTTCCAGCATTACCGGGTCGGCATGAGTGCCCACGTCTGCACCGGTGCGGGGGGCTATGCGGCGCATCACTAGTTCGCCGCTTGGGGCCACTGCCGCGGCCCAGCCCGGTTCAACCACCGTGGTGGAGTGGGGGTCGACGATGACCGCGGGGCCGTCTACGGCTGTCCCCGATCCCAGCTCGGCCCGGTCGAAGAAGGAGATGTCATGGGCCTGTCCCTCGAAGCTGGCCTCGTGGTTGGCCAAGGGGCTGGGTTCGGGCGATGAACCGTAGATGGGCTGTTCGGCCAGGGTCTCCGACAGGCTGCTGCGGCCGATGGCTTCCACTTGGATCGACTCCAGCACGATCGGCGTCTCTGGGGAGGCGAATCCGAAGCGGGTCTGGTGGAGGTTTTCGAAAGCTGTCACCACCGGCCGGTAGTCGTCGGCAGCCACTTCAAGTGCGGTGTCAGATCCCTCGTATCGCAAGAAATAGCTGGCTTCAATGTGAATGTAGGAGTGGGGCTGGTCGGCGGCCACCTCGGTGTAGGCCGCTGCGGCCAGCTCCCCGATGTCGGTGGCGATGGCGCCCAGCAGCTTCTCGTTGAGGGTTTGGCCCACCGCTCGCTCGGTTACCGAGCGCACGTCGGCCAGGCCGATGCCAAGCGCCGAGAGCACTCCGGCGTGGGGGTGGATCAACACGGTGGACATGCCCAGTTCGTCGGCCACCCGACAGGCGTGCTGGCCGCCAGCGCCACCGAAGCAGGCCAAGGTGTAAGCGCTCACGTCATGGCCCTGCTGCACCGAGATGGTCTTGATGGCATTGGCCATGTTCTGCACCGCCACATCCAAGAACCCCTCAGCAGCCCTCTCTGGGGTCCACGATTGTCCGGTGGCCTGGGTGATGGCCGCAGCCAATTCGGCGAAGGCGGTCCGGGCCGCGGCGGCATGGAGTGGCTGGTCGCCGCGAGGGCCGAACACTGCCGGAAAGTGGTCGGGGTGCAAGCGGCCGAGAACGACATTGGCGTCGGTCACGGTGAGCGGACCGCCGTTGCCGTAGCAGGCCGGGCCGGGTTCGGCGCCGGCCGAGTCGGGACCCACCCGGAATCGGCTTCCGTCGAACGACAGGATCGAGCCGCCCCCGGCGGCCACGGTGTGGATCAAGATCATCGGCGCTCGCACCCTGACCCCGGCAACGACGGCATCGGTAGTGCGCTCGAAGCGGCCGTCGTAGTGGGATACGTCGGTGGATGTGCCGCCCATGTCGAACCCGATCAGGCGGTGGTGGCCGGCAGCCTCACCGGTGCGGGCCATGCCCACCACCCCGCCGGCCGGGCCGGACAACAGTGCGTCCTTGCCCCGGAAGTGGTCGGGGTGGGCCAGCCCGCCGTTGGACTGCATGAAGAAGAGCGACGTGTCGATCTGGTCTTCCACCGTTTGGATGTGACGGCGCAGCACCGGGGTGAGATAGGCGTCGGCCACGGTGGTGTCTCCCCGGGGCACCAGGCGGATGAGCGGGTTCACCTGATAGCTGGCTGAGACATGCTCAAACCCCACCTCGGCGGCGATCTCGGCCAGGCGGGCTTCGTGATCGGGATAGCGATAGCCGTGTACCAGCACGATGGCCGCCGACCGCAATCCAGCTCGGTGGGCCGCGGCCAGCTGCTGTCGGGCGTCGTCCTCATCTAGCGATCGCTCGGCGGTGCCGTCGGCCCGCACTCGTTCGTCCACCGTTATTACCTGGCTGTACAACATGTCGGGCAGCACGATGTCGAGGGCAAAGAGGTCGGGCCGAGTCTGGTAGCCGATGCGGAGGGCGTCGGCGAAGCCCCGGGTTGTGACCAGCACGGTGGGCTCGCCCTGGCGCTCGAGCAGGGCATTGGTGGCCACGGTGGTGCCCATCTTCACCTCGGCCACTTGGTCCGACGGGATCGGCTCGTCGGCGCTCAGCCCCAGCAGGGTCCGGATGGCTTCGATGGCGGCGTCGCGGTATCGGGGGCTCTCCGACAGCAGCTTGACGGTGGTGACGTCGCCATCGGGTGTTCGGGCCACGACGTCGGTGAACGTGCCTCCCCGGTCGATCCAGAAACTCCAACCCTTAGGCATCGCGTCGGCCATGACCGGCTATCCCCCCAGCTCGGCGGCCACTCGGTGTGCCACGGCCATGGCGTCGGCGATGGCCTCGTCCTGGTTGATGTAGCGGTAGGTGGCCAGCCGCCCAGCGAAGTACACCGGGATGTCGAAGTGGTCGGCGATCTTCTTGCCAAGCTCGGCGTTGCGGCGCTCGTTGGCGCCGTCGGCGGTCAGCACCGGATAGTGGCGCCGGGGCGCCCCGGGCATCTCCTCGCTGACGACGGTGCCACCGATCTGCTGCCCGGTGGCGTGCTTGGTCTCCACCGTGCGGGTGTAGGGAACTCGGGTCGACGGGCGATTGGTGACATAAGCGGGGGTAAGCACGCCCCCGGGGTCGTCTGTCGGTTCAAAGCGCGAGCGCATCTCGATGCCCCGCCATTCCAGCTCGCCAGGACAGCGGGCGAAGTCGTCCAGTGCGGCGGTGATGATCACCGCGTCGTAGTCCTGGCCGAGACGGTCGGCGTAGTCCACGGTGATCTCGCTGTCGAGCGTGACGGACACGGTGGACAGCACCGACTCGATCACCTCGTTGATCCCGTTGGGCGGGAAGTATTGCCAGCGGTCCCGAAACAGCCCCCGGTGGCCGTCGCGGCGTAGCTCCACCCGCTTGGGGGCGAAGCGGGCCGACAGCTCGGTGGCCGGGCGGCCCCACTGCTTGGCGGTGTAGTCCCGGATGAACAGGTCATACAGGGTGCGGCCCATCATCGACACCACAAAGTCCTCGAAGTTGTCGCCAGTGGGCTGGGTTGGCAGGGAGTCCAGCTCCCGCTCCACCGTTGGCCACACTGGCAGCTCCTTGAGCTCCTCTACCTGGGGAGGCCAGGACAACAAGTGGCCCTCGTCATCGTCAGGCGACAGGAATACCTCGGTGAGCACCTTGTGGTCGTAGGGCCGCGTGAGCCCGTGGGAGTTCACAAACTCGTTCACCGCCTCATTGTCGGTGTGGAAGATGTGGGCCCCATTTGGCTCGTACACCACCCCGTTCATGGTCTCGGCCCGGGAATGCCCCCCCACCACGCTGGTCTTTTCCAGAACCTCCACCGCAAAGCCCGCATCGGTCAGCAGGCGAGCGGCAACAGCTCCGGTCCAGCCGGCCCCCACGACACCGATTCGCCGCCTCACAAGATGTCCCTCAAGGGGCGTGGCGACATCAGGAACTCCAGTCGGACGTCTCGGGTACGGTAGGGGGGTTGGGCTCAGTTGCCCGGAAAACGACGATAGCGCAGGGGTATGACGATGTTGGACTGCTTGATTCGGGGCGGAATGGTGGTGGACGGCACCGGAGCGCCGGGTCGGGTAGCAGATGTCGGGGTGCGAGGCGGGCGCATCGTGTCCATTGGCCGTTCCGACCAGCCTGCCAACCAGGTGATCGACGCCGACGGGTTGGCGGTGGCCCCGGGATTCATCGACGTGCATACCCACTACGACGCCCAGGTGCTGTGGGATCCTCACCTCACGCCGTCTTCGCTGCACGGAATCACCACCGCCATTGGGGGCAACTGCGGCTTCACCATCGCTCCGATGGTGTCCGGCGAGGCCGACTACGTGATGCGGATGCTGGCCCGGGTGGAGGGCATGCCCACCGAGTCGTTGGAGGCCGGCCTGGACTTCGGATGGTCGTCGTTCGGGTCGTGGCTGGATCGCCTGGAGGGCAACGGACTGGGCGTCAACGCCGGGTTCTTGGTGGGCCACAGTACGGTGCGCCGCCTGGCGATGGGATCGGCCGCGGTGGGCGAGGCGGCCTCCGAAGAGCAGCTCGAGGCCATGAAATTGCTGCTGGCCCAGAGCCTGGCCGAAGGGGGCCTGGGCTTCTCCTCTACCAGGGCCTCAGCCCACAACGACCACCACGGCGACCCGGTGCCGTCTCGGTCGGCCACCGATGCCGAGATGGTGGCCCTAGCCGGGGTTTGCCGGGATTACCCCGGCACCACTCTGGAGATCATTCCCAGCATCGACTACTTGTGGTCCCCAGAGGCGTACGAGTTGATGACCGCCATGGTTCTGGCCGCTGATCGTCCGATGAACTGGAACCTGTTCAACGTGCGGCCCGGCGAGGAGGACTACCTGGAGAACCGTTTGGGGTCCGCCGACTACGCCCGGCAGCAGGGCGCCACGGTGGTGGGTCTCATGCTGCCCGACGTCATGCAGATGCGGCTGAACTTCGCCACTGGAGTGCTGTACGACACCCTGCCCGACTGGGCCGAGATCATGCACATGGACCATGGGGCGAAGGCCCAAGCCCTGTCCCGCCCCGAGGTGCGCCAGCGGCTGGTGGACGGCGCGGCCCAGGCGTCTCACCGCACCTGGGTGCGGTGGGCCGAGACCACGGTGGTAGACGTGTCGTCGCCTTCGTTGGAGGCGCTGGTGGGCCGCACCATCGGCGACCTGGCTGCGGAGCGCAACCAGCAGCCCTTTGATGCGATGTGCGACATCTCCCTGGAAGACGACCTGATGACCGGGTTCGGGCCGCCGGTGGTGGGCGACGACGACGAGTCGTGGAAGAAGCGAGCCGAGATGCTGGGCGACCCCCGGGTGCTGGCCGGCGGCTCCGACGCCGGGGCCCATCTGGACATGATGATGACCTGGGGGTGTACCTCCGCGCTGGTGGGCGACACGGTGCGGGATAGAGGACTCCTCAGTCTGGAGCAGGCGGTGAACCTGGTGACCGACCGCCCGGCCCGCCACTACGGACTACGGGGCCGAGGGCGGCTGGCCGAGGGCTGGTGTGCCGACATCGTGGTGTTCGACCCGGCCCGCCTCACCAAGGCCCCGGTTACCACTGCCTGGGACATGCCCGGCGGGGGGTGGCGGCTCACCGGCGGTGCCGAGGGCATCGAGCACGTGCTGGTGAACGGCGTGGAGACCCAGCGGGGCGGCGCCCTCACCGAAGCCCGCCCCGGCCAGGTCATCCGCTCCGGCCGCGACACCGACACGGTCACCGCAGCCGGCCCCTGATTTTCCGCAGACCGGCCGGATGACGGCCCGGCAGGAGGCAGGAGAGTAGAAAGAGCAGGTGATCGAGGGTCCTGATCGGCGAGTGCCACGGTCGGTGCATGCGCTGGGCTATCGGGACTACCGGCTCTACTGGACCACCAGCGTGGTGTCCAACATCGGGTCGATGATGTATCTGGCCGCCATCGGCTGGTTGGTGGAGGACATCACCGACGACCCCTGGAAGGTGACGGTGGCAGCCACCGCCGGATTGATTCCCCTGTTGGTGATGAGCCCGTTCGGGGGATCGCTGGCCGACCGCTACAGCCGCACCCGCCTGTTCTTGGCCACGGTGGTGGGCCAGATGGTGGTGGCAGTGGCGTTGGCCTGGGTGGTCCAGATCGACGCCGAGACTTTCTGGGTGCTGGTGGCCTTCTCCATCGGCGGAGGCGCCACTGCGTCGGTGGGGGCACCGGTGCAGCAGGCCATCGTCGTGGAGCTGGTGCCGAGTGGAGCGATGCGCAACGCCATCTTCTTGAACTCCACCCAGTGGAACATCTCCCGGGCGGTGGGCCCCATGCTGGGCGGATGGCTCATCCAGTTCTGGGGGCCAGCCGCGGCATTTTGGTTCAACGCGGCCAGCTTTACCGTGCTCGTTGTCGGGCTGAGCCTGTTACCGCCCCGGCCCCCGCCCGGGGCGTCGTCGAGCCACAGCTTTCTTGCCGATTTCCTGTCAGGACTCCGATACGCCAGAAGCGTCGAGGGTATCCGAGTGGTGATGCTGGCCAGCTTCATGCTGGCCGCCGCCATCTCCCCGACGCAATGGCTCGCCCCCGTGATCGCCGACGACGCCTTCGGCGTGGATGCCGCTGGCTTCGGCGTGCTGCTGGGTGCATTCGGTATTGGATCGCTCATCGGCGCGGTGCTGCTGCTCCAGTTCGACCGAGGAACGCTCTACAGCCGTCTCACCACCATCGGCATCAGTGCGGTGGCGGTGTTCACCATGGTGTTGGCCGTGGTGCCCACCTTCGCAATGGGCGTGTTGGCAATGGGCGGGGTGGGTCTGGCCTTCATGGTCACGATGCCCACCCTCACCAGCGCGCTCCAAAGCCTGTGCGAAGACACCTACCGGGGCCGGGTGATGAGCTTGTGGATGATGCTCTTCGGCCTGGCTGCTCCGCTCAGCATCCTGGTGCAAGGAGGGATAGCCAGCGTCATCGGCATTCGTTGGGTGCTGGCCATCACCGCCATCGCGGTGGCTGCCTACCTGGCCAGCCAGCTCACTCGTGGCCGCCTCCGCCACCTGGACACCGCTGGCTGAGCGAGAGCTACTGGAGGATGCCGTTGGGGCGGGGGACTCCCTGTTCTTCGCAGTAGCGGTAGTACATCTCCAGGTTGGTTTGGGCGTTGGAGATGTATTCCACGTTGCCGTCGGGGTCGAGGTACTCCACGTCGCCGTAGATGGCCGACACCAGTTCGGTGGGCTCGTCGTTGTCCTCGGGCACGAACAGTGTGTGGATGGAGCCTTCAGGCTCGTAGAGGTAGCTGCGACCCCGATTCATGAAGTCGTTCTCCCGATAGCCCCAAGCGCCGCTCAGGGTAAAGGCCAATACCGGCCCCTGGTGGCGGTGGGTCTGCACCGTCATTCCCGCGGGCATGAAGCCATGCAGCACATAGAGACCGTCGTCGGCGTTCACCTGGAGCAGCCGCATCCGAGCCCCCACCGCAATGTTGTCCACGAACGGCACGTCGTCGATCCCCACGTGCCGGGCCGAAGGGACCAATTCGTCAAGCAGGCTCATACCACGAGGCTAGCTGTCCGCGCTCTCCAGGATTTGGGCCAGCCAGGTGTCGGTCCGGTCGTTGGCGGCTTGGGTCATCTTGGTGGGGAACACCGTGAAACCGTGGGGTGAGGCTGGGTAGATGGCTAGCTCGGCGGGGTTGCCGTCGGCCCGCCAGCGGGCGGCCATGAACAGGGAGTCGTCGTAGAGGTAGTCGTAGGTGCCCACGGTGAACAGCGCAGGGCACAGGTGGTTCAGGTCGGCGTACAGCGGCGAGATGTCGGGGTTCTTGCGGGCCTCGGTGTCGTGGTCGCCCACATAGAGGTCCCGGAATCCGGTGTTGCCCAGCTTGATCTGCGACGGAGTGCCGCTTAGGTCGTACACCCCGAACACCAGATTGGCTCCGATGAACTCCGCGGCAGCATCGTGGCGGTCGCGCAGCCGCACCAGCGTGGTGGCGGCCAGATTGGCTCCGGCCGAGCCTCCGCCGATGAGCAGGGGCACCGAGCCGAACTCGTCGCGGCCCGGTCCCAACACCCACAGCGCGGCGGTCTCGCAGTCGTCGGGTCCGGCGGGCCAAGGGTGTTCGGGGGCGAGGCGATACTGGGCGCTGACCACCGCGATCTGATGGGTGTCGGCCATGGCCCGGTTTCTTGCGTCGCCCATCCTGGGGTGGCCCATGAAGAACCCGCCGCCGTGGATGTCGAGATACAGCGCCCGGGCCGGGCCTTCGGGGGCGAACACCCGCAACTCCAACTCGTCGCCCGCCGCGCCGAGGTAGGTGCGCGTGTCCACGTCATCAAGAAAGGAGGCGGCGAGGATACCCCCGCCTAGAGACTCGAGGTCTCGGGCTTGGGCCCGACCCTCGGGGGTCGACAGATCAGGGGCCGCCGATACAAACGAGAACTTCGACAAGAAGTCCATGGCTTCCGGCACGTATTCGTCGAGGGCCGGGTCGTAAAGCTGGCTCAAATCCATAAGGGGGTTCTAACATCCTCCCGACTCCCGATTACAAAAAAGGGGAAAACCGTGTCGAGTTCTGGTTCGATTTTGGGGAATTCCGTCGTTCGCGTCGAGGATCCCGGGCTGCTCACCGGCGCAGAGCGCTATTACGACGACTTCACCCCCGAGGGCACCGCGTACGTCACGTTCGTGCGCTCGCCGATGGCCCACGCCACTATCACGGAGGTCGATGTGCTTGAGGCTCAAGCCATGGACGGCGTGCTGGCGGTGTACACCGGCGAGAACATCGGCCTGCCGGCCACCGCCGGATTCCCGATGCTGCCGGTGTTCGAGCGCCCGCAGATCGCCGGGGAACGGGTGCTGTTCGTGGGCGACATCGTGGCCGCGGTGGTTACCGAGACCCGCGAGCAGGGCATGGATGCCGCTGAGGCGGTGTTCGTGGACTACGACCCGCTGCCGGCCAACGCCGACCCCGAGAAGGCACTGGCCGAGGGCGCCGAGGTGCTGTGGCCCCAGAACGAGGGCGGAAACCTGGCCTTCCACACCGAACTGGGCGAAGACGACGGTTTGGCCGAGGCCGCCCACGTGGCCGAGGTGAAGATGGAAAGCCAGCGGCTGGCCGCGGTGCCCATGGAGCCCAACGGCATCCTGGTGGAGCCCGGTACCCCCGAAGGCGGCATGACGGTGACCTTCCCCAGCCAGGCCCCCATCGGCCTGAAGGACGGGTTTGCCGGCCTGTTCGGCCTCGACGGCGACAACGTGCGGCTGATCGCCCCCGCGGTGGGCGGCGGTTTCGGGGCCAAGACCGGCCTGTATCCCGAGTACCTGGTGGCTGCCAAGGCCGCACTGGAGCTGGGCCGCCCGGTGAAGTGGACCGAGTCGCGATCTGAAGACATGGTTTCGCTGGTGCAGGGGCGGGGTCACATCCTCACCGCCAAGATGGGGTTCGACGGCGATGGCCGCATTACCGGTTTGAACCTGCACTGCTTGGCCGACTCCGGCGCCTATCCGGCCATCGGCAGCTTCTTGCCCGTCCTCACCCAGACCATGGCCCAGGGCGTATACCAGATCCCCAAGGTCAGGTTCGTGGGCGACGCGGTGGTCACCAACACCACCCAGATCGCGGCCTACCGTGGCGCGGGCCGTCCCGAGGCCACTCAGATTCTGGAGCGGGTGCTAGATGTGGGCGCCGACGAGCTGGGCATCGACCCCGCTGAGATCCGGCGGCGCAACTTCATCGGCGCCGACCAGTTCCCGTATGCCACCGTCACCGGCGCCAACTACGACTCCGGCGAGTACGAGAAGGCGCTAGACGCCGCGCTCGAGGCATCCGGCTATGGCGATCTGCGGGCCGAGCAGGCCGCCCGGCGGGAGTCGGGCGACCCCAAGCTGCTAGGCGTTGGCGTGTCGGCTTACGTGGAGATCACCGCTCCGCTGGGCCTGCACACCGAGTACGGCCGGGTGGATGTGCTGAGCGACGGCACCGCCGA
Source organism: Candidatus Poriferisocius sp. (assembly GCF_965219815.1). Classification (GTDB taxonomy): domain Bacteria; phylum Actinomycetota; class Acidimicrobiia; order Acidimicrobiales; family Bin134; genus Poriferisocius. The sequence goes on from NZ_OZ244791.1 coordinate 1,281,743, forward strand.
GATCCGAGTGGGCACCAGTGCCCACGGCCAGGGCCACGAGACGGCGTTCTCGATGATCGTCAGCGATCTCTTGGGCGTGCCCATGGAGAACATCCGGCTCATCCAGTCGGACACCGCGGAGATTCCCCGAGGCGCGGGCACCCTGGGTTCCCGCTCGCTTCAGACCGCGGGCAGCGCGGTGTTCAAGGCCAGCGAAGAGGTGCTGGCCCAGGCCAAAGATCTGGCTGCGCAGCAACTGGAGGCCAGCGCGGATGACATCGTGGTGGGCGAAGGCGGCCTGCACGTGGCCGGCGTGCCCGCTCAGGCCGCGTCGTGGGCCGATCTGGCCTCGGCCGCCGATGGCGGGGTGATCACCCACGAGCTCGACTTCGATCAGGGCGGGGCCACCTTCCCGTTCGGGGCCCACGTGGCCGTGGTGGAGGTGGACACCGAGACCGGCGGGGTGGAGCTCCTGCGCCACGTGGCGGTGGACGACTGCGGCACCATCATGAACCCGCTGCTGGTGGCCGGCCAGCAGCACGGCGGCGTGGCCCAGGGTGCGGCCCAGGCGCTGTTCGAGTGGGTGCAGTACGACGAGGACGCCAATCCCCGCACGGCGAATTTGGCTGACTACCTCATGCCCAGCGCGGCCGAGCTGCCCTCATTCGAGGTGAGCAACACCGAGACAGCCAGCCCGATGAACCCGCTGGGAGCCAAGGGAATCGGCGAGTCGGGCACCATCGGCTCCACCCCGGCCATCCACAACGCAGTGGTGGACGCGGTATCCCATTTGGGCGTGACCCACATCGACATGCCCACCACCCCCGAGCGCATCTGGCAGGCCCTGGCCGCCAGCTAGCCGCTGCCACAAGGCATTGGGGGCGGCCCTGGGCCGGGTTCAGTCGAAGTCCAGGCCCAGCAGTTTGATGGCGTTGCCGCGGGCGATCTTGTAGACCGCTTCGGGGTCGAGGTGGCCGAACAGGCGGGTGGCCACCTCCTCGGTGTTGGGCCAGGTGCCGTCGGCGTGGGGGTAGTCGGTTTCGAAGGTGATGTTGTCCACGCCCACCCGGTCGAGCAGGTCGATGCCCACGCTGTCTTTGAAGAAGCAGCCGTATACCTGGCGGTAGTAGTAGAACGACGGCGGCTCGGGGATGTTGCGTCGGGCCTGGCTCCACCCTTGGTGGGTTACCCATACGTCGTCGGCCCGCTCCAAGGCGTAGGGGATCCACCCGATTTGGGCCTCGGCATACATGAGCTTGAGGTCGGGGTAGCGGTGTAGCACGCCCGAGAAGATGAAGTCGATCAACGAGGCCGCACTGTTGCAGAAGATCAGCGAGGCGGTTACCGCGTCGGGGGCGTCATCGGCGGTGGACACCGTGCGGGTGCCCGATCCGATGTGCATGCACACCACCGTGCCGGTCTCCGCACAGGCCTCAAAGAACGGGTCCCAGTAGCCGGAGTGGATGCTGGGCAAGCCCAGCCAGGTGGGCAGCTCGCTGAACGCCACCGCCCGCACGCCCCGCTCGGCGTTCCGGCGGATCTCGGCGGCGGCCAGCTCGGCATCCCACAGCGGCACCAGGCACAACGGGATCAGCCGGCCATCGGAGTCGCCGCACCACTCCTCAACCATCCAGTCGTTGTAGGCCTGCACGCACAGAAGCGACAGCTCCTTGTCTTGGCGCTCGTTGAAGAGCTGGCCGCAGAACCGGGGGTAGTTGGGGAAGCACAGCGAGGCGTCGGTGTGGTTCATCTCCATGTCGGCGATACGGGCCTGGGGCTGCCAGCAGCCGGGACGCATCTCGTCGTAGGTGATGCCCTCGGTGGACAGCTCGTCGTAGGCGTATCCGGCCGCGGCGATGAGCCGCTTCACCGAGTAGGTGTGGTCTTCGTACAGCCACCAGGCCACGTTGCGGCCCTCGGTGCCAGGGCGCTCCCGATACGTGCCGCCGTCGAGCACCACCTCGCCCTGGGGCAGGTACTCGATGCGGGGGCCGATGTCGCGGTATTTGGCCGGCAGCCGGCTTGTCCAAAGGTGCGGCGGCTCCACCACGTGATCGTCCACGCTGATAATGCGGGGCATCTCGGTGGCGGCTGGAGCATCGGCGGCCATGGTCATGCGCTTGCCTCCGACATCTCGGTAGCGCCCACGGCGGCCAACACATCGTCGACGAACTCGGGGACCAGCACATCAAGCTGCGTTTTGTTGAAGGCCCGCTGGTGGATGACATCGGCACCCTTGTAGGCCAAAAGGTCGGCAATCTGATCGATGCAGTTGCCCGGATACCACTTGTAGGTGGCGAAGGCGGCTACCGGCTTGTGGTGCAGCGAAGGCAGCGTCATCAGCTTGGCCGTGCCCCCCGGCCGATGCCCGAACAGCACCAGCCCGTCCACCCAAGTGCCAACGGCTAGTAGGTCGGCCTCGGCGATTTCGGTGAGCTTCAACCCATGCACGGGCCGCACGGCTACTTCGTAGCCGGCCCCCCGCAGCTCCCCGCCGATCATCTCCGCCGCCCGCTGGGTATTCCCCGTGCGGCTCTCGAAGATGACCACTGCCTTCATCGCTGAATCCTCACGGCTTGACTTCTAGCAGCTAAGCCTCCCAAGTGCCACGATGGTGGGATGGGCAAGTACGGGTACTACGTAATCGACTCCGACGGCCACGGGGGTGAGCCACCCCAGTGGCGCCATGGGATAAGCGCCGAGTGGCGGCCGCAGATGGTGGAGTACGTGGCCAAGATGAAGGAGATCTACGGCGACCTGCCGGGAGCCGGATCGCCGGTTCACACTGAGGACGACCAGAACTACGGCGAGTACGCCGCTGGCGAGCTGGACTTCGAGACGCCGCTTCAGCGGGAGGGCATGGCGGTGCCCGGGCCTCGGATGACCGACATGGATCTCGAGGGCATTGATGTAACCATCATGTTCCCGCCGGGATCGGGCGAGGAGTGGGCGCTGGGCGATCCGGGCTTTGCCGCCGAGCTGTGCCGGCTGCTGAACGACGCCCGGGCCAGCTATGCGGCCTACGACCCCATCCGCTTGAAGCTGGTGGCCAAGCTGCCCCTGATCGACCCGGAGCGGGCTGCTGCCGAGCTGGACCGGTGCTTTACCCAGTATCCCGACCTGTTCGTGGGCATGGTGACCGCCCAGCACGTGTTGGACCGCAACCTGGACCACCCGGCCCTCGACGCAGTGTGGGAAGTGGCCGACAGCCATAGCGCCGCGGTGTGCGTACACGGTGGGGGACAGGCCCCCGATCAGGTGCCCATCGTGTTGGACCGCTACGACACCCGACTGGAGAAGCACGCCGTGACCCACCCGTTCGGGGCCATGCTGGCCACGATGAACTTCACGGTGGGAGGGATCTTGCACCGGTTCCCCAACATGCGGGTGGGCATCATGGAGGCCGGATGCGGCTGGCTGCCGTTCTGGCTGGAGCGCCTCGATGAGGAGTACGAGCTGATGCCCGACCAGGCCCCTGTCCTAGACCGCAAGCCGTCGGAGTACTTCCTATCGGGACGGTGCTTCGTGGGAGTGGAGTCCACCGAGTCGGCCCTGCCCTACGTGATGGACCAGGTGGGCGAAGACATCCTGTGCTACTCCTCGGACTACTGCCACTGGGACTGCGACTTCCCCCACTCGGTGAAGCTGCTGGTGGAGCGCGACGACCTCAGCGACGAGCGCAAGCGCAAGATCCTGACCGACAACCCCGCTCGGCTGTTCGGGATCCCGGTTCCTTAGCCGTCCTTAATTGCGGAACTTGGTATTGGCTCTATCCGAAATTTGGTACTGCGAGGTTGCAGAAAATCAATCGGTCCTTGGGCCGAACCAGTCGGGTAAATCGACTGGGGGGTGGGGGAGTTCGGTGATGCCGCGCTCTTCGAGGATGGCGGCGTGCTCGGCTTTGTCGGCGGGGGCGGGGCGGGAGTCGCCGAAGTAGATCTCCAGGATCTCGGCGCCTTGGTCGCTCACTTTTATGGGGCCGAACGTGGCCAGGTGGGGGAGCTTGATGAGGGTGCCGGCCCGGCACACCTCCTGGTCGAAGGTGACCTCGCCGTCGATGACGAAAATGAAGTGGTCGCTGTTGTGGCCGTGGCGCTCCAGCACCAGGCCGGGGTCGTAGCGGGTGTGGTACACGGCTCGCTCGGGGATCAGTTCCAGCATCTTCAGCCACACCGACACCCGGCGGCCGTCGGAGTGCTGTTGCGACTTCACCTCTGCGAAGTCCATGTCTTCGGCGTGGATGTAAGACACCTGGGGCTGCGGTTCGGTCATGGTTGGGCTCCCAAAAGGTTTGCGATCACCGGAACATCTTGAGCGACCGGCTGTCCGAGGTGTCCTCAGGCCGCTCGTCGGCTGCCGACTCGATCGGGTTCAGCTCGTCGGGCGGGGTGAGGGCCAGGCTGATCGGGGAGTCCAACTCGAAGGGGTCATGGAGTCCTAGCTCGTCGCCGATGTCCCGCAGAGCGGGCAGCACCTCGGTGCCCATCAGCTCGATGCACCGCAGGGAGTCGTCGTGGTTGACGTCCCCGTCGTTGCCCCACAGCATGAGGATCGACGGGCGGCAGGTCTCCAGCACCACCCGCAGTTCGGCGATCACCTCATCGGGGGTGCCGGCCACGATCTCCCGAGCGGCCAACTGCTGCTCAAACGGGGCGGCCCGAGAGCCTCGCACCTCTGCGTTGGCCATCTTGGCGTAGTCCAGCCGACGAGCCGACGAGCCGTAGCCCGACGGGCTCACCCAGTAGGGGTGGCCGATGCCGGTGAACTCGCCCTGCATCCACATGAACTCCCGGGCGTTCTCGCGGGCCTTGTCGCCGTCCTTTTGCACGTGGACCCTCAGCAGGTAGCCCCGGTTCTCCGGTCCGGGCTCGTAGCCCACCGCCCGGGCCGCTTGGTCGTAGATCTCCCACAGCTCGCCGGTGAGGTGCAGGGGGGTATTGAGCGAGATGTAGGGGTAGCGGTGCTGGGCCGCCCAGCGGATGGTCTCGGCGCTGAACACGCCGGGCACCCAGATGCGGGGGTGGGGCTTCTGGAGCACCCGGGCCCATGGATTGACCACTCGGTACTGGAAGTGCTCGCCCTCCCAGGAGAACGGCCCGTCGTCGGTCATGGTCTTCACCAGCAGGTCGTGGGCCTCGTTGAACCGCTCCCGGTTGTAGGCCGGGTTGGCGTTGAGGCACACCGACTCCTGCCCTGCGCCCCGCACGATGCCCGAGACGAGGCGGCCTTTGGAGATCATGTCGATCATGGCGATCTCCTCGGCGAACATCAGCGGGCTGTCGTAGGTGGGCAGCGGGTTTCCGAGCTGCACGATCTTGGCGTTCTCGGTGATGGCGGCCAGGATGCTCGACATCACGGTGATGCGGGCCTGCATGCAGAACGGGGCGTTGTGGTGCTCGTTCACCATGATCCCGTCGAAGCCCACCTGATCGGCCAGCTTGTACTCCTCGATGCGCTCGTTGAACAGGCGGCTGCCCTCCACCGGGTCGTAGTACTTGTTGGAGAACATCACCGAGGTGAAGCCCTCCTTCAAGCCCTCGTCGGCCGGGTAGGCGCTCATGGGCTGCTCGGTGAAATACGAAAGGAACATCAGTTTTTTCCTCCGGTGATGATGGCAGCGAGTGATTCGGGGGCTTCCAGGTCGACGGCGTGGCCACAGTCGGGGACCACCTCCAATCGGGCGTCGGGCAGGGCCTCGACGTAGGCGTGGGCGCACTCCATGGGTACCACCGCGTCGCTTTCGCCCCACACCACCAGGGCGGGAACGGCGACGCCGCCCAAAAGAGGCCTCAGCCGTCGGTTGTACATGTAGGGCTTCCACCCCACCCGGGTGGTCATTTCCCGGTTCATGTCCCAGGTGACCAGAGTGTCGTCGCCCAGCGGGTGCTCGTCGTATTCGTCGCCGTTGCGGGGATAGATCGCCTCAAAGGCCTCGGTACTGGAGAACGCGGCCTCCACGTAGTTGGAGTGCGACACCAAGAACTGGTCGTAGATTCGGCCGTTTTCGGGCAGCAGCCCCGCCGCCCCCACCAGCACAAGCCGCTTGAGCAGCTCCGGGGCCATGGTGGCCAGCTCAGCCGCCACCCACCCCCCGAACCCGCAGCCCACCAGCTCCACCGGCCCAAGGTCTTTGGCCCGCAGCCACTGGCCCACCAACAAGGCCAGGTCCCGAGGATGGCGGGCCCAGTCGGGCCGTTCCGATCCGTCCGCCCCGCCATAGCCCGGCAAATCCAGCGCGTGAACGGTGTAATGATCAGCCAGGGCTTCGTGGATCGGCATCCATCCCGGATTCCCAAACGAGTGGTGCAGCATCACCAGCGGATCCCCCGACCCCCCAGTGAATTCTCGCATCCCTAGCCCAGCCACAGTGGTTGTCGCAGTCTGCATCGCCACGACGCTATACCGCTCGCGCCATCAGCCGCCGGGGTTGGCGGGGAGGTGATCGAATTTTCCGGTGGGGCGGGTGCGGGCATACTCCTCCACGATGGGGCGGAGTTGAGTGGGGCTGGCGCCGTGGAGGATGACTCCGTCGCAGCCGAGGTCGAACTGGCCCCGGATCTTCTCCACGCACTGGGCGGGGGTGCCGGTGGCGGCGGGGGCGAGCCATTCGTCGGGGATGAGGGTGGCGATGTGCTCAAGCTGCTCGGTGGTGGCTACCTGGTCGATGGCGCCTTGGAAATTGGCCACCAACTCGTCGGAGAGGAATCGCTCTAGTGCGGCGGGGTCCCAGTTGTTAGTGCGGGCCATCAGCTCGGGGTAGCCCTGGAGGTAGGTGGCCATGCGGCCCACCGTCTTCTTCAGGCGGATGTCCTCAGGGAGGTGGTCGCCGATGGTGGCGAAGCAACTCCACACCTTTACCGAGGCTGGGTCTCGCCCTGATTCCTCGGCCGACTGCTTGACGGCGCCCACCACTCGGGCGGTGGTCTCGTCGGTGAAGAACGTGTGCAGCACCACGGCGTCGAAGCAGCGTCCGCCCAGGGCCAGGGAGTTGGGGCCGAAGGCGGTGAGCGCCATGGGTATGTGCTCGCTGCTGGCCCCCATCAGGGTCAGCACCGGGTAATCGCCGATCGGGCCTTCGTGGTTGAAGATGGCCTCGCCTTGCCACAGCCGGCGCATGATGCCCACGAAGTCCTCCATCTGGGCGGTGGTGATGGGAGGCAGCCCGAAGGCCTGGGACAAGCGGTCGACCCCCCGGCCTAGGCCCAGGCAGAACCGCCCGCCGGTGAGCTTGTGCATAGTCATGGCGTAGGCCGCGGTCACCACGGGATGGCGGGTGTGGTGATTGGTGGCCGCAGTGGCGATGCCCATGCTCTCGGCGGCCACACCTACCGCGCCCGACAAGGTGGCGGCCTCTTTGATGTTGAACCGCTCGCTTATGAACACATTGCCAATGCCCAACTCCTCGGCCTCGCGCACCTCGTCGATCAGCTCCCGAGGCGATTCCGGCGCCCCGGCCAGCGTGTAGAAGCCGAGCTCGTTCATCTGGGTCACTTAGGGCCTCCTCTTCGATGGGCGGGCGGGTTGCAGGTTAGGCCAAGCCGCTGGTTGAGGCCTTGGCCGGAAACTGTCACCGGGGGTTTCTAGGATGCATGCCTATGGAGATTGTTCTTCTCATCGTTGTTGCGGTCGCAGTGGTCGCGCTGGCCATCATGGTGCAGCGGTGGCGCCTTGCTGGCATTGCGGGTGGAGCTGACGACTCGAGGACTCGGGCGGCTCAGTTGGAGGTCCAGTTGACTGAGCGCGATGCCCAGCTCGGCGAGGTCCGGGGCGAGCGTGATGCAGTCCGGAATGAGTTGAAAGATGTGCGGGGCGAGCGTGATGCAGTCCGGAATGAGCTGGCCGCGGTCAAGGCCGACCACCAGGCTCGCACCGAGGAGCTAGCTGAGGCCCGCAAGCAGATAGAGACCCAGTTCAAGGGCATTGCTGCCGATGTGACCAAGGCCAACAGCGCGACCTTCTTGGAGCAGGCCAAAGAGCAATTCGAAAACCAGCGCAAGCTCAGCGACACCGACTTGGAGAAACGCCAGAAGGCCATTGACGAGCTGGTCAAGCCGGTCAAGGAAAACCTGGACAAGTTCGAGAAGCAGGTCACGGAGATGGAGAAAGACCGCAAAGGGGCCTACGACGTGCTGCGGAACCAGGTTGGCCAATTGCGGGACACGGCTCAGGGACTCAGCGAGGCCCTGCGGTCTCCGCAGATGCGAGGGCAATGGGGGGAGCAGCAACTCCGGAACATCCTGGAGCTGTCCGGGTTGAGTGAGCGCATCGATTTCGTCGAGCAGGACACCATCGAGTTAGGCGAAGGCCGGGGAAGACCCGATGCGGTGGTCCACATCCCCGGCGGGCTGGAGGTGGTTATCGACGCCAAGACCCCGTTGAGCTCCTATCTCGATGCGCACCACTCCGATGATGAACAGCGCCAGAGCGAATTGCTGAACAGCCATGCCAACACGCTCCTGGGCCACGCCAAGACCTTGGGCGACCGGGACTACGCCGCGGCCGTCGATGGGTCACCCGACTTCGTGGTGATGTTCGTACCCGCTGAGCCCATCCTGGACGCAGCCATGGACGTGAAGCCCACGCTGTGGGAAGACGCCTGGCAGAAGCACCGAGTGCTCATTGCCACTCCTGGCTTGTTGCTGGCTTTCCTCCGGACTGTGGCGGTGGCATGGCAACAGCAGGACCTTCAGGAGAACGCGCAGAAGATCGCCGACGGGGCGGCTGACTTGTACGACAGCCTGAGGGTTTACGCCGGCCATGTCGATGGTGTGGGCAAGGGGCTGAGTCGAGCGGTTGACGCCTACAACAGGAGCATTGGCTCATTAGAGGGTCGGGTGCTGCCCCGGGCCCGCAAGTTCGAGGATTGGGGAGTTGTCCCCGGGTCCAAGCAGATTGAATCAGCCTCATCAGTGGAAGCCATCGCCCGGCCCGTCGCGGCCCCCGAGCTGGTCGAAGCTGAGGCGGAGCTGAGCGTGCGAGAGTTGACTGAGGGGGAAGAGGACTGAAGAAGGGCTAACGGTCGGTGAGCAGGCGTGGGGGGATGAGCCACTCCAGCAGGCCCGAGTTGTCGGGGTTGAGGTTTACCCGGGCCAAAGCCCCGGCGGGCAGGCGCAGTTCGGCGCCAGTCAAGTGCTCCAGGGTGCTGGACATCGTTGGCTCGTGGCCGACCAGCATGAGCACCGGAACCAGGCGCCGACAGGCCAGAGCGACCATGTCACCTACCGTGCCGTAGTAGAGCTCGTCGACGGTCTCGATCGGACAGGTCCAATCGCCGGCGGCTATGGCCAGTTCAAGAGTTTGGCGGGCCCGGACGGCGGGCGAGCACAGCACCAGGTTCGGGACATGGCCTGCTTCAGCCAGGAAGCTGCCCACAGCGGCGGCAGCCCGGCGGCCCCGGTCGGCCAGGGGCCGACTGAGATCGTCGGGCGCGTTGGTGTTCTGATCGGATTTGGCGTGCCTCAGGAAGATGACTGATGACATGCCGAAATACGCTAGGCGGGTGGAGCAGTCGGTGTACGACGCAGTAGGCGGTCAGGCTTTCTTCGACCAGCTGGTGGATCGGTTCTACGACGGAGTAGCCGACGATCCGGTACTGCGCCCGCTCTATCCCGAGGACTTGGCTCCGTCGCGAGCCCATCTGGCGGGTTTCTTGGCTCAGTATTGGGGCGGGCCCCCGCACTACAGCGCGGAACGAGGTCACCCCCGGCTGCGGATGCGTCACGCCCCCTTTGAAATTGGCGTTGATGAGCGAGATGCCTGGATGGGCCACATGAGAGCTTCACTGCTCGAAGCTGATCTGCCCGGTGAGATCCGCTCCAAGATGCTCGACTACTTCGAGTCGGCCGCCACCCACCTCATCAACAAGCAGCCGCCCGCGCCGCCGTCTGATTCTCGAAGGCTGCCGATCAGTTAGCCGCTGGAGCCATTGCCACTTGGTCGGCGATGACCGGAGATGGCTGGCTCACTGTTTCCAAGTCGATGCTGTACAACTCCGCCACGTTGGTGAGGGTGAGCTTGCGCCGGTCGGCTTCGCTCACACCGGCCTCGTTGAACTCATTGGCGGTGAACTCGCGGGACCGGGGCCAGGTCGCTGCCCCGTGGGGGTAGTCGCTGGACCACATGAAATGGTCGCTGCCGGTGAACCTGAGGTTGTTCAGCCCGATGGGGTCTTCGATGTAGGTGAGGTACACGTTGCGCCGGAAGTACTCCGAGGGCTTCATGGTCAGCGTGTCGTCGATCCGGCTCCAAGCACCGCTGTAGGTTAGGTCGAGCCGCTGCTCCAGCCGGGCGGCGTAGTCGATGCCTCCCTCGGCGGCCACGATCCGCAGGTTGGGGTGGCGCTCGAACACGCCTGCGGCGATCAGCTCGGCTGTGGTGTGGGCCAGTTCATCGCGCGCCGTGATCCCGAAGTAGTAGGTGCCCTCCACGGTGACGCCGTAGTTGCTGATGCCCTTCGTTTGGTGGCCGCCGAAGATGTGGATGGAGACCGGCATGGACCGCTCGGCGGCGGTGGCCCACAGCGGCTCGTAGCGGTTGGAGAAGAAGCTGTACTCCCGGGTGGCGGGCGGCGAACTCCAGATGATGGCGCCCCGGAGACCCATGTCTCCGCAGCGGTTGAGCTCGGCCACGCCCACGTCGATGTCCCAGGTGGGGATCATGGCGATGCCAATAATCCGGTCGGAGTCCACCGCGCAGAACTCGGCTAGCCAGTCGTTGTATACCTGGATGCAGGCCAGCTGAAGCTCGACATCGTCGTACTGGAGAAGCGACAGGCCCGCGGTGGGATAGACCACGTCGGCCACCGTGTCGTCCACCCACATGTCAGCCAGCCGGGTCACCGGATCGTGCCCGCCCGTCGCTCCGACCCAGGCATCGGGATCGGCGGCCAGGGCGGCGTCCACTTCCTGGGTGGAAATACCGGCATTGCGGGAAAGCGTGAGGTTTACCCCCCGACCCATCTCCGGGGCCTCGAAATACCAGTAGTGGTTCTCGGGATCCTGTACCGCTCGGGGTGCCCGGTCCCGCAGGTGCTTGGGCAGGCGCTCCAGCCACAGATCACCCGGTTCGACAACGTGAGAGTCCGACGAGATCAACACGGCGACAACGGTACCTGCTCTGTCAGGACGCAGGAAGATGGGAGGTGGCGCCCCGACCCAGCACCCGCAGGAACACACCGGAGCGGGGCTTGGGGGCGAAGAAGCTCGACTTGGGCGGCATGAGCCCGTTCTCGTCGGCCACCGCCATCAGCTCCCGCACCGTCATGGGGTGCAGCGCGAACCCCACTCGGTTCTCGGCATCGCACCGGCGGGCCAACTCGTCGACGCCGAGCGAGGCCGGCAGGTACTCCACTGCTCCCGGCTGGGCTAGCTCGTCGGCGCCCAGAACGGGGCTCAGGATGGATCGCCGAAGTCGCTCCACATCGAGGCCGTTCACCGCTCCGTTGCCAACTGCTGGAGGCAACTCCAGTTGGTGCCATGAACCCCCCAGATAGAGCCCGACCACCCCCCTTTGCGGAGGGCGGGCTTGCCGAGAGGAGAAAACCGGCGTCACCTCCGTCACATCGTCGAGTGCGGCCAGGCAGTCTTCGGTCCCTCGGCTGTGCTGGTCGACGGCCAGTCGGTGGAAGGCCTGCACTTGGAGCTGTTCATCGGGGAATACCACGGCCAATGTCCGAGCCAGTGCCGGGTTGGTCGACTCGGCAGCCCAGGCTCGCACCGCGGCGGCCGAGCGGTGGTGGCCGTCAGTGACGTACAACACCTGGTTGTTGAAGGCCGCAGCCAGCGACTCTGTGTAGTCGTGCGGAACCGTCCACACCTGATGGCGCACCGCGGTGGACCCGAACTCCAGATCGGCCGGCGCAGCGGCTGTGATGTCGAACAGCTGGTTGTACAGCTCTGCGGTAGATCGAACGGCCATGGCCACCGGACTGGAAGTGGCCCCCACACCTTGTAGGTGGGCGGTGAGCAGGTCGGCCCGCTCGTCGTGAACGTTCTCGTGGATGCGGATGCGACCGTCGCCAAAGCCCTGCACCGGCACGGTGCACACCACCCCGGTTTGCATGCCGAGTTTGTGGGTCAGGCGATAGAGATAGAGGGCCGGACGCCCAGTGGGGACGAATGCGTTGGCATTGAGCAACCGGGTGAGGGCGGCGGCCCCCTGCGCAACCAGGTCTTCATGTGAGAGGTCGGCGTTGTCGAAGAGATCCTCCCGGCTTCTGGTGACGTTCATGTAGCTGTAGGGGTTCGATGCCACCAGGCTCTGGCGCTGCAAGGGCGAGAGATTGTCGTATGCCCGGCTGATCACCCGCTCGGCCCAATCGGGATGCACCACCCAACCGGCAAAGGGCGCGACCAGCGGCTCGCTCAACGCTTGGTCGATGTCGTTTGGCTGTGCGTTGGTCACTGGGCCGCCGCCGGATGGGTGTCGAGCACCGATGCGCAAATCACATGCTCAATGGAACCGAGAGTGTCTAGCAGATCGTCGTCGATCGTCCCGGCCACCTCGATTATGGCCACCGCCGCTTGGGAGCCGGAGAAGATCCGGTTCTGCATGTTGGCCACGTTCACGTGTTGCCGGCTCAACTCCTGAAGCACGCATGCCAATACTCCCACCCGGTCGAGGTGGCGGACGCTCAGCGTGGCGGTTCGTTTGGGAACACGCTCAAGGTTGACGCAATCCAGCACCATCCCGCTGCGATAGGCCTCGATCACCTCCGCGGTTCCTTCGGCCACCGCCATCTGGGCCTGTTCGGTGGAGGCTCCGATGTGGTGGGTTGCGGTCACCTTTGGGTGGCGGGCCAGGTCGCAGCTGAACTGGCCGGAGCCCCCCGAGGGCTCCCCGGCGAACACGTCGAGCCCGGCCCGCAGGTCGGTGCCGTCGAGCGCGGCCAACAAAGCAGCCTCGTCCACCACCTCACCCCGGCTGGTGTTGATGAGCACCGCATTGGGCTTCATAGCGGCCAAGAATTCGGCATCAACCATTCCGACGGTCTCATCGCCGCCGGGCACGTGGAGCGACACGATGTCGCTGGCGGCCAGCAGTGCAGCCCGGTCGGCCACTTCCTCTACGCCGAGGTCAGCCATTCGGCGTCGCGCCTCTCGGGGGCGATCGTCTCGGGGCTCCGTGATGACCCGCAGGCCACATGCACTGGCCCGCTGGGCCACTTCGATACCGATTGCGCCCATGCCGATTATGCCGAGGGTGGCGCCAAAGAGTCCTCTTGCTTTGCTGTAGGTCTGTTTGTTCCAGTCACCGGCTCGAAGATCGGCGGTGGCGGGGGCTATATGGCGGTCGATGGCGAACATCAGCCCGATGGCCAGCTCAGCCACGGCGATGGCGTTGCGGCCCGGCACGTTGCACACGAAGATCCCTAGCTCGGCGGCTCGATCGGCGGCGATGGTGTTGGTTCCCGCCCCGGCCCGCACCACCAGTCCGAGGCGGTCGGCGGCTTCCAGAGCCGCCCCGGTGACCTCGGTGCTGCGCACCACCAGCACATCGAAACCGGCAATGTGCTCGGGCAGGCTCTCGGCCGTCAGCGAAGGCTCCACCACGCACTCGTCGCCGCCGTTCCGCAGCCGCTCAATAGCGCTTTCGGCCAAGCTGTCAGCAAAGAGGATTCGCATGACTCGGACTCCGTGGTTGCTCTGCGGACGAATTGAAGCGACTCAGAGGGCGACTGCTCCTGTGCCGCATAGCGGAACTGTTCCACTTCACGATACACGGCTTCACCGGTTGCTGTCCCGTGAAATCGCAGAATCCAGCCGGACAATTCCTCATCCGGCGATCTTTGTCAAAGGTGCCAGCGGCGATGGTGGGGCCGGTATTTTCGGCGGGGTGGCAGACAGGCGCGGTCGGGGAGCGGTGCCCCGGCGGGGACGGCTGGGGCGTACGGCCAAAATGGCCGGGCTGGGGGCTCGCAGCGGGAGACGGTGGGCGATGGCCAGGGCCCGTCAGGTGTTCGCCGACGCTCGGCGGTCAGAGGCCCTCGAAGCAGAGCGGGAGCTGCGCACGGCGGCCGACGTGGTGGAAGTGCTGGGGAACATGAAGGGAGCGCTGATGAAGATCGGCCAGATGGCCAGCTATTTGGATGTGGGCCTCCCCGAGTCCACCCGGGCGTCATTGGCCCAGCTTCAGGCCAATGCCCCGCCGATGAGCCCGGCCCTGGCTGAGTCGGTGGTGGTTGCCGAACTCGGCGCCTCGCCCGACGAGCTGTTCGAGGAGTGGGACCCGGTGCCCATTGCGGCGGCGTCCATCGGCCAGGTCCACCGGGCCATCACCCCCGACGGCCGGGCTTGCGCAGTCAAGGTCCAGTATCCCGGCGTGGCTGAGGCCATTGCCGCCGACCTGGGATCGGCCCGGATGGTGTTCCGGGCGCTGTCGGTGCTGTTTCCCGGCCTCGATCCCGCCCCCATTGTGGACGAGCTGCGCCAGCGACTCACCGAGGAGCTCGACTACGAGCATGAGGCGTCCAACCAGCGCCTGTTCGCCGACCACTACCGGGGCCACCCCTACATCTCCGTTCCCGAGGTGTACGACGACTTGAGCTCCGCCCGGGTGCTCACCACCGAACTGGCCACCGGAGCCACGTTCGAAGAGGTGCTGGGCTGGCCTCCGGATCAGCGCAATCGGGTGGCCGAGACCATTTACCGGTTCTCGTTCGGGTCGATCTACCGCCTGTGGGCATTCAACGGCGATCCCCACCCCGGCAACTACCTCTTCGGTCCCAACGGTTCCGTCACCTTCTTGGATTTTGGACTGGTAAAGCGATTCACCACCGAAGAGACCGCCCAGTTCGAGCGGATGCTCATAGCCATGGTGATCGACCGGGACATTCCCCGGTTCCGGGCCGAACAAGTGGCCGCCGGGCTGCTGCCGGCCGACGCTCCGTTCAGCGACGACGAGGTAGAGGCGTTCTTCACCCACTTCTACGAGTTTGTGTTGACCGATGAGACCCGGACCTTCACCCCGGAATACGCCGCCGCGGGGGTGAGGGCCATCTTCAACGCCTCCGGCGAGCACGCCGAGCTGAAGAAGGTCCTCAACGTGCCGCCCTCGCTGGTGGTGCTTCAGCGCATCAACCTCGGCCTGATCTCGCTGTTCGCTCAGCTCGGAGCTACCGCCAACTGGCGCAGGATCACCGAGGAGCTCTGGCCGTTCACAGACCGGGCCCCCTCCACCCCGATGGGCCAAGACGCCCAAGGCTGGCGAATGTCGCTACCGCAGTAGCAAATGAGTTCTGAACGAGAGCCTGGCCTACGCTTCCCGCCCATGAGCATTTTGGGCAACGAAGTGAGACGGGTGGAAGACCCCCGGATGCTGACCGACGGTGGCACCTACGTGGCAGACATTCCGCTGGACGGAGCGGTCCATGTTGTGTTCGTTCGGTCGCCAGTCGCCCACGCCCGTCTGCTCTCGGTGGAAACCGGCGAGGCACAGACCATGCCCGGTGTAGTGGACGTGGTCACCGGCGAAGACCTGGACTTGGCCGCCCAGCCGCCGATGATGGGCGACGCCGCCATGTCCCGCACCCTGCTGGCCACCGGCAAAGTGCGATTCGTGGGCGAGCCCATTGCCGCCGTAGTGGCCGAGACGGTTGTCCAGGCCACTGACGCGGCCGAGGCGGTGTGGGCCGACTACGACCAGCTGACCGCGGTGGTCGATGCCGAGAGCGCCGCCGATGCGCCGAAGCTGTTCGACGATGCTGAGTCCAATGTGGCTATTGCCTTGCCCCCGGCGGCGGAGCTGGATTTCAGCGAGTGCGAGGTGATGATCACCCATCGCATTGTCAACTCCAAGATCTATGCCAGCCCCATCGAAGGTCGAGTGGCCGCCGCCGCGTGGGGTGAAGACGGGCGCCTCACCTGCTGGTCGAGCACCCAGGGATCCCACACCGCTCAAGGGGCCATCTCCGGCACGCTGGGATTGGAACCGTCGCAGGTGCGGGTGATCATCCCCGACGTAGGCGGCGGCTTCGGGACCAAGGCCAGCCCCGGTCCCGAGGAGTGCCTGTTGGGATGGCTGGCCCGCCGGGTGGGCCGCCCGGTGCGCTGGGCTGAGACTCGCACCGAGAGTCTCCAGTCGCTGGGCCACAGTCGGGCCCAGATCCAGACCGTCACTTTGGGGGGCACCGCCGACGGCCGCCTCACCCATTATCGGCTGGACATGCTGGCCGATGCCGGAGCCTATCCGGGAGTCGGTGCCCTGCTGCCCACCTTCACCGGGCTCATGGCGCCGGGCAACTACGACATTGAGAACGTGGCCTGGTCGGCCACCGCGGTGGTGACCAACACCGCCCCGGTGCAGGCGTTCCGCGGAGCCGGCCGTCCCGAGGCCACCGCGGCCATCGAGCGGGCGGTAGACATCTACGCCGCCGAGATCGGCATGGACCCGGCTGAGCTTCGGCGCCGCAACTATCTCGCCCCGGACGCTTTTCCGCTCACCACTCCTACTGGCGCGGCCTACGACTCCGGCGACTACCGGGCATCGCTGGAGGCCGCGCTGGAGGCCGCCGACTACGACGGCCTGCGAGCTGAACAGGCTGCCCGCCGGGAGCAGGGCGACCAACGGCTGCTGGGAGTCGGGCTGTCCACCTACGTGGAGGTGACCTCGCCGATGGGTCCCGTCTGTACCGAGACAGGGAGCCTGGAGCTGAGGGCCGACGGCACGGTGCTGGCCCGCACCGGGGCCACTCCCTTCGGCCAGGGCCATGTGACCACCCTGGCGATGGTGGTGGCCGACACCCTGGGCATCGACATGGGCCGCATCGAGATCATCCACGGCGACACCGATGAGATCCCCTCCAGCGACATCACCGGTGGATCTCGCACGGCGCAAATCGCCGGGTCGGCCCTCTTCGACGCATCAGAAAAGCTCATCGAGGCGGCCCGACCCCTGGCTGCTGAGCTGCTGGAGGCCGCGACTGCCGATGTGGTGCTGGACTCTGAGACCGGTCAATTCCATGTCGTCGGTACTCCGGCCCGGTCGGCGAACTGGGCCGATGTGGCCGCGGCGACCGCCGAGAGGCTGTTCGTGGAGAACGACTTCGAACAGCACGGTCCCACATTCCCCTTCGGTACCCACGTGGCCGTGGTAGAGGTGGACACCGGCACCGGAGAGGTGAGATTGGAGCGGCTGGTGGCGGTGGACGACGCTGGCAACCTCCTCAATCCGCTGTTGGCCCACGGCCAGATCCACGGCGGACTGGCCGCCGGCGCGGCCCAAGCCCTTATCGAGGAAGTCCGCTATGACCCCGACGGCAACCTGCTGACCTCCAACTTCACCGACTACGCCGTCATCTCCACCACCGAGCTGCCCAGCTTCGAGGTCCACGAGTCAGTCACGCCCACCCCGCTGAACCCGCTAGGGGCCAAGGGCATCGGCGAATCCGGCACCGTGGGCTCTACCCCCGCGGTTCAGAACGCGGTAGTGGACGCCCTAGACCACCTCGGCATCCGCCACCTCGACATGCCCGCCTCCCCTCAAAAGGTGTGGGAGGCCATAGCCGCCGCCTCCTAGTCGCCCCCGGAAGCCTCAGCCACTACTCAGAGCATCTTCGGCGATCTCCCGGTTGCGGCGAATCGCTGCCCGAAGTTGTGTCTCCTCCCAGTGGGCGCGGTGCTTTTCTATCGCCTGATCCCACTTGGGGTGGTACTTCACCAACCCTTCTACGATCAGGAACTCAACCAGGTCTTCAAGCGTGGGCCTGAATCGTTTCCCCCCAGTAGGCCAATGGAATCGTTCACCCGTTCGCTCGACCTCGACCTGTTCCGCGAGAAGCTCCACAGCACTGTCTCTGCCATGGACATGGATGTGGGCATTTGGGTATGGAAGCCCGAGGTCATTGAAGACGGGTTCGCGGTTGTAGTCGTATCTGGCGATTGGATTTTGCAGGTCTCCGGTCAGATGCAACTCGACTCTGCTGCTGGCTGTCGCAATGTGCGCTCCTTCAGGGTCCATTTGGACGCGGTGCAGCACCACGAGAAAGCAGCTTGGCGAAGCCTGATTGATTGTGACTGGGATCGGAACCAGTCGCTTCGGGTGCTGCCTGGTGGTCTTGTAGCCAACCCAGCCCTCAGCATGGCCACCGGGAGGCACGTTAAAGCGCAACCTGATGCCGTGGGTGATGGTGTTGTTCAGCAGATCCGAGATGTCGTCTGCAAATTCTCGGGCCCTTCTGTCGAGATCAGCAGTTTTCGACACGAGGCGCGAGCAAGAACCAAGTGAGGCGAGCCTTGTGGGTGGGGAACTCGTCTGCTTGAGCGCAGGCTTCAAGTTCCTCGTAGGTCATGCCGATCTCCTTCAGAGCGAGTTCATCCCCGCGCCGAATGTCTTCGTCTGTGAGGTAGATGACAGTGTCGTCGTCTTCTGGCAGGTCGCTGAGGAGGTCTGAAGACTCAGCCTGGCTGCGGGCGGTGGTCGTGGTCATGGAGCAGATTGTAGACGGGTAGAGCGACAATTCCTCATGATTAGACCAGAGAGCGCCTGACGGGCCCGAGCGCTGAGGTTGCGGAGCGGAGAGCACTGCTCATGCAGGGCGCTGGTGCCGTTGCCTGGAAGGCTGGGCCAGTTTTGCACTTGAGGCGAGCGATGCCGTAGAACGGTGTCGAAGGAGCCCCCGAATTTCCCGAGCGGGGGGAGCGCCTTGGAGATCCAGCGAATCCAGAAGGTCAACATCCGCGATGTGTGGCCTCACGAGGCCAAGGACTTCACTACATGGCTTGCTGAGAACATCGATGTCCTTGATGATGGGCTTGCCTCGGGCATTGATCCCGAATCGGTTCGTCGCGAGCAATCAGCAGGTTCATTCGCAGTCGATTTGGTGGCTGAGAATCAAGACGGCGAGACAGTGGTCATTGAGAATCAGCTCGGTCGGTCAGACCACGACCACCTTGGGAAGCTGCTCACCTACACAGTTGCGTTCGATGCAGATGTCGCTATCTGGATTGTGGGTGATCCAAGACCGGAGCATGTGAAGGCGGTGACATGGATCAACGACTCAGGTCAACTCTCGGCATATATGTTCAGGATCCAGGCCATCAGGATTGGGGACTCCCCACCAGCGCCACTCATGACTTTGATTGTTGGGCCTCCGGAATCGGCGAAGGATGTCGCGGCCTCTCGACAAGAGACATCCGAGCGTAAACAGTCACGCAGGGCATTCTTTGAAGTCCTTCTTGAATCTGCCAACACAAGGACAAATCTCCACTCCAGCGTTTCAGCACAAGGCGGCCCCTACGTGAGCACATCATCTGGGCACCGCGGTGTCGCTTTTGTCTATGGCGTGAGGAAGGGTGGTACATCGGTCATCGTTTGGATTGACAAGCAAGATGCGCCTGGCGAGTGGCACGATGCCCTCTTTGGATACCTCCAAGACAGGAAAGCAGAAATAGAGGAGTCATATGGCGGGACTCTGGTCTGGGAGGCCAAGGAGACAAACCGGTCTCGGAAGCTGCTGGAACAACTCGAGTTAGGGGGATGGGCAGACTCTGAGACATGGCCTAGTGCGATTGAGACGACCGTGGACCGAATGATTCAGCTAGAACAAGCGGTGAGACCCTTGCTGGCCGATGCCGTTCGTGAGGCGGACAACGCCGTTCGGTATGTGAATGAGGAATAGCTAGCGTTTCCCCTACGCTGCGGGCCATGAAGTTCGGGATTGGTTTCGCAAACATCCTCCACTGGACCTCCGCCGAGGGCGCGGTGGAATTCGGACAGGCGGCGGAGGCTGCTGGGTTCGACTCGGTTTGGACGGTGGAGCATGTGGTGTACCCCGACGAGTACGCCTCGCAGTACCCCTACGACCCGTCGGGCAAGATGGCGATGACTCCCGACTCCCCTCTGCCCGACCCGCTGATCTGGCTGACTTGGGTGGCGTCAGCCACCACGAGCCTGCGGTTGGGGACGGGCATCTTGATCCTGCCCCAGCGCAACCCCGTGGTGCTGGCCAAGTCGCTGGGCACCCTGGACTCCATGTCGGGTGGTCGGGTCATCCTCGGAGTGGGAGTGGGTTGGCTCAAAGAAGAGTTCGAGGCGCTGGGCATCCCCTGGGAGCGCCGGGGCCAGCGCACCGACGACTACATCGGAGCCATGCGGGCGCTGTGGGACAGCGACAGTACCTCGTTTGACAGCGATCACGCTTCGTTCTCCGGGGTCAGCGTGAACCCCAAGCCAGCCAATGGCCGGGTGCCCATCGTGATCGGCGGCCACTCGCGGGCTGCGGCCCGCCGGGCGGGGCGGCTGGGCGACGGCTTCTGGCCGGGGCCCCGAGAAGGGGTGTCGATGGCCGAGCTCATCGACGAGATGCGCCAAACCGCCGCCTCGGCCGGCCGAGACCCGGAGAGCATCGAGATCACCGTGGGCTTGCCCAACACGCCGATGGACGACCCCGCCGGGCTGATACAGGAGGTGGCCGAACTGGGAGGCGACCGCCTGATCGTTCCCTCGTTCCTGTTCTTTGCCGACACAGCAGAGACGATGGCCGCGTTCGGCCAGCAACTGAAGGATGCGGCCCGATAGGCAGCATCAATACACGTCGTTGGGAGGATCAGTGAGCAGCATCGAACAATGGCATGCCGCCGCCGTTGAGCGGTCCGGGCTGGACGACTTCGGTCACAATGACTATCTCGAAGGCCTGACCGTGCTGGAGGAGTCGCTGGAGGCCGAGGCGGCCATGACCGACATCGGCCGTTTCGCCATCGGCGAGATCATCACCGGGGCCCTGATGGGACGCCTCAAGGCCGAAGCCGGGCTGAAGGCCCGACCGGAGGCGGCCGACGTCAATGTCGAACGGCCCTTGGTGATCATCGGCTTGCCCCGCACCGGCACTACCGCCTTGCACCAGCTCATGGCGGCCAGCCCGCACTTTCAGGGGCTCGAGCTGTGGCTGGCCGAGATGCCCCAGCCCCGGCCGCCCCGCGACCAGTGGGAGCAGATCGACGACTACGTGAACTGCAAGGCCAAGATGGATGCCATGGCTGAGATGAACCCGGATCAGTCCACCATCCACTTCCAGTCGGCTGAATTGGTCGACGAGTGCTGGAACTTGTTCCGTCACTCGTTCGCCAGCGTCACCTTCGAGTGTCTGTTTCGCATCCCCACCTATTCCGCCTGGTGGGCGGCCTGCGACATGGGTTCGGCCTACGCCCACCACCGCCGCAGCATCGGGCTGATCGGCGTGGACGAGCCCGACACCTGCTGGCTGCTAAAGGACCCCAGCCACCTGTTCGCCCCCGAGGCGCTGTTTGCCACCTATCCCGACGCCAACGTGGTGATGACTCATCGTGATCCGCTGAAGGCGGTGGCGTCGGTGTGCAGCCTCACCGCGGTCAGCCGCCAGGGCTTCGAAGAGCATCCCGACAACATCGCCCACGGTGCCGAGCAGACTGAGCTGTGGGCTCGCGGCATTGAGAGGATGCTGGCCTCCCGAGCCGGACGAGAGGACCGGTTCTACGATCTCCAATTCGCCGACTTCCAGTCCGACCCGATGGGCAGCGTGGCCGCCATCTGCGACCGGTTTGGCTACCAGTTCGATGCCGACGCCGAGCAGGCCGTGGCCCAATGGGCCGCCGACCACCCCAAGGGCGAGCACGGCGTCCACGACTACAGCCCTGACCAATACGGCCTACGGGCCGAGGTGATCCACGAGCGCTACTCCGATTACATCGAGGCCTGCGGGGTGGCAGTGGAATGAGCTATAAGGCCGATTGCAACGGGGGGACCGAGCAATGAGCGACATCGATTTGGCCCAAAGCTGGGAAGAGTTCTGCGACATGCTGCGAGACGCCGGCCGCCAAGTGCTGGACGCCTCTCCCGACGACGACTTCGACCGGGCCGAGGGGCTGCGCTACGTGACCCGGCTGGCGGCCAATTTTCTGAAGGCCAACCTGGAGGAGTCCGACCCCGCCCGGGCCATCCTCAACCAATCGGGGGTCAAGATCGGCCTGGACAACCCGGACTACGCCTACGGAGGTGCCCGGCTGTCACCTACGTTCGAGTATCGGCTGCGGGGCTGCCTCAACGATGCCCACTCCATTCGCATGGGGGCGTTCAGCGGCGGGCTGGGCACCCCCGAGGGGTTGATCCGCGACAGCTACCTCACCACCGAGAACCTGGCTCTGGATGCCGACGGCAACTTCGAGGTGGCCATCAGCTCCCAGCCTCAGCCCGGCCCGTGGCTGGCGATGAAGGACGGCACCAACGCTCTGACCATCCGCCAGACTCTGCTGGACCGGCCCAACCAGACTCCCGCGGAGCTGACCTTGGAGCGCACCGATGCCGGCAGCCCGCCCGAGCCGATAGACCCTGAGCGGTTTGCCGGTGCACTGGGGCGGGCCGGTTTCACTGTGGCCGCGGTGGTGGGCCAGTTCTTGGGGTGGACGGCCAGCTTCGCCTCCCATCCCCACGAGATCAGGCCCATTGACCCCGAGTTGCTGGCCTTCGCCCAGGGCGACCCCGACACGTCGTACAACTACGGGTACTACGACCTCGGTCCCGACGTGGCCTGGATCATCGAGTTCGAGCCCCCCGAGTGCGAGTACTGGAACATTCAGCTCGGCAACCACTGGCTGGAGTCACTGGACTTCGAGTACTACCCGACCAACTTGAACCATCACACCGCCGCGGTCGAAGAGGACGGCATCGTGAGAGTGGTGGTAGCCCGGCGCGACCCCGGCCACCCCAACTGGCTGGACACCGCGGGCCACTCTCGGGGCGGCTTGGCCCTGCGCTGGGTAGGGGCAGAGATCGTGCCCGAAGTCCGCTGTCGGGTCGAAGAGCTCTAGATCTAGATCTCGTTGCTGGGCCGGCCGGGGCCGCCGGTGGGAATCCCGCTCATATCGGCGTTGAGCTCAGCCTTGGCCATCAGATCAGCCACCACGGGGTGCAACGTGGTGGGGTCTTGGGACTCGAGGGGCACGTTGGGGCCGAGGGCCCAGCCTTCCGCGATACCCAGCCGGCCGTTGCCCACAACCCACACTCGCCCGGTCACGTTGTCGGCTTCGGGGCTGCACAGCCAGGTGACGATCGGGGCGATCCACGTGGGGGACATCGTCTCCTGGATCTCTTCGGATATATCGGCACCGCCCATCAGGGGTGCGGTCAGCCGGGTCAGGGCGCTGGGGGCGATGCAGTTCACCGTGACCCCGTAGCGAACCAGCTCCATGGCCGAGATCACCGTGAAAGCGGCGATGCCCGCTTTGGCCGCGCCGTAGTTGGTCTGGCCCACGTTTCCGAAGATGCCCGACGGCGATGCGGTGTTGATGATCCGGGCTTGGAAGCTGCGCCCGGCCTTGGTCTGTTCCCTCCACCAGGCGGCGGCATGGTGCACTGGGGCGAAAGTTCCCTTGAGGTGGACCTGAACCACCGCATCCCAGTCGGCCTCGCTCATGGAGAACACCATGCGGTCCCGCAGAATGCCGGCGTTGTTGATGAGGATGTCCAGCGTCCCGAACGTGTCGATGGCCTGGTGGATCATGTCTCGGGCGGCGTCGAAGTCGCTCACGTCGGCGCCGTTAACCACCGCCTCGCCGCCCATGGCCCGAATCTCCTCGACCACCTCACCAGCAGGACCGGCGTCGCCGCCCCGGCCGTCGGGGTCGGCCCCCAAATCGTTGACAACTACCTTGGCACCGTGCTCGGCCAGCATCAGGGCGTACTCCCGCCCGATGCCCCGTCCTGCCCCGGTGATGACCGCGACTCGTCCTTCGCAAAGTCTGCTCATGATGTCGAATCCCTCGTGCTTTGGAGCTCCTCGTCTTTTCGAAGGAGCTACGCCGACGAACTATAGAAGGGCGTCGGCCAGGGTTCGCCATTGGGCCAGGGGCAGCTCGCCGCGGGGGGTGAGCACCTGCACGGCCACGTGGTCGGCGCCGGCATCGTGGTGGGCTTGGATGCGGTCGCGAATGGTGTCCAGCTCGCCCCACGCCACGATGGCGTCAACCAGGCGGTCGGACTGCTCGGCCACGTCTTCTTCGGTGAATCCCAGCCGATAGAGGTTGTTCACGTAGTTGGGGAGCCCCAGATATAGGGCCATGTTCTCTCGGGCCAGCGTCCGGGCCGCATCGGCGTCGGTCTCTAGGCACACTTTCTGCTCGGGGGCCAGCAGGGCGTCTGGCCCCATGACTTCTCGGGCGATGGCGGTGTGCTCGGGGGGAACGAAGTAGGGGTGGGCGCCGGCGGTGCGCTCGGCGGCCAGCGCCAGCATCTTGGGGCCGAGGGCGGCCAGAACCACCGGCGGGTCTTCCTCGGGGCCGGCGGCCATGTACATGGCCCCGTCCATCTCGTTGAGGTACTCAACCATGAAGGAGTAGGGCTTGGAGTAGTCCAGCTTGCGGATGCCCTCGATGAACGGGCCGTGGCTAACGCCGATGCCCAACAAGAACCGGTTGTCGAAGGCCTCGGCCACCGTCTTCTGGGCCGCTGCAGTGGTCATGGGGTGGCGGGCGTGGATCTGAACGATCCCGGTGGCGATCTTCAGCGTGCTGGTGGCTCCCAGCATGACCGACGCAGACACGAACGGATCGCGGCCCACCGCCTCGGGGATCCACACCGTGGGCCAGCCCATCTCCTCCAGTTCGGCGACCACCTCTCGCACCTGGCTGGAGGGCTGCTGGTCGAGCACGCCCTGCCACAATCCGATTCTCCCGATGTCCATTTCGAACTCCGTCTCCCTGAAGGTCACACAAGTATCTGAGGTGGGATGGTAACGCTGGCCTGTTCGGCGGTCGCATCAGCGGGACTACGCTTCGGGCCGTGCCAAATTACGAGACCTTGCTATATGAGGAGTCCGACGGGGTGGCGGTGGTCACGATCAACCGCCCCGAGCGGCTCAACTCCTTGGACAACACCGCGTGCGATGAGCTTCGGGCCGCATGGGCCCATCTCCGCTACAACGACGATGTGCGATGCGTGATCCTCACCGCCACCGGCGAGCGGGCGTTCAGCACGGGGGTGGACATCACCGGCTCTTGGAAGCAGCCGGCCTCGCCGTTCATGGTGGACGATCCGATCTCCACCGTCGGCCCCAAGTCCAACGACTACTGGCGCCCGGTTATCGCCGCGGTCAACGGTATGGCCGCCGGTGGTGCCTTCTACCTGCTGGGCGAGGTGGAGTTCATCATCGCCGCCGAGAACGCCACCTTCTTCGATCCCCATGTGACCCACGGCATGCCCGCGGTGAACGAGCCCATGTTCATGCTTCAGCGGATGCCGCTGGGCGAGGTCATGCGGATGGCTCTTTTGGGCCGCCACGAGCGCATGTCGGCCCAACGGGCGTTCCAAATCGGCCTTGTGCAAGAGGTAGTGCCACCGGAAGAGCTGATGGAAGCGGCCCGCTGGGCTGCCGAAGCCATCGCGTCGGCCCCCGAACGCTTGGCCATTGAGGCCACCATGAGGGGTCTGTGGACTGCCCAGAACACCACGTTGGCCAATGCCATGAACAGCGGGGTGGCGTTTCTGAACTTGGCCGGGGCCGAGGAGACGATCACCGAAAAGGCCCGGGGCATCAAAGAGCAAACCCGCATCGAACCCCGCATTCGATGAACGCGGTTGCGGCCATGGGTCCCGGCGCGCTGGCCGGGCTTCGGGTGGTGGACCACACCGATATGCGCGGCGCGCTCTGCGGTCGGATCTTGGGCGATCTGGGCGCCGAGGTGATCCGGGTGCCGCCGGCTCCCGATCCCGACAACCCGGCCCATGCCCATCGCAACGCCAACAAGTTGCCGGGCGACCCCGACGAGTTGGAAGGGCTGATGGCAGCCGCCGACCTGCTCATCGACAACACCGGCTTGGACCTCGACGGGGTGACCGAGCGCCATCCCCAACTCGTGGTGGTAGCCCTAACCGACATGGGGCTGACCGGACCTCGCTCAGCCTGGAAGCTGGAGCCGCTCCCGGCGTTCGCATCTTCTGGCGGGCACTTCCTGTCGGGTTTCAGGGACAAGTCTCCGTGCTGGCACCCCGGCTATCTGGCTCACGACTGCGCCTCGGTGTTCGGTGCCATCGGCGGGCTGGCCGCAGTCATGGACCGCCGTAGACACGGCCAAGGCCAGGTGGTTGAGGTGAGCGTGCAGGAGGCGGCCCTGTCCGGGCTCAACCCCTGGTCGGTGCTCATCCTCGACTACGTGCGCCACTTTCCCGAACTGCCTGGTGAGGGTCGCCGCAACGCCGACGGAAACTACTGGATCTTCCCGGCCCGCGACGGCTGGGTGCGCACCGTGATCGGCACCCCCTACCAGTGGACCGGTTTCGTGGAAGTGTTGGGCAACCCCGACGCCCTGACTGGCCCGGAGTGGGCCGACGGAGTTTTCCGGGGCCGCAACCGGGACGTGATCCACGTGGTTGCCGACGAGATTACGTCGCAGCGGGACCGATCTGATCTGTTCGAGCACGGCCTGGCCGCGGGTACCACCATCGGGATGATCCAGTCGCCCAGCGAGTTTGCCGCCCATCCGCAAGTAGCGGGCAGGGGGTTCTTCCGCTACGACGTGGAGGGTTCTGAGGGCCTGCCCATGCCCAACGCCCCATGGCAGCTCTCGGGCACCCCCGCTGGAGTGCGGAACCGGGCACCTCGGGCAAAAGACAGGAGAGTTCAGTTCAATGCCCGTCCCGCCCACAATCCCTGGGCACCGGCCCCGTCAAACGGCTCCAACGACGGTCAATTGCTCGCCGGAGTGCGGGTGGTGGAGTTCGGCATGGCCGCGGTTGTGCCTGAGGCCACCTGGATGTTGTCGGATCTGGGGGCCGACGTGATCAAGATCGAGTCGGTGGCCCATCCCGACTCCCTGCGCTTTGCCGGCCGGGGCGATCTGAACAAGGCCTTCCCGTTCAACGCCGAGAGCCGGGGGCGGCGGTCGGTTGGTCTGGACATGACCACTGCGAAGGGCAGAGAGCTGGCCCTGGAGCTGTTCATGGCCGCCGATGTGGTGGCCGAGAACCTGCGGGGCGGGTCGCTGGACAAGCTCGGGCTGGGGTGGGAAGACATGTCGGCCAAGCGGTCCGATCTGGTGTATGTGTGCTCGCAGGGCTATGGCCGGGGCGGCCCCATGGGCAAGATGCCGGCCTATGGGCCGCTCAACGCCAGCTTTGCCGGGGCCCACTGGCTGTGGAACCACGCCGACGTGCCGTTTCCGTGCGGCACCACGCTGAACCACCCCGATCACATCGCGGGCAAATTGCTGGCGGTGGCAATTCTGGCTGCCCTCGACCACAAGCAGCGCACCGGCCAAGGCCAGCTCATCGACATGGCGCAGACCGAGGCCGCCGCCTATCTCATTGGCGAGGTGTATATGGGGGCAGCCGCAGTGGGTACCGATCCCCATGCCCGTGGCAACCGCTCGGAGGAAGTCGCCCCCCATGACGTGTACCGAGCAGGCGGCGATGACGACTGGGTGGCGCTGGCCTGCCACGACGACGAGTCATGGCAGCGGTGCTGCGAGGTCATCGGCGTGGAGAACCGGTGGCCTGCCAACGCCCACCGGCTGGCCGACGTCGAGGCGGTGGACGCCGCAGTAGCTGCCTGGATGTCCCAGGGCATGGCCGCCGAGCGGGCTGAGCGCCTCCAGGCCGCCGGGGTGTCGGCCATGGCGGTGATGGGGCCCTACGACCACCTGGGCGACGAGCACCTGGCCGTTCGGGGCGCGCTCGACGTGTTGGAGCACCCGGTAGTGGGCAAAGAAACCCACGTGGCCAACCCCACCCGCTTCAGCCGCACAGTCAAGCGCACCGCCGGCCCGTCCCCAATGCTGGGCGTCGACACCGTCGAGGTGCTGGGCGAAGTCCTCGGGATCCCACCCGACGAGGTTGAGGCCCTAGCCGAAGCCGGCGTGTGCCGCTGAGCTCGAATCGGAGAACAAGGGAGCAGGAATGAAGGTCTTGGTCATGGGCGGGAGCCAATTCAACGGTTACTCGCTGGTCATGGAACTCGTCAAGCATGGCCACGAGGTGACGGTGCTGAACCGGGGGCGCACTGCGGTGGACTTTCCCCGGTCGGTGCGCCGCTTGGTGGCCGACCGCACCGACCATGTTCAGGTGCGGTCGGTTCTGGGCGGGGAGAGCTTCGACGTGGTGCAGGACATGAGCGCCTATCACCCGGCCGATGTGGAGCTCATGATCGAGGTGTTCGAGGGGCGGGTCGGCCACTACATCTTCGCCTCGTCCACGGTCATCTATGCCCCCACCGACATCCTGCCCATCACCGAGGACCACCTCGTCGACCGTGGTCCCAACCAGAACGAGTACGGGTTGCACAAGCTGCTGTGTGAGGACATCCTCGTCGACGCCTGGCGCAGTCGAGGCTTCCCGGCCACCATCGTGCCGTTCTCCATGGTGTTCGGTCCCCGCAATATCCTCGCCGACCGGGAGCAGCGGATGATCCTGCGGCTACTGCGAGGCCGCCCGGTGCTGATTCCCGGCGACGGCACCACGGTGGGCCAAGTGGGCCATGTAGACGATCAGTCCCGAGCGCTGAGGATGATGATGCTCCAGCCCCAGACCTTCGGGAAGCGCTACAACCTCACCGGCGGGACGTACCAGTCAGATGAGGGATATGTGGACACGTTCGCCGAGGTACTGGGGGTGGAAGCTCAAAAGGTGTTCATCCCCGCTTCGGTGATGGACGACCTGTGGGACGGTGCCCTGGTGTTCGAGGAGGGAAAGGCCTCCCCGGTCAACATCGACATCCGCAGCTCCGACACCGCCCGAGCCGATGCCGACAACACCCGGCGGCGGTTCAAGCTGGCCCAGCTTGTGCAACGCCTGGCCCCCAACCTGCACCGCTGGAACCGAAGCGTGGTGTTCTCCGTCGACCGGCTGCGAGCCGACGTCGGCTGGGCCCCCGAATACACCCTGGCCGGCATGGTCGATCACGTACACCGCTGGATGGTCGCCGAGGGCCTCGACCAGAGCCTTGATCTGGATTTCACCTTCGAGGATCAGATCGCGGCCCACGTGCAGGGCGGAGCCTGATCTAGTTCTGGACCCGCTCGACGGTCAAGGCGTAGCCGTTGCCGCGGGCGCCCGATGTCTCGTTGATGTAGATGGCATATTCGCCGGCGTCGAGCGCGGTGAATCGAAGGTGAGCGTTGGTGGAGAATCCCAGACCAGTGCGCGGGTTGGTGCCGTCGCTCTGGGCTGACTCACCCGTCTCGCGGTTCCTGACCGTGATCGAAGTATCGGCGAGGATCGAATCAGTGCTGATCTCGATGGTCTCGCCCTCTTCGAGGCTGATCTTGTACCAATCGGTGTCGAATGTGTAGTCGAAGAATCCGTAGAAGATCTCTACATTGCCCTCGGCCAACAAGACAGTGCCGTCGGTTTCGTCGTTGTAGGGGTGAAGCCTGATCGTGGCGGTCAGACCGAACTCGTACTCTCCATCTGAGAGGCTGCCGATTCTCACGAAGTGTCTGCCGCTTCGGAGCACTTCAAAGGAAGCTTGCTCGATTCCGGTCTCGGTCGAGTTCTGCGTGGCCAGCGTCTCCACGGCATCGGAGGCGATGATGAGGCCGTCGCTCTCGCCCTCGATGCGGATGGTCACTTTGGTGCCCGCCGCGGCGTTGAAAGTGAAGGCCGGGCTGTCGATCCCCCTAGTCCCGGTGACGCTGTGCTCGAATTCTCCCACTTTTCGCGGCGCCCGTCGTTCGGTCTTGTCTTCTGTAGGCACTTGGCCTGCGATCAGCCTATGCACGATCAGCGCATCGT
Organism: Candidatus Poriferisocius sp.; assembly: GCF_965219815.1. Lineage (GTDB taxonomy): Bacteria > Actinomycetota > Acidimicrobiia > Acidimicrobiales > Bin134 > Poriferisocius. The sequence continues at coordinate 1,311,413 of NZ_OZ244791.1, forward strand.
CGGCGGCTGAGGTGGCCAGGGCGAAACCGGCTTCGCTGAATCTCCACGTGGAGATGCCCACCACCTCCCCGCGCGAGTTGAGGAGGGCCCCTCCGCTTTGCCCGCCGGCAATCGCCGCGTCGGACTGGAGGATGGTGAGGTCGTAAGTGGCCCACTCGCGCAAGCGAGACAGGATGCCTTGGGTGATGGTGGGTTGTGGGAACAACTCAGGCTCAGAGGGATATCCCACTAACAGGAGGTTGCTGCCGAGGGGCAGATCATCTTGATCGGAGAACGCCAGCGGCCGGTAGGGGACATCGACTGGTCCCAGCACGGCTAGGTCGGCCATGAAGTCCGATCCCACTACCGGCACGTCTCGAAGCTCGGTGCCGTCGGGGAACACCACCCAGGCCTTTTCGTCGGGCCACACCACATGATGGTTGGTCACGATGTAGCCGCCTTCGATCAAGACGCCGCTGCCGATCTTGGACGATGTCTCGATAAGCGCGATCGATGGGGACACCAGTTTATAGATCTCGGCGGGAGACAACTCCGCTCCTGTTGGCCGTGGCGTCGGTTGGGGAGTGGGCCTGGAAGTGGACTCGGGCGAACTGCCGCCGCATCCTCCCGGAACCAGGGCGGTGTCGATGTCGAACCGACAGCGATAGGCGTTGAGCAACTCCTCTTGGGAGGCCACCAGTCGGTCGCGCCTGGCCAGTTCTCCCAACGTCGGGGTCCCGTCGAATGGCTGGGGTTCCTCGGCAGAGTTCACCGGCGACCCGTCGAAACAACCTCCCGGCACTTGTTGGACGTCGATGCCGAATCGGCAGCGGTAGATGTTGAGCAGGGCCTCCTGCTGCGCGATCAGCTGATCGCGTTTGGTGATATCCGTGGGGCTGGCGGACTGGGCGCTGGCGGGCGCTGCCATCCACAGCGTGGCCGAGATCACCGCGGCTGCTGCCAGGCGGACAACCAGATGCTTGAGCCTGGTTGCCGGGACGCGGCCAATGTTGACAGGGGAAGTTGTCGTCACTGCTTCCTTCTTGCTGCTTTTACTCGGCCGCGGCCGACTGGGGCCAGGCTCTGCGGATTCGCCAGATCAGGATACCGGCGGCAAGAACCAGAAGGCCGACAATCACGGAGGCCCCGGGCAGAGTCACGGCCAGGGTGACGCAGCCGATGAAGCCGAGGCCGCTCAGCCCCCGCGGCCAGCGGCGCTGGGCGGCTGACAGGGTCCACGCGGCGGCATTGGTCATGGCGTAGTAGAACAGCACGCAGAACGAGCTGAAGCCAAGCACGTTGTGCAGGTCGGTCAGCGCCACTAGCACGATCACCACCGCGGCCACCGCGACCTCGGCGTAGTGGGGCACCTTGAATGTCGGATGGACCTTGTCCAGCGATCGGGGCAAGTCGCCTTCTGAGGCCATGGCAAATGTGGTTCGCCCCACCCCGGCGATGAGGGCCATCAGCGCCCCGGCCGAGGCAATGGCCGCCCCCGCCCGCACTACCGGGGTGAGGCCGTTCCAAGCCCCGGCGTCGGTGGCTGCTGCCAATGGGGCGGCCGCGTTTGCCAGCACTTCGGGGCCGACCGCCCACAAGGCGGTAGCTGACACAGCGGCATACACCACCAGCGTTATGCCCAGCGCAACGGGGATGGCCCGGGGAATGGTGCGAGCCGGGTCTTTGATCTCCTCGCCCAGAGTGGCGATGCGGGCATAGCCGGCGAAGGCGAAGAACAACAGCCCGGCTGCCTCCAGAATTCCGCCCGCGCCGCCCTCGCCCCAGTCGGCCAGATTGTCGGCATCGGTCGTGCCCCCGCCCACCGCAGCGGCCACCACCAAACCGAGGGCGATCAGCACCAGGGTGACCGTGACCCGGGTGGCCGCCGCCGTCCGGGTGATGCCTCGGAGATTGATCGCAGTCACCACCACAACGGCGGCGATGCCAGCGGGCCGGGGGTACTCGGGAAAGGCGTAGGCCCCGAAAGCGAGCGCCGAGACCGACAGCGTGGCCGACTTGCCGACCACAAACCCCCATCCGGCGCAGAACCCGGCAAGGTGGCCCAGCCGCTTGCGCCCATACACGTAGGTGCCCCCGGAGGCGGGGTAGAGGGCGGCCAACTGCGCTGAGGATGTGGCGTTGCAGAACGCCACCACTCCGGCTACCGCCAATCCGATCATCAGGCCCGATCCGGCCGCGGCCGCCGCCGGCCCGATGGCAGCGAACACGCTGGCCCCGATCATCGACCCCAGTCCGATCACGATCGCATCCCCAGTGCCCAGCCGTCGGGCCAACCGGGTGGGCGGGTTGCTCACAATCCGACAGGATAGGGGTCATGGCTGAAGACAATGTGACCTACGAGACGGCTGGGGCGGTGGCGACGATCACCCTCAATCGGCCGGAGGTGTTCAACGCCCTGACCGACGAGATGTTCGACCAGATCGTGGCATTCGTCCGCCAGGCCGAGGCCGACGACGATGTGAAATGCATCGTGTTGGCCGGGGCGGGGCGGGGGTTCACCGCGGGATTTGACCTGTCCAGTCCCGACGACTTCTACGGCGGGGCCGAGACCAAGGGCGGGCGGTTCGCCATCGCCGGGCTGCGCCGCCGGGCCTGGGTGATGCGCGACCTGCTGTACTCGGCCAAGCCCATCGTGGCCCGGGTTCACGGGCCGTGCATCGGCGCCGGGCTGTATCTGATGCTGGTGTGCGATTTTGCGGTGGTGACCGACGACTCTGTGTTCGGACTGCCCGAGGAGCGGTTCGGCTCGGCGGGCACGTCGTGGCTCTACCCCATGCTGGCCTCCCAGATCGGGCTGAAGCGGGCCAACGAGCTGGTGGTGACCGGTCGCAAATTCGACGCCGCGGAGGCTGATCGGCTGGGCCTGGTCAACCGGGTGGTGCCCTCCGATGAGTTGGACGAAGCGGTGGCCCAGCTCACCGGGGCGCTGGCCAGCCTGCCCCGCGACGGCATCGCCACTGGCCGCACCGTGGCCCACCTGGCCTACGACATGCTGGGCTTTGGCCAGTCATTCACCCCCCACTACGGCGTCCACCCCTTGTTCGTGATGGGCACCCGCCGCAGCCCCGACGAGTTCGATTTCCACGAGACGTCGCGGGAGAAGGGCATGAAAGGGGCGCTGGCCGAGCGCGACGAGCGCTTCGGCGGGGACTACTGGGGCTGGTAAGCGTCCGTGGGCATCATGGTGGCTTTGGGCTGGTAGGGCACCGATGGGTCGAAGTAGGGGCGGTCGCCGTCCACGGTGCAGCGGCGAATCTCCCGGACCTGGGGATAGTGGTCGGACACGCCCCTGTGATTGGTTGACCGCTCGTCCCAGATGGCCAGATCGCCCTCGGTCCACGACCACCGGCAGTGGAAGCGGGGCTGGTTGATGTGGCGTACGAGAAAGTCAAGAAGGGCCGTGCTCTCGTTCTCAGTCAACCCGACCACGTACTGGTGAAAATTGGTGGCGATATACAGCGCCCGCCGCCCGGTCTCGGGGTGGGTGCGGACCAGCGGGTGCTCCACGCCGGGATAGGCCTCTCTCAGCGGCGCCACCAGGTCCCAGCTTCCCGACTTCTCGGCCATGCTCGTGCAGAACTGGGGATAGTTGGAGTGGTGGACTTCTAGACCGTCGATCATGGCCCGCATCGGCGCTGACAGGGCGTCGTAGGCCGATGTGATGCTGCACCACATGGTGTCGCCCCCATAGGAAGGGGCGACCACGGATTGGAGCAGGGCAATCTTGGGGGGTACTTCGATCCAGGTCACGTCGGTGTGCCAATTGTCGGTGGTGGGCAGGCTCTCGGCGTCGTCGCGGATTATCGACGTGCTCGGCTCGGTGGCGCCCATGACTGCCTGTAGGGGAAAGATGCTGGGCTGGCCCCACAGGGAGGCCAACTCCAGTTGGTCTTCGGCGCTCATGGGCACATTGCGGAAGAAGACCACCTCGTGGCGGAGCAGCGCCTCGTGAATCTCGGAAAACTGTTGCTCGGTCAGGCCGTCGCGGGGGTCCACCCCGGAGATGACCGCGCCCAGCGACCCACCGATCCGGTCAACCTGGATGGTCTCGTAGGACTCCTCGGCGTCGAGACTTGGGGTGAGGGTCATGCTCATAGGGCTATTGTGCCATCTCGTCTGCACGCAAGCCGATGAGGAGGCACCTGATGCGCACGATCTTGGACGGGCTGAACTTCTCCGAAGGCCCTCGGTGGCACGACGGCGCTCTGTGGTTCTCCGACATGCACGCCCATCGGGTGGTGTGCACCGACCTCGACGGCAACGCCGAGACGGTGGCCGTGGTCGACTGGGACGACCCGTCGGGGCTGGGCTGGCTTCCCGACGGCCGGCTGCTGGTGGTGGCCATGGCCACCCAGAAGCTGCTGCGCCAAGAGCCCGACGGGTCGATAGTGGAGCACGCCGATCTGTCGTCGCTGGCCATAGGCGACATCAACGACATGATTGTGCGCTCCGATGGCACCGCCTATATCGGCGACATGGGCCAGAGGATCCACGCCGGGGGCGAGCGGCGCACTGCGCAGACTCTGAGGGTGGCCCCCGACGGGTCGGTGAGCGTGGGCGCTGACGGCATGGAGGCCCCCAACGGCCACATCTTGACCCCCGATGAGAAAACGCTGATCGTGGCCGAGAGCGCGGCCTTCCGGCTCACCGCGTTCGACGTGGCCCCCGACGGCACCCTGTCCAACCGAAGGACTTACGCCGAGTTGCTCCCAGAATCCGACCGGGCGCCAGTGGCCCCGCCCGACGGCATCTGTCTCGACGCCGAGGGCGCGGTGTGGGTGGCCGACCCGCTGGGCCTGCGGGTGTTCCGAGTGCTTCCCGGGGGTGAGGTGACCGACTCCTACGACATGGCCCCCAAAGTGCCGGTGGCCTGCGTGCTCGGCGGCGACGACCGCCGCACACTCCTCATCTGCGCCGCCGACGACTGGAAGAGAGAAGTTGTCACCGCGGCGAAAACCGGCGCTATCTACGCCACCGAAGCCGCCGTCCCCGGCGTGGGCAAGCCTTAGTCGACAGGCTGGGGCGTCAGCTCGCGCAGGGATACGGAGACGCCGGAATCTGGGCTGAGGCTGACCAGCACTACTGCGGGTTCGCCTTCCAATGACTCCGCGGTGGCGCCGGAGTAGGCGACCACCGAAGGTGATTCGCGCACCACTTGGTGGCGGTGGATGTGGCCCAGGGCGACGTAGTCCCAGTCGACGGTGTCGAGGTGGCTGGGGTAGATGGGAGACGAACGGTACGACGGCGTCTCGTCGGGCATGACCAGGCCGTGGCCCATGGCTACGCACCAGCCGTCCTCGGGACGATCGGGGAGGCCGTCGAGGGGGTGGAAGCCGGGATGGTGGTCGTCCATTGACTTGCCCCACACCGTGAGCTCCAGTTCGGGAAGGTGGGTGGTGGTTCCCTCGAGAGAATCGAGGACCGTGACTGGCAGATCCTGAATATGGGGGCCAAACCGGTGAAGCACCGATGTCTCCGGGTGGGCGTCGTGGTTGCCGGCGATCATCACCACCGGGCACGAGAGCCGAGCGAGCTGGTCGGCGGCCCAACTCAACACGTCGTCGCCCACCCGGTTGTGATCGAACAGGTCGCCCGAGATGATCACCACGTCCACGGCCTCGGAAATGGCCAGATCGATGGCCGCGGCAAAGGCGGCCTCTTGTCGTCGGGCCGGGGAAGTTCCCAAATGGCAGTCCGAGGTGTGCAGCATCGACAGGGTTCGACTTCGGGGGTAGGTCTTTTTGGTCACGATCCTCGGCTCAACTCGTCGGCGTAGGCTCGACCATAATTCCCCACGGGAGGGAAAGACCATGAGTGAAGGTGCCACTGACGGCAAGGTTGCGCTGGTCACCGGCGCCAGCAAGGGGGGAACAGGCACCGCGATCGCGGTGCGTCTGGCTGCCGAGGGCGCCCGAGTGGCCATCACCGCTCGCGACGAGCAGGGCTTGGCCGCCACTAAAGAGCGCATTGAGGCGTTCGGCGGGGAGTGCCTGGTGATTCCGTCCGATCTCAGCGACCCGTCCGGGGCCCGCACCGAGCTGGTGCCCAAGACAGAAGAGGCATTCGGGCCGATCGACATCTTGGTGAACAATGCCGCCTTCGGAGGGTACTACCCGTTTGAGGAGGTCACCCCCAAGCAGCTTGAGCTGAGCCTGCAAGTAAACCTGTGGGCGCCCTGGGAGCTGATGTCGTCGGTGGTCAGCGGGATGCGCGAACGGGGGAGCGGGTCGATTTTGAACCTCACCACCTTCTCCGCCGAGTTGCCGCCCGGACCTCCGTTCCCGTCGAGCAAGCCCTCAAAAGCCGGATTCGTATATGGGGCGCCGAAAGCGGCGTTGAACAAGCTGACCGTCTCGGCGGCCAGCGAGTGCGAAGGGCAGGGGGTGTCGGTGAACGCCCTCACCCCCCAGGCGGCCATCGCCACGCCGATCTTGGTGGAGGGCGGCTGGATAGACGAGGAGATGTTCGAACCCCTTGAGACGATGGCCGAAGCCGCCTTGGCGCTGGTCACCGGCGATCCCGACGTGCTGACCGGTCGCATCGCCTTCAGCCTGCAACTGCTGGTGGAACTCAACCGGCCAGTACGCGATCTGATGGGCGGGTCGCTGGTGGAGGGCTGGCAGCCGGCCGACATCCCACCAGTCATCGCCCGACAAGAGGCCAACCTCGCTCGGCGGGGCTGGCCCGACGGCTACACCTTCGGACGGGTCCACAGTCCCCGCCCATGAGCGACGAGCTGCTTCTTCGGATCGTCACCGATCGTGAGGCTTACGCCGACCCTTACCCGCTGCTGCGGGAACTGCGGGAGACGGCACCGGTCTACAAACTCAGTTTTGCCGACTATTGGGTCCTCACTCGCTACGAGGACTGCCGGAAGGCACTTCGGGATCCCCGGATGGGTAACGCCGAGCCTGGCGACGAGGTTCCGACGCTCACTGCTGAGAGGGTGCGAACTCCCAACGAAGAGCGGACCTTCCTGTTCTTGAATCCTCCCGACCACACCCGACTGCGATCGCTGGTCAGCCGGGCCTTCACTCCTCGACGGGTTGAGGGCCTGCGGTCGGCGGTGGAAAAGATGACCGCTGAACAACTCGACTTGCTGGCCGCATCCGGTGGAGGAGACCTGATCGAACAATTGGCCTTTCCCTTGCCGGCCAATGTCATCAGCGAGCTGGTGGGGGTTCCCCGGGCTGACCGAGATTGGCTGCGACCTTTGGTGTCGGATCTGGCCGGCACCCTGGAACCGAACCAAAGCCCGGAGGATCGGGAGCGGGCCGAAGCGTCTGCGGTCAAGGTGAAGGCGTATTTCGACGAGTTGATCGACCAGCGGCGAGCCGAGCCCAGTGACGATCTGCTGTCAGCGCTGATTGCGGCCAGCGACGGAGAAGACCGGCTCACCCAGCGAGAGATCGGACTCACCTTGTCGCTCATCTATGCCGCGGGCTTCGAAACCACCACCAACCTGATAGGGAACATGGTCCACACGCTCATCCGGCATCCAGGTGAGCTGGCCCGGCTGCGGGCCGATCGGTCGCTGGTGCCCGGCGCGGTGGACGAGGTGCTGCGCTATCAGCCTCCCGTGCAGGTGGACGCCCGGTACACCTTCGAAGCCGTGGAGATCGGCGGGCACGACATTGCTCCGGGGAGCATGGTGTTGATGCTCCTGGGAGCGGCCAACCGCGACCCCGACGTGATCGATGATCCCGACCGGTTCGATATCAGCCGCCAAGAGACACCGCTGCTGTCGTTCGGGTCAGGCATCCACTACTGCCTGGGTGCTTCACTGGCCCGCCTCGAAGGCCAAGTAGTGCTGGCTGGCCTGCTGGACCGCTTCGAAACCTGGACTCCCTTGGAGGACGATCCCCCCTGGAAGGACCGGCTCACCTTGCGCGGGCTGGCCCGCTTGCCGGTAGCCCTGTCCTAGCTGAAAGTCAGAAAACGATCGGTACCGAGGCGTAGCCCTGCTGGAAGGAGCCCGGCAGGCGGACCACTTCGTCGGCGGGCACCTCGAAGTCGGGGATGCGGGCCAGAGCCTCCTCGATGATGACCCGGCCCTCCAGACGGGCCAGATGGGCGCCGATGCAGTAATGCAGGCCGTGGCCGAAGCCCAGCTGACGATTTGGGCGGCGGTGGATGTCGAAGACCTCAGAATCGGAGCCGAACTCCCGCTCGTCCCGGTTGGCCGACTGGTACAGCAGAAACACCCGGTCGCCGGGGGCCATCTCCTGGCCGCCGATCTCGGTTGGCCGGCAGACGGTGCGGCCCAGATGCTGTATGGGCACTTCCATGCGCAGCATTTCCTCGAAGGCACCCCCGCTGAGCAACGGGTCTCGGGCCAAGGCGGACCGCTGGTCGCTGTTGGCGGCCAGGTGGATGAACCCGCCGCCCATCACTTTGGGGGTGGTCTCCACGCCACCGGTGAACAGGGTGGAGAGCTGGATGGCTGCGTCTTGGTCGTTGAAGGGATGGCCCAGCAAGTCCACTCCAAGCAGAGACTCGATGTACTCGGGACAATCTCCCGCCCGCTGTTTGGCCACGAAGCCGCACAGGTATTCGTGAATCTTGGCCCGGGCCGCAGGAGCCCGGTCGTCATAGCGCATGGTCTGGTTGGCGTACTCCACCAGCTTCTCCCCGTCGGAGAAGGGGAAACCCAGCACCAATGAGGTCCCGGCCACCGATACCGGCGAGGCCAGTTCGGTCACCACGTCCAACCGCCCCCGGTCTAGAGCGGCGTCCACGCAGTCGGCAGCCACCCGGCGCAGCTCGGCCTCCAGTTCGGCCACTGGCCTCGGGCGCAGCGGTGGATAGAGAATCTTGCGGACCTGGGTGTGGGCAGGCGGGTCCATCTGAGAGAAGCTGAGAAACGGCCCGGTTGGCAGCGGCCCCAGCTCGGCTGGGGCCGGTTGAAGCACCTGATCACGAAGGAAGACGGGCCCCTCGGCGATGGTGAACGACTCTCGGTCGCAGCTCACCTCCCACACCTCGGCGAATCGGGGCAGCGCCCACCCGTGATACTGCTCCAGCCGGTGTACGCCGCCTGCTGCCCGCAATTCCCGATAGATGGGCAGCGGATCAGTGGCCACCTCCAAGGAGAACGGGTCGTAGTCGTTCATTGTGATAGAGACTGCCTTATGGGACTGAGTGATCGCACGCCGCCGACTGCTGAAGAGTACGCCGCCTATCGGGAGCGGTTCTGCAACTGGGGTCGCTGGGGGGACGACGACGAGCTGGGCACTCTCAACCACATCACGCCGGAGGCCCGACAAGCGGCGGCCACGCTGGTGCAGACCGGAGAGGCGGTGTCGATGAGCCGGCCCATCGACACTCATGCCGGTCCGGCCAACCCCTACCCGGCCCATCACTTCGTGGGGGCGGGAGACTCGGGGGCGATGGCCGACTACTTCGGCATGTTCATCCACGGGTTCGTGCAGACCCACATCGACGCCCTGTGCCATCTGCCGGTGGATGGCGGCGGCAAGTTCTGGAACGGCAAGGAGTTCGCCAAGTCCCCCATGCCCGCCGAGCACACCGGCACCATCGACTTCTGGAGCGACGGCATCGTCACTCGGGGAGTGCTCTACGACGTCCCCCGGTTCCGGGGCACCGACTACGTGGCTCCCGGCGAGCCAGTCCACGGCTGGGAGCTGGCCGACGTGGCCGCCGCCCAGGGAATCGAACCTCGGCCCGGCGACGCGGTGTGCATCCGCAGCGGCATGGACGTGTATTTCGAGAAGACCGACACGTCTCAAGGTATGGGGTCGAATGCCGGGGTCCACGCCTCGGCCATCGAGTTCCTCTACGAGACGGAGGCCTCCTGTCTGACCTGGGACTTCCAAGACGCCCCTCAAGAAGACCAGGGCATCCCTAATCCGATGCCCATCCGCATCGCGCTGCACGTCCACCACATCCTGTTGCCGTACATGGGCATGCCCATCATTGACAACGCCGATTTTGAGGCGGTGGCCGCCCGCTGCGCCGACCTGGACCGCTGGGAATTTCAGTACGTATGCGCTCCGCTGGTGCTACGCTACGGCACCGGTTCGCCGGTGAATCCTCTGGCAATTTTGTAGCGCGAGACCTTCTTCACCACCCACTGCGAGGCCAGGGCTTCGGTAAATTCGCAGACAACCTTGTAGCACTGGAGCGCTTATGAGGTGTGATGGCTGATCTCGGCGATCGGGCCCAGGTGGTGATCGTCGGTGGTGGGATCGTCGGCTGTTCCATCGCGTACCACCTCACCCGTCGCGGGGTGACCGACGTGCTGCTCATCGAGCAAGGCCAGCTCACCAGCGGCACCACCTGGCACGCCGCCGGCCTGGTCAGCCAGCTCAAGTCCAGCCACAGCCTCACCCGGCTGGCCACTTACTCGGCCCAATTGTTCGACGAACTCGAGGCCGAGACCGGCCAGGCCACCGGCTACCGCGCGCCCGGCTCCATTTCGGTGGCCGCTGACGAGGAGCGGTGGGAGGAGTTGCTTCGGGGCATGTCCATGGCCCGTACCGTGGGGGTTGACATCCGTCAGATCGACCTCGACGAGGCCCTCGAGTTATGCCCGCTGCTCAACGTCGACGACTTGGTAGGTGCGCTGTTCATCCCCCGAGACGGTGTGACCTCCCCGGTGGACACCACCATGGCTTTGGCCAAGGGGGCCCGAGCCGCAGGTGCCCGCATCGTCCAGGGCACGGCGGTGACCGGGGTGGTGGTGGAAGACGGGCGAGCGGTGGGGGTGGACACCGAGGCGGGCCGGGTGGAGGCCGAGACCGTGGTGCTGGCCGCCGGGATATGGACCCGCCAGCTTGCCGCCACGGCCGGGGTGAGCGTGCCAGTGCAGGCCTGTGAGCATTTCTACATCGTCACCGAGCCTGTCGAAGGGGCGTACCCCAACATGCCCACGGTGCGCGATCCGTCCAACTACATCTATTTCAAGGAGGAGACCGGCAAGTTGATGGCTGGCTTCTTCGAGCCTCGGGGCAAGGTCTGGAACTTGAACGGCATCCCCCGCGACCTCCAGTTCAAGACCCTGCCGGAAGACTGGGAGCACGTCGGGCCGATCTTCGAGCGGGCCATTCACCGCATGCCGGTGCTGGGGGAGGCCGGCCTTCAACTCTTCTTCAACGGACCCGAGGCCTTCACCCCCGACGGGGTGTACTACCTGGGGGAGTCCCCCGAGGTGGACCGCTGCTTTGTGGCCGCGGGGTTCAACTCGGTGGGCATCCAGTCGGCGGGGGGCGTGGGCTGGGTGCTGGCCGACTGGATCGTCGACGATCACCCGCCCATGGACCTCTCGATGGTGGACATCCGGCGCTCGTTCGGCTTCCAATGCGAGCCCGCCTATCTGGACGCCCGCATCCCCGAGAGCCTCGGCCTGCTCTATGCCATGCACTGGCCGTTCCGCCAGTACGAGACCGCCCGAGACATCCGCCGCTCACCGCTGCACGAGCGCATCGACGCGGCCGGGGCGGTGTTTGGCGAGGTCGGGGGGTGGGAGCGGCCCAACTGGTACGCCGCCCCCGGCCAAGAGCGGGAGTACCGCTATAGCTGGGGTCCGCAGAACTGGTTCGAGGCCAGCGGGGACGAGTGCGAAGCGGTTCGCAACGCGGTGGGCCTGTTCGACCAGACATCGTTCGCCAAGTTCACCGTGGAGGGCCCCGATGCCATGGCGCTGCTCAACTGGGTGTGCGCCAACGAGGTGGACGTGCCGGTGGGTCGGGCGGTGTACACCCAGTGGCTCAACGACTGCGGCGGCATCGAGGCCGACCTCACCGTGACCCGCCGGGGCGAGGACTCCTATTGGGTGGTCACCTCGGCGGCTACCGCCACCCGCGACTGGGCCTGGCTGCGGCGGGCCGCCCGGGGCAGGGACGTGGTCATCGAAGACGTCACCGACCATTACGGGGTGCTCGGCGTCATGGGGCCAAATTCCCGGGCCGTGCTCAGCCAGCTCTGCGACGCCGATCTCGGCAACGACGGCTTCCCGTTCGGCACCGCCCAGGATCTCTGCATCGCCGGGACAGAGACGCTGGCGCTGCGCATGACCTATGTGGGCGAACTGGGCTGGGAGCTCTACGTGCCCAACGAGCAGGCCGTGGCCCTGCACGATGCGGTGGTCGAAGCGGGCTCTTCCCTTGGACTGCGCCACGCCGGCTACCACGCCATGAACACGCTGCGCATGGAGGCGGCCTACTGCCATTGGGGCCACGACATCACCGACGAGGACACTCCCCTGGAGGCAGGACTGGGATTCGCGGTGGCCTGGGACAAAGCCGGTGGGTTCCGAGGCCGAGAGGCGCTGGCCACCCAGCGGGAAGGCCCCCGCACCAAGCGCCTCATCAAGCTCCGGCTGGAAGACCCCGACTGGCTGCTGTACCACGACGAGCCCATCTACCGGGACGGCCAGATGGTGGGCCGCACCAGCAGCGGCATGTGGAGCTACACCGAGAAGCGGGCCCTGGCCCTGGGTTACGTGGAATGCGCCGACGGCGTGACCAAAGACTGGGTGGAGGCCGGGCGCTTCGAGATTGAGGTGGCCGGGACGCCAATCGCCGCCACCGGATCTATTCGTTCGTTCTACGATCCCCGCAAAGAGCGGGTTCGACTCTGATTGACAAGGAGCAGCCAGCGGTGCGCGATGAAGCCCAGGTTGTGATCATCGGCGGTGGAGCCATGGGCGCGGGCCTCTTCTACCACTTGGCCCACGAGGGTTGGACCGACATCGTGCTGGTGGAGAAGGGCGAGCTGTCCTCGGGCTCCACTTGGCACGCCGCTGGTCTCATTCCCCATTTCATCGGCAGCCTGAACATGGCCAAGTGCCATGTGGTGGCCCCCGACCTCTACGCCAAGATCGAAGAGGAAACCGGGTTGGCCAGCGGCTGGCACGGCACCGGCGCCATCCGCCTGGCCCTCGACCGCCACCAGGTGGACTGGTTCCGCTACGTCAGCGGAGTGCTCGATCTGGTCGGGATCGAGAACCACCTGATCGAGCCCTCTGAGATTCTCGACCACTGGCCGTTCATGGACGTGTCCGACGTGCTGATGGGCTGTTGGACGCCCAACGACGGCTGGACCGACCCGTCCAGCGTCACTGCGGCCATGGTCAAAGGCGCCCGCCAACTAGGGGGCGAGCTATACCGCCACACGCTGGTCACCGCCATGAACCAGCTCCCCGACCACCGCTGGGAGGTGGTCTGCGAGGTCAAGGGGGAGACCCACCGCATCATTGCCGAGCACGTGGTGAACGCGGCCGGGTGCTACGCCCCCCAGCTCGGCGCCATGGTGGGCCTCGACGTGCCCATCGTGTCGGTGATCCACCAGTACCTCATCACCGAGCCCATGACCGAGATGAAGGAGCTGGGCGATTTCGACCCGCCGGTGATCCGCGACCCCCGGGCCTCGGCCTACTACCGGCGGGAGATCGACTCGCTGCTGGTCGGCCCCTACGAGCGGGAGAACGCCCAGACCTACGGGATCGAAGGGATCGACTGGGACAAGCACTTCTATCTGACCCCGCCCGACCTCGACCAGCTCATGCCCTGGCTGATCGAGGCCGGCAAGCGGATTCCCGCCTTCGCCGACACCGGCATCAAGACCGTGGTCAGCGGGCCGATCACCCACACCCCCGACTCCGGCTACCTCATGGGCCCGGCTCCTGGCCTGCGCAACTACTGGCTGTGCGCGGGGGCGTCCATCGGCATCACCCAGGGGCCGGGGGCGGGCAAGTACCTGGCGCAGTGGATGGTGCACGGCCAGACCGAGATCAACGTGGCCGAGATGGACCCGAGGCGGTTCGGCGACCACTGCGGGCCAACCGGGCGCTACGCCATCGAGAAGGCCATCGACGAGTTCCACGAGATGTACGCCACCCGCCTCCCCGGCGAGCAGCGCTTTGCCGGCCGTCCCCAGAAGACCGATCCCATCTACAGCCGGCTCGATGCCCGGCAGGCCCAGTGGATGGAGATCTTCGGCTGGGAGCGCCCGCAATACTTCGGCGAGCCCGAAGCCCACACCTTCCGGCACTCCAATGCTTTCGACATCGTGGGCGCCGAGTGCCGGGCCACCCGGGAGCGGGCCGGCATCGCCGACCTCACTGCATTCTCCAAGTTCGAAGTCACTGGGGCCGACGCCGGGGCGCTGCTCGACCGCCTCACCGCCAACCGCATGCCGGCCAAAGACGGGGGGATGCGCCTCACCCACTTCTTGACCGAGTTGGGCGGCATCGAGACCGAGATGACCATCACCCGGCTGGCTCCCGACCGGTTCTACTTGAACTCGGCCATCGTCGGGCAGTTCCACGACCGGGACTGGCTCTCCCACCATGTGCAACCCGGCGAGGACGTGACCGTTACCGACAGAACTGACGAGATGGGCATCTTGGCCGTTTCCGGCCCCCTGTCCCGCCAGATCCTGGCTCAGCTCACCGACGCCGAGTTGGAGGCCCCGGGGTTCCGCTGGCTCACCGGTCAGGAGATCGAGGTGGCCGGGGTGCCGTGTCTGGCCCTGCGGGTGTCGTATGTGGGCGAGCTGGGCTGGGAGCTGCACCACTCTCAAGAGCACACCGCCGAGCTGTACGACGCCCTGGTGGAGGCGGGCGAGCCATTGGGCATGGTCCACTACGGCGCTTACGCCATGAACACCATGCGCATCGAGAAGGCCTACAAGGCGATGGGCTTCGAGCTGACCACCGAGATCACCCCGGTGGAGGCTGACATCGGTCGGTTCGTGGACTGGTCGGGCGAGTTCCAGGGCAAGAAGGCCTCCGAGGAGCGGCTGGCCATGGGCGACGACATTGAGATGATCCTCGTGTACTGCGAGGTGGACACCACCGACAACGACTGTCGGGGCAACGAGCCGGTGTACGACGGCGACGAGCTCATCGGGCTGACCACGTCGGGCACTTGGGGCCACACCGTGGGGCGGGGCCTGGCCTTCGCCTACGTGAAACCCCAGTACAAAGCGCCGGGCACCCGCTTCGAGGTGCAGCTTATGAGCGACCGCCGTCCGGCAATGGTGTTGGACGGCCCGGCCTACGACCCCGACAACGAGAAACCGAGGGCTTGATATGGCGCGACGTGCAGGAGGCAGGGCGGCTCGAGTAGCCATGCGGGAGGCGCCGCCCGAAGCCGATGCCCGGGCCGTGTGGCCGGGGATGGCCGGCGGAGCCTACAAGCCCCTGTCCGATGGCCAGTGCGACGACGTTTTCGAGGCGGCTCTCGGTTTGTTGGCCGACCTGGGCATGGGGCAGGCCACCCCGGAGATCATCGAGGCGGTCACTGCCAACGGCGGCCGGATGGACGACGACGATCGCTTGCGATTCCCCCCCGACCTGGTGAAGCGGATCGTGGAGGGTGCCTGCAAGGAGTTCACCCTGTACGGGTTCGACCCCGACCGGGGGGTGGAGATCGGTGGAAACCGGGTTCATCTCTGCACCAGCGGGGCCGCGGTGATGATGCTCGATCACGACACCAAGCGCTTCCGCCCCAGCACCCTGTCCGACCTTTACGACGTGGCCCGGGTGGTCGACACCCTCGACAACATCCACGTGTTCGTGCGGACGCTGGTGGCCCGCGACATGGAAACCGCCCGGGAGCTGGACATCAACACCGCCTACGCCATCTTGGCCGGCACCACCAAGCCGCTGGGCACGGCCATGTTCCAACCCGAGCATGTTCATGAGTGCATCGACCTTTTCGACATGGCGCTGGGCGCCGAGGGGGAGTTCGCCCGGCGGCCCTTCAGCATCGGCAACAACACTTTCGTGGTGCCTCCCCTGCGCTTTGCCGAAGATTCGGCCCTGTGCCTGATGGAACAGGCCCGACGGGGCATGCCGATCAACCTGCTGTCCGCGGGCCAAGCCGGGGCCACCTCGCCGGCCGCGCTGGCCGGATCGCTGGTCCAGGCCTTGGCCGAGTGCCTGGCCGGGTTGACCGCGGTCAACCTGGTTGTGCCTGGCCATCCCTGTGTGCTGGGCATGTGGCCGTTCGTGTCCGATCTGCGCACTGGAGCGATGAGCGGGGGCAGCGGCGAGGAGGCGATCATCAACGCGGCGGCCGCCCAGGTGGTGAACTACCTCGGTTTGCCCTCGGGGGTGGCCGCCGGCATGGCCGACTCCAAGCTTCCCGACAACCAGGCCGGTGCTGAGAAGGCCAACGCCATCACCCTGGCCGCCAACGCCGGGGCCAACATGATCAACGAGACGGCCGGAATGCTGGCCAGCATCATGGCCTGCTCGCTGGAGGCCCTGGTGATCGACAACGACATGCTGGGGTCCATCAACCGCACGGTGCGGGGCATCGAGATCACTCCCGAGACCCTGTCTACCCAGGTAATCGCCGATGTAGTACACGGCGAGGGCCACTTCCTCGGCCACTCACAAACTCTGTCGCTCATGCAGACCGAGTACGTGTACCCCCAAATCGGCGACCGCCTCAGCCCCGACGACTGGGTGGACGCCGGCGCCCGCCAAATCGAAGACGTGGCCCACGACTACGTCACCGAAGTGCTCAACCGCCCCAAGCCCGACCACATCACCCCCGAAGCCGACGCTCTAATCCGAGAGACCTTCCCCATCCACCTCACCCCCATCCGCTGACGAAGCGCGCCGTCGGGTGAGGCTGTTCTAGTCTCGGATCATGGCCTGGGATTTTTCTACTGATCCGGAGTTTCAAGACCACCTCGAATGGCTGACGGAGCTCATGCACACCGAGATCGAGCCGCTGGACCACTACTTCCGGGGGCGGTCGCCGTTCGACAAGTCTGACGAGGAGGTGCAGACACATCTGCGCCGTATCCAGCAGAAGGTCAAGGACCGGGGGCTGTGGGCCTGCCACCTCAAGCCGGAGATGGGGGGCATGGGGTTCGGCCAGGTGCAACTGGCGCTGATGAACGAGATCTTGGGCCGCTCCACGTTCGGACCCTCCGCGTTCGGCAGCCAGGCCCCCGACTCGGGCAACGCCGAGATCTTGGCTCACTACGCCAACGACGAGCAGAAGGAGAAGTACCTCAAGCCGCTGCTGGCCGGGGAGATCTCCACCTGCTACTCCATGACCGAGCCTCAGGGCGGGTCCGATCCCAACCACTTCACCTGCACTGCCCACCGCGACGGCGATGAGTGGGTGATCAACGGGGAGAAGTGGTTTGCCTCCAACTATCCGCGGGCTGAGTTCCTGATCGTCATGCTCATCACCAACCCCGACGTGTCGGTGTATCGAGGCTCTTCCATGATGCTGGTGCCCCACGACGCCCCCGGCTTGGAGCTGGTCCGCAACGTGGGCGTGGGCGGTGAGCGCCGGGGCCACGGCGGCCACAGCTACCTGCGGTTCAACGAGTGCCGCGTGCCCATCGAGAATCTCATGGGCGAGGAGGGGGCCGGGTTCAAGATCGCCCAGACCCGCTTGGGCGGGGGCCGAGTACACCACGCCATGCGCTCGGTGGGCACGGCCAAGAAGGCCTTCGACATGATGTGCGAGCGGGCTCTCAGCCGCGAGACCAAGGGCTCGCTTTTGGCCGAGAAGCAGGCGGTGCAGCACATGATCGCGGACTCCTGGGTCCAGATCGAGCAGTTCCGCTTGCAGGTGCTGCACGCCGCCTGGCAGATCGACCAGTCGGACACCTCCAAGGCCCGGCTCTACATCGCCGGGGTGAAGGTGGCCACCCCCCGGGTGCTCATGGACGTGGTTTTCCGCTCCATGCAGATCCACGGCTCGCTGGGCATGTCAAACGAGACGCCGCTGGCCAACATGTGGATGATGGCCCCCACCTTCGGGGTGGCCGACGGCCCCACCGAAGTCCATAAAGACACCATCGCCAAGCAGGTGCTCAAGGACTACCGCCCCTCCGAGGGCCTGTTCCCCACCGAGCACATCCCGGCCAAGATCGAGTGGGCTCAACAGGTGATGGCCGAGCGCATCGAAGAGGAGCTGCTGAACGCCTGAGCCCAGGCCGTTCCGGCGGGCTTAGCGGGAGAGCAGGTCGGCCACTCGCCAGGAGTTGGCCATGATGGACAGCACGGGGTTCACGCCGCCGTTGGTGACATGCAGAGAGGAGTCGGCCACGAAGGTTCGTTCGCAGCCCCACACTTTGCCCTCAGGGTCCACCGCGCCGCCTGAAGGGGTGTCTGACATGCGGGCTGTGCCAGCCTGGTGCTGGCCGCCGGACAGGATCTGGAAGCCCATGGAGCCGCCGGTCACGTCTTGGGCGCCGGTGGCCGCAATCCATTCTTTGGCCCGGTCGGCCAAGAACTCTGCGGTGCGCAGGTCTTCCTCGTGCTGAACACCGAAGAACCGGGCTACCGGCAAGCCCCACTGATCCCGCACCTCGGCCGATAGGTCCAGCCCGGCTGAGCGGGTGGGAATCTCCTGGATCGGGCCCATGATCATGATGGTGCGTCGGTAGGTGTCCCGCAGGGCTTGACGGGCCGAGGCGCCCGTCGGACGCCCAAACTCGTCGATCTCACCGGCAGCCTCGGCCGCTCGCTGGTGCTCGGGTCGGAACCACGAGCCCATCACCCAGTGCTGCACCGGCGACACCGCGTACTCGTCGGCGATCATGCCGCCGCCGATGATTCCGTCGTTGTTGTGGCAGTGCTCCCGAGTGGCCATGGCCAGGCCGGGGCCGACGCCGTCGCTGAGCGGCTCGTCGGTATCCACATGGCCGTGGGCCAACACGTAGGTGTGGCCCTGGAGGCACCGGCCCACCCAGTCGTTGCCCAGCCGGCTCAGCATCAGCAGCCGGGCGGTCTCCACCGCACCGGCGGCCAACACGATCCGATCGGCCCGCACCGTACGCTGGCCGTGCTCAGAGCGCAGTTCCACCTCGCCTCGGTTGTCGTCGATCCGGGCGGCCAGGGTGTCGCACAGGATGTGGGCACCGGCCGCGGTGGCTCGGGGAAGGAGGGTGTTGTGGACGCCGTTCTTGGCGTCCACCGGGCAGGGGTGGCCGACGCACTGGCTGCAACTCGCGCACGCGGGACGACTCCCGTAGGGCCGAGAGTTGACCAGCAGGGGAACGGGCGCAGTGGCCCAGCCCAAGCGGGCCGCAGCTTCAGCCAGCATCTCGCCCCCGCGGTCGGGCAGGAACGGGGGCAGCGGGTAGCCGCGAGACCGGGGACCGTCGCCAGTATGGCCGGGCGCTCCGGCGACGCCCACCTCCCATTCCACCAGGTCGTAGTAGGGCTCGAGATCGTCGTAGGTGATGGGCCAGTCGGCCAGGGCCGACCCCTCTGGTATGCCGTACTCGCTGGCCATGCGGAACGTCTGCGGCGCGAACCGCCACCCTTGACAGCCGTACAGCCGGGGACCTCCCCCCAGCAGAACGGCATTGTTGTGATAGCGGAAATCGTGGGGCTCAAGGGCCTGCTCGCTGTCCCCATCCTTGACGGCTCGGGGATTTCCCACCGGGGTTACGCCCTCGCCGAACCCAAACACCGCGGTGCGATGATTGCGCACCGGGTCCCAGCCGATCTCCGTTGATTTGAGGGCGCGGCCTCGCTCCACCACCAGCACCGAGCATCCCGCCTCAGCCAGCACGTGAGCGGCCACCCCGCCGCCCGCACCGCTGCCCACCACCACTGCGTCGTAGTGATCCCGCACCTCGTCCCAACCGATCACCGGGGGCACGGTGTCGACCAACTCCGGCTCGCCGAGGGGGAACCGCTGATAGCCCAGCTCTTCCCAGCACCCCGAGTCGGGGTCGGTCAGCCAGCTCAGCGTATCTTGGTCCATGGCGGCCCTTCGGTCAGCCTTCGCTGACGGTGAGGCGACAGGTGGCGGGGTCGAGGCCGTCGGCGGTGAAGGTGAGATCTACCACGCCAGGGCCGGTGGGGCGGATCACGACCAAGGCCTGGCCGTCGTAGGTAGTGCAGGAGGTGGAGCCAAAGGGCTCGGTGGACTGGTGGTCGGCGCTGGCAAAGCCTTGAACCACCGCGGGCCCCTGCACAGAAACTTCAACTGGCCGGTTGGCGCCAGTGTGTACCACGCCGTCGGCGTCGGTCAGGCGCACAGCTACGTAGGCCAGGTCGGCGTCGGTGGCCGCGATTTCAGCACGGTCGGACTCGGCCACCAGTTGCAGCGGCCCGGAGGCAGTGCGCAGCGAGCTTCGGGCCGTCTCGGTGCCGTCGGCATACGCGATGGCCACCAGTTCGCCCGGCTCATAGGGGGCCGTGAACTTGGTGCGGAACTCCTCGATGGGCTGGCGGCCCAGGGACTGACCGTTGAGAACCAACTCAACCTCTTCGGCGCCCGAGTACACCTCTACGTCCGCTGCGGTGCCCTCGTATCCATCCCACGTCCAGCTGTCCGCGGTGTCGCTCCACGACCATGGGCTGGAGTAGACGACCTGCTTGTGGGCGTTCTCCAGTCGCTGCACGGCGATGAACGGCTCCTGGCGCAGGCCGAAGACGATCTCCCGGTAATAGGAGGCGGGGCGCCGGACACCGGTGATGTGAATGTCCCCAGTGTGGGAGACCAGCCAGGGATACGGCGCCACAATGCCGAAATACTCCGGCTCCACCTGGTCTTCGTCGTCGTACCCGACGCGCCCGATGCCCACCTCGCCCAGGTATTCCCAACCGGTCCAGGTGAAGTCGCCCACCAGGTGGGGATGGGCGCAGATGATCGGCCAGTCCCGGCCGAGGTCAACCACGTTGGTCTCGGAGCCGACGATCACCCGATTGGGGAACAGCTCATGGTCGATGAGATACCGGTTGGAGACGTAGTTGTAGCCCACCACGTCGAGGGAGGCGCACACCTCTTCGGTGCCCTCGGCGATGAGCGGCACTGTGAGCAGGCGGTCCTTCGCCTTGGCCCACGCCACCATCTGGGTGTTCACCCCTTGGGAGTCGGTCTCCTCGACGGTGGGCAGCGTGCTTGCATCAGTTGCTTCATCACTGCTCAGCTCGCCGAGAAGATCAGGGATCTGGGAGATCAGCCTTCGAATGGCCAGCATCGGCTGGACCCCGGTGGTCACGTAGCGGTGCGGGTCGAGCGACCGAACCAGTTCGGCGATCTCGCGTGCTCGAGCCGCTCCCAGCGGCGAGCCGACCTCGGGAATCTCGTTGCCGGTGGAGTAGAGCACCACGCTGGGGTGGTTGCGGTCTTTGCGCACCATGGTGGCGACATCGGTCGGCCACCGGTCCTCAAAGCGCAGGGCGTAGTCGAGATCCTTCTTGTTCTCGGTCCACATGTCCCACGTCTCGTCCATCACGATCACGCCGTGGCGGTCGCAGGCGTCGAGCATGGCCCGGCTCATCGGGTTGTGGGCGCTGCGCAGGGCGTTGAATCCGGCCGTCTTCAATATCTCCACCCGGCGCTCCTCAGCCCGCCCGATCGTGGCGGCTCCGATGGGCCCGTTGTCGTGGTGGACGCAAGCGCCCCGCAGCTTGATCGTCTCGCCGTTGATGCGCAGCCCGTGGCCGGGGTCGAGTTGGAGCGAGCGGATGCCGAAGACGGTGACCTCCTGGTCGAGCTCTACTCCGTCTTCGACCACTGAAGTGGTGCAAGAGTAGAGGTGGGGCTGGTCGGGGCTCCAACGATCCGGGTTGGACACCGCCAGCTTCTGGCGGGCCACCACGGTGGTGTGGGGGCGCAGGGTTACCGGGATGTCCCCGGCGGCCACTGTCTCACCGGCCGAGTTATGGATGTCGCAGGCCAGCCGCACGGTCACGGTGTGGGCGGTGTCGTTGTGCATTTCGGCGGCCACCTCTATCACCGCTCCGTGGTCGTCGATCTCCGGCGTGGTGACCCACACCCCGTCGATCACCAGGTGTACCGGGTTCTTGACCCAGAGGTGGACGGGGCGGTAAATGCCGGCGCCGGAGTACCACCGGGAATCGTCGTTGGCCCGACAGTGAACCTTGATGTTGTTCTCCCTGCCGTAGCGCAGGAACGGGTCCAAATCGACGGTGAACTCCATGTAGCCGTTGGGTTCGGACGCCGCGATGTCATCGTTCACGTAAACCATGGCGTCGCGGTACACCCCCTCGAACTGAAGGGCCACCCGCTTGTCGCGCCACTCGGCTGGCGCATCGAAGGATTTGGAGTATTCCCACACACCGCCGGGGAAATAGCCAGTGGAATGGGGACCCGATGGGTCTCGTGGGGTGCTGATGACCGCATCGTGGGGCAGGGTTGCCGGTTCGAGTGTGTTGTTCGGACCCCTCAACTCCGCGAAGGGGCTTGCTTTGGGCCGGACGCCCCAGTCCGTGTTGAATGACGATCTCATCAGTGCCTCCCGACGGCACAGAGTAGGGGAAGGTCATCTCGAACCCTTTGCCCCCGCTCTACGAAGGCAAGATCGAAGGCCAGTCGCGGTAGCGTCCGGCCATGACCGTTCGATGGGGAATTGCCGGGCCGGGAGGCATCGCCGTTGGGTTTGCCAACGGGCTCCAGTTGCTGGACGACGCCGAGATCTACGCCATTGGGTCGCGTTCGGCCGACCGGGCCAAGGACTTCGCCGCCCAGTACGGGGCCGCTGCGGCCTACGGCAGCTACGAGGACTTGGCCGCCGATCCCGACGTGGACGCGGTGTACGTGGCCACCCCCCAGTCCCGCCATGAGCAGGACACGCTGCTGTTCCTGGAGGCGGGCAAGCCCGTGTTGTGCGAGAAGCCGTTTGCGCTCAACCAGGCCCAGAGCCAACGGATGATCGATTCCGCCCGGCAACGGGGCCTGCTGTTGATGGAGGCCATGTGGAGCCGGTTCCTCCCCGCCTATCGGGTACTGGCCGATCTGCTCGGCGAGCAGGCCATCGGCCAGCCCCAGTTGGTGGAGGCCGACTTTGGGTTCCACCAGCCCTTCGACCCCGACCACCGGCTCTACGACCCCGAAAGGGGTGGCGGGGGGATTCTCGATCTGGGCGTGTATCCCGTGCAGTTCGCCTCGCTTGTGCTGGGCACTCCCAGCAGCGTGGCGGCCGTGGGCCGGATCGGCGAGTCGGGGGTGGACGAACAGGTGGCCGCAGTGCTCAGCCACGCGGGCGGCGAGTTGGCGGTAGTGAAGGCGGCCATCGCCACCAACTTGGGCTGCACCGCCCGCATCGCCGGCACCGAGGGAACGATCGAGATCCCGGCGTTCATGCACTGCCCCGGGTCGCTGACGGTTGTGCGCGGCTTCGAGCGGGAGGAGATCGACGGCTCATGGGAGGGCGACGGCCTCCGGTTCCAAGTGGAGGAATTCCACCGCTGCCTGGCCGCTGGCGAGCTCGAGAGCCCGGTGATCTCCCACGCCGAGACCCTGTCGATCATGGGCACCCTCGACCAGATACGCGACCAGATCGGCCTCCGTTTCCCGGGGGAGTGAGCGGGCGAAGCGTTTGGGCGGCGCCTACTTGATGGCGATGGGGTTGAGGGGTGAGCCGACCGCGCCGGGAATGTTGAGTGGCGGAGCGACCAGCATGAACTCATAGCGGCCGTCGGCGGCGCAATCGGCGGCGAGGGCGTCGAGCACCCAGAACTCGCCCAGGGGCAGCCCACGGTCCACCAGCGCCCCGCAGTGAACGGGGTGCTTTCGGTCCTCGGGGTCTTCGGGCACCAGCACCTCCACGCCAATAGTGTCGGCCGCCACCGCGGAGATGTCGTTGCGGTCGCACCAGTTGAGGGCATCCACTCCGAAACCCGGAGATCCTCCGAAGTACTCCTCCTGCTGGTCGGGGGTGAAGCTCGGATCCCACGACGCCATGTAGCCGGTGCGGATCAGGGCGATGTCGCCCGGCTCGACTGCGGCCCCTTGAGCCTCGGCGCAGCGATCCAGCATGGCCGAGTTGATGACCGTGGCCGGCGGCAACGGGTCGGACCCCTCGGAGCGGGGCAGGTCCAACAGCACCGCTCGGCCCACGAAGCTCTCCCGGTGGTTTTCGATGCCCAGCACCGCTCGGCCCACGAAGCTCTCCCGGTGGTTTTCGATGCCCAGCACCGATGCACCCCCGAAAGCGGTGACGTTGCCGGCCCAGTAGCCGTTGTACATCGTGTCCCGGTAGATCACATGGGCGAAACCGTCCCACTGGGTGGAGCCCTGGAGGGGCATCTGGAACATGTCGTCGTTCCACTGGAAGTCGGGATCGGCGGCGGAGTAAGGCGAGCCCACCACCTGGTCGGACCCGGCCATCATGAACCAGTGCAGCGGGGCCGGCCGGGTATGGAAGCGGGGGCCGTTGGCGTCGATGGGAAGGGCCAGCGAGAACACCTTGCCCGACTGGACCAGAGAGGCGGCCCGAACCCGCTGGTCGGGGCCGATCAGGTTCTGGGTGCCCCTCTGGTCGTCGTCGCCCCAGCGGCCCCAATTGTTGGGCCCCTCGGGCTCATAGCCGCCCACCACCTTGCCGTCCTCGTCCACGGAGTAGTCGGGGGCAGACCAGCTCGTGGCGTATCGGGCGTAGTCATCTCGGCCCATGGGTCCTCCTAGAGTTGGATGAGACGGGGAGCGGTTTCCTCAGAAAGCAAGTGGTGGCCGATCTCGGCGGGAAGCGAGCTGGCCGAGCCGAACAGCGTGTCCACCACCAGCATCCGCTTGAGCCAGAAATGGAATCGGTGCTCAGCGGTGAAGCCGATTCCGGCCAGAACCTGCTGGGCGTGGGTCGCGGTTGTGTTGGCGGCCTGGCCAGCTAGCGACTTGGCCAGAGCGGCCAGCAGGGGGTTGGGGTCTTCGAGGCATGCTTCGGCCACCGACGCCGCTCCCTCGATCTCGACCAGCGATTCGGCCAGCTTGTGGCGGATGGCCTGGAACGATGCCACCGGGCGGCCGAACTGGGCTCGGTCGATGGCGTGCTGGCGGGCCTCGGCCAGCATCCACCGGGCCCCGCCGAGTAGCTGATGGGCCAGCGCGGTCCGGGCTGCCGCCACTGCCGACTCCCAGCTGCCGCTGGCTGGGGCCGGCACCAGGGCGTCGGCCGGAATCTCCACTGATACCCGGCGGTAGGCGCGTCCCGGATCGACCCCTCCGGCAACCGGACCTTGGAATAGTCGGGCATCGGCGGTGCTGATGCGGACCCTGCCATCGGCCTCGACAGCCAGAATCGCGGTGGTTGCCTCCTCAGCTCGGGCTGATACCAGCCCGTCGACCTCCACTGCATCGCCTTGGGGGCGAGCCGGGGCCTCTGCTTGGTGGGGAGCGGGGAAGACCACACAGGTTTGGGGAGAGACGTCGATTCCGAGGGCGTGGGCCACCACGTCGTCAAGCAGGCTGGCGGCTGAATTGGTCTTGCCGAGAGCCCTGAATGCGGTGGCGGCTCCTTGGGAGGGGGCGGCGGAGAGCAGTTCGGCCCACCCGAGGTTGTACAGCGCCTGATCGGTCTCCTCGGGACGGGTCTCTTCGGCCATCGCGGCCTCGAACCCGGAGGCGAGCAGTGCCAGATCGTCGGCGCCCACCATTTCGCTCATGACTCCGGTCCCAGATCAAGTAATCGGCGGGCGACGATGTTGCGCTGGATCTCGGCAGTGCCCCCGTAGATGGTGGCCGCCTTGGAGTAGAGATAGTCATTGCGCCATGACGCAGCTGCGAGATCGTCGTCCAACTCCATCACGCCGGGTAACAGGTCGCGGGCCGTCTCGAAGAGCTGCTGTTCAGCCGACGTGATGAGGATCTTGTCGATCGACGTCTCTACACCGAGCTGTTCACCGTCGGCTAGGCGGTGCTGGGTGTCGCGGGAACGGCTCCGGAAGGCGACAATCCACTGGAACGCCTGGCCGAGGGCCTTGGCCGCCGAGTCGCTGCGGTCGCCAGCAGCAGATACTTGGGCGATCAGGTCGGAGAAGCGCCGGTGCAAGAGAGCGCCCCGGTGCCAGAACGTGGTGGACCGCTCGTAGGGGAGGATGTCCATAGCCACCCGCCAGCCCCCATTTACATCGCCGAGAAGCCGGTCGGCGGGCACGAACACATCATCGAAGTGCACCTCGGCGAAGTCCCGTCGACCATGCATGGTCTCGATCGGGCTATAGCTGATGCCCGGCGAGTCGATGTCCACCAACAGGGCGGTGATGCCCCGATGGGCGCTTTCCGGTTGGCCGGTGCGGACGAGCAGCACGCAGCGCTGGGAGTACTCAATAAAGCTGGTCCAGATCTTTTGGCCGTTGACCACCCAACCGCCGTCGGTTTCGGCCGCTCGGCACGAGAGGGAGGCCAGATCGCTGCCCGCATCCGGTTCGGAGAACCCCTGGCACCACATCTCATCGCCCCGCAGGAAGGGCGGCACGAGACGGGCGGAGAGCTCGGGCGGGGCGAAGTCGATCACCGTGGGGGCCAGCACCTCGATCATTGTCCAGGCGTTGGGGTCGGCGAGGTCGCGGAAGTTGATCTCCTCGCCGACGATGGCCCGCAGCAGCGGCGAGCCGCCGAGTCCGCCCACCGATTCCGGCCATCCGTAGCGGCCGAATCCGCTGTCGAAGAGGGCTCGCTTCACATAGGAGTAGTGCGCCATGTGGGCGTCAATCGAATCGATGCCTTCATACGGCGGAGTGAGATCGTTGGCGTTGTCGTCGAGCCAAGCTCCCAAGTCGCGGCGAAAAGTCTCGGGATCCATCACAGTGAGGATTACAAGCTGTCGTAGTCCACGATGGCGTCACAGTCGGGGACTGATTGGCAGGTGAGGATGAATCCCTCCTCCACCTCGTCGGGCTCCAAGGCCTCGTTGGCCCGCATGGTGACGCTGCCCTCCTGGAGAAAGGCCATGCAGGTGGCGCAGTTGCCGGCCTCACAGGAGAACGGCGGGTTGAGCCCGGCCCGCCGGGCGGATTCGAGCACCGTGTCGCCCTCGACGTAGTCCATCGTGCGGCGCTGGCCTCTGAAGATGATCGTCAGACTGGTGGGGTTGCTCACTGGGAACGAGGAGGCAGGTCTTTCAGCTCTGCTGCTGGGCGAGTTGGCTGGCGAGGGCGTAAACACCCTGATCGTAGGAGAACTCCACCATGTTCCCGTCGGGATCGGTGAGCATGCATATGTAGCCAATGGGGGGCGGCATGTCGGTGGGGGGCATGGCCAGGCACCCTTCGGCGCTGCCCTTGGCCGCGGTTTCCTCCACCGCCTCTCGGCTGGTCAGCTCGATGCCCAGATGGGCAAAGGGGGCCAGCTTGGCCATGGGTGAGTCCTTGAACGGGTCGGTCTCGGGGAAGAACTGGGCCAGCACCAAGATGAACGGCGAGTCGGCGGAGTCACCGTGGCCCAGCCAGGCCCCGTAGCCCATGTGGTCTTCCCGCCGGTCGAGCAGCCGCATCGGTGTGTGGGTGGTGTACCAGTCGATGGTGGCGTCCATGTCGGCCACCCGCAATGCGATGTGGGTCCAGCGGGCGGCCGGAGGGTGGACGTCGTAGACGGGGTCGTGATCGGTCACGGCTGCCTTACTCGTCGGTCCAGCCGTCGGGGATCTGGGGGTCGTCGCCGCCCTTGGTCCACAGGATGAGGGTGTTGCCCCACGGGTCTTTGAAGGCGGCGTTGAACCCGTTGAACTCGGCCCAGTAGTGCTCGCGCCACAGCTCGGTGGCCCCTCGGGCCACGGCCCGGTCCATGATGGCGTCGGAGGAGTCGTCGTCGCTCACCAGGATCCAGATCCGCACGGTGCGTCCGTCTTCGGCCAGGCCGCGGGGCTCGACCCCGGCAGGATCGGGGTGGGGGCGGGCGTTTGCCGCGTTGTGGATCCCCATGTGCAGGTTGCCGATTTCGCTCTGGGAGCCGTCGTCGAACTGGAAGTTCTGGCCGGGGACGATCCGGTGGAACACGCCGGCGGGGCGGGGCTCCACCTCCCAGCCGAACACCTCGTGGTAGAAGGCGGCTGACGCCTCGGGGTCATCGGAGGGGAAGTCAACGAAGATGAGAGTGTTTGGGTAGGTCATCGGCTCTATTTCTACTTGATGTTGTTGGCTATCGCATCGGCCAACGGGAACGGGGGCGGATGCCGGAGCGCTCGATGATGGATTGGGCGGCCTGGCGGGCCTCGGTGCGCAGCGAGTCGGTGTCCACTGTGGTGCAGCGGCCGTCGGCAATTACGAGGCGGCCGTCCACCAGCACATCAGTCACCGAGCGGCCTCCGCCAGCCCACACGAGTTGCAGGATCGGGTCAGGGCTGGGTGGCTGCCACTGGATTCCGGAGCGATCGATCACCACGATGTCGGCGGCCTTTCCTGCCTCCAGTGAGCCGATCCGGTCGTCCATGCCCACTGCCTGGGCGCCGGCGATCGTCAGCAGCTCGAAGGCGTGGTGGGCGCCGAACTCAGTGGGGTCGGCGGCGGTGTCTTTGGCCAGCCCGGCGAATAGGACGGCTGCCCGCAGGCCGTCGATGGCGTCGCCGGCGTTCTCGGTGTCGCAACCCAACGCCAGCCGGCCGCCCCGCCGCCACAGCTCCAGGTGGGCGAAGCGCTCAGTGAGCCCCTGGCCGAGGCGCAGATAAGCCCACGGGCACGACGCCACCGCGGTACCGGTGCGAACCAGGGTTTCCACCTCGGCGTCGTCGATGTGTACGGCGTGGCCCACCAGCACATTGGGGCCGAGCACCCCCAAGCGGTCGAGGTGTACCAGCGGGCGGTGCCCGGTGCGCTCCAGATAGCTGGCGGCGTCGTCGGGGGTGGGGGAGATGTGGAAGCTGAGCCGACGCCCGGTGGAGCGGGCCAACTCCGCGGCCGCCATCACCAGATCGTCGGACATCAGGTCGTGGCCCACCAGCGCGACCGATGCCTCCACCAGGCCGCCAGGGGGATATTGCTCTATGAGATCCCGCTGGGTGTCGATCACCTCGTTTACCGGACCTGACTGGGGCAAACCGTCGGCGTCCGACCCCCAGCGGGCGACGGCCCCTCGCACGCCCACTGAGGCCATGGCTTGGGCCACCCGGTGGGGGTGGGCCACTGTGCCGGCGTCGATGGTGGTGGTGATCCCGTTGGCTGCGGCCTCCACCAAACCCAGGGTGGCGGACAGCTCATCGTCATCTTCGGTGACGTGCTCGTGGACAGGCACGATCCACTCGAAGATGGCGGCGCCGGGGGGCAGGTCGTCGGGGATGGCCGAGGCCACCAACCGGTCGGCAGTCAGGTGCTGATGGGCGTTGACGAACCCGGGCACTACAAGCGCGTCGGCCGATCCCCGTTCGGGAGCGCCGGGATATCGCGCTCTGATGTGGTCGGCCTTTCCCACCGCGGCGATCTTCCCTTCGGCCACCGCCACCGCGCCGCCCGAGATGATGGCGCGCTCGGCGTCCATGGTCACGATGTCGCCGGTGATCACCCAGTCGGCTGTCGACACGTCAGTTGACGTTACCGGCGCTGTGTCTGGGAAACAGGAAAACCGATAGGCGGTATCATCGGCCCATGAGTGGGAACGGCGCTTCCAACCAGCTCGTCGGCCAGCCCGCGCTGGACCATCAGTGGTACCCCATTGCCCTCAGCGAAGACATCGCTCCGGGCCCGGTCGGGATTCAGGTACTGGGTCGCCGCTATGTGCTGTGGCGTTCCGACGACGGATCACTCACCGCGGCCCCCGACCGCTGCCCCCACCGAGAGGCCCCGCTGTCGGAGGGACGCATGGTGGACGGCTGCGTGGAGTGCCCTTACCACGGGTGGCGGTTCGGAGCCGGGGGCCGCTGCCAGCTTGTGCCGTCGTCGCCGCTGGGAACCCCGGTACCGCCCAAAGCCCACTTGGAGATGGTCAACGTGGAGGAGCGCTATGGGCTGGTGTGGCTGTGTCCGGGCAAGCCCCTCGGTCAGATCCCGGAAATCCCCCAAGAGGACAACCCAGAATTCCGGCGGCTCAATACGCCCTTCCAGCAGTGGGCGGTTTCGTCCACCCGGATCACCGACAACTTCATGGACTTCTCCCACTTCCCGTTTGTGCACACCGCCACCTTCGGGCTGGCCCAGGAGACGGTGATACCGCCCTTGGAGATGGGTGACCTGCCCGACGGCTATCGGGGCTACGTCTATGAGGTGAACGCCAACAACACCAGCGACGCGGGCCAGACCACTACCGGCCAAGACGACGACGTGCTGCACCGCCGGATGACCACCGGCTACGTGCTGCCGTTCTCAGTGCGCAGCACCATCGCCTACGAATCCGGCCTCGAGCACATACTGCTGCTGTTGACCACTCCGATGGACGACGTGAACTCGCTCTTCAACTTTGTGGTGTGGCGCAATGACGACTTCTCAGTCCCCGCCGAGGAGATCATGCAGTTCGACCTGGCCATCGGCGCCGAAGACAAGGCCATGCTCGAAAAGTTCGAGGGCGTCCTCCCCATGGACCTCACCGCCACCGTCAGCGTCCAATCCGACCGCCCCTCAGTAGAATGGCGCCGCAACCTAGCCGCCCTCCTCGCCGAAGGCGGCGCGGCGTAGAAAGGAACCCCCGATGGGGGCCGAAGACAGTTGCATCTGGTAAACATCATTGGTTCTTAGAATCCCTCAGAGTCCCCTAACGAAAACGCCGTGCAGACGAGGGCATTGATGGCAGAAAGAAATCGGATGCCTGAACGTCAACACACAATTGAATGGCTGTGGCGGGATCGGTGCCCTAGCTCTTGGGTCAGATGATGCAGCAGGATGTGATTCACAACCCGGATCACTACATGGCGGATTTGCGTCATGTGCTTTCACAAGGACGGAAACGAATCGGGCTTCTAATCGGTGCGGGTGCTCCAACCGCTATTCGGGTCGACGGAGACGGACAGATAGTTGAGAATGGGGGTGAGCCACTACTACCTGATGTCGCTGGCCTAACAGATGCCGTGCTCTGCTCATTGTCTGAGGATGACAACAAGATCATCGAAATATTGAAGTCAGAATTGTCTGGTTCCATCAATATCGAAACCATTCTAACCCAAGTGAGAAGACTCGCCCAAGCAATTGGTACTGCCAAGGTGCATGAATTGGATGCTGAAGGTTATGCAGAAATGGCCAAACGCATTTGTCAGCATATTGGAGAAGAGGTAAAAAGCGAACTCCCAGCAACATCAAACCCATTTTCGGATGTAGCCTCTTGGATTTCAGGTACGACACGGCTACATGCAATAGAGATCTTTACACCCAATTATGATCTACTGATCGAAGAAGCCTTGGAGAGAGCTCGCGCGCCCTATTTCGATGGTTTTAGCGGTTCCTTCAGGCCATTTTTTGATGCTGCAAGTGTTGCCACTGACGACCTCCCACCTCGTTGGACTCGCCTTTGGAAACTTCATGGTTCATTGGGCTGGGAACCATCTCGCCACACCGTCGTCAGAACAGGGACTAGGGAAGCAACTGAACTAATCTATCCCGACCACCTCAAATACGACCAGGTTACCAGACAACCGTATTCAGCCTTATTTGAGCGATTGCGGTCTTTTCTGACAACTCCAGATACACTCCTGTTGTGCTGCGGTTTTTCCTTTTTGGACGCTCATATTTGCGCTGTGCTTGAAGAAGCAGTGACAGCAAATCCTCATTCTGCTGTATTTGCTTTTCAATTCAAGTCTCTCGAAAAAGAGGGAGCGGTTGTCACTATCGCGCGTTCACATCCAAATGTGAGCGTCTATGCCAGCGATGGGGCTATCATTAATGGTGTTGAAGGCCGTTGGGAACCTGGAGAGCTTCCAAATGAAGAATGGGAGGCGATCCGAAATACGTTTTGGAAGGCAGATCGCGGAGACGGGATTGGGAAATACCTGCTCGGAGATTTTGCCAAACTCGCTAGATTTCTGGCATTGACACGAGTACAGAGGTTGAGTGATTCAACGGAGTCCTCCAATCATAATGGCGAACGGGAGGGTTGAGTGCTGAGTCGTGATCCTACCTTTCTGGGAGTTATCGCAGCTGTATCAGGATCTTCACTAAATGTCCAACTTGCAAAGTCAGTGCAATCTGGGCTGTCTATCTTTCAAGGGCAAACATACAGGATAGGTCAGGTTGGCAGCTTTGTAAGGGTGCCACAGGGCTATCAAGACCTATATGGAGTAGTGTCAGAAATCGGAGCCAGTGCCGTGCCCGACGACTTAGACTTGAACGGTGACACCGGTCGCTGGATGAAAGTTGAACTAGTAGGAGAAGTTGTAGGCGGTTCCTTTGAGCGAGGAGTCGGACAGTACCCAAATATTGAAGATCCAGTCCATATAGCAGTTGAAGAAGATATACGCAGACTCTATGACATTAGAGAGCATGGACATGTCGTTATTGGAAGTCTCGCCAGTGCCGAGAGCATTTCAGCAAGAATTTCTCTGAATGAATTGGTCACTCGTCACTGTGCAGTGTTGGGTTCTACAGGTTCTGGAAAATCCACAACTATAGCAAGCCTTTTGAGGGCCATAACAACATCAAAAGACCCGTCAGATAGTTATCCGAATGCCCGGATTCTATTGTTAGATGTTCATGGTGAATACTCGGTGCCTCTAAGCGATGTAGCAAAGGTATTCAGTGTAGAGCCTCAGCAAGAGGAAGAACGGTTATACATACCCTACTGGGCACTTGATAGCGACACGCTCCTAGAATTTCTGGCGGGCCAATTGGAAGGCAACAGTGAGACGGCGTTTACAGACAAGATTTACGAACTAAAGGCCGCGTCTCACGAGTTGCTTGAATTTCCTGGAATTGATTCAAGCTCCATAACGGTGGACACTCCGTTGCCTTTCAGCCTCGCGAAGCTTTGGTATGATCTCATTAATTTTGAGATTGCGACTTTTGAGGGTCCCGACCGAGATCAGCCCGCCCTTTTGGATCGAGGTGACCCAGATGCTCTTATTCGACCTACTTACAAGCGTCATGGTTTGGGTTCGGCAGGTCCATTTATTAATCAAAATGCCGTGGGAATTCAACGTCAATTAAATCTACTCCGTTCGAGGTTGCTGGATCGCCGTTTTGAATTTCTCTTACACCCTGGTCCGTGGAAGCCCGCGCTTGATGGAAGATCGGAGAAGGACCTAGATGCTCTCTTGGCCAGTTGGCTTGGTGGTGATAGACCTATAACTGTCCTCGATCTATCTGGTGTACCTAGCGGCGTATTGGAACAGCTAGTAGGTTCAATATTGAAAATCGTCTACGATGCCCTCTTTTGGAGTCGGGAAAAATCAGAGGGGGGTGTCAACCGCCCGCTGCTGATCGTGATGGAAGAAGCTCATCGGTACTTGTCCGATGAATTGGGCGGAACGGCATCCGCGATGGTTCAGAGAATAGTGAAAGAAGGCAGGAAGTATGGAGTCGGTGCAATGGTAGTTAGTCAGCGCCCATCAGAAGTAAACGAAACTGTCCTTTCCCAGTGTGGAACCTACTTTGCGTTGAGACTGTCGAGTCCGTCAGACCGCATGCGTGTCCGAGGTACGCTGCCAGACGGACTCGCAGGGCTTCTCGATGTGCTACCGATACTGCGAACCGGGGAAGCTATCGTTACCGGCGAGGCCGCAAAATTGCCAATGCGCTGTCGAGTTGCTTTGCCTTCGGAAGAGCATCGGCCGCGGAGCGAAGACCCGAATGTAAGTGGTAATTGGGGCAGGGCAAAATTGCCGGAAGGGTACGATAGAGTTGTGGCGTCTTGGCGTTCGCAGAGCCCGCTCGCGATTGTTGAGTCTCCGAATATTGATAGGGTTCCGGTCAAGGACGATCTCATGGAAGAGGAAGAAACGGCTAAATGAACAGACAACAGGTTTCGTCGTCAAACATAAAGGCGATAGGTTATGACGTTCCTACGGAGACGCTTGAAGTTGAGTTTTTGAGCGGATGGGTTTATCAATATTACGGAGTGTCGCAATCTGTGCACGGAGAATTTATGAAGTCGCAGTCCAAAGGGCGGTTTCTTAATCAATATATCAAGAATGCGTATCCGTATTCCCGTGTCGGATAGAGAAGAGCATTAGACGCGGCCTGGATCCCCCGCAAGTGGTGGCTCCCTTTGCCATTGAGGACGCCGGTGTGGGGCTGGGCATGCGTTATTCAAAGTTCGTCTCCTGCGAATAGCATTTCGTTTAGGCGCGCCTGCCACTCGTCTTGGTCGACGACCTCGAAGCGCATCACCTTGTTCTGCATGGTGGGTACGAACTCGGCCCAGTCGGCCTTGCGGGCATGGTCGCTGCATATGTCGAAGACAGATCGCTTGTACTCCGTGTCCTCTGCCTCCTTCAGATGGCCTCCCTTGGTCTCGACCACAAAGACCTGGTGGAAGTCGTTGTCTGCCCCGGACTCGTCATCTCGCAGTGTCACAATGAAATCGGCGTAGATCCGGCGTGGCTTCCAGCCCTGTACGTAATAGTCCTTGCGGGCACGGTTGCGGTACCAGAAGAACAGCCTCGCCTGGGCATCTAGGTAGGTCGCGACTTGGTTTTCGTAGTCGTTGAGATCGTCCTCCGTGGTTACGTCGAAAAGGTTGTGTTGGTAGGAGGCGCCGTCGTCGCGGTTCGCTTGTTTTGCCCTCGGCGCCTCTATTTCACTGGGAAGGCGATTGAAGCTGAGGCCATCGCCGACGACTAGGAATCTCATTTGTCCCGACGCCAGCAACCCTTCGAAGACCTCGCGTGACAGGCGGTCACGCTCCATCTCGACTTGTCGGCGCAATTCTTCGAGCACGAAGGTGTAGTTCGCAGCAATCTGTGGGGTGGGATAACGCTTGAGCAAGCTCTCAAATGCACGGATGGCCAGTTCGCGTCCTCGCCATGGGTTGGGAACCATATCCAAGAGGTGACTAGCCGCGAAGAAGAAGTCTACCGGATCGCCACCCCTGACGGAGTCGGCAGTCTCGGAGGATCCGTTTTGTCCTGGGTGGGCACTCTGGCCGGCCTCCGGCTTCGGAACTTTCGACTCCCCGCTGAGGTTCGCTCGCAAGTAGTGATCGTCTGTTCGCCTCTCATTCAGCGTCAGAGCCTCCAGCGGCGAGAGGTCGATTTCGTCCCACGGCAATCGTGACAGGATGTCCGCCTCATAGTGGACCAAGCGCCAACCGTCGGCGTCCTTGATCATGAACGCTGGCAGCACTAGCTGGCGCGCCGACTTTCGATACTCCGCCCGCTGCCGTGTCGTAATCGTGCTCTCGGTAGGTTCGTGGCTGTCTTCAGGGCCTTTTTCCTTGTCTTCGAGGACTTTGCCTTCGAGGCCCTGAAGGCCCTCTAGGCCGAATCCCTTTCGTACCTCTTTGAGTACGTCTGCTCCACGCCGGCTGTAGCAGAACACGTAGCTCTCGTCGAGGTGAGCTACTCCCGTCTTGCACGCGTAGGGCTGACGCAAGATCCTCCCCACAAGTTGCGTTAGCCCGGTCTTCGAGGTTGGGTTGGCAAGGATGGTTAGTACATAGGCGAAGGGGCAGTCCCAGCCCTCCTGTAGAGCTTGTTTGGTGATGATGAAGCGGATTGGGCAGTCGCGTGACATCAAGCCACCGACGTCGTCAACCTCCTTGAGTTCGTCCGTCGAACTCGTCTTTATGGCGATGTGCTCCGGGGCGATGCCCGGGTGTTGAAGCAGGTATTCGCGCACATCATCTGTATGTACATATCCCGGCTTGCGCTGCTCCTTTCCAGTTCGCTCCACCTGGATGACGCAGATAGGCCGGATATAGGTTCCGGAATCGGCCTCATGGCGCCGTGCCTCGGCCTCGAGCTGCCTACGATGCTCCACTGAATCCAACAGCGTGTCGCGCCAGTCGCCGCTCGCCTTATTGCGGATGTGCAAGTCCAGCTTGATCATCTCTTCCGCGTTGAGGTCTCGGCCAAGGACCTCCACGAGCACGTTGGCGCCTCTGGCTGGCGTGGCCGACAGTTCGACGATCATGCAGGGGTTGAAACCTTCCAGAGTCGCTTTAGCACTGGCGCTGTACGCCTTGTGCCCTTCGTCGAGAATGATCAGCGGGCGCAGGACCCGCACAGTGTTCCCGAGGGAACTCTTGACGTACCGGCCCCACAAACCGGCCGCCTGCTCGAAAGTGTCAAGATTGGGAAAGTCGTCAAGGAGCTTGGTATGCGCGACTGGGTCGTCGTCAGCCGGAAAGAACTGGTCGAAGCCTCCGCTGTCTCGGAACATTCGCAGCGTGTCCTTTGTTTGCCGGTTGGCCGACGGCAGCATGAGCAAGAGGACACATAGGTTCTCGGCGACATCGCGGGGCCCGAAGGCTGTGGTTTTCTCGAAGATGAGCGTGCGTTGGCCCGACGACAGATCGAGTTGCTGGCGGTAGGGGTGGTCGAGGTCTTTGAGCGCCTTAAGCGTCTGGTTGTAGATCTGCGTCGTTGGCACGATCCACAGCACCAAGCCGCGCCGATTCCCCCGAAAGAGCGCGTTGACAAGACCGATGACCCGCGTCGCAAGCAACGTCTTGCCGCCCCCCGTTGGGATCTTGAGGCAGAAGGCGGGCAGTTGTTCGTTAAGACCGTTGCGGCGGGGACGGTAAGTTCGCCCAGTTATGGTCTTGGACCAGGCCCGCTGCACCCAGTCGAACTCGAAGTCGGGATCCAGTCCTCGGGCTTCTGCTTCCTTCTCCCGCCACGCCGCGAGTTCTTCAAGAAAAGAGCGGACTGTCGCCAGTGCCCGCTGCTGGTATTCCTTCAGAATCAAATTTCTAGCCTCTCAATGGCTTCGTAGATCTGGAAGGGGAGCTGCTGGAAGTCGATTCGGTATTGGTGAAGAAACTCGCGGTCGAGGTACTTGGTTGGAGCAAAGACGAGCTTGCGCCGAGATCCTGCTGGAAGGGTCCGGGCCACCGGCAGCGATAGGGCCAGACTCTTGAGCTGCTCGACGTCCGGTTCGTAGATGAGGAATACGTCGTGGGATTCGGTGCGTCCAACGAACCCGGTCTCCCGTTTGGTTTCGACCGGGTCGAATTCCTGTCCAGTCGCGGTGAAGAAAATGTACGACGCGAGTTTTTCCCACGACGGTAGGTGAGAGCCGTCAAGGAGCGACTCCTGGCGCATGGGGCGCCCGAGTTCGAAAAAGCTGAAGGCGCCACCGAGCCCGGCCCTTAGAACTTCGTCATTCACATCTGGGACCCCTTCGATGACTCGGCGGACTCGCTCGGCGGTGATGCTGTCGGCGTAATCCTCAAATTCGATGAGGATGAAGCGACGGGTACCGCCGTCTTGGCGGTTCTGGGCTAGTTGTAATGTTCATAGAGGTTGTTGACGCGGCTGGCTGGTGTGCCGTTGATGGCGGTGTGGTGCCTGTGGAGATTGTAGTTGTGGACCCAGGTCTGGAGTCGGCGTCGGCGGTCGGACTCTGATCTGAATTTGTAGTTGTAGAGGAACTCGTCTGCGAGGGTCCGGTTGAACCGCTCGACTTTGCCGTTGGTCTGGGGCCGGT
Organism: Candidatus Poriferisocius sp.; assembly: GCF_965219815.1. Taxonomy (GTDB): domain Bacteria; phylum Actinomycetota; class Acidimicrobiia; order Acidimicrobiales; family Bin134; genus Poriferisocius. Next base: position 1,348,611 of record NZ_OZ244791.1, read on the forward strand.
AGGGTCGGGTGCGCCGGTGTTCGGTGCGGTTTTGGGCGAGCGCGTCGGCGAAGGCCTTGGAGGTGAAGTTGCGGCCGTTGTCGGTCATGACCGCGTCGATGCCGACGTTGAGCTTGTTGAACCAGCAGCGGGCGTTGCGCCAGAACGCTGCGGCGGTGTCGCCGCGCTCGTTGTCGTGCGCCTCGACGTAGGCGACGCGGCTGTGGTCGTCGACGGCGACGTGCAGGTACGTGTACCCGAGGCGGCGTTTGCGCTTGGCCTTGGGGGAGCCCCTGCCGTGGACCCGCCACCCGCCGCCCGGGGGCACCTTGGCGACCTTCTTCACGTCGATGTGGACCAACTCGCCGGGGTGGGCCTTCTCGTAGCGGCGCACCCGCTGGCCGGTCGGACGGTCGATCCAGCCGAGGCGGTTCAGGCCGTGGCGGCACAGCACCCGGTGCACCGTCGAAGCAGGCACCCCCACCCGGGCGGCCAGACGCTGCGGCCCCAGCCGCTTGTTGCGCCGCAGCCGGCAGATCTTCTGCTCGATTCGATCAGGGGTCTTCGCCGGAGACGAGCGGGGCCGGCTGGAGCGGTCCGCCAAACCGGCTGGCCCCTCGGCCTCGTACCGGCGCACCCACTTGTCCACCGTCTGGCGCGAACAGCCCATCTGGGCCGCCACCGCCGTCATCGACTGGCCGGCGGCCACCCGCTCGACCATCACCAGCCTCGAATGCGGCGACAACCGCGGACGCGGCGCACCCCTCCGAGCCGTCGCTGCACTACTGTCGTTCACTGAGCCTCCGTTCGCAGTCCGGGATCACAACAGACCCACACTGCCACGGAGGCTCAACCCATCAAAGGACCCGAACCGTCAACAAGGTCCATGGGCATTACAGCTAGTACTGCTTGGGCTGTGGTGCCAGAGCCAGCGAAGGAGTCCAGAACGATGGAATCCGGATCCGTAGCGAAGGAAAGCAATTCAGCGATCAGCGTTGAGGGTTTGGGGTTCTTGAAGACTTGGAGCACTTCCGGGAAAATCCCTCGCATCTCGTTTGCTCCTCGACGCGAGTCGATCCCCTGGATGACGCTTCCTAGCTTGGCCTCGTAGTCGTCGACGTATGCCTTGATTTCGATGATCTTCGTTTCGTCGGCTCCAAAAATCACGCGATCTTCCGCCAACATTTCGTTCATTGTGGAAAGCGGAAAGCGGTAGCCCATCAGGGGTTCCTTGCAGGGCTTGCCGGTCTTAGGATGGATCACGTCATACCTGTAGCCTTCGCGGCCCGGGTTGTGAACGCTTTGGCTGCCAGTGAAGACGCCGCCCTCGTCGATGAACTTGTAGCGATCAAGGGGCCGAACCTGCGCCTTGTGTTCCCTTAGCCACCGTGAGTACTCCTGCTGTCGCTCCTCCGGTTCCGGATGAGATTCGAGAAGCTCGGCACCGATGCGCTGAAGCACTTCCTTTGGCCCAAAGCTCGCCGACTTCCACACTTCCTCTAGCTCCGGCTTGTTGGCGGCGTAGCAAACGATGTACTCGTGCTCGGTGGCGATGTTCGTCGGGTTGTTGTCGGTAGAGCCATGCCAGATGATCTGCCCCACACGGTTGTTCTCTCCGAACACCTCATCCATCAGACAGCTCAGGTGATGCACCTCGTTGTCATCGATCGACACGAAGATCACGCCATCCTCCCGGAGCAGCTCGCGCAGAAGCTTGAGTCGGGGCAACATCATGCAGCACCATTTGTCGTGGCGGGTCAGGTCGTCGCGGTCCACCACGCGCCCCAGCCAGTCCTGCATAAGGGGCGAATTAACCTTGTCGTTGTACGCCCAACCTTCCTTTCCCGTGTTATACGGCGGGTCGATATAGATGCACTTCACCTTGCCGTGGTAGGTCGGCAGCAGGGACTTCAGAGCCGCGAGGTTGTCGCCGTGCACGATCAGGTTGTCGTGCAGGCTCGCCTGTTCGCTTAGCCCCTTGTCTCGCACCGGCAGCAGCTCGTGGAAAGGCACCGCCAGATGGTGGTTTTCGACGAACACCCTTCCTTTGAAGTTCAGTCTTGGCAAGGCGCCCTCCTCCAGCATCTTCAGCGCATGGCAATGCTAATCCCAGGGCACCCCCCATAGAACGGACTAGACACGCTCGACCGACCTACACAGCAGTGGCCCCGGGCGGCGGCGTTAGGACGCTGCCATAGTCGGCTCGATGGCTCGCTCACCACACTTGGGAACTGGCATCGGCGTGGGCCGTGCTCGCCTGTCGCCGACGGGCGGCTCCGCAGGTATCGCATTCACAATTCGGTAGGGCCTGCCAGTTAGGGTTGGAGCGTGAAGCGGTTGTCGTATCCATTGCCAAGAGAGCAGGCCTACGAGCTGTTTGAGGAGACGAGAGATCGCCCCGCCAACGGTCCAGAAGATGAGCAGACCGTGGATGCCATTGTGAGTGGGCAAGACCTGTTGGCTGATGACCTTCACATATGCAAAAGCTTGAAGTGGGCTACTGATAGATACGAAGACGAGCAGAGCCTGGGATTCAAACGGAGCGGCTATGGCCCTCCGAAGCCGCTAGACGAGCCTCCGATTTCCAATAACTAACTGCGCGTGGGTTGAGACAGCGACGACAACTACGTGCCACCCTCTGCCAGCCGCCAGCCGGATGAACTGCCTTCAACGACCATCTGATGAGGATCCGACTGTAGGACAACGGATCATGGGCCGAGGGTGGAATGCTCAACCAAACAGCCGAGCCCACTAGGCGGCTGTACGTTTACGCGGCGGCCTCTATACGCACGCCGCCCCCGTCGTAAACCTGGATGCTCAATTCATGCCCGTCCATCAGCAGCATGCCCACGAGCGGGGTGGTGTCCGCTTCGTCGACCATGACACTCCGCGGTTGGCCTTCCCACTGCACCGTGGCCTCGTAGGTGTTGAATGACACTTCGCTGCCGTCTGCCAAAACCGCCCAGTTGGTGATGCTGAAGACCAATCCCAACTCCGCCACGAGCGAAGACGGCACTGAGAGGTATCCGTTGAAGCCCGTGTCGACCACGGCTTCAAGCTCCTGTGGCATCCCCACCGGACCTTGTAGGGAGAGGGGGATGACGGCCTCATAGGAGGAGTTCACCACGCCTTCTATCACTCCGTCCCCCGCCAAGGTCGCCCCCCAAAGTGGCGTACCACCCTATGCCCAACCCGATGCAGATATGCGTCTACGACGTCGGGATACTGCTCGCGGAGGCGCCTCCCTGCGAACAGAAGGTCTTCGGTCAGAATCCAGTTGCCGGTCTCGACGTCGATAGCCACGTACTCGCCGTTGTGGTCCGGTTCCACCTGCGCCTTGATGTCCCGGTCGTAGATCTCTCTCCCGAGCCGAGCGGTCTCCTCCTTGGGCCTGCGCTGGCGCTCCGGTGTTTGTGCATCCGCCATATACTTGCCTTCCTTTCACCCAATTTCCATGTATCTCATACTAGTTGACCCTTGACCGGTTGCCAACTCAGCGTATCAGCGTCCATTTGTTCTCTGGACAGTCCCGTCTCCGCCAAGCCCCTGACTGGCCAGGCGGGGGCTCTTACATCGTCGGCTTAGCGGGGTGGTTCGAGGTCGGCTCACGTTTGGTTGGCGATGGGGGTGTTCGAGGGGCCTCTCTTGATGAGGTCGGCGATGGCTTGCTCCGAGACGGGGGCGAAGTTCCAGGCGTCGACACCGACGTTGATCTGGCGGTGTTGTTGGCGCCATTTCTCGTGGATGTGTCCGTGTAGCAGCCAGCCTCCGTCGTCTTGGGGGCGCCACTGGGTGTATTTCATGTCGTGGCGGGCGTCGAGCTTGTACGGGAAGTGGCTGAGGCGCGCTGCCTGCCCGGCGATTATGTGGGGCTCGGGGTTGTCGATGATCTTCTCTATCCCGCCGATGCGGTAGTAGTCGGCCCGCTCCCAGCGGTGGTCTTTGTGGCCCTGCCAGCACCGGTCGTGGTTACCGGGCACCAGGATTTTGCGCCCCCTGAGGCGCGCGACATGGCCGGCTAGCCCCTGATCCTTCTTGCCCATCACCAGATCACCGAGGATCCACACTTCGTCTTCGTCGGCCACCACGTCGTTCCAGCGGGCGACCATCTCTTTGTCCATTGCGTCGGCATCGACAAACGGACGACCGCAGTACCTGATGATGTTGGAATGCCCGAAATGGTGATCGGACGTGTACCACCTGTCCATCTGACCAACGTCGCATCCCCGGCAACCAGCGCGCCAACGAAATTCCCCCACGCCAGCAGACCTCACCAGCCTCTTCGGTTTTGGGATTTTGGAGCGACTGGAGGGGAGGGGAACGCCGCTCCCTAGCAGGAGTCGATCACCATTCCCGGCGTGGCGCCTTCGAGGTCGGTGCCGTTCTGGCGGGTGGGGGTGCCGTTGACCCAGATGTGCTCGATGCCTTGGCTGCGGGCGATGAGGCGGTCGCCGTCGGCGGGGAAGTCCCAGGCTCTCTCGGGGTGGGTCTCGCCCACGGTGTCGAGGTCGAAGGCCACGAGGTCGGCGGCTTTGCCCTCTTCGATCGTGCCTCGGTCGGCCAGCCCCCACAGGGCGGCGGGCTGGCCGCTCATCCGCCATACCGCCTGCTCCAGGGTCATGGCCTGCTCCTCTCGCACCCAGTAGCGGAGGGTGTAGCTCGGGTAGCAGGAGTCGCACAGCATGTCGACGTGGGCCCCGGCATCGTGGGCGCCGAGAACGGTGCGGGGGTCGGTGACCAACTCGGTCAGCTCGGCCTTGTCGGTGCGGGGCAGGTTGCGGAATCGGGTGGCAAGGCCATCCTCCAAGGCCAAGTCCAGCATCACCTCCAGCGGGTGGCCGCCCCGGGCCGCGGCCACATCGGCCAGCGGAACACCCCGCAGGTCGAAATGGCAGCCGGTTTCCTCCACCGAAGTGCGTCGGAAGTAGCCCTGGATGTCGCCGTCGAGAAAGTCGGTCTGGTCGGCGATGGACTCCATCTGCGCCAAGGCCCGCTCTCGCCAGGCGGGGTCGGCGTAGGCCGCGGCCATGGCGTCTGTGCCCCGGCCCAGCACCTCGGAGAACGCGGGCACCCGGCTCCACTGGTAGGGGTTCTCCAGGCTCATCTGGGTAGTGATGAACCGGGTGCTGGTCTGGGGCCACAGCTGGCCGCCCACCGAGGTGCCCCGCTCCAGCATGTCCATGGCTGATCCGGGCGGGCCGAACAGGCCGGGGAGCACCGCGCCCCAGGTGATGGGCACGCCATGGTCTCGCGACAATTGGGCCACTTCCTCGATCTCCATCAGCGGCCCGTAGGTGATCTCGATGATGCCCCGGCCGACCTCGGCAAGCGTCTCCACCAGGGCGGCCACCTCCCGGATATCGGCGAATCGGCTGGGCACTGGCCGTCCCTGGGGTCCTTGGTGCGACGGCGCCTGGGAGGTGGAAATGCCCACCGCCCCGGCGTCCATCGCTTCCCGGGTGAGTCGGCGGATCTCGGCCAGTTCGGCGTCGGTGGCGGTCCGGGAAAAGGCGGCGTCGGGACCCATCACGTAGAGCCGCACCATGGAGTGGGGCACGAATGCCCCCAGGTTGATCCGCTTGGGCAGTGCTCGCACGGCGTCCAGATACTCGGGGAACGTCTCGAAGCACCAGTCGATGCCCTCCCGCAGGGTGTCGACCCGCATCCCCTCCACCAGCTCCAGGGTTTCCATAACCAAGTCGCGGTCCTCGGGTTTGGTGGGGGCGATCCCGAACCCGCAGTTCCCCTGCACCACGGTGGTGACCCCATGCCACGACGACGGGGTGAGGTCGGGATCCCAGAACACCTGGGCGTCGAAGTGGGTGTGGATGTCCACAAACCCCGGCGACACCACCAGCCCCGACACATCCACATCGGTGTCGCCGCCGTTTCGGGGGATGTCGCCGACCTCGGCGATTCGCCCGTCGGCCACCGTCACATCGGCCCGCCGCGCCGGTCCTCCGGTGCCGTCGACGACGGTTCCCCCTCGCAGTGTGAAGTGCTTCATTCAGGACTCCCCGAGCTCAATGCTCCTGGAACCCTACTTCTACCCGAGCAGAGCCGGGCGCTCAGGCTGGTTAGCTGTGGAGGAGGGCTTGGCGCCAGGCGGCGGTGGTGGCCACCTGGTTGAAGGTGAAGATGTGCAGGCCGTCGATGCCCAGGGGGGCGAGCTGGCTGCTGAGAGCCTCTAGCAGGTCGGAGGGATCGTGGGCCGATGAGCCCAGCAGCTTGGCCATGGAGCGGCGGTTCTTGCGGAGGTAGCGAAGCGACTGGCCCACGCCGAGGCGGGCGCCGATGGTGAGCAGCTTGGTGCGCTCCACTGCGCCGGGAATGCCCAGATGCACCGGCAGCGTCAGTCCGTCATTCCGCTCGGCCTTGAGCCAGGCGATGATCTTGGCCGGATCGAAGCACATCTGGGTACTGCAATACCCGCGCAGGCCGGCCTCGGTCAGCAGCTCCTGCTTGGCGAACAAGGCGCTGCGGCGCTCGTCCTCGCCAATGAGGGGGTGGCCGTCGGGATAGGCGGCAATTCCCACCGTGTCGAGGCCGTGGTCGTGCTCGAACAGGTCCTTCATGAAACTGTGGGCATCGTGATAGGCACCCGGCTCGGTGGCGTCCCCGCCGATCACGAAGGCGGTGGTAACCCCGTTGTCCTTGGCCCAGTCGGCCAGATCCTTTACTTGGCCACGGTCCCTCATCAAACGGGCAGAGAAATGGGGGATGGCGTGATGCCCCCGCTTGATCAGCTCTTGGGCCAGATCCAGCGTGGCGTTTTGACCCTTGGCGGCCGATGCGGTCACCGAAACCCGTGAATTCGGGGGAAGCGCGTCGATGGCTTCTGGGGCGCTGTTCAGCGGGATGATCTCGAAGACCGCGCTGCGAATAAGCTCCTGAACGTCGGGATTCGGACCGGTCGGTTGCGGTTCTTCCCACCGCGATAGACTGGCCGAGTCGTTCCGCATAACGGAACTGTACCATAATACGGACCAGAAGTGCAATACTTGCAGGCAGCACGGCCTGTTGAGGAAGCGAGTTGGGCATGACGATGGGCGAGAAGTCGAGCAAGGGCCACACGACGGAAACAATGGAGGCAGGACATGGCTGAGGTCCCCGAAAAAGCCAAGTGTGTTGTTATCGGCGCGGGAATCGTGGGCAACTGCCTGGTCGGACACCTGAGCAAGCTGGGTTGGACCGACCTGGTGCTGCTGGACAAGGGCCCATTGCCCAACCCCGGCGGTTCTACCGGCCACGCCTCCAACTTCATCTTCCCGGTGGACCACAACAAGGAGATGTGTCTGCTGGGGGAGCAGAGCGCCAACCAGTACCGAGACCTGGGGCTCTCGGTGGACTCGGGGGGCATTGAGGTGGCCCGCACCCAAGAGCGCGTCGACGAGCTCAAGCGTCGCATGACCTCGGCTGTCGCCTGGGGCATCGAGGCCCACCTGCTCACCCCCGACGAGGTCAAGGAGCTGGTGCCGTTCGTCAACACCGACATCGTCTTGGAGGGCTTCTACTGCCCCACGGTGTCGGTGGTCGACTCGTTGGAGACCGGCACCCAGATGCGCAACGTGGCGGTGAACGGCGGCTGCCATGTGGCGGCCAACACCGAGGTGCTCGACATCATCACCGAGGACGGCCCCAACCCCGGTGACCGCACCGTCAAGGCGGTGGTAACCGACAAGGGCACTATCGAGACCGAGTACGTGGTGATTGCCAGCGGCGTGTGGTCGAACCGGGTGGCCAACATGGCCGATGCCTACATCCCGCTGGTTCCCGCCGTGCATCAGATGGCCGACGTCGGCCCGCTAGACATCCTGGCCGAGACCAACAACGAGATCGGCTACCCCATTGTGCGGGACATGGACACCTTCTGCTACGAGCGCCAGTCGGCCGGTTCGATGGAGGTGGGCTCGTACGCCCACCGGCCCATCTTCCACCACCCCGACGACATCCCCTCCAACGAGGAAGCCGCCCTGTCGCCCACCGAGATGCCGTTCACCCCCGACGACTTCGACCTCCAGATGGAGCAGGCCATCGACCTCATGGACATGCTGGGCGACGCCGAGATCAAGTACGCCATCAACGGCCTGCTGTCGCTCACCCCCGACGCCATGCCGTGTTTGGGGGAGCTTCCCGAGGTTCGCAACCTGTGGTCGGCCGCGGCCATCTGGGTCAAGGAGGGGCCGGGCATGGCCCAAGTGGTGGCCGAGTGGATGACATTCGGCTATCCCCGGGTGATCGACGTCCACGGCGCGGATGTGTCCCGCTTCTATCCCGAGGAGCGGGGCGACGACCACATCTGGGACCGGGCCGCGGAGCATTTCAACAAGACCTACGGCATCGTCCACCCCCAAGAGCAGTGGGAGAGCCGCCGCAACCTGCGGGTCAGTCCCTATTTCTCCCGCCAGCAGGAGCTGAGCGCCGAGTTCTTCCAGGCTCGCACCTGGGAGCGGCCCCAGTGGTTCGAGTCGAACGCCGATCTGGTGGACCGCTACGAGGTGGAGGGCCGGGAGGTGGAGTGGGACGCCCGGTGGTGGAGCCCCATCACCGTGGCCGAGCACCTCAACCTGCGGGAGAACTGCGGGATGGTCGACCTCAGCGCTTTCCAGATATTCGAGCTGACCGGTCCGGGCGCGGTGGCCTACGCCGACTACCTGGCGGTCAACAAAATTGACGTGCCGGTGGGCCGCTCGATTTACACGCCGTGGCTGACCCCCGACGGCGGGTTCCACTCCGACCTGACCATGATGCGGATGGGCGACGAGCGGGTGCGCATCGTGACCGGGGTGTTCGACGGCGGCCGCGACGAGTTCTGGGCCCGTCGCCACCTGCCCACCGACGGCTCGGTGAGCTTCGCCAACATCACCGACCAGATCACCACCCTCGGGGTGTGGGGTCCCAACGCCCCCCACGTGATCGGCGCGCTGACCAGCCAAGACCTCAGCCAGGCCGGCTCGCCCTACGGCTCGCTGGTGGACGTGGAGCTGAACTGCGGGGGCCGCACCATTGCGGCCACGCTGTTCCGCATCTCTTATGTGGGTGACACCGGCTGGGAGATCTACGCCGCCTGGGACGACGGCCCGGTGCTGTGGGACGCGCTCATGGCGGTGGGCGCCGACTACGGGCTGCGCCCCACCGGCGGCGGGGTGTACGGCACCTCCGGGCGCCTGGAGAAGGGCTACCGGCTCATGGGGGCCGAGCTGGAGAGCGAGTACAACCCGCTGGAGGCAGGCCTGGCCCGCCCCAAGGTGAAGGCTGCCCCGTTCATCGGCAAGGAGCCGTACTTGGCCGCCCGAGAAGCCGGCGACCCCGAAGTGTCGATGTGCGTGCTCACGGTGGAGGATCAGACCGACGGCCAGGGGCGCAAGCGCTACATGCAGGGGGGCAACGAGCCGATCCTGACCCAGGACGGCCAGCGGATCACCGACTCCCACGGGCGGGTGTCGCGGGTGACCACCGCCGGGCCGGGACCATCGGTTGACAAGCACCTGCTGATGGCCTATCTGCCGGCGGAGTTGGCCCAGCCGGGCACCGACCTCCAGGTTATGTACATGAATGAGCTGTTCCCGGTGAAGGTGGCCAGCACCGGCGCGGTGTTCGACCCCGAAGACACCCGTTTGAGGGGCTGAGGAAGCGAATTGGCCATGAGGATCCTGTGCTGCGTCAAGCGGGTGCCGGCCCCGGGGGCCAAGATCAACGTGACAGACGATGGGCTGGCGGTGGACGCCTCCCATCTGGGCTTCGCCACCAGCCCCCACGAGGAGTGCGGGGTGGAGGAAGCGGTGCAGATCACCGAGCGCCACGGTGGCGAGGTAACCGTGCTGACGCTGGGCCCGGCCGAGGCGGCCGATCAGCTGCGGTACGCGGCATCGGTGGGAGCCCACCACGGCGTGCTGGTGGCCACCGATGGCTCGGCCTGGGACCCCCAGCGCACCGCAGTTGCGCTCACCGACGCCATCCGGGGCTTGGAGGCGGCTGACGGCCCCTTCGACCTATTGGTGTTCGGCAACGAGTCGGCCGACTCCGGGGGGTTTCAGGTGGGGGTGCGGGTGGCCTATGCCCTGGGCCGACCCATCGTCAACGGCATCAAGGGCATCGAGGTGGATACCGAGGCCGGAGGCGGCGTGGTTCGGGCCCGACGGGAGATCGACGGCGGCTTCGAGGTGTACGAGATGCCCATGCCCGCCGCCGTCGGGGTCAAAGAGGGCATCAACCTGCCCCGGTACCCCACCATGCGGGGCCGGCTGGCGTCCAAGAAGCTGGAGATCGCCGAGCAGGGCTCCGAGGCCGAACCCGGCGGGCAGTCGCTGGTGCGATTGCACCGGCCGAGGGAGACGGTTACCGAGACGGTGATCCTGGGGAACAGCCCCGAGGCAGCTCCGGCCGTGGTGGACGTGTTGGAAGAACTGGGAGTGGTGTGATGCTGCTCGTGGTGTTGGAGCACGACCGGGGCGCCATGGACGAGGCCGCCCGGGAGGCGCTGACCTTCGGGCGGAAGCTGGCAGCCCAGATGGGAGTGCCGCTGCATGCCGCGCTGATCGGCGCCGACGACGCTGAACTGGTGTCTGAAGCTGGCGCCTTCGGTGCCGAGGCGGTGTACACCGCCGTCCACGACGTGCTGAGTGACTTCGGCCCCGAGGCCTGGGGCGAAGCCGCAGCCGAGATGATTCGACAACTGAATCCGGGGGCAGTGCTGGCCGGAGGCAGCGAGCGGGGCAACGAGATCATGGCCCAGGTGGCCGCCCGACTCGATCTGCCCATGGTGGCCAACTGCCTCGAAGTAGACCTTAACGGAGGGGCAGGGGAGTGGGCTATCACCCGCCAGCAATGGGGCGGCTCGCTACTGGAGGACGCCCGGCTAGTTTCCGAGCGGCCCCTGTTAACCAGTGGCTTGCACACGCTGGCTGCCGAGCAGGCTGAGGCGGCGGTTGAACCTGTCGCCCAGGCAGTGGAAGTCGACCTGGACCCGTCGCTGGCTCGCACCATGGTCAAAGACCGGGTGGTTTTGGAAGCCGGGGTCACCCTGTCGACCGCCCCGGTGGTGATCGGCGGCGGCCGGGGCGTGGGATCGCCCGAGGCGTTCGCTCCCCTGGAGGAGCTGGCGGCCATGCTGGGCGGCCGGGTGGGTTGCAGCCGGGCGGTGACCAACAACGGCTGGCGGCCCCACTCCGATCAGGTGGGCCAGACCGGCACCCGCATCACCCCCGAGATCTACATCGCCTCGGGCATTTCCGGCGCCATCCAGCACTGGGTGGGAGCCAAGGCCAGCAAGCGCATCCTGGCCATCAATATCGACCCCGAAGCCAACATGGTGGTTAAGGCCGACTGGGCAGTCATCGCCGACCTCCACGAAGTAATCCCCGCCATCACCGAAGAGATCAAGCGCCGTCGCGCCTAAGGCTGGCATGGCTCAGCAGCACTTGCAGTTGTGGGGTGGCTCACACGTCTGCGATTGCTAGCCCTTCGAGCTCGGCTGCTTCTGACAGGCGGCGGTCCAAGCACATGAAGGGCAGTGACCCTCCTTCTAGCTGCTCGTTGACCATCAGGGCCGCACCGAGCTGTCCGGCATCAGCGGCCCTCAGGGGATGCCGGGCCAGAAGCAAGCTGGCACGCGACCTCACAGCCAGTATCTCGGTGACCTCATCCCAAGTATTGGCAATGAAATCCAACCGCTCGAGAACCTGTCGTCGGTCCCGACGCGACAGCGCTCCCTCCCGAGTCCGACGCTCGATTGCACTGGCGATCTCTACACGCGTCCACGCCCAGGTCACGATGGCGCTGTCGTCGGCCAACCAGGATCGGGCCAGGTTGGTGCCCGATTCCGAGACGATCAGAGGGACAAGCGCTGAAGCATCCCAGTACCTCACAAGCGGTCGGCACGGTCTTGATCTAGGGCCTCGGAGATGCTGGTTGGCAGCTCTAGAGGCGGCTCTTCCAGGATCGCCGCCGAGTCTCCTTGGCCCGGGCGCAAAACTCCTGCGCTGATCAGCCGCTCTCTATGGCTGTCGCCGATATTGGCCGGTGGGACCAGCCGGGCGACCGGATTACCTCTATCAAGAACCTGGATCTCGCCGCCACGGCGCACCTCGCGCAGATAGCGGGACAGGTTCGCCTTCAAGTCAGATACCGACACCGAACTCATATGACTAATCTAGTCATATTGATCTGACTAGACAAGACATGATACCTGGCCCGCCCTGTTGGCCGCATTCGGCTTGATCAGGCGGTGAGCTGGGAGGCGAGGCGATTGGCGGCGGCGGCGACGGCCAGGCCGTGGTCGTGGGCCAGATCGGGGTCGGGGAAGCGGAAGGCGGGGCCCTGAATGTGGAGTGCGGCCAGGGGATGGCCGTCCTTGCTTAGCACCGGGGCGGCCACCGAGTTCAGGTCTTCCACGAACTCCTCGTACACCCAGGCATATCCCAGGCTGCGCACTTGGGCGAGGCGATCTCGGATCGCATCGGGGTCAACCACTGTCCACTGGGTGCAGGCCTCAAGGGGTTGGCCAAGGCACTCCTCCTGCTGGTCGGCGGGGAGGTGGGCCAGCATGACCAGCCCCGAGGCCACCGCGTGCAGCGGGGAATATTCGCCGGTCCAGTCTCGGATTTGGATGTCGGAGGAGATGTGGGTCTGGTCCAGGTAGTAGGCCTGACCGTGGTCGATGATCGACAGTCCGGCCACCTCATGCAGCGCGTCGGTCAACTCCAGCAAGTGGGGCCGGGCTGCGGTGATGAGGTTGCGGGTGCCCGACGCCGCTCCGGTTATGTCGATCAGCCCGTCGCCCAGCTGGTACGCCCCCCCGGCCTCCATTTGGGTTACGGCGTTCTCGGCTTCCAGAGCGGCCAGCAGCCGGGCCACGGTGCTCTTGGGCAGTTTCACCTTCTCGGCTAGATCGGTCACTCCCAATGGCCCTTGGGCCAGCGTGCGAAGCAGCAAAAACGCCCGCTCAACCGACTGCACCGCCATATCCGCAGGATACCCCGCAAACCGGTCCTGTTCCGCAATGCGGAACGGTGATTTTTAAGTATTTCTTGCTAGTCGCGGTCCAGAGTCTCGATTCCGGGAGTGAGCGTGTGGTAGTCGGATGCGTCCTCGGCGTATATCACCAGCTCGGTGGACAGCCCGGTAGGAGGGTCGAGAGATCCGGCCCAGATCTCAATGGTGTCCAGTTTCCGCTCCGACTCTCCGGGAGGCGGGGCAATTACCTTCCAGAACAGCGAGCTTCCGCACCGTCGACAGAAGCCGTAAGCCACATCGGGCCATTCTTCGGGGTGGTACCACTCCAGCGTCTCGTCGGCGATCAGGCGAAGATGGTCTCGGCGACAGCTGGTGGCGGCGGTGAAGTGCCCCGTCCAGCGCCGACACCGGTCGCAGTGGCAGTTCCACACCCCCCGGGCCGGCCCGTCGATCACGTATCTCACGGCCCCGCACATGCACCGCCCGCTCAACTGTTCGGCCATGGCTTTACCTCCCAGGTCTCTGGCGGGGCATTACTCCGGTTCGCTAGCGATCTCGGCCTTGCGGCGGGCGATGAAATCTTGCAGCTCGGCGTTGACGGCGTCGTCGATGGGTGGCGGCTGGTAGTCGGCCAGCAGTTCTTTCCAGCGGGTGTTGGCCCTCTGGGCGGCGGTGAGGGAGCCCTCCTCGGACCACTGCTCGTAGCTGTTGTTGTCGGCCACTTCCGAGCGCCAGAAGGCGGTTTCGAAGTTGGCCAGGGTGTGGGCGTTGCCCAAGAAGTGGTCGCCGTGGGCGTTGGTGCGGAACGCCTCCATGGCCTGGCCGTTGTCGCTGAGGTCCACCCCCCGGGCGTGGACCTCCATGGCGCCTAGTTGGTCGGCGTCCATTATGAGCTTCTCGTAGCCGAGCGTCAGGCCCCCCTCCAGCCACCCCGCCGCGTGGAGCACGAAGTTGACCCCGGCCTGCACGGTGGGCAACAGCGTTTGGGCCGACTCATAGGCCGCTTGGGCATCGGCGGCCTTGGAGGCGGTGAGCTGGCCGCCGGAGCGGAACGGCACCCCGCAGCGCCGGGCCAAAGCGGCCATGACGAAGATGGCCTGGGCGGCCTCAGGGGTGCCGAAGGTGGGAGCACCGGTGGCCATCGACATCGACGAGGCGAACGTGCCGAAGACGACGGGCGATCCGGGCCGCACCAGTTGCAGGTAGGCCATGCCCGACAGGGCCTCGGCCAGGGCTTGGGCGCACAGGCCGGCCACCGTCACCGGCGACATGGCCCCGGCCAGGATGAACGGGCTGATGATGCTGGCCTGGTTGGCCCGGGCGTAGGTGGTGGCCGCGCCCAGCATGGTGGCGTCCCAGCGCATGGGGGAGGAGGCGTTGATCAGCGAGGTCATCACCGTGCGGTCGGCCAGGTCGCCGCCGAAGGCGATGCGGGCCAGCTCCACCGAGTCGGCGGCCCGGGCAGCGCTGGTCACCGAGCCCATGAAGGGCTTGTCGCTGTAGCGGAGGTGGGCGTACACCATGTCGAGGTGGCGCACCTCCACCGGCACATCCACCGGTTCGCAAACTGTGCCGCCGCTGTGGTGCAGGTGGGGGAGGCGGTAGGCCAGCTTCACCACATTCTCGAAGTCGGCCAGGGTGGCGTAGCGCCGGCCCTGGTCCAGGTCGGTGACGAATGGCGAGCCGTAGTTGGGGACGAACACGGTGGTGTTGCCGCCGATGCTCACGCTGCGCTCGGGGTTGCGGGCGTGCTGGGTGTAGGTGGCGGGGGCGCTACCGGCCACGATCTGGCGGCACAGCCCCCGAGGGAACCGCACCAGCTCGCCGTCGACATCGGCACCCGCGTCCCGCCACAGGTCCAGAGCCTCGGGGAAGTCCTGAAAGGCCACGCCCACCTCGGCCAGGATGGTCTCGGCGTTCTCCTCGATTTGAGCCAGGCCGGCCTCGTCGATGATCTCCACTGGCGCCAAGCGCCGCTCCAGCACGGGGGCGGCCAAAACCTGGCTGGCCGCCCGGGCCGCCTGGCGGCCGGCCCGACCGCCGCCCCGCCTTCCTTGTCGCTCGCTCATCGCTGCTCCTGAGTCGCATGCCGCCGGCGGGTTGGTCTGCGCCGCTTGGGTCCGGCAGTCTCGCTATCGGTTGTTGGTCGCGATGGCAAATCCACCGCTTGCATCAAGTGGGGGGTGGGGGCGGTCTCATGGGGCAGCGACATGGCGGCCACGAACAACTCCTGGAAACGGGCCTCGGTGGCGGTCTCGATCTTGACCACTTCCCGGGCGGCTTGCTCGGTTTCGGCCCGCTGTGATCCCGAAACCAGCATCCGGGCCGCGCCCGCCCCCGAGGCGTTCCCCACCCCTTTGACCCCCTCTACCGGCCCGTCGGGCACCAAGCCCAGCACCATGGCGTGAACCGGACTGATGTGGGCGCCGAACGCACCGGCCAACCTCACGTCGGCCACCTCGGCGATCCCGGCGTGCTCGAAGAGCAGGTCGATGCCGGCCCGTAGCGCGGCCTTGGCCAACTGAACTGCTCGCACATCGTTTTGGGTCACCAACAGCGGTACCGGCTGGATTTGAAGCACATAGGAAAACGTACGACCGTCGGCTATGATGCGGGGGCTGCGCTCGGCCAACTCACCGCCGATGACACCTCGGTGGTCGATGATCCCGACGAGGAACATCTCCGCAATCACCTCGATGATTCCCGAACCGCACAGCCCGGACACCTCCAGAGAACCCAACGCGTCTTCAAAGCCGAGGTCGTCGGACCACAGGTCGCAGCCGATCACCTTGAAGCGGGGCTCCAGCGTGGCCGGGTCGATCCGCACCCCTTCGATTGCCCCGGCGGTGGCCCGCTGCCCGCAGCTGATCTGGGCGCCTTCGAATGCGGGCCCGGTAGGACTCGACGCCGCCCACACCTTCTGGCCGTCGCCCAGCACGATCTCGGCATTGGTTCCCACATCCACCAACAGCTGAGGGCGGGTGGACCGGTGCGGCCCTTCGGCCAGCAGGGCCGCCGCCGCGTCGGCGCCCACATGGCCGGCGATACACGGCCCCACATAGAGGGATGCGCCGGGCAGGTCCACTTCGATGTCGCTGGCGTTGGCCCACACCCCGTCGCGCACGGCCAATGTGAACGGGGCTGCGCCCAGCGGGGTGGGGTCGATGCCCAGCACCAGATGGTGCATGATCGGATTTCCCACCACCACGAGATCGCAGACGTCAGCCCGGTCGATGGCCGCGGCCTCACAGAGCTCGCCGATCACGTTGTCGATGGCCGACCGCACCGCCGTGGTCAGCTCGGCGGTGCCGCCGGGGTTCAACATGGCGTAGGACACCCGGCTCATCAGGTCTTCGCCGAAACGGATCTGCGGGTTCATGCGCCCTGCGGTGGCAGCAACCTCGCCAGTGGCCAAATCCAGCAGGTAGCCGGCCACGGTGGTCGAGCCCACGTCCACCGCCACGCCAAATTCCGCATCGGAATACCCCGGTCGCACCGTGAGCACCCGTCGCTCGACCACCTCGCCGTCTTCGGCTTGTGTTGAGTACTGCCGTCGGGTGTGGACCACGGCGGTGACCGCCCCGCTCCCCGCTGCGATCGCCGAAGACAAGGCGGGCAGTACTGAAGCGGGAACTTCAACGTCGGACAGGTCCCAGTCGTGGTCCAAAGCGCCGACCAGCCGCTCGGCATCGGAGATCTCGTCGCCCAGCACGGCGATGGGCAGTTCCAGATAGTGGAGGGTCACCACCGGGTCGAGGGTGATCTCGCCCAGATCGACCGCCTTTCGCACCACCGGGCTGTGTACTTGGCTCTGGGGCGGGACGTCGATCACCACGTCGCCCAGCACGGCGGCCTGACAGCTCAGCCGATGGTCTGCTTCCAACGGGCGACGCCCTCGGTAGTCGAGCTCGGTGGGCCCGGGCGCGGAGAGGGCGTCGTCAGTGCTCGTCAGCCCCCACTTGGCAAACTGGCCATTGCTGGGGGACACCTGGCAGCGTCCGCAGAGCCCTCGGCCCCCACACACTGAGTCGATGTCCACCCCGGCAGTGCGAGCCGCGTCCAGCACCGTCGACCCCTCGGCGGCGGATGCCTCGATGCCACTGGGGGTGAACACCACGCGGTGCTCAGAGCTCATACTGCGGCCCGGCGACGTCCTCCTCGACGGCGGGCCGCCCCCTCCCCGGCCGCGGTCGGATCCCGGTTCTCGGCGATCCACGCCATGCAGTCCCTGTCGTGACCGGCCAGAACGTCGGCGGCCATAACCGCTTGCTTCACCTCGCCGTGCAGGGGGTTCATGATGGCCGAGGTCATTCCCGCCCCGATGGCCATAGCCAGAAACGTGCCGGTGATGGCGTGGCGGTTGGGCAAGCCGAAGCTCACGTTGCTGGCTCCGCAGGTGGTGTTCACCCCGAGCTCTTCCCGGATGCGCCGCACCAGGCGGAACACCTGCTGGCCCGCGGTGCCCATGGCCCCGATGGGCATGACCAGTGGGTCCACCACCACATCTGAGCGGGGGATGCCGTGGTCGGAGGCCCGCTCCACGATCTTGCGGGCCACTTTGAAGCGGACGTCGGGATCCTCGCTGATGCCGGTCTCGTCGTTGGAGATGGCCACCACCGCGGCGCTGTGGCGGGCCACCAGGGGAAGCACCCGCTCCAGCACTTCTTCCTCGCCGGTGACCGAGTTGATCAGCGGCTTGCCGTCGTACACCGCGATGCCCGCCTCCAGCGCCTCGATGATCGACGAGTCGATGGACAGGGGCACATCGGTCACCGACTGCACCAGCTTGATGGCTCGGGCCAGCAGCGCGGGCTCGTCGGCCAGCGGGATGCCCGCGTTCACGTCCAGCATGTGGGCGCCGGCGGCCACTTGGGCCAAGGCGTCGGCCTCCACCCGGCTGAAGTCTCCGACCTTCATCTCCTCGGTCAGCAGCTTGCGCCCGGTGGGGTTGATCCGCTCGCCGATCATCACAAACGGCCGGTCGAAGCCGATCACCACCTCTTTGGTGGCAGAGCTGAGCACGGTTTCGGTCACGTTGTCGCCTCCTGGGGACTCACGGTTGGGGAGTGTTCGTTGACGCTGGCCGCGTCCGATGACTCGATGCGCTCGGGTGCTGGCTCGCTGGTGTCCGGGTCCCAGCCCCCGGTGGCTACGAATTCTTTGAGCCGCTCCCGCGGGAAGGCGGCCTCGAGCTCCTCAGCGGCCCGCAGAGCGGCACCCTCGGGGTCGTCGGGGTTGCCGGGGATCACCTTGCGGCGCCACTCGCCCACGTACTGCGATGCCTGGGTCTTGCCGGCCACCATGGCGGCCTCGTCGATCGCCCTTTGGAAGCGGCGGGGGAGGATGCGCTGGATCTTTGAGGATCCCGAGCCAGCGTTCACCTGAGCGGGGATGTCCCGCCAACAGATCACCACTAGGTTGCCGTTACTCCCCCGCCGCCGACTCACGCGGCTCGCTCCCGGATCTCTACCAGCGCATCGACCAAACCTCCGTAACCGGTGACCACCTTCTCGAAGCGCAGCCCCAGACGGTCGGCCGCTTGTCGGGCCAATCGGTCCAGTTCGGGGTCGTGCTCCTGTGACAGGTACACCAGCCGGGTGTAGTTCTTGAAATAGACGTCTTGAAGTTCGGGGTGGTCGAGGATGCCCAGCCCCTCCAGAATCAGGCGCTCGAAATGCCGAACCAGATAGTCGGTGAGGTACAGCGTTCCCAGCTCCTCCTCTTGGAGCTGGGCGAACGCCTCAGCCCCGGCGTAGAGCTCGTAGCAGTGGGGGCCGGGGAGGCGCTCCACGCCCTCTTCTTGGCACACCTTGTCGAGCAGGCCCCCGGTGCCACAGTCGGCGTAGCCCACCAGAATGGTCTGGTAGCGGCCGCGGGCGGCCCGCACCCGGTCTCGCACCGCCTCAGGGATCAACTCGGGGCGGTTGTGCAGCTTGGCCGGCAGGCACTCAAGGTCGATACCGGAGCCGCCGCTGTTGTTCTCCAGCGCCGAGATCAGGTAGCGCAGCTCCTTGGCCAACGCCCCGCAGGCCACCACGAGCACCTTGGACATGATCAAACCGCGGCTCGGCGGGCCGCCATCAACTCTTTGGCGGTCTCCGCGGCGACCGCGGCGTCACGGCAGTAGGCGTCGGCGCCGATGGCCTCGCCGAACTCCTCATTGAGGGGAGCGCCGCCCACCAGCACGATGAAGTCCTCCCGCAGGCTCTTCTCCACCAGGGTGTCGATGACTACCTTCATGTAAGGCATGGTGGTGGTGAGAAGCGCCGACATGCCCAAGATGTCGGGCTGGTGCTCGTCGAGGGCGGCGATGAACTCCTCCACGTCAGTGTTGATGCCCAGGTCGGTTACCTCAAACCCCGCGCCCTCCAGCATCATGGCCACCAGGTTCTTGCCGATGTCGTGGATGTCGCCCTTGACCGTGCCGATCACCACGCTGCCGATGGGCTCGGCCCCGGTCTCGGCCAGAAGCGGTCGGAGTATGGCCATGCCCGCCTTCATGGCGTTGGCGGCCAGCAGCACCTCGGGCACGAACAGGATGCCGTCGCGGAAGTCGATGCCCACAATGCGCATCCCCTCCACCAGCGCCACGTCCAGCACCTTGTCGGCCGGCCAGCCCCGGTCCAGCAAGATCCTGGTGCCCTCGTCGATCTCCTCGGCCAGGCCGTCGTAAAGATCGTCGTGCATCTGCGCACAGAGGTCTTCGTCGTTCAGACTCGAAAGATCGATGTCGTCGATCTCGGGCGTGTCAGTCATTCGACACACTCCTTCTGTGGTGCTGGACCCCAGGGCGGGTTCCATACTGTGGACCAGTACCGCAATGCGGAACAGTGTCACTGTAGCACGATGCGCGCGAGTTTGCCCGTGTCGAATCCGGACCGGTGTTGGCTGGCAACGCGCCCCTGATTCAAGGCAACGGTCGGGGTAAGGTGGAAGCCCAAGTTGACCTCGGAGGACAGGGAATGGCTGTCTCGCAACTGAAGCGCTGGCTACCTTCGGCCCGCAAGCAGCGCAAAGCAACACAATCCGAGACCCTGTCTATTGCTGGCATTGATGCCGATACCGGCAAAGGGCCCCCAGCCGATATAGAAGAGGGCGAGTTCCACGCCAGCACCGAAGACTTCATCGCCGCCATGAGAGCGCGGCGAAACGGGTCTTCCCAGTAGCCGCTTCCGCAACTAAGGGCGAATGCCGACTCGCTTTGAGAACCCCTCATTCCTGCGCGACCTCAGACGGCTAACCCCGGCACAGGTCTCTCTCTTCGAAGTCCGATTGCAGCAATTCGTCGCCGACCTGTCTGACATGGAAGAAGGACGTCTCAGCTGGTTCCGATCAGCTCTGCGCGTTAAGAAAGTGAAGGGCGCTTCCGGTAGCTACGAGATGACATGGGCCCCAGACGGCCGGGCGACCTTCGCCTGGGGCCTTCAGCAGACTCCCGGCAAGCGCCACGTAGTATGGCTGCGAATCGGCAGCCACGACATCCTTCCCTGAAAGGGTCCTGACTCGATGGGCGGGCAAGGTGCATGGGGGCTCGGCGAACGCCTGGACCCGTGGATCACCGTCACCGGAACGCTGCTCATGTTGGCCTGCATGATCTACTCCTGGAAGGCCACACAGCCCCCGTTCGGGCCATACGCCTCTACGCCGCGCTCTCGGCTGGCGCTCGTGTTCGGGACAGGGTTGGGCCTCATCGCCGCCGCGGTCATCGCCGCGGCTGCTTAGCCCTTATCGGCTGGCGCCGACTGGCGGCGGCGCTGCCCGATGAAAACGCCCAGCGGCGGATGGGACATCCGCTTTGCCAGCAACCAGGCCGCCCGGGAGTGGGACGAGCTGTGCAACACCGCTTCGGCCAACACCCGGCGGGCGTGGAACGCCATCACCCGCGACCCCCGCCGCCACAGCAGCCGCCAGGCCAGGCTCAGGAAAGAGTTCGGCGCCAAACAACTGGAGGGCAAGGTGCTGGAGCAGTAGCAGCACGAGGTCACCGCCGGCGGTCGCATCTGGTACTGCCCCGACGACGACTCCAAAACAGTGTGGGTGACCGCCGTCTACATCGGCCACCCCAAATCAACCGAGTAGCGGCCCCCGACGAATCCGCTGGCGCTCAGACACCGATGTCCTGGCGCAACAACGGCGAGCGGTCGAGGCGGCCTCAGCGGCCTATCTGGGTGGATTCGAGCATCTGGGCTCGGTATTCGGCGAGGTCTTGGGCCATGCCCAGTGCCGGGGAGCTTGCGGTGATGTTCGTCGGGTCGATGCCGGCGGTTCGGGCGGCGGCTTTGGTGCGGCGGGTGACGGTGTTGGCCGAGAAGTTGAAGACACGCTGGCCGCCATCGGTGCCGGGGGGTCGTATGCGGGCCAGGGCTTGGGCGGTGAACTCTGATATAGGTGCGACGTCCGGTTGGTATGCGGTGGGGTTCGGGACGCGGACTTGGCCGAGCCCGCCATCTTCGGGAGCAACCACGTCCTCCCATCTGAGCGCGAGGATCTGGGAGCAGCCTAGCGAGGCGTCGTGGGCGACGGCGATCATGGCGATGTCGGTGTCGCCGCGGCTGCGGGCTTGGGCGGTGGTCTCGAAGCGTCTTCCGGGCTGGTTTCGGCGGGGCTGGTGGGCGGTGCCGATGATCTGGCAGATGTGGTGCCACCGCAGCGGGTCGGGCGGTTCGGGGGCGCTGGTCCGGGCGGCGGCCTGTTCGGCCAGCTCGTTGAGCAGTCGGAGCACCTCGGGGTCGTGGGCCGGGTTGGCACCGGGCAGCTCCCGGTGCCAGTGGGCCACCGCGGAGTGGTAGGCGCGAAGGGTGCCGGGCCTTTTGTCCTGTCCGGCCAGAGCGGTCAGCCACTGCTGTAGGTGGTCGGGGCGGGCTGGGAACTCCGGCACCCCCCGGCCCGATGCCCACAACCGCCAGCTACCCTGCCCGACGCGGTAGGCCTTGCGGGTACGCGCCGAAAGCTCGACCGCCTCGTCCTGGCCCATCACCCGCCCCCCGGTGCCGCGGTGGCCGCCCCCATGCCACCGCAGCCGGCCCGGCCGCCGCCCGCGCCCGCAGACGGGTGCGGGGCGGCAGGGCGGGCGGTTCGGGAATCCACGACCCCTGATGTAGCGGGCCGGCGCGGCGCAGGCCGAATCGGAGCAAGCGGCCACCACCAGGGCCAGCTGCGGTTTCGCTCCGGTTCGCCCGTGGGGTGGGCGGCTCCCGAAGGGCGGGTAACTCCCGAGCGGGGGCGCTCGACCGGTTGAGCGTGCCTGCTCTCAGTGCAATATCAGGACAGCTTCAGTTTGTACCCCCCTGGGACTTGAACCCAGAACCTGCGGATTAAGAGTCCGTTGCTCTGCCAAATTGAGCTGGAGGGGCTTGTCGGGCGGGGACGGCTAGCGGGGTGGGTGTTTGCGGTGGGGGATCTGGCGGCAGTGGCCTTGGTGTCCGGCTTTGAGGCCGCAGGGCAGGCCGGTGGATTTCACTGAGAGCGGGCAGAGCTCCCATGGGCTGACGCCCTGTTGGCGTCGGCCGGTGGGGCGGAGTGGCTGGGCAGGCGCGGAGATGAGCGGGCTGGCGACGATATTGGCATAGTCGTCTGCGGAGGCCCTTTTGTCGCAGATGGTGGATGCCATCACCTCGTAGGCGTTGAATACTTGGTCTGCGTCGTAGACCCGCATCCCGGTTTCCACTGTGCGGGCCTTGACGACCCCGGCGGCTTCGAGGTGGCGCAGCGCGGCGGCCGCCCTGGGTTCTGAGTATCCGGTGATCCCTGAGAGGGCTGAGGGGGTGAGTGACGGGTGGGCGGGCAGGCAGTCGATGGCCGCGGACACTGCCGACCGGCCTCGCCGCCCTCCGGCGGCCTCCCGCCAGCGGTCTCGAAGGGCGACCATTGCCTCTGTGTATCGACGGACCGCGGCACAGGCTCTGTGGGATGCGGTGGCGAGCGCTTCCGCACATGGGCCGAGCGCCTCTGCCCGCGCGGGGGCGTCAGCCGGTCCGACGTATGTCTGATAGGCGGCGAGCGCGGCAATGTAGGCGTCGCGGTCTCGTGAGAGAGCGAGGCTGATCGGTGGCAGCGCGGCGGGCTGGGTGCCGCAGAGCCGGTGCTTTAGCACGGCGTACAACACGGCCCGCCCGGTGCGCCCGTTTCCATCGCCGAACGGGTGGATTGTCTCAAACTGGGCGTGGGCGATTGTGGCTTGCAGCAGCGGCGAGTGGTCTTCGACCCGGAGGTAGGACACGAGGTCTTCGAGCAGTGGGTCGCAGTGTTCTGGGGGCGGGGGGATGAAATCGCCTTCGAGCGGGTGCCAGTCGTTGCCGCCCACCCAGTTCTGTTCGTCACGGATGCGGCCGCCAAGGTGGGGGGTGGGGGATGCATCCATGAGGACCCGGTGGGCCTTTTGGAGGGTGGCGATGCTGATGTGCTCTCGGTCGGCGAGCAGGTCGAGCGCAGTGGTGGTGGCATCGATGTTGGCGAGGACTTCCCCGACGGGCCCGTGGAAATCCCGGTCGGGTGTGCGCTGCCGACGGGCAAGGGCGTGTACGACCTTCTTGGTTCCGGGTGCGACTCCTTCTATGCGAGATGACCCGAGTGACTCTGCCCAAAAGAACATCCCAGCGCCGTCCCCCCTGGCGGCGATCGCGGTGTCTCTCAACTCATTCTCGGCAGCGGCGACCGACGCGGCCATATCGGCCGGCAGCAGCGGATGCCATCCGCGAAGCGGGTGGGGGACATAGGCGTTGAAGCGGCCGCCGCGGCGGTCGCGGGCGCGAAAGGCCCCCGGGTTGCCGTGCCACACTTGCTCGACGAGGAATCCCATCTTGCTGCTCCGCTTGCCGGTTTCTGTTATGAGCGCGCCACAGATCATGGTGTTTAGCGCGTTACCGATATTAGCGCGCTAAACACTAAGATGTTTAGCGCGCTAAAAGATTTAACGCGTCAAACGCATTAGCATATGGCACGCTATTCTGATGACGGAGGCGACTTGCTCGAGGTTCCCCATCGGACAAAGGAAACCTCTGAGTTGTACCCCCTGGGAACGGGAACCACGACCTGTGCTGGCAGGGCCGCAGAGACCACCGCTGGGAGCGGGCCGACTACTACCGCATCGGCGGGATAGACAAGATCATCTACAACCCAGAGCCCCACACCATCGCCGGGCAGAGGGCGCGCCTCAGCCACTTCCCCTACCAGCTCGACGCCCGCCGCGACATGAAGTTCGCCCAGTGGCGCCCCCAAGACGACGGAGGCTGGCTGCTTCACGGCCACGTCCACGAGAAGTGGCGCCAACAACACCGCCAGATCAACGTCGGCGTGGACGCGTGGTGCTTCGCCCTCGTCCCAGAGCAAACCATCGCCGATCTCATCGCCAAAGGCCCCTCGAACACCCCCATCCCCGACCACGCATGAGGTGGTCGCTGACCGGTCGCCCGCCGACCTTGTCTGAGCCGCCGGCCGGCGGACCCCGCACCACCCAGCGAAGACGACAGTGCAAGAGCTGCCGTCTGGCCGGTCTCCACGATCCACAGCCTGCGGTGGAACTGGCAGGAAAGCCAGACCGCCGGGGAGAGGACAACCATCTGGTGATGTGGACCACCTGGCCCGCCGGGCTTTTGGGCCCCGTGGTCGGCTGGATACGCCTCTCCATCGCCATTCCCATGCTGGCCGCGATGCTCGCGGCAGCCTCCGGCGGCTGGGCCGACCCGGTGATGTGGTCGATCCTTGTGGCGTGCGCCGCGGTCCTGCACGTCGCCCTCCGCGCCACGCGCCGCTGCCGGGCCGTCTACGCCGCAACCAACCTCATGTACGCGTCGCTGCTGCTCATTTGGGTGCTGTTCTGGAAATCGCTGGCCGGAGACTGGTGGGCACTGTTGACCGGGCTCACCGGCGGGCTAATCCTGGTCGGCTGGGACGGGCTCACCCGCTGGGGGCTCGCCCGCGCCGCTGTGGACAAACCTGGGGACAATCCGCTGGCGGTGACCATCGACATCGGAGCGCTCTGGGGATTCGCAGAAGCCTCCACCCCGACAGTGCTCGGCCTCAAAGACGGAACCCACGTGGTCCTGCAACCCGGCTACCGGTACGTGTGGTGGCTCAGAGCCGAGCCCAAAGAACCAGCCGAGCTGATCATCCCCATCGAAGGCGACGACTTCAGTGCAAACTGAGGCGCCCCCCGCCGCCGCGACGCCAGCCGAGCCCCCCGCCCACCAGCAACTCGGCCCCCGGCGGCTCTGCCCATCCGGCCCGTGACCGACATGGACCGCCGACAACCACCCCCCAGAAGAGACGCCGCGGTCTGCTCAATACTCCACAGGCGGCCACCGGGCGCAGAGTGCGAAAGCTGCGAGGCCAGAATGCACCTGGCCGTCCAACACTGGCACTGCCCCGTGTGCGGCTGGCGGTGGACCATCACAACCACCCCCGACAACAAGATCGAGGCCCTCGGCACCCACAACAGCGCGAGCCGGATCACCGTCGTGGACATCACCCGCTTGGCCACCCCAGAACCCAGCGTCGGCCAAACCGCCCCAAACCGCCAGACTCCCGCCGACACCGCACCATGACACCGCCCCCGCCAGACCCTGGCGATGTCGCCGAAACCGGCCAGCACCGGCCCGAGTGGCTCCCCGCCGGCACCACCGTCATCGAACATGTCCGCCAAGCCGCCAAAAAGCTCGGCCCGCCCCCCGAGCTCGACCTGCCCGGCACCGACTGGGACTGGGACGCCGACGACCTCCTCGCCGAAGCATGGAGGACCGGCTGCATCCCCGAAGCCCAGCTCCGCAGAGCACTGGGAGCCAAAGGCGAAGACAAGCCCTGGTGGTGGGTGGAGCTGAGCACAGCCTCCGGCGACCCTATCTACATCCGCGACCGCCCCGAGATCACCATCGCCGCAGCCTCAGACCAACTAGGAGAGCGCGCCAAGCAGATATACCACGAGCTAGTCGAGCTACAGATCATCGCCAACAGTGCACCCCACCAACCCAACAAACAGCCAAAAACACCCGCCGCGGCCGCGACAGCTCCCGGCCCCGGCCCCGGCGCGCCGCCCACAGCGACCTGGCAGCGCATCGGACAAAAAACAGTCGAAATCTGCCTGACCACCGCCTCCAAACGCCGCTACAGAGCCGACCCAGAAACCCTCGACACCCTGCTGACGGCTGCGGCCTCAACAGGCCGACTCGGCGATCCAAGGCGGCTAGAGGCAGCACAGATCAACGACGATGTGGAGCTGACGACTCTCCCCGGCGGAAAACGCCAAGCCGCACGAAACGACGGCACAGCAACAGCCGTCGCAGAACCGGTCGGAGCCAAAACAGTCGAGATCGCCCTCACCGCCACCACCACCCGCCGCTACCGAGCAACCGACACCGAAGCCCCCCGCCTCTGCGCCGCCGCCGAAACACTCCAAGCCCTCCACGACCGAACCCGAATGCTCCCCGAGCACACACCCCAGACACCCGAACTCGACACCACGGAAGACACTACGGCGAGAGGCATCGACATAGGGCTGTGACCAGAGCTTGACCGGGGAGCGGCTGACAGACCCTCCCGCCCCCGGTCATTACTTCGGCGAGATGCGGCGAGCGGTGAGATGTCGTCGAGCTATTCGGCTTCCTCGCGTTGGGCGCGGTAGAGGTCCCAGCGCAGTTGCAGGTTCATGCAGAACTCCGGGGTCGTGCCCAAGCACCGGGAGAGCCACAGTGCGGTGCTGGGGGTCACGCCCCGCCACCCCCGCGCTACTTCGTTCACCCGTTGGAAGGGCACGTTGATCGCAACGGCCAATTCGCTCTGGGTAATCCCCAGGGGTTGGAGGAACTCCTGCAAGAGCATTGTTCCTGAGGGGGTCGGCTCGCGGTCTTTCGGGATGCGCACCATCTCGGGTTCCTTTCTAGTTGCAGTCGGTGACCTCGACTTGGTCGGAGCCAGCGGCGGTCCAGACAAAGCAGATGCGGAACTGGTCGTTGACTCGAATGCTGGATTGCCCGCTGCGGTCGCCGCCCAGCTGCTCCAGTCTGTTGCCTGGTGAGGTTCCCCCCTTTTCGTGGAGACATGCTCTATAAGGAGGAGCTATGTCCAGACCGCGAAGAGATTATGACCGGGAGTTCCGTGATGGGGCTGTCCGGATCGTCAAGGAGACCGGCCGGCCGGTGGCCCACGTCGCCCGGGAGCTCGGCGTCAACGAGGGCACGCTCGGGAATTGGGTGCGCCGGGACCGAGACGAGCGCTCGGGCGGGCTGAGCGGCGACGAGCGGGCCGAGCTGGCCCGGCTGCGCCGCCGGGTCGCCGAGCTGGAGATGGAGCGTGATGTGCTCAAACGATCCGTGGTCCTTTGGGTCAACGAGGCGACGCGGTGACCGCAGGGTTCATCGCGGCCCAAAGGACCGACCACGGTGTGCCTCACTCTGTGGCTTGCAGAGCGCTGGGCGTGGCGGAATCCACGTTCTACAAGCACCTCGACCGGCCGCTGACCGATCGGCAGCGGCGTCGCCGGGCGCTGGACGCCGAGGTGAAAAAGGCGTTCGACGAATCGGACGGCACCTACGGGTCGCCCAGGGTGCGCGCCCGGCTGCGACGCGATGGCCTGTCGGTGTCGAAGAAGACGGTGGAGGCCTCGATGGCCCGCCAGGGCCTGTGCGCCCGCCCCAAACGCAAAAAGGGCCTCACCAGCCCCGACAGCTCCCATGCGGCCCCCACAGACCTTCTGGGCCGCGACTTCAGCGCGACAGGGGTCAACCAGAAATGGTGCGGCGACTTCAAACAGGTTCCCACCGCCGAGGGCCCGGTGTTCCTCGCGACCGTCGAGGACCTCTACTCCAGGCGCATGGTCGGCTTCGCCACCTCCGACCGGTACCCGACCGCCGAGCTGGCCAAACAGGCCATCAACACCGCGGTCGCCACCAGAGGCGGCAACGTCAAAGGCGTCATCTTCCACTCGGACAAGGGATCGCAATACACCTCAGAAGCCTTCGCCGCCGCCTGCCGGCGGCTCGGCATCTCACGGTCCACCGGAAGAACCGGCAACGCGCTGGACAACGCGCCGGCCGAGTCGTTCTTCTCCACCCTCCAACACGAGCTCATCTCACGCCGAGCCTGGACCACCAGAGCCCGGGCCCGACGAGAAATCACCCTATGGGTCCACACCTGGTACAACCAGCACCGCCTCCACTCCGCAATCGGAATGACCAGCCCCGTAGAATACGAACAGGCCCACAACCCCGACCCTCAAAAACAAACTCTCCACGATTAGGGGGGAAGCTCACTGGCGGAACCGCGAGGTCGTTCAGGGCAGCGGCAGAGTCACGCAAGTCCAGCTTCCTTCGGGCAGCGCCCCACAGGTGGCGCGGGCAGGCCCGGCGGGCGCGGGGCGTGTTCAGCCAGTTGAACAGGTCTTCTGTGCCACCTCGCCAACCGAATCATCCCGCCGAATGCGGTGCGACGAAACTACCCGGAAACAACCCGAACCGCTCGCTGCTTGACAAGGGAGCGTCTGACAGGCCCTGTGGCGTATCAGCAGCCGAAACCGAAAAGATTTCCAAGCTGGTCGCGGCCATCGACCGCTGCAACGCTTTCAGCGCCAGCTACCCTGCGCCTCCCACGGTGTTTTTGGGCAGCGCGCCGTTCCTCGCGGCTGGTGGAATCGAGGGCGAACCAGGGGGACAAAGCCCTACCCGCCACGAAGAGCAACCAGCCCCAACACTCCCACGGCCAGAGCCACCCAACAACGTAAAGGGGGGTTACGGGAGATTGGCATCTCCGGGGGAGCGTGTGACGTTCACTTGGTCGGCCCATTTGATGCGTTGAGGGAGACTAGTGGTCCAGTCCCAGCAGTTGATGGCTTGGTCGGGTGAAATGGCGCAAGAAAACGTATCGCCGGCTGCGATGGCGGTGTAGGTGCCGTCGGGCGCGTCGAGCTGGCCGCTGCTGTTGTCCCCCCAGCACACAACAGCACCACCCGGACGAAGACCGCACGAGTGAGACCCGCCGGCTGCGATGGCGGTGTAGGTGCCGTCGGGCGCGTCGAGCTGGCCGCTGCTGTTGTCCCCCCAGCACACAACAGCACCACCCGGACGAAGACCGCACGAGTGAGACCCGCCGGCTGCGATGGCGGTGTAGGTGCCGTCGGGCGCGTCGAGCTGGCCGCTGCTGTTGTCCCCCCAGCACACAACAGCACCACCCGGACGAAGACCGCACGAGTGAGACCCGCCGGCTGCGATGGCGGTGTAGGTGCCGTCGGGCGCGTCGAGCTGGCCGCTGCTGTTGTCCCCCCAGCACACAACAGCACCACCCGGACGAAGACCGCAGTAGAACCACCGTCCGGCGGCTAAAGCAGAGAAGTCGGCGTTAGGTGCTCTTTCAAGGCCGCCATAGATGTGGCCCCAGCAAGTCACGGTGCCGCTGGCTTTGATGGCGCATGAGTGCAACTCGCCGCTCTCGACCGCGGTGTAGGCACCGTCGGGCGTGTCGAGTTGGCCCCGGTCGTTTTGGCCCCAGCAAGTCACGGTGCCGCGGGTACCAAGGGCGCACGAGTACCCTGAGGCAGCCGAAATGGCGGTGAACTCACCCGAAGGCGGATCGGCGACGCCCCAAGTTGTGTCACCCCAGCAAGTCACGGTGCCGCGGGTACCAAGGGCGCACGAGTGCCCTGAGGCAGCCGAAATGTTGGTGAACTCACCCAAGGGGGCATCTAACAGATCATCCAGGCCCAGCCGCTTCAGCAGCATCTGCGCCGGAGCGGTGGGAGCGGTCGCGCCCCAGCAGTCCACCGCACCCCCTGATGCAATCGCGCACGAGTGGTAGCTGGCAGTAGAGATGTCTGTGTAGATACCACCGGGCGCATCCAGCTGGCCGGAGTCGTTGGCACCCCAGCACACCACAACTCCATCATCGCGAATACCGCACGAGTGCCATTCACCGGCTGATATGGCGGTGAACAGCCCGCCAGGCGCATTCAACTGGCCGGCACCATTGGCGCCCCAGCAGTACACTGCACCTCCTGCCTCAATGGCGCATACATGTCTGCTGCCGGCTGATATGGCGGTGAACAGCCCGTCAGGCGCATTCAACTGGCCGGAATCGTTGGCGCCCCAGCAGTACACTGCACCTCCTGCCTCAATGGCGCATACATGTCTGCTGCCGGCTGATATGGCGGTGAACAGCCCGTCAGGCGCATTCAACTGGCCGGAATCGTTGGCCCCCCAGCACGTCGCAGAGCCGCTATCGCGGATGCCGCACGAGAACCCGCTGCCGGCTGATATGGCGGTGAACAGCCCGTCAGGCGCATTCAACTGGCCAGCGCCATTGGCACCCCAGCACGTCGCAGAGCCGCTGTTTCCGACAGCGCAGGTGTGCGTGCTGCTCGCCGATATGGCGACATATGCAACAGCGGACGCCGAGCCAGAAGATGGAGTAGAAGCAAGGGTGAGAATAACATCCGTGGAATTCCCAGTGTCGCTCGCGGCAGTCGGGGAGGCTTCGGGAAACAATGGCACAGCCTCCGCATGAACACCCGAATCGGTGATGGCTCCACTTGATGGCGGTGCCCCAAGGTTGTCGCTAGCAGCACAAGCAGCGATGACCACTACAGCCAAGGCGGCGCAACCAGGAGCACCCAGCATCAGGTGCAAAGGATAATCACCGCCTGCCCGCCTCCACGGGACGGAACGCCGGTGCATCTCCCAGTCGTCTCACATCCGAAAAGGGAAACCGGCATAGGCTGGACTCACCGCACTGCTGTTTCCCGCGACCCGGCTCAGCCGCGGGATCCACAACGCCCTCTTCGGTATGCGTCTTGTGTGCCCTGCTTTCCATAGTACATGTCACCAACCCACAAATTGTGGACCACAAGGGTGAGCAGACGGTCCCCGTGCGACACAGCACCCCCCGGGCCAGCCCTAGACCGCGCTGGCGGTCAATGTCTGGCCTTCCAACTGTTCTACTAAGAAGAACCGCGCTGTGGCCGCTTACCGACCTGGGACTGCCCCATTGTGGAGGTAGCCAGCCAAGGCCGGGGCATCCGATTCGACTTGGCCGCGGCCCTCATGTCTTAGCAGCATACCCGCCATGCGAATCAAGGCGGCGATCATTCCTGTACTGTTGATGGTTCTAACCCTCAGCGCGTATGTCCAGGCAGAGGCAAGCCCGAGGGCCGAGTCACCTGCGCCGCGAGCCGCAGTCGAAGGCGCTGAAAGCGCTATCGCCCTGTTGCTGAGCGAGGAGATGGAACACGAGGAGCTAGTCGGGCTGCGAGTTATGGCCAGCGCTGTACGGCCTGCCTCTATCGGGGGGACTTTCTTTGACTCTCAAGAATTCCTCGATTCGCACTCGCATTTGACGCTTGAGGCGAGAAACCTGCTGGAAGCCTACAAAGATGCCGGGGGTCTGACGACTTCTGAGGTTGCTTTGATCGAGTTTGCTGCGAAAGATGGCCTCTCGGTCGAAGAGTTGAAGAGCCTGAAGATGGTGGCAGACATCGTCTGGACAGAGGGCCGTTTCAATGACACGGCCAAGTCGGTCATCCCGCTCCGATTCAATTCGATGATGGTCACCGTCACGGTGCTTGATCCGGAAAGTGCCCCAGTGGAAGGAGCGCTTGTTTCGTTCAATTCGGAACGGATAGGAGCATACGACCAATACACCGATGCCAACGGCGAGGTGACGTTCGATCTCGAATATTCAGAGTCCGATCAGCGGGTCGACGGCTCCGCGTTGCAGCCTGAGACATATTCGATCCAAATTGCCGCGGATTCATATGGCGAATACGCGCTTTTGGACTGGCCTTGGGTTCGCGACCAGTGGTACCACAAAAGAACATTGACTGCTGAACCTCAGGAAGAGCAGTATGTTTTCGGCGCAACTGCTAGAGAAGCAATCGGCGACTCACATGAAGTAGTGGGCAGTTCAACAGGCCCTGATGTCAGTATGTGCAACGGGTGGTCAAGCCAGACTGATGTGCCGGGTGCCGATTACATGATCGTCATCGGCGTAACAGCGAATCGGGACGATGTGAATTCTGGTATTGTCAGCTTGCAGTCGCGCGCCTTCCAAACCTATGTGAAGGAAGTGCTGCCCAATGAGTGGATTGCCTCGTGGCCAGCTGAGTCGCTGCGTGCTGGAGGAATGGCTGCGAAACAGTATGCCTGGTACCGAGGCTTGACAGAGGGCCACACTTGGAACGGGTCTTGCTATGACGTCAAAGACAGCATCGCCTATCAGGTATGGGTCAAGGATTCTGATATGGCTTCTACCAATGCAGCTGTAGAGTACTGGTGGCAATACGAGTGGTACAGAGACAGAGCTTGGTTCATAACCGGTTATCGCTCCGGTTCGGTAAATGAAGCTTGTGGAGCAAGGGCAAACGGTGAACTCTTATACCAATGGGGTTCAAAGGCATGTGCGGACGGCGGGTCGTTAGCTATTGACATCGCCCGGACGTATTATCAGTCGCCAGGCCAAAGGGTGGAGTGGCACAAGTGAGGGTCTAGCCGTTGAAGAGGCCCAGAAAGATACGTCGGCAATCCTCATTGCCCGAGGCTGGCAGCATCCAAGAAGAACGAGAAGTAATTTCTTCTAGTTCAACTCCATCGAAGCGCAGCTCCAACAGCATCGGCTCGGATGCCCTGTTGATGGCAACTGAAGAAGCATTGCAGGATGTGGTCGACGAGGGAATATTCGCTGTCGGAGGCCAGGCGGCGGTAGTAACTGACGGGCTTTTGGCCGTGAATGTGGCAGTGGGGGCAGCAGGTAACGGCAAGCCTCTAGTACCAGAATCTCTCCACAACGTGTTCTGCACGTTGAAGCCTGTCGCTTATCTGCTGTTGGCCCATGCATTGGAAAGATCGGGATGCGGCCCCGACGATGAGCTGGACAGCATCACTGTAGTTCCGAGGTGGTGTCCGGACGGGTTGACCCTTCGCAGCCTGGGAACCCATCAGGCGGGGCTAATAGAGCCCCGTCCCATGCCTTGGAAGTGGACACCCCCAGAAAAGCGCCAGAAACTACTGGAACAGTCCCAAACCTCCCGCGATCCTGGCTACAGCGACTTGGCAGGGGGCCTGGTCGCAGAGCATGTGATCGAACAACTATCCGGCCGCACCGCCACGGAATACTGCTCAGAAGAACTCTTGCAGCCTTTGGAACTGGAAGACGAAGTCATATTCGACGCCGAGGCGGGCTGGAAGGCCCATCACCGCATTCAAGCTCCCGTGTCAGGGCTCCCAATCGACAAGCTTCCAATGCTGTCAGAACTGCTACCTAGTCATATCGGCGAGGTCCGGTTGGCGATGGGGGCGCTCGCCACAATGCGCGGCGCTGCGGAATTCTATGCCGCGGTGGGAAATGTCATGGCCGGCAAGCCCCAGCCGGGTATGCCATCTCCACGATTGCTGCAAGACTTGCTAAACGACGACAGGCCCATTACCCACGACCCCGTTCTGGGGAGACCAGCAAAGTGGTCTGGAGGGCTGATGGTCGAACTCGGCCAGCAGGGCATCTCACAGATCGCAGGCAAAGGATCAGTCGGCCATACCGGCGCCATGGCCAACAGCGTCGCCATCTACGATCCAACCAAGTCAGCAAGCGTCGCCATCTACCTCAACGGCGTAGGATCCAGCCTCGAGGACCAAGTACTCCCGCGCCAACAAGCGTTGGACAAGATACTCAATGCCATACCCGCCAGCCCCTAACCCACATGCCCTTGCATCCCGCTGATCCTCCTGAGCGCTTCCCGTCACCACACTGGTTCACCCATGTGCCAGCCCCAAAGCAAGTCCCTGATGATCCAGCCCTTGTCGTTGAACACCGCACCCAAGATTCCGATGGCATGCAGCATATACACCAGCAGATTTTTGACCAGCACCAGTTGGTTGCCTGGGTTCCCCAACAAGTCTTCACCGATGCCGACATCATTCTGATACGCGACGCCAACGTTGATTTGGGTGATCTGCTTGGACGGCTGTCTCCTACCGAAGTCGCCGTCCACTCAACAATAGAATTCGCAACAAGGACGACTTCTATATTCGGTATAGAGCCTATCACCCGCCCTGGACTCCAACATCAAGCCTCAAGCACTATAGATGTTGGAGTGGAAGCGCTTAACACTCCATTCGGCGACGTGCGAACGGCTATACGCCTCAATCCCGATGGCACTAAAGGGACTATTCCTGCTCACCAAGCCACCCCTAAAACTTACATCTATGACGACTGGATCGATCTTGTTGAATGGACTTGCACCGACACCCGACTTGGCTATCTATATGGCGACAATCGAATCCGAACCGAAGGCCAGCTCGTCCTACTCAGCTACATCGAAGGACACATTTCCTGGCCTAAGGCGTTCCAAGACAAACTCTGGGCCGCCCAGTTCCACCAAACTCTCAGCACATATGCTAGGCACCGTAACTCGCCTCAGTACCAACAACTTATGGATTCAATCGAAGAAGCAGATGTGCAACTTATATCAAGTTGAACATTCCTACGTCGGCTGGATACTTTCCGTCGGGTCGCTGAGAGTGCTCTACCAGTGAGTACCAGGGATTCAGAAGGGAACGGCCCACTGGCGGGCACAGAAGCCAGAACGGATCTGCCAGATGCTGCCTTGAGGACTGTCAGACGCTCCCTTGTCAAGCGGTGAGCGGTTGGGGTTGTCGTCGGGCGGATTCGTCGTGCCAAATTCGGCGGATGCCCCGGTTGTCGGCAGCGGCGAGCCAGTGGGCGAAGAAGCACACCACGACCGCTTCTTTGATGAAGGTATTCGTGCGGTCTGGTTCGGGAGAGGGGTGAGCGGCACCGATGGGGGCGGGCCGATGTGCTCTCCGGTGGTGTGGGAGCTGTGGTGTTCGGGGTCGGGTAGGACCACACCAGCACGGCATTGCGGGGACGCAGATCAGGTTTGGCGACCACTTCGCCGGTGGCGGTGGCGATCCTGCGGTAGTCGAAGGTCGGGTGCGGGGGTGGTGTGCTGGTCCATGGGAAAGTCCCTTTCTGAGGGGGTCTAGAGGCTGAGGCCGCCGTACTCGTCCATGTATGGGATGACGATTTCGAGGTCGTTGATCCGGGTGGCGATGCCGCGGATGTCGTCGTATTGGTATTGGAGGGCGGTCCGATGACATCGCCGTTCGTGGTGCTGCACACCTCTGTGCTCTATTTGATCGCGTTCTTGCTGGTGCTGTGGCTGTACGTCGCCCATACCACCCGGCTGTCCGCGGACGCCGCCGCTCAGTCCGCCGCCGCCGCAGCAGCCTCCCAGGTGCCCCACGACTGGGGCTGCGACCCCCTCCACCCCGACCTCATCGGCCAAGGCCAGCTCGACGCGTACCGCGCGGTGCAAGCCCGCCTCAACCAGGGCAGCGTCAAGCCCAAATCCATCACGGTCACCGCCGATGGCTGCAACATCGCAGCCACCGTCGTCGTCGGGGCGCTGTCGTCGAAGTGGTCCGGCCTAGAGCACACCGCGGTCGCGTGCTCAGCGCCCGGACAGGACGGCCCGCTCGCCGTCGTCGGCCAATGCTGAAAGGGGACCTATGAGCGACGCGGTGGCGCTTCTGATGATCCTTCCGGGCCTTTTGATGGGGATCATCCTGGCCGACGCCGCCGGCGACCGCGGAGCGGCCAACTACCGGGCCGCGGCCTACGCCGTCGCCGCGGCCGACCACGCCGCCGACCAGATCGCCGCCGACCCCGCCAACTCCTCTTTGTGGCAACAGACCGCCCAGGCCGTCGAGGCGAACGGGCGGCTGTCAACCTGGGGAGACTGCGTGCAGAGCGACCCCCGCTACAGCGTCGGATTACACCGCCAGCCCGAACCGCCCGCCTCCACGACATCGGTGGCGGTGCTGGTCGTGTGCCCCGTCCACACCAGCGCAGTGCTGGCCGACTCCACCGTCACCGCCCTGTCGTTGCGCCGCATCCGATAGGAGCCGCCGTGTACACCGCCATCGTGTACCTGTCGCTGATCTGGGCGTGCGGCATCACCGCCACTGCCGTCAGCGACCAGGCCGAGCTCATATCGGCCCGCAACATCGCCGCCATCCGAGCCGAGCAGACCGCCGACACCTACACCGCCACGTGCGCCACCGGAACCTGCGACAACACCGTGTTCGCCGCCACCGCCGACGACACCCCCGGCACCGACATCCAAGTCTGCCTGTCCGGGCGGGCCCTTGTCATCGACGTGACCATCCCCGTCAGCCCCCGCCTGTGGATCGCCCACGACACAGCCCAAGCCCGCACCGCAGAAATACTCAACGACGGCGCCGCGGCAAACCTGCCCGCCTGCCCGGCGTGAGGCAGCGGTGACCGGCATCCAGGCCAGCCGAGCCGTCTACTTCACCCGGCGCAAGGCCACCGCCTCCGGGCGACGCGAGATCGCCAAATGGGCCCGCTCCGTCGTCTGGCTGGCCGGATTCTGCGCCTACGCCGCTTGGACCGCCCAAAACGGGCTGCTCGAAACCGACCCCGACGCCTGGACCGCCGCCTACCAACAAATCACCGACAACGACCTCAGCCAAGAAGCCGCCCGGTGCGCGGCCACAGCCGCCGCCGCCATCTGGGCGCTCATCGCCGCCCTCGCCCTCTCCTTCATCATCCGCCGCCGGCCCTGGAGGCCCCACAGCGGCGGACTGCATCTCTTCTCCCCAGTGTGGAACCTGCCCCGGCCCCGCAACCAGCCCATCGCACCCCCCTACTTCCCGCCCCTACAACCCGAAACCCCCGCCCAACCCGACCACCCGTCACAACCACATCCCGAATCCCCCGACCAACAGCCGCAACAACCCACCGAACCCGACGCCGACACCGCCCCCGCCCAACCCCCCGCGCCAGCCGACCCCGGCCTCCCACAACCGCCCGCGCCGGCCCAACCCCCCGCCGAACAGTCCAGCGGAGAAACCGCCTTACAACCCCCCGCGACCCGCGAAGAGCTGCTCGCCCGAGCCTGCGACATCAAAGCCCGCTGCGGAAGAGTGTTCAACCTCTACTCGCCCAACAAGCCCATGCGAAAAGCCCGCGAGTCGCTGCTTGCCGTCCTCGTCGCCGCCGGCGCCAACCGGGCCAAAACCGACGAAGTAGCAGGCATCCTCCGAGCCACCCCAGAAAACGTCCGCAGCCTCATGAGACGAGCCGAAAAAGACGGCTGGGTCATCCGAGAAAGCCCCGCCGACTGGGCCCTCGCCCCACCAGTCAAAACCGACATCGCCCTACTCGTAGACGCCGTAGACAACGGCGACGAACACACCGCCGAAGCCATCGCCGCCACCATCGGACCACCCCTGCCCACAGTCACCGACGAATGGCTCGACCAGCTCATCGCCGACCCCACCCCCAGAAAAGAACTACGCCTCGCCGCCGCCGAAATCCTCAACGCCGCTGCCGAACAATGGCCCCAAAACCCCGCCTGGCTCGCCGCCACCGACCGCCTCTACGACCACTAATAGCCAACATCCGATCACCGCAGCCGCCGCGGCAGGCGGGTATCCCTCGCCTATGGGAGCTCCAGGAACTGCGCCCACTGGTCCATGAGCTTGCGGCGCTTGGCGAATGCATTGCCTCGGATGTATGCCTGCTGGGTTGAGTCGCCCAGGCTGTGGGCCAAAGCGGCCTCGCATACCGCCCAGGGCGTGTCGGTTTC
Source organism: Candidatus Poriferisocius sp. (assembly GCF_965219815.1). Classification (GTDB taxonomy): domain Bacteria; phylum Actinomycetota; class Acidimicrobiia; order Acidimicrobiales; family Bin134; genus Poriferisocius. The sequence continues at coordinate 1,386,148 of NZ_OZ244791.1, forward strand.
CTCCAGCGCCCATGTGCGGAACGACGCTCTGAAGCCATGCACGGTGGCCCGGTCGGCGAGTCCGACTCCGCGCAGGAGCTTCGTCAAGGTTGCGTCGCTGAGCGGATTGCCGGGTTTGATTGGCGACGGGAAGATGAGGTCGGAGCCGTCGTGAAGGTCTTTGGCCTTGTCCAAAACGGCCATCGCGGCTTCCGTCAGCGGAACCCGGTGCTCGTTCGCGGCTTTCATCCTCGACGCCGGTATCCGCCACTCGCAGGCACCGAAGTCGATCTCATCCCAAACGGTGAGTCGGGCCTCTCCGGAACGGGCCGCGGTCAGAACGAGGAATCTCAAGCACAGCTTTGCAGCGGCGGTCGCCTGAGTTTCGTCCACGACGGCGAGTGCTTCGCTGACTTCTGGATAGGGCAGGGACCGGAAGTTGGACTTGACCCGCGGCATTGGAGGCAGTGCGCCGTCGATTACTTCGCCGGCGACGTTGAGGGTGATGTAGCCGTGCGCTTGGCACCAGCGAAAGATGGTGCGGATGCGTTGGCGGGTCTTCCTCGCCGCCTCTGGACGGGTGGTCCAGATCGGGGTCAGTATCCCTAGCACGTCGGTTTGGGTGATGCGGTCCACCCTCATGTCGCCGATCTCGTCGAAGACGTGGTTCTCCAACGACCGCCACCACCTGATGGCGTGCTGTTCGCTCCGCCACCGTGGCCGGTTGGCCTCGTGTACCGCTTTGGCTGCGTCGCGGAAGACAGGAATCGTCGTCCGGCGCTTCTCGGCTACAGGGTCGCGTCCGTCGGCTATGGCCGCCCGGTGCTCCAACGCCTTCTTGCGGGCATCGACGAGGCTCACTTCTGGCCAACTGCCCAGACCGATCTCACGGCGGCGTCCGTCCACAGTGATCCTCAGAACCCAAGACCTCGACCCAGTATCGGTGACGCGCAGGTGAAGACCCTGACCGTCATGGTGCTTGCCCGGTCCGGCGGCTTTGACTTTGGTGGCGGTGAGTTGCGGCATCCTGCCCCCCAATCTGTCCCCCAATTTTTGGGGTAAATCACAACAAGGTATGAGAAGAGGATACCATCGCACGCTGACAAATAGTGCCGTTACGCTGGGTTTATGTAGGCAATATGGCAACTCTCAGGAACCGGTGGGAACTGCCATTTGTACCCCCCCTGGGACTTGAACCCAGAACCTGCGGATTAAGAGTCCGTTGCTCTGCCAAATTGAGCTAGAGGGGCTTGTTGGGCGGACCGAGGGGATTTGAACCCCCGACCTCCGGGACCACAACCCGGCGCTCTAACCTGACTGAGCTACGGCCCGCACGGCCCGGTCAGTCTAGGGGTCGTGGCGGGAAACCGGGAAACCGTTTGCGCTTGAGGTGAGTTCGCGCCTCAGCCCAGCCAAGCAACCATGGCCTCGGCCAGCGCGTGGCCCTGGTCTTCTTGGATGAAGTGGCTGGCAGGCCGGAACTCGGCGTGGGGCTGGCCCGCCGCGCCGGGGATCCGCTCGGTGAAGGCCGCTTGGCCCCCGCCCAGTACGGGATCGTCGGGGGCCCACAAGGTGAGCACCGGCTTGGTCCAGCGCTCCAGAACCTCCCAAGCCGCTTTATTGGCGGGCACCGCCGGGTCGTCGGGGGACACCGGCACCAGCAGCGGGAAGTGGCGGGCTCCGGCCATGTAGAGCTCTTCGGGAAACGGTGCCCGGTAGGCGTCCTGGACGGCCTCGCTCACCTCGGTGGCCGTCGCGTTGTCCACCAGCCGGCCGCAGTCGAGGAAGTCGACGTCCTGGCTGAACTGGCGCCAGAACTCAAACCCCGCCCCCGGCGACTGGCCCTCGGGCAGCCCGGTGTTGGCCAAGATCAGCCGGTCGGTCAGCCCTGGATTCTCGGCGGCCACTCGCAGTCCGATAAGCCCGCCCCAGTCCTGACCGAACAAGTGCAGCGATCCAGAACCCCGCTCCGCCGCGGTGGCGGCCAGGAACTCCCGCATCCACGCCACGTGGCCCCCGTAGGTATAGGCCGAGCGCTCCACCGGCTTGTCCGAGCGCCCGAACCCGATCAGGTCGGGCACAACCACCCGGTACCCACTCGCCACCAGTGGCGGGATCATCTTGCGGTACAGGTACCCCCAAGTCGGCTCGCCGTGCAGCAGCAAGACCGTGCCCGTCTCATCGCCCACGTCCCCCGGTTCCACCAACACATATGCCATCCGCAGCCCATCGACATCCACATAACGCGGTTCATACGGATAGTCGTCAATCCCCGAGAACCGCTCCTCCGGCGTCCGCACAAACGCCACTCCACCCGCAGTAGTCAACACCTCAACATCCGCCATCCCCCGACGCTACCGCTATCGACCAATTCACCCCCTGTTGTCGCCGCCGGCCACCGCAAACCTGGCGCGGGCTGTACTTGGCAGCGCAATACACTCGACATGACTGGCGAGCCCGCCAGCACGCCCCTGTAGCTCAGTCCGGACAGAGCAGGTGACTTCTAATCATCAGGCCGCAGGTTCGAATCCTGCCGGGGGCGCTTGGCTGATTCAAAATTGAATTTTGAATCAGCCGCACTCGTCTAAGCTTGGGGCTGTGACGGTTATTCGTGACTTGGCTCCGAGGTTGGAGAAGGCGGCGAAGACTGCTCCGGCGGTCACGCTCACCGGTCCTCGCCAAAGCGGCAAGACCACCCTTTGCCAGGCGGTGTTCCCGCAGCATCCCTATGTGAGCCTGGAAGCGCCCGATGTGCGCTCGTTCGCCACTGACGACCCCCGGGCTTTTCTGGCCCAGTTCCCTCAGGGTGCGATTATCGACGAAGTCCAACGGGCACCGGACTTGCCGTCATATCTCCAGGGTCTCATCGATGCCGATCCGACGCCGGGGCAGTGGATCCTCACCGGCTCTCAGAACTTCTCGCTGGTGGAGTCGGTCAACCAGTCTCTGGCGGGCCGCACCGAAGTCCACCACCTGCTGCCGCTGAGCCGGGGAGAGGCGATCCGCTTCCCCCGTTACCCCCAGAGTTTGGAAGGGGCGCTCTTCACTGGCGGCTATCCCCGCATCTACGACCGCGGCCTCGAGCCAGCTGACTGGATTGGCTCCTACATCGCCACCTACATCGAGCGCGATGTGCGAACGCTGCGCAATTTGGGCGACCTCTCGGCATTTGGCCGGTTTGTGCAGCTCTGCGCGGGCCGCACCGCACAGCTCGCCAATCTCTCGTCCCTGGCCGATGACTGCGGGGTGTCGCAACCCACGGCGAAGGCATGGCTCAGCATCCTGGAAGCCAGCTTCGTGGTGTTCTTGCTTCCCCCCTTCCACACCAATCTCCGCAAGCGGCTGGTGAAGATGCCCAAGCTGCACTTCTACGACACCGGGCTCGCCTGCCACCTTCTGGGCATCCGCACTCCCGAGCAGCTTGTGTCGCACCCGCTGAGGGGGCCGATCTTCGAGACGTGGGTTGTCTCTGAGATCTACAAGCAGCGCACCCACCATGGCCGCAGCGGCAGCCTGTCGTACTACCGAGACCGCAGCGGAACCGAGGTTGACCTCGTCATCGAGCACCCCGAAAGGCTGACTTTGATAGAAGCAAAATCAGCCAGCACGCCCTCTTCCAGGTTCCTCGGCACCGCCCAAAAGGTGGCCGCCTACCTCCATGGCCAGCGCACTTGCGAACTGTTCGCAGTGTACGGAGGCGACCAACACCAATCCCGCGATCAGGGAACACTGGTGCCCTGGGCGCAGCTACAAGATGAGGAATGGGAGAAGCCTTGATCCTGAATCCTGCAGGGAGCGATGTATGACGACTTATTCCATTGCTGAGTTATGGCGGTATCCCGTCAAGTCGATGGGCGGTGAGCGGGTCGAGAGCCTTGATCTGCGCGTCAGTGCCATCTTCGGGGATCGTCGGTGGGCGGTGCGCAGCACCGAGACGGGCAAGATCGCCAGTGCCAAGCGGCCGCGTCCCTACGGCCAGCTCCTCGAATGGTGTGCGAGCACCCGTGCCGATGGCCGCCTGATCGTCACTGCCCCCGATGGGCGGGAGTTCGCCGCAGGCAGCAGCGAACTTGATGTCGCGTTGACCAAGGCGCTGGGAGAACCAGTGCAAGTGGTGGAAGTCGAAGAAGGTCGCGAGGAGACTTACGGCAGCGAATGGCCGGAGATCCCGGGCACTGTCCTCTCGGACACTGAGGTCGACCTGCCCGTCGCTGCGCTCACTGAGAAGACCTCGTTTGTCGATGCGTCGGCCGTCCACATCATCGTCAACCAGTCGATGACGCACCTCGCCTCGCTGCTGGACGGCGTCAAGCTCGGTTCCCAGCGATTCCGCCCCAACATTGTGCTTGATGCCCACGACGACACCGGTTCAGGGGAGTTCGCCGACCTGGCCTGGAAAGATCTCGACGTCAAGATCGGCAAGGCTGAGCTGCGGATCGCTGACGCCACTCCCCGCTGTGTGATGACCACCTTGGCCCAGCCGGGCTACGAGCAAGCCAAGAGCGTGCTGCAAGTGCTTGCCGCCACTGCCCGCAAGGAATTCGACTACGGGGCCTTCGCCTGCTTCGGCACCAACGCCGAGGTCACCGCGGCGGGCACAATCCATGTCGGCGACACTCTGACCCTGCCTGGCTGACGATCAGCGCAGCAATCACATTGGGATTAGCTCAAAGGCGACTCCGAAATCCACGCCCAGCGTCTCACCGACCTGTTGACAGCTGGTGCGCAGAAATGAGTCGGGATCAAAGGTCGGGTCACCGAGACTCTCGATGTAGGTGCGGTGACAGTACAAGGAGGCCACACCTTCCTCGATGTGATCGGTCACGTCCACGCCGTGAGTGGACATTTGCGAGGATGCGAATGCGATCCAGTTCACTCCGCTCCAGGGTTCGCCGACATCGGTGAATAGCCAACGGTTGGCCGCGTCCCGAACGGCATCGGGTAGAGCTCTGCCTAGTTCTCGATGATCGACATGGTTCCAGGGTCCCGAGTCTCCCCACCGATCGCGGAAGTTCGATCCGATGATGACTTCGGGCTGGTGGCGGCGGATGGCTGCGGCCAGGTCGCGTCGCAGGTCGATCCCGTTGACCACCAGGCCGTCGGGGTGATCAAGGAACTCGACCACCGAAACACCTACGGCGGCCGCGGCAGCTATCTGCTCCGCCGAGCGCAGCGGACCGGCCTGCTCGGGAGCCATGGAGTCGATGCCGGCCTCGCCCCTTGTGGCCAATAGGTAGCGGATGTCCTTGCCCATGGCGGTCCAGCGGGCCACGGCCGCCGACGCTCCGTATTCGAGGTCGTCGGGGTGGGCCACCACCGCTAGAGCTCGGCTCCAATCCTCTGGCAGCCGGTCCAATACGAGCCTTGCTAGGTCAGAGTTCGCCGGAGGCGAGCATGTCGGCGGGGATCTTCATGTCGAGGGCGCCGAGGTAGCCGCCGCCGTCGTTGATGGCGTCATGAACGTCGTAGCCCAGCAACTCCTGGGCCCGGCGGGGGAGTGTGCGGGCGATGTCGGGCGGGGTGGCCAGGCAGTTGTTCTCCTCGGAGCGCAGCCAGCCCAGCATGTAGCTCAAATGGAAGGCGGGCCGGTGCTGGTCTTCGGTGCTATTGGTGCCCGCGCCGTGGATGGTGGACCCCAGGTAGATCACCCGCGAGCCGGCGGGCATCTCGGCATCGGCGAACTCGTGGGGCTCGGGCTGGCGGTCGAGCTCCCAGCGGTGGCTGCCGGGCACCACCCGGGTGGCACCAAGCTCGCGGGTGAAGTCGCACAGCGCAGTCACCGACGACAGCTCCATCTCGGGGCTGGGTTGGGGCATGTGAGGCCACACGTCCTCGTCACGGTGGGGGAACTGGGCTTGGGCTCCTGGCCCCACTACCAGCATGTGGGCCACGTTCACCTGGAAGTCGGCGCAGTTGGGGCCCAGCACGGCATCAGCGATGTCGAGCATCAGCGGGTGCAGCAGTACCTCGGCCACGAAGGTGGGCGATTTGGAGGCCAGCCCGGTTACGTGGCGGATGTGCTCGCCGAAAAAGGCAGCGATCATGGGGTTGATGAAGGTCCGGTTGGAGTCGGGCTTCTCCGCGTAGGGCATCAGCTCGGTGAGGATCTGGTTGATCACATCGTCGCTGAAGCAGTCCTCCACGATCACCGCCCCGTCGGCGTCAAGCACCTCCAGCACGTGCTCGAGCGGCTCGTCGTTCTTGAGGTGGGTCAACTCGGCTTGGGATGCCATGCCCCACTGTATTCCGAGTTGTTCAGCTAGGCCTTTTGGAGGAGCCAGAGGCCGACCACGCTGTAGAACACCATGACGAGGAGCATGGGGCGCTGGGCCCAGGTGGCCTCGCTGGCATCGCTGGTCTCCACGGCCCGGTCGTGGGCCACCAGCACTGCGGCGATGTGGCCGAGCACGATGGCCAGGAACTGCACCCAGGCGATGGCGTCGGTGGACACCAGGAAGAAGTTCACCGCCCAGTCGGCGGTTCCGAACCAGTTGGAACCCCGGTCGAATGGGTTGGACAGCAGGCGCAGGAAATTCTGCCCGCCGTCGAGCACCAGCAGCGAGAAGTAGTGGGCCACCGTGTAACCCAAAACGATGGGCACCAGGGAGTGGGCGAAGCGCCGGGCCACCTCGGTGGCGCTCTGCTCGGTGAACCAGCCCACGGCCAGCGATCCCAAGTAGTAGAGGAAGGCCATGATGGCGATGACGACGATCATCCCCGCGGTGTTGATACCCGTATAGGTCCAGCCCCGGTGGGTGCCCACCAAATCGGGCCACAGGGTGCTGCCGGCCAGCGAGTCGAACGTGGTGCCGCCCAGCACCATCAACAGCACGGCCAATATGTCGATGCGGGGGGTCACGGTGGTCAGTCCCGACAGCGGTGCCCGCAGCCGTACCGCGCCCGTGTCGTCTCGGTACAGCGGCGACATCTTGGCCAGCAGTGAAAACAGCACGCCGAAACCGTCGGCTTGGCGGACCCAGCGTCGCCCGTACACCGCCGATCCGCCCACCATGCCCAGCGTGTAGGCGATCATGGCCCCGCCCACCGCCTCGTTGGTAGTGCCCTCGTGGTAGCAGAGCTCGAACAGCAGGAACCAGAACAGCGCCACCACCGCAGGCCAGTAGCCGCCGGGGATCTCGCCGGTGTCGTCAATCGTGGGCAGCCCCAGCTTTTTTGCGGTCCACTCAATGGCTGCGGCGATGGTCTCGAAGGGGTTGAGCACCCGCCACACATCGCCGAACACCGCGGCCACTATCGCCATCCCCACCCACAGCGCCACGTACACCGTGAGCGGTCCGAAGCGCTGGCTTCCCACCGCGGCGCCGCTCACGCTGCTGGCCAGGGCCAGCACGAACAACGCCAGCGATGCCAGCCGAGCCGGCACCGCCACCGCATCCAGCACTCGCCCGAAGGCCGTCCCGAAGCTCCGGCCTGAGGCGGCCGCGGGCAGCCAGGGCCGATGCCAGAAGAAGCTCAAGCTGACAAAAGTGGCCATCAGGGCGACGGCGGCCCCTATGCCAAAGAGATAGAACGGCAGGGGCAGGTCGCCCCGGGCCCCCACACCGTGGGCCAATAGGGAGTGCAGCTCAGCGGTCACCGCACCTCGAGCTCCATCACCAGATCACCGCGTTGGTGGGTCTCCGCTTCGAAGATGCCGGGGATGTCGGCCTCGAAAGTGATGGTGCCGGGCTGGCCGGGAGAGAAACCCACCACCAGGTCGTAGCCGTGGATGTGCAGCTCATCGGTGGTATCGCCGCTCACGATGATGGTGACAATGTCTCGGGCATCGATCTGGAATCGCTGAACCCCGTCCACCGGCTTGCCACCCGCCACCTCCACCTCAATGGTCGTGTCGGGCACAGCATCGACCAGCGTGGCGTGGTCGTGGCTGTCGTCGTGGCTGTGGTCGTGGTCGTGTCCGTCTTGTTCCTGTCCGTCCTGGGTTTCGTCCACCGCAGTCGGCGGGGGCGCAGTCGGCGGGGGCGCGGCGGCATCGTCGTCGTTGCCGCACGCGGCAATGGTGAGAGCGATCAACGCGGCCACGCCGAACAAGCAGGCCGCTCCGATTCGGGCAATTCTCATTTGGGGCACCTTGCGCTCGCTGTCTGTCTATATGGGTGTAGCGACCTCGGGGCGGTCGTTTGAAGCGGAGTTGACCAGGGCAGACACCTCGTAGGCCTCCAGGGCGTCTTCGGGGTAGGGCTCGAGGAATTGCGTCAGTGTTTGGGAGTCGTCGAGGGCGGTGTCCAACCAGAGGTCCTCCACTTCCTCCGACAAGATTACCGGCATTCTGTGGTGAATCGGCTTGAGCAGGTTGTTGGCCGCGGTGGTGATGATGGCGCACGACGAGATTGAGCTTCCTTCCGCGTCGGTCCACTTTGACCAGAGCCCGGCGAAGGCGAATGGCTCACCCGAGCGCATGGTGACCCTCATCGGGCGCTTGACGTCGCCCGCCCTCTGCCACTCGTAGAAGCCGTCGGCCAGGATCAGGCATCGCCGACGCTTCAGCGAGTCGCGAAACGACGGCTTCTCGGCCACCGTCTCCGCTCTGGCATTGATCAGAGGGCGGCTGGAAGGGCCGTCCTTGGACCACGATGGGATCAGACCCCAGCGCAGGAAACCGGCTCGACGGGTGTCGCCGCCGACCACGGCCAGCACCTGCTGGGTGGGAGAGACGTTGTATCTGGGCACGAAGCCCTCGGGCTCACTGTCGAATTCGAACCGCTGGGCTAGCTCGCTCAGGCTGGAGGTCAGGCTGTACCGGCCACACATCTCCGCCCATTATGCGGCTGACGGGGGCATCCCACCAACATCCCGAGCGTTGTGTCAGTGCCAGTCGTGCGACGGCGGCATTGCCACACCCGAGTCGATGGCGCGCACGTCGGTGGCGATCACGTTTACGGTCCCGTCCCAGGTGGAAATCCGACCGGTGACCACGATCACCTGGCTGCCCAACTCCCGGTGGCGGCGGGCGAACAGGTCGGAGTAGATGATCACCTGGGTGTCGCCGGTCTCGTCCTCGATGGTCACGAACACGGTGCCGTCGCGCCCACGGGGGTGCTGCCTGGCTACCGGCCAGCCCGCCACCGTGACTTCTTCGTCTTCTTTGCGAGCCTCGACTTCGACGGTGGGGAGCAGGCCGGCGCCGAGGCCCTCCCGGAGGAACTCCATGAGGTGGCCTCGGGGGTAGATGCCCATGGTTCGGTACTCGCCCATCATCTTCTCCCGCTCGGTGAAGTCGGTGAGCTGGGGCACGCGATCGTCTGTCGACAGAGAAAGGGCGGTTTGGCCACCTCCCGAGGGCCGGTTTTGCAGTCCCGACTCCCACAGGGCCTCTCTCCGGTTCGAGGCGATGGCGTCGAACGCCCCGGCCAGCACCAGCGAGAGGACGGCCTGGTCCTTCAGCCCGGTCCGACGCACCAGATCCCCGGCGGAGGTATAAGAGCCTTGGCGCTGCCTCTCGGCCACGATGAGCTTGGCCGACTCCGCCCCCACGTCCTTGATGAGTTCAAGCCCCAGCCGTACCGAGCCGCCTTCAGGGGAGCACACCGCTCGGCTCCGGTTGACGCAAGGGTTCAGAAACCGAATCCCGAAGCGCCGGGCGTCCTGCTTCAGCGTCTCCATCGGATAGAAGCCCATCGGCTGGTTGTTCATCAGCGCGGTGAAGAACTCCACCGGGTGGTAGCGCTTGAGCCACGCTGCCTGATAAGCGCTCACTGCGAAGGCATGGGAGTGCGACTCCGGGAACATGTAGTGGCCGTTGATCTTTGAGAAAATCCTCTTGGCGGCTTCCTCGGGCACGCCGTTGAGCCAGGCACCCTCGGCAAAGCGCTTCCAGTGCATGGCGATCAGGTGCTCGTTGTTGGGCCGGGCGAAGGCGCGGCGCACCTCGTCGGCCTCGGCCGCGGTCATGCCGGCCACGTCCTCGATGAGCTGCACCACCTGCTCTTGCCAAACGATGATGCCGTACCCCCGCTCCAGGGCGCGCTTCTCCAGCGGATGGTCATAGTCCCAGTCAGCGTCGTGGCGGTAACGCTCCACGAACTGCGACACCGCGCTGCCCTGCACGCCCACGCCGGGGCGGATGAGGGCCACCTGGTAGGCGAGGTCGAGGAGGTTGCGCGACTTCAGCCGCTGGGCCATCTTCAGCTGCGCAGGGGACTGGAGCAAGAACACCCCCTTGCACTGGCCGGCGTTGATCATGTCGTACACGGCGGGATCCTCCGGGCTGATCCGGCCCAGGTCGGGCCGGGAGCCCTCCCGCTCCTCGATGAGATCGAGGGCCTCGTCGATCTGGTCGAGCACCGGCAGCGACAAGATGTCGATCTTGGCGAAGTTGGCGTCGGCCACGCTGTCTTTGTCCCAGTCCATGATGTAGCGGCCGTCGGTGGCCCCGGCCCGGATCGGCACCATCTCCGGGATGGGCGAGCTGCTCAGCACCATCCCGCCCACGTGCTGGCTCAGCCCCCGGGGAGCGCCCATGAGCTGGGGGGCGAGATCGAGCAGGTCCCGCCACCCGGGGGCGTCCACTTTGTCTTTGAACTCCGCCATCTCGGCCATCTCGCTGCGCAGGTCGGCGGCGTGGTGGGAGTGCAGCCGCTTCGACAGCAGCCTGAGGCGCTCTGGGGGCAGTCCCAGGGCCTTTCCCAGGTCTTGGATGATGCCCTTGACCTTGTAGGTGGTGATTGCCCCGGCCAACACGGCGTGCTCGGGTCCGAAGTGGCGGTGGACCCGCTCGATCAGCTCGTCTCGCAGCCCCCGGGGGAAGTCGAGGTCGATGTCGGGCAGCGAGGTCATGTCCTCGGAGATGAAGCGCTCCAGGGTGAGGTCCCACTTCAGGGGGTCCACATGGCTGATGCCGATGAGGTAGCCCACTAGCAGGGCCACCGACGAGCCCCGCCCCCGCCCCGGCGGCCTCTCCTCCAGCGGCGTGTCGGGGCTGACCTCGCCCCGCTCCACCAGTATCTGCTGGGCCAAAAGGGCGATCTGGCGGTAGAGCAGCAGAAATCCGGCCAGGTTGAGCCGCTCGATCAGGGCGAACTCCTCGGCCAGGCGACACTCCACCTCTGCGGTCACGCCCCCGTACCGCCGAACGGCCCCCTCCCGGCAGAGCTGTTCCAGGTAGCTCAGAGGTGTGCGGCCCAGGGGCACCGCCGCGTCGGGCAGGGCATAGCCCAGGTCGGTGCTGAGGTCGAAGCCGCACTGCTCGGCGACGCGCAGGGTGTTGGACACCGCCTGCGGGCACTCGGCGAAGAGGCGCTCCATCTCCGCGGGCGGCTTCAGGTGCAGATGGTGGTTGGGCCGCAGATGAGGCAGGGCCTGGTCGATGGTGGTGTTGAGCCGGGCGGCCACCAGCGCCTGCTGGAGCCGGGCGCGCTCTGGGGCGTGGTAGTGGACGTCGTTGGTGGCGACGACCTGGGCGCTGGCTTCGGCGGCGATCCCGGCCAGCTTGCGGTTGCGGCCGGTGTCGCCGGCCAGAAAGTTCTGCTGGAGCTCTATGTACACCGAGTTTGGCCCGTACCAGTCGAAGTACTGCCGCAACAGGCCGTGGGCCTCGCCGAAGCGGTCGTCGGCCGCCAGCCGGGACAAAGGACCGTCGCGCCCGCCGGTCAAAAGAACCACGCCCTCGCAGTGGTGAGGCAGGCAGGAGGGGTCGAGCTTGGGGTCTTGGCGGTCGGCGGCGTTGGCCAGGGTGAACAGGCGCGAGATGTTGGCGTATCCCGCCCGGGTCTTGGCCAAAAGGGCGAGCTTCGAGCCGTCGGTGAGCGTCAGCTCTGCGCCGGTGATGGGCTGGGTGCCCAGGCTCTTTGCCAGCCGGGCGAACTCCAGCGCGCCGCACAGGTTGGTGTCGGTCAGGGCCAGGGCCGGGTAGCCATACTGCGTGGCCTGCGCCAGCAGCTCGTGGGCGTGCGACGCCCCCTCCCCGTACGAGAAGAAGCTCTTAGTGCGAAGCTCCACCCAGTTCGACATCGACAGCTCGTGATCAGGCGCTTTGCCGGTACCAGCGGTGGTCGGTGCGGTCCCGGAACAGGGTGATCAGCCGACCGTCGCCGGGGTCCACCCGGTAGTAGGAGCGGGCCACCGGCTTGGGGAGCCACCACAGGTCGAATGTCCACCGATCGTCGATGCGGGCCACTTTCTTCCAGCGCCGGCCCGCCCGCAGCGACCGCGGCTCGCCGTTCGAGTTCTCGCGCACGTCCACCGGCCTCGGCGTCAAAAGCGGCCGGATGGTGTCCTGGGCCGACGGGTCGAGGGGCATCTGGAGGAACCGCATCTCCGGCACCGGATGCCACGGCGCCACGCCGGCGATCCGGTACAGGGCGTGGTCGCCCCTCATCAGCGGCCGCAGCCTGCGGTCGGCCTCCACCAGCCGCCCGAGGCGGTCGCGTCGCGCGTCCTTCAGCAGTGTCAGCTGGGCGACCGACTCGCCGGTGAAGTCCGACAGGGTGAGGGTCACCTCTTCGACGGGGCGGCGGGGCGGGTCGGCCTCCAGCCGGTGCCGGATGAGTTCCGAGGCTCTCTCCCATGCCCCAACGGGCTGCTTGAACCGCACACTGTGCTCCCACGCCGGCCAGCCCGACGCCTCGCACAACAGGTGCGCCGACCCGGCGAGGCGGTCCTTTGCCTCTGGCCGGGCGAAGGCCCGCAGCAAAACGGTGTCCACTGCCATCAACAGGGCCTCAAGAGAAGGGTGTAGCGCCATCGAGATGTGCTCAACCACCGGCTCCTCGCACGGCATCGGCACCACGGGGCTGTCGTCGATGCCGTTGCACAGCGACCACGCCCGCAACCCCTCGAGGCCGAACCGGTCGGAGAGGAGATGCCCGCTCACTGAGGCGACGGCCCCCATGGTGTGCAGGCCGAAGCGATGCAGGTCACCTTTTATGGCGGCTGAGACGGGGAGCAGGTCGATGCTGTGGGGGGCGAGGAAGGCGCTCACGTCGTCGCCCGCCCCGCAAGCCCCCGGTCCCCGGCGGGTCCGGGCGGCCACGAAGGCGGGGAACTTGGTGTCGGCCACCCCGACGCGGGGGCCCAGGAAGGCGGGAAGCGCCCCCATGAGCGCGGAAACCGCGCCCGCTTCGCCGCCGTAGAGCCCCTCCAGCCCGTCGAGGCGGACGTAGGCCGTGCCCAGATCAGCCGCCTCCACCCGGTCGCTCACTTGTTGCAGGTCGGCCACCATGCGGCGGAAAGCCCGCCGATAGCAGGGCTCGTCGGCGTCCAGCACCACGGCGCCAGCGTGGTGCGACATCGCCTCCTCCAGGGTCATGCCCTCCTTGACCCCTGCGGCGGCAGGGAAGTAGTCGACCACCAGAGTCCTCGCCGCCGACGGATCGCCGTCAACGATCAAAACCGGGCTGTCCTCCAGGCGGCGATGCCGGCTCATCTCCACCTTCGCCCGCAAATGCGTGGCCAGCACACACCCAACCCTCATCAGGCACCCGTGCGAAGACCGCTGCAACTACACAGCACCACCTTATTGACGGGTGTGACACATTCGACCCGAACCACCGTTCAGATAGTGGGTGCGAAAGTCCTCGTGCTGGGGATAGCCTGAGAGCTAGTTCGCACTACCGAGAGGGGCTATGCCCATGACCGCTGTGCCGGTGATCGGCACCGACTCCGACGAAACCGAGCAGTCTGTGACGCTCGCGGAGCTTGACGCCAGCGTCGAGAGCGGCCCCGAAGTGCCCAAGGACGAGATTGCCGTGCGCTACGACAGTGACGAAGCGCTTCTAGCGGCAATTCGGCAACGCCGTAACGGCCGCGCCACCGACTAGCTCGCGCCCTAGACCGTGCCGACTCATGACGAGACCCGCGCGTTCATTCGCGACTATGAGAGCTTGACGCACCGGCAGCAGGACAGTTTCGACCGTAAGCGTGAAGAGTTCGTCGAAGATCTGCTGGCCATGGAAAAAGACCCGCGTGAGAGGTTTCGGGCTTCTCTTCGCATCAAGAAAGTGCAAGGACAGCCAGGGCTATTCGAGATGACTTGGGCTCCAGACGGTCGGGCGACGTTCTCAATGGGCCGCCCAGTGGTCGAAGGCAAACGCCACATCGTGTGGCACCGAGTCGGAGATCACAGCATCCTGCCCTAACGGGCTGCAAAGTGGAGTTTGGAATCGCTGCAAAGTGGAGTCTGAAACCGCGATTTGGCGTCAGTCTGGGTTTGCGAAGTTGACGACTAGGGGGCCTACTTCAGCTTTGTCGGCGTCAAACCACAAGGCGATGGCGTCGCGGGCGGCTGTCTTGATCTTGGAGCGGCGTCTGGCCTGTGAGTGGCAGCCGGGCAGATTGTCGGCCTTGATCGCCCACCATCTGCCGCTGCGTACGACGGTGAGATGGTGGGTGTCGCCCACCAAGGGCAGGGCGTCAGTGCCGTGTGCTATCGACATGGCGATTCCTCCTTGGCGTCCTTTATCTGCCCGCTTGAACTCAGAGTATGTCGCTTCGTTGCATCTGGTGTGCTGAATATGCTCCTTCCTGTGGAGCTCACCACGATGATTGAGACGCGGGCTGGTGTTCGCAGTGACAAGCCTTGCTTCATTGGCACTCGGATAGCGGTCCACGACGTGCTGGAATACCTCGCAGCGGGTATGACGCCATCGGAGATAGTTGATGACTTCCCCGAGTTGAGCGAGCAGCATGTCCTCGCTGCTGCTGCCGGTTGAGCTTCCTGCGCCAGTGAGCAATTCGACAACGGTCTCTTGGGGACAGTTTGAGGAGCAGGCTCCTGAGCTAGCCGAGCGGATTCGATTGCGGTTTGAGAGCCATTTGCATGTGGTGATGGCGACGCTGCGTCGGGATGGGTCACCCCGGCTGTCGGGGATGGAGGCGCCGATTCGCGATGGACACCTGTGGCTGGGGATGATGCCGGACTCGCTCAAAGTGGCCGATCTGCAACGCGACCCGAGATTCGCCCTCTATAGCTCACCGGACACCGAAGAACTGCTGTTTGGCGATGCCCGCATCGACGGCCGAGCGGTGCCTGCCACTACCGCTGAGGTGGATCTGTTTGCGGTCGGCCATCGCACGCACATCGATGATCCCCACAATGCGATGGTCCTGTTCACCGCCCGCATCTCCCGGACTACCCTCACCCGTGTCGACGGCCAAGAACTGCTGTTCGAGTCCTGGACCCCAATCGACGGTCTCCAGGAGATTCGCCGAAACTGAGATGGCCTACACCTCAGTCGATTGGACTGCGGGCTGGAGCCAACCATGGTGACGGTGCTGGAGACGGTCGAAGAACTCCCCTGCGACATTGTACAACCGCGATCCCCTCTTGGAAGTTACCGCAGGGTTCTAAGGCAGACGGAGTTCGTTGGCAGTCAGGGTCTTGGGGGGGTCCGGCACCGTTTAGCGGTGCTTCGCCACGCCGAGGAGGTGACCGGTATTGGCTGCTCATACAAGAGCGGAGCGACCTACCCGAGGTAACAGCCTCCGTGGGCAGAACAACTAGGAGGGCAGGCAACTGGACTACCCTGTCCTGCGTGCTAGTTCCCCACAAATTGGAAGCCACATTCCTGTGAAGTACGTCTCCGCACAGCGTCTGCATCGAGCGCTCTCGAACCTCAAGAGTTGGGGCGACAGAGTTGGCCAGAAGAGAACTCACCTGTCGATCTTTCTTGCGGTTAAGCAAAAGGGAATTTGTTCGGAAAGGGAAACCGAGTACCGCGATCTAGATGACAAAGCCTATTGGAACAAATTCATGCGCTTGAGTGGGGATAGCAAACCGTTCTTCGACCCCGTCAAACGAGAATATCGACCCAAGGACTATCCACATAACAGTGCATTCAAAGCTCGAAATGACCGCTGGGGCAGGGAAGGCTATGAGATTGCCTCGCGGTCAGGGGATAACTGGCAGTTTGCACCCGACTACGTCGAGCGCTTGGCAACAAACACGCTTATGAATGGGGGGAAGCCGGTTCTCTATCCCGAGCCCGATTTGATTGCCTGGCTGTACCGGTTTGAGGCGTTCGACGACGACGCAATATACGAGACGGCCAGGGATCGATTTCGCGAAGAGTTCAACCTGACAGCTGAGGAATTGAAAGGACTTTTCTCTGAGCCAGCACTCGACGGCTTGCCTGAGGATGAAGAATTTTTCGGCAGGAGAAGGATTCCAGAAGCGCTGGTTGCTGAGATCGCCACAACTGGTGAAAGCCTTGACCTTCCACAGTTGATGGATCTGGTTTCCGAGAAGTCCGGGCCTCAAGCGATCGAGGTCGACGATGTTGCTCGACTAGTGCAAGAGGGCAGGGGTCAGCTGATTCTCCAGGGACCACCGGGGACAGGTAAGACGTATGTAGCGAGACAGGTGGCGGCGAAGGTACTGGGTGCCGGTGTCGAAAAGATCACTTCACCGCAAGAACTTGATGGATTTCTCCAGGAGCATCAGGTGCATGACTGGGAGGAACTGCCCGCGGATGCACCAGGGGCATGGGATATTGTGCAGTTCCATCCGAGCTACAACTATGAGGACTTTGTACGAGGAATCAGCTCGGAAATCGAAGGTGGACAACCTGTCTTCAAAGCAGAGGACCGCACTATTGCTGCACTTTGCAGGCTGGCAGAGAGGTGCCGCAAGCCCATAGTCCTCATTGTGGATGAAATCAATCGCGGTGACATATCAAAGGTTCTAGGAGAGCTCATTTTCGCCCTCGAATACCGTGGGGAGGGAGTGCGAACTCCCTACTCAGTTGACGGCTCCTCTAAGGTCACCGTGCCGTCAAACCTGTACATTCTCGCCACCATGAATACAGCAGACCGATCCATTGCTCTCATTGACTACGCTATTCGCCGGCGGTTCGATTTCATCGAAGTACTTCCTTCCAGAGATGCCCTTCAAGAATTCCTCATCAATGCCGAACTGACGGTTGAGACGACGGACCGAGTTCTGGCGCTCTTCGACAGTGTTAACGGATTGCTCTATGGGCAGCCTGACTACGAGATAGGCCACACCTATTTCATGGCGCATGACACTGAAGAGATCGCTCGGCGCTTCGTATTTCAGACCCTTCCCCTGCTGGCCGAATACCGGAGGGAAGGTATTGTCGGCGAAAATGTGAGAGTAAAGCCAGTCGGATGGCCACGAGAAGCCGGGATTCCTCTCGTGCACCCACAACCCTTCTATCTTGCAGACCAGGTTGCTGAGTGGCTGTGACACCTTCACTTGATGGGATTGTTGACCGCACGATCGAGCAACAGGGTGAGGCTTTCCTTCGAATTCGGGAGCGTTCGCATGCAACGATAAGCGCCGAACAGTATTTGATCTTGCAGGAACATGAAGAGAGGCTCGGGACTCTTGGTCTGCGCCTTTCAGTAGATCTCGATGGAGAGCGATTCCTGCACGCCACAGACACGGTCGGCACGTTTCGACTCACAGACGCTGAAGACCGATGGTTGGTTGTCGAAGTAGCACCGAAAGTAGAAGCAGCGGATGTATTTCGGATGATCGACCGCACGAGCGACCATCTTCCCGAGGTCGGCGATCTTGATTCTGAGATATCGAGCGGCGAGGCACCCGTATCAACAGTCTTCCTCAGATTTTTTGTCCGACAGGTGCGGAGGTTCTTGGAGAAGAACCACTACCGCAACTATCGATTTGTCGAGACAAACACCTCTAGCGGAGTGAGAGGGTGCCCTCTAATTGCCGATTACTCACTCAGGAATTTGCCTCGCGGACAAGCGCACATCATGCCAAGCCGCTACCTAGAGCTCTCTCAGGATGTGCTCGAAAACCAGGTGTTGGCCTACAGCATCGAAGTAGCCCAGCGTCTTGTCTCTGTCTTCGACCTGAATTCGAACCCAGGCATTGCTAAAGACCTGCGCGCATGTAAGGGAAGTCTGGCAGGCGTGAATTCGCGTCCGGTTACAGCGCGAGAGCTATTTGCTATCAGATACTCTAGATCGAATGTGCACTTTAGGGGCGTTCACAGGCTCTGCGGAGTTTTGCTCCGGAATGAGACCATTGTGATGGATACTGGGGATCGCATCCCGTTCGCAGCGTTTTCTCTGCATATGCCAACTCTCTTTCAGAAGTATGTCTCTTCACTGATGATGGCTTCTCTAGGCCATTCGTTTGAGGACCGAAAAAATGAGCTAACTTTTCTCACTGGATTCGGTGCCCGACCGATTAAGCTAGATGGTCTTATCTCCTCTTATCGCCACCGAATCGTTGTCGAAGCAAAATACCGCGCGCTCGAAAGGGCAGATGACGAATTAGTCCTCGGTGTTGTACCCGAGCGCCACATTTATCAGACTATTGCATACGCAATGCACGAGAAAGTTCGCGCTTCAAAGGGTATTATTGTCTACCCAATTTGGGACCGCGATGGTCCTCCTGCGCGAGTCTCAGATGAAATTAGTGACTTCGGATGGGGGCCAAAAAGTCCTCACGGTGTCGGACTCAGACTGCTCGGAGTCGACTTAGGAGCCCCGTTTCACGAAGTGGCAGAGTACTGCGCCGTGGTACTCGACCCGGTCCTTTCAAGCGCGTAACTTGCGGCATCTCGGATGATCGGCTCGATGTCGTCGAGAGCGTCCGCGAGTGGAAGGGAATGCCCTTCAGGGGTCAGGACCCTGTCTGAGCAAGCCGAGTAGAGCTTCAAGACCTCTGCCCACGCCATAATTGCGACGTCTGACGGGTACACACGCTGTCCGTGGTCTGATCCATCGAGGAGAAAATCAATTTGCTCGAGGAGGCTGTGGGCAAGAAAGGATCTGGCGACCCTCCAGACCTCGGGAGAGGGAACGGCAGTCTCACGGCGTTTCGCGCACACGTGGATGATGTCGTAGGCAACCGACTTTCGGTTGGTGTGAAAGACGAGGTTGCCACTGCGAGTGCCTTCGGACGCGACAGGATGTGCAGCGATAAGCTGAAACCCTGCATCATTTATGACTCTATAGAGGTCTTCCCATTGAGACCGCTTACTGTGGTGGAATGTGAATACCAACCGACCATTGTCCTTGAGCACGCGGTTGCACTCTGTGAAGACGTCTTGGAGGCCTGTGTGAAAGTCTTCTTGGCTGTGCCCTCGAGATGCGTTTTCCACGATTTCCCAAGCTTTTGGAGTCTCATCAGGCGAAAGAAGTTCGGAGTAGTCGTCACCGAGGGCTTCTCGCATCCAAACGTAGAAAAAATCGGCTAGCTCTGAGTACTGGACTGCATCTGCGTAGGGAGGGTCGGTGACGATGTGGTCAACTGATCCGGTCGGGATGAATTCAAGGTGGCGCGAATCGCATGAGCGGAGCAGGACTGTCCCCTCAGCTCGGAGCAGTTCGTCAAATGTGTTTACGTGTTCTGGGCTAGCGGTGTCGCCGGTTTGGACCCGTATCCGTCGACCGGACTGGTAATCCGGCTCAAATGGGTCTGCAAGATATCCTTTGCCTTCTCGAACTGTTCGGTAGGACAAGCGGAATGTTCCCCGTCCCTTAGTCCCTCCCCATGGCTGGCCTTCACAGGCTTCGACTTTCGGGTGGAAGTCATGCCGGCCGAAGGCACCCGCGGACTGGGCATAGGGGAGGTAATAGATATTGAGCATATTTTGGTGCTCAAGCGTGCCGAGAAATGCTGACGTCAGTGCCTCGCGAATAGAGAGCTCTGGCTCTTCCTTGATGGCTGCAAGGATCCATGCCAGTGATAGCAACTGCCGATCATTGAATAGCTCGCACCATCTTGAATAGTTGTGGACTACGAGGCGGTTTGTCTTCTCGTAGTCCTCGATCGTGCCGCGAGGCCAAGGGAGATTGGACCTGTGGCGTCTCCACAGGCGCTGCGCCCGGTGGTACCGCTCACGGTCATCAACGTCAGGTGTTTTAAAGAAGCGGTAGCCGAGCCTCGAAGCCATGGGGTTCTCTTCTTGTTCGCAGTGGGGACAGAACCCTTCGATGGCGTACATCGTGAATGGAAGGGGACCAGGTGCGGAACGCGCGGCAGCGGCGATGGACGATGTGTGGCCAGCGGGGCATTCGAAGACGCCTCGACTCGTGTTGGAGAGTTCGGGTTCGAAGCGGGTCTCGCAGATCCCGCACGTGACCTTTTCCGGTAGCGGGCCTCGACGCGATGACAGCGCAGTGCAGCAGGGACACTGAACCGCAAAGATCTCGATTCGCTTGAACTGTGGTTTCGCATCCAGATTTGCTGCAACAGGCAGTCCGCAGTCAGGGCAGGCAGCGTTGCCTTGCTCTCCGACCGTTGCCCATCGCTTCTCACCTGGTTCCCAGCTACGTGGCCCGCTGGGTCCGGTAAGTGCAACGTGATCATGTTCGAGGTCGAAGCGACAACCACACGCGCTGCATTTTGCTGGTTCAAATGCCACTGTGGCCTCGCCGCGCCGCCGACCGATTACACGGCTACGACGAAGTGTTACCGGATCCTGGCATGTCTCGCAAGCAGCGACCTTGGCCCAGAATGTGTGGACGATTTCAGCGGAGTGTTCACAATTGGGGCACTCAGTGATGTATAGCTCAGCGATTCTGTCGGCGACCCTTTTTCTAACTCGGTCGAAGGCAGCATCCAGAGATTCAATGTCAATCGGTGTGGACTCGTTGCGTACGATGAACCACGAGAGAGGGTTGAGGTCAGTGCCGATCACCCGGAATCCGGATCGGAGGCCCTCCACAACCGTGGTGCCGCCCCCCATAAATGGGTCAAGAATCACCTGCTGTTTCACTTGCGGAAACTGAGTCTGGGCATTCTTGTATAGGACTCGTGCAGTTGCTGGACCGCTCTCGTCAAGTAGTCCCAACAGTATCGCTCTGAACACCGCTGACGATCTGCGCGCCCACCAGCGATTCATGCTGTACACGGGTTTGAAGGCTGATCGCTCACGTCGCGCAAGCTCGCTGACACCCATCATGTCAAATGAAGTGTCGATCTGGTAACCGGCGTCGAACTGCTCAGGGGTGAGGCCAGCACTCACAGGTTCGACGATAGCCATCGTAGGTACCTGCTAGTTGGACCTAGGTCCCTTTTGGTCCCGTATCTAGTTTTGTTCCTGTTGTCGGGGTGACCAAACGGGCACGGAGTGACAAATTTGCAACAGACGAGGTTCGACGATTTGTCGTCGAAAATCAAAACCGGACTGTCCTCCAGGTGGCGATGCCGGCTCATCTCCACCTTCGCCCTCAGATGGGTCACCAGCACACAACCAACCCTCATGTGGCACCCGTGTGGAGGTCGCTGCAACTACACAGGACAACCTTATTGACGGGTGTGACACATTCGACCGGAGTCGCCGCTCAGAGGGTTTGGGTGCCGTCTACTCCTAGGGCTATGGCTAGGACTATGGCGATGCCGCCTAGGAGGCGGGCGATCACTGATAGCAGGGGGGTGGGGGTGGCTCGGAACCAGAGGAGGGCGGCGGTGAGGGCGGCGGCGAGGACTACGCCGGCCATGGTGCGCAGGGTGCCGTCGTGGGCGGCGGTGGCTAGGACGACGGCTACTAGCTGGGGGGTGAACAGGACGGTGAGGGCGATGAGGGCTACTTGGGTTCCGGCGCGGGGCTCGTCGTGTATTGGGCGGGCGGGCCATAACATCCAGCGGAGTCCGGCCACTGCGAAGGGCACGGCGGTGGCCAAGCGCCAAGTGCCGGTGGTCACCGACAGGCCGTCGAGGATGGGGTCGGCCAGCGCGGCGATCACCCAAAGCGCGGCTACCGCCGCGGCGACGGCCAGCGCTACTCGGGGGCGCCATTGATCCCTATTCGATGGCCGCCAGGCCACGCTCAGTGCGCCTGCGGCCGGGTTGGCCGCGGCCAGCACCATCAACATCACCGGTCCGAGCCCGCTCATGGTGTTCCTGCTTTCATGGCTTGTTTCCTCCGAGGTTGAAACTGACATCGGCCAGCAACAGGCCGGAAACGGCGTGCTGCTGGTCGTCCACCCTGGTTAGATCGTCGTAGTACCAAGCGCCGTCGGCGGCTTGGGCTTCGGCCAGGCGGGCCGCCCCGCACTCCAGCCGATCCCGCAGCGGAGCGTCGGCCAGCCGGGGCTCGTTGAGCCACAGCCACTCCAGCGCGCCCAGGCCCTCCAGAATGGTCCCGTAGCCGCCGCCGCGGGGCATGGGCAGGTGGGAGAGCTCGGCCACGCCCTCTCGCTGGGCGTCCCAGCGGATCATCTGCCCGAATCGTCCGGCCAGGCGCTGGGCGTATTCCAGGTGGTGGTCTTCCAAACCCCACTCGGCCATCTCGCCCAGTGTGTAGGCCGCCCACTGGTCGGGCCACGGCGGGGGCCACAGCTCTTCCAGCTCATCGCGCTCGGTGGACAAGTAGTCCATGATGGCCCACACCGGAGCATCCCAGCCCTCGCCGGGGAAGGCCTCGTGCATCAGGGCCAGCCCCCAGGCGGCCTCCCCGGTGGCGAACCGGGACCGCTCCCCGGGCACCGGAGCACCCGTCTTGGGATCCCAGAAGTTGAGCATTCCCCCGTCGGGCAGCTGCTGGCCCACCAGGAACCGGCCCAGCGCCCGCATCTCGCCGTCAAAGCGCTCATCGCCGGTGAGAATGCGCCTATGGGCCAGCGACACCAGCGTCAGCGAAGCCGTCCCCGTCTTCACCGGCCCTCGGGGCGATAGCGCTGGCCCCATACCCCCATTGCCGGTGTCCACCGCCCGCTCTAGCAGGTAGTTCATGCCCCGGTCGGCGGCCTCCACTACCTGGTGGTTTTGGCCCTCCTGCGCGATTGCCAGCTGATAGAGCGACATGGTGCCTCCGGCGTGGCGGACCAGGTTGTAGCCCGGCACTGTCGAATCGGTGCGCCGGTCGTATTCGTACAGGTACCGCCCGCTGGGCTCCTGGGTGCGGACAATCCAGTCGGCTCCGGCGTCGATGGCGGTTTGTCCGTCGCCGGGGGAGTATTCCGGGCACACCTCGGGTGCGGCCAGCGTGATCCGCAGCAAGCCGGCGATCACCACCCAAGCCACCGCCCAGCCCACCAGCCGGCGTCGAGCTCTGCTCGACAAGAGGCGCCGCAACGACGACAAAGCGCTCACTGATACCGCCAGAACCGGGAGAACAGGAAGGTGGCCGGCAGTCGGGTCCGCACGAACCGGCGGGCCTCTCGCCCCTCCAGCACGGTGCCGTCGCGATCCACCATGCACCACGATGCCCCCGGTACCACGGTGATGTCGAACCGGGCCATCCAGTCCAGCCATCCGACCCAGCGGCTGGGGGTGACCAGGGTGCGGTCGCGGGTGGACGGAACCGCCCACAGGGCCAGAGCGCCGATGGCGATCACGCTAAACACCTGCACGTGGGAGGTCACCTCGATCCCCACATGGAAGGCCACCGCCACCCACACCGCTACCAGCCGGGTGCGGCGGAACCACAGACCGAAGGCGATGAACAGCTCGGTGGCCACCGCAGCGGGCGACAGCACCCAGTGGAACGCCCGGGTGGTCACCACCTCCAGCACCGGGCCGGCCAGCGTGTCGCCTATGGCGTCGCGCACCTCGTTCTGGTAGCGGACAGAGCGGTCGTGGAGCACCCGGCCGCCCACCCAGTCAGGGTCAATCAGCTTGGAGAACCCCGAGGCGAAATAGACGGCGGCAGCCTCGAACCGAAGCAGCCATATCGGCCACACCAAGGCTCGGTCATCGGGCGGAGGTCGGCGAAGGGCGTCCAGCGACATCGCCCGGCCGTTGTCGCACAGGGCCACCCCGGCCAAAAGGATCACCAGGAACGCCCGGTTGTGGTGGAAGTGGGTCTGCGACAAGAAGAGGTTGTAGGCCACCACCGCGAAGGCAGCCCCGGTGGCGATGCGCGACCACCAGCCCACGGTCATCAGCACGGCGGCAGCCACCCCGATCCACAGCAGCGCTACGTACAGCCCTTCGGGCGCATTGGGATACCACGCCCACCACGGCTGCTGGAAGCGGTCGTGGTAGGTGATGCCATCCAGAGCGTCGGCCAGAAACGGCCGCAGGTGCCAGATCACGCACGGACCCAGCACGATGCGCAGCACGGCTGCGCCCCGCACGCTGGCCGGTTCGTCGAACACCTCGCTCAACCACCGGTGGAACCGGTCCCTCCAGTGGGCGGTGGCCGAAGCCGAAGAAACCGTGTTCGTCACGGGCCACCCAATTCCCGGTCGTGGCTGCGGATCACCGTGACATGGGGGCCGCGGGCGTTGCGGTAGTAAGTGACGGTGGCCTCCCAGTATCGGGTTTCGGTGTCACCGGGGGTGTTGTCGGCTATCCAGTCCAGAGCGTGGTCCAAGAAGTCCACCACTGCGTCTACCCCGGAGAAGGCGTGGCGCTGGCGCCAGGGGGACCGAAGCGGCCCCCAACCGATCAGCTCGTTCCAGTCGTAGCCTTCCCAGCGGCCATTGGGCACCGGCACTCGCTGGCCCTCGTCCAGCACCCGCACGAGCTCCACCGCATAGGTGCTCGACTCATTGAACGGCTGGAAGGCGAAGTAGTTGTGCGGGTCGCGGTAGCCGTTGGCCACCAGGGCGAGTTGAGCGACTACCACCGCAGCGGCAAACCACCGGGCCCCCCGCCGACGCCACAGGGGCCGATTCGGCCCGGCTTGAGGAGCAGTCGATTCGGCGACAGCGTCAGCCGTCGTCGCCATACCTTCGCTTGTAGGCCTCCAGATCGGGCGGCAGACGGTCGCGCTTGAGCTCGGCGAAGTTGTCGTAGGCGGTGAGCCAGCGCACATGGCGCCACAGCTCTACCG
Organism: Candidatus Poriferisocius sp.; assembly: GCF_965219815.1. Taxonomy (GTDB): domain Bacteria; phylum Actinomycetota; class Acidimicrobiia; order Acidimicrobiales; family Bin134; genus Poriferisocius. The sequence goes on from NZ_OZ244791.1 coordinate 1,410,807, forward strand.
CCTCTTCGGTGGTCTCGGGCGGGTTGCTGATCACCGGGCCGAACAGCGCCGGGCCTTGGCCGCCGTCCAGGCGGATGGTGGGCACGCCGAAGCTGCGGGTCTCGTCGCACAAGATGGTGTGCTCGGACTTCAGCGTCTCCCAGGTGCTGTCGTCGGCTAGGGCGTCGTCCACCAGGCTGGCGTCGAAACCGGCGTCCACTGCGGCGGCCCGGATGGTGTCGAGCTCGTCCACCGACTCCACCAAGTCGAACGCCCGGCGGCCGATGGCCTGGTAGTAGGCGCCGATGCCGTCGTTTCCGCCCACCTCGCGGGCCTTCACCGCGGTGCGCAGCGAGCGCACCCCCACGCCCCGGTCGGGGTCGAACTCGTCCATGGGCTTGTCCCAATTGACGATGGCCAACGAGAACAATCCCCAGGTGACGCTCACCTCACCGGCGTCTTCGATCTGACGAACCCAACGGGCTGTCTGCCAGCACCATGGTCAAAGCGGGTCGAAATAGAAGGTGATGGGTTCGCTCATGAGTTCATTATCCCTAACCGAGGATGACCTCGGCGATTGTGCGCAGTTCCTCAGCGCTTCGGGCCCCTACATTGATGCCGGTGATCGGGCTCTCCTCCCAGGCGGCCAGCCGGTCGCGTATCCGCTCCGGCGATCCCACCAGCGAGATCTCATCGGCGAACTGGTCGGGCACCGCGGCGATGGCCTCCTCCCGGCGGCCTTCGAAGAACAGGTCTTGGATGTGATGGGCCTCCTCCTCGAAGCCCATCCGGGCCATGAGCTTGGTGTGGTAGTTCTGGCCCTTGGCCCCCATCCCGCCGATGTAGAAGCCCAGCGAGGCCTTGGTGGGAAACAGCGCCTCGGCTAACTCCTCGTCGGAGTCGCCGGTGACCTTGATGGTGGTGTGGACGGTGATCTCGAAGTCGTCGGAGCGCCCAGAAATTGACTCGGCGTACACCTCGGGGCGGAAGGGGGAGTAGTACAGCGGCAGCCAGCCGTCGGCGATCTCCACCGTTTGGGCAACGTTCTTGGGGCCCTCGGCGCCGATGAAGATGGGGATGTCGGCCCGGGGGGGATGGGTCATGATCTTGAGCGGCTTGCCCAGTCCGGTGTCGCCCTCGCCCTTGTAGGGGTGGTTGTAGTAGTCGCCCTCGAAGGTGAGGTAGTCGTCTCGGGCGAACACCCGCCGCAGGATCTCCACGTACTCCCGGGTGCGGGCCAGCGGGCGGTTGCCGGGCTGGCCGTACCACCCCTCCACCACTTGGGGGCCGGACACGCCCAACCCCAGGATGAGGCGCTGGTTGGACAGATGGTCGGCGGTCACGGCGTGCATAGCGGTGGCCGTCGGGGTGCGGGCGGCCAACTGCACGATGCCGGTGCCCAGGCGGATGCGCTCGGTGTGGGCTGCCAGCCACACCAGCGGCGAAAAGGCATCAGAGCCCCACGCTTCCGCGGTCCACACCGAGTCGAAGCCGAGCCGCTCCGCCTCTTGAGTGAGCGGCACGAAGCCCTCGGGCATTCCGCGGCTCCAATATCCCCAGACCAGTCCGAGTTTCATGGCGGCGACCCTATCCCGACCGGATTCGGAGATCGTTGTCGAGATTGGGTGCAACTGCGCCTATCCGCTTGCCGCTGGCAGTGGCCGGGCCGGTAACATGGTTCCCTATGTCCAAGGTCTGCCAGGTGACCGGTCGTCGCCCGTCGTTCGGCAATAACGTGTCCCACTCGCACCGCAAGACGCGGCGCCGGTGGGATCCGAACGTCCACAAGCATCGCTTCTGGGTGCCGTCGGAGAAGCGGTGGATCACCCTCAACGTGTCGGCAAAAGGCCTCAAGACCATCAACAAGCACGGCATCGACAAGGTTGTGGCCCAGATGCGCCAGCGCGGGGAGAAGTTCTGAGCCATGGCTAGTGACAAGCGCCCCATCATCAAGCTGAAGTCCACCGCGGGCACCGGCTACACCTACGTGACCACCAAGAACCGCATAAACGACCGGGAGCGGATCGAGCTGAAGAAGTACGACCCGGTGGTTCGCAAGCACGTTGTGTTCAAGGAGGAGCGGTAGCCACCAACGTCGACGAGCGCAGGGAGCTCCTAACAGCCGCGCTGCTGGCCGAAGACCCTGCCCCGCCGCTGTGGCATCTGGTTGACTCCGGCCTCGCCGACGAGATCGTTCCCGAACTGCCCGCGCTCCGCTTGGAGCAAGACCCGATCCACCGCCACAAGGATGTGCTGGCCCACACCATCGCGGTTGTGGCCAAGACCCGGGCTGATCTGGTTCTGCGGCTGGCCACCCTGTTCCACGACGTGGGCAAGCCCCGCACCCGCTCTTATGAGCGGGGGACGGTCACCTTCTACCACCACGAGGCGGTGGGGGCCCGGATGACCCGCAAGCGGCTCACCCAGTTGGGCTATCCCGAGGATGTGGTGGACGACGTGAGCGAACTGGTGCGCCTGTCGGGCCGTTTCAAGGGCTACGCCGACGGTTGGAGCGACGCTGCCGTGCGCCGCTACGCCCGGGAGGCCGGACCCCTGCTGGGCTATCTGAACGAATTGGTGAGGGCCGACTGCACCACCCGGAATCGCCAAAAGGCCGCCGATCTCCAGCACCACGTGGACGATTTGGAGGCCCGGATCGCCCGACTGGCCGAGGAAGAGCGCCGGGCCGCGGAGCGTCCGCTGATCGACGGCAACGAGGTGATGGAGCGCTACGGCATCGGTCCCGGCCCCGAAGTTGGTGCGGCGCTGAAGTTCCTTTTGGAGCTGAAACGGTCCGAACCCGACCTAGAACGGGCCGCTACCGAGGCTCGACTCGACGCTTGGTGGGCAGAGAACCACTGAATCCCCAGGTCAGAGGGTGACATAAATTCGTGGGATGATCGGGCTAGCCTCCCATCGGGGGTCGTCAATTGGCCGGTCGAGTTGTTGTTCTCATAGCGGCTTTGCTGCTGGCGTCGTCCTGCTCTTCCGGTGAAGCGGCTCCGACGACATCGTCCCCGTCCAACACTGCTGAGGCCCTCGCTTCCCCCCACCTGAGTCCTGCTCCCACTGCAATCGCCAGCGTGGTCGCACCAACGTCGGAGGTCCCGAAAGCCACCGTGGTGCCTGAGCCAACCGCAACTGCTCAGCCAACCGCGTCTCCTGAGCCAACTGCCCCTCCCGAGCCCACTACGGCACCTGCTACCACCGCAACCGCTAAGCCCACCGTGGTGCCTGAGCCGACCGCGACTGCTGAGCCTGAACGCGATTGCTCTCCTTCGGTCCCCGATGATCTTCAGATTTCTCACACGTCACTTGCAGTGACCAGCATCGAGATATCGCAGGCCTTGTATGGCTGCGCCCACGAGGTTGGGCTGGCGTTCGCCGACGATCCCGCGGCGGTCTCCACGCTGATGTCGCGCGGGATTCGAGGCCCGCTGCTACTGGTTGGTCCTTGGTTCGACATCCCATTGATGGCCGAGCTCGGGCGTCTCGCGCCAGATCAGATCGTTGCCGCCGGATTCGACCAGGAAGTCCTCCACTATGCCCTGGCCGACTTCGCCTTCGAGCCGATTGCAGCCGATCAGCAGGCGACTTTCTCACCTGAAGGGCTGTCCGATGACCGCGTGTGGCTTGTCGACAATGCCGAGCCGGCCGCGCCGCTGGTCGCCCTCGCCCACCAAATCGGCGTTGGGGTGTTGGCTGTGCCCAGCGATCTCCAAGCCCTCCCCCCGGAGGCGCTGCGGACGATCTCCAGAGCTTCTCAGGTGGAACTGCTGTCGGACTTCGGCGGCGCCGCGGCCTGGCAGTTGGAGGCAATCCTCCAGGGCGCTGAGCTGCCCGGCGGGGGCCTCCTCCTATTCGACCCAGACATCGGGCGCCGCATGGTGGCCATCTACGGGCATCCGTCGGGACCAGGGCTTGGAGTGCTGGGAGAGCAGGGTCCCGAAGAGGGCGTCGAACGTCTCCGGTCCATCGCCGAGGGCTACGACGCCGACGGCTCAGTGGTGCTGCCAACCTTCGAGATCATCGCCACCGTTGCCTCGGCCGGTGCCGGTGACGACGGGGACTATTCGGCGGAGACCGCCCGCGACGTGATCAGGCCTTGGGTCGAGCTCGCGGCCGCCAACGATATGTATGTGGTTCTCGATTTGCAGCCGGGACGAACCGACTATCTCACCCAGGCCAAGATCTACGAGGAGTTCCTTCGCCTTCCCCATGTCGGACTGGCGCTCGATCCTGAGTGGAGGCTCAAGCCCGACGAAGTCCACTTGCGCCAGATCGGCACGGTGGACGCGGCGGAGATCAACCAGGTGGTCGAATGGTTGGCCGGTGTCGTCCGTGAAGAAGCCCTTCCCCAGAAGCTGCTGATCCTCCATCAGTTCCGGTTGCAGATGATCACGAACCGCCATCTGGTTGAGACCCCGCCCGAGCTTGCCGTGCTGATCCATATGGACGGCCAAGGCCCGCTAACCGCCAAGTACAACACCTGGAATGTTCTGACCAGCCAGCCCGACGCCGACCGGTTTTACTGGGGATGGAAGAACTTCTACGACGAGGACATCCCCACCCCGACCGCCGAGGAGGTGCTGGCGCTCACCCCCTACCCGGCGTTCGTGTCGTACCAGTAGGGCTGGGGAACCTGTCTCAGAGTTGGTCGACGTAGGTGTCGGTGCCCACCACGGTCTTGTAGAACGGCCCGGCCCAGCAGACGTTGGCCAATCCCGAGCCGTTGATGGCATCCACATAACCCTGGAACGAGTCCCAGCAGCCGTCGGGCTGCTCGTCGCAGAAGAAGATCTGGAGGGTGCGGGCCTCGGAGCCGGTGCCCGAGCCCAAGTCCATGGGGGAGTTGGAGGTGATCTCGTCGCGCTGGCGGGGCTTCCAGACCGAGCCGATGGCCACCGGGGAGCCGGCCATCATCTCGGGCATGGCCTTGTCCCGCAGGAAGGTGTGGAGCTCGTCCTCGCTCACCCCGTCGGCCCGGTCCATGGCCACCACCCCGATGCCGGCATAGCCGTGGTCGAGGGCCAGCTCCAGGGGAACCGGGTCGTCGTCGCGGTAGGCGGCCCAGCCCACGTCGGCCAAGATGGTGTGGCGGTGGGTGCGCTCGGCGAATCCCCGGTCGTTGGAGTACAGCCAGTGCACCTGCTCGCCGGCCCACTCCCAGTGCTCCTCGTCGTGGCCGCCGAGCACCCAGTACACCGCCAAGAACGAGCCCTGGCCAGCCTGCGACACCTCGCCGCTGCCGTCGGTGATGCGCATGTCCTTGAGCGCCCGGGGGGCCACCCACCGGGATCCGGCAAACATCCAGGGCCCGATCATGCACCCGGAGTAGAAGTGGTCTCGCTCGTACCAGCGGTTGTACTCCTTCTCGTGGCCCGGATTCGGGTCCACCAGGGTGAAGAGCATGCTGCCAACGTGGATGGGATAGTCGTTCACGCCGCTGAACCTAGCGGCTGCGCTCTAGTGTCGTCACAGTGAGCGATCACCCTTTCCGCGACAAGGCGGCCATTGCGGGCATCGGCATCACCGATCTGTCCAAGAACTCAGGCGTGAGCACCCTCACGCTGGCGCTGCGGGCGATCATGGCCGCCATCGAGGACGCCGGGCTGCGCCGGGAGGACATCGACGGGGTGGCCTGCCATCAGGTGCAGGACTCCATCACCGCCTCCATCGTGGCCCAGTGCCTGGGAGTGGACGACCTGTCGTGGTACTGCGACCAGTTCGGCGGCGGCTCCACCTCGCATTCGGTGGTGGGCCACGCCGCCAGCGCGGCCGCTTTGGGCCATGCCCGCCACATCGTGGTGTGGCGATCCATCAACGCCCGCTCCGAGCACCGCATGGGCGGCACCGGCCGCCCGCCTCCCGCCATCGTGGAGACCCAGTACCAGCACCCCATCGGCTGGGTGACTCCGCCGCAGTGGTATGCCATGTTCGCCCGCTCCCACATGAGCCGGTGGGGCACCACCTCTGAGGACCTGGGGCGCATCGCCGTGCAACAGCGGGCCAATGGCGCTCACAACGAGCGGGCCATGATGCGGAGCCCCATGACCATGGACGACTATCTGGCCTCTCGCTGGATCGTGGAGCCGTTCCGGCTGTTCGACTGCTGCTTGGAGACCGATGCAGCCGCCGCGGTGGTGATCACCACCGCCGAGCGGGCCCGCGACCTGCGCCGGCGTCCGGCGCTGATCTCAGCGATGACCTGGGGCGGCGGCCACATGATGCACAGCAATCGGGTGCAGGCCGACTGGACCACCTCCATCGCGGCCAAGATGGCCCGCCGGCTCTACGACATGGCGGGGGTGGGCCCCGACGACATCCAGTACGCCTCTCTGTATGACGCCTTCACCCACCTGGTGCTGGTGCAGGTGGAGGACTACGGGTTCGCATCCAAGGGCGAGGCGGCCGCATTCATTGCCGAGGGCGGCACTGCTCCCGGGGGCCGGGTACCGGTGAACACCCACGGCGGGTTCTTATCTGAGGGCTATGTGCACGGTCTCAACAACCTTCACGAAGCTGTCCGTCAAGTGAGGGGTACCGCCGGGCGCTTCCAGGTGCCCGACGCCGAAGTGGCCTTGTCCACCGGCCAGCCGGGCTACGTGGCGGGCAATTCCTCGGCCATCATCCTGCGCCGAGATAGCTGACTTATTGCCAGCGAAGGCGTCGGCTACGCAGTGGGAACTGGCTCGGCTCTCTCCTGCCGAGCGGCGTACCAGGCGGCGGCTGCGGCAGCCACCAGCAGCAAGGCGGCCAGTCCAGCCCAATGGCTCAGCGAGTGAAAGCCGAAGTGTTCCATAGCTACGCCTGAGGACAAACCGGCGATTGCCCCGCCACCGGTCATCAATAGATCGGCGCCTCCCTGCATTTCCACCCGCTGGGCCACCGGGAACGCCGAGGTGAGCAGCGCGCTCCCCGCGATCAGCCCGAAACTCCAGCCCAAGCCCACGAGGAGGAGGCCGGCGAACATCCCAGCGCTGTCCTCGGCACTGTTGTGGGCCGCGGTTTCGGCGCCGATGCACAGGATCACCCCGCCGAGCGCCACCATCAGATAGGGGCCGATGCGGTCGACGAGCCAGCCCACAATGGGGGAGAAGGCAAACATCCCGATGACGTGTACCGAGATCACCCAGCCGATCACTCGCAGATGGTGGTCGCCGTTGTCCATGTGCAGCGGGGTCATGGTCATCACCCCCACCATCACCGCTTGGCCGGTGAGCATGGCGATCACCGCCAGGCGGGCGGCGGGCACGGTGGCGATTCGCCGTCCCACCACCCGCAGCGGTGCTGGCCGGGCCGCGGCTTTGCCCAAAGTGCCCAGCACTTCCAGCGGGTCGGGGCGCAGCCATGTATGGGTGACGGTGAGCCCGATGACGAAAAGGACCACTCCCAGCAGATAGGGGCCAGACAGCTCCGGCAGCCCGAAAAACCCGGCCACCGCCGATGCAGGCCCCAATGCGATAGTTGGCCCCAGGGCCGCGCCAAACGTCGTCGACCACACCAGCATTCCGATGGCTCGGGCCCGCCGGTCGTCGGGAGCCAGGTCGGCGGAGGCGAATCGGGCCGCCAAGTTGGTGGCGTTGCCCGCGCCGATGCCGACGATCCCAACCACCAACAGCGGATAGAAGTCGGCCACCGCGGCCAAAAAGGCAAGGGTGGCTCCCACCGTTCCTATCGACCACCCGGCCACCAAGCCCCGGCGGCGGCCGAGTCGGGCCATCCGGCGTGCCAGGGGGACGGTCATCACCACGCTGCCCACCTGCATCATGGCGGCGGCCACCCCAGCCAGGGTCTCGCTGTCGGTGATCTCTTTGGCCAGCACCGCAGCCGCCGCGAATCCCGACGCCATAGCCGCCGAGGTGGGGATCACCGAGGCCATCAGCGTCCGGGACGCCCGCTGGTAGGCCACTGTTCGCTCTACCGTCATGGCTCTGCCGTCATCGCTCTAACGTCATGGCTCTGCCGTCATGTTTGGGCAACTGGTCTGTTCTGGGTCTTTCAAAATGGGTGCTGTCCCGCAATCTTGGCTGGGCTCGGCCCACTCTAGGTCGGGACTGTGGCAGTCTGGGAACGATGACCGCTGTTGACCACCCGGCCGACCAAGCCCCCAAGCCCCGGCCCTATCCCGAGAGGGACTCGGCACCGTGGTGGGAGCGGGTCAACCAGCACCGTTTCGAGTTGCAGCGTTGCGACGGTTGCGGGGCGTGGCGATGGCCGCCCCGAGCCATGTGTGGACGCTGCGCTTCATTCCAGTTCACCTGGACCCCTCTGTCGGGCCAGGCCACGGTGGAGAGCTGGGTGGTGAACCACCACGCTTTCCTCCCCGGTTTCACCTCCCCCTACACCGTGGTGCTGGGCCGACTCGAAGAACAAGACGACCTATGCCTGCCCGCCACCTGGCAAGGCGATGAAGAGCCCGCCCCCGGCCAGCCCGTCGAAGTCGCCTTCGAAGACCACACCGACGACGAAGGCCCCTTCACCCTCCTCGCCTGGCGCCCCGCCTGACCCGCCGGTGGCCAAAGGCTTGCCGTTCGGGGTGACCAGAGCGGGGGTGGTTGTACTAGATTTCTCGCGGACCCGGAAGACGATTAGGGAGATGCCGTGGAAGTAACGGTCACCATCAATGGGGACAGCCATTCGCATGATGTGGAACCGCGCACGCTGCTGGTTCACTACATCCGCGACGTGGTTGGCCTCACCGGCACCAACATTGGGTGCGACACCTCCTCGTGCGGCGCCTGCACCATCCATGTGAACGGCGAGTCGGTGAAATCCTGCACCATGCTGGCCGTACAGGCCGACGGTCAAGACCTCTTGACAATCGAGGGCCTGGCCGACGGCGACGTGCTCCATCCCATGCAGGAGTCATTCCGCCAGTGTCACGCCCTCCAGTGCGGCTATTGCACGCCGGGCATGGTCATGGCCGCCGTCTCGCTGCTGGATGAGAACCCCGACCCCACCGAGCGAGAAGTCCGCATCGGGCTCGAGGGCAACCTGTGCCGCTGCACCGGGTACCACAACATTGTCAAAGCCGTTTTGCACTGCGCGGAGGCCTCGTCATGATTCCTGCGGCATTCGACTACATCCGGGCCGGATCGGCCGAGGAGGCGCTGGCCGCGCTGGCCGAGCACGGCGACGAGGCCAAGCTGCTGGCCGGCGGCCACTCGCTCTTGCCGCTGATGAAGCTGCGGCTGGCCACCCCCGCAGTGCTAGTGGACATCGGCCGCCTCGACGACCTCAGCTACATCAACGACGCCGGCGATCACCTAGCTATTGGCGCCCTCACCCGCCACCGCGACGTGGAGACCAGCGAGCTGGTGCAGGCGCAGGCCGGGCTTTTGGCCGAGGCCACCAGTCACGTGGGCGATCCCCAAGTGCGCCACCGGGGCACCATCGGCGGATCCATCGCTCACGGCGATCCCGCCTCCGACCTGCCGTCGGTGATGCTGGCCATGCGGGCCACCTTGGTGGCCCGGGGACCGGGCGGCGAGCGGGAGATCGCCATAGACGACTTCTTCACCGGTTTCCTGGAGACCGCTCTGGGCGACGACGAGTTGCTCACCGAGATTCGGGTGCCCAAGATGCCCGACGCCACCTGGGGTTTCCAGAAGTTCAACCGCAGGGCCCAAGACTGGGCCATCGTGGGCGTGTCGGCCATCGTGGCCAACGGCAACTCCGGCGTGGGCCTGGTGAATATGGACAGCACCCCTGTCCGGGCCGCTGGTGTGGAGGCCGCCCTCGCCGGAGGCGCGTCGGCCTCCGACGCGGCCGAAGCAGCGGCCGAGGGCACCAATCCGCCATCTGACCTGAACGCCGGGCCCGAGTACCGCGAGCACCTCGCCCGGGTGCTCACCCGCCGGGCGCTCGAAGCCGCTGGACGCTAACGCCCAGCCTCTGGGCCCTCAGCCTTCTTCGGCCGCTGATGTGGCCGACGGGCTAAAGACCTGCGACTACCTGGCCGACGAGGGGTTGGCCACGGCCGTGTTCTTGGCCATGACCCTCAACCGCCCCCTGCTTCTGGAGGGCGAGCCCGGCGTGGGCAAGACCGAGACGGCCAATGCCCTGGCCGCGTGGACCGGGGGCGAACTGATCCGCCTCCAGTGCTACGAGGGCATCGACGTGGCCCAAGCGGTGTACGAGTGGGACTACTCCCGACAGCTCCTGCATCTGCGCACCGCTGAGGCCACCGGGGGTGCCACTCGCGACACCGCTGATGCTCTGGAAGACGAACTATATTCCGAGCGCTTCTTGATCAGGCGCCCCCTGCTGCGGGCCATCGCGGCGGTCGAGGGTCCGCCCCCAGTTCTGTTGATCGACGAGGTTGACCGGGCCGATGATGAGTTCGAAGCGTTCCTGCTGGAGATTCTGTCGGACTACGCGGTGACCGTGCCCGAGATCGGCCGGTTCGCGGCGACTACTCCGCCTCGGGTGATCATCACCTCCAACCGAACCCGAGACGTCCACGACGCACTCAAGCGGCGGTGCCTGTACCACTGGGTGGAGCATCCCAGCTTCGAGCGAGAGGTGGCGATCATCGGGAGGCGGGCGCCAGGGGTCAGCGAGCTGCTGGCCCGGCAGGTGGCAGCCGCGGTGGCCGCATTCCGAGAGCTGGGCTTGTACAAGCCGCCCGGGGTGGCCGAGAGCATCGACTGGAGCCTGGCCTTGGGTCAGCTCGGTGCGGCCGAGCTGACCCCGGACATCACCCAGGCCAGCCTGGGGTCGGTGCTCAAGTACCGGGAAGACCAGCAAAGGGTGGTTGACCAGGGTATCGGCGGTCTGATTGAACAGGCCATCGCCCGTGCAGGCTGACGAGATCGCAATCGGCTTCGTCAACGCGCTTCGGGGCGCAGGCATCGACGTGGCCGTGGGGTCGTCGGTGAACTACTACCAAGCCCTCGGCGCGGTGGGCCTAGACCATCGCAGCTCGGTGTACTGGGCCGGTCGAGCCACTCTGGTCACCGAGCCCGACGACATCGAGATCTACGACAAGATCTTTGACGCCTACTACGGCGGGCAGCAGTTGGTGGCCACTCCGGTGGTGGAGGTGTCCCAGCCCATCACCCTGGTGGTGGACGACGACGGCGAAGACGAGGGTGATGACGACGGCGGGGACGAGGAGTCCGCCGATCCGACGCTCACGCTGCGATGGAGCCGCCATGAGGTGCTGAGAGACAAGGACTTTACCGACTACAGCGATGACGAGATCGATGAAGCCCACCGGCTAATGGCAGCCATGGCCCGCATCGGCGGTACCCGCCGATCTCGCCGGCGGCGCCGCACTCATCGCACCGCGGGGCACCCCGAGCTGCGTCGCACGGTGCGGGCCGCCATTCGCAGCGGTGGGGAGCCGGTGCGCCGCTGGTATACCGAGCCGGGAGAGCGTCTCCGGCGGGTGGTGCTCTTGCTGGACATCTCGGGGTCGATGGAGTCGTACGCCCGTGCGCTCATCCGGTTTGTCCATGCTGCGGTGGTGGGTCGCCGCCGAGTAGAGGTGTTCACCATCGGCACCCGGCTCACCCGCATAACCCGGGAGTTGTCGTCGCACGATCCCGACCGGGCTATAGGGGCAGCAGCCGACGCGGTGAGCGACTGGTCGGGCGGAACCCGCCTGGGCGACACGCTGGCCGAGTTCAACGAGATGTGGGGCATCCGGGGCATGGCACGGGGGGCCACCGTGGTCATCTTGAGCGACGGGTGGGATCGGGGGAGCCCCGAGGTGATGGCCGAGCAGATGGCCCGATTGCACCGAGTGACCCATAGACTTGTGTGGGTGAATCCGCTGAAGGCCACCCCCGGCTACCAGCCGCTGGCCCAAGGCATGGCCGCCGCCTTGCCCCATGTCGACGACTTCATCGAGGGCCACTCGCTGCGCTCTTTGGAGCTCCTGGCCGACGTGCTGGCCGACGATCGACCTGCCGCTGAGCCCGTCTTTGCCGTTGGAGCAGAAGCATGAAGGAGATCTTGGCCGACTTGGACGCCTGGCGGGCCGAGGGCCGTCAGGCGGCGCTGGCCCGGGTGGTCAACGTGGAGGGCTCCGGCCCCCGAGATCCCGGCGCGGCCATGGCGGTCAGCGACAATGGCGACGTGATCGGGTCGGTGTCGGGCGGTTGCGTGGAGGGCGCAGTGGTGGTCGAGGCCCTCGACATCCTTGAAACCGGTGAGCGGCGCATGGTCAGCTTCGGCTACAGCGACGACGAGGCCTTCGCGGTGGGGCTCACCTGCGGGGGCACCATCCATCTGTTCATCGAACCGCTGGACTGGTAGCGGTGACCGAACTCTACGACCGGCTGCGAGAAGCCATCGTCGACGAGCGGCCGGTGGCGCTGGCCACCGTCATCGAGGGCCACAACGCCGGGGCCAAGCTGGTGGTGGAGCCCGACGGCGACATCCTCGGCACGCTGGGCCACCCCGAGCTCGACCGGATCGTGAGCCGCGACGCGGTGGGGGAACTGGCCGCTGGCCGCACCGGCGTGCGCCATTACGGCGCCGAGGGGCAGGCCCGAGAGACCGACGTGTCGGTGTTCATCGAGTCGTTCTCGCCGCCGCCGATCATGCTCGTCTTCGGGGCGGTGGACTTCACTGCTGCTTTGGCCCGGACCGGCAAGCTGCTGGGGTTCAACGTGATCGTGGCCGACGCCCGCCCGGTGTTCGCCACCGTCAAGCGGTTCCCCATGGCCGACCGGGTGATGGTGGCCTGGCCCGACGAGGTGTTCGATCACTATGACGGCCGCCTCGGCCCCCACGACGCGGTGTGCATCCTCACCCACGACCCCAAGTTCGACGTGCCCGCGGTGCAGCGGGCCGTGGCCACCGACGTGGGTTACATCGGGGTAATGGGAAGCCGCCGCACCCACGCCACCCGGCTGGAGCGGCTGCACGAGGTGGGGGTAGACCAGAAGGGGATCGACCGGCTCATGGCCCCCATCGGGCTGGACATCGGCTCCCGCACCCCCGAGGAGACCGCCATCTCGGTGTGCGCCGAGATCATCGCCAACCGCACCGGCCACGCCGCTCCGTCGCTGCGCGACAGCGAAGGCCCCATCCACCGCCCACCGGCTGAGGGATGAAGCATCTCGCCCCGCTGGTAGCGGCGGCGCTGGTGCTCTCGGCTTGTGGCAGCTCCGATCCGGCCGCCGACCCCACCGCCGCTCCGCTAGCCCCTACCGACACCGCAGTTGTCGACGCAACCCAGGCACCCGAACCCACCGCGGCGTCCCCGGCGGCGGCTGCCACTCCAACCCCCACATCTGCCCCAATTCCTGCCCTGCCCACGCCCCAGGTGATCACCGGGGGCGAGGGGCCCACCGGAGACTTGGCCTACGTGTCGGGTGATTGGGCCACCGACTGGTCCACCCGAACCATCGATCTCGACGAGCTGCGCATCGGCATCCAGGTGATCCCCATCCGCGACCGCATCCCGCCCATCGACGATCCCGAGTTCGCCCCGGCATCGGAGGCCGGATGGTCAGACCCCGAACCCGGCCTGTTACTGGTGGTGGGTGATACCGCCCGCTTCTATCCGCTGGCCATGCTCATAGTCCACGAGATCGTCAACGACGAAGTCGATGGCCGACCAGTGCTGGTCACCTACTGCCCGTTGTGCAACAGCGCATTGGTGTTCGATCCGGTGGTAAACGGCCAGCGTCTGCGGTTCGGCACCTCCGGCCTGCTCCGCAACAGCGATCTGGTGATGTGGGACGACGCCACCGAATCCCTGTGGCAGCAGATCGGTGGCGAGGGCTTGGTGGGGGCCTTCGCAGGCCACCGCCTAGAGGTGATCCCGTCGGCCATCGTGTCTTGGGGCGACTTCAAAGCCGGCTATCCCGATGGGGTGGTGCTGGCACCGCCCGGCCGTCCCGCCAGCAGCTATGGCCGCAATCCCTATGTGCAGTACACCTCCCGGTCGGCGCCCATTCCCGGCTTCTTCGACTCCACCATCCTGGACGACCGCTACCCCGCCCTGGAGCGCACCGTCGGTGTGACGGTGGAAGGTCATGACAAGGCCTACCCGTTCAGCGTGGTGCAGGCCAACGGAGCAGTCAACGACACCGTGGCCGGTGTTCCGGTGGTGGTGCTGTGGTCGCCGGGTACTGCCGACGCCCTGGATTCCCCCGTCACCGCGGGTGGTGCGGACGTGGGGGCGGCCCTGGCCTTCGACCGGCGGGTCGACGGTGAGCCGTTTGAGTTCTCACCCTTAGGCAACGGACGCTTCGCCGACAACCGCACCGGCTCGACCTGGAACGTGCTCGGCCAAGCAGTCGAAGGGGAGTTGGCTGGGACCAGCCTTGTCCCAGTAGTACACACCAATGAGTTCTGGTTCGCCTGGTCGGCATTTCACCCCAACGGCGAGGTGTTCGGACCATGACTATCCAAACCGATCTGATTGAGGGGGCGCGGCCATGACCACCGCTGCCATCGTGTTGGCCGCGGGTGCTGGCACCCGTTTCGGCGGAGACACCCACAAGCTGCGAGCTCCGTTTCGGGGCAAGGCCGTGGTGCAACACGCCCTCGATGCCGCACTGGAGGCCGGGCTCGACGCGGTGTACACCGTGACCGGGGCGGTGGAGCTGCGCGACCTGATCCCCGACGGGGTGGTGGTGGTGGAGAACCACTCCTGGGAGCTGGGCCAAGCTACCTCGCTGCGGGCTGGGGTGTTCATCGCCGAGAATGACGGTCACGACGCGGTGGTGATCGGGTTGGGCGACCAGCCCCTAGTGGGCGCTGAGTCGTGGCGTGCGGTGGCTGAGGCCGAGGGCGATCTGGTAACCGCGGTTTACAAGGGGCGCCGTAGCCCCCCGGTGAAACTGGGGGCGGCGGTCTGGCCGCTGCTGCCCACCAGCGGGGATGTGGGGGCCAGAATGCTCATGCAAATGAGGCCCGAACAGGTTACGGAAGTATCCTGTGCCGGAGAACCGGTGGATTTTGACACTGTTCAGGACTTGCAAGCATGGTCTTGAAGTGTTCGGAATCAATGTGACTGTGGAGGACTTGCAAGCATGGAAATGAGCAACGAGATCGAGGTCAACGCCTCGGCCAGCGATGTTTGGGCCGCATTCAACGATGTGGAGCGGATTGCCCCCTGTCTGCCCGGTGCCCAGCTTACCGAGATCGAGGGTGAGGAGTACCGGGGCGTGGTCAAGGTCAAGGTCGGACCGGTCAACGCCCAGTACAAGGGGAAGGCCACATTCACCGAACGCGATCAAGACGCCATGCAGGTGGTCATTCTGGCCGAGGGCCGTGAAACCCGGGGACAAGGAAACGCCAGCGCAACAATCACCGCCACGGTGGAGGCACTGGGTGACGACCGGACCAAAGTGGGGGTTACCACCGACCTCAAGATCACCGGCAAGGTGGCTCAGATCGGCCGAAACCTCATCCCCGATGTGAGCGCCAAGATCATGGATCAGTTTGCCGATAATCTGGAGGCCATGCTTTCAGACTCATCTTCCGATGATGCTTCCTCTGAGTCGGACGCCTCCGCCGACGACTCCGGCGTTCGGCCCGTGTCCAGTCCTGAGCCCGAAGCAGTAGACCTGCTGGATGTCGCCGGCCCGCCGGCGGCGAAGAAATTCGGGCCCATCGCCGGGCTTATCGCCGTGCTGTGGATCATCAGGAAGCTGTTCAAGAGAAGGAAGAAGAAAAAGGGCTGACCCTGAACCGAAGCGACGCCGAGCAAGTTGAGGCCCTGTTGGGCCGTGTTCCCCGGGGTCCCTACGAGATAGTGGTCAGGGCCGATGACGGCACCCCTCGGGTGCTGCGGAACGCTCCCCTTTTGGACGATGGCACCCCCATGCCCACCCGGTACTGGCTGGTCGGCCCCGATGATGTGCTGTGGGTGAGCCGGCTGGAGTCGGCCGGGGGGGTGGGCCGGGCCGAAGCAGCCGTCGATCCTGACGAGCTTGCCGACGCCCACCGCCGCTACGCAGCCGAGCGGGACGCCGCCATCCCCGACGGCTATGCCGGACACCGTCCCTCGGCTGGGGTGGGAGGCACCCGCCAGGGGGTCAAGTGCCTCCACGCCCACTACGCCTGGTACTTGGCCGGGGGCGACGACCCTGTCGGTCGATGGGTGGCCGGACACCTGGAAGCCGAGGATCGGGCGTGAAGTCCCCCGTGGTGGCCGCCATCGACTGTGGTACGAACTCCACTCGTCTATTGGTCAGCCGGGGCGGCACCGAGTCGCTGGAACGGCTCATGACCATCACCCGCTTGGGGGAGGGGGTGGATGAGACCGGCCGTTTGGCCCCGGGGGCCATCGGACGCACGTTGGACTGCTTGCGTCGCTACCGAGAAGTGATGGATCGACACGAGGTGGAAGCGGTGCGGATCACCGCCACGTCTGCCGCCCGGGATGCCGCCAACCGCGATGAATTGTTCGACGCTGCCGAGACTGTGATCGGCACTCGCCCCGAACTGCTGAGCGGATTGGCCGAGGGACAGCTTTCGTTTCGGGGCGCCACCGCCGAGCTGGACCCTGTCTTGGGGCCGTTCTTGGTGGTGGACTTGGGGGGCGGTTCCACCGAGCTGAGCGTGGGCACCACCGCTTGCGAGGCGGCCATGTCATTGGATGTGGGCTGTGTGCGGCTCACCGAGAAGTACCTGCACGGCGACCCGCCGCTTCCTGAGGAACTGCATGCCTGTATCTCGGTGACCGGTGCTCATCTCGACGATGTCGACCGGGAGATGCCCGCCGCCCGACAGGCCCGGACGTTCGTGGGGTTGGCCGGGACCATTTCCACCGCCGCGGCGGTGGAACAGGGGTTGCATGAATACGACCGGGACAAGATCCACCACTTTGAGCTGACCAAGGCCGCGGCTGAGGACGTGTTCCGGACGCTGGCCACTGAGTCTCGGGCTGATCGGGCTTTCAATCCGGGGCTGGAGCCGGGGCGGGTGGATGTGATCGTGGGGGGTATGGCGGTGTTGGTGAAGATCATGCGGCATTTTGGGTTTGAATCTTGTTTGGTGTCGGAGTCGGACATTTTGGATGGGATGGTTTTGAGCCTTTTGGATTGAGAGAAGGAGTAGGTTTGCGGTTGGTGCGGACTTGGGCTCGGTTTCGGGGGACTCGGGAGGGGGAGGTGCTTCGCGGGGCTCGGGTGGAGTTGCGTCCGCTGGTGGAGAGCGACTTCGCTGAATGGCAGGCGGTGCGCCGGGCCAACCGGGAGTGGCTCACCCCGTGGGAACCAAAGCCCCCCAGCACCCAGCCCGACGTGGTGGAAGACCGCTTGGCCTTCGCCGCCCGGTGCAGCGCTCGCGACCGGGAGCGCCAGATGGATGCTGGCTATGGGTTCGGAGTGTTTGCCGAGGGTCGGCTGGTGGGGGAGATGAACCTGTCTGGCGTGCAGCGGGGCCCCTTCCAGAGCGGTCATGTGGGGTATTGGATCGACCATCGCCACGCCGGACGGGAGTACGCCCCCGAGGCTCTGGTGGTGGTGCTCGACTACGCCTTCGAGACGCTGGGATTGCACCGGGTGCAGATCAATATCATCCCCCGCAACCAGGCCAGTCGTCGGGTGGTGGAGAAGCTGGGCATCCGAAACGAGGGCATCGCTCTGCGCTACCTGGAGATCAACGGCAGTTGGGAAGACCATGTTCGCTATGGCATCACCGCAGAGGAGTGGCAAGTGCGGGGACCGGAGCTGGTGGCTGGCTGGATGAGCTAGCCGGCTAGTCCGACTTGCTGATGGCCTCCTTGAGGGCCGCCACCCGCTCTTTGAATTCGGGCTGGGTCATCGACCATGCCTGGGGATCGACTTCTCGGGCCACCGCCGCCTCACTGTCGGTGATCCCACCCATATCGAGGATGGTCTGCTTCATGGCCTTGGTGAGTCCTCGGGGGGCCCGGGCCGGACGTCGGGCCAATCGGTGGGCCTCATCCAGCAGGGCATCGTCGTCCACGCATTTCCAGGCCAGTCCAATCTCAGCGGCCCGCAGTCCGTCGAGCCGCTCGCCGAACAGCACCATGGCCATGGCCGTCTGACGGTCGCAGATGTTTCGCAGCCTCCAGGTGTGGCCTCCGCCAGGGTGGATGGCTATCTGAAGGAACCGGCTCTCGAACATCGCACTGTGTCCGGCCAGGATCACGTCGCAGGCCAGCGCGAAGTTCATGCCCGCCCCCACCGCCGGGCCGTTCACCGCGGCCACCGTGGGCAGCGGGGTGTGGGCTACCCGCAGGAACCCGGCATAGATGGAGCTCAGGCGCTTGGGGTCGTCAGCGGCCAGCAGCTCGTCGAGGTTGGCGCCCGCTGAGAACGCCGGGGGCGTGCCGGTGAGCACCACCGCTCCCACCGACTCATCGGCCTCCAAGTTGTCGAACACGGCGTCGAGCTCCCCGTTCATCTCCAAGCTGACTGCATTTCGCACTTCAGGATGGTTAATGGTCACGGTGGCAACGCCGTCGTCGATCTCGCAGAGCACAAGGGCCATGCCATGACAATAGGGGTGCAGCGAATAAGTTGGCGCAGTGACCGATTCCCGGCCTCCTCGACGCGCGCGGCAAGCGCTGTCGTACCGGAATTATCGCCTGTTCATTTCCGGGGCTCTCATCTCAAACTCTGGTGTATGGGTGCAGATGCTCGCGCTGGCCTTTGTGATCGAACGCCTCACCGAGAGCGGAACCTGGGTGGGCTTGGCCGCCATGATGCAGACCTTGCCGGCGGTGTTTCTGGGGATGGTTGGCGGGGCGCTGGCCGACCGCTTCCCCCGGCGGATCATGCTGACGTTTACCAACTCGGCCCAAGCGCTGATCGCGCTGGGATTCTCGGCCATGTGGGCCGCAGGCGTCGACCGGCCGGCAGCATATATAGCCCTCGGGGTGGTTAACGGGTGCGTGAACGGCATTCAGCTTCCCGCTTGGCAGGCCTTTGTCACGGAATTAGTGCCCCGCGGCGCTCTCTTGAACGCCGTCACCTTGAACTCGGCTCAGTTCAACGCCTCTCGGGCGGTCGGGCCCATGATCGGCGGGATCGTGCTGGCGGTAGGCGGTCCTGGCTGGTGCTTCTTTACCAATTCGCTGACGTATGTGCCCGCGATCTTCGCTCTGGTGCTCATCCGGGTGCCCCGACTGGCTCCGGCGGACGGCGACAGGCCGAATGTGTTCAAAGATGCCGCCGCTGCGGTGCGCTACGCCGCCGATAATCCCGGCATTCGCTTGTCCATCCTGATTGCCGGGGTGATTGCCTTTTTCGGCCAGCCGATCATCCACCTGGTGGTGATCTTTGCCAATGACGTGTTTGAGGTGGGTGAGACCAAATATGGCATCCTGGCTGCGGCCACCGGAGTGGGAGCGATGCTCAACACTCCGTTTGTGGCCGGCAGGGGAAGTCGCGTGCCCCGCAGCCGTCTCGTGGGACTCGGCTGGCCGGTTTACGGCATCGCGCTGTTGGGATTCGCGCTTTCGCCCTACTACTGGTTGGCGGTGGTGGCACTGGCTGTATTGGGTGCATCGCACATCGCTACTGCCGCCACGCTCAATACCGTTATCCAGCTTCAGGTGGAGGAGGCCCTTCGGGCCAAGGTGTTGGCCCTGTACCTCATCACCCTGCTGGCCGGGCTGCCTCTCGGCGCCCAGCTCCAGGGTTTTCTGGCCGACGTGATCGGCCCCCGCATCGCCGTGGGCGGGGCCGGTGTTCTCTTGGCCGCCACCGCTCTGTGGTGGGTGATCAGCGGTAGAACCAAGGTCCTCGATCTGAATTAGGGCTCAAAGCAGAAACTGTCACTCCTATCGGGATACTGGGTGTATGAGAGAAATCAATGAGAAAAGCCAGGAGGGCCAGGAGGGAGAGCCCCAGGGAATGCGGGTCATTCACGGCGACAACCGGCCGCAAGAGAGCAGGACCGGCCGGTGCCTGGCCTTTGCCGAGGCAGCCCGCCAGTTGGGGATGGCGGTGCGAGGACAGGAGCTGGTTGTCCCCAGCTTTCGCAGCCCGCCCCGAGAGGTTGGTCGCCGCCGCACGCTGGCCCGCCATGGCGACGGCTCAGTGACGGTTTCGGTCATGGTCCGGAACCGCATCTGGGAAGCAGTGCTGGCTGACATGATCGAGGGCGTGGTTGCGGCCAACCAGTTGGACGGCATCGACGCCGAAGTTCTGCGCGACCAGCTCTGGGAGTCGTTGGAAGGCGAATCAGCTCGGCGAGAAGCGGCCTAAGGGCCGGTCTGACTAGCGGGACGCTGCGAACAATACGGCGGGGCCCGCGGGGGTTGGGCTCACACCGCGCGACTCGATACGGGCAAACCCGTTGTCGGTAAAGCAGCGGATCAAGTCATCGTGGTAGAGCCAGACGGCTTCTTGGGCTGTGCCACCGCAGTAGTTCCGAAACTCGTTGCGAGCATCGCCATAGTCCATGCGACGGCCCTTGTATCCGCTGACTTCAGTGGGTACTCCGTTGGGCGGGTAATCGTCGTCCGCCACATGGGTCCAAACCATAACCGTGTCGGTGAGGCTGCTGAGCTTTGCGATCAGCGTTACAGGGTCGAATTGGTGGTAGAGCATCCCGCAGGCCAGCACGGCATCGAAGGGGGGTCCGTCGTAGTCGGCGACGTAATGATTGAAGTCCCCGTAAATGAATCGCGCCTGATCGAGGTGGAAGATCTCCTTTATGACCAGGCAATGAAGCCATAGCGCCCTGGATCCCTCCACCGCGACCACCGATGCCGCGTCCGCATCGCAGAGCATTTTGGTATGGGCACCTTCAAGCGGCCCGAGTTCCAGCAGCCTCTTGCCCGCCACTCCTCCAATGGAGTTCATTAGCCACTCAATGCGCTCGTCGGTGGACAGGCCAACGGCCCCTCCCACTTTCTCCCCGTCAATCTCAAACTGGCTGATCCATCCATCGAGAACATTGAAGGAGGCGAGCGGTGAAGGCGCCGGAGTGGGGGGTTCAACATATTCGTGGCCCTCTCCGCCTAGTCGAGGGGTCAAGTGGAGTTGCTTCGGTATCTCAGGTCCAAAGCGGTCGTCGCTTTCCACATCGACCCCAAGAAGTTGGAGCTCCTGACGAGCCCGGTCAAGGGCCTCTTGCAGACGTTGGGTTTCGTTGGATGGCTTGGTGGCCTCAATTTGGCGCAGCAGCGAGGAGTAGGTCCGGTCGCGGATCACGTGGATGGGCCCAAACTTCATCGCTCAAACGTAGATGATGGTTGTGTCCTCGTGATGGAGCCAGACGGCAACCTCATTCAGAGTTCCCCTTCGGCTCTCGACAGCGCCTTTGGCTGGAGGTCGGCCTACGATAGCAAGGCCATGCTTCTCACTGAGATCGACCATGTCGCCATCGCAGTCCACGACTTGGAGCAGGCCATTTCGTTCTACGAGAAGGCTTTTGGCGCCTCGGTGGTGCATCGCGAGATCGTGGAAAACGACGGGGTGGAAGAGGCCCTGATCAAGGTGGCCGACTCTTACGTCCAGCTCACCACTGCTACCCGGGAGGATTCGCCCATCGCCAAGTTCCTGGCCAAGCGGGGCGAGGGCATCCACCACGTCGGCTATCGGGTGGACGACTGCGCCGCCGCGCTGGAGGCCATGCTTGCTGCCGGGGCCACTCCCATCGATGCTGAGCCCCGTCCCGGCTCTCGGGGAACCACCGTGGCCTTCATCCACCCCAAAGGGGCCTTGGGCACCCTCATCGAACTGGTCCAGGAATAGTTTTCTCTCCCATTCCGTAGACTGGGCCCATGGTGATGCGTCGTACGACGCTGCTGGTAGACGGCATGACTTGCTCGGCCTGCGTCGCGCAGATTGAGCGCAGCCTGTCGGCAGTTGACGGTGTGGTCGAGGCGCGAGTGAACTACGCCTCGGGCCGGGCTTCGGTGGCGTGTCGCGAGAACGTCGAGGACGCTGAATTGCAAGCCGCGGTGGTTGCCGCGGGCTACGGTGCCCGCTTCCCTGAGGGTCTCAGCGATGGTCATGCCGTGGAGCCCGCTCAAGCGCATCGGCTCATTCTCTCAGCGGCGATGGGCGCGGTGGTGGTGCTGCTGACCATGGTGGACGCGCTGGCCTTCGACATGGGTTTCCAGGCGTCGGACTGGTTGGCCGCAGTGCTGGGTGCCGCGGTGGTGTTCGGGTCGGGGTGGGGGTTCCACCGCCGGGCGTGGGCCCAACTCCAGCACCGGACTACCACTATGGACACGTTGGTGTCGGTGGGCACCGCTGCGGCATGGATCTGGTCGACGGTGGTGCTGGCCGCCCAGATCGGCGACGGCCACCTCTATTTTGAGACCGGAGCAGTGATCGTGGTGCTGATTCTGCTCGGCCGCTATCTGGAAGACCGGGCCCGCCGCCGATCGGGGGACGCCCTGCGGGCTCTGGCCGTGTTGGTGGCCCCGGTGGCCCGAATGGAGGACGGAACCGACGTCCCGGTGGCAGGCCTGGAGGTAGGCACCCGATTCGTGGTACGTCCGGGCGAGAGGATTGCCACCGACGGCGTGGTGGTGGACGGCTTGTCGGCGGTGGACATCTCCATGGTCACCGGGGAACCGGTTCCGGTGGAGGTGGGACCGGGCGACCGCGTGTTGGGCGCCTCGGTCAACGCCAACGGCTCGTTGGTGGTGGAGGCCACCAGCGTGGGTGCCGACACCGTGCTGGCCCGGATCATGCGTCTGGTAGAGCAGGCCCAGACCAACCGCACTCGCATCCAGCGGCTGGCTGATCGGATCTCCTCGGTGTTCGTGCCTGCCGCGGTGGTGATCGCGGTGGCTACGCTGATCGGCTGGCTGGCCAGCGGACAGCCAGCATCGGAGGCATTTACCGCCGCAGTGGCGGTGTTGATCGTGGCCTGTCCCTGCGCATTGGGACTGGCCACCCCGCTGGCGGTGATGGTGGGCACCGGGCGGGGATCGCAGCTCGGGATCATCATCAAGGGCGGCGAGATGCTGGAGGACACCCGACGGCTCGACACGGTGGCGTTCGACAAGACCGGTACCGTCACCGAGGCCCGCATGGAAGTGGTGGAGGTTGTTGCCCCGGGCAACGATCCCGACACGCTGTTGGGGTTGGCCGCCGCGGTGGAGTCGCGGTCGGAGCACCCCATCGGACAGGCCATCGCCTCGGCCGCCGACAACGGCCACGCGGTAACCGACTTTGAGAACCTCCCCGGCACCGGGGCAGTGGGCACGGTTGACGGCATCGAGGTTCGGGTGGGCAAGCCGGCGTTGTTCGACCACATTCCCGAGGCCGTGAGCAGAGCCGCCGCCGAGGTGGAAGCCATGGGCCGAGTGGCGGTGATGGTGGGCCGGGATTCGGTGGCCGAAGCGGTGATCACCGTGGACGACCGGTTGCGGTCCTCTGCCCCACCCGCGGTGGCCGCGCTCAAGTCTCTAGGGCTCGACACTGTGCTGTTGACCGGCGACCACCCCCGACGGGCTCAGGCGGCGGGCGATGAGCTGGGCATCGACCGGGTGATGGCAGGTGTCGGACCCGACGGCAAGGCCGACGAGATCGCCCGCCTGCAAGTTGAGGGCCGCCGGGTGGCCATGGTGGGCGACGGCATCAACGACGCTCCTGCCCTCAGCCAAGCCGACATCGGTATCGCCATCGGCACCGGGGCCGACGTGGCTGCCGAGGCCGCCGACATCACCATCATGTCGTCGGATCTGAGTGTCGTGGCCGACGCCATCGCGCTGAGCCGTCGAACCATGAACACCATCCGCGGCAATCTGTTCTGGGCCTTCGTCTACAACACCGCGGCCATTCCTCTGGCCGTCGCCGGGGTGTTGGAGCCGATTTTCGCCGCCGCAGCCATGGTTGGCTCCTCGTTGTTCGTGGTCACCAACAGCCTCCGCCTGCGCCGATTCCGGGGTGCCTAGGGCTAGTTGGGTCGCGGCCTGCGTCAGATTTCCCCAGCCAAGAAGGCCAAGAGCACCTCGTTGGTGCGCTCGGGGTCTTCTTCGGGGATGAAGTGGCCGCTGCCGGCGGGGCGGGCCCGGTAATCGGGGAAGTGGTCGATGAACGAGTCGGCGTAGGGATTGCCGTGGGGGATGTGATCGTCGGAGGGGAACCCTTCTTCGAACGCCTGAGGCATGAGGAACGCCGAATACAGGTAGAGGGCCGGATGGGGATAGGTGCGGCCGAGGTCTTCGGGGCCGAACACTGGGAAGACGCCGAAGTCGGGGTGGCTGAAGAGCAGTCCGGGATGGTGCCACATCTCGGCCACCTGGGCTGGCGTTCGATACACCAGATTGCCCTCGTCGTCGGGGAAGTGGAATGGCAGGGAATCCCGGTAGTAGGAGACGGCGTGAAAGTGGGATCCGGGTTGGTCGAACGCCGACCGATAGTGCTCCACGTCGTCGGCGTTCCAGTACCTGCTGGGGTTCCAGTCGGACATGGCCCCGCCGGGGTCTTGGGCCTCGTTGTCGGCCACCGGGGCCTTCCACGGTGAGTCGGGAGGCGGGCCATAGCTGCCCTCGACGCCGCCGAAAACCGAGTTGATGAACTCGCTGGCATGGCGCTCCCAGAACTGTTCGGCCTCGGGTTCGCACTTGAACCAGTACCCGTGGATGCCCCACGGGATCCACACCGTACACAGCGTGTCCACCAGTCCCAGCCGCGTGAACCGGTCGGGGTGCTCCAAGGCGGCCTTGAAGGCGATGATCCCGCCCCAGTCATGACCCACCAATGAGCACTGCTCAATGCCCAGGGCGTCGGCGAAGTCCCCAATGTCGCGGGCCAGCAGGTCGCGGGTGACCCGGACGCGGGGCTTGTCGGTGCCGCCGTAGCCCCGGGTGTCGGGGGCGTAGACCCGATAGTGCTCTGCCAACACCGGGATCTGGTGCCGCCACATGTGAGAGGTCTGGGGGAAGCCGTGCAGCAGCACCACCGGCGGGGCTTCCTCGTCGCCGGCCGCCAAGTAGTGGAACCGCAGACCAGCGGTTTCGATGTGGTGGGATTCGATGCTCGCCTGCTCAGCCATGGGTGCTCCGTGGGTGGTGGTTGACAACAGTGACAATAGAACCAGGGACCCTAGAACCGCGCCTGGCAGCGCACCGCATCTTCCAATGGGCGAGACTAGGGAAATGGACTACCAGTACTTGACCTACGAGACGCTGGACGACGGCAGAATCGCCCGCATCATGCTGAATCGGCCCGAGGCCCGCAACGCCCAGAACCGGGGGATGCTGGTGGAGCTCAACGAGGCCTTCCTAGTGGCCGAGGCTGACGACGACGTGCGGGTGGTGATCCTGGGCGGGGTGGGGCCCATGTTCTCGGCCGGCCACGACATGGGCACCAAAGAGAGCATCGAGGAGCGCATGCCCGGTCCCAACCAGCACCCCACCTGGCAGATGAACGGCGGGCAGCGCCGGGGCTCGGAGAAGCTGATGCTTCAGGAGTGGCACTACTTCTTCGAGAACACCAAGCGGTGGCGCAACCTGCGCAAGATCACCATTGCCCAGGTGCAGGGACCGGTGCTGGCCGCCGGGCTGATGCTCATGTGGAGTTGCGATCTGATCGTGGGTGCCGAGGACGCCTCTTTCGCCGATGTGGTGGGCACCCGGCTGGGCATGATGGGGGTGGAGTACTTCGCCCATCCCTGGGAGTTCGGCCCCCGCAAGACCAAAGAGCTGTTGCTCACCGGCGACTCCATCGACGTCCACGAGGCCCATGCCATGGGCATGGTGTCCAAAGTGTTCCCCAACGAGACCCTAAACGAGCAGACCCTGGAGTTCGCCCAGCGCATCGCCGCGGTGCCCACCATGGCCGCGTTGCTGATCAAAGAGGCGGTGAACCAGACCATGGACGCCCAAGGCTTCAATACCGCCTTGTCGGCGTGTTTCACCCTTCACCAGCTCAACCACTCCCACTGGGCCTCCATCACCAACGGCGAGTGGTGGATCGCAACCGAGGAGCATGGCGTGCCCCACTGGAAAAACGCTCCCAAAGTCCAACCGGCGGCCAAGACCTCACCCGGCGGCGGCTGACCGGGCAATCAGGAGATAATACGACCGTGATCCCAGAGCGCTATTCCCCCTACGAGACCCGGCTGCGGGCGGGTGCGGTGGACTTCACACCGGTGCCCGGCAATGTGGCCGCCAACCTGGACAAGATCACCGATTGGATTGCCAAGGCCGCCGAGGCGGGGGTGGGCTTGCTGGTCTTCCCTGAAGAGGCGCTGACCGGGGCGATCCATTGCGACGAATGCGAACGTCTAGGGGGACCGTGTGACCTGCACCGGTCACTGGCTGAGACCGTGCCCGGGCCGTCGACTGAAGCCCTGGCCCGTTCGGCTGACGACCACGACATGTACCTGGTGGTGGGAATGATCGAACAGGACCCCGACGATCCCGACGCCCTCTACAACGCCGCCGCAGTGATCGGACCCGAGGGAATCCTCGGGACCTATCGCAAACTGCACCTGGGCTCGCTTCCGTTCGTGACTGAAGGAGTGTCGTTTCGGCCCGGATCTGAACTGGACGTCTTCGAGACCCGCTACGGCCCCATCGGGGTGCAGATCTGCTACGACTTCTGGCTTAACCCCGAGGGCAGTCGCCTTCTGGCCCTGCAAGGGGCCAGGATCATCGTCAATCCCACCGCCGCCTTCGCGGGCGGGCCGGACAAGGTGGAGTCCATGCGCCGGGTGGCCGCGACCCGGGGGCAGGAGAACTTCGTCTTCACCATCTCGTCCAACCAGGTGGGCGGCATCGACCTCGGCGAGAGCCTGGAGGACAGCTTCGATGGGGCGCTGCCCGCCAACTACGCCGGGCACAGTCTCATCTGCGGTCCCGACTTTCCCGACTTCAGCCACATCTACGCTGAGGGAGGCGACACCGAGGGCTTGGTGGTCGCCGACTTAGACTTCGAGGCGCTGCACCGCTGGGACGACGTGTGCCCGTGGCGGCAATGGCGGGCCACCCACCAGTCGGGCACCTCGGAGTTGTTCGCCACCGAATTCGCCAAACTAGTCCACGGCCCACCGGCCCAATAGCGAGGGAGCGCCATGAGCACAGAACCCAAGGTGCTGAAGTTCGACGACATCGAGTGGGTGGACGAGTCCGCCAACACTGATGCCCCCAAGGAGCTGATCGAAGAGGCCAAGAAGCTCGGTGCCGGGCGCAAGCGAGTGGCCCAGGGGGAGGGGGGTTTCTGGTGCCAATACAGCACTATGCCCGCCGGCTACCACGTCCCTCCCCACAGCCATGACCAGAACGAGCTGTTGATCGTGGTGTCGGGCGGGTGCGAGGTGTGGCCCAACGGCGCCGATGCCCCGTCGATGGAGCTGGGGCCGAAGGACTCGGTCATCCTGGCTGCCAACCACAAGTACTCCTTCACCTGCGGACCCAACGGCATGGAGTTCTTCGTGATGCGCCCCGGCGACGCGGCAGCATCGTTCAACCAGTCCTGACCCACAAAGGAGCCGATCCGCAACCGGCTACTAGGGTGCCCGCCATGGGAAACCGTCTTGAAGGCAAAGTGGCAATTGTGACCGGGTCGGGGGGTGGCATCGGACGAGAGCATGCCCACCTGCTGGCCTCTGAGGGAGCCAAGGTGCTCGTCAACGACCTGGGCATTCGCAAGACCCCCGACGGGGTGGCGGCCAACGCCGAACGGGTGGCGGGGGAGATCAACGACGCCGGGGGCGAGGCAGTGGCCAGCAGCACGTCGGCCACCTGGGACGGCGCAGCCGAGATCGTGCAGCAGGCGGTGGACGCCTTCGGCCGCCTCGACATCTTGATCAACAACGCCACCGCCGGGCGCAACAACGACATCTGGCGCTTCACCGAGGAGGAGTGGGATCTCACCGTGAACGTCAACCTCAAGGGCTATTTCGCCATGATCAAGCACGCGGCGCCCCATCTGGTGCAGCAGGACACCAGCGTGATCGTCAACACCAGTTCGGGTTCGGGCTTCGGCCACCCGTCGCACTGTGCCTATTCGGCGGCCAAAGAGGGCGTGATCGGCCTGACCCGCACCGCGGCGCGGGAGCTGGGCCGCTTCGGGGTGCGGTGCAACGCCATCCGGCCCCGAGCCGAGGGGGCGTCCACCGCGGAGTACGCCATCCGCACCGCCCGGTGGACCGATCTCATGGCCCTCACCATGGCCCCCCGGGGAGCCGCCTCCGCCCCTGCCCCCGACACCAGCCCTGAAGCCCTGGCCCCCCGCAAGATCGCCCCGCTGGTGGTGTGGCTGTGTACCGACGCTGCCCGCCACGTGACCGGGCGCACCTTCCACATCTCCGGCGACATCGTGAGCCGCCTGAGCGAGCCGGAGCGGGAGCTGGCCGTCTACCAGGACGACGGTCTCACCCTCAACGCCCTCGACGCCTACCACGGCCGCCACCTCACCGAGGACCTGACCAACGACTACCTCCTAGAGGACCGCCCCGACCTCCAAGTCTTCGAGCGGTAGCCCAGATTGACCTTGCTGTGGTCGGAGAGCGGGTTAGGGGATGGAGCCTCGGGGGGCTATCCATTCGCTGGGTTGCTGGGTTATCGAGGCGATGCGGTCGTAGTCGGCGTCGTAGTGCAGGACGGTGACTGCTTTGAGCTCTGCCACGGCGGCGATTAGGAGGTCGGGCAGGGGTATTCGGTGCTGGCCGAGATGGGCTAGCTGGTGCTGGACTTCGATGGCTCGATCGGTCACTTGCTCGGTGATGGGGTAGGACATCAGCGAGCGGCGCTCGGAGAGGATGGCCTCGTAGTCGGCTAGGGATCGGGCGCTGTAGAGGATCTCAAGGTCGATGATCGGACATGTGGCGATCAAACCTTCAACCAGAAGCGGGCCGAGGCGGTGGCCTACCGGCGGATGGTCGAATCGGGTGAGGGCACTCTTGTCGGCAAGGTACAGGGGAGCTAGCGCCATGCGCCCTGCATGATCTCTTCGTCGCTTAGGTCTGTTCCTCGGCCAGTTTCCAGTCGGCGCAAGTGC
The DNA here is from genome assembly GCF_965219815.1 of Candidatus Poriferisocius sp. Taxonomy (GTDB): domain Bacteria; phylum Actinomycetota; class Acidimicrobiia; order Acidimicrobiales; family Bin134; genus Poriferisocius. The sequence goes on from NZ_OZ244791.1 coordinate 1,439,645, forward strand.
TGTCGGCGGAGTTCGGTGTCGAGCAATTGCCGCAATGCCGTGTTGACAGCCTCCTTCATGGTGGCCACACCGATCAGTTCTCGTACCTCCGCTAGGAGGGCGTCATCAATGTCAACCAGGCGCTTCGTCACGGCCCATGAGTATATCCAGTCGTGGTACCAATAGATATACTTAATTCGGCTAGAACCGCTTCTAGACCTCGCGGCATGGGGATGTCCGAGGTTATGTCTTCCTGCTGAGATGGCTGATGGCGTTGGCTACGCTGGGGGGCGATGAGAACGGTCGGTTCATGATCACCGGGATGAACCATGCGGTGCTGTATGTGCGCGATGCACGGCGCCAGCAGGAGTTCTATGCCGATGTGCTGGGGTTTGAGACCATCATTGACGAACCGGGCCAGTTCGTGTTTATGCGGGCCCCGGCGTCGGAAAACCACCACGACATCGCCTTCTTCTCCATCGGCGACGGGGCTGAGCCGTCGGCGGCCGGGCGTCGTTCGGTGGGGATGTACCACATTGCCTGGGAGGTGCCCACCCTGGAGGAGTTGGTCGACATCCGCCAGCGGCTGGTGGATGCGGGCGCCTTCTACGGTGAGAGCGACCACGGGGCCAACAAAAGCCTTTACGCCAAAGACCCCGATGGGCTGGAGTTCGAGGTGATGTGGCTGGTGCCGGCCGAGCATTGGGGCGACGAGGAGAACGAGGCCATCATCCGCCCTCTGAATCTTGCTGAGGAGCAGCGCCGTTTTGCCGGGCTGGCGGCAGACGACTAGATAATCGAGACCATCGTTATGAACTTCACCAACCAGTACTGCTACTTCTACGAAGACGACCTGTTCGTGGACACCGATCGGGATGGCTTCCGCCGTCGGGTCATCACCGGAGACGGCCTCCAGCTCTGCTTCTGGCGCATCGCTGGTGGGGCCACCGGGTCGTTCCTGCACCGTCACGAAGATCACGAGCAGCTCGGGATCATCGTTCGGGGCAAGCTCGACTTCCGAATCAACGACGATCCCGACAGCACCGAGCGGGTGGTGCTGGGCGAGGGCGAGGCATATATCGCGCCCAAGGGGGTGTGGCACGGCGACTCGGTGTTCATCGGCGACGATGAGTATGGGGAGTGCTGGATCCTCGACGTGTTCGCCCCACCCCGTGACGATCTACTCGCCGGTTAGGCCATGTCCGATTCCCGCTCCGGACCAGTAGAGAGCTAGCCCATGTCCGACTGGCGGCTGGCGGTTGACATCGGGGGCACATTCACCGACGCGGTGCTGTTGGACGCCGCCAGCGGGGAGGTAACCGTCAATAAGGCCCTCACCACTCCGGCCGCCCCCCTCGAAGGGGTGCAGGCCGCGGTGGGCCAGCTCTTGCGGCGAGCTGAGGTGGCTCCCGGTGAGATCACTGCTCCCATCGTCCACGCCACCACGCTGATCACCAACGCCCTCATCGAGAACAAGACGGGCAGGGCCGCCCTGGTTACCACCACCGGTTTCGGCGACACCCTGTTGATCCGCGACGAGCACCGCTACGACATGTACGACCTCCAGATCGAGTTTCCCGATCCGCCCATCAGCCGGGAGCTCACCTTCGAGATCGACGAGCGCATCGCTGCCACCGGGGAGGTGCTGGTGGTGCCGTCGGCGGCCAGCATGGCCGCGCTGGTGCGAGAGCTGGAGGCGGCCGGCGTCGAATCGGTAGCGGTTTGCCTGCTCAACTCATACGTCAACCCGGCCAACGAGCGGCTGCTGGCTGATGAGCTGCGCCGGGAGCTGGGAGTGCCAGTGTGCGCCTCGGCCGACATCTCGCCCCAGATCAGGGAGTACCCCCGCATGATCACCGCGGCCTGCAACGCGGCAACCATGCCCATCATTGGGCCATATCTGGATGAGCTTCAGAAGTGGCTGTCGGCCGAGGGCTTCGGCGGTTCGGTGCTGATGATGCTGTCTAATGGCGGGGTGGTGTCGGCCGATGACGCGGCTGCCGCTCCGATCCGGCTGGTGGAATCTGGGCCGGCCGCCGGCGCTCTGGCCGCCCGGTGGTTTGCCCGCCGCATGGGGGAGGAGAGATTGCTGGCCTTCGACATGGGGGGCACGACCGCCAAGGCCACCCTGGTGGAGGAAGGAGAGCCGGCGCTCACCAACACCTTCGAGGTGGCCCGGCGGTACCGGTTCAAGAAGGGGTCGGGCTTTCCGGTGTCGGTGCCCTCGGTCGACTTGGTGGAGATCGGCGCGGGGGGCGGCAGCCTGGCCCACCTCGACCAGTTCGGCCTGCTCAAGGTGGGTCCTGAGTCGTCGGGGGCCGATCCTGGTCCGGCGTGCTACGGCCAGGGCGGCGATCAACCGGCGGTGACCGACGCCGACGTGGTGTTGGGCCTGCTAGACCCCGATGCCTTCCTGGGTGGCGACATGCCTTTGGATGCCGGGCTGGCGCAGTCCGCCGTCGAGTCATTGGCCGACGGTCTGGGGCTCTCGATCACCGACACCGCGGCGGGGATGTACGAGGTGGTCAGCCAGAACATGGCCTCCGCCGCCCGCATGCACGCGGTGGAGCGAGGGGTGGATCTGCGGGGGGTCACCGTGCTGGCTTTCGGAGGGGCCGGGCCGCCCCACGCCTGCCGGGTAGCCGAGCTGCTGGACTCGGATCGGGTGGTGTTCCCGGTCAACGCCAGCGTGCTGTCGGCGTTCGGGACCCTGGTGTCGCCGGTGCGCATCGACCTGGCTCGCTCCATGCCGGTGAAGCTGGCCGAGGTGGCAGCCTCGGAGCGGGACGGTCTGCTGGACGAGCTCCGGGAAGAAGGCCGCCGGGTGCTGCTCAGCGCTGGCGTGCCCGAGGCCGACATCAGATTCCGCTACGGCATCGATGCCCGCTACGCCGGCCAAGGCAATGAGATCACCGTCTGGGTGGGAGAAGGGGACGCCTGGGAGGCCGCTGACGCCGACGTGGTGGGGGCGTTCGAGGCCGAATACCGCCGCATCTACGGCATGACGATCGACGACGTGCCTATCGAAGTGGTCACCTGGCGCCTGTCGGCCAGAGCCGACCCGGCCGAGATCGCTGATTCCGAATTGCCGCCAACCGCCGCCGACCGCTCTCCCGAGCCGGTATCCACCCGTACCGCGGTATTCGGCCGAGAGGAAGACGCGATCAAAGTTCCGGTCTACCGACGGGCCGATCTGGCGGTCGGCATGTCCTTTGCCGGCCCGGCCCTGGTGGAGGAGCGGGAGACGACGTCGATCATTCGTCCCGGATGGGAGGTATCGGTTTCCTACGACGCTTGTCTCGTCGCGGTTCGCGGTCAAATACCGACTCAAAAATGACGATCTCAGCGAGAAACCAGAGCAGTTCTATGACCCAAATCAAGACAAGTCCTAAGGAGGCCTCCTCCTACGACCCTATTCAACTGGAAATCCTGTGGCAGTCACTCATCTCGGTGGTGAACGAGCAGGCCCGAGCGCTCCAGCGGGCCGCATTCAGCCCCATCGTGCGTGAGGCCGGCGACTTGGCCAACGCAGTATTCGACAAGCGAGGCCGGATGGTGGCCCAGGCGGTAACCGGCACTCCCGGTCACATCAACTCCCTGGCCATCGGCGCGGCCAACATGCTGGACGAATTCCCCCCCGAGGCGCTCGAGCCCGGCGACGTGCTGGTTACCAACGACCCCTACCTCACCGCAGGCCAGTTGCTGGACGTGACCGTGCTGGTTCCGGTGTGGCGCGCGCCGGCTGCCGGGGGCGACCCCGTGCCCATCGCCTACTTCGGCTCCACCATCCACCACACCGATGTGGGGGGCTACGGCATCGGGGCGGGGGCCCGGGACTGCTTTGAAGAGGGCCTGTGGATCCCGATCTGCAAGCTCATGAGGCGCAGCGAGCGCAACGACGATGTGTGGAAGTTCATCTTGTCCAATGTCCGCCAGCCCGACCACATGGCCGGCGACCTGCATGCCCAGATGGCATCGGGGGAGGTGGGTGCCCAGCGGCTGGCCTCCCTCTGCGACGCCTACGACCTCGACGACATCGAGGAACTGGCCGACGAGATCATCGACCGATCCGAGGCGGCCACCCGGGCCAGCATCGCCGAGTTGCCCGCCGGTGAGTATCAAGCCGATGCAGTGTTGGATCTGGCCGACGGCAGCCGCATCGACATCGTGTGCTCATTGCGGGTGGACCCCGATGCCGGCGAGATCATGGTGGACTACGCCGGCACGTCGGAGGCCAGCCCGTGGGGCATCAACGTGGTCCGCAACTACACCCACGCTTACACCACGTTCACCGTGCGCTCGGTGCTGAACCCCGAGATCCCTAACAACCACGGCAGCCTGGCCCCAATCAAGATGGCCGCCCCCGAGGGGTCCATCGTGAATGCAGTGCTGCCCCAGCCGGGCACCGCCCGCCATGTGGTGGGGATGTTCTTGCCGAACGCCCTGCTCAAGGCCCTGGCCCAAGTCAAGCCCGAGGAGTCCATGGCCGAGGGAGCGGGTGCGGTGTGGACCATGCAGGTGAGCGGCAACCACGACGACGGCACCCCGTTCATCACCGCAATGTTCACCTATGCCGGAGGGGTGGGTGCCCGGGCCTCCAAGCCGGGCTTGGACGCCTGTTCCTATCCCACCGGGGTGAGCGCGGTGCCCATCGAGGTGGTGGAGGCATCTGCGCCGGTGCGCTTCACCCGAAAGGCGTTGCGTCCCGGCTCTGAGGGACCGGGGGCCCAGCCGGGCGGCAAGGGCCAGACCATCGAGTTCAGCGTGGACACCTCCCGCCCATGGCTGCTCAACGCCGTCACCAGCCGCTTGTCTGACCCGCCCCAGGGCATATTCGGCGGCGGCGCTGGAGAAGCGGGCTCATTCCAAGTCAACGGGGAGCCTGTCACCACCCAGAGCCGCATCACCCTCGACCCCGATGATGTGGTGCGCCTCGAATTACCTGGCGGCGGGGGCTACGGGGTGCCCGAAGCGCCCGATGGCTGAACCGGTCACGTTCTCGTCCGTTTGGCAACGGACGGTCGAGCGGGGTGGCGATGCCGTCTTCTTGATCTTCGAGCGGCCTAATGGGTTTACCGAATCCTGGACCTACGAGCAGTTCGATGCTGCCATCGGCGATGTTGCAGCCGGGTTGATTCAGCGGGGCGTGGCCCCGGGAGATTCGGTCCATCTAGCGCTGACCAACACCCCGGCGTTCGTGGCCCTTTGGCTGGCCGCCAACCGGCTGGGGGCGTGGATTGTGCCGTCCGACCCCATGGGCAAGGTGCCGGAACTGGCCGACCACATCGAGCGCACGAAGCCTAAGGCGGGCTTTTGCGCCACCGACCGGGCTGAGGTCTACCGCCAGGCCGCGGCGGGCAATCCCGGATTGGCCATTACCGAGGTGGATGAGGCCGCCGGCAATCTCGACGCGCTCACCGGAACCGCTCGTGTGGACTGGCCCGCAGTGGATCCTGGGGACCGGGCGGCGGTGATGTTCACCTCGGGAACCACCGGGCGCCCCAAGGGGGTGGAGATCACCCAGGCCAACTACGCCTTTTGCGGACAGGTCATGGCCGAGCGGGCCGATTTGGCCCCCAACGACCGCCAGTTAGTGGTGCTGCCCCTGTTCCACGCCAACGCCCAGTACTACTCCTTCGCCTCAGCCATCTGGACCGGAGCATCGGTGGCCCTGATGCCTTCATTCTCGGCCAGCGGCTTCTTGCCCCAAGCCGCCCGCCATCGGGCCACCTGCGCCAGCCTGTTCGCCGCCCCGATGCGGATGATCCTGGCCCGGGGCGCTCCGGTCAATGGTGTGGGCCTGCGCCACTGCTGGTACGCCCAAAACATCGCCGATGACCAGTACGAAACCCTGGCCACCTGGTTCGGCTGCCGGCCCCGCCAGCTCTATGGCATGACCGAGACCATCCCCGCCGTGCTCACCGAGCCTGCTGACAATCCCTTGCCGTCGTCCATGGGCCAGGTCACCCCCGGCTGCCAGGTCATCGTGCGCGACGGCGAGGTGCTGGTCGGGGGAGAGCCCGGATCGACGCTGTTCGCCGGCTACCTGGACGACCCAGTCACCACCGCAGCCTCGTTTACCGACGACGGCTGGTTCCGCACCGGCGATCGGGCCCGTCTCGAAGATGACGGCCGCCACTACTTCGACGGCCGCCATTCCGAAGTGCTCAAGGTGGCGGGGGAGAACGTGTCCATCGTGGAGGTGGAGTCGGTGCTGGCCAGCCACCCCGCGGTATTGGAGGCTGCGGTGGTGGGGGCGCCTGACCCGGTGCGCGACGAGGTGCCGGTGGCTTTTGTGGTACTGGCCGACTCAGCCGTACCTCCATCCGACGGCGAACTGTTGGCGTGGTGCCAAGAGCGGCTGGCCAAGGCCAAGTTGCCCCGGTCGTTTACTCTGATGGATGAGCTGCCTCGCACCAGCGTCGGCAAGATTCGTAAATTCCTACTGCGACAAGAGGCAGAGGCGACAAGGGGGTGACCACATGACCATGTTGACCAGCGATTTACTGGCCTCGTTCGACGACTCCATCACCGATGTAGCCACTGCGGTAACCCTTCCTCCCGAGATCTACACCTCCGAGGAGTTCCTGGCCTTCGAGCGCCAGGCGCTGTTCGAGCACGAGTGGTGCTGCGTGGGGGTGGCCAGCCGCATTCCCGAAACGGGCGACTGGTTCACCACCACGGTAAGCACCGAACCAGTGATCGTGGCCCGACAGCGGGACGGCAGCATCGCGGCGTTCTCAGCCATCTGCCGCCACCGCGGCATGCAGGTGGTGGAGGGGGAAGGCAACAGCCGCTCCTTCCGGTGCCCGTACCACCACTGGAATTACCGGTTGGACGGCCGATTGATGGGCGCCCCGGCTATGGATCAAACCGAGGGCTTCGACAACGACGACTGGGGCCTGCCCAATCTGGCGGTTGAGCTGTGGCACGGGTTCATATTCGTCAATTTCGACTCCGATGCTCAGCCCCTGGCCCCCACCCTGGAGCGGTACGAGTCGTACCTCACCAACTACGAACTCGACAACTGTGTTTGCCCGGGCACCTTCACGCTCGAAGACCTGCCCTGGAACTGGAAGGTCATGTTCGAGAACTTCAACGACGGCTACCACGCCAACCGGCTCCATCAGGTGATCCAAGACTTCTGTCCCTCAGAGATGGCCCGGTTCCCGGTGCCGTGGTCGGACGACTCCAACGTGATCTTTAGGGAGAACGGCTACACCCACATCGACGGCGGTTTCAACGCCACCCGCAAGGCTTTGCTTCCGGTGTTCCCCCAGCTCACCGAAGAGGAGCGGTGGCGGTCGACGTTCGCCTTGATTCCGCCCACCCTGTGCTTCGGCACCGCCCCCGACCAGGCATTCTTCTTCATCGTGCGACCTAAATCGGCCGAGACCATCGATGTGGAGATCGGCTACCTGCTGCACCCCAGCGCGCTGGAGCACCCCATGTTCGACCACCTCTTCCAAGCCAGCGACGAGGGGGTGCAGGTGTTCGTGGCCCAAGATCAAGACGCCACCACCAAGGTTCAGCGAGGCCTGCGGTCCCGCTTCGCCGTGCGGGGACGGTACTCCTGGCAGGAGGAAACCCACGTTCAATTCAACCGCTGGCTCGTGCAGCGCTACCGCCAGCACTGGCCAATGAGCACAGAGTCTTCTGACGGGGCATGATTAAGGCCCTGATGTGACCGAAACAGATCGCCCATACAGGAGGGGAATCCATGACCAAGAGAATTGATGGCCGACTTCGGCTACTGATGCTGCTGGCCGCGCTGTTGTCGGTGCTGGCCCTAGTGGCTGCCGGCTGCGGCAACGACGACGATGACGACGGCGGCGCAGCCGTAGAGGCACCTGCGCCTGATCCCGAACCGGAGCCAATGGACGACGAGCCCGAGCCAGAGCCCGAGCCGATGGACGATGAGCCCGAGCCGATGGACGATGAGCCTGAGCCGGAGCCGGAGCCAATGGACGATGAGCCCGAGCCCGAACCGGAGCCCACTGAGCCGCCAATGGACATGGAGCTGCAAGCGCTGCTGGACACCTTCGACGCCAACGGCGACGGCACCCTCACTATCGGCGTGGCCGCGGCTGGCCCTCGCGACGACCAGGGCTACTACCAGGCGCTGGTGGACTTCGCCGAAGAGTTCTCGGAGGCGAGCGGGTTCGCCCCGCCCATCGTGAGCGACAGCATCGGCGCAGCCGAGGCGGCCCAGGCCATGTCCGATCTGGCCGCCCAGGGCGTGGATGTGATCTTGGTGGGCGCCAGTGAGATCGCCGAGCCGCTGGCCGACCTCACAGAGCAGTATCCCGACATCTTCTGGTACTGCAACTGCGGGGCCGGGTTCCCGGAGATCCCCGGTCTGGCCCAAGCCACCGACTGGGGTTCGCCCATCCACTACACCGCGGGCGTTGCAATGGGTGCGGCGTTGCAGGACCATGGCGGCGACACCGCCGTATTCCTGGGCTGCTGCGATCTCGGCTTCGAGAAGGAGGCCTACAACGCCACGGTGTACGGCCTTCAATCAGTGGATCCGTCGTTCACCATGGAATACGTCGCCACCGGCGCCTTCGCGTTCGATTTCGACAACTCGGCCAACGCCACTGCGGCGCTCACCAATGCCATTGCCGAAGGGGCCACCCTGGCCTATGCCTATCTGGGCGGCGCGCTGAACCCGGTCGGCCAGTTGGCCACCGATGAGGGGATCGCGGTGTTCGCCGCTGGTCCTGCCGACATTTGCTCCCGCGACGACGGGATTGCGTGGACCGGCTCCATCGTGTTCGATGGCGGGCGCTATGCCCAGCAAGCCCTGCCGCGCATCATCTCTGGAGACTTGACCGAAGGCTCTACCTTCCAGTTCCCGACCCTGCAAGGTCTCAATGGCGGCGAGCTGTGCGACCCGTCGGCAGAGGCTGAGGCGCTGCTGGCCGATGCCTTTGAGGCTGTCGCCACCGATGGCGAGTTGCTCGGCGTGCTCGGCGGAATCTCCGGCGAGGCCTACGGCGGCGGGTGACGGACGCAACGACCGAAATGACAGGCGCCGGGGGGCCTGACCCCTCGGCGCCTGCGGTCGAGCTCACCGGGATAACCAAGCGCTTCGGGGGGATCGTCGCCTGCGATCAGGTTGACCTAACCCTGCATCGAGGCCGCGTCCACGGAATCCTGGGCGAGAACGGGGCCGGCAAGTCGACCCTGATGAAGGTGCTCATCGGGCTGGTGCTGCCCGATGCGGGTTCAATTCGCATCGACGGCCAGCCCCGCACCATCCATGACCCTCTGGCCGCGGCCGCCCTAGGCATCGCCATGGTTCACCAGCACTTCAGCCTGGTGGACCAGCTCTCCGTGTGGGAGAACGTCGCCCTCGGTGAGGAGGGGCGGCTGAAGTCGGCAGGGGTGCGCGATCGCGTGGCGGCCATCAGCCGTCAATACGGCCTGGAGATTGATCCCGATGCCCGGGTGGGCGACCTCACCGCCGGACTGCGCCAACGGGTGGAGATCATCAAGTGCTTACGCCGCGACCCCCACATCCTCGTGTTCGACGAGCCCACCTCGGTGCTCACCCCTGAGGAGTCGGAGCAGCTTTTCAGCACGCTACGAGAAGTAGTTGCCGCGGAAGGCCGGGCGGTGGTGCTGGTCAGCCACAAACTCGATGAGGTGCTGCACGCCACCGACGAGATCACCATCATGCGCCAGGGACGGGTAGTGGACCGCAGACCCACTGGCGAGGCCGATGCCCGCAGCTTGGCCCGAGCCATGGTGGGTCGGGAAGTGTCGCTGCGCTCGGAGCGGGCCGCCTTCGGCATCGCCGATATCGAGGAGGCAGCCGATTCGGGCACCCTCGCAGAATTCCAGGAGGCCGAGCGGGAGTCCGATATCGGTGCTGAACACAGCCAATCCGCAGAGACGACGCCATCGAATGGGCCGGTGCTGCGGATTGAAGGTGTCACGGTGAAGGGTCGGGGAGGGGCGCGGCTGCTGGATGACATCAGCCTCGACCTTCGAGCAGGCGAGATCGTGGGCGTGGCCGGCGTGGAGGGAAACGGTCAGCGGACCCTGGGCGATCTGCTGTCCAGCCTCGTTCCGCTGAACGCTGGACGGGTGGTGGTGAACGACGCGGAAGTGCCCACCGGCTCACCGGGTGCCATGGCCAAGGCGGGGGTGGCGGTGATTCCTGAAGACCGGCACGACTCCGGTGTGGTCTTGGACATGACGGTGGCCGAAAACCTGCTCATGGTGGACCCCTACCGGGTGGCTCGCCACGGTGTTATGGACAAGGGCCGGGCAACTGAGATAGCCGAGCAGATGATCAGCGAATTCGACATCGGCTGCTCTGGACCCGACGCCCCGCTGTGGTCACTGTCGGGCGGCAACCAGCAGCGGGTGGTACTGGCCCGGGAGCTGGCCGCCGAGCCCGATGTACTGGTGGCCGCCCAGCCCACCCGGGGGTTGGACGTGGGGGCCATCGAGTACATGACCGATCGGCTGCGCCAGACGGCGGTCGACGGTGTGGCCGTGCTGCTGATCTCCAGCGAGCTAGAGGAGATCTTGGAATTGGCCGACCGGATCGTGGTCATGTCCCGGGGCCGGATCGTGGGCGAACTCTCCCACGACGACGCCAACCTTGAAACCCTGGGTCTGCTGATGGGCGGCAGCGAAGCATGACCCGGGGAGCTCGCTTAGCTGAGTGGGTGGTGTTGTATGCCCTCAGCATCGTTGTGGCCCTGGCCATTTCCAGCGTGATCGTGGAGGCCACCGGCGGTGACTGGTGGCCGGTGCTTGAGGCGTTGGTGGATGGCAGCATCAAGGCGCCCGGGCGCTGGGGGGAGACCCTGGGAGTGGCCGCACCCCTGCTGTTGGTGGCGTTGGGAACGGTGATTTCGGCCAAAGCCGGACTGATCAACATCGGCCAAGAGGGCCAACTGCTCATGGGAGCGGCGTTTGCGGTGTACTTCAGTTTCCGCATCGGCGGCCCCGGCCCGCTGAACGTGGTGCTGTTGTTGCTGTTCGGCGCGTTGGGCGGGGCGGTGTGGGCATCGGCGGCCGGGCTGCTGCGCTATTGGCGGGGGGTGCCCGAGGTACTGAGCACCTTGTTGTTGGTGTTCGTGGCCCTACAGGCGGTGGGCTACGGCTTGAAGTGGCAATGGCTGCTGTTGGCCGACGAGGCCAGCCGAGGCAATCGCAACCTGGTGAGCGAGCAGCTAGCCAAAACCAACCGGATTCCCCGCCCCGACATATTCGGCAATGAGTTCCCCATCACCGTCTATGTGGCGTTGGCGCTGGCCTTGGCGGTGGCCTACGTGCTGGCCCGCACAGTATGGGGGTTTCGGCTGAGGATGCTGGGCCACAATCCCCGGGCTGCCCAACGATCAGGCGTGTCGTCCACCGTCTATGGCGCTACCGCGCTGGCCATCGGCGGGGCCTTCGCCGGTCTGGCCGGGGCGGCCATGTTCGCCGGTGGGGGATTCTCTTTCGGCAACTACCGGCTGGTGCCCGGCTTCTCCGACAACATCGGCTGGACCGGCCTCTTGGTGGCCCTGATGGCCCGGGAGCGGGCGCTTCCCGCGGTGGTGGCCGCATTCGTGTTCGCCATGCTGCGCACTGGGGCGGGCTTCGTGAACAGCACTGGGGTGGAGAGCCGCATCACCGACGTAGTGCAGGGGCTGTTGGTGCTGGCCCTGTTGGTTCCTCCCGCGGTGGTCTTCCTGCGGGATCGGCGCCGGGCCCGGGCCGCGGCTACGGAGAGGGTGTGATGGCGTGGTGATCGAAGAAACGCCGTTTGTTGACAGGGAGGGCGATCCATGGTGCTGATCGACTTCTTCTCCGCGGTGGGCGATGTGCTCTCGAGCGAGTCCACCTACATCAACGGCGCGCTGTTTGCCGCGCTGCTGGCCTTTGCCGCTACCGGGGAATGGGTGGCCGAGCGATCCGGGACGCTGAACATCTCGGTGGAGGGGATGCTGCTGAGCGGGGCCTTTGCTGGGGCCCTTGGCTATCACCTGGCCGAATCGGTGGCGGTGGGCTTGGTGCTCGGAGCGATCGGCGGATTGATCATCGCGGTTGTGCAGGCCGAGATGAGTCATCGCCTTACCGCCGACCAATTCGTGGTCGGCCTCACCCTCAACATCCTGGTTGTGGGCCTCACCGGGTTCTTGGACCGGGAGATCGATCCTCGAGCCGACTATGCCTCTGAGGTGGAAATCCCCATCCTGGTGGACATTCCCTTGTTCGGCGAGGCGCTGTTCGGAGAGCCGTGGCCGTTCTATCTGCTGTACGGGCTCGTGCCGCTGTCGTGGTGGTTGGTATACCGAACTCGCTGGGGACTGGAGCTTCGGGCCGCAGGTGAGAACCCCCAGTCGGCCGACGTGAGCGGCATCGACGTGAACCGCCGCCGCCGCCAGTCCATCTACTACGCCGGACTGACCTCCGGGCTGGGCGGGGCCTACTTCCTGTTTGCCCGTCTGGCCACCTTCGACGACTCCGTGATCGGCGGCCAAGGGTTCATCGCCATCGCCGCGGTGATATTCGGCGGTTGGACGCTGTGGGGCACCATGGGGGGTTGCGTTCTGTTCGCCGGAGCCCTGTCGTTCCAGCTGTCGCTACAAGGGCTGGGTTACGAGCTCAACACCGAGCTGTTGCAGGCCCTGCCCTATCTGGTGACCATCGGGGCCATGGCCATCTTCGCCCGGCGGGTGAGGCCACCCGCCGCTTTGGCTCAACCCTTCATCCGCGGTCTGAAATAGTCGGGCTGAGACGAAGGGGAGCGGCAATGAAGGCGATGCGATATCACGAGCCCGGCGGTCCTGAGGTGCTCCGCTTCGAGGAGGTGCCCGATCCCGAGCCCGGTCCGGTGGACGTGGTAGTGGATGTGGTAGCCACCGCGCTCAACCGGCTCGACGTGGTGCAACGCAACGGCTGGTTCACCATGCCCGGTTTCACTTTGCCCCACATCGCCGGCATGGACGTGGCCGGGGTGGTCTCGGAAGTGGGTGCCGAGGTCGACGGGGTGGCCGTTGGCGACCGAGTGGTAGTGGACCCATCGCTGGCCGGGGTTGACGACCGCTCCAAGTTGGGGGGCCGGGGCGACCTCTACGGGGAACTGGGCATCATCGGTGCCACAGTTGACGGCGGATACGCCGAGCGGTGCCTGGTGCCGGCCTCGCATGTCTACCCTGTGCCCCACGCCATGTCGTTGGAGGCGGCGGCCACCTTTCCCACCTGCTACCTCACCGCAGCCCACGCCCTGTTCGATGTGGGTGGGCTCACCGCAGGAGAGACGGTGATGATCCACGCCGCCGGATCGGGGGTATCGGTGGCCGGTATCCAATTCGCCGTGAACGCCGGGGCCACCGTGCTGGCCACCGCGGGCACCGACGAGAAGTGCCAGCGGGCGTTGGAGCTGGGGGCATCCCACACGCTCAACAACCGAACCGGCGACGTGGCTGGATGGGCTCGAGAGCTGACCGCCGGCGCGGGGGTGGACATGGTGTTCGACCATGTGGGCACTGCCCTGTTCGGCCCGTCGCTGTTCGCTTTGGGCATCGGCGGGCGGCTGGTGAACTGTGGCAACTCCTCCGGCGACGAGGCGGTCATCCCGTCGCTGGGCTACGTGTTCCACTCCGGAATCAAAATCCTAGGGTCCGACCCCTACCGCCCCGAGGAGTTCGGCCCGGCATGGGAGACGTTTTGCGGCGGCGGTTTCACCTCCGCCGTCGACTCGGTATTCGACTTGGCCGATGCGGCCGACGCCCAGGCCAAGATGCTGGCCAGCGACTTCTTCGGCAAAATCCTGCTCAAGCCCTGACATGGATTTCGGGAGAACGAGTGGCTGATTCCCCGTATCCCGAGCTGAAGAAGTCCCACGTCCCTGAGCGGGTGGGCCGCCCCTGGACCGACTACAAGCCCCCTCCTTCGGCCCCGGTGTGGGCGGTGATCGGCGGGTTCGGATCATTCCATGTGCTGGTTGCCGCCCTGGAACTGGGGGTGTTCGACGCTCTTGCCGACCGAGGGGCCGGCCCCGGCATTCCACTGGAAGTGACCGCGCCCGATCTGGCCGACGGACTGGGATTGTCGGCCCCCCACCTGGAGGCGCTGCTCGACTCCCTAGCGGTGCTCGGCCTGCTAGAGCGAGTTGGCGGCCGCTACGGCCTGAACGACACCGCCGCCCGCTATCTGACAAGCGACGGAGCGGCGTCGATGGCCTCGCTTGTGCCGGTGGCCCCCGGCCCGCTGGACAATTGGTCGCGACTGGCCGAAACCATCCGGGCTGGCCGTCCCGCAGAGCCCATTGACGACGACCCGGCCGAGTTCTACCGCCCTCTGGTGGAGGGCACCTTTACGACGATGCTCCGAGCCGCTACCAGGGCCGATCTTCAACTGCGCTACAGCGCCATAGCCGCGCCCCGAGTGCTCGACTTGGGGGCAGGCGGCGCCCCGTGGGCCATCGCCGTGCTCAAGGCATGCCCTGAAGCCACCGCGGTGATCAACGACCTCGACGGAGTGATCGAGATAGCCCGCCAAACCACCGCCGAACACGGCGTAGCCGACCGCTGCGATTTCCGTCCCGGCAACTTCCACACCATCGACATCGAACCCGAGGCCTACGACATCGCAGTGCTGGGCCACGTCTGCCGCACCGAGGGCCCCGCAGGCGCTCAACGTCTTATCGCTAGAGCATGGGAAGCGCTGCGCCCCGAAGGAAGACTCCTACTGGCCGACTACTTCGTAGCCCCCGAACCACAATGGACCCCCCACAGCACGCTCATGGGCATGACCATGATGGCCAGCACCGTCCACGGCTTCCCCATCACTGCGTCGCAGGTCGCCGATTGGCTCAGCGACGCTGGTTTCGAGCATCTCCGCCTAATAGAGCCCATCGGCCACCAATACGCCTACACCGCGGCCAAGCCCCGCCGACCCTCAGAAGGAGCACAATGACCGAACAGATCGACACCCTCATCAAGGGCTGGTACGTGGTAACCATGAACCCAACCCGCGACATCATCAGAAACGGAGCGGTGGCCATCAGAGGCAACCAGATAGTCGATGTAGGCAAAGCGTCCGACCTCGAGGCCCGCTATCAGGCCGCGGAGACGGTGGGCGGTGACCGATTCGTGATCACGCCGGGGCTGGTCAACACCCACATCCACATCACCGGTGAGCCCCTCACCCGGGGTTATGTGCCCGACGACACCCCGTTTGAGGAGAACGTGTTCCAGTGGCTGTGCCCGCTCTATTCGGTATACACCGATGAGGAGGAGCGCCTGTCGGGGCAGCTGGCCGCGGTGGAGATGCTCAAGTCGGGCACCACCTGCTTCTTGGAGGCGGGCACCATTCGGTTTGTCGACGAGGTGATGGACGGCCTGGTCGAGTCCGGCATCCGGGGCCGGATCGGCAAGTGGGTATGGGATCTGCCCCCCGAGCCCAGCGTGTACCGCCAAGACACCGACGAGGCCATCGCCAACTTGCGCGACACCGTCGAGCGGTTCCAAGGCACTGCCGGCGGGCGGTTGGGGGCGTGGTCGATGGTGGTGGGCCACACCACCTGCTCCGACCCCTTGTGGCAGGCCGCTCGGGCCACCGCCGACGAGTACGGCGTGGGGCTTAGCTTCCACATGTCTCCGGCCTCGTTGGACCCCGACACCTTCATTGCGGCGTTCGGCCAGCGCCCAATGGTGCATCTGGGAGAACTGGGCGTGCTGGGCGACGACACCGCCATCACCCACTGTGTCCACGTCGACGACCAGGAGATCGCCCTGTTGGCCGAGGCCGGATCGTCGGTGGTCCACTGTCCCACCACCGCGCTGAAGGTGAGCTACGGCGTGACCCAAATCGGCAAGATCCCCGAGATGGTCACCGCCGGGACGAACGTGAGCCTGGGCACCGACGGCAACAACGCCTCCAACTACTCCGATCTGATGCGGGCCACTTACCTGGTGGCCGGGCTGTTCAAAGACGCCCGCATGGATCCCCAGATGTTCCCGGCCGAAAAGGCCTATGAGATGGCCACCTTGGACGGGGCCCGCACCATGCTGATGCAAGACGAGATCGGCTCGCTGGAGCCCGGCAAGCTGGCCGATGTGGTGCTGCACGACACCGACCGCCCCGAGTGGCGGCCGTTGCTCAATGTGATGAACCAGCTCGTCTGGTCAGCTGACGGCCGGGGCGTTCACACCGTGTTCGTGGACGGCCAGAAAGTGGTGGAGGCCGGCCGCATGACCACCATCGACGAGGACAACTTTTACGCCCGCTGCCAACAGGCCGGCGAGGCGGTGGTGGCCCGCTCCGGCCTCCCCGACAAAGCCAAGTTCCCCATCTGGTAGGCGGTCAGTCAGCCGCCTAGGAATACAGCTCCCGTTTGACGATCTTGCCGGCGGCGTTGCGGGGGAGGGGAGTGTCGCTGATCTCCCAAACGGTGGGCACCTTGTAGGGGGCCAGCACCTCAATGCACCACTGGGCCAGCTCGTCGGGGTCCACCGCACCATCTCCGGCGGGCACCACCACGGCCTTCACCTCTTGGCCCATCTCGGGGTGGTCCACGCCGAACACCGCCGACTCGGCCACCAAGGGGTGGGCGTCGAGTCGGTATTCGATCTCGATGGGGTAGATGTTCTCGGCATTGCGGAGGATCATGTCCCGAGCCCGGGAGTTAATGTAGAGGTAGCCGTCGTCGTCGAAGCAGCCGATGTCGCCGGTGTTGAGCCAACGGTCCGAGTCGATGGTTTCCGCGGTGGACTCGGGGTCGTTCCAGTAGCCCAGCATGGTGTAGGCGCTGCGGCACCAGATCTCGCCTTCTTGTCCGATGGGCAGCGCCTGGCCGTCGGGGCCGCGGATCTCGGCCTCGAAGCCGATGGCCACCTGCCCGCACGAGGTGGGCCGCTCCCGGTATTCGGCCCCGCCGATGCCGGCGATGACCGCCACCGACTCCGACGACCCGTAGCCCATGCCCACCGAGGCTGCGGCGTTGGGAAAGGCCTGGCGCATCTTGTCTTGCACCGCGGGGCTGGCCGGGGCGCCGCCGAAGCCCACGTTGACCACGCTGGAGGTGTCGAACCGGTCGAAGCCGGGGTGGTTCACCAGCCGCGACCCGATGCTGCCCAAAGCGGCGAAGGCGGTGACCCCTTCGTCTTGGATGAGTTGGAGCACCGCCTCGGGATCGAAGCGGCCCCGGCGGTACACGATCTTGCCCCCGGTGACCATGCCGATCAGCGTGGTGCCGTACAGCCCTGAAACGTGGAACAGCGGCGAGGTGCCCAAGGTCACCGACTGGGCCGGGGGGCTGGGGGCCGCGCCGTCGTCGGCCGGGGGATTGGTGCGCAACTCGGTGAACACTCGTACCGCTCCGTTCATCATGGTGGACTGCACGAAGCCGATCAGTCCCCGATGCGAGGCCACCGCCCCCTTGGGCCGTCCGGTTGTCCCACTGGTGAACAGGATCACCGCGGGGTCGTCTTCGGCCAAGGGCACATCGATTTCGTGGAGGGAGGCGCCAGCGCCGGAGGCAAGAAAGTCGGCCCAGTCGTCCTTGATCACCAGGCACGGTGCATCGGTATTGCCTTTGCCCGACCGCTCCAAGCGGGGGCGGTCGGCGATCACCAGGGCCGGATCACTGAGCGAGGTGGCGTAGTCCACCTCGTCGGCGGTCCACCAGCCGTTGTAGGCCGACACGATGGCGCCGATGCTTGTGGCGGCGAAGAACGACACCACCCACTCGGGGCAGTTGGCCGCGAAGATGGCCACCCGGTCGCCGTGGCCAATGCCCCGCTGCTGCAAGGCGGTGGCTGCGGCCGCCACTTGGGCGATGAAGTCGTTGAAGGTGTGGCGCTGGTCTTCCAGTACCAAGAACTCCCGGTCGCCGAAGTTGGCGGTGTTGGCCACCATTTCCCGCAGCGAGCGCATCCGGCTGGCAAAAACCGCCGCCGGCTGACCCAAGACCTCCTCGGTGGTCAGCTCGAACAACCCCTCCGGCCCGGTCAGCTCTTGAATCACGTCGTCTCGAACACCCACGGCTCAAAACCCTAACCACTTGCTGGTGTCCGACCGACTTCGACGGGCTGAATAAGGGCCTGAGGCTCTATCGTGGGGCCATGACCGAAGTCGTGATCGTTGAGGCCGTTCGCTCCCCGGTGGGCAAGCGAAACGGCGGTTTGTCTTCCGTCCATCCCACTTCTTTGCTCAGCCAGGTGCAGTCGGCCGCGGTTGAGCGATCGGGCATAGACCCCTCCGCCATTGGCCAGGTGGTAGGTGGCTGCGTTGATCAGATCGGGGCCCAAGCCATGAATGTGACCCGCACCGCGTGGCTCACCGCCGGGTTGCCCACCGAAACGGCGTGCAGCACAGTGGACTCCCAGTGTGGCTCCTCGCAGCATGCGGTGAACTTGGCTTACAGCCTGGTGAAGTCGGGCGTGGAAGACGCAGTGCTGGCCTGCGGCGTGGAGAGCATGAGCATTGTGCCCATCGGGTCGAACGCGTCGGCCGACGGGGTGGGCCGACCGGTGACCCGCGACTACTTCGCCCACTACGAGTTCACCTCCCAGTTCGAGGGGGCCGAGCGGATGGCCGACAAGTGGGGCGTTACCCGAGAGGACTGCGATCGCTTCGGGCTGTCCTCCCA
The DNA here is from genome assembly GCF_965219815.1 of Candidatus Poriferisocius sp. Taxonomy (GTDB): domain Bacteria; phylum Actinomycetota; class Acidimicrobiia; order Acidimicrobiales; family Bin134; genus Poriferisocius. The sequence goes on from NZ_OZ244791.1 coordinate 1,458,231, forward strand.
GCAGCGGGCCGCCCGGGCCTGGGACGAGGGCCGATTCGAGACCCAGATCGTCCCTATTGAGGCCCCAGTTCTGGATGATGACGGCAAGAAGACCGATGAAACAGCCACCGTCAGTGTGGACGAGGGCATGCGGGAGACCACGCTGGAAGGGCTGGCCGGCCTCAAGCCGGTGGCCCGACCCGACGGCGTCCACACCGCGGGGTCGTCGTCGCAGATCTCCGACGGGGCCGGCGCCGTGCTCATGATGACCGCTGATCGGGCTCAGCAGCTCGGGCTCACCCCTAGGGCTCGGGTGGCCGAGACCTGCTTGGTGGGGTGCGACCCGGTGCTGATGCTGGAGGGGCCGATCCCAGCCACTCATCGGCTGCTGGAACGAAGCGGGCTGGACATGGACGACATCGACGTGGTGGAGATCAACGAGGCGTTCGCCTCGGTGGTGCTGTGCTGGGCCGCCGAGCACGAGCCTGATATGGAGAGGGTGAACCCCAACGGCGGGGCCATCGCTTTAGGCCACCCGCTGGGCGGAACCGGCTCGATCCTGGTAACCAAGGCGCTGCACGAGCTGGAGCGCACCGACGGCCAGTGGGGGCTCATCACCATGTGCTGCGGAGGCGGCCTGGGCACCGGAACCCTTATCGAAAGGCTCTGATGCCCACCGACGTCGAGTTAGCCGATGAGCTGGTCGGTGCGATCCGAGCCTGGGTAGATCGGGAGGTCATCCCCAACGCCTCTGATCTCGAGCATGCCGACGAATTCCCCGAGGCGATGTTCGCCCAGATGTGCGAGTTCGGCCTGTTCGGGGCCACCATCGATGAGTCCTACGGCGGGTTGGGGCTGGACGCCACCACTTACGCCCGCATCATCGAGGAGCTGTCCCGGGGATGGATGTCGCTGGCCGGCATCCTCAACACCCACAAGATCGCCGCCACCATGATCGGGCGATACGGCACCGACGAGCAGCGGGATCGCTTCTTGCCCCGCATGTGCGATGGATCGGTGCGATCGGCCTTCTCGCTGTCGGAGCCCGACGCGGGCAGCGACACCCGCAACATCCGCTGCCGGGCGGTGCCCGACGGCGAAGAGTGGGTCATCAACGGCACCAAAATGTGGGTGACCAACGGCATGCGAGCCCAGATGGTGATGCTTTTGGCCCGAACCCCCGACGACCGCATCACCTGCTTCATCGTGGAGAAGGAGCCGGGACCGGGCACCGATGGCCTCACCGTGTCGCGCACCATCCCCAAGCTGGGCTACAAGGGCGTGGAGACAGTGGAGATGGCCTATGCCGATTTCCGGGTGCCCGATGCCAACGTGCTCGGCGGCCCCGATGGCGTCGGCCACGGACTGGGCTATGCCCTGTCGGCCTTGGAGCTAGGCCGGATCAACATCGCTGCTCGGGCGGTTGGGGTAGCGCAAGCCGCCCTGGAAGCGGCCATGAAGTACGCCCAGGAGCGGGAGACGTTCGGGCGACCCATCTACGACCACCAGGCCATCGGATTCAAGCTGGCCGAGATGGCCACCAAGCTCCACGCCGCCCGGCTCATGACCTACGACGCTGCCCGCCGCTATGACTCTGGGGAGCGCATCGACTTGGAAGCGGGCATGGCCAAGCTGTTCGCTTCTGAGGCCGCCTTTGAGATCGCCTCCGACGCACTGCGCATCCACGGGGGAAACGGCTACACCGAGGAGTATCCCGTGGAGCGCTACTTCCGCGACACGCCCCTCATGATCATCGGAGAGGGAACCAGTGAAATCCAGAAGATGGTGATCGCCCGCCAACTGCGTGATCGGTATTCGTAGAGATGAATGCTTGCAGGCGGCTCTTCGATCGGTATTCCTGAGAGGACGAACGGTGGCAGAGATTTCTGAGGATCAGCTTCGCCAGAAGGCGCGAGATTTGCTGTCTGAGGTAGACCCCGCCGAGGCAACGCAGTACGAGTTTCGAGGCGCCCAATTCGACCGGGGGCTGTCTCGGGTGGACTTCCCCGAAGGCAAAGGCGGGCTCGGCCTGTCGCCCAAGGCCCAGACCGTGGTGGACGAGGAGCTGCGCAAGGGCAGCCGGTATTGGCACGATCTGAACGTCAACCCCATCGGCATTGGCATGGGCGCTCCCACCGTGTTGGCCCACGGCACCGAGGAGATGCACCACCGCCTGCTGCGGCCGCTCTACACCGGTGAGGAGATCTGGTGCCAGATGTTCAGCGAGCCTGGCGCCGGCTCCGATGTGGCTGGTTTGGCCTCCCGGGCCGAGCTTGACGGAGATGAATGGGTGGTGAATGGCCAAAAGGTGTGGACCTCGCTGGCCCATCGTTCCCGATGGGGGATGCTGGTGGCTCGCACCGACCCCGACGCTCCCAAACACCGGGGCCTCACTTATTTCGTGCTCGACATGACGCTTCCGGGAGTGGAGGTTCGTCCTCTTTACCAGATCACCGGCGAGGCTGAATTCAATGAGATTTTCCTGAACGAGGTTCGCATTCCCGACTCCATGCGGCTGGGAGAGCGGGGCCAGGGGTGGAATGTGGCCATTACCACCCTTATGAACGAGAGAGTGGCGCTCGGCGGCGGGGTTCCCGAGCGGGGCAGCGGGCTCATCGGCATCTTGGTGTCGGCTTGGGAGCGCCTAAGGGACGAAGCCGATGGCCGGGACCCTGCCAGTTGCCAGGTGCTGCGGGATCGAGTGGTGCGATTGTGGACCGAGGCCGAGGTCTTGCGGTTGACCAACTGGCGTGCTCGCACCCTGTCGTCGGCGGGCACGCCCGGTCCGGAGGGATCGGTGGGCAAGGCAGTGTCGGCCGAGTTGAATCAGCGGATCTATGAGTGCCTGATCGACGTGATGGGGTCGGAAGCCATGCTGTTCCCGCAGGGCTATCCGATGTCAAGACCCGATCAGTCAGGTAGCGCTTCCTATCGCGATCCATCGCCAGTCAAGGGCTTCCTGCGATCACGGGCCAACACCATCGAGGGCGGCACGTCTGAAGTGATGCGCAACATCCTGGGCGAGCGGGTGCTGGGACTGCCCAAGGATCCCGGAGTGGACAAGAACACTCCGTGGAGTGAGATCCCACGCAACTGAAAGCCAGCAACTGAATGAGAGTGCCCGATGGTTGAAGCTCAGCACATGCGCAGAGTGATGGAGCGGTATGCCGCCGCGGTGAGCGCCGGTGATAAGGAGGCCATTTTGTCGTTCTATGCCCCCGATGGTTCGTGCCAAGTGCCGGTGGGCGGGCCGGTACACCAGGGCATCGACGCCGTACGGGCCTTCTATGAGGGCAACGAGCTGGCCGAGACCCTGGTGTTGACCGGGCCGGTTCGGGTGGCGGGCAACGAGGCAGCGGTACCGATGGTGGCCCAGGTCTGCTTCGACGGGGTGGACTACGAACTCGATGTGGTGGATGTGGCCGTGTTCAATGACGATGGCCTGCTGACCTCGCTGCGGGCGTACTACTCGCTCGACGATCTGCGTGCTGTTTGACCAGTTGAAGAAATGGCGGCGGTGGCTGCTGTGGCTGGCTGCGCTCGGGCTGCTGCTGGGTTGGAGTCTCACATGGGCGCTGGATGCACCGCAGCGGCCGGTGCTGGCTGAGCGCGAGCAGATCCGATCCGCCGCGGTTCACATCAAAGGCACGGCCTGCGGCCAGTTCAGTGAAGGAAGCGGGTTTGTCGCCGAAACCGGCTTGGTGCTCACCAACGCCCATGTGGTTGCCGGGGTTGAGGAGATCACTGTGACCGGGCCTAACGGCGAGGCAGTAGTCGGAGAGCTAGTGGGATTCGACGCTGGTCGGGACATTGCCGCGATCTCCGTGTCGGGTCTGGATGTCTCACCGATTGTGCTGGCGCCGATGGTCGCCGCTGAGGCCGACCTGGGTGATGCCGCCACCGTTGATCGCGACGATGGCTTGGAGTTCGTTCCCTTCACGGTAAAACGCAGGATCTGGGCCAAGGGACGCGACTTCTACGGGGAGGAAGCAGAGAACCGCCGAGTACTCGAAGTTCGCTCTCTGTTGGCCGCGGGAGATTCGGGGGCCGCGCTGGTGAACGTGGACGGCCAGGTGTGGGGAATGGTGTTCGCCGTCGCCCGGGGAGGGCGCGACCAGGGCTACGCCCTCGATGTGGTTGAGATCGCCGAGTTCCTTTGACCGGACCCCGTTTTTTGGTCCAGGTGTTATGAGAGTTTTTTCGGGTTGTTTTTTGCCCATTGGTCTGCGTATTCGGCTGGGGTGAGCATGCCGAGCGCGGAGTGGGGGCGGTAGGTGTTGTAGTCGGTTTGCCAGTCGGCGACAAGTACTTGGGCCTCGAGGAGGCTGTCGAACTGCTCGATGGCGAGGAGTTCGTCTCGCATTCTGGCGCCGTATGACTCGACCCAGGGGTTCTGCCAGGGAGACCCGGGGTCGATGTAGCTGGTCTTGGTGCTGGTGAACTCGCACCAATCGCGCAGGGCCGCGGCGGTGAGCTCGGGGCCGTTGTCGCACCGGATGAACTCGGGGTGCCGGCCCCTGGCCGAGGCGATCTTGTCCAAGCACGCCACCGTCGCGTCCGCGTCGATGCTGTGGTCCACGAGGTCGGCGAGCGACTCTCGGGTGAACTCGTCGAGAACGTGCAGTATCTTGATCCTGCGGCCCGCCGCGGTCGCGTCGAACTGGTAGTCCAGCGCCCACACGTGGTCGGGGTGCTCGGCTTTGAGCAGTCCGGCGTCGGCGTCGGAGTCTCCTGTGCGCTGTCGCTTGCGCCGCTTCGGCGGCACCCGAAGGCCCTCCTCGCGCCACAGGCGCTGGACTTTCTTGCGGTTCACCGCCCAGCCGTCGCGCACCAGCACCGCATGGGCCCGCCGATACCCCCACCGGGGGCGGTTCTCGGCGAAGTCGCGCAGCTCGGCCCGCAGGTCCCGGTCGGGGTCCTGCTCGGCCGGCTCGTAGCGCTGGGTGGAGCGGTGCTGCCCGACGATCTCACACGCCCGCCGCTGCGACACCCCCAGCCGCTCGCAGAGCAGCCGGACGGCTCTGCGCCGCTGCGGCGGGCTCACCATTTTGCCCGGCTGATCTCCCGCAAAGCGTCGATCTCCAGCTCCTTGTCGGCCACGATCCGCTTCAGCCGCGCGTTCTCGGCCTCCAGCTCCTTGAGACGCTTCACGTCGTCGGCCTTGAGGCCCCCGTACTGATTGCGCCACCGATGAAACGTCGCCTCCGACACCTCCAAACGCCGCGCCACATCCGCGATCTCCGCCCCCTCGCCCAAAAGCCGATCGGCCTCCCGCAGCTTGCGCACAATCTGCTCGGGCGTGTGCCTTCGCCTCGCCATAGTCGTGATCCTCCTCCATCCAGCAACACTGGACAACGAACTCTCACAACAGGTGGACCAAACTCAGGGGGTCACGCCACCTTGCCGTGATCAACCGAGAGCCACTCCCGACCCCGCCCTGTCGGACTCTCTAGGGACGACCCCAGGGGCTAGTCTCATTCGATGCCTGTGGACTTGGACGAGCTTCTGTCACCAATGCACACCGCAGTGGTCACAATGGAATGCCAGCGGGGGGTGATCGGCGATATGGCCTCCATGGGGGGCTTGCGGGATGTGATGCTCGACCGGGGCGCCATTGACACCGGGGCCCGATTGTGCGCCGGGGCCCGAGCCGCCGAGGTGCCGGTGGTGCACTGCCTGGCCCATTTCCGGGAAGATCGAGCGGGGAGCGTGGCCAACTGCCGGATGCTGGCCGCTTCGGCCAAGATGAGCGAGCAGACCGGCGGACTTTTGATCGGGTCGGAGTCGGCCCAAGTCATCCAGGAGTTCGACCCGCAACCATCCGACATCGAGATCGCCCGCTGGCACGGGATGTCGCCGTTCATGGGGACCTCGCTCGACCAAACCCTGCGCAATCTCGGGGTTACCACGGTGGTGGCCGCCGGGGTGTCGCTCAACGTGGGGGTGATGGGCCTGGTGATCAATGCCGTTGACCTTGGCTATCAGGTGGTGCTGGCCGGCGACGCGGTAGCCGGCATCCCAGCCGACTACGGCGACGCGGTGATGGACAACACCATGGCCTTTCTCACCACCATGGTCACCGTGGACGACATTGTGGCCCGATGGGAATGACAGAAATCTCAACCACAGCGGCAAGAAATAAGTCCGTGGTTGAGCGGTTGGTGCGCGACATCGTGAACGGCGGGCAAGTGGACCTGCTCGACGAAGTGCTGGCCGCTGACTTCGTAGCCCACGGAGTGGGACCGGGGCCTGCGGGTCCTGATGGGATGCGCCGTCTGATTGCCACATGGCGCACGGCATTTCCCGATTGGCAAGACCACATCGACGAGATTGTGGCCGAAGGCGACTTGGTGGTGCTCAAGATCACAGCCGGAGGCACTCACAACGGTCCCCTGTTGGGAATCGAACCCACTGGTGAAACAGTCCAGTGGGGCATGATCGAAATGGTGCGCCTAGCCGATGGCAAGATCGTCGAGCAGTGGGGCTATTCCGACTTTGCCGATGTGGTGCGACACCTCCGTAAAGTGGCGGCGTCGCAGTCCGAACAGCAAGCTGAACTGGAGGCTTGACCATGTCCGATACCTCACCCGTCCCCGACTACGCCCAGCTCATGCGGCTCGACGGCAAAGGCTTCATCGTGCTCGGTGCCGGACAGGGAATGGGTCGCCAGTCATCCCATGCGCTGGCCCAGATGGGGGCCAAGGTGTTCTGCGTAGACCTTGAGCAGGAACGGGCCGATCAGGTGGCCAACGAGGTGGGCGGAATTGCCAGGGTGGCCGACATCACCAAGCGCGACGACGTACAGGGCTTGGTGGACGAAGCCGGTCAGGCCATGGGATCGATTGACGGAATCGTGGACATCGTGGGCGTTTCCGGATGGTCCGGGGTGCTGGACATCGATGATGCCGAATGGGACTGGCAATTCGACATGGTGCTGCGCCATGCCTATCTCATCTCTCAGATCGCCGGTCGGGCCATGAAGGAGACCGGCGGTGGCACGATGGTGTTCATCGCCTCGGTGAGCGGGCTGACTGCGGCCCCCAACCATGCCCACTACGGGGCGGCCAAGGCCGGGCTGATGGCGTGGATGCAGTCGGTGGCCATCGAGTTGGCCCCCCATGGGATCCGGGCCAACTGCGTGGCCCCCGGAACGATCCTGACCCCCCGCATGGAGGCGTTATTCGACGAGGAGCGAAAGACGATCAATAACGCCGCAGTGCCGATGGGGCACATGGGAGTGCCGTCGGACATCGCGGGGGCAGTGCTCTTCCTCTCGGCGCCCATCTCCGGTTTCATTTCCGGCCGCACCTTGGTGGTCGACGGGGGCGTAGATGCCGACTTCCCCTACGACCCGATGTAGATACACTTGTGAACATGGCAGACGAAGTGAGCGGCCCCGAGAACCGGATCGTTGTCGGAGTGGAGGGATCGGGCGGGGCCCGGGCCGCCCTTCGCTGGGCCATCAAGGAGGCCCGATATCGCGACGCCTTCGTTGACGTGGTGACCGCCTACTCCACCACCTATGTGCCAGCCTCGCCCGACTTCAACTATGTGCCGCTGGATCCCATTGACCTGGAGGCCGAGGTCAAGCGAATGCAGGACAGCATCATCAATGAGGTGCTGGCCGAGGTGAACATCGAAGGGGTGGAGATCAGGCGCCGCATGATTCGTGGCCGGGCCGCCGACACGCTGATCGCCGAGTCAGACAATGCGGCCATGCTCGTTGTGGGCTCACGGGGCCGGGGTGGTTTCCGAGGCCTGCTCTTGGGCTCGGTCAGCCAGCAGATCGCCCAGCACGGCAGCTGCCCCGTGGTGATCGTCCGCCCCGACCTGCCGACTTAATGGCTGTTGGCTGGAGATTCAAATTGATGTCGCTGCTAATGCACTCAGCGCAGCCGCATAACCCAAAGGCATAGGCACTGCGTCGCCAATCCATTTGGCAAGTTGGGTCCGAGATGGTGATGACCCAGACTCGGTGATGAAGCGGTAGTCAAGGGGGAACCCTTGGATCAACGCCGCTTCTCGAGGGGTCAGGGTACGGCGATTTGTGGGGTGGACAAAGCGGCCTCGCCCCGGCGTTGTGAAGCCTGTCGTGATGGTAGGAGCAGGCTCATCGGGCCTCATCCTTCCGTACACCGATGTGTAGCTTGTGCCGTCCTTGTGGCATTCGGGTCGCTCCGATAGTGCCAAGTCGTACTCGTTATTGTCGAACAGCCAATCAATCCGCCTCTGGTTCTCCTGATTATGCTCCGTCGGCTGATCCATCGGATCGGTGTCGTCAATGGGCCAGTTGTCAAGATGGCTGAGCGCCCACTCAAGGGTGCGGGGCTTCTCGTCTGCCAAGCAGCTTGCCACTGTGTCCAATGGGGTCGGCTCGGCGTTGAGGCATGCCACCATGAAGTACCGTCTCCGGGTTTGAGGCCAGCCCAACTTGTCTGAAGCCAGTACGCCGTCGGTCACTCGATATCCCGCCGATGCCAAGAGCGCCTTGGTCGTGGCAATCACGCTGGCGTCGTCGTGAACCACAGCAGGAACGTTCTCGATCACAATGCGTTCAATCCCGGCGGCTACCGCGAATGCGGGTACGGTGAGCATGAGGTGGTTACGCATGTCCGAGCGCCGAGAGCGGTTGTTTAGGTTGGAATGGCCTTGGCACGGTGGACCGGCGGTGAGCATGTCAGCCCGTTGAGCGGCGGTTGCCACTTGGTCGTCAAGCAACTCAGGGCGATAAGTGAACTCTGCGTTATGGCCGCTTCCCCGCACTCGGAAGTCAACCAGGGAGGTAACTGATTCGGTGCGGCGAACCCGCACATCGTGGTTTGCGGCCAGGGTCGCGGTGGCGTCGGCATCGGAGTCCACAATCACCTCGTTCACCAGGCTGAGACCCATTTCCGCGGCCAGCAGCCGGGTGCCCAGCGCCAGCCCTCCCGATCCGCAGAACAGGTCGGCGACACTTAGCCGGTCGGTGACTTCGGCTGGCGAAGGAAGCTGCCCTTCCAAATAGGCGGTCCACCACACTCCCAACGGATCTAGTTGTGCGGTTCTCTCATCGCCTGGATGCACCTTTACTGATGACTCGACAACCCGCGACCCCAGCCTGAGTCGGCGGACCAGCCGGTCGGCATCAAGGTAGAAGCTCTGATCAGCTTGCAGATCACCAAGATGCTGGTTGCCCAGCGTTTGAAGTGGGTTGGAGACGGTCAATGCTGCTCCTCGTCGTGATTACCCAATCCGGTCCGCAATTCCCTTAAGAGGTCTTCGGCCTCAGGTTGGCTGTGGAGGTTCAAGAGCATATTGGACCAAGTCCGATTGACCCGTTTGGCGAACTCCCTTAAGTCACTAGTCATAAGGCGGTCGGCGGCCTGTTGCTTGACCATTGCCCTAGTCAGAGTGGGTGCGGTGGCGGTACGGACCCGTATCACATGGCTGCGCCAGAAGTCGATGGCGCGGGGGAGATGGTAAGCAAGATCAGCATGTTCAGCACCTCCCAAAGCCGCAACTCTCAGGAACATCCGGAGTAGGACACACTCCGCTTGGTTTCTTCCGTCGATGTACTTCATATGGTTGCCGTTCTCAAACGGCTTTTTCTCTCTCCAAGCGATGAAGTCCCAGAAATAGTCAATGCTCAGGTAACGCCAGAAGCCGGGGTCGTCTAGTACCGGAACAGGAACGGGCATATCGATTTCGTGTGCGGGCCGGAGCGCGTTGTAGAGGTGCTTTGCTGCCTCCCCCTCGATCGGATCCTTGTCGCTCACCGAGCGGTTTTCGTCAATTAGCTTCGAGCACCTATTCGACGCCTCTTTGAGGTGGCCGAGGTTGAGTTCATTGCCCTCCCCTATCCACTGAGCCTCAATGTTGGGTTGATGATCTGGTGAGTTCAACCGCTCTTCGGCAAGTTCTCGACAAGCGCTCAATGTCAGCGTTGGATACCTCACGAGTCCTCCGAGAATGAGTCGAGCAGGGTGTTTCGCACTCGCAGGGCATCTTCGGCGAGGGCGATGAGGCGGGCTGGCTTGGAGCGCGCGTCGTTGATGAGCTGATTGCGGCGAGCGGCATCAGACCCAGACCCGGCGATGAGCCCGATGATCCGGCCCAGAAGGGAGTCTTGGAGGGTCTCCCAGGTGGCGCACTCAAGCTCATCGGCCCGGTCTGTGCAGGCCAGCACTACGCCGGATATGAAGTCGCAAGCCAGTTGGGTTTGGAGAGCCCTACCGACAGGGGAACTGGCTGCGTGATCAATCTGAGTCAACAGGTCCGTGTCTACATAAAATTCGGGCTGTTCGCTCTCGTCGTAGGGCTCAAGTGGGTTGTGTTCGCCGATACTGAAGTAGCGGACGGTGCCCTTGGGGAGGTTGAGCCGCTGTCGGGCGTCATCGTCGAGCGGCGTGGGCCGGAACATCTCCTTGGCGATCTCGGTTTCGAGTCGGAAGCCGACTTTGGCCAGCCATGTTCCTTTGCGCCAAGGCTTGAGCGGGACAGGTGGTTGGTCGGCCAACAGCGCCACATATGCAACGATGACCGTGCCGTGGGTACTGGCTTGCAGTGCAGCGGTACGGTGAACGCCGGCGAATTCGCGTGTGCGGGGGAGCGTGTCGAGATCGTCCAAGCTATGGCACAGCAGGATGTCGGTAATCCTCAGGTACTTGGTGTAGGCGGTGACGACAAGGCCCAGGGAGGCGGGTTCGCATCCTGTTTCTTCCACGCCAGAGGCCAGCGCTTTCTTGAAGTCGGTGAACTCGGATTCGCCGGTCGCCCAGGCCAGTTCGGGTTTAGTTCGCAGCCATTCCTCATGCGGGCCCACCACGATTTTTTGGTCAGGCTCACAGATTTGGTCGCCCATGTGGAATCGCACGCCCTCCAGTGCCCGATGGAACTCAACGGGAGCTGAGAATGGCCGAACAGGGCGGGTCTCCTTGTACATCTGCTATTCGCTCGCGACGGAATCCCTGGGTAGCAGGTCAGCCTCTGCGAAGACCGTGCCCGCCCAAAGTGCGAGGTGCGGATTGCTGGCGAACTCAAAAGTGGCTGGACTGTCTCGGTGGAGCATCCCGATAAAGGTGCCCGGGTCTTCGATGGCGTCGAATCCCACAGGAGCCTTGATCCTGAGGTTCCCCCCTTTTCGTGGAGACATGCTCTATAAGGAGGAGCTATGTCCAGACCGCGAAGAGATTATGACCGGGAGTTCCGTGATGGGGCTGTCCGGATCGTCAAGGAGACCGGCCGGCCGGTGGCCCACGTCGCCCGGGAGCTCGGCGTCAACGAGGGCACGCTCGGGAATTGGGTGCGCCGGGACCGAGACGAGCGCTCGGGCGGGCTGAGCGGCGACGAGCGGGCCGAGCTGGCCCGGCTGCGCCGCCGGGTCGCCGAGCTGGAGATGGAGCGTGATGTGCTCAAACGATCCGTGGTCCTTTGGGTCAACGAGGCGACGCGGTGACCGCAGGGTTCATCGCGGCCCAAAGGACCGACCACGGTGTGCCTCACTCTGTGGCTTGCAGAGCGCTGGGCGTGGCGGAATCCACGTTCTACAAGCACCTCGACCGGCCGCTGACCGATCGGCAGCGGCGTCGCCGGGCGCTGGACGCCGAGGTGAAAAAGGCGTTCGACGAATCGGACGGCACCTACGGGTCGCCCAGGGTGCGCGCCCGGCTGCGACGCGATGGCCTGTCGGTGTCGAAGAAGACGGTGGAGGCCTCGATGGCCCGCCAGGGCCTGTGCGCCCGCCCCAAACGCAAAAAGGGCCTCACCAGCCCCGACAGCTCCCATGCGGCCCCCACAGACCTTCTGGGCCGCGACTTCAGCGCGACAGGGGTCAACCAGAAATGGTGCGGCGACTTCAAACAGGTTCCCACCGCCGAGGGCCCGGTGTTCCTCGCGACCGTCGAGGACCTCTACTCCAGGCGCATGGTCGGCTTCGCCACCTCCGACCGGTACCCGACCGCCGAGCTGGCCAAACAGGCCATCAACACCGCGGTCGCCACCAGAGGCGGCAACGTCAAAGGCGTCATCTTCCACTCGGACAAGGGATCGCAATACACCTCAGAAGCCTTCGCCGCCGCCTGCCGGCGGCTCGGCATCTCACGGTCCACCGGAAGAACCGGCAACGCGCTGGACAACGCGCCGGCCGAGTCGTTCTTCTCCACCCTCCAACACGAGCTCATCTCACGCCGAGCCTGGACCACCAGAGCCCGGGCCCGACGAGAAATCACCCTATGGGTCCACACCTGGTACAACCAGCACCGCCTCCACTCCGCAATCGGAATGACCAGCCCCGTAGAATACGAACAGGCCCACAACCCCGACCCTCAAAAACAAACTCTCCACGATTAGGGGGGAAGCTCAATCCCCAGTTCGGCCCGATCACCGGAACGGCCATCCTCGTCGAAGAGATAGCGAAGACGGATGAGAGCTGTTGAGTGGTCGCCGTCGTAGTTGTCGCTCAAGGCAAACTCAGCTTGACCAGTGACTCGCACCTGTTTGTTGTCCACCGGTTCAGCCATCGGGGTCAAGTGGATGGTCACCGGTCGGGGCTCAGGGGCAGGTCCCTGCTTACCCGGGCCCGCACCTCTCATGATCTTGGCCATGATGCGGTCAAATTCGGGAAGGCGCACTTGTTCTTGTGGCCGAGGCGGTGGTTTGAGCTCATCTCTGAATTTGTTGACATGCCTCCTTATTCGATCGAGCAATATGCGGGCCGCTTCATAGTTGGCCGCGGTAGTACTGGTGTCGGAGTCGTCATCGGACTTGGTCTGCCAGGCATCATGACTCTTGGGCTCGGTGTCGCGTAGAGCGTCGTCGATGGAGTTGTCTGCGATGAACGCTCCCCGAACGAAAGGCATTGTTCTGCCCGCGTTCCAGTACTCCACCACCATACGGGGCTTTCGCATCAACGCGACCAGGCTACGGTGGTCGGTGAGGTTGGGGGCTTCGGTTTGAGTTTGGTGGGGATAAGACCAGTCGTCCGGGTTCACAACTAGCCCGAGCATCCCGGGTGAGGAGAAGTCGCCGATTGATTGCAGCCTGTGAACACGCTTGAAAGGGTGGGTGTTGTCCTGGGACACGGTGGCCGTTTCGTAAGCCTCGATGAACGAACGGAGCACCGGATCTCGCCGGGGTCTTGGATGGAGTATCTGTCCGTTGGGCTGGCTGATCGCCACAGAAAACTCGATGGATGGATCCTCCAGTGCAGGCCACCAGTAGCGTTCAACCGCCCGCTGAAGGTCCTCAGCCTCTACAAGCGGTTCGATAACAAGGAACGTGGTGCCTGGGCCCGTGCTGTCCCTGCGCTCGGGGCTGCGATGTGAAAGACCTAGGGAAGAAGCAACTTCATCGGCTTTCTCGTTCAGATAGGGGACGATGTTGCCACCGTCAGTCCCTTCACCGAAACGGGCGAATCCTGTAAACCTGCCCTCTTCCAACTTGTGGTCACCCCAATAGGTCATGCCGAATAGACGCCTGGTTACCCCAGGTTCCTCAGACCGTTCAGGAAAGCATGTGTAGGCAATGACAGTGCGGGTGGCTGATCCTCGGATTAAACCGGCCTTGCCATAGCCATAGGACCCTCCCCCTTCTCTCTTCGGTGTCCACCCAAGAGTGGCTAGAGCCAGGTACATTCGCGATTCACCGCTCTCCCAACTCCCGTACATGCCGGTGGTGCCGGTCTCGCTGATCACCAGATGCGGAAGAGTGCGCGAAGGGGAATCCAACTCATCCAGGCAAAGATGGTCGGCTAAGCCGAGGTCCCGCCTGCGGTACTCATCAGCTTGTATCTCATAGTCGTGGACTCGTTGAGCGAGTTGGTTCAGGGCGAGAGCGGTGATCAAATTGGCCTTATCCAAGCCAGAGGCGGTCTTGAAGTCGAATAGCAGCTCAAAATCAAGAGGGGGATCATTGCTGTGTGCCTGAGCCTCAAGAGCCGCGTCCCATGAGTTCTGGATGACCTCGCGAGCCATCACCGTCGCGTTTGACGGTGGAGCGTTGAGGACGAACACGCCAGGTTCTTTGACCGGCTCGTTGCGGAATAGCTTGGAGATGTCACCCGAGGTGCTTGTTCGGCTGGGGTCAAACTCTTCCCAAACCCACTCTTGCATCAGTTCTCACCCCCGGCCAGGTGCATCCGGCCATGGGATGACTTTAACAGAGCATGCGAGACCAGGCGTTCCTAAGGAGTTCGACGATTCAGTTGAGCTGGTTGTAGTGGGGAGGTCTTCAGTTGTGGCGATCCAGCCAGATTTGGAGGCTTTGGGTCGTCCAGGTCGGCACGCCGGTGCCCAGGAAGTCGTTGTCGTTGGTCCACACGGCCGCGCTCAGGGCCAGGGCGCAGGCAACCACGGGCCAGTCGGTGGGATCGCGTTGTGAGCGTGCTTGAGCCTCGTCTCTGAACGGCATGTAGATCTCTGACCCAACCACGGCCAGGTTGTTGTCGATGGCTTGAAGAGAGATCATGAGCAGGGCATCTCGTTCATCGGGGTTGAGTCCGGCAGAGTCTGAGAAGGCTCTTATTCGGCGGGGCAACTCTACGTGGGCCTCTGCCAGCATTTGCTCTGGCAGATAAAGATCTAGCCGCGGGTCACTCAGGCGTTGCCTTCCCTTGATTCTCAGTAGGTCGCCCACCAACACGCTGGTGTCGACCACCAGCAGCATCAGCCCTGTTGGTCTTCGGGCACAAGGGCACGAACTAGGTCTTCCTCATTCAGGCCCGTTTGGGCTAATACTCGCTCGACTACTTCGCCTACTCGATCAAGCGATTCGTCGATTTCTCGGCGATTGTGCTTTGGCTTTGGGACCGGCACGAAGAATCCGACCGGTTTGCCATGGCGCTCGATGCGGATCGTCTCCCCCAGCTTCATCAGCGTGGTGGCTTGATCCCTGAATTCCCTGACTCCAACCGAGCGCATGACCGGACTCCTTACAGTAGTGGCTATCAATGTAGCCACAATTTAGGTTAGCTCTTCGGGTCTCTAATTCGGCGCGTCATTATGCAATTCCACGATGGCCTTGCCCCAAGTGCGGCGCTGGTAGATGGCGTCGAGGGCGGTGGGGACATCCTCAAAGGCATAGGGGGGAAATACCGGGGGATCGAGACTGCCTTCTTCGAGGAGGGCGAATATCTCCTGTCGGGCTCGTTCTGACGGCTCGGGATTGCGACCCACCGAAGCGCCCCAATGGACGCCGACCACGGAGTAGTTCTTCAACAAGATGTGATTGGTGGGGGCATCGGCGATTCGTCCGCTGGTGAAGCCAATCACCAGTAGCCGGCCGTCCCACGCCATGCACCGGCGGGACCGGTCGAACACGTCGCCCCCCACCGGGTCGAAGCACACGTCCACTCCTCGGCCTTCGGTGTGGGCCCGCACCAAGTCGACGAAATCGGGGGTTTCCCGGTAGTCGATGGCCAGTTCCACTCCCATCTCTTTGAGCAGGGCGGTTTTCTCCGGGCCGCCGGCGGTGGCGAAGACCCTTGCGCCTGCGATCAGGCCGAGCTGCACCGCAGCCGAGCCCACTCCGCCCATTCCGGCGTGAACGAGCAAGGTCTCGCGTTCGGCCAAATGCCCTCGGTCGTGGAGGGCGAACCACGATGTGCCGTAGTTCACTAGCGCCGCGGCGGCTGCTCCGGCCGTTACTCCTTCGGCCAGCTTGTGAACGCCGCTGGCCCGCAGCGCAGTCTGCTCGGCCAGTGACCCACCGCCGATACCCACCACTCGGTCGCCGACGGCCAAGTGGTCAACCCCGTCGCCGAGTTCCCGTACCCGGCCCACCACCTCGGTACACGGCGACCACGGCAGCTTGGTCTCCATTTGGTAGAGGCCCCGAGCCATGAGGCAGTCCACAAATGTCAGCCCCACCGCTTCAACATCCACCACCACTTGGCCGGAGGCTGCCTCCGGGGGGTCGACTTGCTCCAGCTGGAGAAGCTCGACCGGGTCGCCCAGCTCATGTTGTCGCCAAATCCGCATCAGCTTCCCTTGGTGTCGGCACTTGAACCGGCCGCGGCGGGGCGGTCCACCACCGACTTGATGCTCTCCAAGGCCCGCTGTTTGAAATCTTGCACCGACGGCACATTGCCGGCCAGGGCCTGGTACTCCGACATGGTGCGGATGGCGTTGCGAGTGCCCATCGCCTCCATGCCCCGATGCACACTGCGCTTGTTGATCTGTTGAAGATCGGACGGGACCCGGGCCACCCGCTGGGCCATCTCCAGCACCTGCTCTTCCAGTTCAGCCTCGGGATAGGCCCGGTTGGCGAATCCCATGGCCGCCGCCTCGGTACCGGAGTAGGAGTCGCCGGTGAGCATCATCTCCATGGCGTTGCGGAATCCCACCAGCCAGGGGTGGTAGTTGAAATCGGGCGGGCTCAGCACCCGCACTACCGGGTGGCCGATGTCGGCGTTGTCGGCCACATAGACCAAGTCGCAGGCCGCGGCCAGCTCCGACGCTCCGGCCAAGGCGTAGCCATGGATTTGGGCTATGACTGGCTTGGCCAGTTCCCAGATGGCCAGCCAGCTGTCGGTTACATGGCGGGACCACTGCCCATCGCCGCCCGCCGTGTAATGAGGCGGATCATCCATGAGCGAGTCGGACAGGTCGTAGCCCGACGAGAAACACGGACCTGCTCCCCGGATTATCGACACCCGCACGCCGTCGTCGATATCGGCGGCTTGGAGGGCTGCCAATAGCTCTTTCCTCATGGGGGTGCTGATGGCGTTGCGCTTCTCCGGCCGGTTCAGCGTTATGCGCCGGACATGAGGCGCAGGATCATCGATCAGGATCAGCTCGTAGGACATGACCTGACCCTATAACGACCGGCGCCCCGGACCCGAAGGCCCGGGGCGCCGAGTGTATTGATCAGTTGGTGGTGTTACTGGGTACGAAGCCTACGGCTGAGGCCGAGCACCATCGCACCGGCGAGCACCACTGCGAGAGCAACGATGGCCAGCAGCGGCGTGTTCGAGCCGGTATCAGCCAGCATGTCGTCGCCCATGTCGTCGCCCATGTCGTCGCCCATGTCGTCGCCCATGTCGTCGCCCATGTCGTCGCCCATGTCGTCGCCCATGTCGTCGCCCATGTCGTCGCCCATGTCGTCGCCCATGTCGTCGCCCATGTCGTCGCCCATGTCGTCGCCCATGTCGTCGCCCATGTCGTCGCCCATGTCGTCGCCCATGTCGTCGCCCATGTCGTCGCCCATGTCGTCGCCCATGTCGTCGCCCATGTCGTCGCCCATGTCGTCGCCCATGTCGTCGCCCATGTCGTCGCCCATGTCGTCGCCCATGTCGTCGCCCATGTCGTCGCCCATGTCGTCGCCCATGTCGTCGCCCATGTCGTCGCCCATGTCGTCCATTGCTCCGACAGTCACGGCAACTGTGACAACGTCGCGCTGAATTGGGTTGCCCATCCAGAAGACGATTCCGTCTTCACCGATCTCTACGTCTTCCATCGTGACGCTGAATGTGCCATCTCCGTTATCAGTAGCCGGGGTACCGGAGAGGGGGCATAGGCTGACGAAGGTAGTTGCGTCGATCGCATCAGGATCACCAGTACTACAGGCCGCTGCACTCACGGTCGTCGACTCCATGAAACCGGAACCGGTCAGGGTTATTGAGTAAGTTCCAGCCGCTTCAACCGATGCCGGATCGGCAGAAGCGGTAGGCCCATCCTGTGCAGATGCGGCGCTTGCTCCTATCCAGGTGACAAGCGCCATTGCCATCGCGATGAATACCAACTTGGTCTTGGTCATGACACAACTCCTTGGGCCGAGCCGACACCAGTCCAGGCCCCTACTCCGATAAGTTGCAAAACCCTAGCGCGGCATCTCGTTTGTGTCACCTATTTGAAAGTGAACAGTGATATGTCAGATGCGGCTAAAAACGACCGGTGCCCCGGACCCGAAGGCCCGGGGCACCGAGTGTTCAGTTCAGGAGGTGGTGTTACAGGGTGCGCAGCCGGCGGCTGAGACCAAACACCATCACACCGGCAAGGGCGATGCCCGCACCGATGATCACCAACAGCGACGTTTCCACGCCAGTGTCAGCCAGCATGTCGTCCATGCCGATCTCTACGGCAATGTTTGCCGCCTCGCCGTCTGGAACGAGCTCAAAGATCAGGAACGTGACACCAGCATCGGTGACTTCCACACCTTCCACTGAGATGGGGTCGCCACTGGTAGCATCTTGCGGGCTACCGAAACCGCCGCAGAACTGCATCAGTGTGGCCTGTCCCCATCCATCAGGCCCGGGGTCTGCTGTGTTGCAGATAGCCAGGTTTGTGGCAGATGTGGTGAAGCCAGTGGGCGTCAACGTGAAGTCGTAAGTGCCGGGCTCGGGTACAGAGGCCGGATCAGCGGTCAGCGTCTGGTCCTGTGCCGAGGCGGACCCGGCGAACAAGAAACCGACCAGCGCCATTGCCAACCCAACGAAAATCAACTTAGTCTTGGTCATAGTTGTGTCTCCTTGGACCAAGCCAATGGTCGGCCGGCCCCTACTCGGATAATTGAGGTCAGACTTTAGCCTCTACAGACGCTGATGTCATTTATTCCGAAAGGCATGCCGTGAGCGCAGGGACATTGAGGTTCCCCGGCTAGTGTGCCCGGCGTGGACTCGGTGCGGAATTTCCGACCATTGGGCGGCCAGACCACGGTGGACGGTCGGCGGGTGCGGACAGGGCTTGTGTATCGGTCGGCCCACTTGGCTGAGGCTTCCGACGCAGACTTGGACAGGCTGGTTGAGCTGGGTATTCGCACGGTCTTTGATTTCCGAAACCAGGGCGACCTTGCCGTGGAGGGTCCCAACCGACTGCCCGATGGGGTGGAGCAGATCTCGCTGCCGATGGTCGACCCGGCGAACCAGTCAGGGCTTCGGACCGACTATTCCAAGCTGAGCGCCGAGGAACTAGAAGAGCGTTTCGGCAATGGAAAGGCCTTCCAGTGGATGAAGGAGGCGTCGGGTAGGTCGGTGAGCGACCCAGTGCGGACAGGTCAATTCGGACGATTTGTTCAAGGGCTGCTGATGCCGGGAGCGGTTCCGGTGCTGTTCAATTGCAGCGCGGGCAAAGACCGCACCGGCTGGGCCGCGAGCATTCTGCTGCTGGCCGTGGGGGTTCCGGAGCAGCAGGTGGTGGACCACTACCTGGAGACCAACCAGCACGTGGTTCCCGGCCGTTATGGCGACTTGATGATGCCGCTCATGTCGGTACACGAGGACTACTTCGCCGAGCAGATGAGAGTGCTGGCCGATACCTGGGGCACCTTCGACCAGTACTGGACCGACGGCTTGGGTCTAGACGGCAAGCACCGACAGGCCTTACGGGAACTGCTGCTGGATTAGGGAGTCCTCAGTTCGCCGATGTTGTGGACGGGGGCGAGAGTGTCTTGGAGGTAGTCGGGGCCCTCCAGGGTGTCGACGAACCAGCCGGTGGGGCACATGGTGAGGATCTCCACCAGGCTGAATCCGGCCCCGGCCATCTGGGACTCGTAGGCCCTGGTTATGTAGCGCTTGGTGCGGGCCACGTTGCCGGCGTTGTTCACGGCGCACCGGGCGACATAGGCCGCGCCGTCCATGGTGGCGGCGAGATCGGAAAGCAGAATCGGGTGGCCGTGCTGGTGGGGGTCGCGTCCTTCAATTGAGGTCTTGGTGCGCTGGCCCAGGGTGGTGGTTGTCGTCATCTGGCCGCCGGTCTCGCCGAACACCCCGTTGTTCAGCAGTAAACAAGTGATGTTCTCGCCCCGGGCGGCGGCGTGCAGCACCTCTTGGAGACCCTCGTTCACCATGTCGCCATCGCCTTGGACGGTGACCACGAATCCATCGGGCAGCATCCGCTTGATGCCTGTGGCCACCGACGGGGCCCGGCCGTGCAGGGCTTGCACCACCTCCACGTCGAGGTTGTGGGCGAAGGCCGTGTAGCAGCCGATGCCGAACACCGTGATCGTGGACTGGGCCAGTTCCAGTTCTTCGATGGCCTCCATGGCGGCCCGGATGGCGATGGGCTCACCGCAGCCCGGGCAGAGGTGGTGATTGGCCTGGGTGATGAGCGTGGGGGTGAAGTCGTCCACCAACGCGGCGGGCTCAGCGGGCGGCGTGTCGGTGGAGATGAAGATCTGGTCGTTGCTCATGGCCCGTGTTTCCTCATGTAAGGGCTTCCAAGATGCGCTCGGAGATATCAGGCACGTTGATGTCGGGTCCGATCCCGAAGCCAGAGTGGTCCCAACTGGGGCCTCCGATGAACTCCACTGGCACCGCCCCCATCGTAGCCAAGCGCACATCGTCGACCATCTGGCCCATGTTCTGCTCGTACACCGCCACCTTGGCCGAACCTGCTACCGCGGTGTGTACGGCCTCCGAAGGAAACGGCCACAGGGTTATGGGCCTCACGTAGCCCACCCGGTGACCGGCGTCGCGCAGTCGCAGACAGGCGTAGCGCACGAACTTGCCCACCGAGCCGTAAGCGGCCACCACCAACTCGGCGTCTTCGCAGAAGCCGATGTCCACCAGCGGGTCGACTCCGGCGGACATCTCTTGGATGTGGGCCGCACACGCCGCGTAGTGGGCGCCCAAGTCGAATCCCTCCTCGCCCTCAACTCCGCCGCCCAACGGGGAGATGATCTTGGCCGACCCCGACCCCCCCGAAGACCCGTTCAGGGCCCAGTCGGGCACTTCGGGGGCGGCGCCTTCTATGGGGGGCACCGATACCGCTTGGTAGGTGTGGGCCAAGTAGTAGTCCCCCAGCACCATCACCGGGGTTCGCCACTGACTGGCCAACTCGAACGCCAGCCGGGTCAACTCCACCGCCTCGGGCACGTCCATGGGGGCCAGCACGATGTGGCGGTAGTCGCCGTGGCCTCCGCCTCGGGTGGCCTGGAAGTAGTCGCCCTGGCCCCGGGCCATGTTGAACACCACCAGCGGCAGGCGGGCGTTGGTGATCTCCGACAGAGACTCTTGCATCAGCGACAGCCCTTGGCCGGTAGACCCGGTGGCGGCCATATGGCCGGTGGTGGCCGCCCCCCAGGCCATGCCCACTGCTTCCAACTCGCTCTCGGCGTTCATGCACACGCCGTCTACCTCGGGCAGCAGGGAGGCCATGTGCTCGAGCAGCTCGGTGAACGGGGTCATGGGGTATCCCGTGAAGAACCGGCAGCCAGCGGCCACCGCAGCACGGGCTATGGCCTCCGATCCCTCCAGCAGCGACCGGTCGCTCATTGATGGGTGCCCTCGCCGATGGGCAATTCGAGGGGGGTGTCGTACTTGTACACCTGGAACACGAAGTCGGGACAGATCTGGGCGCAAGCCTGACAGCCGGTACAACCGGCCAGCAGGCGGGGGTAGCGGTAGCCGCGGGTGTTGACCTCGTAGTCGGTCATTTCCAGGACCCGGGGTGGGCAGGCATCGATGCACAAGTCGCACCCCTTGCAGGCTTCGACGTCGATGACCACGGTGCCCCGAACAGTGATGGTGCTCACGCTGCCATCTCCCAGCCGGCAGCCAGCGCCCCCTCGTTGGCCTCTATGAGCTGGCTGCGGTAGGGCGGCACCGAACGGCGCATGCCTTCTGTGAGTCCGTGCAGACTCACCAGCCCGGACTTCCGTCCGTACACCCCGGACATGACCATGGCGGCCAGCAGCGGGTTGCCCAGATCTGTAGCCACATCGGTGGCGGGGATCTCTACGACTTGGTAGCGGTCCGCGTCCAGCTCGTCCTCGAATACCGATGCGTTGACCAGCACCAAACCGTTGTCGCGGATGCGCTCTCGCAGGGGGGTCCAGTACTGGTGATGCATCAAGATGGCTGACCAGGTGGTCGACAGCACCGGGGGTGCCTCGATGGGCTGGTCGCTGATCACCACCGTGCTGTCGGTGTTTCCACCCCGCATCATGCCGCCATAGCTGCCGAACACCAGCACCTCTTTGCCGTCGACGGTCGCCCCTTGGGCGATGACCTGGGCGGCCAGTTGCACCCCTTGGCCGCCGATCCCGGTGAGCATCAGCTCTCGCTCCCCGGAGCTCATCGACTCTGCGTGACTGGCCGGTTCGACACCGCTCACCGGCTCTGCGTGACTGGCCGGTTCGACACCGCTCACCGGCTCTTCCAGTTTGGAGGGCGTTTCTCCACGAACGCCCGAGGTCCTTCTTTGAAGTCCTCAGTGCCGAACAGCGCCTGGCCAGCTCGGGTGGCGATCTTGAAGGCTTCGGCCTCCGTGGTCTCCAGCCCGTCGAGCAGCGCCTGGCGAGCACCCCTGACCGCCAATGGCGGATTGGCGATGATGCGCTCGGCCAGCGCCCGGGCTTCGGCCAGTGCTTGGCCGGGTTCGCACACCACATTCACCAGGCCCAGGGAATGGGCCCGGTGGACATCGATGGTGTCACCGATCAGCGCCATTTCCATGGCGATGTTCACGGGAATTCGGCGCGGGAGTCGGCTAACGCCCCCCTCAGAGGCAATCAGCGATCGCTTGACCTCGGGAATGCCGAAGACGGCTTCGGTGGACGCCACCACCAGGTCGCAGGCCAGCACCATCTCAAAGCCCCCGGCCACCGCGGGACGATCCACCGCGGCAATGACCGGCTTGGCGCGCTGTCGGCGAGAGAAGTGGCCGAAGCCGTGCTCCGGGTGCATGATTCCCGCGGTTCGCCCCTCGGAAATCGCCTTCAGATCGGCACCGGCGCAGAACACCCGGCCGTTGCCGGCCAAGATGGCCACCCACACCTCATCATCGGCGTCGAATTGTTCGAATGCCTCGCCCAGGGCCGCGGACAGCTCCGGGCTCATGGCATTGCGAGACTCGGGTCGGTTCATCGTGATGACCGCAACTCGGTCTTCGGCTTCGTAGATGGCCAGGCTCATCGCGCCTCTCCCTACTCCGGATCTCTGACCTTCAGCAGCTGCTTGCCCTGGTTGGCCCCGGAGAACAGCCGCAAGAACGTTGTCGGGATGTTGTCGAACCCCTCTTGTATGTCGGTCTGGAAGGCGATCTCCCCGGCAGCCACCCATTGCCCGAGATCTTCGACGGCCGCGGGCACCCGGTCCATGTGGTCGAACATGACAAAGCCTTGGATGGTGAGGCGCTTTTCGATGATCTGGAACATGTTGGAGGGTCCCGACCGGCGCATGCCCTGGTTGTAGGTGGAGATGGCGCCGCAGCTGGCTATGCGTCCCCCTTGGGCCATGTGGTTCATGACTGTCTCCAGCATGTCACCGCCCACATTGTCGAAGTACACGTCCACGCCATCGGGGCAGAGCTCGGCCAGGCGGGCGCCCACATCCTCGTTCTTGTAGTCGATGGCTGCGTCCAGGCGGGCCTCCTCTAGGAGCCACCTGCACTTGTCCGCTCCGCCGGCGATGCCCACCGACCGGCAGCCCTTGATCCGGGCGATTTGGGCGGCCACCGACCCGGTGGCCCCGGCCGCCCCCGACGTCAACACGGTCTCGCCCGATTGGGTGCGGCCGATGTCGAGCAGGCCGATGTAGGCGGTCAGCCCGGTTCCCCCCAGCGGACCCAGCATCACCGGGATGGGCGTGTCAGGAGGCACCACTCTGGTCTGCTCACCCACCACCTCGTAGTCCTGCCAACTCATCATGCCGCTGACCAGGTCGCCCGCTTTCAGTGCTGGGGTGTTGGAGGCAACCACCTGGGAAACGCCGGGCGCCAGCATGGGCGTGCCCAACGGCACAGGTGGCATGTAGGTGATGAAGTCCTCCAACCACGTGCGCATAGCCGGCTCGAAGCTGAGATAGCACAGCCGGGCCAGTGCCTGACCGTCGCCCGGTTCGGGGATATCGGTTTCCCGGTACTCGAAGTTGTCCACACCCACCGGCCCGTCGGGCCTAGTGGCGTAGATCCACTGGCGGTTCATTCCGCCAACCTACTCCGGCAGATGGACGCAGCCCCTCAGCGAGCCGGGCGGACTCGCATCATCATCGTGGCCATCAAGCGGTCGCCCTTGCCCAGATCCCTGATCTCGGCCACAACCCAGCCCGACGAAGGGTCGCCCATCCAGCGACAGGTGCTGTACACCGGGCCGATCTTTCCCCCCAGCAGATAGCGGATGTCCATGTCGGCCACCGCGTGGGGCGAGCCGAATTCATGCTCGGCCAGGGTCTCGGCTCCCACTTCGCCTACAAGGGTGACCATGGTGCCCTGCATGATGCCCGCAGGGTTGAGCAGCTGTGGGGTGAGCTCCACCTCTACGTGGCCGGCGGCGGCATCCACCACCTCGATTCCGGCCACTTCGGCCAGGGGTTGGTCGATGTCAGGGAGTCCCATGAGGTCGGGCCGGGGAGGATCGTGGATGGGTTTGGCTGGGTCGCCGGGACGTTGGTGATGGCGCCCGAAGCCGATCTGGGCGTAGCCCACTTCGGTGCCATCGGGGTTGCTAAAGCGGCACTCGCAGGTCAGCGTGCTGGCTCCGGCCCGCAGCACCTCGGCGTGTACGTCGATCTGGTCGGGCAGGGGGACGTCGGCGGTGCGGAGCTGGAAGTCGGTGGTGAAGTGCCAGCATTCGGGATCTTCCTTCTCGCCGATCATGCCCCCGGTGATGTCGGCGGCCAGCATCAGCACCGAGGGCCTCACCTGGCCGCCGTGGCACTGCTCGTCGAACACCCGGAGCCTTCCGTAGCCGGGCTGGGAGTTGGGGTCGCAGTAAATCCCCAACTGGGCCAGAAGCGTGAACGTCGGAGGTGCTGATGCAGGGACGGTCATGGCCCCTTAGTTCTAGACGGTGGTGCCCTCCAGCACCGTGTTCTTGAAGAAGTCGGGGCGGGCTTCGGAGAAGAAGCGGTGGGCGTTGCTGAAGGTGAAGGCCCGGAATTGGTCTTCGTTCAGCCATCCGTGCTCCACCTGCTCATATACCTCGGGGAGCACTTCGGACATATCGGGAACATCCCAGTGACCCACGTCGGAGGAGAAGATGGCGTTGAGGGTTGCGCCTTCAGGCAGGGCGCCGTCGAAGGCCAGCCGCACCAGCGGGTCGTCGGCTTCGCAGCCGAACCAATAGGAGCGGTCGATCTGCTCGAGGATATCTTCGGGGCAGGTGATGCCAGCGGCCTCGAAGTCGTGGACGACCTGATCAGAGCCGATGCCCTTCTGCATCGCTTTTCCGAAGCCAGCGGGCAGATCGATGGGGTCGTTGGCCTCGGCCAGCAGGGATTCGAAGTACTCGGGCTCAAAGAGGGCCGGGTCGTAGGCCTTGAGTCCTTCGGGGCCGCGCTTTTCCCAGTGGCTGAGGAGGTCGCACACCATCTGGGCGCCCCAGGTGACCCCGCCTTCCAGGAAGCCGAGGCGCAGATCGGGAAAACGGTGGGTGACCCCGCCGAAGAAGATCGACTTGGCTGTGGCCTCGCTGGCCGTTCCGAAGTTGCCCATGTGGTTGTAGGTGAAGTTGCTAACTGAGCGTCGGCCGTCCCAGCCCATTGATCCGGAGTGGAGGCTGGCCGGGGTTTGCAGATCCACCAGGCGCTGCCACAGGGGGTCGTAGTCGTAGGCCGAGTCGAGGCCCAGGGAGTCGATCCACGTGGCCATCTCACCACCGGCCGGCACCTGGCGGGGAACGAACCCGCCGATCATCACTGCTTTGAAACCGAGCTCGGTGACCGCAAAGTCGAGTTGTTCAATGGCCTCGTCTGGAGTGTGGGTGGGAATGGCGGCCACCGGGGTCAGGCGGTCTTGCAGGCCCTGGTAGCTGTCGGACAGGTAGCGATTGAGCGCCCGGCAGAGCTTGTTCCGCACGTCGTCGTCGCGATAGGCGGGGAAGTTGAGGCCGATGCTGGGATAGCACACTGCGAAGTCCATGCCCAGCTCCTCGATGCGGTCGTGGAACATCGCTGGAGACACCGCGGTGGCGAAGTCCCGGGTGTTGGCCAGCGGCAGCGCCCACCACGGTCCCCGGAAGGAGCGCCGGGACAGCCGCTCATCGGCAGGCAGGCCCGACCAATTGGGCTCTCCGTTGAACGAGCAGTTGGCCATCTGGGGGTACAGCCCGCCCTCGAGCCCCTCGTCGAGGCAGTACTGGTGGAGGGCCGGGTAGTGCTCGAACACGTGCCCATCGGCGTCGATGATGGGATGGCCGAGGTCGGCCCGGATGTCGGCGGCGGATCGCTGGCTGCTCATGGCCAAACGCTACCTACTACCGTTGGCAATTGTCTCAGTGACACCCGATTGAGAAGGTTCAAATCATGAGCACCGTCGCACCCGTTCGTCCTTGCATCTCGGCTGACTCGCACGTCACCGAGCCCGACAACACCTATATCGACTACATCGACCCCAAGTTCCGGGATCGGGCGCCACGTGTGGATTGGGACGACGCCATGGGGGCGTTCATGTCGATCGACAACGGCCGCAATCGGATGCCCTATGGAATGATCGCGGCCGCGGGCAAGAGCTGGCATGAGATCAGCCTTTCCAGCGGCACCCGCTGGGAGGATCTGCACCCCGGCGGTTACGACCCGGTGGCCCGGCTGGATGAGCAAGACCGAGATGGAGTGGTGGCCGAGGTGATCTACCCGTCGGTGGGCATGACCATCTGCAACCACCCCGACGCCGACTACAAGAAGGCGTGCTTCGATGCCTACAACCGCTGGATTGCCGAGTTCAACTCCCACGCTCCGGAGCGGCTGATCGGCTTGGGCCAGACCGCGGTGCGGTCGGTGGATGAGGCCATCGCCGACTTGGAGGCCATGAAGGCCCTCGGACTCAAAGGCGTCATGCTTCCCGGCTATCCGGCTTCGGGGATCGACTACGACGCCCCCGAATTCGACGCCTTCTGGGAGGCGTCGGTATCGATGGGCATGCCGCTGTCATTCCACATCCTCACCTCGGGCAACGACCACCCCATGGCCGCCCAGTTCCGGGGGCCCAAGATCAACTCGTTCCTGGGCATCATCAGGGGGAACCAGGACATCATCGGCACGCTGATCTTCGGCGGAGTGTTCGAGCGCCATCCCGACCTGCGGGTGGTGTGCGTGGAGGCCGACGCCGGTTGGGCGCCCCACTGGATGTATCGGGCCGACCACGCCTACAACCGCCACCGCAACTGGCTAGAGAGCGCCGAGCTGTCCAAGAAGCCCAGCGACTACTTCCGGGAGAACGTCTACCTCACATTCCAAGACGACTGGGTGGCGTTCAAGCTGCTCGATCTGATGAACGTGAACCGGGTGATGTGGGCCAACGACCACCCCCATTCCGATGCCACCTGGCCTTGGTCACAGGAGATGCTCACCGAGCAGACCACCCACATGACCGACCACCAAATCGACCGCGTCCTCCGCGACAACTGCGCCGAGCTCTACGGGCTGACGGTCTGAACGGAGTTCTGGCGACCCCCACCGGTGTCATTGCCATGATTTGATTGTGCCTGTGCGCAGGTGGGTACTGCCCTTGGCGGTCGTGTCGATGACTGCTGCGCTCAGCTGCCAGTCGGACCCGTCGATTCTGGAACAGGCTCTAGACCCTGGCACTGCGGTACCGAGTGAGGGGTCGTCGCCCACAGTTGTGGTCTCGCCGTTAGCTTCGCCATCGGCAACGTCAACGGCATTGCCAAATGCGACGGCGGACCCCACTAGGGCTGCTCAGACACCGGCGCTGACTGAGGTCCCCACATCAATCGAGACCCAGGAGCCCGAGGCTCCTATCGAGGTTCGGGAGCCAACCAATATTCCAGGCCCAACGACAAGCGCAAGGGGAACGGTGTACTCCGTTTCTCCACTTGAGAAGCCATTACCGGGTGATACCACTCTGGAAGGGGAGCCTTTCGGAACGACTGGGAACATACCCTCAGCGATCGTTGCTTCCACAGAGGAGTGCGACATTGTCTCGGTGGAATCGCAGACAGGTGGGGTGAGGGTTCTCGCCGACTTCAGCGCCTATAGCGGGAAGGCAAGGGTGTTCGACGAGTGCAGCGATCAGGGATTGGAGTACCAGGAGTACACCGGAAAGGCGGAGATTGCCCCCGGCTTTATCGAAGATCTGGAGTGGGTCGATCCGAAGTACGTCCTGATAGGCAGGTGCTGCGAGCCGGCGATTGGAAGGTTCGAGATCTTGGACATCGATGACCACGACCGGCCGTATTGGCTAGCTCTCAACGGGTCCTACCCCTCGGTCAATGACCGGGGCGAACTCGTGTTCAGCGAGCTGGGGGCCAGCGGTGGTCTTGCCTCATTTGGAATTTTGCCTCTTGTAATTGGCTACGACGACGATTCTGATCCCAGTCGTCCTTTCTTTGCGACGGCAGGTGATGTCTCCTTCCACCATCTAATGGCAGAGGACGGCGAGGGTCCCGGCCTGAACAGTTTCGCTACCCGGACTTCATGGGTTGAAGGCAACTCCATTGCATTGGGCATTTGGACTCTGATGGAGGATCAAGGCTTCTTTCCGTGGGTGATGCTGATTGACCTCGATATAGGTCCCATCGCGGCCAACGCTCGGGGCTTGGGATGGATGCTGCCTACAGGGGATCGATTCGGGAATCTTGTGGTCGCCCAGCAGCATTGCTTCGGCTATTTGTCGGAGTGCATCGGGTCGCCGGGGAAGGTCGTGGTGGTCGACTCTGGGACGCTGGTTCCGCTCTATGAAGTCGATGTTGAGGACACGATTGTCGACATGGACTTGGTGCGGGGGTGGTTGCTGGTAACGCTGGTTGATGGTCGGATGGGCGTTCTGGATTTGGCCGATGGGACGTTCAATGTCTTGGCCAACGGCATCCGCAATGCGGTTTGGCAGGAGTAGGCGGGCCAGTCGGCAGTCAACCCTGGTTGGGAGGAAAAAAGTCGGGTTTACCTGCGGTTTTCGGGGGGAATGTGTCACTGGGGTCGGTATAATTTCATGTATGGAACTTGCAGTGAAACCCGGCACAAGACCCGGTGCGGACAGTACTGATGCCAGCGGTGATGCTCGCGTTGGCGGGGGTTTCGGGTTCCCAGATTTCTCTGAAGCGGGCGCTTCGGAACTGTTGGGCTTGATGGGCGAGGCTGACTTGTTGCGCCGTCGGGCCGAGGGGTACCTGCTCGGGCTGGTTGTGCGCTACGGGGAACTCGAGGGGCCGGGCGCGGCTTCCACGGTTTGCCATCAGCTCGGGATCAGCGCTTATCGGGCCCGCCAGCTGGCCAAGACGGCCCAGGGCGTCGCGGCCTTGCCCCAGGTTCTCGGCGCGATCCAGGATGATCGCATCTCGGCGGATCAGGCTGGGATGGTGGCCGAGTCCAACAAGCGGGCGCCGATGAGCGAACAAGACCAGCAAGAGCTGTTGGATCTGGGTGGTTGGCAGGGTCACGACGAATTCAAGAAGACCGTGGCCGCCCGCGAGGACCAGCGCCGCGCCGACGACGGAATGAGCCGGGCCGAGCGCCAGCGGGCTCGCCGATCCGCCAAGGTGTTCGACGGCACCGGCGGCATGATCGTGTTGCACGCCGAGTTCGACCAGGTGTCCGGCGATCGGGTCAAGACGGCGCTCGGAGCCATGAATGCCAAGATGCTGGGCGACGACATCGCCTTCGACCCGATCCGCACTTTCGAGCAGCGCAACGCCGACGCGCTAGTCGCGCTCATCAGCCAACAGCCCGCCGACAACAACGACCCGGTAGCGGCCGGTGTGCCGGGGGGCGAGATCCGCCCGCAGAAGACGGTGCTGGTGGTGTCCGCCGATTACGACGCCATCGAAAGCCGGCTGAAGAACGCCGGGCTCATCGACGGCACCCCCATCGAGCTGGACGAACTGCGCCGCATCGCCTGCGACGCGGACATCGTCCCGATGATCTTCGGAAACGACGGGCAGCCACTCTATGTGGGCAAAGCCCAAAGAACGCCAACCAAAGCTCAGAAGCTGGCCCTGTACCGCAGAGACCGAGGCTGCGTGGGCTGCGGCCTCAGACCACAGGTCTGCGACGCCCACCACATCATTCCGTGGGACCAAAACGGGCCCACCGACATCACCAACCTGGTGCTGCTGTGCCCTCGCTGCCACACCAAAGTTCATAAACACGGCCACACCATCCAACACGACACCGTCAGCGGCCGATACCGCCTCCAACCCCTACCTCGGCCCAGCCCGAGAACCCACCCACCGCCCGCTGAACAACTAGCTGCCGCCTGAACACTCGCCCGTTCCCTACCGCGTGCTCCGCTTCCTGTTGTGATGGGCCGGCAATTTAGGGAATTTGAATGCGGCAGAATCAGGAATTCATTTGCAGCAATTTTTTGGGAATTCAATATTGGGAATTGCAGAGGGCTTGCCAGATCTTCTCGGGGGTGCAGGGCATGTCGATGTGGGTGACTCCTAGCGGGGAGAGGGCATCGATGATGGCGTTCTGCACGGCGGCGGGGGCGGCGATGGCACCGCTTTCGGCCACTCCTTTGACGCCGAGGGGGTTGCGATCGGTGGGGGTCTCAATGAAAGCAGTCTCTACTTCGGGGATGTCGCTGGCTGCGGGTACTAGGTAATCGGCCAGACTGGTGGTGAGGGGGTTAGCGTCGGCGTCGTAGCGCATCTCTTCGAACAGGGCGACGGCGATGCCCTGGACGGCGCCGCCCTGGACTTGGCCCGAGGCTTGGACCTCGTTGAGGACTCGGCCGCAGTCGGTAACGGCTACGTGGCGGAGCAGGTCGACTTGGCCGGTCTCGGTGTCGACCTCCACGACGGCGGCGTGGGTGCCGCCGGGGAAGGTGGGTTGGCCTTGGTCGAAGGCGGCGGTGGCTTCGGTGCCGGCCAGGTCGGCTAGCGGGATGCTGGCTGAAGGGGTGCCCCGCACCCCTAGGACGACGTCTTGCCCATGGCCGGGGGTTCTCCGTACGCCTCGGACGGCGGGTGGTGCTTCGCCGGGCCTCCCTGGTGCTTTCGGCGGGGTGGCGAGACGCAGTTCTATGTCGTCTTTGGCGGCTTCTAGTCGCTCGGCAGCCTGCTCTTTGAGCTTGTCGAGCAGGCGGGCCGCCACTTCGACGGCAGAGCTGCCGGCCAGCGATGCCGACCTGGATCCAAAGCTGCCCAAGGCGGATCGGAAGCGGCCGGTATCGGGGGCTACTGCGCTGACATAGGCCGGGTCGAGGCCCAGTGACTCTGCCGCTAGATGGGTGATGACGGTCGTCATGCCCTGGCCGATCGGGGCGATGCCCGCGTCGATCTCAATGAAACCATCGTCGGTGACACGGGCGGCAGCGGGTTGGCAGGGTTCGTGGCGGCCGGTGAAGTCGGCCCAGCAGCTGATGCCGATTCCCAGCAGTCGGTGGTCTCCGGAGGAACGACGGTGGGCTTGTTCTTCTCGTAGTTGCCGGTAGCCGATCTCGGCGAGAGCCTGGTTCAGAGCACCCAGGTGGTCGGCCTCATCCATGACTAGTCCACCGGACGTCTGCCGGGGGAAGTCCTCAGGTCGCAGCAGATTTCGGCGTCGGATCTCGGCAGGGTCTATGTCCAACGAACGGGCCAGGGCGTCCATTGCCCGCTCTAGCAGGCCGATGGCTTCAGCTCTTCCCGGTCCCCTATACGGCCCGGTGGGGACGGTATTGGTCATCACCGCCGAAGCGGTGACCGCCACTTGGTCGATCCGGTAGGGGCCGGGAATGAGTCGCTGGGTTTGCAGGGGTTCAAATGCACCCATCCCGGCGTAGCCGCCCACGTCGGCGCTCACGTCGGCCTCGAGGGCGGTGACATTGCCGTCTCGATCAGCTGCCAACGTGATTCGCTGGTCTTGGTCGCGGGCTTGCATCGACAGCAGATTCTCGGAGCGGGAGTGCGTGAAGCGCAGCGGGCGGTTCAGCCGCAGGGCCAGGCGAGCGGCCACCGCGAACAAACCGTTCTCACCGTCGCATTTGCCCCCGAAGCCGCCGCCGATGGGGGGAACGACCAGGCTGATCTGGTCATCGTCAGTGGCCAGGGTGCCAGCCAGTTCATCGTGAGTCAGAGACGGCATTTGGGCATTGATGTGGATCCTCACCCGGTCACCGTCGGGAACCACGAGACCGGCAACCCCCTCGATGGGGGAACAGGCCACTCGGGGGTAGTGCTGTTTGACGGTCAAAGTCACATCGGCGGCGTCTAGCGCAGCCTGGGTGGCGGCCAGATCACCCGACGGGACGGTGAGCACGGTGTTCGAGCCGTGATCCGGGTGGAGAAGCGGGGCCTCTTCAGCGGTGGCAGCGGTTTGGTCGGGAACCGGGGGCAGAGATCGGTAATCCACGGTCACCAACTCGCAGGCATCGGCTGCGACTGCCTCGCTGACTGCGACCACCGCGGCGACTGCTTCCCCGACATAGGCCACTGATCCCTCGGCCAACGGCGGACGGCAAATCCTTACCGGGGAGATTCCCTCCAGACCGGCTTGGGTGATCAAGTCCAAGTCGTCAGCGGTGAACACCCCGACCACCCCGTCGAGGGCCTCGGCATCGGATGTGTCGATACCGGTAATGGAGGCTCGGGCTACCGGTGACCTCACAAACGCCAACCAGAGCGCGCCCTCAGCGATTAGGTCACCGCCGAAGCGGGCCCGTCCGGTTAGCAGGTCGAAGTCCTCGATCCGACCATCCCAATTGCTCACGTCAAACCGCTACAGGGCTTCTTCGATGACGGTGCCCTTAAAGAAGTCAGTGTTGGTGCCGGCCCACAGCGACATCGGATGCTCGAAGGTGAAGGCCCGGAAGTCGGCCTCGTCGAGGATGCCGTCGTCCACCAGCTCGTAGGCCTCGGGCAGCACCTCGCGCACGTCGGGGACGTCCCAGTGGCCCACGTCGGAGGCGAAGATGCCCTTCACCACCTGGCCCTTCGGGGTCACCGACCGGTTGAACCCGATGGCGGTCATGGGGTCGTCGGCTTCGCAGCCGAAGTGGAAGCGGTCCCAGATGGCCAGGATGTCGTCCACGGTGTCCACCCCGCTGAGGGCGAACTCGTCAATGGTGGCCGGATCTTCATCGGGCTCGCTCAACATGTGCAGCGCTTCTTGGAGACGGTCCCGATGGCTGTTGGCCACCGGGGTGCTGTAGGCGTCGAACAGCTGGCCCAGCTCGTCCATGTCCACCGCGGCGGGGTCGTAGTGGCTGATGGCGTCGCGGTTGCGCTTCTCCCAGTGGCCGATCACATCCGAAAGCAGGTTCACACCCCAGGCCACGCCCCCCTCCAGGAAGGCCCAGCGCAGTTCGGGGAAGCGGTGGGCCACCCCGCCCATGAACATCGCCCGGCACAGGGCCTCGCCGGCGGCGGCGAAATTACCCAGGTGGTTGTACACGTAGTTGGTCTCCGAGGTGCGGCTGCCCCAGCCCATACCCGCGGAATGGAAGGTGGGCGACACGCCCAGCTCGGTACACCGCCGCCACACCGGGTCGTAGTCGTGGGGGGAGTCCATGCCCAGGGTGTCCATGCGGCGGGCATGGCGGTGGCTGGTGTTCTCCGGGTCCACCGGCCGGGGCACCAGCCCGGTCATCATCACCGGGCGCATGCCCAGCTCGCCCACCGCGAAGTCCAGCTCGGCAATGGCCTCATCGGGGGTGAACATGGGGATGATGGCCACCGGCATGAGGCGGTCGGAGTAGGGCTCGTAGGCCTGGTGGAAGTAGAGGTTGAACGCCCTGGCCGCTCCGAGGCGCAAATCCTCGTCTTCGAGGCCCATGCAGGTGAGCCCGTAGGTGGGATAGAGCACGGCCAGGTCGATTCCGATCTCGTCCAGGCGCTCGTACAGCAGCTTGGGCAGCAGGGCGGTGGCCCGGTCGAGGGTGTTGCGGGTCGGGAGCCCCCACCATGCCGAGCGCATAATCCCGGCGGCCCGGCGCTGCTCCAGCGACAGGTCGATGGACTTCCGGGCGCCGTATTCGACGACCTTGAACTTGTCCACCAGTTCCGGTCCGCCGACGGTGGCCATGATGTCGTGAACCTCGGGCAGGAACTCGATGATGTGGCCGTCGGAGTCGATGATGGGATGGTCGATGGCGTCGCGGATGCGCCGCACCTCGGCGCTGGGCTCAAAGCTCATGGGGGACAGACTAGGACTCCGGCCATGGACGAAGCGGGGCGTACACTTCGGAATCATGCGAGGCATCATCAGCTTCGGGGGCTACGTGCCGTACCGGCGGCTGGACCGGTCGGCCATTGCCGCGGTGATGGGCAAAGGGGACGGCCGGGGTACAAGATCGGTGGCTTCCTACGACGAGGACACCACCACGATGGGAGTGGAGGCTGCTCGGCTGGCCCTGCGCCCGGTTGATGCTGAGCCCCGGGCGCTATGGTTCGCCACCGCCGACCCCGCCTATCTGGAGAAGACGAACGCCACCGCCATCCACGCTGCGCTGCGGCTGGACACCTCGGTGGGCGCGCTGGACTTCGGAGGCGCGGTGCGTTCCGGCATCGGGGCGCTGCGAACTGCCCTGGATGCGAAGGGGCCCACATTGGTGGTTACCGCCGACATCAGGGGCGGACTGCCCACCGGCGCTGATGAAGCCGCTGGTGGCGACGGTGCCGCCGCATTCTTGATTGGCACAGAGGACGATGGGCCGGTGGTAGCCGAGCTGCTGGGGTCGGCGTCGGCCACCGAGGAGTTCGTAGACCGCTGGCGCCAGCCGGGTTCACCCAGCACCGGCCAATGGGAGGAGCGCTTCGGCGAGACCCGCTACGGCCCGCTGGCGGCCCAAGGGTGGAAGGAGGCGCTGGGCGCGGCTGGCATTGATGCGGCCGATGTGGATGTGGCGGTGGTGACCGGGTCCCACAGCCGGGCGGTCAAGCGGGTGGCGGGCCAGCTCGGTGTGGCTCGAGTGGCTGATGACTTGGCCGTGTCGGTGGGCAACACGGGCACAGCCCATCCCGGCCTTTTGCTGGTCAACGAGCTGGAGCAGGCCGAGCCGGGCCAGACCATCGCGGTGGTGATGCTGGCCGACGGGGTGGAGGTGCTGGTACTGCGGACCACTGAGGCGTTGGATGCCTATTCGCCGGCTCTCCCCGTAGCCGACCAGATCGCCGGTGGGGCCGAGGTGAGCTACGCCACGTTCTTACAGTGGCGGGAAATGATCCAGGTGCAGCCTCCCAACCGACCCGAACCAACTCGGCCTTCGTCTTCGGCCTCGGCCCGGTCGCAAGACTGGAAGTACGGGTTTGTGGGCAGTCGGGGCGCCGAGAGCGGAACTCTGCACTTGCCGCCTACCCGGGTGTCTATTCGGCCCGAGGACGAGCTTGATGCCATGGATCCCGCCCCCATGGCTGACGTAGGGGCCACCGTGGTGACCTTCACCATCGACCGGCTGGTGTACTCGGTGAGTCCGCCGGTGGTGTTCGCGGTGGTGGACTTCGACGGGGGCGGCCGCCTCCCGGTGGAGCTGACCGACGTGGACCCCGATGCGGTCCGCATCGGCCAGAGGGTGGAGATGACCTTCCGACGGCTGTACGAGGCCGAGGGCATCATCAACTATTTCTGGAAGGCCCGCCCAGAGCGGTCTTCATCGGGGGGCTAGGAGGCGCAAATGGCCAGTCATGGCATCAAGGACCAGGTGGCGATCATCGGAATGGGGTGCACTCAGTTCCGGGAGCATTGGGACAAGGGAACCGACGACCTGCTGATCGACTCCGCCTCTGCCGCGTTCGCCTCCGCGGGAGTGACCAAAGACGACGTGGACGCCTTCTGGGTGGGGACGGCCTCCAGCGGCATGAGCGGGCTGACGCTCAGCCAGCCGTTGAAGTTGGAGGGCAAGCCGGTGACCCGAGTGGAGAATTTCTGTGCCACCGGCTCCGAGGCGCTTCGCCAAGCCTCCTATGCCGTGGCCAGCGGGGCCTACGACATGGCCATGGCCGTCGGGGTGGAGAAGGTCAAGGACTCTGGCTATCAGGGATTGAATGCCGCACCCGCCCCCCACGACGGCACCAAGCGGAGTCTGACCGCGGCGGCCATGTTCAGCCTGGTTCTGCCCGCCTATGCCGCCCGCTACGGGGTGGACGAGGACGAGCTGCGCATGGTGGTGGCCAAGATCGCCGAGAAGAACCACCGCAACGGGGCGCTCAACCCGCTGGCCCAGTTCCGCCGGGAGATGCCGGCCGAGAAGATCTGCGAGATGGCAGCGGTGGCCGGGCGGCTGTCGGTGTTCGACTGCTCCGGCGTGGCCGACGGCTCGGCAGCGGCCATCGTGGTGCGGGCCGAAGACGCCCACAAGTACTGCGACGACCCGCTGTACATCAAGGCGCTGTCGTTCGTGTCGGGCACCGGCGGCGGGCTCATCGATCCCGACTACGACTACACCACGTTCCCCGAGTGCGAGATGGCCGGGGCCGACGCCTACCGCCAAGCGGGTATCGAAGATCCCCGCTCCGCGCTGGCCATGGCCGAAGTCCACGACTGTTTCACCCCCACCGAGATGGTCCTCATGGAAGACCTGGGCTTCTGCGAGCGGGGCACGGCCTGGAAAGAGGTGCTAGCCGGAACCTTCGAGCGCAACGGCGACATGCCCATCAATACCGACGGCGGCCTCAAAGCATTCGGCCACCCCGTGGGCGCCTCCGGCCTGCGCATGCACTACGAGTGCTGGCTCCAGCTCCGAAACAAAGCCGGCGACGACCGCCAGATCGACCTGTCGGCCCGCAACCTCGGCCTAGTCCACAACCTAGGCGGCTACCCCGGCGAAATGGTCTCCTTCGTCTCGATCCTCGGCCCCAACCTGGGGTGATCTAGCGGGGCCAGACTTGGGGGCAGCGGGGGTGGTTTACGGGGTCGCCTTCGGATACTTCGGTGTGGTGGGGCTTTAGGGGGGTGCCGCGTTTGAAGCGGTAGACGGTGCCGTCGCCGCAGTAGCGCACCGAGATGGCTCGACGCCACTGGTCGGTCACGTTGGCGTGGGCGCCGTGGAGGGTCATGGCGTGGTGGACGGCCACATCTCCGGGTGACATGTCGAAGCAGAGCAGGTGCTCGGAATCGTCCCGGTCGTAGTGGGGGACCTCCTCGCCGTCGGTATCGGGCATCGACAACTGGCTCACGAACCAGTTGGGCCGGAAGTTCCGCTCCCAGCGGTGCGAGCCCTTCACGTAGACGGTGGCCCCGGTGGCTTTGGAGATGGGATCGAGCGGGCACCAGGTGGTGCAAACCTTGTCGCCTTCCAGCTGGAAGTAGGCCATGTCCTGGTGGATGGAGGTGGGCTCCTCGGTGTGGGGCTCCTTCACCAGCACGCTGTCTTCGTAGAACCACAGTTCCTGGCTCCGCATTAGCTCGGCGGCCACCTGCGGTAGGGGCGATTGGGTGGCGAAGTGCTCGAAGTCGGGGTCGTTCCACCAGTGGTCGGTGCCGCCATGGAACTGGCCGCGGGGGGCACCTGTCTTGGCCGCTGCGGGGTCGTTGAGCACGGTGCCGCCGCTGGGCGGTACCACCATGGTGCCCATCTCGGTCATATTGTTCATTTCCTCCGACCCCAGAGCTCGGTCTACCGGCTTCGCCATGGAGGCCAGGGTTTCGTTGGAGAGCACCCCCCGGATCACCACCACGCCGTCGCGCCAGAAAGCTTCAATCTCTTTGTCGCTCACCAGTCCCATAGCGACAATCCTTACATTTGTTCCAGGTCAGGGGGCATGCCGAGGTGGACCATGCTTTCGGCGGTGGAGCCCTGAGGGGTCCAGTCGGAGGTGTCCATGGCGTGGGCCAAGCCCGAGGCCACTGATTCCATGGTCAGGTCGATCTCTTGGGCCGGAGATGCCGCGTAGACGATACGGGCAAACTTGCCGCCGCCGGCGGTGAAGGCCTCGCCGGTCACCGCGCACTGGTCGCTCACCAGATGGGCCACCACCGGGGCCACCTTCTCGGCGCCGAAGTGATCCCGCAGGTGCGACTTGAACGGCGACTCGGGCAGTCCCTCGGTCAATCGGGAGATGGCCGCGGGCAACAGCAGGTTGGCGGTGATGTTGTGGGCCTGGCCGAACATGGCCTGGGTGCGGGTGAAGCCGAACAGCCCCGACTTGGTGGACGCATAGGAGGCGATGGGGTTGCCGAAGCATGCTGGGGAGCCGGTATTGATAATGCGCCCGTAGCCCCGCTCCACCATGTGAGGCCACGCCGCCTTGGCGGTGTTGAGGCATCCCAGCAGGGTCACCCCCACGTGGCGGTGCATCTCGTCGGCGTCGATGTCGGGGAAGAACGCCGAGCTGGCGACCCCGGCGTTGTTGATGAGGATGTCCACCCGGCCCCAGGCATCCATTGCACTGGCCACCATCGCCTGAGCGGTGGCCTCCTCGGCCACGTCGCCGTTGTTGGCGATGGCCTCGCCACCGGCGTCGCGGATGCGTTGCGCGGCCTCCTCGGCGATGTCGGGATTGAAGCCCTGTTCAACCAGGCCCAAGGTGCCGCTGCCGAGGTCGTTGAGCACGATCTTGGCGCCGCGCTCGGCCAGGTAGCTGGCGTGGGCGAACCCCAGGCCGATTCTGTCTGCGGCGCCGGTAACAAGGGCGACCCTGTCTTGGAACTCATTGGGCCCCTGATGTTCATTAGACATTGAGGTCACGCTCCGTTCAAGAGAGGGGCGAGAGTCTCAAGCGTTTCGAGGCTGGGGCGGGTCTTGTCCACTGGGTCCAGCGGCTGGATGCACACATGGGTGGCGCCGGCTTCGTGATGCTGGCGCACCCGTTCGGCCAGGGCGTTCTCATCGCCCCAAGCCACCACTGCGTCCACCACCTCGTCGCTGCCGCCGTCGTTGAGGGCGCTCTCCTCGAAGCCGCAGCGCATGAGGTTGTTCCGGTAGTTGGGCATGGTTATCGGCCCGGCCATGGATGCTCGGGCCCGCTCCCTGGCCCGCACTGAATCGGTTTCCAGCATCACCTTCTGCTCTGGGCAGATCCACGCGTCGGGACCCATGATCTCCCGGGACCGCCGAGAGTTCTCCGGCGGCGCGAAGTAGGGGTGGGCCCCCATGGTGCGTTCGGCGGCCAGCTTCAACATGAGCGGGCCGAGGGCGGCCAGCACCATGGGCGGTTCGCCATCGAGTTGCGGTCCCCACCACATGGCGCTTTCCATTTTGTCGAGGTACTCCCGCATAGACGGGATCGGCTTGGGGTAGGGCTTGCCCTGCAATCGCTCCACTGGAGCTTGGTGCGACACCCCGAGGCCGAGCAGAAAACGGCCTCCCGACTGGTCGTGCAATTCCCGCTGGGCGCAGGAGGTGGCCTGGGCCTCCCGCAGGTGGATGTTGACCACACCGGTGGCCAGCACCAGCGTGGAAGTGTGGTTGAGCAGCAGGGAGGCGTGAGCGAACGGGTCGCGGCCGAAGGCGTCGGGGATCCACAGGGCGCCGTAGCCCAGCTCCTCGACGCGCTGAGCGAATTCGATGGCCTCGGTGGTTGAGAAGCTGTCGGTGCGGGTCCAGACCCCGACGCGGCCTATATCCATGCTCATGGGGAGCAAAGTAGCCTCCGCCGCCCGCCCTTGAGATGGTCAGGCGACGATCTGGCTGTCGTGAAGGCGGGCGATCTCGGTGCCCGACAGGCCGAGTACGTCGGCCAGCACCTCGTCGGTGTGCTGGCCCAGCCGGGGGGCGGGACCGGGATCTGCCTGATGCTCCTGAGAGAAGCGGAGCGGGGGACCAGGGGTGAGATATTGACCGGTCTCAGGGTGGTCCACTTCGGCGAACATCGGGTTCTCGGTGGAACAGCGGGGGTCGTTGGTCACCAGCTCCAGCATCGACTGGTAACGGCCCCAGCACACTCCCTGGGCATCCAGCGCCACCGATGCCTCGGCCAGCGTGCGGGCCGCACACCACTGGGCCACCAGCGGGTTGAGACGGTCCAAGGCCCGGTATCGGTCGCCGTCCACCCGGGTGAAGTCCAGGCCGGTCTCAGCCTCCAGCGCAGCCACCTCCTCCGCTACCCCGCAGGCGGCTACTACACCCGTCCACTGGCGGGCGCTTACCGCCACGATCTGGATGCGCTCGCCGTCGGCCAGCTCGAAGTCTCGCCCGAAAGCGCCGTAGATGTCGTTGCCGATCCGGGGGCGCTGGGTTCCCAGAAGCTGGGCCTCGGCCACATGGCCCAGCATCGACACCGCGGCCAGCGCCACATCGGACAGAGCCAAGTTCACCAGGCTGCCTTCACCAGTGCGGGACCGCTGGCGTTCAGCGGCCAGCACTCCCACCGCGGCGGTCTGGCCGCAGATGATGTCCCAGGCGGGCAGCACATGGTTGATGGTGCCGTCGGTGCCGGTGAGCCACGGATAGCCCAGGGCGCAGTTCACGGTGTAGTCCACCGCGGTTGAGCCGTCGTGGTTGCCGGTGATGGCCACCATGATGAGGTCGTCGCGGTGCTGGCGCAGGCTGTCGTAAGACAGCCAGCCGACGGCGGGGAAGTTGGTGGTGAAAATTCCGGCATCAGGGCCGGGTGCGGTGGCCAAGGCGGTGATCAACTCTTGGCCCTCGGGGGAGCGGAGGTCGACCTGGATTGACCGCTTCCCCTTGTTGAGACCCTGCCAATACAGCGACTGGCAATCCTGGGTGAGCGGCCACCGTTGGTAGTCGATGCCGCCGCCGATGGCGTCGAAGCGGATCACGTCGGCCCCGTGTTGGGCCAGCGTCATTCCCCCCGAGGGGCAGGCCACAAACGCCGATCCCTCCACCACGCGCATCCCCGCCAGCACGCCGTTCATCGTCAGGCCTCCAGTAGAGGCAGGACCTCGGCACCAAAGCGGGCGACTTGGTCGACGTATTCGGCTGCGTCGCGGGACCGGAAAAAGAGAAACACCACCGAAGTCCCCAACTCGTGGGCGTAACGGAGCGACTCGGCAACCTGGTCGGGAGAACCGCCGATATACGGCCATCCCGGCGGGAAGAGCCCCTCCGGCGGGTCGCCGATATAAACGGTCCCGGCCAACCAGCCGAGGTCCACTTCATCGAGGTCGCGGCCCACCACGTCGGCATGGGCCCGCATGAAGTCGATCTGCTCGGTCATGGCCTCTCTGGGCGTGCCCTGGGGGATCCAGCCGTCCCCCCGCTCCACCACCCGGCGCAGGGCCGGGCGGGTGCTGCCCCCGATCCAGACGGGAATGGTGTCCTGCGCGGCGGCGGGGCCCACTCCCACGTCTTTGAAGTCGTAGAACTCTCCGCTGAACTCGCAGAACCCTCCGGCAGCTTCCACCGCCACCCTCACCGCGTCGATGGCCTCGTCGGTCATCCGCCCCCGGTCGGCGAAGCTCAATCCCAAGGCTTCGAACTCGGCTTCGACGTGGCCGGCACCCACTCCCATTACTGCTCGCCCCCCGGTGAGGTGGTCGAGGGTGCAAAAGGAGTTCGCGGTGGTCAGAGGGTGGCGATAGGGAAGGACGTACACCTCCGACAGCAGCCGGATCGTGCTGGTGGCTGCTCCCAGGAAGCTCAGTGTGGCGATCGGGTCGTACCACGTGGTGGACATGTGGGCGGCGTATTCGTTGTTCGGGATGGCGATGTGGTCGCACACCCCCACGAACCCGAGTCCGGCGGCCTCGGCTGTTTGGGTGATGGCCAACAAGTCGCCCACGGTGGCAGTTGGCTCCCACGGCTGGCAGATTCGCTCGTTGAGAGTCTGAATCGGCAACTGGATCCCGAAGAGGGTCTCGCCGTCGGCAGTTATGCGCGCCATGGGGTCATTGTGGCGGGTGGAGTCCGAGGCTGTCGAAGAGGAAGGCTCGTTGGAGGAGCAGAAGGTTCTCGGCCACCTGCTCTTGGGGGGTCATGTGGGTGACACCAGGCAACGGCAGCACCTGGTGGGGGCGGCCGGCCTCGAACAGAGCCTGGGAGAGTTGGAGGGTGTGGGCGGCGAACACGTTGTCGTCGGCCAAACCGCAGATCAACAGCAGCGGGCGGGCGAGGTCGCCGGCCAACTCCAACAGGCTGGTGCGGGTGTAGGCCTCAGGGCTGTGGTCGGGGTGGCCCAGGTAGCGCTCGGTGTAGTGGGTGTCGTAGAGCCGCCAGTCGGTCACCGGCGCGCCGGCGATGGCGGCGTGGAACCGGTCGGGCCGGGCCAGCACGGCCAAAGCGGCCAGATAGCCGCCGAATGACCAACCCCTAACGGCCACCCGGCTCAAGTCCAGGCGGGGATGCTGCTCAGCCAGTGCTTCGAGGGCGTCGATCTGGTCTTCTAGCACCGGATGGGCCAGATCGCCGACCACCGCCCGCTCCCAAGCCGGGCCGCGGGCGGGGGTGCCCCGGCCATCGGTGATGACCACCGCGAACCCCTGGTTGGCGAACCACTGCGACACGTGGAACGGTGAGCGGGCTTTGAGCACGCGCTGGGCGTGGGGGCCACCGTAGGGGTCGAGGAGCACCGGCAGCGGATGGCCCTCGGTTCTGTTGTCGTCCGACGGATACAGCACCGCGGCGCGCAATTCTCGACTGCCGACGACAGAGAACCGGGGTGCCGGAGTCAACGACGGCGTGGCAGCACTAGAGGTGATGGGGATGCGCTCGGTAGGGGTGATCACTTCTACCGCCGCCTCCCGGTCGGTCCCCGCGGCCCGTGCCATCACGACGGTGTCGCCTCCAGTGGCAGCGCTGTATACGCCCAGCTGGTCGCTGAGCTGTTTGAGTTCGCCTTCACCGTTGAGCTGCCAAACATGGACTTCGGTGGGGTCGTCCGACGCGGTGAACACCACCCAGTGTTCAGCGGCGGCCACCACGCTGCGGACTTGCAGGTTGTCGGGTGTGGCCTCGATGCCGTCGATCACCAGGCGCCGGGCCGAGCCCCGGTCCTCAACGGTCACCAGCCGCTCACCCATCCACTCGGGGGTACCGGTCACCAGCTCCACCCAATGCTCGTCGCTCTGGTGGGCAAATTCGGTGGTGGCACCAGTGTCAGGGTCGACCTCCAAGATCACAACCGTGCGCTGGTCGCGGCTCTGCACGGTGATGACCGGGTTCGACCGGGGTGCCCACGCGGCCCGAGCCAGGTATTCATAGCCATCCCGATCCCAGGCCACATCGACCCGGCTGCCGTCGAGCCCGATGACGGCCAAGGAGACGTCGGCGTTGACTGTGCCCGCGGCGGGATAGGCCATGGGCACCGGAGTCGCCGCCGGATCAGCGGGGGAGGGGATGTACCAGATAGGAACTTCGGCGGTGTCCACTCGGGC
Organism: Candidatus Poriferisocius sp.; assembly: GCF_965219815.1. Classification (GTDB taxonomy): domain Bacteria; phylum Actinomycetota; class Acidimicrobiia; order Acidimicrobiales; family Bin134; genus Poriferisocius. The sequence goes on from NZ_OZ244791.1 coordinate 1,501,207, forward strand.
CACCAGCAAGCGCTGGCTGTCGGGAGACCACCAGAATCCCCGGCTCCGGCCCATCTCCTCGGCGGCGATGAATTCGGCCGACCCCCAGCTCACGGTGTCGCCCGGCTCGTCGATGACCACTCGGTCGAGCCCGCCGGCCGCGGCGTCCACCACTCGCAAGCCTGAGCCGGACACATAGGCCACCCGCTGCCCGTCGGGTGAGGGGCGGGAATCGAATGCGCCAGGCTCGGTAGGCAGCGAATCGACGGTCCCTTGGGCTGCATCGGCCAGGAACACCCGGCCGTCCAAGGTGAAGGCGATCTTGGTCAGGCTTGGATCGCCGGCGTAGGCCACGATCCCGCCGCCGCTCTCCCGGGCTCGCTCTCGGCGGGCCCGCTCCGCTGGCGGCAGGTTCTCCTCGCCGGGGTCGGCCAAGAGTTCGACCGGATCGGCCACCACACGTTCCTCGCCGGTAGCGGTGTCCAGCAGCCAGAGCCGGTTCACTGGATCGTCACCTGACTCACTGCGTAGAAAGGCCACCCGGCCTCCATTGTCGGAGACGGTGAAGCTGCGGGGTGCCCCCAGGGTGAATCCCCGGGTGCGGGCGTGCTGGCGGGGGAACGACTCGGTCATAGCGCGCCGAATGAATCTAGGTCGGCTGCGGCGGTGGCGGCACGGTTTACCAAGGCCAGGGAAGTGGACTTGGGCATCATCACGCCCACCGCGGCGGTCACCAGCATGGCCTCGACCGCGTAGACAACATTGCGGCGATAGGCCAGCCAGGCTTCATCGGAATCCGGGGCGACCGGGCCGAGTTGGCGTAGATAGTCGGCCAGCAGATCCTTCTCCGCGCTTCGGCGCATCTCGGGGTCAAGCGAGGTGGCCAGCAGATAGGCGACGTCTCGGGCCCACGGCCCGGCCCGGCACAGCTGCCAGTCGATGAGCCCGGGGCGGTCGTCGGCGGCGACGAATTGGTTCCCCGGGTGGCAGTCGTTGTGGATCAGAGTGGTCGGTCCGGCCGACATCGCCTCCTGGGCCCCCCGGCGGGTGCGGGCATACCGGGCAATGGGCTGGTGCAGCTCCTCGGGAACCGCCGAGCCAACTCGCCAGAGCCCCAGGCGGCAGAGCAAGGGGCTGAGCAATGCCCCCAGCTTCAGTTCTCGACGGGGGTTTCGAGCCAGCCACGGGTGCGACTCAGTACGCCCCCACCATTGCCGATGCATGGCGGCCAGCGACGCCAGCAGCGAGGCTGCCTGATCCGCGCTGAGGGTGTCGGTAGACCGCCGCAGGGTCGCACCGGAGTCGGCCAAATCCTCTAGCACCACGATGAAGCCGCGCCAGAAGTGGTCCGCGCCGTGGCAATGAGGGGTGGCGATGGGCACCTGATCACGCAACTCGGTGTAGAACCTGACCTCGGCCCGACTCAGCCGGGGCACCGCGACGAAAGCGCGAGCGATCAGGGAACGGGATGGTCGCTTGACGAACACGGCCAGCTTTTGGCCATCGGCCAAGTGCAGCCGAGCCCGAGTTCTTCGCGTGGTGCCCGACTGATCATCCAGGATCTCGATCTCCGTCACGGGCTGGCCGAACAGCTGGCTCTGGTATTTCCTCAGGATTTTCTCCAGATCGTGCCGCCGGGAGTGTCCTCCAACACGATTCCCCGGGCGGTCAGCTCATCGCGGATGCGGTCGGCGGAAGCGAAGTCCTTAGCCTGGCGGGCCTCGTCCCGCTCGGCCAGCAGCATTGCCACCTCTGTGGCCAACGCGTCATCGCCCGCTTGGTTGTCGCTCGCCAAGGTGAGGCCCAACGCACCAGTCAGGTCGACCACCGTGGCATGGGCCGCAGCCCCCCGGTCGGTGTCTCCGGCATCCAGTGCGGCGTTCGCCTCCCGGACCAAGTCGAACACCACCGCCAGACCGGCGGGAGTGCCGAAGTCGTCGTCCATTGCCGCGGTGAACCGGGCAACCGCATCGGGATCAGGCGTTGCCCCCTGATCCAGGCCTGCGGCGGTGGCCCGGCGGTGCCAGGCTCGGAGCCGGTCGAGCGCCCCTGAAGCGCCGGCCAGGGCATCGTCGCTCAGCTCCATGACCGTGCGGTAATGGGTTTGCAGCATCAATAGCCGCAGCACCTGGGGTTCGTAGGCATCGAGCAGGTTGGACAGGGTGGTGAAGTTTCCCAGTGACTTGGCCATCTTCTCGCCGTTCACGTTGAGCATGGCTCCATGGATCCAATGGCGGGCGAAGCCCAGCTCTGCCCCTTCGGCCTCGGCCACCTCGTTCTGATGATGGGGGAAAGCCAAATCGTCGCCCCCGCCATGGATGTCGAACGTCTCGCCCAGAAGGTCAGTGGCCATGGCCACGCATTCAATGTGCCAGCCGGGTCGGCCGGGCCCCCACGGGGAGTCCCACACCGGCTCCCCTGGTTTGGCTGCTTTCCACAAGGCGAAATCCAGTGGATCGGTCTTGTCGACGTCCACCTCCACCCGGGCTCCGGCGCCCTCCCGCAACTCCTCTGGGGTGCGCCCGATCAGGTCGCCGTAGCGGGCGTGGGCGTCCACCGAGAAATACACCCCCTTGCCCTCGATGAAATAGGCCGCGCCCCGATCCACCAGATCGCTGATGAACTCGAGCATCTCGGTTACATATTCGGTGGCGTGGGGCTGGTGGTCGGGCCGAGCGATGCCGAACCGGTCCATCTGCTCGGTATAGACCTGCTCGTACCGGGTCGCCAGCTCGGTTTCGGTGGTCCCGGTCTCAGCGGCCCGGGCGATGATCTTGTCGTCGATGTCGGTGATATTCGACACGAACACAACTTCGAAGCTCCGCCACTGGAGGTAGCGGCGGATCATGTCGAAGGTGAACGCGGTGCGGGCGTGGCCCACGTGGGGGTCGTCGTACACCGTGGGCCCGCACACATACATCGACACCCGGCCATCAACCAGCGGCTCGAACGGCACGATTTCCCGAAGCCGAGTGTCATAGAACGAGACCACGCCAGAAGGCTAGCTATCGCCTCCGCCCATGCTGCCATCCGTTTGACGGGATGCCAGAGGGTTACAGTCAACCGGTGATGCAGCAAGCAGCCGTTGATCCGGCGGTGATGCGCCGGGCCTGGCTGGTGCTGGTGGTGGTGAGCTTGGCCAGCTTCCAGACGGCCATGTCGCTGTCGATCATCTTCGTGGTCTATGCCGACCTGAAGGAGTCCTTTCCCCACGCCAGCGAGGCCGAGCTGTCTTGGGTTATCAACTCTTTCACCATCGTCGGAGCGGCCACCCTGGTCATCTGCGGGGTCCTAGGGGAGCGGTGGGGACGGCGGCGCACTCTGATGGCCGGTATAGCGGTGTTCACCCTGGCATCGGCGGGGGCTGCGCTGGCGCCCAGCACCGGAGCGCTCATCGTGGCCCGAGCTCTCCAGGGGTTCGGAACGTCGCTGAGCCTGCCCATGGGGGCGGCCATTGTGATCGAGGCATTCCCGGTAGCCCGCCGGGGAACCGGCGTGGGCGCGTGGTCGGCCAACGGCGCGGTGGCCGCGGCCATGGGACCTTCGGTGGGCGCCCTGCTGGTGCATGTGGGCGACTGGCGGTGGGCGTTCTGGCTGAACGTGCCCTTCGGGGTGATCGCCCTGGCCTTTATCGGCAAGGTCATCCAAGAGCACCGCAATCCGCAGACCCCGGAGCTGCCCGATCGCCTGGGAGCGCTCATGGTGTTGGCCGGCGTCGGCGGGGTGGTGTTCGCCCTGGTGCAGAGCCGGGAGTGGTCATGGGCCGATCCGGTGGTGCTGGCGGCCTTGATCGGAGGGCCTCTGGTGCTTGTGCTGCTGGCCTGGAGATCGATGCGTCACCGATTGCCGGTGATCGACCCCAGGCTTTTCCAATTCAAGAGCTTCCGGCTGGGCAACTACGGGATGCTGGTATTCTCCATCGCCTTCTTCGGGCATCAGTTGGTAGGGGTGAACTACCTGACCATCGTCTGGGAGCTGACCATATTCGAGGCCGGAATGCTGCTGACCCCGGTGTTCGTGTTCACCGGCCTGCTGTCGGCGCTGTCGGGCCGGTGGGCCGACCGGTGGGGACCGGCCAGATTCGTTGTCGCTGGGAGCCTCATGTGGACGGGGGGAATGGTGTGGCAGTGGGCCACCTTGGGGGGCGAGGAGGATCTTGTGGCCTGGGTGCTCAGCGTGACGCTGGCGGGAATCGGATCGGGCTTGGTGTGGGGATCGCTGTTCGCGGTGATGGTGGCTGATCTGCCCAGCGATTTCCTGGCATCAGGATCCAGCGTGGCTCAGACCATGATGCGGGTGGGAAACGCCTTCGGCGTTGCCATCGCGGTGACCGTCATCGGCGCCACTTTGGCCGTGGGCCAGGTCGGCAACCTCGGCACCAGCTATATCATGCTGGCTGCCGGGGGCGCGGTTACTGCGGTGCTGGGAGTGCGTTGCACCCAGCCCAGGGGCATGCCGGCCCCCGCGTTGAAATAGAGTCACGGGGATGAGCACTGCTGTCAACGGTTTGGTTGCCTACGCCCACGTGAATATCCCGGTGACCGATGTGGAAGCCGCCGATGCCTTCTACACCGAGAAGCTGGGGCTGGAGAAGCTCCCCCGGCCCGACTTCGGAGGGTTCGATGGGTCGTGGCTGCGGTTGGGTCCCTCCCAGCTACACCTGAGCAAGGTGGACGAAATGCCTGACAGCGCCGGGGTCATGTCCCACTTCGCCCTCTTCATTCCTGCCGACGAATTCGACGCCACCATGGCCGAGTTGGCCGAGCGAGGTGTGGAGTTCTTCATCGAGCCAAACGAGCGGGATGACTTCGGCGTGGCAGTGCGATCGGCCTTCGCCCGTGATCCCGATGGGAACCTCATCGAGTTCACCGACGTCGCCTTATTCGAGTGATGGAGGTCTTCACTCGGACCAATTGAGACTCATGCCCTCGATTCTCGGTCACCCGGTTCCGCGAAGGGAAGATCCCCGCTTCCTCACCGGCCAGGGCGCGTTCGTGGCCAATCTGGTGCCACCCGAAGCCGCCCATGTCGTGTATGTGACATCGACAGAGCCCCATGCCCGGCTGCGGTCGGTGGATGTAGAGGCCGCCGTAGCCGCTCCTGGAGTACTCGGGGTGTTCACTGCTGCTGACATCGACCCCGACGTGGTGGTGTACCCCCCGCCGTTTCCCGGCATGAACGATCAGATGGCCCGGACCATGCTGGCCGGCGAGGTGGTCCGCTACGTGGGTGAGCCGGTGGCTGCGGTGGTAGCCGATGAGCCGAAGCTTGCCGCCGACGCGGCTGACATGGTGACGGTGGACTACGAGCCGCGGCCCCCGCTGGTCGATCTAGAGGCCTCGCTGCGGGGCGATGTGGTGCTGTTCGAGGGCATTGATGATCAGACGGTGTATCGGTGTGGGGCGGGCCAGGCGCCCGACTTTGAAGCGTGCGAGGTGGTGGTGCGGGCCCGGTTCCTCAACCAGCGAGTGTCGGCGGCGCCCATTGAGGCCCGAACGGGCTTCTCCTACTGGGAAGGCGACCGGCTGATCCACCACACCGCCACCCAGGGCAGCCACAACGTGAAGACGGCGTTGATGGGCATCTACCGCTTGGACCCCGACCAGGTGCTGGTGACTACCCCCGATGTGGGTGGCAGCTTCGGTGCCAAGTTCCGCTGCTACCCCGAGGAGGCCCTTCTCGGCTGGCTGGCCCGCCGCTTGGGCCGCCCGTGTGCTTGGGCGGAGACCCGCACTCAGTCGATGACCGGGCTGGGCAGTGGCCGGGGCCAGATCCAGGATGTGGTGTTGGGCGGCAGCCGGGACGGGCGGATCGCCGCCTTGCAGATCGAGGTGATCCAAGACAGCGGGGCTTATCCGCTCATTGCCGGGTTCTTGCCCCGCATGACCATGGCCATGTTCACCGGGGTCTACGACATCGCCAGTGCCGGGTACCAAGCGGTATCGGTGCCCACCTCCACCACGCCCAATGGAGCCTTCCGAGGGGCCGGTCGGCCTGAAGCGACCTCGGCTATCGAACGGGCGGTGGACTTGTTCGCCGCGGAGATCGAGATGGACCCCGCCGAGGTGCGGCGCCGCAACTTCATCCACCCGGAGACATTTCCCCACACCACGGTGTCGGGCATGAGCTACGACTCTGGCGACTACGGCCGGGCCTTGGATCTTGCGCTTGAGACGGCTGGCTACGACGACCTGCGGGCTGAGCAGGCTGCTCGTCGGGCCAACGGCTTGGAAACGCTCATGGGAATCGGCCTGTCCACCTATGTGGAGGTCACTGCCACGACCGGGGCGGGGGATTTCGCCTCGGTGGAACTGGATACCGATGGCACCGTGAGAGCGGTGACCAGTTCCACGCCCCACGGGCAAGGCCACGAGACGGTGTGGCCGATGATCGTGGCCGATGTGCTGGGCCTCGAATTGGATCGGGTGCTGGCGGTGGGCGGCAATACCGACTGCACTCCCCGGGGCCAGGTCACCGGCGGGTCGCGCTCGGCCCAGATCGTGGGGTCGATGCTGGCCGACGCCTCCCAGAAGCTGGTGGAGCAGGTGCTGCCGACGGCTGCCGATCTGTTGGAGGCCGCGGTCGGCGATGTGGTTCACGATCCCGAAGGCGGGTGTTTTCATGTGGCCGGAACCCCGGCGGTTTCGGTGGGATGGGATGCGGTGGCTGCCGCCCTGGACAGTCCGCTGACCGTGGAGTCTGACTTTGAGTCCGGGGGCCAGACTTTTCCGTTCGGCGCCCATGTGGCTGTAGTGGAAGTAGATGCCGAGACCGGCCGGACAGAGTTGATGCGTCTGGTGGCCGTGGACGACGCCGGCACTGTGCTGAACCCGCTCATCTTCGAGGGCCAGATTCACGGGGGAATCGCTGGCGGTGTCGCCCAAGCCCTCATGGAGGAGGTGGCCTACGACGCTGATGCCAACCCGCTTACTACCAACTTTGCCGACTACCCGGTGATCTCGGCGGCTGAACTGCCCAGTTTCGAGCTGATCAGCTCCGAAACTCCTACCGATCGGAACCTGCTGGGGGCCAAGGGCATCGGCGAAGCGGGCACCGTCGGGGCGACCGCCGCAGTGCAGAATGCGGTGATCGACGCCCTCGCTCCCTATGGCGTCCGTCATCTGGACATGCCGTTGTCACCCCAACGAGTGTGGAAGGCCATACGCCGCCATGTCTGAACAGCATTTGGAAGAGCGGGTGCTGGCCATTTGGCAGACCCGTCGGGCCCGACTGCTGTTCCGGTTGCTGAGCCGGCTGGTTTGGCTGATCGGACTCATCTGGCTGCGGACCAAGGTGGTCGGTGCCGAGCGCTTGAAGGCAAAGGGGGCATTCATCATTGCCCCGGTTCACCGGTCCAACCTGGATGCTCCGCTGGTGAACTCCCGGTGCCCTCGGATCGTGCGGTCGCTGGCCAAAAAGGAGATGTTTCCCGCCGGGGTCGGTACCTGGGTCAGCGCCATGTTGGGGGCGTTCCCGGTGCATCGGGGGGTGGGAGACCGCCGCTCACTCCAGGCCGCCGCTGACTTGATGAAACGAGGAGAGCCGTTGTTGGTGTTCCCCGAGGGCACCCGGCAGTCAGGCGGCCACATCGGGGAGATCTTCGGCGGTGCCGCGTTCCTCGCTGCCCGGTCGGGGGTGCCGATTCTCCCGGTGGGCATCGCCGGCACCGAAGAGGCCATGCCGCCAGGGGCCAAGTTCCCCCGACGGGTGCCGATAACCATCGTGGTGGCCGAACCGCTGCTGCCTCCCGATTTGGAGAACGGCCGATTGTCATCCGACCAACGCCACGAGTTCACCATCCGCTTGCGGGAGGCCATGCAAACGGCTATGGACGAGGCCGTGGAGCTGGCGTCAACCCGTCGCACCCGTCGCCGCCGACGTGCCAAGCGCGATGATGAGGTGCAGTGAGCGCAGTTGAAGTTATTCACGCGGCCGAGGCTGAGGCAGCGGCCGGTTATCCCGGGCCCACGGTCGCGCTTACCGGTGCCTGCTCGGCTCAGCTCGTGAGCCCCGACGGGGCGACGCTGTGGCTTGTGGCCGCGGAACTGGCCGCGGGCACCGAAATGCGGTGGGGGACCGAGCATGGTGACGAGGCTGTGTATGTGCGCTCCGGCAGCCTGGTGGTTGACGGGCGGGCCTGCCCTGAAGATGGGGCGGTGGTGGTGGAAGCAGGGGTGGCTGCCACCGCGATTGCGGAGTCTGATACCACCATCGTCCACGTGGGGCCGACCGACCCCGCTCCACCGACGAAAGGGCTGAGGGGTCCGGCCGAAGCTGAGGGCCGAAGTGTGCGGATAGTCGGCCCCGATGGGATATGGGCCACGGTGGACGAAACCCAGCGCACCCGGTTCTTCTCCGACGCCTCAGCACCCACCAATCGGCTGTGGCTGTTGGCCACCGACCGCCCTCAGTACTTCGAGTCGTCAGCTCACAGCCACTCCCAAGACGAGCTGATCCATGTGCTGCGAGGCGAGATCCGAGTAGGGCGTCGAGTCGTCAGCGAGGGCGACACCCTTTGGGTGGCCGCCGACCGCCGCTACAAGCTCTACAGCGGCGACGAAGGCGTCCACTTCATCAACTACCGCCGGGACGCCTCGGTCATGACCTCCCCCAACTACGACGGCCCCCTGCTGGAGGCTGGCCAGGCCACCAACATGACCTGGGTCAACGACATCCGCTGAGCAACCCAGGGTTGCCCACGGATTCTGTGCCAGAGCGGGTAGTTTGCAGTGTGCTTCATCGCGTGGCGACGCTGCTGTTGGTTGCGGCTCTGATCGCAGCAGGCTGCTCAGACGGCACCGGTGCGCCTTCGGTATCGAATGCCGGGCCCACGGAGTTCTCTACATCTGCAACGGAGAAGGTGCCGGAGGCTACGGTGCCTGCGCCTACCCATGAGGCAACCCCCGCTGCGGTCGTGCCCGAGACACCCACCGAAGTCCCTGCGCCCACTGCCGTTCGACTGGCACCTGAGGCCTTTGCCTTCCAGGACTGCGGGCAGGTCTATCTCTGCGCTGAGCTGGAAGTTCCTGCCGATCACAACGATCCGGGCGCGGGAACGATCACGCTGGAACTCGGGATGCTGCCGGCAACCGACCCGGATAGCCGCATCGGTGCACTGCTGGTGAATCCCGGCGGTCCCGGTGGGGGTTTCGAGGGTTTCTTGTCCGGCGGTGCCGGGCTTTCCGGTCGACTACTGGCCCGTTTCGATGTGGTGGGGTGGAACCCTCGAGGAGTATCGGCCAGCTTGTACCCCGACTGTGACGACGAGGCCGCGAACCTCCAGGTGATCGGCGCGCTATCAGACACCCCCGAGAACGAGGCAGTGATCTCGGAGGTGGCTCGGCAAACCGCCGAAGCCTGTTTGGCTGGCTTGAACGGTCGAGCCGATCTCATCAGCACGGTGCAGACGGTGCACGACATGGACTTGATCCGCCAGGCCTTGGGCGAGGAGCAGATCAGCTTCCTCGGTTACAGCTATGGCACGGTGCTGGGTCAGTTTTACGCCGATCGGTATGGAACCAATGCCCGGGCAGTGGTGATCGATGGGGTGCTGGACGCGTCGTTGACCCACGAGGACGTTCTGGTGGAGCAGATCAGGGGCTTCGCCCGAGTTATCGACGAGGTGTTCGACAGTTGCCTACAAGATGCGGCGTGCCCGATTGTCGGCAATCCCAGGTCGGCCTACCTCCAGTTGTTGGCCAGTGTCGAGGCCAACCCACTGCTCGACGCCCTGGGCAATGTGTTGGTGGGACCGGGGGAGGTCCAGTTGGCTCTGGTGATCGTCACCTATCTTCCTGCTGAGCGTTGGTGGTTGTTCTATGAGGCTTTCGCACAGGCTTGGGAAGGCGACGGCCAGCGGATGCACGACCTGGCCCAACGCTATTTGGGGGCCGCAGATCTCGGCTCGTTTTTCAGCATCAGCTGCACCGACGGAGGTCGGATGAGCGAGGACGACCTGGATCGGCTTATCGAGCGAATGGTCGAGGAGGCTGGCGAATTTGGCCGAGCCGCAGCGGCCGAGGCCCGTATGTGCGTGTACTGGCCTGACACCGAGACGCGCCCAAATGAGCCGATCCGGGCCCCGGATGCGGCATCAGTGCTGGTCGTCGGCAACCGGGGCGACAACGCCACTCCCTATGAATGGGCGGTATCGGTAGCCGAGTCGCTGGAGACCGGGGTGCTGTTGACCTACAACGGCACGGGCCACACTAGCTATGGCCTTCACCAATGTGTGGACGATGTAGTGGATGCCTACCTCATCGACCTGTCTGTGCCTTCTGGAGACATCGAGTGCGGCTGAAGGCGCCTGAGCCAATGATGCGGTTGGCCGCGGCCTTGTTGGTTGTTGGGTTGCTCGCCGGGGCTGCGAGCTGTGGTGGCGGCGTGGAAACGGTGCTGGAGGTGAGCTCGGTAGAGCTCGAAGCCACGCCTACCGCGGCGCCGACCCAGGTGCCCACTGCCGTGCCTGCGCAGCCATCTCATACGCCGTCCCCAACTCCGGGCCCGACTATCGGTGTGCCAGCGACAGCAGCGCCCCAAGCAACACCTGAGCCGACTCCTACTCCTGATCGCTCTGCTGAGGAGTTCTTGGCTTCCCTGGCCGACGAGTTCCACTTTGTGCTGGCCGAGGAGTTCGAGTTCTTGGCCGAAATCTCCGAAGAATGGAACCCGGACGCGCAGATCTCGATAGCGGTGGTGCTTCCCGATGAGACAGTTCACGGGTACGAAGATCTGGAGTCCCGGATCTCGGCCAGCGCGGTCAAGCCGCTGTGGGCGGCAGCCGCCCTTGAAGCGGCCGGAGTGGAGGCAGTGAGGCCCTTTGCCTATTCGGCCTTGATCCTGTCCGACAACCTTGCCGGCGGAAGATTGATAGATCTGGCCGGGGGAGTAGACGCGGTGAACGCCTGGACCTGGAATGTGGCCAGGCTTGACGACACCCGGCTGGAGGCGTGGCGTTTCCAAGATCCCAATCGGGTAGCTGAGAATTTCCGGCCTGAGAATCCCTTGGGCAACCGCACCACCATGGCTGACATGGCCCTCTTCTTTGCTCGTCTCTACAAAGGCGAGCTTTTGGGTCCCGATGAGAATGCCGCCCTTCAGCAGTGGCTGCTGGACACTTCGCATTCGCTGAATTCCCCGAGGGACATTGACGGGGTCTTGCTGGATCGACTGCCTCTGGAAGTGGCGGAAGCATCGCTGCACAAGGCGGGTTGGCTTCGACCGAACTGCTGTCCAGCGGAATATCGGCAGATGATCGACGCTGGAGTCATCGTGCTCCCTGACGACAGCTGGTTTGCAATGGCAATTATGAGTGCCCGGGGGGAGTTCTTCGACCTGACCAATCAATGGGTGTCGCTGGCTGCCTGCCGGATCTATGCCTTTGTGGCCGACGATCGTGAGCACTTCTGCGGGCGGGAAGGCGACGGCGTCCACGACCCCGAGATCTGGCCTGAAGCGGGAACCAGCACCCAGTCTTAGGCATCTCCGCTCCGACATCTGCGGCTGAGCCGTGCCAGCATGGGACCATGCAGGACTTTGACAGCAAGGTGGCGGTGATTACTGGAGCAGCTAGCGGAATTGGGGCGGCGTTGGCCGCCGGGTTCAGTGCCGAGGGTGCCAAGGTGGTGGCCGCAGATATCGACCTCGAGGGCGCCAAGGCCACCGCGGACGCCATTGGGGACAGCGCCATTGCCGTTGCAGTGGACGTGGCCGACCGGTCATCGGTAGAAGCCCTGGCCGACGCAGCCTGGGACGCCTTTGGACAGGTCGACCTGCTGTTCAACAACGCCGGTGTGTTCCAAGCCGGGCTCATGTGGGAGCGGACCCAGGCCGACTGGGACTGGGTGCTCGGCGTGAACGTGCACGGCATCGTCAACGGAGTCTCCGAGTTCGTGCCTCGGATGATCGCCCAGGACACCGAGGGGCACATTGTGAACACTGCATCGGTGGCCGCGTTCGTGGCCGGCGGATTCTCCAGCCCCTACGTGGTGTCCAAGTGCGCTGCCTTCTCGCTCACCGAGTGCCTCGCTCTGGACCTGGCAGCAGTGGGGTCCAAGGTCAAGGCCTCGGTGCTCACCCCCAGCGCCATTGACACTGCCATCGCCCACACCGCCCGGGTGCGGGGCGACCGCTACGGCACCGACGAGAGCGAGGACAACGCCTTCGTGGTGGAGTCACTGTCGAAGATGACCGCGTCCGGTATCTCGCCAGCCGATGTGGTCGGCCCGGTCAAGGCGGGGATCCGGGCCGGCGATTTCCTCATCCCAACCAAGCCCAGCTACGCCAACCAACTACAAGTCCGCTACGACGCATTGCTGGAGCGCAAAGTCCCGCCCACCGCCGAGGTTGACTGACCGGTAATTCGCCAAGGGCAGCCGTAACATTGGCAAATGGCTGATGCTTGTGCTGCCTGCCCGCGCGGTTCTTGGTTCTGGGCATCAGTACTTGTATTGGCGCTAATTCTCGCCGGATGCAGCCAAGACAGCGCAAGGCCGCCAGCCACGGCCGGCCCGACCGCTGCTCCCACTCCCACTGACTCCCCATCACCCTTAGCTCCGCCCTCTCCGACACCGGCGCCCACCACCCCCGAGACATTGCCGACTGAAACGCCTTCCGCACCTGATCCCACTCCAGGGGTCGTAGAGGAGTGGGGCTTGGAATGGGAAGACCTCGAGAATCTCAGGTTCGAGTTCGACGGGGAGATCATCCAACTCGAAGACGGGCAAGCGGTCGTTTCCTATGGAGGGGCGTCAGAAGACAGATACACCCTCCAAAACCGGGTGGCCCAAGGCGACCTCAATGGCGACGGTTACGACGATGTGGTTGCCCACATCGTGTTGGCCACAGCAGGTACGGGAACTTTCCACCTTGTGGTGGCGGTGATCGACAACGGTCAGGGCGGGGAGGCGCAAGCACCGGTTCGGGTGGGCGATCGCATTGTGATGGACCGAATCGAGGTGCGGGACAGGACAGTGGAGGTGGTGCTCTTCGACCGTGAGCCCGATGAGCCCTTCACGGTGATCTCTCGGCGTCAGATGCTGGAGATCGATTTTGCTGATCCTGAGCCGGCCGTGGCGGTGATCGACTCCCAACCGCTGGAGAGCCTCCCACCCCCCGGTCCCGACCTGCCCGAGATCGACATCCGATTCGACCCGGGTGCCATCGGCGCCATCGAGGCCGGGTCGATCGAATTCCGACAGCGCCAGACCTACACCGTCTACATCTCTGCCGGTCAGTGGTTCACCGCCACCCTTGACGCACCTCTAGGTGTATGGCTGGACGTGAGGCTCGAGGACCATGTGGTGGCCTCGGGGACGGAGCGGTTCCAGCATGTGCAAGCCGAGCTGCCGGCCACCGGCCCATGGAAGGTAACCGTGGTTTCGGCCCACGCCGGTGCCGCCGAATACAAGATGGCCATTGAGGCCCTGCCGCCGGGGTCGGAATACCCCCCTGCGACGACTCCAACTGAGACTCCCGACGAAGTTGAACTGCCTGACCAAAGCCTGGCGCCCACTAGCGATGGGACTGCCCCGGTCGTGTACTTCACATTCGACGACGGTCCCCATCCCGTCTACACCCCCCAGGTGCTCGACGTGCTGGCCAAGTACAACGCTCGCGCCACGTTTTTCGTAGTCGGCTCGCTGGTTGAGACCCTTCCGCGCACGACTCAACGCATTGTCGACGAGGGCCACACTCTCGCCAATCACACCTGGAACCACGAGAATTTGGCTGGCCTCCCCCGTGAAGCATTCGACGAAACGGTGGGCAGGACACAGGCCGTTCTCGGTTCCCGGGCCACCAACTGTTTGCGGCCTCCTTATGGATCGCTGGATGCCTTCACCCGGGAATGGGCGGCAGAACACGGATTGGTAGTCCAGACTTGGGACTACAGCCCCGAAGACTGGCTCCAACCCCCGGCTGCGGAAATAGCCCAAGGCCTCTTGGATCACGCCCGAAATGGGGCGATTCTTCTGCTTCACGATGGCGGCGGCCCCCGCACCCAGACGGTTCTTGGCCTTGATATGGCCCTTCAAGAGCTGACCAGCCGAGGTTTCCGCTTCGAGCCCTTGTGTACCTGACCTCGCAGTGCCAACGGTGCTGCCCGGCACCCGCCCGCCTAGGGTGAGCCGAATGGGAAAGCGAGCGGCGGCGATTGTGGGGCTCACGGAGTGGGCGCCGAAGCGGGTGTGGGACGAGCCCATGTTCACCATGGAGGCGTGTGCCCGGCTGGCGGCCGAGGTGCTGGCTGATGCCGAGGTGGACAAGGGCGAGGTGGACGGGCTGGTGATCAACGGCTTACGGGAGTCGCCGATGTTCGCCCCCTCGGCGCTGGCCGAGTTCCTGGGCATTCGCAGCAACTTCAATGAGGTGGTCGACCTCGGCGGGGCCACTCCGGCGGGCATGGTGTGGCGGGCCGCGGCCGCCATCGAGGTGGGGGTTTGCGAGTCGGTGCTGGTGTTCACCCCATCAGTGCCCGCCCCGCCTCAGCCGGGGGCCAACGGCGGCCCGATGAAGATGAAGATGGGGGCCTATATGGGCGGCGAGGTCTGGGGCTCCCCCCAGGGGCAGTTCGAGATCCCCGCCGGGCTGGTGGCCGCCACCCCCAGCTTCGCCATGGCCGCCCAGCGCTACATGGCCGCTTACGGGGTGAGCGAGGAGACGCTGGCCAAGGTGGCGGTGGACTCCCGCTACAACGCCCAGGCCAACCCCCTTGCGGTGTTCTACGGCAAGCCCATCACCGTCGACGACGTGATGAGCTCCCGATACGTGGCCGACCCGCTGAAGCTACTGGAGATCGTCATGCCGTGCTACGGCGGCTCGGCAGTGCTGGTGACCACCGCCGAGCGGGCCGCCCGGTGTCCGCACCGACCGGTGTACGTGAGCGGATACGGCGAGCACCTCACCCACAAGAGCATCACCTACGCTCCCGATATCGTCGACACCCCCATCCGGCTGGCCGCCGACCGGGCGTTCGAGATGGCCGGGGTGTCGCGCGACGCAGTGGACATGGCTTCCATGTACGACTGCTACACCATCACCGTGCTGTTGACCATCGAGGACGCCGGGTTCTGCCCCAAGGGCCAGGGCGGGCGGTTCATCGACGAGCACAGCCTGCGCTACGACGGCGACTGGCCCCTCAACACCCACGGCGGGCAGTTGGGCATGGGCCAAGCCGGTTTGGGCGGCGGAATGAGCCACATCACCGAGGCGGTGCGCCAAGTGCAGGGCCGGGGCGGAGAGCGCCAAGTGCCCGACTGCAACATCGCCTACGCCAACGGAACCGGGGGAATGTTGGCCGAGCAGGTGGCCCTCATCTTGGAGGGGGCCTGATGGTTCACTTCTCCACCGACGGCCGGCCTCTGCCCACCCCCACCCCGATTACCGCGCCGTACTTCGACGGACTGCGGGAGCGGCGGCTGGTGCTTCAGCGCTGTCCCCGCCATGGGTACTTCTTCTACCCCCGAGGTCGATGCCCAGTTTGCCTGGGCGACGACTGGGAGTGGGGGGAGCTGAGCGGCCGGGGCACGGTGTACTCCTTCACCGTCGACCGGGCCGGCCATGACCCGGCGTTGGCCAGCCGCATTCCGTTCGCCATCGCTTTGGTGGATCTCGATGAGGGTCCCCGCCTGGTAGGCAACATGGTGGACTGCGACGCTGCCGATATCTCAGTGGGGATGGCAGTAGAGGCCGCTTACGAAGACGTGGACGACGCCACTCTGCTGGGCTTCCGCCCTGCGGGCTAGCCGTCGTTGAAGGCCTGCCAGGTGGGTTCCTCGTAGGGGAGGGTGCCGAGGCCGTCGTGGTTCTCGGGCCAGTTGGCGGGGGGCAGGCCCAGCGGGTTCACCCCCACCTCGGCGCCGTAGAACAGTTTGTGGAGGCGGCGCACGAAGTACCAGTGGCCGTCGCGGCGCTCGTAGGTGTCGTCGTAGCGGATGGCCTGGTGGATCCACCGGTCGCCGTCGGCGATCTCGGCCTTGCAGTACACGTGGCCGGTGGCATGATCATCGTCGATGAGGTCGATCTGGTGGGTTCCGATGTTCAGAATTGACACCCTGATGGCTCCCACCGACTCCTCGAAGTTGGCCCGCAAGGCGTCTCGCCCGTAGCTGTCGCGGCCCACCCGGACGTCGTCGATGAACAGCTCAACGAGAGCATCTATATCTCGTCGGTCGATGGCTACCGCGTATCTAGAGGCGAGTTGTCGGATCTCCTCATAGGCCAGTAGGCGGGCGATGTCGTCCATCGCCGTCTAAACCGCCTCAGCCAGCCGGTTCTCGGTCCAGTCGATTTTCAGTTCCCGCACCGCAAAGCGCCAGCCCTCCTCCAGGCGGATGAACTGGTCGTGGTAGCGGATGAACATGATGAAGTCGGTGGTCGGGGAGCCGTCGTCGGGAACCGTCAGGTGGTGGGCGATGCAGTAGGTCTCGCCGGTGGCGGTGTCGCCGGAGATATCGGTCTGCTGTTGGCCGAGGAAGTGAAAGGTGGCGTCGTAGGTCATCCGGGAGATGGCCCGGGCGATCTCGTCCCGGCCGGTGCGCTCGCTGAGTATCGTTCCCCCGCTGGGCAGGTCGACTCGGCGCAGCACGCCATCGGGGGCGAAGCAGGCCGCCACTCCTTCAGGATCACCCCGGTCCACACAGCGGGCGTAGTCGGCGGCAAGGTCGGCCAGGGCATCTCGATCAGACATTTCTCTAGAGTAGGCTGCGGCCATGGCTGTCATCGATGCTGTTGATCTGGATGTGCGCCGGGTAGCGGGTGCGCTGGGTGCCGAAGTTCGGGGGTTGTCGCTGGCTTCGGTGTCCGATGCCGAGTTCTCCCTCATCCAAGACTTGCTGGACGAGCACCTGGTGCTGTTCTTCCCCGACCAGCACCTCAGCCCCGACGAACATCGGGCGTTCGCCATCCGCTTCGGCGAGCCGGAGATCCACCCCTACATCCCCAAGCTGGACGACGACCATCCCGAGATCGTGGTGCTCAAGGGCGAGTCGGGCTACGTGGCCGACGTGTGGCACACCGACTGCACGTTTGAAGCCTCCCCGCCCATCTGCTCGGTGCTCAACGCCATGACTATGCCCCCGGCGGGCGGCGACACCATGTGGTCGAACATGTACAAGGCCTATGAGACTCTGGCCGAGCCCATGAAGCAGATGATCAACGGGCTCACCGCCATCCACACTGCGGCCAACTACGGCCAGCCCGACCACAAGGCCGAGCATCCGGTGGTGCGCCGCCACCCCCGCACCGGCCGACCGTCGCTATACGTGAACAAGCAGTTCACCCGGCGCATCCCCCAGCTCAGCCGGGACGAATCGGAGACGCTGCTTGACCTGCTCACCGCCCATGCCTGCAAGACCGACTTCACCTGCCGCTATAGCTGGAGCGAGGGCACCATCGGCATCTGGGACAACCGGGCCACCCAGCACTTTGCGGTGAACGACTTCGACGGTGCCCGGGCCATCAGCCGGGTCACCATCCTGGGCGACAATCCCGAGCCGGCCTTCGACACCACCCAGTGGGAGCCCTATCAGTATCAGCGAGTCTCCGCCGCCGCCTACGGCCTCGACCGCGACTAGCAACTGCATCTGCCCATTTGCCTATGAGCGAAAGGGTCAACCACGTCGGGCTGGCGGTGGCCGACTTGGATGCCGAAACAGATTTCTGGGTCGGCGCGCTGGACTTTGAGCGGGTTGGGGCGCTGGATGCCGACGACGCGTCGACCGGACAGCTCTTGCGGATGGAGAGACCGGGGTTGCGGGCGGTGTATCTGCGCAAGGGCGACTTCGTGCTTGAGCTCTTGCAGTTCCGCGGGGCGGGGCTAGTGGATCGACCGAGCCGGGTGGTGAACGAGCCCGGTCTCACCCACCTATCGTTGAACGTCGCCAACATGGATGCTGCGCTGGAGCGAGTGAGAGCCCACGGCGGCGAGGTGCTGGAAGACACCCGACTGTGGGATGTCGCGGTGATGATTCGCACTCCCGCCGGACAGCTGGTGGAGTTGCTGGTGGGCTTCGAAACCCCGACTACCGACCTGGGAGAATGACCCGGTGATAGGAAACCCCAGAACCTATTGGGAGGCGATCGAGGCCCGGGCCGCCGCCACCCCCGATGCCCCGCTCACCATCGAACCCGACGGCACGGTGATGACCTTCGCCGGGTTCCGGGATTCCGCTGAAAGGGTCGCCGCCGGTCTGGCTGCGCTGGGCATTGCCGCTGACACCCGGGTGTCGTGGCAGCTCCCCAATGGGCGGGCGTCGCTCATATTGTCAGCCGCCTTGGCTCGACTGGGAGCCGTCCAGAACCCCATCATTCCGATCTACCGGGAGCGGGAGGTGGGCTTCGTGGTCCGCCAAACCGGGGCCCGGCTCTTGGTGGTGCCGTCGGTGTGGCGAGGCTTCGACTACCAGGCCATGGCCAACACCGTGGTGGCCGCCACCGAGGACTGCGACGTGCTGGTGTGCGACGGCGATCTTCCCGAAGGGGACCCCGCCACGCTGGCCCCGTTCGAGGCGCCCTTGGACGACGAGGGACGGCTCCCGGTGCGGTGGGTCTATTACACCTCGGGTACCACCGCCGACCCCAAAGGGGCCAAGCACGGCGACGACTCGGTGATCGCCGCAGCCCGCCACGTGTGGGAGAACCTGGAACTGCGGGCCGACGACGTGTGGCCCCTGGCCTTTCCGTACACCCACATCGGCGGCATCAGCCTGCTCATCGCCACTTTGGTGTGCGGCACTCCCATGTTGATGGTGGAGAGCTTCGACCCCGCAGCCGACACCCGCTTCTTCCGGGAGCACGGCCTGACCCTGGCCGGATCGGGCACGCCATTCTTCATCGCCTTTTTGGCCGAGCAGCGCAAGACCCCCGACCAGCCCATCTTCCCCAAGATGCGGGCCGCCATCGGCGGGGGCGCCCCCAAGCCGGCCGGGCTCCACATGGAGGTCAAGAACGAGATGGGCGGTGTGGGCATCATCTCCAGCTACGGCCTCACCGAGTGCCCCATCGTCACCTACTGCTTTCTCGATGATCCCGACGACAAGCTGGCCAGCACCGAGGGCCGGATCCTGGACGACACCAACTGGAAGCTGATCGACGGAGAGCTTCTATTGAAGGGCCCGACGCTGTGCCGGGGCTATCTGGACGAGGCACTGAACGAGACCGCCTTCGACGACGAAGGGTTCTTCTTCACCGGCGACCTAGCCGAGGTGGACGGCGAAGGATTCGTGACCATCGTCGGGCGCAAGAAGGATGTGATCATCCGCAAAGGGGAGAACATCTCGGCCAAGGAGGTGGAGGACGTGCTGTTCTCCCACCCCAAGGTGGCCGATGTGGCCGTCATCGGCCTGCCCGACGCGGTGTCGGGGGAGCGGTGCTGCGCGGTGGTGGCGCCCATGGCCGGCCAGTCATTCGGCTTCGGCGAGATGGTGGAGCACTGCAAAGACGTCGGGCTGATGAACCAGAAGATCCCCGAGCAACTCGAAATCGTGCACGAACTGCCCCGCAACCCGGTGGGCAAGGTGCTCAAAAAGGAGCTCCGGGAAACCTACGGAGGGTAACTGCCATGTCAACTACGCAGCCCAACATCTTGCTGATCGTGTCCGACGAGGAGCGGCGCAACCCATGGCTGGACGGGGCGGTGGACATGCCCGCCCACGACCGGCTGCGCCGCGACGGCCTGGACTTCAACCGCTACTACACCCACTCCTCGCCGTGCTCGCCGTCTCGGGCCAGCCTGTACACCGGCAGCTACCTGGCCGAGCACGGCGTGGTGGACAACGTGAGCTTCCCGGCCCACACGGCGCTAGACCCCGCCATTCCCACTGTGGGGCGGCTGATGCGAGACGTGGGCTACGAATCGGCCTACCTGGGCAAATACCACCTCACCCACGAGCCGATGCCCGACATGGAGGCCTTCGGCTACAGCGGTTGGCAGGGTGACGACCGCCACTACATCGGAGGGCCTTGGACCGGCCGGCACTTCGACCCGGTGATCGCCGACCAGGCGGTGGACTGGCTGCGAACCCATGGTGCCGATCCATCAGTCGGCCCGTGGTTCCTCACCGTGGCGCTGGTGAACCCCCACGACATCATGTGGTATCCCCTCGACCATCCGACATACCAAGAGGCCCATCCCGACTTGGTACCCCTGTTCAACTTCCTCCACGAGCACATGCTGGGCGGCAAGGTCGATCTTGAACCCCTAGAAGAGATCTACCCTCGCCGTTTCACCAAGCTGCCCGACAACTTTGACGACGACCTCCACACCAAGCCCGAGGTCCAGCGGGCTTGGCGGCATGTTCGCAACCGAGAGCACATGGTGGGCCACATGGCCCTCGACGATGTCGACTCCTGGCTGCGCCAGCTCGACTACTACGCCTGGCTCCATGAACTACTCGACCACAGCATCACCTCGGTTCTGGGGGCGCTCGACGACATCGGGGCCTACGACGACACCGTGGTCATCTACACCTCCGACCACGGCGACGCCTGCGGTTCGCACGGGCTGCGGGCCAAGTTGCCGTGCGTGTACGAGGAGGTCATGGGGGTGCCGCTCATCGTCAAAGCGCCCGGGCTCACCCCGCAGGGCGAGGCCACCGATGCGCTGGCCACCCACGTGGATCTGGCCGCCACCATCGCCGCGCTTGGCGGGGTGGACGTGGACAACTCGCCCACCCTGTCGGGCAAAGACCTCAGGCCGTCGCTGGCCGACCCGTCGACGTCGGTGCGCGACTACGTGCTGTTCAGCCAGGACAGCGCCCAGTCGGAGCTGCTGCGCCACAGTCGCTACGCGGTGCGGGGCTTCTTCGACGGCGAGACCAAGTACGCCCGCTACTACGGCGTGGGCGGCGGCATCGACCGCACCGGCAACCCCGCCCCTGAGCCGAAGCTGTTCGACACCGACGCCGACTTCGACGACCACGACCACGAGTGGTATTCCCTGGCCGACGACCCCCACGAACTGGTCAACCTGGCCAACGACCGCTCTCGGCGGTCTGAGCTGCGGGATTTGTTCGGCCGTCTATTGGAGTACGAGGCTGCTGAACTAGGCAGCTAGCTCTATTCGGGGCGGCACCCGTGTAGGGTGGCCGTCTGACGGTTGCCAGATCTTTTATTCCCAAGCCGGTTTTCCGGGGCTGGTCTCACGCGCTGGCCGCGGTGGCCGCCACGGTCCTCTGTCCCATTGTCGTCGCCTTGGGTCCGGGCGGCGCCGACCGGGCGGTTGTAGCGGTTTATGCCATCGCCGTGGTCTTCATCTTCGGAGTGAGCGCGGCCTACCACGCAGGCACCTGGACCCCAAGGGTGAAAGAGACATTTCGCCGCCTGGACCACTCGATGATCTTCGTGTTCATCGCGGCCAGCTACACCCCGGTGGGCTTCTTTGCGCTTGGAACCGGTTCAGCAACCCTTGTCCTGAGCGTGGTGTGGTCGGGCGCCGCCTTCGGCGTCTTCGGTAGGTTGATGTGGCTCCACGCTCCCCGTTGGGTGTTGGTCGCCCCCTACCCGATCGTCGGGTGGGCCGCGCTGCTGGTCATTGGCGACATCTGGCGCAACATGGGCGTAGCCGGGTCAACGCTGCTGTTCATCGGCGGAGGCCTGTACACCCTGGGCGCCCTCATCTATGCCTTCCGCCGTCCTGATCCATGGCCGCGCTGGTTCGGCTACCACGAGATCTTCCATCTGTTGGTAATTGCCGCGGTAGCCATCCACTACGTGGCGATCGCTTTCTTCGCCCTTCCGCTGGCCTGAGCACGCCTAAGCAGGAGTTCGACCTGCAAGCCTTTCCCCCGAACCTGGGTCCCGAGGAACTCGACGATATCGCCAACACCTACAGAGGATTGTGGGAAGCCATACAGGCAGCGCACAGCACAGGCACTTGCACCAGGAAGTTCATCCGCACCCAAGCTGATCGCTTGCGGAGTCTCGCCGACCGGGTTGGCACCCCTCCTACCGACGAGGCCATCCGCGCCGAGGCCGACGTGTTCGACCAAATGGCCCGCCGGGCGGCCCGTTCACCGAATACTGCGGCAGCCCGCTACATCCAGATGCAGTGCCATCGGCGTTTTGCCGCCGCGGTGATCATCGCCAATTACCGCCGCGGCGGTTAGCGGTTCGACTACTCGCGCTTCCAGCCGCCGGTCTGAATCTGCTGCCAGAATGCGGCGTCGCGCTCATCGGCGGGACGGCCCACATGGGTCACCACGTCCACGTCGGGGGACTCGGCCCTCAGCGCGGCCGCGGTGCACTTCTCGGGTGGGCGGTGGGCGAAGGGGTCGAATCGGTAGTGGCGCATGGCGTTCTGGTGGGTGATCTTGGCCACCACGTCTTCGGGCAGTTCGCCCATCAGCTTGGCCACGTATTCGGGAGCCTGGGGCCAGGTGCCATCAGAGTGGGGGTAGTCCGACTCCCAGCACAGGTTGTCCACGTTGAACTCATCCAGCAGCTTCACGCCGATGCGGTCGTTGATGAAGCAGCACAGGATGTGGTTGCGGAACACGCCGGTGGGGCTGCCGTCGATGCCGAACTCGTGCTTGGTCCAGCCCGAGTGGCGGTCTTGCACGTGCTCGGCCCGCCACAGGAAGTAGGGGATCCAGCCGATGTCGCCCTCGGTGAGCGAGAACTTGAGGTCGGGGAAGCGGTCCCAGAACTCGGCCCACACCAGCTCCACCAGCGTGGAGATGGTTAGCGCCGACGACAGGGTCATGGGCACGCTGGGAGGAGCGTCGGGCGAGGCGCCCATCGAGCGAGACGATGAACCCAGATGGCAGCACAGCACGGTGCCCAGGTCGCTGCACGCCGCGAACAGCGGGTCCCATGCGCCGGAGTGGATCGACGGCATGCCCAGCATCGCCGGGTTCTCCGAGAAGGTCACCGCGTAGCAGCCCTTGCTGGCCAGGCGCTTCACCTCGGCCACCGCCCGGTCGACGTCGAACAGGGGCAGGATGCCGCAGGGGATGAACCGGTCGGGGTAGGCACCCACCCACTCGTCGACATGCCAGTCGTTGTAGGCCTTGATCATGATCTCGTTGAGATCGGGATCGGGACCCTCGTTGAGCACCTGGCCGGAGAACCCGGTCCAGTTGGGGAAGTTCAGCCCGGCCAACTGCCCGCCGGCGTTCATGTCTCGCACCCGCTCGTGTACGTCGTAGCAGCCGGGGCGCATCTCGTCGTAGCGGCTGGCGTCGATGTTGTAGTGCTCCCGGGGCTTGCCTGCTACTGCGTTCAAGCCGAGGTTTCGGCCGGGCAGCTTGCCGTAGTACCACTGTTCCCGCCCGTTCTCGTCGGTGACCACCTTGGGGGCGTGCTCCCTGTACTTCTCGGGCACGTGGGCTTCGAACATGTCCGCCGGCTCGGCGATGTGGTCGTCAACGCTGATCAAAATGAGGTCGTCGGGGTTCATGGTGTTCCTCTGAGGTGATTCCTAGGACTTCCTAGGGCTCAACGGTAATAGAGACGGCTTTGTGAATGCCTGCTTGGACAAGGGTCTGCACGGCATCCGCGGCTTGTTCCAGCGGGAAATGGTGGGTGTGGAGGCGCTCTACCGCCAGGGAACCCGACTCGATGAGCCGAACCGCCTGCCGATAGCTGTGGAAGTCAACCGTGCGCACCCCGATCACGGTCTGGTAGCGCATGGCCACATCGTCAGACGGAAAGCCGTCCACCCCATGGCCCTTGAGGCCGGCCAAAACGATGGTGCCCCCCAATCGGGCCATGGACACTGCATCAACCACCGGCTGGGTGGCGTGCGGGGTGGTGTCCACCACAATGTCGGTCCCCCGGCCGTTGGTTTCGGCCAGCACCCGCTCCACCGCATCCTCCGACTCCACGTCGATGGTCACATCGGCCCCGAACTCGGCCGCCAGGGCCAGTTTGTGGGCGTCTTGCGCCCCCAATCCGGTGACGAAAATCGCCGACGCCCCCGCGGCCGCCGCCGCAATCACGCAGGCCAACCCCCGCTGGCCCGGGCCGAGCACGGTCACGGTGTCGCCGTAGCGCAGGTTGGGGGCCGACACCGCCCAAGCGAACCCCGCCCCCAGCGGGTTGTACAGCGCCGCAATGCGAGGCGGTATCGAACTGTCGATCTTGTGGGGGACTGACCCCGGCGCCAAATACATCATCTCGGCGTATCCGCCCCACAGCGCCGGAGCCCGCCCAGTGGGGGTGAAGCCGTGGTTCCCCGGCGCCACCCGGCACATCTGCTGGTCGAGACACGCCAGACAACGCCCGCACCCGTAAGCAGCTTCAGCCACCACCCGGTCGCCCGGCTTCAGCCCCCAGCGTGCCGCATACCGCTCGCCGATCTCCTCGATCACCCCGACCGGCTCGTGCCCCGGAATCACCGGATAGTTCATCAGCGAACTGCCCGAATAAGTCTCAACGTCAGTACCGCAAATCCCACACGCCTCAATCCGCAGCAGAGCATCGTCCTCTCCCACGGCGGGCCGGCCAAACTCCTGCATCTCCAACCGCTCCGGTCCCACCTGCACCATCGCCAGCACCGCATCGCTCATGGCGATGATCCTACGATGCCCCTATGACGCTTCTTGACCTGACCATTGATGAAGTGCTGACCACGACTCGGGCTGTGCGGAAGCGGCTCGACTTGGATCGGCCTGTCGAGCGGACTGTGATCGAGGAGTGCCTGGAACTGGCGTTGCAGGCGCCGACCGGATCGAACCAGCAGCAGTGGCACTGGATCGTGCTCGACGAGCCCGAGGTGATCGGCCAGGCGGCCGACATCTACCGGGAGGCCATGGCCCAGTACTCGGCTGACATCGCCGAGGGGCGAGAGCACTACGAGCGCCAGACCGTGCGAGCCGAGCAGATGTCAGAGTCGGTGGCCTATCTGCGCGACAACATGCACCGCCTTCCCGCGATGCTTGTCCCGGTGCTGGCCGACCGGTTCGGCGTATTGCGCGGCGACCAGGCCCAGACCTTCCACCACGCCAGCCAGTGGGGTTCGATCATCCCCTCGGTGTGGAGCTTCATGCTGGCCCTACGCAGCCGAGGCATGGGCAGCGCCTGGACCACCATCCACCTCCACCGCGAACAAGAAATGGCCGACCTGCTGGGCATCCCCTACGAGACCCACATCCAAGCTGGCCTCTTCCCCATCGCCTACACCATCGGCACCAACTTCCGCCCCGCCCTCCGCCAGCCCGCAGCCAAAGTAACCACCTACAACCACTGGATCCCCGACTGGGAGTAGTTGCTGGGCATGCCCATGTCATGCAGCTAAGACGTCGATTTAGGTGTTGAGGGGCCCCGGGGTACGGCCCATGAGTGTGCCGTCGCAGATATCAAAAACAAGCATTGTGCTTGAGTTTGATAGCCTAAGCGGCGTGCATCAGGCAAAAGTTGCCCCCAACGACCTTGCGGATTGGCTCGTCGGCCAGGGGCGGCACTTCATCTCATCTGCCGAAGTTGCTGACATTCTTGGCATCAATCGTGCCTCCGTACCGGGAAGCCTGGAGCGAGCTCGCAAGTCAGGCAAACTGATTTCGGTAACAAAAGGTGGATGGGTGCCGGTACCTCCGGAATATCGGAGCGCGAGGGCACCGCCTCCGAGCCACTTCATCCATCAGCTCATGGAGCATCTAGGACACCCGTACTACGTCGGCTTCCTTTCGGCCGCGGCAATCCACGGGGCCTCGCATCAGGCGCCGATGGTGTTCCAGGTAGTAACGCCAGCCCAGCTTCGCGACCGCAGAATCGGTCGCGGTCAAATCCGATTCATTCGGCGCTCGGAAATTGCCGATCGACCTCGACAGCAGCAGAACGTCCCAACTGGACGGATTTGGGTATCGACACCTGAAGTGACGATTTTCGATCTCGTGGAGACACCACTTGAGGGAGGAGGACTCTCCAACGTGGCGACGGTCATCGGAGCCCTTCTGATCGAGGGGCGTCTGAACTCAGCGTTGATGGCTTCCATCGGGCGGCTGTATCCGTTGGCCGTGGTGCAAAGGACCGGGTTTCTCGTCGACTACATGGCCGGGGAAGTAGGAATCGAGTGCGATACTGAATCCTTGCGCAGTTTGGCTCGTGGTGGTCGCTATCGAGATCTGTCGCCGGCAAATGGTGAAGGATCTCCAGACCCACGCTGGCACATAATGGCCAACATCGAGATTGAACACGACTTGTGATCACCGAAGCTGACATCGCTCACTGGCAGCAGCGCGTCCCCTGGCCTCTGCTTGAGCAGGTTGAGCAGGACTTGGTTCTATCTCGCCTGATCGTCGAAATCGCCAACCACCCGCTCCTTGGCGATGAATTGGTATTTCGAGGCGGCACCTGTCTTCACAAACTATGGCTTCAACGACCATGGCGCTATAGCGAAGACTTGGACTATGTGCGGCGCTCCCCTGGTGGGGTTGGCGAAGTGTTTGATGCGATTCGCGATGTTGCAGCAGTCGTAGGATTCGACCGAGTTCAGACTGAAGTGAGCCAGTATCCCAAGGTAAGGCTTGAATCGACTTTCGTTGGGGGCGGTCCAATGCGGATCAAGGTCGAGATAAACACATTTGAGCGCTCGCCGGCCCAGCCAACGGCGACGAGAGAATTCGAAGTCGACAGCCCATGGTTTTCGGGTGGCGCAGTTGTGCCAACCTTCGCACTGGAAGAGTTGACCGCAACCAAGATCCGCGCTCTGTTCCAGCGCAAGAAGGGTAGGGACCTCTTCGATCTCTGGCTTGCGGTGGAGCTGGCCGGGGCGGCGCCGCAAGACATCGCAGCTTGCTTTGGCCCTTATCGGCCAGATGGCTGGACCCCCAATCGGGCACTCGCCAACCTCGAAGCAAAGTTGGATGATCGCGAATTCACCCAGGACTTAGCGCAGCTACTACCGGACTGGCCAGACGGCTACACCGTAAATGTTGGTGCCGCGGCAGCTCAGAGCGTCATCGAGAGGATCAACCAGTAGCCATTTGTCGATATCCACCTGTTCGAATAGCTCGTAGCGGTGGACTACCACGACTCCGGGGTCGGCCTAGCGAGCGGCTGGGAGTTCCCGTTCGTTTGGCGATATGTGGATTCAGGCGTCGATGGGGGTGAGGGCGAAATCGAGCTTGTATCCGAGTCCGGCAAAGTACCGGGTGAGAGTGCTGAGTTTGGCATCGGTAAGGCCGCGGGATTCCAACTGGGCCACTGACGACTTGGTGACGCCCATGGCCAGTGCCACGTCTTTCTGGAGGACACCGGCAGCAATTCGGAGGTCCTTGAGGCGCGCATCAAGGGACAGCAGAGCAGAGGTCTTCGCCTCGATTTGAGATCGTTCAGTGGGAGAGAAGTCGATCCCGTCGAGTACGTCTTCGACGGTCTCAAAATCAACGGGATCCTGCGAGCCAGTGATCTTCATTGAACACCTCCAGTGCATGTCAGTTTATCCGCAAATAAACAAATGGCAATGGGCTCCCCTCCTAGAAGATCCAGTTCGAATGAGCGGAGAGGCCTGAGGTGCAAGGAGCTTATGGAACCGAATGCCGGTCTTGTGCGTCTATAGGCCAAGGGGGCAGATCGGTAGGTCTATGAGGAATCCGAAACGCCGCGACTTGGCTCGCTGGTTGTGCCAGCGAGTTCGGCTCGCCGGGGTGGCTGTAGTTGTCTTGAGCTTGGTTTCCACGGGTGTCGCCGGGTGTGGAGACTCGCCAAGCGAGGTCTCTGGCATCGCCTCTCCAATTGTTGAATCTGGCATGGTCAAACCGACAGTGCCCGTCACGCCGATGCCGACTCTGGTAGCTCCCACACCGACCTCGCCTGTCCCTGCTCCGACGCCGACCCCGGTAGCTGGCTCGCCGGCTCCGGCAAACCCTACCGCCACGCCGACCCCGGTAGCTCCAACGCCGACAGTTCCCCCTCCGACCCCGACCCCGGATCCGACCAGTTCTGTATTCGTTATCAAATATTCAGACATTCCGCCAGAAATCGGAGCCCGCATTTTGGCGAAAGAATATTGGGCAACAAATGTGCTTCCTGGTGGTGATGCCTCAGAGAGTAGACGTTACGTATACAAAGTCACTTGCGAAAAGCCCGGTTCGATTGCATATGTTCAGAATCTCATGGTACAGGCAACTCTAGGCGAGGCAAACAACCTGGCTGATACGACCGTCGATTCAATTGGCCGGCACTCATGGCGTGTTCCATGGAGGGGTGGATTTCTCCAATTTGGTTATCCGAAGGTCATTGATCCATGTCAGGTCGTGATACTAAGTGGCAGCGGAGGATCGACGGTTTGGTGGTTTCCGTCACTACACGGGGAGCCGTATCTACTGATGAGAGTGTCTAGTGACGGCGATAACTGGAGTGATCCAGTACGGCTTTCGGTTCCCTTCACGCCCTCGCCACTCCGTGTCCACGGAGATGAAGTACGTTCTCCACCGATTCATGTAATTTCGGATGGTAATCACCTGCTGATGGCAATAGAAGAGGAATCTAGTGTCAAGGTATTCATATCTACTGACTTGGATGAATGGGAGCAATTGACGATTCCGTTCCACCGTCCGGACTATCTCCCCCCACAACTCGCAGTTTCATTTTACCTGGAAGATGTTGTATTGGGTCCAAATGGCTGGCTTATTTTAACTACAGTTACAGTACGAATTCCCATTTGGCGTCTCCTTCCTGATGATGTCAAAGAGGATATAACAGGATGGTATAATCTATGGAGTTCGTCGGAGAACGGTGAAAGAGGACTTTTGTTCAACTGGATTGCTGCCGATGGATCATCCAAGTACAGATTCGTCTCTTTTGAAGAGTTGGGCATTAGTGATGAGATATTTTCAACCTATGGAAGTGAATTTGGAAACAAGCTATACTTGCAAAGTCCCAACTTCTCTGGGTGGGTGTGGGCGCAAAAGTGGGAATCAAATATTCCGTCTGAGAGTTCAAATAATTGGGTTGAATTACCGTATACGCCCCTCAAGGTGTGTTGCGATGTTATTGGAACACAGGAAGGCTATATGGCTTTAACCATTCCGCATTTCGCTGGATACGACCCGCACAGAAGCGGGGAGCAGAGAATCTATTATTCTCGCGATGGGTATGAGTGGGTGCCTATCGACACTCCAGAGAGTGTGCATTCGAATGACTGGCATGAGCAGGGCGATACTCCTTTCACGTTCATTTGGTCCATACGAAGCCATGAAAGCGATGTGCTTGTATCGGGACATTGGTATTCGTTCTCTGATTACCAGCGTGATCCAATTATGTGGATTATTGATCCAGACGGGACCAATTGGCGGGAGGTTGACCCTGCCGACCTTGCCGACTGACTTAGATCAGAGCGGGCTTTAGCGCCAGGTGATGTGGGCGGGGAGGTCGCTGTAGGCGAGGTTGGCGGGGAGGGGTGGGTACTCGAAGCCGTCGACGGGGGTGAGGGCGGAGACGCGGTCGAGGAGGGTTTCGATGGCGGTGACTCCTTCTAGGCGGGCGAGGCTGGCGCCGGGGCAGACGTGGGCGCCGGCGCCGAAGGCAACATGGTTCAAGGGGTCGGGGCGGTCGAGGCGGAAGTCCTCGGGGTCTTCGTATTGGTCTGCGTCGCGGTTAGCTGAGGCCAGGCCCACCTCTACCCAGTCGCCCTGTTGCATGTCCACCCCGCCCAAGTGGGTGTCCTTCAGGCACCGCCGGGCCACTCGGGGAGCGGGGGAGTCGTGGCGCAGCGACTCCTCCACGAATACTGGGATCAGCTCTCGGTCGGCCTCCAGAGCGGCCCAGTTTTCGGGCTCGACGATGAGCCGGTGCATGGAGTGGGCCAGCAGGCCGCGGGTGGTGTGTACCCCGCCCAGCACCATCGTCTGAAGCTGGTGGGCGATCACGGTGTCGCTGAGGGATTCGCCCTCGATCTCCGCATCCAGAAACACCTTGTAGGTGTGCGAGCTGGGCTCGTCGGCTTGTCGCTCTTGGGCCACCAAGTCTTTCAAGTAGCCGGTGATGGGTGGGCCGTCGGGGGCGTACTGGGGGCACACAGCCCGGAACATGACCGAGCCGTCTGACGACCACACCTTCAGCTTGTCGGCCCCGCCCTCGGGCAGGCCGATGATGCGGGCGATCACCTCGCAAGGAATGGGCACGGCGTAGTCGGCGTGCAGGTCCGAGACTTCGTTGTCTACCAGCGCGTCCAGCAGCCCCTCGCAGGTCTCTCGCACGAACGGCTGGATCCTCATGGTGCGGTGGGGACCCAGCGCCGAGTTGTACAACCGGCGGATCTGCCCGTGGACCGGCTCGTCGATCTCGGGGAGAAACAGCTGCTCCTCGGGCACTTCCTCCACTCCCGTCAGCCCGGTGCCCGGCGTCATGTCGGAGCCGTAGGTGTCCACCGCGTACAGCAGCTCGTC
Organism: Candidatus Poriferisocius sp.; assembly: GCF_965219815.1. Classification (GTDB taxonomy): domain Bacteria; phylum Actinomycetota; class Acidimicrobiia; order Acidimicrobiales; family Bin134; genus Poriferisocius. The sequence goes on from NZ_OZ244791.1 coordinate 1,531,512, forward strand.
GGCCTCTTGGCGGCGAGTCAGGTAGTAGCCCAGCGGCGTCTTGGCCACTGGTCCTTGCTGGCGGAGTTCGGCCAGCAGGTCGAAGGGCAGACCCGTCTCGAAGTACTCGGGATTGTGGGGATCGAACGCCGGCAGGGTGTCGGTCATGGCTTCGCCTTCCCCTACTCCTCGAACGATTCCCGCCATGGCCCGGCCAGGTGCCCGCCGTCGATCACGAACTGGGCGCCGGTGATGTAGCTGGCCTCGTCGCTGGCCAGGAACAGGGCCAGCGAGGCGATCTCGTCGGGCTCGCCCATGCGCTTGATGGGCTGCATGTCCATGAGCCGGTTGAGCCGAGCCAGGGTCTCGGGCGGAGCCTCCTGCACCATGGGGCTGTTGATCACCCCGGGGTGGATGGAGTTGACCCGCACTCCCAGCGGCCCGAGCTCGATGGCGGCTGAGCGGGTCATGCCGGTGACCGCGAACTTGGTGCCCGAGTAGCTGGTCATGCCCAGCACGCCCACGATGCCGTCGATGGAGGAGATGTTCACGATGGCGCCGTTGCCGGTGGACACCAGAGCGGCTTTGGCCGCCCGCATTCCCAAGTACACCCCGTGGAGGTTGATGTCGGTCATCTCGTGGTGGGTCTTGAGATCGAGCCCCTCCAGCGTGCCGAACGCCCCGATCCCGGCGTTGTTCACCAAAATGTCGAGCTTGCCGAACCGCTCTAGGGTGGCGGCCACCGCCGCGTCCCAGTCGTCCTCCCGGGTCACGTCGAGCTGTTGGTAGAAGGTGTCAGGGCCCAGCTCGGCGGCCAGCTGCTCGCCCAGCACGTCGCGCAGGTCGGTGATGGCCACCTTGGCCCCTTCGGCGACGAATCGGCGGGCCTCCGCCTCGCCTTGGCCCCGAGCGCTGCCAGAAATGAGCGCAACCTTGCCTTCCAGTCTTCCTGTCATTCGCTTTGCCCCTTGTCGATTTAGGTGGTTTCTGGTTGCGCTCCGACTGCGATTCAGTCCGCTGGCAGTGATGCCACCTCGTAGGCGTCTTCGTCGATGGCGGCGGTCTGGTCTTTGAAGGTGGTCATGTTGTGGGGCCACTGGGTAACGATGCGGCCGCTGGGGCTGCGGTAGTAGCCGTTGCAGCTGGCATTCCAGGGCCTGATCTCGGAGATTCCCTCCTGCACCCACTCGTTGTAGCGGTCCATGGGCTCGGACTTTACGTCCACCCAGGCCAAACGCTGTTCGGCTAGGCGCTGGATGTGGGCCAGGGCGTAGTCCACCTGGTACTCGATCATGGTGATGATCGAGCCGTTGTTGGTGTTGGGGCCGTACAGCATGAACAGGTTGGGGAACCCGGCGGTGGTGATGCCCATGTAGGCGGTGGCACCGTCGTTCCAGGCATCCTCGATGTCCAAACCTCCCCGGCCGGTTACCTCAATGGCCGAGAGGTACTTGGTGGTGGAGAACCCGGTGGCCAGCACCATGGTGTCCATCACCCGCTCGGTGCCGTCCACGGTGAGCACCCCCTTGGGGGTGATGCGCTCGATGGCGTCGGTAACCAGTTCTACGTTGGAGCGGTTGTAGGTGGTGAAGTACTCGTTGTGGAACAGCGGCCGCTTGCAGCCCCACATGTGAGTGGGGGTGAGCTTGGCCCGCAGTTCGGGATCGGTCACCGCTTCGAGGGCTCGGCGGCCGATGTCCTCCATCTCGGCCTGCCTCACGGGATCTTTGAAGGCCATGCCGGTGTCCACCTGCTCAAACAGCTCGTCGCGGCGGGCCGCCACGATGCTGGGGTCGGCCTGGCGGGCGGCCATCTCCTCGGCGGTGTAAGGGTCGTCTTCTTTGGGCAGCACCCAGTTGGCGGTGCGCTGGAACACTTGGAGCTGGCCCACCTCGAGGGCGATCTCGGGGACGAGCTGCACGGCGCTGGCCGCCGAGCCGATCACGCCGACTGTCTCACCGGTGAGGTCGTGCTCCCAGTCCCACCGGGCCGAGTGGATGGTCTTGCCCTCGAACGAGCCCAGCCCCTCGATGTCGGGCAGGGGAACGTCGTTGAACATGCCCAGGGCACTGATCACCACGTCGGCGGTGACCTCGGCGCCTGACTCGGTGGTCAGCGTCCATGTGGCGCTGTCGTCGTCCCAGCGGGCCAATTTGACGGCGTCGTTGAACCGGCAGTGGGGGAGCACCTCGTACTTCTCAGCGCAGTGCTCCATGTAGCGCAAGATCTCGGGCTGGCGGGCATAGGGGCGGGTCCAGGTGGTGTTTATCTCGAAGGAGAACGAGTAGAGCTCCGACTGGATGTCGCAAGCGCAGCCGGGGTAGCGGTTGTGGTACCAGGTGCCGCCCACGCCGCTGCCCTTCTCCAGCACGGTGAAGTTCTCGAATCCCGACTGGCGGAGCCGAATGGCGGCGCACAGCCCGCCCGGCCCGGCCCCGATGATGGCGATCCGCAGGTCTCGTCCCCCGTTGCCGCTGGCTGCTGCTTGCTGCGTGCTCATGTGTACCTCTCTCAGTGGCTCGGAAAACGCTACCCTCGTGGCCGCTTCCGGTAGAAAACGGAGAGATCTTTAGATCTTGGAATGTCCTTTGACGACAGCAGTGTGATTGTCGTTCAGGACGCTGGAGATTAGAGTTCGTAGCGTGAAACACGGGAACGCTCACTCATGACGCGCGTCGAAACCGAAGTAGAGGCCAACGCAACGCCGCTGAGCCTGCTCGACGAGTTCGTCTTGACGCTCTTGAATGAGGAGAGCGGTTACTTCCGCCAGGTACCCGGGTGGACACTGAATTGCACCGTCGTCGGCGCCGCGCTCGCCGAGCTTTCCTTCCTCTATCGCATCGACACCGACATGGAGTCCTTGATTCTTCTGGACACGAAGGTGACGGGCGATCCCTGTCTCGACCCCATCCTGGCCGAAATCGCGCAGGAGCCGGGGCAGTACAACGCCCAGTACTGGATCGAGCGGCTCGCTCCCAAAGCAGAGTCGATCATCGATAGGACCTTGGATCGCTTGGTCGACCTGAGGATCCTGCAACACCACGAGGGCGATTTCTGGTCGCTGGCCCGAGGAGCCTGGATGTCGGGGTTCCACACCAGTACCGAGGTGGGCACCGCTGTCGAGTTCGTCAAGACCCGAATCAGCAAGGCGATCTTCTACAACGAGATTCCGAGTCCCAGAGACGTGGTCATCGTCTGCCTCATCGATACTTGCGACGTGTTGCGCTACATCTTCGAGCTCGATGAGGAGTCGGAGCAGCGTGTCGAGCAAATCCTGAAAATGGACCTGATCGGCCGCTCCATCGCCACCGCGGTCAGCGAGAACATCGCCAGCCCGCTGTTACGTCGATCCACCCTCACCAAGCCCATCCCCGTTGTCAAGATGCGCAAGCTGTTGCGCAGCAAGCATGTGCGCAGTGGGAACCTCCCGGCGCTGTTCGCGGAGCTTCACGAAAAGCACGGCTCGGTGTTCGAGGTCCGCATTCCCTTCCAGGAGCGAAGCATCTTCCTCGCCGGGCCGGAGATGAATCACTGGGTACACCGCAATGGCCGCATGTATTTGAGGGCTCGGGACTATTTCACGGACTTCGAGAAGGTCTATGGCGGTGCTGGGTTGCTGCCCGCCCTCGACGGTGCCGACCACTTCCGCTATCGCAAGTCCATCCAGCCCGCGTACTCCCGCACCAGGCTGGAAGAGTCGCTCGAAGTGGTCTACCGCTACGCGCGAAAGGAAATGTCTGCTTGGAACGTCGGAGAAACCCTGCCCGCGGTGACGATGTGCCGGAATTTCGTCAACGCCCAGACGTCGCCGCTGCTGGCCAGCATTGAGTCGCAGGACATCATCGAAGATCTTCAGAAGTTCAAGGAGCGTGCGCTCCAGACGCATGTTGCCAAATCTCTCCCCAAGTTCATGTTGAAGACCCCGGGCATGAGGCGCCGGGGGAAGACAATCGACGAGGTGGTGGACCGGGTCCAAAAGGTCCACACCCCCGCCCAGCGGGCGGGTTGCCCACGGGAATTGGTCGACGATCTGCTGAGCATGCACACCAGCGACAAGCAGTTCCTACCCGAGTCGAATCTTCGGTTCGTGCTCTCCACGCCGCTTCTGGCCAGCATGTACGTGGGCGACGAGCTGAGCTTCATCGTCTACGCCATGTTGACCAGGCCGGAGTTCTACGAGCAGATCAGGGCGGAGGCCGATGCCCTGTTCGCCGACGGCGATCCCGACGTCGAGGCGCTGACTGGGCCTGGGAACGACATCAGCCGCCGCTTCATCATGGAGTGCTTGCGCATGTGGCCGACCCTCTCGATGTCGGTTCGCAACGTGATGAATGCATGCGTGGTGGAGGGATTCGAACTCGAGGAGGGGGTGCGGGTGTTCATCGCCACCACAGCCACCCACTACATGGACGATGTGTTTCCCGATCCGTTCACCTTCGATATCGACCGCTACAAGGCGCCGCGCAAGGAACACCTCGGTTCCACCTATGCCCCATACGGTTTGGGCACCCACACGTGCATGGGCTGGCGGATGGCGGAACTTCAGATGCTGATCGATCTATTGATGATCGCCCACTACTTCGAACTCGAAGTCGCCCCGAAGAAGTACAAGTTCAAGATCTCCCCGTTCGCGTCGATGTCTCCGAACAAGAAGCTCAAGTTCCACATCGCCGGAAAGCGACGCGAGCTAATCGGCTGACGCTGTCTTAGCGCTTCGCCTTCTTGAAGCGCCACCCGTACATCAGGCTCCCGTAGAAGTTGAAGGCGCGCCTCGCCGCGGGATCGTCGAAGGGGTAGTCGGCGCCGAGCTGTCTTGCCGCGGCGAGTCCGGTGATGAAGCAGGTCTCCTGGCTGTTGATCAGCGTGTGGGCGCCGCAGTGCCAAGTGCGCCGCTTGCCCTGGACGAAGCGGAACAGGTTGACCAGCCAGGCGACGTGGCGCACGTCGTGCACGATGTGCTGGAACCACCACCTCTTGACGATCTTGTCCTCGTCGATTGGCGAGATGGCGTTATAGGTCACCAAGCAGGGCTTGTCCGACCGGTTGACCCACGGCTGCTGGTTGTGCATGATGTAGGTGATCTCGTAGTTGTCCGGTCTCGCGCCGTACTGCTCGATGTGGTTGCTGCGGGTGGTCAGCGGCTTCACCTCGTTTTCGGGGAGCACCGAGGAGTCGTAGTGGACGACGGTGTGGTTGTGGAGCTCGCTCTCATAGCGAATCGACGAGAGCAGATAGCGCTCAAGGGCAGTGGGCTTGTCGAGCATCATCAACGTCTGGTTCGCATTGCACGCGAAAATCACCTCGTCGAATTCCTCCCGAGCACCGGCCGCGTCCACCACCACCACACCGGACTTCGACCGGTACACCTTTTGCACCGGCCGGTTCAGGTAGATCTTGTCTTGGAAGCCGGCTGACATGTGTTGGTAGATGCGCTGGGTTCCCTGGTCCCACGTCTGCATGGGCGTGGCCGACTCGATGTCGAAGAACTCCAGATACCGGGCGAACAGCGATGCCGGCATGTCGAACACGTTGGTGGCCATGAGGAAGTTGACGAACATGGGCTTGAGAACCTTGTACCTGAAGTCGCCGGAGAACCCGCCCAGATTCAGCAGCGTGCCCATGCTCACGTAGTTGTAGGGGTTGAGAAGGCTCAGCGCCTTCGACTGGGAATTGGTGAGCCATCCGAAGCGGTGCAGGCGTCGCAGGAGGCGTTGGAACTTGGCGATTTCCGATTTCAGCTGCTCTCTGATGTCGGAATCGAAATCGTGGGCATAGATCTGGCCGCCGTACTTCACGCTGTAGCTGAACTTGGTGTCGAGCAACTCGATGTCGAACTGCTTCATCAGCAACAGGATGTGGTCGTACACCGACGGGATGCAGGCGGTGACCGAGATGTCGAAGGGGATCGAACTGCCGTCGTCTTGGGGCATCTGGGCGGTGATGGCGTTGCCGCCGAGCTTCTCCTGCGCTTCGTACAGTCGAAAGTCGAATCGGTCCGGCTGATGGTGCAGCCCCCACGCCGCGCCCAGTCCCGAGATGCCGCCGCCGACGATGGCGATTTTCTGCTGGGTATTGGGCTTTGCTCTCTTGGCCACTCTCGCCGTCCTTCTCCCTTAGTTGGCCGCAGCCTGGTCGGCGACCGTTGTGTCGCAGTCTGCGGTAGCAGACGTATCGGAATAGAACTGGGCGCAGTAGGCGCGGTATTGGCCGATCTCGCCTTCAGAACGCGACAGGCGGGGACGGGGGCGGTATTGCTTGGCGCTCCAAATGGGCACGTCTTGCAAAACGTCTCGTTTCTCAAAGTAGGCCATGAACCTGTTGATGATGGGAGGTCGCAGCCTCTGGGGCAGAAATGCCAGACCCGCAATCCAGCGGCCTGGTTTGAGCAGAGGTCCCGTCTGCGACACCACCGTCAAGTCGATGTGAGTGCCGTCGACAGGCGTTGCCAATATCCAGAGGCGCATATCCAATCCGATTGTCACCTCGCGCACTTCCACGTAGGAGTAGCCCAGGCCGTAGATGAGAGCGTTGGCCTCAACGGAGAGCTTCAGCCGGGCGATCTTGGCGACTTTGCGGGTGGTGGCAAAGTCGAAACGGCTTCTGAGGAAGTGCCCCTCTATCTCCAATGGATCGACGCGGCTGACGCTGTCGTAGCCGTGGACGTGGGTCAGGTGGGCTAGGTCGACGGAGTTCTCCGTTGTCTCTTGGGGATGGCCGGGAAAGCGGGAAATCCAAATGTGGTGTCTGCTCCAGCCGGTTTGGTCGGGCTCCCCGGCAGGCAGGTGCCACTGCGGTGCCCGCCCCTCGATGCCCCACCAGGCGAAGATCAGACCGGCGATTTCCCGGGTCTCGTATACCCGAAGCCGAGCCGCCTTGGGGGCAGGGCCAAAGGGAGTGGACACGCACTGGCCGCCGGTGTCGTATTCGAATCCATGGAAGGGACACACCAGCCGGCCGTCGCGAACACAGCCCCCCACCTCGGGCCCCAGATCCGAGCCCAAATGCGGGCAGAAAGCGTCAGCCACACAGACACCAGTGTCGTCGTCGCACCAGACGATGATCTCCTCGCCCATCCAGACCTTTCGGATGAGGTTGGAGTTCTCATCTAGCGATTTGCGGCTGGTGACGAAAAACCAGCCCTCGGGAAACGGGGAAAGCAGCGGGTCGTTCGCTATTGCCGTCATATCGCTCGGGAAACGCTACCCTCATGGCCGCTGTCGTTAGAAAACGGAGGGAAGCATGGGGCGCTTGGACAACAAGGTTGCGCTGGTTTCGGGTGGTGCTCGGGGTATGGGCCAATCCCACTGCCGGGTGTTCGCCGCGGAGGGAGCCAAAGTGATGGTGGCCGACATTCTCGACGACGAGGGTGCCGCGGTGGCCGCCGACATCGGCCCGAGCGCGATTTACCAGCACTTGGACGTGACCCGGGAGGAAGACTGGGCCGCGGCTATAGATGCGGTGATGGGGAACTTCGGGCGGCTTGACGTGCTGGTGAACAACGCCGGGATTGCCGAGGTGGCCCCATTGGCCGAGATGACGCTGGATAGCTACCGGCGGGTCACTGAGGTGAACCAGACCGGCGTGTTCCTCGGGATGAGGGCTGCGGTGAAGCCGATGACCGAGTCGGGCGGCGGATCGATCATCAACATTTCCTCTATCGACGGGCTTATCGGCATGAACAACCTCACGTCCTATATCGCCAGCAAGTGGGCGGTGCGAGGGATGACCAAGACCGCGGCTATGGAACTGGCCCCAGTGGGCATCCGGGTGAACTCCATCCACCCCGGATTCATCCTCACCCACATGGGATCCACGGAGGAGAGGACTCCTGAGGAGGTACACAAGAATCTGGAGGCTTACTCGGCTCGGATGGCCCCCATGGGCCGGGCCGGAGTTCCCGAGGACATCTCCCGCCTTGCTTTGTTCTTGGCCTCTGACGAGAGCTCGTATTCCACCGGGTCGGAGTTCATCTCAGACGGCGGCTTCACCGCCGGTTACCCCTCTCCGGGGATCATGCCCACTTAGGGAATCTCAAATTGGATTGCGGCTCGGTCGGTGATGGCCGGGCGGATGATGTCGAAGACGATCCGCTGGTGCTCGGGGTGGTCGCGGTACGTCAAGTAGGCCTCTTGGTCGGCGAAATCCCCGACGACGACGAAGTCGAAATTGCCCTCAGCCAGCCCTAGATCCGGTCCGATGGTGTAGGCCTCGGTCACCCCGGTGGCCTCGGGCATGGTGGCGATGGCGTCGTGTACCGCCTGGCGCTGGGCCTCGTCGGCGTCGTCTCGGAACTTGAACATCACAACGTGGCGGATCATGTCTTCTCCTTTGGCCTATTGCAGTCCGGCGCAGAGTCCGCCATCCACGGGGAGGGCGGTGCCGGTGATGAATCGGGCGTGCTCAGAGCACAAGAATGCGGCGATTCGGCCGAAGTCAGCGGGTTCGCCCACCGATCGGGTGGCGGCTGTGGACTCGAGATCGGACATCTGGTCGCCGAATAGCTGCCGAAGCCGGTCAGTGGCGTGGTAGCCGGGCTGAAGGGAGTTCACGGTCACACCGTCGGCCGCCACCTGGTTCGCCATGGTCTTGAGGTAGCCGGTGACCCCGGCCCGAGCCGTGTTGGACAAGATGAGCATGTCCAGCGGCTGGCGTACCGACACCGAAGTGATGGCCAGCACCCGGCCCCAGCCCTGGGCCTGCATGGCCGGAACGGCCGCCTTGGTCATGGCCACCACCGACAACAGGCTCAGCTCCAGCGCAGCCGGGTAGAGGTCGACGTCGGTGCTCACCCAGTTGCCGCCAGGAGGTCCGCCGGCGTTGGTGACCAGGATGTCGATGCTGCCCAGCGCCTCTGTGGCGGCGTCCACCAGTGCGGTCGCTCCGGCCGCGTCGGAAACGTCGCCGACGATGGGGATGGCACCGGGCACGCCCTCAGCCGCATCATTGAGCCGGTCCGGGTCTCGCCCGTTCATAACCACCCGGCATCCCTCTTCGGCCAGTGCTACCGCGGTGGCCAAGCCCAACCCGGCTGAGGAGGCAGCCACGAGCGCCCGTCGTCCGCTGATTCCTAAATCCACGGGGCGAGGTTAGTGGCCCACCGCCGAAATACCGGTGCTGGTCCACGCACCTTCTTTCCGGGTGACCGGAGGTACTCAGGTTGTGGCTAGCCTCAGGCCATGAATTGGGAACTCCCGGCTGATTTTTCCGACCGCTACGGCCCGTGGGCCTTGATCGCGGGAGGGTCGGAGGGCACCGGGGAGGCATTTGCCCGCCGCCTTGCCCGCGAGGGGATCAACTCGGTGCTGCTTGCTCGTCGCCAGGCTCCGCTAGATGCTCTGGCCGCCGATATCCGAGCCGAGCACGGCGTCGAGGTTCGGACCGCCTCGGTAGACCTGGGCCACGCCGATGCGGCGGCCATGGCGGCCGAGTTGACCGAAGACCTCGACGTCGGACTGGTGATCTTCAACGCCGGGGCCACCATCCGGTTCAACTACTTCCCCGAATGGCCCGAGGAAGACCTTCTCGCCCTGGTGAACATGAACTGTCGCACCACGACGCTGTTCGCCCATCGCTTTGCCCCTCGGCTGATCCAGCGAGGTCGGGGCGGCCTTGTTTTGGTCGGCTCGGTGGCCGGGTTTGCCGGCTCAACCCATCAGTCGGTGTACAACGCCTCGAAGGCGTATGACTGGGTTCTTGCCGAAGGGCTGTGGAGAGAGCTCGGAATCTACGGGGTGGACGCCATCGCCATGGTGATCGGGGCCACCGATACCCCCTCCCACCGGCGGATGGGGGCCGACTTGAGCGCCCACAGCCCGATGGAGGCCGCAGATGTCGCCGATGAAGCCTTGGCCAACCTCCACAACGGGCCGACCTATGTGGTTGGCGAGCACAACCGGGCCGCCAGTGAGTTCATTCTCACTCCTCACAACCGAGGGGCCATTGTTTCGTCGATGAGCGAATCGTCGGCAGGCATCGCCGGTGACGAGATGCTCCCGATGTCGTCGAGGTAGGCGGCTACTCCACCGAGGTCAGGCTGCCGTCATCCACGTCGTAGACGTAGCCTTCCAAGTTGGCTGTGTCCAGCAGGGGCGATGCCCGGAGCTGCTCCATCGCGGCCAGAACCCGCTCGCGAGGGTCGCCGACCGGTTCCACATCCCAGGTCGGTGAGACGCCGGTACCGGCTTCCACCAACGCCCGGTAGCCCTCGGCAGAATGCCTGGAGGCCGCGCAATCCGTATGGTGAAGCACCACAATGCGGTTGGTTCCGACGAGTTGCTGCGACAGGCAAATGGAGCGGATGGCGTCTTCTGTCACATAGCCCCCAGCGTTACGGACAACGTGGGCCTCGTGGGGATTGATCCCCAGGATGGCAACAGGATCCAATCGGTGATCCATGCAGGCCAACACGGATGTCTGAAGTTCAGAAGATTCGCTCATTGGTCCTTTAGCTGGGTAGGCCGTGTCCGATGGGCTTGGTCACCCCGGCATCGTGAAGCGTGGTGATTTCCTCATGATCGAAACCAAGTTCACCCAATATCTCCATTGTGGCCCAACCGAGGGGGAGTGTAGGGGCCAGCGGAGTGGGGGCAGACGAGAATTGCATGGTCGGAGCGGCTCTCCAGTACGAGCCCAGTTCGTCTTGTTCGGCTTCCACGGCCACGCCGCTTTCCCGCATGTGGTTCTCATTCAACATATTGCGCAAGAAGTCACCCCGATCAGCTTGGGCCGCGGGCACTCCGGCCGCCAGCAGCCGGTCTTCCCAAGCCTCAGCCGAGTCTGTACTGAACACTCCGGTTAGCTGGGTTGAGAGTTCCGAGGAGGGCAGTTCGGGAAGCTCGATGCCAAGCACCGCGCCCAATGCCTGTCGCTCGCGGTTTCGATGCACATCCAGCAGCAGCCACCCGTCGCCGGTCTCGTACAGCCGCTGGTAGGCGTGGAAGCCGTACTGTCCGGAGTCCACCACGGGCGATGGAAGACCCGAGTGTTGGATCCCCCACTCAGCCACGGCGTAAGCAGTGGCGGTGAGCATGGTGGTCTCCAGCTTCTGGCCTCGACCTATGCGGCGGCAAGCCAACACGCCGGCCATGATGGCCGCCGCGGTAGCCAGGGCGGCGGTGGGGTCGCCGTAGGTGCGGTTGCGGGGCGGGTTCTGTTCACCCGACTCCACCATCCCGGCGCCGGCAATGGCATTGGGTGACGAATGGAATCCCGCCTTGTGGGCCCACGGCCCCCGACTGCCGAAACACGAGGCGTATACGTAAAGCAGGCGGGGATTGCGGCCCATCACGGACTCCGCGTCGATGCCCAGCCGCTCGGGAGTCCCTGGCCGGAAATTGTGCAGGAAGACGTCAGCTCTGTCGACCAGCTGGTAGAGGATGTCGAGCCCCTCAGGCGTCTTGAGGTCCAAGACGATTGACTCTTTGCCCACCAGCGACTTCACGTAGTCGGTGGTCCAGTTGCGCCGTCCGGGATCGCCGGTGGGCGGCTCCACTTTGATCACCCGGGCACCTGCCTCAGCCAGCAGCGTGGCTGCGAACGGGCAGGCGTAGAAGTAGCCGACGTCCAAGATGGTGATATCAGCCAGAGGCAGGTCGGAAGCTGGATCATTCCCACTAGCCGAGGGAGAAGGGGAGGCGGTCGAAGGCCAGCCGGCCAGCACCTCATCGGTGTGCTCTCCCAGTCGGGGTGCGGGCGGGCCGACCACAGACGGCGACTCGGAATACAAACCGAGCGGGCCGATCTGCACCGTGGGGCCCATCTCTGGATCAACTACCTCTTGGCGGCGTCCGTTCTCGGTGCAATGGGGATGGTCGAGGAATTCCCGCGGGGCCAGGAACGGATCGCCCCCGATGTCTTTGGCCGAGAACACGTTCATCCACTCCTCGGCAGTTCGCTGCTCCATTCCGGCCTGAATGGCCTCGATAGCCGAGGCCAGTCGCTCCTCGCTGGGCCACAGGTCGGGGGCATTGGCCAGATCGGGGTCGTCCAGCAGCTCCTCGAGCCCTAGTTCCGTGAGCCACCGGCGGTAGTGGTGGGCTTGGCGGCTGCACATCTGGATGAACCGGCCGTCCTTGGTGGGGGCGGTCATGAACGGCACTCGCATGATCCCATAGACCTTTCCCGGCTCGGGCGGCATGTTGGTGCGGTTGCCGTGTCCGCTGGTCATGTCGTACACGCTGAGTGCGTGGAGGAGGCTGGTATGGACCCGCTGCCCCCGGCCAGTGCTTTCTCGGGCCCAGATGCCGGCCATGAGCCCGACTGCGGCCAGCATTCCCGCTCCATAGGAGGCGATGGGCACCGGGGTGAACACCGGGCCGGGGCGCACCCCTTCGTAGGTGGTCATCCGTCCGCTCTTGGCCGCCACGATTTGCTCGTAGCCGGGAAGGTCCCGCCAGGGTCCGGATTCGCCGAAGCCGGTGATGGCGGCGTACACCAGCTGATCGTTCAGCCGGCTCAGGGTCTCGTAGTCAACCCCGAGACTTGTGGCGGTCGATGGTCGGAACGCCGCGATTACCCCGTCGGCCTTCCGGGCCAACTCGAAAAATCTGTCCCGGTCATTGTCGTCGGCCAGATTGAGAACTGCGCTCTTCTTGGCCCGATGCCAGACGGTGAAACCGGGTCGGCCCCGGTCTCGGTCACCGTCGGGCGATTCGACCTTGACCACCTCTGCTCCGTTCTCGGCCAAGACCATTCCGGCGATACCAGCAGCCGCTCCCGAGCCGAGCTCCAAGACTCGCAACCCTTCCAGGGCAGTGGCCATGGCTTGATTCTGGTTCCTGGCGATGCGAGGTACCTATCAGAGATTCCATCGAGTCCGGACGGGAGACCCAGCCGAGATAGCGTCGGGCCATGCCGCCGAGAGCAATTGATTGCTGGGTGAACGTGAACATGGGCGACTACGAGCCCCCCGAGTACCTGATCCGGGTCAAAGAGGACTATCTCCACGGCGGGGCCGATTTCTTCCGCAGTTTCACCCCCGAGGAGCTGCTGCCGCTCATGGACGAGCTCGGGGTGGAGAAGGCCGTCATCCAGGCTACGGTCGGCGAGGACAACCCCCGTCCCTTCGATTTCGTGGAGCGTTACCCCGAGCGGTTCGCTCTGGCTCTCCATCTCGATCCCCGGGGAATGATGCCGGTGCTGTGGAAGCTGGAGGACATGGTCAAGCAGTATCCGGTGGCGCTGGCCCGGGTAGTGCCTTTCGGCGTGGATGTTCCCCCCAGCGACCCGGTGTATTACCCGCTCTACGCCAAGTGCACCGAGCTAGATCTGCCGCTTTCCATAAACACAGGCATTCCCGGCCCGCCCATGCCCGGCGAGGGCCAAGACCCGATGCTGTTGGACCGGATCTGTTTGCGCTTTCCCGACCTGAAGCTGTGCATGGCCCATGGAGCCGACCCGTGGTGGGGGGTGGCCATGCGCCTGATGATCAAGTACAAGAACCTCCACCTCATGACCTCGGCTTATAGCCCCAAGCGGCTCCCGGAGGAATTCATCCACTTCATGAACACCCGGGGACAGGACAAGGTTATCTTCGCCTCCGACCATCCGGCCCTGGACATGCGCCGCTGCATCACTGAGGCCTGGGATCTCGACCTGCGCGACGGCGTGCTCGACAAGTACCTCTACGCCAACGCCGACCGCCTGTTCTTCGGCCCCCGCAACCCCCGGTACTGAGGCGGGCTGTTCAGGAGAGTGAGACTCCAGCCTTGCGGGTCAGACGTCGCTGATGGCGATGGCCCGCTCGTCGGTGCCGAGATAGCTGGCGATCACGAGGGGGTCGTTGCGCACCTCGGAGGGTGATCCCTCGGCGATGACCTTGCCGGCCTCCAGGCAGTACACCCGGTCGCTGATGCTCATGATCAGGGGCATGTCGTGCTCGATGATCAGCATTGCCGCGCCCAACTCCCGGCGGATGTTGACGATGAGCGGGCCGAATGCCTCGGTCTCCCGCTGGGCCACTCCGGCGGTGGGCTCGTCAAGGCACAGCACTCGGGCGCCCAGGGCCAACAGGCCGGTGATCTCCACGATGCGTCGGGTGCCGGTGGACAGGTCGCTGATGTAGGAGTCGGCGTAGCGCCCCAGCCCCAGGTAGTCGATCAGCTCATCGGCCTCGGCCCGCCGTCGGCGCTCCAGGGTGAAACTGTGGGGCAAATGCAAGGCGGTGCTCACAATCGGCGTTCGACCCCGAGCCTCTAGGGCCACCTGCACCGTCTCCCGCACCGTCAGCTCGGGGAACAGGGCAGCGGTCTGGAAGGTGCGGCCCAGCCCGGCGCGGGCCCGCCGGGGAGCGGAAAGCCGGGTGATGTCGGCACCGAGCAGTTCCACCCGACCGCTGGACGGCACATACCCGCCTACCGCATTCATGAACGTCGACTTGCCGGCGCCGTTGGTCCCGATAAGGCCCACGATCTCGTCGGGACGCACCACCACGGTGGCCTCCGACACCGCCTCCACTCCGCCGAAGCGCACGGAGATGTCGCGCCCCGCCAGCATAGGGTCGGTGGAGGGCCGGGGGTCTTCAAGTCGGGTCAGGCTGGTGGGCGCGGCCTGCACGGTCTTGCCCCCGGGGTCGGGGCCCAATCGCCGCTCGGCCATGCCGATAAGAGCGTTGCGGGCGCTGTAGGCGATCTGAATCAGCCCGCCGGGGAAGTACATGAGCACCAGCAGGAGTCCGATGCTGGAGGAGAACAGCGCAACCGTTTCAGCGCTGTTGAACAGATTGGGGAGTCCGTGGATCCAGATCGCCCCCAGCACTGCGCCGATTGACGATCCGAGCCCGCCGATCACCACCATTCCGACAATCTGCAACGAGTTCTCGACCTGGAAGAAGCGCTCACCAATGGGGACGTTTTGCACCAGCCCGGCCAACATGGCGCCGCCCAGACCAGCGATGCCTCCGGCCATCGCAAACGCAGACAGCTTCGAGCGCACCGGCCCGACCGTGTAACCCGACGCAGAATCTGAGTTGTCGCGCACCGCGATGATGGTGCGTCCCACTCCCGAGCGGCGCAGCCGACTGACGATGATGACCACGATCACCAGGAAGGCCAAGCAGACGTAGTAGTAGGTCTTCTGCGACCTGAGGTCTAGCCCGAACAGCTCGCCCCTGCGAAACGATACCGACGACGCGTTGCCCCCGGAAAAGAACGGTCGCCGATAGAGGTACTGCTGGGCGGCCAGTGCGAACACGAATGTGGTCACCGCCAGGTAGAGGCCGCGTACCCGCAGCGACCCCACTCCGATCACTGCGGCCACCAACGCGGAGAACAGCCCGGCCACCGGGATGGCCACCATGAACGGTATACCGCTGGCCTCGAACTGGACGTCGAAGAAGTCGTACGACAAAGCGTCGCCGGGCAAGAACCCGGTTCCCACCGTGAAGTCCATGGACAGGCCCCGCTTGAGCCCGGCGGCGAACAGGGCACCCATGCCGGCGAAGGTCATCTGAGACAAGGAGAGCTGGCCAGCCCACCCGGTGATGATGGTGACCGAAACGCCGCAGACCGCGAAGCACAGCACAGTGGCGTACAGGAGTTGGCGAGAAGGCAGGTTGGTGATGCCGGGAAGTTGCACTAACACGATGCCGAGCACCAACAGCGCACCCAGCCCGATCCGGTTCAGATGCCGCAACCACCACACCTCCCGCAGCCGCTCGGGGATTGGCCGCATCTTGGGAGTGAAGGAGAAAACCCCGGTCTCGCCCTGGCTGCGGCTCTGGAAATACACCGCCACCAGCACCGCCAAGAAGATGACGAAGTCAATGAGCCCGGTCTCTGTGAAGAAGTTGAAGCGAAACAGGGCTTCGAGCACGCCGATCAGCACCCCGGCCAGCATGGCCCGGGGGAAGGAGACCATGGCGGCCAGTACCGCGGCCACCATCGCCTTTCCCAGGGTCTGGGGCCCGAGATTGGCCAGGCCAGCGATTTGCCCGGTTGACCCCGAGAGCATGACCATCGAAATCGAGGCCAACAGCCCGGCCATCACCCACACGAAGGTGGACACTGTTTTGGGGTTGATCCCCGACAAGCGGGAGAGTTCAGGGTTGTTGGCTGAGGCGGCCACCGACTTGCCGAATGTGGTTCGGTTCATCAGCCAGCCCAGCAGCATGGCCAGCAACGGCACCACTATGAGGATGGTGAGCTGGGGGCCGCGCACGCGAATATCGGTGAACCAGACGTCCTCCCAGATCGAGCCTATGAACACCGGGTATCTCTGCCCGGCGGCCTCGATGTCGGGGAGTTGGGAGACAACGAGCTGGGCCAGTTGGGCGATGCCCACCGTGGCCACCAGCACGATCACCCGGGGTGATTTGAACAGGCGGCGGATAACGGTCAGCTCCACCGCGGCGGCGAACAGCACGCCCAGCGCCAGCGAGACCACCAGGGCCAGCCAGAACGGCCAGCCATAGTTCAGCATCAGCAACGCCATCATGGAGGCGGAGATGATCCCCATGTTGCCCACTGCGAAGTTGATCACCCGGGTGGAGCGGTAGATCAGCACGATGCCCATGGCCACCAGTCCGGTCACCAACCCGTTGACCACCCCGTCGAACGCCAGTTGCTGGGTAATCCAGGTTCCAAGCACCGGGGCGGAGGCGTAGGCCATCAGCCGCCCTCGGTGCCCAGGAACACCGCTCGGGCCAGATCATCCCGCTCGGCCAGCTCTTGGGCCGGACCCTCGAAGCGCACCTGCCCCTTCTCCAAGAACACGGCGCGATCGGAAATGGCCAACGCCACGTTCAGCGACTGCTCGACGATGATCATGGTCTGGCCCTGGGCTTTGAGCTCTTCGATGGTCTCCAGCAGCGACTGCACCACCACCGGGGCCAAACCCAGCGACAGCTCGTCGATCATCAGCACCTCGGGCTCGTGCAGCATCACCCGGGCCAGCGCCAGCATCTGCTGCTGGCCGCCGGATAGGTTGCCGGCTCGCTCTTTGGGCCGATGGGCCAGGTCGGGGAACAAATCGAAGGCCCTCTCGATGCGGCGGTCCCGGTCGTCGGGGTCCTTACGGTAGGCGTAGGCCCCCATGAGCAAGTTGTCGCGGATCGACAGGTCGCTCCAAACCCCGGCCCCACCGGGCAGCATGTGCAATCCCATGGCGGCCCGCTGCTCGGGAGTGGCGAACGTGATGGTCTGACCGTGCAAGCGCACCACTCCCCGCTCAGGGGTCACTAGGCCGGTGATCACCTTGAGCGCGGTGGACTTCCCCGCACCGTTGGTGCCCAACAAAGCCAGCGTCTCCTGTTTGCGCACCTCGAAGCCGAGGTCGAACAGCACCTGCACTTGTCCGTAACTGAAATCGACATCGACCACTTGGATGGCCGGGATGTCGTCGGGGTCGGTTTCAGCTTGGCGGCGCTCTTCTTCTTGTTCTTCTCTCAGCTCGCCAACCACCAGGGAGAGATCGCGCCGCAGCCGGCCGGCCCCCCGCAGCACGAAGTAGGCGCCGATAGGCATGGCTACCGCGGTGATGATGGTGATAGCGGTTTGCTCGCCGAGCTCATTTTGGAGGAAGCCAGCGATGATGCTGCCTCCCACACCGCCCACCATGACCATGAAGAAGGTCAAGATGGCGGTGCCCATGCCTCGCAGGCGGTAGGGGAACACCGCCTGGATGGCCGGCTGCACCATGGCGAAGGCCCCGCCCAGCAGCGTGGAATTGATCGCGGAGAACACCATGAACAGAGCCAGGTTGGGCATCGCGTACTGGATGGGAACCAGCACCCCGATGGGTACTAGCAACACTCCTATCAGCAGCAGCGCTCGATTGGGATCTTTGCGGAATGTGGCATCGAACCGGCGCCCGACAAACGGCAGGAACAAGATCAGCCCGAACCCTGCGGGGGCAACCGCCAGGCCGCGCTCTAAGGCGTCGAGGCCGAATTCTTCCTCCAAAAAGAACGACTGAATCGAACCGGCCGGGAAGAGGGCGAAGCCCATGGCGGCGAACGCGATGGTCATGTTGCGAATGGAGTCGATATTCCATATGCGGGCGAAGGCGGCCTCCACTGAGATGGGCATCTTGTTGTCCTGCTTGAGCCCCGCGCCCAGCACGTGTTTTTGCTCCCATTGGCCTCGGGGCGGCTCTCTCAAGAAGAACGCAAATATCGCCAAAGCCGCGGTGGGCAGTCCGAGCAGATAGAACGCCCAGCGCCATCCGTCGCCTCCTCCAATCCACACCGCGATGCCCCCGGCCAAAATCGGGCTGATCGCAGAAAACACCCGGCCCACTCCGGCGTTGGTGGCGTACATGCGGCCCCGGGTCTGGAGTGGATAGGTGTCGGCCAGCATGCTGGGATGCACGGTGATGGTGTTGGCCTTGGACATGCCGGCGAAGAACCGCATGAAGAAGAACATCAGGGCGTTCACTGCCGCCCCCGACAGGGCGCTGAAGGCGGCGAAGGCCCCGCTGGCGATGCCCACGATGGGACCGCGGCGAAAGCGGTCGGCCAGCCAGCCCATCGGGCCGGCGCCCAGGACAAAGAACATGAGCGAGGCCGTGCTGATGGCGGTGATGGCCCCGTCGCTCACCCCGAATGTTTCGCCGATGTCGGGCCCCAAGATGGCCACCGCGCTGTTCTCCAGCTCGTCGAGGCTGTTCAGCGCCAAAAGCACGACGAAGGTCTGGAATCCGCCTTTGCGCAGGCCCTCCTTGAGGGTGGTCTGCTCGCCCCCCACCCCGGGCAGCAAGTCGTCGGGGAACAACACGTCGGCCTTTTGGGCATCGCGCCGAGCAGCCTCGCCCTCGAGCACCGTTGTGGCCAGTGCGTCTATCGACTCGCCCTGGGCATGTTCCTCGGCCAACGGTCCCCCCGAATTGAACAGGCTTATTCCGCCTGCGATGGCCCATGAGACTAGCGTGACCAGATCGACTCGATGTCAGAGCCAAGCCAGGAGATGTGATGAGCGGACCTTCCAACGTCGCGGTCGTTTTGCTGGATTCGCTGAATCGGCACATGTTGGGGAGCTACGGGGGCACCGAGTTCGAGACGCCGAATCTGGACCGGTTCGCGTCTGAGCGGGCTACTCGGTTCACACGACATGTGACGGGGTCGCTGCCGTGTATGCCGGCTCGCCACGACATTTTGTGCGGGGCGTTGGACTTTCTGTGGAAGCCGTGGGGGTCGATCGAGCTCTGGGAGGAGCCCATTACCCGGGTTCTGCGCCACCAGGGGGTGATCACTGCGCTGGTCACCGATCATCCCCATCTGTTCGAGACTGGCGGGGAGAACTACCACACCGATTTCCACTGCTGGGACTACTTGCGGGGCCACGAGGGCGATCCGTGGCGCACTTACTACGACCCCTCCTGGGCCGGAACCCCGACCATGCCGGCCCGCAAGGGCGGCTGGTGGTGGGCCAAGATGTGGGGGATTGAGGACATCGATCGGGCCTACGACCGGTCGCGCACGTTCTTCCGGGCTGAAGAGGACTATCCCGGGCCGATGACGATGAGCGCGGCGGCCCGGTTCTTGGCCCAGGACACGCCCCATCACGACCGGTGGTTCATGTTCGTGGACGAGTTCGATCCCCACGAGCCGTTCGACACTCCTGCGCCGTGGGCCGGCCGCTATCACGACGAGCCGTGGGGGGACGAGGAGTGGATCATCTGGCCGCCCTACGTTGACGGGGGCATCGCCTCGGGCCACTTCTCGGAGAAGGAGGGCCGCCACGTGCGGGCCAACTACGGGGCCAAGCTGTCGATGATCGACCACTGGTTCGGACAGATCCTGGACCGCTTCGACGAGCAAGACCTGTGGGACGACACCGCGCTGATCGTGTGTACCGACCACGGCCACTACCTGGGTGACGAGCGGGAGGGCCGAGATGTCTGGGGCAAGCCCGGCGTGCCCCAGTACGAGCCGCTGGGCCACACACCGCTGTTAATTTCTTGGCCGGGCAAGCCCGGCGGAGGAGTGTGCGAGGCGCTGACCACCAACGTGGACATCTTCGCCACTGTGGCCGACGTCTTCGATGCCGAGGTGAGGCAGACCACCCACGGCCGCTCCATGGTCCCGCTGCTGAGCGGCGAGGCTGACTCCATCCGAGAGTGGGCGCTGGGCGGGGTGTTCGGCGGCTGGGTGCAGGTGACCGACGGCCAGCACAAGTACGCTCGAGGAGCCGAGGGCGAGAACTTCCCCATCTCGATGTGGTCCAACCGGTGGTCCACCATGCCGTTCGGCGACATCGGCATGCCCGGTCTGCCCCCGCCCGACCACCGGGCCTGGCTCGACACGATGCCGGGTTCGGAGGTTCCGGTGATCCGCCAGCCCTACGAGCCGGGCGACAAGCTTCCCCTGTGGATAGCGGTGAATGCCTGCAACGACCGCCACTTCCTGTTCGACCTCGACGTCGACCCCAACGAGCAGGAGAACCGCAGCCACGAGCCATCTGCCGAAGAGATGATCGATCTGCTCCACACCGCGCTCAACGATGTGGACGCGCCCGATGAGCAATACGCTCGCTTGGGGCTCAAATGACGTGCCTACACCTATCCAGCCACAGCATTGGAGAAAGAGCATGCCCGGCATGAACAGGGGTTCTGGGACCGCTAGAAGATGGTGGTGGCTGATTGCCGTTTTGGCGTTGGTGGCCGCGGCTTGTGGTGGAAACGATGATGACGGCTCGGCCGACACCGCGGAGCCAGCCGCGGCTGAGGAGCAGACGGCTGCACCGGCCGAGGAAACCGCAGAGGAAACCGTTGAGGCCCCCGCGGAGGAGCCTGCTGAGGAGCCCGCCGAACAACCGGCCGACGAGCCAGCCGATGAGCCAGCCGAGGCCCCCGCAGAGCCGACGCCAGCCCCCACGCCGGTGGAGCTCATCGCCAGCTACCAGGGGGTAACCGAGACGGAGATCCACGTTGGTGTGGCCGCCATCGACCTTGAGACGCTGGCATCGATGGGAATCGACCTCAGCCCGTTCCCGCTGGAGGACTATTACGCCGCCTTGGCCGACGACTTGAACCAGCGGGGCGGCATCCACGGCCGCACCGCCGTTGTTCATGTCAGCCTGTTCTTCCCCATTGGCCCAGCCCCCAACGAAGAGACATGCCTCGAATTGATGGAGGACAAGAAGGTCTTTGTTGTCATCGGCCAGTTCCTTGAGGACTACGCCCTCTGCATCACCGAGACCTACGGTCACCCTTATGTCGGGCACTTCGGCGAGAACGCCGAACGCCAGGCCCGCTCCAACGGCCTGTTCTTCGCAACTGAGATGAACCAAACGCGCATGCGGGTGGGAGGAGTTGCTGAGATGATCCGGGCTGGCGATCTCGAGGGCCACAACGTGGGCATTTACTACGAGGCCCCTCCCGACAAGGAGTACGCCGATGCGGTGCAGCCGCTGTTAGAGGAAGCGGGCGTCAATGTGGTGGGGGTCTACCCGAGGGGTGCCCCCCTGAGCGACACGGTGGCAAACCAGCAGGCCACCGACAACATCGCCCAGCGTATGGAGGCCGACGGAGTAGACATGATTGTCAACCTCTCGAACGTACACGGCATTATCCAGTCGACGCAGAGGATCGGCTGGGATGTTCCCATTGCCCTAACCAATGGACAGGCCGCCGACCGCACTACTATCTCCGACGATCTGTCCCTCACTGACGAGGCATTGGCTCGAACCTTTGCGGTTACAACCGACAAGCCCAGCCCGGAGGAGTCCCTGGCCGATCCTGAGGTTCAAGCCTGCATCGCCGCCTACGAAGAGCGTTTCGGAGATGAGCCGCTTGATCTGTCCGATAACGAGGTGGTTGGCAGCGCCACCAACCACTGTCGGGCCTTCGCGTTGACCGTGAAGATCTTGGAGGCGGCCGGAGGGAACATCACCCCCGAGACATTCGTTGCCGCCGCCGAGGGCTTGGGTACATTTGATCTCCCAGCCATGGCTGGAGCGGCCCTCTCCCCCGATCAACACTCGGCTGGCTCGATGGTGCGTCGATATGAGTATGCACCCGAAGCAAGATCCTGGCTGCCGGTGGGCGATCCGATTCCCACCGATTCCGTTGAGTAGCAAACCCAAGGAGTTCCTGGCATGACGACAATTACCATCCTGGGCGACGAGGTGGCCACTGCCACCGGAGAGTGGGCCGATGGACGCCCGCTGATCGAGCCCGGTGCCCTCTCCGCCGCCGTCGGCTGGACGCTGAAACCGGAGGGGCTTTGCCGCGGCGATCAATGCGTACTGGTCGGAGACGGCTCGGCAATCCGGGTGGGCGACAAGCTTGATTTGGCCGCGGTGGCCAATGCAGTGGATCAGCCCACCGTGATTGACCCTGACGCCAGCGTTGTGGTGTTGGGCCAGCCCAACGCCACTCGCCAGGCAGCGCTGCGAGATCGCCAGGCGCCCGACTTCACCCTTGCCGATCTCGACGGCGCGGAGCGAAGCCTCTCGGACTATGTCGGCAAGAAGCGGCTCTTGGTCGCCTTCTCCAGTTGGTGAGGATGTGCCTTTGACCTGCCCGGGTGGCAGGAATTGCACGATGAGCTGGCCGACGACGGCTTTATGGTGATTGCAGTGGCCATCGACGAGGCCGTCGACGAGGTACGGGTGTTGGCCGATGGCGTCACTTACCCGGTGCTCATGGACCCCAACCACATCCTGACCGAGACATACGCCATAAGCAATGTTCCCGCGGTGGTGTGGATCGACGAGCAGGGACGAATCGCCCGTCCCAATGCCAACGAATTCGGAAGCGACATGTTCAGCGAATTCACCGGTCGAACTTGTCAAGGGCACTTCGACCAGATCCGTGCCTGGGTCCACGACGGTGTTGTTCCCGACGACGCCGACAGCGAGATCGCTGATCTCAGCGACGATGAGGTAGCTGCCCGCCTTCACTTCCGACTGGCCGCCCATCTGCGGCGGGCCGGAAACGAGGAAGGGGCCGTCCGCCACTTCGACGCCGCCGCCGAGCTCGCGCCTTTGGACTTCACCGTGGTCCGGGCGGCGATGCCGCTGCGGGGTGAGAGTCCCTTCGGCGAGGAGTTCTTCAAGCTGCTCGAGGAGTATCAGGCGGCTGGTAGCCCGTTCCACGGCATCACGCCCGCCTGAGCCACCTCGTGATGGTTCATCCCAGCCCTTTGCCCGATGAGCCGCTGAGCTCCCAGCCGGCCACGGGGTTTGTACTGGAGCGGGCCGCGGAGTTGGCCGACCAGGCCGCGGTGATCGACGGGCCGGGGGAGTGGTCGCTGACGTTCGGCCAACTCGAGCGGTCGGTGTATTCCCTGGCTGGGGGATTGGCCTCGGGCGGTTTCCAGCGAGGCGATGTCGCCGCGCTGATAGCGCCGAATTCCCCGTGGTATCCGGTGGTGTTCCACGCGGTGGCGGTCGCGGGAGGAGCAGTCACCACGGTCAATCCCACCTACGGAGCGGAGGAGATCGCCTACCAGCTCACCGATTCGGGGGCGAAGCTGGTCTTTGCTGCCTACGGGTTCGCCCCCCAGGCCCAAGAGGCAATGGACCAGGCCGGAGTGGCAGGCGATGTGGTGGTAATCGACGCCGCCAGCCCGACCATGGGCGTTCCCATGCAGTCGCTGATGGGAGACCCAATCACGCAGGTCGATGTTGACCCCCACACCGACGTGGTGGTGCTGCCCTATTCATCGGGCACCACCGGTTTGCCCAAGGGGGTGATGCTCACCCACGCCAACCTGGTGAACAACGTCGAGCAGTGCGCCTCCTCGG
Source organism: Candidatus Poriferisocius sp. (assembly GCF_965219815.1). Taxonomy (GTDB): domain Bacteria; phylum Actinomycetota; class Acidimicrobiia; order Acidimicrobiales; family Bin134; genus Poriferisocius. Next base: position 1,555,175 of record NZ_OZ244791.1, read on the forward strand.
TGGCGTCCCAGGGCAGCGATGTGGTGCTGGCGGTGCTGCCCTTCTTCCACATCTACGGCATGCAGGTGCTCATGAACGACCAGCTTCACCACGGGGCGACGCTGGTGACCATGCCCCGCTTCGACTTGGCCCAGGCGCTTTCGCTCATCGAACAGCACCAAGTGACCCGGTTTTTTGCCGTTCCCCCCATCGTTCTGGCGCTGGCCAAGCACCCCGCGGTGGCTGACTTCGATCTTTCGTCGCTGCGCCAGGTGCTTTCGGGAGCGGCCCCGCTGGGAGCAGAGGTGGCCGCGGAGGCATCGGACCGAATCGGCTGCGATGTGGTGCAGGGCTACGGGATGACCGAGCTCAGCCCGATCTCCCATGCCACCCCGCCAGGCAATTCCAAGCCGGGGTCGGTGGGCCTGACGGTGGCCAATACCGAGGCTCGCATCGTCGCCCCCGACTCGGGCGAAGATCAGCCCATCGATGTCGAGGGGGAACTATGGATCCGCGGCCCCCAGGTGATGAAGGGGTACCTCAACAACCCAGAGGCCACCGCCGAGACCATCGACGAGGACGGCTGGCTTCACACTGGAGATATAGCCCGGATCGACGGCGACGGCCACGTCTACATCGTCGATCGGCTGAAGGAGCTCATCAAGGTCAAAGGGTTTCAGGTGGCCCCCGCCGAGTTGGAGGCGCTGCTGCTGGACCACCCGCAGATCACCGATGCCGCAGTGGTCGGTCGCCCCGACGACGAGAGCGGCGAGGTGCCGCTGGCATTCGTGGTTGCCGCCTCGGATTCCCCTCTCGATGAGCAGGCGGTCAAGGCCCATGTCGCCGATCACATGGCCACCTACAAGCACCTCGGAGAGGTGCGGTTCACCGATGCCATTCCCAAGTCGGCTTCAGGCAAGATCCTCCGACGAGAGCTGAGGGAACTGGTCGATGGCTGAGAAGAAGACCAAGCTCACGGTGCGAATGTCGCCTGAGGAGTGCTGGGAGATGCTGGAGAACTCGGTGAACGGCGTTTTCACAACGCTTCGGGCCAACGGCCAGCCGATCGCCCTGCCGGTGTGGTACGTGGTGCTGGATCAGAAGATCTACATGGTCACTCGGGGCAAGAAGGTGGTACGGGTGCGCAACGACCAGCGCTGCTCGTTCTTGGTGGAGGCCGGTGATCGTTGGGCCGAGTTGCGGGCCGTGCATGTGGAGTGTGTGGGCCGGGTGATCGAACCCTCCGAAGAGCTGGCCCAGAGGATTGCCGTCGCCCTCGATGAGAAGTACGCCCCGTATCGGACCGCCCAAGACGTGATGCCCGAGCAGACCCGGGACTACTACGAGAAGAACCTCAACTCCACCATCGAGCTCACCCCGGTGGGCAAGATCCTCAACTGGGACAACAGCAAGCTGTTCTAATACTCCCGAATCAGCACCGATGGCCTGTACCTGGGAAGAGTCCTCTGTCTTTGTGCCTACTTTAGAGCAAGCGGCGAACGTTGGTGAACTCTGCCGACAAAATGACGTGTTGAGGGGCGATATAGCCTGAAGTTCGCCACCTCATTACACCTTGGTCCTATAAGTGTCAAACACAACTGCTGTCAAAAGACGACAAAAACTTGTCGTCTTTTGACATGGCTTTTCGTTGACTCTGCTGCCTTAACACCATAAGGTGTGATCTGCCAGAAGAATGTAATCCGACCGTACTGCGACTGGAGGGACTAAAATGAAGAATAAGACAATTGCTGTCCTTATCGGAGTGGCCCTAATGATCCTTCTAGCTTCTATTGGAGTATCGGCTTCCGACAGCACAAATGGTGTTCTGACACCTGAAGCGATGGCCGCACATGAGGCGATCGTCGCAGCGTCAGAGACAAATCGCCCCGGCGACCCTGAATCAGTGACAACTCGTCATGAAAGACACATCACATTCACGAATTCCGGAAGCAGCTATTGGTACTTGTCGAGGGAGGATGATGACGTTTACATCCCCCCGGTAGTCACACATGAATGTACCGAATGGCGTTGGTCTTCAGGAGGTACACCTTATTCCTATAGCGCCTACCGCACTTGTCAACTCAATAATTGCCCACGCCCCTGCATACCCTTGGGAGGCTGGTCAGGCGGATACCACCTAAATCAGTATTTGGATTCCTGGACTGAAAGCTCTGGGAATTACATATTCTATTACAACGAGCGTACTACGCAGTGGGACCACTTCTGTCTGGGGGAAGACTTTTATCGCTATATACCTGAGACGCATCAAGGCCGTACTTTTGCACCCTATGGGTGAGATCTCTGATGAAGTCCGTAATCGCCATCATAGCTATAGCGGCAATGTTGACTGTCGCCCCGGCAGTGGCACAGGAAGAAGACCCTCGTAATCCTCAGCCAACTGCCATTTACCGGCATGAGGGAGTCACCTTCCGCCCGATCGAGGACACCGTAGGAGACCCAACGCGGCCAGGAGATCCGGAGTCGTTGGGGCGGCATATATACGGAGAGGTTCGCATAACCCACCGAGCAGACGAGTTTGTACCTGAGCCGGGGCGGTTGTGCGAGCACTGGTTATGGTCGCCTGGGGGCACGCCGGCATCGGTTTCAGGAAGCCGAACCTGCTATCAGTCAGACATGCCCGACGGCTGTGAAGAGTCAAATGGCTATGAACTCTATCACTATCTCGACTCTTGGACCGTTCTTGTCGGGAATGCGGTGGTGTACTACTCCGAGGAGGTGTACGAGTGGGATCTGTACTGCAAGGGCAGGTTCATCCACCCGTAAGACGTTTCCAGGCCCCAACGTGGACGTTGTGTTCCCATGCCGTATTCGGAGGGACGGTGACCCACTCCTGGGCCGCGGCGAAAGCCAGACCTTGGGGGGCGGTATCGACGCCGAACTGATCCCACATATCGGCCAGTATTCGTTGGATGTGGCGTTTGGAATATCCGAGGTTCTTGGCAATATCGTCCTGGTTTTGTCCGGCGGCTAGGGCTTTGAGGCAAGCTAACTGCGTGTCGTTGGGCGCGAGCGGCGTGAAGAATCGGCAGTAGTCGGCGACAGCGGTGGCCGCGTTGTGCAGTGCGCCCACCAACTCGGGGCGCATGAGTGTGGCAAGCTTCTCATAGCGCAGCAATTCCATGGTGTTGTCGTTGAATTCGGAGTCGCCGTTGGGCTGGGAATGGTTGAGGCCGCTGGAAACGGTTTCTGAGACTCCCTGTAGATAGCAGGAAACGGTATTCCAGCTATCGATGGCCGGTTCGTCTGGGCTCATTGCTGCCATCAGATCCGAACAGCGCCAAAAGGAGTCGGCCACTAACCTCAGGTAGTGCGGCGACAGCGTCATCTGGTACACGCTTCCGATTTGTCTGTGGAGGTCGGCACTGGCAGCGTCGGTGTGCTCACCGGGTCCGTGGCCAGCTTCGAAGGCTTCAGCTATCTGCGATGCGTGCCGTTCCATCCAGCAGGCATGTCTGAGAATCACCCCTAGATGCTCGGTGCTGATATTCACGACCCGAATCTACTCCAGAGTGCCACTCGTGCCGCCCGGATGCCGAAGCGCGTAGGGCGGTGGCGCGATCCAGCCATTCTGCACGGCGAGGGCCACTCCCTGTACCGGGGTGCTGACCCCGAGGCGTTTCCACATGGCTTCTATACGGTGGTACATACCCCTGGGGGATAAGTCGTTGCGTTCGGCGAGGGCTTCGATCGGCTCGTTCACCGCGATGGAAATGATCCATTCGAGTTCTTGGGCGGTTGGGGCCACCGCGAGGCGGGCTTGGCAGTAACCGGCCACCGTGGACGCCGCATCCTGCAACCGGGAGGTGCCATCTTTGCTCAGCAGTTGCGCGAAACGCTCGTACCGGACGAGCCCCGTTGCGGAGGACGCGAGGTCGGAGCGGCCTGCTTCTTGGGCGACCGCTGCTACCTGCGGGTTCTCGGCAAGGGCGTCGGCAGTGGAGCGAAGGAACTCGGTCACAATTTCCCAACTGGCCCCAGTCGACTTTTCGACTTCCGCCCCATCCATGAGCAGGGCAGTTCGTCGGCTGGTGTCGGCTATGCCCCGCAAGTAGGCGGAAGGAAGGGTCTCGGCGTAGACCGACACTGCTTGGCGCTGGAAACCAATCTTCCAAGGACGCCTGTGCGGCCCGGGACCATGTCCCATCTTGTAAGCCTCGGCAACACACTCAGCGAAATGAACGACCCGAACTGCAAACGAATTGATCGACCCAAGATGCACCTCATCCAGATCCACGACCCCACATTAGGCCATCAGTTTCGAAGCAACCCCCTTTGTCGGGCCGGGGCCTGGGTATCCGTTCTCCGTTGGGCTGGGTATTCAGCATAGACTCAAAGTGCATTCAAACTGGGTTGTCGGATATTTTCAGCTATTGCCACTTGTACTCGGGGTCGCGCTTCTCCCGGAAGGCGCGGCGGGCCTCGCGGGAGTCGTCGAAGCGCATCAGGCGAGTGGTGTAGTCCTGCTCGGTTCGGTAGCCCTCCCGCAGTTCCATGTTCTCGATTCGGTTCATCGATTCCTTGGCCATGCGCAGCGCGATCGGGCTCTTGGCGGCCAGTTCTTGGGCCAGCTCCAGCGCGGTGTCCATGAGCTTGTCGGGCGCGGTCACCTCTCGAACCGCGCCGATGCGGTACATCTCCTGTGCGGACACCTGCTCGCCGGTGAGGAACATCTCCCGGGCCTTGTGGCGGCCCATCATCAGCGAAAGGTGGGCGCTGGCCCCCAGAAGCCCGACGTTGATCTCAGGGGTGCTGAAGGTGGCGTTCTCGGAGGCCACCAGCATGTCGCAGCAGGCGGCATAGGCCAGGCCGGCGCCCAGCGCGTAGCCGTTGATGGCCCCGATCACCGGTACAGCGCAGTCGATGATGGCCCACATGGCTTCTCGGGCCACCAATCCGGGGTCGGTCAGCTCCGTGGGGGGCCGCTGGTCGCGGGGTTCGGTTCCAGAGGTCTTCAGATCCACGCCCGCCACGAACGACTTGTCACCGGCACCGGTGAAGATGGCGACCCGCACGTCTCGGTCGTCGCCCAATGTGGAGAACACGTCTCGGATCTCGGCCATGGTGGCGGTGGTGACGGCATTGACAGGGGGGCGGTCGATGGTGACGGTGACGATGTGGTCGCGCTTTTCTACCAGGAGATCGGGCACTGCTCGCCTGCCTTTGCTGCTGAGTCCGTACCCCACAGTATCGGGGGGAAGGAGCGAAGAAAGCTAGGCAGCCTGGGCGGTGACCACCGGACCGTAGCGGACCGGGAGGTGCTTGATGCCGTTGATGGTGAGGTCGCGCAGCCGCTCAGGCGGGCCGATCACCTCGATTTCGGGGAGGCGGTTGATCAGCGCTTCGAACATGACCTCCAGCTCCAGCTTGGCCAGGTTGGCGCCCAGGCAATAGTGGGCGCCACCGCCGCCGAAGGCCAGGTGGGGGTTCGGCGTGCGGGTGATGTCGAAGCGGTGGGGATCGTCGAACACCTTGGGGTCGCGGTTGCCCGCGGTGTACCACAGCGCAACCTTTTCTCCGGCTCGGATCTGCGCCCCGCCCAGTTCCAGGTCTTCAGCGGCGGTACGGCGGAAGTACCGGACCGGTGTGCCGTATCGAAGAATCTCGTCCACCGCCCTGGGCATCAGCTCGGGATGACGGCGCAGCAGCTCCCACTGATCGGGGAATTCTTGGAAGGCGAGCAGCCCGTGGGTGATTGAATTGCGGGTGGTTTCGTTGCCGGCGATGACGAGCAAGGTGAAAAAGAGCGATAGCTCCAGATCGTTGAGTTCGGTTACCGTCCCGTCGGCCATGGTCACCTCGGCCTGCGCCAGCTTGGTCATCAGGTCGTCGCGGGGGCAGCGGCGCTTCTCCTCGGTGAGCTGCTGGGCGTAGATGGTCATATTGAAGGCGTCCATCGTCCCATTTTGCGGCGAGTAGGGATCGTGCTCGTTCAGGAATTCGGGATCGAACCGCCCGATGGCCGAATTTGTCCACTCGAACAGCTTGTGGCGGTCTTCCTGGGGGACCCCGATGATCTCGGCGATGGCCATGAGTGGAAGCTCGGAGGCCAAGTTGACCACGAAATCGCCCTCAGTGCGACCGTCGAGTGCATCGATGATTAGGTGGCTGCGGATGCGGAGCCAGTCCTCCAGCTTGCGCACCATCCGAGGGGTGAACCCCTTGCTCACTAGCTTCCGGTAGCGGGTGTGATCGGGCGGGTCGGTCATGATCATCATGATTCCGGGGCCCATTTCTACGTCGGGGAGGGTGATTCCGCCGGCGCCGTCTCGGCCCGGACCGGTTTGATGGGAGAGCACCGGGCCCATCCGGTGGGCTTTGGTGATGAGATCGTGGGAGGTGACCAGCCAGAACGGTTCTTCATGGGTGGCGGTTGCGGGATGGCACCAGATGGGAGAGTGGGCTCGCAGCTCGTCATACACCTCGTAGGGCTCACGCACGGCGAACATGTCCATGTCAGTCAGGTCGATCGCGGTGGCTAGTGTGGAGGGTGACATAACCCGCTTCTCCTTGGTGAGAATCCCATTCTTGCACGCGAGAACTACAATATCAACTATGAGAACAGGAAAGATATGCCTGAGAACATAGATATTGACACTGAGAACATAGATGTCAGTGTTGAGAACACAGATATCCAAGTAGAGAACGAAGATTCCGAGCTGGTTGCGCTCAGCACTTGGGAGCAGCGCATGCTCGAGCGGTCGCTGGACAGCGCTCGAGTCCAGGCCTTGGCTCGCAGCGGCGAATTTGTTCACGCCGCGCTAGCCCTTCTCGAAGAGGAGGGATCGGTGGAGTTCACCGTGCAAGACGTGGTGCAGCGCTCGGGAGGCTCGCTGCGGCGCTTCTACCAGCTGTTCTCTTCCAAGGACGACCTCGTCTTGGCGCTGTTCGAGGAGCTGATCACCCAGCTTGTGGAACACATCCCCGACACCGTTCAGGGTGGAGCCCCTCCGCTGGTCAGGCTAGAGACTTGTGTCCGGACTCTGTGGGACTTCATTCGAGGCCAAGATGCGCCCCCAGCGAAGATCGTCCGCTCCATGGCCACGCTGCACAACCAATTGGCCGCCACTCGGCCCGAAGGACTGCGGCTGGCCTGGGATCCCCTGCGGCAGCTCATATCCGGAATCATCGCCGACGGGGTGGTCGACGGATCAGTCCGATCGGACATCGAGGTGGAGCAACTGTCCGATCTCTTCTTCGATGTCTCGCTGGCCGCCCATATTTTTGCACTCGGTCGAGTGGGCTCCACTCACACCCGGTTCGATGGACTATGGGGCTTTTGCCTGGGGGCGCTCCGGCCTCCCCCCGAGGGCTGATTTCTTTCCCAGGGTTCAGCGCAGGCGGGCCTTGGCCTCTTTCTTGAACGCCGCGAGCTGAATGCGTTCTTCTCGCTGCTTGTAGAAGTCGTCCAGCGGGTAGCACCCCGAGATCAGTCCGCTGCGGGGGGCGGTGGTGCAGTCGGAGAAGGTGCGGCAGATGAGGCGCCGGTCGAGCTCACGACCGGCCAGCACATCGGCTGGCAGATGCGGGTACGACAGAATCATGCGGCCCAGGCCGACGGCGTCGGCGATCCCCGCGGTCACCAGGGCTTGGCCGACGTTGGGCAGCCATTCCTGTAGGTATGACAAGCCGGCGGCCAGCACCGTCGTGTCTGAATGCTGGCCAGCTATTTCAGCGGTGGCGGCAATCAGGCGGGCCACACCGACCAAGGGGTCTTCAGGGGGCTGATAGCCGTCGGAGGGGGGGAAGTAGGCGGGCCGCTGGATGTGGGGCACGTAGTAAGGACTGCCCGCTGAGGCGCACACCAATCCGACCCCCAACTCACCCAGCATGTCGAGCAACTGGTGGGTTTCGGTCAGGTCGACGCCCACTCCCGATCCGTCGCCGCCGAAGGCCAGCGGGTAAGGGTCGAGAGTTTCGGGGGTGCCCACGCCGCTGAGGCCCGCGGTATGGGGGACGAAGTCGAACAGCGACAGGCGCACAGCCACGCCGAGGGTGGGGGCTTTGGCGCGGATACCAGTGATGATGGATTGCAGGAAGCGGGTGCGGCCCTCCAGATCGCCGCCGTAGGGACCGGGGCGATCGAAGGCGGAGAGGAACTCGTGCCCCAGGTAGCCGTGGCAGGCCTTGACGTCGACAAAGTCGAACCCGGCCTGGTGGGCCAGCACCGCTCGGTGGATGAACTGCTCGACTAGCTCGTCGAGCTCGTCGTCGGTGAGTACCTCGGCTGCCCCGGAGTCCACCCGGGCATCCAGCAGGGGGTGCTGGTACACCGTTTTGGGGGCTGGACCCGCCGCGGTGGGCCGGGCATAGCGGCCGGAGTGGGTGAGTTGGAGCACCGTCACCTGTGAGGGGTCAAGCCGATCTCGTAGGGCAGCGAGATCATCAACTGTGCTCTCGTTGAGCACCAGTTGGCGGGGGTTAGCCCGGCCGTCAGGGCGGACCGCGGTGGCCTCGCCCCACACCAGCCCGGTGCCGCTGGCCGCGAACCGGTCCCAGCGGCGGCGGACCAGATCAGACGGCCGCCCGTCGGTATCTCCGTCCCAGCCCTCCATGGGCAGCACCGCCCAGCGATTGGGCGCGGCGTGGGTGCCGGCTGAGCCGTCGGTGATCTCCATCGGCCGGGCCAGCGCGCCGGCGGGGTCCACCTCCTCGTCGATTGGAATATCGATCCCGAGATCCCCCAAGTAGTCGCGCAGAGCGGCCAAGCTGATCAGGTTTTTCACCTGCTTGAACCGGGGCATCAGCTAGAGCACTCCGAGGCGCTCGCCGATGTCGCGCAGGATCTCGCGATCGCTGTCGGGACGGGTGGGGGCACCGCGGGGGATGGCGTCGCTGTTGGCCCAGCCTCGCATCTCCAAAAACATGGCCGCGCTGTGGCGGTAGGCCGGTACCGGCGGACGGAAGGTGAAGTGGCCCAAATACTGGAGCATGTCGTTGAGCTGGTGGAAGCCAGGGTCACCCTTGGCCCACAGGCGGTCGCGCTCGGCGAACTGGTCGGGGGCGAATGTGGACAGGCCCAGCAGGTAGTCGGAGCCGTACATCACCATGTCGATGGCCAGGTCGTTGCCGGTGAGCACCAGAAAATCCGGGCGCACCTCGTTTCGCAGCGCCAGCCGGTCCCATTCCAGTTCCCTGTTGAGCGACGAGTGCTTGGCCCCGATGCACTGGGGCAGCTCCAACAGTCCTCGATAGGTGTCCAGCGACACGATGCGGCCATAGGGCACGAACATGGGGCCGAGCTCAAACCCGATGAACCGGTCCAGATGGGTGGCAATCTGGCCGTGGGCGTCGAGCCAGGCGGCGTCGCCGTGGTTGTTCAATCCATGCGACGGGAAGATCACGGGAAGCCCGCCCCGGTGGGTGATCTCATCGGCGGCTCGCCGGTAGGCATCGAGGTCGAATGCCGCCTTTGGCTCGTCAGCCACGAAGGCCCCGGCCACGAAATCGCTCCCGGCGATGGCCGAGGCGCGATCTAGCACCTGCGCCCGGGTGTCGGTGTCGAGTAGCTGGACGTAGCCGGTGTCCATGTTCACCGCCGGTGTGAGTCCCGCCTCGTAGGTGCGGGCGATGTGGGCATCCAGTGAGGCCCAGTCCACCGTGGCCGAGTCGAGATGGGGCAACAAGATGGCCGACATCCCGGTGATGGCCCGTCCGGGCAATAGCTGCACTAGTCGTCGACTCCAAGACTCTCCAGCACATCTTTGGGGATCCCAGACAGGCCGGTGGATGTGGGGTCGACTGGATGACGCTGTCGCAGAATTGCCGCCGCATCCGAACGGTCGGTGGCTTCGAGCCGCTCAAGGTACTCGGGCAGGTGCCCTTTGCAGTGGAAAGGGCCGCCCTCGGCCAACACGATCTTGAGCGGATCGACGGGGGAGTAGCTGCGGGTCATCTGGTCGTCGGTCCACGACAACAGTTGGTCTTGGCCCTCGGCCAGCACCGAGGGGGATTGGTCGGCCAGGTCGGTGGTCTCGTGGGGGTCGGCGGCGATGTCGAACAGCATCTCCTCGTTCCAGGCCGCGTGGTAGCCGTCGTGCCAGGTCCGCAGATAGAGGTGGTCGCCCCAGCGGACCCCCCGCTGCACCGACCACGCCCCCTGCGACAGCACCAGGTAGTCCCGCCCGCTGTGGTTGCCGGTGCGGACATCCTCGGCCACCGACCGGCCGTCCCATCCGAGGGGGATGTCGATGCCGGCCAGGTCGACGACGGTGGCGCCCATGTCGAGGTGGTAGAGCAGCCCCTCGTGGACTTGGGGCTCGATTCCCGGCCAGCGCAGCACGGAGGGGATGTGGCAGGTGGCCTCGTCGGCCCCCTGGTGGTCGGCGTACACCCCCAGCTCGCCGAAGGCCTCGCCGTGGTCGGAGGAGACCAGGATGGCGGTGTCGTCCAGCACGCCGTGGTCGGCCAGCATGTTGAGCAGCGTTCCCACCGCGTCGTCGGCGTAGCGGATCCCGGTGTCGTAGCCGTCGAAGGTCTGCTTCACCTCGTCCATGTTCGACAGGTTCCAGGGGTGGCGAGGCGGGGGAGGGCCCCACTCGTCGGGCTTGAACCCCCAAGGCTCTTGGGCGGAATGCGGCCCGGCCAGCGGCCAGTTGTGGGCCCGCACCTCCTCGGTATGCCAGGCCGGGGCTGGATCGTCCTCGAACGGATTTCCGTACTCCTCGGGGGTGTTATAGGGGGTGTGGGGATCCCAAAGGTGTACGTGGAGGAACCAGTCTTCCTGGGCCGCGTTGTCGTTGAGCCACCGCAGCGCTCCGGGCAGCACTTGGTCGGCCCGCTCGCCGCCGAAGCCCCGCATCAGGTTCATCGACTCCATGAAGCCGCTGTTCCACCAAGTGGCCGAGTGGCGGAACGGGAAGCTGGAAATCGACGCGGTGTGATATCCCGACCAGTAGAAGCGAGACGCCCAGGAATTGGCCGCTATGCCGGAGAAGAAGCTGCGCTCCGCCCCCTGGGGCCGCAAGTCGGCGGCCATGCCCCCGTGGTTGGCCACTCCGTTGCGAATCCCGAACATCCCGGTGATCAAGGCGGTGCGGCTCGGAAGACATGGCACGTCCGACGCATAGACGTTGGAAAACCGCACGCCCTCGGCGGCCAGCGCGTCGATGTTCGGGGTGGTGTTGCGGTGATACCCCGCACACCCCAGGTGACCAGCCCGCAGGGTGTCGATGTCGATGTAGAGGATTCGCATAAGGGTGGTTCCTTCGCCAGTTGCTTCAAGTATGGGTCATTTATTCGACGATGAACGTGGCCACCGACTCGGGGCTGCGCCGGTAGCCGATGCGGTGGGCGACGGCTCTGATGGTGGTCTCGCCGACCGGCAGCCGCAGGGGCTCGTGATACAGCAGGCGGCGAGGGGGCTCGCCGCCTCGGGGATTGTGGCCTAGCGCGGCGGCAAACTGGGCGTCGAGATCGGCTGGCGGGTCGGGCAAGGGGTCGTCTTCGAAGGTGTAGGCGATGGAGGCCCCCTGGGTGCTGCTCTGCATCTGGAGGATGGCCGGGCCCTTGAAGGTGCCGCCCTCGGGGCTGGCCTCGGTGCCGTGGTGCTCGGCGCCCACCACGATGAACTTGGGGGCGTCGGTGGTGGGCTGCACTCCTCCCGGCCACATCTGGGCCACCATCATTTCCTCGGGCATCATGCCCAGATCGCCCACCTCGTGCTGCCACTGCTCCAGCGCATTCCGGTGGCGCTCCAGTATCTCGCGGTGGGCCGGGTCGCCGGCCAGGTTGTGAATCTCGTGGGGGTCGGCCTCGGTGTCGTACAGCTCTTCGGCCGGGCGTTTGTCGGCCATGGTCTGCGCCGGGGGGCCTTCAAGTTCGCCAGCCGCGTACAGCCGCCACATCTCCTGCATGATGGGGTGGTTGTTCCGAAAGGAGTTCCACATCATGTAGGGCCGGGCGGGGTCGTAATGGCGGATGTACTTGAACCGCTGGTCTCGGCTGGCCCGCACGGTGTCGTACATCTCGTCGTAGCGATCCCGGGAGATGAAGACGTAGTCGCGCCCACCGTGGGCATCGGGTCCGACGAACGGCCGACCGTGAAGGTGTCGGGGCACTTCAGTGCCGCAGATCGAAAGCACCGTCGGTCCCAAGTCCATGGTGCTCACCAACTCGTCGTTGATCGTTCCGGGCTCGATCATCTCGGGCCAGCGGACGATGAGCGGGCTGTGGATGCCGCTGTCGTAGGGCCACCGCTTGCCCCGAGGCAGCGGTCCGTGGTCGGTCCACACGAAAACCGCGGTGGAGTCGGCCAGTCCGTCCTCGTCTAGTTCGGCGAGAATGTCGCCCAGCCGCCGGTCACAGTGCTCGATTGCCGCGTATACCCGGGCCAGCGACTCCCGCACGACTGGGGTGTCGGGGAAGTAGGGCGGCACTTCGATGGAGTCGAGGCGTATGTCGTTGTCGCCGAAGAAGCTCCCCTCCCATCCCGCCATCTCATGGGTTTCGTCCAGGTTGAACACCGAGAAGAACGGTTGGTCGGGATCAGGCCGGTCGCGCCAGTGGCCACCAGGCAAGTCCCAGGCAGTGATGGGGGGAATGAACTGGTAGTCGGTCTTACTGCGGTTTGTGCAGAAGTAGCCGGCCGCCCGCAGGTATTCGGGGAAGCAGCGCACATAGTGGGGGACAACCGCCTCGTAGCGGGGGACGCCCTTCCCGCCGTGATGCGGGCCGCTGTTGGTGCGCATGTGGTGGGTGCCGAGCGTCACCGGGTGCATGCCGGTGATCACCGCACTGCGAGACGGGGCGCACACCGGCGCGGTGGTGAAGGCCTTGGTCCAAAGCCCGCCCTCGGAGGCCAGCCGGTCGAGGTTGGGGGTGCGGGCCACCGGGTCGCCGTAGCAGCCGAACCGGGGCGAGCAGTCCTCGAACGACACCCACAAAACGTTGGGGCGTGTGGTTTTCTTCATCGGTCAGCCCGCGGTGTTGATCAAGTCGGAGTAAACGACGAATTCGCCACCGTCCTCATCACCGGCTTCGGGATCCCATTTCATGAGAACAACGCCATCTCGGATGTCGTATTTGCCGACACCCAGCGACGCGAACGCCTCGTTGGGCAGCTCGATTGGCCCGAAGCTGTTGATCGCCGCCTGCAAGGTCTCGTTGTTGAGATTGGGACCGGCGGCTGCGGCCAGCTGTACGAAGAGGTCGAATACCTGGCAAACGTTGCGTACCGGAATAAACCAGTTGGTCTCCTCTTCCGGCAACAGCGAATTGGGAATCACCTCGATGCCCGATTGGCGCTCAAAGCCCTGAATGCAGTCTTCCATCCGCGGGTTGTTGTCCTCGGCGGTGTAGGGCGAGCCGAGTGTGTAAGCCTCGAAATAGCCGGGGTCGCTGGAGTCTTGCAACCCAAAGGTGAACGCGTTGCGTTCCGCGTTGAACAGCGTGACATCGAGGCCGCCCTGGATGAGCTGTTCTACCCCGAAGACGCTGTCGCCATCGAGGAAGACGGTGTTGATGTCGGCGTTCCGGTAGATCTCCACGAACGTACGCCACACCGCCGCCCCGGCTTGGGTGTCGCCCGCGGGAACATCGATCACCGTCCGCTCGGCAACGTCCACCCCAGCGGCTTCAAGAGCGGGGACGAGCACGTTGTCAACCAATTCTTGGCGTCCGGCACCGGAGTGTACGGCCACATTTCCGGCATCGGTGAGCAGGCCAGCCTTGTCCAGGGCGGACACGAATACCTCCAGCACCCGGTCGGTGGCGATTCCCAGGCTCACCCAGGGGGCATTGGCCCGGGCTCGATCATCGGCGGTGAACGGAGCACCAATGAGTGCCGTGCTGTGGGTCTCCGTAACACAGATATTTCCGGCTGCCACTCTGGTGAAGCTGCCCAAGACCGCAAAGACCTCCTCGTCCTCGGTGAAGTACACGCAACCGGCCAGCGAGGTGTCGGTACCGAAGGGGAGGAACTTGTAGGTCACGTTCTCGAGCATGCGGCCGCAGATGCCACCGTTGGCGTTGACTTCGGCGGTCAGAGCCTCATAGATGACGTCATAGCCGCCTCGGTCGATCCGAGCGAGGCCCAGGTTGGCCAGTTCCTCGTAGTCAACCTGGGGTGCTCCGATCTTGATCGTCTCCGCGGTGACGCCGGTGGCGGTGGCGCTCAGGTCACCTTCCCCCTGGCACGTCGGCTGGAAGACGGGATCGGAGATGGCCGCCGCTTCCTCGTCCGCTGAAACATCATCGGAGGGCTCTGGGCTGGCGGTGTCTTCGGGGGCATCGCCCTCCCCGTCGCCACCCGTTGGTTGCGGTGTGTCAGTGCTATCGCTGGTGCCAGTGTCATCGGAGGTGCCAGTGTCATCGGGCGCGGGGGCCTCAACAGCTTGGGTCGCGGGTGGGGCGTCGGGTGCGGCGCTGTCCCTATCGCTGGCCCTATTGCTGGCCTCGTTGCCGGAGTCACCCCCACCACAGGCCGCAACCAGCAGGACGAAGGCTGCGAAGAGAACGAGCTGCTTTTTCATGATTCCCCCTCGTTGAGAACAGTAGTCGTCGCTGGAAAATGAGCTTCTTGGTGTGAAGCGGCCGCCCCCGACCGGCGGATGGCCCGCTCGTCGGTACCGAGGTAGGAAGCGATGACCCCCGGATCGGTGCGAACTTCAGCGGGAGAGCCCTTCGCAATCACGCGGCCTGCTTCTAGACAGTAGATCTGGTTGCTGATCTGCATGATCATGGGCATGTCGTGCTCGATCACCAGCAGGGCGGCGCCCAGTTGTTCTTTGATCGACAACAGCAGGGGGGCGAACGCCTCAACTTCGCGCTGGGCCACCCCACCGGTGGGCTCGTCTAGGCACAGCACCCGGGCCTCTAGAGCCAGGAGGCAGCCGAGTTCGACGATGCGACGGGTGCCGGTGGAGAGCTCGGAGGTGAACTTGTCGGCGTAGGGGCCGAGGCCGAGAAAATCGGCGATGTCTTGGGCGTGGGCCCGCTGGGCTCGGTCGCGGCGATAGCCATTGGGCAAGTGGGCGACCGCGGCAGTGAATGAGGTTCGCCGACGCGATTCCGCCGCCACTGCCAGGGTCTCAAGCACGGTCAGGTCGGGGAAAAGCCGAGACTGCTGAAACGCCCGGCCCAAACCGAGCACCGCTCGACGGTCGGCGGCCATCTTGTGGATGGGACGGCCTTCCAGTTCGATTCGACCCGAGCACGGGACGAACCCGCTGATGGCGTTCATCAGGGTGGTCTTGCCCGCCCCGTTGGTTCCGATAAGGCCCACCACCTCTCCGGCGCGGACTCGGATAGAGGCGTTGTCGACCGCGGTCAGGCCTCCGAATGTCACTGTCACCTTTTCGGCGACCAGCACCGGCCCGGTGGTGGCAGCCGCGTCAGGTCGGGACACGACGCTGGCCACCTGGCGTTTCGGCGGCGGCTCGGGTTCGGGAAGCCGGGCCGCGTACCAGCCCAGGAAGCGGTCGCGGCCGGTGAGCACTACTTGGGCGAATCCGCCCGGGAAGTACATCAGGAGCACCAGCAGCCCGATGGAGGATGTCAAGAGCGGCACCAAGTTGTTGGCGGGCCACACGGCAGGAAGGCCCACGATCCACAGGGCGCCGAGTATCGGTCCGACCACGGTTCCGGCGCCGCCGATCACCGCGATGGCGACAATCTCTATGGAGTCTTGAAGCTGGAATCGCTCGGTCAGCCCCACGGAGACGTACAGTCCGGCCAACAGTCCACCGCCGAGCCCGGCGATCACCCCGGACACCACAAAGGCCTGGATTCCCGCCCGGGAGGGCGAGATCGTGTACGCCGACGCGGCAGTGCTGTTGTCCCGAACTGCCAGCCATCGGCGCCCAACCCCGGTGGCTCGCATTCTGGCCACCAGAACAATCACCACTACCAGGGCGATCAGCGAGAAGAAGTAGTAACTGCGCTGTTCGGTCAGGTCGACAGGTCCCGTGGCTCGGGGGAGTGAAACGGTGTAGGAATCGCCCGAGAAAAATGGTCGCCGCCAGAGAAATTGCTGTCCCAACAAGGCCAACGCCAAGGTGGCGATGGCGAGGTGGAAGCCCCGAATCCGCAACGCGCCCAACCCGATGACCACTGCGATGGCGCCAGTTACCGCCGCGCCCACCAGCAGCGCCAACAGGAAGTGGATGTCGGGCAGGGCCAGCGTGAACGATGCCCCGCCCAGGCCGACTCCGATATCGCGCCCGGCCACCAGTGCGGCGGTGGTCAGACCGCCGATTCCGGCCAGCGCGGCCTGCCCCAGTGAGATCTGGCCGGTCCACCCGGAGAGCACCACCAACGAGATCCCGATCAGGGCAAAAAGCAGCACTTCGCTGAACAGGAGTTGGCGCGATGCCAACGTAACCAGGAAGGGGAGAATGGCCGCGCCCGCAATGAGCAGGCCAATGCCGATGCGGGAAGAGTGACGGACCCACCAGAGGTGGGCCACCGCGTGGGGAAGCGGGCGGGTGGTGGGCACGAACGAGAACGACTCGTCGCTGCCGGTTAGCCGCCGGCTGGCCACCAGTGTGGTGGCGATGACGATCAAAAAGAGCGTTCCGTCGTAGAGCCCCGCGGTGGTCGGCCAGTTGAATACCAGCAGCGATCGGAGCAGCCCCAGGGCCACTCCGGCAATCATTGCCACTGGGAAGTTGCGAAGCCGCCCGATCAGGGCCGCGGCCAGAACCTGGACCAGGGTGGCCGGTCCTAGCGACCGGAATCCGCTGGGCTGGCCGTTGATCCCCGCTACCAGGATCAGCGCCACTGCCGCCAAGAGGCCCGCGATGATCCACGTGATGGTCGAGATGATCTTGGGGCTGATGGCGGTGAGCTGGGCCAGGTCGGGGTTGGAGGCCGCGGCCCGAATTGCCCGGCCTTGCGCCGTTCGCTGGAGGTAGTAGGTGAGGGCCGCGGTGAGGACGGGAACGACGATGATCACCATCAGCTCCACACCTCGCACTCGGAGCCCGAGTATCTCCCACCGGCCGGAGAGCGCCACCGGGTATCGGTTCGCCATCGACACTTCGATTTCGGGAAGCGCAATCTGGAGCAGCTCGCAGAGCTGGGCAATTCCGATGGTGGCCACCAGGAGGATGACCCTCGGGGCGCGGAACAACCGGGTGATCACGGTGAGCTCCAGCGCGGCGGCGATCAGGCCGCCCGCCACCACCGAGACTATGGCCGCAGGCCAGAAAGGCCAGCCGTAGGTGAGCACCAACAGGGCCAGCAGGCTGGCCGACAGCACCCCGAGCGATCCCACTGCGAAGTTGATTACCCCGCTGGCCCGGTAAATCAGCACGATGCCGAGAGCCAGCAAACCGACGAGCAGGCCGTCGATCACCCCCAGATAGACGATCTGGCTGGTGAGGGTGAAGGCCAGCATCAGCTTTCGTCCAGATCAGATTGCGGCCCGGCAATCATGTCGCGGCCCAAGAACACGGCGCGGGCCAAGTCGTCGCGCTCCAGGAGGCTCTGGGCCGATCCGGTGAATCGCACATGGCCCTTCTCCATGAACACCGCACGATCGGCCAGTGACAGGGCGACATTGAGCGACTGCTCGACGATGACCATCGTCTGACCGGCGTCGCGCAGACGTTCCACCACGGCCAGCAGGTCTTGGACTACGACGGGAGCGAGGCCGAGAGAGAGCTCGTCGATGATGAGCACCTCAGGGTCGTGCATGATCACCCGGGCCAGGGCCAGCATCTGCTTCTGACCGCCGCTGAGGTCGTGAGCCAACGCCTTGGGTCGCTGGCCGAGCACCGGGAACAGCTCGAATGCCCGATCTAGCCGCCCGGTGATGTCGGGCTTGGTCTCGGTGTCGCTGCGGATGATGGCCGCTGACGTCTCGAGGTTCTCGAGGACTGTGAGGTGGGGGAACACTCCTTGGCCACCCGGCAGCAAGAAGATGCCCTCCCTCACTCGCTGCTCGGGCGACGCCAAGGTCATGTTGCGTCCGTTGAGCCGCACTACCCCCCGGGAAGGGATGCCCAAACCGGCGGCCACCCGCAAGGCCGTGGATTTGCCCGCTCCGTTGGTGCCGAGCAGGGCCAAGGTCTCACCCCGGGCCACCTCGAGGTTCACGTCGAACAGTACCTGCACCGGGCCGTAGGAGAAGTCGATGTTGTGGAGCTGAAGCACCGGGATGTCGCTGGGATCGGCCCGCATGCGGTCTCGCTCGGCCTTTTCCTCCCGAATCTCCTCCACCACCAGGGTGAGGTCGGCCCGGATGTGTCGGGCGCCGTTGATGGTCAACAGACCGCCCACGATCATGGCTCCGGGAACAACGGCCAGCAGGGCAGTGCGGGGTGAAGTGGCGTCGGAGATGAGACCCATCACGATGGCCCCGCCGAGACCGCCGACCCCGAAGACCAGCGAAGTCCCAATGGCCGAGCCCAGCGCCCGCATGCGGTAGGGGTTGATGTGGGCCAGGGTCGGTCCCAAAAGCGACAGGGCCGGGGCGGCGAACAGCGCTTTGAGCCCGGCCATCACCGCGAAGGTGGCCGGTGATGGCATCAGCAACTGGAGCACGGTGAAAAACGCCATCGGGAAGAACAGGGACCCCAGCAAGGCCATGGCCTGCGGCGGGGTGCGGCGGTAGAAGCCGTCGTACCACTTGGCCACGAAGGGGATCATGAATAGGGCGATCACGCCGGGGGTGCTGTTGGCCAGGGCCCGCTCGAACGGGCCGAGTTCGAAGCGCTCGTCGAGGTAGAGATTGAGGAAGAGTCCGTCGGATATCAGGCTGAAGCCGAGGGCCACTGCGGCCATCAGCGCCCACTTCATCGTCCGCACCTTGAAGAGCCGCTGGAAGGCGGCACCGAGCGAGATGGGTCCCGGCTTCATGTCGGTGAGCGTCTCGCCGATGGCGGAGCGCTGTTCGAATTGGCCCCGCGGCGGGTCGTTGAGGAACAAGATGGCCACGCCGACGATCAGCGTGGGGACCGACGCGGCGATGAACCCCCAACGCCAGGCGTCGTCCCCGCCGATCAACGAGACCAGTCCGCCGACGGCCAGCGGCGCGATGAATGCACCCGATCGTCCGGCCACATCCTTGGCGGCATACACCCGGGCCCTGGCCTCGACGGGATAGCTGTCGGCCATGATGGCACCCTGCACCGGATGGGTCTGCGATCGGCCGAACGCGATGGCGCAATTGACGATGAAGAACCAGAACGCGGTCTGCACGAATCCGAGCAGCAGGGTCATCGCCGACCAGAAGATGGTGGCCAGAGCCACCAATCTGGCCCGGTTGCTGTTGTCGGCGATCCGGGACAGCAACAGGCCGCCGGCCACGATGAACACGTTGCCCCCCGCGGTGATGGTGCCCAGAACGGCGTCGCTGACCCCCAGCGATTCTTGGATGTCGGGGCCGAGGAGTCCCAGTGCGCTGATTCCAAGGGCGTCGGTGGCGTCGAGGGCTCCCAGCAAAACGATGGTGGACACCCCGCCAATTGAGATGGCTTCTTTCAGCGAGATTTCTTTGGCGCCGACCCCGGGAAGCTGATCGTCGTCGAGGATCACCGGTTCTGCCGCCAATTCCGCCTGGCGCTCAGCCTCCGCAGCCAAGATCTGGTCGCTCAGGACGCTGGTTGCGGAGGGATCGGCATGATCCCCTGCCCCCTCAAGTCGTGTTTGCTTTCTGCCGACTCGTCGCGGCATCCGGGACTCCTCAGCTCTGTCGGCGGCTCGCGGACTCCAGATCCCCGATGGTAGTGGTCCGTCTGCAAATTGGTCAGGGTGTCCTGCTAGGCATCGACGCTCTTCCTCAGCCAGCATTTGGTGGCCTCAAGGAGAGTCATGAGCCCTAGGCAGCCGAACGTGTTGTGGATCATGTGCGACGAATTGCGCTCAGACGCGGTCGGCGTCTACGGCAACGAATACGCGCCGATCGAGACGCCCAACATCGACTCGATTGCCGAGGCAGGTGTGCGCTTCGATCGGTTCTACGTCGACTCGCCGGTCTGCGTGTCGGCCCGATCGGCATACAAGTCTGGGCTGTTGCCGACCACCACGGGGATCTACCACAACCATGGTCGAGGTATTGGTGCCGCAGTCCCGGTCGAGTCGTTTACCGAGGTCTTCACACGGGCTGGCTATCGCACGGTCAACCTCGGCAAGGAGCACGTCCCCGACGCTCTCCTCGGATTCGAACGATCAGAGTACGACGGCGCCGACCAGCTCGAGCTGATGATCGCCACCGGTGAGAACCGCGACCGGCTCGGGCTGATCACCGAGGGGGTGAGCATGAACGCCGCGACCTGGCCGGCCGATCTCGCCTTCCCAGCCCGGCGTCTCACCGACAATGCGGTGAACTGGCTCGAACGGGAGAGACCGACCGACCAGCCCTGGCTGCTGCGGGTTAGCTTCCTCCAACCCCACACCCCGGTCGTCGCGCCGGAACCGTGGGCGTCGAAGTACGACGACGCCCCCTGGCCTGACTCGTTCGATGCTTTCGGCCCGACGGAGGGACTTTCGGAGTTCGAGCGGGTCTTCGGTCAGATCCCGTCCCGCGACCTCACGCCAGCACAGATCGTTGCCGCCCAGTCCCGCTACCACGGACTCACGAACTGGATCGATGACCAGATCGGCGAGATCCTGGCCGCGCTGCATCGCCAGGGGATGCGAGGGGACACAATCATCGTGTTCAGCAGCGACCACGGTGCCCAACTGGGCGAGCTCGGCGGGGCCTACTCGAAACAGACCTTCTCGCCGTGGTCGCACCACGTTCCCTTCATGCTGTCGTGGCCCGGCGAGCTGGATGCCGGCACAGTGAACCACGAGCTCGCGGCCGGGGTCGACCTCGGTCCGACACTGCTCGACCTGTGCGGCCTTGAGGCCCGGGTGGGCGACGGGCGGTCGCTGGTATCCGGTGACGAACCGGACCACCTCATCTCGGCCATTGGGTTCGGACTGACGGGCATGGCCGCAATGGCCGCCAAGGGCATGGGCTACTGGACCGACGGCGGCGGCTGGCCGCAACGCTTCTGTGTCCGCACCCGCCGTTGGCGCTATGACCGCTCCACCCGGCGTAACGGAGAGACCCTCCCACCGACCGAGTTCGACGCGTTTCTCGCCGACTGCGACGCAGATGCCCGGGAGGAACACAATGTGATCAACGACCACGCGGCGATCGCAAACGAATTCGAGGCCATCGTGGCCGCGACCTACGCGACGGCACCGCAGACCGCTATTGAAAACTGGCAGAACGCACTTTGACGGAAAGGTTCGGCGATGACTGAGATTGGAATCTTGCTGGATTCGGCTGACGCTACGGAGGTTGCGGCCACCGTCCGAAGCGGAGCTGTGGATCCGGTTGAATTGGCAGAAGCCGCGATTGGACGGATTGAGGAGCGAAATCCCGAGATCAACGCGGTGATCGCCACGTGCTACGACGCGGCGTTGGACAGTGCCCGCAACGTGGATCGGGATGCGCCGTTAGCTGGCGTTCCGTTTGTGGTCAAGGACTGTCGAGCACAACTGGCTGGCGTTCCCGAGACGTGGGGTTCAAGGCTGATGGCGGGTGCTGTTCCTGACGAGGACAGTGAGTTGACCAAGCGTTATCGGGCGGCGGGATTTGTGATTCTCGGGGTCACGAACATGCCGGAGATGGGCAAGATGGCCACCACGGAGCCGGCCGCCTATGGCCCGACCCGCAACCCGTACAATCTCGGCAAGTCGCCGGGCGGTTCGTCGGGGGGCACGGGCGCCGCAGTGGCGTCGGGCATGGTGCCCATCGGCCACGGCAACGATGGCGGCGGGTCGATCCGCGTGCCCTCGGCCGCGTGCGGTCTCTTTGGATTGAAGCCGAGCAGGGGTCGGGTGACAGGACATCCTGCGCCCACGATGATGTCATATCCGATGGGGATCGACCATGTGCTAACGCGCTCGGTTCGGGACTCGGCGCATGTACTCGACCTGACGGCGGGGCCGGTTCCTGGCGACCCTTATGAGATCTCCTCGCCTGCGGCGTCGTGGCTGTCGTCGCTCGAGACGAAGACTGGTCCGCTGCGGGTAGGCGTTGCCGGCAGCTCTATGGAAGGGCCTGCGTACCACCCAATGTGTGCTGAGGCGCTCGAGCGTGCCGTCGGATGTCTTGAGGGGATGGGTCACCACCTAGAGGTGGCAGATTTCCCGGTAGAGCCCGGCCTTCTGGCGACTTTGGGCGGGTTGATGGTCGCCGCGACCAAGGTGATGATCGACGACCGGCTCGCCGAGCTAGGCCGCGGGCTCGAAGACGACGACCTCGAGCCGTTCACCCGCTATATGTACGACCTCGCGGCTGGATTCAGCGGCGCTGACATCATCCGAGGACTTCAAGCCGCCGAGCTGATCGGGCGTAAGGCATCAACCTATTTCTCGCGGTTTGACATCTTTCTGTCGCCGACCACCAGAACGGTCGTTCCCGAACTCGGCGTGTATGACACCAGCGACGTCGAGGCGTTGCTGCCGATCGCCGCGACGCCAGCGAGCGAAACCGCGGTCTTCAACATCGGCGGGCAGCCGGCGGCGTCGGTGCCCATGGGCTATGACGAGGCCGGTGTGCCGCTTGGCGTTCAGGTAGCGGCCCCCTTCGGCCGCGAAGACCTAGTCCTGGCCGTATCACGGCAGCTGGAGCAAGCGGCTCCGTGGTCGACGGCGGCCGTGTGGCCGGCCCGGCCAGCTGCGTCGTCGTAGGGCGGCGAGCCAGCCGCTAGTTGCACGCCGACAAGGAGATCTCGCCGCGGTTTAGCCCAGCTCGTGGATGCGGCTTACGCGACGACATCACATCGAATGGTACCGTCGGGGCCAATGCATGTTTCTGACCCGCCGATTCTGCTGACTGATGTGCTCGACGATGTGGGTGCCGCGGTCAAGCTACTGGCCCAAGAAGCCCCCTATGCGCCGCTGGGGGGTTGGTACAACCCTGGGGCTGATCCCCACGCCCGCACCCGTCCGCTGTGGTTCCGGGACGACTGGGTGAACGAGACCATCGCCGTGCCGGGGTCGGAGGTGTTTCTGGACAATCCGGCCTACATCGACTCAGCCAAAGCCTTCTACAGCGCCGAGATCGTGGAGCCCCACAGCGTGTACGTGAACCAGATGATGGCCATTCCCCAAGCCGGGCCGGCCCACACCGACAACCCCCGATTCGCCGGCCGCGACCGTACCAACACCCCGATGTGGCTGCTTAGGGCCATGCTGTGGTCGGGCCTTTTCAACGACCTGTCGTTCCCGCAGGCCACGGCCATTTGGTGGCTCAACGATGTGGACGGGGGCGGTATCCGCTACTGGCCCTACGGTCCCGACCAGCCTCCCGAAGAGCATGTGGGCAACATGGCCAACACCGCGCTCATGGGTGACAACCACGGAATGTTCCACCAGGTAAACGCCATCGGCCCCTTCGATATCGGCACGCCCATGGTCACCCCGATGGCCGAGTTGGCCCCGGCGGGCAGCCCAGATGGCGACTGGGTGGTTACCGACCACGGCGAAGAGGTGTACCGCACGCCACTGGCCGACATCCGGATCAGCGTGCTGTGGAAGGCCGACGTGTACATCGACGCCGACCACAAGAACCGACTGGCCTCCAATCCCCTGAGCCGCGACGACATCGCCGCTCGCTTCAACGCCGACTTGGAGGAGCGGGGGATCGACGCTTGCTTCGATCCCAACCGCATCGACGACGACCCCGACCACGCGGCCGAGATCGCCGAGCACTACCCCGAGGCCCGCCCCATGGACGCGCTGCCCTCGGTGTTCGACTACTGATCAGCCCCGCTGCCGCGTCAGCCCAGATCGGAGATTCGCACCAGCTTCGTGGTGATCTCCGGGATCGACTCGTGCTCCACGAATCGCAGCCCCATCACGCCATGGTCGCGGTCCGCGGGGTCGACCCAGACGCCCGACGCCGGCTTCTCAGCCGCCACCACCAGCCGCACCGCTCCGTCGGCATCGGCCTCGACGTCTTGGGACGATGCGTAGCCCTGGCCGGTGAAGTAGTTGGCCAGATTCTCCATCCAGTGGTTGCACAGCTGGAAGTTCCACTGGCGGCACACCGGGGGCTTGAACTCCACCACCAGCGCCTCGCCCTCGCCGATGCGCCAATAGCCGAACTCGAAGTGGCGGTCGTCGGGGGAGCCGCCCACTCGCAGATAGTGCTCGGTGGTGAGCTGTAACTGGTTCTCTTCCTTGAGCAGCGTGTCGGTCCAGTCGGAGTAGTCGGATTGCACCGACAGCACCATCTGGGCGGCGATGGCCAGCCGCTTCGACATTTCGGCCGCGCCCGGCGTGTGAATCACCGGAGTGGGCTCGAGGGGCTCGATCATCAGCCGAGGCGCCGACTGGGCGTCGCGGTCGTCGTAGACAATTCGCATCATCAGCTCTCGGGTCTCCGGGGCGATCGCCATCCAGTTGTCGACGCCGGGATCGTCCACCGAAAGCACGAAATCGACGTTTCCGGCGCCGTCGGTGAACTCGTCGAGCAGGGCGGTGAACGGCGTTTGCGACCAGCTCGGGTTGAACTCCTCCAGCACGGCGACAGCCCGCTCGCCCACTGATTCCACCCCGACCCAGTCGGGCACCTTCGGCGTCCACGCCGACATGTGGACGTAGGGGGCCGAGCCCCGCTGGCCGGTGACCCGGTACCGCTTGGTGGAGTCGATGGGCTGGACCACATGATCCTGGTCGGGCGATTGGACCCCCTGGCCGCCCTTCATGGGGGCTGGGATGATCCAAATCGACGTCTTCTCCATCGGAGGGAGGCTCTCGATGCAGCGCATATAGGCCATCAACGACATGCGGGTCAGGTAGCGGAATCCCTCCACCCGGTCTTGCTCGTTGGCGTCGGGAGTGCGTTCGACCACCACCTGGCCCGCGGCTCGCAGCGTGTCGCAAAAGTCGTTCCACGCCTCACCGGTCATCAAGCGCTCGCGTGCGGCTACTTCATTAGTCATGGTGGACCCTTCCTCAAGCTCCCGCTCACTCTAAGCGGCCCGAGAGCGATAGAAAGAAGCATCGGAGGTACCCCATGAAGCTCGCGTTCAAGACCATGCCCCAGAACATCGAATGGTCGGTCATGTTGGAGACATGGCAGGAGCTCGACGCCGATCCCCGCTATGAATCGGCCTGGATCTTTGATCACTTCTACCCCATCTACGGCAGCGAGGAAGGGCCGTGTCTGGAGGCATGGGTGACGCTGAGCGCGCTGGCCCAGGCCACTGAGCGCATCCGGATCGGGTCGATGGTCAACGCCGCCCCCTACCGCCATCCTGGGCTTTGTGCGGCCATGGCCTCGTCGCTCGACATCGTGTCGGGCGGCCGGCTGGACCTGGGGCTCGGCGCCGGCTGGAACGAGGTGGAGGCCGGGGCGTACGGGATCAGCCTCGCCGAGCGCTTCGACCGGTTCGAGGAGTATCTGGAGTGCGTGGTCTCGCTGCTCGGCCAGCCGATCACCGACTTCGATGGCCGCTATTACACCCTCACCAACGCCCGCAATGAGCCCAAAGGCCCCCAGCAGCCCACCCCGCCCATCGTCATCGGCGGTGCCGGCCCCCGCCGGACCATGCCTTTAGTGGCAAAGTGGGCCGACCACTGGAACTTCCCCGGCGGCGAGGTGGCGAAGTTCGCCGAGGTCAAAGCCCGACTGGTCGAGTGCTGCGAGGAGATCGGCCGCGACCCCACCGAGATCACCACCTCAACCCACCTCATCTACCGAGCCGAAGACCCCATCGACAACGTCCTCACCCAAGCTGAGCAATACAAAGCAGCCGGCCTAGACCTAGCCATCCTCTACCCCTTCTCACCCGTCCCCCCCGCCTCCGTCCACGACATGGCCGACGCCCTAGAACCCATCGTCGATGCCGACTAGGTGAATCTGGACCCTGTCTTCAGGGGAGAAGCGGGCTAGGTCGTCAGGTACAGTCCGGTGCGTGTCGGACGGGGGTGCGATAACCGACGAGGCTATTGCCCGGCTGCGGGCTCGGATTGGGATCGCTCAGCCGCATCCTCAGCCTCCTTGGTATCGGGAGCCCAACACTGATGCGTTTCGCCAGGTGGCGGAGGCTTACGGCGATGACAACCCGCTGTGGTGCGATCCGGACTACGGCGCGGGCACCGTTTGGGGAGGGACGATCTCGTCGCCCAACATGAACGGGGGCGACACGCTCATTGGGGAGAACGAGGTTGAGAAGCTCGACCCCGACACCAAGGCGCTGCTCAAGGGGGATCCGCTCAAGGGGGCCCACGCCTACTACTCGGGCAGCTACCGGGAGTGGTGGGCGCCGCTTCGCCCGGGGATGCGGGTCACCCGGCGGAATGCCCTGGTGGGCGTGCACGACAAGAAGAGCGAGTTCGCGGCCCGCACCGTACACGAGTGGACCGCGGAGGTGTTCGCCACCCAGGGAGCGGTGCTGTCGGCCCAGTACCGGCTGATGATCCGAACCGACCGGGGGGCAGTGGAACGGAAGGCCGAAGAGGGCAAGGGCAAGTACACCGACATCGAGATCGAGCCCTACACCGATGAGCAGATCGCCGAGATCACTGAGGCGGTTCGCAGCGAGTCCGAGCGACGCCGGGGGGCCGAGCCTCGCTGGTGGGAGGATGTCGACGAGGGCGACGAACTGCCGCCGCTGGTCAAGGGGCCCATGCGGGTCACCGACATGGTGGTGTGGCACACCGGAATGGGCATGGGCCTGTACGGGGTAAAGGCGCTGCGGCTGGGCGTGCAGCAGCGCCAGCGGGTGCCGGGGTTCTTCCGCCCTGACGATCTCAACGTCCCCGACGTCCAACAGCGGGTCCACTGGGATCCCGAGTGGGCCCGGCGGGCGGGCAACCCGGCGATATACGACTACGGCCGGATGCGCGAGACCTGGCTGGTACACCTGTGTACCGACTGGATGGGTGACGACGCCTGGCTGGCCGCCCTTGATGTGGAATTCCGCCGGTTCAACTATGTGGGCGACACTCACTGGATGCGGGGCACGGTGACCCGTAAGTACCGCACCGACGAAGGCGCCCCCGCCGTCGACCTCGACATCTACGGCGAGAACCAGCGGGGCGAGACCACCTGCCCCGGACACGCCACCATCCTGCTGCC
Source organism: Candidatus Poriferisocius sp. (assembly GCF_965219815.1). Taxonomy (GTDB): domain Bacteria; phylum Actinomycetota; class Acidimicrobiia; order Acidimicrobiales; family Bin134; genus Poriferisocius. The sequence goes on from NZ_OZ244791.1 coordinate 1,582,203, forward strand.
GAGCCGGGAGCACGGACCGGTGAGGTTGCCCACCCCGCCGGGAGGGGCCACCACCGCGGCCGAGGCACTCGATGCGCTCGTCGAGCGGTTCGAGGTGATGTCGGCAGAATGAACTCCGAGCGGCTGTCGATTGACGCGTCGAGCAGTGACGATGAGATTAGGGCCGCGGTCACGGAGTGGGTGGCCGAGCACGTCCCCCAGGCGTGGCGCGACGCCGCTCCCCGTGGGCGGCGGGCCATCCGGGAAGTGAGGCCAAGGAAGGACTATGAGGCCTGGTATCCCGTGTTTGCCGCTTCCGGGCTGGCGGTGGCCACTTGGCCGGTCGAATACGGGGGTCTCGATCTGCCGCTGGCCAAGGCCCGGGTAGCAGAAACCGTCATCGTCCCTCTCAACCTGGGGCGGTTGAATCCACTCGGATTGCACAACACGGCCCCGGCGCTGTTCGCCCACGGCACCGAGGAGCAGCGCCTGCGCTTTCTGCCCCCCATGGTGGCCAACCAAGAGCGGTGGTGCCAGATGTTCAGCGAGCCCGGCGCGGGCTCCGATCTGGCCTCGTTGGCCATGCGGGCCGAGCCCGATGGAGACGAGTGGATTCTCACCGGACAGAAGGTGTGGAGTACCTGGGCCCACGAGTCGGAGTTCGCCATCTGCCTGGCCCGCACCGATCCCACCGTCGCCAAGCGCCGGGGCATCACCTACTTCCTGGTCGACTTGTCGTCGCCTGGTGTGGAAGTGCGCCCCTTGCGCCACATCGGCGGCGAGGTCGACTTCAACGAGGTGTGGCTGGGGGAGGTCCGGGTTCCCGACTTCCACCGGGTCGGCACCGCTGGCGACGGGTGGCGGGTGGCGGGAGCCACGCTGGCTGGCGAACGTCAGATGGTGGCTGGGGCTGGCTCGGGCGGCGTCGACCGCATCGGCGGCGGGGGAATCGACAGCCTCCTCAACCAGGCTCGACAGGCTGGCGTCGGCCCGGTGGAGCGCGACCGGCTCATGCGGCTCTATTCCGAGGAGAAGATTCGGGCGTGGACCAACGACCGGGTTCGGGCCACGGTCAAGGCCGGAGGCACGCCGGGGCCGGCGGCGTCCATCGGCAAGGTGCAACAAAGCCAGCTCAACCAGGCACTCCAGCTGGCCGCGGCCAACCTGGCGGGCATGGACTCGGTGGCCTGGATGCCCGGCGAGCCGACCAGAGACCAAGACTCCATCGAAGCCTGGGCCGCTCACATGCCCTACGTGGTCAAGGGCATGCTGCGCAGCCGGGCCAACACCATCGAGGGGGGCACCACCGAGGTCAACAAGAACGTGATCGGCGAAAAAGTACTCGGACTGCCCCGCGAGCCCGACCCCTACCACGGCATGGCCTGGCAGGATGTCCCCAGGTAACAAGCACAAATGCAAAGGAGCAACACATATGTTCGATCTTGACGGCAAAACGGCGCTGGTGACTGGCGCGGGCCAGAATGTCGGCGCAGGTATCGCACGCACTCTGGCGTCCCAAGGTGCCCACGTGCTGGTCAACGACATCGTGCCCGATCGGGCCGATGAAGTGGCCGGCGCCATTGTGGAAGCCGGGCGTTCAGCTGAAGCCCTGGCCTTCGACGTCACCGATGGCGAAGCGGTGCGGGCGGCCATTGCCGAGCGCCCCATCAACATTCTGGTCAACAACGCCGGCAATGGGGGAGCCGAGATGATGCAAGTCAAGCCCTTCGCGGAGACTGAACCGGCAGATTGGATCGGGCCTATAGCTGTCAATCTCGGAGGCGTCTTGAACTGCACCCGCGCCGTGCTCCCCGGGATGATCGAGCGGGGTTGGGGCCGTGTCATCGGGGTGGTCTCGGGGGCCGGTACCGTCGGCGTGAATATCGGCGTGGCAGCCTATTCGGCGGGCAAGGGCGGCGCAGCCGGGCTTCTCCGCTCCGTGGCGCTGGAGGTCGCTCAGACGGGAGTCACGGTGAACTCCATCGCCCTCGGCCTGATGTCCAACACCGGTGACACTGGTGTCACCGACCAATTGGCCAGGGCCATTCCCACCCGGCGGCTGGGCACCCCCGAAGACGTCGCCGCGCTATGCGCCTACCTCGCCTCTGAGGAAGCCTCCTGGATGACCGCCCAAACCATCCCCCTCGCCGGCGGCTCCATCACCAGCTGACACCGGATACGCGTCTGCGACAATAAGGTCATATACGAAGTGCTCGACATTGAACTGGTAGTCCTCGTCATGAGGGAGGGCTTCTACCAGCGCGGCGAATTGCAGTCCCGACGAGGCAGCCTCTGGCCGGGATCAGGGTGCTCGATATGGGTACCCGTGTGGCGGCCCCGTTCTGCGCCGGGATCCTGGGTGAGCAGGGCGCGGAGGTGATCAAGATCGAGGATCCCGATCGCGGCGACAAAACCCGTCTGAACGGGCCCTTCACCGTTGATGACGACGGCAACGCTTACTCCCTCTATTGGTCGGTGGAGGGCCGGGGCCGCAAGTCGGTGACCATCAACCTTCGAAGCCCTGAGGGCCAGGATCTGTTTCGGCGCCTGGCTTCGGTGTCCGATGTGGTGTGCGAGAACTTCCGCCCCGGCACATTGGAGCGCTGGAATATCGACCCGAGCCAGCTCGACCCGAGGCTGGTCACGGCCCGCATCAGCCTGTACGGCCAGCAGGGGCCCAAGTCCCTGTACAACGGCTTCGACCACAACGCCGTCGCGTTCGCCGGGCTTACGCACCTGACCGGACAGCCCGACGGGCCCCCAACGCGGCCGGCCCTTCCCGTTTCCGACTACTTGACCGGTGTGTTCGCAGCTCAGGCCGTGACGAGCCTGCTCTATGAGCGCGACGCCAAGGGCACAGGAACTGGAGGCGTGATAGACGCTTACCTTTACGGTTCGGTGCTGCGGATCATGGAGTGGACGATTGCCGCCTACGACCGCCTGGACTCGGTGCGCCAACGCACGGGCAACCGATCAAACAACGCTGCGCCGCTCGACAACTTCCAGAGCCGGGACGGCCGGTATGTGTGCATCGTGGCCGTGCGCCAGGCAGTGTTCGAACTCCTCTGTGAGGCGATGGGCCGGCCGGAGTTGCTTGCCGACGAGCGCTTCGCCACCCCGAAGGCGCGTCGTCTCAACCGGGATGTCGTCAACCAGACCGTCGCCGAGTGGGCATCCGGGCTCGACGCGGCCGCTATCGAAGAGCGCTGCCTGGCCCACGGCGTGCCTGTCGGCGTCGTCTACGACGTGTCGGACGTAATGGCCGACGACCATGTGCGGGTTCGCGGAGATGTTTGCACCGTTGACGATCCCGTCATCGGCCCGGTTCGCCAACAGGCTCCTTACCTCCGTTTCGATGGCGATCCGCCTCCGGCACCAGCGGGTGCCCCCCGCTTGGGCGAGCACACCGACGAGGTGCTCTCGAGCCTGCTCAGCCTGTCCAGCACCGAACTGGCAGCTCTCAGAGCCGCCAGCATTATCTAACCGCGCCCCAAATCCTGAGCTATATGGGCAACTAGCCAACCCTCGCCGTGTCTCTCCCCCATTCAGCGGGCAATCGTGCGATAGTCGCCAGCGAGATCGGATATTGCTGCCCGGATGCGTGGGCCGTCGTCTCCAGCCCAAACACACAGCGGCCCTCCAAAGTGCTCTGCGGCGGCCACCGCCTCCGCTCCGAGGCTTGACAGCCTGTGGGCGCCGGCCAGTTCGGCCATTCGGAAAGCGAGGCCGCGCATCGGGACGACTTCGATGTCTTCCGGGAGCGCTACGAGCTGTCGGCCCAGTGCCCTGCGGGCGCTAGCCGGCCATGAGCCGGTGAGCGTCCCGCCAGCGGCAGACACCGCGCTCCGACACAGCCGCAGGAGGTACATGTTGGTTGTGGCAGGTTGGTAGTCGGCCAGCGTCTGAACCAACTCGCCGCTCGCCTCGCCCGCCAGCAGATCCCGGAGGAGGTGGTCGTCGAGAACGGCTTTGGTCATGAAGTGGCGAGGTCGGGGTCATCGCCCAGCGATCTCACAAAGGCCGCGTGGTCGTCGCGGCTTAGCAGGTCGCCGAGCAGGCGCCGCCCCTCTCCCCGAGGCACTGTGAGCACGCCGAATCCGAGGTCGAGCACATCGACCGGGCCTCCCCCCTTGAGATTCCAGCGGCGGCGGACCTCAGCGGGCAGAGACATCTGCCCGGACGACGACACTAGGAACTCCGACACGGCGACCATGCTCGGCAGTGTACTTGGTAAACGGATGTCTTTCACCAAACGGCAAAAACGCCATTTGCCTTTGCCGGTCGACACGCCAACAACGCCCAGTAGGGCATCGAGTTCGTCACGGTGCCTACGTACCAGCGATACCTCGATGGGCCGAGGGGCCTGCCCGAGGCGACCCGCGCCAATTGGCCCAGGGGTGTCGGGTGCTCAAGCAAAACGCGCGCTGGGTACTTGTGGCGTGCAACGCAAAGACCTATTGCAAGGGTTCAGGGATAGTGGCCGCAATGATCGAGGTTGGCCTGAACTGATGTCTCTAGGAACCCATCTACTGAGAACGTCGCATCGCGCCCTTCCGCGGTGAGGACGCGAAGTTGCTGGGCGCCAGCTAGCAGGGCAAGAAACGGCTCGGGCTCGGGAACCATGAGGTAGACATCGCTACCGCCGCCGTGGCTGCTGCGGATCCACCAGTCTCCAGGGGGCTTGCTCAGGCCGTCTATCCAGAGTGCCTCGACACGGTCCTTGCTGATGTCCTGCCTCCAGTCGATCAGGGGTCCGGTACGCTCGCGGTGCAGGCAGGCAGACTGAAGCTTGGGCCGAAGCCGGCCGTCGGTGCCGACGCTTTGATTGTACGGAAATGCGTATGAGCCCACCCAGGTCAGCGTCGCTCCAGGCTCGCAACTTGGGCAGGACGGCTGCCATGAAACCCACTGAAGGTCTGGCCGCTCTGGTGCCCCGTAGCTAGAGGCATTGCCGTCCACAACCGGAGCCCAACCCTCTGGAGGGGGGCTTGTGCGGACTTCAGGTCGATCGGTCAGAGCGACCTGAGCATCCAAGATCGGAGGTGGCTGCTCAGCCGGAGGAGGGCTTGGTTGAATATCTGACTGATCAGCCGATACTGCTTGAGCACTTTGAGGAGGAGCCGGTGATGCCGGACTGGGCGTAGGACCAGATGGGCTGCCGAGTTCGCCCAACATCACAACGGCTAGTATCGCGAACAATATCGTGAGCAGGATTCCAACGCCTGCTACGACTATTGCTGCGCCCCTCCAGAGCTTATGAGGTTCCCCCCGTTGTCCGGACACTTGGTTTATGCGGTGGTGGCCCTTTGGCCGGCTGGACCCAGTGTGCCGTGGCGCATGCCCGCGTGCGGGGGAATGTGTGGGCGATTGCGGTGTTGGTTGGTTTGGATGTCCAAGCTTGTCCAATAGATCTGATTCGACGTTCCAGCCCTCCTGGAAGACACGCCGCATTTCAGCGAAAAGGTTCTCGTGTTCTGAGGGGGCGGCCACCGCTAGCATTTCAAAATTCTTGAAGAGCCCCTGCTTGGTCAGATTTGCTGAGCCAACCAAGACCGATCCTGGGGTACCCAGGTGCTTGTCCGTCTCGACAGACCACGCCTTGGCATGCGCAGTCCGGTAGCCGCCCCTCTTGCTGTACCAACTGCGCACTTGGACATCAGAGCGTTGAAGGAACCGGATAGCGCCAATGCGGTCGGTGCCCTTGTGCTTCTCGAAACCTGTTCGGGTATCGCCGATCAGGAGGCGGACCGGGCGCCCTGATGTCCTCTGGTTCAACCACGAAAGGCCAAACGCCGAGGCAAATCCCACAGCCACCCAGAGCGTTCCCGATGGATTGTCGCGAAGAAACCGCTCAATGCGATCCGCAGGCCCAGTCACTGGGGGCATTATTCCAGCAAGAGCCCCACAGGAACGTGCGCAAGCAGACCACCGCTTACGCGAGCTTTGAACTCCTTTGTGGACCGCCGCCCAGCCCTCCCAGTGCCTGGCCGGTTCCACGCCTGCTGGCACAGCCAGCCCGGCTTGCCGGTTGCTTGTTGCCTTTGGGGTCGGCTGGAATTATGTTGAAGTCAAGTAACTTTATTGACTCCTCGCTGGCCAGGAGCTTGCATGAGCCAAATCAGAGCGCGGGTTCCCGATGAGCTTGTTGAGGCGCTGGATACGGCCGCCGAGAAATTAAAGCACAGCCGGGCCGACATCATTCGCCAGGCCTTGGAACGCTATTTGGAGGACTACGACGATCTCGATGTGGCACTTGAGAGCCTGCGAGATCCAGCTGACTCGGTGCTCGATTGGGACCAGGTCAGACATGAGTTGCTCAGCATGGATTGAACGCCGCGCTACCCGAGGACGAGCGATGGCGCAGGAACCATAATGGATGGCCGCATACTCAGTTTGTAAACACGGCTTAGGCGTTTGGTTTCGTGGCGTGGATGAAACTCACCAGGGCATCGAGGTTGTGGGCCCAGAAGATCGTGAGGTGCTGGGCTTGGGCTTGTTCGAGGTTTCGGGTCTTGAAGATGCCAGATAAGACGGCGCTGGGGACGGTGGCTCCGCTACCGAATTCTTCGATCCATGCTGAGGCCTTTGCCGCGGCGTCGTTGTTGAGTCGTTTCACCGAGTTCGTGGATGAGTTCGATACCTTGCACTCGATGGGCATGCACCGTCCATCGTGAAGCCTGACTATGAGATCCGCTTTGCGCTGTCCGAACGGCGCTTCTCCGCAGAACTCGCCTGGTGCCGGAGCATCCAGCAGACCGGGTGAGACAGTCCGGGGTTTGACCTCGACCATGCCTGCTCCCCGCAGGGAGGCCTTGACCAACTCTTCTTGCTCCTTGGACTGCATCCGTCGGGCAGTCTCCACCCGCCGCGTGGCCATGAGGGCCGCTGTTGCTATTGCGGCGGCAGTCCTTTCGTTGTCATCGGCACCGCGTCCCTGCCCGATCCACGGGAATCGCTTGGGGTCGAGGCCCTGGGCGATGGTTCCCATCACCCGGACCGATGCGTCATAGTCATCGTTCAGCACACCGGCAGCAAGCGAAGTATCGGCAAGTTCGGCCAGATCATCGGCTGATATAGGAGGGCCGACGATGTAGCGGAGGGCTTCTAGCAATTCGGGGCTGGCGAGCACCTCCAAGAGTTCAGGATCGATTGCCGAAGCACCCGACCGTCCATGTAGCAGCGAAAGATTGTCAGTCTTGTCGAGGAGCTCGTTCACGTATTCAAGGCACTGGGCAAAGGTCTCGGAATAGACCCCTTGGGACTCGTTCAGCCGTTGAGAGCGGAAGATCTGCCTGGCGAGTTCGCGTTGCTCGTCGAATTCCTCGCTGGTCCAGCGAGGCGGGTCTGTGAGGCTCACGACGACATTTCAACGAGTAGGGCGGGATTGGGAACCGGGATGCGTTCCATCTCCGAAGGCTCAAACTTTGTGAGCCCGCCGGCGTAGGTGCGTCCCTGTGCCACAGAAACGCTGGACCTCAGAGAAGAGGCCAGGGTGTCCAAAGCGTCATCGGACAATGGGTCTCGGGGGTAGATCCCGTGGGCGACGTTGACGTGGCGCGCCCCGGCAAGGTTGCGGACGAACGCCGGAGGGCGTCGGGCCATATAGGTGGCCAAGATCGGTGCGGGAGACCGCAGCCCCACCGACCACCAAGGATTTCGGTGGCGCGCGACATACGAAGAGTGGGCACCGTTGCGCTCCGCGAGTCGCAAGAAGCGTTTTATGAGCGCCCGGTCGTCCTCGTTGAGTTCGCTGAGATCAGCGGGCAGGTCAATGACTGCCCGAAGGCTGTGAAGGCTCGACAGCACGCCGTCGTTGGCATCGAAGAGCTCCCGAGCCTTGGTGACCGATGGGAACAGAGTCCTTGTCGGCAGTTGGGGGTCGTTGGCAGTGGTGATCCAGGTGGCGTTGGCCCCGGTGACCGCGCCCCTGTGTACCCGGCAGAGCTCGCCCAGCTCGACGAATCCGTCCGGTGGCGGCGGTACGGGGGACAGCAGCGGCGACCACCGTTTCTCTTGTATGAGTCGCTCTTTACTTACTCGGCGCCCCTTGGAGAGATCGGCAAGGTCGCTGGTTTTCGCGACCCGGCGCATCTTGACAGAGCGGGCCTCCGAACCGATCTGAAAGCAGGTCACAGACGCGGTAGTAGCCGCATCCTCAAATGCCAGCGCCTCAGGAGCTAGGACATGAACCGACTCACCGCCCAAGCCATCTACGAGCATCCCGCGCAGCAATTTCCCGTAATTCACGTCCAACCACTCCGCCGAAGTGATGAAAGCTCCGATGTCGCCTGGCTTGGCTGCGAGAAGCGTGGCCAAGAAGAAATGGATGTGAAGCCCTGCTAGTGCGCTAACCGGCAGGTCACGGCTTGCCGCAGTGCTTGTTAGCCATTGCTTCCACCGAGACTCGATCTGGTGATGGCGCACGTAGGGGGGATTACCCACAAATGCCGTCACCCCATCGCAACTGCCAAGATCGGCTTCTCGGTAGTCATCCACCGTCACGGTGGATCGAGCATCAAACCCCGCAACGGTCAGGTTGGCCCTACACAACAGAGCGGCCAAAGGATCCAGCTCAACAGCGACCAACGAAGCATCAGGAAAGACCCGTCCCGCTTGCAGCAAAAAACGCCCCGACCCTGCGCCGGGATCGACGACCCGGGCGGGCCGCTCTTTGGCCGCAACCCAGCCAACCATCGCCTCCACGATCCCCTGAGGCGTATACACCGCTCCCAGTGGGCGCCTCTGCTTCGGGGGGCGCAACCACACAAACGCATCCCCCAACGGGTCGCCCCCCCGCTGGATCGTCGACACAAGCTCGCCGGTGTCCAGTACGCGTTGACTAGCAGCCGCGCAGACAATCTCCGATTCTGCATCGGTGAGATCGGCGAGAGCCCCACCTTCGACGATGGTCCACGCCACAGCAGCAAGTTCCTGCTCCGACTCCACCCGCGGCACTGCTCCTGCGGTGTCGTCACGGTCGATCAGCGGCATCTGTTTGAAGTCTGACATAGGAAGTTTCCCGGTCCACGGAATTGCAAGGCAGGTCTCCATCATCCCGACCGCAGTGACAATTCAGCCGCTCCCTCCCCGCTTTTGTGCGGACATGGGTCGGCGGGGCTTCAGCGCGGGGGTGTTTCTCAGCGGGGGTAGAATGGTGGCACTCGGATGAGGGGTTCGGTGCTCTTATGGCTGGGATTGCGAAGGTAGCCGTCAGGCTTCGGCTGGGCGATCCCGATCCTGATGCCGGGTTCTGGTGTTCTCGTCCTGCCGCCGAGCGGATAGCGCACGTTCGAGAGCTTCAGGCGTGCTATTACGGCTCGGAAAGCGAGGGGAGGCAGCAGATGCTGTTGGGGAAAGACTTGCATGATTTCGTCTCGCTGTGCCTGAAGCACGGAGTCCGATTCCTGGTGGTTGGGGGATACGCGGTGGCCGCTCACGGCCATCCTCGCTTGACCAAGGATCTGGACGTCTGGGTTTGGGTGGATTCCGAAAATGCCGCCCGGTTGGTCCGAGTGTTGGCTGAGTTCGGCTTCGGGTCGCTGGGGTTGACCCCAGAGGACTTCTCCGAGGAGGGCCAAGTGGTGCAGTTAGGGTATCCGCCGAACCGGATCGACATCTTGACCAGTATCGCCGGAGTCGATTTCGAGTCATGCTGGGATCGGCGCGCCGATATTGTGCTCGACTCTTTGGCGGTTCCCTTCATCGGCTTGGAAGACCTGAAGAAGAACAAGCTGGCTGCCGGCCGAGCCCAAGACTTAGCCGACGTAGAAGGCCTCCGCCACAACCGCCCCACGTAGCACGCTTTCGCCGAGTAGGGTCTTCGCCAGTTTGACTGACCCGGCGGTTCGCGGGCCTTGGAAAAACGTTCCACGAGATTCGCGGAAACGTTCCAAATGGATCGCCGCCCGCACAGAGACGCTCAGGCTCATTTCCCCTGTTCAGAGGGTTTCAGCAGGTTTGGCCGCTGTTTGTGCGACTACCGGGTTTGCCTGGAGTGGACAGTTGGGGTGCTCCGTGCCAAATTGAGGGCTATCAGCACCTATAAGTCCTGGTCAGGGCTTTATCAGAGTGACCAGAAGGATTCCGATTCGCTGCAACTGCTGAAATCCCTTGCGAGCTTCCCACCCGCTCAACCTGGGATTTTACCAATCGCCCGGAAACGGCGAAAAAAGATGGTGCGACCCGTCCTCGGTTTCGGGGTCTCCATTGCGGGTTTAGTAGTGGTCTCACAGTAGGAGGTGGGGGTGATCGCGGAGCAGGCTTCGATTCCTGCTCCGGCCTCCGGCGGCAGGCTGAAAGCGACCGCCTCCTTTGGGTCGGCCTAGTCTCTCGGACGTGGAAAAAGCGGTATCGCTGGACCCCATGCGTGATCCCCACTGCGGGCGCAGCGCCCACGAGCGCATCGGCTTCACGGTCAAGGGACAGTCGTGGGATGTCGAGTGGGGCGGCCATGAGGTGTTCGGCACTCCGGCGTTTTGGGTCAACCGGACGGCGGCAGAGCGCTACGAGGAGCGTCTCGCAGAAACGGCATCTGAAACCGGGATCGTGTCGGCGGTGCTGTTCGGCCTGCTCGGCGGTGCCGGGGTAAAGGCCGAGTCGGCGAGCGCGGCCAAGAGGGTCGTGCTCGATCTGTTGGCTGAGAACCCCGCAGCGACAGCAGAGGAAATCGAAGAGTGGCTAGCGGAGCCTCTGGCGGGCGGTTTGGGGTGCTACAGGTTTCCGAAGCAGCGGTCGGAACGCATCGTCGTTTCCTTGGCCCAGCTTCGCTCCGAACCCCCTCCCGAGGACCCAATTGAATTGGAGATGTACTTGGGGCGGCTGTACGGGGTCGGCCCGCCGACCGCTGCACGGATCGTCCGCAATCTGACCGGCAGCGCCAAAGTGGCGATCATCAGTGGCCCGCTGGTGCGGGCCTTGATGTGGACTGGGATATTCAAACCGCAATGGCACCTCCGTCGCCACTACGACAGATTTAGAGAGTCGTTCCTCCAGTACGCGGAACACGGCAACGTGCAACCTGGAGCGCTGGACCTGTGCATCTGGGAGAAAGCCCGAAGCGTCGAACCATCGCACTTCAGCTTGGGATAGCTCGAATTGGGATAAGATCCGACCAGCAGCCACGCGGTTGATCCAAACCGGCGGAGTCCCCGATGTCATGGAAGCCTCTTGAGTGTCTAGCCCAATAGGTGCGGACTCCGAGCGCAGCGCGGCAAACTAGGCGATCCCAATCCCATAGGAGTTCGACATGGACGAGTTGCCCAACCATGCGTCCGACCGGAAAGGGTCATCGGAGTTCAGGGCTTGGGTTGTGCGCGCTGGCCGCGAGGGGGAACGGGTCGCACACAACCTGGATCATGGTGTTGTGAGTATCGGTTGGGATGAGTGGGCTGCCCCTGACCTCTCATTGTTTGCGGACAGGAACGCCTACGGGGAGTACATCGATCGGGACTTCCAGCATCACTCACTCGGCGAAAGAAGAAGCTCCCGCAATCAGGTTTGGCGCTTCTACCACGACATCAGCGTGCGCGATCTCGTGGTCCTGCCGTTGAAGAACCACGGAACCGCCGAGGACTGGGTCGCTGTCGGCCGGGTGATCGGCACAGCAGGCTGTGACCCCTCCCAACCCTTTGGTGCCATTCACCGCCGAGCTGTCCGGTGGCTGGCATCAAATGTCCCGAAGTCTGCTGCGCCCGGGGAACTGCAACGCTCTATCGGGAATCCCAATATGACGGTCTTCATGCCAAGAGCCAGACAAGCAGCCGAAATGATCCAGGACTTGGCCGACGATCATTTCGACGCTGCACCAGTTGATGCCCACGACATAGAACATGACCCAGGCAACCATCAGTTTTCCGCCCTGTCCGGCGATGAGGCAGGTGCATTTGACGAGGACGGCAGATTCATAGAAGGGGCCACCAAGAAGGTCTCAGTTGTCGTGTACGAGCGGGACCCGGAAGCCAGGCGGATTTGCATCAAGCGTCATGGCGCGAAGTGCCGGGTGTGCGGCATCGACTTCGGAGAGGAGTACGGGGACTTTGGAACTGGCTTCATCCACGTCCACCACAAGACCCCAGTGGCCCGAGCAGCCAAAGACGGCGAATACAAAGTGGACCCGAAAGGCGACCTCGTGCCGGTGTGCCCCAACTGCCACGCGATGCTCCACCGACACCCCGACAAACCATGCACTGTCGAAACACTGAAAGCCATACGAAAAGCGCGGCAATAGACGACGACCATCCGAGCACCTTGCCTGCGAAGATGAGGTTTCCCAAGAGCCTGGCACCTAGCACGCGAAGCTGCCGCACGACACTCAACGCTCAGACTGTCCTGCCAGCTAGAGCAATGGGGTTGGCAGCCAGAGGACGCCAACCGTAGCCACGGCCAACTCAAGGGCCACGGTGACCTTGACCGGACCCCGTTTTTTGGTCCGCCTGATGTGTCCTCTTTTTTTCGGTCTCGGTTTGCGAGGGTGGTGGTATTGAGAGCTGAGAGCAGAGGGATGCCGTTTTCGTATTCGTCGGAGTTCCGGGGGATGGTGCTGGGCCTGCAATCGAGTTCCTGTCGGACATGATTTGCTCCTCTCCCGGATGGGACACAATTTGGGCGTTGGGAGAGTAACCAGGCGCGGAACCCTCCTTAGCCCGACCGGGTCGACCGACATCGCCATTCGGCAACAGGCCGCATCGCATAACGAAGGGAAACACCATTGAGACAGATCGGAAAGTGCCTGCCAGTCGGGCTGGTGCCGCTGCCGCGTCGGTGCCAGCCGGTGGTGGTACGGTGCGGCATGGGCTGGCTCTACCTCTTGCCGGTGCTGTGTCTCGCCGCCGCAGTGGTGATCGACACGGCGCGGCGCAGGTTGATCCGATTTCGCTGCGATCGCTGCAACCGCCTACAGCCAGCCGCCAAGCTGTCCGAACGGGGCGGGTGGTCCGACTGGTGCGAGGACTGCGGACAAACGGTAAACGCGGCCTGAGTGTGTGAAAGGGTCCACCCCATTCATCCACAAGGGCTTCCAGCCAGCACCCCTGACCCAGGCCGACTCGACTGATTGTCGGGGACTCCACCTAACAGAGGGGGGATGCTCCACCTAAGGATCAAAGGTAGGCCCGACAGTCTCCTCACCGGCAGGGTTGCTCTTCGGTTGTAGAGGGCTATGAACTGGGGAAACGGTATTCGGTGGATGTGCCTACTGTCGGGGCGGTCCTTTCATTTCGGCGATGGCCAGAGTGTGAATCCGCCAACGACCCTGGCCTTGATCCTTCTCACTCGGAGACTAGGAGTTGCGCCCTCCCGCGCCACCAGGCAGTTTTTCGCGTCCCTTGCCGGATTCGCGTATCGCCTCGATCAGCTCCCGGTGGCGCAGCGCCTCGACTTCGGCATGTACTTGCTTTCGGCGTAACAGCCGGGACGGGATCAAGAACAATCCGAACATCAGATACCAGCCCAGCACTGCCAGCCATGCCAGGTAGACCAGCAGGATGAGCGCGACGGCGGCTGCCAGCAGGCCCCAAGGCTGCTCGGGCACCCTGCTGTAGACAGCCCGGCGGATGCGCTTCGCCGAACCAGTGAAGCTCATCGGAGACTCCTTGATGACTAGTTCGGATGCAAGGCGGTCTTGTCTGCCCATCCGCCCAGCATAGGAAAACACGGTTAGAGCTCTCCCGCTGGTCTCGGTGATGGCCTCTGGCCTAGTCCTCTCTAGCTGGTGCGGCCGGGTCGGCCGTCCTCTCAGCCAATCGGGGTGAGGACAGCCGATTCGTGCCCGGGGTGGGAGTCGAACCCACACGCCCTCTTTGAGGGCTGGGGGGTTTAAGCCCCCTGCGTCTGCCTATTCCGCCACCCGGGCTTGATCCCACGGTACCGGGCGGGCGGTGGGGTGGCTGCTCAATTGTGGGGGCGGGACTAGACCACCCGGAAGACGCCTGATCCGGTGGTGATGGTGCGGTTGTCGCGGCCTTCGTCGAACAGGGTGAGGTTGACGCTGATCCGGCCGCTGAGGCTGGTGATGGCCTCGGCCTCGCAGCGGAACGGTCCGACGAGGCCGGGCTTCACGAACATCACATACCAGGTCTCCACTTGGATGCGGTTTGTGCCGGCCGCCTGTTCAACCAGCTCATGGGCGGTGAGGTCGAACACGATGTGGATGGGGCCGAGGTGCAGGGCGGCGTGGGGGGCAGAGAACTCCTTGGTGAGCTCGGGGAGCCGGTACCAGCCGTCGTCGCCCTTGACCACGCCGAACACCTCGTGGAGGCGGGGCATGTCGGGGGAGTCCTCCACCGGGATGAGCGGGTTGTCCACCGCCTCGTAGCCGTCGGGCACGTCGCCCAGGCTCACTCCCATTCCTGCCGAAGTGGAGATGACTCGGGAGTGGTCGGCGGCATCCACCACTTTGGAACGGGTGAATCCCATCGTGCGGCCGAAGTTGATCACCTCGCGGTACACCTCGATCCGGTCCACGCCTCGGGCATCGTCGAGGATCTGGGTGAACGACACCACCGGGGCGGGCACCACCAGATCGTCGTTCCAACTCGGCTCGGGGCAGCCGATGGCCAGCGGGGCGGCCATGATCCCGCCGTGGGCGTTGCGCATGTCGTGGCGCAGGGGCATCGACTCCAGCTCGTCGTCGGCAAAACCGGTGTCCAGCGCCGGGGTGGTCTTGTTGAGGTACCGGTAGGACATGAGCCCGGTCCAGATCTCCTCGAACGCATCCCAATGCTGGTCGGGGGTCACATCGCGGATGTCTTTCACCATGAGCGTGCCTTTCTGGTTGCGGCCTTCGGCGGAAATGAGCCCAGCTGGTGCTGGCTTTAGCCCTACTTGCCCCAGAAGGCGGGGGAGGTGGCGTCTTTGGGGATGTCGGTGAGGGGCTCGGCGATCTCGGCCACAGTGGGGCCGTGGTCGGTGGCCAACGGGGCCAGGGCGTCGAGGTCGAAGTTGTACACCTCGGCGGCATTGCCGGCCAGGATGCGGCGCATCGACTCCTCGTCGCGGTCGTGCAGGGCGTAGCGAATGCCCTCCCGACTGTAGGGGTAGGTGCCCTCCACGTGGGGGTAGTCGGAGCCCCACATCACCTTGTGGTCGCCCACCCGGTCGAGCAGGCGCATCTCGTTGGGGCCGGGGAAGCTGATGCCGATCCAGATGTTGCGATCGAAGTAGAAGCTGGGCTTCTCGGGCAGCACCGAGTCGGCGGAGAAGCCGAGCTCGCCGGTGCGCCCGGTCATCGACATCTGGGCGTGGAGGCCGTCGAGGCGGCGCAAGATGTCGGGCACCCAGCCGAAGCCCTGCTCGGTGAACACCGCCTTGAGGCCGGGGTAGCGCTCGAACACCCCGCCCATGATGAGGTGCCACATGGAGCGGTTGGAGAAGAACGGGGTCTCGATCACGAACATCGGCCCGGCCGCGGGGGAGTCGCCGTAGTCGGGCATCCCTGTTCCGCCCGAGTGCAGGGTCATCACCAGGTCGTGCTCCTCGCACGCCGCCCACACTGGGTCGTAGCGGGGGTGGAACAGCGGGGGCAGGTCGGAGTTGGGGGCGATGCTGGGGATCAGCGCCCCGCCCCGCAGGTTGTGCTCGGCGATCCACTTCACATCGGCCACGGCCTCGTCGATGTCATTGAGGAATATCTGGCCGATGCCCGCTCGGCGCTCGGGGTACTCGGCGCAGAAGTCGGCCAGCCACCGGTTGTGGGCCCGGATGCCGGCCAGGCGGCGGGGGAGGTCCTTGTCGGTGGGCTGGGGGGCGATCAGCGTGCCGGTGGGGAAGAAGGGGGGCACGGTGTTGGGGAAGGTGATCTCGGCCACCACCCCGTCGGTGTGCTGCTCGGAGATGCGGCGGTCGTTGTCCCAGTTGCGGGACCGGCCGTCGTCTTGCAGGTCGCGGAACGGGTTGCGGTACTTGCCCCGCCAGGCGTCGAACTCATCATGCCAGGATGACTCCAAATACTCCCGATACGTCTTGTGGTTGGCTCCGGCGTGGCAGTCGGAGGAGATGATGGTGTAGCGGTCTTCTGTGGCGGTGGTCACGTAGGAAAGGCTATCGGGCTGGCGGGTTCGGTCGCCTAGGGCGACAGCAGTTCATCGCGGACTTGGCGCTTCAGATACTTGCCGGAGGCGTTGCGGGGGAGGGGGGTTTCTTGGAACCAGATGTGGGCGGGGATCTTGTAGGGGGCGAGGCGGCCGTCCAGATGGGCTCGCAGGCCGTCGGCGTCTAGATCGCGGCCGGGGCGCAGTACCACGGCGGTGCCGGGGACCTCGCCGAGGCGCTCGTCGGGCACCGCGAACACGATGGCCTCGGCCACCGCGTCGTGCTGGTAGATGGCGTTCTCCACCTCGGCGCAGGCGATGTTCTCGCCGCCTCGGATCACCAGGTCTTTGGCCCGGTCCACGATGGCGATGAACCCGTCCTCGTCGATCACCGCCACATCGCCGGTGTGCAGCCAGCCGTCGGTGATGGCCTCGGCGGTGGCCTCCGGTTTGTTGAGGTAGCCCCGGATGACTATGGGGGACCGCACCAGCAGCTCGCCCGGTTGGCCAGAAGGCAGATCGTCACCGTTGTCGTCCACCACCTTGGCTTCAACGGTGGGTAGCGGCGGCCCCACGGTTGTGGGCTTGCCTTTGTAGATCGGGCCGACGTTCATGGTGACCACGCCGCTGGTCTCGGTCAGGCCGTAGCCGGTGCCGGGGTTGCCGCTGGGGATCGACCGGGAGATCTTGTCCACCAGGTCGGGGTGGAGCGGCGAGCCCCCGCCCCCCAGCGAGCCCAGGCTGGTGGTGTCGTAGCGGTCGAAGTCGGGGTGCAAGACGATCTCCCGAGACATAGCCGGCACTGCGGCCAGGGTGCTGGGCCTCTCGGCGTCGATGAGCTTGAGGGCCTCGGTGGCGTCCCAGCGGTACATGAGCACCAGCTTCCCGCCCACCGCGGTGGTGGGGTGCAGGTAGCAATTGCAACCAGTGACGTGGAACAGCGGCACACATACCAGTCCGGCCGGCTGGTCACGCTGGTCTCGGGCCATGGGCTCTTTTTGGTTGATCATTCCCAGGGCCATCGAATAAAAGCCCATGTTCATCACGTTGTGTACCGCGGCCCGATGGGTCATCACCGCCCCCTTGGGGAAGCCGGTGGTTCCCGAGGTGTAGAACACGCAAAGGTCGTCGTCGGGATCGATGGCCACGTCGGGCAGACCGGGCGGGTCGGGGTCGGCCACCGTGTCGGACCAGCGGATTGCCTCGGGTGGCAGTTCCTCGTCGCACCGGGTCACCACCACCGGCATCTCTGGCCGGTCGTCGAGTGAAGCCAGGCGTTCCCAGCGCTCGCCGTCGATCACCAGCACCTTGGGCGCGCTGTCGTCTAGCCCGTAGGCCATCTCCGCGGCGGTCCACCAGGCGTTCATGCCCACTACCACCGCACCCATCGACACCACCGCCCAGTAGGAGATGATCCACTCGGGGTAGTTGCGCATGGAAATGGCTACCCGGTCGCCTTTACCCACCCCGCCGTGCTCGGCCAACCACGCGGCCAGGGCCCGCACTTGGCGGTGTGCCTCGGCGTACGACATGCGCTCGTCTCGGTAGACCAAATAGTCAGCCTCTCCGTGGGCCGCGGTGCCGGCGAACAAGTCCCTCAGCGAACCGGGAGCGTTGTCGAAAACCCGAACGGGGATGCCGTTGACCTCTTGGATCGACCAAGCGAATAGCGCGCCTGGCGCGGTGAGCTGGGCGGCGGCGTCGTTCCAGGCGGTCAGGGTCACAGTTAGTTGAGCCCCCAACTCTCCATCACGATCGGGAGCAGGGCGTCGATGAACTCGTCCATATCGGGGTCGGGAGGCAAGACGTTGGCCGTTGCGGCCAGCGTCAGATCCAATTCGGGAATGTAGAGCGCGCGGGTGCGGAATGCCGGGGTGCCGCCGCCGTGGCTGTAGGCCAGCCGACCGCCGATGTCGTCTATCCTGATGCCGAGGCCGTATCCGGGGTTGACCCCCGCAGAGGTCATCTCAGCCAGCGACTCATCGCTTATCAGCCCTCCGGTGAACAGCCCTCGGAACATCGTCGGAACGTCGCCGATGAGGGTCTCAATGCCGCCGCCAGTCCAGCCGGCCGTCTGCAAGAACTCCTGGGGGTAGTCGTCGGTGGAGAGGTAGTCGTTGCCCATGAAGTTGTACCGGGCGCCGTCGGGAACTCTTGTCAGAGATGTGAACGCGTAGTATAGGAGCCCTCCGTTGTAGCTGTCGATCACCGGAACGGGCGGAAGCTCATTGGGGGGCAGATAGGTGTTCTCCAAGCCCAGCGGCGCCAGCACGCGGGACCTGATCTCGACGTCGGCGGGATTGCCGGTGACCGCCTCGATGATCATCCCCGCGATGACGTGTCCGGCGGTGCTGTAATTGTACTCGGTCTCGAACTCGGCCACCGGCCCGTAGTTGGTGGTGAACCGCACGATCTCCTCGGGGGCGATGGGCACGCCCAGCCGGGCGGAGCCCAGCACGAAGAACCCCTGGTCGAAGGCGTACTCCACAAACCCGGTGGTGTGTCCCATGAGATGCCGGAGTGTGATTTGGGGGCCGTGCTCATATTTGCCGTACCAGTCGTCGCCCAGATAGGCGGTGACCGGAGTGTCCAAGTCGACGAGGCCCTCATCCACCATCGACAGCACCGCGACGGTGGTGACCGGCTTGGTCACCGAGCCGATGCGGACGTAATCGCCCGGAGTTATGGGCTCTTGGGTACCGAGATCACTCACGCCCCATCCGAACGTCCACGGGTCCTCGCCTCCCTGGGCTACGGCCAGCACCAGGCCGGGGATGCGGGCATTCTCCATCCAGCCGGTTGCCGCAGCCTCGATGGCGGCGATGTCGAGCCCTGACGGATGCGTTTCGGACTCGGGAGCGGGCGTGGCCTCGGGGGTCGGCTCAGCAGTGGGCTCTGGTTCGGGTGTGGCCTCGGGTGCGGGATCTGGGGTCGGTGCCGACGTAGCCGCGGGGGTGGGCTCTGGTTCGGGTGTGGCCTCAGGCGCAGGGGGCTGGGTGGGGGCGGGCGTGGCCTCGGCGGTAGTGGTGGCCACCGGTGCTGGTTCGGTGGTTCCTTCGTCGTCGTTCCCGCAGGCGCCAGCCAGCAGCGCCAGAACCAGCAACAACGCCCAGCACAGCCTGGCGGCAGAAGATCGCATCATCGTGTCAGGCTACGCTGCGGCATGGCCAAAATGCGCTTCAACCACATGGAACTGACGCTTCCCTTGGGTACCTTGACCGACGACTACCGGGCTGAGGTGCGCGAGTTCTATGGCGATGTCTTCGGCTGGACCGCCACCGACACCCAAATCCTCAAGCAGACCGCGCTGCTGCTGTCCACCGATCCGGCCACCAGCCAGTTCATCCTGCTGGCCGAGCACAAGGAGCCCATGGCCCCGCCGCCGTTCGATCATCTCGGCCTGCTGTTCGACACCCGGGAAGAGGTCGATACATGCCTGGCCAAGTGTGAGGCCTGGCAGGAGAAGGATCCCCGGGTGGAGATCAAGCGCTACAACGACCTGGTAATGCCCACCGTGACCGTGCACGCCTTCTACGTGCGCCATCTGCTGCCCATCCATTTGGATGTGCAATGCATGGAGCGGCCCGAGGGAGTGGCGGCGCCGTCGGGCCGCTGGGTTTGGGTTGAGGACTGATGGCTGACGAGCGGGTCTCGGAGCTGATTGGGAGGGACGGCCCCGAGACAGCAAACGAGGTAGCCGACCGGATTTGGATGGCGGAGGGCACGGCCAACGCCTACAAGGTGGCCACCTCTGAGGGCAGCGTGATGATCGACGCCGGACTGGCCGGCGATGCCCGCCGCTTCCATCGCCAGCTTTCGGCCGCTCCCGGCAACCCGGTGCGCTACATCGTTTTGACCCACGCCCACGAGGACCACATCGGCGGTCACCGGCGCTGGTCGCGAGAGGGGGCCCAAGTGGTGGCCCACCGCCTGTGCCTTCAGCGCGATGAGCAATACCGCCAGCTCACCCAGTTCCGGGTGGACAGGGCCAAGATCCTGTGGGGGGCGGCCATGAACCTCCGCACCGATTCCGGTCGAGTGGAGCCCACCCCGCCCATCGAGGCCGACATCGTGGTCGACCGCTCCCACACCCTCGAAGTGGGCGACCTCACCTTCGAGGTGATGCACACCCCCGGTGCCGAGGGTCCCGACGGGCTCACGGTGTGGGTTCCCGAACTGCGGGCCGCCTTCGTTGGCGACCTCTGGGGCCCGATCATCGACGCCTTCCCCAACCTGTTCACCTTGCGGGGCGAGCCCTACCGCGATGCTCAGCAATACATGGAGTCGCTGCGCGAGGTTCGCGACCTAGAGCCGGAGATCGCCCTGGCCGGACACTTCGAGCCGGTGGTGGGCAAAGAAGAGGTCAAAGAGGTGCTCACCCGCATGCACGATGGAGTGGAGTGGGTGTGGGACCGGGTGATCGACGGAATGAACGAGGGCAAAGACCCCTTCACGCTCATGAAGGAGATCCGTCTTCCCGACGACTCTCCCCTGAATGAGACTTACGGCCGGGTGGACTGGGGCGTTCGGGCCATCTGGGAGGGGCTGGCTGGTTGGTTCACCTATCAGTCCACCGCAGACTTGTACGCCACGTCCCCCGAGGCGGTTTACCCCGATGTGGTGGACCTGGCCGGGGCCGATGCCCTGGTTGCCCGCGCAGAGCAACGGCTAGCCGCCGGTGAGGTACTCGAGGCCCTGCACCTTGCCGACATGGTTCTGGCTGCTGACGCCGTCCACGTTGGGGCGCTGTCGGCCAAGCTCGCTGCCCTCCAATCGATGGCGGAGCAATTCGGTCTGCGCAACTTCCAGGAGGCCGGGTGGTATCGGAGTGAGATCGCCCGAGTAGAGCAGGAACTGGAGGCGGCACAGGCGTGACCAGCCGTTGGAGGGGAGGCAGAACCTGATGAGGGCTGCGGTCATAGCCGAGGACAGGACGCTGGAAGTAGCCCAGGTGGACGACCCCGCGCCGGGGACGGGCGAACTGGTATTAGCCGTAAAGGGATGCGGCATCTGCGGGTCGGACCTCAAGGTCGTCGACCACCTGCCCATCGGCTACACCATGGGCCACGAGTTCTCCGGCGAGGTGGTGGCTGTTGGGGCCGACCCGGTGGGTGACTGGAAGACCGGCGATGCGGTGTGCGCGCTGCCGTTGGTGGGGTGCGGGAGCTGCCACCACTGCAGGGATACGCTGCCGGTCCACTGCCCCCACTCAGAGATGATCGGGACCGGTGTCCGACCCGGGGCCTATGCCGAGTATGTGACCGTGTCCAGCACCCAGACGTTCCGCCTGCCGGAGAGTTGTGGTTACGACGTGGGCGCGCTGGTGGAGCCCTTAGCCGTCGGACTGCACGCAGTGGACACCGCGGGCATCGCCGCCGGGGACAATGTGCTCATTGTGGGTGCCGGACCGGTGGGCCTGGCCGTCGCCCTGTGGAGCCGACACGTTGGGGCTCGCAGCGTGGTGGTCAGCGATCCGGTAGCCGTGCGAAGGGAATCGGCCAGCGACTTCGGGGCCACCGGGGTCATCGACCCCGAAAGTGAGGAGCTGGGGCCGGCCTTCGAACGACTGGCCGGCGCTCCGCCTGACGTGGTGGTAGAGGCGGTGGGCAAACCGGGCATCATCCAAACCTGCATCGATGCGGCTGCCCACCGAGGGCGGGTTGCGGTGGTGGGCATCTGCTCTGGGCCCGACCCCATCATCCCGGTCTTCGCTTCGCTCAAAGAGCTGACCATGACCTTCCCCGTGTACTACCGCCATCAGGACTATGCCCACACTTTGGCCATGATCGAGCAGGACCGCATCAATCCGGCCCCGTTCATCACCCACACCGTGGACCTCGACGGCCTCCCCAGTGCTTTCGAGGCCATCAAATCGCCCACCGACCAGTGCAAGGTGATGGTTCGCCCCTAACCTGTCCCCGTGGATTTCGGCGATACCCCCTCAGAATCAGCGTTTCGGGCTGAGGCCCGGGCTTGGCTGGAGGCCAACGCGCCGGCCAAGGGGTCGCCGGAGGCATTCAATGAGATGTTCAATCCGGGCATCAACGCGGGGCGAGAGGAAGAAATGGCCGGCCGGGCCCGGGCCTGGCAAGCCCGTCTAGCCGCCGATGGCTGGGCTTGTTTGGACTGGCCGACGGAATACGGGGGGCGGGAGGCCTCCACCATGGAGGCCATCATCTTTGAAGAAGAGCAAGGCCGCTACGGCGTGGTGATGTCGATATTCATGGCTGCGCTGGACATGGCTGCTCCCACGCTCATGGCGTGGGGCACCGACGAGCAGAAGATGCGATTCTTGGACCCGATCCGCCGGGGGGAGATGGTGTTCGCCCAGCTCTTCAGCGAGCCCAACGCCGGCTCCGATTTGGCCGGACTCCAGACCCGAGCGGTCCGAGACGGCGATGAGTTCGTGGTCAACGGTCAGAAAGTATGGAATTCCTATGCCCATCTGGCCGACTGGGGCATCCTGCTGGCCCGCACCGATTCGGATGTGCCCAAGCACCAAGGCCTCACCTATTTCTTTGTGGAGATGGACACGGAGGGCTTGGATCCGCGGCCCCTGCGTCAGATAACCGGAGGGGCCGAGTTCAACGAGACGTTCTTCGACGATGTGCGAGTCCCAGCCGAGAATGTGATCGGCGGGGTCAACAATGGCTGGGCGGTGGCTCAGACCACCCTGAACAGCGAACGCGCCGCGGTGGGCGCCCAATCGTCCCGAGTGGATGTCCCCGCCCTGGTGAAATTGGCTCGCCACAAGGGCCAAACCGGCGATCCGGCGGTTCGCCAATCTCTGGCCGAGGCGTGGATCAGATCAGAAGTTCTCCGCTACCTGGGTATGCGGGTGTACACCGCATTGAGCCAGGGCACTGAGATAGGCCCCGAGGCCTCGATCACCAAGATCCTCGCTGGCGATCACATTCGGGACACCAGCCAGACGGCCATGGAGCTGCTGGGGCCGGAGGGTATGTTGAACGACGACAGCTGGGTCTGGCAGATGGTCGGCCACTTTGCCCACAAGATCGGTGGGGGCACACCGGAGATCCAGCGCAACGTGATCGGCGAGCGCATCCTCGGCCTGCCCCGCGAGCCGCGAGCCGACAAGGGCATTCCTTTCCGCGACCTCAAGGTGTGATGAGTCTGCCCGGCGCTCGGCCGCCCAAGGTGTGATGAGTCTGCCCGGCGCTCGGCCGGTGCTGCTGGTGGCGGTGGTGCTGTTGGTGCTGTCGGGGTGTGGCCTGTTCAGCGAGGGCACGGTGGTGAGCCCCGCGCCCATCGCGGGTGAACAGGATGAGCAGGTCGAAAATGCGCCTGCGTTGCCCACTGCCACTCCCGATGGGGTGCCGCTTGCAGAAGACGCCATCGTGATCGGCGCCCTGATGGCAACCACCGGGTTCCTGGCGGCTTACGACGAGCCCGCGCTAGTGGCCGCCCAAACTCGAATCGACGCCCTGAACGAGGCTGGTGGCCTGCTGGACCGGCCGGTGGTTCTGCGGCACATCGACAGCCACACCGAGTTGTCTGCGATGCACAAGGGTGCCGAGCAGCTATTGCTGGACGGCATCGACATGGTCTTGATGACCTGCGATGCCGCTTATGCGGAACCGGCCCTCAAGGAGCTGGAGAGCTCGGGGACCCTGGTGATCAGCCCTTGCGGCACGACGCCTCATGGACGACTGGGGAACTGGGGGATCGCGTCTTCTCTTTGGGCACACCAGTGGGCACCGAAGCCCAGTATTTGGTTGCGTTGATGGCTGATCGCGGGTTCACCACCGCGGCGGCAATAATCGACGAGACCAGTTCAGAAGCGGTTGCCGTATGCGAAGCCTTCAAGCTGGGGTTCGAGGCCGTTGGAGGTCGGGTGACCGGTCTCTACCGCTATCAGCCCACCGATCCTGGCCTGCTCGAGCCCGTGCTTTCTGGGCTGGTCAACAACAGTCCCGAGGCCATCGTGTTCTGCGGGACTCGACTCGTGGCCCCGGAGATCTTGGCCCCGATTCGGGCTTCTGGCATTCTCCAGCCCATCTTCGCCAACTCCACCATGGACGGCGACTTCTGGATCGGCCATGTTTCCGGTGTTGGCGATTTCACCATGCTCTCGTACGCCTCGGTCTACACCGATTCTCCCGATCCCAGCCCCGCGGTTCGCCAGGTACTGGCCGACTATTTCGCGACCGAGGGTCACATTGCCAGAGACGGGCGGGCCATCACCGGCGCCGACGCCGTTGAGGCCTATGTCCGGGCAGTGGAGCGGGCCGGCACCGTCGACCCGGGGGCGGTGGCCGTCCAACTCCGGCGATTTGATGGCGAGGATCTGGCGGCCGGTCCGGTCACCTTCGGCACCGGTCTCCACGCGCCAACCGATCGCCCCATGCGGGTCATCACCATCGAAGAGCCTTCCGCCCAGTTCGACCGGATCATCGGTCCTTAGTCCGGAACGCCTAGGTCAGTACCCGAGGTCGACGTCGATGGGGCCGAGCAGCTCCTGGCCGGCGATGTAGCGGCGGACATTCTCGGTGACCCGATTGGCGAGCAGCTTCAAACCCATTTCGGGGGTGTTGCCCACATGGGGGGTGATGAGGCAGTTGTCCAAGCTCCAGAGGCGATGGCCCTCGGGCAGGGGCTCGGGGTCGGTCACGTCCAAAGCGGCGCCGCCGATGGACCCGGCAGACAGCGCCTCCACCAGATCGTCGGTAACCACATGACGGCCCCGCCCCACGTTGATCAGCCAGGCGTGGGCAGCCATGGCGTTGAGCGCGGCGGCGTCGATGATGCCGGTGGTCTCTGGGGTCAGCGCTAGTGCTACCACCACCACATCGGCGTCGCTCAGCGCATCGTGCAGGCTTTCGGGGCCGACCACTCGCTCGACCCCGTCCATGGGCAGAGGATGGCGGCGCAGCACGGTGATCCGGCAGTCCCACGGTTCCAGCAGCCTCACCAGCGACTCGGTGATGCCCCCGCCGCCCAGCACGGTTACCCGGCCGCCCAGCAGGTTCCGGCCCTCCGGCGGCGACCAGTTCTGAGCCCGGGCAAAACTCCCCATCCCCCGCAGGCCGGCCAAGGCCAGCATCAGCACATGCTCGGCCACCGGTTCGGCGTACACCCCCTTGCCGCAGGTCCAGCGGTGGTCGCGGTCGAGCAAATGGGTCAAGTTCTCGATCCCGGCGTAGGGGAGCTGCACCCACTCGATGCCCGCCCCATCCTCCAGCACACCGGGCAAGAGCTCGGGGGCCGCGGGCTCGGCCCAAACCAGCGCCTCGGCCTCAGAGGGGGCCGTCACCCGGCCGCCACCGGCAATCACTGCGTCGGCCAGCGCCGGTCGCCGCCAGCAGTCGGGCTCCACTGCGATACAAGGCGGTTCCATACCGCCGGGTAGTTTATGGGCGTGGAGGTCGCAGACTCGATCCTCGATCTCATTGGAGACACTCCGTTGGTGCGGATGCCGCGCATCGCCGACGGGGTGTCGTGCGAGGTGCTGGCCAAACTGGAGATGCTGAACCCGGGCGGCAGCGTGAAGGACCGGCCTGCGGTGGCGATGATCGACGCGGCCGAGCGAGAAGGGCTGCTGAAGCCAGGTGGGACCATCATCGAGCCCACCTCGGGAAATACCGGCGTGGGCCTGGCTTTGGTGGCCGCCCAGCGTGACTACCGCTGCGTCTTCGTGATGACCGACAAGGTGAGCCAGGAGAAGGTGCAGCTGCTGCGGGCCTACGGGGCCGAGGTGGTGGTGTGCCCAGTGGCGGTGGATCCCGAAGACCCCGATTCGTACTACTCCACCGCAGAGCGGCTGGTGGCCGAGACGCCCGGTGCCTACCGGCCCAACCAGTACTTCAATCAAGTGAATCCCCTGTCGCATGAGCTGACCACGGGACCGGAGTTGTGGAAGCAGACCGCCGGGCGCATCACCCACTTCGTGGCCGGGGCGGGCACCGGCGGCACGCTCAACGGGGTGGGGCGCTATCTCAAACGGCAGAACCCCGATATCCAAATGGTGGCCGGAGACCCGGAAGGCTCGGTGTTCAGTGGGGGGTCGGGCCGGCCCTATTTGGTGGAGGGGATCGGCGAGGACTTCTGGCCCGAGACCTACGACCCCGAGGTGGTTGATCGGGTGATCCCGATTTCCGACCAGGACTCCTTCGACATGGCTCGGCTGGTGACTCGGCGTGAGGGGTTGCTGATCGGCGGATCGGGGGGAACCGCGGTGTGCGCCGCTCTGGAGGTGGCCCAAGATTGCGGACCCGATGATGTGGTGGTGGTATTGCTGCCCGATGCCGGCCGGGGCTATCTGTCCAAGGTGTTCAACAACGACTGGATGGCGTCGTATGGCTTCCTGATCGGTGAGCACCCCTGTGTGAAGGACGTGCTCGACGCCAAAGAAGGGGCGCTGCCCCCGTTGGTATACGTGAAGCCCGAAGATCCGGTAAGTGTGGCGGTGACCCAGATGCGCGACCACGGAGTCAGCCAGCTGCCGGTGGCCAAAGGCGAGATGCCCTTGGCTGCCGCTGAGGTCATGGGGGCGGTCCACGAGCTTCAGCTCATGGAGTTGGCCTTCAACGGCGACCTGCTGGGCCAGCCGGTGGAGAGCGTGATGAGCCGTCCTCTGGAACAGATCGGTATCGGCGAATCGGTGGCGCTGGCGGTGACCAAGCTGGAGCGCTCTCCGGCCCTGCTGGTGCTAGACGGTGGCCGTCCCCGGGCGGTGATGACCAGTACCGACGTGCTGAGCTTCTTGTCGTCGGGCCCGTCGGATCCTGATTCATGAGCGCCGGCGACTGGGGTTTCGACACTCGGGCCATCCACGTCGGCCAAGAGCCCGACGAGGCCACCGGCGCCATCACCGTTCCCATCCACCTGGCCACCACCTTCGTGCAGGCCGCACCGGGCCAGCACCAGGGCTTCGAGTACGCCCGCACTTCCAACCCCACCCGGGTGGCGCTGGAGCGGTGCGTGGCCGGGCTCGAGGGGGCCGAGCACGGAATGGCGTTCGCCAGCGGCATGGCCGCAGAAGACGCGGTAGTGGGCATGATGCGCCCCGGCGACCATGTTGTTCTGGGCACCGACGCCTACGGGGGGACGTTCCGGCTCATTGCCCGGGTGTACGGCGAGCGGGGCATCGAGTGGTCGGCGGTGGACTTGGCCGACCTGGACGCGCTGGCCGGGGCGATCCGCCCCGAAACTCGCCAGATATGGGTGGAAACGCCCACCAATCCCATGCTGGCCGTGGTGGACATCGCTGCGGTGGCCGATGTGGCCCACGCGTCGGGGGTCGACGTGGTGGTGGACAACACCTTCGCCACCCCGTACCTCCAGAACCCGCTGGAGCTGGGGGCCGATTTAGTGGTGCACTCCACCACCAAGTATCTGGGCGGCCACTCCGATGTGGTCGGGGGGTTTATCGCCGTGAATCGGGATGATCTGGCCGAGCGGCTGTCGTTCGTCCAGAACGCGGTGGGCGCAGTGCCCAGCCCATTCGACTGCTACTTGCTGCTGCGGGGCGTCAAGACGTTGGGGGTGCGCATGGACCGCCACTGCGACAACGCCCAAGCGGTGGCCAAGTTCCTGGCTGGACATCCCGCGATCGACCGGGTGCTGTATCCCGGGCTGTCTGATCACCCAGGGTTCGACATAGCGTCTCAGCAGATGCGCCGCCCCGGTGGGATGGTGTCGTTCATCCATGCCGGGGGTGAGGCGGCCGCGGTGGCCACAGTAAGCGCCACCAAGGTCTTCCGGCTGGCCGAGTCGCTAGGGGCAGTGGAATCGCTTATCGAGCAGCCCTCCACCATGACCCATCTGTCGGTGGCCGACTCTCCGCTGGCCGTGGATCCCGGCTTGGTGCGCTTGTCGGTCGGCATCGAGAGCATCGAAGACTTGCTGGCCGATCTGGAGCAAGCCCTCGGTTCGTAGCCGTCTCAGTCCTGCAACGGCAGCAGGTCGTCGGCCAAGGCTTCGATCTCGGCCTTCCAGTCCGGGGGCTCCCCCAGGGGCATGACCACGAACTTCGAGGCGCCGTTCTCGATGAACGCCTCGATCTTTGAGCGAAGCTCTTGGCGGTTCGGCGCCACTAGATCACTCGGGTTCTTGTCGGGCTGGCGCAGCTTGATGAGCTCGAGGAACCGGTCGGGCAGCGGGCCATCGGCGTAGGTCAAGAGCGCTCCGTAATGCTCGGGGTCGATTTCCCGTTCGGCCTCGTCAGCGTGCTGTTTGATGGCGGCGATGCCGCCTCGCACGTCATCGGGGGTGACGAAGGAGGGCAGCCAGCCGTCGCTCAGCCGGCCAACCCGGCGGAGCTCAGAGGGGGCGATACCCCCCATCCACACGTCCAGGGGCTGCTGGACCGGCTTGATGTCCACCCGGGCGGCGTCGAGGTGGAAGCGGGGGCCATGGTGCTCCACCACGTCCTCGGTCCACAGCCGACGCATGAGCGGCAGCGCCTCGTTGAACCAGGACGCCCGGTCCATGCGGGCCACACCGAAGGCCTGGTGTTCGGCGGTGTCGGCCACGCCAAGCCCGAATGCGGGCAGCAGCCGGCCGTTGGAGATGCGATCGAGACTGGCCATGGTCTTGGCCAAAAGCACCGGATTGCGGCCGGGCAGCACCATCACGCTGGGCCCGAACTTGAGGTGGGTGGTTCGAGCGGCCGCGAAGGTCATGGCCACCACCGGGTCTAGTGCGGGACCGCTGGCCCGTTCGGCCACCCACAGCGAGTCGAACCCCAGCCGCTCCAGTCCGTCGACCACTGCGCCGAACACCTCTGGGTCTCCCGACGCCGTCCCGCCTCCTACCCCAACACCGATTCGGACTCTCATATCAAGAGAGCTTGGCTATCTCGGCGGACTCGCCGGGGTCGGGCTCGGTGCTCAGGAAGGCGTCGAGCATCTCGGTGGCCACTTCCGAGGACACGAGGCGCAGGCTCAGGGCCAGCACGTTGGCATCGTTCCAGCGGCGGGCGCCGCGGGCGGTCTCCGCGTCGGCACACAAGGCGGCCCGCACGCCAGGCACCTTGTTGGCTGCGATCGACACCCCGGTTCCCGTCCAGCAGCACACCACCCCGATATCGGCACTGCCGTCCACCACGGCCTCACCGACCGCTCGGCCGACATCGGGCCACGGTGCTCCTTCTGCTGCGGCCACCACCACGTTGTGGCCACCGTCGGCCAGATGCTGCTTGACGGCGTCGGTCAGGGCGGTGGCCTCATCGGTCCCGAACGCAATGCGCATCCCGCTATCCCGATAGGTCGGCTGCGAGCAGGTCGAGGTCGAAGCCGTAGAGGGTGGCGCAGTTGTCCCTCAGGATCAGCTGCTTCTCGTCGGCGGGCACGTCGGCCAGGGTATCGGCCACCACCTCTCGGGAGCGGGGGAAAGTGGACTCGGTATGGGGGTAGTCGGAGCCCCACATCAGGGTGTGGGTGCCGAAGGTGTCCCGCACTCGCACGCCCACCGCGTCCTCCTGGAAGCTCACGAAGCAGTTGGAGCTGAAGAAGTGGCTGGGACGGGCGTCGGGATCGGCGAAGCGGTGCCAGTCGCCCCGCAGCGGCCGGTCGGTGTAGCAGTAGTCCATCTGGAACAGCCAGAACGGGATCCAGCCCACCTCGTGTTCCACCGATCCCACCTTGAGCTGGGGATGGCGCTCGAATACGCCGGCGAAGATCATCTCGCCCAGCGACTTCCGCACGAAGTGGTCTTGCAGGTAGAACGCGGCCTCTGATACCGCCCGGACGTCGTTCTTGGTCTGACCGCTGGCGCTGGCGAGTTGTCGACCGGTGGCCACGTGCATAGATAGGGGCACGTCGAGATCCACCGCGGCTGCCCAGAAGGGCTCATAGCGGGGGTGGTCGTAGCCCTGGCCCGCCGGGGGCATCACGCTGATCATGGCGCCGGACAGGCCGATGTTGCGGCAACGGGTCATCTCGGCGATGGCCTCGTCAACGTCGTCCACATTGATGAGGGCTATGCCCTTCAGACGTTGCGGGTCATACGCACAGAAATCGGCGATGAAGTCGTTGTAGGCGGCCATGGTCACCGAGCACAGCTCGGAGTCGGGGATGCTGTAGGCCAGCAGCGCCTCGCTGGGGTAGATCACCGATGCGGCCACCCCGTCGGTGCGGTTGTCGGCGATGAACTTCTCGGGGTCGTAGGCACCGGGGCGGACCTCGTCGAACGATGCCTCGATGCGGAGCTTGGTGGGATCTTGGTCGAACCGGTTGCCGGCCTGGAAGCCCAGAAACGACATTGAGCGCTGGCCGTCGATGTACCACCAGTCGCCGCCGGGCTCGCGGCGCACCTGCGGCACCCGCTCGGCCATCGGCCCAGAGGTCACCCGCTCTGTCCAAAGGTCGGGCGGCTCGATGATGTGGGAGTCGGACGAGATCATCATGGCGGTGGGGCTCATGGCGCTCCTTTTCTCAGACCTTCATTTCAGCATTTCGGCGGCCCGCTCGCCTACCGCGATGCAGGTCAGGTTGGTGTTGGCTCGGGGGATCATCGGGAGAATGGAGGCGTCGAACACCGACAGGCGGTCGATGCCGTGGACCCGGCCGAAGTCGTCCACCACGTCGCCGACGTAGGGGTCGGGTCCCATCCGGCAGGTGCCCGAGGCGTGGTACCACGGGAAGCTGAACTGCCGGGCGTAGTCGGCCAGGGCATCGTCGTCGCTGTTGGCGAAGGCGGCCTCGTCGAGAACGGCTACCCGCTCGAATCGTTCCGACAATGCCTCATGGGTGGCCAAACGGTGGCAGAGGCGCAGGCCGTGCACGAGCTGGGCGACGTCGTCCGGGCTGTCCAAAAGGTTGAGGTCGATCACCGGCGGGTGGCCAGGGTCAGGCGACAGCACCCGCAGCCGCCCCCGGGACCGGGGGACCTGGATGCCGGCGCAGATGCCCCAGATCAGCTCCGAGCCGCAGACCTCGGCCAAAGGCTCGTTCTGGCTCAGGTCCCAGTGGTTCATCATGCCGATCTGCATGTCGTTGGTTACCGGGCTCTCCGGGGAGCTGTAGCGGATGAGCAGTTGGTGCTGCACCATGTCGGTAGTCACCGCTTCCTCGGGCGGGACCACGAAGATGAACGCCCCCACGTGCTCCATGAGGTTGGCGCCCACGCCGGGGAGGTCGACCACAGAGCGAATGCCCACCGCCTCCAGGTCCAGTACCGGGCCGATGCCGGAGCGCAAGAGCAGTGCGGGGGAGTTGAGCGCTCCCGCGCACACCACGATGTGGCGGCCCCGGGCCTGCTCCAGGCTGCCGTCGCTCGGCGAATAGGCCACCGCAGTGGCCCGGTCCCGCTCGATCACGATGTGGTGGGCGAAGGCCCCGCCGATGATGTGGAGGTTGGGCCGCCCGTCGGCCGGGCGGAGGTAGGCCATGGCGGTTGACACCCGCACGCCGTCCACCACATTTTGGGGTGACGGGCCGATGCCCTCCGACACGCCGTCGTTGTGGTCGTCGATCCAGGCCAGGCCGTTGTCTTCGGCGGCGGCCAGGAGTTGCTGCTGGGGAGCAACCAGCTCATCTTTGGCTGCCCGCCGGATGGGGATGGGGCCGCCCATTCCGTGGAGGTCGCCGCCGAGGGGGTCGTCTTCCAGTCGACGGAAGCAGGGGGCCATGGCCTCCCAACTCCAGTTGGGGCTGGCCCAGGAGTCGTAGTCGCTGGGCATCCCCCGCAGTGCCACGCCCCCGTTCACCGACGACCCTCCGCCCAGGGTTCGGCCCTGGGGGTAGGGGGCAGTGGCGTCTCCGGTGGTGCGGGCCTGAAAGCCCCAGTCGCGCCCGGTGTGGGAGAAGTCCACCGCGCCCAGCCGGTCGGCTTCGGGATCGGGCTCAACAGGCCCGGCTTCCAGCAGCAGCACTGAGGTGCCTGAATTCTCCGTCAGCCGGGCGGCCAGGACCGCGCCGGTGGAGCCCCCGCCGACGATCACTAAGTCGTAGATCATGCGCCGGGCTCGACCACTACCGGTCGAAGGGCAAGTGGAGCATCTTGATGGCGTTGCCCCGCATGATCTTGTAGATCACCTCGTCGGACAGCCCTTCGCACAGCTTCTCGGCCACCTCCTTGGTGTGGGGCCAAGAGCTGTCGTTGTGGGGGTAGTCGGTTTCGAAGGTCACATTGTCGGTGCCGATGGCCTCGATGTTGGCCAGTCCGTGGTGGTCGTCGAAGAAGCACCCGTACACGTGATCGGCGAAATACGTGCTGGGCCGCTCGGGAATCACCCCCCATACGCCGTTCCATCCCCGGTTTTGCTCCCACACCACGTCGGCCCGCTCCAATATGTAAGGGATCCAGCCAATCTGCCCCTCGCTGTAGGCGATTTTGATCTCGGGGTAGCGGATGAACACCCCGGAGAAGAGCCAGTCGGCCAGCGATCCCATGGCGTTGTTGAACGTGAGCGTGGACATCACCGCGGGCGGGGCATCGGCCGAGGTGGACGGCATGCGAGACCCCGACCCGATATGCATGCACACCACGGTGTCGGTCTCCTCGCAGGCGGCGAAGAACGGTTCCCAGTGGCCGTCGGCATCGTGGATCGACGGCAGCTCGAGGTTGGTGGGCAGCTCTGTGAACGAGACGGCGTGCGCTCCCCGCTCAGCGTTGCGGCGCACTTCGGCAGCGGCCAGTTTCGGATCCCATAGCGGGATCAGCGGCAGGGGAATCAGCCGGCCGTCGGTGCCGGCACACCACTCCTCGATCATCCAGTCGTTGTAGGCCTGCACGCACAACAGGGCCAGTTCCTTGTCGGCGGCCTCCAAGAATGTCTGCCCGCAGAACCGGGGGAACATAGGAAAGCACATCGCGGCCTCGACGTGGTTGATGTCCATGTCCTCGAGGCGGGCCTGTTGCTGCCAGCAACCGGGGAGGATGTCGTCGTAGGTGATCGGCTGAGGACCGAGATCGTCTTTGGGGTAGCCCGACGCTGCGCTGAGCCGGATAAGGGGGTGCTTGAGGTCCTCATAAAGCCAGGAGTCGATCGTTCGCTCCACATCGCTGTCCACCCACTCTGGCATGTGGTTGATGATCGCCCGGTCTTTGAAGAGCTTCTCCCGCACGACCCGGGGCCCGACGTCGGCGTACTTGCGGGGCAGGCGGTCGGTCCACAGGGTGGGCGGCTCCACAATGTGGTCGTCCACCGAGATGATTTTGGGGATCTCCGGCATGGATGGAGCGTACTCTTGGCGCTGAACCCAGGGCCTGC
Organism: Candidatus Poriferisocius sp.; assembly: GCF_965219815.1. Classification (GTDB taxonomy): domain Bacteria; phylum Actinomycetota; class Acidimicrobiia; order Acidimicrobiales; family Bin134; genus Poriferisocius. Next base: position 1,615,383 of record NZ_OZ244791.1, read on the forward strand.
TGGGGATCATGCCGTCATGCGCTACTAGCCTGTCGCCATGCTGGATTTGATCATCAAGGGCGGAACCGTCGTGGACGGCACCGGATCACCGGGCGTTGTCGGCGATGTGGGCATCAGCGGGGGGAAGATCACCGCCGTCGGCGAAGTTGGCGAAGCCGCGGCCCAAGTCATCGACGCCGATGCGCTGGTGGTGGCACCGGGATTCATCGACGCCCATACCCACTACGACGCCCAGCTTTTCTGGGATCCGCTGGCCTCTCCCTCCAACGAGCACGGGGTGACCACGGTGCTGGGCGGCAACTGCGGCTTCACGCTGGCCCCGCTCAAGGCCGACGATGCCGACTACATCCGCCGAATGATGGCCAAGGTGGAGGGGATGCCCCTGCCTGCGCTGGAGCAGGGTCTGCCGTGGAGCTGGTCGAGCTTCGCCGAGTACCTGGATGCATTGGAAGGGCGAATCGGGGTCAACGCCGGGTTCCTCGTGGGCCACTCGGCGCTGCGCCGCTTTGTGATGGGGGCCGAGGGCACCGGCAACGCGGCATCTGCTGAGCAGGTGGCGGAGATGGTGCGGTTGCTGCACGAGGCGCTGGAGGCCGGCGGACTGGGGTTCTCGTCGTCGCAGTCCACCACCCACTCCGACGGCAACAATGATCCCGTTCCGTCTTATTTTGCCGACCGCGACGAGATGCTGGCCCTGTGTGGCGCGGTGTCCGATCATCCCGGCACCTGGTTGGAGTTCATCATCACCGGCTGCAACGCGTTCTTCACCGATGAGGAAATCGACCTGATGACCCAGATGTCGGTGCGGGCCCAGAGGTCGCTCAACTGGAATGTCTTGTCCCACGCTTCCACGATGATGGACCGCACCCTGCACCAGCTTCGGGCCTCGGATGTGGCCGCCGAGGCCGGAGGGCGCATTGTGGCGCTGTCGATGCCGTCGATAGGTGGACTGAAGATGAGCTTCGGCAGCTATTGCGCCCTGTATTTGCTGCCCAACTGGGGCGATGTGCTGTACCTGGACCACGACGAGAAGAAGGCCAAGCTGGCCGATCCCACCGTGCGGCAGTGGCTGGATGAGCAGGCCCGCAGCTCTGAGGGGCCGTTCCAGTTCATCTCCACCTGGGCCAACATGGAGATCGGCGACACCTACGCTCCGGAGAACGCCGGGCTCACCGGGCGCAAGGTGGGCGACATTGCCGCAGAACGAGGGGTCGACCCGTTCGACGCCTTGCTCGACATCGTGGTGGCCGACGATCTGCGCACCGCGCTGTGGCCGCTGTCGTCCGACGACATCGACGTGGCCTGGCAGCAGCGGGCCGATCTGTGGCAGGACCAGCGGGTTTTGGTGGGCGGCTCCGATGCCGGCGCCCACCTCGACCGCATGTGCGGCGCCCGCTTCCCCACTGAGATGCTGGCCCAGGCAGTGCGCGACCGGGGACTGTTGTCGATGGAGGAGTGCGTGCGGCTCTTGACCGACGAGCCCGCCCGCCTGTTCGGGCTGAAGGGCCGAGGCCGCGTGGCCGAGGGCTATTGCGCCGATCTGGTTGTGTTCAACCCCGACACCGTGGCCTCCGGCCCCATCGTGGAGCGCACCGACCTCCCCGGCAGCTGCGAACGCCTCTACGCCAGCGCCGTCGGCGTCGAGCACGTGCTGGTCAACGGCACCGAGATCATCACTGCCGGCCAGCCCACCGGCGCCACCCCCGGCACCCTCCTCCGCTCCGGCCGCGACACTGAGACTGTGCTGCCGTAAAGGGTCGAGTCCAGAGTTCACTGGCCGGGCAGTTCGTGGCGCAAAAAATGGGGCCCCGTGCGTTCCGGGGCCCCGTCGCCGCGGTATGTCGGCTGCATTCGGAAGATTCCTACTAACCGGACCGCAGGCACTGGTCACGGTAGCGATACCACTAAAGGACGTCAACGGTTTTTCAAACCGAGTGAACTGTTGGTTTAGAGCCCACCCGTGTGGGTGACGGCGACTAAGTCTTGAGCCAGTGCGCGAATGGCGGCGAGGGCATCATGAGGATGTCTCCCTCAGCGGATAGGATGAAGATAGCCCCGCCGGGGTGAGTAGCCCCGGCCCGACGGCCCCGACTTCGGTCGGGGCTGTTTCTAGTTGGGGAGATCGCCAATCGCGGTCGCGAGGTAGTCATCGGGGTCTGTGAGTCCTGACAGCAGCTTGTATTGCCCATAGGGTTACACCCCGATGCGAGGATGGGGCGGTGCCGAGGCAGACACATTCCGAGGCTTGGGGCAGCCAGTCCCTTCGTGACGGAGACTGATTGTGGACGTATTTGAGCTTCGGGAGCGGGTGGTTGGGGAGTACCGGCGGTACGCCGAGAGCTTTGTAGAGATTGCCGACGGGCGCATTCGAGAGGGAGTAACCGAGGCGCTGGATGGTGGACTGTTGTGGCCGCATCCCCGGGTCGGGGTGAACCCGGCGTTTGAGCCGGGGGCATCGGTCGATGATCTGGTTGATTCAGGGCGACTGCACCAGACAGCGGGTGACATCTTCCGAACGGGCAAGTCAGTCGACGACTCCCAAGGCCACCTGCTCACATTGCATCGGCATCAGAGTGAGGCTGTCGATGCCGCCGCAGCGGGGCGGAACTATGTGCTGACCACCGGCACGGGGTCGGGCAAGAGTCTCGCCTACATCATTCCCATCGTCGATCATGTGCTGCGCTCAGGGTCGGGCCAGGGCGTCAAGGCCCTGGTCATGTATCCGATGAACGCTCTGGCCAACAGCCAATATGAGGAACTGTCCAAGTTCCTCGACCACGGTTCTTGGGCGACAACGCCCGGTTCAAACGTAGACCGGCCAGTCACGTTTGCGGTGTACACCGGCCAGCAGAACCAGCACGAGCGGGAGGCGATTCTCACCAATCCGCCCGATATCTTGCTCACCAACTATGTGATGGCCGAGCTCATTCTCACCCGCTACATCGACAAAGCCTTGGTAAGGGCGATGTCTTCACTGCGTTTCCTGGTGCTTGACGAATTACACACACACCGAGGTCGCCAGGGAGCGGATGTGGCCATGCTGGTTCGCCGAATCCGAGAGGCTACCGGTGCCTCCGATATGCAGTGCGTGGGCACGTCGGCCACACTCTCAACCGAGGGCACGCCCGCAGAGCGCGATGCCCGAGTCGCAGAGGTGGCCACAAAGCTGTTCGGCGCAGAAGTCGGGCCCGATGACATCATCTCCGAAACACTGCGGCGGGTCACGGACGATCGAGACATCAACAGCCTTGAGTTCGCCGGAGAACTGGCTCGCCGGGTTGATAGCCCACCCCCAGGTGCCGTCACCGTTGATGAATTCTTGACCGACCCATTGTCGATCTGGATCGAATCAACGTTCGGCCTGGCCGAGGATGCCAGCGGTCGGCTGGTGCGGGCTACACCCATTCCCATTGCAGGACCCGATGGTGGAGGAGAACGTCTCGCCGCGGCGACAGGCCTGCCCAGTGCCCAGTGTGAGAAGGCGATTCAAGACCAGCTCTTGACCGCTAGCCGTCTGCCGGACCAAGCAGCGGGCCGAAGCGTATTCGCCTTCCGTCTGCATCAGTTCCTAAGTGCAGGAGACACGGCATATGCCACCCCAGAAGACGCCGAAGATCGAGAGATCACAATGCGGGCGCAGCGGTTTGTGCGTGACGACCGGAACCGGTCGTACCTCCCATTGTCGTTCTGCCGGCAATGTGGGCAGGAGTATTACGTAGTTCGGCAATCAGCGGTTGATGGCGGATCGGCTCTTGTGGCTCGCGACTTAGGTGACACCGATGATGGTGATGGTGAACCCGGCTTCTTGTTTGTCGATCCGCGTCCCGATGCACCTGGCCGGGGGAGCCGACCCACCGTTGAAGCAGCGGGGCCAGATGAGGAAGGCCCAAGAGACATTCCATGGCCCATTTATCGCGAGGGCATCGAAAACCGCCTGCCCTTCGACTGGTTCGACGCCAACCAAAGGTTGCGCGACGGTCGGAGGGATAGTGTTCCCAGACCTATCAGCGTCGCTGCTAATGGCGCGTTTGTCCCGCTGGTGGATGACGACTTAGCCACATTGGACTCTGGAGAAAGCCAGGCTGGCACAACCATCGCCTTTTGGCTCCCAACCCCATTCCGGTTCTGCATGAACTGTGGCGTTTCCTACACCGGGCGCCTTGGGAATGATTTTACCCGGCTGGGCACCCTCGGCTCGCAGGGGCGCTCGACGGTGACCACGATTACGTCCCTGGCCACGGTCAGCCACCTGCGCGAAGCAGGTGAACTCAGCCCCAGAGCCCACAAGCTTCTGTCATTCACCGACAACCGCCAAGATGCCTCGCTCCAAGCGGGCCACCTCAACGATTTTGTCGAGGTCACCATGCTGCGGTCAGCCCTCTATCAAGCCCTACAAATGGCTGGGGAAGAGGGCCTTCACCATGACAACGTAGCCCAGCGAGTTGTCGAAGTCCTCGACCTGCCTCCGCAGACCTATGCCCTTCAGCCCGAGGCAAGGGGCCATGCCCAGAACATGGCAAGTCAAGCGCTCACCGAGGCGATTTCCTACCGGCTGTATCTCGACTTGCGCCGAGGCTGGCGGATCACCCAACCCAATCTCGAGCAATGCGGACTCCTATCGATCGGCTACGAGTCGCTCGATGAGCTGGCCGCCGACGAGCAGGAGTGGGCGACTCGCCACCCTGTCCTTGCCCAGAGCGACGTCGGAGTCCGCTTTCAGATCCTACGGGCCATGTTGGATGTCGCCCGCCGGGAGCTGGCCATCCGGGTCGGAGTCCTCGACCGAACCAACCACCAGGCAATGCAACAGCGCAGCGAGCAGAACCTATGCGATCCGTGGTCGCTCGAAGGCGAGCGTTTGGAGTACAGCTCGGCACTGGTCGCCCGACCCCGCCGGCCAAATGATGACCGCAGCCTCACCCACCTCGGACCCCGCAGCGGCTTCGGCCAGTTCCTCAACCGCCTCGACACGTTAGGTAGCGTTCAACACCTGACGCTTGATGAGCGGCAGCAGATCATCGACGACCTTGCCGGAGCCTTGAACGTCTACGGGTTGTTGTACCAAGCAGGCCTCGAAGATGACGGCTGTAGGATTTGGCAGCTTCCCGCGGGGGCGATGCGCTGGGAGTTGGGCAACGGCCAGCCCTACTACGACCCGATTCGTATGCCGTCAGGGCCAGAGCACGGCATCAGGCCTAATCCGTACTTTGTGGGTCTATACACCCAACAGGACGCCCAAGAGCACCGCATCGAGGCCAGGGAGCACACCGCGCAAGTCACCCACGAACTGCGTGCCGAGCGGGAGCACCGATTCCGCGACGGGGAGTTGCCGGTCTTGTACTGCTCACCCACGATGGAGTTGGGCGTCGACATTGCCGAGCTGAACGCAGTGAATATGCGAAACGTGCCGCCCACGCCGGCGAACTACGCGCAGCGCTCGGGGAGAGCCGGACGCAGCGGCCAGCCCGCATTGGTCACCACCTTCTGCGCAACCGGCAACAGCCACGATCAGCACTTCCTTCGCCATCAGGAGCAGATGGTGGCGGGCCAGGTGGAGGCTCCCCGCCTTGATCTGGCCAACGAGGATCTAGTTCGGGCCCACGTCCACTCGGTGTGGCTGACCCACAGCGGCCTCAATCTGGGCAGCAAGATGGGCGAACTGCTCGACCTATCAGGCGATGAGCCTTCGCTGGAGTTACTGGCCCACGTAGATGACGCGCTGTCTGATGAAGCTGTCCGCACGCAGGCTCAGATTCGCGCCCAAGCGGTCCTAGAGAATCTCGGCCCAGCGCTGACCGAGGCCGACTGGTGGACTGCTGACTGGCTCGACGACACCATGCAGGCCCTTCCCAAGCGGTTCGCAGACTCGCTCGATAGATGGAAGTCGCTGTACCGCTCGGCGCTTCACCAGGCTGTCGAGCAGGCCCGCATCCGGCAGTCAGCCGGTCGTACTCGCCGAGATCGAGAACAAGCAGACCGCCTTCGTCGCGAGGCCGTCCGCCAGCTCGATCTGTTGCGGGGTGACTTGAGCGACGGCTTCCACTCGGACTTCTACCCTTACCGCTACTTTGCCGCTGAAGGCTTCCTGCCAGGGTATTCGTTCCCCCGTCTCCCGTTGTCGGCATTCGTGCCAGGCCGACAGCAACGCGGCACTGAGTTCTTGCAACGCCCCCGCTTCCTGGCTATCTCCGAGTTCAGCCCCCACAGCCTGATCTACCACGAGGGCAACCGCTATCAGGTCAACCGGGTGATCCTCGACGCCGAGGATTTCGAGAGCGACCCCAACGGCGGCTCGATCATCACCACGTCGATCAAGCGATGCGAAGCGTGCGGCTACCTGCACGCCGACTACACCGGTCCTGGCCCCGACGTATGCGAGCATTGCTCCGAGCCTCTGCCCCCGCAGACCCGAAACATGTTCCGACTGCGCAACGTGTCTACTCGCCGCCGCGACCGGATCACTTCCGATGAGGAACAGAGGGAGCGACGGGGCTACGACATCGTTGCCGCCGTCCGCTTCGCACGCCGCCAAGGCGAAAGATCTGTTCGCGAGCGAGTGCTTTGCGCTGCTCAGGCAGACGGGGCCTCTCGCGATGACGGACCAGTGTTGCGATTGTCGTATGGGGACGCGGCCACAATCTGGCGAATCAACGAAGGGCCACGGCGACGCGCCAACCGAGCGCAGCTCGGGTTTGTGCTTGACATCGAGCGGGGCTACTGGGCACGCGACGCCGATGCCGCCGAGGGCGATGCCGACACATCCCACCAAGATCCCTTGTCTCAGCGCACGGTCCGTGTGATCCCCTATGTAACCGACGCCCGCAACGCACTGCTCATTGAGCCAGTAGCCCAGGGGAGCGGTCAGGGCAGTCCAAACGCTGTCGACCTTCCCCCCGCCGAGCTCGACATAGAAACAATGGCTTCGGTCCAGGCCGCACTGACCTCCGCTCTGCAAGTGGTGTTCCAATTGGAGCCGAGCGAGATCGCCGCCGAGCCGCTGCCATCGCCGGATAATCGCCGTCAACTGCTGGTGTACGAGGCGGCCGAGGGCGGTGCGGGTGCCCTGAAACAGCTGGTGGACGATCCGTCGCTATGGTCGCGGATCGCTCGCGAGGCGCTGCGTCGGTGCCACATTGATCCCGACACTGGCCATGACCAAGACGGCCCGGGTCAGGTGGAGGCGTGCGAGGCGGCTTGCTACGACTGCCTGATGTCGTACTCGAACCAAGGTGATCATGGCCTGCTCGACCGCCGTCTGGCGGCCGAATATCTCATGCCTCTGGTCCACGGCGCGATCTTTGTACGAGATAAGCACGATGACGAGTTGGCCGACTCCGCTGATTCCGGCCTTGAGCAGCAGTTTCTAGCCTTCCTCGAACGCGGCGGCTATCGACGCCCCGACCGTTCGCAGGTCTACTTCGAGACCGCCCAGACCCGCCCGGACTTCGTATACGACGAGGCTTGCGCGGTGGTATATGTGGATGGCCCTCATCACGACTACCCCGAGCGAGCGGCGCGAGATGCCATCCAGGAACATGCCATGAACGATCTCGGCTATCAGGTCATACGCTTCGGCCACGCTGACGACTGGCAAGCCATCGCCACCCGCCATCCCGCAGTATTCGGCATTGGCAGCCAGGGGGCCTCATGACCTTCGCACCTGGCTCGCTGGTCACCGCGAGAGGGCGCGACTGGGTTGTCTTGCCCGACAGCACCGATGAGATGGTGATGGTCCGCCCGCTGGGCGGCACCGATGACGAAACCACCGGCATCCTGGCCGCGGTCGAAGATGTCTCAGCCGCCAGTTTCGATCTGCCCGACCCGTCTCGGCATTTGGGAGATGCCCACTCAGCCCGTTTGCTGAGAGATGCGCTGCGGCTCGGGTTCCGCTCCGGTGCGGGACCGTTCCGCTCGGTTGCCCAATTGGCCGTCGATCCTCGCCCTTATCAGCTGGTGCCCCTGTTGATGGCCCTTCGCCTCGACCCGGTGCGCCTGTTGATCGCCGACGACGTGGGCGTGGGTAAGACCATCGAAGCTGCATTGGTAGCTGCCGAACTGATGGCTCAGGGAGACGCCGACCGCCTAGCGGTGCTGTGCCCGCCTCATCTGGCCGAGCAGTGGCAAGTGGAGCTTGCCGACAAGTTCCACATTGAAACCGAGCTTGTGCTGGCGTCCACCGCCAACCGCCTCGAGCGCGGCCTTGCCGTCGGCCAGTCAATCTACGACCGCTATCCGAACGTGATCGTCTCCTTGGACTTCATCAAGTCCGACCGTTACCGCGGCGAGTTCATCCGAAATTGTCCCGATTTGGTGATAGTGGACGAGGCCCATACCTGTGCCCAGGCTGGCGAGCGTGCCGCTAGCAGTCGTCACCAGCGTCACGCTTTGGTGAGGGATCTGGCCGCCAAGACCGAGCGCCACCTCATCCTGGTCACTGCCACTCCGCATTCGGGCAAGGACGACTCGTTCCGCTCACTCTTGAGCCTGCTTGATGGTGAATTCGCTGACCTGCCCCACGACCTTGCCGGTGAGCACAACCGCCGTCATCGAGAGCGGTTGGCTCGCCATCTGGTTCAGCGCCGCCGCAGCGACATCGACAACTACCTGGACATCGACACGCACTTTCCGGAAAGAGCTGACCGCGAACAGCACTACGACCTGTCACCTGACTACCGGGCGCTCTTTGACGATGTCTTGGAGTATGCCCGGAGCTCCGTGGTCCAACAAGGCACCGGACAGCGAGGTCAGCGCATTCGCTGGTGGTCGGCGCTGGGTCTGCTGCGGGCGTTGGCATCCAGCCCGGCAGCGGCTGCCGCCACGCTGCGGACTCGGGCGGTCACCGTCGATGCCAAGGGTGATTCCATTGAGGACATTGACGAGTTGGGTCGCCGCATGATCCTCGATCTGGATGATGTCGAAGAGGCACCCGATGTCGTGCCCGGTAGCCAAACGGAAGCCGCCGAGTCGGCGGTGTCTCGCCGGTTGCGGGAATTCGCCAAGCGTGCCGACGAGATCGCCACTGGGGCCAAAGGGGCCGATGCCAAGCTTGAGGGCTTGGTCGGCATGGTGAGCGAGCTGCTGGCCGACGGCTTCCAGCCCATCGTGTTTTGCCGATTCATCGAGACCGCCGAGTATGTGGCCGAACGGCTGCGGGCACGCCTGCCCAAGCGCGACTGTCCCGAAGTCGCCGCCGTTACCGGTCGCCTGCCTCCGTCTGACCGGGAGGCTCGTGTCACCGAACTGGCCAATCATCCCCGCCGTGTACTGGTGGCCACCGATTGCCTCAGCGAGGGCGTCAACCTGCAAGACAATTTCTCGGCGGTGATCCACTATGACCTGCCGTGGAACCCCACCCGCCTTGAACAGCGGGAAGGGCGAGTAGACCGCTATGGCCAGCAGCAGCCTGAGGTGCGGGTTGTCACCTACTGGGGCGCCGACAATCGCATCGACGAGACAGTGCTTGAGGTCCTGCTTCGCAAGCACCGCAGGATCAGGGGTGCATTAGGCGTGTCAATTCCGGTGCCCGGCTCCACGAACGACATCATCGAAGCGCTGGCCGAGCAGGTGCTGACTTCTTCTGGCAGGGCAATCGACGTCCCCCTCCAAGGGATCATCGAGCAGCTGCGCCCCAAGACCGATGCTCTCGACGCCGAGTGGGAGCGGGCCCGCAACAACGAAGTGCGCCGCCGATCGCTGTTCGCTCAGAGCCGAATCGATCCTAGTGAGGTGGCTGACGAGCTGATTGCCATGCGCGAGGCCATTGGTTCTGGAACTGATGTTGAGCGGTTTATGACCGCGGCCCTGCGCTCTTACGGTGCGGCCATTACCGAGGATGCTGTCGATTCGGGCCGAACGTTTGAAGTCGATCTGGCCGAAGTGCCCGATGCGGCGAAAGACGCCCTGGCCCTTCGGGGCATCAACAGCTCCCTTCTAGTTCTCGGCTTCGGCCAAGCAGCGCCGAAGGGTGGGGTGGTGCTCTCCCGCACTCATCCAGCGGTCGGCGGGCTCGCTAGCCACGTTCTTGACCAGGCCCTCGATTCTGCCGGACAAACCGGAGGAGACGGACCGCGTGTGGCCGCTCGCTGCGGAGTTATGCGAACCGGTGCCGTATCGATCATAACCACGCTGCTTTTGTGCCGGGTGAGGATGTCGATCGCTGCGTCGGCCCGCGGCGGTGAGCATCACATGCTGGCTGAAGAGGCCATGCTGCTGGCCTTCGCTGGTGCACCCCAGAGACCGGATTGGCTACTGCCCGAGCAGGTACAGCCCCTCTTGGATGCTGAGCCCGTAGGGAATGTGATGCCCGAAGTAGCCGTCGAGCGCATCATGGCAATCATCGATGCTGAGCCGTATTGGCGCCCCAGGGTTGCAGCTGAGGCCGAAGCCCGCGCCGCAGCACTGGCTGAGGCCCACGCCCGGGTGCGGGATTCCGACCGTCGCCAAGGAGCCGTCGTGCGCGGTCCAGGTCCCGGTCGGGTCGCGGTTGACGCCCAAACCCCAACTGATGTGCTCGCCGTGTACCACTTTCTGCCCAAGGCGGTTTCCTGATGGGCCGGGAAGCGGTTTCGGTCCTGGGGGCGCTTTTGTCGCGAGAACTTCTAGAGCGAGTGGATAACGTCGATCCCAAGCTGCCGGGAATGAAGGCCGTCGATTACGGTTTGGCCCCCGGCGAGCGGATACGTGATGCCATTACCCGCTCGTGGCAGCGGTTGACCGCGTTGTGGGTCGGGTTTCGGCAGGCCGAGGAATCCCTGGCACTGGACGAGACAGGAACGTCATTGACCCGTGAGCGATGGCTTCTTCCCCTGCTCGACGAACTGGGCTTCGCCGGGCTGCCGCTGGTGCAGAGCCTCAATGTCAAAGAAGTATCAAGTGGAGGCACCGCAGGAAAGGACTATGCCATCAGCCATGAGTGGGCTGGCTACGTGCCTGTCCATCTCATGGGCTGGCGGGTTGACGTAGACAAGCGCTCATCCGGTGTGCGGGGCGCGTCAAAGGCCTCGCCCCACGGCCTGGTCCAGGAGTTCCTGAACCACTCCGATGACCACTTGTGGGGAATCGTGTCTAACGGGCGGATGCTGCGCCTGCTGCGAGACAACGCTTCCTTCACTCGTCAGGCGTATGTGGAGTTCGATGTGGCCGCCATCTTCGATGGCGACTCATTCGCCGAATTCGCGCTGCTGTGGCTATGCTGTCACCGGACCCGCCTCGAAGCCGAACAGCCGCACCGGTGCCTGTTGGAGCAGTGGTCTCAAGAGGCCGCTTCCGCTGGCACCCGCGCTCGCGACAAGCTCCGCGACGGAGTGGAGAGTGCCATTGTCGCGCTCGGTTGCGGTGTGTTGGAGCACCCGACTAACCAGGCGCTGCGCGCTCGTCTACGGAACCAGGAATTGGTCCCCGAGGTATTGCAGCGCCAGCTCCTACGGATCGTCTATCGCCTGTTGTTCCTGCTGGTGGCCGAGGCCCGCGGTCTGCTCCATCCCGCAGACGCAGACCCTGAGGCAAAGCAACGCTACGAACACCACTACTCAGTGGCCCGCTTACGGCGTTTGGCCGAGCGCCGCCGAGGCGGAGACCACAGCGACCTGTGGGCAGGCTTGGCGGTCACTATGGCAGCGCTGGACATAGGCGACAACGAAGGGCAGCAGAATGCTCGAACCGCGCTAGGCCTTACTTCGTTGGGCAGTTTTCTATGGTCATCTGCTCAAGTCCCTGACTTGGCCGATGCCAAGATCGGCAACGCGCGCCTGCTCGAGGCCATCCGCAACCTGGCCTTGGTGCGTGACGACGAAGCCCGTCTGTGGCGACAAGTGGACTATCGCAATCTCGGCACCGAGGAGCTGGGGTCGGTCTACGAGTCACTGCTGGAGCTGCACCCCGAGACCAACCCCGACGCCCGCACGTTCGAACTCAAACGGGCGGCGGGCAGTGAGCGCAAGACCACCGGCAGCTATTACACCCCGCCAGCGCTAATCTCCCGCTTGCTCGACGACGCTTTGGATCCAGTGATTGACGAGGCCGCGGCCCAGCCCGACCCCGAGCAAGCATTGCTGGCTCTCAAGGTGCTTGATCCCGCTTGCGGGTCGGGCCACTTTCTGATTGCCGCTGGCCACCGCATCGCGACCCGGCTAGCCCGCGTCCGTGAGGGCGGCACCGAGCCAAGCGCCGACAAGCTGCGGTCTGCGTTGCGGGAGGTGGTAGGCCGCTGCCTGTATGGGATCGACATCAATCCCATGGCCGTGGAACTGTGCAAGGTGAGTCTGTGGCTAGAGGCCAATGTCCCCGGCAGCCCACTGGGTTTCCTAGAACACCGCATCGCGTGCGGCAATAGCCTGCTGGGAACTAACCCCAAGCTGCTGGCCGAAGGGGTCCCCGACGCCGCGTTCAAAGCTCTGACCGGCGACGACAGGAAACACGTCAGCGCCCTCCGCAAGAGGAATAAGGCCGAGCGCAAGGCGCGAGGTCAGCTCATTCTGGAACTGGACTATTCGATCGCAGCTGACAGCGCCAAGCTAGCTGCTGCCCTTCGTCGTGTTGACGAGGCCCCTGAGCAAACCGCCGAGCAAGTGACCAATAAAGAAGTTGAGTACGCAGAGGTGAGAGGCGGAGGACTCGCGCAAAAGGAGAAGCTGATCGCCGACACCTGGTGCGCCGCCTTTGTGGCCCCAAAGACCTCTGAGACACCTGCCATTACCGACGAGGTGCTGAGGGAGGCAGAAAGACTAACTCCCGATCAAGTTCTTGCTATGAACTATAGCGACAATCAGTCGCGGGGCTCGCCCCTTGACATAAGAGTGCTAGAAGCGATCAGAACCCTAGCCGACGACTACCAATTCACCCATATGCACCTGACCTTCCCCGAAGTGTTCTCGGTGCCCAGCAATCCCGACGATGCCACCAATCCCCAAACCGGCTGGTCCGGTGGCTTCGATGCAGTTCTCGGCAATCCTCCATGGGGACGTGTAAAACTCAAAAGATTGGAGTGGTTCGCCGCTAGAGACAGCCACGTTGCCATGGCAGAAAGCGCTGCCGCTCGGAACCGTCGAATCGAGGTTCTCAAGGAGGAAGACCCGGCATTGCACACCGCCTTCGAGTTGGATTATCGCAAGTCCGAAGACTGGAGTTCTTTGCTTTGCAATAGTGGGAGTTTTCCGCTTGCGGGTAGAGGCGATGTGAACACATATTCAGTGTTTGCTGAGCTCATGAGAGTCAGCCTCTCGCCCCATGGCCGATTAGGAGTGATCGTTCCTTCAGGAATTGCTACTGATGATACTACCAAGTATCTCTTTCGCGATCTTGTGGAGACTGGTACTTTGGTGTCGCTATACGATTTTGAGAATCGCGGGAACATCTTCCCAGCAGTGGACAGCAGATATAGATTTTGCTTGCTTACGCTTACCGGTGTGGAACGTACAGTCGATCAGGCTTTGTTCTCCTTCTTTGCTCACGAAATCGCAGATCTGGACGACGTGGAACGCATTTTCGAACTCGATTCAGATGATTTTTCCATTCTCAATCCAAATACAAAGACGTGTCCCATATTCAGAACTCGAAGAGATGCTGAACTCACAAAGCAACTCTACCATCGTCTTCCATCCCTCCTTATAGATGGCGATCCTGATGGCAACCCGTGGTATATGACCTATCAATGCATGTTCCACATGGGCAATGATGCTGACCTGTTTCGAGATCGCGAAGGGCTGGAGAGGGATGGTTGGGCGCTAGACGGCAATCACTTCGTGCGATCATTGAATGATCATGCCTGTGAATATTTTATGCCGCTATATGAAGGCAAGATGGCCACATTCTACGACCACCGTGCAGCACATGTAGTCAAGAGTCCAACCGCTACTCGCCGCAAGAGCCAACCACGCTATCTGAATTCAGAAGAAAAGCTGGATCCTTGCAAAGTTCCCATTCCGCTATCATGGGTAAGTGAATCCCATGTCAAGGAAAGAGTCGGTGAGAATCCAGGATGGCTTCTCGGACTCAACGACATTACTAGCGCAACTAATGAACGTACTATGGTGTGCAGCGCTCTCCCTGTGGTTGCAGTGGGCCATTCCGAGCCCTTGATCTGGACTCCAAATCAGCCACATCTGCTTTTGGCTTCGCTTTGTTCATTTGCTTTTGATTATGTTGCTCGGCAAAAGGTGGGTGGGACACATATGACGTGGACAAACCTGAAACAGCTCCCAGCGCTGCCTCTAGGGGTTCTTGACGACCATGCGGATTGCATTACTCAAGCAGTATTGGAATTGACATATACGGCTTGGGATATGGAGGCCTTTGCCATGTCTGTAGGTTATGACGGCCCACCATTTCTATGGGACCTAGACCGTCGTTCCTTGATCCGTGCAGAATTAGATGCCCTAATGTTTCACCTTTATGGAGTCAATCGAGATGACACTGCTTACATGATGAATAATTTTCGAATTGTCAAACGAAAGGACGTAGAGCAATTTGGAAAGTTCCAAACCAAGGACTTGATTCTCGATCGCTACGATGCCATGACCCAAGCCTACGAAGCCGCCTACGGCGCTCTCAGCGACACTCCCAACAGCACCACTCCACCTCTGGACCTGGCATCCCTTTCCCGATACAGCAACGACCTGGCCAAAGCCCTATCCACTCACTATCAGACCAATATCAATCCCCCACCCGCTCATCCATCCCTTGCACACCCCGCGTCGACCCGCCCCTCTTGGACAGATAGAGACTAGGCCGATTTCTCGATCGCATCCTCGAGGGTCCTAAGGAAGAGATTAACCTGCTGTTCCATCAAACCAGATCGCTCGCGACTAAGAGCGTCGTGTTCCCCGTGGGCAGCCTGATTGCGCACGCCAGCCATTTGCTCCACATCTTTGATGTCTTGCTTGGTCAATATTCCCTTACTGCGGAGCTTCGAAGCATATACGTTTATGCTCGGTCGGCCTGAGACACTAAGCCCAACTTCTTCCACGGCTGACCGGAGTGCTACCTCGAGGGCCGCTCCTGCCAGCACGATCGGTGCTGCCGGTGTAACCGAGTCATCAGCATTCAGAGCACGAACCTGCTCCATGAGATCAGTTGATGCGATGGCCCTTATGCCACTGGTCTCCAAGATCCGGGGTCTTGCCTGACCTGCGCGGACTTGACTGGCCCATTCACTTATGATGTCGCCGATTGCCCGTGCCCCACTTTCCATCGATGGCCGCTCGCCGTTCTTCTTGAACACTTTGTGGGCATCTTGAGCCCAGCGAGAGTCGGGTCCAGCAAATCGTTCCAAGAAGCTGAGAGCAGAAGTCGCGCGAGCGCGGATCGCCCCTTTCGCTTGTGGACTGCTGGCTGTCCAGTAGTTGCCGTATCCGAGATCTCTGGGCACCCATTTCATGTCTAACTTCAATTCTTCGACGTGGCCGTCAGCCCATTTGAGGATTTGTTCACTAGATTCCATGAACTCAGTATCCCGGAAGGAGCGACAACTTGGCGCGCTCCTTTTCTCTCCGACCCCCTGTGGAGTCTTTTCTCTACCCATAAGTTGGCCTCTGCGGGGCCCGACTGTGTTCTGTCCTCCCTAGCATGGCGGGCGGGACTACCGAGAGATGAGCCAACTCGACTAGGTGGGGTCCAACCCTGACACCGTGGCTCATCCCAGAAGCTATCCACTTGATGGAACGCCACCGTGGAATGCTGGAAGTGCGGTTGCCGGGGTTGGGATGCGGCCTGTGGTGGGTCTTATGAGGCCGCTCGATCGGTTATCTGCCTGATGGCGTGGACGGCGGCGCTGCCGACCTCTGGATCGAGGGTGTAGATGCGCAGGTACTCGGCGGTGGTTTCGTCCCCAACAAGTCCCAGCATCCGGATGGTGAAGTTCAACGCGCCGTTGTCGTGGAAAAAGGGGTGAGTGGGAATATCTGCCAGATTGTCGAGCGCCCACTCGAAAAGGTGGCGCATGGAATCCGGGTGGTCCTCGGCCATTTGTGGGAGATCGCGACGGCGATAGGGCGCTTGGTTTTGGCGATCCCATAGGTACCGCTTGTCGGCGCTGTCGATGTGGGCCAGGGCTGCGACTGCTTGGCCCGGTTCGGAAAGAAGGGCATCCCAGATTCCATCAGCATCCACTGCCGCCTCATCTCGCTCGCAGCAGAGCAGCAATCTGGCTATGAGGCGCCAGCTTCTTTGCGCCGGGGTCGGGTCGACTGGCCCTGGTGGAATCTCAGATTCGAATTGGGCCCACCCTCGTATGGCAGCCCGGCAGGCGGCTGATGCCTCCTGCAGCATAGAAGCGTCTTCGGGGGGGCCGTCGAGGTACGCCGAGAACACGTTCTTGGCCGCATTGTCAAGATCAGCCTCCCCGGTGGGGACTAGGGCCGTAAGCTGCTCCAACGTCGAGTCGAGGAGCCATGAATCGGGTTCGGAGCCGCGCGCTGCCATTGTGAACAGCCTGGCCTTCTCCGTGTCAGTGAGTTCATCTATGGCTTCGCAGTAGGGGCCGACGAGTTCTTGGGTTTCGTACTGCATGGCCACGATGCTGCCAGCCGCACGGCAGTTCTCCATGTCCTTGGGGCCCGAGATGGTTTGCCGGATGTGGGCTTGCAGTTGCTTGACAGTGGTTTCGCTCTCGATCTCGTCGAACTCGGCGAGCGCTTCGAGAAGCGAGCTTTGTAGGAACAGATTGCTCGTCTCGATTGAGCGAAGTACGTCGATGATCTCGGAGCGGTGCGGGTCTTCGGTTCCGCCGAAGAGACCCAGGTTTCTGGCTGTATGAAGTGCTTGAAGCTGCAAGTGGTATCCGCCTGCGTTCCAAACCCGGCGCAGCAGAGAAGCGAAGGTCGCTTGGTCGGTGGGGTCGAGTGGGTTGATTGCAAGTATCGCCAGGTAGTAGCGGCCCCACGAATAGTCGCCTGCGCCGGCGGCCAAGAGGTCTGCCAGACCGATGCTGTGTGGACGGCCCATGGGCCGGGTATCCATTGAGGCGTACTCGAACGCGACAGCGACGTAGGATAAAGCTAGTCCGCAATTCTCCGGGTTTAGTTGGTGCGCCAATTGGCTGAGCGTCGCTTCCACGACCGTTGAGATGGGGTTCGTAATGCCGTCGGCTTGCAGGAGCCGCTGCTGGGTCTGGCACAGCTCGTCGGTGCGGTCAATCAGCTGGCACACTTCGTCGACGAGCAGGCCCCGGTGCAGGCCCCTGCCAGCAGCGGCCAGCAGCTTCAGCTCGGTATCTGACCACTGGCGGTTTGTAAACCAACCCCCGCCAATAGCCAAGCCGACTTGATTGTCGTATTCGATGGCCTTGAAGCACGCGTTCTCTGGGCTGGCTGTGGCGATGCCGACATGGAGAACGTCTCGGATGTCCGCAGCTGCAAGAGCGGCAACTTCGGGGCCGTAGTCGCCCACGAGGGCCGAGAGCATTAGCCATTCATTGCAGAGCGCCTCAATTGCGTCCCAGATCCGTTGGCTATTGCGCTCGATTTGAAGGGCAGTCTGAGCGAGCGGTTTGTTGGCCGGAAGGCCAAGTTGAGCGGCGAGGCGCTGGGCTGAGTCGGAGGAGCGGACGAGGTCCTCGGCAGCGAGGAACTGGGCGAATAGCTCGTGGCGGAAGCGGACACGGTGGCGGTCAACTTCGATGAGCGGATTAGCTAAGACTTCGTCTGCGAACCGGGCATCAGGTTCAAGGCTTGGCGAGTTGAGGACTGAGGCAGCGTCGAGTTGCGGCATGCTGGTCCTGAACTTGGAGTGAAGATTGGCGGCGAGGGCACGTAGCCCGGCTCGGACCCGTTCTGTGGGGGCATGTCTCCGGATGAAGGCGTCGTGCAGGTCTGCGACTGAGGCGCTATCGGCTAACTCACTCTCGCATTCTGCGGCTATTGCCAGTTCGTGCGGCGAGCGGAACTGGTCGCTTATGCGCTCAGGCTGTCGTGCACCGTAGGAGCGGAGTATGGCCAGTCTGGTCTCTGCATCAGGCTTGTCGAAGTACAGGATTCTCGCGCCGAGCGTGCCGGCCAGCCCCTCCTCAGATGTGCTCGTAACCAGCACCCCCGCGGAGTATCGCAAGCAAAACGCCTTCAATTGTTTCAGTAGTTCGGTCCGCTCACTCTCCGGGCACTCGTTAAGACCATCGAGCACGACAGATACGCCAACTCCAATTTCTTCGGCGGCCCGAATAAGGTCCATTTGCCGCTCGATGCTGTACGGAGCTGTAGCCAGGTTGAGCAAGTTGCTGAATCGGCCCTCGTAGTCAGCGGCCCGAATCCAGACGACTAGGCGGCCAACGTCGCAGTGTCTCACCACCAAATGTCGAGCGAAAAAGGTTTTGCCGCTTCCCGAGTGGCCTGTGATCGCGACCACCCTGCCAGCGGCGACCATGTTGTCGATGTCTTCTACTGTCAATTCGGTGCCATCGTTGTCGGTGGCGCCCAGATCGACGAGGGGCCTGAGACCGTCAGAGAGACTGGCTCGGGCTCTCAGACGGTAGTCGGCAATGACTTCGAGGTTGTCGCGCTGGCTCTGCTCGGAAGGCGAGATGTCTTCGGGCTGGAAGAGGCTGTGATGCCGGGCGAATTCATCCCACTCCTCTTGTGTCCACGGCACATTTGGTCCGGGTTCGATCAGCCGCTCGAGGAGGTCTTGGTAGCCCAGCACGGTCACGAAGGGTGGTGGCTCGATTTCTGATCCTTCGGGGATGGCTTCCCACATCCCGACGATCGTGTCGATGTGACTGTAGAAATTGCCATCTACCGCAGCGACGCGCTCTTGCTCGGCGAGGTCGCGCATGGCGTCGCTAATCGCATAGGTGCCACGAATGGCCTGCCGACCGCCGTTGGTGATCTGCCGCTCTGTGTCGTCGGGACGAACCTGAACCCAATGACCGTTTTCGTGGCCGCGCACCGGGCAGTCCGCACGGAGGCCCTTGATCTCCACATGCGCGGTATGGGTTGTCGTGTGGACGAGCAAGTCGATCTGGCGCTGCTGGGCTCGCGGAATAAAGTTCGCGTACAAAGTGGCGCTAACGCCGCGCTGCTCTAAATCAAGGCGCAGACGGCTGATGAGTTTCTGCTCTGCGGGATCCTCGATTTCCTGACCGAGGAACAGCCGGACTTCTGAATTGTTCATCTGGTGTCGCGCAGTACGCAACGGCTGAGGACAATGCTACAGGCCAACATGGCCATTTCAAACAATGACAAAGCGCACCCCACAGCGGGACCTAGCCAGCCGTGCCAAAATCCCCTGTGGGCAGAATGGTTGCGTAGTAGGTGAAAAAAGGGGCCCCGTGCGGTCCGGGGCCCCGTCGCCGCAGTATGTCGGCTGCATTCGGAAGATTCCTACTAACCGGACCGCAGGCATTGGGGAACATAGCGATGCCACTACGGGGATGTCAACGGTTATTCAGATCAGAGTGATCCTCGGAGTCCTCGGAGGGCTGATTGGGGTCACGCTGGGATCCCAAGAGCAGCAAGGGGCAAGAGGGTGAGGTGGTCGCCGAAGCTGATCTTGGAGGGTCCGGTCTGAAGGGCCAAGTCGTTGCCGGAGTGGTTATCCGTGGGCCAACTCTTGTAGGGCGCTGGAAATGTCCTCCACCTCTAGGTGGTGGATTGCGATGCTCTCTACTAGGTGTACGACGGCATCTGCGGAGATGTTGTCTACGGGGTGGCCGTTGACGCTCAGGAAAGTGGTGGTGGCCAGCCAGCCGAGCCTCTTGTTTCCATCGACCAGGGGATGCCCAAGCACGATGGAATGCAGCAGTGCGGCGGCTTTGTCCCACAAGCTGGGGTAAGCGTCCTCGCCAAAGACGGTGGTCTGTGGTCGGGCAACGGCAGATTCGAGCAGGCCCATGTCTCTGATCGGCAGGTTTTCGCCCAGTATCTCTCGGGCAGCTGCCAGTAGATTTTCCAGCGAGGGGAAGAACGTCTCGTCTGTCACTCGCCTAGACGGCGCAGGGCTTCTGCATGAACTGTCATGTTCCTCTTGGCTTCAGCAAGCCAAACGGCGTCTTTCTGCTGCTCGACGAAGGCCTGGACGGCGAGGTTGACTGTTTCGTCCACGGTGCAGCCTGCTTGTTGGGCTGCGGCTAGCAGAGCTGCTTCACAGTCAGGGCTGAGGTCTAGTTCCACGACCATTCGACAACTCTACCGGTAGACCCGGTGTGCCGGTTGGTCCATTTCGCCAGGGGATTTGTCACGGGGCGCGCCTACTGTGGGGGGCATGTTTGATCTGGTGATTCGGGGTGGCGCGGTTGTGGACGGGACCGGGGCTGAGCCGGTGGTGGCCGATGTGGCGGTTTCCGGAGGGCGGATTGCGGAAATTGGGCAGGTGGATGGGGCGGCGGACCGGACGGTAGATGCCGACGGGCTGGCGGTAGCGCCGGGGTTCATCGACCCCCATACCCACTACGACGCCCAGCTCTTCTGGGATCCAGCGGCCACTCCATCGCCGATGCACGGGGTGACCACCGTGCTGGGGGGCAACTGCGGGTTCTCCCTGGCGCCGGTCAATCCCGATGACGCCCGCTATCTGCAAGAGATGATGGCCATGGTGGAGGGGATGCCCCTGCCTGCGCTTGAGCAGGGGCTGCCGTGGGACTGGGAGACGTTCGGGCAGTTCTTGGACAGCCTCGACGGCAACACCGCGGTCAACGCCGGATTCCTGGTGGGCCACTCGGCTCTGCGCCGCTACGTGATGGGTTCCGACGCCAATCAGCCGGCGAGTTCTGACCAGCTCGACCATATGGTGCAGGCCCTCCACGATGGGCTGGCCGCCGGCGGCATGGGATTCTCCACGTCGCTGGCCCATACCCACTGGGACGGCGACAACGAGCCCGTGCCCAGCCGATTCTCCTCCACCGAGGAGGTGCTGGCCCTGGCCGGGGCGGTGGCCGACCACCCGGGCACCTGGCTGGAGTTCATCACCTCTGGTTGCCTGAGCACCTTCAGCGACGAGGAGATCAACCTGATGAGCCAGATGTCGGCTCGAGCCCAGCGTCCGCTGAACTGGAACGTGCTCACCGTCAGCGCCGACACCAAAGACCGCACCAACCATCAGCTCGGGGCATCGGATGCCGCCGCTGAGGTGGGCGGGCGCATTGTTGCGTTGTCTATGCCCACTATCGGCGGGTTGAAGTTGAGCTTCGCCACCTACTGCCCGCTCTACAACATGCCCGGCTGGAAGGACACCATGAACCTTCCCCGGGACGAGAAGATGGCCGCGCTGGCCGACCCGGAGACCCGCCGGTGGCTCAATGAGCAGGCCCAAACCGGCAGCGGTGGCTTTTACCACATGGCCCAGTGGCAGAACATCGAGATCGGCACCACCCACTCCCCGGAGAACGACGGGCTCACCGGCCGCCGGGTGGGCGACATTGCCGCTGAGCGGGGACAAGAGCCGTTCGACACGCTGTGCGACATCGTGCTGGCCGACGACCTGCGCACCGACCTGTGGCCCATCAATGCCGACGACTCGGAGGAGAGCTGGGCCCACCGGACCGAGCACTGGCGCGACCCTCGAGTGATCGTGGGCGGCTCCGACGCCGGCGCCCATCTCGACCGAATGTGCGGCACCCGCTACTTCACCATCATCCTGGGCGACATCGTGCGAACCCGGGGGCTGTTGCCGCTAGGGGAAGCGGTGCGGCTGATGACCGACGTCCCGGCCCGCCTGTTCGGGCTCAAAGACCGGGGTCGGGTGGCCGAGGGCTGGCATGCCGATCTGGTGCTGTTCGACCCGGCCACCGTGGCCTCCGATCCCATCGAGGCCCGCACCGATCTGCCCGGCGACTGCATGCGCCTGTTCGCCGGCGCCCAGGGTGTCCACCGGGTGCT
This sequence comes from Candidatus Poriferisocius sp., assembly GCF_965219815.1. Classification (GTDB taxonomy): domain Bacteria; phylum Actinomycetota; class Acidimicrobiia; order Acidimicrobiales; family Bin134; genus Poriferisocius. The sequence goes on from NZ_OZ244791.1 coordinate 1,637,183, forward strand.
GGTGGCCGGAACCGACATCGTGGTTGACGGCCAGGTGACCGGCGCCACCCCGGGAACCGTTCTGCGCTCTGGCCGCGACACCGAGACCGTATTGCCCTGAGACCCCTCTCCGCCCCCGACCGCGCGGGGGTTGTCGCAGCCGGGGGCGGAGGCTTTGGGGGTGGGGTTAGGCGGCGAATTCCTCGTCGATCTTGCGGTAGTAGTCGGCCAGACCGCTGAGAGAGGGATGGCGTAACTCCGATGGGCGGAATCGGACGGCGCTGCCGATGCGATAGGCGGGCACGATGCCGTCGTTGATACCTCGAAGCAGGCTGCTTTGATCAATGCTGAGCATCTGGCACGCAGCGGCCGGGTCGATGAGGTCTTCCACAGTTTGGGTCATGAACTTGCTCCTCTCTCTCCTCCGCCTCAGCCTTAGATCACGGCAGCGACGGGAATGGAGCGGGCATTCTCGCGATCCAAATTCTCAAATTGTTCCCAACTGAGCGGTCTTGGGGAGCGGATAGTTGGGCATGCGTTACGTCGATCTGTGGAAATCTTCCTGTGGACGACGCAACACAACCATTTGACCTGGGTTTTTGGTTCGCACTTGGAGAGTGGGCACCAAGGGGTAACCTGTGTAAAAGAAATTTCTTAAAAAGTCACGAAATCAACGCGAAATCAGCAGCTTTAGCACAGATTGTGTTGTGGCCCAGGGTTAGGTTCGGGAGATCACCTCGGTCGCGAAGCGGTCCAGGGTGGCTTTGGCAGAGTCCAGATCGGGGTCATGGGTGCTGTAGATCATGCGGGTCGCCCCCAGATCGGCCAGGAATCGGGCGTCGTCGAGAGTGGCGCCGAATCCCTGAAGCTCACAGGCCTCAGCTCGTCCCGCATCCGCAGCCCACCGCTGCACCTCGGCCCACATCTCAGGCCAGCGATCCCTATTCTGCGAGGCTGAGAAAGCGGGCAGAAACGCATCGCCCCGCTGGCCGGCTCGGCGCAGCGCCGGAGGGGAGTGGCCACCCACGATGATGGGGATGCCGCCGGGCTGGCGGGGATGAGTTGTGAGCTGGACGCCCTCGAAGGCAATGGTCGGCCCGGCGAAGCTGGCCACCGGGTTGGCCCACAGCTCCCGCATGACGTCGATGTACTCGTCGGTGCGGGCGCCCCGGTTGGCGAAGGAGTAGCCCAGAGCGTCGAACTCGTCGGCCAGCCATCCCGCGCCGATTCCGAGTTCGGTCCGGCCTCCCGACAGCACATCGACGGTGGCAAGCTGCTTGGCCAGCAGCATCGGGTGGCGCTGGGGCAGAACCAAGACCGCGGTGCCAAAGCGCAGTGAGTTGGTGACCCCGGCCAGAAAGGCCATCAGCGCCAGCGGCTCGGGCAGTTGGGTGTGCTCGTTGTCCCACGGATAGGCCCCCGATCCGGCGTAGGGGTAAGGCGCCCTTTTGGCCGCGGGGAACACGATGTGGTCGGCGAAGAACAGCGAATCGCATCCCACCTCCTCGGCGTGGCGGGCAAACCCGGCCAGAAACTCAGGGTCGGCGATAGGTGCCGCCGGTGGTCCCGCCACTCCGGTTGCGCTGCCGATGAGGTAGAGCCCGAATTTCATTCCCGTAGCCTCCCACGCCTCATCTGCCTCTAGCCTCAATCTCGCCATGGCTGCGCCTCCCGCTCTTGTCGATTTCATGCCCGCGGTGGTCGATCCCGATGAGTTGTTGGGGGCGTTCTGCGATTGGGCCGAGGCGGCCGGGTTGGAGCTTTACCCCCACCAGGAGGAGGCGGTGCTGCGGCTGCTAGGGGGTGACAACGTGGTGCTGGCCACCCCCACCGGGTCGGGCAAGTCGCTGGTGGCGATGGCCGGGGCGTTTGCCGCGCTGGCCCAGGGTCGGCGGGCGGTGTACACCGCGCCGATCAAGGCGCTGGTGAGCGAGAAGTTCTTCGAGCTGGTAGCGGCATTCGGGGCTGAGCGGGTGGGGATGGTCACCGGGGACGCCACCGTGAATGGGGGAGCGCCGGTGATCGCCTGCACTGCCGAGATCCTGGCTCTGCGGGCCTTGCACGCGGGCAGCAACACCGATGCCGACCTGGTGGTGATGGACGAGTTCCACTACTACGGCGACCGGGATCGGGGCTGGGCCTGGCAAGTGCCGCTGCTGGAACTGGGTCAGCCCCAGTTCTTGCTGATGTCGGCCACCCTGGGCGACACCACTGCCCTGCGCCGGGACCTCAGCCAGCGCAACGGCCGGCCCACGGCGCTAGTGGCCTCGGCCCAACGGCCGGTGCCTCTCGATATGGAGTACCGGGAGACCCCGCTGCACGTGTCCATCGCCGAACTGCTGGCCACCGACAAAGCGCCGGTCTACATCGTCCACTTCACCCAGCGGGAGGCCACGGCCCAGGCCCAGAGCCTCACCAGCCTCGATGTGCTCGGCCCCCACGCCAAAGCAGACGTGAAGGAGGCAATCGGCGGCTTCCGCTTCGACACCCCGTTCGGCAAAGACCTGCGCCGCTTCGTGCTGGCCGGAGTGGGGGTACACCACGCCGGACTGCTGCCCAAGTACCGGTTGCTGGTGGAGAAGCTGGCCCAGCAGGGGCACCTGAAGCTGATCTGTGGCACCGACACGCTGGGCGTGGGGGTGAACGTGCCCATCCGCACCGTGCTGTTCACCCGGCTGTACAAGTACGACGGCCGCCGCACCCGGGTGCTGTCGGTGCGGGACTTCCAGCAGATAGCGGGCCGGGCGGGCCGCCGGGGGTTTGACGAGGAGGGCAGCGTGTGGGTGCAGGCACCCGAGCACGTGATCGAGAACCGCCGGGCTGAGGCCAAAGCGGCGTCCGATCCGGTGAGGCGCCGCAAGCTGGTGAAGAAAAAGCCGCCCGAGCACAACTACGCCCACTATGACAACGACACCTTGAACCGGCTTTGGCACGGCCAACCCGAGACCTTGGAATCGAGCTTCGCAGTGACCCACTCCATGATGCTCAACGTGCTCGACCGCCCTGGCGATGGCTGTGCGGCCATGAAGCGCCTGCTGGTTGACAACCACGAGCCCCGATCCCGCCAGCGAACCCACATCCGCCGGGCAGTGGGGGTATTCCGGTCACTCATCGACGCTGAAATCGTCGAGGTGCTCGACGAGCCCGACGACGTGGGCCGCCCGGTGCGGGTGAACCTCGACCTCCAAGACGAGTTCCGGTTGAATCAACCGCTCGGGCTGTTCGCGGTTGAGGCGCTGGAAGCGCTGGATATCGAGGCGCCCGATTACCACTGGCAGGCGCTCAGCGTGGTGGAGTCGGTGCTGGAAGACCCCACGGTGGTGCTGTTGGCCCAACGGGACAAGGCCCGCGACGACCTCATGGCCCAGCTCAAAGCCGAGCGGGTGCCCTACGAGGAGCGCCTCGAGCGGCTGTCGGAGGTCACCTGGCCCCGCCCCGAGGCCGAGTTCATCGAGCCGGCCTTCGCGGTGTTCGCCCGCTACCACCCCTGGGTGGGCCACGACCGCCCCAGCCCAAAGTCGGTAGCCCGCGATCTCATGGAGGTCGGCGACACATTCAACCAGTACGTCTCCCGCTACGGCATCAAGCGCTCTGAGGGCACGCTTCTGCGCTACCTGTCCGACTGCTACAAGGCCCTGGTTCAGACCATCCCCGCGGCCGCGGTCACCGACCCCCTCGGCAGCCTTACCGCGGAGCTCGGCACCCTTCTGCGCACCACCGACTCCAGCCTCCTCGACGAGTGGGAGAGCCTGCGCGAGGGGTGAGCTTCCGATCCGCTAGTGGCACACTGGTGGCGGTGATTGCCGATCAGATTGTGTGTGTGGACTGCGGAGGGGTGTGCCACCGGATCACGCACTGGCCCGAGGACGATCCGCCTGTGCCCGGCGACACGGTGGCCTATCGCTGTTCGGATTGCAACGACCGCTGGGACATGGTGCTGGACACCGAGGACTTCGACGACTGATCGGCAGCCCCGCTAGGGCAAGAGCGAGGCGATCCAGGCGTCGAGGCGTTTGGCGTGGCTCTTGGTCATCTCGGAGAGTAGCGCCATGAAGCCGTGGGGGGAGTCGGGGTAGACGGCCAGTTCCACCGGCGACTCGGCTGCGGCCAGCCGGTTGGCGAAGAACAGGGAGTCGTCGAGCAGGTGGTCGAAGGTGCCCACCGAGACCAAGCAGGGGGGCAGGCCGGAGAGGTCGGCGAACAGGGGAGACACATCGGGATCGCGCCGCTCGGCATCGGACATGCCTGGGGTGAACGACTCAATCATGAACTGAATTGCCGACGGCTCCAGCATGTCGGGATTGGCGCCGTTGCCGAAGGTCGACGGCGTGCCCCGCAGGTCGTACACGCCGAACACCAGGTTGGCTCCCAGCACCCTGTCGACGGCGCCAAGGCGGTCTCGGACCCGCAACAGGGTTGCCGCGGCCAGATGCCCCCCGGCCGACTCGCCGCCGATGGCCATCTTGTCGGTGCCCCAGCGTTCGGGGCCGTTCTCTAGCAGCCACGCCGCGGCCGCCTCGCAGTCGTCGGGCCCGGCCGGGTAGGGATGCTCGGGGGCCAGTCGGTAGTCCACCGACAAAACGGCCAGCCCGTGGTGCTTGGCCAAGTGCTCATTGCCTGGATCGTTCATTTGGGGACGGCCCACTATCCACCCCCCGCCGTGAATGTGCAGGAACATGGCCTTGGGCTCGTCGGGCACGAACAGCCGCACCGGGATGTCGCCAGCCGGCCCCGGGATGGTCGACTCGACGGCCATCGGCGATGGTTCGGCCTCCATGGCCAGCATGTACTGCCGCATCATCTGGGCCCGGGCCACCGGGTCGTCGGGCACATCGGCCTCAGCCCCGGCGGGGGTGGGCAGGTGTTCCAACAGGGCCAGGGCCTCAGGGCGGTAACTGTCGATCGTGTCGTCCCAGAGCTTCATCGGTGTCTCCTGTCTGTTTCGTCTCGTGCCATACGACTGGGCGGTACTACGTTGCCCCTTTTGTGGGCGACGATGCCATTTTCTACGTAGATGGGGACACCGTCATCCCCACCATCAACGCCCAGGGACCCTGGGATCCCGGCGTTCAGCATGGCGGCGCAGTGGCGGGGTTGTTGGCCCGAGCGGTGGAGCAGGTACCCACCCCGGTTCCCATGCGAGTGGCCCGTTTCACCCTGGACATGCTGCGCCGGGTTCCGGTGAAGCCGTTGGCCATCTCCACTGAGGTGCTGCGTACCGGTAAGCGGATCCAAGCGGTTCGAGCCGACCTGAACGACGGCGACCAGTTAGTGGCATCGGCGGTCGCAGTACTTGTGAGGACCGGGGCGGGGATAGACGTCAGCCCCTATCGGCAGCCTGATGCCCCACTACCTCCACCGCCCGGCAGCACCGGAAGACCTGTCGGGCTCGCTCCCCGGGCCCAGATGCCCGAGGGGTTTCCCCACGTGGTGGAGTTCGACCGCGTGGTTGGAGGGCTCAGCGGCGGCACCCCCAGCAAGGCTTGGGTTCGGCTTGCGGTTCCCTTCGTGCGGGATGAGGAGACCACCCCTCTGGTGCGGCTGATGGCCCTCTCTGATTTCACCAGCGGATTGGGCTCGTTCCTGCCCTTCGACCGGTACGTGTCGATCAACCCCGACCTGACCATCCACGTGCTGCGCTATCCCACCAGCGAACACATCGGAATAGACGCCGAGACCTGGGTCGACGCCGACGGCGTCGGCCAATCCCGAGCCCGACTGTTCGACGAGTCGGGCCTTTGCGCCCTCAGCGCGGCCTCGCTCTTCGTCGAGACTCGCAGCAACTACTGAACCGCGGGAGGGCCGGGCTCAGGGCCGCCGAGGTCAGTGAGGTCGTCGAAGCCCACCACGTGGCCGCTCCAACCGTCGGGTTGGCGGATCATCCAGTCGGCGCACTCTGCGGTGTATTCGGGGGTCTTCAGGGTTTCCAGGCCCGCGCCGCCGGTGGCGATCTCGGCGCCCTGGGTGTTGTAGACGTGCCACCACCCCTCGGTGGACACGATGTGGTCCACCCGGAGCACATTGAACGCCACTCCTCGGCCGCCCAGTTCCAGGTGCATGGAGGCGTTCCAGCGCTCCATGGCCTGCTTGGATGTGGAATAGAGCGACAGGTTGGGGCTGATGGCGGTGGCCGACCCCGAGCTCACGCTCAGCACCCGGCCCGAGCCCCGCTCCAGCATCCCGGGCACCAGGCCCTGGCAGAGCTGCAACGGTCCCACCACCTGCACCCGGAACGCCCGCTCCCAGCGCGAGGCGGGCACATCGATGATCGGGCCATTGGAGGTGTAGCCCGCGTTGTTCACCAGAATGTCGCAGCCCCCGTACCACTCCAGGGTGCGGTCCACGATGCGGGAGGTGTCATCGGGCGAGGTCAGATTGGCCTGCACGCTGCGGGCCTCGATTCCCTCGTCGCCCAGCGCGGCCACCACCTCGGGCAGCGATCCGGGCAACACGGCGTCGGGGTCGTCGCTCCCGGTGCGGCCCACCACCACCAGGCGGGCTCCGGCCCGGCCCAACCGAAAGGCAATCTGGCGGCCGATGCCCCGGGTGGCGCCGGTGATCACCGCCACCGAGCCGTCAACAGCAAAAGACACGCCCGGACCCTATCCCGGCTGGGTGCGACGGTCGGCCAACACCAGCAGGCAGGGCAGGATGATCGCCGCGGCCATCATCGACAGGATCCCGGTGATGGCAATGAGAATCCCCAATTGGCTCACCACCAGCAGCGGGGCGAAGGCCAGCACGATGAAACCTAGTGCCGTGGTGGTGGCCGACCCGAACAGCGCTCCGCCAACGCTATTGGCCGTAGTTGTCAGTGCTTCGGTGATCGGTGCCCCCTGCTCGCGCTCATGCAGATACCGGTGGGCAAAATGGATGGTGTAGTCCACCCCAATACCGATGGTGAGCGACGTCAACAGCGCGGTCAGCGCGTTGTAGTTGATGCCCAACACCCACATCAGCCCTAGCAGCAACATAAGCACCACAACGATGGGGGCCACGGTTATCACCCCCAGCAGCGGACGGCGGTGCGCCCGCCAAAAGTAGGCGGTGAGCAGGGCGAGCGCAGTGAGCACGGTGATGAACGTGGCGGTGGTCTGGCTGCGGGCCACCGCGTTGGTGGTCACTCCTGGGTTGATCTGAGCCCCTGTCACTGTGAAATTTCCGGGAGCCCCATCAGCCCAAAGGTCGCCAGACGCGTTGTAGAGATCGCGGGCGTCGCTGTCGCTCCCGAAGTAGGCCTGAATCGGGATGATGGTCACGTCATCCCCCGACGAGTCGGCAAGCGAGGCGACATTGGCAAAGTCGTCGGGGGCGGCCTGCGACACCTGGCGGTACAACTGGGCCAGATCATCGGATGACCCCTGGGTGAGCACCACTCGGGCGTTGGGCACCGTATCGGCGGCCAGCGATACCAGCGTGCTGCCTCCCACGCCGACCACATGTATGGGATGCTCCAATCCCGAAGGCGCCGACTCGCCCGACCCGGGCCCTGGGCCCCGCAGCCGGTCGTCCAACGCCACCAGGGCTCGGGCTGCGGCCGGGTCATCGAGGTCGGTGATGACCACTCCGGTGATCGTGGTGCTCAGCCCGCCTACCTCATCGCGGGCCAACCGGATGTCTTGCACCACTTCGGAGTCCTCGGGCAAGAACTCGTCCTCCTTGAACTCGGTGTTCACGTTGATGCCTCCCGCCACCGCCGCACCGGCCAGCGCGGCCACGGCCAAGAGCGTGAGCTTGGGATGACGGGCGCAACGGACCACGGTCGGCACCAGCAAGCGGCGCACGCCGGGTATGGAGTCGATTACCAGCCGGGTCCTCAGCGGCTGTCCTCGGAACAACCGCCGGCGGTCGCCCAGCATCCTCACCGCGGGCACCAGAGAGGTCATGATGAAGAACCCGGCGATGATGCCGCAGGCCGCCAGGATCCCGAAGTCCCGGATGGGAGACAGGGGGCTGGCCAGGTTGGTCAAGAAGCTGAGGGCGGTGGTCAGCGCCCCCAAGCCGATGGCTGCGCTGGTTATCGAAACCGCCCGGCTGGTGGCCCGGCGCGGGTCGGCATCCCGCTCCTCGCGGCGGCGAGACACGATCTGGAGCGAATAGTCCACTGTCAGACCCACCAACAGCACTGGCACGATGATGCTGATCGGTGTGATGCCGTTGATCTTGTCCAAACCGTCGGGGCCGAGGTAGCCCGAGAGGCCGATCTGCCACAGAGCGGTCAGGATTACGCCGATGATGGTGACTGCGGTGTCGGCTGGGGAGCGGAACAGCGCGGCCAGCACGACCACCATCACCACCAGGGCCAGGGGGAACAGGAACCCGCTGTCGGTCAGGGCTTGCTGGGCCCCCTCTTGGAATCGGGCGTTGGACAGGGTTCGGGCCGATGCATTGGGCCCATAGTCGCCCGCCTGGATCACGTCGTTGACTGCCAAGAGGGCGTCGAACCAGCCCAAATCGGGAAGGTCGATCTGCTGAAGCCTGACCTGGCCCAGTCCGGCGTTCTCACCAAGCAGCTGTTCGAACTGGGCCGCGCGGGGATCATCGGCTGGATCGATCGCCAGTGCCCGGTCTACGTCCTCAGCGGTGAGCTGGGCCGGGGGCACGCCGGACAGCGCCACGATCAAATGGGCATAGCTGCGGACTACTGGTTGCCCGTCCTGGGGAACGAAAGGCGCGGCCTCGGGGTGAGCCAGGGCCATTTCCGAGCGGGCAATGAGTTCCCGAATGGCGTCCGGAGAGGTGACGTCGCCCCGAGCCACGATCTGCGCGCTGGTGAATGCGCCCGATTCGGGGAATCGGTCTTCCAACTCGGCTACTGCCCGAGCAAGGTCGCTGCCCGCGGGCACGAACGACCCCATCGCATCGGGCTCTTCGGTGGTCAATGCCACCCCCGGCAACATGGCGGCGGTGATGAGCGCCACCACCGCGATGGTGCGCCATGGCGAGCGAGTGACCAAGTGGGCGTACCAGTTCAACATGGAGGGGGGAGGCCTTCTATCTGGCCTTCAAGATCAGCTCGTTTCCGATTTCGCCGCGCTCCAGCCCACCGTCGCCATGGCTGCGCCAACGATCCCGGCGTTGTTGCGCATCTGGGCGACAACGACTTCGGTGTCAATGCCCAACAGCGGGCCCCACTGGTCGAAGTCCTTGCTGATGCCCCCGCCCAGGATGAAAAGGCCAGGCGAGATGATCCTCTCGAGGTGCTCCAAGTACTCCCGTACCCGCCCCACCCAGGTGGGCCAGTCCAGATTCTCCCGTTTGCGAACCTTGGCCGCGGTCCACACCTCCACATCGTTGTCGTGTCCGGCCAAGTAGAGATGGCCGAACTCGGTGTTGGGCACCAGATTTCCGTTCACGAACACCGAACTGCCGATACCGGTGCCGAAGGCGGTGAAGCACACCGTGCCCAGCCGGCCTACACCGGCGCCATGGCTCATCTCGGCAATCCCCGCGGCGTCGGCATCGTTGATGATCGTCACCGGCGCGCCAATCCGATTGCTCATCGTCCCTGCGATGTCAACCCCGGCCCAGGAGTCGTCCAAATGGGCCACCCATTTCACGGTGCCGTTGGTGATGGGCGCGGGAAAAGCGCATCCCACCGGGCCGTCCCAGCCGAACGAAGCAATCAGCTCCTGTACCACATCGCACACTTGGTCGGGTGTGCCCGGCTTTGGGGTGGGTAGGCGGAGTCGCTTGTCGGCCAGTTGGCCGGTGCTGAGATCCACCGGCGCGGCCTTCATACCGCTGCCCCCTATATCGATTCCAAATGCCGTGCTCATCCTGTCCCCGCCCGACGAAAGTACCAGCGGCCCTCCTCAGCAGGGGAGTCGAGCGCGGGGTGCGCGAAGCTAGGGCGCACACCGCGAGGCTGGGTCAAGCCCGGCGCCGCACTGCTGGGAACGGAGGAGAGCGATGGGCGACATGCTGGCTGGACGGGTGGCACTGGTGTCGGGGATCGGTCCCGGCCTGGGCATCGAGATTGCCCGGCTCTACGCCCAAGAGGGGGCCGACATCGTGATGGGCGCCCGCCGCACCGAGGTGATGGAGCCTCTGGCCGCTGAGATCGAGGCTATGGGCCGACGCACGGTGTGGCAGTCCACCGACATCACCGACCCCGCCCAGTGCCAGGCGCTGGCCGACGCCGCAGTGGAGAAGTTGGGACGGCTGGATGTCTGTGTGAACAACGCCTTCAACGACGGCTTCCCCGTCATCAACGTGGAGGACGCCGACCTGGACCGCTGGCGGAATGTGTTCGACGTGAACTTCTTCGGGTCGTTGAACATGACCCGGGCCTGCATCCCCGCCCTGCGGGACTCAGGGGCCGGACGGGTCATCTTTATCAACACCATGTCCATCCGCATTCGGCAGGCGGGTTGGGGGGCCTACAGCAGCTCCAAGGCCGCGTTGGAAAACATCACCAAGATCATGGCCAAAGAGCTGGGGCCCGACGGCATCCGGGTGAACAGCGTTCTGCCCGGCTACATCTTCGCCGACGCGGTGCGCAACTTCCTCCAAGGCCAGGCCGACGACAGGGGAGTGGACTATCAGGTGGTCTACGACGAGACCGCGGGGGAGACCGCCCTCAAGTACCTCCCCGATGCTGCCGAGATCGCAGGGGCGGCCCTGTTCTTCGCCTCAGACCTGTCGCTGCCCATCACCGGGGCCTCGTTGGATGTGAATGCCGGGCACTGGATCGGCGGCGCATGACCGACGAGCGGCTCTTCCTGGTCTGATGAGCGACGGGACCCCCGCGGGCATCGCCATCGCCGAGGTGCTGGCCGACGCGGGCATCACCCACGTCTTCGGGGTGCCGGGGGGCTACTCCATCAAGGTGTTCGACGGGCTGCGGACGGTGGCCGACCGCATCGAGAGCGTGCGGGCTGCACACGAACACCAGGCATCGGTCATGGCCGAGATGTATGGGCGGCTCACCGGCCGTCCCGGCGTGTTCACCGGCCAAGGGCCGTTCGCGGTCTCGTCCGGGGGATTCGGGCTCATGGAGGGTTTCCTGTCGGGCACCCCCATGCTGGTGCTCACCGAGATGACCGACCACGGCATCCCCCAGCACGCCCCCACCCAGGGCACCACCGGCGACCACGGATCAGTAGACCTGCCTCGCATCCTTTCCGGGATGACCAAATACATGAGCGTGGCCACCACCCCCAACGAGGCGGTGCACGCGGTGGAGCTGGCCATCCACCACGCCACCTCGGGACGCCCCGGTCCGACCGCGGTAGTGTTTCGCCTCGACGCCATCTTCCGGCGCACCGACGAGTCCCGCCACCCCCGCCTCTATAGGCGGAGCCGGGTCGCATCGGCCGCCCCTCCTCGGCCCGATGGCTCGGCGGTAGCCGCCTTGTCTGATCTACTGGCATCGGCCAAGCGCCCAGTGATCGTGGCCGGCAACGGCATCCACCAAGCGCAGGCCTACGACCAGTTGGACGCTCTGGCTCGCCGGGCGGCGGCCCCGGTGGTGACTACCGCCAAGGCCCGGGGGGTGATCGCCGACGACCACCCGTGGGCCGGCGGGCCGCTCAGCCCGTTCGGCTGGCAGGGAGCCTTTGAGCTGTTGGCCCGAGCCGACGTGGTGGTGGTGTTGGGATCGCGCCTCAACCCCCACGACACCCTGGTGGAGTCGCCCACCTGGCTGGACGCCGACCGCCAGCGCATCGTGCAGGTGGACATCGAGGCCGCCAACCTGGGGGTGAGCTTCCCCGTTGAGCTTGGCGTACACGCCGAGCTGGGAGCGCTATTGGCTGAGCTGGTGCCCGTGGTGGGCGTCGATGAGGACTTGGCCAACGATCGGTGGGCCGACCTCGCCGAGATCAAGTCGAAGGCCGAGGATCCCCCAGTACTACATGACTCGGCCAGCCCGGTACCGCCTCAGCGGGTGATGCAGGTGCTCAACGAGGTTTGGCCGGCCGACGGCCGGATCACGCTGGACGCGGGTAACAACCGGATCTTCGCCTATCACTACTTGGAGGCCCGCACCCCCGGACGGCTGCACCTGCCCGGCGGACACTTGGGCATGGGCTGGGGGCCGCCCGCCGCGCTGGCCGCCGCCATGGTCCATCCCGGCGAGCGGGTGCTGTCGATCAGCGGCGACGGCGGCTTCCTGATGTCGTTGCACAACCTGGCCACCGCGGTGGAGTACGGGCTGCCGGTTACGTTCTTGGTTCTCAACAACCGAATGCTGGGCAACGTCTACGACTTCCAAGGCCCGGACCGCCGCACCGCCGTCGATATCGGCGACCACGACTTCGCTGCGGTGGCCCGGGCATTCGGCTTGGAGGGCCACCGGGTGGACGACGACGACGCACTTGCCGACGCCCTGGCTTCGTCGCTTGCCGCCGACGGCCCCGTGCTCATTGAGGTGTCCACCGATCCCGACCACTCCTCAGACTTGGTGAGAGTGCGCGACTCCCGCTCACATTCCCCCTAGCTCCCCCCCTTAATCTCGGTTCGCTTTTCATATTGAGTTAGGCAAGCCTTACTCTTGCCGCGTGGGAACAGGTCGCTTGGTGCTCCGGCGTCATGTAGTGAGCCTTCCTTGTGCCGGGGGGCTACTGCTGGTTGTCGGGCTGCTCAGCCTGCGATATGGCGTTCTTGACATCGATATCTCAACCGTCTGGGAATCCATCTGGAGCTACGACCGCAGCGACCAGGGGCAGGTAGTAGTGCGGGAGTTACGAGTTCCCCGAACCATCATCGGCATACTGGCCGGGGCAGGCTTCGCCGTGGCCGGGGCTCTCACTCAGGGAGTGACTCGTAACCCACTGGGGGCGCCGGGAATCCTCGGCACCAACGCGGGGGCGGCGTTCGCCGTGGTGACCGCCATCTACAGCGCGGGCATCACCACGCCAGCCGGATACGTGTGGTTCGCCTTCGCCGGCGCCCTGGGTGCCACGGTGCTGGTGTATCTGGTGGCCTCTGCCGGGGCCAGCGGACCAACACCGGTGAAGCTGGCCCTGGCTGGCGCGGTGATCAGCGCTTTGCTGGGATCATGGACAGCCGCTCTGCTCCTGCTCGACTTAGAGACGCTGGACCAGGCCCGGTTCTGGTTGGCCGGTTCCATCTCCGGAAGGGGCACCGAAGAGGTGGAGTTGCTATTGCCGGTGATCGCCGTGGCGCTGGTCGTGGCGCTGTCCATGGGACGTCAGGTGAATGCCCTGAGCCTGGGCGAGGAGGTCGCCACTGGCCTCGGCCAGCGCACCGCGCTGGTTAGGGCAACCGCCGGGCTGTGCGTGGTTGCGCTGGCCGGTTCCGCGGTGGCCATGGCCGGACCAGTGGCATTCGTGGGATTGGCGGTCCCCCATATTGTCCGCTCGGTGGTCGGCCCCGACTACCGGTGGATCATCCTGTACTCGGCCATTCTCGGTCCGTGCATGCTGTTGGGTGCCGACGTCGTCGGACGGGTGATCGTCACCCCAAGCGAACTCCAGGTTGGAATTGTCTGCGCTGCGGTGGGAGCGCCGTTCTTGATCTACCTGGTGCGGGGCACGAAGTTGGCCCAGTTGTGACCCGGACCGCGAGCCTGTGTACCGCATCCGCGGCCGCGATTTTCGCTCTGGCGGTCGTCGGACTGGTTGTCGGCGATTTCCCCGTGCCCGCCCGAGAGGCCATCGCCACCGCGATCTGGGACCGGGGCAGCGAGTTCGACTTCGTGATCAACTCTTTGCGATTTCCCAGAGTGACGGTGGCTGTGCTGGCTGGGATTTGCCTGGCGGTGTCCGGTGCGCTGTTCCAGGCCCTGATCGACAACCCGCTGGTGTCGCCGGACATCATCGGAATCGACACCGGGGCGGCGGCCTTCGCGGTGGCCATTCTGGCCATAGGGCTGGATACCCAGTGGCTGCCCTACGCCGCGTTCGCCGGAGCGGCGGGAACTGCCGCGCTCATCTTCGTGCTCTCATGGCGGCGGGGGTTCAGCGGCGGTCGGTTGGTGCTGGTCGGTATCGGAATCAACGCCCTGCTCACCGCGGTAATTACCTACCTACTGGTGCGGTTTCCCATTGAGAGGGTCAGCGCCGCAGCTCGCTGGCAAGCCGGGACTCTCTCGTCTTCCTCCTGGAGCGACGCCCGCACCCTGGTCATCGGTCTAGTGGTGCTGTTGCCAGTGGCGTTCTTGCTCATCCGACGACTGCGGGTCATGCAATTGGGCGACGACATGGCCATTGCCTTGGGGGTTGGCCTGGAGCCGAGCCGCCTTGCGGTTATCGCCATCGGCTGCGGACTGGCCGCCATAGTGGTCGCAGTGGTCGGGCCGCTTGGCTTCGTCGCCCTGCTGGTCCCCCATGCGGCTCGAGCGCTGGCTGGCACCGGCGCCCTCTCGGGGGGAGTGCTGCTGCTGACTGCCTTGTTGGGGGCGGTCATGCTGCTGTCGGCCGACTTGGTGGCCCAGCGTCTCTTTGCCCCGACGGTGTTGCCCGCCGGAGTAGTAACCGCAGCGATGGGCGGGCCTTATCTGCTGTTCGTGCTGAGGAGGTTCAACCGTGCCACCTGAATGGGTACCCAGTCCTACGCTGAATGCTGAAGGGCTATTTGCCGACTACGGGGGACCGCCTGTGGTGAAGAATCTCTCCGCCGATATCCCCACGGGCGAGATCACGGCCATCGTGGGCGCCAATGCCTCCGGCAAGTCCACGCTGCTGCGGGCCCTGGCCCGGTTGCTGCGTCCCTCTGAAGGAGCGGTGTACCTCGATGGGGCCGACATCTGTAGTCTGCCCACTCGCTCGGTGGCCTCTCGCCTCGGTCTGCTTCCCCAGTCCCCCCGAGTGCCCGACGGAGTTGTGGTTGAAGACCTGGTGCGCCGGGGCCGCTACCCCCATCAGCGCCTCTTCAGCCAATGGTCCAAGACCGACGACCAGGCGGTGGAGCGGGCACTCAATCTGACCGGACTGGTTGAGTTGAGAAGCCGGCCGGTCGACGAACTGTCGGGAGGTCAGCGCCAGCGGGTGTGGATTGCCATGGCATTGGCCCAGGACGCTCCCATGATGCTGCTCGACGAGCCCACCACCTTTTTGGACATCGCCCACCAGGTGGAGATGCTGGATCTTCTGGCCCGGCTCAACGAAACAGAGAACCGCACGGTGGTGATGGTGCTACACGATCTCAACCAAGCGTGCCGCTATGCGTCCCACATCATCGCCCTCGCCGATGGGCGAATCGAGGCCGCTGGCCCCCCGGCCGAGGTGGTGACCGCCGATCTGATCGAGAGGGTCTTCGGACTCAGGGTGAGCGTGATCTCCTGTCCGGTTACCGGAACACCGCTGTGCATTCCGTACCGGCACAATTATTAGCTACAGTTTGTAAAACTATTTAGGTATACCTAACATCCGGGCATGGCCGGGGGCTCCGGAGCGGGTAAGCGAGTTAGGACATGGGCGGCACGAGTGCTGTCGAGCGCAGTTCTGGCGTTGGCTGTGGCTGGCTGTGGAGGCAGTGAATCCCCCGTCGATCAAGCTGCTGCTGACCCGGTTCGGGCCTCGGCCACCCCGTCTGCCTCTGCATCTCCCACCGTTTCTGCCACCCTGGCCCTGCCAACGGGGACTCCCGAAGTCGATGGTGGGCCAGTCTTGCCGGTCACGGTGGTGGACGAGACTGGGGTGGAGATCACCATCGAGTCCATCGAACGGATTATCCCTCTTGATGGCGATGTGGCCGAGGTGGTCTTCGCCCTTGGATTGGGTGACAACGTGGTGGCCACGGACTTGTCGGCCACCTATCCTCCCGAAGCCGATGCCCTGCCCGAGATCGGCTACCAGCGGGCTTTGTCGGCTGAAACGGTGGCCTCGTTCGCCCCCACCCTGCTCTTGGCCACCGACATCGCTGGGCCTCCCGAAGCGCTGGACGATATGCGCCGGCTGGGCTATCCCCTGGTCATCCTGCCCAACGAGGCCATACCGACCGGTGCAGGGCTGAAGATCAGGGCGGTGGCCGCGGCTTTGGGCATTTCCCAGCGGGGTGAGGAGATGGCCGATGCCCTTGACGCCGCCATAGCCGAGGCCACCGTGCCGCCCGACTATGACGGCGACCGCCCCCGAGTGGTGGCTCTCTATGTGCGGGGCACGGTGGCGCAGCTGGTGCTGGGCGAATCGGCCAACACACGCTGGCTCATCAACTCAGCCGGGGGAGTGGATGTCTCCGAGGAGATGGGGATTGACGACAACGCACCGATTTCCGCCGAAGCCATCTTGGCCGCAGCACCCGATGTGCTGCTGGTGCCCGAAGCCGGACTCGAATCAGTGGGAGGCGTGGACGGTCTTCTGGAGATTGGAGGGCTTGGCCAGACCCCCGCCGGGCTCAACCGACAGGTGTTGGCCTACGACGACCAGCTCCTGTTGGGCAATGGTCCTCGGACCGCCGAGATGCTCGCCCGCCTTCGGGAAGACCTAAGTGCCGTAATTGTGGCGCATCCAAAGGAGGATTCATGACCACCCGGAGCTTCGACACTTCTCATCCAACCAATACACATCCAACCAACACCAAGGAGAACAACCAATGAGCATCGTGCGAATCAACGCCATCACTGTCCCGGAAGGGGCAGGCGACGAACTGCTGCGCCGTTTCGAGCAACGAGTCGGCGAAGTGGAGACCATGGCCGGTTTCGAGGGGTTTGAGCTCCTTCGGCCAGCCGAGGGAAATACCTGGTACGTGTACACCCGCTGGGCCAGCGAAGAGGAATTTCTGGCCTGGGTGCGTTCGCCGGCTTTTGCCCGAGGCCACGCTGAAGCGAGTCAGCAGCCGGTAGCCCATGGGGCCGAGCTGTTGAGCTTCGATGTGGTGCTAACTGCTGGTCCGTCCGTTGTAGAGGCGGCTGGCCAGTGATGCACCATCAGGGCAGGGGACAGAGCCGGGGTAGGCGCACGGCCCAGTGGGTCGGGTTGATCCTGGCCCTTGTAATGACTGCGGCAGCCTGCGGAGATGATGGCGGCGATCCGGCCAGGGTCACCGATGTCTTGAACCCGTCGGGCACGCCAGGAGCATCGGCGTCGCCCAGTGCATCTGCCACGCCTCACGGGTCTGCAACCCCTAGTGCGTCGGCCACGCCCTATGGATCGGCGACGCCCACCGCCCATGCGACAGCCACGGCCACACACGCTCCGACCGCGACAGCCACTACCGCTGCCACACCTTCGATGACGCCCACGGCGGTTGCCACAGCCACCGCTCCAATGGATGCGGCTTCAGACGGACAGGCGGCCATGGATGCATGGGCCGTGGTCTTCGACTCCACCGCTGAGTTTGCCGACAAGGCGCCCCACTTGGAAGATGCCGCTGCTTTGGAGTCCAGCAATGCCGCATATGCCGAGGCGGGCGAGAGCTTCGGAGGGTTCAGCATGGAACCCACCGCGGTGGATATAAGCGGCGATGAAGCCACCATCACCTACAACGTCTTGTTCGGAGGCAATGCCGCCTATGAAGACCTGACTGGAGAGATCCAGCGGGTGGATGGAACATGGACCGTCAGCCGAGAGGCGTATTGCGGGTTCTTGGCCTCGGCCCGGACCCCGTGCTCTTGAGCTGACCCGGTTCGGGCAGGCCGGTCTGGGTGTGGCCGGCCTGCCCTTATCCGCCTCCGTGCTACCGTCGCCGGCGGTGAGCGTCACCCTTGAAGCGGAGATCAGCCCCGGGATGAGCACCGCGGAGGCGGTGAGTCTGGCCCGACTGGCAGAGGAGGCTGGGTTTGCCCGGCTGGGTATCTCCGATGTGGCGTTCTGGCCCGACTGCTTCATGCTCCAGGCCTTGTGCGTCCAGGCCACCCGCCGCATCGCGGTGGGGGCCATGGTCACCAACCCCTACACCCGCCATCCGGTGGTGCTGGCTGGGGCGCTGGCCACCCTCGACGACATCGCCCCTGGCCGGGCATTCTGCGGACTGGGCGTGGGGGCCGGCCTGGAGCCGCTGGGCATCGACTACCCCAAGCCGGTGGCTGCCCTTCGCCGGGCGGTGGACGACATCCGCACGCTGTTGGCCGGGGGAGATGTCGGCGGCGAGCACCTGGTCCGCCCCGCCGCTCACCCCGTGCCCATCTCCATCGGCACCCGCAGCCCCCAAGTCATGCGATTGGCTGGGGAGGTGGCCGATATCGCCCTGGTCGGCGGCCGCTTCTTGTCAGCTGATCTGGCTGACACCTACCGGATGTGGTTGGCCGAGGGCGCAGCCCGGGCCGGGCGCACGGTGGACGACTTCGAGACCGCTCCCCGGCTCACGCTCTGTTGTTCCGAGGACGGCGATCTCGCTCGGCGCAGCGTCAAGCGCTACGCCGCCCACTATCTCACCATCATTCGCCCACCTGAGCTGGATGTGGCCCCCGACCGCATGGCCGCTATCGAGGCCGCTCTGTCCCGCAGCCGAGGTTGGTACTTCGATCACAATCGGACCGACGACCCCGAGTTGGACGCGTTGATCGACGACCGTCTGGTCCAGGCCTTCACCATCGTCGGCACCCCAGAGGAGTGCGCCGATCAGCTCTCTTCCGTGTTGGACATGGGATTCGGCAGCGCCAGCCTCAATTTGGCGGCCACCGCCCGCTCCACCGCTGCTGAAGGCTTGGCTGAGACAATCAACAGCTTTGCCCCGGTGGTGGCTGCGCTCTCCGCCGACTAGCTAGTTGCCGATCAGTCGGCTGTAGGCCTGGCGGTAGAAGCCCAGGGCAATGCCGCAGGGGTTGGGGTCGCCCACAATCGCCGCGTAGGGCAGTGACGCCCCGGTGAATGCAGCGTCGTTCCAGAACGGGTCGCCGTGGTCGATCGGCCCCCACGGCCCCACGTACAGGTAGGGCTCGGGGTGAGCAGCGTCTCCGGGCGATGCCCCGTAGGTGGCCCGGCTCACAGGCTCGGAATCGGCATTGCCGATCTCCACTGCCACGTCGAAGTGGCCAGGCCACAGCTGCACCCGGCTGGGATCGGGAGCTCCGGGAGTGCAGCGCAGCTCCTCCAGCGCCGCGGTGGCCATCCCGAACCACTGGCTGGTGAACGCCACCAGCTCCTCGTCCACCGTCAGCGGGCGATCCAAGTCGCCCAGCGCCACGGTGTCGTGCTCGGCCTGGTCGCTGGTCGCTTCGACGCCTAGGAAATCAGCGGCTGCGGCCAGCGTGGTAATCGTCTCAGCCTCCACCCTGTCTCTGTGCTGCCTCACCAACATGCGCCCTTCCACCCGCACCTGGGTGTCGTCGCCGAAGAACGGGGTGCCAAACCCGTCCAGAGTCCAGCGCAGCCCGAACTTCCCGTTGGCTGCCTTGCGGGTGTTGGACACCACGCCGTAGGCCAAACGGTGAAGGTCGTCGCGTCGCACCGGATAGTGATCGGGCACGCTCACCAGCGGCTGGTAGTTGGCCAGCCATCGGGGCCCGCAGAATTCGGCCACGGTCTCGTCAGCTGCGGCCAGATCGCCCCAGCGGAGATCGCCCGCACTGGTGGGAGTCACCACCCTGGCAGTCGCTTGGTCGGCCTCACCCACCGCGGCGGGGTCGTCGGCATACCAGGGTCCGGTGACCACGGCAGGCGGTGACGGCTCCAGCACTCTGGCGGTCAGACCGTCGCCCACCACGGCATCGGCCTCGGCTTGTGGGTTTCGGTATCGGGGTGTCATGGTGCCTTACTGGAAATTTACCGGCGAGCGGCGGCAATCGCACCGCTTGGCCGACAGTCGGTGGAGTCTCGCCGACGACCGCGACGAGGAGGAGTTCGCTCATGGGAAGACTGGACGGCAAAGTTGCCCTGGTTACCGGCGGTGGAGGCGGGCTGGGCACAGCCATCAGCGTGTTGTTCGCCAGCGAGGGTGCCAAAGTGGTGGTGCAAGACCTGAACGAGGCCGCCGCCGCGGCCACCGCCGATCAGGTGATCGCCAACGGGGGCGAGGCCATGAGCGCGGCCTGCGACGTGTCAGACAGCAAGGCCATCGAGGCCATGTTCGCCGACATCGACGACCGTTTCGGCCCGGTGACCGTGCTGGTGAACAACGCCGGCGTCGACAGCACCCCTGGTGATGGCTCCGGAGAGGGCAACACCGGGGGCGACCGCCAGATTGTGGACATGAGCGACGACGGCTGGCAGCGGATGCTCGACATCCACCTCAACGGCGCCTTCTACTGCACCCGGGCCATGCTGTCCCGGATCATCGAGACTGATCTCAAGGGTTCGGTGATCTGCATGTCGTCCATCGCCGGACTGGCCGGTTGGGGGCCGGTGCACTATGCCACCGCCAAGGCCGGCCTCTTGGGGTTCATGCGGGCAATGGCCCGGTTCTGCGCCCCCCACGGCATACGGGCCAACGCCGTGTGCCCCGGCGTGATCGACACCCCCATGGTCGCCGGAGTAGACGCCGCCATGATCGAGGGTCTAAAGATGATCACCCCCGCGGGCCGTATCGGCCAGCCCGAAGACATTGCCTATGCCGCCTTGTATCTAGCCTCCGACGAGAGCGACTTCGTCACCGGCGAAACCATCACTCCCAACGGCGGCCTAGTCATCGGCTGACCAGGCGGTCAACCCGGTCAGGAGTCCGTCGGCTCGGGGAGGGGGACTTCTAGGGCGCCCATTTCGACGAGGCGTTCGACTTCGGCGGGGTCCATGCTGAGTTCTTCTATACAGATTTGGCGGGTGTGCTCGCCTAGTAGGGGGGCGGCGTGGACGGGGGGTGTGGGCATCTCGCTGCCGTAGAAGCAGGGGCCTTCCAGCACTAGGTTGCCGGCGCCGGGTTGGAAGACCTCTAGCGGGAAGCCTCGCTGGGTGAGTTGGGGGTCGGCCATGTGGTCGAGGGCGGTGAGCATGGCTGATCCGGGGACGCCGACGGCCTGACACGCCTCCTGGACCTCCAGCGGTGAGAGGTTGGCCGTCCACTCGGCTACCCCGGCGTTGACCGCATCCCGGGCGGCCAAACGGCCTTCAGCGGTCCCGTAGGCCGGGTGATCGGCCCAGGCCGGGTTGCCCATGGCTTGCTTGAGCGCGGCCCAGTCGGCGTCTTGGCGCACGCACACCACGCTCCACTTCTGGTCGCCGGCACACTGGAATACCCCCCACGGGGCGCCTTGGTCGGAGTCGTTGCCTACCGGCTGCACTGAGCCGGCGCTGAGCGACTCGGCCATGAAGAGATCGCCCAACGTGTTGACCAGAGCCTCCGCCTGGCTGATCTCGGCCTGGGCCCCCTGGCCCCGGCGGTCTCGGCTCAACAGGCCGACCAGCGCGCCTAGGGCGCACAGCCGCCCGGCCAAGTGGTCGGGGTGTATGGCGTTGGACCCCGGCGGCGGGTCGCCGTCGGTGAAGTTCCACAGGTACTTGATGCCCCCCACTGTCTGGATGGTGGGTCCGTAGCCGATCCAGTCGGCATAGGCCCCGGTGGAGCCCATGAGCTGGCTGCTGGCCATGCACACACCGGGGTTGAGCTCCTTGAGCGTCTCATAGCCCACCCCCATGGCGTCCATGGTGCCGGTGGAGTTGTTCTCGATCACGATGTCGGCCGTCTTCACCAGCTCCTTCAGCACCGCCAAGCCCTCGGGGATCTTGGAATTGACCCCGAAGCTGCGCTTGGTGCGGCTCGATGAGGCGAACGACGCCGTCATCTCGGTTCCGATGACCAACCGCATGAAGTCGGGATAGGTGCGGGTTTCGATCTTGATGACGTCGGCCCCGTACTCGGCCAGCATCCGACCGCCCTCCACGCCCACGCCGCCGTGTCCGAAATCCAGCACCCGCAGCCCAGCCAGCGGTTGGGCCGTCTCGCCGGCGTCTGGCACTGGACCTGCGGGTTCGACGTCAGCCGCCTCCGCGGCCACATCGGCGTTGTGCTCACCCAGAGCCGGGGAACCGAAGCGGAACCCCTGGCGCTGCCGGTTGATCTCCATGAATCCCGAGGCGGTTGCCGCCTCTACGCCGGGGGCCACTTCCATCGGCACGAACGTCGACCGGGACACGTAGTGCTCGTTCACCAGGATGTCGGACGGCTTGAGCATGGGGGTGACCACCACGCCCCGGCGCTGAGCCTCGGCCGCGGCCTCCTCCATCATCATGGGGGCGAAGTGCTCGGCGATCACTGGGTTCAACACGTCGCCGTTCATGATCCGGGTGATGGTTTGGCTCCACATCTCGTCGGCAAATGCCTCGGGGCGGCCCATCCACTCCCATAGGGCGAACCACTGGCGAGGGCTGAGGACCACCATGGTGATGTATCCGTCGGCCGTCTCGAACAGCGGATACACCACGGTGGTGCCCGATCGGACGATGGGCGGGTCCATGCCGGCGTCCAGGGTGGGCTGCATGTTGGCCAGCTGCCATGTGTTGAGGTGGATGGCCGCCTCCAGCACCGAGAAGTCCAGGTGCTGGCCTCGTCCCGTGCGCTCCTTGGCCACCAGCCCGATGGCCACGGCCAAAGCGCCGACCACGCCGGCCGCGTCGTAGGCGAACGCCCCGGGAATGAGCAGCGGCGGCTTCTCGGGTATGCCTGAGGCGGCCAAATGCCCGCTCATGGCCTGGATCACCTCGTCGTTGGCTTCGAACTGGGCATAAGGCCCCTCTTGGCCAAAGTCGGTGATCGATAGCACCAAGAGGTGCTCGAACTCGGCGGAAACATCCCGGGGGTCGAGCCCATAAGGGACCAGCGTCCCCGGCTTGGTGGATTCAATCCACACATCGGCGCTGGCCAGCAGCTCTCGCAGTTGGGCCTGGCCCTCAGCCGTGGTCACATCCAGCGTGATGCCCCGCTTGTTGAAATTGCGGAATGCGAAGTACAGGCTGGTGTCGCCGTCGGGGGCGAACGGGGGCATGCGTCGGGATTCGGCTCCTCCGGGCGGCTCCACCCGGATCACATCGGCGCCGAAGTCGGCCAGCAGCCGACCGGCCAACTCGCCCTTGACGTCGGCCATGTCGATGACCCGCAGGCCGCTCAGCGGCAGTTCATTCGAAGACACGATCCGCGACACTACTGCCAGCTTTCCCACGGATTCGAAGAACGTGGTCAACTGGTGAGATGAGCGAGCGTACGAACCTCGAGATACTCCAGTCGGTGTTCGACTCGATGGGCGATGCCGATGCGGTGGTGGCCCACTACACCGACGATTACGTGATGGAGTTGCCCTACGCCCACCCCGACAAGCCCGACCGGACCGAGGGCAAAGAGGCAGTGCGCCAACGCCTGGTGGGCGCGTTCAAGGTGTTCCGCTTCACCCTGCACATCACCGAGGTGTACCCCTGCACCGACCCCGACCTGCTCATAGCCGAGTACACCAGCCAGGGCGAGGTGATTCCCACCGGCCGCCGCTACTCCAACCGCTATATCGGCCTATGGCGCTTCCGGGACGGCAAGGTGTGCTTCACCCGGGAGTACCTCAACCCGGAGGCAGCCAAGGCCGCTCTAGAACCAGTTAGCGACTAGCGGTTAGAACCGGCCGCCGCCGAAGCCCCCGCCGCCCCCGAAGCCTCGCATCAGGGGGCCTTGGGACCGCTCGTTGAAGGTGTCGGTGAGGCCGGATTGCTCGAACCCCATGGGCACCTGTCCAGTGGTGGCGTACAAGTAGAGAGCCATCTGGAAGATGGCGGTGAGAGTGCTGACCACCACCGAAACCAAGGCGATCCACGCGAACCCTATTGTGACCCCGACCACTGCGCCGACTGATCCGGCTGAGGCCCCAATGGCGATAATGATGATGCCCGGGATGGCAGCCACGAATCCGATGATTCCGAACCCCACCTGGGCGATCAGGTTCTCACCCCAAGTGTGGCGCAGCAGCTCGCCCGAGCGGCCGAGCGATTGGAACGGCCCGGTCTGCTCTACCACCAGAATGGGCACCACTAAGAACGTGAGCACCCCCCAGGCCATATTGAGCAGGCTGCCGAGGATGCGGGCGACGATGTTGTCCGAGCTTTGAATCAATCGAATGATCATCCCGACAGTCAGGGCCAGAATTGCCCAAGGCACGATCACGTGCAGTCGGGAGAAAGCCCCCTTGATGGCACTGGAGATGGTGGGGTCGCCGCCGCTGAACCGCTCCCGGGCCCCCGACACCACCGCGGCGTTGAAGAACACGGTGATGACGGTGACGGCGAACAAGATGATGATGCCGCCGATCCACAGCATTGGCTCGCTGCCGCTGCTGCCGCCGTCGTCTATCCCCTCGGTGGAGAGCCAGATGGGCAGGCCAATGCCCAATACCACCGCTAGTGAGGCCAGCGCTCCCAGAATCGGCAGGACGGCAAGTTCCCGATCATGCTGCAAAACCGCCCAAGAAGCCTTGGCAGTGTCCATCGTCCGACGAAATCGACCCATAGCCGCAACGCTACCAGCGACGGACGACAGTGTCGCGGAGACGAAACCGGGGCCTAACCGGCCGGCATAACCAACGGCACTTCGCAGGTTTGGTCGAGGTCGATTTCTACGGTGAGGTGGCTATTGCCGTGGGGGCCGGCGCCCCAGGAGGGCATGACGGTGGAGTACAGGCCGGTGCCTCCGGCTACCAGGATGAGCAGGGCTTCGGGGCTGCTGAGAGCGTGGACCACCAGGTCGGGGTTATCGCCTTGGCTGCGCTGGTGGCGATTGATGCCTGAGCCTCTAGAGCGCACCGCGGACAGCTCCGACCAGGATCGCTTGGCCCGATCGTGGAGCGCCTCGGCGATGGTGGCCCGGTCGTAGCCCACGTCGGCAAGGGCGACGGCGTGGTCGGGGTTGAGCACCAGCACTTGGGAGCCCCGGCCGAAGTGGGTGTTGTTGGCCCCCAATCCCGACAGCGAGGCGGCCAGCACGTTGATCAGGTGGTCGGCATACACCTCGGGATCGTCGTCGGGGAAGCACAGCACCGAGTGTGGTCCCTCGGTGCAGGCCACCGTGACCGTGCTCTGGTCGATGTCGTAGCCCAGCGAAGTGTGCAGCGGCGCCCAGGGGCTGGCCACTTCGTCTTCGCCCAAACAGAAGGTGAACTTGCCAGGGTGGCCTAGCAGAGCCATGTCGGAGGTGCCGGGCCGCCCGCCGCCGACGTTGATCATGGCCAGGCGCACCGCCCGCCCGATGCTGGCGTTGGCCCGGTGGCCCGGACCCAGCGCGCCAAAGCCCGACGCAATGCCGCAGGCGCTCACCGCGGGGCCGTTCACGATCAATAGCGGCCCCAGATTGTGGGTGGTGGCCTGTACCTCGGTCATGTCCAAGCGGGGATCGCTCACCGCCCGCACCGCGGCCACTACCACCGGGAAGTGGTCGGGCAGGCAGCCGGCCATCACTGCGGCGATGGCCGCCTTTTCCACGGTTGCCTCACCCAGGTTGGGGCCGAGTTGGCCCAGCGACACGTCGGCGTCGAGGCCCGAGGCCAGCACCATCCGCTCCACTCGGGCCGGGGTGGGAATCACCACCGGCAGTCCGTCGGTGCAGCCTGAGTTGTGGAGCTGTTCGAGCGCGGCCTCTTCGGTGGCAGCGGTGAGCTGTCGGCTCATCCGGCCCCTAGCGCCTGAAGCACCTCGTCGGCAATGTCGTCGGCCACCATCTGCATGGCCTTTTCCCCGGTGCCGGCCACCGGATGGGGGAGGATCACCCGAGGAATATCGGGCATGCCCGCGGAACGGGCCACGAAGTCGCCCTGCGGTGAGAACTTGGTGGTCACCAGCGCCACCGCCGGAGTATTCCGACGGGCGGCTTTGATGGCGTCACGCACGGTGCCGCTAGTGCAGCTTCCTCAATGTCCGTAGGCGGCCACCACCGCATCGCAGTCGTCGGTGATCTCGCCCATGAGCTGGTCGTCGGCCACCATGGAGGCGTTGCCCTTGTTCCAGGCCCGAACCTCCACGTCGGGGCGAACCCGGCGCAGGCTCTCGCCCACGGCATCCAGGAATGGGACCGAGTCGGGGAATCCGTTGGCCAACAGTCCCACGGTGAGTGTTCCACTGCCTGCTGACAGGTCATAGGGAGTCACCGGCTCGGCCGGTTCTGCCTTTGGGTCCAAATATTCGATCGCCATGGCTCTACGGTAGTGCAAGTGCGCATGTGGAGATCGTGGGCCGTGGTCGCGGCGATTGCCGCCACCGTGGGGATCGTGGCGGTGGTGGCCGATGTGCAGTACTTCAACGTCGACGACCCTGAGCTGACCACGTCTCCAGCCCCGATACCTGTGGCACCAGCCGATACGCCGACATCGGTGCCGACGACGGCCCCAACGCCCATCTCCACCCCCGCTCCCACCCAAGTCCCGGACCCGACTCCCACCCCCGAACCCACTCCCACTCCGTATCCGGGCTGGGTAGACCCGGCCACTGCCGGGCAGCCTGTGAGCGGAATGCCCGGACTGCTCACCTTCCGGGGCAACCCCACCCGCACCTTCTACGGCACTGGTCCGGCCCCGCAGTCGCCCGAGGTGCTTTGGCGGTTCACCGGCAGTCCCGAGCGGGATCTGTGCTCTCTCACCACTTGGGAGGCGGGTACCACCTTGTGGTGCGGGGCTGGTTGGACCGGCCAGCCTGCGGTGATCGAGTGGGACGAGCGCACCTGGGTGATTGCGGGCACATACACCCCGGGGGTCCACTTCCTCGACGCCGCCACCGGCGAGCAGATCATGCCCGAGTTCGTGGTGGGCGACCTGGTCAAAGGGTCGGTAACCGTCGATCCCGACGGCTACCCCCTGGTGTACTTCGGCTCGCGGGACAACTATCTGCGGATCATCGCTTTCGACCGGGAAGAGCCCGTGGAGCTCTGGTCTGTACACGCCGAGGACTTCCCGCCTGTGCTGTGGAACGACGATTGGGACGGAGCGGGCCTGGTGCTAAACGACCACCTGTTCCAAGGCGGGGAGAACAGCCACTTCTTCATCGCCAAGCTGAACCGCAGTTTCAGCCCCGACGGCCTAGTGGCCATCGACCCCGAAGTGGTGTTCTCCAACCCCGGTTGGGACGACGAGCTTCTCAACGTGGTGGCCGACGGCAACATATCCATCGAGACCGGCATGACTGTGGTGGGCAACACCCTCTACTTCGCCAACTCCGGGGGGCTGGTGCAGGGCTGGGACATATCCGGGGTGGCCGAAGGACAGGATCCCGAGCGGGTGTTCCGCTACTGGGCGGGCGACGACGTGGACGCCACCGTGGTGGCCGATGCCGAGGGCTTCTTGTACGTGGGGGTGGAGTACGAGCGGGGCAATACCCGCAGCCAGGAGCTGGGCCAGATGCTCAAGCTGGATCCCTCGGCCGAGGATCCCCTGGTGTGGGGCACCGACCTTCGCAACGCCGACATCGACGGGGTGTGGGCCACCCCGGCGCTCACCGACGAGATGGTGTATGTGCCCACCAACGCCGGCTTCTTCTACGGGCTGAGCCGCGAGACCGGCGAGATCGTGTGGTTCAAGCGGATGGGCGGCCCAGTGTGGTCGTCGCCGGTGGTGATCGACGACGTGCTCATGCAAAGCGACTGCGCCGGCAACATCTACGCCTTCGACATATCCGACCCCGCGGTCGAGCCCCCCGAGATATGGCGCATATCGCTGGGGGGCTGTATTGAGGCCACCCCCGCGGTGTGGGACGGAGTCATCTACGTGGCCGACCGCGTCGGTGGCTTCTACGCCATCGGCGACCGCTAGCCGGGCGAGCTGTCTCGCTACCCTGTCGCCGTGGCTGAACCGTTTCGGATTGTGGTGCCCGATGAGGTGATCGAAGACCTGCATCGGCGCCTGGACGCCACCCGCTGGCCCCAGGCGCTGGAGGGGGTGGGGTGGGACTACGGCTCCGACACCGCCTACATCGCCGAGCTGTGCCGCTACTGGCGCCACGACTACGACTGGCGGGCCCACGAGGCCGCGCTCAACGAGCTGCCCCAGTACACCCAGCGCATCGACGGCTTCGACATCCACTTCGTCCATGCCGAGGGCCAGGGACCCGACCCGCTTCCGCTGGTCATCACCCACGGCTGGCCGAGTTGTTTCTGGGAGATGCACAAGGTGGTCGGCCCGCTCAGCGATCCTGCGGCCCACGGCGGAGACCCCGCCGACGCCTTCCACGTGGTGGCCCCGTCGTTGCCCGGCTACGGGTTCTCGTCCCCGCCCGCCCAGCCGGGGGTGTCGTCGGCCCGAGTAGCCGACATGTGGGCCGAGCTGATGGCCGCGCTGGGCTATGAGCGGTTCGGTGCCCAAGGCGGCGACTGGGGCTCCGCGGTGAGCGCGGCACTGGGCGCCATGCATCCTGAACGCATGGTCGGCATCCACCTCAACATGGTGGCCCCGCCCATCGACGAGGCCGCCCTCACCGACGAGCAGCGCCAATGGTGGGAGGGCGTCAAGCAGTACCGCGACCGAGAGTGGGGCTACGTACACCTCCAGCGCACCAAGCCGCAGACCGCGGCGGTGGGGCTAACCGACTCGCCCGCCGGCTTGGCCGCCTGGATCATCGAGAAGTGGTGGCGGTGGAGCGACATCGACGGCCCCGGCGGGCGAGACCTCGCTCGGCGCTACACGCTCGACGAACTGTGCACCCTGCTCACCATCTACTGGGCCACCGCCACCATCGGCCCGTCGATGCGCATGTACTACGAGAGCTTTGGAGCCGGCTCCGCGTTCAACCAGCCTCCGAGGATTGCGGTGCCCACCGGGGTGGCGGTGTTCAACGAGAAGAACCGCCCTCCCCGGGAGTTGGCCGAGCCCTACTACAACATCACCCGGTGGACCGAGGTGGATGACGGCGGCCACTTCCCGGCCCTGGAGAACCCAAACAAGCTGGTGGAAGAGGTACGGGCCTTCTTCCGGCCACTTCGCTGAGAACCCCGAGCAGAAAGAGACAGATGCCATGACCCGACTGGGAATCATCGGACTGGGCGACATGGGCGGCGCCATCGCCGAGGGCGTGCTCACCGGCCAGTGGGACGACGAGGTGACTGTGGTGGGCTTCGACGTCTCCGAGGAGGCCATGGACCGGTTCACCGAGCTGGGCGGGATTCCGGCCGGCTCGGTGGGGGAGCTGGCTCGACTAGTGGACCTAGTGGCAGTGGTGGTGATCGACGACGCCCAGGTACGCCAAGTGTGTCAGGGCGACGACGGGGCCATCGCCGGAGCCGCCGAGTCGGGGGCGCTGGTGGCCGTCCACTCCACCGTGCTGCCCGCCACGGTGATCGATCTGGCCGCCGAGGCCGCCGAGGTGGGGGTGGCGTTGATCGATGCCCCGGTGACTGGGGGCACCCCGTCGGCGCGGAGTCGTGACCTGGTAGTGCTTTGCGGCGGCGATGAGGCCCACACCGAGCGAGGCCGACCCCATTTCGAGCGCTACGGCGGAATGGTGGTCAACGTGGGCCCGCTGGGCTCTGCGCTGAAAGCCAAAGTGGCCCGCAACCTCATCACTTATGCCGAATTGGCCGTGGCCTACGAGGCTATCGCTCTGGCGGCGGCAGCCGATGTGGACCTAGGGGCGTTTGCTGAGATCGTGAGCTACTCCGACCGCAACATCGGCCCTCACGTGGGCGTGTTCACCGGACCGCCCACCTATCCGCCCCCGGCTTTCGGGGGCAGCTTCACCCAGATCGCCCACAAAGACCTGAGGGGCGCGCTGGCCCTGGCCGAGGAGCTGGGCGTCGAACTGCCCATCACCGCGCTGGTCGATCAGCACATCGACGCGGCCTTCGGCGAGTAGCCGAAGAGCGTCAGGCTGGTCTCCGGACCGTTAGCCCGGCGCCTAGGCGAAGGTGACGGTCCCGGCGTCGAGCACCACTCGGTCGCCCACCCGGGTTTGGAACCGGGCCGATCCGCCGCCCTCGTCCCAAATGTGGACGTCGAGGGTCTCTCCCGGCAGCACCGGCGAGGAGAACCGCCCGTGCATGCTCTTGAATCGGGCCGGGTCGCTGTCGCACAAGGAATGGAGCAGCGCCCGCCCGGTGAAGCCGTAAGTACACAAGCCGTGCAGGATCGGGGTGTCGAATCCGCCCGCAGCAGCAAACGACGGGTCGGAGTGCAGCGGGTTGCGGTCGCCGTTGAGCCGGTACAGCAGGGCCTGGTCGGTGCGGGTCTGGTAGGTCACCACGTGGTCGGCGTCGCGCTCAGGGACCTTGGGCGGGCTGGCCGGACCCCGGTCGCCGTCCCAGCCCCCTTCGCCCCGGATGAACAGCGAGGTGACGTTGGTGAACAGCGGCTGGCCGTCGGCGGTATCAGTAACGTCGCTCTCCAGCACCACCAGGGCGGCCTTGCCTTTGTCGTAGATGCCGGCCACGCGGGTGACCGAGCTGACCGTGGCCTCCACCGGCAGCGGCTTGTGGAGGGTGAACCCCTGCTCGCCGTGTACCAGGAGCGCCGGGTTGTAGGTGCCGATCTTGGCCAGCGGGCTGTTGGAACCGCCAACCCCGCCGCCCAGCACCACGCACATGGTGGGCAGGGCCTTCTGCTCCACGTCCTTGGTGTTCTCGGTGGTGAACTCCAGCTCGAACCCGGTGGGATCGCTCATTCCCGCGCCCACGCCCAGGGCATACAAGAGGGCGTCTTTCGACTTCCAGCTCGAGGTGCTCGGGTCGCTCTCGGCGCCGACAGCGGTGGGGTCGATGGGCATGGGGGCTCTCCTAGCGGGATTGGGGTTCTTGGGCGCCTGGTTGCGCCGTGATGCTGTCCGCACCATACCGTTGCCGTCGTGGCCCATATCAATCAGCCAGGAGGCCCGTTCCAGGCCATCGACCATCCCGCGGTGGCCGGCCGGGAGCGGGAGCTGCGGGCGCTGGCCGACGCGGTGCGCCGGCTGGTGGCTGCCACCGTCACCAACACCGCCTCGCCCGCCGACACCGCCGCGCTGGCCGAAGAGGCCAACGCCCTGGCCGACCGAATCGAGGCCCATGTGCCCGCCGAGCCCCCGCCCCGTTTCGGCCCCGGCGGCCATGAGATGGAGGGCCCGCCCATCACCCACCTGCGGGCGCCGTTCGACTACGTGACCGGCATATGCAATCCCGCCGCGGTGCCGGTGGAGATGGTGGTCGACATGGAGTCCGACCCGCCCAAGACCCGGGGCCGAGCGGTGTTCTCCACCGTGTACGAGGGACCGCCCGGCTGCGTCCACGGCGCGGCCATCGCCTCAGCCTTCGACATGGTGTTCACCAGCGCCTGCTCCACCAGAAACGCCAGCGGCCCCACCATGATGCTGTCGGTGCGCTACAAGCGCCCCACCCTGCTCGATACAGAGACCGTGTTCGAGGGGTGGGTGGAGAAATTCGACGGCACCATCACCGAGGTCAAGGGTCACGCCCTCCAAGACGGCCAGGTCACCGTCCTAGCCGAGGGCGTGTTCCGCCACCTCGACCGTGAGACGCTCAACCAGTTGGCCCAGAGGGGGTGAACTCCGCAGGCAGGTGCTTGATGCCGTGGATGAACGCCGATGAGAGCGGGTCGGGCTCGCCGGTGGCCCGGATGTCGCCGATGCGCTCGAAGATCTCGCGGAACATCACCTTGATCTCCCGGCGGGCCAGATGCGCGCCTAAGCAGAAGTGCGGTCCAGGTCCGCCGTAGCCGATGTGGGGGTTCGGGTCGCGTAGCACGTTGAAGGCCAGCGGGTCGTCGAACACCGATTCGTCCCGGTTGGCGCACAAGTAGTTCATGACCACCATGTCGCCCTCATCGATCTTCTGGCCCTCCAGCTCGGTGTCGCTCAGCACCGTTCGGCGCATGTAGGTGACCGGGCTGGCCAGGCGCACAATCTCCTCTACCGCGCTGTGGGACACGCCATCGAAATCGTCAGTCCAGATCTTGCGCTGGTCGGGGTGGTCGGTGAGGAACACCAGACCCCAGCTGATGGCGTTGCGGGTGGTCTCGTTGCCGGCCACCACCAACAAGATGAAGAAGCTGGCCAGCTCGGCCCGGGTGAGCCGCTCCCCGTCCACCTCGGCGTTGACCAAAACACTGGTCAGGTCGCCGGTATCCACCCCCACCTTCGATTCCGCCACCTCGTCCATCAGGTTCGACAGGGCCTCTCCGGCCATGAGGATTGCAGTGACGAAGTCGCCGAACTCGGGGACGTACTCGTCGTCGGCCGCCCCCAGGATCACGTTCGACTGGTCGAACACGAAGTCGTGCTCGGACGCGGGAATCCCCATCAGGTCGCACACGATGCGAAGCGGCAGCCGGGCGGCCACGTCGGTGACGAAGTCGCACTCGCCCCGCTCGCACACCTCGTCCACGATCAGCCGGGCCTGGTCCTGCACTGAGTCCTCCAGCCGGGCCAGCATCCGCGGGGTGAAGCCCGCTGAGACGATCTTTCTCAGCCGGGCGTGGCGGGGGTCGTCCATGGCGATGATCGAGTTGAAGTACTCGTTGAACTCCGGCGGGAAGTCGTTGATGGTGATGCCGGACGACGAGGAGTAGACCTGCGGGTTGCGCGACACCTCCAAGATGGACGAATGCCGGGTAATGAACCAAGCGCCCGGCGTATCCACGCTCTCCAGATCACCAGTGAACTCGAACCCGGGATAGAACGTGAGCGGTCGAGAGCACACCTGCTTCAAGTCTTCGTCCACCACCCGGCGATCCCGCCTCCAAAAGGCGTTGTGCAGCGGGTTGTGCGGGTCTGCCTCAGTGGCAGGCGGCGGCTTGGCAAAGGAGCCGGTTGCGGCTTGCGATTCGGTTGGCACGGAGGTCATAGCAAAAGTCCCTAGTCGGCCATCTCTATAGCGTGATGCGATTCTGACTGTAGTGGCTAGCCGGGGGCCGCATCCGCGATGGCCGCTGCCGCCTAGGTGCTTGTTATTGGGGTGCGCCAGTTGAACGGGTCGGGGGCCGCGCCGGTTTGGATTTCGGTGAGTGCTTGGCGAAGGCGCAGGGTGTTGGGTCCGGGCTGGCCGTCGCCGATGGTGAGGGTCTTGCCCGAGTAGAGGATGGTGCCGACGGGGGTGACGCCGGCGGCTGTGCCCGATAGGAAGGCCTCGCCCCGCTCGGCCCAGTCGACGAGTTCCTCGGGGTCGATGGCGCGTTCCTCCACGTCGTAGTCGAGGTGGCGGGCGAGCTGGATCACCGAGTCCCGGGTCACGCCGTGCAGGAACGACTCGTCGAGGTGCCGGGTGACGATGCGCTCGTCGCCGGCCAGGAAGAAGTTGGAGGCGCCGGTTTCGGTGATGTCGCCGTCGCTGGCGAACAGCACTTGGTCGACTGCCTCGTTGGTGGCCATCGCATCCAGCGTGGAACCCAGGGCCATTGCATAGTTGGCCGCGCACTTCACCATGCCGAACTGGGGCACGGTACGGGGTGTGGACGACTCGACTTGAAGTGTGAGGGGTCGGATGCCTCCCTTGAAGTAGTCGCCCACCGGGGAGTTGACCACGAACAACAGCGCGGAGGGGGCGGGATGGGCCGCCGCGCCGATGTCGGCCCCGGTGCCCACCAGAGTCGGGCGGATATAGAGCGACCCCGGCGGATCGGGGACCTCGTCGGCGTTGGCCGCAACCGTGTCGATGGTCATCTGCCGCAGCATGCTGGGATCGATCTCGGGCAGCCGCAAGCAGGCGGCGCTGGTGACCATGCGGGCCACATGGCTGTCCAGCCGGAAGATGGCTACCGACCCGTCAACCTGGCGATGAGCCTTCAATCCCTCAAACACCGAGCTTCCGTAATGCAGCACGTGCGCCGCCGGACTCAAGCTCAAATCCCCGAACGGCTCCGGAGCCCCGCCATAGACAAGCGGCCCGCCATCAGCCCGTGCCGTCGTCATCCAGTCGCAGAAGACCGTCCCGAACGGGACGGTAAGAGGGTCAGGCTTGGCGGTCATACAGGCTCTCCTTCAGGCAGGAGGATGGTATAGCCCAATGTTTCAGGAGACTGCGGGATTTGTGGGACCAACAGATTTGTACATTCATGTACAAAATCTGTTTCTGCCGCTAGCCTGGCAAAATGGCACTGCCCCGTGACCACCTGTCTTCTGCGACCGTCTCGGTGAGCGAGTTCCGGGCCAATTGCGGGCCGCTCTTGGATGCGGTGTGCGATGGGCATGAGATTGTCATTACCAAGAACGGCCGGCCGGTAGCTGAGGTCCGACCTCCTCGCTCTCCCCAGGAGGAGTTCACTGGGTCGCTCTTCGGCTTTTGTCGGGACATTGTCACGCTGCCCGAAGGGTTTGATTTCGACAAAGAAAGCGTGGGGTTTGGCAATGAGGAGATCACCGAGGAGGTTCTCTCCAGCTGGGACAGGCAAGAACCCGATCTCGTCATCGGCTTTCCCGACCAAGGCGGCTGATGCTGCTGCTGGACACCAATGTCGTGCTCCGGTTCTGCTGGGGCGTGGCTGACGGCAAGCTGGGGACCGAAGCCATCTGGCGGGTAGATCAAGCCACTCGGCGAGGCGAGGCGGCGGTCAGCGCGATCACCTATTGGGAGTTGGCCCTCTTGCAGTCCAAGCGGCGCCTAGTTGTGGAGCTCAACGTGGCCCTTCTCCGGATGCGAATGGTTGCCGCCGGGGTCAGGGATCTGCCCATCGGGTCGATGGAAGCAGAACAGGCCGCTCAATTGGGGGAGATGGGCCTGACCACCGGGGACACCGCAGACCGATTCATCTTGGCCACCGCGCTAGTCCAGGAGTGCCCCCTGCTCACTCTGGACCAGCACATGCTGTCGTGGGATGGCCCGGCGAATTGCATTGACGCGTCCCGATAATTGCAAGCAGGCATTAAGTGCTGCACTTAGTGCTACACTTTTGGGGATGCCGACAACCCGCCCTCGTCACTCGGTGACCGAAACCGAGGAGATTTCCGAGATCCTCGATGAGGCGTCTCGGAAGTGGTCCGATGTCCCGCGGGCGAAGCTCATACGGCTAATCATGCTGGACTGGGTGGCCAGCGGCCGGTCGCCCACATCGAGGTCTCAGGCCAGGGCGGTTCTGGAGGGCTCATTGCCCGGCTCTTCGGCCCTATATGACCGGTCCCAAGACTGGCCCGCATGATTGTGGCCGACGCCAGCTGGGTTGTGGCCCTGCGGGATCCAGGCGACGAGCATCATTCCCGGGCGGTGGCGATCAATGGCGAGGTCGCCGACGAAGAGGCGCTCCTGCACCCAGTGACCTTGGCCGAGTGCCTTGTGGCGCCGGCTCTTCTCGGGGTGGTCGAGAGCGCATCTGAGGGGCTTCGAGCCGCGTTCGTGGTGCCCGATGTGGACGATGGCGCACCGCTGCGATGGGCGAAGCTGCGGGCAGACACCGGGCTGAGGCTCCCCGACGCAATCGTTCTCGACACCGCCCTCGATTTGAATGCGCGCGCCATCGCCACCTTCGACGACCGCCTCGCGGCATCCACCGCCCAACACGGCCTCGAGGTGTTAGGGCGATAGACATGACATGGCTGTCCAAGGGACTCGCAGGCTTGGGGTTCTGGGAGACTGGGGGTTGTGGCAGTTCCGTTCACCACGATTGCCGGGGAGCGAGTGCTCTTGCGACCGTTTCGGGTCGAGGACGCGGTCGACATCGCTGAGTCGTGCCAGGATCCGGAAATTCGCCGATTCACGATGATGCCGGAGGAGATGACTGAAGCGCAGGCTCGAGAGTGGATTGAGCAGCGGCTGGCACGGTGGGATCAGGGTCTTTTCGCATTCGCGATCACTTTGCCTCCTTCGGATCGCTGCATCGGTCAGATGGGCATCCTGCTAGAGCCCCAATTCCGGCGGGGGGAGGCGTTCTATTGGCTCGACAGGCAGCACCGGGGTCAAGGAATCGCCTCCGAAGCCCTCAATCTGATCACCGACTGGGCATTCTCCGAGCACGGCCTGGCCCGGGTTCACCTCGTGACCCATGTCGACAATCCGGCATCCCAACGGGTGGCCGAGCGTTGCGGCTATCAGCGGGAAGGCATCCTGCGGGCTTGGGAGCCGGTCAAAGACGACCAACCCGATGTCGTGATGTGGAGTCGACTGCCAGAGGATCTAGGCCTCTACAGAAGTGGGCCGACGAGCTGATGATGGAGTAGCCCTCGATGGGTCAGCCAAGTCTTCTTCGATTTGGGCCACGAGCTCAGGATTGCGCAGAAGCGCCGCCTCGTGGACGGTCATGACGACCGCCGGCGTGAGCAATAGCGACCCATCAGGATGCTCGGTGACCAGGTAGCGGGTGTGCTCGGGTTTACCGAACTTTCCGAGGGCCACACGCCGACGAGCATCCAGCTCAACGAGCTGAGGTATCTCAGTCATTCTAGGTGACATACTATCTGTCAAAGCTTGACAAGAATCTGTGTTGGCAGCTCATTGCTTAGCGTCATTCCAGTTTGCTCACAACGGGGTCTAGGGCGTCGTGAAACCGAATGACTGTGTCAACTAGCTTGTCGATACCAGGCGGACGCTCGCCTTCAGGCGTCTTCAGGCCTGGGCTGCCCTCGACGTCGTATCGGATTATGCAGCCTTGGAGGCCTTCGGACGGTTTCCACTCCAGTGCATCACCGAATCGCTGTTCGATAGAATCCCGAGAGCGTTCTATTTCCTCGAATAGCCCGTGGTTCTCACCTGGATCCCTGGAGTCGATTCGTAGTTGGATGTGGCAGCTGTCGGATTTGACCCAAATCTGATATTTGCAAGAGCCGCTTGTGATATCGATGTAGGTCCCTTTCCTGGGTCCTATTTGCCGGAACAGTGGGCTTTTTGCTTTGAGTGGATCCAGCAGTTGCGACCAGAATTGCTTGCACGCCTCCGCTTTAGCTGCTTTGGATGCGCTATTCGCAGCCCTCGACCGAGCGTCAACCTTCCACTCATTTGGACCTGCAACAAGCCTGAAGCGGAATCCCGGTGCTGAATCGCCGATCTTCCATGCTTCAATGACTGCGAGAAATAAGCGAATTCCGTCTTCACCGTAGCTCTCTGAATATCGGTTCCATTCATCAGCGACAGCGATGAACTCTTCCTTGTGGTTCTCTGCCACGATAACAACCGCTCGACACTTGAGTGCGACTGCGTAGGCGAGCCCGCGAGTGAAGTGATCGTGGTCGCCTTCGCCATACTGGTTTTCGATTGCCCACTTTGCTCCATTTGCGTCGATAGCAAGCACATCTAGCTCTCGCCCACCGGAAATGGAGACTTCGGTATCCTCAGCTGAGAGTTCGCCGATGCCAATATGTTCACCGAGGATTTCGACATGGTCGGCCATCCATGGTGTGAAGTTCCTCTCTTCTTTTGGCCACACCTCGCGGATGTCAACACGTGTGAGGGCTATTGGTTCGTTCATCTGGGGCGTTCTCCGCTCCTTAGACCAGGGTTGAGAGGTTTTGGTCGGGGGCGGGGCCGGGGTTGACTTTTTTGCCGGGGGTCCAGGCGACGGGGAGGTGTTTGACGCCGCCGATGAAGTTGGAGCGGAGCCACTCGGGCTCGCCTACGCGGTGGATGTCGGGTATGCGCTCGATGATCTCCTGGAAGATGAGGCGCAGCTCCATTTTGGCCAGGTTGGCGCCCAGGCAGTAGTGGGCTCCACCGCCGCCGAAAGAGATCTGCTCATTGGGGGTGCGATTCACGTCGAAGGTGAAGGGGTCGTCGAACACCTCTTCATCCCGGTTGGCCGAGATGTGCCACATGACGATCTTGTCGTTCTTGTCGATGTGCTGGCCCCTGATCTCGGTGTCCTCGGTGGCGGTGCGGCGGAAGTGCAGCACGGGGGTGGACCACCGCAGGATCTCGTCGATATGGGTGTCGGTCACCCCGTCGGAGGAGTTCTTCATGATGTCGAACTGCTCGGGGTGGTCCATGAGGGCCAGCATCCCTTGGGCGGTGGCGTTGCGGGTGGTCTCGTTGCCGGCCACGGTGAGCAGCAGCATGAACATGTCGAATTCCAGATCGGTGAGCCGGTCGCCGTCGATCTCCGCGTTGATGAGCTTGGTGACGATGTCGTCGCGGGGGTTTTCCGCTCGGTCCTTGGCCAGCTGGTTGGTGTAGGCATACAGCTCCGCACCGGCCGAGAGGCTGCTTTCGCGGTCCTCGACGTACTCGGGGTCGTCGACGCCGATCAAGCGGTTGGACCAGTCGAACAGCTTCATGCGGTCTTCCTGGGGCACGCCCATGATCTCGGCGATGGCCTGGAGCGGGAGCTCAGAGGCCAAGTCGACCACGAAGTCGGCCTCGCCCTTCTCGATCACGTTGTCGACGATCAAGATGGCCCGGTGGCGCAGGTACTGCTCGATCAGGCCGATCATGCGGGGGGTGAAGCCCTTGTTCACCAGCCGCCGGTAGCGGGTGTGCTTGGGTGGATCGGTGGTGAGCATCATCACGCCCCGGGAATCCGGGGCGCCGTTGTCGCGGGTGCCCGGATCGGGGATGGACGTGCCGCCGAGCTCAGAGGAGAAGCGCTCGGTGTCGCGGTTCACCTCGACGAGGTCGGCGTGTTTGACCACGTTCCAGAACGCCGGCCCATGGGGGTCTTGGTGCAAGAAGACGGGGTCTTGGTCTCGCAGCACCTTGAACATCTCATGGTGCTCCTGGCGCACGAATCGGTCGGGGTCGAGCAAGTTGACATCGGTGAGCTTCACGGCAGTGTTCCTTTGTTGCGATCGTTAGCTGGCTGTCGGCCAGTGTACGGGAACCTCTTATGCGACAAGATACCGGGGTGCGAACCGACTGGGAAACAGTGAGACCGCGATGACGGCAGGGGCCAACCAGCGCACTGATCGGGTTGACGTCGGGGGTGCGGGCGAGGGCGTCCACATGCAGGCTTCGATCCTGTCCGGCATCCGGGTAGTGGACTTCTCGACAGGGGTGCCCGGCCCCTATGCATCAAAGCTGCTGGCCGATGCCGGGGCCGATGTGATCAAGGTGGAGGGGCCCGAGGGCGACTCGGTGCGCCGCTGGTCGGCCACTCGAGCCGAGTTCGAGGGCGACAGCGCGCTGTTCGGCTTCCTCAACGCCTCTAAGCGGGGTGTTGTCGGTGGGCCGGGCGACCCTGATGTCGAGGAACTGGTGGCCACCGCTGATGCCGTGGTGGAGTCGTTCCCCGCCGGTTCGGGATTCGGCCGGGCCTGGGCTGAGCGCCATCCCCATCTGGTGGTGCTGTCGGTGACCCCCTTCGGTCAGGATGGGCCGCTGGTCTCCCACCCGTCCACCGAGTACACCGTGCAGGCTCAGTGCGGGGCCATCGCCTGTCGGGGGCGGCCCGACCAGCCCCCGATCCACGGCGGTGGCGGCATTGCCGAATGGACATCCGGCGCCTATGCGGGTCCGGCGGTGCTGTCGGCCATCCTGCGGGCCCGGCGCACTGGGCGGGGTGAGCACATCGACTTGGCGGTGGCCGACGTGATGGGCATCGCCGCCACCACGTTCAGCGACCTGGCCCACTCAATGCGGGGCGGCGGCCACGACTTCGACCGGGTGGCCCGGTCGGTGGAGGCGCCCTCCATCGAGCCCGCCCTCGACGGCTGGGTGGGGTTCAACACCAACACCGCCCTCCAGTATCAGGGCTTCGTGCTGATGATCGAGCGCCCCGACCTCATCGACACCGAGTGGAGCCAGATCGGGGAGAGGGCCGGTCGCCTGGACGAGTGGAATGCCATGGTCCACCCGTGGACCTCTCGCCACACCGTGGCCGAGATCATCAAGGCGGCGTCTGATCTGCGGGTGCCGGTGGCCGAGGTCAACGACGGGCGCAGCGTGCTCGACAACGAGCAGTTCGTCGCCCGGGGGGTGTTCGTGCGCAACCCCGGCGGGTTCCTCCAGCCCCGTCCGCCCTACCTGATGGACGACGGCGGGGAGCGACGGCCGGCCACGCCCGCTCCTCAACTGGGCGAGCACACCGGGACGATCGAAGCCCGCCCGCGGCCGGTGCCGTCGGCTGCCGACGCCGATCCTGATCTACCGCTAGCTGACGTAAGGGTTTTGGACCTCACCAGCTGGTGGGCCGGGCCTTCGGCCACCGGCACGCTGGCCATGCTGGGGGCCGATGTGCTCCACATCGAGTCCACCGGCCATCCCGACGGCATGCGGATGACCGGGTTCATGTTCGGCACCGAGGACTGGTGGGAGTGGAGTTCGATGTTCGTGGCCATAAACCACAACAAGCGCGACCTCACCCTCGACTTGGACACCGACGCGGGCATGGACCTGTTGTGGCGGCTCATCGAGGAGGCCGACGTGGTGGTGGAGAACTTCTCCCCGCGGGTGGTGGAGAAGTGGGGCCTCAGCTGGGAAGCCGTGTCGGCCCGCAACCCCCAGGCGGTGTTCACCCGGATGCCCGCGTTCGGTTTGAGCGGGCCGTGGCGGGAGCGGGTCGGGTTCGCCCAGACCATGGAGCAGCTCACCGGCATGGCCTGGGTCACCGGCCATACCTACGACCAGCCCCGCATCATGCGGGGGCCGTGCGACCCCATCGCCGGGATGCACGGTGCCTATGCCGCGATCTTGGGCCTCGCCGTTAGGGAGCGCACCGGACAAGGGGTGTTCGTGGAGTCCACCATGGTGGAGGCCGCGCTCAACTGCTCGGCCGAGCAGATCGTGGAATACACCGCCTACGGGAATGTGATGGAGCGGGCCGGCAACCGGAGTCCCTACGCCGCACCCCAGGGCCTGTACCCCTGCCGGGGTCACGAGCAATGGCTGGCGCTGGCCGTGGCCACCGACGAGCAGTGGCAGGCGCTGGTGGAGGTTCTGGGGTTGCCGGAGTGGGCCGACCGGTCGGAATACGCCACCGACGCGGGCCGACGGGCGGGCCACGACGCCATAGATGAGGGGTTGTACGCCTGGGCTGCTGAACAGGACCTCGACGACGCGGTGGCTCGGCTGGTGACCGCGGGCGTGCCCGCCGCCCCGGCCTGGGATCCCCGGATCCAGCATGAGAACCCCCAGCTTGCCCACCGGGGGCTGTTCGAGATGGTCGAGCATCCGGCGGTGGGGACCCACCCCATGCCGGGGATGCCCTACCGGTTTGCCTCGGTCGACCGCTGGATCATCTCCCCGTCGCCAGCCCTAGGCCAGCACAACCATGAGATATTGGCCGAGCTAGGCCTGTCGGCCGACGAGATTGCCGCGCTAGAGGCAGAGGGTGTTATCGGCACCCGCCCGAAGGGCTTGTGAGGGAAGGCGTCAGCCAGCCTGGTGAAAGGATGAAGCCATGAGAGCAGTGCGATGCGTCGACGGCCAGGCCGCGACGGTAGAGGTAGCCCCCCCGGAAGGCGAGGGTGTGCGCGTCAAGATGGCATCCGCGGGGGTGTGCGGCTCCGACCTGCACATGCTCGAGCTGGGAATGCTCAACACGTTCACCATCGGCCACGAATTCGCCGGCTGGCTGGACGACGGCCGTCCGGTGGCCATCGAGCCCATCCACGGCTGCGGCACCTGCGAGCTGTGCCTGGCTGGCGACTACAACCGCTGCCCAGTCACCCTCACCGACATCGCCGGGATCTCCCGCGACGGGGGAAT
This sequence comes from Candidatus Poriferisocius sp., assembly GCF_965219815.1. GTDB lineage: Bacteria > Actinomycetota > Acidimicrobiia > Acidimicrobiales > Bin134 > Poriferisocius. The sequence goes on from NZ_OZ244791.1 coordinate 1,678,433, forward strand.
GGCCGACGAGATTCTCATGTGGCCCGAGGCCATCGTGCCCTTGCCCTCCGGGGCCGACCCCCGGGATGCCTGCCTGGTGGAGCCCCTGGGCATTGCGGTACACGGCTTCCGCCTGGCCGGACTGCGGGGCGACATGCGGGTGGCCGTTGTCGGCGGCGGCGCCGTGGGCCAGACCGCGTTGGCCGTAGCCGGTCTGGCCGGGTGCGAGGTGGCCATCTCGGCCCGCCACGACGCCCAGAAGGAAGCCGCCGAGCGCCTGGGCGCCGTTCCGCTGACTGATGAGCCCTACGACATCGTGGTAGAGGCCGCCGGCACCTCCTCAGCCCTGGCTGATGCCGTGAAGAAGTGCCGCCCCGGCGGCAAGATCGTCATCCTGGGCAGCTACTGGGACCCAGTGGAGTTGCCCGGCATAGAAATCAGCATGAAGGAGGTCACCCTGGTGCCCTCCTCCATGTACGGCCGCCACGGCCCCACACGAGACATGGACGTGGCCGCCGCCGTACTGGCCCAGCTCCCCGAACTCCCCGACGCCATCATCACCCACCGCTTCCCCCTAGACGCCCCCGCCGAAGCCTTCGCCATCGCCGCCAACCGCGCCTCCGGCGCCATCAAAGTCGTCCTGGAGCCCTAGCTGAACGATCCGATTGGCCAAACCGGTTCAGCGTCTGATTATTCGTTCCCAAATTCCACATTTCCCCTGGTAGTCTGACCCAGTTGCTGAGTCGGGCAACCATGTGTTCGGCATCGCACGATTGGCGTCAAAAGCGATTGCCTCACGACTCGCAACAACTTACGCTTAGGTAACTTCAAGCATGTCACTTCGAGGGGAGGTAAGTATGATGGGAATGGAGCGAAACAGCACCCCTGATCCTGTATTTGTCCAGCAAGTTAGTAGGACACCAGAGTTCGCGCTTCATGTGTGCCGATACCTCGTAAAGGAGGCGCGCCCAGTGCTTCCGACCGTCATCCTGGCTGGGTCACCAGAGCCGAATGAGCCATTTGCCCTGGCGCTAGAGAAACTCCTCCTTCCTTTCCCTCCTCGATCAAAAAGCTATGAATTCGTGCGTGATCCGACCATTGGTGGGGCGGATGGTCTATGGGTGCAACTGCCTAAATCTCCTCTCGCAGTCCCTCTCATGGTCGCTAGAGATATGAAGATAGAGGCGGAACTGAAGGTGGGGATACTCGCTACTCCGAAGTTTCTTGACGTTCCCCTTTCGACGTCCACGCTGGAATCAGTGGCCTGGAAAGTCCTCACATCTGCAGATATTGAATCGGTTGTATACCTATGTACCTGCCTCTCTCTTGAGGCTGAAGTTTGTGGGCTTGAAATCGAATGGTTGGAGAGAATGGTCAGCCTCATGCAACCACAGCCATCATTTGGCAATCGACTTTTTGCTGAAGTTCGCTCAGGTCGTCCATTGTTCGACCATAGAGTCGTACGTTGGATACTTCGCGAAATGTCTGCTGCATCTGAAGATGAGATTAATGGCTGGAGAAACCTTGAATTCCCATCCGGAACTGGTGAAGAAATACTGGGTAGGGCGTGGTTTCGTTGCATACGCTCCAAGAGAACTGCCAGCCTAGATGAACTGCTAACCGCCATTTGGATGTTGCATGACGTATACGGCAGCACTCACGAAGGTTCTGACGCGAACACCATTTTGGCAAAGTACACCTTCGGAATGAGATCAAGCGGAACCTGGCTTAGTGCCATCAGCAGGTGGCTTCGCATATGGGATATCCCGGACGACCATCCATCGGTGATGGGTCGAGCTAGGCCATCCGAGATGAGGAAGCGATTTGAAAGCAAAATGGGGATTTCACCAAGTGCGCTCTTGGTTGGAATTCTGTTCATATGCATTCGATGGCAAATGGCTGTTGAAAAGCAAGCGTCTCCACCAATCGAATGGGATCGAATCATGAACATGGAAATTGGTGAATCCGTCTTACCATTTTCACCAGAATTCGAGTCTATCATTCGAAGGGAATTTGTCAGCGGTGTTGATGTAATCCGCAACGATGCCATTACTGAACGGCTTGATAGTAACACCAATCTCGGTAAATTGCCACCTGGAGACAGTCTGGCATGTAGGAACAATCCCATTATTGAGTTTTCTGATGGTCAGGTCGTCCCTCACAGTATTGAGCTAATGGCCGATCGCGCCATAGATTTGTACCGCTTGAAGGGACATGGCAGAGGATCCGGCCGTGAGGCCAATAGGGAAATGGGGTATTTGTTTGAAGCCTATGTGCATGACCAATTGACGCAACTCAGGGATAGGTACATGGTGATTGGCGCCATGGAATTGGAGGCAATCGGCAGGGAGTATGGTGGCAAAGTGTGTGATCATGTGATCGTCGATCCAAGTAATGGATCATACATATTTGTTGAAACGTCAATGCAAACAAATCCACGGGGTATCGCGGCTGGTGATATATCAGCCACTCGGAAAAAGCTTAGCCAATACCAATCGGAGGCAGAGCAAGCATTTGAAATGATGAAGATAGCGGGGAAAGTGGCGGACGAAATTGGTGGTCCGGAGCCTCGGTATGCCACAGCACTCGTTGTGGTGGACAGGCCAATTCTTCACTCGTCTTCTATAGTGAAGGACCTAGTACCGCAAAAGAATGGGAGACCCTCGAGAACGGTATGTGGAATAGATGAGTTGGAATTCTTAATCGACATGACCAATGCAGGATGGGGATGTCATAGTCTTGTGTTTGGGTGGCAGCATGGGGCTGAAGATATACCATTCGGGGCGTACTTGTTTGAGCATTGTGCAATCCGCGGTCCCGCTGAGCCCTGCGTGAGCTTAGACACGGAGTCGGTGTTTGAGCACCTGCCATTGAAGGAACCCCATGCGGCATGAGGAAAAGTAGTAAGAGGCCCGTATTTTATAGTTGCGATTTGCTATTCGACATTTGTGCGATAGGAAAACAATCTTTATGAGCCAGGTGCGTCATGGGGTTTATTTATTCGGGGAAACTTGTGTGACTATCCTCGAACAGAATTGCCGATGCTCCATTCGGCGTGGAGGGTGCAGGCTGAGAGCTTGATTTGCTTGACGGTGATTTTGGCGTCGGAGCGGTCGAGGGAGACCTTTGCTGCGACGGGGGCGCCTTGATAGGTGCAGTCGATGGTGGGGCCGTCGGCGGCGAAGGCTTCTAGGGGGGCGTCATCGAGCGAGGCGAAGATGTCGGTGGGGATTTCTAGGAGCTGATATTTGGTGGGGAGGGAGGTGCGGTCGGTGCGGAAGGCCCGGAGCATGATGATGGAGTCCACGGCTTCCCGGTACTGGCGGAATAGGTCAAGGGTGTGGTTTCGCCGAGTCTTGGCGGATCGAACGTCCTGAATCCAGGCTGCCTCGGTGAGCTTGGAAATGTGGGCGGTGGTTGCGGACAACCTCAGCGCGGCGGTGGACTTCAAAGAGAGCTTCCGCTTGGTCTCCTCGTTAGTTTGGACCGTCATGTCCACGAAGCGCTGGGTAGCGGAACCTGGCTCGTCGACTGTCCAGCCGACTGCTTCGCACGCGTTGCGAAATGCGACTTCGAAGCCGACGAGGCCCAGGGGCTCGGTGGTAGTCCCGTGATGTACTGAGATCGTGAGACCGAAGTACTCGGTCCACCCAGGTGTCTGGCCGAGCCAGGTTTCTGAGATCTCAGCTTTGAGGGGGGATGAGAGCGAGTCGATGATCCTGGCGAGAAATCTTTCTCCCATGGGAGAGAGCTCTTCGATGCTGGCCCTCAGGTCAGCCGTATTTGCGGATTGGTTGTATGGCTGGCTCACTCGGTGATCCGGCGCTCAATGAGATCAACGTAGGCCGGGTTGAGCTCGATGCCTGCCCAGTTTCGGCCGAGGTCTTGGGCAGCAATCAAGGTGGTTCCTGATCCGGCGTATGGATCTAGGACGGTGTCGCCTGGGCGGCTGGTGATTTGGATGCAGCGGCGGGCCAGGGTCATGGGCATGACGGCTGGGTGGTCTTCGATGCCGCCGGCGTCCTTTCTCCGGGGTTCGGTGTTGATGTCCCACATGGTTCGCAGCCGGCGGCCGTTGGGGCCCTTCACTGCCGCGGTGTCGTAGTAGTAGTCCTGGTTCTTGGACAGTAGGAACACCGTCTCGTGGGACTTGGTCGGGCGATCAGAAACTGACTCGGGATGGGCATTCGGCTTGTACCAGATGACTTCGGAACGCAGCCACCAGCCCGCATCTTGGAGGGCGAATGCCAACCGCCACGGAACGCCAATCAGGTCTTTCGGCTTCAAGCCCTCAGGAGTGGGAGGTCGCACTGACATAGCCCGAGCCCGGTTCTTGCGGTCAGGCGCCCGGTACCTGCGATTTCCCGAGGTGTAGGAGTCACCCACGTTCAACCACACCGTGCCGTCGTCAGTCAGCACCCGGCGCACTTGGTCGAACGCCATCACAATGCTCTTGACGTATTCGCCCAGAGCGTCATCGCGGCCAATCTGACCTTCGGCCGAGTAATCCCGAAGCGACCAGTAGGGCGGTGACGTGACCACCGTCTGCGCACACCCATCAGGAAGTAGCCCCAGGGCCTCAATCGCTGGCCCACATGCCAACAGGGGGCCATTCAGCTCGTCCATTGGGCCATCAACCCCCACATCTAGTCGAGTATGCGGGTTTGGCTGTCGACTTGACGAAGTAGCAGCGGGTTCGTGATCAGGAAACGGCATCCGGCGGTGCTCTGTGCCTTCAGAGTTGCGTCTGGAACCCACGACACGACCCTACTTCCAGGCAGTGACAATTTCGGGGAATCCAGGCAGCGGCTGAACAACTATTCCTGAGAGTGCGGAAGCCCCGGCTCCCGTCCTAGCCGATCTCAGACAAGATCTTCGGCCTGGCACTCCGGGGCTTGCATTTTCGCACTAGAGCAGTACCAGCAGGCTTTCTCATTATGGTTCGCGAGACAGGAAACTGCAGCTAGTTCAAGCTGAGCGCATAGGCGACTGAGCGGCATTGCCGTCCCAGGCGGGAAACCGAGTTTCGTCCTTTTTTGCGACGGTCGCCCTAGAGGAGGGGGGTGCGGAAGCCCTTGCTCAGTCAAGACAGCCGACCAGGATGCCTTTGCCGAGTATGCCGCCTCCCTCGACGGGTTCGACTCCTCGGAGAACACAGAAGACGATCCGAAGGCCCCGACGACGAAACTGCTGAACGCCTTGGGTGACGGCGGGTTCGACGCCCTGATGGAGTGCGATTGACCGAACAGTCGGCAGCGATGGACACCGATGGGTGGACAGCCTGGTGGGGTGATTTCCCAATCTACACGCTGATCGTTGATTCCGACCCCAAGGCCTTGGCCAACACGATGGGGCGGTGTGCACGGGTTCCACCTGGTCAGTTTGCTGGGCGATAAGCGAATGGCGGTGGTCGGTGCCAACAGCACCTTAAGAGCCATCAAAGTATTGGTGGAGCCGTAGGGGTAAAATTTTCTCATTTGACTGGGGCTGGATCAGTAGAGGTTTAGCGGTTAAGAATCCTGGTTCCCTTTTGTGAGGCCAGATTTACGACTTTAGAAATTTGTCTGGATTCCTGACAATTGGAACAAAGAACGGTGAAGTACCGTTGAATTCGGGTCGAGCTATGGCTACTGTCAGATAAGAAGACCATGGGGTGATTGCTAGATAAATGAGGAGAGTCGAGTAATGGTAAATTGGGAACGCTGGTATGTGCCACTCTTGATTGCGGGTATCTTCCTCTGGATTAGATTGTCAAATCCAGAATTCTTGTCAACTGCAGATTATTTCATCAGCTATGGTGCAATGACCTTTTTTGCATGGCCATTACTCTTCCCTAATTGGAGGATTACTTCTCTGATTGATACAACAATCAAGCCGCTGAACCGGTTAGTCGGAAAGTTGGACTCCATCGTTAAACCACAACCTCTATACAAGTTTGGTCGAGTGTTCTTTGGGATCACAACTTGTATAATTGGTTTTTCTGTAACAACAGCAGTTGGAGTTATTCATTTGTCTGACGTTGTTGCCTTATGGAGCGAAAATGAACAAGCAGATACGTTAGCTGAATCAATTGGTAGCAACAAGGCTATTATGTCTCTAGCGGCGCTTTGGACGATTTTGCAATTCAATTTTTTCCGCAGGTATTTTATCAATTGGTTGGCCTATAAGCTGTCGCATCCAGACGAGTACTTGAGTAGCGCTACCCATGCAATTATGGCATTAGCATTTGCTCTCATATCTCCAATGCTACTGATTGTGACGTATTCTAGTAAGATTATCTCAGATACATTTGGGTATTTGATGCTATTGGGAGTCCAGGTCGCAGTATTTCTATTGTTCATTCCCATCGAACGTTGGCTGATTGGAAGGCGCGAGTAATACTAAAAGAGGCTACAAGAGGGAATAAGTACCGTGGAAGAACTTGGGTATGATCGTCATGCTAGTTGTTCTGTCCATGGAGGTTGTTAGCTCGGGCTGGTAGCTCCGCTATTGGGTGAGCCTCCGATGCCAGTGTGGTGGTTGTGAACTACCGCACAGAGCAAGGGAGGCTCGATGTTGCACGCTAATGCACGTTTGACCCCTGCTGGGCGTTTGTTGATGGTCCAGCGGATTGAGGCGGGGGCGCCGCAGGCCCATGTGGCCGCGCAGATGATGCTGTCGCTGGCCGCGGTGGCCAAGTGGTGGCGCGGCTGGAAGGCCGAGGGGCACGCCGGGCTTGTGGATCGGTCGTCTCGGCCCCGCCGGTCGCCGCGGCGCACCGGCTCCAAGGCCGAGGAGCGGGTGTGCTGGCTGCGCCGCCAGAAGCGGTGGGGTCCGGCCCGCGTCGGCGCCCGGTTGGGGGTGCCTGCGTCGGCGGTGCATCGGGTCTTGGCGCGCAACGGGCTGAACCGCCTGTCGTGGATCGACCGGCCCACCGGGCGGGTGATACGGCGCTACGAGCGCCCCGAACCGGGCGATCTGGTCCATTTGGACGTCAAAAGGTCGGCAAGGTGCCCCCGGGCGGCGGGTGGCGGGTCCACGGCAGGGGCTCCCCCAAGGCCAAGCGCAAACGCCGCCTCGGGTACACGTACCTGCACGTCGCCGTCGACGACCACAGCCGCGTCGCCTACGTCGAGGCGCACGACAACGAGCGCGGCGACACCGCCGCAGCGTTCTGGCGCAACGCCCGCTGCTGGTTCAACAAGCTCAACGTCGGCATCGACGCGGTCATGACCGACAACGGCCGCAACTTCACCTCCAAGGCCTTCGCCGACGCGCTCGCCCAAAACCGCACCGAACACCGGCGCACCCGACCCTACCGGCCCCAGACCAACGGCAAAGCCTGTGAGGATTGTGGTGTCGCAGTGCCGGGCCTGGTCTGACCCGGGCAAAAGTCTGACCGTTGTGTCCTTCGTTCGATTTGTCGGCCGGGACCGGCGCTGTGGCGGTGTGCGGACCGCTGGGCGGACCTGACCTTATAGAAGCATGGCCCATGGCCTCGTCACAGACCTGTCGGCCGCCGCCGCGGTCCGCTGCCCATTAGAGCTTCCCAATGGAAAGGCGGCCCGATGATGACGACAGAGCCAAGTGGTGTGATCGGCGGGGTTGACACCCACAAGCACAGCCACCGGGCGGCGGTGATCGACCCCGCTGGCCGGTTTCTCGGAGACCGGGGGTTCGGCACCGACTCCCAAGGCGAGGTCGATCTGTTGGCGTGGCTGCGGTCTCACGGCCCGGTCGCGGCCGTGGGCATAGAGGGCTCCGGGTCCTATGGAGCGTCCCTCGCCCGCCGCCTGGCCTCGGCCGGCGTCAGAGTCGTCGAGGTCAACCGGCCGAACCGCTCGGCGCGCCGCGCCAACGGCAAGTCCGACCGGCTCGACGCCGAACAGGCCGCTCGTTCGGTCTTGGCGAAGACCTCGACCGCGGTCCCGAAGTCGAAATCGGGTCCAGTGGAGGCAATACGTGCATCACGGGTGACGCGCTCAAGCGCCGTGAAGGCCCGCACGCAGGCATTCCTCACGCTGCACAGCATCATCATCGCATCCTCCGGAGAGCTGCGCGACGAGCTGATCGGACTAACGAAGCGGACACTGGTGAAGCGCTGCGACGCGCTCGAGCCCGACACGGCAGACCCCCTGGAGCTCGTCGACCAACCAGACCGGCTCCAACTCGCCGCGACCAAACTGGCACTGCGCGACCTCGCCCGGCGATGGCTCGCCCTCGACGCCGAGATCAAAATGCTCGACCGCCGGATCAAGCGCCTCGTCGAGCACACCGCGCCCGACCTCGTCGAACTCTGCGGCGTCGGCGCCGAGATCGCCGGCCAGCTCCTGGTCACCGCGGGCGACAACCCCGAACGGATCCGAACCGAAGCCGCGTTCGCCAAACTCTGCGGCGTCGCACCCCAACCGGCCAGCAGCGGAAGAACCACCGGCCGCCACCGACTGAGCCGCAGCGGCGACCGCGCCGCCAACAGCGCCCTCTACATGATCGTCATCACCCGGATCCGCCACCACCAGCCCACCCGCGCCTACCTAGAGCGCCGCACCGCCGAAGGACTCACCAAACGCGAGATCATCCGCTGCCTCAAACGCTACGTCGCCCGAGAAGTCTTCAAAGCCCTACCCGCCAAACCCGCCCTTGACAAAACATAGGAGCATCGAGCGGTTCAACCGGACCCTCGCAGACGAGTTCCTCTACAACTACAAATTCAGATCAGAGTCCGACCGCCGACGCCGACTCCAGACCTGGGTCCACAACTACAATCTCCACAGGCACCACACCGCCATCAACGGCACACCAGCCAGCCGCGTCAACAACCTCTATGAACATTACACCTATGAGGTTCCCCCCTTTTCGTGGAGACATGCTCTATAAGGAGGAGCTATGTCCAGACCGCGAAGAGATTATGACCGGGAGTTCCGTGATGGGGCTGTCCGGATCGTCAAGGAGACCGGCCGGCCGGTGGCCCACGTCGCCCGGGAGCTCGGCGTCAACGAGGGCACGCTCGGGAATTGGGTGCGCCGGGACCGAGACGAGCGCTCGGGCGGGCTGAGCGGCGACGAGCGGGCCGAGCTGGCCCGGCTGCGCCGCCGGGTCGCCGAGCTGGAGATGGAGCGTGATGTGCTCAAACGATCCGTGGTCCTTTGGGTCAACGAGGCGACGCGGTGACCGCAGGGTTCATCGCGGCCCAAAGGACCGACCACGGTGTGCCTCACTCTGTGGCTTGCAGAGCGCTGGGCGTGGCGGAATCCACGTTCTACAAGCACCTCGACCGGCCGCTGACCGATCGGCAGCGGCGTCGCCGGGCGCTGGACGCCGAGGTGAAAAAGGCGTTCGACGAATCGGACGGCACCTACGGGTCGCCCAGGGTGCGCGCCCGGCTGCGACGCGATGGCCTGTCGGTGTCGAAGAAGACGGTGGAGGCCTCGATGGCCCGCCAGGGCCTGTGCGCCCGCCCCAAACGCAAAAAGGGCCTCACCAGCCCCGACAGCTCCCATGCGGCCCCCACAGACCTTCTGGGCCGCGACTTCAGCGCGACAGGGGTCAACCAGAAATGGTGCGGCGACTTCAAACAGGTTCCCACCGCCGAGGGCCCGGTGTTCCTCGCGACCGTCGAGGACCTCTACTCCAGGCGCATGGTCGGCTTCGCCACCTCCGACCGGTACCCGACCGCCGAGCTGGCCAAACAGGCCATCAACACCGCGGTCGCCACCAGAGGCGGCAACGTCAAAGGCGTCATCTTCCACTCGGACAAGGGATCGCAATACACCTCAGAAGCCTTCGCCGCCGCCTGCCGGCGGCTCGGCATCTCACGGTCCACCGGAAGAACCGGCAACGCGCTGGACAACGCGCCGGCCGAGTCGTTCTTCTCCACCCTCCAACACGAGCTCATCTCACGCCGAGCCTGGACCACCAGAGCCCGGGCCCGACGAGAAATCACCCTATGGGTCCACACCTGGTACAACCAGCACCGCCTCCACTCCGCAATCGGAATGACCAGCCCCGTAGAATACGAACAGGCCCACAACCCCGACCCTCAAAAACAAACTCTCCACGATTAGGGGGGAAGCTCACCTAGTTGTGGCGCCACGACCATGAGTGTGTCGTCGTCCTAGCCAGGATCAAGTTGTCACTGGTGTCGGTAGACTTGTGACATGGCTGTAGGGACTTTGACCAGGGATAACGCTGCTGATGGTGTTGATGTCGCGGTGTTGGCGGCGGTGGATGTACGGGGACTGGACTCGGCTAGTTTGGATGCTCGGTTAAGGGCGTTGGGGCGGGTGCAAAGCCGGGTTTCGGGATTGATTTCCGAGGTGGTGGCTGAGAAGAAGCGCCGGTCTCGGGTGGGCGACACGGTGGACGGGTTGTTGGGTGGACTGCGGATGTCATCGCATCAGGCCCGCAGGACGATGAACGAGGCCGCGCAACTTGAGAAGCTGGCGGCGACGAGGGATGCGTTGGTGGACAGCCGGATCACGCCGGAGCACGCCCGGATCATGGGCACTGCGTCGCAGAACGGTCCGCTGAATGAGAAGAAGATGCTGGCCGCCGCGGAGGCTGAATCGCCGGATCAGTTCCGCAAGACGATGCGGGACCACCAAAGCGAGTTGGCCGGTGACGATGGGGAGGCCCGCCGGGAGCGTCAGCGCCAGGCTCGCACAGCTAGCTTTTCTGAGCGCGACGACGGGATGTGGCAGCTGTTCGCCTTATTCGACCCGACCGCGGCGGCCCGCATCCGCAAGGCGCTGTGCGCCAAGACCGATGCCGATTGGCGCCTCGACAACAGCCGCCGGGGCAAAGAACACATCTCACGCGGGCACCGCAGGGCAGATGCGCTTGAGCAGCTGATCACCCGCCAGGCCAATGGCGACGGCAATGGCCAGCCCCAAGGCACCACGCTGGTGCTCATGGCCGACTACGACCTCGTCGACAACAAGATGGGCAACCCTCGCCTTGCTGATGGCACTCCGCTCCCGCCATCGGAGTTCCACTCGCTGGCCTGCGACGCCGACATCCTCTGTGGTCTGTTCAGGGAGGCCGACACTGAGCCCATCTGGATGGGAACCACTAGCCGCCACCCGATTTTCGCCCTCAGAGCAGCCCTCGAAGCCCGCGACGGCGGCTGCGTGGGATGTCGGGTAGGGCCTGAATGGTGCGTATCCCACCACATCGTCGAATGGCAACACGGCGGACCCACCCAACCCGACAACCTCGTGCTGGTGTGCCACTCTTGCCACGACAAAATTCACCACAACAACTGGGCCGTCGAAAAACACCCCGACACCAATCGCAACTACCTCCGACCCCCCTGGCAAAAGCCGCCGGATATAAGTGGAAGTTCACTTCTGCGCTGCTAATCAAGGGCAGCAAGTCGGTAGTGCATCAAGTGCGAGAGAGCGATTGAGCGCAACAGACGATCCTGTCAGTCGGGCTGTGGCTCCCTGTTGACTAATGGGCCGTACTTTTTGGTGGCTACGCCGTTCTTCATTTACTTCAACGGCATCAGCTTCTCGGCGTACGGCAGGAAGCGGAGACACCCGGGAAAATTCATCTTCGTTGGCATAAGTATGGAGATCCGCTTCAGTGAGCCGACAACCCTGTAGACCGGCAGGAGTTCCTTGTCGCGGCCGAAGGCGAGATATTTCTCCTCGTCTCGGAACGCCACAGTCCACTCATTGGCGGCCATTGGCTTCTCCATCAGAAACGAGCTCTTGTCTAGCCACTCTCCCTGCTTAGTTGTGGCTGGGGTGGGTGGGGTAGTGGGTGAACCAGGAGATGGGGGAGGGCTGGCGGGCTAGGACGGCGGGCCAGAGTTCGCCGGGTTCTTCGGTGAGGGGGTCGGCGGGGTCGGCGTCGACCACGAACCATGCGCCGGATTCGATCTCGTCCTCGAGCTGTCCGGGGGACCAGCCGGCGTAGCCGGCGAACAGGCGGACTCCGTCTACTGCGCTAGCGACCTCGCTTGCGTCGGCTTCTAGATCGAGGGTGCCTACCAGGCCGAGCACGGGGGTCCACCACCCCTGGTCGGGGTTCTGTCGCACTCGGGCCAGAGCCACTACCGATTCGTTGGACACCGGCCCGCCGATGAACATGGTGGGTGGCGGGGCCAGATGCGGGGCCCACTGGGGCAGGGCATCGCTGACCAGCAGGCCTGACGGACGGTTCAGCACAACCCCGGCTGCCCCCTCTTCCTGATGGGCCAGCATTAGCACCACGGTGCGCTCGAAGTTTCCGTCGCCGATGAGCGGGGTGGCCACCAACAGCTTCCCGGTGGTGTCAGCCCCCTCTGCCATAGCTACAAGGATTCCACCACGTAATCGATGCAGCCGCACAGCGCGGCGATATCCGATGGGGGGATGGCAGGGAACAGGGCCACTCGGAGCTGGTTTCGGCCCAGCGCCCGATACGACTCCACATCGACGATGCCATTGGCTCGCAGCACGGCGGCCACCTCGTCGGCCGAAACCCCGTCGAAGTCGATGGTCGCCACCACGTGGCTGCGAATAGCGGGGTCGGCCACGAACGGCGTGGTGAAGCTGCGGCTGCCAGCCCAGGTGTAGATGATGTCGGCCGACTGGTCGCAGCGGGAGGCGGCCCACTCCAAACCGCCGTTCTCGTTGATCCACTCCACCTGGTGTACGGCCAAGAACACGGTGGCCAGCGCCGGTGTGTTGTAGGTCTCGTCTTTGCGAGAGCTGCTGAGGGCGATGCCCAAATCCAAGAACGGAGGGATCCAGCGGTCGGACGCCGCGATCCGCTCGATTCTCTCCACCGCGGCGGGCGAGCAACAGGCCAGCCACAATCCGCCGTCGGCGGCCAGGCACTTCTGGGGGGCGAAGTAGTACACGTCGGTCTCCGCGGCGTCGAAGCGCAACCCTCCGGCCCCTGAAGTGGCGTCCACCAGCACCAGGCCGTCGGCGGCGGGGCGGTGCAGTTCCATCGACACTCCGGTGGATGTCTCGTTGTGGGTCAGGGCATACGCGTCGACGGTGGGATTGGCCACCGCCTCGGGGTGGGTGCCGGGCTCGGAGCTGATGATCTCAGGGGCCTCCAAATGGGGAGCGCCGGCCACTCCGGCTGCGAACTTGGCCGAGAACGCCCCGAAGCTCAAGTGCTGGCTGCGCGACTCGATCAACCCGAAGACCGCGGCGTCCCAGAACCCGGTGGTGCCCCCGTTTCCCAGCGCCACCTCGTAGCCGTCGGGCAGCGAGAACAGCTCGGCCACTCCGGCCCGGAGCCGGTGCACCACGTCTTTCACGGTGGACTTGCGATGGCTGGTGCCGAGGAAGTTGTTGGCCGCCGCGGCCAAGGCCGCGGCGGCATCGGGCCTAATCCGAGACGGCCCGCTGCCGAAGCGGCCGTCTTCGGGCAGAAGGTCGGGGGGAATGGTGATTTTGGCGGTTTGGGCAACGCTGCTCACAAGTTCCCACGATATCGACGCCGAGAGGTCATCCGGCGTTGTTACGCCCCGAGAAAATTGAACATCAACTCCCTGGCGGCAGTGTGGAAAGCTGCGCCTATGGCTCGCATATCTCAGCGCATCTCCGCGATTGCCCCCTCGGCCACTCTGGCGGTTGACGCCAAGGCCAAGGCATTGAAGGCCCAGGGGGCGCCGGTCATAAGCTTCGGCGCTGGTGAGCCCGATTTTCCCACTCCGGCGGCCATCTTGGATGCCGCCCGAGCGGCAGTGGACGACCCGAAGAACCACCGCTATTCCCCGGCCGGGGGTCTCCCGGAGTTGAGAGAGGCCATCGCCGCCAAGACCGTGCGCGACTCGGGCTACGAGGTAGAGGCGTCTCAGGTGGTGGTGACCAACGGGGGCAAGCACGCGGTTTACAACGGCTTCGCCGTGCTGTTGGACCCGGGCGACGAGGTGCTGTTGCCCGCGCCGTATTGGACCACCTATCCCGAGGCCATCGCCCTGGCCGGCGGGGTGAGCGTGGAGGTGCCCACCACGGCCGACGACGGGTTCATGGTGACCGTGGACCAGCTTGAGGCGGCCTGCACCGATCGCACCAAGGCGCTGGTGTTCGTGTCGCCCTCCAACCCCACCGGGGCGGTGTATCCCCGCGACCGGGTGGAGGCCATCGGCCGGTGGGCGGCGGAAAACAACGTGTGGGTGATCACCGATGAGATCTATGAGCATCTGACCTACGACCACCACGAGTTTTGCTCCATGCCGGTGGTGGTCCCCGAGTTGGCCGACCGGTGCTTGGTGCTCAACGGCGTGGCCAAGACCTATGCCATGACCGGATGGCGGGTGGGCTGGCTGATCGGCCCTCCCGACGCGGCCTCCGCGGCGGTGAGCCTCCAGTCGCACCAGACCTCGAATGTGTCCAATGTGGCGCAGCGGGCCGCACTTGCCGCAGTGAGCGGGCCGTTGGACGCGGTGGCGGAGATGCGGGCGGCATTCGACCGGCGACGACGAGCCATGCACAAGATGCTGAACGGAATCGACGGGGTGACCTGTTTGGAGCCCCAGGGGGCGTTCTACGCCTTCCCGTCGTTTGAGGGAGTGCTGGGCCGCGGTGGTGTTCCCGACAACACCACCGAATTGGCCGGCTGGATCCTGGACAAGGCCCAGGTGGCCATCGTGCCTGGCGAGGCCTTCGCCGGCCCCGGCTATGCCCGGCTGTCGTTCGTCCTCGGCGATGACGACTTGGGTGAGGGCATCGGCCGCATCGCTGATCTACTGGGTGGGTGACCTGTCGCCGTGATCGGCCCGAATGAGGAGACCGAGTAGTGAGCGATCCCCAGACCCTTGCCTACGGGAGTTGGCCGTCGCCCATTTCGGCCCAGTCGATGGTGGCCGGCGCCGCCTTGCCGGTCAGTTTGTGGCACCAGCGGGGGCGCATGTGGTGGACAGAGTCTCGCCCGGCCGAGTCGGGCCGCAACGCGCTGGTGTGCGACGGCCGCGACCTGTGGAGCTCGGCGTCGGTGCGGACCCGGGTACACAGCTACGGCGGAGGCGCCTGGTGGCCCGACGGCACCGACGGGGTGTACGCCTGCGACGACGCCGACGGTCGCCTGTGGCATGTGTCGGCTGATGGTACAGCTCGCCCAATAACCCCTGAGCCCGCATTCGCCCACGGATGGCGCTACGCCGATGGTCGAGCCCTAGGCGATGCCACGGTGTGTGTGCGGGAAGACCACCACGCGCCCCGGGCGGCCCAACAAGAGGGCCGCACCCTGGAAGAGGCCAACCAGATCGTGCAGTTGAGCGCCGACGGATCGGCCGAGCCGGAGATAGTGGCCACCGGAGCCGACTTCTACGCCTGGCCCCGCCCCAGCCCTGACGGGCAGCGGTTGGCCTGGATTCAGTGGAACCACCCCAACATGCCCTGGGACCAAACCGAGCTGTGGGTGGACGGCCAGTGCGCGGTGGCGGGCATGGGCTCGGTGGTGGAGCCCCAGTGGGGCCCCGACGGCCGCCTCTACGTGGTGAGCGACCGCAATGGCTGGTGGAACCTCTACCGCGTCGAAGGCACCGATCTGGTTGCGGTTTTCGAGCTCGACGCCGAGATGCACCGCCCGGCATGGGTGTTCGACGATCCCAGCTACGCGGTGTGCGACGACAACACGGTGGCAGTGGCGGCCATGCGAGGGTCGTTGGCCGAGCTATGGATCGTGCCCCCCGATGGGTCCGAGCCTGAGTTGCTCGATCTGCCCTGGACCTCGTATGCCAGCGTCCGCGCTGCCGGACCCCATGCCGTCTGCGCCATCGCCGCCTCGCCCACTCAGGAACCCACCGCAGTGCGCATCGACGTCGCCGGCGGGACGCACGAGGTCATCCGTCCGCCGGCCCGGACCCCGGTCGATCCGGCCCACCTGTCTTCCCCTCGTCCGATCACCTTTCCCACCACCGACAACGCGGAGGCCCACGGGCTGTTCTACCCTCCGGCCCATCCCACCGCTCAGGCCCCGGCTGGCGAGAAGCCGCCGCTGTTGGTGCTGGGCCATGGCGGACCCACCGGCGCGGCCCGCAGCCAGCTCCAGCTCGGCATCCAGTATTGGACCAGCCGAGGCATTGGGGTGGTTGACGTGAACTACCGGGGCAGCACCGGCTACGGCACCGCCTTCCGGGAGGCCCTCCAGAGCCAGTGGGGGGTGAGAGACGTGGACGACTGCGTGGCCGCCGCCCGACACCTAGTGCGCACTGGCGAGGCAGACGGCGACCGGCTCATCATCCGGGGCAGCAGCGCGGGCGGCTACACCACTCTGTGCGCGCTGGCCTTCCACAAGGTGTTCGCCGCCGGGGCCAGCCGCTACGGCATCGCCGATCTGGCCGCGCTGGCCGTTGACACCCACAAGTTCGAGGCCCGCTACATGGACAGCCTGGTGGGGATGTACCCCGATGATGAAGAGATCTACAAGGCCCGTTCGCCCATCCACTTCATGGACGATTTCGAAGCCCCCATGATCGTGCTCCAGGGCTCCGAAGACGTGGTGGTGCCCCCCAACCAGGCCGAGATGATCGTGGCCGCCCTGGAGCAGCGGTCGATCCCGGTGGCTTACCTACTGTTCGAGGGAGAACAGCACGGTTTCCGCCAGGCAGAGAACATCGTGGCCGCCCTAGAAGCCGAGCTCTCTTTTTTCGCCCAGATCTTGGGGTTCGACCTGGCCGACGACATCTCGCCAGTGGCAATCCGCCGCTAGCGGGCAATTTCACAGGGGAGTCGCATATTGGTCCCCGGTGGGTGGCTAAGCGCGGTTTATTCTGAGGGCCGATGGCCCGGGTATTGGTAGCAGAGAAGATCGCCGACATCGGGGTGGCCAAGCTTCGCCATGCGGGGCACGACGTCGAAGTTCGCACCGGAATGTCGCCCGATGAGCTGTTGGAGG
Organism: Candidatus Poriferisocius sp.; assembly: GCF_965219815.1. Taxonomy (GTDB): domain Bacteria; phylum Actinomycetota; class Acidimicrobiia; order Acidimicrobiales; family Bin134; genus Poriferisocius. Next base: position 1,695,236 of record NZ_OZ244791.1, read on the forward strand.
CGGTGTCGGGGGTCCACGCCCTCATCATCCGCTCGTCCACCCAGGTGACCGCCGAGGTGCTTGACGCGGGCAACGATCTGGTGATCGTGGGCCGGGCCGGGGTGGGCTTGGACAATGTGGACGTCGACGCCGCCACCGAGCACGGGGTGCTGGTGGTGAACGACACCTTGTCAAACATCATCTCGGCCGCCGAGCACACCATGGCTCTCATCTTGTCCCAGGCCCGGAACATCCCCCAGGCCCACGCTGCGCTCACCGATGGTCGGTGGGAGCGGGGCCGATGGGAGGGCATCGAGCTGAGCGACAAGACGCTGGGCATCATCGGGCTGGGCCGCATCGGCCGGCTGGTGGCCGAGCGGGCGCTGGGCTTCGCCATGCGGGTTATCGCCAGCGACCCCTATGTGTCGGAGGAGTCGGCCCTCCACAGTGTGATGGCGCTGGTGTCGCTGGAGGAGCTGGTGGCCCAGTCCGACTTCATCACCATTCATGTGGCCCGCACTCCCGAGACCGTCGGGCTGATCAACTCTGAGCTCTTGAAGCGGGCCAAGCCCAACCTGCGGATCGTGAATGTGTCGCGTGGCGGCATCGTGGACGAGGCGGATCTGGCCGAAGCAGTGGCGTCGGGGCGCATCGCCGGGGCCGCTTTGGACGTGTTCGACGGTGAGCCAATCACTAAATCCCCGCTATTCGACCTCGACTCGGTGGTGGTCACCCCTCATCTGGGGGCCAGCACCGAAGAGGCCCAGAGCAAGGCGGGAGACGCCATTGCCGAACAGGTGATGCTGGCGCTGGCCGGGGAGTTTGTACCCGCGGCGGTGAACGTGCCGGCCAAGAACGTTCCCGACGTGCTGCGGCCCTATCTGCCGCTGGCGGAGCAGCTAGGTCGGTTGTTCGGCAATCTGTGCGAGCGGCTGCCCGGTGTGCTCGAGGTGGAGCTCATCGGCGAGATCGGCAAGCCCGATAACACGGTGGCGGTGATGTCGGTGGTCAAGGGGCTGTTGAGCGCAGTGTCGGACATGCAGGTCAGCTACGTGAACGCAATGGACGTGGCCAAGGAGAAGGGCATGGAGGTTCGGGCCATCAGCACGCCCACCTCCAAAGACCACGTGAACTTGTTCACCGTGCGAGGCGGGGGCCACAGTCTCGGCGGGCGGTTGACCGGGGCCCGCCAGGAGCCGGTGCTGGTGCTGGCCGACGATCACAGCCTGCACATGCCGCCTGCCCAGCACATGATCTTGATCGCCAACGAGGACCGTCCCGGCATAATCGGCGCGGTGGGCACCCTACTGGGCGACGCGGGCATCAACATCGACGACATGGACGTGGGTCAGTCGCCCACTGGGGAAGGGGCCTCCATGGTGATCGCCACCTCCCAGCCGGTGCCCAAGGCCGTGGCTGAGGCTCTGGTGGCCATCGACGGAGTACAGGCTGCCCGCTACTTGGGCCTGGTTCCAGCCGATTAGCAGCCTCGGCATGTTTGGTAAACACCCGGGCTTCGGCGTAGGATTGACCTGATGAGCCGCATCCACACCCACCTGCTGCTCTTGTAGGGCGAGCACCCAGAGGTGCTCGCCCCGACCCCCTGAACCCGCAAGGGCAGGGGGTTTTTTCGTGAGTCAACTCCAATCGAGGCCATGCCATGAAAATCGGATTACACCCCCAACAGCCGTCGGGAATGCCGATCCACAAGTACCAGGCGTTCGAGCCGGTCGAGCTGATCGACCGGACCTGGCCCGACGCCGTGCTCACCGGCGCGCCCCGGTGGTGCTCGGTGGATTTGCGCGACGGCAATCAGGCCCTCATCGAGCCCATGAACCCCGAGCGGAAGTGGAAGATGTTCACCGCCCTGGTGGAGGCCGGGTTCAAAGAGATCGAGGTGGGCTTCCCCTCCGCGTCGGAGACCGACTTCCGGTTCGTGCGGGAGATCATCGAGCAGAAGGCCATCCCCTCAGATGTGCGCATCCAGGTGCTCACCCAGGCCCGTCAAGAACTCATCGAGCGCACCTATGAGGCCATCGACGGGGCGGCCGACGCCATCGTCCACCTGTACAACTCCACCTCCACCGTCCAGCGCCGGGTGGTGTTCGGCCTGGATATGGACGGGATCACCAAAATCGCCACCCAGGCGGCGGAGTGGTGCCGTTCGCTGGAGCCGCAGGTGCCCAACACCGACGTGTTCTACGAGTACTCGCCCGAGTCGTTCACCGGCACCGAACTGCCCTTCGCCAAGCGGGTGTGCGACGAGGTGGTGGAGATTCTGGCTGACGGCCACGACAAGCCGGTGATCATCAACCTGCCGGCCACAGTCGAGATGTCTACCGCCAACATCTACGGCGACATGATCGAGTGGATGCACCGCAACCTGGCCCGCCGGGACCGGATCGTGCTCAGCCTGCACCCCCACAACGACCGGGGCACCGCGGTGGCCGCAGCCGAGTTCGGGCTCATGGCCGGCGCCGACCGGGTGGAGGGCACCCTGTTCGGCAACGGGGAGCGCACCGGCAACGTAGACGTGGTGAACCTGGCCATGAACCTGTTCAGCCAGGGGGTGGACCCCGAGCTGGACATCTCCGACATCAACGGGCTGCGCCGGGTGGCCGAGGACTGCAACCAGCTTCCCATCCATCCCCGCCACCCCTATGTGGGTGATCTGGTGTACACCGCCTTCTCCGGTTCGCACCAGGACGCCATCAAGAAGGGGTTCGAGGCCATGGAGGAGACCGGCCAGAGTTTGTTCGAGGTGCCCTACATCCCCATCGACCCCAAAGACGTGGGCCGCACCTACCAAGACGTGGTGCGGGTGAACAGCCAGTCGGGCAAGGGCGGGGTGTCGTACCTCCTCCAAGCCGAGGTGCAGCTGGACCTGCCCCGGCGGATGCAAATCGAGTTCAGCCGGGTGATCCAGCAGATCGCCGACGAAACCGGCGAGGAGATCACCGCCGACCAGATCCACAGCGAGTTCGCCACCGAGTATCTCGACTTGGACGAGCCCTATCGGTTGAACGGCTACGAGTCGGCCCAGAACGCCCGGGGGGCCGACCGCACCGTGGTCACCGCCCGCCTCACCGCTGGCGACGACCAGGTGGTGGTCCACGGCGAGGGGGCGGGCTCGCTGGATGCGTTCGTGACTGGGCTGAACGAGATCATCGACACCCCGGTCAAGGTGGTGGACTACCACGAGCACGCCCGGGGCGGCGGCACGGACGCCGAGGCGGTGGCTTATATCGAGTTGCTGGTGGATGGGCGCGAGCTGTGGGGCTGCGGCATCCACACCGACATCACCACCGCCTCGATGCGGGCCATTGTGAGTGCGCTTAATCGAGCCTGCGCCGGGCTGGGATAGTCACTGCTCTCGGGTGGTGCGTTGTCGGCGCCGCGGTGTGGCGGGGGCTCTTCCTAGTTCCGGGGGAGCAGGGTAATCTGGGTTTGAAAGCCCAGGGTGGCTAGGTCGTTGGCCTGGATGGCCCGCTCGGTCATGGTCCAGAGGTCCCCGTCGGCGATGAGCAGGCGCTGGATTCTCGGGGTCCAATCCCAGCAGATCAGCAGCTTCTCGTCGTTGTCGATGCCCAGCTCAGGCCATTGCTTTTGCACCCATTCGGCTTCCCATGCCTCGCAGGACAAACCGGGGTATTCGTCGGGTGCTCCCGTCGGGCAAATCTGCAAGGCGTCGGCCTCAGACAGCCATTCGTCCAAGACGCCGCGATCAGCCACCGGACGACAGCCCGGGAAAGAGGCCGTGGGCCTCTCATGGGTGATTCGACCGAGTTCGACGATCCCGTCCCGGTTTGCCCGCAGAGCCACCGCTCCAGTGAATGGCTCTCCTTCGGCGGGCGAAGACACAGTTGTCTCGACCGCCGCTGGGCCTTCCATCAGAGGCACTGGAGGAGAGGTCTCCCGCTGGTTCAACGGGATGGCCAGGAGGCTGCTCTCGGCCCAGTAGAGGAAGGCCCGATGGTCCCATTCTGCTTCGCTGTAGCCATTGGGGAACACGATCACGTCTAGCTCTTCCGGGCTGGCCGGGTCGCTCACGTCGAACAAGGACACCTTTGTCCCCTGGGTGCGGCCCCGCTCGTCGGCCTGCTGGCCGATTCCCGCGAGCAGGCCGTCGCCAAGGGGGTGCAGGTATGTGGAGAAGCCCGGGATCTTGAGCTCGCCTGTCACTGCCGGGCTGGCCGGGTCGGAGAGATCGAGCACATAGAGGGGGTCCACTTGTCGGAAAGTCACTACGTAGCCGACATCGCCGGCGTATCTCACCGAAAAGATGCGCTCGCCCTCGCCGAGACCGCCGACGCTGCCGACAATGGCGAGGCGGCGGCCCTGCTGCTCTAGAACAACGACTTGGCTCTGGGAGGACTCGGCGCTCCAGGGCTCGCCGATGGTGGTGGCCACTCGGAAGAAGCCTTTGTGCTCATCCATCGAGAACTGGTTGAGCAAGTGGCCGTAGACCTCTCCTGAAGCCTCGTACTCAGCCGGGCCAGATTCTGATACGGAGAACTTGTGGATTGTGGTTGTCCACTCCGAAGTCGCCTCGTCTGAGGCTGCTGATTCTTCGACGGCGGGCTGGCCCTCTTCTCGGGGCTCGGGGCGGGTGTGGGCGCTGGAGGCCAAGTACAGCGACTCGCCCGAGCCGTAAAGAGTGCTCCCGTCAGCCAGCACCGAGGCCGCATCGCCGGTGCCCAAAGGCTGCTCCAAGTCGAAGGTGAGCACAGAGAGCACGGTGAACCCGGAGAATTCCGCTGGGGTATAAAGCTGGTCGCAGTCCGGCAGCAGGCCTGCCTGAGTGCCGCCAGGCCCGTCGAGGCGGTAGCCGGGCAGCCAGGCACCCAATTCAGCGGTGGCGGCAATCTGCTTGTTGGACTCTTCGGCTGCTTTCTCGGCCGAGGGCCCGCTGGGATGCACAAACTCGAATTGCAGAGGGTAGCTGGACACTGCCAGCCAGGCCGTTGTGCCCACCGAGCGTGCGCTGAGGTATTCCCCTTCCACGCGGAGCTCGGCCACCACCTCCATCGCTCCCGGGTCGGAGAGGTCCACCTCCTGGACAAGGGCAGACTGAGAGCCGCGGAAGGCCAAGTCGACAATTCGAGCTTCACCCACCATCTCGTCGGCGGCCACCGGCCCCAGCTCGTCTTCTCCGAAGCTGGTGGAGAACACCAGGGCGCGGTCTCCGCGCATCAAGATCTCCTGACCCCACCCCGAGTCGTCCAGCTTGAGGCTGCCCCGGTAGACCGGCTGCTCTCCGGTCAGGTCCACATAGTGAAGTTGGCCCTGGGCTATCACCAATATGCGGTTGCCGTCGGTCTTCACAATGTCGGGCTCGTCGACGCCTGCCACCTGCACATTTGTGCCTGAGAACCCCGCGGCGTCATCACCGGCAAATGAGCCGGTGGAACCCGCGCTTTCTTCGGCAGCAGCCGGAACAGCTACTGCGTCTTCAGCCATAGCCCCCTCTGCCATGTCGGAAAAAACAGGCCCGAAGCCGCCATAGCGATCCCGGTCAAGGCCGTAGGGGCCTACCCGCTCGACGGTCTCAGCCCGCAGATACTCCAACACGGCGGCGCAATCTCCGATGGTTTGAAGCGCCGACAACAGCTCCACATCATCGAGGTGCTCAGCGGCCTCAGCCGTAGCCTCAGGAGTGCCGGAGCCGCCATTGGCAGAGCCGGGGATCCCGGGGGTGCCGGGCTCACCGGGCAAGCAGGCACCGGCTAGCAGGGCCAGAGCGATCAGTGCCGCGGCCACGGCAGCTCTGGTCACGGGCCGAGGGGTCGAAATGAGGTTGAACCGTGTCATGCCCCTATGACGATAGACCTCCGACGCTTGGTTCCCGACAAATTGAGAGAAATGAGGATTATCGGGCCAGAGAGGGCATCCAGGCGGGGCGAGTGGCATCGAAGGCGGCGATGGCGTCGGAGTAGGCCAGGGTGAGGCCGATGTCGTCTAGGCCGTTCAGCAGGCGGTGTTGAACGGCGCCGTCGAGGGGGAAATCGGTGCTCACGCCGGCGGTGGGGGCCGACACAGTGAGCTGTTCGACGTTGACGGTGATCTGGATGGAGGGGTCATCGGCTACGGCACTGAGCAGGGTGCGGCCCACATCTTCGCTCACCTGCACCGGCACCAGGCCGTTCTTGGTGGCGTTATTGCGGAATATGTCGCCGAAGCGGGGGGAGATGACCGCCTCGAAGCCGTACTGCTGAATGGCCCACACCGCGTGCTCCCGGGAAGAGCCGGTGCCGAAGTTGGGTCCGGCCACCAGGATGCGGGCATCGGCGAAGCGGGGGTCGTTGAGCACGAAATCGGGGTCTTCGCGCCACTCTGAAAACAGGCCCTGCTCGAAGCCGGTGCGCTCCACCCGCTTGAGCCAGTCGCTGGGGATGATCTGATCGGTGTCCACATCGCTGCGGTCCAGCGGCAACGCGGTGGCGGTGATAGTGCGGACCGGCTTCATGACAGGTCTCCGGGGGTGGCGAAGGTGCCGGTCACTGCGGTGGCTGCGGCCACGGCGGGGGACACCAAGTGGGTGCGGCCTCCCTTGCCCTGGCGGCCCTCGAAGTTCCGGTTGGAGGTGCTGGCGCAGCGCTCACCGGGGGCCAGCTTGTCGGGGTTCATGGCCAGACACATCGAACAGCCCGGCTCCCGCCAGTCAAAACCGGCGGCCCTGAACACCTCGTGCAGGCCCTCAGACTCGGCTTGGGCCTTGACCGCGCCCGATCCGGGGACCACGAAAGTGCGGACGCCGGGACGCACCCGGCGGCCCTCGACCACCGCGGCGGCAATGCGCAGGTCTTCTATGCGGCTGTTGGTGCAGGAGCCGATGAACACCGTGTCCACCGGGACCTCCTTGAGCGGGGTGCCGGGCTCAAGGCCCATGTAGTGGAGCGCTCGGGCGGCCGACTCCCGCCCGCTGCTCTCGGCGAAGCTGTCGGGATGGGGCACGGTGCCGTCGATGGGCGCCACTTGAGCCGGGTTCGTGCCCCACGACACGTGGGGCACCAGTTCCGACCCGTCGATCACCACCTCCTTGTCGAAGGCGGCGTCATCGTCGGTCGACAAACTGCGCCAATCCTCCAGCGCGGTTTCCCACGCCGATCCAGTCGGCGCGCTGGGCCGCCCCTGGAGGTATTCGAAGGTGGTGTCGTCGGGGGCGATCAACCCAGCCCGGGCTCCGGCCTCGATGGACATGTTGCACACCGTCATGCGCCCCTCCATCGACAGCGACCGGATGACCGATCCCCGGTATTCGATCACCGAGCCGATACCCCCGCCGGTGCCGATGCGCCCGATGATGGCCAAGATCACGTCCTTGGCGGTGCAGCTCATCGGCAGGGTTCCGTCCACGGTCACCGACATGGTGCCGGGGCGCTGCTGGGGGAGGGTCTGGGTGGCCAGCACGTGCTCCACCTCGCTGGTGCCGATGCCGAAGGCCAGCGCACCGAACGCCCCGTGGGTGGAGGTGTGGCTGTCGCCGCACACGATGGTCATTCCCGGCTGGGTGAGGCCCATCTCCGGGCCGATCACGTGCACGATGCCCTGGCCGGGGCTGCCCATGGGGTACAGGGTGATGCCGAATTCCTCACAGTTGGCCCGCAGCGTCTCCACCTGCTGGCGGGAGATGGGATCGGCGATGGGCCAAGCGATGTCGTCGGTGGGCACGTTGTGGTCTTCGGTGGCCACGGTGAGGTCGGGGCGCCGCACCGTGCGGCCGTTCATGCGGAGACCGTCGAAGGCCTGCGGCGAGGTCACCTCGTGAATGAGGTGCATGTCGATGAACAGCAGGTCGGGCTCGCCGTCGGCTTGGTGGACGACGTGGCGGTCCCAGACCTTCTCGCTGAGGGTTCGGCCCATGTGCGCTCCGGTTTCTTGCGTTTCTCGCGGTAATTCTGAGGCTATCGGGTGGCCTCGGATGGGGATGGATCGGGAGCAACACTGCTCTCGGAATCAGGACTGGCTGGCACTCCCACCGCATCGAGGGCCTTGCTCAGACAGTCCCAGAAGCTGTCGAAGTCGGTGACCACCGATGCGTGGCCGCCCCGGTAGGAGTACACGCTGATGCCGGCCACGGCATCGGCCAGCTCTTGTTGGAGGTAGTCGGGCACTACCTTGTCGCCCACGGTGCGAACCTGGGCGATCGGCATGGGGAGTTCGGCGATCCACGGCGAGGAGTCGAAGTTGAACAGCTCGGTGCCGGCGTCCAGCATGGCCTGAGGATCGCCTTTGAGCACCTCGGTTTGGGCCCATCGGCCGATGTTGGTGCCGATCACGTTGAACACGGTCTGCTCCCAGCCCCAATACCGCAGCTTCACGGGGGTCAAGCGGGAGGCGGCGGCCACCACCGGGAGCAGCGAGAAGCGGACGGCCCGCAATCCCCGGCCCCGGAAGCTGGTGGAGGTGGCGCCCAGCACCAGCCCGGTGACCCGTTCGGGCGCCGCTCGGGCGGCCAGCTGGGCGATGGCGCCGCCCATGGAATAGCCCGCGCACACGAAGCGGCCGATGCCCAGGGCGTCGGCCACGGCCAGCACATCAGCGGCGCAGTCTGCGAACCTGAATCGCCGGGTGGGCACCCCTTGGCCATGGCCCCGATGGTCGAATGCCACCACCGAGGCCCGCTGGGAGATCGGCTCGAAGGCCGGGTACCAGTTCAGGTCGGCGGTCACCGTCCAGCCGTGCAGCAGCATGACGGTGGGGGAGTCCGGCGGCCCGGCGGCCCGGCGGACGAACAGCCGCCCCCGCTCGGGGAGGTCGACGAACTCACCCGGCGGCAGGCTGGGGCCAATCGGTGCGCCGCTACTGCTCAAAGAAGACCACCCTGGCTAATCCCTGGTGGAACGCGGTGCCACGGCAACTGGGGCCGCTATTGCTCAAGGGACACGATTTGCACTGTCAGCGTGCCCCCCGCGGGGCTCTCATAGGGCACGGTGTCGCCCACAGCCGCTCCGATGATGGCCGACCCCATCGGGGATGCCGGGGAGATCACGTCGAGCCCGTCGTGGCGCTCCTCGATCGAGCCCACCAAGTAGGTCTCGACGTCGTCGGGGTCGCCGTCGTGGGCCACTGTCACCACCGAGCCCACCGCAACTTTGGTCCCATCGCCGGCCTCGACGATTCGGCAGTTCCTCAGCATTGCGCCCAACTGGGCGATGCGAGTCTCCATCTTGCCCTGCTCGTCTTTGGCCGCGTGGTAGTCGCCGTTCTCGCTCAGATCGCCCAATTCTCGGGCCGCTTCGATCTTGCGGGCGATTTCCACCCGTCCGACCGTGGTGAGCTGTTCGAACTCAGCCTGAAGACGGTCGAAGGCCGTCTGGGACAGCTCATGGGTTTCCGGCATAAAGGTCAATTTTAGCGTTCGCTTTCGGTAAGGCTGTATTCGTATTCTGATGGGCCATGGCCCACATGATTGGAATCGTCGGCGGCGACGGGATCGGCCCCGAGGTCGTTGCCGAGGGCCTGAAGGTGCTGAACGCGGCCGGCGTGGAGCTCGACACGGTGCCCTACGACCTCGGCGGCGCCCGCTATCTGCGCGACGGCACCGTGCTGACCGATGAGATCATGGAGGAGTGGCGGGGGCTGGACGCCCTCTACGTGGGGGCCGTGGGAACCCCTGACGTGCCCCCCGGCGTCATCGAGCGGGGGCTGCTGCTGCGGATGCGCTTCGAGCTCGACCTGTACGTGAACCGCCGCCCGTTCCGGTCGCCCGACGGTGCATTCGAGTTCGAGGTGATCCGGGAGAACACCGAGGGCACCTACGCCGGGGAGGGCGGCTTCCTGCGCCGCCACACCCCCGCGGAGGTGGCCACCCAGGGGTCGGTGAACACCCGGTTCGGGGTGGAGCGCTGTGTTCGCTACGCCTTCGAACTGGCCCGCAGCCGCCCGGGGCGCCACCTCACCCTGGTACACAAAACCAACGTGTTGACCTTTGCCGGCGATCTGTGGGAGCGCACTTTCAACGAGGTGGCCGAGGAGTATCCCGATGTGGCCACCGCCTACAACCACGTGGACGCAGCCTGCATCTACTTTGTGGAAGACCCCAAGAGCTACGACGTGATAGTGACCGACAACCTGTTCGGCGACATCCTCACCGATCTCGGCGGAGCGGTGTCGGGCGGCATCGGGCTGGCCGCCTCGGCCAACCTGAACCCCGACCGCACCGGGCCGTCGATGTTTGAGCCGGTTCATGGCTCGGCACCCGATATTGTGGGGACCGGCCGGGCCAACCCCACCGCCGCGATCTTGTCGGCGGCCATGATGGTTGAGTTCTTGGGCGAGACCGACGCAGCCAACCGGATTCGGGCGGCCTGTGCCGATCCGACAACTCAATACGGGACCACCACCGAGATCGGCGACGCCATCGCAGAGCGGGTGTGAGGCCCGCGAAGATCGAAGCAGTGAGCGCAGAAAGGATCTGAGCACAATGCCAATCGAGACCACGGAGAAGGTGTGGATGGACGGCGAGCTGGTGGACTGGGCCGACGCCACCGTTCACGTGCTCACCCACACGCTCCACTACGGCAACGGGGTCTTCGAGGGCATCCGGGCCTATGAGACCGACGAGGGCGCCGCGGTGTTCCGGCTAACCCCCCATATCCGCCGCCTGTTCGCCAGCGCCAAGATCCTCCAGATCGACATTCCCTTCACGGTGGACGAACTGGTGGCCGCCACCAAGGAGACTGTGCGGGTCAACGGCATGAAGAGCTGCTACATCCGCCCGCTGGCCTATCTGGGCTACGGCGAGATGGGGCTGAACCCGCTGTCGTGTGAGGTGAACGTGGCCATCGCCGTGTGGCCGTGGGGCACCTATCTGGGCGACGAAGGGGTTATGAACGGGGTGCGCCTCATGGTCAGCTCCTGGCAGCGCCACGATCCCAACTCCATGCCCACCGCGGCCAAGGGGTGCGGGCACTACATCAACAGCCAGCTGGCCAAAGTGCAGGCGCTGAAGGCCGGCTACGACGAGGCGATTCTGCTGTCGCCCCAGGGCTATGTGAGCGAATGTACCGGAGAGAACGTGTTCGTGGTGCGCGACGGCACCATCGTCACCCCGCCCACCGCGGTGGGAGCGCTGGAGGGCATCACCCAGGACGCCATCCGCACCATGGCCTCTGATCTGGGCATCCCCTATACCACCGACAACCTGCTGCGCAGCGATCTGTATCTGGCTGACGAGGCCTTCCTGTCAGGTACGGCGGCCGAGGTGGTGCCCATCCGGTCGGTGGACGACCGCGAGATCGGCGATCCCGGTCCAATCACCCGCAAGATCCAAGAGGTGTTCCAGGACGCGGTGCGGGGTCGGCAGGCCCAGTACCGGCACTGGAACGAGCATGTCGACCGTTGAGGCGACCGGGTCCCGGTCCCTGCCCGCCGCGGTAGAGATTTACGACACCACTCTTCGCGACGGGAGCCAGCTTGAGGGGATCTCCCTCACGGTGGAGGACAAGCTCCGCATCGCCCGCCAGCTCGACTCCCTCGGGGTCCACTACATCGAGGGGGGCTGGCCCGGCTCCAACCCCAAAGACGACGAGTTCTTCGCCCGAGCCCGCGATGAGCTGAACCTGGAGACCAGCACCCTGGTGGCCTTCGGCTCCACCCGAAAGGTGAAGGGGCGCACCGATGAGGATCTCACGCTGGCCAACCTGGTGGGCTCAGGCACCGAGGTGGCCTGCATCGTGGGCAAGTGCTGGGACTACCACGTGGTGGAGGCCCTGCGGACCACCCTGGACGAAGGGGTGGCCATGGTGGCCGACTCGGTGCGGTTCTTGAAGGACAACGGCATGCGGGTGTTCTTCGACGCCGAGCACTTCTTCGATGGGTTCCATCACAACCAGGAATACAGCCTGGCGGTGCTGGAGGCGGCCGCGGTGGCCGGCGCCGACCGGCTGGTGCTGTGCGACACCAACGGTGGCTCGCTGCCCACCCGGGTGGAAGACATCGTGGGTGCGGTGGTCGACTACCTGGACACCCCGGTGGGGGTACACCTCCACGACGACACCGGCTGCGGGGTGGCCAACGCCCTGGCCGGCGTGCGGGCTGGGGCCATCCAGGTGCAGGGCACCATCAACGGCTACGGCGAGCGCACCGGCAACTGCAACCTGGTGCCGATCATAGCCAACCTCAGCTTGAAGATGGGAGTGCAGACCGTTCCCCCCGACCGGCTGGATCGGCTCACCGCGGTTTCGCACCACGTGGCCGAGCTGGTGAACTTCCCGCCCGACCCCCAGCAGGCCTACGTGGGCTCGTCGGCCTTCGCCCACAAAGCTGGCCTCCACACCAGCGCCATCGCCCGCCGCCCCGACGCCTACGAGCACATCGATCCGTCGGCGGTGGGCAACGGCACCCGGTTCGTGGTGTCGGAGATGGCCGGGCGCTCCACGGTGGAGCTCAAAGCCCAAGAGCTGGGATTAGACCTCGATGGCAAGGCCGTCGGCGAGATTGTGGACACCCTCAAGAAGCTGGAGCACGCCGGGTACCACTTCGAGGTGGCCGACGCCTCCCTGGAGCTGTTGATGCGGGCGGCGTCGGGATGGACGCAGCCGTACTTCGAGTTGGAGTCGTTCAGAGTTTCCACCGAGCACCGGTCGGGCACCGGCGCCCGGGCCTGGAACGAGGTGGCCGTGGAGATGGACACCGAGGCCACCGTGAAGCTCCACGTGGACGGCGAGCGCACCGTGGCCACCGGCGAGGGCAACGGCCCGGTCAACGCCCTGCACGCCGCGCTGATGCTGGCTCTGGCCGATCGCTATCCGGCGTTCCGGTCGATCTCGCTCATCGACTACAAGGTGCGGGTGCTTGACACCGCGGCGGGAACTGCGGCGGTCACCCGGGTGATCATCGACTCCACCAATGGCGACCGGGTGTGGACCACAATCGGCGTGTCCACCAACATCGTGGAGGCCAGCTGGCAGGCGCTGGTGGACAGCCTGGTGTTCGGACTACTCCACAGCGAGGATGAAAATGGCCGCTCCTGACTACGTTCCCAACGACACCGCCGCGGCCGACCGCCACTACGTATCGCCGCCTCGCCGACCCCAGCCCTGGTTAGCGGATAGGCCGGCCGAGCTCACGGGGGGACAGCCGATAGGAGCCGGGTTGGGCGTGCCCGGACCGGACCAGGGATACGCTCTGCGGCTGGCTCGACGCTTCGAGGACCAGTTGCTGCTGGGTGCCGGAGAGCACGGTGACGACGCCATCGCCGGCTGTGTGGGCGTGGCGTTGAAGCGGGCGGCCATCTTCGGACGAGCCCCGGTGGCCGCCGATTTGGAGGTTGCGTTCCGGGTGTTCGGCTTCCTGCCCCCCGCTCCTGACGAGTCACTGGTGGCCTGGCGCAAGGAGCTGTTCGCCGGTGTCAGCCATCCCCATCACTATGCCGAGGCCCGGCAAATAGTGGACCTGATTCCCGAGGCGGTGCTTCGGATGCCTCCCAGTGAGGTTGAGGCCGCCTGTCTCAACAACCGAGCTGAGCTGTTCGCGGTCAGCATCAACCGGTGAGTCCGGCTGAGCCACTGTCTTCGGCTGATTCGCCGCGGGTTCGGTTCGCACCGTCGCCCACCGGCTACCTCCACGTCGGCTCGGCTCGAACAGCCCTGTTCAACTGGCTGTATGCCCGGGCCACCGGCGGGACCATGGTCCTGCGCATCGAGGACACCGACGAGAGCCGTAACCGCCCCGAGCTGACCGACGCCATCTTCGAATACCTGGGATGGCTAGGCATTGACTACGACGAGGGGCCGTTCTACCAGTCGGAGCGCCGGGAGCGTCACCGGGAGGCAGTGCAGCAGTTGCTGGACAACGGCCGGGCCTACCTGTGCGACGCCGATGACAACGAGCTTCCCGGCACTGAAATGGGCGATGGCCGAGCGGTCCGGTTCAGAACCCCGGAGGGCACCACGGCTATCGACGATGTAGTCCGCGGTGAGGTGGCGGTGGACCACGCCCAACTGGGCGACTTCGTGATCTGGCGCTCCGACGGCTCGCCAACCTTTGTGCTGGCCAACGCGGTGGACGACGCCGACATGGCCATCACCCACGCCATCCGGGGCGAAGACCTGCTGTCGAGCACTCCTCGAGCCGTACTGGTAGCCGAAGCGCTGGGAGCCACACCGCCGGTCTACGCTCACCTGCCCCTGTTGGTGAACGAGCAGCGCAAGAAGCTGTCCAAACGCCGCGACGACGTTTCATTGGAGAGCTACCGGAAGCAGGGGTTCCTGGCCGAGGCGATGGCCAACTACCTGGCCCTTCTGGGCTGGGGTCCACGCGACGGGGTGGAGATCCGCCCCATGGCCGAGATCATCGAGCAATTCCGGCTGGAAGACGTGAACAAAGCGCCAGCATTCTTCGATATCGCCAAGCTGGAGCACTTCAACGGGGTGTACATACGCGAGCTCGACCCAGAGACATTCCTAGCCGCCCTCGAACCCCACCTCACTGGCGAAGACGTGCCCTGGCCCCCCGACCGCTTTCGCCCCGATGTAGTTGCCGCCATGGCCCCGCTAGTGCAGGAGAAGCTCCGCACGCTCGACGGCATCGTCCCCCAAGTGGACTGGCTCTTCCTCGATGAGCCAGACATCGACGAGCAGTCCTGGGAAAAGTCAGTTCTCCGCGGCAAAGCCGCCCCCGAAATTCTCGACGCCACCATCGCCGCCCTCACCGACTGCCCCTGGGACGCCGAAACCGTCAAAGACGCCGTGTTCGCCGCTGGCGAGGCCCACGGCGTCAACCGCTCCAAGTCCCAGGCCCCCGTCCGAGTAGCCGTCACCGGCCGCTCAGTAGGCCCCCCACTCTTCGAACCCATGGTGAACCACCTCACCCGTGAGGAAGTCCTCCACCGCCTCCAAACCGCCCGCTCCCACCTCTAAAGCATTGCCCTCCCGTCCGGGTAGGGGAGTACAATGGCCGCTGCTTTCGGGAGTGGTGTAATTGGCAACACACCGGGTTCTGGTCCCGATATTGGGGGTTCGAGTCCTCCCTCCCGAGCAAAGTAACCTGCCCGCATCCTGATTTCGTTTGATATTGACGGCACGCTGGAGTGCGGCGATCCGCCGGGGCCGATTTTGCTGGAGGCTATGCGGCAGGCCAAGGCCAGGGGTTATGTGATCGGCAGCGGGTCTGACCGGGTGCGGTCCGACCAGCAGCGGCTGTGGGATATCCATGGGATCGACGTGGATTTTGTGGGGGGCAAGCACCATTTGGACGAGGTGCGGAACCAGTTTGAGGCCAGCCGCTACATTCACATTGGCGACACCGACGTCGATCGGTACTACGCCGAGGCGGCCGGGTTTGAGTTCCTGCACGTGGAGGATCTCAACGGCGTCTCCAGCGCGCTGGCCGGCGCGGACTTCTTCGACTGGCTGGGCTAGGCCCGCAGTTTGCGTAGTTCTTCTAGAGACTCTTGTAGCGCCTGAGCCGCTGCTTCCACATCTTCGTCGGTTGTCGGCCAACCCACGGACAGGCGCAGCGAGTGGTGGGCGTCTACGCCCATGGCTTCAAGCACGGGGGAAGGCTCCAGCGACTCGGAGGCACACGAGCTGCCAGAGTGGGCAGCTACCCCGACCCGGTCCAGGGCAATCAGCACGGCTTGAGGTTCCACGTCGCTGATTCCCAGGCACACCAGGTGGGGCAGGCGCTGGGTGGGGTGGCCGTACTCCACGACGCCCTCGATACTCTGAGCCAGGTTGCGCAGCTTGTCGCATTGGGTTTGGGCCCGGCTGGCCTCCTGCTCCACGCCGCCGTCCTCCAGCGCCGCGCACGCCGCTCCAAATCCGGCTATAGCCGCGCCGTTTTCCAGCCCGGCCCGTCGAGCCCGCTCCTGGTCGCCCCCCTCCAATAGCGGCACCAGGCGCAGGCCGCGGCGCACCAACAGGGCACCAATGCCCGGCGGCCCGCCGAACTTGTGGGCGCTGATCGACATCAAGTCGGCGCCGATCTCGGCAAAGTCGATGTGGACCCGCCCTGCGGCGGCGGCGGCGTCGATGTGGATCAGCACATCGGGGAATCGCTCACGGCAGGCGGCCACCACCTCGGCCACCGGCTGCACCGTGCCCACTTCGTGGTTGGCCCACTGGCAGTGGACCGCGGAAGTGTCGGGCCCGATAGCCGCGGCCATCTCATCGGGGTTCACCCGACCGGTGCTGTCCACGCCGACCACGGTGACCTGGTGACCCTGGGCTTCGAGCCGCTGGGCCGACAGCCGCACAGCGGAGTGCTCCACTGCACTCAGCACTTGGTGGGCGCCCCGGTGCGCCGCCCCCCGCACCGCGGCGGCGATCGACTCGGTGGCTCCGCTGGTGAAGACCACCTCCCGAGAGCGGGCACCGAAGCAGTCGGCCACCTGCTGGCGGGCCTGCTCGATCTCGTAACGGGCCGCGAGCGCCTCGGCATGCATCCGGGAGGGGTCTCCATGACCAGCCGCCCACCACTGATTCATGGCCGCCAGCGCCTCGGGCCGGATGGGCGAGGTGGAGGCATGGTCGAGATAGTGGCGACCGGTCACGGCACTGGAATTGGGTATCGCACCGGGATGGTCACGGCACAGGTATTTCTGAGTCGATGCCGTAATCTACCGGCATGGCTGCCGCAGGCGACACCCCCGAACCGCCGCGCCGAACCATCCCATTCGCCGATCCGGAGTCCACCACCCGGGTGATGCTGATCGCATCGGGCAAGGGCGGCGTGGGCAAGTCGTCGGTCACAGTGAATCTGGGGGTGGCCCTGGCCGCCGCTGGGCATCGCACCGCGGTGGTGGATGCCGACGTGTGGGGCTTCTCTGTGCCCCGAATGCTGGGCATCGGCCAAGAGCCGCAAATGGTCGGCGATATGATCGCGCCTCCTGAGGCACATGGCGTGCGATGCATCTCTATGGGGTTTTTTGCCGAAGAAAACCAAGCGGTGATTTGGCGGGGCCCCATGCTCCACAAAGCGCTGGAGCAGTTTCTCACCGATGTGGCCTGGGATAACCCCGATTTCCTGCTAGTGGACCTGCCGCCGGGCACGGGGGACATATCCATCTCATTGGCCCAATTCCTGCCCCGCTCTGAGGTCTACGTGGTGACCACCCCCCAACCAGCCGCTCAGCGGGTGGCTCAGCGGGCTGCGTATATGGCCGAGAAGGTCAATCTCACCGTGCGCGGGGTTATCGAGAACATGAGCTGGTTCACTGGCGACGACGGCAAGCGGTATGAGTTGTTCGGCGCGGGGGGAGGCCAAGAACTGGCCGACCAACTTGAAGTGCCCTTGATCGGGCAGGTGCCGCTGATTCCTGCCCTGCGGGAGGGGGCTGACGAAGGCCGGCCAATAGCGGCAGAGGCTCCAGATTCCGAAGCCGGCCGGGCTTTTTCGGCCATGGCCGCTCATTTGGTGGACAATCCCCCGCCCCGGCGCATCTACCGCCCGGAGCTGAAGATCAACTAGTTCGAGTGCAAGGAGTGGATCAATGAACGTCCGAATCGGAGTGATCCGGAGCCAGAAGGAGATAGAAGTGGAGATGGACCCCGACTCAGATTTGGAGTCGGTGAAGAAGGCCATCACCACGGGTCTGGCATCGGGCGAGATGTTGTGGCTCACCGACAGTCGGGGCCGCGAGGTGGGGGTGCCGGCCGCCAGCGTGGCGTACGTGGAACTCGATCCCTCATCGGCCAGTCGGTCCATCGGCTTCGGGGGCTGATTCGCCCCGGGCCGTAGACTCGGGAAATGGCGAGCCTGGAGGAATTGACCCCCGGTCTGGCCAAGTCGCGCCTGAACCATCTCCAGCGGCTCATGCGCACCTGGGCGCCGCTGGCTGACATCTCCTTCGCCGATCTGCTGCTGTACGTGCCCGCCGGGCCAACCGACAGCCCGACCGGCCACGCCATCGCCGGGCCAACCGACAGCAGCCCGGCGGGCTATGCCATCGCGGGGCAGATCCGGCCTACCACGGCCCGGTCGATCCATCGCAACAATCTGGTGGGGGCGGAATTCACCCCCGAGCAGCGTCCGCTGGTGGATGTGGCCTATCGGGAGGGGCGGATCACCGACGGGGGGCGCATCGGCCACGCCGACCAGCCCCGCGTCCGCACGCTGACCGTGCCGGTGAACTGCCACGGCGAGGTGGTGGCGGTGATGGCCCGGGAGTTCGATCCCGACACCCAGCGCGATCCCGGCGAGCTGGAGATGAGCTACTTCAAAGTGTTCCGGCGGCTGGCGGCCATGATCGCCGAAGGGGAGTACCCGTTCCCGGTGGACGACATCGAGACCGAGGAATCACCCCGGGTGGGCGACGGGCTGATGCTGCTCGACGCCTCGGGCCGGGTTCAGCTCATCTCGCCCAACGCGGCCTCGGCGCTGCACCGCATCGGCCTCCACAGCGACGTGGAAGGCCGCCGGCTGGTGGAGATCGGCCTGGAGCAGCGGGCCATCCGGGCCGCGTTCGCCTCCCGCCTGCCTCAGACGGAGGAGATCCAGCACGGAGATCGGGGCACAGTAGTGCTGCGCTGCCTGCCGCTCATCGGCAGCGGAGAGCTAACCGGTGCGCTGGTGCTGATGCGGGATATCTCCGAGTTGCGCCGCCGAGACCGCCTGCTGATGTCCAAAGACGCCACCATTGCCGAGATCCACCACCGGGTGAAGAACAACCTGCAAACGGTGTCCTCGCTACTGCGCCTCCAAGGGCGCCGAGCCATTGCCACCGAAGCTCGGGACGCCATCGAGGAGTCGGTGAGGCGCATCCGGGCCATCGCCATCGTCCACGAGATCTTGTCGCGCGACGCCAGCGGCGACGTGCCGTTCGTGGAGATCGTGCGGTCGCTGGTGCGGATGGTTGAAGAGGGCCTGACCGGTCCCGACCGCCCGGTGGAGTTCAAGGTGACCGGCGACGCCGGAGAGCTGGCTGCCGACGTGGCCACTCCGCTCGCCGTGGTGCTCAACGAGTGCCTGCAAAACGTGATGGACCACGCCTACCCCGAGCCGCCCGGTGGACAGGTTCGGATCGAGCTGGACAACGACGGCGATCGGGTGCAGGTGCGGGTGACCGACGACGGGGTTGGACTGCCCCCGGGTTTCGATGTGGACAGCGCTGATGGTCTGGGAATCGCCATCGTCAGGAATCTGGTGAGCGCCGATCTGCGGGGCAGCATCACCATGAGCAAAGGCGAAGGGAACCCATCCCGCCCGGGGACGGTGGTGGAGGTGGCGATACCCCTGCTGGGATCGGCACCTTTACCGACTGCTAGGCCAAGATGATGGACCTCTCGCGCTGTTCGGCCACCCAGCGGCGGCGCAGGTGGCGGCGCTCCTCTTCAGAGGTGCCGCCCCAGACACCGGAGTCCTGGTTGGTGGCCAGGGCGAACTCCAAGCAGTCGGCCTGTGAGGTGCATGCTTGGCACACAACCTTGGCTGACTCGATCTGCTCAAGGGCCAATCCCGTGCTCCCCACTGGGAAGAACAGGTCGGGATCTGTGTCGCGGCATGCCGCTTGGCAGCGCCAGTCATCGGCAACGTTTTCTAGGTTTTCCATCAAGCTTTTGGTAATCACGCAGGGACAAGGATAGGGGTGGTCTACTGGTGTGGCAAGAGGGGCTGATGGTGAAAGTGTTGATTGCTGATAATCGTGTTGCCCTTGTGAGGATGGTGCTATGAGGGTGATTGCCCATCGCGGGGCGTCGGTTGTGGAGCGCGAGAACACCCTGGAGGCGTTTCGCGAGGCGGTGCGGCAGCATGCCGACGGAATCGAACTCGACGTGAGGCGGACGGCCAACGACGTGCTGGTTGTGCATCACGATGCCCACCTGCCTGACGGCCGGGCCATCATCGAACTCCATGACGATGAACTGCCCGACTGGGTGCCGACGCTGGCCGAGGTCATGGACGTGTGCCGGGCCCCGGCCTCCGAGCGGGAGTTTGTGATCAACATCGAGATCAAGAGCGCGCCCAACGATCCCGACTACGACGCCGAGCACCAAGTGTCGGCCGCGGTGGCCGGGCTGGTGCTCGGGTGGGGGATCGGAGAGCACCGTGGCGAGGTGATCGTCTCTTCGTTCGACATGGAGGCCCTCGACCGCATCAGGGCCATTGATCCCGCCATCCCCACGGCCTATCTGACCTTTGAGGTGCTAGCCCCCGAGCTGCTGGTGGGCCGAGTAGTGGCCGCCGGTCACACCGCTATCCACCCCTACTTCGCCTCAACCAGCCAGGCTCTAGTAGACACCGCCCACGCCGCCGGCATCGAAGTCAACGTGTGGACCGTCAACGACCCCGACCAAATCGCCCAACTCGCCGCCATCGGCGCCGACGCCGTAATCACCGACGTCCCCGACGTGGCCCGGGAGGTGCTGGGTTCGGTCTAGCCAATCCATCGCTAGACCGCCGATGCTGCCACCAAGAATGCGGTAATGACGGCGACGCACAACAGGGCGATCGCCTCGATCACCGCCGCTCGCCTCAGGCGTCGGTGGACAGCAGGTTCTCCTTGCCGCTCGACTGCGGGGATGAGCACCCAGCGGTTGTGTCCTCCAATGGCCGCGGCCACGGCGACGAGGGCAATCTTGGCCAGCAGCAAACGGCCCCATGGCGTTGACCACAGGTCGGCGAAGCGGTTGAGCACGAGAATCGCCATGACCGTGCCGGCCGCGCCGGCAAGCACAAGCGCGGTAGCCGCCATTCGGGAGAATCGCATCAGCGGCCGGAATACGTCTGCGCCGCGGCGGTGTCGACGCCACAGGAGGTCGGCCAGCAACACGACGCCGCCGCTCCAAACCGCTGCGGCGCTCACATGGCTCACGCTGGCGATGGAATGCAACCACCTCGGTCCTTCGGTAACCGTGTGGCCGTCGAAGGCAAACGAGGCAATAACGAGCGCCCCGCCCAGCAGCGCGGTCACAACAGTCGGCATCCTCGATAGGTTCGCCACGGCGCGATACAGGGCTACTGCTAGGACGAGCCCGCCGAGCAGGCGAAGCCCTGCTGCCACACCGAAGTGAGTCGACACGGCATCGGCTATCGCGTCTGGTGACCAGAACGCCGACCATTCCCGTTCGATGACCACCGCTCGGTTCAGCGCTGCTACTGCCGCGCTGGCGGCAAGCACGATGCCGTTCCCGCTCACCCATCTACACACCCGTTCTGAGTCCAACGGCTCGCCACGAACGATGAAGGCCAAGAACGCGAGCCCGCCTACGACGCCCATTGTGGCCAGGAAGATCAGGATTCGAGTGGCTTCGGCGATGCGCTGGGATCCTGTGGCTGCCGTGTTGCCTCGCCTCGCGAAGGAAGAAGTACTGGGTACTTCGGCGGTGAATTCTTCGGGGGCCGCGGTTGGAGATGATGGTGAACTCTCCAGGGGAGTCGAGTTGACCTTCGGTGATGGAGTGGCGTGCGAAATTGAAGGAGCTTGGGTGTCGCTGGGCCCCTCTGGAGTCCCAGTCGTGCTCGAGGGGGGATCGTCTTGTGCAACCGTCCCGGATTCGGTGGGTTCAACTGGAGATTCCGTGCTCTGCACATCTTGCGAACCCGAAGATGGTGCGAGTGCGGGTTCGCTCTCGACAACAAGGACGGTGAACGAGAACGACCCCTCAATGATGTGGGCGTCGGCTGCCGCCACCCGCCAGTAGACCTCGTAGTGCCCGCTGCCCAGTGGCGTCTCGTAGTACATGTGCCAGATCTGCCCATCAGCAGAGTCGGTTGCGTCGGGTCTGTATTCGAGGCCGTTCTCGTCGAAGGCCGTCAGCCCGTCCGAGACCGGCTCAACAGGACGAGTGAACGTGAGTGAGATTTGCGAGACCGGTTCGCCGACGATCTCGCCATCTGATGGTTGCGACGACTGCAACTCTGTGTGAGCTGCGGCAGTAGCGGGCCAGACCGTCGTCAAAACAAGGCTGCCCAGCAACACCAACCACAGTGTGACTACTGCCCGCCGAGCCAGTTGACGCTCTTGTCTGATGAGTGGCGATGCTAGTAGTCCAGGGGCAGGGCTAGGGCTAGGGCGTTGGGGGCGTGGTGGAACTCTAGGCGGGTGGTTTCGCCGAGGTAGTCGCCGTCGAGCTGATAGGGGAAGGGGGTGTCGCTGGCAACGACGGCATTGGTCACGTCGGTGCGGGAGTGGACGTGGCGGTGGGCGGTCACGGGGGGGCCATAGCCCAGGGCGCTGGCCGCGGTCCGAAGGAGGCGGGTGGCTCGCAGCGATCGCAGGGTCACCATCGACAGGGGCGCATCCAAGGTGGCGTCGGGCATCACGTTGAAGGGGCGCGACCCCAGATAGGTGTAGGGATTGGTATTGAGGCAGATGGCGAACTGGCCGGTCACCGCCTCACCGTCAGCGTGGTAAATGGTAAATCGGGGGCGCGACCGGTCGTAGTGGCGCATCCAGGTGTCCACCGCCGCGTAGGCGAACAGAGCATGGTTGGCATACCGCTTCAGCCCGGCCCGGCGCTCCACTTGCTGCACCACGGCAGCGTCGTACCCCACCCCGGTGTGGAACAGGAAATACCTCCCGTTCACCTGGCCGAGGCCCACCCGCTTGATATGGCCCGCGCCCAGCGTCTCCAGCAGCATGGCGGCTGCTTCCACCGGATCGTCGGGCAGCCCGATGGTGCGGGCGAAGACATTGGTCGATCCTCCGGGCAGGGGGGCCAGGGCCACATCGGACCCGGCAACCCCGTTCACCGCCTCGTTGAGAGTGCCGTCGCCGCCCAACACCGCCACAGCGTCGTAGCCATCGGCCACGGCGTCGTGGGCCAGGCGCGAAGCGTGACCCCGCCGGCGGGTGGCGGCGAGGGTGACGTCGTGGTCGGCAGACAGCGCCTTTTGGATGACGACTTGGGTCCGGGCGGTGACCGACGAGGCGTGGGGGTTGACAAGCAATAGGACTTTCAGACCCACCACAGTACCGCCTATATCCCGAAATTGAACTCGCGTGGGCATGTTCGCAGGGTGTGAAACTTTCTGGTCTCACGGCCATTTGTTCCTGCGTTTGGTTTTTCCGCATCTGGAGCGCGGTGGGAGACTTGCGCGCTATGGACATTGTCGTCTGCGTGAAACAAATCCCCGATCCTGCTGATCCCGGGGAGCTCGATCCGGACACCAAGACCCTCAAGCGGGACATGAAGCTCATCATGGACGAGTCGGACTCCTACGGCGTGGAGATGGCCCTCCAGCTTCGTGATGCCGCTGGCGAGGGCGAGGTAACCCTGGTGTCGATGGCTCCTAATGAGGAGGTCAATGGCCTGAGATCGGCACTGGCTATGGGGGCCGACAAGGCCATCCTGGTCAGCGACGAGGCATTGGCCGGAACCGACGCTTTGGGCACCGCCCGAGTGTTGGCCGCCGCCATCGGCCGGGCTCAGGCCGATCTGATTCTGGCCGCCACTGAGTCGTCCGACGGCTACACCGGCACGGTTCCCGAACAGGTGGCCGAGCTGCTGGGCCTGCCTTCGGTGACCTTCGCCAAAGAAATCCAGGCCGATGGGGGAGAAGTACTGGTTAAGCGCCAGACCGAGGCTGGCTACGACGAGGTGCGGTGCCCGCTGCCTGCGGTGGTTTCGGTGACCGCGGGCGTGGTCGAGCCCCGCTACCCGTCGTTCAAGGGCATCATGGCCGCCAAGTCCAAGCCAATGGACCAGGTGGGCATCGCCGACCTGGGCGTCAGCCCCGACCAGGTGGGCTGGGCCGGCGGCGGCCAGGAGATCACCGATGTCAGCCCGGCCCCCGAGCGGGAGGCGGGCGAGATCATCACCGACGAGGGCGACGCCCATGAGCGCATCGTCGCCCTGCTCGAAGAGCTCAGGATCGTTTAGGAGCCAGGAAGTAAGGAGATCAGCATGGGAACCATTTGGGTATACGCGGAGGCATCGGGCGGCCAGGTTGCCTCGATCAGCCTCGAGCTCCTCGCCAGGGCCCGCGAGCTGGCCGACACCGTGGAAGCGGTGGTGGGAGGCGAAGGCGAGCCGGTGGCCGCCGAGCTCGGCGCCCACGGGGCGAGCACCGTCCACGCCACCGGCGATTTAGGCGACGGTCTGGCCGGGCCAGCAGTGGCGTCGGCCATCGCCGCGGCCATCGAGGGCGGGACCGCTCCCGACGCGGTGCTGTTCGGCACCACCTACGACGGCCGTGACGTGGCTGGCCGACTTTCGGTGAAGCTGGGTGTCCCGGTCATCACCAACATTGTCGAGCTCGACCAGGCCGACGGTTCTCTTGTGGGCACCGAGCCGGTGTTCGGCGGCACGGTCAACGTCAGCACTCGGTTCAACGGGACCGGCGTCGGCCTGTTCTTGGTTCGCCCCAAGTCGTTTGCCGCCGAGGAGTCCGGCGGTGGACCGGCCGCGGTGTCAGCGCTGCCGGTGCCCGACCTAGGGGCAACCGGTGCAGCTCGGGTGGTGGACCGGTTTGCCGAAGAGTCCACCGGCCCCAAGCTGGACGAAGCCGGTGTGGTGGTCTCAGGCGGGCGAGGTCTGGGCGAAGCCGAGAAGTACTCCATGATCGAGGACTTGGCCAAGCTGCTCGGCGGTGCCGCGGGAGCATCGCGAGCCATCGTGGACGCCGGTTGGGTGCCCTACTCCCACCAAGTGGGCCAGACCGGCAAGGTGGTCAAGCCTGATGTCTACGTGGCCTGCGGAATCTCCGGGGCCACCCAGCACATGGTGGGCATGAAGGGCTCCAAGAACATCATCGCCATCAACAAAGACGCCGAGGCGCCCATATTCGGCATCGCCGACCTCGGTGTGGTGGGCGACGTCCACAAGGTGCTGCCCAAGCTGATCGAAACTCTGCAAGCTCGAAGTTAGACAGAGAGCTGCCGTGCAGGCAGATCTCTCAAGCCTTCAGACCAGCGGCCAGGGGTGACGGCGGCCGCTGGGATCGATGGGAAAGCGGCCCTCGCCCACCAGGGCATTCGCCCGCGTCAACAGGGCATCGCGCTCCAACAGGGTGAGCAAGCTGGCCACATTTTCGGGCAGGCCCTCATCCAGCAGGCCGGTCACGTCTTCGGCCAACTCGTCCGGCAGGGGTTCTCCGGCCCATTCCCAGATCACCGTGCGCAATTTGAACTCGCAATGGAATGACAGGCCGTTGTCGATGGCGTAGAGCCGACTGTCGTGGCCCAACAGAATGTGGCCCCCCTTGCGGTCGGTGCTGTTGATGATGAAGTCGAATGCGCATAGCCGCTGAAACCACCGGTGGTGGGCCGGCTCCTCCCGCAACGTGAAGTAGTGCTCGTCGTAGTCGGTGGGCACGTAGAGCTGCACAGACCCATCGCCCAGCGGCCCGTCTCTCAGCACCGTGGGGGGCACTAGATCCCAACCCAGAGTGCGGGCCAGCTCGAAGGCGGCTATCTCCCGCTTGTGCAGTCCGGCGGGGAAGTCCCACAGGGGCCGCTCACCCTTCACCGGCTTGTACACCCCCTGGACGATGGGGGAATCGGGGGAGTGAACGTCAACCAGAAACGTCATGTTGGAGCTCCACGGCATGCGGCCCAGCACGTCCAACTCCCCGGTGGTCAGGATCTCAACGGCGGCCTCGTCATCGAGCGCGGGGCGGTCGCGAAACGGCGATTCGGTGTTCGAGGGGTCGGGATCCATCAGTTGGAACAGGGACACCAAGTGCCGTCGTCATTGAGGGGTGCGCCGCAGAAGCGGCACGGTGGCCGGCCCGCGGCCACTACTTGTCGGGCCCGGTTCACAAACCCGGCCACTTGGCCCTTTGTGATTCGGAATTGGGCGGTGGCCAGGTCGTCGGCCTCTTCTTGAGCGGGCCTTTCGGTGATGATGAGCAGCATCCGATCGGCGTCGGGGTCATAGCCAAACCGGAATTCGCCCGCCGTCCACTCCGCTTCCACCGGGTCGATGAGGCCGATATCGACCTCCGGCTCGATGGCGTCGGGATCGTCGGATATCTCCCGGAGCACCGCGGCGAAGTGATCGGCCAGCGCCGACACCTCCTGCTTTTCCAGCTTGAGCGTGACCAAGGTGCCGGTGACTCCGGCCTGGAGATAAAACACCCGTTGGCCGGGAGGCCCGATGGTGCCCACCGTGAAGTGCTCGAGGTTGCTCAGGTCGAAGGATTCGCTCATGACAGCACAAGGGCTTTCAAGTCGGACGTGCTGTTGACGGCCAGCACCAGCGGGCCGTCGTCGCTGTAGAGGATGGCGGTGATCGAGCAGGGCGACACCACGATCCGCTGGAACATGTCCAGATGGGCGCCTGAGGCGTGCGACACCGCCGCCTTGATGGTGTCGGCGTGCGACACTGCCACCACGGTTGAGCCGGGATGGCGGGCCACCAGCGACTGCACTGCGTCGGTCATCCGAGTCTGCATCTCGGCAAACGACTCTCCTCCGGGAAATCGGAAGCTGCTGGGGGTGCGCTGCACTTGGCGCCAGTCGCGGCGACGGCGCAGGTCGCTGAGGCGGCGCCCGGTCCAGCGGCCGAAATCGCACTCGTTGAGGCTGTCGAGCACTCGCACCCGTCGCCCCACCACTCGGGCGATAGGGGCGGCGGTCTCCCGGGCCCGCTCCATGGGGGAGGCGTAGACCGCTCCGATGCGTTTCGGCCCCAAGGCGGCAATGCGGGCCGCGGCCTGCTCGGCCTGCTCCCGACCCCGGTCGCTGAGGTGCAGCCCCGGTGCCCGGCCGGGCAGCACCGCGCCGGTGGTGGGGGTTTGGCCGTGGCGCACGAACAACACCAGGGTGGGTTTGCGGGATTTGCCAGCCATTGTCTTCTATCTTGCCGGTAGTGGGCTCAGCAGACACATTTGACGAACTGGCCGCCGATGTTATCGCCTGCCGGGCCTGTCCTCGGTTGGTGGCCTGGCGGGAGGAGGTGGCTGCGGTCAAGCGGGCCGCCTATCGGGATTGGACCTACTGGGGCCGACCGGTGCCGGGCTTCGGCGACCCCGAGGCCCGCATCGTGGTTGTGGGCCTGGCCCCGGCGGCCCATGGCGCCAACCGCACCGGTCGAATGTTCACCGGCGACCGGTCGGGCGATTTCCTCTATGCCTCGCTGCACCGGATGGGCTTGGCCAACCAGCCCAACGCCACCGACAGGGACGACGGATTGGTGCTGGACGACGTTTACATCACCGCTCCAGTGCGGTGCGCGCCGCCCCAGAACAAACCCACGCCCGCAGAGCGGGACGCCTGTCGCCCGTTCTTGGACCGGGAACTGGCTCTGCTGAGTCGGGCCCGGGTGTTCGTCGCATTAGGGGCCATCGGCTACGGAGCGGTGGCCTCCGAATTGGGGATTCGGCCCCGGCCCAAGTTCTCTCACGGCTTGGAGGCGCCCACCCCCGGGGGGCAAACCGTGGTGTGCTCCTACCACGTGAGCCAGCAGAACACCTTCACCGGCCGGCTCACCGATGCCATGCTCGACGAGGTGTTCGGCCGGGCCCTGGCATTGGCCGCCACTGCGTAGACCTAGGAATGGTTCGCGAATTCTGGAGATCGGGCGATACCGTTGCACCCGTGACCAAGGCCCGCGTGCTCGCAGTGGTGGCTGCTTTGTTTCTGGTGGCAGCCGCCTGCGGCAACTCCGGCGCGCCCACTTCGTGGGACGACAATCCCGATGACTACAAGGGCGTGGCCAACGTGGGCCAACCCGAGCGGAACTTCCGAGACGGCTGCGAGGAATCGGGCCAAGACGACCTGGACGCGCAAGTGCGGGAGAACCTGGCCGATGTGTGCAAGTGCGGATTCGACGGGATAAGGGAGACGCTGACCTTCGAGGAGTTCAAGGAACTCGACGACGATCTGCGCAGCAACATCAACACCAATCTGACCGAGGAAGTGAATCAGATCATGCGTCAGTGCATTCTGGAGGAATCCGGGCTCGGTTAGCCCTTAAGCGCTGACGCAGGCGCTGCCCCGAGAAGAGTGCCTCAGACTCCTACTCTGACCGCGCTCTCGGCCCAGTCGGGCCAGCGTTGGCGGCTCTTGGCGGCCAGCTTGTGCATGAGGGCCACTGCTCCGGGGTCGTCGTCGCCGGGTCGGGCCTGAATCACGCCGTCTTCCAGCATGGCGTTGATCACGGCTCGGCCCAGCTCGGTGCGGATCACGGTGAGGGTCCAGTCGGAGGTGTCGCCGATGCCCCCGGTGGAGATGTCGGCGTGCTCGGCGGCGAAATCGGGGCACAGGTTGCAGCCCTCTCGGGTCCAGGCGTGGCACTCCTTGAGGTTGATCTCGTGGTAGTCGCCGTTCTTCATCCACACCTGGAACACGCCCTTTATGTTCATCTTGGCGATCTGGTCGGTGGGCAGTCCGTACTTCACCCAGAACAGCTCCTCGAACATGGAGTCGTCAAAGCTCTTAGAGCACAAGAGGCCGATGTTCAATTTGATGGGGCGGCCCACCTTGCCCACCTTGCGGTTCCACATAACCGGGGCGATGGAGGTCTGGCAGCTCATGCCCACCAGGGCCAGGCGGTCCAGGTTTCGTTCCTTGGCCTCCCGGTAAGCCAGCGGGTTGGCCGAGTAGGTGTAGCGGCTGCCTGCCCCCCGTAGAACCTCCTCGCGGTTGACGGCCAAGCCGGGCACTGCCTTCCAGCCGTCGACGTCACCGCCCTCCAAGAATGAGGTGAGGGCGCCGTCGATCACATCGTTCTCCAGGCACCAGATCAAGATGGCCGACACCAGTCCGCCGTCCTGGCCCACCTCGTACACGTAGTCGTCGGAGGCCCGCACCAACAGGATGTCGCTGTAGATGCCGGAGACCTCTTCCTCGGTGCGGATGCGCCCGAACAGGTGCTCATCGGCCTCGGCCTCCCAAGTGCGGAACCGGGGGCAGGCCCGGGTGCAAGAGGTACACCCCTTTTGGCCGTGGATGCAGTCGGACAGGCCCAGCTCTTCCTCGAGGTGGAAGGGCTTGTACTGGCCGGGCTCGTGCTTGTAGCCGATCACGTCGTGGGGACAGGCGATCACGCAGCCGGCGCACCCGGTACACAGCCCCGAGTCGATGACCTCCTCGTAGAGTTCCTTCCACTGGTGCGTCCAGCGAACCTTGGCCTCAGCCATCCTAAGACTTTGCCACGCCCAGCATGTGATTTGGTCATTCAAAGCGCATTTGCCCAGCAAGTGGCAATGGGGGAGGGGCGAAGGAGGAAATGGTCGGAAAAGCCGGTAGGGTGGCTGTAATCGAGGCCCAAGCAGCAGGCCAGCTCCACACTGCGCGCCAGACTGCGCGCTGGACTGTGAGATAACGGGATAGACGGGAGGAAGAACAGATGGGTGACTGGTGGGACGGCCTGACCGGCGACCTCCAGGTCTTCTATCTGATCGGCGCAATCGCCGGCGTCTTCCTCATACTCCAGTTGCTGTTATTGGGCTTCGGCGTCGGTTCCGACCTCGATATCGACCTTGATGACGAGGGCGCGGGAACGGGGTTCCTTTCTCTGCGAAGCCTGACGGCGTTCTTCTTCGCCTTCGGCTGGACCGGCGTGTTGATGAAGGAAGCCGACAGTTCCACCCCGGTCTCGGTGATCGTGGCCATTGCGGTGGGGCTGGCAGTGTTCTTCGCGGTGGCCTACATGTGGCGCAAGTTCTCCCAGATGGAGGAAAGCGGCTCGGTTGACTACCAGAGCGCAGTCGGCACTGTCGGTACCGTTTACCTGCCGATCCCGGCCAATCGATCTATGCCCGGAAAAGTCGAAATCCTCATCCAGGGACGGCTCCGAGTGATCGACGCCTATACCAGCTCGGACAACGACCTTCCGGCTCAGACCCGTGTCACCGTGGTGTCGGTGGTGGATCAGTCCACCGTCCTCGTCAAACCTTTGTAACTCACCTCTCCTAGACCCGAAAGGACTCTTTGATGGCTGCTATAGCCCTTGTTGCCGGCCTAATCGCCATTCTTCTCATTGCCCTGTTGTGGATTTCCTCCCGCTACAAGCGCTGCCCATCAGACCGAGTGCTGGTGATCTACGGGCGAGTAGGCGGCGCTGGTCAGTCGGCCCGATGCCTCCATGGTGGTGGCGCCTTGGTCTGGCCTGTCATCCAGGGCTACGCCTTCTTGGACCTCACCCCGATCCCCATCGAGATCAAGCTCCAGGGCGCTTTGTCTCAGCAGAACATCCGGGTCAACACCCCGGCCACGTTCACGGTGGGGATCTCCACCGAGCCCGGCGTGATGCAGAACGCCGCCGAGCGGCTGCTGGGCCTGAGCCTGGTGGAGATCGAGAACCTGGCCCGGGACATCATCTTCGGCCAGATGCGGGTGGTTATCGCCACCATGCCCATTGAGGAGATCAACGCCGACCGGGAGAAGCTGATCACCAACATCACCGAGTCGTTGGAGATAGAGCTGCGCAAGGTGGGCCTGCGGCTCATCAACGTGAACATCCAGGACATCACCGACGAGTCGGGCTACATCGACGCCCTTGGCCGGGAAGCAGCCGCCCGGGCCATCAACGAGGCCAAGATCAAAGTGGCCGAGCAGGAGCGCGACGGCGACATTGGCGCCGCCGAGGCCCAACGGGAGCGGCGCATCCGGGTGGCACAGGCCAACGCCACCGCCACCGAGGGGGAGAACGAGTCTCAAGTTGTGATCGCTCAGTCCGACGGCCAGCGCCGTCAGCAGGAGGCCGAGGCCGAGCGGGCCGCGGTCACTGCCGAGCGGGTTACCCAGGCTCGAGCCGCCGAAGAGTCGTTCGCCGCCGAAGGCCAGGCCGAGCAGGCCCGGGCCACTAGGGACAAAGCCTCCCAGGAAGCCGACATCGTGGTGCCCGCCGAAGTGGAGCGCGAGCGAGTGCGCACCCTGGCTGAGGCCGAGGCCGACCGGATCAGGCTGGTCAAGGGCGGCGAGGCCGACGGCCAGCGCCTGCTCATGGAAGCCGAGGCGCTGGGTTTGCTGGCCCTGCTCACCCGCCGGGCCGAAGGCCTCGGGGCGCTGGTGACCAACGCCGGGGGCAATCCCCAGCTGGCCGCCCTGTTGCTGATCGCCGAGCAGATGCCCAACCTGGTGGCCGAGCAGGTCAAGGCCATCTCCAATCTCCAGATCGACCAGATCACGGTGTGGGACTCCGGCGGGAGCGACGGCAAATCCGGCAACAGCACCGCCAACTTCCTGTCGGGCCTGGCCAGCTCCCTGCCCCCCATCCACGACCTCGCCGCCCAAGTCGGCATCAAGCTCCCCGCCTACCTCGGCGAGCTTGACGATGAGACCGTCATCGAGCGCCTCCGCGAGATGGCCGAGCAACTGGATTCGGGGGATTCCTCGGAGGGGTAAGTCAAAGCGCCGCTGGCGCCCACGGCGTGGGCAGAGCCCAAAGAGCCTCCACCGGAGCGTGATACCGTCGCCTACATGGAGCGTCCCGCGAACAGCCGCCTAGCCATCGTCATGTGCTGGGCAGCGGGACTGTCCGCTCTGCTTGCTGCCATCGGAGCACTTCTACCCTGGGCGACTGTTGGCGGTCCTTTTGCCGATTTCTTCGTCGAAACTTCCAACGACAGACCAGAGACCACGGTGCTGGTCTCGGCTGCTGTTGGTGCCTTGTCTGCTGCCGGATTCGCGCAGTGGAGACAGAGGAAGATCAGCGCGCTGGGGCTGCTGGCCGGGCTGGTGATCACTTCTGTCGGAGCGATCAATCTTGCCAATGGGGGGATTGACGCCCCAGATTTCATGGACACGTCGCCGGAGCCGGGACTCTACATGGTGTTGATCGGCGGTGCCCTTTTGGCCGTTTCCGCTGGGTATCTCACCTTCAAGAGACGGTCGAGCAAGTCAGTGGCCGAGAGCGACGAACCCTTGATCAGCGGCGACGACATCGACGGTTAGGCCGTCAGCGTCTGTGATCGGGCCTATGGCACGTGTTGATATCGAGGTCGGGCCGTCTCAACCGCATTCGGGAAAGAATTCGCGCCACTCCTCGGTGCGGTCCTCGGCTGTTGGCGGAGGCAGGGGCACTTCAAGGTCGGCATCGGATTCATAGGCAACCCGAGTGGCCACGATGAATTCCGCGGATTCGAATAACTCTATTGCTTCCTGTGCTTCCTGGCGTTCTTGTTCGCTCAACTCGGTGTTCAAGCTCCAATACTCGGCAATGATGCTAAAGAGGCCTGAGAAGTCTTCTTTCGTCCACAGAACGCTCAACAGGCCTCGGTCGTCAAGCTCGACCACCACCTCTGCGGTGTTGGTTTCGTAGAACTGGGCAATGAGTTCGTCCAGCCCATTAAAATTATTACGAGCTAAGATCAAATCTCTGAGCGAGGGCATTCCCAGCGGGGCGACTTCGCAAAGAGCGTCAGCTTCAGCGTCGCCGCCTAGTGCCTCAATGAGCCTTGCCGAGGTGGTTGTGCCGACAAAGGTGGGGGGATCAGTGGAAGTTTGCTCGATCGTGGTCAACGCCGCTGGCAGGCTCTCCGCCATCTCTCTCAAATCGGGAGTCGAAGAGCCCGAGACTGCGTCCATGAACTCAGAACTGCCAGCCCCAAGGGCTGTCAGGTCTATGAAGAACACGCCCGGCGCTAACGGCCCCATGTCTAAATCAGGATCAGCATCGACCAGCGGCTGGGTGGCGCTGGTGTCGACCACAATCCGCTCTTGGTGAAACCACATCTCAATTCCGAGATCGTCCCAGTCATCGGGCCAGAAACTGAACCCGAACAGCGACTCAGTAAGCTTCAACACATCGATCGTGCAGTGCTCCCGCTCGAAGTTCGCTTCGCAGACAAACACGGGACTCTGCTCGTCGATCCCCGTGGTAAACTCCTCCCCCAAGATCTTCCACTGCGTGCCCACTGACACAGAAACCCGATGACTGGGCGCCGCCGCAGTGTCAGCCAGCGCCGCGCTCAGCAACCCGATTGTGGTCACGCTGCTGTCGTCGTCGCCCTCGCCGCATCCCGCGGCGAGCAGCGCAACAGCAACCACCACGGCCAACGTCCGCCGGAACCAATTCATCGCTGGACAGACTAGTGAACCCTATTCAGGCCACACACTGTTTCACTCGGATGTACCGTAAACGATGCCCACACAGGCTTCCGCTCGCCAGCCTGGGCCCTGCCATCTGGCCAGGTGCCTACAGGCTGGCGAGGGCCGCCTGGATGATCCGGGTGCCGCGGGGGTCGCCCAGGGCGTCGGGCGCCATGCGGTTCATCACGTAGGCGACGCTGGCCCGGGTGTCGAGGTCTATCACGGCCACCGAGCCGCCCAGGCCGCCCCAGAACATCTGGCCCGCAGCGAAGGAGAGGTCGCCGATCTGGAGCCCGAAGCCGAGACCGTGGCGCAGCCGCATGCCGAAAACCTGGTCGATGCCGTCGGTCTGCTCTTCCAGGGCGCGTCGGGCGCCGGCCTCAGACAGCAGCCGGACCCCGGATAGGGCGCCCCCGCAAGCCAGCGCGGCGTGGATGCGGGCCACCGAGCGGGCGTTGCCGAACCCGCCGGAGGCGGGAAGCTCCGCGGCCCGCCACTCGCGGGTGGCGGGCTCGTCGCCGGTGCTGTGAACGCTGAGAAAGGCGCGCACCGCCAACTCGTCGACGTCGACCTCCTTGCCGCCGACGGTGAGCGTCTGCGGGGTCGCCGGGCTCACCAGGTCCGACACCCGGTGGTCCTCTGACGCGGGCAGGCTCATCCAGAAGTCGGCCCCGAGCGGCTGGGCCACCTCGGTGCGGAACCACTCGGCCATGCGCCGGCCGGTGGCCCGATAGAGGATCTCGCCCAACAGGGTGCCCTGGGTCACGGGGTGATACCCCGACGCGGTGCCCGGTGCCCACCACGGTGCCTGGGCCGCGAGGTTGGCGGCCGCAGCCTCGAGGTCATAGAGCTGTTCGACGGTGATGGGGGGATCAAAGCCCGGCAGCCCCGCGGTGTGGGACATCACATGGCTCACCAGCACGTCCTCTTTGCCGTTGGCGGCGAACTCGGGCCAGTACCGCGCCACCGGGGCGTCGAACTCCAACTCGTCCCGGTCCGCCAGCATCAACATGCATATCGCTGCCATCGTCTTGGTCGTCGAGTAGACATTGACGATCGTGTCGCGCTGCCACGGGGCGCCGCCGGTGTCGGCATCGCCAGCCCAAATGTCCACCACGAACTCGCCGTCCACGGTCACCGCTGCGGACGCGCCCAACTCCAAACCCTCAGCGAAGTTCGCCTCGAACGCGTCGCGCACCGGCGCGAACTCAGGCTCACAGACGCCGTTGATCTCCATGGCAGAGAGTATGACGTGGTGGCTCAGGACATGCGCAACGCCCGGGTCCGCTGATGTGGGCGCATGAGCTTTGCGCCCACGGCAGGATTCGAAGAGTTGCCGTTCGCCCTGGTCAACGACTTAACGAGGTCGAGTTTTCTGTTCTGTCCCACAATTCGTCCCACAGGAGCATCGGGGTGCTGTCACGATCTGCTCGCTGGTCGCAACTATGGGGTCATCCCCGCACTCCCGGCACGGCTGCGGAGGCCGCTGACACTGGGGATATTCGCTGGCGCGCTGGTTGTCGGGGATGCGACGGTGGTCCGATGGGCAGGTGGTACACCTCCGACCACCACTTTGGGCATACCAACATCATCGGGTACTGCGGGCGACCGTTTTCAGATGCCGACGCAATGGACAAAGAGATGGTCGCCCGCTGGAACGACGTGGTGGCCGACACCGACGAGGTGTGGATCCTCGGGGACCTGGTGATGGGCGGGAAGGTCCAGGGCCTCGCCTGCTGGGTCGCCCGCCTCAGGGGGCGCAAAGTCCTGGTGCCCGGGAATCATGACCGGTGCTGGCAGGGCAACAGAGACCACCGCTGGGAGCGGGCCGACTACTACCGCATCGGCGGCATAGACAAGATCATCGACAATCCCGACCCCCACACCATCGCCGGGCAGACCGCCCACCTCAGCCACTTCCCCTACATGCTCGACGCCCGACACGACACGAAATTCGCCCAATGGCGTCCCCAAGACGACGGAGACTGGCTGCTACACGGCCACGTCCACGAGAAATGGCGCCAACAGCACCGCCAGATCAACGTCGGCGTAGACGCGTGGTGCTTCGCCCCCGTACCAGAGCAAACCATCGCCGACCTCATCACAAGAGGCCCGTCGAACACCCCCATCCCCGACCACACTTGAGCCGACCGCCGACCTCAAACGACCCCGCGAAGAAACGGCATGGGAGCCCCCTGTCTGGCAGGTCACCGTGGACAAGGTCCCGCAGCGGAATTGTTCCGCCGAGTACAGAAAAAGCCGAAGCGGCCGACACCTGAATTGGGATCGCCGACGGGGTCTCGGGCCTGTCGCGTCGCCAAGGACCGTGATGGCCGCTGGGCCGGTGGTGTTGCTAGCCTCCGGGCCGTGAAATTGCGTGTGGTCTGTGTTCTGGCGGTGCTGTTTGCTGGGCTGGCCATGGCGGGGGGCGCAACGGCGGCTCAGGAGGCGGTGTCGTCTGAGGAGATCGCGGTTCGCGATCAGCTGATAGCCGACCAGGAGAACCTGCTGAACGCCTACCGGTGCCGGTTCGGCGCCGACACCCACATCGTTCCCGGCGGCTGCGGCGATCCCGATACCGTGTCGCCCGGCGCCGCGCCCGAGAATCCCTCCCAGCAGGACATCGACGCCAGAGACCGGCTGATCCAAAACCAAGAGGCCCTGTTGAACACCTACCGATGCCGGTTCGACATCGACACCCACATCGTTCCCGGTGGCTGCGGAGACAACGACACCACCCCAGAGCCGGAACCGAATACTCAAACCGAGCCCGCCTCGACACCGGAACCGACCACCCCCACCACATTCACAGCGATAGCCACAGGCCACAGCCATTCGTGTGGAATCAGGGCAGACCAGACCGTCGCCTGCTGGGGAGCTAACCGTTGGGGCGAAGCCAACGCTCCCGCAGGCCGGTTCACCGCCATATCAGCCGGCTATTACCATTCGTGTGGGATCAGGGCAGACCAGAGCGTCGCCTGCTGGGGCGACAACAGCGCAGGCCAAGCGGATGCTCCGGGCAGGGCGTTCACCGCGATAGCAGCTGGCTGGGAGCATTCGTGTGGGATCAGGGCAGACCAAACCGTCGCCTGCTGGGGATCGAACGCCTTTGGCGAAGCCAACGCTCCCGCAGGCCGTTTTACCGCGATAACCGCAGACCGATCCTGGACAGGCGGAGGCCATTCGTGTGGGATCAGGGCAGACCAAACCGTCGCCTGCTGGGGCGACAACAAGCACGGCCAGCTCAACGCTCCCGCGGGCCGATTCACTGCGATAACTGCCGGCGATGGTCTGTCGTGTGGGATCAGGGCCGACCAGACCGTTGCCTGCTGGGGAGTCACCACTATCGCTCAAGCGGACCGGTTCACCGCGATAGCTGCCGGCATCGGTTCTTCGTGTGGAATCAGAACCGACAACACCATCACCTGCTGGGGCGGCATAACGGTGTAGCGGGGCGCTCAGTTCTCATCGCCGCCGGGGATCAGCCAGCGGCGCAGCGCGAACGTCCAGCGCCGCGCAGCGGAGGGCCACCAAAGACCCTTTCCCGAGGCGAGCGTGGCGCAAGGCCATGAACTCGGCGGTCTCGGTGTCGGGCGCTGTGGGCCTCTCTCCACACACAATGCAGTGGATCAGCCGCCTGCCGGTGGCGGGGTGCGGCTCGACCGCCACCCGCTCCAGGGCGATCATTCCGTGACCCTCGGCGCTCACAGCGTCGGCAGGACCGGAGCACTCACCCGTGACACGGCTCCCGCTAGGCGGCGGTAATATGACCTTTCGCGTGGCGGGCTGATGAGCCCTCGACGGGCCAGCAGCGGGAGCAGACCGTCCGGTAGGTCTTGGTGGCCCGCCCTTGCCGGTCGAATACACGGCTGCCCCCTGATCGAGGCAACCGGCCAAACAGGCAATATCCAGGGGCTGGGACCGGTCGCGACCGGTCTGCGGGCGGGTGGCGACCGGTTGCGACCGGTGGGGTGTCGCATAGTGGCGGGCATGGAAACCAACATTCGAGAACAGCACGACGTTTTGTTGACCCGCCGGCAGGTGGAGGCCCGCTGCGGGCTGTCCACGAGCTCGATCTACCGGCTCATGCGCGAGGGCCTGTTTCCCGAGCCGATCCGCATCGGCCGGCGGGCCGTGCGCTGGCCCACGTCGGAGATCGACGAGTGGCTGGCCACCCGCCCCCGCGCCACCGGCGACCGCCCCGCCGCCTAGACCGCCTGCTGCGCGCAGCAGGATTCGCGCCCGGCCGCCGGGCATCTACAAGAATCCGCCACGGCGAGCCTTCTGCTAACTGCGGAGCGGCTGCTCTGGTGCCTCACGGGCCTGGGCCGGGAGCTGTTGTTCGATGCTGGCGCATCGTCGCAGCGCCTGTTGGGCTAGGGCGGGTTGGTGGTCGAGGGCTTGTTCGATGAGGGCGATGGCGGTGGCGGCGAGCTGGGCGGCCGCTTTGGCCATCTGCGCGGCGAACTCGGGGGTGGCGGCGTTGGGGTCGGCTCCGGGCAGCGGGGTGGCGGGGTAGGTGCTGGTGTGCCGCCATATTGATATCTGGTCGGGGGTGAGCGAGCCCAGGGCGGTGTCGATGAGGGCGGCTTGGGCGGGGTCGAGCTGGCGGCGGGCGGCGTCGATGAGGCCGCAGATGTTGCGGGCGTTTTCGGGGTGGGGTGCTCGGCGGGCGCAGATGAGGGCTTGCAGCGAGGTTTCCATGGCGATCTGGGCGTGCTCGCAGACACTGAGCAGCCGGCTGTGTTGCATTTGGTGCGCGAAGTCGGTGTCGCCTTCGGCGAGCGCGTCGGCCTCAGAGGGGGACGGGCGCAGGTAGGCCATGATTGTGATGAGCGAGTGAGTGGTCTTCTCGAGGATCGCGACCGCTTGCTGCTCGTCGGTTGCGGGCTTGCCGATCTTCTTGTCCCAGTCGATGGGCGACTTGGGAGGCCGGGACATGAGGGTAACGGCACAGGAGGCGATATGGGCCTCGAAGCTGGAACGGCACCGGGTGGTACGGACGCGCCACTCGGCCCGGTCGGTCACCCGCACATCGCACGCGAACCCGGCCGCCTGCTCCGCGGCAGTGCGGGCCTCATGTGCGAGGTCGCGGCGCTGCGTGTAGTCGCCGAGATCGTCGAACACCACCACCAAATCCACGTCTGAGCCGGGCATCGCACAGCCGCTGGCCACCGAGCCGAACACAAGCACCTCCGCTGGGTCCAGCACACTGCTGATGCGCTCAGCGGCCCTGCGGGCATCGCCCAAAGAAGGCGACAGGTGATCGGGGGCAGTCACAGCGCCAGGCTACGCCGCCCGCCAGCGGGCCCGGCTCGGGTTTCAGGGGGCGGCCGGGTAGTCGGTGTCGTTGCGCACCTGGTCGAAGCGGGGCCGGTTTGAGGCCGGTGCGGTGTGGTCTGACATTGTTGGTTGGTGCGGGTAGGGTGTTTGCACCGCGAACCGCGCATGGAGGCTGGCAATGGGCACAAAGCACGCCCGAAAAGAAGCTGCGGCGTTCCGCTCCCAGACCGAGGAGTTCATCGAGTCGATGGACGGGCTGCGCTGGCTGGTGCACCTAGACGAGGACGACATCGACGCCATGCTCAACGAGGTGGGCGAAGCGCTCGCCGCCCACACCGGCGCTGAGTGCCGAGCGCTACTGGCCTATGCGCTGTGGGACTGGAAGGCGACCGCCGAGGCCCAGGCCGATCCCGAGCTGAGCCGCCGCCTGAGCGAGCCCATCGCTGCGGTGTCGGGAGAGCCCGTTCCCATTCCCGCCGCCTGAGCGCGGATGGCAAAGCGCAAAGACCGGGTGGCCCCGCCCCCGGAGAAAGGCGGATGGGACATCCGCTTCGCCAGCAACCAGGCCGCCCGGGAGTGGGACGAGCTGTGCAACACCGCTTCGGCCAACACCCGGCGGGCGTGGAACGACATCACCCGCGACCCCCGCCGCCACAGCAGCCGCCAGGCCAGGCTCAGAAAAGAGTTCGGCGCCAAGCAACTGGAGGGCAAGGTGCTGGAGCAATGGCAGCACGAGGTCACCGCCGGCGGCCGCATCTGGTACTGCCCCGACGACGACACCAAAACAGTGTGGGTGACCGCCGTCTACATCGGCCACCCCAAATCAACCGAGTAGCAGCCCCCGACGAGTCCCACCCCACGATTCCCCACAAGACTCGAAGACCCCCTTTACGTTGTTGGGTGGCTCTGGCCGTGGGAGTGTTGGGGCTGGTTGCTCGCCGTGGCGGGTAGGGCTTTGTCCCCCTGTCGGTTGACGGCTCGGGGGGTGGTGCCGCCCGCCGCACACCACCGGCGGAACTGTCGATCTCACTTTGTCGTGGCTCGATCAGCCCCTGGCGCTGGGCACCGACTACGACTCGTTCGACGCAGAGGCCGCTGTCCACGACTTCGAGGCTTCCGGCGCGGACGCCCGTGTGCGCCTGTTGCGCCGCGGGTTCGCGTATGCCATGTCGACCGCCGGGTTCGTCCCCTACGACAAGGAGTGGTGGCACTGGTCCCACGGCGACGACGTGTGGGCCCAGGCGATGGGACGGCCCGCGCTGTACGACATCGTGGAGCACCCGCCCATCGAGCGGACCGCTCAGCGGGAATCTGCTTGGACTGAAGCCGGCGTTGGTGAGCAGGTCGGGCCTGGTGTCGGGCCCCCGTGTTGTTGCGTTGTGTGAGAGACCGCTTGCTGGGTGTGTCGCCGGGCGGTGTGTCCGTGCTGGGCGTGGCGCAACGCGGCTGTGTTGGCGTTTTGGGTTGGCGCGGATAGTGCTGGGAGGGATTTGTCACAGCCGGATGCGATTATTGGGGGTTCAGCCGCACTACGTTCGTGGGCAGCGGTGCTTTTTGGTGATTGGCCCGGAGGAGATGGCGTGAACGAGGTGTACCTCGACTACAACGGTTCCGCGCCGTTGGACCCGCGGGTGTCCGAGGCCATGGTCCCGGTTCTGCTCGACGGGGTGGGCAACGCGTCTGCTTCCCATCGCTTCGGCCAGCGGCAGGCTGCGCTGGTTGAAACTGCCCGCGAGCAGGTGGCCGCGCTGGTGGGCGCTGCCGCGTCGGGGGTGGTGTTCTGCGCTGGGGCGACCGAGGCCAACAATCTGGCGCTGGCCGGGCTGGCGGCGGGCGCGCCGGCGGCTCGGAACCGGGTGGTGGTCTCGGCGGTGGAGCACGCGTCAGTGGCCAGGTAGCGCGGTGGTTGTTGGAGCAGGGACGGGCGAAGGTGGATGTGGTCGGGGTCACCGGAGGCGGGTTCGTCGATCTCGATGAGATGGAACGGCTGATGGGCCCTGATGTGCTGGCGGTGTCGGTGATGGCGGCGAACAGTGAGACAAGGATTCTGAACCCAGTCGAGGAAATCGCGAAGCTGGCCCATCGCGCTGGGGCGGTGTTCCACTGCGACGCCGGGGAGCTGGAGCTGGTCTGCGATGGGGGCATCGCAGCCGTCGCGGAGTGGCAGGTGCCGCAACCCGCCGCTACCGAGCCACCGACACCGAAGCCGCCCTCCTCTGCGCCGCCGCCGAAACACTCCAAGCCCTCCACAACCGAACCCGAATGCTCCCCGACCACACCCCTGAAATCACCGAACTCGACACCCCCGAAGACACCCCGGCGAGGGGCATCGACATAGCACTGTGACCACAGCTTGACCGGGCACGCTCTATCTGAGTCGCCCCGGGTTTGGTAGAGGCTGTTTTTTGTGTGTGTCCGCCGGGTCGGCGGTTAGGGTTTGATTGTAGTGGGCGTTCTTGTGGTCGGCGGTGGTGGTGTATGTGTATCTGTCGGGCAGGAGCTGGCTGTGGCTGCGCCGGTGGTTGTACCAGTCGACGTATTCGAGGGTGGCGAACTCGACGTCGCTGATTCCGCCCCAGGGGCCGCGGGGGTAGATGAGAGCTCCCATTATGTCGTACTTGAAGACCATGACCGCGCCGCCGCACGCCCGCGACCACCCTGACGGGCTCGCCGTCGCCCAACTCGGAGTCGACTTCGTCGAACAGTGCCTTGAGCCGCTCGGCGTCAAAAAATTCTGACGCAAGCCCGCTCATCGGGCTGCGAGCAGTTCGGCCTCGAAGAACACGCCGTGGTCCGCGCAAACCGGCGGTGCCTGGGACACCACCCATCTCCCCCACTCTGAGTTGGCCGGACGCCCAGACATCGTTACCGGAGACTCCAAGCGCTGCGACCAAACCCACTCCGGAACAGCGATGCCGTCGCGCTCGCAAAGTCCGTGCACGACAGCGGCTACCAGCGCCAGATCGCCTTCGGTGCCGCCACGGGGGGCCATCCCGCTACACAGCATCTCGACCCGCCGCTGCGGCTGGTCGTTCCAGTCCATGATGAACTGCACCACCGGCCGGAACCGTCCCTGGCGAAACCGCCAATCATCCATGGCCTCAGGAAGATCCCGCATCGTCAACACCGAACGCGGCTCCATGTGCCCATCCTACCCCCGCCGCAAAACGTCCCCGAAACACAAAACCCCCGGCCAAACGCCGACAATCCCGCCCGCAAACGAATGCCACCGATCACGTCACCAGCATGCACTTGATTCACCCTGGGTTTTGCGCAGTGAGCTTCCCCCCTAATCGTGGAGAGTTTGTTTTTGAGGGTCGGGGTTGTGGGCCTGTTCGTATTCTACGGGGCTGGTCATTCCGATTGCGGAGTGGAGGCGGTG
The DNA here is from genome assembly GCF_965219815.1 of Candidatus Poriferisocius sp. GTDB lineage: Bacteria > Actinomycetota > Acidimicrobiia > Acidimicrobiales > Bin134 > Poriferisocius. The sequence continues at coordinate 1,736,746 of NZ_OZ244791.1, forward strand.
CTGGTTGTACCAGGTGTGGACCCATAGGGTGATTTCTCGTCGGGCCCGGGCTCTGGTGGTCCAGGCTCGGCGTGAGATGAGCTCGTGTTGGAGGGTGGAGAAGAACGACTCGGCCGGCGCGTTGTCCAGCGCGTTGCCGGTTCTTCCGGTGGACCGTGAGATGCCGAGCCGCCGGCAGGCGGCGGCGAAGGCTTCTGAGGTGTATTGCGATCCCTTGTCCGAGTGGAAGATGACGCCTTTGACGTTGCCGCCTCTGGTGGCGACCGCGGTGTTGATGGCCTGTTTGGCCAGCTCGGCGGTCGGGTACCGGTCGGAGGTGGCGAAGCCGACCATGCGCCTGGAGTAGAGGTCCTCGACGGTCGCGAGGAACACCGGGCCCTCGGCGGTGGGAACCTGTTTGAAGTCGCCGCACCATTTCTGGTTGACCCCTGTCGCGCTGAAGTCGCGGCCCAGAAGGTCTGTGGGGGCCGCATGGGAGCTGTCGGGGCTGGTGAGGCCCTTTTTGCGTTTGGGGCGGGCGCACAGGCCCTGGCGGGCCATCGAGGCCTCCACCGTCTTCTTCGACACCGACAGGCCATCGCGTCGCAGCCGGGCGCGCACCCTGGGCGACCCGTAGGTGCCGTCCGATTCGTCGAACGCCTTTTTCACCTCGGCGTCCAGCGCCCGGCGACGCCGCTGCCGATCGGTCAGCGGCCGGTCGAGGTGCTTGTAGAACGTGGATTCCGCCACGCCCAGCGCTCTGCAAGCCACAGAGTGAGGCACACCGTGGTCGGTCCTTTGGGCCGCGATGAACCCTGCGGTCACCGCGTCGCCTCGTTGACCCAAAGGACCACGGATCGTTTGAGCACATCACGCTCCATCTCCAGCTCGGCGACCCGGCGGCGCAGCCGGGCCAGCTCGGCCCGCTCGTCGCCGCTCAGCCCGCCCGAGCGCTCGTCTCGGTCCCGGCGCACCCAATTCCCGAGCGTGCCCTCGTTGACGCCGAGCTCCCGGGCGACGTGGGCCACCGGCCGGCCGGTCTCCTTGACGATCCGGACAGCCCCATCACGGAACTCCCGGTCATAATCTCTTCGCGGTCTGGACATAGCTCCTCCTTATAGAGCATGTCTCCACGAAAAGGGGGGAACCTCAACGATGATCCGCCGGTTGTGGTGCCTGATGTGTCGTTTGGGTCTTCTGTTTATTCGGGTGGTGAGGGGTCGGGTTCTCGGAGTGTGAGCGTTGGGCTGGTTTTGTCGGCGGCGGCGCCGTCGGGTGGTCTTGCGGTGTCGTATCAGGTTGGGGGCAGCGCGGTCGCGGGGTCGGATTATTCGAGTTTGAGCGGGTCGGTGACTTTCGTCCAGGGCTCGTCGTCGGCGGCCATCGCGGTGTCGGTCACCGACGATGCTGTTGATGATGACGCGGAGACGATTGTGCTGACGCTGGTCGACGGGGCGGCCTATGACCTGGGCACGCCGAGCTCCACCACGATCACCATCGCCGATGACGATGATCCGCCTCTGCCCAAACCCGACCAAGGAAACAAAGAGGACACCAACCTCAGAAGGAATCCAGACACCAACCAGGACCCCAACCCCGGAACACCTGGCCAAAGGGGGGATACTCAGTCATCTGCCTATTACACGCCTGCCTCCTTTGAGTTTCCGTCGGTGGAGGTGACGATTGCCCAAGAAGCTGCCCAGACCATTCTGGAAGGCGAGGCAGCCGAGTTCACCGTCTCTTATGAGCATCCGATGCGATTGACCGTGCGGGCACTCCTCGATGTTGCCGGCGATGCCAGCCTCGGCACCGACTACCAGTTGGACTATCGGCTCTCCGACGCCGAAGCCTGGGTGTCATTGGGCAGCGATCCCGAGAGCCTCGCAATCGACTTGCCGACACCCGGGGGCGAAGTGCGGGTGCGGGTGGTCTCGCTGCACCTTGGCACAATGGGCACAGACATCCCGCTCGCGGTGACGGTCAGCGATCGCAGCTTCGTGAAATCGCTGGCTCTAGAAGTCGAACCCAACGGCGAGGCGAGCATCACCCTCAGAGGCTCCGGCTCGGGGGGCACCGAGTCGGACTCATCCGACGATCAACAGTCAAACCCCGATTCAGTTTCCGATGATCCGCCTGCCCCGGTGCAAGCCTCCGACTCGGGCGATGACACCGACAACGAAGACACCCAAAGCCATGGCTCCGAAAGCGTTGGCGCCGACCAGCAAGCAGGGGCCGGAACTGATCAGGCGCGGCACTTCCTCACCTATGCGGTCAAACCCGGCGACACGCTGGAATCCATCGCCCAGACGGCCTACGGCGACGCGACAGCTTGGGAACGGATATTCGAGGCCAACCGCGGCCGAGTCCAAAACGACGGCTACACGTTCACCAGCTCAGACTCGATCAGATATGGCTGGGTTTTGGACATACCCGCCACCGTGCTTGTAGCTGGCGCTAGAAGCGCCTCCTCTGCGCCTTATGCGTCCTACACCGTGGAGTCGGGGGACAGCCTCGGCGCCGTTTCGCTGAAGGCCTATGGCGATGCCGGCTACTGGAGCCGGATTGAGGCAGCCAACATGGGGCGCCGCCAGGCAGACGGGAGGCGCTTCACCGATGCCGACAGCATCGAGGTGGGTTGGGTGCTGCGCATACCACTGGGCGGCTGACCGGTCCCTGCACGTTGCGGGCCTCAAATCCCCAACAAGACTTGAAGTTCAAACTACAATGGTGTAATGGCAGGACCCCCACAACTGACAGCAGAGCAGCGCCAGGCGGCGTTGGCTAAGGCCGGAGAGGTGCGTCGCAAGCGCGCTGAGGTCAAGCAAAAGCTCAAGATGAGGTCGATTTCGCTTTCTGACCTGCTGGCACAAGCGGAAACCGATGACGTGGTCGCCGGAACCAAAGTGCTCGCCGTCCTGGAATCTCTTCCAGGCATGGGCAAGGTTCGGGCCCGCAGGATGATGGAGGAGATCGGCATTGCCGATAGTCGCCGCATTCGCGGGCTGGGCGATCAGCAGCGGGCCTCGTTGCTCGCACGCTGCGGCGACTAGTAGATCATCCACTGATCATCGTCTTGTCCGGCCCCGGCGGGGTCGGCAAAGGGACAATCGCGGCCGCGCTGGTGGCCGCGGACCCCAAACTCTGGCTGAGTCGCTCGTGGACGACGCGCGTGCGCCGTCCCGGCGAGTCGGAAACTGCCTACGTGTTTGCAAACGAGGCCGAGTTTCGGGCCAAAGCTGCCGAGGGAGGTTTCGTGGAGTGGGCGGAGATCGCCGGGCATCTCTACGGAACGCCCCAGCCTGATCCCCCGGCGGGTCGCGATGTGTTGCTGGAAATCGATGTCCAGGGCGCGGCCCAAGTGCGGGAGAGCCGTCCTGAGGCTTTGTGCATCTTCGTCGAGGCGCCTTCGGCCGCGGAGCAGGAATCCCGGCTGCGGGGCCGGGGCGATTCCGAGAGCCATATCGCCAAGCGGCTGGCGCTGGCCGACTCCGAGCGAATCCAGGCCTACGAGCTCAACGCGATCCACGTTGTCAACGACAGCCTTGCCGAAGCGGTGGCTTCCGTTGCCGCCCTCATCGAAAATGCCCGCCAGGAGCGGGCCGACAATGACGATTAACTCATCTTTCCCTGCTATCATTTACCCGCTCTCCCCAGACTTGTTGGAAGAAGGCTGCACAGATGTCTGAACAACACGACACCATGATGTATCCCACTATTGAGGAGCTCTTGGGCCGCACCGATTCCAAGTTCCGCCTGGTAACGCTGGGAGCGCTGCGGGCCTGCCAGATCAACTCCTATTTCGGCCAGCTCGGCGAGGGCTTGGGCGCGATGGTGCCTCCCCAGGTGTTGACCATGTCCCGCAAACCCCTGTCGATTGCCTTCGAGGAGATCGCGTCCGACAAGATCATCGCCACTGATCCTCCCGAGGTCACCGAAGAGGACTTGTTGGCCGATTCCATGATTCCCGCTGGCGAAGCCAATCTGGAAGAAGCCGCTCTAGAGCAAGCCGACGGTGATGACGCTGGTCTAGACGAGGCCGATCTGGACTCAGCGTCCTGACAAACCCATGACTTCGCTCGCCGGCAAGCGAATCGTGCTTGGCGTGAGCGGGGGGATCGCGGCATATAAGGCGATAGAGATCTGCCGTCGGCTGATGGACGAGGGCGCCCATGTGGTTCCGGTGCTCACCAAAGGCGCCACCCGGTTTGTTGGCCGCACTACCTTCGACGCGTTGGCCTCGGAGCGGGTGCAGATGAGCCTGTTCGACGAAGACGACCCCATTCCCCACACCACGTTGGGCCAGACGGCCGACTGCGTGCTCGTGGCCCCGGCCACCGCCCGGGTGATCGGCGCCTACGCCGCCGGAATCAGCTCCGACCTGCTGACTGCCACGCTCATCGCCACCCAGGCTCCGGTGGTGGTCTGTCCGGCCATGCACACCGAGATGTGGGAGCACCCCGCGGTGGCGCACAACATCGCCACGCTGGTCGAACGGGGTGTTTACATCGTGGGTCCCGAGTCGGGACGCTTGGCGGGAGGCGACGAGGGTGCTGGACGCCTCAGCTCGCCGGCCGACATCGTGGCTGCGGTGAGCCGGGTACTCGATGTCGGCGGCCAACGCTCTGATATGGCTGGCTTGTCGGTGGTGGTCACGGCGGGCGGTACCCGGGAGCCCATCGACCCGGTGCGCTATATAGGGAACCACTCCTCGGGCAAGCAGGGCTACGCCTTCGCCGAAGAGGCCGCTGGTCGGGGCGCCTCCGTGACCATCGTCACCACCGTGGACCGTCCTGGTTCCTTGGGGGCGAGCGTGGTGCCAGGGGTCGCAGAGGTAAGAGTGGACACCGCGGAGGAGATGGCGGCGGCCACCGCCGACGCCGCCAAAGAGGCCGATGTAGTGATCATGGCCGCGGCAGTGGCTGATTTCCGCCCAGTGGACCCTGCGGGCGTGAAGCTAAAGAAGCGCGACGGGGTGCCGGCCATCGAGCTGGAGCCCACCCCTGACATCCTGGCCTCACTGGGGGCGTCCAAGCCTGAGGGGCAGATCCTGATCGGTTTTGCCGCTGAGACCTGCGATGTGGCCGACAATGCGGCGGCCAAGCTGAACGGCAAGGGCGCCGACTACATCGTGGCCAATGATGTGACCGCCGAAAACGCCGGTTTTGCGCACGACACCAACGAGGTGCTGGTGCTAGCTTCCGATGGCCGGGCCCACTCGGTTGGACTGCGCTCCAAGCGCCAGGTGGCCCAAGCCGTTCTCGACCTCGTGGTAGCCGACCGCGGCGGTCGGGCCAACGTCCGCTAGGAGAATCAATGAGCCAAGGGTCAAATGGCCGGTACCGCTTCACGTCTGAGTCGGTCACCGGTGGTCACCCCGACAAGATCGCCGACCAGATATCCGACGGGGTGCTGGATGCCCTCCTGGAGGTGGATATCGGCAGCCGGGTGGCGTGTGAGACTCTGGTGACCACCGGTCTGGTGGTGGTGGCTGGGGAGATCTCCACCGACGGCTATATCGATATCCCCCGGGTGGTACGCGACACCATCACCGGGATCGGCTACGACCGGGAAGACTACGGCTTCGACGGCAACACCTGCGGCGTGATGGTGTCCATCGACGACCAGTCTCCTGACATTGCCCAGGGGGTTGACCGGCTCGATCCGTTGGAGCAGGGGGCCGGCGACCAGGGGATGATGTTCGGGTTCGCCTGCGACGAGACCCCCGAGCTGATGCCGCTGCCCATCCACATCGCCCACCGGATGGTGGAGCGCCTGACCGAAGTTCGCCGGGCGGGCACGGTGCCCTATCTGCGGCCCGACGGCAAGAGCCAGGTGACGTTCGAATACGAGGGGACCAAGGCAGTGGGTTTGAGCACTGTGCTGATGTCGGCCCACCATCGCGACGGAACCGACCTCAAGGAGATGAAAGACGACCTCAAAGAGCAGGTCATCGACCCGGTGGTTCCCGAGCAGTTCCGCGACGACCACTACGAAGTGCTGGTGAACCCCACGGGGAAGTTCGTGAGGGGCGGGCCAGTGGCCGACGCCGGGCTCACCGGGCGCAAGATCATCGTGGACACCTACGGGGGCATGGCCCGCCACGGCGGGGGCGCCTTCTCGGGCAAGGACCCCAGCAAGGTGGACCGCTCGGCGGCCTACGCCGCCCGCTGGGTGGCCAAGAACGTGGTGGCTGCCGGAGCGGCTTCCCGCTGCGAGGTGCAGGTGTCCTACGCCATCGGCATTGCCCGGCCGGTGTCGGTAATGGTGGAGACCTTCGGCACCGAGACGGTGGATCCGGCCAAGATCAGCCATCAGGTTAACGAGATCTTCGATCTGCGGCCGGCGGCCATTATCCGGGACTTGGAGTTGCTGCGGCCGATCTACCGGAACACGGCAGCCTATGGCCACTTCGGGCGCACCCCCGAGAGCACGTTCACCTGGGAGCGCACCGATCGGGTAGACGACCTCCGCTCCGCTCTGGGGCTCTGACAGCTTTGGCCTTTTGAACGTTCGGGTTCTGACCGACGTTGTCGCCGTAGACCGCGAATTCACCTACGCCGTTCCTGAGGGCTGGGCCGACGACCCCCGGTTCGGGGTGGGGGCCATGGTACGGGTGGTGCTGCACGGCCGGCGGGTGGGGGGCTGGATCACCGAAGCAGGCGTGGAGTCCCCCGAGGGAGTGGAGCTCACCCCGCTGGCCAAGCTCAGCAGCCTGGGGCCCGACCGAGAGCTCATCGACCTGAGCGAATGGGCGGCCTGGCGCTGGGCTGGCCGTCGGGCCCATTTCCTGCGGACCGCTTCGCCATCCCGCATAGTGACCGCCTTGCCCCGACCGTCGCGCTCCCGGATGGCGTCTGCGGGCGATCATGCCGATCTGTTCGAGGGGGAGGGCCACACCCTGCGCCAAGGGCCATCAGAAGACCCGATGCCCATAGCGCTGGCCGCCGCGGCCCGAGGCCAGGCCTTGATCCTCGTGCCCGATCACGGGCGGGCTGATGAGCTGACCAGGCGGTTGGGACGAGCAGGAGCCTGGGCAGTCCGATATCCGGATGGCTGGGCCGCAGCCGCCGCGGGGGCCACTGTCGTCGGCACAGTGTCGGCCGCGTGGGCGCCGGCACCTGAACTGGCCGCGGTGTTGGTGATCGATGAGCACGATGAGTCGTATCGCTCAGAAGCCGCTCCTACCTGGAGCGGGCGGGATGTAGCCATCGAGCGGGCTAGACGAGCCGGCGTGCCCTGCGTGCTGATGTCGCCGGTGCCCAGCCTGGAGGCGCTGCGGTCCCGGCCGTTGATGCGCGCGTCGCGGGACACCGAGCGGGCCAGTTGGCCGCTGGTGGAGATGGTGGATCGCCGCCGCGAGGACCCGGGGCGGGCGGGCCTCTATTCGCCGGAGCTGGTTCAGGCGCTGCGCGACGGAAACAGGGCGGCCTGCGTGTTGAACCGCCGGGGCCGGGCACTGCTGCTGGCTTGCCGGGTGTGCGGCGAACTGGCCGTGTGTACCGAATGCGGCGCATCCATGCGCCAGGAAGACGACAAGCGCTTAGTGTGCCGGGCTGCCGGTCACAGCCGACCGTTGGTGTGTGCCGAGTGCGGCAGCACCGGGATGCGCAACCTGCGGGCCGGGATCAAGCGGGTCCGCGAGGAGGTGGAGGCGCTGCTTCGCACTCCAGTGGCTGAGGTCACTAGCAGTGGGTATGTCGGCCCACCCACCGCCCGGGTGGTGGTGGGCACCGAAGCAGTGCTTCATTTGGGCCGCCCGTTCGACGTGGTCGCCTTCTTGGAATTCGACCAAGAGCTGCTGGCTCCCCGATTCCGAGCTCGGGAGCAGGCCCTGGCCCTCATCGCCCGAGCAGCACGAATCACCGGCCCCCGTGACGATGGGGGAAAGATCGTGCTGCAAACTCGCATGCCCGACGACCCCGTTGTGCAGGCCGCGCTCCAGGCCGATCCCGCACAATTGGCCCGCGCCGAACGAGACCGCCGCCAAGAGTTGAGCCTGCCTCCCTATGGGGCCATCGCGGTGGTCTCCGGCCCGGTCGCCGGGGAGTTCATGGAGCGCTTCGGCACCCCGCTGGGCGTCCAGATCGCCCCCGATCCCGGCGGTCAGTTCTTCTTGCGGGCCCCCGATTACGACACCCTTTGTGACGCCCTTGCTGCTGTAGAGCGCCCCTCTGGCCGTCTCCGTATCGACGTCGACCCCATCAGAGCGATCTAGTCGAGGTTGCGACCCTCCACGGTCGAAATCCGCTCCCCGTAGCTGTTCAGCCTGTCGTCGGTACGCTCGAATTTGTTGTCTAAGCGCTCGATGGAGCGATTCAAGCTGGCCTCAAGGCTGTCGAGGCGCTGTTCGATGCGCCGCAGATAGAAACCCACGATGCTGACAATGCTCGCCCCATAGACGCTCAGCATGACAGTTGTTGTGACATCCATATTCGTATGTCTTTCCTGCTGGATGTGCCTCGGGGGAAGCCTTCTCACTATATCCCTGGGACACGGCCATTTGGCTCAGGTTTGCGGTTGAACCTCCAGGATTCGGTAGCCGCGGCGGGAGCTGAGCCGGGTGGTGGGCCAGCCCTGTTGGTTGAGCCAGCGGGCTAGGGAATCGGAGCCCAGGTTCTTGTTCACCACCAGATAGGCCTGGCCCTCGTCGGCTAGCCGGCCCAGCCAATTCGCCAGCACCTCGTGGAGGGCGGCCTTGCCGATGCGGATGGGCGGGTTGGAGTAGATGGCGGCAAAACGCACGTCAGGGGGCACTTCGTCGGGATGGCACACCGTGGCGTCAGGGCGGCCATGGCGGTCCAGATTGGCTCGGCACAGCTCCAAGGCCCGGGAGTTCACGTCAATGGCCCACAGAGGCGCCTGAGGTGCCCATAGGCTCAGCGCCACTGCGATCGGGCCGTACCCGCAGCCCAAGTCCAGCAACGCGCCATTTTGGGGCGGGCGGGAGGCCTCGGCCAGGAGATATCGGGTGCCCCAGTCCACCTCGTCGGCCGCGAACACTCCCCGGTCGGTGGTCAGCTCCACCTCCAGATCGCCCACCCGTAAACCGACCGTTCCCGGCCGTCGTTTCCCGCTGGGTGAGGCGCTGTAGTAGTGCGAGTCGCCCACGGTTTGACGGTAACCTGCTTTCATGGCCCCACTGCGGATACGGGTATATGGCGACCCGGTTTTGCGGCGCGTGGCCGAAGACGTGACCGACATCGATGGGGCCATGGCCGACCTGTGCCAGGAGATGTTCACCGCTATGTACGAGGCCCCCGGAATCGGTTTGGCTGCTCCGCAGGTGGGGGTGTCGCAGCGGTTCTTCGTGTACGACTTTGGCGACGGTCCCGGCGTGCTGGTCAACCCCGAGATCACCGAGAGCGACGGCGAGTGGACCTACAACGAGGGCTGCCTGTCGGTGCCCGAGCTGTCGTGGGAGATCGTCCGTCCCCGCAGCATCCACCTGAAGGCCTATGACTTGGACGGCAACGAGGTCACCCTTGAAGCCGAAGATCTGGAGGCCCGGCTGTTCCAGCACGAACTGGATCACTTGGAGGGCAAGATCCTGCTCGACTACTTGGACGAGGATCAGCGCCGGGAGGCCAAGCGCATTCTCCGGGAGCGTGCGATGAGTGGGCCGAGCCGTCCTCCTGCCACCGGCGACGGGCTGTCGCTGCCGTGATCGACCCGCCGGCGGAAATTCGCCGGCTTGTCTTCCTCGGCACTCCTCGCGAGTCGGTGCCCTTCCTGGAAGCGCTGGTTGTCGCCGGGTTCGACGTGGCATTGGCAGTGACCCGACCCGACAAGCGCCGAGGCCGGCGGGCGGCACCCACCCCCAGTCCGGTGAAGGCCGCCGCCCAAGACCTGGGCATCTCGGTTTCCTCGGATGTGGACGATGTGTTGGACGCCGATGCCGATCTGGGCGTGGTGGTGGCCTTCGGGCAGATCATCAAGCCCCATGTGCTGGATCGGCTCGCCATGGTCAACGTCCATTTCTCACTGCTGCCCCGCTGGCGGGGGGCGGCCCCCGTGGAACGGGCCATCCTGGCCGGGGACCAGACCACCGGGGTGTGCCTGATGGAGGTGGCTGAGGGTCTGGATACCGGCTGGGTCTACCGTCGAGTCGAGGTCCCCATTGGGCCCGACATCACGGCCGAGGCGCTGCGGGCCGAATTGGTGGAAATCGCGGCTCCAATGCTCGTGGATGCCCTGAATGAGGGCCTTGGTGTGCCAGAACCCCAGGAGGGCGAGCCGGTCTACGCCGCCAAAGTCACCCGAGACGAACTCCGCCTCGACTGGGGGCAGTCCGCAGAGTCCTTGTGCCGGCAAGTCCGGGTGGGGGGGGCGTGGACCTCGTGGAAGGGCAAGAACCTCAAGGTCTGGTCGGCTCGCTCCATCGAAGGCTCCCTTCCACCAGGGCAGATGGACGGAGCCTGCGTGGGTACTGGCCAAGGGTTGCTGGAGTTGGTTGGTGTGCAGGCCGAGGGCAAGTCCCGGCAGGCCGCCGAGGACTGGATCAGAGGTGCCCGTCCCACGCCCGGTGACCGGCTCGGATTGTGAGCTCCTCCCAATCGGGGCCAGTTTCGAAGAACGCCCGAGCCGTTGCCGCCAAGCTCGTCGATCGGGTTGAGCGGGACGGCGCCTACGCCAACCTGGTGTTGGCCTCAGCCGAACTGCCCGCCCGCGATGCCGGGCTGATCACCGAATTGGTCTATGGGGTCACGCGCATGCGTCGGGCGCTGGACCACCTGATCGACGGCTTCGTGTCCGACCCGCCCGACCTCACCACCCGCAACCTGCTGCGGATCGGCGCCTACCAGCTGCACATGCTGGACACCCCGGCCTATGCCGCGGTGAGCGAGACCGTCGAAGCCGCACCCCGCCGCCAACGGGGATTTGTCAACGCGGTGCTGCGTCGGCTGGCTGATGTGGAATCGGCCTGGCCCACTGAGGCGGTTCGGCTGAGCTACCCGGATTGGATGGTGGAGCGATTGGAGGCCGACCTCGGGATGTCAGAGGCCCATGCCGCGCTGGAGCAGATGAACCAGCCTTCGCCAGTCACCACCCGCCCCGACGGCTATGTCCAAGATCGGGCATCGCAGTGGGTAGCCGAACTGGTCGACCCCCAGCCGGGGGAGAAGGTGCTGGACATGTGCGCCGGCCCCGGAGGCAAGGCCACCGCACTGGCCAGGCATCTGGCAACCGTGGTGGCTGCTGATCACCGCCCGCATCGGGCTTCGCTGGTGGCGGCCAATGCCGCCAAGACAGGAGCGTCCTTAGCCGGAGTAGTAGCCGCCGACGGCTGCCAGCCGCCATTTCGCCCCCATTCCTTCGACCGGGTGCTGGTAGACGCACCGTGTTCCGGCCTGGGCGTGCTGGGCCGGCGGGCCGATGCCCGCTGGCGAGTGAAACCCGATGACGTAGAAGAGTTGGCCCTCCTCCAAGCCAAGCTGGTCCAAGCAGCATTCAACTTGGCCCGCCCGGGGGGAGTGGTGGTCTATTCCGTCTGCACCATGACATCGGCCGAAACGGCGAAAATCGACCAGATGGTGGCCCGAGAGCATCCTGGAGCCGAAGCCGTCCCTATCGACGACACCCGCTGGCGTCCCCAGGGCCGCGGCGCCTTAATCCTCCCCCAAGACCACAACACCGACGCAATGTTCGTGGCCAAGTACCAAGCCCCTCACCACGCCGGTTCAGGCCAGTAGCCTGATCGGCAATGACAGACCAAGAAGCGACCGGACTGGCCGCCAAGATTCTCACGGTGTCCGACGGCGTGATCGCCGGCACCCGCCAAGACGGCTCGGGCGACGCCCTAGTGGAGATGCTGGCCGGCGAGGGCTATGAGATTGCCGACCGTCGAGCGGTGGAGGACGGCGTCGAGTCGGTGCGCGACGCCCTCTTGGACATGTCTGAGGGATTTGCCGGCCTGATTGCCACTACCGGCGGTACCGGCTTCGGCCCCCGCGATCTCACTCCGGAGGGCACCGCCGCGGTGCTGGAGCGAAGGGCCGATGGTTTGGCCGAAGCCTCCCGGCTGGTGAGCCCCTTCGGGCGCTTGTCCCGGGCGATTGCCGGAACGAGGGGCACAGCATTGATTGTGAACTTGCCCGGTTCCCCCAAGGGTTCGGTGGAGTGCCTGGGCGCGGTGCTCGACGTCGTCCCCCACGCCCTGCGCCTGCTGGCCGACCAGCCCACCGAGCATTGACCTCGAGCCAACCCAATCCAGCCCAGATGATGGATCTGGCCCTGGAAGCAGCCCGTTCCTGTCGGCTGGTCACTTCGCCCAATCCGTGGGTGGGAGCGGTGGTTGATACCGGCGGCCAGACGTTCTTGGGGGCCACATCGCCACCGGGTGGCAACCACGCGGAGATCAACGCGCTGGAAGCTGCCGGCTCGTGTGCCGAAGGCGCCGACCTTTACACCACGTTGGAGCCGTGCGACCACCAAGGTCGCACCGGGCCGTGTACCCAAGTCATCATCGCCGCGGGGATCACTCGGGTGTTCGTGGCGGTGGAGGATCCCGACCCTGCGGTGTCGGGGAAGGGCATCGCAGCCCTGCAACGGGCTGGCTTGAACGTGGAGACGGGGGTGAGGGCCGCTGAGGCCGCTGAGTTGCTGGGCCCCTACTTGAAGCATCGCCGCACCCGGCGCCCCTGGGTGGTGCTGAAGCTGGCCGCCACCCTGGACGGCCGCATTGCCGCCCCCGATGCCACTAGCCGCTGGATCACCGGTGTTGAGGCCCGGGCCGACGTACACCGGCTGAGAGCCGAAAGCGACGCTGTGCTGGTAGGGGCGGGCACCGTTCGAGCCGACGATCCCGCCCTCACGGTGCGGGACTGGCAGCCTCCCGCCGGGGTGACCCCCCGCACCACCCAGCCGCTACGAGTGGTGTTGGGCACCGCGCCGCCCGAGGCCCGTGTCCACCCCGCGATGGAGATGGATGGTCCGCTGGAGCAGGTGCTGGCCGAGCTGGGGGAGCGGGGTGTAATCCAGCTTCTGGTCGAAGGGGGCGCAACCACCGCGGCCGCCTTCCACCGAGCTGGTCTGGTGGACCACTACACCGTTTACCTGGCCCCCGCTTTTTCCGGCGGCAACGACGCCCACCCCATGTTCACCGGCCCCGCCACCCCCACCATCGATGACCTCTGGCGAGGCGAGATCTGCGCCGTCACCCGCCTCGGTCCCGACCTGCGGATCGACTTGCGGCCGAGTTGAACGGAGAACGTTTGCCGTACGCTGGGAACCGGGACGGGGCAACCGGGTATTGACACCAGCCCCGCACTTGCAGCCCGGTAGCGTTGGGGCATGCTTTCGTTGGTTTTGCCCAAGGGTTCGCTGGAAAAGGCGACCTTGGAGCTCTTCGACGCCGCCGACATCCCGGTGAACCGCAGCTCGGAAGTGGCTTACAAGGCCACGATCAACGACCCCCGCATCAGCGATGTCCGCATTCTGCGGCCCCAGGAGATTCCCCGCTATGTGGCCGACGGGTTGTTCGATCTGGGCATCACCGGGCGCGACTGGGTGGCCGAGACCGACAGCGACGTGGTGTCTTTGGGCCAGCTCCAATACTCCAAGAACACCTCCCGGCCGATCCGGATGGTGCTGGCGGTGCCCGACGACTCGCCGTGGAACGCGGCGGAGGATCTGCCCCAGGGGGTGAAGATCTCCAGCGAGTATCCGGCCCTCACCAAGCGATTCTTCGACGACTTGGGCATCGAGGCCGACATCGCCCTGTCGTACGGGGCCACCGAGGCCAAGGCCCCCGACATCGTGGATGCGGTGGTGGAGATCACCGAGACCGGGCGGGCGCTGCGGGCCGCCGGCCTCAGGATCATCCACACCATCCTCACCTCCTACACCGAGCTGATTGCCAACCCGGCCAGCTATGCCGACCCCGAGCGTCGCCATGCCATGGAGCAGATTCACACCCTGTTGGGCGGGGTGCTGGAAGCCAGGGGCAAGGTGCTGGTCAAGATGAACGTGCCGTCGGAAAGCCTGGACAAGGTGATCGACCTGCTGCCGTCCATGAAGGCGCCCACGGTCAACGAGCTGTTCGGGGGCCACGGCTATGCGGTGGAGACGGTGGTGCCCAAAGCGGACATCAACGTGCTGATCCCCGATCTGTGCGATGCCGGGGCTAGCGACATCATCGAGCTCCCGTTGGCGAAGATCGTCCATTGAGCTTGGCTGGTCGCAACATTCCCCTCATCGGCACCGTTGTCAGCTTCGACGGGGCTACCGGCTGGGGGACGATCGCCGCGGAAGACGGTACGGCCTATCCCTTCCATTGCACCGCCATTGCCGACGGGACCCGCACTATCACCGCAGGCATCGCGGTGACCCTCCACTTGGCCCCGGGCCACCGGGGTGTTTGGGAAGCGGCAGGAATTACTACCCGCTAGCCCCCGGATCGCCTTCTTCTGAGTATTCGGCGTCTTCGGCGCCACCCTCCATCGCCCGGGACACCTGCACGAACGCCATGCGGATCTGATGAAGGGCGTCTTTGAGGGTGGCCTCGTGCTCGCCGAGGCGTCCCTCCAGCCCCTCCACCAGCGCACCCAGGGCGTCGATGGCCAATCGGGACTCTTCCAAGTTGGGGGGCTGCTGGCTGAGGTGGATGGCTCCCAGCTCATACAGCCCCATGGCGTGGTTCCCCACCACTACCGACGCGGGGGTGTTGGCGATGTGCTCCCGGGCCTCGGCCAGCTGCTGGGCCAGCTCCTCGGCTTGAGCCCGTTCCTCGTCGCTCAGCCCGGCCAGCGGGTCTTCAACTTGATCGGGCGGGTCTTGTGGCGGCGGGGTCGCCGTCTGTCCTCGGCCGTCGTCAACCGGTACCTCGCCGCCTGGTGTCCACAGTGTGCTCATCGTCTTCCCTACACTCCTTTTTGCCTCGTCTGGCGTGATTGTCCCTCAACGCTGATACTGTTACCCCGCAACTTCGGTACGCAAGCGGGATCGAGATTTGTTCCCAGCGTGCCGGTCCCAATAGTCAAGAGAGAGGAACATGCGCATTGCAGAGCGGTGATCGGCCATAGCTTCGGCAGATGCTGAGCCCCGGATCAACGACCGGATCAGAGCCAGAGAGGTGCGGCTCGTTGGTGAGGACGGACAGCAGATAGGCATTCGCCAGCTGCCTGAGGCGTTGGACATGGCCAGTGAAGCCGGCCTCGACCTGGTGGAGGTCGCCGATAAGGCGAACCCCCCGGTTTGTCGGATCATGGACTACGGCAAGTACAAGTACGAAGCCGCCCAGCGGGCCAAGGAGTCCCGGCGAAACAGCACCAACATCATCGTCAAGGAGATGAAGTATCGGCCCAAGATCGGACCGGGTGACTTCGATACCAAGACGAGGAAGGTGCGGGGCTTTCTTGAGGAAGGCTACAAAGTAAAGGTCACGATCATGTTCCGCGGCCGCGAGGTGCAGCATCCCGAATTGGGGCGGCGAATCCTCGACAACATAACCGCCGAAGTGGAAGAAGTGGCCAAGGTTGAGGTCTATCCGAGGTTGGACGGCCGTAACATGGTGATGGTGCTGGGGCCGGTCAAAAGCAAGTCCCGCAAGCAGGCCGCCCGGTCTGCTCCCCCTCCGGTTGAAGAGGCCACGACAACCGAATCTGCCACTTGAACTCAAACTTGAGATCATTTGTTTGAGATCATTTGAACAAGAGAATTCGAAGCTCCCACAGCGCAGGAAACTGACATGCCCAAGATGAAAACCCACCGAGGCGCGGCCAAGCGGTTCAAGACCACCGGCACCGGCAAGATCCGCCGCCGAAGCGCCTACAAGAACCACATCCTCGAGAAGAAGGCCCCCAAGCGCAAGCGCCAGTTGCGCGGCCCGGCCCAGGTGTCGGCTGCCGACGCCCCGGCCGTGAAGCGCCAACTGGGCTTGTAGGGCCTGAAGCGACAAGCACGAGTTCAAGGAGAAGCACACGATGGCCAGAGTCAAGCGCGCCGTCACCGCCCGCAAGCGCCGCCGGGCGGTGGTGAAGCGGGCCAAGGGGTACTACGGCAACAAGAGCCGCACGTTCCGGGGCGCCAACGAGCAGTTGATGCACAGCGGCCAATACGCCTTCCGGGATCGCCGGGCCCGCAAGGGCGAGTTCCGCCGCCTGTGGATCCAGCGCATCAACGCCGCCTGCCGCCAAAACGGCACCAACTACAGCCGCTTCATCAACGGCTTGAAGCTGGCCGACGTCGAGGTAGACCGCAAGATCCTGGCCGAGATGGCCGTGAATGATCCGGCGGCCTTCACTGCGCTGGTCGAGGTGGCCAAGGCTGCGGCAGAGGCGGAGCAAGAGTCCGCCTCGGTCGGGTAGAGCTGCCCATCAGCAAGCCACTCAGCCCCCGAAACCCCCGGATTGCGGAACTTCGCCGACTGGTCCGCAACCGACGAGATCGCACTGAGGCCGGCAAGTTCGTCATCGACGGCCCGCAACTGCTGGTCGAGGCGGTGGCCGCCGATCTGGAGATCGTTGACGTGTTCGTGGAGCCCGTGGTCGACCTGTGGGCCGACCTGGGAGTCTCAGTGAACGCCCCGGTGTGGACGGTGGGCGACGGTGTTCTGGCCAAGGTGGGCTCGGTTGTCACCCCCCAAGGGGTCATGGCCACCGCCCGCATCCCCGACATCATTCCCGTTGCCGATGGCGACTTCGCCGTCGAACTGGCCGGCGTGGCCGACCCCGGCAATGCCGGCACCATTGTGCGCACCGCAGTGGCCGCCGGGGCCCAAGCAGTGGTGTTCAGCCCAGAATCTGTAGACCCTTGGAACCCCAAAACCGTGCGGGCCTCGGCCGGCGCGCTGTTCCGAGTCCCCCTGGCCGAGACTGGCCCGAAAGGGGAGCGAGTGGGCGCCGACCCCCACCGAGGCGACCCCTACCACCAAGCCGACCTCACCGGCCCCCTCACCCTGGTGGTGGGCAACGAAGCCCACGGCCTCGACCAACTGGATCAATCTGCGGCCATTGACCGCTGGGTGTCCATCCCCACGGCCGAGTCAGTCGAATCCCTAAACGTCGCCGCCGCTGCCGCCATCCTCTGCTTCGAAATAGCCCGCCAACGCCGCAGCTGAGCCTGAGTCCTAGCCCACGACGGGGCCGATGGCGGCGGGCTGGGCTCTGAGGGCCTCTATTTCGGCGACGGCCTCGTCGGAGAGCTCGCGGATGCCGATGAACTCTTCGAGGTTGTAGTGGAGGTTGATGATGCGCATCTCCTCTCGGCTGAGCACGATGTGGTTGAGGCCGGGTTGGTGCAGGCCGCGCTGGGCTCGCTGGAGGTTGGAGAGGTCTTGGTCGAACACCAGGTTCATGGAGGCCTCTTCGGCGGGGATGACAGCCTGCATGGGCGGGGTCCGATCGGTGCCGGGGGGTCGCCGGTCGAGGTGCAGCAAGTCCATGAAGGCGTCGTCGGGGGTGTCGCCCGGGCGGGATCGGAGCACGGTGATGCTGTCGCACATCACGATCACCGTGATGTTGGGGAACAGGTTGAACTGGAACAAATCCAGCATCTGCGATTGGTCGAAGCTGTCGAGGTCGAGGCCCTTTTGGGTGGTCTGGGCCCGCACCAGCTCCTCCAGCACGTCGCGCACGCTGCCGCCGTCGGGAACCGGCGGGCACGGCCCCGGATTCTCGGAGTCCTGGCCGTAGCGGGCGCCCTGGGTGACGATGATGGACTCCCATATCTCCTGATCGGTGGCCCCGTCGCGCAGCCGGGGGCTAGGCACCCCGTAGGGCTGGTGCAGCGAGCCGTGGCGGCCGTAGAGACGGTTCACCGAGTTGACGTCATCGCAGCTGGGCAGCATCTCCCGGTGTATGCCCTGCACGTGGTAGGTCTCGCTGAATGCCTCTATGAGGGTCTTCCAGTTGCACGGCAGCGGCACGGTGAGGTCGTAGGCGCAGGCGTACTCCTCCATGCGGGCCCATTCCAACAGGCCGGGGATGGCCTCCAGGTACTCCTCCAGCGGCTCGGCGTCCAGGTCTAGATTCACGAACACCAGCGGTCCCCATGTGCCCACCTGAACCGGGAACAGCGGATAGTCGTCGTTGCGCAGCGCCCCGAAGCCCCGGCGCGACGGCACCTCCCGCAGCTTGCCGTCCAGCGTCCAGCTCCAGCGGTGGTAGATGCAGCGCAGCTCGGTGAGCCCCGACCCCGAGCCGGTGCACAGCACGTTGCCCCGGTGGCGGCATACATTCTGGAATCCCCGCAGCACCCCGTCGTCGCCCCGCACGATGAGCACTGACAGGTTGCCCACCGAATACTCGAACCAGTCGCCCGGCGACGGCACATGGTCCACCGTGCAGGCCAGCTGCCAGGCCCGAGGCCAGACATGGGCCATCTCCAACTCGGCCCACTCCGGTGAGATGTACCGATGGGTGGGCACCTCCACCGGTGAGCGCCGGGGCGGGACCGCCCCGATGGCCGTTCCCACCGGGGCGTCGTTGGTCAGCTCAGGGCCGATCTGGATCTTCGCCATGGCTGAACAGTAGTGGTAGGCGGGCAATCCAAGCCGGGTAGTCATCGAGGTTGAACAAGGCGTAAGCGGGAGTCCCGTATTCTGGTGCGGGTATGAGCTTCGCTGAGACAGTTGTGTTCGCGATCGGGGCTCTGATCGCAGTGGGCACGCTGTTGGCCGCCATACAAACCGTGGTGGTGCCCCGGGCCGAGCGGAGCCTTTTGATCCGCTTCGTGTACGTGGGCATGAGGCATTTGTTCTCGTTGGTCGCCCGCCGCCGCAAGTCGTATGAGGCCAAAGACGCGGTGCTGGCCCGCTATGCCCCCACCACGCTCATGCTGCTGCCCATGGTGTGGGCTACCGGGGTCATTTACGGGTTCTCGATGATGTTCTGGGCGCTGGATGTGCGGCCGTATCGGGAGGCGTTGGTGCTGAGCGGGTCGTCGCTCACCACGTTGGGCTTTCGGGACACCGAAGACCTGGCCAGCCTGGTTCTGTCGATAGGCGAGGCCCTCATTGGGTTGGGCATTGTGGCGCTGTTGATCAGCTTCCTGCCCCTCATGTACATGGCGTTCAGCGCTCGGGAGTCCGCAGTGGCCCGACTGGAAATCAGGGCCGGAACCCCGCCCACGCCTGAGGCCATGATCATTCTGGCCCACGAGACCGGCGGCCTCGAGAACATGGGAGAGACCTGGACCGAGTGGGAGCACTGGTTCATCCATATCGAGGAGACCCACCAGACCTATCCGGCGCTGGCCTTCTTCCGGTCGGTGCGCTCCGATCGCTCATGGGTTGTTGCCGCGGGCTGCATCTTGGACACGGCCGCCATAATGCTGTCGACGGTGGCGGTGCCCCATTCTCCCGCCACGCCGTTCATGATCCGGGCGGGCTATGTGGCTTTGCGCAACATCGCCGACTTTTTCGCCATCGAATATGACCCCGATCCAAAGGACATTTCCCCGATTACGGTGCGCCGCCACGAGTTCTACGACACCTACGAGGCGCTGCGCAGCGCCGGAGTTCCCGTCGTGGAAGACCGCGAGCGGGCATGGCTCGACTTCGCCGGTTGGCGGGTGAACTACGACAACTGCCTGGTGGGCCTGGCCTCGATCACGTCGGCGCCGCCGGGCAAGTGGAGCACGGATCGGCCCTCTCCCTACCACCGGCTGCCGCTGTTCTACCGGCCCCTGCGCCGCCCGCTGCCCCCGCTTCTGCGCCAGCTCCGGCGCCGGGGGTTCGGCCCGGGGCGGCGAAAGTGATTGCTCCCATCCCGGCCAATGGGAATGTGCTCGTTGGGGTGGATGCCGTGCGGCCTCGGATTTCACCCAAGACGCCGTTGCCGATGAGGCTGGCGCGATGAGAACCCGCATTTCCGAGCTGCTGGGCATCGACATCCCCGTGGTGCAGGCCCCCATGGGCTACATCGCCCGGGCCCAGCTGGCCTCAGCGGTGTCCAACGCCGGGGCCATGGGCATCATCGAGACCTCCTCGGGCCAGCTCGACGACATCAAGGTGGAGATCGCCAAGATGCGCGACCTCACCGACCGTCCGTGGGGGGTGAACATCGCCCAATTGCTGGTGCCCGACGCCACTGTCATCGATTTTGTCATCGAACACGAGGTGGGGTTTGTGACCACCTCCGCGGGCGATCCCAACCGGTTCACCTCCATGCTGAAAGACGCCGGGATCACCGTCTTCCATGTGGTGCCCACCTTGCGGGGCGCCCTCAAGGCAGTGGATGCCGGGGTGGACGGCCTCATCGTGGAGGGGGTGGAGGGCGGCGGGTTCAAGAATCCCCACGGCTCGTCCACCATGGTGCTGACCCCGCTGGTGGTGGCAGAGGTGGACGTGCCGGTCATCGCCGCGGGAGGCATCTGCGACGGGGTGTCCATGGCGGCGGCGCTGGCCCTGGGGGCCGACGGGGTGCAGATGGGCACCAGGATGCTGTCGGCCGCCGAGTCGCCGGTACACGACAACTGGAAGCAGGCGGTGGTGGCCGCCGCGGAGACCGACACCGTGTTGTTGAACCGGTTCGGGCGGCCCGGCATGCGGGCGCTGCGCACCGATCTCACCGCCGAGATGGAGCACCACGACCAGGTGCAGATGCCCGGCCTCGACCGGCTCATGGACCAGTATTTCGGCGGTCAGATGGACGTGGCCGTCCCCTTTGGCGGCCAGGTGATGGGCCGCATCGACGAGGTGCGCCCGGTGGCCGACATCCTGGGAGAGGCCTGGGAGCACTGCCAGGCCCGTCTGCGCCAACTGGGTCAGGCCGCCGCGGGGTAGCCGGGCGGGAAGTCGTCCTCATGCTCTCCCGCACAATGCTCACTCTCCTTCGGCGGTCGGGGAGCCGACTGCAACTGGTCCGCCTCCTCGGGCCCGATCCCCGCGGCGTGCGCCAGTCGCTGGGGGCGCTGTGCATCTTGGCGGTGACCAGCGTTGTCGCAGGGTTGGTGCTGGGTCGCAGCCACGAGCGGCTGGCCGAGCTGCCCGGCCTGCTGCTGTTGGTGCCAGCGGCCATCGCGCTTCCGGGGAAGATCTTCGGAGCACTGGGCAGCCGGCTGGGCACCGCCATCCACACCGGCACGTTCCGGCTGTCGCTGCGGTCGTCCAGCGTGGTGGGCCAAAACGTTTGGGCCTCGTTGGTCTTGACGCTCCTCATGACGCTGGTGCTGGCCCTTTTGGCCTCGGCGATGGCTTCGAACCTCGGGGTGGAGAACGCCATCGGCGTGGCCGACTACGTGGTCATCTCGGTGGTGGGCGGGATGCTGGCCTCGGTATTCGTGCTGCTGGCGACGCTGGGCATGGCCACCGGGTCGGTGCGCTGGGGCCTCGACCCCGACAACGTGACCGCCCCCATGGTGACCGCAGCCGGCGATGTGCTGGCGCTGCCCGCGCTCATCTTGGCCTCCTATCTGGTGCGCATCGACACGGTCACCCCGGTAATCGCCGGGCTGTTGGCCGCCGTCACGGTTGTGTCGTCGGCCGCCGCGCTCCGCTCCAAGGCCCCCGAGCTGCGGACCGTTCTGCGGGAGTCGATCCCGGTGCTGGTGCTGGCCGGATTTCTGTCGCTGATGGCCGGGGTGACCGTGGAGAACCGATTCGAGGTGTTCTCCGAGCGCCCCGTGCTGCTGATTCTGATTCCCGGCTTTCTGGCCACCGCCGGCGCACTGGGCGGCATCTTGACCAATCGGCTGTCCAGCAAGCTCCACCTGGGTTTGATCGGCCCCTCGGTTGTGCCCCATCGGGGGGCCCGCACCGACGTTGGGGTGACCATCGGGCTGGCGCTGCCGGTATTCGTGATTGTGGCCCTGGTGTCGCAGGGAGCGGGATCGCTGGTGGATCTGGCCGGGCCAGGTGTGGGACGGCTGGTGGGGGTGGCGCTGATCGCCGGAATCCTGGCGGTGGTCGTTGTGGTGGCTGTGGCCTACTACGGGACCATTGCCGCCGTCCGCTTCGGTATCGACCCCGACAGCGTGGGGATCCCGACGGTGACCGCGGTGCTCGATTTGGTGGGCGCCCTCACCCTGGTGTTCGCCATCGAGGCCGTTGGGGCGGGGTGAGGCAGGGTGAAGGGCAAATGACTGATTCCAGTACTGGCGGCTAACTCTGATGGCTAACTTGGAGAGACTCAACAATGGACGATAAACCCCGCAACCTTCGGGCCATGCTCGCCGAGGCCAAAGACCTCTCCGAGCTGATGGTCGATTTGGCCTACGCCGCCCTGTTCTTCGGCGACCCAGACATGGCCACCGAGGTGGACGAGCTCGAGGTGCAGATGACCGAGCTGGTCAAAGACATGCGGGCGGTGTGCATCATGGCGGTGCGCCATCCCCGCGAGGCCGACGGCATGTCGTCGGTCCTCCAGGTGATCAGCGCCATCGAGCGGATCGCCAACGACGCGGTGGACATCTCCCGCATTGTCTCCCGCCGCCTGGGCATCCCCGCCGAGCTGGTGGCCGACTTGTCCAGCGCTGAGGAGATCTCCCACCGGCTGGTGGTACACGAGGGATCCCACATGGTGCGCCGCCCCCTGGGCGACCTGGAGCTGCCCGTGGTGGCCGGAATGCGGGTAATGGCCATCCGGCGAGAACGCAGCTGGATCACCGACGTGGGCGGCGACCAGCTCATGATGCCCGGCGACGTGCTGTTCCTGCGGGGCTCGCCCGATGGCATCATGCGCCTGCACCAGCTGGCCGCCGCGCCCATGTGGGAGGAGCCGGTGGCGCCCGAAGATCCCTGGATCTCGGATCTGGATCGGGCGGTGGACGTGCTGGTGGAGATGAAGGACCTGTCGGAGGCAGCGGTGGGGCTGGCCTACTCGGCGCTGGTGCTCAAAGACCGGGGCCTGGCCGCGCAGGTGCGGCTTCTGGAGGGACGCCTCGACGAGATGAACCACCAGTTGGAGCTCTGGGTGTTGCGGGCTGCGTCCAACAACATCGACCCCTCGCCGCTGCGGGGATTGCTCCATCTGGGCCAAGCCGCCGAGGACATCGGCGATCAGGCCCGCCAGATGATCTCGCTGGTGGAACAGGGCGAAGAGGTCCACCCGATATTGGAGATCGCCCTCGGCGACTCCGACGAGGTGGTGGTCGAGCTGCCCGTGGCCCGCCTCAGCGGCGCCGACGGGGCATCCCTCAAGGAGCTGGCCCTCAACATCGAGCCCGGCTTCACCGTGCTGGCCATCCGCCGGGCCGGCCGCTACATATACCGCCCCCGAGGCAGCGCCGCGCTCTATGCCGGCGACGAGATCATCGCCAGCGGCCCCGACGAAGGCCGCGAAGCCCTAGCCGAGCGCTTCGGCTGGAACCTGGTGCGAGAAGAAGAAGGCCTAGAAGACGAACTCCAACCCATGGGCTCGTGAGAAATCTGGCTATCAGCCAGGCAAAACAACCTTGACGAGCGCCGACATGCAAGTCGTATACTATTTGTATGACAGCTACTCCAGTCCCGGTTCGGTTTAGCGACGAGCAAATTGAGGCAATCGACCGATTGGTAGATGAGGGTGTGGGGGAGACCCGCTCCGAAGTCGTCCGCCGGGCAGTAGAGCGCTTGGACGACGACATTCGCCGGGCCCGCATTGGAGAGGAGATGGCCAAGTCATATCGCCATCAACCCCAGGAAGAACTTGAGAATTGGGTTTGGACTGCTGACGGAAAGTTGCTGCCGGAGCCATTGGTGATCGAGCAAGGGATTCCTTTAGGCGATGGTCCGCTTCGTCCTAGCCCCGGCTGGGCTGACCAGGAATGAGGCAGGGCGACATCTGGTTCATGGAACTACCCGGCGAGAAGAGCCGTCCGGCGGTCGTAGTTTCCAGAGACCAGGTCATCCCAGTGCTGAATGAGGTGGTTGTTGCTCCGGTGACCACCACCCTCCGATCAATCCCGACCTGTGTGCCGGTAGGTCGCGCCGAGGGACTTGATCAAGACAGCGTGGCGACGTTCGACAATCTCCAGTCAGTGCGAAAGTCATACTTGACTTACAAGATGGGTTGGCTCAGCCCCCAGGGCCGCAGACAGATGTGTGACGCGCTCATGTCTATGGCTGATTGCTGACTCTGTACAGGTCTACATCCGTAGGGGTGTAGGGGCTACCGCCGGAGGCTTGGGTGGCTCTTGCCAAGGGGGCCGCAAGTAGAAGCGACTGGTGTCGGGGTGTTTTTCGACGGCCCAGTTTCGGTGGTGGACTTTTTGGTGGCAGTCGTGGCAGACCAGTACGAGGTTGTCGGGTTGGGTGGGGCCTCCGTGTTGCCATTCCACGATGTGGTGGGCCACGCACCATTCGGGTTCTTTGCGGCAGCCGATGCAGCCGCCGTCTCGGGCCTCGAGGGCAGCTCGCAGGGCGAAGTTGGGGTGGCGGCTGGTTGATCCCATCCAGATGGGCTCGGTGCTTGCTTCTTTGAACAGGCCGCACAAGATGTCGGCGTCACAAGCCAGCCTGTGGAACTCGTTTGGCGGAAGCGGGGTGCCGTCAGCCAAGCGGGGGCGGCCCAGCTTGTCGTCGATTAGGTCGTAGTCGGCCATCAACAACAGCGTGGTGCCGTGGGGCTGCTCGCTTCCGTCCGCGGAGATCGTGCGGGTGATGAGCCGCTCCAAAGCGTCGGCGCGGCGGTGCCGGTCGGCGGTGTGCTCGCGGCGGTTGTCGGTCCGCCAGTCGTCGTCGGTCGCCTTGTTCAGCGCCTTGCGGATCCGCGCCGCCGCCACCGGATCGAACAAAGCGAACAGCTGCCACATCCCGTCATCGCGCTCTGAGAACCTGGCCGTGCGGGCCTTGCGCTGGCGCTCGAACCGCTTTGCCCCGTCATCGCCGGCCATCTCGTTTTGATGGTCGCGCACCGTCTTGCGCAACTGCTCCGGCGTCTGCGTCTCCGCCGCCTCCAGCATCTTGGCCTCATCCAGCGGCCCATTCTGAGCCGCAGTCCCCAAAATCCGGGCGTGCTCTGTGTTGATCCGGCTGCCTACCAGCGCGTCCCGAGTGGCCGCCAGCTTCTCCAACTGCTCGGCCTCCCGCAGCGTCCGGTCAGCCTGATGCCTCGACTGGCGCAACTCGGCCTTCAAAGAGTTCGCAGCGTCAAACGAGCTGCTGCGCCGAGTCTTCTCAGCCACCACCTCAGCCAAAAACCCCTCCAACCGATTACGAGCCTGACCGATCTGCCGCAGCCGCAAATCCAAAGCCCCATCGTCCAGCCCGGATACGTCCACCGCGTCAACATGCACGCCATTCCCGGCATTCCCGCAGGTCACAGCCCCAAAATCCATGCCACAATGATACCGACGCCCATGACAGCTTCTGGCTGGCATCCAGCGCCGCTGAGCGATGAAGGGTGATATTGACTGATATATCACAAAACTCTTGACAGAACTGGTCTTGATGTAGGCATACTTGTGAGGTGACAACACCGGTGTTGCTGCGGTGCAGCAAGATGCAGGTCGAGGCGAACGACCGGCTCGTGGCTATTGGCGCTCGTTTAGGAGAGTCTGCACCGCAGTTCTCAGAGCCTCCGCGTCCTCCTGAGCGTGGATCCACAAGTCGGAGTCGTCAGAGGTCCTTGCGATATGGGGAATTCGCTTCAGAGACCGTCTCCCGATGGGCCTGTGATCATGCTCATATAGGTTGAGCACTATTGTCATCGCTGTGCAACACCCTCAATCACTGTGAATTCGCAAAATGACTTCCATCACAGCTCGCCGACCTTCGGAGAGCTGATCGGGCGTCAGGGGCTTTGCTTCTACGTCCCCACGTATCAGCGCAGTTTCACGTGGGGTTCTGACCAGATTGAGCGGCTCTTTGAGGATTTATTCGCCGGAACGGACCGAGTAGCCGCTGGAGACAACCCTTCGACATTCCTGGGCTCTGTGATCTTCTTCGCTGGCAAGCACGCAGTGGACCCCATGAATGCAAATGCGTTACCGACCGATGTCTATCACGTTGTAGACGGTCAACAACGCCTCACAACGTTGCTCCTCATGTGTTCTTCCTTGATGAGGGCAGCGCATCAAGTCCTTACTGAACTGGACGCAACCCAAGTTCCGGACTCCAATCCAGATCCGACAACGACGTGGCTACACGAGATCCTTGAGTCTGTCTCTGACCGCTTGCTCGGTGCCCTCCATTTCGACGACGTACGGGCCAAGAACGGGTACCAATTTAAGCCACGAATGATCCGCCAAGCTTCTGACACTTGGGGCAACACCATGACGGATGCCCTATACGAAAGTGACATCGCCTGTGGCGTGACCCCCTGAGTTTGGTCCACCTGTTGTGAGAGTTCGTTGTCCAGTGTTGCTGGATGGAGGAGGATCACGACTATGGCGAGGCGAAGGCACACGCCCGAGCAGATTGTGCGCAAGCTGCGGGAGGCCGATCGGCTTTTGGGCGAGGGGGCGGAGATCGCGGATGTGGCGCGGCGTTTGGAGGTGTCGGAGGCGACGTTTCATCGGTGGCGCAATCAGTACGGGGGCCTCAAGGCCGACGACGTGAAGCGTCTCAAGGAGCTGGAGGCCGAGAACGCGCGGCTGAAGCGGATCGTGGCCGACAAGGAGCTGGAGATCGACGCTTTGCGGGAGATCAGCCGGGCAAAATGGTGAGCCCGCCGCAGCGGCGCAGAGCCGTCCGGCTGCTCTGCGAGCGGCTGGGGGTGTCGCAGCGGCGGGCGTGTGAGATCGTCGGGCAGCACCGCTCCACCCAGCGCTACGAGCCGGCCGAGCAGGACCCCGACCGGGACCTGCGGGCCGAGCTGCGCGACTTCGCCGAGAACCGCCCCCGGTGGGGGTATCGGCGGGCCCATGCGGTGCTGGTGCGCGACGGCTGGGCGGTGAACCGCAAGAAAGTCCAGCGCCTGTGGCGCGAGGAGGGCCTTCGGGTGCCGCCGAAGCGGCGCAAGCGACAGCGCACAGGAGACTCCGACGCCGACGCCGGACTGCTCAAAGCCGAGCACCCCGACCACGTGTGGGCGCTGGACTACCAGTTCGACGCGACCGCGGCGGGCCGCAGGATCAAGATACTGCACGTTCTCGACGAGTTCACCCGAGAGTCGCTCGCCGACCTCGTGGACCACAGCATCGACGCGGACGCGACGGTGGCGTGCTTGGACAAGATCGCCTCGGCCAGGGGCCGGCACCCCGAGTTCATCCGGTGCGACAACGGCCCCGAGCTCACCGCCGCGGCCCTGCGCGATTGGTGCGAGTTCACCAGCACCAAGACCAGCTACATCGACCCCGGGTCTCCCTGGCAGAACCCCTGGGTCGAGTCATACGGCGCCAGAATGCGAGACGAACTCCTCGCCATCGAGCAGTTCGACAGCCTCCTCGAGGCCCAAGTACTTGTCGCCGACTGGCAAACCGACTACAACACCTACCGCCCCCACTCCGCGCTCGGCATGCTCACCCCAGCCGAATACGCAGACCAATGGGCAAAAAACAACCCGAAAAAACTCTCATAACACCTGGACCAAAAAACGGGGTCCGGTCACCTGGTACTTGCATGCGATTGCGACCGCGAGAGCCGAAACGAGTGCGTACGAGCCCATTGTCGTGTCACCACACCGTCCTCACCTGAGGCTCGCGCTAGAAGCTATCGAGTCGGCGCTCGCTGCGGTTCAGGCGGGGGATATTGATTGCGCCGCCTTGTCGGATCTGAATTTCGTGACCAGTGTTGAGGCCTGTAGCCGACTTCTTGATCGGCCAGAGAGAGCACCGGTTGGGCCTACATCGTTCAGCGACCTGCAACGACGCGGTGCCCGCCTCGCAACCATTGCATCCTTTCTCCTAACTCACGTCAAGGTGATCGAGGTCATTGCGCCGAACGAGAATTACGCCTTCACCCTCTTCGAGCCGCTCAATACAACCGGCCAACCTCTCACGCCGATCGAGACGCTGAAGCCGCTGGTGGTCCAAGCCGAGGGCGGAAGCTCAAAATTCATGGGTTCACCGAGTGCTGGGCATCTTGAGGCGGTGGATCGATATCTTCCGGAGGACCTCGGACCTGACCAGCGTGCCCGACGGTTAGATGCTCTCATTACGTCCTTCGCTCTTGTAGAGCGCGGTGAGAAGATCGGCCGCGGGCTACTGGCCCAACGCTCGTTTCTTCGGCGGCCGTATGAACCCTCGGCGGGGATGGATTTGAATGGCATGCGTGCCTTCTCTCACGGTCTTGCCACGACAGCGAACTTCCTCAACGACGTCTGGGATGACGACTCGCCAGCGATGTCACTCCTAGGCGATGAACACACGCATCTTTGTCTTGAGGTATTGGCTACGACGCGGCACAGGATCGTGATCCCTCTACTCGTTCGGTTCTACGAGAGAGCTGACGAGACCAAGGCGGATGCCGACATCGAGGAATTTCGACAAGTGTTGCGGTCAGTTACGGCGTTCTGGACGTTGTGGCGAACAGCGCTAACGACCACAAGCGGAATCGATACGGTGCATCGTCGTTTGATTCGCGAAGGTCACGCAGAAACCAATCTCCGGCCCTTAGCCCGCGCGGAGACACCCCACGGGGATCTTCCTAAGGCAGTGGAAGTCCAAAGTGCTCTTCGCGGCATCCTACTGGGGAAGCTCAAGCTCACCTCCGCCGAGGACTGGGTGAACATGGTTGGAGCACAATCGGTGTACCAGACGGAGAAGGCTCTGGCCCGTTACCTCCTTCTTCTGGCGCACGATGACGCGATTGAGGACCCAGAATCACCTGGTCACTGTCGAAGGGGCGCTGGGAGATGCGCTCCCACGCTCAACATGGCCACCTGGAAGGCTCATTACACCATCGAGCACATGGCGCCTCAATCGTTTGATGCCGATGACACAACCTATGAGCGGGCCATCTACGACGACGGGTTGGTCGATCGACTGGGCAATCTGCTTTTGCTTCCGGCGGGAATCAACCAGGTAATTGGAAATCGTCCGTGGCCGACCAAGCGGGCCATCTACGAGGTGCTGTCGAGTACGGATCCTGTCAAGCGGCAAAGTGGGATCAAAGATGCGGGCCTAACGAACATAGGTCGTAGGGCCGAAATACTCATCGAGTCGGGAGATTACATGCCGTTTTGTCAGTTCGTTGCCTTGCTTCCGCCCGAGGAGAATCTGTCAGCGGACTTCCTGCGAGATCGCGCTCGACGCCTCGCACGGCTGGCTTGGGATCGGTTGTGGAACGATCTATCTCCGACCGAGCTTGGCGCACCGACCTAGCTCCGCCATTAGCCCACTGGGGTTAGACCCCGAATCATTGGAGACCTCTCTTGACCCGTTGCTCCTGGATCGTGTTCGACACTTGGAAGAGATAGGGAGCCAGTTGCCAGAAGGGCACAGACTTATTCGGCAAGACAGATCAATGGGTTGCCAAAGTACTGCTTTCCGAATCTGCGGAGAGGTTCACTATGGCTTGGTGCGTTCGAGTTGAGCGTGATTGTAGAGGTGGGCGGCGAAGTTAAGGACGTTGTCTAGGGGGTTGAGGCGGAGGTCTCGGCTGTTCAGTCGGTCCAGCACTACGGGGCATCCGGCACCGGCGAGGCAGTTGCCTACCTCGATGATCTGGGCGGGGTCGTTGATTCCGTCGTGATCGGGGCCGAGGTGGTGGAAGGCTGCGACGGCGAGTATGTCGCATAGTGCTTCTGGCATCTCGACATCCCGGGTGTCCACGAACTTTCTTCCCCAATTGCTGGACGGCCCGTCGAGGGGGTCGAGGTCTTCTGCGAGGGCAGTGGCGATGCTGAAAGCCCAGAAGTCGATCTGGCGGCGGAACGGGGCCCGCTCGACGCTGGTGGCCTGGTGCATCTGTACCAGACGCTGAATGTCGTCGGTTGAGCTTTTGGGCAGCCTCAGGTTATGGGGTTTCTGGGTTAGGAGCTGGGCGAAATAGGCCATATCAGCCCTCCTTCCTGCTGGTCCGCTGTGTCCATCCAGGTACTCCTGCCTGCCCAGTGCGCTCACAGATTTCGCAGTATTGGCGTGGGCCGCAGTGGCACAGGAGGGAGACTTGGCGCTGTTCTGTCCGGTTCACGACATCGCCGCCGCTGCCGTCTCCGATGGTGTCCCATTGGCCGGTGAGAGTGAAGGTGGCACCTGCGTTGCGAGTCACGGTCTCGACTTCGGAAATGGCTTCCAAGTCAGAGCCGGTGAGCAGCAGGATCGGCTGGTTTGAGTGCTCGGAGGTGACCTGTAACGTGTTGCGCCGGACTGTTCCGGACATGGAGTTGAGCAGAGAGTCTGCGATGAGGGGGGCGCGGGTTTGCGATTCGATGCAGAGGGCGAGCACGAACGACAGTGCCAGGACCCGACGGGACGCACCGTTGATCTGCACGGGCGGCATCGAGCGGTTGCGATTGTTGAGGGCGAATATCTCAAACTTTCCTGTGCTGCCATCTACAGGGCGGACTCCGACTTGGGAGATCATGCGGAGGTTAGCCTTGCTGGGCTGGTCGTCTGTGAAGTCGTCATCGGAGACGTTGGCGGCTATCTGATGGAACAGGCGGTCCATCCTGTCTGACAATTCCTTGACTTGTTTATCCTCTATTGCTGAATAGGCGCTGTCCAGAATTTCGACGACATATCCAGATATTTCCTCCGATGCCCGGAGGTCGGCTGCCGCTCGCTCGTTTCGCTGTCTTTGGTGGATGGTGTTGGCGAGCGATTTGATCTGCTGTTCCAGGGCGGGAAGCCGGCTTTTGTGGAGGCGGAGGTTTCCGGTGCAGGTCTTGAGCTGTTGTTGCACCGAGTCTCTCTTTTCTCGGATTAGCTGTATCTTGTCGTCGTCGATGCTGCCTAGCTTGGCGTTGATGTCTTTTTCCTCGTTCTTGAGGTCTGAAATATCAATAGCGAATTGAGCTAGGTCGGCCGCGTTCTTCTCCCGTCTGTCGTTCCATGTGGAGTTATCTGCAGACAATTTCAGCGACCTGACAGCTTGATGGAGTTGATAAAGGAATCCTGCTCGATCTACTTGGGCTGCTGCCTCGTTGATGCGCTCTTGGACTCTCAGCCCGTGCTCGTTGTCTTCTAGGAGGGTTTGCCCGCAGACGCAGCGCCCAGACTCCATGAGGCTCTGGACGAAGGGGAGGTGGGCAACGGGGATTTTCCCCTCGTCGTGCAAGGGCTTGAGGATGCCATAGGTGTACGAGATCGCAGTTGAGGAAAGGGTGGCCAGTAGATCAGTTGACTCCAGGTCTTCGGCGAGTTGGGCGGCGCAGTTGTTCCGGCTCTTGACAGCGTCGTCGTGTTGGTCTTTGCTCGCCTTGAGCCGTTTCTTGAGTTCGTCATGAGAGCCTGATCGCTGGAGTTCCACCACGAGTTCCTCGTCTAGCTGTTCAAACAGGTCATTCAGTTCTGTTTCTCGTTCTGTTTCCTGGCTTACTTTCGAGTCAAGGTCTGTCTTTGCGGCATGTGCTTTGTTCAGTTCATCTTGAAGGTTGATGAGGCTTTGGTCGCCGATTGCCTTGGTTGCTCTTTTGCTAAATCTGCGGGCGGCATCCTCGACGCGGGTCCTCGCGCCCTTGAATACGTCAATTCCAAGCAGGCTGGTGATTGCGCCGGTGGTCTTTTCTTGTACTTGCTGACGGGGGATGGTCTTGTTCTCGCTGCCGCCTACGAAGTCGGTCGCCTCGTCGGTGTCCATCACAAAGAAGTCCCTAAGGTTCCACGGGAGGAGTTCTTCGATCACGGCATCTGGTCCCTTATCGTGCGGACTCCAGGTTCCGTCAAACTCTCTGACCATTAGATTCGCGTGTTCCTCAATGCGGCGGAAGTCCTGTTCGTCGTCTTTGGTGGTGTCGACTCCTATGGTTTTGACGATTCGGTCCAGCCGGTAAAGCGTGGTGTCGTTTTCGGTGCTGGCGTAGTGGCGGCTAGAGCCGTCGGCTTCGAACTCAATCGACACCCGAGTCTCTATGCCCTTGGCGTCTGGATGCCACCATGCCGGGTGGATGGGAAAGCGCGACGGAATTTCTCCCGGCAGGCCCTTCTCTCCGTACATGCCCCAGCGCAGGGCGCGAAGAAACGTGGTCTTGCCCGAGCCATTTTCTGCTCTGATGACGGTCAGCGGCCGTTCGGGATCGGTAGACGGCTCGACCAAGATGCTTTCGAACAAAACGAAATTCTCGATTTCGACGCGTTGCAATATCAGCACGGCAGACTCCTTAGCTCCGCAAGAGGTCCAGCGCAGCAGTTGTGATCATGTTCTCAATGTCTTTCCTCACCTCGATGGGCTTGATGCGGTGGCGGTCCTCGGTGTCGACGATCTTCATGACCAGTTCGATGAGCGGTTCGGCGCGCAGGCCGTTCTCGGTTGCAACACGGACGGCTTCGGTGGTGATCTCGTCTAGGATTCTGTCGTAGTTGCTTACCATCGGTTTCCTTCCGGTGTTGCAGGGGCGATGAGATAGTCGCCCGCAGACTCTAGGACTGGAGCTGCCCCGTTTGTCGGCCAGTAAGTCTTCTCAATGCGGTCAAGGTGGGCAAGGACGCCATTAGTGCCGGTGGCGTTGCGGGCGTGGGCTGCGAACGAATAGGCCCTTGACAGCTCGCTTTGGACAATCTTCTTGAGGTCGTTGTCTGGTCTCCCTGCATGCCTAAACAGGTCGGCGGGCGGGAGCGCGACGAAGTCATGCACGACAGCCCACGGCTTGTCCGGGTGACGACGCAGCACCCGGCCGCGCCGTTGGACCCACTCGCGCTCCACAGTAGAGGAAGCAACCAGGAACGCCTCTCGGACACTCGGAATGTCTACTCCTTCGTCGAGTACCTTCTTGGCCAATAGCACCTGGAAGCCGCCTGCGGCAAACGTGGACAGCGTGTTGTTGAGCTTTCCGGTGCTGGCCGTGGTCTCTTGGGTGACGGGTGCCCAGCGCACGTCAAGGCCGGTCAGAGTGTCAGCGATGCTGTCGAATTGTTCCGGGTTCTTGGCGGACGCGTAAACCAGAGCTTGATCAAGCGACCGAGGTCCGCGGTGAAGAAGGACTGCTGTCAGCAGCGGAATCTTTGATTCAGCCGTCTCGATGATCCGACGCCGCCTTATGAGCAGTCTGGTGAGGTCGCGGTCGTCTTCATCGTCGTTCAGGCGGAATGCTAGGCGTCGTATGCGGTCGGTAAGTTCCTTGAACTCATCGAGTTCGTCGCCGTCGAGTGTTGTGGCGTGTACGTAGTAGTCGTAGGGGACCAAGCAAAAACCGATGGCCCTGTCGAGGCCGAATTCATAGACCGGCGGGCCGAAGAAATCGAAGATCTCCTCAGTGCCGTCAGGGTCGTATTGGCGCTCCGGTGTTGCCGACAAGGCGAGCCGGCGCTCGAAGAACTCCGGCTTGTTGGCGATGAAGCTCGCAGCCCCGAGCGTGTGGGCCTCGTCGCCGATCAGCATGGTGGCCAGCGGCCGGGAGGCGTTGCGGAGGTGGCTGGCGACGGTGTTTTGAAACGCCGTATCGCAGAGAAGGTCGTTGGTCACCACCGCGACGTGGGTACCGCCCCCGCTCAGGGACTGCAACAAGCGGGAGATGGCCGCATTCTTCCCAGGAGCCTGTGTGGGCGCGATGGCGTTGATTCCGAAGCCCTCGACCTCTCCTACCCATTGGGTGATGAGGGGAGTATGCGGGGCCGATACAACAATCAGCAGGGGCGTGTCGCCGAGCCGGTCCTGTGCCCGGGTCGCGCAGATCAAAGCGGTGAGGGTCTTTCCGGCTCCGGTGGCCATCGAAATGGTGCCGCGGTCGGGATCGGGTTCGGATTCCCAGGCGGCAACGGCTTCTGCTTGATGGGAGTAGTCTCCTGTTTGCCATTCGAGCCAGTCAGGGATAGCCAATCGTGGCCGGTCTTGGTCCGCTAGGCGTCGGGCGAAACGTTCTTGCAGCCGCTCTAGGGGGTCGCGGGGCTCGATGGCCCATTGCGGCGCAGACGATTCTTCAGCGGCTTGTAGGTAGTGGTCTGGGGTGGGGGCAGCAGCGGGGGCGGTTTTGATGATGTCGTCTCTCAGGGCGTCGGGCAGGTCCACTGTTTGCTCGATTCCCTGGCTGATCCCCTGTTCCCAGTCGTCAAGGATTCCCATGCCGGTGGCGACGCGGTTGCGTCCCGGCTCGTTCCAGGTCACGTCTACGTCCATGTGCTCAACCCCGCCGCTCAACCCGCGACCGGTTGCATTCGCCGATCCCCTCACCAGCACCTGATCGGTGCCGTCGTCGAACAGCCATATCTTGGGGTGGTAGTTGGAGTCTGGTTTGGGCACGGCGATCCGCAGCCGGAGCCGGTCGGCCGCGATCATCCATGCCAGGCAGTCCAGGGCGTGTTGTCCCAGTGCGGTGGCGTCCACCCGCCCCTGCACGAATACGTCTGCCACCCGCTGTGCGGCTTCCTCTGCCGTCATGGCCCAACCCTGCTCGACTGCGTATCGTTCTTGGGGGAAGAAGACGGGAGCGACGGTAAAGCGGATCGGGGTGGCGTCTGGGCGGCTGAGGTATTCGGCTAGGCCGGGGGCAAGTCGCTCGATCCAACCCGCGGAGAACCAGCCGAAAGCGGCGCGCACCGATGTGGCTGACCGGAATCCGGGTACGAGCACCTTGGGACCAATCGGGTCTTCGGGAAGCCGGTACAGGCCAGGCTGGAGGGTGGTCTCGTCGACGAGCATCCTCAAAATCCTCGTCGGCGTTCCTTCATGCGCTCAAGGAGTTCCTTGGCCCGTTCCGATGAGTCGTTGTTGCCCTCTGGGTGGTCAGCCGCGTGCTGGGGCTGACTAGGGCGGCGCAACGAGACGCTTTGGGAGGATTCGAGGACGAGGTGGACCCGTTCGCCTTGACGGGTTCCGAGTAGGCCCAGCGGCTCGGCCAGGTAGCCGAGCGTCGCGCCGGTCAGCGATGTGAGCGGCCAGCGCACCGAAACCGTCCCGCAGCCCTCAGGGGAGAGCACCGGCACGCGCAGGTTGCCGTCGGGCTCGCAGCCTAGGGCATTGGCGATCTCTGGAGGCAGGCCTGCGAGGCTGTAGCCGTCGAAGTAGCGGCCTTCCACTTTGAAGCTCCAAAACGGCAGCCCGTCGTCGGTGCGTCCGTGAATAACATCCTCCAAGGCCCGCAATGTGATCAAGGAGGGATCGGCCACGCTGACGTAGCCGTCGCTGATCCGGAAGCGGGCGGACTTCGCATACGCCTCGACGCTGCCCTCGGTCACGTCGAACATGCGGGGGAGTTCTTCCAATAGCCGCTCCAAGCGAGTGGTGCCGCCGTCTTCTTCGATGCGCTGAATGATCTCAGCAGGAATCCCCTCGTACTCGTCCTCGATCCATTCCGCGAGACCCCACCGTTTCTTGTCGGCCCGAATCACGCCGGGGATGGACGACAGCCGCGCGCCGAGCCGGGTCGGCGCAAGCCCGCAGAGTTCTCCGATTTCTTCTTTGGTGGCGGGGTGTCCTATGGACAAGACCGCGGCCTTGACCTTGGCCTTGTCGGTATCGCGAAGGGCCAGATGGCCGCAGGCTCGGTGCAAACCGCACAGGGCGATCAACTGCTCCCAGTGGCGTTGCCAGCTTTCGTCGGGCAGGCGGGCCATGAGGTCAGACTCGGCGACGAGCCCTACTTCATCTGCCACGTCTTGGGCTGCTGTCTTTAGCTCGCCGACCACATCGATTGCTGTCTGGCTGAGGCAGACGCCATCGACGGGCGAGTAGCCGGAGCTCTCTCGGAGCAGGTGGCGAGCCATCTCCGTTACCACCTGTTTGTCGTCGTCATTATGGCCAGCCAGCGGAAACGCCGCGGCGATTCGGCCTTCGAGCTCACTCGGGTTGGAGATCGGTCCGAGCTGGCGGCGCAACAGCACGCCCAAAACAGCTATCCAGCACAAGACTGCTGGCCCCGTTGCTGAAGGATGGCGGAGGCGGCTTTTGACTATGTTCTCGATCTGGCGGATTCGCTCGCGTGTTAAACCTGCCGCATGGCCCAACTGCTCGAGGGTCTGCGGCTCCGGGGCAAGGAGGCGCTGTCGGAGTATGGCCTTGTCTAGTGGTGCTAGAGACTCCCACAGTCCTGTCAAGGACGCGAGCACGTCTTCAGCGAGTGACTGATCTCCGCACAGATCAGAGACTTCGAAGTCCCTGAGGCGGCTGTCCATTCCTAGCTCTGCGGCCAGTGCTCCCAAATCGCCGCCTAGGCCATCGGCCAATGTTTGGATCCCGTTTATTTCTTTTGAAGCAGCTAAGAGCCTTTTGAAGACCAGAACAGCCGAATTCCAGTTGGCATCTAACGGGTTTACGGGTTCTAGTACGGGAGAGGTCGCAATTTCAGGAGCGCTTGCCAAAGACATGGCATGAGCAGGGGACAAATCTGGTGTCCGAAAAAAGTCGGTAGCGATCGCTGCCTCGACCACGCACATCAAATCCAATAGCGACGTGATCCCGAAGTTCTGCAGCTTCATGAGCTGGCTAACGGTCACTGGCTGCTCACTGTCCAGTCTCTTCGCGTCGAATGCTCGGACGATGCAGTTCAGCGTCCGAACCCTCAGCGGGCATTGGAGTAGTCGGACGACATCGATTCCAGCGGGTATCGCGGCAAGCTCAGGGGTAGGTCGGTCAACCCTGTACGCCAATTTGGCTAGCTCGCCATGCTCGTCTTTGTTCAAGGGATGTGTGCGCTGCTCCCAAAGAGTCGCCAAGTCCCCTAGAAGCCGAAGCTTGACCCCTGGGGGAGCGATCTCTTGCAAGGACGACGGAAGCTCAGTTGCGTGTAGCGTTTCGAAATACCAGCGGGGAAGGACCGGGGTGGGAGGGCTGCCCCAGGGTGCCAGAGACCTGGGGCCAGGTGACGGCTTCAAGCAGTCAGACGGGTGATCCGAGACGTATTGGTGTGGCAGTTCGCCCGTTGTAGCTCCCCCGACCTGTCCGGGGGACTGGCTTGAGGTCATAGAGCACAAACATTGCAGGGGTCAGTGTTGTCGTCATCGTCTAGCACATCGGACAGGGCTTCAACCAAAGGGAGGTTCGGCCGGGTTTGGGCGGTGCGGGCAATGGCAGCTTCGTGGCGTTCAAGGATTTCTGTTCGCCGGGCACGGAGCTGCACGAGAGTCTCGCCGCCTGACCATGTGTACTGGCGGCCTTTCATGGCTTGGTCGCCGAAGTCGGCATCACCGGACACGCCAGCGTCCTGGAGGACCTTTCGTTCGATAGCGACGGCTCGTTCGAAAAGCTCAGGGTGGCGGTCGGCGAGGCCGATCCACTCCGCCTTGCGCTGGTAGAAGCAGAAGTAGCACCCTGATCGTGTTCGCCACTCGTAGTAGGCGGGCAGGCCGACACCGGCATTATCGAGTATCCGCATCACGCCGGCGTGATCGATGCCGTCTTCGACGAATGGGAAGCGGCTCTCGATATTCGGCTTGGTGGAGATGTACCCCTTGCGATTGGCCTCGTCGGATCGTATGGCGACATATGAGATTGCCGGATCGTCACCGATCCACTTCTCGAGTGGCTTGATCTTCATGTTCTTGGTGCACCAGCGCATCTGGGGCGAAGGTAGCGCCCCCCTGAAGATCTCGAACCAGTGGTCGAATCCCCGATCGGCATTCAGACGGGCGATTGGTTTCGCCAATATCACCTCTAGCCTGGTCAGGAACTCGTAGGTCTCGGGAAGCTCAGCACCAGTGTCGCAGAAGAAGTACTCCATTTTCGGCACTCGTTCCTTTAGGTAGACCGCCAACGCACTGGAGTCCTTGCCTCCCGAGATGCCGCATATGTGCCGGATTGCTTCAGACATTGCTTGCCGCCTCCTCTAATCCGAGGTCGGCTTCAGTTGCACTTGTACGTTCCTCGGAACGTCCAGTCAGCAACATCCGCTCACCTAGTAGCGCAAGAAAAGCGTGGACTGCCCGTCGCGGGGACCCGGTTACTCCCGAAGCCCCTACAAGGGCGTCATCGAGGATCTGCTCGATCACCGGCCGACTACTCTGCTCTACTCCAACAAGGAGAGCATTTTCTGAGCCATCAGCTTGAGTGGCGGTCATACGCAAGGCGTGAAACGGACCGCCTCCGTCAGCCCTCCGTTCTGCATGGAGGGCCATTAGACGATGGAAAGCAGCCACGTGCTCGGGAAGTACACGTTGGAACCGCACCAGATCATCGTCGTTCCACTCTGCTGGTGCTTTGTTGGCCACAACCATTGCAACTGCTTTGATCCAGTCCGAGTTGGCGTGGAAGCCGTCGTTGGCTAGAGACAGGACAAATGCCCGAACCTCCGGATCGAGCACTTCATTCTCAAGAGCAGCGGCCTGTCCGAGAATTGCGAGACGGGAGGTTTCGCCACTCTCTTCGAGAAGCAGGTCGTAGAGGTCGCCGAGGAGATTGTCTAGGCAGCCAGTGAGATCCTCTAGCGCCTCACCAACGCTGTCCGCATAGGCTCGTGCCTTCGCGTATGACTTGGTGTCGGCAGGCACTGGCTTGAAGCCAAGTGCTTCGGGGAGAGCCTCGAACAGGAGTTCATCGGGCTCAATTGCCGTGACCAGGGCTTCCCTCGCATGCTTGGTAGCTTCCGGGAGATTCCGAGTGTGGAGTGTGTAGTTGTCGAGTCGGTTTACTCGGGATACGAGATGTCCGACTATCGCGAGAACGTTCTCGACTCGGTGCTTGCGGAATGCTGGGCGAACTCCCAGCCGGGCTGCCAGTTCGTCTATGACCTGTCGTCGCGCCCCTGTTGTGTTTGCGAAGTGCTTGACTTCAAAATGGCTGGGGTTACGCACCATTCGTTCTGAGATTTCGGGACTGAGCACCGGCTTGAACGTTCCGTGTTCGTAGATCGCTATCTCGTTCGCGTGTACAAGCAAGCCGGCTGTCGCGAACACCGGAACTACAGCGGCCTTCATGCCTATCGGCGGGGACATGAGCACCGCGTACAGGTCGTTTAGGTTTACGCGCCGCCTTCTTGAGCGCCTGAATTCTCCCTCCATGGCTCTCCACGCAGACAGCAGCGATGGCTCTTTCGGCTTGTCGAACACCCGGGCATCACTTTGCGAGTCGCCTCTGTGTAGGCCAGTTCGCTCGAGGACAGCCCGATACATCGCGACCTCTGGTCCATGGCCCTCAAACCCAAGATCGACCTCGCTAGCGCGCTCAATCATGCCAGCCAGCAGCATGCTTCGCGCCTTTGCCCCCTGTGAGGTGAGTGCAGTGCGATTGATCATCTCATTGCCGATTCGCGGTGCAGACTGGTACGCCTGATCGGCAGCTGCCGACAGTGCGGCGGTTCCGCGACCACTAGTCAGAGGCTCTGCACCGTCTTCAGTTAGGAGAAACCAAGCACAATTCTGCGGATCGAAAGTCGAGATGAAGGCTTCGTGAAAGAGCGTTTCAGCTTGCGCGAGCTGTTCCCCGAGTTCGCTACGAACTACCCAGTCACTAGCCACCTCGGGCAAGTCGAGAACCTGGTGGATTGCAGCGAGGCTCCGCGCGGTGGTGTCCAAAGCGGCAATCGTTGTGGGGAGTGCAGCGACAATCGGCTTACTCAATCCTGTCTCGGCGATCGTCGGGCAGTGGGATTCAGAATCGACCAAAAGCAACAACTGGCCATCAACTTCGGAGAATGGACTGAGAGGTTTCACGACCTCCGATGTGGTCGCATAGCGGCGGGCAAATACGCGAAGCGTGTCGTGCTCCGCAGAGTGGCGCGCCGCGATCACAGGGGTGGGAGGGTCAAAGCGCGAAAGGACCTCAATCAGAGGGAGCTTTGCCAGCGTCACGGCGGCACCCTCAACGAGGGAGCGGACGTCTAGGTCGCTTCCCTTCCATATTCGGTATTCATCGGCGAACGCGCGGTATGTGATGAGGCCGCGTTGTTCAAGTTTCCGGAGTGTTGCCGCTGGCCGCTTCGCAACCTGTCCCAGAAGAGTCTTCGATGCTCGTATCGTGCCCGACGCTCCAACCAGATTCAGAATGGCGATTGACTTCGCCAAGGTCCATTCTTGAGCACTGAGCCCATGAGCATCCCGCAGGCAAGTTGCGATTTCTCTCCACCGGCTCCCGTTTACACCAGGAGATCCGGCAATTTCTCCTTCGATGAAGTAGTCGTATACCTCAGACAGCCCGATGGCAGGAAGAGGATCCGTGTCCGTCAGATCCCTTCGTGCAAGAACCGCTGGAACAGCAGAAGCATCGTTCCCTGCAAGAAAAGAGAAGAGTGTGCGTTCGTTCTGCCCATACCGGCTGCACAACTCGGGGAGGGCGGCGGCGGCGAGCGGGTGGAGGGGAAAGCAATTGGCAACGGCGTCTCTGGTGGAAAGATCCTCGAGTCCTAGTTTTCCCATGGCCTTAGCCATGCCCTCTGCCCAGGTGTCAACCTGCTTGTGCAGCGCGTCGTCAACATCAAAGACAGTTGCAATGAGAGCTCGCGTCTCCGCTGGCGAATCCGCAAAGGGCACATCTTCGAACCGCCCCTGTACCTTGGCCCATTCGCGATGTTCCAGGTTGCCAGCCGTTGTGAAGTAATCCTCAAACGACAGATGCTGGAGCGTCAAGGTGAAAATTGGGGCCCCGTCGCCCTGCCCAGCCTCCGCAAGTTGCTGAAGGAGGTACGGATCAGAATCAGCCGAACTGGTCACTGCCTCAAGGTTCTTGCCGAATTCGTCGATCACGATAAGGAGAGGTGCTGATTCAGCAAGGCAACGAGCGACGGCAAGAAGCGCTGCGGGAGATGGTCCTGTCCGACGAGGATCATCCGATGCTTCGTCAGCGAGGGCATCCGTCAGGGCCTGTGATGCCTTGAACTCTGCGGGAAGCGGGATCCTTCCAAAGCGGCGTATGACCGCCGAGCGAAGAGCGCGGAGGACTGTGTGGCTTATCGGCTCCCGGCTCGCTGTTGCCACTGCAAGGCAAAAGCCCGATCGGGTCGTGCCATGAAGCTTGTGGGTGTTGAGGATCTTCGTTCTTAGATCAGGTGCGGCAGCACCAATGAGGTCCAAGGCCTTGCTGCGTACCTTGCCATCTTCACCGAATGCGCCATCTATCAGGAGTGCTAGCGATGACTTGCCTGATCCATATGGTCCAGTGATTGACCATGCTCCACCAGATGCGCTGGATGTAGCTCGGGTGACGAGACGATCCACAACATCTACGGCCCGCGCAGTGACGATGTAACCGTCAAGGGGGTCGACCGAAGTTACGTCGCGCTCGAGATTCGCGGAGCGAGCGAAGCGCGCTGACACGGACACATGGTGGGCGAGCGTGGTCATGTACCGGCCTCCGACCGGTGCCGCGCACTGACTTCGCGAAGCTTCGACATTGCTTGTGATCGCTCTAGTAGCAAATCTCGATCCACTGGTTCGTCACCGTCAGGGCCGATGGTTGGTGCCTCGGGTTTCGTTTCGTAGTAGTCATTGAGGACAGCGACCGCAATCTCGGCGGCATCGGTCGTCCATGCGACCTGTTGGGCCCCGGTAGTTGCTAGCAACTCCATCGAAGGTTGTTTCTTTGCAATCCGGCCAAGGGCGACATGGAGGTCCTGCTCACCGAGTCTGAAGGCTCGTCCTGGGCTGCCTGGCTCGTTTGCGAGGTGTGCCAAGGTGACCGTCCGCCCGCCTTGCCGACAGCGAGACAGATAGTCCAACACGGCAAGAGCCACAATCTCATCAGGCAGTGTCGGTTTGGGCCCTAGTACAAATCGATGATTGCCAGTTGCGGCAGAGTGGACAATAAGCCCAAGTTCGCGCATGGGACAGTCAAGTAGGTCGTCGAAACTTGCGCGTGAGGTTCGTACCGCAGGAGCGTAGGTGCGGAGCAGTGCAGAGACGTCCTTCTCAATCGCGGTGTGGTGAGGCATAGACCAAGTCCCAGCAGCCTCGATCTGGGCAGTTATGGCACCGGCCAGCATGTCATCATCGAAGTTGACGGCGTGCAGCTCATTGAAGGCAAGCCACCAGACAGGCAACAGCGATGGTGGGGCGAGAAGCATCCAGTGAAGGAGCCAGACTGTGCCGGGATCTTCCATGTACGGGTCCCACCCATCCGGACCGAAGAGGCTGTGACCGAATCGGGTGGGGATCATGTCGGGAGAGCGCTTGTTGACTGAATCAGGATCCTTAGTGATGATCTTGGCCGCTAGGCCCCAGAACTTGATCGAACGGACCATGTTCTTCCCTACACCGATTTCAACCGGAGCGTCTTCGGCTGTGAACCCACGTTCATTCGCTGCCGCTGTGGTGTAAGCCTTGCGAAACCATCCGTAGCGGGGATGGAAGGTCTCGTGTCTGGCAAACACATCCTTTGCGGCTTCAGCAAGCCGCATCAGTTGTCGCCTTCATTCATCTCTCGGACGTATTCCACTGAATTGACGGCTTGCTGAACGGCAGTTTCGATCTCTTCCTCGGTGGTGAACCGTCCCAAGCTGAAGCGCACTGACTCGAAGGCCTCGTCACGAGAAAGCCCCATAGCCAGGAGCACATGGGACGGTTCTATTGAGCCAGAACTGCAAGCTGATCCGGTGGAAATTGCGACTGGGTCCATGTTGAACACCACAGCTTCGGCATCGGCCCCCTTGAAACGCACGCTGGCTGTATTAGGTAGCCGCAAGGTGGCGTCGCCGTTCTCCCTTACTCCGCTGAGCTGCGTGTTCAACCCGTCGATGAGTCGATCTCTTAGATCTTCTACCCGGGCTGATTCGGCATCTCGTTCTTTGGCCACTAACTCCGCGGCTGCTCCGAGCCCCACGATTCCGGCCACGTTCAACGAGCCTGACCGCAGCCCTCGCTCGTGCCCCCCGCCGTGGGTAACTGGTCGCAGACGAGCTATGGAGTGACGGGTTCCCAGAAGCGCTCCCACGCCGCCGGGGCCGCAGATTTTGTGGC
Organism: Candidatus Poriferisocius sp.; assembly: GCF_965219815.1. Lineage (GTDB taxonomy): Bacteria > Actinomycetota > Acidimicrobiia > Acidimicrobiales > Bin134 > Poriferisocius. The sequence continues at coordinate 1,779,439 of NZ_OZ244791.1, forward strand.
TGCTCATAGAGATGAGATCGATCGCTGTCTCGTCCATCGACAGCGGCAATCGCCCTACAAGCTGTGTGGCATCGCAGTGAAAGACCGCACCGACGCTGGCTGCCCTTTCCGCCACTTCGGCTAATGGGTTCAAAACCCCTGTTTCGCTGTTGGCCGCCATCACCGAAACAGCCAAGACATCGGATCCAAGCAGCGAGTCGAGTTCATCAAGGTCCACGAAGCCGCCCTGGGTTACACCAACCACATCTACCTTGGCTTTTCCCTGCTCATGGAGCCATTGGGCTGGTTCGCGCACCGAAGCATGCTCCACGGCAGAGATCACAATCCTGGTTCGTTCCGCTGGAGTGCCTTCAGCCAATCCGATGAGTGCAAGGTTGTTTGCCTCGGTGGCCCCGGCGCAGAAAATGACTCCTGATGGGGAGGCTCCCACGAGGGAGGCAACTCGCTCGCGTGCGTCGGCGACGTCCGCTGCTTGTCGCTGCCCGAAGCGATGAACCGATGAAGCGTTGCCTACACCGCTTTCCAAAGCTGGAATCATGGCTTCGGCCACTCTTGGGTCGAGTGGTGCTGACCCGTTGTAGTCGAGGTAAACCTCGTGCACGCCGTCTCCTAAGGGGCTGGTTAGGGAATTACACCGCTGTTATTGACGGTAGTCCCGCTGGCTCCTTAGATAATGGACATTGCCTATGACAGTTTCTCCATAACCCCAGGCCGCCGGTGGGGCGGCTAGCTGAGATTGGGCTAGCCACCCCTGGGCGGGGGTTGGGTCTTGAGGGTTAGATGGTGAGGCGTTTGCGGTTGCGGGTGGCGGTGGCTAGGAGGAGGCCGGCGAGGATGAGGGTGGCGGCGAGGATGAAGAGGAGGCGGCTTTCTGCGCCGGTGGCGGGGAGTTCCTCGCCTTCCATGTCGTCGGCCATCTCGTCCGTGCCAGTCATGTCAGCCATGCCGTCGTCCATGTCGTCCATCTCAGCGGTCATCGCGGTGATGCGGCCTTGGCCGCCTTCGGGGTAATCGGCGGCGGGGATGGTGCCGTTTAGGCCTTCGCTGATGTAGGCGGCCAGGGACTGCTGGTCGGTGAGGCCTAGGTGGGTTCGGGTGCCGTCGCCGAAGAGGTACTGGTCGCCGCCGTTGGCCAGGAAGTTGAGGGTGACCAGGGCGATTGAGGGGGCGTCGGCCACCACGGCGCCGTCGCTCACGATGGCGGTGCCGTCGTCCAGGGTGATGGACTGCACACGAGAGCCCTCGGTGGTCACGGTGTCGTCTTCGCCGATCTCCTGGGGGGTGCCGGCCGGGTCGTAGACGAAGCTCAGTCCGGCCACCTGGGCGAAGCGTCCGCTGGAGCTCTCCACTCGGGATACGGCGTTCTCCAACAGCACTTTCACCTGAGCGGGCGACACGTCTTCGATCACGGTCACCAAGTTGCCGAACGGGGAGATGTTGAAGGTCTCCAGCAGGCTGATCGGCCCGACTGGGATCACCGAGTCGTTGCGGATCCCGCCGCCGTTCTGGAGGGCCACGGCCGGTTCGGGCACGCCGAAGTCAGCGGCCAGCCGCTGTCCGTTCCACAGCAGGGCGTCGGCTAGCAGGTTGCCCTGGTTGGTCTCGTGGGTGCGGATGCCTGGAGAGCGGCGGCCGTCGAGGGGCACCTCGGTGGTGCCCACTGGGGTGGCGGCCAGCTCGGCCAACGCCGCGGCCACCGGTTCGGTCACCTGGGCCTGCACGTCGGGATGGGGCTCCACTGCGTCGGCTTCTTCGCCGCCGATCACTCGGCGCAAGCCGCTGGTGTCGTCGATGGCGGTCACGTTGCCGTCGGCGTCCACCGTCAGGATCAGCTGGCCTACGTAGGTGTAGTCGCCCGGCGTGGTCACGATGGGCACGCTGGCTCCATCGGCCAGGGTGGCGGTGAGCGGGTAGGGGCCGTAGGGATCTCCGTCGCCGGGCAGCAGCACGGTGCTTTCGTCGGCCAACAAGGCCCCGCTGCCGCCGGCCACGATGGCGTCCACGCCGGTGAGCTCAGCAGCTAGATCGCTCTCGGCGCTCAAAGCCTGCAAGTGGGTGGACAGCACGATTATGTCCACGCCGTCACCGGTCAGCCGGTCGATCTCGGCCTGCACGATCTCGGCCACGTTGGACATCACCGCCACGTTGCGGGGGCTGGAGATGTAGGTCAGCTCAGGGGTGGTGGCACCGATGATGCCGATGCTCCGGCCCTGCTTCTCCACCACTGTCGAGGGGGCGATCCGGCCCTGCTCGACGAGCGCGGCCAGAACGGGTTCCCCGGAGAAGTCCAGGTTGGCGCTGATGAACGGGGCAGTGGTGGTCTCGGTGATGAACCGGGCCAGCAGGTCGGGTCCAAGGTCGAACTCATGGTTGCCGATGGTCAAGGCGTCGTAGCCGATCAGGTTGAGAGCCAGCGCGTCGTAGAACGGGCTGTCGTCGCCGAGGCTCACCGACAGTTCCGGGCCGCTCAAGAAGTTGTCGCCCGATGAGATGGTGATCACGGCCGCGCCGTCGTCGGTGGCCTGGGACCGCAGTTGGTGTACTAGCGAGGCGAAGCGGGCCACGCCGCCATAATCAGGGGCGGACGATGAGGCCTGCACCAGCTGCGATTCGCCGTCGTTGTGGTGCAGGATCACCAGTTGCAGATCGCCACTGCTCTCGCTGGTGGTCTCGACTTCTTGGGCGCCAGCGGTGACCGAACCCAGCAGGGCGGCGGCCAGCCCCAAGGCGATCAGTGCCCACGCGATACGGCGGATCTTCATCAGTCGGCTCCCTTGTCTTGATGAACTCTCAGTTGGACTTCGCAACTTGCGCTCCGGCACCACAACGCCGATGAGACTCTGCCACCCCCAGCATTACCCATGTCAACGCAGGCGCGAATTCCGCGTGAACATCACTAGACAATCAGGGGCGGATCACCTCGGGAGCCCAGTTCGACTCGAAGCCGATGCCCGACAGCCAGGTTTCCACCAGCTTGCCGTTCTCGGCCCGAAAGGCCTGCACCCAGTCCCACTGGTTGCCGTCCACCTTCCAGGTGCCGATGGCCACCACGTGGTCGTCTTCGGCGATGAGCTGGTAGCGCAGGTCGGTGAACTCGGCCTGGCTGCATAGCGCGGCCACCTGCTGCTGGTACTCCTCGGCGGTCACCGAGCGGGTGCCGCCCATCTCGTGGCGGACGTAGACCGGCCCGGCCAACTCCGGCACCAAATCCGGGTTCTGCGCCCCCCACATCTCGTCGTACCACCGCCGCAGCACGGCCTTGGTCTCCTCGGCAGTTCCTCGATCACCCATGGCCTGAAACTACGACAGCCGGTCGGCAAGTGCCGCGTCGAATGCCGATGGCCGGTACCGTCGCAGTGTGAGCGACGTGAACCCTGGTTCCACCACCGGGATGTTCGCGTCGCTGTCCAACCGGGCCTACGCCCTGTTGTGGTGGTCGGGGCTGGTGGCGTTTCTGGCCGTGGGCATGCAGATATTGGCTCGGGGCTGGCTGGCCATCGAGCTCACCGACAGCAACTCCAGCTTTGCTCTAGTGCTGGGTGCCTTCGGCATCGGCATGGTTACCGTCACCCCGTTCGGGGGCGTGGCCGCCGACCGCTTCCCCCGTCGAGCGCTGATCCTCGGCTCCCATGTCTCTCTCACCTTGAGCGCTTTGTGGCTGGGAATCATGGTGGTGCTGGGCCTGGAGGAGTTCTGGATGCTGCTGGTGGCGTCGGTGATCCAGGGATCGTCGTTCGCGTTCATGGGACCGGCCCGGATCGCCATGACCGGCGAGGTGGTGGAGCGCGAGCTGCTGTCCAACGCCATCTCGCTCACCCAGCTCACCGTGGCCAGCACCCAGTCGGTGGGGCCGTTCGTCGCCGGGGTTCTGGCCGATACGCCCAATTTCGGCTTGGCCGGGGTTTATCTGCTGAGCGCCGGTCTCACCACGGTGGGGGCCATTCCGGTGCTCATGCTGCCCTCGTCGCGGCCCCAGCAGCGCGAAGCCCGCAGCCCCGTGGAGGAGATCGCCGAGGGGGTGGGCTATGTCGCCCGGAATCCCTATCTGCGGGTGGTGGTGATCTCCACTGCACTCATGCTGCTGGTTGCCATGCCCTATCAGGCGTTTCTGCCCAAGTACACCGAGAGCGTGTTCGGGGTGGGAGTGCTGTGGCTGGGCGTTCTCCAAGGGGCCAACGCGCTGGGCGGCACCGTCACCGCGCTGCAAGTGGCCCGGATGCGCGACAACACACAGCTCTGGCGACTGCGGGTGATCAGCTTGACCGTGGTGGCCGCCGGGGTGGCCGTGTTGGCCATCACTCCCAACCAGTGGGCCGCGCTGCCGGTGCTGTTCGTGCTGGGCGGCGCGGCCACCACATTCCAAACCGCCAACATGTCGATGTCGCTGCTTCTGGCCGAGCCGGTGTACCACGGGCGGGTGCAGAGCCTGGTGATGATCGCGTTCAGCGCCCAGAGCCTGGTGGCGTTCCCGATGGGGGTTTTGGCCGACCAGATCGGGCTGCGGGAGATGCACGGCTACATGGCCGCAGCCACCGTGCTGGTGGTGGTGTGGTCGGTTCTCGCCGGACGCCAGGCCCGCCGCCAAACGCAGGCGAGTGCCGGCCGAAGGGTTGCTCGTTGACATCTGAAAATCGGATGTCTAAATTGGGTCGATGGACAGGACTCCCGGGCGGGGATGCGCTTTGTTGAACATCGGCGATTTCAAGCGTGACTCCCACGCCGCGAAGTACGTCGTCGAGCTCGACGCCCGACCCCAGGCTTCTGATCGGCTCTTCTGGCTGCTCAACGACCCGGCCAATGAGCAGCGGTTGGTTGATGCCGAGTTGAACGGGATGCCCGCGCTGGCCGGAGTGGCCCGGATACTGGAAGACGACCCTGAAATCGGCGATGTGCTCGAATCCGACCCTGTTGCCCTCCGCTTCCGACAGGCCGTCGGAGTGGCCATCAAGCTGAAGATGGCCAAGCTCGGCTGGGAGTCAACGGGCAAGAAGGGCGCGGTCAAAGGCGCCCGCCACTTCACCAAGGCTGAGCGTTACGAAGAACAGCCGTGGGACGCCGAGGCATACAAGAAACGCGCCCTGGCTGCTTTGGATCGAGTGGCCCAGATGGGTGACGCCGCTGAGCATGAGGAGACCGGTCGCTTCCTCATGGAGGCCCTGGCGGAGACCCGCCGCGCGGAGGGCCGCCCGTTTTGAGATGCTGCTGATCCTAGACAGCGGCCCGTTGGGCATGCTGTGCAATTCCAAGGCCACCGAATCATTCCAACAGGTCTACCGGTGGGCCCGGAAACATCTAGGAGGCGGTAATGAGCTTGCCGTTCCCGAGATTGCCGACTACGAAGTCCGACGCGAGCTGTTGCGCGGTGGCAGACAAGCCAGTGTGGCCCGGCTCGATGAGCTCCGGGTGGGCCACACGTACCTGCCGCTGACCACCGAGGTGATGCATGACGCGGCATTGCTTTGGGCCGATGCCCGCAACGCCGGCCGGCCCACCGCCCACCAGGCCGCCCTCGACGGGGATGTCATTTTGGCCGCGCAGGCCAGAAGCGCTCAGGCTGCCCATGGCCGCGGCGCCGTCGTGGTGGCCACCACCAACGTCGACCATCTCGCCCGCTATACCCGCGCCCAACAGTGGTTTGAAATCTGACGTCGACCGCCGCGGCCAATAGAGCTGCGAGCGCTAGGCCCGGGCGCTGACCAGCCAGGCGGCGGCGCCCATGGTGATGCCATCGGCGGTGCGACGGCGCTCGACCATGGCCCCGAGGGCGGCTTTGACCCGGTCGATAACGTGGACTTCGGCGTTGTCGGGGATGGCCGTGGCGGGCAGTAGGTCCATGTAGTAGCGAACCAGCTCATCAGTGGTGCCGCCGCCGATGTTCACCGGCAGGTCGTGGGGGGTGATGTCGATGTCCACCAGTCCGGCCTCGGTGAGGATCGAGCTGATCCGATCAGCCGAGGCCAGCGAGAACGGCCCCGGGGCGTCGGGATCCATCGGCTCGGGCGGACCCAGCACCTCGGCCACGGCCTGTCCGGGCTCGGTGACCCACGAGTTCTCCGCCGGGGAGCGCCAACACACGAAGGTAAGCCGGCCTCCGGGTCGCAGTGCCCGCCGTAGGTTGGTGAATCCGGCCACCGGCTCGGCGAAGAACATGATCCCCATGCGAGAGAAGGCGGCGTCGAAGTGCCGGGGCTCGAACTGGTGGGCACCGGCATCGGCCACCACGAACGTGGTGTTGGCCAACCCGGCATCGGCGGCCCGGCGGCGGGCTTCGTCCAGCATGGGCGCCGACACGTCCACCCCTGTTACCTGTCCGCTCTCACCCACCAGGCGGGCCAGTTCCAGGCTGGTGGTGCCGGTGCCGCAACCAATGTCCAGCACATGCTCGCCCGGATCGGGATGCAGCCTGGCCACCGCCGCCTCCCCAAGGGGGGCGAGCATGGCGTCCAGCCTCTCCCGGTACTCCACCCACACCGGTCCCCGGTCATTCCAATAGGTGCGGAGCGCGTCGGCTACGTCGGCCATCGCCCAAGTCTGCCAGAACGCTCGGGCATGGGGGCAGGCCAAGCGCTACTGCGGCGGGCCGGCAACGAGGCAGGCCAAACCCATGTGGCCGGTTGGCCTGCGCTCATGCAGCCCAGTCGGGCTACAGTCCCCGGCGGTGAAACCTGCTCCTTTTGAATACCACGCTCCCGAATCGGTGGCCGACGTGGTGAGCCTGCTGGCCGAGCACGGTGACGACGCCAAGCCCCTGGCCGGCGGCCAGAGCCTGGTGCCCCTGCTGGCCATGCGCCTCACCCGCTTCGAGCACATCGTGGACTTGAACCGGGTGGACGAGCTGTTCGGCGTGACCGCCGACAACGGCACCGTCCGCATCGCGGCCATGACCCGTCAGGCCGCGGTCGAGACCGACGCCACGGTGGCCGAACGGGTGCCGCTGCTGCACCTGGCCACCCCCCACATCGGCCATTTCCAGATCCGCAACCGGGGCACCATCGGCGGCTCGGTGGCCCACGCCGACCCGGCGTCGGAGTATCCCGCGGTGATGCTGGCCCTCGACGGCACCGCCGAGATCGCCTCGGCATCGGGCACCCGGGAGGTGCCGGCCGCCGAGTTCTTCGAGTCCACCTTCATGACCGCAGTGGCCCCCGACGAACTGCTGGTTGCCCTGCGGTTCTCGGCCTGGGACCAGCCGGCCGGGTTCGCCTTCGACGAGATCGCCCGGCGCAGCGGCGACTTCGCGCTGGCCGGCGCCGCAGTGGGCATCGGCACCGACGATGCCGGGCGCATCAACCGGGCCGCAGTGGGCATGCTGGGGGTGGGACCCACCCCGCTCCGGGCGTCGTCGGTGGAAGCGGCGCTGATGGGGCTCGCGGCCGCCGATGCCGACCCCCACGAGATCGGCCGGCTGGCGGCCGACGACATGGACCCGATCGGAGATGTCCACGCCAGTGCCGAATACCGCCGCCGGGCCGGTTCCACCCTGGTGGGCCGGATCCTGGCCAGCGCCTTGGCCCAGCTGACACAGGAGGCCGGCAATGGCTGATCAGATCTCTCTCTCCATGATGGTCAACGGTCGAAACCGCCGCGGCTCGGCCGAGCCCCGGCTGACCCTGGCCGACTTCCTTCGGGAGCAGGCCCTGTGTACTGGCGTCCACCTGGGCTGCGAGCACGGGGTGTGCGGCTCATGCACCGTGCTGGTGGACGGCGAGGCGGTGCGCTCCTGCCTTCTGTTCGCGGTGCAGGCCGACGGTGCCGATATCACCACCGTGGAGGGGCTCGCCCCCGACGATGAGACGCTCCACCCCGTGCAGGAGGCGTTCCGCGACTGCCACGGGCTTCAGTGCGGGTTCTGCACCCCCGGCTTCGTGGTGTCGGTGGCCGCCTTCTTGGAGGCCAACCCCGATCCGTCCGACGACGAGATTCGCCACGGCATCGCCGGCAACCTCTGCCGCTGCACCGGATACCAGGGAATCGTGGCCGCCACCCGCCAAGCCGCTACCGCCATGAAGGGAGAAGGGCAATGACCAATACAGCAGCCGCCGCCAGATACGTCGGCCAGTCGGTCAAGCGGCTGGAAGACCCCCGCCTGGTCACCGGTCACGGGCGCTACGTGGACGACATCGTTCTGCCCGGCATGCTCCACGCCGCCTTCGGGCGCAGCGACTTGGCCCGGGCCACCATCACCCATCTCGATACCTCGGCCGCCGAGGCGCTCGAAGGGGTCCACGCCGTTTTCACCGGCGCCGACCTCAACTCCCACAACGACTCGCTGCGGGCGTCGCTGCATCCGCCCGAGTCGCCCGCGCCCCCGGCCAACATGCTGGCCGACGGCGACGTGCGCTTCGTGGGCGACCCCTATGTGATGGTGGTGGCCGATAGCCGCTACATCGCCGAGGACGCCCTCGATCTGGTGGAGGTGGAGTTCGAGACGCTCGACCCGGTGGTCAACTACGAGACCGCGGCCGAATCTACCGATCTCGTCCATCCCGAGCTGGGCAGCAACCTGGCCCACGACCTGCCCGTGCCCAACCCGGCCCAGCAGGAAGCCTTCGAAAACGCGGCCCACATCATCACCGAAACCTGGCACCAGCACCGCCAGACCAACGTGCCCATGGAAACCCGGGGCATCGTGGCCTCCTGGCAGCCCCACGCCGGAGTGATGGAGGTGTGGGCCTCCACCCAGAGCCCCCACGAGATGCAGCTTGTGGGCGCCCGGGTGCTGGGCATCGGCGAGCACAAGATCGTGGTCCACTTCGGCGATGTGGGCGGCGGATTCGGCCAGAAGATGTTCCTGGGCCGCGAGGACATGGCGGTTTTGGTGGCGGCAAAGCTCCTGGCCTGCCCGGTGAAGTGGATCGAGGACCGGCGGGAGAACCTGCTGGCCTCCAACCACGCCCGCATCGAGCAGATGACCGTCACCATGGCGGTGGACGAGAACGGAAACTTCTTGGCCGCCGACTTGGACCAGCTGGAAGATGACGGCGCCTACCCGTTGGGCGGCCCCGCTACTCCCGGCGCCATGGCCACCATGCTCTATCCCGGCCCCTACCGGATGGGGCCGGTGAGTTGGCGGGCCCGCACGGTTTACACCAACACCTGCGGCCGGGGGGCCTATCGGGGCCCGTGGCAGATGGAGAGCGTGGCCCGAGAGCAGATGATCGACCGGGTGGCCCGAGAGATCGGGATGGACCCCCTTGAGCTGCGCCGCCAAAACGTGCTGAAGCCCGAAGACCTGCCCTATCAGGTGTCCACCGGCCTGTTTTTCGAGACCACCATCTCCCCGGAGCAGACCCTGGAGCAGGCCGCCGAGATGATCGGCTACGAAGATTTTCGGGCCGAGCAGGCCAAGGCCCGCGAGGAGGGCCGCTACCTGGGCCTGGGCATGGCCCTCTACATAGAGCCCACGTCTATGGGCATGGGGCCTCTGGGCACCGAGTCGGCCATGCTCCGGGTGGAGGTCGACGGCCACGTCAACGTATTCATGGGCACCGGATCGCACGGCCAGAGCCTGGAGACCACCATCGCCCAGCTGGTGGCCGACGAGCTCGGGGTTCGCCCCGAAGACGTCACTTTGCACCAGGGCCACGGCTCCGGCTACGGGTTCGGCACCGGCGGCAGCCGCTCGGCGGTCATCGCCGGGAGCGCGGCCCGGGGCGCAGCCTCAGGGGTGCGGGAGAAGGTGGTATCCATCGCCGCCCACCTGATGGAGGCCTCCGCCGACGACTTAGAGGTGGCCGACGGGGTTATCTCGGTCAAGGGCACGCCGTCGGCCTCGATGACGATGGCGCAGGTGGCCGCTACCGCCTACCAGAACTCCGACGCGCTGCCCGAGGGCATGGAGGCCGGCCTCGAGCACACCGCCCGGTACAAGGCCCCGCCCTCCACCCACTCCAACGCCTGCCACATATGCACCTGCGAGCTCGACCCCGGCACCGGCAAGGTCACGCTGCTGCGCTACGTGGTGAGCGAGGACTGCGGGGTGCTGATCAACCCCATGGTGGTCGACGGCCAGATCGCCGGGGGAGTGGTGCAAGGCATCGGCGGGGTGCTGTATGAGCACTGCGTGTACGACGAGAGCGGCAATCCGCTGGCCTCCACCTTCCTCGACTATCTGGTGCCCACCGCGGCCGAGGTTCCCGAGCTGGAATGCGGCCATGTGGTGGTGCCCTCCGACACCCCCGGCGGGCACAAGGGAACCGGCGAGGGCGGCGCCATTGGAGCGCCGCCGGCGGTGTTCAACGCGGTGGCCGACGCCCTGGCCCCCTTCGGGGTGTATCCCAACCGCCAGCCCCTCGATCCCAACGCGGTGCTGAGCCTGATCGCCTCGGCTTCCGACTCCTAGGAGTGTCCAACCAATGAGGTTCGCCCTGTTCTATGAGATCCCCGTGCCTCGCCCCTGGGACGAAGACAGCGAGCGCCGCGCCTACGCCGAGGTGCTGGAACAGGCCATCCTGGCCGACAAGATGGGCTTCGACAGTGTGTGGACGGTGGAGCACCACTTCTTGGAGGAGTACTCCCACTGCTCCAACCCCGAGGTGCTCTACGGCGCCATCGCGGCCCGCACCGAGAACATCCGCATCGGCTACGGGGTGCGGCTCGCTCCCCAGCCCTACAACCATCCGGTGCGCTCCGCTGAATCGGCCGCCACCCTGGATGTGATCAGCGGCGGCCGGGTGGAGTTCGGCACCGGCCGCTCCAACAGCCGGGCCGAGCTGGAGGGCTTCGGCATCGACCCCAACGAGACCCGGGCCATGTGGACCGAGGCCGTGGAGCACATCGCCGGCTGCTGGATGAACGACGAGTACAGCTTCGAGGGCCAGTACTGGTCGATGCCCCGGCGCCGGGTGATCCCCAAGCCCCTCCAGAAGCCGTGCCCGCCAATGTGGGCTGCGGCGGGCAGCGACGAAACCCACCACATAGTGGGCTCCATGGGCATGGGGCTGCTGTCGTTCAGCGTGTTCGTGCCCATGCCCGACCTGAAGAACAAGATCGACATCTACCGCAGCGCCATCGCCGATTGCGCCAACCCGGTGGGCGGGCGCATCAACAACCGGGTGGCCAGCTTCACCATGGTACACTGCGCGCCCACCACCGAGGAGGCCTATGAGGTGGGGCGCCAGTCGTTCGAGTGGTACCCCATTGCCGGATTGCAGCTCTCGGCCTCGATGCCCGCCTGGCAGGCCGACCGCAATCTCGAGTTCAACGACTTCCAATACCTCGGCGCGATCACCGAGATGCTCGACAGCGGCATGGCCGAGCAAGCCATGAACCTGGAGGGGCTGGTGGATATGGGCACCGCGCTGATCGGCAATCCCGACCAGGTGATCCGCCTGGCCAAGGGCTATGAGGAGATCGGCACCGACCTGCTGTTCTGCGCGGTACAGCCCTACAACATCCCCCACGACAAGGTCATGGCTTCCATCGAGCTCCTCGGCCGCCACGTTTTGCCGGCGTTCGATCATTAGCTCTTCGCCACCCGCCTCGGGACCGGGAACCGCCGGTGCCCCTACGTCCAAGTCCGGCATGGGCTTGGGGATGTGGGCGGCGGCCACCGGCGTCTTCTTATTCAGCTGGGGTCCGGTCTTCGTTCGCGACAACGAGTTCGGGGCCCTGCCGTTCGCGTTCTGGCGGCTGATCGGGGCCGCGGCCTGGGCGGTGGCAGCGCTTCACCTGCGGGGCGGCCGGCTCGACCGCCGGGTGCTGCGCCACTCGTTGGCCGGCGGGGTGGTGTTCACCGTCAACGGGGCCACGTTCTTCACCGCCATCAAGACCACGTCGGTAGCCAACGCCATGGTCATCGGCGCCACCGCCCCCATCTTCTTGCTGTGGGCCGCCAGCCGGATCTTCAAGGAGCAGATCAGCTACCGGGTGATCGTGGCCACCCCGGTGGCCATCGCCGGGATGGTGATGATGCTGCTGGGCCGCTCGGATAGCAGCGGCGGCGGATCGCTCACCGGCGATGTGCTGGCGGTGGTGGCCGTCATGTCCTTCTCCGGCTATCTGGTGGCTTCCCGCATCGCCCGCAATCACCTGACCGCGCTGGAGTATCAGGCGGGCTGGTCCACCATCGCCGCCGCCCTCATGCTGCCCATCGCGCTGTTGTCGTTCGACCCCCTGTTCATAAGCGACACCTGGAGCTGGGGGGTGGCCGCCGCCATGGCGGTGACCGCCGGAGTGGCCCACCTAACGTTCAACTACAGCCACCGGTACGTGTCGCTCCGGACTATCTCTCTGTTGAACATGACCGCCCCGGGCTTGGCCGTGATGTGGGCCTGGTTCTTGTTCGACGAGCAGCTCGGCGGATTGCAGTGGCTGGGGGTCCCCCTGGTGGCGATTTCGGTGCTCGCCGTCGTATTGGATGAGTGATGCGGGCGGAATTCGGATTCGGCCGCCGTATTGGATGAGTGAGCCAGTCTGTCGGCAGGGTAAAATCACAGGCTGATCCGGGGTAGCTCAACCGGCAGAGCAAGCGGCTGTTAACCGCTAGGTTGTGAGTTCGAGTCTCACCCCCGGAGCCAAACCAGCACCAGTGAAAGAGTCCCGCCCAATAGGCTGTCGGCGGGCCCGTAGCTCAGTGGTCAGAGCAGGCGACTCATAATCGCTCGGTCGCGGGTTCGATCCCCGCCGGGCCCACTTCTTCTTCCTCGGCGTCCTCTTCCCGCCAGCGGTTGGTGAGCCAGCCCAGGCGGTGGGCCACGTACAGGCCGATCATGGCCAGTGCCGTACCTACGAAACCGTCGATCACCCAGTGGTTGCCGGTGAGCACCACCGCCACCGCCATCAGCAGCGGCGAGGCCACCGCAAAGATCCGCACCGGAATTGACCGCACAGTGCGGAACAAGATCACGCAGGCCAGCACGTTCCATCCCACATGGAAACTGGGCAAAGCGGCGTACTTGTTCACCACCGACGGAGGCTGGAGGTACTTGTAGGAGGTGGACAGCTCGGTAACCGTGTCGGTGAAACCGTCGAAGAAGCGGGGTGGGGCCACCGGGAAGAAGGCGAAGAACACCAGGCCCAGCGCGCCGGAGATGATCATGGCATTGCGCATCAGGGTGTAGCGGCGCCGGTTGTAGTGGTACAGCACCAGCAGCGCTCCGATGATCACCGGCCAGTGGAGCCAGATGTACACCCAGTTGAAGAACGTCACCGCCCAGTGGTAGTCGAGGATTGCACTCTGCGACCAAGCCTCGAAGTCCAGACCCAGGGTGGACTCGAAGGTCAGCAGGTCGTAGGCATTCTTGAACGCGGCGACCTCCGCGCCTTTGGTGATCATCCGCACCCCGAAGTAGATGAGCGCGGCCACCGTCACAATCAGCACTTGACCAGGGAAATTGCGCCAGCTGCGCGCGCTGCCGGCGATTTCCGGCGCGACGATGATCTTGAGCTGACGAACCATGGGACCTTAATGTTACCGATTCGTTACCGAGACTTTCCACCGGTTCACTCGATGGGTTCCATCGGTGCCGGCAGAAGCGTGAGTGCCCTCAGATACGCCTAGACGTCGCCCAGCCAGGCAGGGGCCCGGTCGAGGAGGAACTCGCTGATCTCCGCCACCTTGGGCATCACGCCGCCCAGGCACTCCTGGCCGGTGAACATGCCGCTGATCGACACCTCCACCCGGGCGGTAATGGAGATGCTCCGCTCCGGGGCGTCGATGACCGCGGCGTAGGCGTCGATGGCCGACACGTCCAGAGGCAGCTCCATGCCGCCGATGCCGGCCAGGTCGGTGGCCAACAACAGCAGGTCGGGGCCGTCGGGCAGCGGGGGCAGGCTCCACGACACCACCATGGGCAGCTTGAAGTCCTCGGTGGGCTCCACCCCCTCGGGCAGCTCCATCACGTGGTCTTCGAAGCCCAGCATCACCCTGGGGTCCACCTCCAGCGTGATGTGGACATCGAGCGGGCCTCCGCAGGCCGCCGCGGGGTGCAGATCCACCTCCCAGGCCTGGCGCATGGAATAGGTCTCCACGAAATGGCGATCATCGTGGACGTGGAAGCCGTGATCGGCGGCGTGGTCCTTGAGATCGGCGATGAAGGTGGCGATATCGACGACAGCCAAGAACCCCACACTGCCACGCGGTGAACTCCTGTCGCTACCCGCCGACAGCCATGCATGACGCCGCTCGCGATTTGGGCTGGCACCACGAAATTGACCGTGCTGGCTATCCGATACCGGTTAGTTTCACCCCGGTGGACAGCGACCGGATTCTGACCGTCTTCGACCAGGCCGCAGCCCGGGTGGCCCAGGCAGTGGCCCGGATAGACGGTGGCCAGCTCACCGGTGATCGGGAAGGCCAGTACAGCTTCGACGTGGCCGCCGATGAAGCGGCCCGAGAGGTGCTGGCCGAGGCCGGCTTCGGGGTGTACAGCGAGGAATCGGGATCGCACGACGCCGACCGGGAGCTCGTAGTGGTGCTCGACCCCGTGGACGGCTCCACCAACGCGGCCCGCGGCCTGCCGTGGTACTCCACCAGCTTTTGCGCAGTGGACTCCGAGGGAATGCTGGCCGCACTGGTGCTCAACCTGGTGAACAACAAGGCCTACCGCGCCGTGAGGGGCCAAGGGGCCACCGTGAACGGCCGTCCGCTGGCGCCTCCCACCGAAGGCGAACCCCGCCGGGGATCGGGGCCCTCGGCTCAGCAGTCGCTGGGGGAGGCCACGGTTGGGCTCACCTACATTCCCCCCCGCCACCTGGGCTGGAGGCAATACCGGGTGCTGGGGTCGATTGCTCTGGATATGACCGCGGTGGCCGAGGGAGTTCTAGACGCTTACATCGATTGCACCAATGAGGGCCACTCCACCTGGGACTACCTGGGCGCGGCGCTGGTGTGCGCCGAAGCCGGGGTGGCCATGGGCGAGGCCTGGGGGCGACCTCTTCTGCCCGACGATCTGGCCGAGCGGCGCTATCCGGTGGTGGCCGCCACCCCTCCGCTGCTCGCCGAGACCTTGGCCCAGCGCCGCACCTTCGGCGCCGACGATCCCGCCGCTATTGGTGCGGGCGCCGACGCTGGACACCACTAATCTGGCCGTCTCACCGGGCGCGTAGCTCAGATGGCAAGAGCGCTTCCCTTACAAGGAAGAGGCCGGGGGTTCAAGTCCCTCCGCGCCCACCAGTAGAATCCGGCCTATACAGCCACAGCCAGTGTGCATTGGCATCCTTGTCGGATCTGTCCTCCCGCGAAACGGTTTTTTCTTCTAGGCGGGTTACCTGGCTCTACGCGACGAAGCGGGGGTCGGCCGGGCTGATGGCCGCGGTGGGCCGGGTGATGGGAGGTGTGGTCCAGCCGGGACTGCCGTCACCGGGGCTGCTGTGGGAGCTTTTGGACGACGACAGGCCCTTGGTATTCGATCCGGTTTTACAGCGGCCCGCCAAGTGGGCGGGTGGGCTGATGACCGACCTTGACCAGCAGCATATTTCGCAGGTCGCCGGGCCTGGCGCAGTGGGCCACGCGGGTGGACTGGCTAACAGCGTCGCCTTGTATGACCCGGCCCGTGACTCCAGCGTGGCCGTCTACCTGAACGGAGTCGGAGCAGGGTTCTACGACCAGGCCCTGCCCCGTCAGCAGGTCGTGGACAAGATCCTTGATGCCATCCCCACAGCCTGAACCACCTGCTTTGACGGGGATGGGGCCACGCCGATTCGGGTCACCTGAGTGGTTCGAGTCGGTGCCGGTGCCTAAACGCACGCCCGACGGAGCGGCTCTTGTGGTCGAGCATCGGGCTACTGGGCCAAGCGGTGAGATGGTCGTCCACCAGCAGATATTTGACAAGAACGGACTGGCCTGCTGGATCCCGGGTCGGGCAGCATCTGATGTTGATCTGGTGCTGATGCGACCTTCCCATATAGACGCTGGTGATCTTCTGGGCCTTCTTCCTGGCTTACAAATAGTTGAAGCCACCATGATGACTGTAGGCGGAAGGTCCACAGATCCATTTGGTGTTGGCCCCATCGCCCGACCTGGCCTTGACCAGCACACCACAGGTGTATTTGATGTGGGCATCGAAGCGCTTGACACCCCCTTTGGTGATGTGGAGGCGGCAATACGCCTTCACCCCGACGGTACCCAGCAAACCATCCCAGCTTCAGAGTCCGAACCCCAGATCACCATCAGAGCTGACTGGGGAGATCTCGTTGACTGGGCCCACAATGACCTCCTCCTCGGCCACCTTGCCATAGACGACCGAGTCCAAATCGACGGGGACCTTGTGTTGTGTAGTTACGCGGGAGGCCACATCGCCTGGCCCAAAGCCCCCCAAGACCAACAATGGAGCATGCGCTTCTGCAAGGCCCTCAAGACTTACCGCCGACACCGCCACAACCCCGACTATCAGGAGATAATGGATCGCATTGAGGAAGTTCACTCACTCTTGTCCACAGCTTGAGCTAGTCAGGGTTGGCCTTTCTTGAGAATTCTTCATCGTCTGGTCAACCTGGGGATGTCTGCTTCCATCTGGCATGGAGGTAAAGAAGTGAGTAACAATGGCAGCCGTTACATCGCCGGCCGCGGAATGGGAGCGAGCCGGTCCTGTGAAGGGGGAACCGTGAAGCACTTCCGTTGGATCATCTGCCTGTTGGCTGTCTTTGCTCTTGTCGCCGCGTCGTGCGGTGGCAACGACGACGATGATTCTGGTTCTGGCACGCCAGATGCCGCCCCCACCGCGGCACCTGACGACTCCATGGATGACGACATGGACGATGAGATGGACGACTCCATGGATGACGACATGGACGATGAGACGGACGACTCCATGGATGACGACATGGACGATGAGATGGACGACTCCATGGATGACGACATGGACGACTCCGATGCCGAGCCGGTTGCCACCGAAGAGCCAGAAGTCGACCCCTGTGCCAATGTCGATTTGGAGGCTACCGACATCGGAATTACCGAGGACACCATCTCGGTCCTGGTGATGGCTGATATCGGCTCACCTTTGTCGCTGGGTCTGTTCCAGGGGTCGATCGACGGCATCAATGCATGGGCCGACCATGTGAATGCCGAGGGCGGGTTGGCTTGTCGCCAGATTGAGGTCATTGAGCACGACTCGGCCATCAACCCCACTGAGACCACCAACGGGTTCTTGACGGCTTGCGAAGATGCGTTTGCGATGGTGGGAACGACGGCGCTGTTCGCCCTTAACACCTCCGATTTGCAGACTTGCACCGATGCTCACGGCAACGACATCGGAGTTCCCGACTTTGCGTACATAACCACAGAGCCGCCTCACCAGTGCTCAGTGGTCACATTTGCTACTAGTCGGCCAAACAGCGAGTGTCCCTTCGACGGGTCCGGCAACCGAGCCGTTCAAAGCCAAGTAGGCCATGTGCAGTGGTTACAGGAGAATGCTGAGCCAAATCTCAACGGCGTGTATTTGGTTCCCTCCGACCTGCCGTCCACTATCGCCTCGACCATGCCTCAGCTGCGATCCTTCCAAGAGATCGGTGTGGTCATTGATGGTGAGCCCGGTATCAGCGGTTACACCACCCAGTCGGAGTATGGCGCCTTCATTCAGGTCATGCGGGATACCAACTCCAACTTCGCTTATACCGGTTCCAATGATGAATCCATGATCAAGTGGCGTAGCGAGGCCGAGGCCCAGGGCTTTGACGCCGAGGGTGTGATCTGGATGTGCCAACTGGCCTGCTATACCCCCAAATTCCTTGAGGCGGGTGATGTAGTGGAAGGCACCTACGTGTGGATTTGGTTCCTGCCGTTTGACGAGGTGGATCAAAACCAAGAACTCGCTGATTTTATGGAGGCCATTGACAACCCGTTCCCTGCTGCGTGGGCTGCGGGTTCATGGGCTGGCGGTGTTCTTTTTGAACAGGTGGTCAACAGCATTGTGGCCGAAGGCGGCCCCAACGCCGTCACCCGCCAAGCGGTGCTCGACGGAGCCCGCAGCCTGACGTCTTTCGACGTGAATGGCTGGTGGAGCCCAGCGGACTACTCCACGACACAGAACATCATGCCTTGCTTCATGTTGATGCAGGTGCAGAACAACGAATTCGTCCGGGCGTATCCCACAGAGCGGGGTGAACTGGACTGCAATCCCGATAACGTGATTTCAATGAGCAGGGATTGGGGAGCGGAATTCGGGGGCTAGCCAAGCATTCCAAGAAGGGGTGACCGGAAAGGCTGAGGACTCGTGAACCCGGGACTCCGCCCACCGGTAGCGCTTGTCGCGCTGCTGGCGGGAATCGGGGCGACCATTATCGCGATTTTCAATTGGCGAGGTATCCCAGTAACGGGTGGGACATTTTTAGTTGCCACATACGTTGGGCTCTTTCTAGGTGCCCTGTACGCAATGTACGCCACAGGGCTGGTGGTGGTCTACACCACCACTGGAGTGTTCAACTTCGCCCAAGGTGCCATAGGAGTGTTCGCCGCGTTCCTCTATTGGGAACTTCACGTGAACCGGGGCTGGCACTCTATTCTCGCCCTGTTCGTAGTAGTAGGCCTGTTTGCCCCCGCGCTCGGCGTCCTGCTGGACATTGTGATCATGAGACGCTTGCGAACCGCCTCGCTGGTAGTTCAGCTCATGGTAACCGTTGCCATCATGGTGCTCCTGTTGTCGGTGGTCAGCGATATTTGGGAGTCTGGTCCCAGTCGGCCAGTGCCATATTTTTTTGGGGTAAGCAACGGAATTGACTTGGGACCTGCTCGCCTACCATGGCACCGGCTTATTGTCATTCTGCTTGCCATCGCAATAGCGATTACCATGCGCTACTTTTTGCGCCGAACCAGGATAGGCACGGCCATGCGGGCGGTGGTGGACAACCGGGAGTTGGCCGCGTTGAACGGTGCCCGCCCCAATGTGGTTTCATCAACTTCATGGGCGCTTGGCTCAATGCTGGGAGCGCTGGGCGGGATCTTGATAGCCCCTGAATTCCAGGATCTAGTCCCGACAACCCTGAACAATGTAGTGATCATCGCGTTCGCTGCCGCTGCATTTGGGGCCTTGCGGAACCTTCCTATGGCAGTGATGGGGGCCATGCTGATCGGGCTGCTGACCGCGCATACAAGGGAATGGCTGGACTTTGGCTCCGATTTCCGTTTCGCTAACCGTTCAATTGCCCCGCTTATCTTGCTGTTTGTGGTGGTTGCCTTGCCCCAGGCCCGCCTCGAAGCGGGCCGGCTAGCCCATCACCTCCGCCGCCACGAGCGCTACACAAAGTGGTGGGAGGGGCTTTTCGGCTGTGGCGTGATCATCCTGCTCGCCGTGGCATTGTCTGGGGGCTGGCTTGACTTTGGTATCTGGGACCCGGGTGCTTGGGGAGGCCGAGAGCTGAACTCGGCCAATGAGGCCATGGCACTGGCCCTCATTGGCCTGTCCCTGGTCCCTTTGATTGGCTGGGCGGGCCAGATCAACTTTGCGCCCCTGGCCTTTGCCGGATTTGGTGCGTTCGTCTACCTCAAACTGGCCGGTGATTCCGGCAACGGCTACTGGATTCTCCTTGTGGGCTTGCTGTGTGCGCCGCTGGGTGCCCTCGTGGCTCTGCCGGCCGCTCGTTTGCGGGGGTTATATCTGGCTCTCATGACGATGGCCTTCGCCCAGGCTATGTCGTTGATCTTCTTCCCTCACTCGTGGGTCATGCCCACCCTCGGTGTAGGTGTGCAGTTCCCCCCCCTCGAGTTATTCGGCGTCACCTTCGATGACCGGAGAGGCTTCTTCTTGTTGATGGTTAGCGTGTTCGCCATCTTTGTATTCGCACTGGTGCTGCTGCGAAGGTCGCGATACGGGCGAAGATGGATGGCCATCAACGACTCGCAGGCCGCTTCGGCCACTCTGGGGATCCCGGTGATGTGGACCAAGGTGGTGGTCTATGCCGTGTCCGCGGCCATGGCTGGCACCGCCGGAGTCTTCTGGGCCACCGTGTCGGGCAACGTGGACAGCGTCCAGGGATTCGACCTTCTCATTGGATTCAACATCGTTTTGTTGGTAGCGGCTGCGGGGATTTCTATCCCGGTGGCTGGCATCTTCTTGATCTTCATTCCGCTGTTCACCGGCCTCGGCCACCGGCTGGAAGATGCCGGAAACGTGGATTTTCTGGTCACGCTGCTCGACATCATGACCACTTATGGACCGGGGATGCTGGTGCTCGGCATGGTGTTCAACCCCCGAGGGGCCATCTTCGAGATGGGCAGGGGGTTCTCGCCCATCCTGCCGTGGCGCAGCGATGCCCGAGCCGAGATCGCCGCCGAGAATGCCCAAAAGCGCGAGCCGGAGATCGGCGAACTGGGCATAGAGCGGCCGTTCACCCCCGAAGAGGTGATCGCCATCGACCGACGGCTGGGGATCTTGGACGAAGTGGTACCGAAGGAGGGCTATGGCACTGCTCGAAGCTGAGCAAGTGGTCATGCGCTTCGGCGGCGTGGTGGCTCTCGACAACGCCTCGGTGGACGTCGACCCCGGTGAGGTGACCGGCCTCATCGGCCCCAACGGCGCGGGCAAGACCACCTTGTTCAATGTGGTCACCGGCCTGTTGCCCCCCACCAGCGGCACGGTGAAGTTCGACGGAGTCGACATCACCCGGGCCGGCGTGTCCCGGCGGTCGCAAATGGGCATCGCCCGCACCTTCCAGAAGCTGGAGGCGTTCAACACGCTGAGTGCGTTCGACAACGTGAGGGTGGCGGTGGAGAAGAACCACCGCGCCAAATGGAAGCACCAACGGGTCAACGACGTGGCCCACGAGATGCTGGGCAAGGTGGGTCTCGACGATGTGGCTGATGTAACGGTGGGCACCCTTCCCACCGGCAGCGCTCGGTTGGTGGAGCTGGCCCGGGCCCTGGCCTGTCGGCCCCGAGTGCTGCTCTTGGACGAGCCGTCGTCTGGTTTGAACGAAGACGAGACCACCGCCATCGGCCAACTCCTGTTGGGTTTGGTAGCCGACAAAGACAACGATTTGGCCGTGCTGCTGGTGGAACACGACATGAGCTTCGTGATGGGGGTGTGTGCCCGCATCCATGTGCTGGACTTCGGCAAGATCATCGCGGTGGGCACGCCTATCGAGGTGCAGGGCAACGAGGCCGTGCGGGCCGCCTACCTTGGCGGCGACGAATTCCGGGCGGGATATGTGGGGGTTGGCGAGTGAATACCGAGACGGCAAATCCGCTTTTGGAATTGATCGGAATCCGAGCCGGATACGGCACGATCGACGTGCTGCACGGCGTAGATCTGCGGGTCATGCCGGGCCAGGTGTACGCCTTGTTGGGTCCCAATGGGGCAGGCAAGACCACCACCTTGGGGGTGGCCAGTGGTCAGATCCAGCCCCACGCCGGATCGGTACTGCTCGACGGCCACGAAGTGAACGGCGTGTCTCCCGACCGGCTGGCCCGGGCCGGGGTGTGTCTGATTCCCGAGGGCCGGGGGATCTTCCCCAACCTCACTGTGGCCGAGAATCTGCGGATGTCCACCTATGCCGGTGTGTCCTACAAGCAGGTGCAGGAGCGGGCCTTCGCCCAATTCCCCCGCCTCCAGGAGCGCCGCAATCAGATGGCGGGCACGCTGTCGGGCGGGGAGCAGCAGATGCTGGCCATGTCTCGGGCGCTGTCCACAGACCCAGCCATCTTGATGCTCGACGAGCTGTCCATGGGACTGGCCCCCATCATCGTGGAGGAGCTCTACGAGCAGGTGGCCTCTCTGGCCGAGGCCGGACTGTCCATCCTTATCGTCGAGCAGTTTGCCCAAGCGGTGCTGGGAGTGGCCAATGAGGCCGCCATCATGCTCCATGGCCGTATCCAGCGCACTGGGCCGCCGGCAGAGATCGCCGAAGAATTGACCGCCGCCTATCTAGGCATGTCTTGAGGAGACACCATGAGTGACACAACCGACGCCGCGGGCGAAAGCAGCCGTCTCGAGGAATTCCACCAAGAGGTGGGCAAGCTCCGGGCTTCCGGCGGCCGGGCCAACCCCGACCGGTGGGTGTTCCGCATCGGATTGATCATCACCATCGTTGGGCTGGCCTTCACCCTGGTGTCGTTCATCATGACCGGTGGCGCTTCGAACGCGGTCAACCACCTCGACTTGGTGGTCTCCGCCATATTCGGCCTCAGCCTCACGTTCATCGGCTTGGTGATGATCGCGGTCAGCTCCTTCAAGCGTTTCATGCGCTACTGGCTGGTCCGCCTTGTCTACGAATACCGCGAGCAGACCGACCGGGTGGTGGGCAGCTAGCCACCGACTCTTTCCGGCTCAGAGTTCGTCGAGCTGGGCCTTCAGACAGTCGCTGGAGGGGTTCTCCAGCCAGAACGGGTTGTCGGCGGGCATCTCGCCTCGCAGCACGGTGCGGTTCATCACCCTCACCACGATGGCGGTGTAGCGGGCCGCAGCGAAAACCTCGTACCAGGTGGTGTCTCCCGGATCGCGCCCCGCGTGGGCGGCGTAGAGATCGCGCTGTTCGGCCCGAGAGGGCTCGCCCTCCAGGCGGGGCTGGTTGCCCATGTGCTCGTGCGACCACCGGTCGAACATCAGCCACCACCCCAGGTCAACCAGGGGTGAGGCGATGCAGGCGGCCTCGAAGTCGGTGACGCAGGCGGGCTCGAAGTCCTGCCAGATGATGTTGCCGGGCCGCCCATCGCCCCAGTTCAGGCACAGGCCGTCGTCGGTGGGCATGTTGTCGTAGAGGTAGGCGAACCCGGCTTCCAGAATCGGATGGTCGCGGCCGTCGAGCTCCCGGTCGGAGTAGTCCCGCCAGATTCGCACCTGGGTAGCCGTGCCCGGCTGGTTGCCGGTGGCCACCAGCCAGTTGAGTTCGGCGGCTTGCCAGTCGATGCTGTGGATCTGGGCCATGGTCCGCAGCCCCCGGTCCACGAGCTGGCGGCGCTGGCCGGGCTGGGCGTCGAAGAAGAAGCCGGAGCCGGTGTAGATCGGGTCTTCCCGTGGGATGTCGCCGCCCACGAACCCCATCACGAAGAACGGCCCGCCAAGGACGGAATCATCGGCCTCGTAGCCCACTAGGGGGGCAATGGGGGCATCGCTGTAGGCGGCCACCGCCGACATGACCCGGTATTGGATGTCAACCTCCACATCCAGCTCCCCCGGCGCCTGCTGGGGATACACCGCCGGCTCAGGCAACTCTCGCCGCAGCACATAGCGCTCCACCGCCGGACCCGCCCCCCGGTCCACCGTGGCATCAAATAACAGGGTCTCCGCCGAATACCCCCCCGAAGGCACCTCAAACGCCCCAATGTCAACACTCCGAGCCCCAAGCCGCTCCGTCAGCCACCCAGCCAACGGCACCCGCAGCTCTTCCCTTACCGCGTTCCCGTCGTTCATTTGATGGCCAAGGCCCCCCGAGGGCGGTGGGTGGCCCGGCTCAGGGCGCCCGCCGCCCGCAGCTCTGCGAGGACGGCGGGCTGGGCCGGGACAGGACCCGCCGCCCGGACGCGCGCCAACAAAAGAACGGCAGGCATCTAGCGGAGCTCTTCAGCCCGGGGAACCTCGTACAGCGGGTCGGGCGTCATCTCCAGTGGGCCACCGTGCTCGATCCGCTGGCGGGTGCTGCGGTGCAGCGGGTCTTTGTCCAGCTTGGGGATCACGTGGGTGCCGAACAGCCGGATGGTCTCCAGGCAATTCTCATGGCTGAGCTGAATGGGCAGCCCGAACGACACCTGGTCGCAGCCGATTTCCTCATAGCGCTTCACCTGCTCCAACACCTCGTCGGGATCGCCGCACAGCAGGAACCCGGCGGCGATGCGCTCTTCCACGTCCTCCAAGGTGGGTTCGGGGATGATCGTGGGGTAGGGCGGCAGCTCTTCGGGCTTGGGGAAGGTGTCGTGGTACTTGAACACCAGCGACTGGAGGTAGCTGAGCTGCATCTGCTCGCACACCACCCGGCGGGCCTCCTGGCCGTCTTCCAGGCACACCAGGCCGTTGGCAATCATCACGTTGTCGTTCACGTACTCGCCGGCGGGCTCGGCATGGGGGATGGCGTTCTTGTAGGCCTCCACGTGGGGGGCCATCTCGTAGATGGCGGCCACGTTGAACCCCAGCACGCCCAAGCCGTGGCGGGCGGCCTTCTCATAGGTGGGGGTGTTGCCCGCCGCCACCCACATCGGCGGATGGGAGTGGCAATAGGGCTTGGGCAGCACGTTGAAGGTGCCCCACGTGCCGGTCTCGGGGGTTTGGAAGGCGGTGCCGTCGGGGTGGGAGTAGGCGGTGTTGCCCCAGATCTTCTTGAACTCCCAGATCACCTCGTCCCAGTTGGCCTTGGTCTCCGACGGGTCGATGCCGAAGCCGCCGATCTCGTGGCTGCCCGCGCCGCGGCCGGTGCCGAACTCGAACCGGCCCTTGCTCATGTGGTCGAGCATGGCCACCCGCTCGGCCAGTTTGATGGGATGGTTCACGATGGGGTTCAGGTTGAAGATGCCCGATCCCATGTGGATTTGGGAGGTTTGGGCGAAGGAGTAGGCCATGAACACCTCGCTGGCCGAGGTGTGGGAGTAGTCCTCCAAGAAGTGGTGCTCGCTCACCCAGATGTACTTCCAGTTGTGCTGGTCGGCCACCCGGACCATCTCCAGCTCGTTCTCAAAGGCCTGATGCTCCCAGTAGGGGCTGCGCGCCCCGCCCCGGCGAGGTGATCCCTGCAAGAAAATGGCGAACTCCACGATGTGCTCCCTTTGGTCCCGGTGTTTTGCTTGTGTCTGCGGCTGGCAGAATACTCGCCGTCGCAGCGGCAGGCTCAGCCCGGCCCGCTCACGCCCTCATTTCCAGCACCACCCGGCCGACCACATGGCGAGACTCCAGGGCGGTCATGGCCTCGGGCAGTTCCTCAAACGAGTAGGTGGCACTGACCACCGAGGCGAGGCTGCCCGCGTCCCACAGCGCGCTGAGCTGGTGATGGTCGTCCAGCCGCTCCTCCCTGCTGTAGCGGGCAGGGATGGCCCCCACCACCGAGTAGTTGCGCTGCACCATGTGGCGCACGTTCACCGGCGCCCACTCGCCGCTGGCGAATCCGATGATCACCAGGCGGGCGTCGCGGGCCACGCACCGTGACGCCGAGGTGTAGGCGTCACCCCCCACCGGGTCGTACACCACGTCGACCCCTTGCCCGTCGGTCAGCTCCATGACCGCCGCGGCAATATCGCCCTCCCGGTGATCCACCGTCTGATGCGCCCCAAAGCCCGCAGCCGTCTCACAGCGCTCCGGTCCGCCGGCCACCCCGATCACCCGGGCCCCCAGGGCGGCACCCAATGAGCAGGCCGCCGCCCCGGTGCCGCCGGCCGCTCCCAGCACCAGCAGGGTCTCGGCCGCCTTCAGCCCGCCCCGGCGCACCAAGCCGATCCAGGCCGTGTGATAAGGGATAAGGAATCCGGCCGCCGCGGCATCGTCCATGGAGTCGGGCACGGTGAACGCCGATCCCCCCAGCCCCAGGCACAGCTCGGCGAACCCGCCGTCGCCGGTCTGAAACGAGGTGACGGCCATCACCCGCTGGCCGGGGTCTAGGTCCACGCCGTCGCCAGCCTCCACCACCGTCCCGCACACCTCCTGGCCGGGGGTGAACGACCCTTCTGACGGCCCCAGCGGATACACCCCCCGGCACATGAACACGTCGGGGAGGCCAACGCCCACCGCCCCCACCTTCATCTGGAACGTCCCCTCCCGGGGATCGGGCGCGGCCCGGTCCGTCAACCGCAGCACCTCACCCGGCGCTCCCGACCCTTCGACCACCCAAGCTCGCATCCGCCTAGCTTCGCCCACCGCGCCGGGAATCCACCACCCGGCCTGAAATCCACTACCCGCTCCGCCAAGTGCGAAGCTACCCCCATGGCTGACCGGTACGGATTGGAAACCATCGCCACCGAGCTCGACTCCTCCGGGGTGCTCACCGCCACGCTGAACCGGCCCGACCGGGGCAACGGCCTCAACAAGCAGATGCACCTCGACCTGCGGGACCTGTACCGCCGTATCGCCGAAGATGCCTACGTGCGGGCGGTGGTGCTCACCGGCGCGGGCCGGTCGTTCTGCGTGGGGGCCGACTTCGCGGTGATGGAGGAGAACCTGGACACCGGCTATCCCGAGGGGCGCCCCGACCTGCTCGACGACGGGATCGACATCGCTCGGGGGGCGTTGCGGGTCCGCCAGCCGATGGTGGCCGCAGTTAACGGCCACGCCATCGGGCTGGGGGCGTCGCTGGCCCTTTTCTGCGACATCGTCTTTCTGAGCGACGCCGCCCGCATCGGCGACCCCCACGTCAATGCCGGGCTGGTGGCCGGCGACGGGGGAGCGGTGCTGTGGCCGCTGCTGGTGGGGCTCAACCGGGCCAAGGAGCTGCTGATGACCGGCGACCTCCTCGACGCCGCGCAAGCAGAGAGCTACGGGCTGGTGAACCACGTTGTGCCTGCCGACGAGGTGCTGGCCTCAGCCCAGGCCATGGCCCAGCGGCTGGCCGCTGGCCCCCGCCACGCCATCGAGTTCAACAAGCGCCTGTGCAACAAAGAGCTCGAAGACCGGGTCAACCGCCTCTACGACCTGGCCTTCGCGCTGGAGGCCATCACCTTCGACACCGACGACCACCGGGAGGCGGTGGACGCCTTCTTGAACAAGCGCACCCCCAACTTCGGCCGCGGTGACGAGGATTAATCGTGGCCAACGAAAAGCTCTACATCCACGAGTTCATCGACATCATCGGCCACAACCGGGCCAACTACATGCACCACATGACGGCCAACTGGTCGCCCATCGCCCAAGACGAGCGCGATCAGCTCTGCTACGGGGTATGGGCCATCGTCGGCACCACTAGGGGCTGGCCGCAGGTGCTGAACCTGTGGGAGGAGGACGGCTGGGACGGCATGGCCACCTCATTCCGCCTCGAGTGCCAAGGCGCCGGTGCCCAAGACCCCAAACTGGCCAAGTGGTGGGCCCAAGCGGCCAACTACCGCCAAAGGGGTACCGACCGGCTGCTGGTGCCCGCCCCCTGGACCCGGACCATCGAGGAGCTGTGCGCCGACGGCGTCACCGGGGAGTGCTACGCCCACGAGCAGGTGAGCCTCAAGCGGGGCACGTCAGCCGAGTTCTTGGAGCGTGTCCGCACCAACGCCCAGCCCGCGTATGAGCCTTTCGGCTGGGAGCTGGCCGGTGCATGGGAGACGGCCATGGTGGCCGACGACGAGGCCTTCCTGCTGTGGGCCATCCCCACCTGGGAGGCCTGGGCCGACTTCGAAAAGGCCCAGCGCACCGATCCGGGCCTGGCCCGATGGCAGGCCGCGGTCAACGACCTCGTAAAGGGCTGGCACCGATTCCTGCTGGTAGACGCCCCCCTGTGCCCGTTCAAAACCGGCCGCCAACCGGCCCGCAGCGACCGGATCGATTACGAAGACCTCTAGGCGAGCTGTCCGCCGCTAGACCGCGATCTTGTAGAGCTCGGCGGCGTTGTCTTGGAGCACCTTGCGGGCCACGTCGTCGTCCACATCGCCTAGGGCGTTGGAGGCTTCTTCGAGGCCGAAGGGATACAGGCACGTGGGGTGGGGGAAATCGGTCTCGAAGAGCACGTTGTCGGGGCCGATCTGGTTGATGAGCAGGTCGGGGGACAGGTCCTCGAACCAGTAGCAGCCGTACATCTGTCGGCGGAAGTACTCGGTTGGGCTCAGGCTGAACTGGGACTGGACCTCGATAGTGAGCTGGTCCATCTGATAGTCCAGCGACTCCAGCACGAAGGGGATCCAGCCGATGCCCGACTCCACCGACACGATCTTGAGCGTTGGGTGGCGCTCCAGCACGCCGGAGAAGATCAGGTTGGCCAGCACCCGGGCGTTGGTCAGGTACATCATGGCCGAGCCGATGGCCAGCTTCTGGTCGTCGCCCTGCGACGGCCACGGCGAGGTGCCGAACCAGCCCATCGAGCTCTCGCTGGCCCCGATGTGGAAGTTCACCGGCAGCTCGTGGTCGCAGCAGAACTCCCACAGCGGCCGCCAAGCCTCCTCGCCCAGGTCGGGCAGCCCCCGCAACTGCGGATCGCTGCACATCACGATGCCCCGGAGGCCCAGACCCACAATGCGCTTGGCCTCGGCCAGCGAGCCCTCGATGTCCCACCATGGGATCAGCCCCATCGGGAACAGGCGCTCACCGGAGTTGTCCTGGATCTCGGCCATGGCGTCGTTATACACCGACACGCACAGCCGCTTGAGCTCCACGTCTTCAATTTCGCCGAACTTCTGGCTGCCGAAGCCGGCCAAGTTGGGGTAGATGATCTGGGCGTGGATGCCGATCTGGTCCATGACCTCCACTCGGGCGTCCATGTCGTAGGCCCCGGGATGAACCTCGTCGATGGTCCAGCCGAAGAACTCAGTGCCCAGGGCCTTGGAGCCGTCGGGGCGCACCACGCCGCTGGCGGTGGCGAAGCCCAAGGGCTCCCCGTCGAGCACCCAGTGAGGCCGTCCATCCACATCGGCCACCTTCGGGAGCCGTTCGACATAGTCCGCCGGCGCCCGGCTGCTCCACAGGTCGTGGGGTTCAGTTAGATGGGTGTCTACGTCAATTACTCGGATCTGGTCTCGCGTCGCGGTCATGTCCAAGTTTGACACGTTTTTTCCCTGCAATTCCTTGTCGGGATCAGTCTGGCGCGCCGTCGGAGAGGTAGGCGCGGGCAGTGGTGAGCACTGCTTGAGCTAGGGCGCCCTCGGCGAACAGATCAGAGTCGGCGGAATCCATTCGGCGGGTGGCGACTCGGCACCAGTGGCTGGCGGTGCCAGTGATGGTTTGGGGGGCATTGTCGTCGCCGTAGGTCCAGGTCTCCCCGGAGGGTGAGATCAGCTCTAGGCGGAGATCAGACAAGGGGGCGGGCGGGGTTACTCCTTGGCTTCGGAAGGCGTAGGGGAGGGCCCGGAAGCCGAGGTGGGCGACGTGGCGGAGGCGGTCGGTGTCAACCGGTTCGACCCCGGCGGTGGTGAAGCAGTCGAGGCCGTGGGCCCAGGTCTCCATCAATCGGGCAGTGGCGAACGAGCGGCAGGTCATGGGGCCGTCTCCCCAGATAATCGGGGCTTTAGCGTTCAGCGTGGCCATCGCCTCGAAGCTGGTCGCCCGCGACCTTCGCCAATTGCCCAGCACTTCGGCCGGATCACCGGGCAGAGGGCGGTCGGGCCAGCGGCCGGCGGGGGCGAACACCTGGTCGCTGTGGCCGGTCAAGGCCAGCAGCGCGGCCCCTTCGCTCACGTCGAGATGGTGGATCTGGTGGGCCAGTGTCCATCCGGGGGACGGCGAAGGCTTGGCCCACACGTCCGCAGGCAGCGGAGCTACCAGATCGTCCAACACCTGATGCTCGGCGGCGAGGTCGGCCAACAGCACGTCATCCATGCGACGAATGTACTGATCCGGGCGGGCCACTAGAGTGGCGCAGGTCGAATAGTCCAGGGGGAAATAATCGGGTGGGCGAGTTCATCCAATTGCTCGTGAGCGGGGCCATTGCCGGCGCCATCTACTCGCTGATCGCCGCCGGGCTCACCCTGAGCTACACCTCCACCGGCATTTTCAACCTGGCCTACGGGGGCATCGCCTACACCTCGGCCATGCTCTACTTCCAGCTGATCAATGCCTTGGGCATCGAGAGCCTGGGCATGCGGCTGCTGTCGTTCTTCCTGGTGGTGGTGGTGTTCTGCCCGCTGCTCGGCCAGCTCCTGAATGTGGCGGTATTCCGACCCCTGGCCCGGGCCAACGACGCGGCCAAAGTCATGGCCACCATCGGAATTCTCGTGGCGTTGCCCGCGCTCACCGATTTGCTGGTCGACTTGGGCACCAAGACGTGGGATTGGGGCCTGCAATCCACCGACTACGTGTTCCTCACCCCCGGGGTGTGGAAGGTGCCCAGCGAGACGTGGACATACGACCTCGGCAGCTTCGACTTGCGCATCAGCAGCAACCAGTGGGCGGTGCTGGTGGTGGCGGTGGTTGTCGCGGTTGCGTTGTGGGCGCTGATGCGTCACACCCGAATCGGGCTCCAGATGCGGGCAGTGGTGGACCGCCCCGATTTGGCCGGGTTGCGAGGGGTCAGCGAGTCATTCACCTCGTCGGCCGCCTGGATCATCGGCACCATGCTGGCCGGGCTGGCCGGAGTGGTGGGAGCCCCTGTGTTCAACTCCCTCGAGTCCAATCAGTACAACGTGTTCATGTTCATCGCCACCGCCGCCGCGGTGATTGGCGGGCTGCGCTCCATACCGCTGGCATTCGCCGGCGGCGTGGCATTGGGCGTAGTCACCAGCTGGGTAGGCCGGTATGCCACGTTTGCCCAGGACATTCGGGGTTTCGAGAGCTCAGTGCCTTTTGTGGTGCTGCTGGTGGGGCTGCTTTTCATGGCCCGGGAGCGGACTCGTAGCAGCGGCGTGGTGGCAGACGCCCCTCCGGCCACTGTCTACACCGACGATCTCCCGAAATGGCGGGTGCAATTGCCCTGGGTGCTGGGCGCGGGGTTCATCGTGCTCCAGGTATTTGTCTTCGCCGATAAGTTCTGGTTGGGGCTGTGGGTCACCGGCTTGGCCTTTGGCCTGGTGTTCATGTCCTGGGTGCTGCTCACCGGCCTGGGCGGCATGGTCAGCCTGGCCCAAGCGGCTTTCGTGACCATGGCCGCCATGACCGCCGGTCTGATCTTGGACAAGACCGGGCTGCCGTTCATTCCCGCGCTGATAGTGGGCGTGATAATCGCGGGGGTGCTCGGCGTGATCGTGGCCCTGCCCGCCCTGAGGTTGGGTGGTTTGCCCTTGGCCCTGGCCACCCTCGCGCTGGCCTTCATGAGCGAGCGGGTGCTGTTCGAGTGGAGCTGGTTCAAAAACGGCCAGGGCACCAAGGGGTGGGACATCCCCCGCCCCCAACTGGGGCCGTTCGACTTCCAAGATACGAAGTCCCTGGCGGTGCTGCTGGTGATTCTGGTGTTGGCTGCGGCCTGGTTGGTGAGAAACCTCCAGCGCTCCGTGACCGGCCGGGCCATCATCGCGGTGCGCAACTCCGAGCCGGCCGCAGCCACCTCGGGCCACTCGATCGTACGCACCAAGCTGGCGGTGTTCGCCCTGTCGGCGCTGTTGGCCGGGTTCGGCGGAGTCTTCTTTGCCACATTCATCGGCAACGTGACCCCGTTCACCGCCACCACCCAAGCCGGGCTGTTCTGGCTGGCGGTGGTGATCTTGGTCGGCATCCGCCGACCCGGCGGTGCAGTGATGGCCGGCATCATGGTGGCGGCCAGTGGCCACACATTCGGAACTGGCTGGCACTGGGATTGGATGGAGTCGTGGCACGTGGTGCTGGTGGCCTCGGTGTTCGGGGCGGCGGCGCTGGCCACCGCCATCCGCGATCGTCAGGTGGGATTGCCGTTCTCGCCGCCAATCCTGGGCGTGCTGGCGGTGCTGGCCTTTATCTGCCTGGCCCGGGTGTACTCCTGGTACCCCATCGACTGGGACGGCTTCGACCAATACGACGAAGCCCGCAACATTACCGCCTTCATGTTCGGCCTCGGCGCCATGCAGCTCGCTCGCGAACCCGATGGGATCCTTGCGTTCACCGCCGCCCAGAATCGGGTCCGCCGCGACGCGTGGCGCCGTCGGCTGGCGGTGTGGCGGGGGGAGATCTGGGTTGACGATGCGAGTCCGGTTCCCGAGCGCGTTCCGGCTACCCCTGCGTTTGACTCGGCGAAGTCCGACGCGCCGGAACCAGCCGAGGAGATCGGCGACCAGTACGTCGGCGATCACCCGCCGGCGCTGGAGCTGGTCAACGTGCGAGCTAGCTATGGGCTTGTGGAGGCCCTTCATGGAATCGACCTCTCGGTGCCCCGGGGTGAGATCACCGCACTGCTCGGACCCAACGGCGCGGGGAAGTCCACCACTTGTGCGGTGGCTTCGGGCCTACTGCCCGCCACCCACGGGCTCGTCCGGCTCGACGGTAAGAACATCACGTCGTTGCGCAGCCATCGCCGGGCCCGCCGGGGCGTAGTGCTGGCCCCCGAAGCCCGAGGCATCTTCAGCGGCCTCACCGTCCGAGAGAACATGCAGCTCTGGCTGCCCAACCCTGAAGACCGCGAACTGTGCTGTGATCGATTCCCCATCCTGGGAGAGCGCCAGAACCAATTGGCTGGCAACCTCTCCGGGGGCGAGCAGCAGATCCTCACCTTGGCGCCGCTGCTGGCCCATCCCCCCGAAGTGCTGATCGCTGACGAGCCGTCGCTGGGTCTGGCTCCGCTCATCGTGAACCAGATCCTGGAGTTGTTCATCGAGTTCAAAGAGCGGGGGGTGGCCCTGCTGCTGGTGGAGGAGAAGGCCCGCGACGTGCTGGAGATCGCCGACTCGGTGGCGTTCATCAGCCTGGGCCATATCACCTGGCACGGCCCCCGGGCCGAGGTGGACCACGACCAGCTAGACGCCGCCTACCTCGGGGAAGCCACCTCTACATCAGACTGACCATCTCGAGGATGACAGTCGAAGGTCGCTGTCCTACTATGTCGGCAGCCCAAATCTCGGAGGGGGACATGAAGAAATCACTGCTGTACAAGCTTCTCGCGCTCTTGGCCGCGTTGACGTTGGTGGTCGCCGCGTGCGGCAACGACGATGATGACGACGGAGCAGCCGCGCCTGCGCCTGAGGCCACCGAGGCTCCCATGGACGATGATGATGATCAAGATCACGAAGACGACGACGATCACGAGCACGAAGATGACGATGATCACGAGCACGAAGATGACGATGATCATGAGCACGAAGACGACGAGGAGCCCATGGACGACGAGGAGCCCATGGACGACGAGGAGCCCATGGACGATGGGGAGATGGCAACCTCCCGCACGTGGGGGGCCTACACCTACGAGATAGATTTCGAGCCCTCCACCCGGGGCGTCACCGACGACACCGTGCGTCTCGGTGCGATGACCCAGGATGCGCTGTACGGCGGATTCACCGACGGCATCAATGCCCGCCTCGGACGGGCCAACCGCGACGGCGAGCTGCCCGGCGGCCGGTCGGTGGAGCTCGTGCAGTTTGTGGACGATGGCAGCGATCCGCAGGCCAACTTCGAGGGGGCCCGCAGCATGGTGGAGAACGACGAGGTGTTCGGCATCATGGTCACCTCAGCGGTCTCGCTTCCCCAGACCACCGACTACCTGGACGAGAACCAGGTGCCGTTCACCGGTTGGGGATTCATGCCCGGCTTCTGCGCTCCCAACGACTGGGGCTTCGGGTTCAACGGTTGCTTGAGCGGCTTTGCCTTCGGAGTCGAAGGCGCTGATCCCCTCGTGTCGGTCCAGAACATCTGGTATGACTTCTTCGGCACCGAGGACATCGTGGTCGGCATCTTCAACAGCGATGACGACGCCGGTCGCGCCGGCCATGCGCTGTACGAGAATCTGTGGGCCGGCAAGCTGGCCTTCAACGATTTCGTGCCCACCCAAACCGCGGGCGGCATCACTGATCCAACCCGATTCGTGAACACGGTGCTGGAGCACGAGCCCGACTTGGTGATTCTGTCCACCGACTTCGCCGGTGCCATCACCCTCAAGGCGACCATCGCCGCTTCGGGTTATGAGGGCCCGGTGGCCGACTACCTGACCTACGTTCCCGGCCTCCCCGGGTCCAGCCCCGACCTGGGCCAGGCCCTGGAAGGCGGCTATGCCGTTACCCAGGTGCCTCCGCTGGATGACTCTGAGCCGGCAATCCAGCAGCTTCTGGAGGACTACGAGGCAGTTGGGGCCTTCCCCGGCTTCGGCAGCCTGGTGGGCTATTGGTCGGCTGATCTGCTGATCCAGCTGATCGCCGCCGCTGGCGAGGATCTGAACACTGCCACCTTCTACCAGGCGGTCAACATCGACGGTTTCACCACTACCCAGCAGTCCGGCGCTCTCGGCCCGGTGAAGTGGCCGGCCGACCATGTCATCGCCCCCGACTGCACCGGCATGGTGCAGGTGGTAGACGCCGACTACGTGGTGGCCCACCCGTTCGTGTGCTACGGCGACCCCGACCGGTAAGCCAACTGAGTCAATAGCGCCAATTAGGCCAATAGTCACTGTGCCGTGCCCGATCGGCTGCCTCAACGGCGGCGGGTCGGGCACGGCCGCGTCTATCGCCGCTGATCGGCAATGACGAAGGGGCCGCTGGACGGCATCCGGGTGGTGGACCTCACCCGGATCTTCTCCGGACCGATCTGCGGGCGGGTGCTGGCCGACCTGGGTGCCGATGTCATCAAAGTCGAGCCCCCCTCCGGCGACCTCACCCGGCCGGTACCGCCGGTGGATGACGACGGCATTGGGGTCACGTTCAGCCACATGAACGCGGGCAAGCGCAACATCTGCGTCGACCTCAAGGCTGAAGGCGCCCCCGAGCTGGTAGCTGCGCTGGCCGACCAGGCCGATGTGTTGTTGGAGAACTACCGCCCCGGCGTCATGGCCCGCTACGGGCTGTCTTATGAGGAACTGTCGGCCCGCAACCCCCGGCTGGTGTTCTGCTCCATCACCGGGTTCGGCCAGACCGGGCCGTGGACCCATCGCCGAGCCCACGCCCCCATGATGCACGCCGTGGCTGGCACCATCGAGCTGGCCGCCCGGCTCCGGGAGGGCGAGCCCCTCCAAGAGATCCACCAGCACGGCGATCTCTACGCCGGGTTCATCTCGGTGTCGGCGGTTCTGGCCGCGCTGTACCAGCGGGAGCACACCGGCACCGGCCAGCACCTCGACGTCGCCATGGCCGAGACCCTCATCTACGCCAACGACCAAGCGGGCAACGACCTCTCGGGCTACGACGGTCCCAGGGATTTCGATACCTGGAATTACGCCGTCGCCCGCACCGCCGACGGCCAAGCGGTGTCGCTGATCGGCAATCCCGAACAGATGCTGCCCCGGTGGGTGGCCGCCCTCGGCGGCAATGCCGACGATTGCCCCGACCAGCCCACCCGTGAAGAGGCCCTTGCCATGCTGCGAGGCCTGGTGGCTGGCTTTTCGACCTACGAGGAATTGGCCGAAGTGGTGGAGCAACAGCCGTTGCCCGCGGCCCGCATCAGCTCGGTAGCCGAGCTAGCCGCCAGCGACTGGGCCGCCGACCGGGGACTCATCGCCGAGATCCGTCCGGGGATTCCGGTGCCGGCCAAGCCATTCGCCATGGGCGACGCCACCGTAGGTGTCACCCACCGGTCCGCCCGACTGGGCGAGGACACCCGCTCGATTTTGGCCGACGATCTCGGTTTGGACGACGACGAAATCGCCCACCTCATCGTTAGAGGAGCGGTCCATCCCGCCGACTAGATGGCCAACTCCGAAGTGGCCAAAGCAGTGAATTAGGGTCGCAGCCATGTCCGATGCTCCGTGGACCACCATCTGCGAGTTGGTCGACGACGCCGCCCGCCGGTTCCCCGATTTGGAGGCTCTAGTAGACGGCGATGTGCGCTGGACCTTCTCCGAGCTGCGAGATCGCATCCGGGCCTCGGCCCGAGCGCTGATGGCCTCAGGCATCGAGCCCGGCGACCGGGTGGCGGTATGGGCGCCCAATATCTGGGAATGGGTGGTGGCCGGGCTGGGGGTCCATCTGGCCGGGGGCGTGCTGGTGCCGGTGAACACCCGGTTCAAGGGCCGGGAGGCCGACTTCATCCTCCAGAAGTCCGGGGCCCGCATCCTGTTCACGGTCACCGACTTCTTGGACACCGACTATGTGGCGCTGCTGCGCGACGCCGACGGCGGCCGCAGCCTCGACGAGATCGTGGTGCTGCGGGGGGCCGTTCCCGAGGGCACCACCGGGTTCGCCGATTTCCTAAAGCGGGCCGATCAGGTGGCCGAGGCCGACGGCGATGCCCGGGCGGCCTCGGTCAAGGGCGACGACCTGTGCCATATCATGTTCACCTCGGGCACCACCGGCCTGCCCAAAGGGGCCATGCTCATCCACTCCGCTATCTGCCGGGGCTTCAAGTCGTGGTGCGACGTGATCGGCCTGCGGGCCGGCGATCGTTACTTGATCGTCAACCCCTACTTCCACGCCTTCGGCCTCAACTCCGGCATCTTGGCCTGTCTCATGACCGGGGCCACCAACATCCCCCACGCGGTGTTCGACGTCCCCTCAGTGATGGCCCGGGTGCCCGAGGAGCGCATATCCATGCTCCCCGGTCCACCGGCCATCTACCAGACCATCTTGAACCACCCCGACCTGGACAGCTTTGACATGTCCACCCTCCGGTTGGCAGTGACCGGAGCAGCCGCCATCCCCGTGGAGATGATTCTCCAGATGCGAGCCCGGCTGGGTTTCGAGACCATCGTCACCGGCTACGGCCTCACCGAGGGATCGGGCATCGCCACCATGTGCCGCCACGATGACGACCCCGAGACCATCGCCAACACCTCGGGCCAGGCCATCCCCGACGTGGAGGTGCAGATCGTGGACGACGACGGCAACGAGATGCCCCGGGGCGAGCCGGGCGAGATCGTGGTGCGGGGCTACAACGTGATGGTGGGCTATCTGGACGATCCCGAGCAGACTGCTGAGACCATCGACGCCGACGGCTGGCTCCACACCGGCGACATCGGGGTGATGGACGAACAGGGCAACATCGACATCACCGACCGCAAAAAGGACATGTTCATTGTGGGCGGGTTCAACGCCTACCCGGCTGAGATCGAGAACATCATGCTGGCCCACCCCCAGATCGGGCAGGTGGCGGTGATCGGGATGCCCGACGACCGGCTCGGCGAGGTGGCGGTGGCCACCGTGGTGCCCGCCCCCGGAGCCGAGCTCTCCGAAACGGAGGTCATCGCCTGGTGCCGCGACGAGATGGCCAACTACAAGGTGCCCCGCCGGGTGCGATTCACCGACGTCCTCCCGCTCAACGCATCGGGCAAAGTGCTGAAGTACGTGCTCCGCGAGCAGGCAGCCGCCGATTGACTGCTGTTATAGCCCCTGACACTGCAATCATCGCCATGTCATGAACAAGTCGAAGTGGGGTCGGGGTGGCCACCTCATGAACAACTCCAAGTGGGGGCCAATCGGGGTCGGAGTGGCCACCGGTTTTCTGTCCGGGCTGTTCGGAGTGGGCGGCGGGATCCTCATGGTGCCCTGCCTGGTGCTGCTGTTGGGTATGGAGCAGCGCCGAGCCCATGGCACTTCGCTGGGTGCCATGGTTC
The DNA here is from genome assembly GCF_965219815.1 of Candidatus Poriferisocius sp. Classification (GTDB taxonomy): domain Bacteria; phylum Actinomycetota; class Acidimicrobiia; order Acidimicrobiales; family Bin134; genus Poriferisocius. The sequence goes on from NZ_OZ244791.1 coordinate 1,816,507, forward strand.
TCATTTCCGCCTCCGCCCTGGGCGGATTCCTGCTCGAGGGCTCGGTGGCCTGGGCGCCCGGTCTGCTGATCTTCGCCGGCGCCTCGGTAGGGGTCACCGTCGGCACGTCACTGCTCGATCGGGTTCCCATCCGGTTGCTTCGGGTTGGCTTCGCCCTGCTGCTGTTGGCCACCGCGGCCCGCTTCTTGGCCATCGCCCCCGACACCGACGGCCACAGCGACATCACCGTGGCCTTGGCCTTTGCCTATGTGGCCTGCGGCCTGGCCACCGGGCTGTTGTCGGGCACTATGGGGGTGGGTGGCGGCGTGATCATGATTCCGGCTCTGATCTTGCTGTTCGGCTTTGTCGACCCCACCGCCAAGGGCACCTCATTGCTGGTGATTCTGCCCACGTCCATTGTCGGCACCCTTCGGAATCGCCGTTCCGGCAACATCGACCCCAAGTCGGCGCTAACTGTCGGTACATCTGGGGTGGCCTCGGCATTCGTCGGCGCGCTGGGCGCCAGTGCTCTCAGCCCACGTTTGTCGGGCATCTTGTTTGCCATCTTGCTCATCGTCAGCGCAGTGCAAATGCTGCGCCACGCCAACGACCCGTCGCCGTCGAGCGAAGCGATATGAGAGACCTCGAAAGTTGGTATTTGCCGTGGTCGAGTACACGGTTGAAGCCAGTCCAAAGTTTTTTGGGTGCGAAGGCGGGGCAACAGGATAGAGTGTGGGCAGATGAGCGACGCCCAGATTGAGTGGCTGAACACCGAGACCGCGGCAAAGCGGCTTGGTATCACTACGCGAACGCTGTACCGGTTCATCAATGAGGGGGGTTTGCCCGCCTATCGAATGGGCCGGGTAATCCGGGTCAAGCAGGCCGATGTGGATGCTTTCGTCGAGAGCAGCCGCATCGAGCCCGGCACACTCGGCCATCTGTATCCCGACCCTGTCTCTGTCGGCAGCGCCGATAAGGGAGAGGAAGGCGATGCAGACGCTGAGTCCTGAATGACCACCGCAGCACCGGTCACCATAGACATCCCGCGCAATGGGCTCATGGCAGCCCTATTGGGCGAGCGCGATCAGCATCTTCGCCAGATCGAGCAGTCGTTCCCCGATGCCGACATCTTCGTGCGGGGCAACCGGATCACGGTATCGGGCCAAAGCGCCGACCGGGTGGCCGGCCTCTTCGATGAGATGATCCTGCTGGTGCAGGGCGGCCACCAACTCGATTCCCGCACGCTGGGCCGGGCGATCAAGATGGTGGAGGCCGACGAGAGCCCCTCGGGGGTGATGGACACCGACGTGCTGAGGTCGGGGCGGGGTCGGGTGATCCGGCCCCAATCAGGCGGCCAGCGCCGCTACGTCGACGCCATGCGGAGCAACATCATCACTTTCAGCATCGGCCCGGCTGGCACCGGCAAGAGCTGGCTGGCCGTGGCCACCGCGGTGCGGGAACTGAAGGCTCAGAGCGTGGAGCGGATCATTCTTACCCGGCCCGCGGTGGAAGCAGGGGAGCGCTTGGGATTTCTGCCCGGTGACATGATCGCCAAGGTCGATCCCTATCTGCGCCCGCTCTACGATGCCCTCTACGACATGCTCGACACCGAGGAAGTGCAATCGCTGATCGACCGAGGGGTGATTGAGATCGCCCCGCTGGCCTACATGCGAGGCCGCACCCTCAACGACAGCTTCATCATTCTGGATGAGGCCCAGAACACCACACCCGAGCAGATGAAGATGTTCTTGACCCGCATCGGGTTCGGTTCCAAAGCCGTGGTGACCGGCGACGTGACCCAGGTGGACGTCGAGGGGGGCCGCAGCGGGCTGGTCTCTCTGGAGAAGATCCTGGTCGGCATCGACGGCCTGTCGTTCATCCATCTGAGTTCTCGCGATGTGGTTCGCCACCCCATCGTGGCCGACATTGTGAACGCCTACGAGCGGGCCGAGCAGTGATGGCCGACGGCGACTCCGGCCCGAGACCCGGCGACTCTGGCTCTTATCAATCCGGCGACTCTGACTCTTATCAAGAGGTGGTCGTGGTGTCCGACCGCCAACAAGATCTGCTCGTGGCCCAAGACCGCTGGGCCGAGCTGCTTCGCCGGGTTCTGGCCGAAGAACGGATAGTCGCCCCCTGGGAGGCGGGGCTGTCGTTCGTGGCCGCCGACGAGATGGCCGCCCTCAACGCCGCGCACCGGGGCATCGACCGGCCCACCGATGTGCTGGCCTTTGGCGCCGACGACGGCAGCGCCCCCCGAGCTGGCGACGAGCCCCGACTGGTGGGCGACGTGGTGATCTGCCCCTCGGTGGCCGCGTCCAACGCTGAGGCCCACGGCAGGACCGTCGACGACGAGCTGGCCTTGCTGGTAGTACACGGCGCTCTTCACCTGTTGGGCTACGACCACCTCGACGACAACGACGCCCAGATTATGGAGCAACGGGAGCAGGAGCTGCTGGCGAGGGCTTCGGCTGCGGACGCGCTGGCGGGGTCACGGGCGGGGTCGCGATGAGCGTTCTCGGCCGATTCAATCTCCTGCGGCGGCTGGTGCGGGCCAGTTGGCGTCGGGAGGCGCCGCAAGTCTCCGAGGAAGAGCTGCTGGCCATGGCCGAAGCGGCCGAAGCGTCGGACGCCATTGAGCCCGAGGAGCGGGAGCTGATCGGCCAGATCATCGAGTTTGGCGACACGGTGGTTCGAGAGGTGATGGTGCCCCGCACCGACACGGTGGCGATGAGCAATCAGCACACTGTGGAAGAGGCCATCGCCATCGTCATTGAGCACGGCTATAGCCGGGTGCCGGTGTACGCCGAAGGCATCGACGACGTGGTGGGGGTGGTCCACGCCAAAGACCTGATGCGCGCCGAGCGGGACCAGGGTCCCGGTTCTCCCGCAGTAGCGGTAGCCAGAGCTCCCCGCTTCGTGCCCGAGACCAAGCGAATATCCCTTCTGCTGCGGGAGATGCAGGCCGAGAAGTTCCATATCGCCATCGTGGTCGACGAGTACGGCGGCACCGCCGGAGTGGTCACGCTGGAAGACCTCATCGAGGAGTTGGTGGGCGAGATCGTCGACGAGTTCGATGTGGAGGAGCCCATGATCGAGCGGGTGGCGACCGGCACGGTGCGGGTCAACGGGCGGGTGCCCATCGACGAGCTCAGCGAAGTGCTGGACGCGCCCCTGCCCAACGGCGACTGGGACACGGTGGGCGGCCTGATCTTCAACACTCTGGGCCATGTGCCCGAAGAGGGGGAGACGCTGGTGGTGGACGGCTGGGAGCTGTTGGTGGAGCGGGTGACTGGGCGGCGCATCGCCCGGGTGATCGTGAAACCGGTTCCCGACCCGGCCCAGACCTGACCCGCTCGAATTATCGCGGGAGTAGGAAGTGGCCAAAGTGAGCTTGACCGAGGCCAGCCATGCCCTGAGCGAGACCTCAGACGTGATGGCCGGGCTCGTGCAGCGGTTCGGCCCGGCCCGATTCGGCCCCAAGCCCCCTGTTGGAGAGCGGTTCGAAGTGCTGAGCCGCGAGATCGCCTATCAGCAACTGGCTGGCAAGGCGGCCGGGGCCATCTGGGGTCGGGTGCGGGAGCAGGCGCCGGAGTGGGCACCGGGTGCGGTGCTGGCGCTGGGCGAGCAGCCGCTGCGAGAAGCCGGGCTGTCGGGGGCCAAGACCCGGGCGATGCTCGATCTCGCCGCCCACTGCGAGCAGGGCTCGCTGGACCTGGCCAAGCTGGGGCGGCTGTCAGATCAAGAGGTGGTGAACCAGCTCAGCCAGGTGTGGGGCATCGGCACCTGGACCGCCCATATGTTCTTGATCTTCTCGCTCCGCCGCCTCGACGTATGGCCGGTGGGCGACTTCGGTGTCCGCAAGGGCTACGGCCTGGCCCACAACTGGACCGAGCCCCCCACCGCCGAGGAGCTGGAACCACTGGGCGACCAGTTCCGCCCCTACCGCAGCGTCGCCGCCTGGTACTGCTGGCGAGCCACCGAGATCTGACGTTCCCAAGGGAGCATTGCTAAAGGATGGCCGGGGATATGCTGGCCCGATGTCTGAGGTAACACCTGCCGCGCCGGCTGCCTATGCGGTCGGTGCCGCATCTCGCAGGGTACGCCCAGGCCGTCACCGCCGGAGGCAAGACGATTGGCGGCGCCGATGCCGGGGCGCAGGGAATCGCCTGGATCGACGACCCCGTAGCCAACCCGTTCGATGTCGTGGAAGGCCGGGCACCGGTTGCCGCCAATGAGATCGTCATCGACGCCGACACCTTTGAGAGCGGCGACTTTGCCTTGGGCCAATCAGTGTGGGTGCTGCCCGCGCCGGCCAGCTCGCCGTTTACGGTGACCGGCGTCATCCTTGACCGCGAAGGGAGTTTCCCGGGCCAGGTGGTGTCCTTCACCTTGGATGGGGCATTGGCGGTATTGGGCACCTCCGACGTGGATCAGATCTTCGTCGAGGCCGACGACGGCATTGATTCCCTCGTGCTTGCGGAGCGGATCAACCAGCAGTTCGGCGGAGAGATCGAGGCCGTCACCGGAAATACCCTTGTGAGCGAGTTCCAAGATGTGATCGGCTCGTTCGCCAGGATCATTGAGATAGCCCTCCAGATCTTTGCCGGTGTGGCGCTGTTCGTCGGTGCGTTCGTGATCTACAACACCTTCACGATCACCGTCGCCCAGCGGATGCGGGAGATGGCCCTGCTGCGGGCGATCGGTGCCTCCCGCCGCCAGGTGACGGTCAGCGTCATGGCTGAGTCGACGGCCATCGGGCTGGTGGCATCGGCTCTCGGAGCGGCCGCGGGAATCGGGATCGGTTGGATACTGCTCCGGCTCCTGAGCGGTTTTCTCGGAGACTTGGACATGAGCCTGCACGTCCCGACCGGCGCGCTCGTCGGCGGGGTATTGCTGGGCACGGTGATAACCGTGGCCGCTGCGTATTTCCCGGCGCGCCGGGGCGCCCGGGTGGACCCGGTGCAAGCGCTTCGCGAGACGGCCACCGAGACCGTGCTGGCCAGTCGGAGCCGCTTCCGCGCTGGGCTCGCGGTATTGGCCGCGGGACTCGCCATCACAATCTGGGCCGCCCTCGGCGGCGATTCCCGGCTGCTCATTGCCGCGCTCCCGCTGGTGGTGATCGCGGCTGTGGTGCTCGGGCCGGTAGTGGTACGACCGCTCAGCCATCTGCTCGCCGCACCATGGGTTCGCTCCGGCTCGATTACAGCAGAACTGGCACGCGACAACGCCTCCCGCAACCCCAAGCGCACCGCCACCACCTCGCTGACGCTGATGATCGGGGTGGCCCTGATCGCCACCGCCACCATGTTCGCGGCCACGCTCAGCAACCTCATCGCCGGAGACCTCGATGAGGAGCTGTTGGCCGACCACGTGGTGGAGATCAACTCCAACCTGACCTTTGTGGGCGCGGGCCTCGACCCCGCGATCGCCCCCGAGATCGCGGCCATCGACGGTGTGGCGGCCGCAGTAGCGGTGCGCGACTCATTCGCTGAGATCGATGGCTCCTTCACCCCTGTCACCGGCATCGACACCGCGCAAGTGACGCTGGTGGCAGACATCGAAGTGGTCGACGGTACCGTGACTGGCCTGGACGCCGGTGAAGTGGCGGTGAGCATCGGCACTGCGGAAGACGAAGAGCTCGCCGTCGGCGACCGCGTCGCGGTGCGGTTCCAGCAGGGTGCCGCCAGCCTGGTGGTGGCCGGAATCTACGACCGCGGCGAACAGCTCTTGCAGGGCTGGCTGGTGGACAACGCTGTTCTCGACGCCAACCTGCCCCGCAGTCTCGACACTCGAATCCTCATTCGCACCGACGGTGCCGACGCGGCAATGCTGGCCCAAATCGATGAAGCGCTCGCCGGCAACCCCACTGCCAGTGCCAAGAGCCGTGACGACTACATCGACGATCAGGCTGGCCAACTCTCCGGTCTGCTCACGCTGTTGTACGCGCTGCTCGGCATGTCGGTGGTGGTCGCCCTGCTCGGCATCGTGAACACGATGTCGCTTTCGATCTATGAGCGCACCCGCGAACTGGGGCTGTTGCGGGCCGTCGGGATGACCAGCCGACAGCTTCGTCGGTCCGTACGCTACGAGTCGGCCATCATCGCTTTGATCGGCACCCTTGCGGGGCTGGTCCTTGGCGTTTTCTTGGGCTGGGCCGCCTTCGATGCCCTCGGTGTGGGCTACTCAGACTTCACCGTGCCGTGGGGATCGCTGATCGCCATCGGCATCGCCGGCCTCGTCGCCGGCCTCCTTTCCGGGGTTCTTCCCGCCCGCCGGGCCGGGCGTTTGGAAGTGCTCGACGCAATCGCAGCGCCCTAAAGGCGGATCGCAGACCGGCAATCAGCGGCACGTGGATTACCAACCCGGCCTAGATTCTGTTCGGCTAGACGATGTCGCCTTGCCATAGTCGGTGGGCGAAGTCGGGGGCGGGCACGATGTCGATTCCGTCTTCGGTGCGCCGGGGGCGGGGTTCGAGGCACACCACGATTCTGCGTACACCGGGATGCTCTTCGGCCAGGGTTCGGAGGCCCTTGAGGTGTTTGCGGGTGATCTTGGCGGTCGCTTTCGCCTCGATGGCCAGGCGCATGTCTCCGATCACGAAGTCGACCTCGATTTTGCTGGGGAGCCGCCAGTAGGTGAGCTGCTCGTCGAGGTCGCGGTAGGAGACGAAGGCGGAGAGTTCGTGGAAGACCCAGTTCTCGAATGCTTTGCCGTACACATCCGAGCCTCGTTTGAGTTCGCCCCGGCGGGCTAGGCGGTTCACGACGCCCACATCTTCGAAGTAGAGCTTGGGCCCCCCCGAGAGGCGGCGCTTGGCTCGCCGTTGCCATCGCGGCAGCCATCGGGCCAACAGCGTGTCGGTGAGGATGTCGAAGTAGGACTTTGCGGTGGGGCCTGACACGCCGCACTCGCGGGCGATGTTTGAGTAGTTGACGGGGTCGCCGTCGCTCAGGGCGGCCGCGTCGAGGAAGCCGGAGAAGGCAGGCAGGTTTCGCACCAGGCCCTCGGCGGCTACCTCTTCCCGCAAGTAGTCGGCGATGTAGGCATCGAGCAGCCGCCGTGGCTTTGCCGACTCGTAGATTCTGGGCAGGTAGCCGTGGTTGAGGGCCCGGTCGAGGTCGAATGCATCCCCTATCTCACCGGCGGTCAGGCCCCGCATTTCATAGCGGATGGCGCGTCCGCCGAGCAGGTTCGCCGCCCCCCGGCGCACTTTTCGCGCGCTCGATCCGCAGAGAGCGAAGTGCAGCCCGCGGTTCTCGATCAGCCAGTGCACCTCGTCGAGCAGCGCGGGGACCTTCTGGATCTCGTCGATCACCACCTGCCGAGAAGGATCGGGGCCCGATGCCTCGAGCTCCTCCCGAAGCAGTTCGGGACGCGCCACATAGCGGCGGAACTCGTCCGCCTTCAGCAGATCCACCCACACTCCGTCGGGATAGCACAGCTTGAGCAGGGTGCTCTTACCCGCCTGCCGCGGTCCCCACAAAAAGAAGGTCTCCGCCCCCGACTTGGGCAGCGACAGCATTCGTTCAAACATGAACTTTAGAATATCATGATTTTCTAAAGCAAAAATTTGAATGTCAACGGATATCTACTCAGGATTTATCGGGAGGAAGGCCGTATGATCTGTAGCGTAATCAGGGTGGAGCTGGGGGGAATCGAACCCCCGTCCGCTGGGTGAGACCTGTCTGCGATACGACCATTCCCGGTGTGTGGCGTCGATGGCAGCCGCGCCGCCGGGTCGGGCGGCCCCCGCTAGGGGGCCCGCCACCGGGTCTGTTCCCCGGAGCCAGCGGTCTTTCCCGCCGTCAGTGGTCTTTCCCTACTGTCTCCACCGCTTCTGTTGCCGGGCTGCGGTGGACCGGCCCCGCGTGCCGTTACCGGTCGCGGTTCTTCTCTAGGCCAGAAAGATCAGGCTGCGAGAAGTTCACGGTCGTTGCCGTTTAGTTGGTTGCCCCGTTTTGCGAGTCTGAGCAACTCGGGTCGCACAGCGCAGCCCCCGGTCCCAACGTCGAAACCGATCAGCCCCGTGTGCACAGTTGTCAAGGTGCCCCGCCATGATACCGGCTCACTCCGACAGCGATATCCCGGATTTGGCGGTGCGGCCCATCTCGTTGCGGGCTTCGCGGCGGGCGTCTTGTTCGGCGATGGCTTGGCGCTTGTCAGCTCGCCGGCGGCCCCGGGCCAGACCGATCTGCACCTTGGCCCGGCCTTGCTTGAAGTAGAGGGACAGAGGCACGAGGGTAAGGCGGTCTTGCTCTAGGCGGGCCTTGATGCGGTTGAGCTCGCCTCGGTGCAAGAGCAGCTTCTTGGGGCGGTCGGGGTCGTGGCCACCGGCGCCTCCGGCGTGGGAGTAAGGGGCGATGTGCAGCGACTGGAGCCACAGCTCGCCATCGGCCATGCGGGCGTACGACTCGGTGAGGGTCACGTTGGATTCCCGCAGCGACTTCACTTCCGATCCCACCAACACCAGGCCGGCCTCGTATTCGTCGAGGATCTCGTAGTCCCTCCGGGCGCGGCGATTGGTAGCCACCACCTTGGTGCGCTCCTGCTCGCTATTCGTCCCCGGCTTCGGTCCGGCCATTGGCTCACGGTACCCGGGCGGCAAGGGCAGGACAGCGGCAATTGAGCGGTACCCTGGTGGGCGTGGCCAACCCGGAAGACACGCCGACAGACGATGCAGTCGGCGATCTCGGTGGCCAAAATCCGTGGGAGGGCTTCCGGTCGGGGTTCGTGACGCTGTTGGGCCGGCCCAACTCGGGCAAGTCCACCCTGATCAACGCCATCGTGGGCACCAAGGTGGCCATCGTCTCCGACAAGGCCCAGACCACCCGCCACGCGGTGCGCGGCGTGCTGCACCGCGAGGAAGTGCAGGTGGTGTTCGTGGATACCCCTGGCATCCACAAGCCCCGCACCGCGCTGGGGGAGCGGCTGAACGCCACCGCGGCCGACGCGGCCGACGATGTGGACGTGGTGTGCTTGTGCATCGACGCCACCCGGCCGCTGGGGCGGGGCGACCGGTTCATCGCCGAGCGTTTGGGTCCCGACTCCATCGTGGTGGTGACGAAGATCGACGCCGCCCCCCGCTCCAAGGTGGTGGCCCAGTTGGCCGCTGCCGGCGATCTGGGGTTCGCCGAGTATTTCCCCACCTCGGCCCGCACCGGAAAGGGGGTGGATGCCCTGGTGGAACGGTTGTGCGAGCTCATGCCGCCCGGCCCGCCGCTATATCCCCCCGACATGGTTCGCGACATGCCCGAGGCCCGCTGGGTGGCCGAGTTGGTGCGCGAGCAGCTACTGGCCGTAACCCGAGAGGAGTTGCCCCACTCGATCACCGTGGCGGTGACCGAATGGGAGTGGCCCCGCATCAAGGTGGAGATCCTGGTGGAGCGGGAGTCGCAGAAGCCCATGGTGATCGGCAAAAAAGGCACAGTGCTCAAGAAGGTGGGCACGGCGGCCCGGGTCCAGCTCCCCAAGGGCGTGTTCTTGGAGCTGCACGTAGGAGTGGAGAAGAACTGGCAGCGCCGCCCCGAGATGCTCGACCGCTTCGGCTACGGGCCGGGCTCCATGGCCAGTCCCGATCTCTAGGCCCAGACCTGTAGATCAGACCCCGTCGCGAATAGACCGCAGCAGGACTTCGGCCTGGTCGCGCTCGGCGGTGCGGGGGAACGGGGGTAGGGCCTCTACCAGCGTCCAGCGGTAGCCGGCTCGGGCCATCCGAGAGTCCAGCACCGCCACCACGCCCCGGTCGTCGCCCCGTCGGATGAGCCGACCGGCGCCCTGGGCCAGCCGGGTGGCGGCCCGGGGCAGGTCTACCAGGCGGAAGGCCTCCTTGCCGTAGCGCTCCCGCCGGGCTTCCAGCAGGGGGTCGTCGGGCCGGGGAAACGGCAGTCGGTCGATCACCACCAGCGACAGCGACTCTCCCGGTACGTCCACCCCCTGCCAAAAGCTCATGGTGGCAAAAAGGCAGCTCTCGGTCTCAGCGGCGAAGCGCCGCAACAGCTCGGGTTTGGGCAGGTCGCGCTGGGAGTAGATCTCGAAGTCGAGCTGCTCGCGCAGCACCTCGGCGGCCCGGTCCATGGCCCGGTAGCTGGTGAACAAGGCCAGGGTTCGGCCCCCGGCGGCCTCGATCAAGGCGGCCAGCTCCTGGTGGGCGGCGGGCTCGTAATCGGGACTGCGGGGCTCGGGGAGGTGCTTGGCGCAGTAGAGCAGTCCATTGGCCTCGTAGTCGAACGGGCTGCCCACGTCGATGGCGTCGTGGTCGTCGGGGTGCAGCCCCAGCACCTCGCCCAGGTTCATGGGGATAGTGGCGCTGGTCAGCACTGCGGTGGTGTGCTCCCACAAATACTCGGTTAGCAGTTCCCCCAGTTGGATGGGGGCGATTCGCCACGCTGGCGCGGTCTCAGTACCCGACACCCAGGCCACCTCGGCGGGCGTGGCCTCCACCGCCCGGGCCAGGTCTTCGGCTAGGGCACCGGCGGACAGCATGGCCCGCAGCTTGCGGGGGCCGACGTCGCCGGGAGCGTCATCGGGCACTCCCCGCAGCTCGACAAGGGCTTGCTCCACCCGGCCCCGGGCCAAAACGGCCATACGCTGGAGCTCGTCGGGCAACGGAGCCGGCAGCGGCTTGTCCCGGAACGGGGCCAGAGCCTCCCGCAGCAGCGCACCGGCGTCTTCCAGATCGTCCGCTGCGCCCGATTCGGCCACCACCGCTCGGACGCGGCGGGCCAGTTCGTCGAACCGCCCTCCGGTCAGTGACAGCCCCGCGGTATCGGACACGATGTCTTCCAGGCCGTGGGCCTCGTCGATGACCACCGTGTCGTGCTCAGGCAGAAGCGGGGCGTCGCTGAACAGGTGCAGGCAGTAGAGGTGGGTGTTAACCACCACGACCTCGGCGGCATCGGCCCGGTGGCGGGCTTTCTCCGCGAAGCAGGCCGCACCCGACGGGCAGCGCTGCGCCCCTGGACATTCCCGGCCCGACACGCTGAGCGCATCCCAGGCCGCGGGGGAGGGCTCGAAGTCCAGCTCGGCCCGGTCGCCGGTGTCGGTGTGCCCAGCCCACGCCGCCAGCCGCTTGATCTCGGCCTTGGGGCCGTCGGCGATTTCCAGGCTCAACTGGTCGTCGGCGAGATGCTCCTCCAACCGCTGGAGGCACAGATAGTTGGACCGGCCCTTGAGCACGGCGAAACGCACCGGACGCCCCAGGGCCTCGGCCAGTTGGGGGAGGTCTTTGTTCACTAGCTGGTCTTGGAGGGTCTTGGTGGCGGTGGCCACCACCGAGGGGCCTTCACTCAGAACCAGTGGCACCAGATAGGCCAGCGACTTTCCGGTACCGGTGCCGGCGGCCACCACCAGATGCCGCCCCGACTCCATCGCATCAGCCACCGCCTCACACATGGCCCGCTGCCCCGGTCGCCGCTCGCCGCCGCCGTCCAATGTCGAAACGACCGCCTCCAAAGCCTCGTCGACAGCGGCGATTTCGGGCATCACCCCGACGCTAGTGGTGGCTGGTCGAAGAATTGGGGAGAAACCCGATTGGGAGGCTTCTCCCGCACACAATCGGGGCTCGCGGGGGAGTACCGTGCAGGTGTGGACTTGTCGGGTCATGGCCTGGATCTGAATCGAATCCCCCGCCATGTCGGATGCGTGATGGACGGCAACGGGCGCTGGGCCGAGCAGCGGGGGATGGCGCGCACCGAGGGTCATGAGCAGGGCGAGCACGCGCTGTTCGACGTGATCGAGGGGGCGCTGGAGCTGGGCATCGAGTGGCTCACGGTGTACGCCTTCTCCACTGAGAACTGGAACCGGCCCGACGACGAGGTGCGGTTCTTGCTGAACTTCAACCGCACCATCTTGCGGCGGCGCTGTGACGAGCTCAACGAGATGGGAGTGCGGATCCGCTTCATCGGCCGGCGCGATTGGCGAGTGCCCAAAGGCCTGATCAAGGAGATGGACGAGGCCATCGAGCTCACCCAGCACAACACGCGGATGACGCTGGCGGTGGCCTTCAACTACGGAGGTCGTGCTGAGATCGTGGACGCGGTAAAGCGCATCGCGGCCCAGCGGACCCCGTCTCGCATGATCAACGAGCGGACCATCGCTCGCCACCTCTACGACCAGGAGATGCCCGAGCCCGACCTCATCATTCGCACCTCGGGGGAATACCGCATCTCCAATTTCTTGTTGTGGGAGCTGGCCTACTCCGAACTGGTGTTCAGCGATGTGCTGTGGCCCGACTTCACCCGCCACGACCTGTTCGCCGCCATAGCCGAGTACCAGCACCGCCACCGCCGCTTCGGCCGAGTCAGATAACGGGCGCACCATGAGCCACTCCCGGTTCGAGGAGTGAGAGGCTTGGTCCGGTGAGCCTCTACCGGGACCAGGGGATCGTTCTTCGCACCTACAAGTTGGGCGAGGCCGATCGCATCGTGGTGTTCTGCACTCGGGGGCACGGCAAGGTAAGGGCGGTGGCCAAAGGCGTCCGCAAAACCCGCAGCCGGTTCGGGGGGCGGTTGGAGCCCACTAGCCATGTGCAACTCCAGCTCCACCGGGGGCGAAGCGAACTCGACATAGTTACCCAGGTCGAGTCGGTGGACCAGTTCCGGGAGGTGCGGGAGGATTTGGGCCGGCTGGGCAAGGCCATGGCCATGCTGGAGGCGGTCGACCGGGTGGGCGTGGACCGGGAGTCAGACGGCGCGCTCTACCGGATGCTGCTGGGCGGACTCCGGGCGCTGGACGCGGGCGACTCGGCGCTGGTGGTGCCCGCCTTCTATCTCAAGCTCCTGGTCCACGACGGTGTCGGACCCGAAGTAGGGGAGTGCGCATCGTGCGGAGCTGATGGCGATCTTTCAGCCTTCGACTACGGCAGCGGCGGCGCGCTGTGCCGCAACTGCCGCCGAGGAACCCCCCTGTCGCCCGGCGCCCTAGACCTGATGCGAATGGTGCTCGGCGGCAGCCTCAGCGCCGCCCTAGCTCTACCCCCCTCACCCGCCACCAGCGAAGTCGAGCACCTAGCCACCACCGCCATAGAACACCACCTGGAACGCTGCCTCCGCGCCGCCGGCGCCTACAGCTGAGAGTCTCGTCCGAAGTGTGCCCGCCGCTTTTCGGTGTCAGGCCTGTCACTGGGGGCCGGTAGCCTGCGGGCCATGAGTGGTGGCGACGTCGACCGAGGTGCGGGCGACGAGGTGATGGACAAGGTGGTGAACCTCTGCAAGCGGCGAGGGTTCGTGTACCAGTCGGCGGAGATCTACGGCGGATTCCGCAGCGCCTACGACTACGGCCCCTTGGGCGTGCTGCTGCTGCGCAACGTGAAGGACGCCTGGTGGCGGACCATGGTGCAGCTCCGCACCGATGTGGTGGGCCTGGACGCCTCCATCCTGTCGCCTCCCCAGGTGTGGGAGGCATCGGGTCACCTGACCAACTTCACTGATCCCTTGGTGGACTGTCGTAACTGTGGGGCGCGCCACCGCGAGGATCAGCTGGAGGACCCAGACACGTGCCCGAGTTGCGGCGCGAAGGGCCAGCTCACCGAGGCGCGGGAGTTCAATCTGATGTTCCAAACCCAGGCTGGGCCGGTGGCCGGGGCCGGCGCCGACGTGTACCTGCGGCCCGAGACGGCCCAGGGCATGTTCATCAACTTCGCCAACGTGCTGAACACCATGCGCAACAAACCGCCGTTCGGCATCGCCCAGATTGGCAAGTCGTTCCGCAACGAGATCACCCCGGGCAACTTCATCTTCCGCACCCGGGAGTTCGAGCAGATGGAGATGGAGTTCTTCGTGCCCCCCGACGAAGCCGCCATGTGGTTCGAATACTGGTGCAGCGCCCGGATGGACTGGTACACCGAACTGGGCATCCCCGCCGACAAGCTGCGGCTGCGGCCCCACGACGCCGACGAGCTGAGCCACTACTCAGCCGGCACTGCCGATGTGGAATACCTGTTTCCATGGGGCTGGGGTGAGCTGGAGGGTATCGCCAACCGCACCGACTACGACCTCACCCAGCACGCTGAGCACTCCGGCGTCGACCTGGACTACTACGACCAGCAGGCCGACGAGCGCTATCGGCCCCACGTGATCGAGCCGGCCGCGGGGGCCACCCGCACGATGATGGCGTTTCTGCTGGCCGCCTTCGACACCGAGGAGGTGCGGGGGGAGACCCGCACCGTGCTTCGGCTCCACCCCCGGCTGGCCCCCTACAAGGCGGCGGTGCTTCCTCTGTCGAAGAAGCCCGAGCTCCAAGCGGTGTCTGAGGAGGTACTGGGCCTGCTTCAGCCCCGCTGGATGACCGACTACGACGTGACCCAGTCGATCGGCCGCCGCTATCGCCGCCAGGATGAGATCGGCACTCCCTACTGCGTGACCGTGGACTTCGACACCCTGGAAGATCGGGCGGTTACGGTGCGCGACCGCGACACCATGGACCAAGACCGGGTGTCCATCGACGGGCTGGCCGAGCACTTGGACGCCAAGCTCGACTTGTGAGGGCGTCGGTGATCGGCCCGATCAGGTTGCTGCGGTGACCAGCCCGATCATTGCCGCGGTGCAGGCCGCCGAGCGGGGCGAGCTGGATCGGGCAGACGCAGTGCTGGCGGTGGCCCCCGACGACGTGGAAGACCTGCTCCACGCCAAGATGACCGACGGCCCGTCGGCCCCGGTGGCCGCTCACGGAGTGGCCGCCTCGCCAGGAGCGGCGTCGGGCCGGGTGTGCCTGACGGTAGACGCGGTGCTGGACGCCGACGACGAGGGCATACCTGCGGTGTTTGTGCGGCCGTTCACCACGCCGGCCGACGAGGTGGCCATGTCGGCCGCCGCGGCAATCATCACCGCGAAGGGGGGAATGGCTAGCCACGCGGCGGTGATCGCCCGAGGCTGGGGGATCCCCGCAGTGGTGGGAGTGGAGACCCTGGCGGTGGACGTCGCAGCCGGGGCAGCCCGGTTGGGCGAGGTGGAGTTGCACGACGGTGACCCCATCACGGTGGACGGCTCGGCAGGCACGATCATGCTGGGCGCGGCTGAGGTGGGCGAAGTGGAGATTCCCGACGAGCTGTTCACGCTGCTGGACTGGGCCGACG
Organism: Candidatus Poriferisocius sp.; assembly: GCF_965219815.1. Classification (GTDB taxonomy): domain Bacteria; phylum Actinomycetota; class Acidimicrobiia; order Acidimicrobiales; family Bin134; genus Poriferisocius. Next base: position 1,831,559 of record NZ_OZ244791.1, read on the forward strand.
AGCTGCGGGGCGGGCGGCTGGCGGTGCGAGCCAACGCCGACGATGCCTTCTCGGCCCGGCTGGCCCGAGAGTTCGGAGCCACCGGGGTGGGGCTGTGCCGCACAGAGCACATGTTCCTGGGGGAGCGGCTGCCGCTCATCCAGCGGGCCATCACCGACGGCGGGCCGGCCGCGCTGGACGCGCTGGCCGAGGCCCAGGTGGAGGATCTGGTGGATCTCTTGGAGGTCATGGATGGTTTGCCGGTGACCGTCCGGCTGCTTGATCCGCCTCTGCACGAGTTCTTGCCCGACCATCCCGAACTGGTCGAGGAGAATCCCATGCTCGGCGTGCGGGGCGCCCGACTGGGGGTGCTGCGTCCCGGGCTGTATCGAGCCCAGGCCAAAGCGGTAGCCGAGGCTGCCTCTCGTCGGGTGTCGGCCGGAGGCGATCCACAGGTGCAGATCATGGTGCCGCTAGTGGTGGGCGGCCCGGAGTTGTCCCATGTGCGGGCTGCGGTAGCCGAAGAACTGGCTGGATTCGAGAGCCGCTTGGGGGGCCGAGCCATCCCGGTGGGGGCCATGATCGAAACCCCCCGCTCGGCGCTGGCCGCGGCCGAGATCGCCGCCTGCGCCGACTTCTTGTCGGTGGGCACCAACGATTTGACCCAGATGACCTTCGGATTCTGCCGCGATGACATCGAAGCCCGGATCATGCGTCCCTACATCGATCACGGCCTTCTGGCGGCCAACCCGTTCGAGACCCTGGACGAGACCGGGGTGGGCCGGCTGGTGGCCGACGCAGTTACCGGGGCCCACGCCGCCCGCCCCGGCATCGAGATCGGGGTGTGCGGCGAGCACGGCGGCGATCCCGCGTCGATTGCGTTCTGGGCCGCCGCGGGGGTGGACTATGTGTCCTGCTCCCCGCATCGGGTACCGGTGGCCCGTCTGGCGGCTGCCCAGGCGGTTGTGGCCTCGGAGTCCGGCTAGCGACTGCCCAAGCTGTCATCGGTTCGGCCTAATCTCCCTCTGTGGGCATCCACGACGAAGACGTGGCCCGGGTGAGAGAAGCGACGGACATCGTCGCGGTCATCAGCGAGTACGTACAGCTGAAGCGGGTTGGGCGCCGCTGGCAGGGACTGTGCCCGTTCCACGCGGAGAAGACCCCGTCGTTCTCGGTGAACGCGGAGATGGGCGTGTACCACTGCTTCGGCTGCAAGGCCAGCGGCGACGCCATCACCTTTGTCCGGGAGGTGGAGCACGCCGACTTTCCCGAGGCGGTCGAGCGGCTGGCCGGACGGTCGGGGATCGTGCTGCGCTACACCTCGCCCGGCGAGGGCGCCGACCGCCAGAAACGGGGCAAGCTCACCGAGGCCCTAGAGCAGGCAGTGGAGTGGTACCACCAGCGGCTGTTGACCTCCCCCGACGCCGGCCCGGCCCGGGGCTACCTCCGCGAAAGGGGCTACAACGGCGACGTGGTGCGTCAGTACAAGCTGGGATGGGCTCCCGACGAGTGGGGCGCGCTGGCCGGAGCCTTGAGGGTAGGTGCCAAGAACGGATTGTCACCTGAGGTCTTCTCTGAATCCGGGTTGGGACGTGGCAATGAGAGTGGGCGAACTTGGGACAGCTTTCGTGGGCGGCTGCTGTTTCCCATATTCGACCCCAGCGGCAAGCCGGTGGGGTTTGGGGGGCGCATCTTGCCCGGCGGGGAGGGCCCCAAGTACAAGAACTCGGTAGACAACGCCGTCTATCGAAAGTCCCGAGTTCTCTACGGCCTGAATTGGGCGAAGCAGGACATCGTGAATGCTGGGCAGGTGGTCATTTGTGAGGGCTACACCGACGTGATCGGCTTTGCCCAGGCTGGCATATCCTGGGCGGTAGCCACATGCGGAACAGCGGCTACCGAAGATCACATTCAGCTCTTGCAACGCTACGCCAAGCGTATTGTGCTGGCGTTTGATCCGGATACCGCCGGAGGCGATGCAGCCGAGCGCTTCTTGCAGTGGGAAGGGGAAATCGAAGTCAAAGTAGCCGTCTTTCCTGCTGGTACTGATCCTGGAGAGTTGGCGAAGACCGACCCGGAGGGGTTGGTAGTTGCTGTCGAAGAAGCAATGGCTTTTCCGCGGTTCCGCTATGAACGGGTCTTGTCCCAAGCTGACTTGGACTCCATCAGGGGTCGTTCTGTAGCGGCTAGGCGAGCTACCGAGGCTGTGGCTTCAATCAAGGATCCTTTGGTACGAGACCCGTACCTGTTGGAAATCGCTACTCGATGTCGTCAGGACGATCCGAACGCCGAAGAGCGCCTTCGCCGCATAGCCCAGGACTACCGTCCTCCTCCCTCTCGCAATGCTCGATCTTCAAGATCGAATTCAGAAGAAGAAGCCCCTCACCCGGCAGATACGGGCAATGTGTCTGGCAGTAGCGATGAGGATCATCACAACGAAATGGGCAGCCCCCCACCTAACAACGTGGAGCGCCAAGTGCTGTGGTTGGCGGCCAACGAACCTGGAGCGGTGTGGCCGGAAGTCGTGCCTGGGATGCTTCACTATCCGTTGTACAGAGACGCTTTCGAGGCAATGCTTGAGTACCCGGACATGGATACGCTGCTGGCCGAAGCCGCGTCGGGGCTAGTGGCCCTCATGCAGGAACTCTTGGTGGTAGAAGACGAGGACCTGCGGGCCAGCACCCACCGCCAGGAAGTGGTCATGGCCATCCTGTTGTATGAGTCGGCCCAGCGGGAACTGACCTATCTGGAGCGCCAAGCCCGCACCGGAGTCGTCGATGACGACCTGCTGCGCCGGGTGGCCAGCCTGAAGACGGCGATGGACAAGCTCCGGGAGTCGGAGTGGGAGGCCGAGCAGGCCCGCGCCCTGCTGGAGCTGCTGAGGCTAGGGGACGAGTCATAGGCTATTAGTGCTATTTCAATAATTGTCCATCATAGTCAGCGTATAAAACGAAATATGGCCGAACCAAAAGTGGTCCGGCCATATTCCATTACAAGAGCTAGGCTCCTGCGGTGGGCCTGCTCATGGCGAGGCGGCTCGGTCTTGACAGCCCACCGCGAGGGTTCGATTCCCTCCAGGTCCACACGAATCCTACCTGTGCGGCCACGGAGACCGCAACGAGCATCTGCTAGAAGTCTTCGTCGAAGGCCACGTCGCCCTCGACGCCTACCTGGTAGGAGGCCACGGTGCGCTCGAAGAAGTTGGTCAGCTCCTGCACGTCTTGGAGCTCCATGAACGAGAACGGGTTCTTCGAGCCGAACTGCTTGGGCAAGCCGAGCTGGGTGAGGCGCTGGTCGGCCACGAACTCCAGGTAGCGGCGGGTGTCGGCCACCGACATGCCGGGCACGCCCTGGCCCAGCAGGTCCTCGGCGAACTGGTACTCGCAGTCCACCGCCTCGCGGATCATGGTGGTGACCTGCTGGCTGAGCTCGGCGTCGAACAGCTCAGGCTCCTCGGCCCGAACCGTGTTCACCACCTCAAGGGCGAAGTTCATGTGGCAGCTTTCGTCGCGGAACACCCAGTTGGTGCCGGCGGCCAGCCCGTTCAACAGCCCCTTGGACCGCAGGAAGTACACATAGGCGAACGCGGCGAAGAAGAACAGCCCCTCGATGCAGGTGGCGAAGCAGATCAGGTTCAACAGGAACTGACGGCGCTGCTGGGGGGTGTCGCACTGGTCGATGTCGTCCATCGAGTTCATCCACCGGAAGCAGAACTCGGCCTTCTGGCGGATGGAGGGAATGTTGTCGATGGCCGCGAATGCGGCCTCCCGCTCGGCGAGGTCAGGGATGTAGTTGTCGAGCAGAGTCAGATAGAATTGGACGTGCAACGCCTCCTCATAGAGCTGCCGAGACAGATACATCCGGGCCTCGGGGGCGTTGACGTGCTGGTAGAGGTTCAGCACCAAGTTGTTGGCCACGATGGAGTCGCCGGTGGCGAAGAACGCCACCAGTCGGTTCACCAGGTGCTTCTCGGCGGGTAGAAGGGTGCGCTCCAAATCGACCAGGTCGTCGGAGAAGTCGATCTCGTCCACCGTCCAGGTGTTCTTGATGGCGTCGCGGTACATGTCGAAGAACTGCGGATAGCGCATGGGGCGCAGCGTCAGATTGAAGCCGGGATCGAGGATGCGTCCCTGGGCTGGTACGACCGCGGGTGCCGCCTCAGGCACCGGGCTGAGGCCCAGGTCTTTTTCGAGGAAGGGGGTTTCTGCCAGTGCCATCAGTCGCATGCCTCACACATCTCGGGGTTTTCCAATGAGCAGGCCACCGCCTCGGCGTCGGGGACCGGGGCGGCGGTCGCGCCATCGGGACCGCCGGTGGTGGTTTGGTTGATTCGGGTGGCGGGCCGGGATCTCAGGTAGTAGGTGGTCTTCAGCCCGGCCTTCCACGCGTGCAGATACATGGAGCTGAGCTTGCCGATGGTGGGCGACTCCATGAACAGGTTCAGCGACTGCGACTGGTCGATGAAGGCCCCTCGGTCGGCGGCCATGTCGATGAGGGAGCGCTGGGGGAGTTCCCAGGCGGTGCGGTACACCGCCTTGAGACCGTCGGGGATGCGCTCGATGTCGGCCACCGATCCCTCAGAGCGCTTCACATCGGCGATCATCTGGTCGTCCCACAAGCCCAATTCTTGGAGGTCATTCACCAGATAGCGGTTGATCTGCAAGAACTCGCCGGAGAGGGTCTCCCGCTTGAAGAGGTTGGACACCTGGGGCTCGATGCATTCGTAGCAGCCGGCGATGGAGGCGATGGTGGCGGTGGGGGCAATGGCGATGAGCAGGGAGTTGCGCAGACCGTGCTCGGCGATGCGGTCCCGAAGCGTCTGCCACCGGGCCGGATCGGAGCTGTCCTTACCCCACAGGTCGAACTGGAGGTGGCCATTGGCTGCCCGGGTCTCGGCGAACGCGGGATGGGGTCCATGCTTTTCGGCCAGCTCGGTGGAGGCCCACAGGGCGTTGAAGTAGATCTCCTCGGAGATGCGGGCCGACAGTTGGCGGGCCTCGTCGCTGTCGAAGGGCATGGCCAAGTGGAAGAACACGTCTTGGAGGCCCATCAGGCCCAGGCCCACCGGGCGCCACTTGGCGTTGGAGTTGGCCGCCTCGGTAGTGGGGTAGAAGTTGATGTCGATCACCCGGTCCAAGAAGGGCACCACGGTGCGGACCACATCGCCGAGCCGCTCGAAGTCCATCTTGCCGCTGTCGGTGTCGACGAACTCTCCCAGATTGACCGACCCCAGGTTGCACACCGCGGTCTCATCGTCGCTGGTGACCTCGATGATCTCGGTACACAGGTTGGACAGGTGTACGGTGCGGCCCTCTTGGCCGGTCTGGTTGCAGCGCAGGTTGGAGGCGTCTTTGAACGTCATCCACCCGTTGCCGGTTTGGGCCAGGCACCGCATCATGCGGCTGTAGAGCTGGCGAGCGGGGAGCTGGACCTCGTACAGCTTCTCGCGCTCAGCTTCCTCGTAGGCCTCGCGGAACTCATCGCCGTACAGGTCGGTGAAGTGGGGAACCTTCTTGGGATCGAACAGCGACCACTGCCAGTCTTTCTCCACCCGCTCCATGAACAGATCGGGAACCCAATTGGCCAGGTTGAGGTTGTGGGCCCGGCGGTTGTGGTCGCCGGTGTTCTCCTTGAGCTCCAAGAAGTCCTCGATGTCGGCGTGCCAGGACTCCAGGTAGACGCAGGCCGCGCCCTTGCGCTTGCCGCCCTGATTGACGGCGGCCACCGAGCTGTCCAGGGTCTTCAACCAAGGCACGATGCCGTTGGACAGGCCGTTGGTGCCCCGGATGAGCGAGCCCTTGGAGCGGATGCGGTGCCAGGCCACACCGATGCCGCCGGCGAACTTCGACAGCCGGGCGATGTCGGTGTAGCGCTGGTAGATGCCCTCGAGGCTGTCGGTGGGGGAGTCGAGCAGGTAGCACGACGACATCTGCGGGTGGGCGGTGCCTGAGTTGAACAGCGTGGGGCTCGACGGCAGATAGGCCAACGAGCTCATCAGGTCGTAGAAGGCGATCGCCTCATCGGCATCGGCGGAGAGGCCGCAGGCCACCCGCAAGAAGAAGTACTGCGGGGTCTCGATCACCTGGCGGGTGTCGGGGTGGCGCAGCAGGTAGCGGTCGTACACCGTGCGCAAGCCGAAGAATTCGAAGTTCCGATCGCGCAGCGAGCTGATGGAGGCGTTCAGCGCCGGGGCGTGTTTCTCGGCGAAATCGGCCGTCTCATCGCTGATCAAGCCCAGGCTGTGGCCGGTCTTGATCGACTCGGTGAACCAGGGGATGTTCTGGTTGCGGACCTCTTTGTCGATGCAGGTGGACAGGAGACGGGCGGCCAGCCTGGAGTAATTCGGCTCGGTAACGATCAACCCGGCCGCGGTGCGGATAGACAGCTCGTCGAGCTCTCGGGTGGTGGCTCCATCGGCCAGGGCGGAAATAGTCCGTGTAGCCACCCGCATCGGGTCGACTCCCACCAGTCCCTCGGCGCATCGGGCCACCGCGTTGACGATCTTGTTGACGTCTACCGGCTCTAACTCGCCGTTGCGCTTGCGGACCCGCATCCCGGTATCGCCGGCGGGATGCTCCCCGTTTTGGTCGGCATCGGCCCCATTGCTGCCTACTGCGGCCAGTGGCTCCTGTATGAGTGTCATCAGTCCCCCCTGAGAACGAGGCTTGGATGCTGCAAGCGCGAAGTTCCAAGATTGTAATTACCACGGGGTCATATATCAACAATGTCGTAATTACACCCTTGTGAGCAGGGGTTTTGTTTTGGGGTGGGCTTGTTGTCGTGATATTCGCGCGCGCGAACTAGGCCTCTCGGACGGTCAATTCAGTGGCTTTGAGGGCGGCCCAGCACCGCGAGCCACCCCTCAGTCCCAACTCGCCCACCGCCTGGGGTGTGACCCACGCCTGGCAGGGCACTGGGGCCCCCAGAAGCACCCTGACCCGGTCGCTCTCGGGCTGAATGCGGGCTACCTCGGCCTCCCAGGTGTTTCGGGCGCTGGTGTGGGGCTCGACCGTTGAAAGGGTGACGGCCGCGGGGGAGAAGGTGACCAGCACTGGCCCGGTCATAGGGGTGGCCGTGGTGAGGGTGAGCCCGCCTTCGAGAGCCACTTCGGTGCCCGCGGCAGTACCGGTGAGAAGGTTGATGTCGAGCAGCCCGGCGGTCCACGGAGTGCGGGGATCGGCGGCCACCTCCTCGGGGGTGCCGGTCTGCACGATCTCACCCTTTTCCATCACCAAGAGTTGGTCGGCCAACACCCTGGTTTCCACCGGATCGTGGGTGATCAGCACCCGGGTCGCCTCGATATCGGCTAGCAAGTGGCGCACGTCGGTGCGGGTTTCAGCGTCGAGGGAGGCCAGGGACTCGTCGAGGAGCAGGACGGCGGGCTCACAGGCGGCCGCCCGGGCCAAGCCCACCCGCTGGGCCTGCCCGCCTGAGAGCTGCGCGGGACGCAGTTCGGCCAGATCGGCCAGGCCAACCCTGCTGAGCCACTCTTCGGCGCGCTGGCGGGCCGGGCGAGCGGCCAGGCCCGCGCACCGAGGGCCGAACGCCACATTGTCCACCACGCTGAGGTGGGGAAACAGCAGGTTGTGCTGACTGTGAAGGGCGATGGGACGCCGGTCGGGGGGTGTCTGGATGCCTTGGGCAGGATCGTCGACCACCTCTCCGGCCAACACGATCCTGCCCTGCCGCGGCGGGATCAGCCCGGCCAGCGCGTGAACCAAGGTGGTCTTGCCCGCCCCGTTGGGGCCGACGATGGCGGTGCAGCTCCCGGTGGGAGCATCGAACGCGGCGTGAATGGAGAAGTCGCCGGTGGCGGCATGGATCTCAGCCTGGATGCTCATGATGGGGATGCTTCCGACGAGCTCTTCTGTTGAGTGGTGCGGGGGGCGATCCAACGGTGGCGCAGGCCGATGAGGATGACCAGCGACACCCCGATGAGCAGTACCGACATGGCGATGGCCGCCTCGGGCTGGCCGGCCTCGTTGGCCTGGGCGATGGCCAGGGGCAGTGTGCGGGTGCGGCCCGGGTGGTTGCCGGCGAAGGTGATGGTGGCCCCGAACTCGCCGAGGGCCCGGGCCCACGACAGGGTGGCCCCTGCGGCCAGCGACGGGGCCAGCAGCGGCAGCGTGATGCGGCGCAGCACGGTCCAGCGCCCGGCGCCCAGGGTGGAGGCGGCCGACTCCAAGCGGGGGTCGAGCTGGCGCAAGCCGGCCTCGGCGGTGATCACGAAGAACGGCATCGACACGAACGCGGCGGCTATCACCGCGCCGGCGGTGGTGCCGATGAGGGTGTCGACGCCAAACCAGTTTTGCAGCGCCCGGCCCACCAGCCCCTTTCGGCCGAGGGCGAAGAACAGGGCGATGCCGCCCACCACCGGGGGCAGCACCATGGGCAGCAGCACGACGGCCCGCACCAGCGCTCGGCCCCGGAACGTCAGCCGGGCCAACACCCAGGCCAATGGCAGCCCCAGCACCATCGAGACCGCCGCGGCCAGAAGCGACACCACCACCGACACCCGGAGGGCCTCCAGGGTGGCCGTCTCGCCCAGCCTGGTGCCCAGTGTTGACCATGGCGTTCGCTGCAAGAGGCCCACCAGGGGTAGTGCCAAGACTGCTACCGCGATGATGGCGGCCACAAGGACCGCGATAGGCGGCCTTCGATTGGGCTCCTTGGGGGTGGCACGGTCGGTCATGGGAAATCGAATCCGTGACTCCAGAGGATGCTCTGGCCGTCAGGACCGAGGATGAAATCCACAAAGTCGGCGGCAACGGCCCGATCGCTGACCGCTACCACTGGGTAGTCGTTGACCCTGATCTGGGGGCCGAGGGGCACTGCGGCCACTTTGTTGCCTCCGGCCGCCACGTCGGTGGCATACACCAGCCCGGCGTCAGCCTCTCCCAGCATCACCTTGGTGAGCACGGCCCGCACGCTTGTCTCCTCGGTGTCGGGGTTGGCGGTTACCCCGGAGTCGGCCAGCACAGCCTGGGCGAGGGCGCCGCAGGGCACCTCGGGGGCGCACATCGCCAGCACCAAACTGTCATCTGACAGGTCTTCCAATTCGGTGACATCGCCGGGGTTGTCCACTGGCACAACCAAGGCCAGTCGATTGCGGGCGAATAAAACGGGGAGTGAGGCGGTGCGCCCTTCGGCCACAACCCGGCTCATGCTGGCGCGGTTGGCCGATGCGAACACGTCAGCCCGGGCGCCGGCGCTGATTTGGGCGGCCAGCCGAGCGCTGCCCGCGAAGTTGAGCTTCACGTCGACATCTGGGTTGGCGGCCTCGTATTCGGCGGCCAAGTCCTCGAACGCCTCCGACAGCGACGCTGCCGCGTACACCGTCACCGCGGTCTTGCCTTCACCCCCGCATCCTGTCACCAACCAGGCAAGAACCCCGGCCAAAACACCGAGGCCCAATCTGTTCATCTCAGACCACTAGGCCGCGGACTCGGTTTCCAGCTCCGCGGTCACCGACAGCTCCGGGCCCTCCGCGGTGAGCAGCTCTCGGCACCGCCCGGCGTCGGCCACGTCGTGGGCCACCTGCTCCAAGATGGCCAGCCGCTCGGCGGTGTCGGTGACGGTGGCGGTGGTTACCGCAGTGGCCAGGCGCACCTTGGCATCGCTCTTGATGCGGCGGATCTCCCTCAGGGCGTCGGCTGCCACCGCGGCGGCCTCGGGGTTCACATCGCCCGCCGCGGCCCGCAGCTCGGCCCCGACAGGCCAAGGCGAGCGGTGGACTGAGCCCGGTTGCCACCACGACCACACCTCTTCAGCCACATAGGGCAGGAACGGGGCGAATAGCTTGAGGTAGGCGGTGAGCGCCGTCTCCAGGGTGGAGCGGGCCGACTCGCCCGCGGGCCCGCCCCGGCCGCCATAGGCCCGGTTCTTCACCAGCTCCAGGTAGTCGTCGGTGAACGACCAGAACGACGTTTCGGTGCTCTCCAGGGCTCGGGCGTAGTCGCCCTTGTCGAACGCGGCAGTGGCGTCGTCGATCAGGTTGGCCAGGTGGGCCAGCAGGGCCCGGTCGAGGGTCTCGGTGGGCTGGGCGTTTGCGGCCGGCTCTTGGCCGAGCACGAACCGACTGGCGTTGAGGATCTTTACCGCCAGGCGCCGGCCCACCTTCATCTGGCCTTCCTCGAAGGCGGTGTCGGTGCCGGGCCGCCCCGACGACGCCCAGTAGCGGAGGGCGTCGGCGCCGAATTGCTCCAGGGTGCCCATGGGGGTGACCACGTTGCCCTTCGACTTGGACATCTTCTTGCGGTCGGGGTCGAGCACCCAGCCGGAGATGGCCGCGGTGGACCACGGCAGCCCGCCGTGCTCGAAGTGGGCCCGGGTCACGGTGGCGAACAGCCAGGTGCGGATGATCTCGTGGGCCTGGGGGCGCAGGTCCATGGGGAAGGTGCGCTCGAACAGGTCGGGGTCGTCCTCCCAGTAACAGGCGATCTGGGGGCTCAGCGAAGAGGTGGCCCAGGTGTCCATCACGTCGGGGTCGGCGGTGTACCCGCCGGGCTGGTCCCTCTGGTCTTCGGCGTAGCCGGGGGGTGTGTCGGAGGAAGGGTCCACAGGGAGGCTGGCCTCGTCGGCGGCGATGGGGTGGTCGTAGTCGGGCTGGCCGTCGTCGTCCAGCGGGTACCAGATGGGGAAGGGCACGCCGAAGAAGCGCTGGCGGCTGATGAGCCAGTCGCCGTTCAGCCCGCCGACCCAATTTTCGTAGCGGACCCGCATGTGCTCAGGCACCCAGTTGAGCTCCCGGCCCCTGTCGATGAGGGCTTCGCGCAGGTCTTGGTCGCGCCCGCCGTTGCGGATGTACCACTGGCGGGAGGTGACGATCTCCAGCGGGCGCTGGCCCTTCTCGAAGAACTTCACCGGGTGGGTGATGGGGCGGGGCTCGCCGATCAGCTCGCCCGACTCGGTGAGGAGCTCAACCGTCCGCTGCTGGGCGCCGTGGATGGTACGCCCGGCGATCTCGGCATAGGGGGCGGGGTCGATGCCGGCGGGAGCGTCGGCCACGATGCGGCCGCCCCGGTCGACGATGGCCCGCACCGGCAGGTCCAGCTCCCGCCACCAGGTCACGTCGGTGGTGTCGCCGAAGGTGCAGATCATGGCCGCGCCGGTGCCCTTCTCCGGGTCGGCGAGGGTGTGGGCCACCATGGGCACCGCCGCCTTGAACAGCGGGGTGGTGATGGTCTGGCCGAACAGGGGCTGATAGCGCTGGTCGTCGGGGTGGGCCACCACGGCCACGCAGGCGGCCAACAGCTCGGGTCGTGTGGTGTCAATGGGCAGGTCGCCGCCGTCGGGCAGGTGGAAGGCCAGGCGGTGGTAGGCGCCGGGGCGCTCCCGGTCTTCCAGCTCGGCCTGGGCCACCGCGGTGCGGAAGGTGATGTCCCACAGGCTGGGGGCCTCGCTCTGGTAGGCCTCGCCCCGGGCCAGGTTGCGGAGGAAGGCCCGCTGGGAGGCCCGGCGGCTGCGCTCGTCGATTGTGGCGTAGGTGAGCGACCAATCGATGCTCAAGCCCAGGCGGCGCCACAGCTCTTCGAAGGCCTGCTCGTCGGTGGCGGTGAGCTGCTCGCACAGCTCGACGAAGTTGCGCCGAGAGATGGGAAGCTGGTCTTTGCCGGGTTCGTCGGGGGGCTGGTAGTGCGGGTCGTAGGGGAGAGAGGGATCGCAGCGGACGCCGAAGTAGTTCTGCACCCGGCGCTCGGTGGGCAGGCCGTTGTCGTCCCAGCCCATGGGGTAGTACACCTGCTTGCCCTGCATGCGCTGATACCGGGCCAGGGTGTCGCAGTGGGTGTAGCTGAACATGTGGCCCACGTGAAGCGAGCCGCTCACGGTGGGGGGCGGGGTGTCGATGGAGTAGACCTGATCGCGGGTGGCAGTGCGGTCGAACCGGTACGTTCCGTCGGCTTCCCAGATTTCGTCCCACTTGGCTTCGAGACCCTCGAGCGCGGGCTTCTCGGGGACGTTGCGGGCGGCGGTCATCGCCTGGTCATCGTACTGTTGTATTTGCAGCGGGTTGCAGTCGTTACGCGTGGGGGCTGTTGGCACCACCCTCTTTGTCTTGGGACTCACATGGCTATGTGAGGTGCTGGGCGATCAGCGCTGCGACCCTCGCGTTGTTGAGCACCAGCTCTTTGTTCGCTTCTAGGCTCTCGCCGTCGGTTGCATCGACGAGCCATTGCAGTAGGAATGGGGTGAGTTCTTTGCCGCTGATGCCCTCAGCATCGGCGTGAACGCACGCTTGGGCTATTGCCGCCTCTATGCGGTCGGTAGGGATTGTTGCGTGTTGTGGGATGGGGTTCGCGATCACGGCACCGCGGGCTGGGTCAAGGTTCCAGTGGGTGTGAAGGTAGTCGCCGATGGCTTCGGGACTATCCAACTGGAGGTTGACCTCATGGGGACTGTCGATGCTGTAGAAGGACGGGAGAATCGCCGTCTGGTAGCCGACGATCGGGACTCCAAGTGTTTCTAGGTATTCGGTGGTCTTGGCGATGTCGAGGATCGACTTGAAGCCTGCGGACACAACGGCCACGGGGGTGCGGGCGAGCTCTTCGAGGTCGCCGCTGATGTCGAAGCTGTACTGCGCGCCGCGGTGAACACCGCCGATCCCGCCCGTGGCGAAGATCCTGATTCCGGCGAGAGCGGCGAGCTTCATCGTTACCGCGACGGTGGTACCGCCAGTTTGACCAAGGTAGAACGAAGCGGCGAGATTCTGGTTGCCGATCTTGACGAGCTCCGGGTCGGGCTGGCCGAGCCGGTCAAGCTCCTCGTCAGTGAGTCCGATGCGGGCGACGCCGTCGACGACCGCGATCGTGGCTGGGGTTGCGCCGTTGGCGCGAACGGCTGCTTCCAGGTGACGGGCGGTCTCGACGTTGTCAGGTGCGGGCATTCCGTGGGTGATGATGGTGGACTCGAGAGCAACGATCGCTTCCTGGTTGGCTGCGGCGGCGGCGACCTCGTCGCTGAACACGATGTGGGGCGTGTGCTGTGAGTTCAATTCATCTCCTGGGGATTGCCGGCCTACTGGAGGCCGGGGGTGAGTTCGGTAGTGATGGCTGCGGCTTGCTCGGTGGCGAGCTCGATGAGTTCGTCGGGGCCGGTGAGGTTGCAGAATCCCCTAACGAGTGCTGCGGTGAACGCGTCACCAGCGCCGGTCGTGCTGAGCGCGTGAATCTGTGGTGCCGAGAGGAATCCGCCGCCGCCTTCCTGGTCGGCCCAGACGACACCGTCGGGTCCGAGCGTTAGGTAGACGGTGGCGACACCAGCGTCAAGGAGCCGCTGCGCAGCTATGCGAGCTGTCGCGGTGTTGTGAATGTCGATCCCGGTGAGCGCGGTCGCCTCGGCGCGGTTTGGCTTCAGCGTGTGGATGCGATCCAGATAGGGCCGAATCCGGGGTGCCTTGGCGACCGAGGTTGTGTCGACGAACACAGTAGGGGAGAGGCTGGTGATCTCATCGAGGGCTTCGTCGTTGAGGTTGCAGTCCACAACCACAACCCGGGCGTGGCGCAAGAGCTCCGCGCGCGCGGCGATGGCCTTGCGGTCCACGACTGCGGTGATGGCCATATCGTTGACGGCCATGAGGAGTTCGCCGTTCGCGTCAATGATGGACAGGTAGGTGGCTGTCGGGTGCTGGGAGGTCCACAGCACCGACGACAGATCAACGCCGCTTGTTGATGTGCGGTTGTAGATGAGTTGGCCGTGGTCGTCCTCTCCGAGGGCGGTTACCAGGTGTGTTTGGAGTCCGGTCGCGGCGAGATTCGCGGCGATGTTGCGGCCGACGCCACCAGCCGAGATGGCGACGGCACCAGGGTTCGATTCGTGTGGCAGTGGTGGTGTGGAGCATCGGCCCTCGATGTCGACGTTCGCTCCGCCAATGACGACAACATAGGGCTCGTCGGCCACGACATAGCCTCGCCCCCTTGCCTTGCCTTGAGCCGTGAGGTTGCTGATGTGGGTCGCGACCGATGAGCGGGTGATGCCGACACTGTAATGCGGGGCATAATTGGCCAGAGGCTGGGGGAGGATGTGGCGATGAGCATTCCGGTCGTAGACCTGAGTGGCCCACGCGAAGCGGTCGTACGCCAGATCGATGGCGCTCTACTCGTCACCGCGTGGCTCTCCCTGTTACCGAGCGGGCACGGCGCGAACACCGCTATGCGATTGCGTTCTTCCATCAGCCGAACTGGCACGCCGAGGTGACGCCATTCGAAACCTGCGTCAGTGCAACCAACCTGGCCAGGTATGGCACCGTGGAAGCCGGTCCGTGGCTTCAGGCAAAGTTCGATTCTGCGTACGGGGGTGGGCCCCTAGCTTGATGTTGCGGGGTTATGGGCGTACTGGTTGTGGTCTTGGCCTCTAATGAGGCGGATGTCTAGGCGGGGGTTGAAGTCGCCGATGGTCTTGGTTTCCCCACGCCAAATGTCCTCGCAGTGGGAGCTGGCGTAGTGGACGGCAATGGCCCGACGAAGGTCCTCGGTGCGGTTGTAGCCGGAGCCATGGACCAGTAAGGGGTGGAAGAACAAGGTGTCGCCGGGATCCATCTCCAAATGGACTCGCTGGTCGACGTCGATGCCCTTGGCCCCGAAGAACAGGAAGTTCTTGTGCTCCCAGTCGGGGTAGTCGTGCTCCAAGAGCTCACCGGTGTGGGTGCCGGGCAACACCACCAAGCAACCGTTTTCACGGGTGATGGTGTCGAGCGCCGTCCACACCCCGACGATGCGGTCGGCGGGGCGGAGGGGAAAGTACAGCAAGTCTTGGTGCAGGGGGTGGCGGCCGTCGACGTCGGTGGGCTTGTTCAGGTACATGCTGTTCAGGGCGATCAAGTCGTCGCCGATGAGCTCGGTCACCTGGTCGATGATCGGCTCGTAGCGCGCATAGCGGGACATCACCGGGTCGCCGTTCACGAAGTTCACTTTGGCGATGCCATGGGCGGGGGTTCGGGGGGTGACCAGACCTTTGGCAACCTCTACGTTGCGGGCTATCTGCATGTTGGGAGCCTGGGCGACGGTGCCGTTGGCAATATCGGCGAACCGCTGGTTGAGGGTGTCGATCATTTCTTCAGGCACCAGCTTGCGCCGAATGAGATAGCCGTCCTGCCAGTAGTCGGCGTCCATCACGGGCCATGCTCCCACAATCCTGATTGAGGGACGACGAGCCGGCCCGCTGTAAGTTCAGTTTGTGGGCATGATCCGGACGCTGCGGTCGGTGGCGCGGTTTCGGCGCTTCGAGTCCAATCGGGCCAAGCGGAGGCTGAGCCGGGCAGCGTCGGTGGCCGACCTGCGGGAGCTGGCCCGGCGGCGGCTGCCCGCGGGGGTGTTCGACTACATCGACGGTGCCGCCGAAGACGAGCTGACCATGGAGCGCAACGCCGCCGCGTTCGACCAGTGGGAGTTCGCGCCCCGGGTGCTGCGGGACGTGTCGGCGTTGGACACCTCGGTGGAGCTGTTGGGCCGGCGCCACCCGGTGCCGTTCGCCCTGGCCCCCACCGGGTTCACCCGCATCGTTTGCCCCGACGGGGAGCTGGCCGTGGCCCGGGCCGCGGCCCGCAAGGGCATCGCCTACTCGCTGTCTACCCTGAGCACCCGCTCCATCGAGGAGATCAGGGAGGTGAGCGACGGCCCGCTGTGGTTCCAGCTCTACTTCTGGCGGGACCGGGGCCTGGTGGCCGAATGGCTCCAGCGGGCCGCCGACTGCGACTACGAGGCCCTGCTGGTGGCGGTGGACACGCCGGTGTTCGGCCGCCGGGAACGGGACGTGCGTAGGGGCTTCACCCTGCCGCCCACCTTGGGCCCCGACACCGTGTTGGACGGCCTGCGCCGACCAGGCTGGACGTGGTCACTGCTGCGATCCGATCCCATCACCTTCGCCAACCTGACCGGAGTGCAGGGCTACGACGGCAGCTCCGCGTTGGGCCTGGCCGAGTTCGCCCACAACCAGTTCAACCAGGCGCTGTCGTGGGACGACCTCGACTGGCTGAGAGAGCGCTGGACCGGGAAGCTGGTGCTCAAAGGCGTTCAATCAGTGGCCGACGCGCAGGTAGCTGCTGAACAGGGCGTAGACGGAATAATCCTCTCCAACCACGGCGGCCGCCAGCTCGACGGCGCCCCGCCCATCTTGGAGCTGGTCCCCCAGGTGGCCGACGCCGTCGGCGGCGACCTCGACATCATCTGCGATGGCGGCGTCCGCCGAGGCAGCCACGTCGCCATGGCCCTCGCCCTAGGCGCCACCGCCGTGATGTTCGGCCGCCCCTACCTCTACGCCCTAGCCGCCGCCGGCGAACCCGGCGTAGACCACCTAATCGACCAATTCACAGAGGAATTAACGCGCACCCTCGCCCTCCTCGGCGTCCCCCAAGCCACCGCCCTAACCCCGGAGTCAGTCCGTCAACGGCAGCAATAGGCGGAGTGTCTTCTCCCCTTGGTGGGTTGGGTAGGGTCGGGCGGTGGTTCAGGCGGCTTTGTTTGATTTGGGTGGGGTGATTGTGGTGGGGCCTTGGGAGGGGTTTGCGGCTTATGAGCGGGAGAATGGGTTGCCGGAGGGGTTGATTCGGCGGATCAATTCGACCGATCCGGATAGCAATGCTTGGGCGCAGATGGAGCGAGGGGAGATAGGGCTGGAGGAGTTTGCCACCGCCTTTGAGGAGGAAGCCCTAGCGCTGGGGTATCGGGTGCATGGGATGGCGGTGCTGAACGGGCTGAGTGGGGAAATGCGTCCTGCTGTGGCTGAGGCGGTGCGGCGGTGTTCGGAGCGGCTGAAGACGGGGCTGTTGACCAACAACTATTTGCCGATGGCATCGTCGGAGCGGTCGGCGGAGATGGCCGAGCTCATGGGATGGTTCGACGTGGTGGTGGAGTCGTCGGTGGTGGGAGTGCGCAAGCCCGACCCGGCGTTCTACACGATGGCTTGTGAAGCGCTCGGCGTTGAGCCTTCGGCCTGTGTTTTTCTGGACGACTTGGGGGTGAACCTCAAGCCGGCTCGGGCGATGGGGATGACCACCATCAAGGTGGTCGATCCCGATGAGGCTCTGGCCGAGTTGGAGGCCGTAGTGGGGTTTTCGCTCAGGGGTTGAGCCGGAGAGCGGAGTTGATCTCGGCTCGGAGTTCGGGAATGCCCTGGCCTTTGGTTGCGCTGGTCCAGATGACGTCGCCGGGGGCGACGCCGAGGCCCTTGGCCAGCTCAGCTTTTCGGGCGCCCCGTTGGGACGATTTCACCTTGTCGGCTTTGGTGGCCACCGGTTGCAGCGGCACGTCATGGTGCGCCAACCATTCCACGGTTTGGAGGTCGAGGGGGGTGGGGCCGACGAGGCCGTCCACCAATAGCAGCACCTCCACCAGGGTCGGGCGGTCGATCAGGTAGCCGTCCATCATCTTCTGCCAGCCCACCCGCTGAGCCTTGGGGGCTTTGGCGAAGCCGTAGCCGGGTAGGTCCACCAGCCAGCGGCCGGGCTCGCCCTCCAGCTCGAAGACATTGAGCAGCCGGGTGGCCCCCGGCGCCTTGGACGTGCGGGCCAGACCCTTGCGGTTGGCCACCGCGTTCAGGAGCGACGACTTGCCCACGTTCGAACGCCCCACCAGCGCCACCTCACAGCGGGACTCGGGCAGCTGGCCGGCATCGCTGGCCGACCGCAGAAAGCGCAGGGCCAGCGGCTTGGACATGCCGAAATGCTACCGGCCCCTTCGTCGGGCCAAGTTGAGGATTGCCGGCTGCTAGCTGTTCATGACCTCGATGTCTAGGAGGTCGCCGAAGCGCTCTAGGGCGGCGGCTCGGCGGGTGGGGATGTGCTCGGTGGGGAAGCCGTCCACGGCGGCGTACTCCTTGAGGGTGCGGCGGGCGATGGACACCTTGTGCACCTCATCGGCGCCGTCTACCAGCCGGGAGGCCCGGGCGTTGCGGTACATCTCCTCTAGGGGCATGTCGGCCGAGTAGCCCAGAGCGCCGTGGACCTGGATGGAGCGGTCGATGGCGTTGTACAGCATCTTGGTGCCGTACACCTTGATCATGGCGATCTCGGTGCGCGACGCCGATGAGCCGTGCTTGTCCATGTGCCAGGCGGCGTGCAGGCACAGCAGCCGGGCCGAGGCGATGTCGATGCGGGTCTCGGCGATGAAGTCCTGCACCATCTGCTTCTCGGCCAGAAGGCTGCCGTGGGCGTACCGGGACAGGGCCCGCTCGCACATCATGTCCAGCGCCCGCTGCGACTGGCCGATCCAGCGCATGGCGTGGTGGATGCGGCCGGGGCCGAGGCGCTTTTGGGCCAGCACAAACCCGTCGCCGGGGTTGCCGATCAAGTTCTCGGCGGGCACCCGCACGTCGCGGTAGATCACCTCGGAGTGGCCCATGGGGTGGCGGGCGAACTGGCCGGGATAGGGGTGGTGCATGTTGGGCACGTCCCGCACGATCTCCAGGCCGGGGGTGTCGGTGGGCACCACGATCATGGACGACCCCTGGTAGGGGTGGACGTCGGGGTTGGTCACCACCATGGCGATCAGGAAATCGGCCCCCGAGCCGCCGGAGGTGAACCACTTGTGGCCGTTGATCACCCAGGTGTCGCCGTCGCGCACCGCCTTGGTCTCCAACAGCGTGGGGTCGGAGCCGGCGGTGTCGGGCTCGGTCATGGAGAACCCCGAGCGCAGCTCGCCGGCCAACAGCGGCTCCATCCAGCGCTTCTTCTGCTCATCGTTGCCGCCGATGGCCAACAGCTCGGCGTTGCCCGAGTCGGGGGCGTTGTTGCCGAAGATGGCCGGAGCGATCGAAGATCGGCCCAAAATCTCGTGCATCAAACCCAGCTTCACTTGGCCGAAGCCCTGGCCCCCCAGCTCGGGGTCGAGATGGCAGGCCCACAGCCCCCGGTCCTTCACCTGCTGCTTCAGCGGCGCGGTCAGGGCCTTCCACTGCTCGTCGGTCACCTCCAGATCGATGGTTTCCAGCGGCAGGATGTGCTCGTCCAGAAACGCCCGGGTCCAGTCCAGTTGCTCCTGGAACTCGGGCTCGGTCTCAAAATCCCAGGCCATGGTGCTGTTTCTTTCGGTTGGAGATGGGGGTTCGCCGGTCCGCTAGACGGCCAGCTGCGACAGGCTGGCGCCGTTGTCGCACATGATGCGGCGGATGTCGTCGTCGCTGAACCCGTCAAGGTCGTCCACGAACGACACCGGGTCGGCCAGGCCCTCGGCGTGGGGGAAGTCGGAGCCGAACAGCATGTGGTCGGTGCCGATCAGCCCGGCCAGCTCGTGCAGGTCGTCCTCGTAGTAGGGCGACACCCACACCTGGTTGCGGAACGTCTCCACCGGGTCCTCGTCGAAGGCGTAGCGGTGCTGGCCGTAGGTCTTGGCCAGCTTCTGGATGAGGGGCCGCACCCAATAGGAGCCGGTCTCGATGGTGGCCACCCGCAGGTTGGGGAACCGCACCAGCACCCCGTCGGCCAGAAGCGAGGCCATGGTGTCGCTGATGGGGGAGTGCGACAGCAGGCTCTGGAGCGGGTTGTAGCGGAAGGCCTCGGTCTCGGTGCCGAGCCCCCAGCGGTGGTTCATGAACGAGTAGCCCGAGTCGCCGGAGTGGAAGGCCACGCACACGCCGTTGTCGTTGAGGAATTGCCACACCGGGTCGTTGTCGGGATGGCCCAGCGAGCGGTAGTTGCCGTTGCCGTCGGGCACCGAGGTGGCCCGGAAGTTCACCAGCCGCAGACCCCGGCCGATGGCCCACTCCAGCTCGCCCAGCGCCCATTCCACATCCACCAGGCTCAGGTACAGGGCGGTGAACAGGCGCTCCTGGTAGGAGAAGCCCCAGTCTTCGTCCAGCCAGCGGTTGAATGCCCCGAACGCCGCGGTGATGGCCCCGAGGTCGTCTTCCAGGCAGGCCTCCATGCCCACCCCCAGGGTGGGGAACATGAAGCAGCCGCCCAGGCCCTGCGAGTCCATGAGGGCCAGGCGGGCGTCGCGGTTGCGGTAGGCGGGGCTGATGGGGTCGAGCTCGCCGAAGGCCTCCCGCATGTCGCTGGCCGAGGTCTTGGCCCGGAAGTACTCGTCGAGAATGCCGGGCTTGGCCACCGGGTCGAAGGTGGGGTTGGGGATGAACCGGTTGATCCGACCGGCCACGATCAGCCGCTGCTTGCCCCCGATGTCGGCCCACTGCATGCAGCGCTTGGCCATCTTGGGGTCGATGTGGCGGGTGAAGGCGTCGGTGGCCTCGTAGTAGTGGTTGTCGGCGTCGAAGGCGAGATATCCGAGCTCAGTCATGGCCCTATTCTGGCTTGTTTGCTCGGCATTCGACCACCGGCGGGGCGGTGCCGGGGCGTTTTTCAGCAGACCACCACGATGCGCCCGGTGGTGAGGCGGTCCTCCATCTGCTCGAGCGCGGCGGGCAGCTCCTCGAAGGGCACGGTGCCGCCCACCAGCGGGGCGATCCGCCCCTCGGACAGCCGATCGCAGAGCTCTTCGTGGATCCGGTCGCCCAGTGATCGGGGGTTGATGTTGAACCCGGCCATGCCGCCGTAGAGCGCCGGGTTGCTGCTGTAGGCCAAAAGCACCCCTCCGATCGAAACTTGGGAGAAGCACAGCAGCCTCGGGGGAAGGCCTACGGCGTCCTCGGCCTCGATCTTGCTGGCGAAGCCGATGATTATCAGCCGCCCGCCCCGGGTCATGCACCGTATCGAGGCTTCGGTGACCTCGCCGCCCACGCCGTCGAACACCAGATCGACTCCGGCCCCGCCGGTGATGTCGCGCACTTCAGTGGCGAAGTCTCCGTCCCGGTAGTTCACCGCGGCTTCGGCCCCTAGGGAGCGCACGAACTCGCACTTGGCCTCGCTGCCCGCGGTGCCGATCACCCGGGCCCCGGCGTCCACGGCCAGTTGCACCGCGGCCGAGCCCACGCCGCCGGCCGCGGCGTGGATCAGCACCCACTCTCCGGGCTGGATCTGGCCCCGCTCGTGCAAGCCCAGCCATGACAGGTGGAAGGGGAAGAAGAAGGCGGCCGCCTCGGTGTCGTCGAGTGACTCGGGGGCGTCGAACACCATGTCGGGCTGGCAGATCACCTTGTCGGCGTAGCCCCCGAAGGCGCTCTCGGCGGTGGCGTGTACCCGGCGCCCGAGCCACTCCTCGGCACCCTCTCCCACGGCGTCAACTGTGCCCAGCACCTCCATGCCCAGGGTGTAGGGGAGCTCGGGGTTCACGGTGCGGTAGCGCCCGTGGCAGCCGTCGATCTCGTTGAAGTTCAGCACCGTCCGAGTGGGCGCCACCCGGATCTTGCCCGGCTCCGGCACCGGCTCGTCGATGTCGTCCAGCCGCAGCGCCTCCGACGGCCTCCCATATTGATGTACACGCCATGCTCGCACGGCAGCGCAGCTTACCGGCAGGTTATGGGCAAACTACTCTAGGTGTCCCCAAAAATTGAGTGGCATTGGAATTCTCCAGCAGCGGACGTTCCCGTCGGTTCGGACAGCGCAATGCTCCGACCCGTCTGCGTCGATAGCGGTGTATTGGCCTGCGGGGGCATCGAGTTGGCGGTAGGGGTCGAACTCCCAGCAGACGATGTTCCCATCGGTTCGGATGGCGCACGGCCGATAACCGCTCGTGGGAAGTGCGGTGTATTGGCCTGCGGGGACGTCTAGTGGGCGGTATACCAAGTCTTCGGGCTCAGGTGCCTGTCGTCCAGGATTCTCAGGTCCGAAGTCCCAGCAGGCGATGGTTTGGTCGGTTCGTACAGCGCAATAAAAAAACAGAGCGTAAACAAGTGGATTCCCAAACTCGTCGCTGAGTGCATTCCCTTGCTGTTCGCGGGCTCTGGTGTAACCGTTAGTGTAAGATGCGATGGCGGTGTATTGGCCTGCGGGGCCGTCTAGTGGGCGGTATACCAAGTCTAAGTCCTCGTCTGCACGTTTTGCAGGTCCTAAGTCCCAGCAGGCGATGGTTTGGTCGGTTCGGATGGCACATGAACTTTCTAAGGTTGCTGCGATGGCGGTGTATTGGCCTGCGGGGCCGTCTAGTGGGCGGTATACGAAGTCTTCGTGCTCAGGTCCGTATCCACGCCACTCAGGTCCGAACTGCCAGCAGACGATGGTCCCATCGGTCCGAACAGCGCAATAATCGCGTTCATTTATAGTGTTGCGGTACTCGATGGCGGTGTATTGGCCTGCGGGGGCATCTAGTTGGGTGCTGAAGCCGCTGTATATGCCGGGTTCCCAGCAGTCGATGGTGCCGTCGGTTCTGATCGCACATTCAGTATCATGAAACCATTCAGCTACTGCGATGTCGGTGTATGGGCCTCCGGTCGCATAATAAGTTTCAAATATGTTGCGGCCCCCGCAGTCGATGGTGCCGTCGATTCGAATAGTGCAAAATCCATAGTTATCTTGGTTGTTGTTGTTGATGCTGTTATCTGGGTTGTTATCTGGGAAGAAGGCGGTGTATTGGCCTGCTGGGGGCGGCGTTCTCCGGTGAAAAGTATATTCGTCGCCCCAGCAGTCGATGGTGCCGTCAGTTCGGATCGCACACCCTTCATGCGAACCACTGTTGTCCGCAACTATTACGATGTCGGTGTATGGGCCTGCGGGCGCATCAGGCCAACCAAATACGTTGTTACCCCAGCAGTCGATGGTGCCGTCGGTTCGGATCGCACACGAATGAACATCGCCTGTTGCGATGGCGGTGTATTGCCCTGCTGGCGCATCAGTTTGGCCATAACGGTTGTGACCCCAGCAGTCGATGGTGCCGTCGGTTCGGATCGCACACGAATGAACATTGCTTGTTGCGATGGCGGTGTATTGCCCTGCTGGCGCATGATAATCCCTCTCCGACGGAAGCCACCCCCAGCAGTTGATGGTTTGGTCGGTTCCGATCGCACAAGAATGATAGTCACCTGCTGCGATTGCGGTGTATTGGCCTGCGGGTGGGTCGATGATCAGATCGGCATCCGGCCACCATACGTTGCGGCTGCCCCAGCAGTCGATGGTGCCGTCGGTTCGGATCGCACACGAATGGCCTTGGCCTGTTGCGATTGCGGTGTATTGCCCTGCGGGCGGATCAGCTTGGCCATGTCCAGTGTGGCCCCAGCAGGCGATGGTTTGGTCGGTTCGGACGGCACAAATTGTATTGTCTACTGCGATTGCGGTGTATCGGCCTGCGGACGAATGGGGTACGGGACGTATGATCGACCGCCTGTATTGATCTAGTTGCTGGTATTCCGTATGGGAGTAGAGATAAATGCGGTTGGATTCGTAACTATCGAATGGGCCGAATGAGCCCCAGCAGTCGATGGTGCCGTCGGTTCGGATAGCGCAAAAATAATCTTGCCTATCTATGCCGCTTGCTGAGATCGCGGTATATTGCCCTGTAGGCGCATTGGCGTGAAGGCTGCCGCCCCAGCAGTCGATGGTGCCGTCGGTTCGGATAGCGCATGTTCGATACCCGGCTGCTGCGATGGCGGTGTATTGGACAGAGCCGGGTTGGGTTGAGACTGTTTGTGATGTGTCTGGGTTCTTGCTGCTTGGTATGTGGGGAACTTCTGGGCATCCGCCGGTTACTATGTGGGTGTCGATGTTGTGTTGGCAGCGGTAGGCGTTGAGGAGGTTTTCCTGGTCGGCGATGAGCTGGTCGCGTGCGGTGATGTCTTGGTTGGTGGGGGTGCCTTCGAAGTTGCCGGGCGGGGCAGCGGGCCGCGTGGGCTGCCCGCTGGAGCATCCCCCCGGCACGGCTGTGATGTCGATGCCGAATCGGCAGCGGTAGGTGTTCAGCAAGGCTTCCTGCTGGGCGATCAGTTCGTCGCGGGCTTCGAGTTGTTGGCGGAGCAATCCGACGTCGCCTGGAGACTGGGCATTTGCCAAACCACCAGGCACTGCAAGTGCCGCGATTGCCAATCCTGCTACCGCCAGGATCGCCGGTAGGTGCATCATCGAGAGACTGTACCCCCCCCCCCCGACCGACCAATCAAGCCGGGGCTGGAGGCGGCAGGGATCGCTTCCGGTCACCAGGCAGCCATGTCTGTATCGGCGACCAGCTCAGGGGATCAAGGGGGCAGCGATCAGGTTGCCAAAAGGCGCTCGCGCTGGCGCAAGGCCACCATTGGAGTTCAACACCACCGGGTGGCAACTGGGCCTGCTGGCCGCTGGCACCGGCATCGGATCGGTGATCTTCTTCCCGCTGGTGGCCGGTAGGGGCCAGTTCACCGCCCGGTCCCGACTGCTGGCCATCGGGCTGAGCGCCTACGGCCTGGCGCTGGCCGGGTTCGGCTTGGCCCCGTGGTACGCCATGGCCATCTTGTTCTTGCTCATCCTCGGCGGCTGTCACCTCGCCACCGCCTCCACGCTCAACACCGTCATCCAACTCCAAGTAGAGGAGTCCATGCGGGGACGGATCATCGCCCTGTACCTGATGGCCATCAACCTGGCCATCGGCGCCGGCACCATGATCCAAGGGGCGCTGTTCGACTGGATCGGCCCCCGAATCACGGTGTCGATCAGCGCGGGCATCATCGTGGTTCTGGCCGCCTGGCTGGTTAGCACCCGTCGTTTCGCCTCCATGGACGTGGGCACTGCGGTCACCTGACCCGCGGGCGCTCGCGGCGGAGGAGTACCGTCGGTTGGGTGCGAGTGCTGGTGGTGTCCCACTCCAAGACCGGGGGGACCAAAGCCATGACCGAGGCCGTAGTAGCCGGGGCCACCCACCCCGACATCGACGGGGTGGAGGTAGTGCAAGTGTCCGCACTGGGGGCTACCGCCGACGATGTGATGGCCGCCGACGGCTACCTGCTGGGCACCCCGGAGAACTTCGGCTACATGAGCGGCGCGCTCAAGCACTTCTTCGACACCGTGTACTACGACTGCTTGGACCACACCCGGGGGCGTCCCTACGGGCTGTTCGTGCGGGCCGGCAACGACGGCACCGGCGCGGTGCGGGCAGTGGAGCCTCTGGTTACTGGGCTGGGGTGGAAGGCGGTGGCCCCGCCGGTGGTGGCCACCGGTGAGCTGACCGACGCCCATCTGGAGGCCTGCCGCGAGCTGGGCATGACCCTGGCCGCCGGCTTGGAGCTGGGCATCTACTGAGTCCGTTAGCCCCATTTGCCGGGAGGCCTCCAGCCCGCATGGGGTCGGCCGGGAAGCGGTTCGTAAGATCGGGCCATGAGCAGTTTGTTCGATCTGACAGGGAAGGTGGCGCTGGTCACCGGGGGCACCAAGGGCATCGGTCGGTCCATTGCCAAGGGCTATGCCATGGCCGGCGCCGAGGTTGTGATCACCGGGCGGCGCCAGGAGGGCTGCGACGAGGCTGCCGCCGAACTGAAAGACGAGTTGGGCAGCCAATCGGTGCGGGGCATCGCCTGCCACATGGGGGAGTGGGACCAGATCGACGCGCTGGTCGATCGGGTGTATGGCGACCTCGGCCGGATCGACGTGTTGGTCAACAACGCGGGCATCAACCCCGCCCCGGTCACCGTGGCCGACTGCACCGAGGCCTACTTCGACAAGGTGTACGCGGTGAACGTGAAGGGGCCGATCCGATTGACCGGTTTGGTGGCCCCCCGCATGGGAGAGGCTGGCGGAGGGTCGATCATCAATGTAACCACCATGGGGGCTTATGGCGGCGGCCCGGGGGTGGGGATCTACACCTCTAGCAAGGCGGCGCTGCACAACCTCACCCGGGCCATGGCCGGAGAGTGGGCCAGCCTCGGCGTGCGGGTCAATTCCCTGGTGCCGGGGCCGTTCATGTCGGAGATGATGAAGGGATCGATGCGGTTTGATCCCGAATTCCCCGAACGGTCAGGGAAGGCCACCATGATGAACCGGGTGGCCGACTGCGACGAGATCATCGGCCTGGCTCTATACCTCGCGTCCGACGCCTCGTCGTACGCCACCGGCCATGACTTCAAGATCGCCGGCGGTATGTGAGCAGTGGCCGCTTAGCCTCTCACGGCTAAGCGGCTGATCTGGGCCTCCTGCGAATGGGACTGGGGTCCCGCTGCCGGCCGCGCCGCGCGCACCGCGGCTACCGCATGATCGAGGTCCATTCCCCGGGAGGTGAGTACCGAGATGCACACAATCCCGGCTCTGCCATATCCGGCGCCGCAGTGGACCATGACCCCTCTGCCTTGATCTAGGTGCCGGTTGATCGTGTCCACCAACTCTCGAACGTCGTCGTCGCCGGTGACCCCCTGATCGACCATCGGGACATGGATGGCCTGGTGGGGAGCGGGATCGGCCAACCACGAGGGGTAATCGGGATAACGCATGGCGATCTCCGGGTCGGTCAGCAAGCACACCATGACCTCTGCACCCACGTCCTCTAGGGCCGCGGCAGGATCAGGCCCGGTCACCGCAAAGGCCGTGGCGTAAAGATGCCCGGTCGCCCCCGGCACCGGAATCCGATGGATCCCCCCCGCCATCTGATACCGCGCCGCCCCCACCTGCACCCCGCCACCCTACTGGTGGGCAGCAACCTGGTTGGAAGGAGAGGTCATGCCATGTATGTTGGCCACCGTGACGTCACCCGCGACGGAGATTGTCTTCGAGGTTAGTGAAGATGAAGTGGCTGGTGGATATTCCGCTAGCGCCATCGGTTACGGAATTCACACGCAAGGGGAGACCATCGAAGAGATCCGCGAAAACGTCCGGGAAGCCTTCGAGTGCTATTTCGACGGGGAAGTGGCTCGCCCTGAATTGATTCGCCTGCACTTTGTTCACGGCGAGGTCTTGGTTCTTTGAGGCTGCCGCGCGATGTGCGCGGGGCCGATCTCCAAAGAGCGCTTCAGAAGCTTGGATACACAGCCACCCGGCAGCGCGGCTCACATTTGCGCATCACAACTCATCTGAGTGGGGAGCATCACGAGGTCATCCCCCTGCACAATCCCATCAAGACCAAGACCCTGTCGGGCATTCTCAAGAGTGTCGCAACCCATCACGAGATCAGTGTGCAAGAGCTGCTGGAATTGCTTGATCTCTAACCACAGGTATTTCCTGCAATCTCTAGTGTGGAAGCCAGCGGGGTAGTTAGGGGATGCTGGGGGGATGGACGACTTCTCCGGGAAGGTGGCGCTGGTGATGGGGGCGGCGTGTCCTCCGGAGATCGGGCGGGCGGTGGCGGTGCGGCTGGCCCGAGCCGGAGCCAGCGTGGCCTGTGCCGACCGGGTAGAGGTCGGCCACCCGGATTCGGCCTGCGCTTCCCCGGAGGCCCTGGACGCCACGGTGGCCGCAGTGCAGGCCGAGGGGCAGGCGGCGTTGCGATTGGAGGCCGACGTGGCCGACGCCGATCAGGTGAACGAGGTGGTGGGGCGGTGTGTCGGTGAGTTCGGGAGGCTCGACCTGGTGGTCAACGTGGCCGGGGGGCTTGGACCCGACATGGGGTGGGCGCCGTTGCTGGAGCTGACTGAGGCGTCGTGGCGGCGATCGATGGACGTGAACCTGACCGGAGCGTTCTTGGTGGCCCAAGCCGCTGCTCGCCAGATGGTTGAACAAGGCAACGGCGGGTCGATTGTGCTGCTGTCGTCGTATGCCACTGTGGCCGCGGCCAGCGGCACTTCGGCATTCGCCGCGGCTAAGGCTGGGGTCGACCGGCTGGTCGCTGCCCTAGCCATGGAGCTGGCGCCCCACCAGATCAGGGTCAACGGAGTGCGCCCGCTAGGAGTCGACCCCGACGCTACCGAAAGCGGCCATCCCTATCTGGAGCAAACCGTGGCGCAGTCTGGCGGCGACCGCAGCCAGTGGGTGCGCTCCAAGATCGCCCTCGAACGCTTGCAACACCCTGACGAGACCGCCGCGGTAATCGCCTTCCTGCTCTCCGACGAGGCTTCATTCGTCACCGGCGAATGCATCACCGTCGCCGGCGGGCCGCGCTGGTAGGAGCGGCCATCGTAGAATAAATGGCTAGATTATCTATAATAAAAGCGCCATAATTGTTTTGTGGAAGCTGGAGTTCGAGAGTTGCGGGACAATTTGAGTCGATACCTCACAGCGGTTCGAGCAGGAACCGAGGTCACCGTGACCGATCATGGGAAGGCAGTGGCGCTTTTGATCCCTCTTCATGAGCCCCGGCCCATCGACCAACTGGTTGACGATGGGCTGGTCATTCCGGCTCCGATGGCGAAGAGACGACTGGGCCACTCCAGGGTCAAGAGCAAGGGAACGGTGAGCGATCTCGTGGCCGAACAGCGCCAGTGATTGTCTACTTCGATACATCCGCCTTCATTCCCCTGATCATCGACGAGCCAAGTTCTGATTCCTCCGAGCGACTGTGGAATGAAGCGACACGGGTTGTCAGCGTCCGCTTGCTCTACGCCGAGGCCCGGGCGGCGCTGGCCAGAGCTCATCGACTCGGGCGGCTGACAAAGAGAGGGCTTACTTCTGCGGTTAGGCTGCTCGACGCCCTCACCCAAGAGGTCGACAGCATCGAGATCTCAGACAGCCTCGTCCGAAGAGCAGGCGCATTGGCTGAAGAACAGGAACTCCGCGGCTACGACGCCGTGCACTTGGCTGCCGCGCAGGCCATTGCCGACGCAGACACAATCTTCGCCAGCGGTGACCATGAGCTCATCGCTGCGGCCAGCTCCCTCGGATTGGCCGTGGCTAATCCTCGATGAGTTCGGCGGTCTCCAAGAAGGGAGCGTTGGCAAGGGCGACTTGAACGTCCACCTGGACGGCGCAGGCGGGGCAGTAGAGGCGACGGAGCTCGAAACGGTCGGCGCCGGGGCGGGCTGAGGGCCAGGGGGTGCGCTCGTCTACTGGAGAGCGGGATACAATCAGCAGGCTGACCAGGGGTTCGTTGGTGGGGCCGTGTTCGTGGCCGCACCGGCTGCAAAGGTAGTGGCCGTTGGCCAAGACCACGGTGGAGCTGAGGCGTCGGCCGGTGGGGGGTTCTTCCAACGGGGGTTCGGGGTCTCTTTCGATACGCGCCTGGCGGCGGGATGCTCGCAGTGTTTTGGTGGCCTCCACATCGCCGATCACCACGCCGTAGTCTCGGACGGCACCGGCCTCGGTGACCAAGCCTTCCGCCACGTCGTGCTCTACCGCAACGGGGTCGCGATCTAAGGGGTCGCCCACTCCGCCCCCGCCGCCGCAGAGGTTGGTGTACACATCACTGGGGGCCAACTCGCCTACTTGCTTGGGGGGTGGTACCTCAATTGTGCCGTCGGCGCGCTCGTACACCCCGGTGTGCTGCATGCCGGGTTCGCCGCCAAGCACGCCCGCGGCGGTGGGGGGCTGTTGGCCGTGGGCGAACACCGTTGAAGTTGCTGGCCCGGCCGACCGGTGGAGTTGGTAGGCGTGTTCCACGCCCACGCCGCCTCGCCACTGGCCGGGCCCGCCCGAGTCGGTTCGCTCCCGGCGATAGCGGTAGAGCACCGGGTAGTGCTGCTCGTTGGTCTCGATGTTGGTACACAGCCCGGCCGGGGAGGTCAGATAGCCCCCGGTGTCGGGTCCGTCGCCGCCCCACCGGGCGCCTGACCCGCCGGGCAGGCCGTCGAGGAGCATGGCCGAGAAGTCCCGCCCGTCGTCGAAGGCTCCCGAGATGGTCTGGGTGAACGACCCCGACACGCACGAAGCCAGGATCTGACTTCGCACGTCCGGGTCGTCAGAGGCGTCGAACATCCGGCTGAGGCAGATGTTCACCGCGGTGCGCACTTCTTGGCCCGCGGCGGTCACCCCCATCGACATGCCCGCGGGCCAAAGGCAATCCACGATGGTGCCCGGCGTGGTGTCTACCTTCATGACTCGCCAGAACCCGGCCGGCGTCCAGGGCAGGCCGTAGCCCAAGACCGTCATTACCGCGGCCATGGCGTAGCTGGAGGTGATGGCCCGGCTGGTGTTGATCAGCGCCGGGGCCTGCGGGCTGGCGTCGGTGAAGTCCAGATGCAGGGAGTCGCCCTGCTTGGTCATGGTCAAGCCGATCTCGTACACCCGGTCGTCGATGCCGTCGTGCTCCACCAGTCCTCGGTGGTGCCATCGCCCATCCGGCAGCGACGCCAACCGGTCTCTCACCGCGGCCTCGGTGCGGTCGATGAGTCCGTCGAGCACCGCGGTCACTGTTTCGCTGCCGTAGCGATCGCACAGCCCGTTGATCCGACCATCCACCACCCGGTTGGCCTCCATCTGGCCCAGAAGGTCGAGCCGATTCAATTCCGGGGTGCGGGACCGGCCCAAGTATTCCT
This sequence comes from Candidatus Poriferisocius sp., assembly GCF_965219815.1. Classification (GTDB taxonomy): domain Bacteria; phylum Actinomycetota; class Acidimicrobiia; order Acidimicrobiales; family Bin134; genus Poriferisocius. Next base: position 1,861,652 of record NZ_OZ244791.1, read on the forward strand.
GCTCCACCTCGGCTAGCAGTTCCCCCCGATCCACTATCCGGGAGGGGGCCATGGGCACCGCCTCCTCATAGATGGACGTCGCCCCCACGGTGATCGACCCGGGCACGGGGCCGCCCACGTCGTTCTGGTGGACGCACGAGCCGCACCAGGCGATTAGCCGGTCGCCCCGAAATACGGGGGCCACCACCATGACGTCGGGCTGGTGGGGAGCGCCCACATAGGTGTCGTTGGTGATGAACATGTCGCCGGGACCGATGCCCGAGTTGCCTCCGAATTGGTCGATCACGTGGCGGACCACCTGGCCCAATGCCGCGGCATGGACCAGCACGTATGGGCCGGCCAGTGCCACCTCACCGGCCGCGGTCAAGATGCCGGAGTTGAAGTCGTTGCCCTCGGTGGCGATAGGCGAGCCCGACACGGCGACGATGGCGTCTACCGCCTCGTCGTTGATAGCCCACAGCCGATTGCGCAGCACTTCAAACAGCGCCGCGTCGAGCGGGGGTGCAGTTCCGGGGGATGACTGGTTCGAACTCATGACGGCGGCCCGGGGAACATGTGGGTGTGGCCCTCGGCGTCGACTTCGGCCCGGTCGCCAGGGCGCAGCACGATGGTGGTGGACGGGTGGTCGATGAACGCCGGCCCCTCCAGGAGGGTGCCTGGCGCCAGCCCCAGCCCGTCGTACACCCGACAGGAGGTGAATTTACGGTCGAACCAGGCGTCCCGACGTCCGATGGTTGGCGGTTCCGATGTCGAATCATCCAGCACCGCCGGCTCAGGCGCCGGCCGTTCGCCGCGGGCCGCGCCCAATGCGGAGAACACTGAAGCGGCTGAGGGAACCACCACCTCGGCTACTCCCACCTCGGCGGCGTATCGGGTGGCGTACTGGGGAGCGGCCCCGCCGTAGGCCAGCATGGTGAACCCGGCGGGATCGTGGCCCCGCTGGACAGTCACCCGGCGAATGAGGTCGGCCATTTGAGAGCAGGCCACCCCCACCACGGCGTCGGCGGCTTCGGGCCCCGACAGGCCCAGGGGAGCGGCCACGGCATCCTTCAAGGCCCGCTCCGCCGCCGAACGGTCCAACTCCAGCACCTGGCCTAGCTCGCTTAGGTAGCCCAGGGTCACGGCGGCATCGGTCAGGGTAGGGGCGGTTCCTCCTCGGCGGTAGCATGCCGGGCCGGGTTGGGCGCCAGCCGACTGAGGGCCCACTCGGAGACTGCCCAGCACCGGGTCGATCCAGGCCAGCGACCCGCCGCCGGTGCCGATCGACACCACCTCCACCACTGGATGGGCCAGGGCCCAGCGCCCGATCATGGGGCGTGTCGCCATGGTGGCTTCACCGCCGGTGATCAGGCCGACGTCGAAGCTGGTGCCGCCCACATCGGTGGCAATGGCCTCGCTTCGGCCCAATTGTTGGACCAGTTCGGCTGAAGCCAACAGCCCGGCAACCGGCCCCGATCCCAGGGTCTCCACCGCCCGGAGGCCGCCGTCGGCATCACAGGTGCTGCCACTGGACTGCATGACGTGCAGGTGTCCGGCGAATCCCCGTTCGGCCAAGGCATGGGCCAGGGTGCGAATCTCTTCAGCCACGAGCGGGGCCGTGCTGGCATCGAGCACTGTGGTCATTGTCCGCTCGTACTCGCCGATCCGGGGCACTGCCGACGACAGCGACACGTGAGCGCCGGGGTGGATCTGGGCGATCAGCTCGGCGATGCGGACCTCATGGCGGGGATCAGCCACCGACCACAGCAGGCTGACGGCGTAGCTGGTCATCCCGTCGTCCCGCAGCGCCTTGATGGCGGCAACCGCGGCGGCCTCTTCTAGCGGGCGAACCACGTCGCCATGGGCGTCGATCCGCTCAGGCACGCCCACGATGCGCCGACGGCTCAACAGCAGCGGGGGTTTGGCCCAGCAGACGGCCTCGGTGGCCTCAGCGGGGGACAAGCCGGCCACCTTGGCTGCCCGGGCCACCGGCAGTGTGGACTCGAACCCCTCGGTTGTGATCAGGCCGATGGGTGCTCCCGTGCCGGTCAAAAGGGCGTTGAGCCCAACGGTGGTGGCATAGCCGATGGATTCGGCCCGTCCGAGCAAGTCGGCCAGCGGCTGGTCAATCTCGGCTGCGGCCGCCTCAACTGCGGCCAGGGCGCCTGCGGTCAGATCGCCGGGAGTGGACAGCGCCTTGCCCATGGCGAGCCGGACTCCTCCCGGGCCGGGGGAAACCACCACCGCGTCGGTGAACGTTCCCCCGGTGTCGATGCCGATGCGCACAGCCCCGAGAGGCAGAGGAGTCAGGCTGAACGCAACCTCAGCGGTTGACGCCCTTGTTCCGGGTGGTGAACCCGGCCAGGTCGCGGTCTTTGCCCTGGTGGCGCCCCTTGTCCAATGATTGAACCGAGATGTCGTGGTCGACCGCGGAAGCCCGCAGCGCCCCCACGGTGCAGTCGGCTCGGTCCCGGTGGGCAAACGGGTCGTACTGGTACCAGGCCATGGCGTTGAGGTGGGTGATCTTGTCCACCTCGTCGTCGGGCACCCCGGTCAGCGTCTCGTCCAACAGCTCAGGGGCGTTGGGCCAGGTGGAGTCGCTGTGGGGGTAGTCCATCTCCCAGCAGATGTTGTCGATGCCGATCTCGTGGCGCAGCGCCACCCCCACCGGATCGTTGATGAAGCAGGTCAGGAAGTTGCGCCGGAACACCTCGCTGGGCAGCAGGTTGTCGAAGTCCTGCCCGGTCCACAGGTGGTGCATGTCGTAGGTGCGGTCGGCCCGGTCCATGAAGTAGGGGATCCACCCGGTGCCGCCTTCCGAAAGCGCAATCTTCAGGTCGGGGAAGCGGCGGGGGATGGGCGACCACAGCAGGTCGGCGGCCGCTTGGCTGATGTTCATGGGCTGGAGCTGGATCATCACGTCCATGGGGGCGTCGGGGGCGGTGATCACCATCTCGCCCGACGAGCCCAAGTGGATGGAGCACACCGAGCCGGTGTCGCTGAATGCCTCCCACAGCGGATCCCAGTAGTCGCTATGGAAGCTGGGCTCGCCCAGCTTGGCCGGATTCTCGGTGAAGGTCATGGAGTGGCAGCCCAGATCGGCCACCCGGCGCACCTCGGCAGCGCACTCTTCCGCGCTCCAGATCATGGGCAGGGCCATGGGGATGAACCGGCCCGGATAGGCCCCGGCCCACTCGTGGATGTGCCAGTCGTTGTAGGCCCTGATCAGGTCGGCGGCGAACTCCTTGTCGGGGTGATTGGCGAACAGCCGGCCGGCGAATCCGGGGAACGACGGGAAGCACATCGAGCCCAGCACTCCGGCGGCGTCCATGTCCTTGATGCGGTCGTGGACGTTGAAGCAGCCGGGGCGCATCTCATCGAAGGCGGTGGGCTCGATGCCGTACTCCTCCTTGGGCCGCCCGGCCACCGCGTTCAGGCCCACGTTGGGGATGATGGAACCGTTGAACGACCACACGTCGTCGCCCGACTCGGTGTGGATCACCCGGGGGGCCTCATCCCGCCACTTGTCCGGAAGATGATTGTCGAACATATCGGGTGGCTCGCACAGATGGTCGTCCACGCTCACCATGATCATTTCGTTGAGGTTCACAGCGTCCTCCGTCGGTCTACATCGCTCGCCAGTGTGACTCCAACGATACTTGGCGCAGTAATATTCGCCAGCCGAGCTATCCCCCGGAAGCCCCAGGAGGCCCCCAATGTCGAACCCCATGAGCTACGAAGGCCGCAACGTCGTGGTCACCGGCGCCTACTCCGGCGTGGGCGCCGCGCTGGTGGAGCTCTTGGCCGATCTGGGGGCGGCGTCGATCACCGCTCTGGACATCAAAGAACCAGAAGGCCCGATCACCCGGTACATCCCCACCAACATGGGAGACCCGGTGGCGGTGGACGAAGCCGCCGCGGCCATCGACGCCCCGGTACACGTGCTGTTCAACAACGCCGGCATTGCCGCCACCTTCTCCCCTGAGGACGTGATGAAGGTCAACACATTGGGGCTGATGCGGCTGACCGACGCCCTGCTGCCCAAGATCCCCGCCGGGGGCGCGGTGGTCAACACCGCTTCGATTGCGGGGATGAACTGGCCGGCCCACCAGGCCGAGATCACCGAGCTGTTGTCCATCGACGACTGGGACAAGGCAGTGGCCTGGGTGGAGGAGCACCCCGAGGTGGTGTCCGACGGCTACATGTTCTCCAAGGAGTGCGTGCAGATCTTCACCATGCAGGCCGCCAAGGGGATGCTGTCCAACGGCGTTCGCATCGCCAGCGCCTGCCCGGCCCCCATCGACACCCCGCTCCTGCCCGACTTCAAGAAGACCATGGGCGAGGAGATGATCGACTGGACGGCAGCCCAATCCGGAGGCCGCTATGTGACCGCGGCCGAGGTGGCCAACCTGCTGGCCTATCTGGGGTCGGACGCGGCGTCGTTCGTGTCGGGCGTGAACGTCAACATCGACAACGCCTTCCAGGGCTCGATGATCACCGGCCAGGTGGACTTCGGCGAGTTGGCCGGATAGCCGTCTAGACCGCGGCGGCCAAACGAGCCTGGAGCTCGGCGGCGTAGGCCGCCACCTGGTCGGCCACGTCACCAAGCACACCGGCGTCGAGGCCCTCGGCCAGTTCGGGCGCACCGGCCTGGGCCAGCATGGGTGCAATCTCGCCGGTGCGGATCTTGCCCACCGCCCACTCGGCGATGGGGCCGTGGGCGGTCTCGTCGAAGGGGATGATGTGGTTCCGCCCGCCGCCCAGGTGGTTGTAGTGGTAGTGGGGGGCGTCCTCGAACAGGTCGAAGCGCAGGTACTCCCACTGACCGTCGGCGTCGAACACGTGCAATGACACCCCGCGGTCCTCAATGCCCAGCGGTGCGGTGCGCCGCAATTCCTCGATATAGGCCTCGTCGCCCCCGTAATACTCCATAAGAGCCTCGGGGTTGAGGTCGCGGTACTCCACCCCGATCTTGATCACCCCGGCGGGGAAGTAAGTGGTGTGGGAGTCGTCGGGCCGCATGGGCGGCATCTCGTAGACGTGGCCGATCTCCATGGCCGCCAGCCTAGTGCCGGGTCGGTTCTGCCTCTAGGTGCAAGGTGCTCGCTCACTACCATCAATTTTCCATGGCCCAGCGGCGAATCGACCTTGAGGAGTTCTTCCACCCCGTCGGGGTGGCGGTGATCGGCGGGGTCGACCGCACCCAGACTGAGGATGCGCTGCGGGCCGCTATGGACAGCCGTTGGGGAGAGGGCAACTGGCATCTGGTCAACCCCAAGGGTGGGTCGATCGGAACTGTGCCCATCTACCAGGCGGTGGCCGATGTGCCCGGCCCTGTGGCGCTGGCGGTTATCTCCACTCCACCAGCAGCGTGCGCCCAAATCGTGGACGAGTGCGGTGCTGTCGGGGTCCGCTACGCCCTGGTGTTCTCCTCGGGTTTCAGCGAGGTCGGCCCCGAGGGGGCCGAGTTGGAGGCCGAACTGGGGGAGGCGGGCCGCCGCAACGGCATCCGCATCTTCGGCCCCAATACCAACACCAACGCATTTGAGCCGGTACCCGAGATTCCCGGGTTGCGGGGGGGCAAGATCGGGGTGGTCACCCAGTCGGGCCACAACGGCCGGCCCATCATGCAGGGGGTGCACTTTGGCATCGGCTTCAGCCGCCAGGTGCCGTGCGGCAACGAGGTTGACCTCGAAGTGAGCGACTTCATCGAGTACTTCGCCTACGACGAAGACACCGCGGTTATCGCTGGCTACATCGAGGGGTTTCGGTCGGCCGAGAAGCTGCGCACCGCACTGGAGGCGGCCAACGCGCAGCACAAGCCGGTGGTGATCTTGAAGATCGGCGCCACCGACGCTGGGTCGCGCATGGCTTCGTCGCATACCGGCCACCTCACCGGATCAGACGAGGTGATCGACGGCCTGTTCGAGCAGTTCGGGGTGGTGCGGGTGCGCGATCTCGACGAGCTGCTGGAAACTGCCGCCCTTTTCGCCAAGTTGGGCCCAGGAGCGGCCGAGGGGGCCGGGCTGTACTCCATTTCTGGGGGTTCGAGCACGCTGATGGCCGAGGCCGCCGAGTTGGCCGGGGTGGTGGCGCCCCCGCTGGCCGAGGAGACTCAGGAGAGGCTGTACCAGCACATTCCCCGTTACTTGGCGGTGTCCAACCCGGTGGACAACGGGGGCATCTTCATCATGAGCGAGCCACCAGAGGTTCGCCAACAGGTGATCCGTGATATCAGCGCCGATCCGGCGGTGGGCTACACGGTGGTGGGCATCACCGGCGCGGTGCCGCCCATGTCTGATTATCTGGGCGACGACATCGTGGTGCTGGCCGACGAGGTGGACAAGCCGATCATTGCCACGTGGAACTCCTTCAAGGTGGACGAGCCGGGATTCGACCGGCTGGTGGAGTCGGGAGTGCCGCTATTCCGCTCCTTTCGGGGCTGTTTCGCCGCACTGGCCGCCTACCACCGCTACCAGCGCCACCAAGAGGGCTTCCGAGTTCGCCCAGAGCTTCCTGACGACATGCCCGATGCTGCGGAGGCTGCTCTCGGGGTGCCAGCACCCGACATCGGAGCGGTGTTGCAGGCCTTCGGACTGCCAATGGCGGCCAGTGAGGTGGTGTCTACACCCAGAGACGCCCGCAGGGCGGCCGAGGAGATCGGCCTGCCGGTGGTGGTCAAGATCGCCTCCGCCGATTTTCCCCACAAGTCGGATGCTGGGCTGGTGGTTCTGGGGCTGGACTCTCTTGAAGGGGTGGAGCAAGCCACTCAGGAAGTCTTAAAGCGGGCGAGAAGCGCTGCTCCCGACGCGGCTATCGACGGGGTGGAGGTCCAGCAGATGGTGACCGGCGGCACCGAGATGATCGTGGGAGTGACCCGCGATCCCACCCTCGGCCCCGCGGTCATGGTGGGTACCGGCGGCGTGTTCACCGAGGTGCTAGCCGACACCGCCGTTCGCCCGCTGCCCCTGGACGAGGCCGACGCCCACGAGATGGTTCGATCGCTGAAGGGCTTTCCCTTGCTCGACGGGGCCCGCGGCCGACCGCCCGCCGATGTGGACACCCTGGTCCAAGTCATCATGTCAACTGCAACCCTGGCCACCGCCTTGGGTGATCGTCTGGCTGAACTCGATCTGAATCCCGTGGTCGTGCTCGACCGCGGCAAAGGAGCGGTAGTCGTGGACCACCTCATGATCTTGGCTGACTAACGTCCAGCGGCCCTTTGACCCTCGGGCCATCCTGTGTAGGATCACCGATTATCGATTGTCTAGGGTGAGACCAGGGAACCAAGGGGGGTACCCGCGATGGCGTCCTATTGCCGGCCTCGCACGGTGAGCGAGGTGCTCGCCGCGCTGGCTAGTGCTGAAGGTCACGGTCGAATCCTCGTCGGCGGTACGGACCTCCTCGTCCACCTTCGCAAGGACCCATTCGCCCCGACTGTCATCGTTGACATCAAGTCCGTCAATGACTTCCCGCCAGCGGTCGAGATCGGCGACGAAGCGGTGCGATTCGGTCCGACTGCTCGGATGTCCGAAATCTCAGGCGACCCATTCATCGCAGACCGCCTGCCTGCGCTGAGCGCATCGGCTCGTGTGGTGGGATCAATCGCCATCCGGAACCGGGCGACGCTTATTGGCAACATCTGCAACGGCTCACCGGCGGCCGACACCGCCCCTGCCCTTCTCGTCTACGGCTCGACCGTGACTGTGACCGGGCCCGGCGGCGAACGGACGATGCCGTTGGTTGACTTCTTCGTCGGACCTGGCGAGACCAGGTGCGGGCCAGACGAGATCGTGATCCGTGTCGACGTACCAATTCCTGATCGTGAACATCGGTCAGCGTTCCAACGCCTAACCAGGCGGAGAGGGGTCGACCTTGCGACGGTCAGCGTGGCGGCCGGTGTCGACGCAGACGGCGGGATTGTTCTCGGTCTGGGATGCGTTGGACCGACGCCGCTGTTGACCGATGCGAGCCTGCCCGTCGATCTCAGCGATCCAGACGCAATCGAGGGGGCCGTTGAAGAGCTGGTGTCCATCGCAACACCGATCTCCGACGTCCGGGCGGCTCGCGACTATCGCGAGGCAATGGTTCGTGTCCTCGCCGTACGGGCCGTTCAGGCCGCCGCGGCTCCTCCCGAGGGGATGTCTTCATGACGGATTCCTCTGTGCACCCCACGAGTGAGGTGGCCGTTGCGCTGGAGCTGAACGGCGAAAATGTTCGTGCCACGATCCCGGCGCACCGGACGCTGCTGGACATGCTTCGAGATGACCTTGGCCTCTGCGGCACCAAACGCTGTTGCGCCGAGGGTGAGTGCGGCGCCTGCTCTGTGCTCCTGGACGGCGAACTCGTCAACTCCTGTCTCGTACTCGGCGCCGAGGCCGACGGCGGAGCCCTCCTCACGATCGAGGGGGTGTCCATGGGCGGCATAACCGACCTCCAGGCCGAGTTTCTGGCCGCTGGGGCCGTTCAATGCGGGGTGTGCATTCCCGGTCAGGTCATGGCGGCCGAGCAACTCCTGCGAACGAATCCCAATGCCTCCCGAGATGAGATCCGAGACGCCATGTCGGGAAACCTGTGCCGATGTGCGAGCTACCAGCGGATCGTTGAGGCGATCCAAACCGCGGCGGCCGGAAGGCAAACCGATGCCTGACGAAAACCAAGGTCTTTCCTCCAATGGTCCCGTTGCTGGCACCGACCGGGTGGTCGGCCAGCGGATTCACCGTTACGGGGGCATAGATCGGGTCACCGGCGCTCAGCGTTACCTGAGCGACATCACGTTTACCGATGCCGCGCACGTGGCGTTCGCCACTGTTCCCGTCGGATGCGCCGCGATCGACGCAATCGATACCTCGCCGGCGGCGGCGATGCCCGGCGTCATCGCGGTGGTACACGCCGATGACCTGCCTCAGCCCGTGGCCCGGTTCGGGATTTCCCATAAGGACCGACCGGTGATCGCTACCGAGACGGTCAACTACCACGGCGAGCCTGTTGTCGCGGTGGTTGCCGAGACTGAAGACGAGGCCCGGGCTGCGGCTAACGCCGTCGTCATCCACTTCACCGAGTTGACCGGTGTGTACGGGCTCGACGCGGCCCTGGCCGGCGACGCCCGATTGGTCCAAGACCCTTCAGTTCGGCCCGGCGATGACCTGAACTCCACCAATGTTCTCGAGCAGGTTGAGTACGCATGGGGTGATGCCGACTCGGAGGGCGCCAGCTCGCACACGATCATCGAGGACACCTACACGTTCCCGATGGTCACCCATTTTCCGATCGAGCCCGGCGGAATCGTCGCCGTACCGACCGATGACGGTGGTATCGAGGTTTACTCGCCGGTCCAGCACCCCTACCTCCTCCAGCGGACGATCGCCGAGGTGTGGTCGCTTCCACTGTCGCGGGTCCGGGTCATCGCCCCGGATCCCGGCGGGGGATTCGGCGGAAAGCAAACCCCTCGATATGAGCCCCTGATTGCCTTCCTCGCCCTCAAAACGGGACGTACCTGCCGCCTCGTGCTCTCGCTGGAAGAGGCGTTTCAATTGATGCGGCGGTCGGGTTGTCGGATCCACGCGCGCACAGGATTCACAGAAGCGGGCGAGCTGGCCTTCCACGAGATGCAGGTCGATTTCGTGGTCGGGGCCTACGCGGACGTCGCTCCTCGGGTCATGACCAAGGGCAGCTATGTGGGTGCTGGGCCCTATCGGATTCCTCGCGTTTCCATCAACGCACGCGCCGTTTTGACCAACACCGTCCCCAGCTGCGCCTTTCGGGGGTTCGGCGCCCCCCAAGTCGGGTGGGCCACCGAGTCCCAGCTCGATGCCGGCGCCCGAGCGTTGGGGCTCGACTCGCTTGAGATACGCCGACGCAACCTCGTCGAGCACGACGAGGCCTTTATCCGCGGCGACTACGAGGCCCGCGCCGACGGCCGCTGGCACGATAGTCTCGAGAAGGCAGCCGAGCTGATCGGCTGGCAGGAGCCGACCCCATCGGGCCGGGGACGAGGCATTGCCGTCGGGATCAAGCCGGGAGCGACAACGGGTCTGTCCCAGAGCCTGGTCCGCCTGCTTTACGACGGCAGCGCGATGGCGTATGCGGGCACGTCGGACATGGGGCAGGGGGCTAGGACCCTGTGGAAGCAGATTCTGGCCGACGAGTTGGGCGTTGATCTCGATCTGATCACCATCATCAGCGGCGACACCAACGCCGTGCCTTTCGACCTTCAGACGTCGGCGAGTCGCTCCACCGTGTTCATGGGCAACGCCGTGCTCGCAGCGTGTGAAGACATCCGCGACCGAGTTCTCGAGCTCTATGCCGAAGCCACCGAGACCGCACAGTCGGAGCTTTCCCACTCGCCTGGCCAACTTGTCACCCCGTCAGGGGCGATTTCGCTGGTCGAGGCCGCCCAGACCGCGCTGGGTGGGCTGCGAGGCGAGTTCGTCGGCCAGGGAACCAGCCGCCTATGGGGCACGAAGGGCCACCCGCTCGGCGGCGATGCGGCGTTCTACGAATTCAACGCCACGGCCATAGAAGTCGAGGTGGATCGCGCCACGGGCGAGATCTTGTTGACCAAGCACGTGACAGTCGGCGATGTAGGGACAGAGATCAATCCACTACAGGTCGTCTCCCAGGATGAAGGCGCCGCGATCATGGGCCTGGGTCACAGCCTCATGGAGCAGATGCTGTTCGACGATCACGGCCAGATCCTCAACCTGGGCGCGATCGACTACCGGATCCCGACATTCAACGATGTCGCGCTCCATATGCAGACCGCATCTGTCGAGAATCAGGACGGCCCTGGCCCATACGGGTGCAAGGGAATCAGCGAGGGCGCGCTGCTGTGTACGGCGGGCGCCGTTGGCGCGGCGGTTGCCGACGCCATCGGCACACCGGTTCGCGAACTCCCGATCACCGCGGAGCGGGTCTGGCGCACCATCCGCGACGCCACCCTCGACTCGCCGGATTAGTCGTGCGACACCCCACCACAAGAACGAACTGAAAACAACAAAGGAGACAAACCAATGCCGAACACCACCGTGTGCCTCGCAGGTACCCTCGACACGAAAGGCGCTGAGTACGAGTTCGTGCGCGACCGTCTCATCGATGCTGGCGTCGACGTATTGGTGATCGACTGCGGGGTTCTCGGAACCCCGCACTTCGCCCCCGACATCTCCGCCGACGAGGTCGCCAGCGCGGCCGGGATCGACCTCTCTGATTTCCGCGCCGGCGTCGAAGGCGCCGGAGGACGCGTCGCCGCAGTCGGGAGCATGGGCGAGGGTCTCGCCGCCGTGCTCGGCGATCTCGTTTCGAGCGGACGCATTCAAGGTGTGATGGGCTTGGGCGGGTCCGGCGGCACCTACCTCCTCACCGATGCCTTCCGAACGCTGCCGCTCGGCTTTCCAAAGCTCATGGTCTCGACCATGGCGTCGGGCGACGTCCGTCCCTATGTTGGGCATTCCGACATGCACATGGCCAACGCGGTGACCGACATCGCCGGCATCAACAACGTCTCCAAGCTGGTCCTGTCCAACGCCGCAGGATCGATCGCGGGGATGGCCCAGGGATACGAGGCCACCAAGGCGCTGGCCACCGAAGGCGAGCCGCTGATCGCCATCTCGATGTTCGGGGTCACCACCCCGGGCGTGATGCGGATGCGTGAACAGCTCGAGTCCGAGGGATTCCAGGTCGTTACCTTCCACGCCGTCGGAGAGGGCGCTGGCATGGAGCACCTCATTGACGAGGGCATCATCGACGGAATCATCGACTTCACGCTGGCCGAATTGCTCAACACCTGGAATGACGGCATCTTCCGTCTCGACATCGAGCGGATGTCGGCCGCCACTCGCAACAGCATTCCGCTCGTGGTAGTTCCGGGTGCGATCGAGTGCTTCAACTTTGCGGCGCCCGAGACCATTCCCGAGAAGTACAACACCACTGAGCGCAACATCATTCTTCACAACCCCAACATCACATCGCTGCTCGCGACCTCCGAAGAAATGACTCGGCTCGGCGAATATCTGGCCGACCACGTGAACCGGAGCATTGGGCCCAAAGCAGTTGCCCTGCCCCTCCAGGGCCTCGACAACTACTTCAAAGAGGGCAGCCAATGGCACGGGGTGGACATCACGCCGCTGTTCGACGCCATTCGCTCAAATCTCGATCCGTCCACTGAGCTCGTCGAGATGGACAACCTCATCAACGACGAACCCTTTGCCGACGCGGTCTTCAATTTGTTCATGGAGCGTTGGAAGCAGGCCCAGTCCCAGTGAGCGCTGGCCCAGTGAGCGCCGGCCAAAGCGGGACATGGCGACCGCGATGAGCCCAAAGGGCGGCCGCACGGTACGGGTGATTCTCCTTCGGCACGGCCAAGTCGCCCACCACCGGAGCGATGTGGGCCTCACCGATCTCGGGGTTGCCCAGTCGGAGGCCGCCGGTCGCTGGTTCGCAGAGCAGGGAGTCGAGATCGAGTGCCTGCTTAGCGGCGAGACGGCACGAACCCTCGACACGGCAACCGCGTTCGCGGCTGGCTATCGCGGAGTGGCCGGCTCACCTGAGCTGCCTGAACCCGTGGTGGGCTTCGCCCTGCGAAACCCCGACCTCTACCTCGGTGGGCATCGGGTCAACATCGCAGAGGGCGCCGAGGCAATCGCAGCACAGGCACCTGGCATCAGCCCGGAGGACGTGGTGAGCTCTCCGTTCTTTGGCAAACTGATCAGCGCCGAGGAGCGGGTCGGCTACTGGCTGGAGCATCCCAACCCGCCTGGAGAGGACGCTCACGCCGTCGCTTGGCGAGTCGTGTCGTTCGTCAGAAGTCTGGGCGACGGCGCCGGTCGAGCGGGAGCAACCGTCGTGGCCATCACCCACTCGCCAGTGCTCAGGGCCGTCCGGCTTGGATTCGAGAACGTGTACACACGGGAGCCTCCGTTCCTTCACGGCTTCTCGCTCATCGCCGGCCGAACCGGTGACATCACGTTCTCATTGTTCGAAACGGACACGGGTGACATCCCGGCGACGTCAAAGCCGGGGCCCGGACTGGAGGAATCCTGATGCGATCCGCAATCATCACCTGCGCACCGACTGGCGCCATCCACACCCCGTCGATGTCGCCCTACCTGCCCATCACGCCGGGCGAGATAGCCACCGCCGCCATCGGCGCCGCACAAGCCGGCGCCGCGGTCGTACACCTCCACGTGCGCGATCCCGAGGATGGTCATCCGGTCCAAGACGTCGGCCTGTTCCGGGAGCTGCTCGATCACATTCGAGCTGAGAGCGATGTGGTCATCAACGTCACCACCGGAGGCAGCCCCCACATGACCGTTGACGAGCGCATTCGCCCGGCATTGGAGCTCGCCCCCGAACTCGCCTCGCTCAACATGGGCACCATGAACTTCGGCCTATACCCCATGCTGGAGCGCTTCCCCGATTTTCGCTATGACTGGGAACGCACCCATCTTGGCAACAAGGCCCTTATCTTCCGGAATTCCTTCGAGGACATTGAGCGCATTCTCAAGTCCTGCGGAGATCAGGGCACTCGGTTCGAGTTCGAGTGCTACGACACCGCCCATCTCTACAATCTGGCCCACTTCGTCGACCGGGGCCTGGTGGAGCCGCCGCTCTTCGTGCAATCCGTGTTCGGCATCCTCGGGGGGATGGGGGCTGATGTCGACGATGTGATACACCAACGCCGCACGGCTGAGCGCCTCTTTGGCGACGACTTCGAGTGGTCGGTTCTCGGTGCCGGTGCGGCGCAGACCCGGGTTGCCGCGCTTTCTCTCGCCCTTGGGGACAACGCTCGCGTGGGTCTCGAAGACTCGTTGTGGGATGGCCCGGGCCGCCTGGCCGAGGCGAACCGCGACCAGGTCGAACGGGTTCGAGTCCTGGCCGAAGCCGTCCATCGCAGCGTCGCTACTCCGGAGGAAGCCCGCGGGCGACTTCGGCTTCGCGGTGTAGCATGACCCGCACTAATCGATTATCGAACGTTTACCCAGGAATCGGTTTCCCATGGCCCTAGACAGTTCCGTCCTCGGAACCGAACCACTTTCAGCCGCTACCAAGCGTCTCCTGCTCGACCGGATTGTCAAGGGCGAGCTTGTGCCGGGAGAGCGCATCGTTGAGAGCCGGCTGGCGAAGGAACTCGACATCAGTCAGTCCCCGATCCGCGAGGCGCTTCGCGACTTGGCGGCCGCTGGCTTGGTAGACATCGAGTCGCGGCGAGGGGCGCGGGTGCGCAAGCCCACCAACCGCGAGCTCTGCGACGTCAGCGAGGTGCGGGCCGAGATAGACGCGCTAGCGGCGCGGCTCGCAGCCGAACGGCTCGACGACGAGACCATCGAGGAGCTTCAGTACGCGCATCAGCTCATGTCTGATCGGCTGGAAGCCGGTGACTACGTCGGAATGACCGAGGCAGACGCCGGGTTCCATCGCATCATCGTCCGGGCATCGGGCAACGGCGCCGCCGAAAGGGTGTTCGGGCAACTTGAGCCGTTCGCCCGCACCTTCATCACGCTCACGTCGCCAAATGTGCCGCTCCGTGGGATTCTGGCCCAGCACAGCGGCATCCTCGAGGCGCTCATCCAGCGCGATCCAGACTTGGCTGCGAGCCGGGCCAAGGCCCATCAGCTCAGCGTGCGAAAGATGTTCTTCCAAGCCGATCACGGAGAGCCGGCGGACAGCGACGCGGTTTCAGATGGCTAACCAGACGGTGGCGCCACCGGTCGAGCGCGAGGGCTGGTCCAAGTACGGGCGGGCGCCGGCATGGGCCATCAGCCTCGGCGTTGTCGTTGTCGTTGTGGTGCTCGCGGCTTTGTTCGATTTCTGGGCCACAACTTTCGTGGTCGGCGCCACCGAAAACGCTCCGCTGGTGCTCGCCGCTTTCGGCTTTGCCCTGTTGTATCGCCTCACCGGCCTCCTGAACGTCGCCTACGCCGAGACCATCACGCTGGGCGCGTACTTCGCGGTTTGGATGAACAACTCGTGGGGGCTGGGTTTCTACGTGGTGCTTCTCCCCGCCGGCCTGCTCGCCGGCGTGCTCAGTGTGGTCACCTACCTCGCAATTTTCCGCTATGCCAAGGGACGGCGGGTGGGCAACCTCGAGATGATCGTCATCTCATTCGGGTTGTCGATCTTCCTGCAACACGGGTTGCAGTTCGTGTTCGGCTATCGCCGACGCGCCTTTGACATTCCGCCTCCCAACACGATTGAAGTGTTCGGGGTTGGGGTCTCCTCGTTCCGGTTGCTGGCGTTGGCCAGCGTTGCCGCATTGACGACCATCGTGTACCAGTTCATCCAGCGCACCAGCTATGGGCTTCAGATCCGAGCGCTGGCCAGCAACGAGGGCTTGGCGCAGGCGAGCGGAGTCCGGCCCCTCCGCGTGACCATCTTGATCTGGTTCGTCGCCGGGCTGTGCGGTGGTCTGGCTGGCGTGTTCTACGGGGCGGGCGCCTCGGTGGAGTCCTTCCTCGGCATCGACGAGCTCCTCTTGATCTTGCTGGTGGTGCTGGTCGGAGGAATCTGGGGCCTGCTCGGCGTCGTGGTGGTCGGCATGGCCACTGGGGTCGCCCTGACCGGGATCACGCTGGAATACGGAAACAGCCTGTACGCGGAGCTCGTCCTCGTTGTCGCCTTTCTCGGTGTGCTCAAGTTCCGTGGTCGTCGGCTCACCGACGCATCGAAGGTCTGACGATGAACCTCGACTGGCTCGACGCTTTCCTCATCTTCGGTGCTTTCAAGGTTGTTGAGATCATGGGCCTTGGCCTCTTGGTGCATCTCCAGCTCGGCTTGACCCGGGTGGCGAACTTCGGGGTCGTGGGTTTCTGGGGCCTGGGGTTGTATGCGTTCGGCGTTGCCTATCTGAAGGTTGATTGGCCATTCGGGGACGTGTACCAGTTCCTCATTTGTGCCGCGATCGCGACGATTGTGGCCGCGGCCGCTGGCCTAGTCGTCGGTTGGTTGATCTCAGATCTCGACGACGACGGAACCCTCGTCGGAACCCTCGGATTCGCCACGATCGTGGTGATCCTGGCCACGACGCAACAGGGGTTGACGGGAGGGGCGCTGGGCCTCGGCGGCCTTGGCTTCCCATACGACTTCGGTCGGGTGAAGACCCACGAGTTCACATGGTTGCTGATCACAACAGCAGTGGTGGTCTTGATCTTTGTCTACGCCTGGAGGGTCCACCGCACGCCCCACGGCCGTCTGTTGATTGCCGTTGGCGCCAACGAGGCGCTGGCTCGCAGCCTCGGAAAGTCGGCGACCGCGGCCAGGCTCCGCATGATGATGGTCACCTCGGGCGCCATGGGACTACTCGGTGCGATGCACGGGGTCATGGTGCGATCGCTGGAAATCAACAGCCTTGATGTCAGCGTGACTCTGGCTGCGCTGGCGGCGTTGATACTTGGCGGCACGGCCCGGGTGTTCGGGGCCGTTGTCGGCGTCTTGTTGACTGTCGCCCTCTTCGACATCGTGATCCAGTTCTATATCCCGATTCCAGACGGGTGGAACACCCAGGCTCTCCCCGTGGCCCGCGAGGCCGTGTTCGGTGCCGCCATCGTTCTCATGCTGATATTCCGGCCCCAAGGACTGCTCGGGCAGATGCGGCGTCCTGCTCTCATGCGGAGGCTCCACGGTGACTGGTGAGGACCTTCGGCCGCAGATTCTGGTTCGCGACGTCACCAAGTCGTTCTCGGGTCGCGTTGTGGTCGACGTTGACGAGCTCGTACTCGGGGATGTCCCGGTGGAGGGACTGCTTGGTCCCAACGGTGCCGGCAAAACAACGCTGATGCGCCTCATCATGCACTCCATCCCGCTGGACGGGGGGACGGTCACCCTCAGCCGCCCAGGACAGCGCGATGTGGTGCTGTCCGCCACTCGCACCAGCCAGATGGCCGGGCTTGGCGTTGTGAAGTCGACCCAGGTGATCACCGACTTCGAACACCTCACCATCCTCGATTCCGCGCTGCTAGCAGTGACCGAGGCGCGCTATGAGCGCCCCTTCGCCGCGGCGGCGGATCGAGCGGTGCGCAAGCGACACGAAGACGAGATCCGACACTGGCTCGACTACTTCGGCTTCGATGATCCGCTGGCCGTCGCCCTCTCGGGCGGAGACAAGAAGTTGCTCGACATAGTGCGCTGCCTGTTGCTCCAGCCCGCCGTTCTTCTGTTGGACGAGCCGACCGCCGGTCTTTCGGAGGACCACACTGAGCGGGTCAAGGCCGCGGTCCGACATCTCGCCAGCAGGGGCACGTCGGTGGTGATCGTCGAGCACGACCTCGATGTGATCTGGGACCTGTGCGATGAGGTGATCTTCATGGCCGAGGGGAAAGTTCTCCTAAAGGACAACCCCGCTACGATTCGGGCTAACCCAACGGTGGTCGAGAGCTACTTGGGGGCCGGAAGTGCGTAAACAAGCGGTGGTCAACAGCGGCGACACATCCGTAACGCCGTCAGTGTCGGTAAACGGGCTCTCGAGCGGATATGGCAGCGTGGCAGTGCTCCACGACGTGGAGTTCACCGTCGGCCACGAGATCTTCGCGGTCCTTGGTGCGAACGGTGCCGGAAAGACAACGCTGCTCACAACGCTCGCCGGGCTCCTACCAGCTTTTTCGGGTTCCATCGCCTATCACGGAACCGACGTCACAAACCTCGCGGCGTCGGAGTCGGCGCGGCTAGGAGTTGGGTACGTGCCCCAGGAAGCCGCCGTG
Source organism: Candidatus Poriferisocius sp. (assembly GCF_965219815.1). Classification (GTDB taxonomy): domain Bacteria; phylum Actinomycetota; class Acidimicrobiia; order Acidimicrobiales; family Bin134; genus Poriferisocius. The sequence continues at coordinate 1,879,321 of NZ_OZ244791.1, forward strand.
TTCCCAGATCTGTCGGTACTCGAGAACCTCACTGTCGGCGGGATGATTGGCACCAGACCTCACGAGGAACGCCTCGAAGAAGTGTTCGAGACGTTTCCCGACTTGCGCAGCAAGGTCCATCTCCGGGCCGGGAACCTCAGTGGCGGCGAGTCGAGGATGGTGGCTTGCGGTCGCGCCCTGATGCAGGACCCGACCGTGTTGCTGCTCGACGAGCCCACGGCCGGCCTGTCTCCGCTCTACCTCGAACTCTTCTTCGAGAAGGTCGCCGAAATACACCGCACACGCGGGGTGTCCATTGTGCTGACAGAGCAGAACGCAACCCAAGCCCTCGGCATCGCCGACCGGGTGATGGTCCTCAGCCTCGGCGTCGGCTCGGAGCCGATGTCTGCCGACGCTGTCACCACCGACCTACTAAGAGAGGGATACCAGATCTAGCTCCCAGGGGGGCCAGAGCTTGGGCCCGATTTAGGGGCCCGAGCAGACAAGAAAAGGAGACCAACCATGAAGACCAACAAGAGGTGGATGCAAGTCATTGCCTTGATCTTCGGGTTTGTGCTGATTGCCAGCGCCTGTGGAAACGATGACGACGCTCCGAGCTCCGTCGAGCCGTCGGCGCCCGATTCCTCCGCTGACGCTGGCGATGCCGCTGACGCTGGCGATGCCGCTGACGCTGGCGATGCCGCTGACGCTGGCGATGCCGCTGACGCCGGCGATACCGCCGACGCCGGCGATACCGCCGACGCCGGCGATACCGCTGACGAGGCTGCGGCGCCGTCCGACGATGGACCTGTGACGGTGTGCGAGCTCGCCTACTACACAGGCGAGTTCGGCGCGTATGGCCCATCGCTGACCGCCGACGTGCGGTTCCCGATTGAGGAGGTGATCAATGAGGACCCACCCCTCGGCAGAGAATGGAGACTTGTCTCGGAGGATCTCGGTACGGTCGGTGAGCCGCAGGCGGCCCGGGCGTGCTTGGACCTCCACGACGCCGATGTCATCGTCAGCATCGCCCACGGGTACCGAACGTACCGGCCCTTCATGATCGAGCATTGGGCCGAGAACGACAGTCCGATCGTGCCATCCGTCCACGGTGGCGCAATTCCGGGCAACCTCGGTGGAACCGCGGCGGAACCGATTTTCCGAGCCCAGGGCTTGGACGAGGCCCTTGGCACCACAGGCATCCTGTATGCGGAGTCGATCGGCGCCAGTTCGGTTGTCATCTTCGCGACCCAGGTTGAGGGCTTCCAGCTTGCCGCCAATGCGGCTCAGGCCGCGGCCGATAGCGTCGGAATCGATGTGCTCGACCGAATAGACGCACCTGCCGAGGAGCCTTCGTATCGGGCGCAGGTAGAGCGCATCGCCGACCTCAATCCGGACGTGGTCATCCTCCAGGTAGGCCCGGTCGAGGCCGGCACCATCATCAAGCAGGCCGCCGAAGCGGGCTTGTCGCTCGAGTGGATCGGCGAGACCGGCATGGTGTTGCAAGAGTTCGTCGAGACCATGGGAGTCGATGTCATCGACACCCAGCAGGGCATCGGCTTTGCTGCGTTCACGTTTGACGACACGACGCCGGCATGGGATTACTTCTCAGCCGCTTGGGACGGTGCACCTGGCTATGGCGACGAGTTCGGCCCGGCGACCGACCTCTATCACTTCTCGACCTACGACGTCTTGGTCCACACCGCCCTTGCGGTTGAAGCCGCCGGCTCCTTGAAGGCGTCGGACTGGGCTCCGGCCATGCGGGAAGTCGGCTCTGCTCCGGGCACCGTGTGCTACACGTACCTCGAATGCCTGGAATTGATCCGAGCTGGCGAGGACGTTGACTACGAGGGTGTGACCGGTTCTGGCGACTACACCGCGGGCGGCGTGAACAACGTGACATCGGCGTACACGCCGTTCAACTCCGACGGAACCACGGGAACCGCCGTGATCCTCGACCCAGTTCGCTCGCTGGAGATCATCGACGCCATCGCGACGCAAGCGGAGTGCGACGACGACAACAACTGCGAGTGGTAATGGCTCTGCGGTAGCAGACCACTAATCGTCGGAACGGGCGGCGTGGCGGACCCCTCCGCGCCATCTCCGCCCGTTCCGACGGGTTTCCCTCAACCAGAAAAGGCAAGACGAATGGATCACGAGTCCCCTCACCGCGACCAAGAGCGCGGGCCTGCGGCGTTCCAAACGAATGACGCTCTGCTCGACGCATTGCGAATTCCCCAGCAGGGCCGAGTCTTCTCGCTGGCGCTGCCGCGATTTCATGGCATGCCGCTCTTTGCTTCGCACCCACCGTTCGAGGTGTCGATGTACCGGACACCGCTGGGGCTGCGCGGCGACGGAGAGGAGCCGTGGGGACCGGTGAATGAGGTCAATCTCGGCTACATGGCGGAGGTAACAAGCGGGACTTCACACTCTGGCGCTCACGTTGATGCTCTTGCCCATATGACCATCGGACCCGACGACCACTGGTACGCAGGTGTATCCGCTCACGAACACTTAGGCGACCGCGGCCCCAAAGTGGGCGATGCGAGCAAGCTGCCCCACTTCGTGACGCGGGGTGTTCTCTTGGACGTGCCGGGCTATCGCGGCGTTGACGCCCTGGGGGCGGGAGAACCGATCTACGCCGATGAGCTTCAAGCCGTCACCCAGCACCAGGAGACTGAGGTGCGCCCCGGCGACGTCGTAATGATCCGAACCGGCTACCTTTCGAAATGGCCTGACCCGGAGGCCCTGGCTCGCCATCGGACCGCGGGCCCCGACATCTCCGCTGCCAAATGGCTACTCGACGCAGGCGTCGTGGCGACCGGCACCGACACGGAGACCTACGAAGTTCAACCAGCCCCGGACCTTGGCTCGCCGGCCAATCCGCAACCGGTCCACACCCTTTTGCTCATCGAGGAGGGTATCTACCTCTTCGAGTCGATCTACCTTGAGGAGATCGCACGCGAGGGTGTCCACGAATTCCTGTTCATTGCCCTCCCAACGAAGATCGAGGGCGGGACCGGGTCAATGCTGGATCCGGTCGCGATCATTTGAAGAGGAGAACGCATGAAGGCGCTCGTCCTAAACGCACCCAACGACTTCGGGGTCACCGAAGTGCCCGATCCGCAACCCGGCCCGCTCGAAGTGCTGTGTCGAGTCGAACGGATCGGGATCTGCGGCACCGACGTCCATATGGTGCAAGGTCACTACGACCACTGGCCCGCCTACTACCCGTTCATACCCGGCCATGAATGGTCGGGCCAGGTCATCGAACTCGGCTCAGGGGCGGACGAGTTCGGATGGGCCGTGGGTGACCGGGTGGCTGGTTCGTCCCATGCCGGCTGCATGCACTGCCCGAAGTGCATTGAGGGTCGCTACAACCTCTGCCTGAACTACGGGCACTCGCAGGTGCACAGCCACTACGGCCACACGGTGCAGGGCGCCTATGCCGACTACGTCGTTCACTCGATCCGAAGCGTGTTCAAGTTGCCCGATGCCATGAGCTACGACCTGGGTGCGGTGACTGATCCAGCGTCCATCGGCTTGCACTGCGCCCATCGGGGCGGGGTCGAAACGGGACAAACCGTAGCGGTGGTGGGTGCGGGGCCAGTGGGAATTCTCGCCGCGGATGCGGCCAAAGCACTGGGCGCGAGCAAAGTCGTCGTCGCGGGACGTGGGGCGCGACTCAGCGTCGTGGAGAAGTTCGGATTTGAGGGATTCGACACTTCCTCGCCCGATGGTCTCAATCGCTTTCGCGAGCTCGCTCCCCACGGGGCTGACGTGGTTTTGGACGCGGCGGGTACCCCCGAGTCAATTGCGCTGGCCCTATCGATGCTCGGCCGAGGTGGGCGATGCTCCGCGGTCGGGATTCCCATTGAAGACGTTTCGATTTCACTGGCACCGCTAGTTCTCGACGAATTGGAGCTGGTGGGAAGCCGTGCCGTCGCCGGCGAGATGCAGGCGACGCTGGACTTCATCGCCGACGGGCGGATTCGGGCCGGAGAGATCATCACCCACCGATATCCGCTCGACGACTTCGGCAAAGCCCTCGAAGTGACCGATCAGCGGATCGACGGGGCGATGAAGGTCCTCATCGACAACAGCTTGGACTAAGCGCAAAGGAGAACCGCGTGAGCAACTCTGCCTTCGATCGCAACGCGCAGAACGTGGGCAACATAGTGATGCTCGAACACGTCAACGTCACTGTTCCAGACATCGAAATGGCCGCCCTCTTCTACGTTCACGCCCTCGGGTTTACTCGAGATCCTTACATCGACCTGGGGCCCGACTTGATGTGGATCAATCTCGGCGAGCAGCAGTTCCATCTTCCGGCTGGAGAACCCCAGGTGATACGAGGCACGGTCGAGGTCGTCGTCCCCAGCCTTACCACGACGCAGGCACGGCTTGAGGCCATGGCACCCCGGCTGGTTGACACCCTATTTGAGGTTCGACCCGCCAGCGCGAGCCTTGAGGTCGTGGGGCCTTGGGGCAATCGAATCCGCTGCTACGAGGCCACGATGAACCAACGGATGCAACTTGGTATGCGTGGAGTGGAGTTCTCGATTCCGCGTGGCTCGGCCACAGGGATCGCGCGCTTCTACGAACGGGTCATGGGGGCACTTGTTTCGATGGCGGACGATTCCTGCAAGGTGCGGATTGGTTTTCATCAGGCGCTCTGCTTCACGGAGACCGATGAACCCATTGCTGACTACGACGGACACCACATCGCCATTTACGTGTCCGACTTCTCGCCACCGTATGCCTGGTTGGTCGACCGGAACCGAATCATTGAGGACACCCGCGAGTGCGAGTATCGCTTCCAATGGATCGTCGACCCCGACTCGGGCGAACCCCTCTTTGAAATCGAACACGAGGTTCGCAGCCTCCAGCATCCCTTGTACAGACGGAACCTCGTCAATCGAAACCCAGACCAGAATCTAGCGACATACACGCCCGGCTTCGATGTCTTCCGTCCCCAGAATCCAGGATCACCGAGCGGTTAGCGGCGCCTTCGAGAGATCGCTCACCGCATCGACAATATTGATCCCGTTTGCCACCCTCCCTCGCCTATCGGAGTGTCTGGAAATTTGTAGGACAGCTACTATGTTCCTTATCGCGGACTGGATTTCCGAGGCGTTCGGCGAGATGCCGGGGCCGATGTGAGCGGCGCACTGTCGCTGGCGGTAGCCGACCGTATAGTCGATGCTGCGTTAGCCGCGGCGGCCGATAATGGCTTCCCGCCGATGACGGTCGTGGTGCTTGACACTGGCGGGCATCCACTGGTGGTCAAGCGTGACGAGCGGTCTGGCATCGGCCGGGTTGAGATCGCCATGGGCAAGGCCCACGGCTGCCTTGCTATGGGTTTCGGTGGCCGCGAGCTGGCCCGACGAGCCGACGCCGTTCCTAAGTTCTTCACCTCAATTGGCCAACTGCTGCCCCACGGGATCGTACCCGTCGCCGGCGGAGCGCTCATCCGCGACGACAAGGGAACGCTCCTCGGATCCATAGGCATCAGCGGGGGAACCTCTGACGACGACGACATTTGTGCCATCGCTGGGATCACCTCGGTGGGTCTCGTAGCCGACACGGGCGATGCGCAATGATCGGACGGCACGGCGGTGGTGCCGTCGTGTTCAAGAACGTGCAGATTTTCGACGGCACCGGGGCCGGGCGCTTCCCTGGTTCCGTATTGGTGCGGAGCAATCGCATCCAGCAGGTTGTCGCCGGATGCGGGGAGATCGACGCCCCCGAGGCCATGGTCGTCGACGGCCGTGGCGGCACCCTCATGCCCGGTATGGTCGAGGGGCACGCCCATCTCACATGGCCGTCGTCGATTGAGCAAATCATCAATGACATGGCACTCCCGATCGAGGAGCACATGCTCACCACCGCGGTGAATGCACGTATCACCCTCGACGCGGGCTTCACCAGCGCCTATTCAGCCGGGTCGCTTGGCGAGCGCATGGAGGTAGCTCTGCGCGACCACATCGACGACGGCCGACTGCCTGGGCCGCGACTGCGCGCCTCGGCAATGGAAAAGGGCCAAGAAGGGATCATGGGCGTGCCCGAGGGGCACGATCCAACCCACGACCGCAGCATTCCGGGTCTTCAACAGTACGTACGCGACATGGCTGACCTCGGCGTCGACACCATCAAACTGCTCATGTCCAGCGACGAGGGGTTCAGCCCTGGCGGCGCCAATGTGCTGATGTACTCCGAGGAAGAAGCCCAGGCGGTGGGCGTGGCTGCCCGCGAGGCGGGCATGTGGTTGGCGTGCCACGCCCAGGCTGCCGAAGCGGTAAAGCGGGCGGTGCGGGCCGGCTTTCGGTGCATCTACCACTGCACCCTCGCCGATGAGGAAGCGCTCGACATGCTCGAGGAGCATCGGGATGAGCTGTTCGTGGCGCCGGCGCCGGGACTGCTCTATTCCCGCATCCACGAGGCCGAGGAATTCGGCATCGACCGTGCCACCGCAGAGCGGATGGGTGCGGTCTCTGGTCTAGAGGCCATGGAGCGGATCTACCCCGAGATGAAGCGCCGCGGCATCCGCGTGGTCCCGGGGGGCGACTACGGATTCCCGTACAACCCCGTAGGACGCAACGCGCGCGATCTCCAGCTCTTCGTCGATCTCTTCGGCTACACGCCGGTTGAAGTGCTAGTGGCGGCAACGAAGACCGCCGGCGAGATGGTCGGTTTCGATGTCGGCACCATCGAGGAGCGCCGACTGGCCGATCTGCTGCTCATTGACGGGGACCCCACTGTCGATGTCTCAATCCTTCAGGACAGAGAGCGAATCGTCGCCGTGATGCAAGACGGGTCATTCCACCGGGCGCCCCCCTGGCAGTCGTTCGCGGGAAGCAGCCAAGACAACGGCCAGTAGCTCAGGAAGGCCCGCGGCCCAGTCGGTGGTTTTGCCCACCTAGTGTGGCAGTGTGCTTGTCCGTTTGGGCGCGCTGCTGGTGGGAGCCGCCGTTCTTGCCGCGGCGTGCGCGGGCGCAGACAATGCCGACCGGATCCCAGCCTCGACCCCCACGACCGCGGACGCCCCTGGCGGGGACAGCCCCCAACCCAGAGCGACCGCCGGCGCAGCAGCCGTCGCTTCCCCCACGCCAACCCCTTCGCCTACCGCCCCGGTGGTTCTGGATCCGCGTGAGACCGGGGGACTGAGGAACTTCCTGGGCTACCAATTCCCGCCCTCGCCCCAAGCGCCCACGGGTCCGCTGTCACCGGAAGCCACCGACCAACTCGACTTCATCTGGTCCAAATTGCGCACCGGCGGGCTCGAAGGTGCCGAGGTGGCCCGGCTTGGGGAGTCGGGCGATGCCCGGCTGGCCTGGATCTTGTCTGACCTCTTGAGGTTCGTTCGCCCCGGCGACATCTTCAACGGGGCGGTTTCGGCCTTTGAGGAGCTGACCGGCGCGTCGCTGGTCGACGATCCGGTGGCCATTAGGAGCCCCTGGCAATCGATGACCGATCACCTGATTGCCTGGGATCTGCCCGTCTTCGACGGTTACGCCGACTACAAGGGCCGGCTGTTCACCCTGATCGAGCCGGGCTGGCAGCCGTTCTTCGAAGACGCCGATGCCGACATCGACTGGCGTTTGGTGAGCTGGGGCGGTGTGCTGATTGACGACCGGGAATTCGGCGACCCGCGGCCGTGCCCGCAGGGCTGCATCCCGGCGCTCGACGACCCGGGCGTGACCGATGCCGAGGGAGGCTCCTGGTACCCCGACGACGGCATCGTGTTCGCATTGGTGATCGGCGGCGAGGCCCGGGCCTACTCCCGACACATCATGGAAATCCACGAGATGGTCAACGACTCGCTCGGGGGGCGCCGCATCGGCATGCCGTATTGCACCCTGTGCGGCTCGGCGCAGGCCTACTTCACCGACGAAGTGCCCGACGGGGTCGAGATGCCCGTCTTGCGGACGTCGGGTTTGCTGTCGCGGTCGAACAAGGTGATGTACGACCTGGTCACCAAGTCGGTATTCGATACCTTCACCGGGCGTGCATTGTCAGGTCCGCTGCACCGACAGGGGCTTGTGCTGCCCCAGGCCACGGTGATCACCACCACCTGGGGCGAATGGAAGGCTGCGCATCCCGATACCACGATTGTTGCCCAGGGCGGCGGGATCGGCCGGGTGTATCCCTTCAACCCACTGGGCGGGCGCGACGATCATGGGCCTATCTTCCCGGTGGGCGATGTGGACGAACGCCTCGGCGTTCAAGATCTAGTGTTCGGTGTGGTGCTGGACGACGGCACCCCGGTGGCGTTCCCGGTGGAGGCTGCGGCTGCCGCGCTGCGAGCCGGCGAGGTGGTGGAGTTGAGCGGCGTGGAGCTCCGCTTGGACGGGGGCGGGGTGCGCGCCATCGACTCCGACGGCCATGAGATCACCGGTCACCAGGCGTTCTGGTTTGCCTGGAGCCAATTCATGGCCGACACCCTCCTGTGGGAGCCGTAAGGGGTCAGGCTTTTTCGGAGGGCGGCGGCAATTGGCCAACCCACAGCTCGTCGCGGAGTTTGGTGCGGAGGACTTTGCCGGTGGGGTCGCGATCGACCGTAGGGCGGATGATGTAGCGGCGGGGGCGCTTGTAGCCCGCGAGGTGCTCATTGCAGGCGGCGTCGATGGCTGCGGTCACCTCGTCGGGCCCGAAGCCGTCGGACACGGCCAGATACACCACCACCTGTTCGCCCCGGTCGGGGTCGGGTCCGCCCACCGCACAGGCATCGGCCACCCCGTCGACCGCGAAGATCACGTCCTCGATCTCGGCGGGGTAGATGTTCACTCCGGCGGCCACGATCACCTCGGAGCTGCGGCCCGACAGGTACAGATAGCCGTCCTCATCCAGGTAGCCGATGTCGCCCACCGAGAAGAACCCGGCTTCGTTGTAGGCGTCGTCGGTCTTGTCATCGGCGTTGATATAGCGGAAATAACGCCCTTCGGGTCGGCGGAAGTACACCGTGCCGGGCTCGCCGGGGGCCAGCACCTCGCCGTTGTCGTCCACGATCTGGATGACGAGCTCACCGATGGGGGTGCCTACGGTGCCGGGCCGGGCCAGCCAATCGGTCGAGCTGCACATGGTCATCCCGCCTTCGGTGAAGCCGTAGTACTCGGTGAAGATCGGGCCCCACCACTCGATCATGCGCTGCTTAAGAGGCACAGGGCAGGGTTCGCCGCCGTGGAGGACAGTGGCCAGACGGGAGTGGTCCAGATCGGATTTTCGCTCGTCGGGCAGGGCTAGGAGCTGGCGGAACATGGTGGGAACCATGATGGAGGCGGTCACTCCGTCGTTGATCACGTCCACGGCTCGCTCCGCGTCCCACCGTCCCATGATCCGCATGGGCGCGCCGTTGGCCAGCGCCCCCAAGGCAAAGGCCAGGGGAGCGCCGTGAAAGAGCTGGGCCACCAAGAGGTGCTTGCCGTCTCGGGGCAGACCCAGCCCCTGGGCCCCCATTGACGAGAACTCCCACCACTGCTCAAAGGTGGACTCCGAGTCCAGAGTGCGCTCCACCCCTTTGGGCCGCCCTGTGGTGCCCGAGGTGTAGGGGATGCGATAGCCAGTGCCCCCCGCCGGGAGCGGCGTCGGATCTTGGGCATCCACCCAGGCGTCGAATTCGTCGCCAATCCACACCACCGGGCGGTGGCTGGCCGCGTCTCGGGCCGCGGGTGCGTCGGTCACCACGAGCGCTGAGCCAGCATCGTTGAGCACGTAGGCGATCTCGGTGGCTGTCCAGTTGGTCTTGATCGGCGTCATCTTCAGCCCGGCCCGAAAGCAGGCCAGCATGACCTCCACGAACTCGGTGCGGTTGGAGCACACCAGCCCGACATGATCCCCCGGCGAGGCCCCCGCGGCCAGGAGCCCCCGCCCGATGGCATGGGTGCGCCGGTCCAGCTCAGCCCAGGTCATCTGATGGGTGTCGTCCTCCAACGCCAGGTCATTCGGTTCCCGCCTGGCCAACTCCGCCAGCACCGAGGGTTCGCTCACTGCTGCGACACTACCGGTCGTATCAGGCTTCGCCGACAATTCCACGGCTCATTGCGAGGTACGTCATCGTACAGTCGGTACCGAAGGTACGAGCATGGCCTGATGAAGCCACTCGGTAGAATTTCTGGGGAACTATGTTGGCCATACTCCATCCCCTGACCTGGCGTTTTGAAAAATATCTCGTGTTGTACTGGTGTCATCGTAGAAATCGTCTATAATATCCTTGTGGGGGATATTCGGAAGAAGTTTGGCTCGGCCGCCAGTCATTAAGGAGAAGCACCATGAGCAATGACCTTGAATCGATCTCCAGCAGTGTCGGGGGGAAGGAAGACAACGAAAGCGCTGCCATCAGTAATAGAGGCGGGCCGCAGAGGAGGGGGGCCGGTTTTCCAAGGCTGTCACTCTCAGAGGCATCCAGAATTCTGAAAGAGGCTGGCAAGTACGGTTTTGAGCATACTGCATCGGCGTTTGCCGAGTACATGGGCCTAAGTACGACCAACAGTGGCAGCTTTCGTCAGCGACTCGCAGCATTTCGGGACTTCAAACTCATTGCTGGCCGAGGTGAGGTCCTCACAATGACTGGCGTGGCCAGGCAGATTGCTAAACCCCTTAGCGACGCAGGAGAACTAGAGGCACTGCAGGAAGCGTTCGCAAATTGTCAGATATTTGCTGACTTATATGAAAAATCCTCTAAGGGTGTGTCCCTGCAGCGTAGACATCTTGCAGCACGCGCAATTCACGAGTTCCGAGTTTCACCGGCCAACGGCGATGCGTTTGTGGATTCATTCGCCGAGAGTCTCGCGGCTGCAGGGTTGGGAGAAGAAGACGGTGAGGATGTTGTCATTCTCCGGGAAAAAGTTGGGCGTCCCGTGGACAACGCCAATGGGGAGACCCAATCCGAGAATGAGTCACTGACCGATACAGGCGGACTCATACAACAGCCTGCGTCCACTCCAGCTTTCCCTGAAGAACGCGATTCCAAGTCAAAAATTCTTCCAAAACCAGTCATCGATCACACTTGGGAGATCCAAGGCGGACAAGTTGTATTCCAAGTCTGCATGGAGGGAGCACCGGCTTCCGATGCATACAGCAACATCGGGACAGTGATAGCCAGCATCGAGGAACTAGTGAATGTGCTTGGCCCGGATCAGCCAATCGGGCAGGTCGATGAGCCGGAGAATGGGACTGATGGTCCGGAGGAGTGATGACGAGTAAGGAGGCCGAGGAAAACGCACCTTGGCGCGTCCACTTCTTTCGCCGGGAAAGGGGTGGCGATCTATCGGAAGCCGTTCCAGCAATGGGGTTCTTGAAGTCCGTTCCTAGCGGTGTGGCCGCGAAGATCCAGGCGGTCTTGGAGGCTGTTGCCGAAGCACCCCCACCATCGTTCTCTGGTGGAGGAATGTGGAAGGCGATGCGTGGCGATATGGCAGGTTTCTACGAGGTGTGTGTTCAAGGGTCGGATGCAAACTATCGGTTGCTTTGCCTTCTCGACCGCCACGCTGATGACCTGGGCGGATCATCGATTATCTGCGTCTATGGGTTTTCAAAGCCAAAGCGACAGAGTGCAAGCGGCAGAGATTACAGGCAGGCCAGAAAATACCGGGAAGAATTCGAACGAACCAGGAATGTGCTTAGCTGATTTTGGCGGCACCTAGCTCGGCACCAGTCCCGTGACCGGCTCCCAGTTCAAGCCCAACAGCACAGGCAAGGTCAACCACAGTGCCGAATGAGGGGTCGGGTGTTTCGAGCGAGTAGATCTGCCGGATGTCTTCGGGATTGATATTGGCCTGGCAGGCTAGCTCCTCGTAGCTCCAGCCCAGCTCATTTCGGCGCTGGTCAATGAGCCGAATGATGGAATCGAACTGGTCATCTCTGTGACGGGCCTGTTCGACTGTGCAGCGATACTCCGGGTCGTCCATGCGCTCTGCGAAATACCGTTCGGCACCGGTGCGTTCCCTGGACATATAGCCACTATAGCGACCCGTCAACCGCGGTAGACAGGCCATTCAACTTTAGAACCGTCAGGAGGGATTGCCGCCGAGGCCGATTTGGCGGGCGATGATGTTGCGCTGGATCTCGCTGGAGCCGGCGCCGATTGTGCCCAAGCGGGCATTGCGCCAGTGAAGCTGCATGTTGGAGTCGAGGGTGTAGCCGTAGCCGCCCATCACCTGCATCCCGGAGTAGCTGGCCCGCATCATGGCCTCGCTGATCCACAGCTTGGCCATCGACACTTCTAGGGAGCACGGCTCGCCCGCGGCGATGCGCCGGGCCAAGTCCCAGGTGAGGGTGCGGGCGATGTTCACGTCGACCGCGACGTCGGCCAGCATGTGCTGGATGGCCTGGAAGCGCCCGATGGCCTGGCCGAACTGCTCCCGGGTGTTGGCGTATTCGATGGCCTCATCCAAGATGGCCTCCATCGGCCCGAGGTTGATGGGCAGTGAGGAGAACCGCTCCCGCTCCAGGTTGGCCTGAAGATTGCGATGGCCCTGGCCCTCGGCGCCCAAGATGTTGGCGGCCGGCACCCGCACGTCGGTGTAGGCAACCATGTTGGTTCCGCTGGCCCGCTCGCCGATGGTCTCGATGGGAGTGATCTCGATGCCGGGGCTCGACAGGTCCACCACGAAGAACGTGATGCCGTCCTGTTTTTTCGGCTCATCGGAAGTGCGGGTGGCCAACAGCACGTAGTCGGCGTGGCGGGCGAAGGAGTTCCACATCTTGGTGCCGTTCACCACGTACTCGTCGCCGTCGCGCTCGGCCCGGCATTTGAGGTTGAAGGCGTCGGATCCGGCATCGGGCTCGCTGAGCGAGAAGCAGAACTTGTACTGGCCGGAGGCGATACCGGGGAGGAATCGCTCCCGCTGTTCCTCGGTGCCGTAGATCTGCAATCCCCCCGACGCGTGGATGGCAGACCGATAGACCATGATGGCGAACGACATCATGGCCCGGCTCAACTCGTGCAAAACGATGGCCACCTCCACGATTCCCCCGCCCTGGCCGCCGTGCTGCTCGGGGATGCCAACCCCCATGAACCCGGCATCAGCGAACCGCTGGTAGGTCTCCAGTGGGGGCTCGCCCTTGATGTCCCACTCCCGGGCGAACCCGTCGGGCATCTCTTTGGCCGCGAAGCCTCGCACCGATTCCCGCAGCAGCTCCTGTTCGGGGGTGAACTCCATGGGTGCCTCTTAGTGCCGAAGTCGCTCAGCGACCGCCGCTGAGCACGTCGACGGCGGTGACCCCTGAAGTATGCACGATGAGCGGGTTGATCTCGGCCTCGGTGTGATGGCGGGCGGCGATGCGCCCGAGTCGAACCAGCACCTCCGCGGCAGCATCCCGGTCGCTGCGGGTGCGGCCTCGGTAGCCGTCCAGCAGCGTTCCGGCCCGGGTGGCGTCCAACAGGGCGTGGGCCTCGGCGGCGCTCAGCGGAGCGGGGGCGATGGCCACGTCGTCGACGAGCTCGGCCAGCACTCCTCCGAGGCCGGCCACAACGCAGGGGCCGGCCTCCGGGTCCACCCTGGTGCCGACGATCAGCTCTATGCCGGGCTCGGCCATGGGCTGGGCCACCACCACGGCGTCGGACAGGTCCAGCTCCCGGCGGCGGGCGTCCAGCCGCGCCGCGGCTGCCGCTATGTCGCTGGGTACCACGTTGAGCTCAACCAGTCCGAGTTCGGTCTTGTGGTCGAGGCCATCGCCCAGCAGCTTGACTGCGGCCGGTTGGTCTTGGGCGTATTCGGCGGGGGCGCAAGCCGGGGATGCGATGTCGGCCAGCAAATCGTCCAAGGTTTCATCCGGCCAGGTCTGCGGCTCTTCGTCCCGCGGCAAGTGGCGCCGCTTTTCCCACTCGGCCAGACAGCGGAACAGCCGATCGGGGGAGTTGAACACCGGGATGCCGGCGTCGGCCAGCTTGGGATAGTCCACAGAGTGCCATCCCGGCGTGCTGTAGACCGCCACCGGGGTTCCCTGCTGGGTCTGGGCCACGAGAGAGTCCATTTGCTTGTCGATGATGGTGTCGGGGCCGATCAGCATCCCATGGACCAGCACGTCCAATCCGGGGTCGTCGCCCATGGCCTCGAGAGCGGCAGGCAGCAGACCGTGGTCAACCACCGACTGGCCGGTGAGGTCGAGGGGATTGCGAGGGTCGCCCAGTGCCATGCGCTCGGCCAGGGCCGAGTGGGCCGCCGGCCCCAACGGGGGAACGTCGAAACCATGCTGGCGGGCTGAATCGGCCAGGATTCCGGCCATGGCCCCCGATGACGACAGCACACCGATCCGTTGCCCCCAGCGACCTCGGGCCAGGGGAAGCGCGGCCAGCTCGGCCAAGTCGTGGGCCATGAGAATGCCGTGTTGGCGGCAGCGAGCTGCGAATGCGTCGTAGTCGCCCACCAGGGCCCCGATGTGGGTACGGGCCGCATCGGCGCCCTCGGGGGAGCGGCCGGCCTTCATCATATGCACGGGTTTGCCTGCGGCTCGGGCCTCGTCAGCTGCGGCGAAGAACCGTTCGGCGTCGTGCAGCCCCTCGGCATACACCACGATCTGCTCGGTGCGATCGTCGGTGGCCAAGAATCGGACGTAGTCGCCCACGGTGAGATCGATGCCGTTGCCCACGGCGAACCCCACGGTGAGGCCGAGGCCGTTGCCCAGCAGATGCTGGACCAGCGACGACACCAGGGCGCCGCTCTGGGATACCACGCCGAGATTTCCGGCGGGCAGCTCGTCGGCCATGGCATAGGGGGGAAACCCGGCGGGGATCCGGTCGATGCAGTTGATGACGCCGTTGGTGTTGGGTCCGCACACCGCCATGGGTGTATCGCTCAGGAATGCCTTCAACTCCAGGTCGAGCGGAGACCCGGCCCGGTCTCCTTCGCCGAACCCGCTGCTGAACAAGATGGCGGCCTGGCTGCCGAGCGCCTCGGCCTGGCGGAGAACGTCGATGGCGGCGGCCGCGGGCACCAGCACCAGCACCAGATCGGGGGTTGCCGGGAGGGATCCTAAATCGGGATAACAGGGCCGCCCTTCCAGCGTGTCGTAGCGGGGGTTGACCAGATAAAGATCGGCGGGCACATCGTGCTTGAGCAGGTTGCCCAGAGCCCACGAGGCCAGCTTGTTGCTCTCCAGCGGTGTTGCCCCCACCAGCGCGATGGACTGGGGCCGTACCAGCGGGGTGAGGTCTTTGGCCGGTGCGCTCATTCAGCCGGAAATGGTCAGGCCTGCCTGGCCGGTGCGAACCACCATGAACTCCATGCCCTCATGTCCCGCAGTGAAGCCGTACTCCACGTTGGCGGCCAGCAGCAGCGTGTCGGGCGGCTCCACCACCACACCGCTGTCAAGGGTGGCGCTGCCAGCCAAGACCACCATTATCTCATCTCGGTCGTGACTGTGGGGAGGGATCACATAGCCGGGGGCCAGCCGTATAGCGTGCGCGAAGAACGACCCCCGGTGCAGCCATGCCTTCTGCAAATCGGTGTCATCGGGGTCGGGGTTCTCACCGGGCTGGAACCACTCCAGGTCGCGATATCGGGTGAGGGCCATGGAGAATTCGTAGCACGGCCAGCCCGGTTCTGGCTCTTGGGCGGGCGAATAACATGGCCTCGATGCATGTTGTGGTAGCCGGTGCCGGAGGAATTGGCGGTGCTATAGCCGGCGAGGTGGCCCTCGGGGGTGGAGAAGTCAGCGTGATCGACGCTTGGGCCGAACACGTGGAGGCCATTCGTACCGACGGCCTGCGCCTGGTGGGCCCAGATTCGACTGGGGAGCGAACAGTCCGGCTGCCCGCGTGGCATATCGAAGAGTGGCCGCGGCTGGCCCCCATCGATGTTTTGGTAATCGCGGCCAAGGCGTTTGACAACCGGTGGCTCGTCCCGCGGTTGGCTCCTCGACTGGCCGACGGCGCCACCGTGGTCTCGGCCCAGAACGGGGTCAACGAACCCCTGCTGGCCGAGCTGCTGGGTCCAGAGCGGGTGATTGGTGCCGTCGTGCTGTTTCCCGCCGCGGTTGTCAAGCCGGGTCAGGTGAGGCTCGACTGGCATCCCATGCTTCAGATTGGCGAGCTCAATGGATCCCGCACCGACCGGCTGGAGCGGGTGTCGTCGGCGCTGGGGGAGGGGATCGACACCCCGGTGAGCGGCAACATCTGGGGGGCCATCTGGTCGAAGCTGGTGATGAACTGCATGAGCAACCCAGTCAACGCGGTGCTTGGGGGCCGGGCCCGAGATTGCCGGGAGCAACCCGGTCCTCGCCGGGTGAGCTTGGCCTGTGGTTCGGAGGCCGTGGCGATTGGCCAGGCCCGAGGCCTCGCCATCGATCCGGTGAGCGGTATAGAAGCCCAGCGCATCCTGACTGGGGGCGAGGGCGGACCAGGGGCCGCCGAGCTGGCCGCCGACTGGGCGGCCACCGCCGCCGAACTGGGTGAGGTCAAGGGTTCGATGCCCACCGACATCGAACAAGGCCGCAAAACCGAGATCGACTCGTTCAGCGGGTTTGTCAGCCAGGAGGGAGTGCGATTGGGCATCCCCACTCCGGCCAATGATGCGGTGCTCAAGGTGGTGCAAGAGATCGAGTCCGGCCGGAGAGCACCCGGTCTTCAGAATCTGGATGAGCTGTTGAGGGTGCTGGGCTAGCGGCCCTGCCAGCGGGGAGGGCGCTTCTCGGCGAAGGCCCGAGGGCCCTCTTGGGCATCGTCGCTGGCGTAGACCGGCTGGTAGATCTCGTCGGCCACGGCCGCGGCCTCAGCGGGTGACAGGCCGGCGGTGGCTCGGATCATGGCTTTGCCGGCGCGGACGGTGAGCGGCGCGTTGGCGGCGATTGTTGCCGCGAGTTCGGCCGTTACCGACATCAGCTGATCTGCGGGCACCACCCGGTTGACCAGACCGAGCTCGTAGGCCCGCTGGGCGCTGATCGGCTCGGCGGTACACAGCAGTTCGATGGCCGCCCGAGGGGGAATGAGCCAGCCCAGCTGGGCGGCCCACGGCGAGCCCCGGCCCACCTTGGCCTCAAAGATGCCGAAGCGGGCATGGTCGGCGGCCACGCACAAGTCGCACTGCATGACCAGGTTGAAGCCGAAGGCATAGGCCACGCCGTTCACTGCGGCGATGACCGGCTTGGTGACTCCGCCGTCGGCCAAGCGCCCCCCGACGAATTGGGAGGGCAGCCCCCGCTCGGCTCGGGCAGCCATCTCCTTCAGGTCGGCCCCGGCCGAGAAGGCGGCTTCGCCGGTGCCGGTGAGCACGGCCGCCGCGACGTCGTCGTCGGATTCGACCCGGTCCCACGCTTCGGCCAAGCCCTCCGAAACCGCCTGGTTGACAGCGTTGCGGGCTTCGGGGCGATTGATGGTCACCCACGCCACCCCATCTCTGACCTCGAACAGGACCGCGTCAGCGGCCGGTTGGTCAACCATCGCGCACCCCCAGGGCCAGGTAGTGGTCGTCGGCGTCGTCCAAGTGCTCCAGGGTCCAGCCCCCCTCCGCCAGCAGCGGTCCGATGCGGTGGGGGTCGATGTTCATGTCGTGGGCGTGGGCGCCACGATGCTTGTGGCGGGCGGCCAGAGCGAGGCGGCCGATGGGGTGGAACACGCCCAGCCGAGCGCCGGGCTGAGCCACCCGGGCCATCTCTCGCAGCGTGCCCACGGGATCGGGCAGGTGGGGAAGCAGCCCCGCAGCCAGGATCCCGGCCACGCAGTTCTCCCGAACCGGGAGTGCGCCGACGTCGCCCACTACGCAAACTGAAATGGCCTGGCGTCCCAGCCGGGCGGCTTCGCAGAGCATGGCGGGGGTGGCGTCGATGCCCAGCACCGCGCCCTGGGGTCCAACCGCTGCCCGCATTGGGGCGAGCGCCCGTCCCGATCCACAGCCGGCGTCAATAGCCACATCGCCGGGGGACAGCTTGAGCTGGTTCACCGCCCAATTGAACAAGACGTCGTCATCGGGATGGCGGTCCTCCCAGCCGGCGGCTCGAGAGGTGAAGAACTCCCGGGTTTGCACCAAGTCTCGTGACAGACCCATCAGCCCCTCAATTCTGGTGGTTTCCCAGAGGGAGATTCCATGGGATCAGACGGTACCGGGCAGTTGGCGGGCCGATGCGATGAGGGCGGACAGCTCCGCGGCGGTGGCGGGGCCGGCCAGCGAGGCGCACACCGCCCCAGAGCGATCGGCCAACACCACCAGAGGAACGGCGTCGACCGCATAGCGGCGGTGCAGGTCGCCATGGCGGCGGTACTCCACTTCTTGCACCGCAAGTGAGTCGTTGGCCAAGCCCTCGGCCTCCTTCACCACCACGGCGCAGGTCGAGCAAGTCTTGGAAGTGAACACCGCCAACAGCCACTCGGCATTGGGCTGGGCGAAATCCCAGCGCTCCAGTCGGGTGGGCACCGAGTATGTCGGTGCAGTGGGGTTCGAAGGGCGGAAGCGACGATAGAGCCAGGCCACTGCCAGTGCCCCGACTATTACCCCCAGCGCGATCAGGGTGCGGGCCACGTCTCCGGGGTGTCGGGCTCCTCCAGGTTGGTCGAGGAGGCAACAGTGGTTGTGGCCGTGCCCCGCGTCCCGCCCGAGCTGCGAGACCCCAGAGCAGCTCCGATGATGTCTCGGGGATCTCCGATGGGGCCCTCGTCGCCCAGCTCCACCAGCCTGCCGACTTCCTCGCCGGAGATGGTCTCGTGCTCCAGCAGTGCCCGAGCCACCAGATCGAGGCCGTTGCGGTGTTTGGTCAAAACTTCCCGGCATCGGTTCTCCTGGGCCCGCAAAATCTCAGCCACTTCCTCGTCGATGACCCGGGCCGTCTCGTCGCTGTACTCCCGATTGGTCATCATCTCGTCGCCCAAAAACACCTGTCCCGCGCTCCGCCAGGCCATCGGCCCGATGCGGTCGCTCATGCCCCACTCCCGCACCATGCGGCGGGCGAACTCGGTGGCGCCGGCCAGGTCGTCGGCCGCGCCGCTGGAAGACACGCCGAACACCAGCTCCTCGGCGATGCGCCCGCCCATGCGCATGACCAGCATGTCGTCCAAGTAGTCGCGTCGCAGGGTGTGCCGGTCTTCCTCGGGAAGGGTCATGGTCACCCCCAGGGCCATGCCCCGGGGAATGATGGTCACCTTGTGCAGCGGGTCGGCCTTGGGCAGCACGGCGGCGCACACCGCATGGCCGGCCTCGTGATAGGCGGTGATCTGCCGCTCCTCCTCGGACATGACCATGGACTCGCGCCGCTGGCCCATCAGCACCCGGTCGCGGGCGTTCTCGAAATGGATCATGCGGATCTGATCGGATTCGCTGCGCACCGCGAACAGCGCAGCCTCGTTCACCAGATTGGCGAGGTCGGCCCCGCTCATGCCCGGTGATCCCCGGGCGATCAGCGGGAGGTCTACATCGGCGGCGATCTTCTTCGACCGAACGTGGACGTTGAGGATCTGGAGCCGGTCGTCGGCTTCGGGCAGGGGGACCACCACTTGGCGGTCGAAGCGTCCGGGCCGCAGCAGCGCCGGGTCCAAGATGTCGGGACGGTTGGTGGCCGCCATCATCACGATGCCCTCGGTGGCCTCAAAGCCGTCCATCTCGGCCAGCATCTGGTTGAGGGTCTGCTCCCGCTCGTCGTGGCCTCCGCCCAGGCCAGCGCCCCGCTTGCGGCCGATGGAGTCGATCTCGTCGACGAAGATGATGGCACGGCCCATCTTCCGGGCAGATTGGAACAGGTCCCGCACCCGGCTGGCGCCCACCCCGACGAACATCTCCATGAAGTCCGACCCGGTGACCGACAGGAACGGCACCCCGGCCTCGCCGGCCACCGCCCGGGCGATGAGCGTCTTGCCGGTGCCCGGCGGCCCCACCAGCAGCACTCCCTTGGGGATGCGGGCACCGATCTGGGCGAACTTGTCGGGATGTTTGAGGAAGTCGACCACCTCGACGATTTCCTTCTTCACCCCTTCGTAACCGGCCACGTCATCGAAGGACGTTTCGGGTCGTTCGGTGGTGTAGGTCTTGGCCTTGGACCGGCCGATTGACATGATCCCGCTCATCTGCCCCTGAGCCCGGCGCTGGAACCACCAGAAGATCAAGAAGATCAGCGCCACCGGGATCAGCAGGGGCAGGATGCTGGCCCAGATGCTGCTGCGGGGGGTGTGGAACTCGAACGTGTCGATGTTCTTCAGCAGGACTTCCTCATTGGCGTCTCCCAGCGGGACGCTGCCGGTGGTGTGGAACTTGGAGACGGCCACCGTCTCCCCTTCGATCTCCACCGTCGCGCCCTCTTCCATCGTGCCCTTGATCTCGCCGGTGTTGTTGTTGTACTCCGCTTCCGCAACCTTGTCGTTCTCGGCCGCGTCCAAGAGCACGTCGAAGGAGATCTGCCTGCCGTTGTCGTCGCCGCGCCATACATTGGAGAACAGCAGGGCGGCCAACAGGCCCAGCACGATGAACCACACCCAGCGCGGCATCCGGCTTGGTGTGGGCTGCTGCTGACCCGGGCCGCGCTCGGGGTCTCGCCGCTCAGGCGACGGGGGAGGCGGCGGCGGGGGAGAGGCCATTGCGCAATTCTACGAGGGCTCGGTGACAAAGTCACCATTACGCTGCGGGCCGGTGGAGGCCGCGAAGCTGAGCAAAGAGCGAGAGATCCGGTGGGGTCTGCCCGATGTCTTCATCGGGGTGGTGTTCTCCTGGGTGGCCGCGGTGGTGGTTTTCTTGGGTGTTCTGGCCGCGGTTGGGTTGGATACCGGGGGGACCACTGGCACCGGGTCATACGTGGGGCGCTACGGGTTGAGCGACGCCATAAGCCAGGAGCGCAACGACCCAGCGCTGCCGCTTTGGACCCTGCCGGTGGGCCAGATCGGGCTGTGGGGCGGGTTCGCATTGGCCACCTTGGTGGCCGGCACACTGCGAGGTACGGGACTACGGCGCGATTTCGGCCTGTCGATGAAGGCGTCGGATGTGCCTGTGGGGCTGTTGGTGGGGGTGTTCGCCCAGATCGCGGTGGTTTGGCTTATCTATGCGCCGTTCCAGCAGTTCTTCGACTTTGACGTGAGCGAGGCCGCCCGCGAGATCACCGACCGCGCCGCCACCGGCAGCGACATCGCTCTGGTGATGCTGGGGGTGGTGGTGGGGGCGCCCATCTTCGAAGAGCTCTTCTTCCGCGGTCTGGTGCTGCGGGCGTTCGAGCGCAAATGGGGGGCAGTGATAGGCGTGCTGGCCTCTTCGGCCCTGTTCGGAGCGGTTCACTTCCAACTCCTCCAGTTCCCCGCGCTCATGGCCTTCGGAATCATCGCCGCCCTGCTGGTGAAACGCTACAAGCGACTGGGGCCGGCCATCTGGGCCCACGTCGGCTTCAATCTGATAGCGGTGATCAACCTGATCTGGCTGGCTTGAGCCCGATTTCGCCTAACTTGAAGCCGTGAGCACTGGGTTGGCAGCAAGATTTTGAGGGCCTGGATGCGATGAGCACGCCGGGTGTTCTGATTGGGGCAGTCCAGCCCTACGCGTGGGGGTCGCGGGAGGTGCTGCCCCGGATCATGGGCGTTCCGCCCACCGGCGAGGCCCAGGCAGAGCTGTGGTTGGGCGCCCACCCCCGGGCACCGTCCATGCTGCGGCGCGACGGTGTGGATCGGCCCCTAAGCGAGGTGATCGCCCAAGACCCGGAGGCAGAGCTGGGCGCGGAAACGGCCCGGTTGTTCCGCGGTGAGCTGCCCTTTCTGCTCAAGATCCTGGCCGTAGACCAGCCCCTCTCGCTCCAGACCCACCCCACTCGCCAGCAGGCTCAAGCGGGGTACGACTCAGAGGAAGACCAGGGCATCCCCGTCGACGCCGACCACCGCTCATATCGCGACCGCAACCACAAACCGGAGCTGATCTGTGCGCTCGAGCCGTTCACCGCCCTGTGCGGGTTCCGGTCGCCGGATTCCGCCGCCGCTCTATTCGACTCGCTGGAGGTTGCCGCTCTGGCCCCGGCAACTGGTTGCCTGCAAGCAGGGGAGATCGCCCCAGCCCTTCGGTGCCTGCTGGAGCGCTCCCCACAAGCCGGCGCGGACATCGCCCATCAGGTGGTGGCGGCTTGCGCTCAGCCCGGCCCGTTTCCCGATGAGAGGCAGTGGGCGGTGCGGATCGGGGAGCGGCATCCCGGAGACATCGGGGTGGCTGTGGCCCTGATGCTGAACCTGGTCCGCCTCAACCCCGGCCAGGCCCTCTTTCTGGAAGCAGGCAACCTGCACGTGTACCTGCACGGAGTAGCGGTGGAGATCATGGCCAACAGCGACAACGTGCTGAGGGGCGGTCTCACCGTCAAGCATGTGGACGTTCCCGCGGTGCTGGAAGTGGTGAATTGTCGCCCCATCGACGTGCCCGTGCAAAGCCCCGACGGTCCGTGTTTCTCCTTCCAGGCGCCGGCACCCGACTTTGGGCTTGCCCGCGTCGAGTTGGACGGGGCGCGGCGGTTTCTTCCCACAGGGCCGGAAATCGTGCTCTGCACATCGGGGCGTGCGAGCGTGGCGGGTCACGAGATCACCGGCGGCGGAGCAGTGTGGGTGCCGGCGGGGACCGGCGAGTATGACGTCGTCGGGACCGCGCTGCTGTTCCGGGCGGCAACTGGATGATCGTGGTGGCTGCTTCAACTAGAGGCAGCGGTTGAGTAAGACTGTGGCCATGGCGCTGGATCCCCGACTGCTCGAGATTCTGGCCTGTCCTGACGACAAGGGGCCGCTGCTGTACTTTCCCGATGAGGACTCGCTGTACAACCCCCGCCTGCACCGCCGTTATCTCGTGGAGGATGACATCCCCAACATGCTCATTGACGAGGCCGAGACGGTGGACGATTCCGAGCACGAGCGATTGATGGCCAGAGCAGAGTCTGAGTCCATTCCCTTCACCTTCACTCCGTGAGAGCCATCTCACGTCTCGTGGATCGGAGAATGCGGTGAGCGAGCGGGTGGACACGCTGGGCATGTGGCCGGCGGTCAACCGGCTCCCCGAGCAGATGCTGGACGCTCTGGATCGGACCAAAGACCTGCGCGGACTGCCTGACCGCTCGGAGATCGCCAATGTGCTGGTGCTGGGAATGGGGCCGGGCGGGTTTGCCGGCGACCTGCTGGCTGTAACTGCGGGGCCGTTCATGCCCCTGCCCATCGTGGTGGTCAAGAGCTACCAACCGCCTTCGTATGTGGACGAGCAGACCCTTGTATTCGCTCTCTCCGCCAGCGGCGACACGCCGGAGATCGTCCAGGCCGCGGCACTGGCCGCGGAGGCGGGCGGTCGGGTTGTGGCGGTGACCGGGGGCGGCCAACTGGCCCAGATGGCCGGGGCTTGGGGGGCCCCGCTCGTCGAAGTCGATCCAATGCTCTACCCGCCACGGGCCGGGCTGAGCGTGCTCACCGTGGCCCCCATGATCATCCTCGAGCAGATGGGGCTTTTCCCCGGCGCCTCTCAATGGGTGCGCTTTGCCGTGGACCAGATTCGCAGCCGCCGGGACGCGGCTCGGGACTCGGCCGCGTCCCGAGCCCGCCACCTCGCCGGCACGGTACCGCTGATCTACGGCGGGGGAGGACTCGGCTCGGTGGCCGCCCGGCACTGGAAGAACATGATCAACACCAGTGCCAAAGCCCCGGCATTCAGCGCCGGCGTGCCCGACCTGCTGCACAACGAGATCGCCGGGTGGGGCCAGCACGGAGATCTGACCCGGCAGGTGTTCAGCATGGTGGTTTTGCGCCATGATCACGAGCATCCCGATGTGATGCGGGGCTTCGACATCATGATCGACCTGATGGACGAAGTGGTGGGTGCAGTCCATACCGTGGAGGCGGCGGGCGAGGGCCCGGTGGCCCAGATCTTCGATCTGATGTACCAGGGGTCGATCACCGCATTGGAGATGGCCGCCGCGGTGGGCCTCGATCCCGGCCCGGTGCCGGCCATCGTGGCCGCTCGACAGGCGCTGGCCGGTCGCACCCAATGACGGCTTTGACGGGGACATTCCATAGATTCAAACGGGAAATCCCGCTAAGAAACCTAGACAGCAAGGGAGGGTCGCGGTGACCCTGGAGCACGATTTCAAAGTGGCCGACTTGGCCTTGGCTGAGGCCGGCCGCAAGGAGATCCGCCTGGCCGAGCACGAGATGCCCGGTCTCATGGCCCTGCGGGCCCAGCATTTCGACGCTCAGCCCCTGGCCGGGGCCCGCATCACCGGCTCTCTCCACATGACCGTGCAGACCGCGGTGCTGATCGAGACCCTTACCGCGCTGGGCGCCGAGGTGCGCTGGGCGTCGTGCAACATCTTCTCCACCCAGGATCCCGCTGCCGCCGCGGTGGCGGTCGGTGTCGATGGCACGCCGGATGACCCCCAAGGGGTTCCGGTCTACGCCTGGAAAGGCGAGACCCTGGAGGAGTACTGGTGGTGTACCGAGAAGGTGCTGCGCTGGCCTGACGGCGGAGGGCCCAATCTCATCTTGGACGACGGCGGCGACGCCACCCTGCTGGTGCACATGGGGGCCGATGCTGAGGCGGCCGGCAACCCCGGCGACCCCGATGAGGCCGATTCTGAGGACTTGGCCGAGATCCGCCGCCTGCTGGGGCGTACGCTGGTCGGCGAACCCGGGCTGTGGACCGCCATCGCCGGGGGCATTCGGGGCGTATCGGAGGAGACCACCACCGGCGTCCACCGGCTCTACCGGATGAAGGCCGACGGCACTCTGCGCTTCCCGGCCATCGACGTGAACAACTCGGTGACCAAGCAGAAGTTCGACAACCTCTACGGCTGCCGGCACTCGCTGATCGACGGCATCAACCGGGGCACCGACATGATGATCGGCGGCAAGCTGGCCGTGGTGTGCGGCTATGGCGATGTGGGCAAGGGCTGCGCCCAATCACTGCGGGGCCAGGGGGCCCGGGTCGTGATCACCGAGGTTGATCCCATCTGCGCGCTGCAAGCGGCCATGGAGGGCTTCGAGGTCCAACGGCTCGAAGATGTGCTGGAAACCGCTGATCTGTTCATCACCGCCACCGGCTGCAAGGACGTGATCAGCGCCGAGCACTTGGGGCGGATGAAGCACCAGGCGGTGGTGGGCAACATCGGCCACTTCGACAACGAGATCGACATGGCCGGGCTCAACGCGCTGTCCGATGTGCAGCGCATCAACATCAAGCCCCAGGTGGACGAGTACGTCTTTCCCGATGGCCACTCGGTGATCATCTTGTCGGAGGGGCGGCTGTTGAATTTGGGCAATGCCACCGGCCACCCCAGCTTCGTGATGTCGTGCAGCTTCACCAACCAGGTGCTGGCCCAGATGGAGCTGCACGCCAACGCCGAGTCCTACGGCACCGACGTGACCACGCTGCCCAAGGAACTGGACGAGATGGTGGCCCGGCTGCACCTCGACGCTCTCGGGGTGCGCCTCACCACGCTGACTCCTTCTCAGGCCGACTACATGGGGGTGTCGGCCGACGGGCCGTTCAAGGCCGACCACTACCGGTACTGAACAGGCAAACTGGAGCGATGCCGTCGCCAGTGCTGGCCGATTCTCCCATTCCGCCCACCATCGAGTGGATGGGCGACCACATCCGGCTCATCGACCAGCGGCGACTGCCCGAGGAGCTGGTGCTGGTGGACGTGAACACCGTCGAGCAGCTGTGCGAGCTGATTTTCGAGCTGGCCATCCGGGGTGCGCCCGCACTGGGCGCGGCCGGAGCCATGGGGGTGGCGCTGGCCTCGGTGCAGGGGCGGGATGAGGCCGAGGCGGCCGTGTTGCTGAAGGCCACCCGACCCACTGCGGTGAACCTGGCCTGGGGGGTTGATCGGGCCCTGGCCGCGGCCGATCCGGTGGCCGAGGCGGTGCGGATCGCGGCCGACGACGTGACTGTGAACCAGGCCATCGGGGAGCATGGCATGGCAGTCGTGGCCGACGGCGCCCGGGTGCTGACCCATTGCAACACCGGATCGCTGGCCTGTGTGGGGTGGGGGACCGCGCTGGGGGTCATCCGCTCGGCCCACGATGCGGGGCGACAGCCGTCGGTGTGGGTGGACGAGACTCGGCCGGTATTGCAGGGCGCCCGGCTCACCGCCTGGGAGCTTCAGCGGCTCGGCATCCCGGCCACCCTGGTGGTGGATGCCATGGCCGGATCGCTGATGGCCGCCGGCGAGGTGGACCTGGCCATCGTGGGGGCTGACCGCATCGCGGCCAACGGCGACGTGGCCAACAAGATCGGCACCTACTCGCTGGCGGTGCTGGCCCGGCACCACGGCGTGCCCTTCTATGTGGCCGCGCCCACGTCCACCATCGACCCGGCTACCACATCGGGCTCGGACATCGTGGTGGAGCAGCGCCCTGGCGACGAGGTGGTCCAAGTGGGCGGAGTGCGGCTCGCTCCCGAGGGCATGGCCGCCCAGAACTGGGCCTTCGACGTCACCCCCGCCGAACTGGTCACCGGCTACATAACCGAAGAAGGCATCAGCGACAGCATCGAGTAACCACCGGCCAGGGGCCTGAATGGGCAGGAGAAAGTGTCACTGATGGCTTTTAGGGTGCGGTCATGTTATTTCCATGCACGTGCGCTGGTTGCGGAGGGCCGGGGCCATCGCCGTGTCGGCGCTGCACGGCCGATATGCGAGCAGTGGGGGAGATGCCCCCGCCCGAACCGCTGGCCGGGCTGTGGGCGGCCTTCGCCTACGTGGGTGCGGGCCGGGAGCTCTTAGCCCGGCTCAAGTACCGCAACCAGCGGTCTTGCGTGAGGTGGCTGGCGTCAGCCATGGCTCAAGTCTTGCCGCCGGGTCTGGCGGTCGACTCGGTGACGTGGGCGCCGACGTCTTCCCAGCGACGCCGGCGGCGGGGTTTCGACCAGGCTGAGCTTTTGGCTCGAGCCTTGGGCCGAGAGACCGGGCTGTGTGTCGTTCCCCTGCTGAAGCGAGTCGACGCCGCAGGCCAGACCGGTCGAAGCCGCAGCCAGCGCTTTTGCGCCCCTGTCTTTGCTCCCCACCGCCCCCCGCCGGCCTCGGTACTGCTGGTAGACGATGTGGTCACCTCCGGGGCCACGCTCCAGGCCGCGGCATCCACTCTGGTTCGGGCCGGTGCCGGACGGGTGGACGCCGTAGTGGCTGGAGCCACGCCGCTCCCCTACACGCCGTCTTCCGCACGACTGCCGCCCGGTGTGGTTACCATGGGAACCCACAACTCAACCCCAGCCGAAAGGGAGCCGCAATGGACGTGACCATCAGCAGCAGCGGGATTCAGGTGTCGCAGAGACTGGGGGAGACCACCCGAACGAAGGTGGGCAAGTTGAGCCGCTACTTATCGGGCATCGATCACGCCACGGTTCGGTTCAGCGAGGAGAAGAACCCCCGCATCGCCGAACCCGACATCTGCGAGGTCACCTTGGAGGGCCACGGCTATCACATCCGCAGCCGGGTCAACGGTCCCACCCCGTTCGCGGCCTTGGATCGGGCCATCGCCAAGCTGGAGCGCCAGTTGCGCCGCACCAAGACCCGCCGGGTGGATCGCCAGCACCACTCCCGGGAACGCCGGGCCAGCTGAGTTCCACACCGCCGGCCAGCAGATTTCCGAGGCACCTTCTGAGGTAGCCCGCCAACACGATTCTGGTTGGCTCCGTTGACTAAATCGCGCCAGCGCGACAGTAGAGTGGGCCTGGAATGAGCGTGTTTCAGAAGGTCCTGAACACTGGTGAGGGCAAGAAGCTCAAGGCACTGGAGAGCCTGGTGCCCGACATCAACGCGCTCGAACCCGAGGTCAAAGCGCTGTCCGACGACGCGCTGCGGGGCCGCACCGGGGAGTTCCGCCAGCGCCTCGAGAACGGCGAGGATCTTCACGATTTGCTCATAGAGGCCTTTGCCGTGGTGCGGGAGGCGGCATGGCGGGTTATCGGCCAGCGCCATTACGACGTGCAGCTGATGGGGGGCGCGGCCCTTCATTTCGGCTGGGCTGCCGAGATGCGCACCGGTGAGGGCAAGACCCTGGTATCCACGCTCCCGGTGTACCTGAACGGCCTGGCTGGCAAGGGCGTACACGTGGTGACGGTGAACGACTACCTGGCCGCCCGCGACGCCGACTGGATGGGGGCCATCCACCGGTGGCTGGGCCTTTCCGTCGGGCTGGTGGTTCCCGGCGAGCGGGGCTCTGAGTTCAAGCGCGAGCAGTACGACTGCGACATCACCTACGGCACCAACAATGAGATGGGCTTCGACTATCTGCGGGACAACATGGCCATGTCGGCCGACCGCCGGGTGCAGCGGGGCCACAACTACTGCATCGTGGACGAGATCGACTCCATCCTCATCGACGAGGCCCGCACCCCCCTCATCATCAGCGGGCGCCTGGCGGATGCCGCCAAGACGTATTACAAGTTCGCCAGCGTGGTGCGGGGCCTGCGGCGCGATGTCCACTACGACGTGGACGAGGAGAAGCGCATCGTGGCCCCCACCGAGGAGGGCGTGCATGCGGTGGAGCGGTCCTTGGGGGTGGAGAACCTCTACGACTCGGTCAGCGCCAACCTGGTCCATCAGCTCCAGGCCGCGCTGCGGGCCAAGGAGCTGTACCACCGGGACAAGGACTACATCATCCAGCGGGGCGAGGTGAAGATCGTCGACGAGTTCACCGGGCGGGTTCTCGACGGCCGCCGCTGGTCGGAGGGTTTGCACCAGGCGGTGGAGGCCAAAGAGGGGGTGAAGATCAAAGAGGAGAACCAGACGCTGGCCACCATCACCCTCCAGAACTACTTCCGCCTCTACGACAAGCTGGCCGGCATGACCGGCACCGCGGTGAGCGAGGCCAACGAGTTATTCGGCACCTACGGCCTGCACGTGGTGCCCATCCCCACCAACCTGCCGGTGGTCCGGGCCGACGAGGGCGACCTCATCTACAAGAGCGAGGAAGGCAAATTCAACGCTCTGGTCGAAGACCTGGTGGAGCGATATGAGCGGGGCCAGCCGGTGCTGGTGGGCACGGTCTCGGTGGAGAACTCCGAGAAGCTGGCCGACGTTTTGAACAAGCGGGGCATCCCTCATGAGGTGCTCAACGCCAAACAGCACTTCCGGGAGGCCGAGATCGTGGCCCAGGCCGGTCGCCTGCACGCCATCACCGTGGCCACCAATATGGCCGGTCGAGGAGTGGACATCGTGCTGGGAGGTAATCCCGAGGCCATGGCCCGCCGGGATGTGGCTGCTGAGGGCCTCGATCCCGCCGACCCCGAGGGCCAGGCCCGGGCCGCTGAGTTGCAGGAGAAGTACGAGGCCGAGTGCGGGGCCGAGGGCGAAAAGGTGCGGGAGCTGGGCGGCCTCTACGTGCTGGGCACCGAGCGCCACGACAGCCGTCGCATCGACAACCAGCTCCGGGGCCGCTCCGGCCGCCAGGGCGATCCCGGTGAGAGCCGGTTCTACCTGTCGTTGGAAGACGAGCTCATGCGGATCTTCGCCACCGGGGCCATGAACTGGGTAATGGACAAGGCTCTGCCCGAGGATGTGCCCATCGAGGCCAAGATGGTCACAAAGGCCATCGAGAGGGCCCAGGGCACGGTGGAGCAGAAGAACGCCGAAGCCCGCAAGAACGTGCTCAAGTACGACGAGGTGCTCAACGAGCAGCGCAAGGTGATCTACCAGCGGCGAGCCCAGATCCTGTCGGGCAGCGATTTGCGGGCCGAGGCCCTCGAGCACTTGGGCGAGGCGGTCGACGCAGTGATCACCGGGCATTGCACGTCGGAAGACCCGGAGGACTGGGACCTCCAGCAGCTGGAGACCGAGGTCCGGGTGCTGTGGCCCACCCAGATGGGGCCCGAGCAGATGGGCGAGGCCGCCTCCACCGACGAGCTGTACGACCTGTTGGTTGAGGAGGCGGTAACCCACTACGAGCAGCGGGAGGAGCTGGTCGGCGCCGAGGCCATGCGGGAGGTGGAGCGCCAGATCATGCTGCGCATCATCGACCAGCGCTGGCGCGAGCACCTCTACGAGATGGACTACCTCAAAGAGGGCATCAACCTGCGGGCCCTGGGTCAGAAAAACCCCCTAACCGAGTGGCAGCGGGAGGGGTTCGAGATGTTCGGCCAGATGATGGCCGGCGTTGCCCGGGACTTCGTCACCTACATCATGCATGTGGAGATCAACGTGGATGCCCCGGCGCAGGCCGACGACGCCGGCACCAGCAACATCACCGAATCGGGTCCGGCCGACCCGTCCACCCAGCCGTCTTTGGCCCGGGCCGGCGCCCAAGCCGCCTTGGCCAGCACTGCGGCTGGTCCTGAGGTGGTGCAGGAGTCGGCGCCCAGGTCGAAGCAGCCGGTGGTGAAGTCGGATTTGGAGAAGACCCCTCGCAACGCCCCCTGTCCGTGCGGATCAGGCCGCAAGTTCAAGCAGTGCTGCGGGCGCTGACTGCTGAACCCCGGGAATCCCCGTGCCTGACTTCACCGGCGACCTCGCCCTGCTCCGATCCAAACTGGACGAGGCCCGGCGCTATCTGCATATCGACGATCTGATCGCCCGCCGCCCCAAGCTGGAGAAGGCCGCTTCTGCCCCCGGCCTGTGGGACGACCCCGACCAGGCCCGCAAGGTGACCAGGGAGCTGTCCGAGTTGGTGGAGGATTTGGAGCTGTTCGCCGGGTTGGAGGCTGCGTTGGACGACGCCGACACCTTGCATGAGCTGGCCAATGAGGAAGAGGACGAGTCGCAGACCCCGGAGATCGCCCAAATGCTGGAGTCCCTGTCGGCCAAGGTGGACGACCTGGAGCTGCGGTCGCTCTTGGGCGGTGAGCACGACGACTCCGATGCCGTGTGCGAGCTTCACAGCGGCGCGGGGGGCACCGATGCGCAGGACTGGGCCGAGATGCTGTTGGGCATGTACCAGGGATGGGCTGAGCGCCGCGGTTTCGAGTTCAAGGTGGACTCCGTGTCAGAGGGTCAGGGCGCGGGCATCTCCTCGGCTGACTTCACCATCTCCGGACGCAACGCCTACGGCCTGCTCCAGTCGGAGCGGGGGGTGCACCGGCTGGTGCGGATCTCGCCATTCGACTCGGACGCCCGCCGCCACACCGCATTCGCCCAGTTCAAGGTGGTCCCGTTCTTCGATGAGGTCTCCGACGAGGTGGAGATCGAGGACAAGGACCTGCGGATCGACACCTTCCGGTCGTCGGGAGCGGGTGGCCAGCACGTGAACGTGACCGACTCGGCAGTGCGCATCACCCACTTGCCCACCGGCGTGGTGGTGTCGTGCCAGAACGAGCGCAGCCAGCACCAGAACAAAGACCGGGCCATGCAGATCCTGGCCGCCCGCCTGGCCGACCTGAAGCGGGCCGAGCGGGAGGCCGAGATCGCCGGGCTGGCCGGCGACTACCAGAAGGCCGAATGGGGCAGCCAGATCCGCTCGTACGTGCTGCACCCTTACCAGCAGGTCAAGGACGATCGCACCGGCGTGACCATCGGCAACGTAGAAGCAGTGCTGGCCGGCGACCTCGACGAGATGATCGAGGCCTACCTGCGGTGGAGGCGGATGTCCTGAGTTTTGCCGGGTTCGCCGCAGGATTTGGGGGGAAGGGTGCGCGTTCAATACCTGGAGCCGGTGGTAGCGTTGGTCGAGCTTTCCAGGCCGCCGAAGGGGGGTGCGAGCCCGGTTCGCAGTTCGGAGTTCACATCGCATGATCAGAATGGAGAACGTCACCAAGGTGTACAAGGGCGAGGTGCTCGCCCTTCAGAACGCCTCCTGTGAAGTGCAGCGGGGGGAGTTCATCTTCTTGGTGGGCCCGTCGGGCTCGGGCAAGTCCACGTTCATGCGCCTGCTCAACAAAGAGGAGAAGCCCGACCGGGGCCGGGTGTTCGTCGCCGGGCGGGACATCGGCAAGCTGCCTAGTTGGAAGGTGCCCTTTTTGCGCCGCAACATCGGCTGCGTCTTCCAAGACTTCAAGCTTCTGCCCAACAAGACCGTGGTCCAGAACGTGGCCTTCGCGCTGGAAGTGATCGGCAGCCCCCGCAGCGTGATCAAGTCCAAGGTGCCGGCCATCTTGGAGCTGGTGGGCCTGTCCAAGAAGATGCACAACTTTCCCGACGAGCTGTCGGGAGGGGAGCAGCAGCGGGTGTCCATCGCCCGGGCCTTTGTCAACCGGCCGCTGATCCTGTTGGCCGATGAGCCCACCGGAAACCTCGATCCGAACACCTCGCTGGGCATCATGACGCTGCTGGACCGCATCAATCGCACCGGCACCACGGTGGTGATGGCCACCCACGACCGCAGCATTGTCGACAAGATGCGCCGCCGGGTTGTGGAGTTGGACCGGGGCCAGATCGTCCGGGATCAGTCCCGGGGCGTGTACGAATAGCCGATGGGCTTTCGCGAGCTCGGTGAGGCCAGTCGCTTGGCGGGCGCGAGCTGATGAGCCTCAAGTTGGACTATGTCCTGCGGGAGACGGCCAGCAACTTCCGCCGCAACATCACCCTCACACTGGCCACCATCATCACCGTCACCATCTCGCTGACGCTGCTGGGTGCGGCGCTGCTGTTCGGCGACGCCGTAGACAACGCCACTGTCCGCTGGAAGGACGGTGTGGAGTTCATCGTCTTCACCGACCCCGAGATCAGCCCGGAGTTGGAGGCCGACATCCGCCGCCAACTCGAGGGTTCGCCTGAGGTCAGCGGGTTCACCTATATCGACAAGGACGAGGCCTACGCCGAAGTGCAGGACCTCTTGGGCGATTCGCCTGAGCTTGTAGAGGTGATCACGCCGGAGCGGCTGCCGGCTTCGTTCCGGGTCAAGCCCACCGACACCCTGCCGGAGCGGGTTGACGAGCTGGCCGCGGCATTCCGCGCCCAGCCCGGAGTGGCCAGAGTGGTCACCGCCAGCGAGACGATCCGGGCCATCGAAGACTTGTCCAGCGGGTTGCGCCAGAGGGTGATCATCATCGCCATCATCCTGTTGGTGGCCGCTGCCGTGCTGATCTTGAACACGATCCGCATGGCGCTGTTCTCCCGTAGACGGGATATCGAGGTGATGAAGCTGGTCGGCGCCACCAACTGGTTCATCCGGGTGCCGTTCATGTTCGAGGGACTCGTCCAAGGCCTCGTCGGCGGGGTGATTGCCATTCCGCTCATCTGGCTCACCAACAACTTCTTCAGCGTGATCAACGACGACGTCACCCTGGAGCTGCTGCGGGGCTTCACCGTCGATCCCTCCCGGGTCTGGACGCTGGGCTTCCAGATGGTGGGGTTGGGCGCCATCGTGGGCACGGTGGGCTCAGGCATCGCAGTCACCCGCTTCCTGGACACCTGAGCGGCTGCCCTCGCCACCTTTGCGCTTCCTGGACACCTGAGCGACAGCGTTTTCTCAGCGCGTAGTAGGTTCGCGGCAGATGGCCTCGGCGGCAGTGGCCGGTGGCCGGGCGAAAGGAGCAGCAGATGGCCCAGCAGGTTCGAGCCGTTATCGCCAAGGCCAAAGGCGAGCCGGTCAGCATCGAGACCATCGAGGTGCCCGATCCCGGCCCGGGCGAGGCCCTGGTGGCCGTGCAGGCCTGCGGTGTGTGCCACACCGATCTGCACTATCGGGAAGGGGCCATCAACGACGAGTTTCCGTTTCTGTTAGGCCATGAGGCAGCCGGAGTAGTGGAGGCAGTGGGCAGCGACGTAACCGGCGTGGCCCCGGGCGACTTCGTGATCCTGAACTGGCGGGCAGTGTGCGGCAACTGCCGGGCATGCCTGCGGGGCCGTCCGTGGTACTGCTTCGCCACCCACAACGCAACCCAGAAGATGACGCTGGACGGCCAGGAGCTGTCACCGGCGCTGGGCATCGGAGCCTTCGCCGAGAAGACGCTGGTTGCGGCGGGCCAAGCCACCAAGGTCAACCCCGAGGCCAGTCCCGAGGTGGCTGGTCTGATCGGCTGCGGAGTCATGGCCGGGCTGGGGGCGGCCATGAACACCGGCGGAGTCGGCCGGGGCGACTCGGTGGCCGTTTTCGGCTGCGGCGGGGTCGGAGATGCCGCCATCGAGGGATCCCGCCTCGCCGGAGCGCACACCATCATCGGGGTGGACATCGACGACACCAAACTGGAGTGGGCGAAGGAGTTCGGCGCCACCCACACCGTCAACTCCACCCGGGAGGATCCGGTGGAGCGGATCAGGGAACTGACTGGGGGCCACGGCGTGGACGTGGCCATCGAGGCCATCGGCTTGCCCCAGACCTACGAGCAGGCCTTCTACGCCCGGGATCTGGCCGGGGTGGTGGTGCTGGTGGGGGTGCCCAATCCGGAGATGAAGATCGAGCTGCCCATGATCGAGATATTTGGACGAGGGGGTGTCCTCAAGTCGTCGTGGTACGGCGACTGCCTGCCGTCGCGGGACTTTCCCATGCTGATCGATCTCTATCTCCAGGGACGGCTGAACCTGGAGCGGTTCGTGTCGGAGACCATCTCGCTGGAGGACGTTGAGGAGGCGTTTCACGCCATGGAGCGGGGAGAGGTGCTCCGGTCGGTGGTAGTGGTCTGAGGCCTTT
This sequence comes from Candidatus Poriferisocius sp., assembly GCF_965219815.1. Taxonomy (GTDB): domain Bacteria; phylum Actinomycetota; class Acidimicrobiia; order Acidimicrobiales; family Bin134; genus Poriferisocius. The sequence goes on from NZ_OZ244791.1 coordinate 1,913,711, forward strand.
CGCGCCGTGTGGCGCGGAATTGTGCATTGACCCCGGGGAGGGTCGGTCGCTACCCTTTTCTGTTGCGGGTGGGGCTAATGGGGCCAATGAGGCTTGAGTAGGCCGTCGTGTCTGCTCTTGACGGAGGCACCCGATATGCCTGAACTAAACCTGACGACGGTCGTTACCTCGATCATCGTCGTACTGCTGCTGGCACTGCCGTTCGTTGCCGCCCGGCTACCGCATTCCCGCCGGACTGTGTCTGGCGACCTCGAGTCGTACAGTCCTGCGACCCGTGATCTTGAGAGGTCAGGTCCCGGTCCGGGATTCACCTACGCTCTGGTGCCCCCTGGGGGCCATCCTGAAGAAGAGGATGGCGGTGAGAAGGGCTCGTGGCAGTGGTGCTTGGCCTTCATACCCGAGGAGACATCCGAGGGCGGCTCTGAGTTGCCGCCCTGGTGGGCGCCGGCACCCCCATGGAGTGCAGCTGCCGAGCACGACGGCGATTTCACCCGCGACGCTGATGTCCTGCAAGCGGTGTTCGACGAGACCAGTGCCTATCCCGCAGCGAGGTCTAGCGGCGTCTAGGGCGTTCCCTGCCCCTGAGATGGGGCAGTTGGAGCATCATTGGGTATGGCCGAAGATCGGCACCGAGATCGGCGGCTGGCCATGGTGCGTCGCCAGATCGAAGGCCGCGGGGTACGCGACCCCCGGGTTCTGGCCGCCATGAGGTCGGTGCCCCGCCATCGGTTCGTGTCCCGAACGCTGGTGGGCGATGCCTACAAGGACCACCCGTTGCCCATCTCGGCGGGCCAGACCATCTCGCAGCCCTACATCGTCGCCCTGATGGCCGAGGCTGCGGCTATTGAGCCGGAACACCGGGTGCTGGAAGTGGGAACCGGCTCGGGCTACGGGGCTGCGGTGCTGGCCGAGCTGGGCGCCTCGGTAGTCACGGTGGAGCGCCACCGGAAGCTGGCCGACGCCGCGACCAAGGTCTTGGGCAACCTGGGGTATGCCAACGCCACGGTGGTGTGCGGAGACGGGTCGCAGGGCCATCCACCGGGTGCCCCCTATGACGCTGTGGTGGTCACCGCAGCAGCCTCCATCATCCCCTCGCCGCTTGTAGACCAGCTGGCCGACGGCGGACGGCTGGTTATTCCCGTGGGTCCGCCGTCGTTCTCCCAGAACCTGACCCTCGTCACCCGAGCAGGGGACGAGACCACCTCCAAGCGGTTCTGCCCCGTGAGATTCGTTCCCCTCGTCGAAGAGCCCTGAGCGGGTCTCGCTCAGCCCCCTTCCCCCAGCGGCCAATGGCTCAGCTTGGTGTAGCGGGCGCCATCGGAGTGGAGCTGGCTGGACACCAGCCAAAGTTCTGCGGCTTTGAATTGGGCGTCGAAAGGCTGGCTGACCACAGCACCGTGCAATCGCCTTCGGGTCCGAGCCAACGTGAGGTGTCCGGTGAATTTCCGGCGGTCGGGTGCTTGTCCAATGGTCTCAGTCCTAGCTCTCACCTCGACGGCCAACTCGTCTAGCCCATCTGCGGGCAGCGCCAGCACCCGCCCCCCCAGCCACCGGCTAGCCGGTCCGAGCAGCACGGTGGGCGCCGCCCCCCGAAATTCCCGCAAGCTGTCCTCCACATCGCCTTGCTCCGCCTCCCCGAAAAACCTCAGCGTGATGTGCCACTGCTCCCGGTTCGTCCACCGCAACCCCTCCACCTCCGGCCGCTCCAACTCGCCCAGCTGCTCAACGACATCCACCGGCGGAAATACAGCCAAGAACAACCGGGCCACCTTGAAATCATCGCAGGTCATGAGCCGTATCCGATTCCAGAGGCGAACTGCCTAGACCCCGGGCCGGGTAGGGTGAGCGGGTGCTGCGGTTGAGCGGGGGGGTTTATTCGGAGGTCATCGCCCATGCGTTGGCGGGGCTGCCCAATGAGGCTTGTGGACTCTTGGCGGCTCCGGCGGGGGGAGAGGTGGCCAATCGGTTCTTTCCGGTGCGCAATGCGGCGGAGTCGAGCCAGATCTATCGGCTGGATGATGCCGAATATCTCCAGGTGGAGCGGACCGCCGATGACGAGGGGCTGACGCTGGTGGCGGTGATGCACTCTCACACCCACACCACCGCCTATCCGTCGCCTACTGATGTGCGCGATGCCTCGGCCTTCGACCCCTTTGGAGCACTGCTCTATGTGATCGTGTCATTGAAGGATCCCGAACCCGCGCTGCGCTGCTACCGGATCGTCGACGGTGCCATTTCCGAGGAACCGGTAGCCGTCGAGGGGTAGGCATCCGGGTAATCTGAGGCCCGTGGCCGCGCACAAATCGGTGATCGATCTGATCGGGAACACCCCCATGGTCGACGTCAGTGTGCTGTCGCCAAACCCATCGGTGGCCATCCACGTCAAGCTTGAGGGTGTAAACCCGGCCGGGTCGGTCAAAGACCGGGTGGCGCGCGAGATGATCCTCGAGGCCGAGGCCGACGGCACGCTGGAACCGGGCCGCACCATCATTGAGCCGTCGTCGGGGAACACCGGGATCGCCCTGGCCATGATCGCCCGGCTCCGGGGCTATCCCATCAAAATCGTCATGCCCGAGAACGTCTCGGCCGAGCGCCGTCAGTTGCTGGAGGTGTTCGGGGCCGAGATCATCTGGTCGCCGGGGACCGAGGGGTCCAACGGGGCCGTCCGCATGGCCCAGAGGCTGGCCGATGACAACCCGGATTGGGCGTTCCTCTACCAGTACGGCAACGAGGCCAACCCCCGGGCCCACTACAACACCACCGGGCCGGAGATCTACGCCGACTGCCCCGAGATCACCCACTTCGTGTCGGGACTGGGCACCAGCGGCACATTGATGGGGGTGGGTGCCTATCTCAAGGAGCGCAAACCCTCGGTGCAGGTGCTGGCGGTGGAGCCCCCCGCGGGGGAGATGGTGGACGGCCTGCGCAGCTTGGACGACGGGTTCATCCCCCCGGTCTATGAGAAATGGGGCGGCGACCAGCTCTTGGACGGCAAGCGCATAGTGAGACCCCGGGAGTCGATCGAGTGGACCCGTCGGCTGGCTGAGGAGGCCGGCATCTTCGCCGGGATCTCCACCGGTGCCGCACTGGCCGGGGCCGCCCGAGTGGCCGAGCGGACTGACGAGGGCGCGGTGGTGGTGGTTTCGGCCGACGGCGGCTGGAAGTACCTGTCCACCGGGGCATGGACCGACCCGATCGACCAGGTGACCGCTCGGGCCGAGTCGATCATCTACTTCTGAACTCCAAGTGAAAAAATCCCCACTTGGACGGGTTTTGTGGTCCTTGATGTGCTATAAGCACCCCGCGCTGCTAGGATTCCCATACCCAAACCACACCACCACGCTGGAGCACAGCTCCAGCCGAACGGCCTCGACTCATCCCGCCAGAGTCGAGGCCGTTCCTCTTTGGGCTCTTGTATCGTGCCCCCAATGATGGAAGTTGGCGGGGGTGTCAGAAGTTGAAGGGTGTCGAATGAGAGCAGGTCAACGATGAGAAGCGACGGCCGGGCGGCGGACGAGCTGCGACCCATCACCTTTGAGCGGGATTTCACCGAGATGGCCGACGGCTCGGTGCTGGTCTCGTTCGGCCGCACCCGGGTGCTGTGTACCGCGTCGGTTGATCCCGATGTGCCCCGGTGGATGAAAGGCCGGGGAACGGGTTGGGTCACCGCCGAATACTCCATGCTCCCCGGGTCGTCACCGGAGCGGGTCAACCGGGAAGCGGCCCGGGGTCGCCAGTCGGGCCGCACCCAGGAGATCCAGCGATTGATCGGCCGTTCACTGCGAGCGGTGACCGATGCCGCCAAGCTCGGTGAGCGCCAGGTGATCTGCGACTGCGATGTGCTCCAAGCCGACGGCGGCACCCGCACCGCCGCCATCAGCGGCGCCTACGTCGCTCTGCACGACGCCCTCGCTCGGCTGGTAGTCGCAGGCCAGATCGAACAGCACCCGATGATCGAGGCGTGCGCCGCGGTGTCCGTCGGGATCATCGACGGAACACCGTCGCTCGATCTGCCCTATGAAGAGGACGTGTCTGCCGAAGTGGACATGAACGTGGTGATGACCGAATCGGGCCGCTTCGTGGAAGTGCAGGGCACCGCCGAGGGCCAGCCGTTCGGCCGGGACCATCTGGATGCGCTACTGGACTTGGCCACTGCGGGGATAGAGCAGATCATCAAGCGGCAAAACGAGTTGCTGGCCGACCCGCCCCCGCCCCGTTGAGCCTTCCACCAGACAGTCCGCCGCGTTTGGTGGCGGCAACCGCCAACCCCCACAAGCTGGCCGAGATCGAGGCCATCTTGGGATCGGCGGTGGAACTCCTGCCTCGGCCCGCCGATCTGGGCGAAGTGATCGAGGACGGCGACACCCTGGAGGCCAACGCCCGGCTGAAGGCGGCCGCGGTGTGCGCGCACACCGGAAAGGCCGCAGTCGCCGACGACACTGGCCTGGAGGTGCCCGCACTGGCAGGAGCGCCGGGAGTGCGGTCGGCCCGATTTGCCGGGGAGCACGCCAATGACGCCGACAACCGGGCACGTCTGCTGGACGAGCTCGAGGGGGCAGCCGACCGGTCGGCCCGCTTCCGCACGGTGGCAGTGGTGGTGTTCCCCGACGGCCGCGAGTTGCTGGCCGAGGGCATGATGTCGGGAGTCATCGCCGCCGCGCCTCGTGGAGACGGGGGCTTCGGCTACGACCCGGTGTTCGTCCCCGACGGGGCAGACGGGCGCACATTCGCCGAGATGTCGCCCGACCAGAAGAACGCAGTCTCCCACCGGGGCCGGGCTTTTCGGTCTTTGGCCGTCCAGTTGGGCCTGTAGCCTGACCCCATCGAGCTACGCGCCAGTGGCGGAATTTGGCAGACGCGCAGGGTTTAGGTCCCTGTGGGCGCAAGCCCGTGTGGGTTCAAATCCCACCTGGCGCACATGACTGATGAATTTCGGCGGGTTGTTACTGGGGTGGATGGGGATGGTCATTCGGTGGTGGACAGTGATGGGCTGCCGCCGGTGGTGATCAGTCCTCGCCATCCTGAGCAGTTTCTAACTGCCATTTGGGCGGTGGACGAGCTCCCCGCCAGCTATGGCGCCTCGGGTGACCGGGATGGCTTCCGGCTTTCTCCCCCGCCGGGCGGGGTGAACATCATCCGCAACAAGCTGCCGCCCGACTCGGCGGTCTACGTGGACGCTGACGGAAGCCCCCGCCCGGTGGAGGACGAGGAGAATCTCCACCGCACCGCCACGGTGGACTTCATCTGCGTGCTGGAGGGCGAGCTGTGGCTGGTGTTGGAAGGTGATGACGATGTCCACCTCCGAGCGGGGGACTGCGTGGTGCAGCGGGGGACGGTTCATGCGTGGCGCAACCGCACCGACCGGCCTACCACGTTTCTGGCCGTGCTTTTCGACGCTGACGAGGACACGCTGGCGGCGACCCCGATCGGGCCGGAGGCTCTGTGAGCGAGCTTCGGGAAAGTGAGCCGGACAGCGAGGCCCGGCAGGCTTGGCGGGATCTGCTGGGCGCGCTAGCGGAGATCGACGCCGACTGGATTGGGCCGCAGCGGGGTCTGGCCCCCGGCCGAGAGCACCTGGGCATCCGGGGGTTGGGCATGGCGCTGTGGGGGGCGCTGGACCTCTACCTGGAGAACGAGCCGGAGCGGCCCCACTTTGTGCGCCTCATCTCGCCGTACCGCAAGTGGGGCGACAACCCCGACGCCATCTACTTCTTCGCCCCGCTGCGGGGTGATCTCACCTATCGGGTTCATGGTCGGCGGCGGCGGGAGATCTATATGTCGCTCACCGTGCACGGCGGCGATCGCGATGGCCACTGGCCAACCCGGGTGGTGGGCGAGCTCAACATGGACGACATGGCATTCGACGAAGACGGCACCTTCGAAGTGGTGCTGTCGCCCGACGCCCACGGGGGCAACTGGATGGAGTTGGCCGAGGACGCCGGGTCGGTGGTGGTGCGGTTCTACTTCAACGAGGCACAGGCCGCCTCGGCCCAGCCCGAACTGGTGCCCGATCTGCGCATCGACGTCGTTGACGGGCCCGAGCAGAGCCCGGTGCCCGATGACGAAACAGTGGCCCGCCGCCTGAGGCGGGTGGAGGCGTGGGTGCGCTCGAAGTTCGGCGGACAGATGCTCGGCCCGCAACCCCGGCGCCGTCCGAGCTGGTATTCCGAGGTGCCCAACACGATGGGCCCGCCGGTGGACTGGACCGACAGCGACGGCGGCGGATGGGGGGCGGTGGACATCGCCTACTCGGCCGGCGAATACGAGTTGGCCCCCGACGAGGCCCTGGTCATGGAGGGGCGGCTGCCCGAGGGCTTGTTCACCAACGTGGTGATCTGGAACGAGCTGGGCCAAACGGCTGACTACCTGGAGCACACCGTCTCGCTGAACGACGCCCAGATGGAAACAGACGCAGACCGCCGCTACCGGGTGGTCATCGCCCACCGCGACCCCGGCGTGCCCAACTGGCTGGACACCTGCGGCGAGCTCCGAGCCGCGGTGTTCTGGCGCTTCATGCTCCCCACCGAGCCCCCTGAGGCACCGGTGTGCACGGTGATGCCGGTGGATCGGGTGGCCGAGACGCACTAGCGGGCCGGTACTATTGTGGCTATGACCGACCCCGTTTTGTTCGAGCCGGGCAGCCCCGAGCGCGGCGCATTCGAGATCTACAACCGGCTTCTGAAGAACCGCATTGTGTTTCTCGGAACCGACGTGAACGACGACATCGCCAACTACATCACCGCCCAGCTCTTGTATCTGGAGGGCGAAGATTCCGAGAAGGACATCTGGCTCTACATCAACTCCCCGGGCGGGTCGGTCACCTCGGGCATGGCCATCTACGACACCATGCAGTTCATCACCCCCGATGTGGGGACCATTTGCATGGGTTTGGGCGCCTCAATGGGCCAGTTCCTCTTGTGTGCCGGAGCCCCCGGCAAGCGCTATGCCCTGCCCCACGCTCGGATCATGATGCACCAGCCCTCGGGCGGCGTTCGGGGCCAGGCCGCCGACATCGCCATCCAGGCCGAGCAGCACGCCTACGTGAAGGAGCTGCTGGCCGAGCGCATCGCCACCCACACCGGCCAGTCGGTGGAACAGGTGGAGGCCGACTCCGACCGCGACCGCTGGTTCACAGCCGAAGAGGCCAAGCAGTACGGCATCATCGACCACGTGATCGTCAAGCGCGGCGAGATGCTCTGATCGATCGCCGGCCGACTTCACTGGTCGGCAATGGCTAGCCCCGCACGTCCAGCCGTACCTCGCCGGGAATCTTGTCGGGGTCGACGAACACCACAGGACTCTCCCAGTCCAGCCTCAATCCGCAATGTTCGATTGAGTATCGGGCCAGTTCAACGGCGGCCGTTTCGCTTTGCTGCAACTGCTCCGCTTCGAGCGTCAAGTCTTCCGGGTTGTCGAAGGCCTCGATGATGAGGCTCGCAGTGGCATTGATGGTGGCCAGCGACGGCTCGATTTCCAGCGGCGCCACCCGGCGTATGGCTTCAAGTTCGTCCACTACCGCCGCCGCAGCGCTCGGGTCGTCGGAGTAGTCCGAGGCCAATGCGCCCTCAGGTCCAAAAGCGGTCTCCAGTTTCTGACAGAAAGCGCTCAAATCGGGCTGGTCGTCATCACCGCAGGCGCTGAGGCCGAGCATCAGGGCTCCCAGCACCAGCACAGCCGCAATCGGCCGTCGGCGGCATCGCATGGTCAACTGACGGCGGCTGCTTCTCGCAACTCGGTGATGGCGTGGTTGAACCCCAGCTCGTCGGAGAACACCGCGCTGCCGGCCACGAACACCCCGGCCCCGGCTTGGGCCGCGGCTCCGATGGTGGACCGGCCGATACCGCCGTCCACCTCCAACTCCACGTCGTGTCCGCCCTCGTCGATCATCGCCCGCACTTCGGCCACCTTGGACTCCATTGATGCGATGTACGACTGGCCACCCCATCCGGGGTTGACGGTCATCACCAGCACCAGTCGGCACAGGTCCAGCACATGGGCCACGGCGGAGGCCGGAGTTGCCGGGTTGAGGGCCACGCCGGCATCCATGCCCAGTTCTCGGATGGCCCCCAGCGTGCGGTGCAGATGAGGACAGGCCTCGACATGGACGGTGAGCAGCTCGCAGCCGGCCTCGGCATAGCGGGGGGCCAGCTCGTGGGGCTCCTCCACCATGAGGTGGGCCTCGAACGGCAGTGACACTAATGGGCGGATCGAGGCGATCACGTCGGGGCCGAAGGTGAGGTTGGGCACGAACCGGCCGTCCATAACATCCCAGTGGATCCGGTCGGCCCCGGCCTTTTCCAAGCCGATGCACTCCTCGCCCAAGCGGGCGAAATCAGCGGGCAGCACTGAAGGCGCGATCAGAGCTTCATGGGCCAAATCAGTGGCCATGACCCGACCCTACCCTGTGCCGGTGCGGAAGATGCGCACCATTTGAACAGCCTGCTCAGCGCAGCATTCCGCCGTCGACGAATACCGGTCGACCACTCATAAAAGCAGATGCGTCGCTGGCCAAGAACACCGCGGCGCCAACAAGGTCATCGGGCACACCGAGGCGGCCGAAAATGGTCTCGGCGGCAACCTCTTGCTCGAAGCGGGCTCGGGCCTCGGAGTCGCGGGGCAAGATCATGTCGGTGGCCACTGGGCCGGGGACCAGCAGGTTCACCCGCACCCTTCGGCTGGCCCACTCCCGGGCCATGGTGGTGGTCCAGTTGGCCATGGCCGCTTTGACCGCGCAGTAGGCCCCGATGCCCTCCATGGGCTGGAAGGCTCCCAGCGCCCCGATGTTGATGATCGAACCGCCCCCATCGGCGGCCAAGTAGTCGAGCGCGGCCTGCGACAGGAACAGCGGTCCCTTCAGGTTGACCGCCAAGATGCCGTCCAGCTCCTCAGGGGTGACCCGGGTGGTGAGGTGGGGGCGCAGCACCCCAGCGTTGTTTACCAGCACGTCGAGGCGGCCAAAGTGGCTCAAAACAGCCTCCAGAAGCGGTTGATGCTGGTTCAGCTCGCCGACGTCGAGCTCGGCGGCCATGGCCTCCCCGCCCGAGGCGGTTATCTGGTCGGCGAGGGTCTGGCAGGCGTCCAGCGTGCGGCTGGCCACCACCACCTTGGCCCCGGCTTCCGCCAGCCCCAAGGCCAGAGCGTGGCCGATGCCTCGAGAGGCCCCGGTAACCAGGGCCACCTTGCCGGTCAGGTCGAACCTATCCATCGCTTCCCCCGGCTGTATCTTGCGCGGCTGATTCTTGGGCGGCCAGCCAATTCTCCAGGCTGGCGTCCTCCCAGTCTTCGGGGCCGTACACCGTGCGGGGCAACGGGGTCATCAAGTGGGTGTCACCGCCGGTCACGTATTCGGCCGAGCGTTGCTCCCAGGCGGTGATCCGCTCGTCGGCGGTGCCCTCGTCGCACAGCCCCCGGGTGGTGTCGCGGTTCTGGCGGTAGGTGACGTGGGAGGCGATGTCGGCGGCCCACACCATCACCACCTCGTGCTGGTTGTTAAGCACCTCGTACAGCCCAGTGGGGCGGTGTCCGTAGTCGGCCATGAGGGGCACCCGCTCCTGCACCACCGCGGCCAGAAACTCCATCGGAGTGCCCGGCCGCACGGTGAGGATCTCGTTCACGAACAGCGTGCCGGTGATGCCCGCCTCGGCGATCTCGGTGGTGCTCGGGCTGCCGGGCACGCCCCCGCACAGCCGGTCGAATCCGCCGGAGCGCCATTGGGCGGCCTCGTCCCACCAGTCGCCGTAGAACGCCTTGCGCCGCTTCAGGTTGAGCCGGTCGAGGTTCTTGGCCAGGCCCTTCCAGCCCTCCGATCCGATGTCCCAGATGTTGATGACCTGGGGCCAGCGCCCCCCGCCCGCCCCCAGGATGTAGAACGCGCCCTGGAGCCCGAACATCTCCGGCATGCGCAGCACCGGGTCTTGCCACAGGTGCTCCATGTAGTCGTACTGGCCTTGCCCGATGACGTCGACCACCTCATACAGGTACAGGTCGCGGTTCACGGAAGGCCTCTGAGGCAACTGGTGCTCATGTACCGAAGCTTCATCATCCGCCGACGTTACTGGGCCGGGGCCGCGCAGTCGGGTGAGGCCAATCGTGCATGAGGGTCTCCCGTGGTCTCCGGTAGTCTCCGGGCGTGCGGCGCGAGACCCAGGTGGAGCTGATCCGGGAGCTGTTGGCCCACCACGCCGCGGGCACCACGCAGCTGGCCGACGACGTGCTAGTGCTGCCCGCTGATGTCTATGTAAGTGAACAGCACTGGCAGGCCGAGCGGGAGACGCTGTTCCGCCACCGCCCGGTGGTGGCCTGCCTGTCGGGGGCGGTGGCCTCGCCCGGTGACTACGTGTCGCTCACCGTCGGCGGAGTCCCGCTTGCAGTGGTGCGGGGCGACGACGGAGTGCTGCGGGGGTTCCGCAACGTGTGCCGCCACCGAGCGTCGTCGGTGGTGAGCGGGTGTGGATCGGGAGCAGCCTCGCTGCGGTGCCCGTTCCACGCCTGGACATACCGGCTAGACGGAACGCTCTTGGCTCGGCCCCAGGCGGGGGAGGGGTTTGACGGGACCGACGAGTCGGAGCTCGGTTTGGTGACGGTGCCGGTGGGAGAGGCCCACGGCATGGTGTTCGTGCAGCCCGAGGGTGATGGCCCGATTGACGCGGCCAGCCTTGTAGGGGAGGCCGCGTTCGATCTGGATGATTTCAGCGCGGGCAGCTACCTCCCGTTCGACCGGTGGGAGTCGAGCTGGCCGTGCAACTGGAAGCTGCTGGTGGACACGTTCTTGGAGTCGTACCACGTGTTCTCCCTACACCGCACCACAGTGGGCAAGTACTACCTGTCTCAGCCCATGACCTACCGCGGGTACGGCCCCAACCTGCGATTCCAAACCTGCCAGAAGTCGATCCTGGAACTGGCCGAAGCCCCCGAAGACCAGTGGGATCTGCTCGGCCGGGCCACTGTGGAATATCTGATCGCTCCCAACGTCATTCTGAGCCACAGCGTGGACCACTTCGCGGTGTACCAATTCCTGCCCACCGCGGTCGACCAAACCGACGTCACCATGACCCTCTACACCCCCGAGCCCGTCACAGAACAAACCCGCCCCCACTACGAGCGCACCCTGGAGCTACACCAACGAGTCGGCGCCGGCGAAGACTTCCCCCAAGCAGTCAAGATCCAGCAGTCCCTATCCTCCGGCCTGGTCGAAGAAACCCTCGTAGGCCGCCACGAAGTAGCCCTAATCCACTTCCACCAAGCGCTAGGTCAGCTATTGAATGGGAAGGGCTGATGAATTAGGAGTCAGCCTGGTTCGGCGAAGTTGACGACTAAGGGGCCGACTTCGGCTTCGTCTGCGTCAAACCACAGCGCGATGGCATCGCGGGCTGTTACCTCGATCTTGGCGCGTCGCCTCGCCTGGGTGTGGCATCCGGGTAGGTTGTCGGCTTTGATCGCCCACCATTTGCCTGATCGGACGACAGTGAGGTGGTGGGTGTCGCTCACTGATGGTTGAGCATCAGTGTCGGGTGCTAGCGACATGGTTGCTCCCTTTCTGCGTCCTTGATCAGCCCTTCGGCAGTGAACCGAGAAATCTCCCTATGGCGGGGAATCGTCAGTGTCGTATTGCCCAAACGCCAGACCTCGTGTTTGGCGCCCTTGCGCCGCAGCTCAAGCATAAGGCCTTTTCTCTGCGCAATCCGCCGAAGTTCCTTCAGCAAGTCCACTTTCTTCATTTGGACACCCTGTCGATCAGTTTCGGAGCAAAGGGTTGCGCTGGAGTGGTCGAGTTGTATCAATACCAGTGTCGGGGAAGGGGTCGGGCGGCGGGTGGGTTTTCCAGCGTTTGGCGTCGGGGTCGTGGGCGACCTGGTAGTTGTCGTCGTGGATGCTGTGGTGGCACTTGTTGCACACCAACACGAGGTTGCCGAAGTCGGTGGGTCCGCCATGGCGCCAGAATTGGACGTGGTGGGCAAAGCTCCGGTTGGCGCTGGCGCCACAGCCGATGCACTCCCTGTCCCGGTAGATCAGCGCAGCCCGCTGGGCTTCGCTGGCGGTGCGCCGCCGGCGTCCTAGGTTCATTTCCTGGGTGGCGGCCCGGTACACGCCGGGCAGAATCTCGGCGTCGCAGGCCAGGCGAACCAGTTCGCACATCGGGATGGGGGTGCCGTCGGCCAGGCGGGCGTTGACTAGCTCTTGGTTGACGGCGTCGTAGTCAGCCACCACCATCAGCGCCGTGCCTTGGGCCTTGCCCTTCTCGGGCTCGAGGATCAGTTCGGCAATGGCGTCGGCCATGCGCTGCTGAGGTGTGCGCCGGTCGCGGGGATCTTCTTGATTCCACAGTTCCTTCTCCTTTGCGGCCAGCACCGTGTCGATCTTGGCGCCGGTGATGGGATCGAACTCCCCTGACAACAGGTACATGCCGGTCTCTCGGCTCGAAAAAGCCCTTCCGGTGCGATTCTTGCGTTGCCGGTCGTAGATGGACTGCCCATCGTCGTCGGACTGCTCCTGCTGATGGGTGCGCAACGTCTTGGCGAATTGGTCATAACCCTGGCGCTTGGCCGCGTCGACCAAGAAGGACTGATCGATCGGCCCCTCAGAAGCGGCCCGGGCAATCAACTGGGCATGCCCCACCGGGATTTCTCCCGAAGACAAGGCCTCCGAAGTCTCCGAGAGAACCGTCAGTCGCTCAGCAGCCTCCACATCGCGCTGGGCACCCCGTCTAGACGCCTGCAACTCCTCGCGGGCCACCCTCTCCGCGGCCACCGCATTCTCACGGCGGCTCAGCTCAGCCAGAACCTGAGACTTCATCGCCCCCAGCTTCGACTCAGCCCGCCCGATCTCTCTCAGGCGCCCACGCAACCCATCCCCCGAAAGCCCAGCCACATCAACAGCAGCCACACTCACCCCGCCCGAAAGGCACGCTCCCATAGGAGAACCGCCCCCGTCGCCATCGGTGATAGCCCTGAATTCCATAGCCGTCACCCTACCCACGACCAGTGACAGTTACCCCCCGAAAAACCCACCCTGACCAGGAAAAATCTCCGACTTTTTCAAAAATTACGAGTATTCTCAGAACCCATGTCAGAGACGGTCGGCCGATGCTGAGAGTCGTGGCGCTAGGGGCGATTTGCGAGGCGAAAGGGGACGAATCCGTGAGGTACGCCGACCAGCCGGTCCCTCCGTTGCCCGTAGATGACCCGCAACCCATGCCATACCATCCGGAGCTTCCAATTGTGGAAGAGCCTGACGGGCCGAAACCGTTTGCGCTCAACTTCAGTCTGACTGAGTTCGCAGATCTGAGTGATGGCCAGCGAGTCGTCCTGAGCGACGACCGCGGGTTTGGCAGCACTCTTCATGCGGTTGACTGGAACCCCGAAACTGGCGAGGTGCGCGGTGCATCCTGGCACGAAGGATCCGAGCTTGAAGCCTTGGTGAGCGACCCGTGGCGGTTCACCACTCGGGAGAGCCTCACTAAATCGGTGATCGGAGCTCTCGATCCAGAAGACGATCAGGAGTGGTACCACTGGGTCGTCGAACGGCTGGACTCCCTGGGCTTCGAAGTCGATCCCGCATCCGTGGAGGCAGCGCCCTACCGGGTTGAATTCGGAAGCCGAGTCCTAGAAGAACTGGAGAAGAGGGGCCGTTAGCTGTTCGGCGTGGCTGGGTGGACGAAGACATGGCAGCAGCAGTGGGTGTTCAAAAGATGAACAAAGTGTCGCTGTGGTGCTTACGCTCTTGTGCATGGACGCCACCCAGCTTTCTCATCTTCAGGATGCGCACAATGCTGTAGAAGATTGTGTGTACTGCCCATCTCCTGAACAGCTCAAGGCAGCCGAGGAGCGGCTGTTGGAGAAGTGCGGGTTCTCAAGGGAAGAGTTGGAAGAGCAGGCGAGACAGGGCAAGTTCAAGACGGAAGCGGCCAAGCGCGCCTGGTATTGCCTGCCCTGACATGGTCCCACCCCTTCTGAAACGGGTGAGGCAATTCGCCGACAGTTTGACGTGCCTGCTCAATCAGACGATTGCCAACGGCATCAGACTGAGCTGAGTGATTGCGTGGCTCGGGCTTTCAAAGTGAGGGTGGGAGGCTTTTGACGATTCGGGCTGTTTCGACGGAGACGGTGATAAGGCGGCGGAGGTGGCGGATGAGGTTGAAGGGCTCGTCGGCCCAGTCGTGCCAACCATTGGGGTCATCGGTGATGCCGGAGGGCTTGTCGAGCTTGAATCGGAGGCTGTCGATGGCCCAGTCAAGGGGGGTTCGGCCTGACACGGTGTAGTCGTGGGCCTCGTCGGGGATGTCGACGAGTTTGCAGCGGTTGTTGATTTCCAGCACTGATCGGTTGGTTTCTTTGCCTTCTTTGGCCCAGCGCATCTTCTTTTCGATCCGGTAGGCCGACGGGTCGTCAGCGTCTCCTTCGTCGGGCTGGCCGTCTACGAGGCAGGGCACTGGGTATTCGTCGACGGTCTCGTAGTTGACGTGCAGGTCCATGAGTGCTCGGCCGGCGGCACGGAATGCTTCGAAGTCGGGGGCTAGAGGCACCCGGGGGAGGTTGCGCTGCAAGTCGTGCTTGTATCGCTCTCGCCAGTCGGGGGCGTGCATCACCCCGTAGAGATATTCCCAAATGTCGTCTTTGGTGATGTGATCGCCGTAGTGGGCGTGGAACTGCTCCAGGCACCAGTCGGTGATGTTGTCGTTGTCAGCAGGTCCTGAAGGCAAGTCCAGGTCGAGTTCAAGGGCTTCGGGCATGTTGCCTCCTCTATTGGGAACGACGGGTCATGACCCGTCCGGCGGGGTCAAGCGCGTGGAGGTCGGGGAGGATAGAAGTCGCCAGAGCGGCAAACCTCGTACGGTTCGACGGGCTGCTCAAGAGGATTCCTTCGGCATGGCTCTGGACTGTTGTCCTGGTCCCATCAGATGCAGGTCGGGCAGCGATCGAGTGGCCAGCACTCCGAAGATCGCCATATTCGACGGTCCGGCCATCAGGATCGCCTCCGAGGGATGCACCGGGTTTGACGCCCGGTGGCGCAGAGGTCGAAGAGCCGATCGGTGGCGATGACGCCGAAGGGGAGCTGTTGGGTGACGTTGAAGAGCATGGGGGGTGTCCCTGTGTTGTTGTCAAGCTGCGGGGGCTAGTTTTTCTGGTTGGTTGGGGGGTGGTTGGTAGGGGGTTTGGGTTTTGAGGATGGCGAGTACGATGTTGCAGCGTTTGCGGGCCAGGGCGGTGATGGCGGCGTTGTGTTTTTTGCCCTCGGCTCGTTTCTTTTGGTAGTAGGCGCGGGCCCAGGGGTCGTGTTGGGATGCGGTGAAGGCGGCTTGGAACATGGCGTTTTTGAGCCGGTGGTTGCCGTGCCGGTTCTGTCGGGTGGTGTGGCTTCGGCCTGACTGGCGGTCGGTGGGGGCCAGTCCGGCGTAGGAGGCGAGGCGGGCTGGGTTGTCGAAGCGGTGGGGGTCGGCGATCTCAGCGAGGGTTCGGGCGCCGGTTCGGGGGCCGAACCCGCACATGGTGGACAGGACTTTTCCCAGGGGGTGGTCCATGAACGCTTGTTCGATCTGTGTTTCGAGCTGGTCGCGGCGCCCGCAGATGCGGTCGAGGTCTGAGGCGAGGTCGGAGATGGCGTCGCCCCAGGCCGCCTCGGCTGCCACGGTGATGGTCTGGGCGCTCAGCGCTGACCAGATGGCGGCGGCGAGGGTGTCGGCTTTGCGGGGGTTGCGCCGGGCGATCGCGGTTCGGATCCGGGCTCTGCCCGCTTTTCGCAGGGCGGCGGGGGTCGGCCAGCGAGACAGCGCTTGGCGCAGCCCGGCGCTTGTTGAGAGCTGGTCGCCGACGGCCCGCTCCAGGGCGGGGCACACGGCCAAAAGGGCGTCTCTGAGCCGGTTCGCCGCCCGAGTGGCGTCCGCGGCCAGATCGGCGTCTCGGCCGTTGAGCACCCGCAGGCGCGCCAACAGCTCTCCGGCGGGCTCGGCCCAGCCGAGCCGGTCGGCGTTGCGGCGGGCGTAGTCGGCCAGAACGAACGCGTCCTTCGGGTCGGACTTGGCCGCCCCCGCGTACAGGTCCGCGGCCCGTCGCATCACCAAACCGGGCACATAGGCCACCGCCGCGCCCCGCCGTGCCGCGGCCTCCAAAACCAAAGACGCCGCCGACCCCGTCTGGTCGACGACCAGAGCCGCCGGCCCGTGATCGGCGGCCTCATCGATCAGCGCGTCTATGGCCGCCTCGTCGTTGCGCACCGCCCGGGAGAACAACTCCTCCCCGCCCGCGGTGATCGCGCACGCCCAGTGGTCGCCTTTGGCGATGTCGACGCCGACGAACACCTCGACGGCGGCGACGCCGGCTGAATCCTCCATGGCTGGACTCCTTGCGTCCGGGAACAAACTGCTCGGAAGCTCCCGGCGCCTTGGCCTCAACCACTTTACAAAGCCTTGCGGGCCAACCCGCAGACACGTCCCTGTCAGAGGTCCCAGACGCCCCCCGCAGCGGGCGGCACCACCCCCCGAACCGTCAACCGACAGGGGGACAAAGCCCTACCCGCCACGGCGAGCAACCAGCCCCAACACTCCCACGGCCAGAGCCACCCAACAACGTAAAGGGGGGGTCATTGCTGGGCCATGGTAGTGAACCAATGAATCGTCGCGGCTAGCCGAATTGCTCGGCTTGCCAGGCTCGGGCGGCTTTGAAGCCCTCGGTTCTTATGATGTGGCCGAATTCTTGGGCGGCGGGGGACTGGTGGGCGATGACGTTGTGCTCGCGGGCTGCCTCCTGGGCGGCGGTGTAGCCCATCAGCTCTAGGACTTTGTTGCAGATGGCCTTGTTGGCGGCGGAGATGTCGTTGGGCACGGTGGCCACCCTGCGGGCCAGGGCGTGGGTGTGCTCGGCGAGGTCGTCGGCGGGCACCGCCTCTAGCACGAAGCCGGCTCGGGCCGCGGTGGTGCCGTCGATCATGTCTCCGGTGAGCAGCAGGCGCTTGGCCCACTGGGGGCCGGCCAGATAGGTCCACATATGGGTGGAGGGCGAGGCCATCGACCGCACGATGGGGTAGCCGAACTGGGCGTCCTCGGCGCAGACGGTCATATCGGCGTGGAAGGCGATGTCGGTGCCCACCGCCAGGCAATAGCCGTGCACCGAGGCAATTACCGGGGTGCGCAGCCGCAACATATCCTCGAACCGCCGGAACGGCTCCACCAGGGCCAGTTCTTGCTCGAAGGACCGGGAGTCGTAGTCCAGGTCGATCTCGTCGGGGTCGAGGTCGATGCCCGAACAGAACGCCTCGCCCGAACCCTGGACCACAATGGCGCCGACATCAGCCGCGGCGTCGGCCTCGGCCAGGGCATCGAATAACTGGCCGAGCTGGGCCATGGTCAGGGCGTTGCGCCGCTCGGGGCGGTTCAGGGTGATGTAGCGCACCCGCTCCCGGTCTTCGGTGAGGATGGCGGGCTCAGATTCATGAGTCTCAGACACGGGGCCGACGGTAGCGCGCCTGATGGCAGGCGGGGACCCGGCGTCCAAGAGGGCACCGCCAACTACCCGGCGGTAGCCTGGTTTCGTGGACGAGCTCGGTTACATCCCCTTCGACTGCGACAACCATTACTACGAGGCGGAAGACGCCTTCACCCGCCATGTGGACCCGGCCATGCGCCCCCGCTGCGTGCAATGGGCTGAGGTGAACGGCCGCCGATACCACCTGGTGGGCGGCCAGATCAGCCACGCGGTGGTGAACCCCACTTGGGACCCGATCGCCCTGCCCGGCGCCATGCACGACTATTTCCGGGGCAACCCCGAGGGCCGCAACCCCGCCGAGATGCTGAGCAAGCGGGAGAAACTGCCCCGCTACTACGTGGACGACCGGGACGCCCGGGTCGACAAGGTCCGCCAGCAGGGGCTTCAGTCGGTGTGGCTGTTCCCCACGCTGGGCGTGCTGTACGAGGAGCTCATCAAAGAGGACATCGAGGCGGTGTGCGCTCTATTCGGCGGATTCAACCGCTGGCTCGACGAGCAGTGGGGATTCGCCTACAGAGACACCATCTTCGCCGCCCCCTACATCGCCTTGGGCGACGTGGATTGGGCTTGCCACGAGCTGGAATGGGCCCTCGACAAAGGCGCCCGCACCATTGTCATGCGTCCCGCCGCGGTGTGGACCGCCGATGGGTTCATGTCGCCGGCCGACGAGCACTTCGACCCGTTCTGGGCCCGGGTGAACGAGTCGGGCATCTGCGCGGTGGTCCACGCCGGCGACAGCGGCTACACCACCCACGGCTACGACGTGGACGGGTTCGCCTCGGCGGGCATGGCCAAGCACCGCAAGTACAAGCCCAGCATCAAGGCCTACAACATCGAGCGGGCCGCCTATGACTACCTGATCACCCTGGCCCTGGAGAAGCTGTTTGAGCGGTTCACCAACCTGCGGATCGCGTCGGTGGAGAACGGATCGCAGTTCTTGAGCGACATGTTCCGCAAGCTGGGCCAGGCCACCCACAAGAGCATCGGCTGGTTCAAGGAGGATCCCTCCGAACTGTTCCGCCAGCACGTGTGGATCAACCCCTTCTGGGAGGACGACGTGGCCGAGGTGGTCCACTACATGGGGGACGACCGGGTGATCTTCGGCAGCGACTGGCCCCACATCGAGGGCATGCCCCAGCCGCTCGACTACCTGGTGGAGCTCAAAGACAGGGGCTTCGACGACGCCACCAAGAAGAAGATCCTCCTCGACAACGTCACCGAGCTGAACCACCTACAACCCGCCTGACCGCCGCCGAACCCGCAGTCGTTGGGGGTCCGGCGGCGTCAGGGGGGATCAGGAGACCGGCTTGACGATCTCGACAGACTCGCCGAACCCGCCGAAGTCGGTGACCGCGGTGAAGCTGCCCGCACTCACCGTCTCGCTGCCGAAGCTCACCCGGCGGATGAGGTTGTCGCCGTCGATCCAGACGTTCAGATGAGGGGTTTCGACTTCCCCCGTCTGGCCTGCGTCGACCGGTATCTGCGAGAAGCCCAGAGTCAACACCAGAATCGAGCGGACCGCGTCGTTGGGCGCGGCATAGGACCGGTAGCGGGTCCACTTCTCGCCGTCAACGACCTCGTTGCCGACTTTGGTGAAATCGGTGAGTTGCTCGAGGTCGCCTATCAGCGAGTCGGCAGTGATGGCCGACAGCAGGGAGAGATCTGATGCCGGCTGCGGCCCCTCCCACACGCCTTCGGCGGTAGAGATGTACACCTCGCCGTCCACGGACACCACGGTCAAGGGTCCGATCTGCTCCATTCCGACCGCGGCCATGTCGGAATGCGATCGCCACCTGATCTCGGAGTTGCCGCCCGACACAGTGCCGGTGATGGAGAACTCCAACGGGGGGTCGGGCTCGGCCAAGCCGATGGTCACCCTCGTCTCCCACCTCATAGAGTCCGCGCCCGAAGCCGCCGAGGTTGCCGCGGCACGGTGTACCTCGGCGGTGGCGTCAGGCGCCGTTCCGAAGTCGATGGCGAAGACGCCGACGCCCACTGCGGCCACGACCACAACCGCCGCGGCCAAAGAACTGATCCGGCGGCGCCGGCGGCGGGCGCGGTCGATAGGGACAACCGCCTCCGGCGTTGACAGGGCAGATGTTGGGGTGTCGGACATGACGATCTCCTCCAGAGTCCGGGCAGGCTGCGAGTCCCGAGACGAGGGGAGGGCGTCGGATTGAACAGGGTTGGCCTGGCGAAGCTCGTCAAGCAGCGTGTCGTTGATGGGTGTCGCTCGTTTTCTCATAGCGCTCTCCTCTCTCGTTCGGGATCGATGTCCTCTTCATGTCCGCTCCGGGAGGGACCTTTCATTGGCTCCTGATCGGCGCTGAGCCGGTCGACCTGTTTGGCGAACCGCTTGCGGGCCCGGTGGACTCGGATGGCCACCGCATTCGGCGTCAGGCTGAGCATCTGCCCGATCTCGGCGTAGGACAGTTCCTCCCAGGCCACCAGCATGAGCACCTCGCGGTCGGCCTCAGCCAAACTGTCGAGCGCGGCCCGCAGCACCGCAGCCCGCCCATCCACCGCTTCAGTGGTGGAATCAGCCGACGAAGGATCATCTGGCCCCGGCTTCGGCTGGCCGCGCAGCTTCTCGCGGACCGCCGTCTGCCGCCCTGAGGCCCGTTTGGCATTGCGGATCGTATTGCGGGCCACTCCGAACAACCACGGGCGCTCATGACCCTCAGGTACGTCGTCCCGCCGCCGCCAGGCGGTCAAGAACGTGTCGGCCACCACTTCCTCGGCGGTGGACCAGTCCACCCGGCGGCGGGCATAGGCGAGCAGCGGACGATAGTTCTCGTGGTACATGGCTCGAAACCAGTCTTGGTCTCGGGCGCGCGCCAAGCGGATGCTCATCGCTGGCTACTTGTCCGCATCACGGCGATCCTTTCACCGGGTGCCGCCAAATGGCTCGCGGCCTGCGCTCTTAGGGACAGCGACTATCCGGTGGGGTCGAAGTGGGGGCGATTCAGGTCGTAGCGGGCCACGGCGTCCTTGGCCACCTCCGGATCGAGGCTGCCATCGGCGGCTAGGGCGCTCAGAACAGTGGAGATCACGCTATGGGCGTCGGTCTCGAAGAATCGGCGTAGCGATTCCCGGGTGTCGGAGCGCCCAAAGCCATCGGTGCCCAGGGGGATGAACCGCCGAGGCACCCAGCGGGCGATCTGGTCGGGAACCAGGGTCATGTAGTCGGTAACCGCCACCACCGGCCCTCGGCCACCGCCGAGCCGCTGGGTCACCATCGGCACCCGGGATTCCTCTTCGGGGTGCAGGCGGTTCCAGCGCTCCACTTCGAGCGCCTCTTCCCGGGCCGCCTTGAAGGAGGGGGCGCTCAACAGATCCACCCCGATCCCGTAATGCTCGGCCAACTCGGCCTGGGCGTCCCGAGCCGCCTGGTGGGCGGTGCCGGAGAAGATGATCGTGGCCTGCTGCTCGGTGCCATCCAGCGCATGGTTCCACTGGTAGAGCCCCGACAGGATGTGCTCATCGCTGATGAAGTCGGCCCGGCGGGGCTGGCGGTAGTTCTCGTTATAGATGGTGATGTAGTAGAAGACGTCGTCGCCCCCGCCGTTGCCGTACATCCGGTGCAGGCCGGCCCGCACGATGGCGCCCAACTCGTAGGCGAACGCCGGGTCGTAGGCGCAGCAGGCGGGCACGGTGGAGGCCAGCAGGAGGCTGTGGCCGTCTTGGTGCTGCAAGCCCTCGCCCATCAGCGTGGTGCGCCCCGCGGTGGCGCCCATCAGGAACCCCCGGGCCCGGGAGTCGGCCGCCGACCAGATCAGGTCGCCCACCCGTTGGAATCCGAACATGGAGTAGAAGGAATAGAACGGCACCATCGGCACGCCCACGGTGGCGTAGCTGATGGCCGCCGCCGTCCATGAGGCCAGCGATCCCGCCTCGGTGATGCCCTCCTCCAGGAGCTGGCCATCCTGCCCTTCGGCGTAGGACAGCAGCAGGTCGTGGTCCACCGGCTCGTAGAGCTGGCCCTCGGAGGCGTATATCTTGAACTCCCGGAACAGCGAGTCCATGCCGAAGGTGCGGGCCTCGTCGGGGACTATGGGCACCACCCGGGCCCCGAACTTCTCGTCTCGCATCATGTTGCGCAGCATCTGGGTGAACACCATGGTGGTGGACACCTCGCGCCCGTCGGAGCCCTCGTCGTAGTCGGAGAACAGCTTGTCGTCGGGCAGCTTGATGGGCCGGCGGATGTTCACCACCCGGGTGGGAAGGGGCCCGTCGAGCTCGCGGCGGCGGGCCATGAGGTACTGGTGCTCGGGCGAGTCGGGTGGCGGCTTGTAGTACGGGGGGTTGGCGTCGTCTTGGAGGGCCTCCGCGGGAATCTCCTCTTCCAAGTGGAGTCGGGAGCGCAGATCCATGAGCTGGTCGGTGGTCATCTTCTTGATCTGGTGGGTGGCGTTGCGGGCTTCCAGCCCCTCGCCCAGCGTCCAGCCCTTGATGGTTTTGGCCAAGATCACCGTGGGGCGGTCGGTGGCCTCCACCGCGGCCTTGTAGGCGGCATACAGCTTCAAGTAGTCGTGACCGCCCCGGGGCAGATCCTCGAGCTGGCGGTCGCTCAGGTGGTCCACCATCTTGCGCAGCCGGGGATCGGGGCCGAAGAAGTTCTCCCGGATATAGGCGCCGGTCTCGGTTGCGTAGCGCTGATACTCCCCGTCCACCGTGGTCATCATCTTCTCCAGCAGCACGCCGTCGACATCGGCGGCCAGCAGCTCGTCCCAGCGGGACCCCCAGATCACCTTGATCACGTTCCAGCCCGAGCCCCGGAAGTTACCCTCCAGCTCCTGGATGATCTTCCCGTTGCCCCGCACCGGCCCGTCGAGGCGCTGGAGGTTGCAGTTCACCACCCAGATAAGGTTGCCCAGCTTGGCCCGTCCGGCCAGCGAGATCGACCCCAGCGTTTCGGGCTCGTCGCACTCTCCGTCGCCCACGAAGCACCACACCTTCGACTCGCTAGTGTCCTCGATGCGGCGGTCGTGCAGGTAGCGGTAGAAGCGGGCGTGGTAAATGGAGTTGATCGGCCCCAGCCCCATCGACACCGAGGGGTACTCCCAGAAGTCGGGCATCAGCCGGGGGTGGGGGTAGCTGGAAAGACCCTGGCCGCCGATCTCCATGCGGAAGTTGTCAAGCTGTCCGGTGGTGAGCCGTCCCTCCAGGTAGGCCCGGGCGTAGATGCCGGGGGCGGCGTGGCCCTGGATGTAGACGGCGTCGCCGGGCAGCCCATCTTCTTTGCCCTTGAAGAAGTGGTTGAACCCCACCTCGTACAGCGCGGCCGACGAGGCGAAGGTGGACAGGTGGCCGCCGATTCCATCGGCCCGCTTGTTGGCCCTCACCACCATGACTGCGGCGTTCCACCGGATGAAGGCCCGGATGCGGCGCTCGATGTACTCGTCGCCGGGGAAGAACGGCTGGTCGGCAGTGGGGATGGTGTTCACATACGGTGTCTGCACCGTGCCCGACAGGCCCGTGCCCAACTCGTCGGCCCGGTCGAGGAGCCGGCGCAGCAGATATCGGCCCCGCTGCCCGCCCGAGGCGCTGACCACCGCGTCGAGGCTGTCGAGCCACTCGCGGGTTTCTTCGGGGTCGGTGTCGGGCAGCTGGTGTGAGAAGTTCACGGCCACGGTCTAATGCCCTTGGTGTGAGAGGTACATAACTGTGCCCAATGCTTTCAATTCTGGGGCGGTCATGCCAGCATGAGCGGATGCCTGATACTGGAAAGCCCACTGTGGTGTACACCGATGGTGCCTGCCGGGGGAATCCCGGCCCCGGGGGATGGGGTTGGGTGGTGCCCGATGGCCCGTCGGGATCGGGCGGCGCGCCCCAGACCACCAACAACCGCATGGAGCTCATGGGGGTGCTGGAAGCGCTGCGGTCACTGGACGGGCCGCTGGCGGTGTACTGCGACTCCACCTACGTGGTGAATTGCTTCAAAGACCGGTGGTGGGAGGGGTGGATCCGCCGAGGCTGGCGCACCGCCGAAAAGAAGCCGGTGGCGAACCAGGATCTCTGGAAGCAGATCATCGAGCAGGTTGAGGCCCGATCCATTGCCTTCCACTGGGTGAAGGGCCATTCCGGGAACCGGTGGAACGACGAGGCCGACCGCCTGGCCACCGAGGCCGCCGACACTCAGGACGTGGTGGAAGAGCAGTCGCTGTTCTGAGTTCGATCAGCGCAGGATCTTCTCCAGCGCCCCTCGCAAGTCGGGGTGGCGGAACTCGAAGCCTGCGTCAGTCAAGGCGACAGGATGGGCCCGGGTGCTGGAGAACAGGAGTCCATCGGCCAGTTCCCGGCCCAGCAGAAGCCGAGGCCCAAAGCGGGGGACAGCCACTACCGCGGGGCGGCGCAATACCGAGGCCAGCACCCGGGTGAACTCTCGATTCGTGACCGGGTCGGGCGCGCACAGGTTCACCGGGCCGGAGATATCGGACTCCAGCAGGAAGGCCAAGGCCCTTACCTGGTCTTCCAAGGCGATCCACGGCCACCACTGTCGGCCGTTGCCCAGCGGTCCACCCAAGCCCAGCTTGAACAGGGGCAGCATACGGGTGAGGAACGGGGCGCTTTCTGCCACTACCAGCCCGGCGCGGGCTATTGCCACCCGGGTGCCCGCATTTTGGGCCTCGGCGGCAGCCGCCTCCCAATCGGCCGCCAGGGTGGCCAAGAATCCGGTCCCAGGTCCGGATTGCTCGTCGAGCAGCTCGTCTCCCCGGTCTCCGTAGAGGCCGACTGCGGTGCCGGCTACCAGCACCGCGGGGGGAGAGGCAGCCGCGCCCATGGCCTCCACCAGCAGCTTGGTGGCGTCCACCCGGCTCTGGCGAAGCTCGCGTTTGCGGCGCTCGCTCCAGCGGCGGTCGCCGATGCCCGCTCCGGCCAAATTGACCACCCCGTCGATGCCGTCGAAGGCGCTGTCGTCGATGTCGCCGGTGGCCGGGTTCCAAAAGCGGGCGTCCTCGGCCCGGGACCCCGGATCGCGCACCAGCCGGACCACTTGGTGGCCCGAAGAGTTGAGATGGTCGACCAGAGCGGTCCCGATCAGCCCCGACGCACCGGCCACAACCACTCTCATGGGCCAAGTGTAGGGGCAGTTAGGGTCTTCAGGTTCTGCGTCAGGTGATGCGGGTAGCGTGGGCCTATGTCTGAACCGCAGCCGAGACCCCCCTACGACCACCAAGGCACCGAGAGGGCTGAGCCGAAATCCCGGTCGTTTACCGATGCGCTCCGGCAGATCAATGCCCGGATGGTGCTCGGCGTGCTGGCCGCGGTGGCGCTGATTGTGTTCATCGCGCAGAACACGAAGGAGACCCGGGTCAACTTCTTGGGGTGGGACTGGGATCTGCCGCTGTTCCTGCTGCTGTTGATCACCATTGTGCTCAGCGTGGTCTGCACGGAGATCGCGGGCTGGTACATGGGCCGCCGACGGCGCAGCCGCCGCTGACCCTGCTGCGGTGAGCACTCGCCGGTTGATCCTTCTGGCCCTGCTGTGCGGGGTGGCCATTTTGGTGGCATTCGCCGTTCAGGCGGTGCTGATCCTGCGCTGACCAGGGGTGGGCACCTCTGAGGGTCTGGGCAGCGGGAACACCCGCTGGAGCGTTTGAGCCAGTTTCAGAATATCTCAGTATATGCTGAACGGAGCCGCACCGGACCTCTGTTCAAGGCCCGGTGCGGCCCTCGGAGAGAGCAGCGCTTTCTCCCAAATGGGGCTACCCGTGGTCGGGCCGGTGAAGACTTGACACCTGGCCGGGAGGGTTCGATCCCCTCTAGCTCCACCCCCAACCATATACGGCAGTTGCGCCGCTCACTACCGAATAGGCTGAATCCCATGAGCAGCAGCCATGACGTGGTGGTGATCGGCGGTGGCCCCGGCGGATACGCCGCCGCGCTGTACGGTGCCGCCGCCGGTCTCGACGTCGCCGTGGTGGAGAAGCAGAAGCTGGGCGGGACATGCCTGCACGTGGGCTGCATCCCGGCCAAGGAGCTGCTGGAGACGGCGTCGGTGTACCGCACCGTGGCCCATGCCGGTCAATTCGGCATTGCCGCGGGAACGCCGACGGTGGACATGGGGGCGGCCCAAGCCCGCAAGCAGAAGATCGTGGATCAGCTCCACAAGGGCGTCGGCAAGCTGCTGGAGGGCCGAAAAGTCACGGTGCTGGACGGTTGGGGCACGCTGGGCCCGGACCGGTCGGTTTCGGTGTCGGGCGGAGAATCCGGCGATGCGACGCTGACCGCCGACCATGTGGTTCTGGCCACCGGGTCGGTGCCCCGCACGCTGCCGGGCTTCGAGGTGGATGGCGAGCGGATCATGACCAGCGACGAGCTGTTGTCCATCACCGAGCTGCCCCAACGGGCGGCGATCATCGGCGGGGGGGCCATCGGTTTGGAATTCGCCTCGATGCTGGCTGATCTGGGGTCGCAGGTGACCGTTCTAGAAGCGCTGCCCCGGATCTTGCTGGGAGCAGACGACGACGTGGTCAAGATGCTGACCCGGGCGTTCAAAAAGCGCAAGATCGAGATTCGCACCGGCGTCGCGGTGAGCGGCTGTCGGAACACCGGCGACGGGGTGGAGCTGGACATCGACGGTGCCGACCCTTTGTCGGTGGACGCAGTGGTGGTGTGTGTGGGCCGCCGCCCGTTCACTGACGGCCTGGGCTTGGACGCCGCCGGGATAGAGGTGGACGACGGGGGCTATGTGGTGGCCGATGAGTTCTGCCAAACCACCGCACCGGGGGTGTACGCCGTGGGCGATGTGGTTCGCACCCCGCAACTGGCCCATGTGGCGTTCGCCGAGGCCATTTTGGTGGTGAAGCACCTGCTGGGGGAGTCGCCCGCGCCGGTGGACTACGGCAACGTCCCGTGGGCCATCTACTGCCATCCCGAGGTGGCCTTCGTGGGCCACACCGAGGCGTCGGCCCAAGAGGCGGGGTTCGAGGTGGTCACCTCCACGCACCGATTCATGGGCAACGGGCGGGCCATGATCGTGGGGGAGACCGACGGGCTGGTCAAGGTCATTGCCGACCGCGACGACAACGGGACCGGCGGGCGCATCCTCGGAGTCCACATGGTGGGTCCGTGGGTGACCGAGCAGCTCGGCCAGGGCTATCTGGCGGTGAACTGGGAGGCCACTGTGCCGGAGGTTGCCGAGTTCATCCAGCCCCATCCCACCATGAGCGAGCTATTCGGAGAGTCGGTGCTTTCGCTCACCGGCCGGGCCCTGCACTGAGGCGAAGTGCTGGCTGGGACGAACAGTGAACGGGAGGCTCAATGTCTGAGGTGAGGATGCCGCAGCTGGGCGAGACGGTGATGGAGGGCACCATCATCCAGTGGTACAAGCAGGTGGGCGACGAGGTGGCTGAAGACGAGCCGCTCTTCGAGGTGTCCACCGACAAGGTGGACTCCGAGGTTCCCTCGCCCATGTCCGGTGTGCTGGTGGAGATTGTGGCCGCCGAGGGAGACACGGTGGAAGTGGGCGCGGTGATCGCCGTTCTGAGCGAGGGCGGGGCGGCTGCCCCACCTGCGTCTGAGCCGCCCGAGCCCGCGGCCGAAGCTCCGCCTCCCGCGTCTGAGCCAGCAGCAGAAGCAGCTCCGCCACCGCCACCGCCACCGCCGCCCCCAGAGCCGGCACCCGCACCTGCGGAAACGCCGAGCACCTCCGCTTCCGGCGGTGGCCGATTCGTGTTGTCGCCGGTTGTGCGCCGGCTGATCGCTGAGAACGGGCTGGACCCCTCACAGATCACCGGCACTGGTGTTGGCGGGCGCATCACCCGCTCCGACGTGGAGTCGTATATCGCCCAGAACCGCACCGCGGCCAGCCGGCCGACGGCCTCTGCGCCCACCACCACGCCAACGGCGCCGCCTGCCCGGACGTCAGCAGCTGGACGCGACACAGTGGTGCCACTCAGCAACATACGCCGCATCACCGGCGAGCACATGGTGCGGTCGAAGCAGGTGTCGCCCCATGTGCTGACCGCGGTGGAAGTGGACTTCGAAGGGGTGGAGAAAGGGCGCCGGGCCCACCGGGAGGAGTTCAAGGCCGAGCACGGCTTCAGCCTCACCTACCTCCCATTCATCGCCCGGGCGGTGTGCGATGCCCTTCACGAGTATCCCCACATCAACGCCTCGGTGGGAGACAACGAGCTGGTAGTTCACAACTACGTCAACCTGGCCGTCGCCGTCGACCTCGACTTCCAAGGGCTGCTGGCCCCGGTGGTGGTGGACGCCGACCGCAAGCGTCTGACGGCGATCGCCGAAGAGGTGGCCGACCTGTCGAGGCGGGCCCGGGCCAAGAAGCTGAACGCCGATGAAATCTCCGGGGGAACGTTCACCATCACCAATCCCGGCCAGTGGGGAACCATGATGCAGTTCCCCATTATCAACCAGCCCCAGGTGGCCATCTTGTCCACCGACGGAATACGCCGTCGGCCGGTGGTGATCACCGCCGAAGACGGCAGCGAGGCCATCGCCATCCACTCGGTGGGGGTGCTGGCCCTGGCCTGGGACCACCGGGCCTTCGACGGGGCCTACGTGGCCGCCTTCTTGGACCACCTCCGCTCCATCATCGAAACCCGCGACTGGCACGCCGAGATGCCATGAGCCTTCGATGAGCCCGCTTCGCATCCGATGGTTGGGGCGGGTGTCGTATCGGGACGCCCACGCCTGCCAGCAGGCCATGTTCGAGCGGAGTGGCGACTACTTGCTGCTGTTGGAGCATCCCCACGTGTTCACCCTGGGACTGCGGGGCGACGAGGCCAACATCTTGGTGGATCCGGTCGAAGTGGGGGCCGAGGTGGCGTACACCGACCGAGGCGGCGACGTCACCTACCACGGCCCCGGACAGCTTGTCGGTTATCCGATCATGACCGTGGCTGGCAAGCGGGGCGGGGGCATGGCCGACACGGTGGCCTACGTGCGCTCGGTGGAGCAATTGGTGATCGACGCGCTGGGTGATTTGGGGCTGCCCAACTGCGGCCGGCTGGATGACTACCCCGGTGTGTGGGTGGATCCCGACAGCGACAATCCCCGCAAGATCGCGGCCATCGGCGTGCGCCTCAGCCGCACCCGCTCTATGCACGGCTTTGCCCTGAACGTGGACTGCGACTTGGACTGGTTTGATCGCATCGTGCCCTGCGGCATCCCCGACAAGGCGGTCACCTCCCTGGCCGCCGAAGGACAGCGGGCGACCATGCGGGAGGTGGTAGATGCGGTGGCCGCCCGAGCCGCCGACCGCTGGGGGGCGGAGGGAGTAGACCGGGCCGATGTGGCGTGGCGGCAGCGGCCCGAAGACTTGAGCCCGTTCAGCCGGGGGATGGGCCCGGGCGATGTGCCCGGCCGACCGGTCCGGCTGCAATCCCGGATGGACGAGGCTGGGCTGTCCGAGGGGCTGGCCATCAATGGGCGCAAGCCGCAGTGGATGCGGGTGCCCCTCAGGACCGGCCCCGAGTTCCGGCGACTGCGGTCAGTTTTGCACAGCCGGAATCTGGTGACGGTGTGCGAGGAGGCTGGCTGCCCCAACATCTATGAGTGTTGGAACGAGGGAACGGCCACGTTCATGATCAACGGTGAGCGCTGCACTCGGGCCTGCGGCTTCTGCCTGGTGGACACCCGCAAACCCGGGCCGCTCGATCACGCAGAGCCCGAGCGGGTGGCCGACGCGGTGGAGGCCATGGGCTTGGACTACGCGGTGATCACCGCGGTGGCCCGCGACGACCTGGCCGACGGTGGTGCCGCTGGCTTTGCTGCCGTGGTGGATGCGGTTCGCGCGCGCACCCCTGGGGTGAGGGTGGAAGTGCTCATCCCCGACTGCAAGGGCGACCCCGACGCGCTGGCCGTCGTTTTCAACGCCCGGCCCGACGTTTTGAACCACAACATCGAGACGGTGGCCCGGCTCCAGCGGGTGGTTCGGCCCTCCGCGGGCTACGCCCGCAGCCTGGCGGTGCTGGCCCGGGCCAAGGCCGCGGGGCTCACCACCAAGTCGTCGATCATCGTCGGGCTGGGCGAGACCGACGAAGAGGTGGTCCAGACCATGGCCGACCTGGCCGCGGTGGGCACTGACATCGTGACCGTGGGCCAGTATCTGCGCCCCACCACCCATCACCTGCCCGTGGCCCGATGGGTGCCGCCCGACCAATTCGAGGAGTTCCGGGCCGTCGGCCAGTCGCTGGGCATTGCCCACATAGAAGCCAGCCCCCTAACCCGCAGTTCCCACCACGCCCAACACGCCCACGCCCAGGCTTTGGCTTCTCCTGCCGGGGTTGCAGGAGTAGGTTGATCCCGATGTTCAACCAGCGAATGGAACGATTGCGGGCCCAGATGGCCGAGCAGCAAGTGGAAGTGCTTCTGCTGTCCGTTGGGGCAGACATGCCCTACTTCTGCGGCTACGAGGCCATGGCTTTGCCGCGGCTGACCATGCTGGTGGTACCCCGAGACGGTGATGCCCGGCTCATCGTGCCTCGTTTGGAAGCGCCCAGGGTCGAAGAGCAGCCTGGTGTGTTCACGGTGTCAGCGTGGGATGAAACTGACGATCCCATCGCGCTGGCCCGGTCGTTCATCGGATCGGCTTCGGTGATCGCAGTTGGAGACCGCATGTGGGCTGGTTTTCTGGTGGACCTGGCTCGACTTCTGCCCCGGGCCGAGTTCCGCCGGGCATCGGAGGTGACCAGCCCGCTGCGCTCGGTGAAGGATGCCGCGGAGGTGGAGTCTCTGCGGTTGGCGGCGGCCGCCGCGGACAGGGTGGCCGTGGATCTTCGGTCGGGCAACATCGAGTTGGTGGGGCGGACCGAGGCCGAGGTGTCGGCCGAGCTGGGCCGCCGACTGCTGGCCGAGGGCCATCAGCGAGTGAACTTCGCCATTGTGGCCGCGGGGGAGAACGCGGCCAGCCCCCACCACGAGGCGGGGGAGCGGGTGATCAAGCCGGGCGAGATCGTGCTGTGCGACATCGGGGGGACGATGATGGATGCCGACGGGGTGGGCTACTGCTCCGACATCACCCGGTGTGTGTTCCTAGGCGAGCCCCCCGCTGACCTGGTCGATGCCTACGACGTGCTGTTCGAAGCCCAAGCGGCCCAAGTTGCCGCCGCGGTGGTCGGCAATAGCTGCGAGTCGGTCGACCGGGTGGGGAGAGGCATGATCGCCGAGGCCGGATTCGGCGACTACTTCATCCACCGCACCGGCCACGGGATCGGCACCGAGGCCCACGAAGATCCCTACATCGTGGAGGGCAACACTCAGGAATTGCGCCCCGGCCACGCATTCTCCATCGAGCCCGGTATCTACCTCCCCGGTCGGTGGGGTTTGCGCCTGG
The DNA here is from genome assembly GCF_965219815.1 of Candidatus Poriferisocius sp. Classification (GTDB taxonomy): domain Bacteria; phylum Actinomycetota; class Acidimicrobiia; order Acidimicrobiales; family Bin134; genus Poriferisocius. The sequence goes on from NZ_OZ244791.1 coordinate 1,944,491, forward strand.
AGGACATCGTGGTGGCCGCTACCGACGGTCCCGACAACCTCACCACCACCGATCACCGCCTGGCCGTGATCGACGTCTGAACAGGGGCTATTCCGGTTTTTTGAGGCCTATTCGTACGTACGCCTCTGCGGGAATGGCTTCGAGAGACTTGTAAACGGTCCAGGTACACTTGGCTGGCTCTGAGCCGGCGGTCTCTTCGGGGTAGAGAGGGGAGTCCACCACCCGGATCGGGTGGCCCCACTGGCGGGCCGGCCATAACTCCAGCGTGTAGCAGCAGTGGGCGCAGTAGTAGCACACGCCCTTCTCGTTCCAGGCCCAGTCGTGCTCCTCCGTGGTGACCCCGAAGTCATAAGGCGGCTCGGAGCGGGAGCCGGTGCCCTCAATAAAGTCGCCACGTTGGCCTCGGTTGCCCGACCCGCACGGATCAAAGGAGATCACAAACTTGTCATTGTCCTCGGTCACCTCCATATCGCCGGTGCGATCGGGGCCCACCAGATGGGCCCGCATCGCCTCGAACGCCAGATAGAGGTTGCGGTACAGGGTGTCCTGGTAGTTCTGCTCGCGCAGGTCGAACGGCGAATAGCGCTCTTCGAGATAGGGGGCGAGCACATGGGCGTAAGCGTCGCCCACCGCGGCCTCGCCCAACCGCTTGGCCACGAAGCTCAGCATGCCCGACTGGAAATCGGCCCCTCGGTCGTGGAGCTGACGCCAGGCTTCTTGCAGCTCATCCAGTCGGCGGTGAGCTTCAGCGGGATCGATCTCGTAGGCGCGCAGCCGGTTACCCAGTTCGCCGGCGAGGTGGGCTAGTGACATCCATCGCGGCTCGGGATTGAACGGCTCGCCATCGGGGAAAGCCAGCAGTTCCCGGATTCGGACAACCTCGGCATCGAGATCCTCTTGGGCCACGCCCGCGGTGGTCAAGAAGGAACCCCATCCCTGGCCCCAAACCTGATAGATCACATGGACGACTTTGGCCTCCTCCATCCAGTAGTCCACCAGCTGGGCGGCGGTCTCCCAGTCTCCTCCGTCGATGGCCTCGGCAATCTTGGCTGTTGTGGAGACAGCTTGGTCAGCCCAGTCGCCGGTGCGGACCCGCTTGTTGATGGCATCCGACCAGGTCAAGTGAGTGGCCGGGGCCGATGCCGTCCCCGAGATGCTTCGTGCGGGGCGGCAATCGCCCGCTTGGTTTGTTGGTTCGTCGCTCACGCCTGCCCTTTCAGCTAGTACATCAACATGGCGCCGCTCACGTTGATGGTGGCGCCGGAGATGAACGATGCGTGCTGGCTGGCCAAGAACACCACCGTTCCGGCCATTTCCTCAGGTTCGGCCACCCGGCCCAGCGGGGTGGCCACTCTGAGCTGCTCGAGCACTTCGGGGTCGAGGTCGGTCATCAGCATGGGGGTGTTGATCTGGCCCGGCGACACCGCATTCACGGTGATCTGATCAGAGCCGTAGGTGCGAGCCATCCCTCGGACCATCGAGACGATGCCCCCCTTGGACGCGCAGTAAACCACCGAGCCCCCGAAGCCTCCCGTCCACCAGCCTTGGGAGGTGAAGGCGATGATGCGGCCGCCTTCGCCAGCGCTCCGCATGGCGTTGGCCGCGGTCCGGCACAAGAAGAATGTGGCCTTCAAGTTGGTGTCCACCTGGAAGTCCCAGTCTTGCTCGGTCACCTCGTCCATGGAATCCCGTCGTTGCAGCACGGCGGCCAGATGGGCGAGGGCATACACCCCACCCAGCTCGCGTCGAGCACGGTCCACCAGCTCTTGGTGTGCATCCAGGTCGGACAGGTCGGCGCCGACGGCCACGTGGTCCGTTCCTTCCAGCCCAGCGACCACCTCGTCAGCTGCGCTCTGATACAAGTCCACGGCCATCACCCGGGCTCCGGTGGTGGCGAAAGCCTCGGCCACCGGTTTGCCCATGCCGCCGGCCGCCCCAGTCACGATGACGCCCCGGCCCTCCAGCCCTGCTCCCACACTCCATGCCATTAGCCGCCTCCTTTGTCCAGGACTTTTTCGCTGCGATAGCGGTCCACCACCCGCTCGTCCACCTCTATGCCCAAGCCGGCCCCGGTCGGGGGGTAGACCCACCCTTCAACATGGACGAGGGGATCGGGCACCAATTCATGCTGCATGGGGTTCTCCAGCGGCTTCAGCTCGAACAGCTTGCACGCCGAGCTGGAGAAGCTCACCGCCAGGCTGGCCGCGGAGACAATGGCCGACGACCATGCGTGGGCGTTGGCCTGCCGGCGGTGCTGCTCCACTAGTTCGGTCACCTTCTTGAACCCGGTTATCCCCTCGGCTCGGCCGGGGTCGCAGCCCACCACATCCACCGTTCCGGTGGCCAGGATCCGCTGGAACCCATCGACGGTCCACTCCTTTTCCCCGTAGGCCATGGCCGTCACGGTCTTGCTTCGCAATTCGGCGTAGCCGCTGGGATTCCAGGCGCCAAGCGGTTCCTCTATCCAGTCGATCCCGTGTTCGTCGAATGCTTGAGTGCGTCGGACCGCGGTGGGGATGTCCCACTTGATGGCCCAGCCCAAATCGATCATGAGGTGCTTGTCGGGACCGATGGCCTCTCGCATGGCCTGCACGTAGGCCACGTCGCGGTCGTGCTCGAATCCCAAGCGGGCATTGCCTCGCTTGCCGAAACCCACCTTCATGCCTTGCAGGCCATCGGAGAGCCAGTCGATTGCCTCCTCGGCCATATCGGGGATGGACTCGTGGTGGGCGTGGGAGGAGGCGATGGCTGGCAGGCGGTCGTGAACCGGTCCGCCCAGCAAGTCCAGCACTCGGCACCCCAGGGCCTTGCCCTTGAGGTCCCACAGCGCGATGTCGATGGCCGAGATGGCGAACGAGGCGATGCCGCCGTCGTATCCGTACCACCAGGCCCGGTGCTTGAGGGATCGGTAGATGGCATCCAAGTGGACTGGGTCTTGGCCCACTACGAGATCAGCCACCCCTTCGATGATCGCCTTGGTGGCGAGGCTGGACTCGGGCCACATGGTGACCGACTCTCCCCATCCCACCGTGCCGTCGTCAGAGGTGATCTTGGCCAGGCACAGGTGGCGGATGGCGTTGAAGTCATTGGGTTCGGGGTAGCTGACCGGAATGGCCTCTACACGCGCGATCTTCATGGTCGGCCTCGTCTCGTCGTCGGCGTGCTCACCAGGTAACCAACCCTCCGTCGAAATTGACGGCCTGACCGGTCATGTAACCGGCGCCATCGGAGAGCAGGAACCAGATCAGCTCGGCAATCTCGTCCGGGCTTGCGCCGCGCCCCAGCGGCACCGATGTCTCCCGCAGGTCGGATAGCTGCTCAGGGGTCATTCCCCTGATGGCGGACACTTGCTCGAGCACGGCGTCTTGCATCGGCGTGTCGATGATGCCCGGGCAAATGGCGTTGACCCGCACCGGTATCGGCGCCAACGAATAGGCGAACGACCGGGTGATCGACAGCACCGCAGACTTGGAGGCGGCGTAGACCGCTGCCTCGGTGGTATTGGCCAGCTTGGCCGAGGAGGAGGAGAGGTTCACGATGGCGCCGTCCGCCGGCATGGTGGCGCCGATCCCCTGACACAGGAAGAACATCGCCTCGGCGTTCACCGCGAACACGTCACGCCAGTCTTCAACGGTGACCTTCTCGATGGGCAGCAGGCGAATGATGCCCGCGGCCTGCACCATGAAGTCCACCCCTAGGGCGGCCTCGATGACCCGGTCTCGATCGCGGAGGTCGGCCAGGTCGGCGATCAATGGCTCGGCCCCGAGCTCGGACAGCGCCGCGAGGCCGCGGCGGTCGATGTCGGTGGCGAGCACTTCCACCCCTCCGCTCAGCAGGCGCCGGGCGGCGCCGGCGCCGATCCCGCTGGCCGCGCCGGTGACCAGCGCCCGCCGCCTCTCGGGAGCGCTCATGCCACGCGGGGTGGTGTGGTTCGCATCGTCCTCCCACCGAACTTCTGGAAACGTTTTTAGTAGGGTAACGGCCAATCGACTGTCCGGGAGGAATCAGCATGGCTGAAGGGCTTGAATTTGTTGACACACACGTCCACTTCTGGGAGCGGCCCCATCCCAAGCTGGAATGGGCCTGGCTGGCCGATGACGCCATTCATCCCCAGCTAGGGGCGATTCGCCCGTTGAAGGACCTGACCAGCTACACAGTGGAGAATCTTCAAGCCGACGCCGCGGGACTGAATGTGACCAAGATCGTCCATGTCCAAGCGGCCATCGGCTCGGCCGATCCGGTGGACGAGACCGAGTGGCTTCAGGCCATGGCCGACGCAACCGGGTGGCCCACCGGCATAACCGGCGACGCCCGCCTTCAGCAATCCGATGTGGAGGGAACCCTCGAGCGCCACTGCGAGTTCGCCAACATGCGAGGCCTGCGCGACTTCGGTGAGGGCGACTATCTGGTGGACCCGGCCTTTCACCGGGGCTACGCCCTGCTGGAGAAGTACAACTTGGTCTACGACCTCGATGTGCTTTGGGAGGACATGGGCAAGGCCGCCGACTTGGCCCGCAAGTTCCCCAACATCATCTTGATCTGCGACCACGCCGGGTTCCCCCAGGAGCGCAACGACGAATACTTCGCCAACTGGCGCCAGGGCATGGCGAAACTGGCCGAGGCGGAGAACGCGGTGGTCAAGATCTCGGGCTTGGGCATGGGCGATCAGATGGCCGGAACCAACTGGACGGTGGACAGCATCCGCCCCTACGTGTACGGCTGCATCGAGGCCTTTGGGGTGGAGCGCTCGTTCTTCGGCAGCAACTGGCCGGTGGATCGGATGTACTCCACTTACGGGGAGTTGCTCGACGCCTATGTGGAGCTGGTGGCCGACTTCTCACCCGACGAGCAGGTGGCGCTGTTCTCAGCCAACGCCGAGCGCATCTATCGGATCTAGATAAACGCGGCCGGGCTACCGGGGATGATGGGGAGTTCTTCGGCGGCCGGGCTACCGGTCGTCGCGGTGGTGCTCCACGTAGTCCCAGTCCAACTCCAGACCCCAGCCCGGTCCCGAGGGGACGGTGTAGGTCCCGTTGGCGATGGGGGGCAGGTTGGCGATCAGGTCCCAGAACAGCGGGTCACGTGTGGGATGGAATACCTCAACAAACGTTCCGTGAGGGACTGAGGCCAGCATGTGCGCTGCGATTTGAGCCTCTTCGTGATGGCCCATCTCCACCCCATAGACCTGAGCCATTCCCGCGATCCGGCGCCACTCGGTAGGTCCGCCTCCCCAGGATGCGTCGTAGTTGCAGACATCGATGGCCCCGGCGCTCATCAACTCGCCCATGCCCTTGCGATTGAATTCGCTCTGTCCGGCGGCCACCGGCACTCCGGCCATGAATCGCACGTCGCGCATTCCCCTCACGTCGTTGTACCAGCGCACCGGCTCTTCGAACCATCGGATGTTCTCGGGGCCGACTAGGCGGACGAACTCCACGGCCTCAGCCACGGTGTAGCCCTGATTGGCATCAACGGTGAACACGAAGCCGTCGCCGGCGGCTGCTTGGGCCACTTTGAACCGGTGGGCATCCTCGGCCGGGGATAGTCCGCCGATCTTGAGCTTGCACCCGCCCAGGCCCATCTCCAGGTAGTCCTCCATCTCGGCGGCCAACTGGGCGTCGGTCTTGCCGTAGTAGCCCCCGATGGCCACGATGGGCAAGCTGGTGCGGTAGCCCCCCCACAGCTTGTACACGGGCAGGCCGGCTACCTTGCCGGCCAGGTCCCAAAGGGCGGAGTCGACCGCGCCCATCGCCATCACCACCAGCTTGCGGTTCCGGAGAATGTCGAAAGTGGGAGGCAGCATGGCTTCCCAGCACCGCTCCACCAGCAGCGGATCCTCCCCGATGATGAGCGGCTGGAGTTCGTCGATGATGATCCGGGCGATCTCGTGGTGGGTGTCGGGTTCGTCGCCGTTGTAGCACTCACCCATGGCGCCGTCATCGGTGTAGACGCGAGTGATCAAGGTTGCTCGCTCCGACATGGAGTACTTCGATCCCATGAAGGTCTCCGTGAGGGGGACCACGACGGGAATTACCTCAATGCGCTCGATCTTCACGATCTTGACTACCTCATCTAGTCCAGTCAGTCAGCGTATTGGCAACGTTTCCAGTAACACAAACCATGCCATTCCCGCTACTGTCGATACGGCGAAAACATGCTCTTGCGCTACCGAGCCTAAGAAGGGGGGTGGATATGGCCAATCCCGATGAGGCCGGCACCAACGAGGCAGCCGAAAAGCCGATCCCTGCCAAAGAAGTAACCATGAAGGAAGTGGCCGCCCATGCCGGTGTGGCCTTGTCGTCGGTTTCCCGAGTGCTGAACGACCATTCCGATGTGAGTGAGTCGATGCGAAAGCAGGTGCTCGACGCCATCGAAGCCGTGGGCTATGAGCCGAACCTCTTGGCGTCCAGCCTGAGAAGGGGCTCCACCATGACGGTGGGGTTCATCGCCAACGACATCTCCAATCCGCTCTTTGCCGAGATCGCCATGGGTGCCGAACGCCGCTTGAACGAGGCGGGCTATTCCATGGTGCTGACAAATTCGGAGGGGAGTCCGGAGCGGGATGAGGCCATGATCCGGCTGCTTCGGTGGCGGCGAATCGACGGGCTCATCCTCTCGGTGGCCGACGAAGAACGGGCGGGCACCTTGGCCGAACTGGCGAAGCTGTCCGAACCAGTGGTGTTGGTAGACCGTCAGGTACGCGGGGCGGCCGACGCTTCGGCCGTGTTGTCCGACCATGCCAATGGAATGCGGGCCGCCATCGACCATCTGCTGGATCTGGGACATCGCCGGGTGGCGTTGATCTCAGGACGACCGGGGCTGCGACCGGTTCGAGAGCGCGTGAATGGCTTCAAGGCCGCGTTCCGGGCCCGGGGTCTCGACCTTCCCGAAGACCTGTTGAAGTTCGACAGCTTCTCGGCAACCTTCGGCGAGCAGGCCACCCATGAACTGCTGGCGGCCGACGATCCGCCCACCGCCATCGTGGCCGGCGGGAATCTCCTGCTCACCGGGGTATTGCGGGCGCTGCAAGCGGCCGGGCGAACAGTGGGGGTCGACATCTCGCTGGTGTCTTGTGACGACGTTCCCCTCACAGAACTGCACTCGCCCCCTATCACGGTGATCGACCGGGACGCGGTGCAGATGGGAGAGGCGGCGGCGGAGCTGTTGCTCAAATTGCTGGCCGGCGGCGAAGGTCCCCTGGTTACCGAGATTCCCACATCCCTGATTCGGCGGGCCTCCACCCAGCCGGGGCCGGCGGGCTGACCTGAGTCTTTCGACCGGGGCGTACTTCAGTCGGAGACGATGACGGCGATGGGGTCGCCGATGTCCACCTCATCGTCCACGGCCACGAGGTGTTCCACGAGGGTTCCCGACACCGGGCTGGGGACATCAGAGTCCACTTTGTCAGTCTCAACCCGCACCAGGTCGTCGCCCGCGGTCACGGCGTCGCCCACCTCGGCCAGCCATTCGAGAACCACCACCAGCTCGGTGGTATCCCCCAACTTGGGGAGCTTGATGGTGTAGCGCACGGAATTGCTCCTCAGGGTGCCAGCACGTTGGCGAACATGGCCTCCACCGGGGCGGGAGCGCTGGCCAGCACGAGTTCCACCGCGGCGTCGATCCGGGCGTCGACCGCGGCTTGGACCTCCTCAATGCCGTCATTGCCCAAAACGCCCTCGTCAACCAGCTGGCGGCCGAAGTTGACGATGGGATCCTTCTCGTACCAGCGCTCGAACTCCCCTTCGGGGCGATAGGGGGCGGTGTCGGCCCGGGAGTGCCCCGCGTAGCGGTAAGTCTTGAGCTCAAGCAGCGTGGGTCCGGACCCGCCGCGGGCCTGGTCTAGGGCGCCGGACACGGCCTCGGCCACCTCGTCGGGATCTTGTCCGTCCACGATGGCGCTGGGGATGGCATAGGACTCGGCCCGACAGGCGATGTCGTCCACCGGTGTGGTCAGGTCGATGCGGCTGTACTCGCCGTACTGGTTGTTCTCGCACACGAAGACCACCGGGAGCTTCCAAATGGCAGCGAGGTTTAGAGCCTCGTGAAACGCGCCGATGTTGGTTGACCCGTCGCCGAAGACGGCGATCGCGGCATCGTCGGTTCCTCGCACCTGGGCGGTGAGCGCTGCCCCCGCGGCTACCGGGATTCCGGCGCCGACGATGGCGAATGTGGGCATCAGGCCGATCTCCGGGTCGCAAAGGTGCATGGAGCCGCCTATGCCGCCGATGGAACCCGCTTCTCGGCCCAGGATCTCTCCTAGGAGTTGCACCGGTGTCAGTCCGAGGGCCAAGGCCACGCCGTGTCCCCGGTAGGTGCAGGTCACCTGGTCGGTGGTCCGGGCGGCGGCCGCCACTCCCACGGCCACGGCCTCCTGGCCCAGGCACAGGTGGGTGGTTCCGTGGACCAGGCCCTCGTCGAACAGGTCTTGCACCTTGTTCTCCAGCGCCCGAATCTCCACCATCCGCTCGTAGCGGACCAGGCGGTCTTGTTGCAGTGCTTGTCGGCGTTCCAATGGTGTGCTCATGGCGTTATCTCCTCGCGTTGCCACCACGGGGGCGGCACCCGACCGGTGTCCAGCAATTCGGCGACCTGCTCGCCCACATAGGTCGAAGACGGCATGTACCGCTCCTCTAGCTCCTTGCCAAACGGCACGGGCACGTCGGGAGCGGTGATCCTCAGGGGCGGGGCCTTTAGCTCATCGAACAAGTCAGAGGCCACTGCGGCCACGATGTCGGCGCCCCAACCGCCCGAGAGCGGGTTCTCCTCCACGGTGACCAGCCGTCCAGTGCGAGCCACCGATTCGTACACCATGTTTTTGTCCCACGGTTGCAGTGATTGCAGGTCGATCACATCGGCCGACCATGATGCGGCGGCAGCCGCCTCGGTGGCGGCGCCCACGGTTGATCCCAGCGCCACCACGGTGGCGTCGTCCCCGGAAACCGCCTGACGGGCAGTCCCCAAGGCGATGATGCCTTCTTCTCCCACGGTGACCTCTTCGCGCTGGGCGTACAGCCGCCGAGGCTCGAGCACCACCACCGGGTTGTCGTCCCGGATGGCGGCCCGCATCAAGCCGTATGCGTTCGCTGGCCCGGAGGCCACGGCCAGCTTGAGACCGGGAGTGCCCACCACCCAGCTCTCCAGGGTCTGGGAGTGCTGGGTGCCGAAGCCCAGCCCCGCGCCTACAGAGGCCCGCACGGTTAGCGGCACCTTGACCAGCCCGCCCGACAGGTAGTGGAACTTGGCCCCCTCAGTGGAGAGCTGGTCGAGGGCCACCCCGAGGAACTCCACAAACATGATCTCCACCACCGGGCGCAATCCGGTGGCCGCGGCCCCTACCGCCGCGCCCAAGAAACCCATCTCGGAGATCGGCGTGTCTCGCACCCGCAGCGGGCCGAACTCCTCCAGCAGCCCGGCCGATGTCTTGAACGGCCCCTCGGCTACGGCGATGTCTTCTCCCAACACGATCACGTCGGGATCAGAGCGCATCTCATCGGCGATGGCCGCCGATATGGCCTGGTTCATTCTCATTCTGGGCATGGGTGCCTTTCGGTTGCGAACTTGCCTAGCCAATCCACAGACTGGGCCACGATCTCGTGCTCTGACCAGCCAGAGGCCATGTCGGCCACTTCTACGCAGGCCAGCCCGTCGAATCCGGCCGCTTCCATCAACTCCAGGGCGCCGGCAATGTCCAAGTCGCCGAGGCCGAGGGGCACGCCGGGCCAGTGGCCCCCGGGCTCGCCGGGCGTGGACGATCGGAGATCCAGATCTTTGACATGGATCATCTTGGTGTGGGGGGCCAGAGCAGCCGCGGCGGCCAATAGGTCCTCGCCGATGCGGACAACATTGGCGCTGTCGAGCACCACGCCCAGCCGGGGGCTGGCCACTTGCTCGACGAGGCTGCCGACGGAGGCAGTGGTGAGATCGCAGTGGGTTTCAACGGCCACGTCCAGATCGAGCTGTTCAGCTCGATCGGTGATTTCGGCTACCTGGGGGACCACTCGGCGGAGCACCTCGGTTTCGCTCTCCTGGCCGAAATGACGGGTTATGCCCACCACGATGCGGAGCAGCCTGCACCCGAGTCCGGCGGCACGATCCACCGCAGCGAGCGCGTCGGCGAACGCCTCGGGATCGAGGCCCATGGCCAGCCCGCTTGGATGGCCCCAGGCCAGCACCCGCTCGAAGCCATGCTGGTCGAGGCGCTGGCGAAGCGACTCCACCTCGGCGTCAGCGCCGCCGTCCAAGAAGCAAGTTTCCAGCGACACTCCGTCGACGCCTAGTTCGGAACAGGAGTTCAGGAAGTCATCGGTAGTCCAGCGCTGGTCGACAGGGGATTCGCCCTCTCTCAGCTCCCCGAAGTACCTGTGGAACGAGTAGCTGTCAACACCTATGCGCAAGCTGGTTTCCTCTATGCGCAAGCTGGTCTCAATCGCCGACCTGCACGACGCTGCCCGACTGGGCGCTGTGCTCGGCGGCGGCCACCACCTCCACCGTGCGGGCGCCCAACTCGGCGGGCGATAGGTTGGCCGCATCCCGACCCTGGGCCAGATCCACCAGCGTGTTGGGAGGCCCATCGCAGGTGTAGAGGCCGGCGTGGCGGGGCAGGTCTACCTTTAGGTCGAGGCCGTCGTTGCGGTACAGCCAAAGGAAATCCCGCTCCAAGTCGGCGATGAGCTGCCCCTCGGAGCCGTAGAGGCGCACTAGGAGCTGGTGGCGGGGCCACGGTTCGTCGGGATCGTCGATGGCGTTGGCGGGACCAGGGCAGCTTGCGCCGCTAATTGATCCGGTGGCCCCCGAGGCATATCGCACCGAGATGGCGTCGTGGAGGTCTACCCGCGCCCCCCGGTTGTTCATGAAAGCGAAGACCTCTCGGGCCCGATCACCGGTCAGCCACATGGCCAGGCCCATGGCGTGGGAGATCTGGGCCGGGGCGTATCCGCCACCCGATAAGGCGGGGTCGGTCCACGTGGCGGCCTCGGGCGCGAATCCCTCGGCCGATCCCTCATATCCGCCGCCGCCAGTGGAGGTGAGCAGCTCGCGGGTCCCCGACGCCATGGACACCATGACGTGCTCCACCTCGCCCACGCCTCCCTCTTCGTCCATGAGTCTCTTGGCCTCCATGCCCAGTGGCCCGTAGTTCCAACCGAAGGAGATCACCAGATTTCGGCCCAACTCCTCGGCGGTGCGGTGGAGGTCCCAAGCGTCGGCGGGCTCCACGGTGAAGGGCTTCTCACAGAGCACGTCTGCGCCTGCCTCCATGGCGGCCTTGGCGTGCTCGTGGTGGAGGCCGGAGGGGCTGGCCACCACCACGGCATCGAGTCCCTGGTCGAGGGCATCTCGATAGTTTTCGCTCAGGTGGGAGAAGCCGAACCGCTCGCCGATCGACTCCAATGCGTCGCGTCCCTTGCGCACGGCCGACACCAACTCCACGTCGTCCCGCGCCGCCAAGACGGGAATATGGTTGCTGATTGCCCAAGACCCCGCGCCGATGACACCGACACGGACCTTTTTCTCGTTGGACGTCATGTCGCCTCCTGAAAAGAGCCGGTAACGTTTCCAGCCTAGGAACCAAGCAGAGGAGCCTGCAAAGTGATGGCGGACATCTCGAGTCCGTAGCCTTGCTTGTGGAGTCGGCGTGATAGGGAAGTGTGCAAAGCGATGACGGACATCTCGAGTTCTGAGGTCGGGCATGGGGGTGTGGCCGGTCGGATCGCGGCGGTGACTGGTGCAGCCCAGGGAATCGGAAGGGCGGTGGCCGAAGCGCTGCTGGCCGGCGGTGCTCGGGTTGCCCTCCTCGATGTTCGAGCGCCCGAAGACCGGTCGGCGCTAGACCAAGCCGACAACACCATGTTCGCCGAATGTGACGTGACCAGCGAGCCCTCGGTGGATGCGGCCTTTTCCCAAGTGGAGGCGGCATGGGGACCGGTGGACATCCTGGTGAACAATGCCGGGATATTCGCCATCCAGCCTCTGGAGGAGACCGAGCTGGGTGATTGGGACCAGATGATGGCGGTAAACCTCACGGGTTGCTTTCTGTGCAGCAAGCGGGTGCTGCCCAAGATGCGGGAGCGGGGGTGGGGCCGGGTCATCTCCATCGGGTCGAGCGCGGGCAAGACCGGCGGGTCCAAGAACACCGCGGCCTACGGCGCGTCCAAAGCCGGGGTGATGGCCCTGGCCAAGGCCATCGCCACCGAGTACGCCCCGTTTGGGATCACCTCCAATGCACTGGCCCCTGCCCTCATCAACACCGACATGGTGACCGGGATCGCCGATCTGGCCGACCGCATCCCGGTTGGGCGGCTGGGTCGTCCGACCGACGTGGCCCAAGCAGCGCTGTTCCTGGCCGGCGAGCAAGCTGAGTTCATCACCGGCGAGGTGATGGATGTGAACGGGGGCTTCCTCATCGACTGAGGGGCGATGGGCCCAGAGGGAGAGGAGACCTCCCCCGCGGTTGCCGCTGGAATCGTTTCGCAGCCACCGGGTAACTTGCCGGCTATGGAGCGTGCCTGTTTTACCTTCGAGATCTACCCGGACATGGCTGATGAGTACAAGAAGCGCCATGACGAGATCTGGCCGGAGCTTGTCGAGCTCATCCAGACCGCCGGTTTGAAGAACTACACCCTGTTTCGACGGGGCACGCAGGTGATCGCCTACGTGGAGTGCCATCCCGATGTCGAGACCGCGTTCGCCAAGGTGGGCGAGTCGGAGGTCAACGCCCGCTGGTCGAAGTGGTTCGAGGAAGTGATCGTGAGCTTGGCCGACGACGAGGGCAACCTGTACTGGGCCGATGAGGTGTGGCACCAGGATTGACCTCCTGAAGATCGACCTCGGGGCGAGCCGCTCACCAGGTTACTGAGATCAACTCCACGCTGGTCTCCACCAGGATTCGCTCGCTTTGGGGCGCGATCTGCTCGACCAGCCCGTAGGAGTGGTGGGCGTAGTCGCATTCATACCCGCCGTCGGGGTATTCCGCCGCCGGGGGCATGTAGGTGAGCACGCCGTTGGTGTAGGCCGAGAACAGGGTAGTGGCGGCTGCCGAGCGCTGTTTCACCTCGATAGACAGCTCCGAGAACGCCTCTCCGGGCATGGTGGCGATCACCGTGTCACCGATCTTCAGGGCTTGGAGGAAGGCCGGGACGCTGGGGGCGACCTCGCCCTGGCGCAGTTGGTCGATGGCGTCCTCAGCCCAGTTGAGGTGGTACTCGATGGGGTTGAGGGCTGCCTGGTCGGCGCCTGCTTGGCGAGCGTCTTCGAGTTCCCGCTGATAGCCATCGCGCTCGGCTTCCAGGTCGGCCAGCGACGGCAGCGGTTTGAGCGGTAGCTCCACCACGCGTCCCACTGCGGCCAGCTCCTGATCGGGTTGGGGCTCGATGGCCACCCGCCGGTGCAGGGTTATCGGGGTGACTGAGCCGTAGTCGATCCGCTCCAGCCGCCGTTCGATCGGGTCTATCTGCTCCAGCACGTGCAGGACCTCCACCCCCAGCTTGCGTCCGAAGGCCTGTTCGGGCCCGGGATAGTCGAAAAAACCCTCCAACGGGAGCAGATTGCCGCATCCCCCTTGCAAGAACAGGCAGGTGGCATCTGTCACTTGCTCCACCAGATCTCTCATTGGACCCGGAAAGTCGGGGTTCACCCCCGGATCCTCGGGGCCGACCACCACCGGATGGCAGGCATAGTTCACCACCACGGCCAAGGTCGTGCCGTCCAATCGGTCGATTCGCAGCACTCCCACGTCGCGGTCAACGGGCTTGTCGGGATTCCACCCGAGGATCACCCGGCCCTCGGCGTTCTTCTCCCGCCGGTTCACGGCCAGGTCCACCGTGCCGACCCCGCCGGCGGCCCGCACCGGCTCCATGCGGCCCGCGGCCTGAGTTGCCGCGGCGGCGAGCTGTTGGGGGAATGAGTCGATGAACTCGCGTTCGTTGGCCGAGCGCTCTCGCTGGCGTCCGCCGATCTTCACGCCGTGGGCATGGGTGGTGGGTCCGCCGTGGGTGTGGCTGACGCTGATCATCACATGGTCGGCCGAGGTGCCGAGTGCGTCGGCGATCTCGGCTCGCAGCCGGTCGGCGTGGGCGGGCAGCAGGAACGGCACGTCGGCGGCGATGACCACTGCGGTGGTGGAACCTGAGCTCAGGGCCAGCGCAGTGGCGGTCAGGGGCGCCCTTATGTGCCGGGCCGGCTCCGCTCGACGGGAATAGCCGACCACATCGATGGGGACCGACGGGGTGATGTCCACTCGGGCGATGCCGGCGGTGAGCATGGAGGCATTGTGCCAGAATCGTTTCCAGTGTGCAGGGCCGCTCGGCAAGGAAGGGATTGCAGTGAGGATTGGTCAGCTCTCGGTGTACTTCGGGCTCTTCGACGAGGCCATGCCGGCCGGGTTCCGCGAGACCCGCCGCCAATATGCCACGGCGGTGGGGGAGTTGCTGGCCGCCTACGGCGAGGTGGTGGATCCCGGACTGGTGGACAGCATGGACCAAGCGGTGCACGCGGCCGAGGTGTTCGCCCGCGAGGAGGTGGACATGGTGGTGTTCGCCCCCACCATGGCCGCGCCTCCGGCCTGGGCCGAGCAAGCTTTGAGCGGCGCGGACGTGCCGGTGGTGGTTCTGGGCGCCCAAGAGAGCGGGGTGGTGCCCGACGACTACGACACCGAGATGGCAACTGCTCGCAGCCTCCCGGTGGGCTTGGTGATGTTCACCAACGTGCTGGTGCGCAACGGGTGCCCCTTTGCCTCTGTGGTGGGGGAGTTGGGCACACCGGAGATGTCGGCCACGCTGGATCAGGCGATGCGGGCCGCGGCGGCGGTGACCGCCATACGGCGGCGGCCGATCGCGCTGGTGGGCCAGCCCATGGACGGCTACAGCGACGTGCTGGCCACCGATGGCGATCTGGCTCGGCTGGGCGTGCGGGTGGAGGCCATCACCGCCCCGGAGCTGTCGGAGGCGTACGCCGCGGTTACCGAGGCCCATGTGCGGCGGGAGATCGAGGAAGTGCAAGAGGTGGCCGATGCCGAGGCGGTTTCCGGTGAGGTGTTGGAGCGGTCATGCCGGTTGAGCGTTGCCCTCGAAGGCCTGTGCGACGCCCGCGGGCTGGGTGGCGGGGCGGTGAACTGCCACGGCCCGACCCTGCGGTGGAATCCGGGAGTGGGGATAACCGCCTGTTTGGGGGTGAGCCGGATGAGCGAGAGAGGCAGCCCGTTTGCCTGTACTGGGGATATTCCGACCGCCATCGCGCTCATGCTGGGCAAGGCGGTGGCAAACTCGGCCCTGTATTGCGAGCTCTATCAGCTCGACCTGCCCGGCAACTGGATCTTGGTGGCCAACGGAGGAGAGGGCGACTACTCGGGTCGGGCGCCGGGATCGACCATTCGGCTATTGCCCGAAGACCACTACCGCGGCGACAACGGCCCCGGCGTGGCGGTGGCCTTCGAAATGCCCGTTGGTCCGGCCACGCTGGTGAGCCTGACCCCGGCATCGGGGGCGGCGGGCGGCTGGATCCTGGTGGTGGCCGAGGGCGAGGTCATCGGTTCACGGCATCACCACATGGAGGGTCCCAACGCCATGTTCCGGTTCTCGTCGGCGCCGGTAGCTGAGGCGTACCAACGCTGGTGTCAGGCCGGTGCCACCCACCATGCCGCGCTTCTTCCCGGCGCTCGGCGCGGCGACCTCGGCGCGGTGGCCGATTTGCTGGGGATTCAACTAGCCGCGGTGTGAGGGGTTCGACGGCTAAGACGTGAGAGGCGCGGCCTCAAACCACCACGCACTTCACCCCGGCGAATTTGGCCACCGAGGCCACCGACTGGGCCAAGTGCCCTGGGGCTATGGCGCTGTGGTGGTTGACCCCGGCACTGGCCCAGCGGGTCCAAGCCGCGGTCACCGGGCTGGTGGTGAAGCGAAAGACCCCTCCTGCGGTGGGATTTCTGGGCAGCTCACGGCCGGTGATCTCCCCTTCGGCCACCACAAAGCCGAACCCGGATGGGTGATCGGGCTGGTGGGCGAATCCCACCAGCGAAGCCGGACCCGCGGGCAGCTCGAAATGCGCCCGGAAGCTCGTGCGGGGGTCGTGGGCGAACCACGGATTGGGCCCGAAGCCGGGGGCTTGCCCTTCGGCAGTCCAACCCAAGTCGTGCTCGCCGGAGTTGGCAATGGCCACCTCCCCGGTCTCGAAGTCGATGGCCTCCACCTCGTGGTAGAGGGCGGCACCAGAAAGCCCCTTGGCCACCAGCATGGCCACCGCGGTGAGCACGTCTCCCGTGCAGCTCCAGGGAATGCCCCGAGTGGTTTCACAGCCCAAGCCGAAGCACGGGGTCAGCCCCGGGTCGTCGCCGAAGCGGATCTCGGGAACGTGACAGTTGATGGCCCCCGCGGCGATGGCATTGTCCCGGTCGAGCGTTTCCATGGCCACGGCCAGTCGCAGCGTTCGGGTCAGGTCCTCCTGGGGCGGGCTGGCCCCCACCGCGAAATGCCGGTCCACTTCTTGTCGTCGAACGGCGATCTCATCGTCGCCCACGGCCTGGTAGCGATCCTTCACCTCCTGAGGGCTGATGTGTACCACCTGCATGCCCAGAGCCCGGTGGAGATCGTCGTCGCCGGCGTCCACGCACACGTATCCGTCCATGGGTCGGCCCACTCGGGCCAACCGGGCCCCCTGTAGCCGATGGGCCACGGCGGCGGCCCGGAGCCGGTCGGCCACCGTCTCGCCGGCCACTGGGTCGCTCGTCGATGACACCACCAGTTCGAAGGGCCGACTCATCCGGTGAAGCAGGTTGGTGAGCATGGGCGTGCCCACGGTGGCGCCCAGTGAGGTGATGTGGGAGGCGTCGAAGTCCGAAGAGATGGTGGTGGAGTCTTGTATGGCCCAGATCACCACCGGCTGGGGGAGGTGCTCCAGCATCGCCTGGACATAGGACGGGGGCACCGCCATCGTCTGAACCACCAGCACGGCGTCGGGGCTGACACTGGCGGCCTCAACCCCCATGCTCGTGCCCTGGTCGGCGTGGTCGACAAGTCCCTGCCACACCACCTCCGCTCCCCATTCACCCAGGCGGTCGGCCACGGCGCTAAGCAGGCGCTCGCGCCCGGTGCGAAGCTCCGGCCCCACCGTGGGTTCCCAGAAATCCCAGTACGGGACCACCACGGCAACCTGGGGAACAACCAGCCGGCGATGGCCCGGTTCGTAGGGGCTGGGTATACTCATCGCTGGAAACGTTACCAAGCGGGAAGGGCAGCCGGATGGCCGAGACCAGGATCGAATTCTCTGAAGTGGTGGGACGACGGGTTCGCCTCGGATCGTGGGAAGACCAGAAGATCTCGACCTATCGGAAGATCGCCGAGAGCGTCGAGGCCGGAGACTGGGACAGCGCCGCCGATTTGGCCGACTACTTCACCGACGAGGCCAACGTGTGCTTCAGCCTCTATCGCCAGTGGATCAACGATCTGCGGGGGTTTCTGCGCGACGGCGGGGCATCGGCCGAGGAGGTCGAGGCCATCGACGCCGACGTGCAGTCCAAGCTCACCTGTCCCGACGGACGCCAGTGGAACCCCCACCGTCATTGGGACCAGTATCGCTCCGAGCAGCGCCAGCTATTGGCCAGCATCTATCGGGAACAGGTCGAGGAGGCACTGGAGAACCTGGCCGCCATGAAGGAGACGTGGCGGCAGACCCACGACCGCGATGTCGACCACACCTACGGCCTCATGCATGCCATTCAGGAGCGCCATGGGGCCCAGGGCATCGCCGACATGTACCAGCGAGTGCTGGTTCCGTTGTTCTCGTGGCGCTACAACAAGTTCGACATCGACCAGCACCCGTGGGACGAGGGGCTGGAAACGCTGATGCTGGTGGCATGCGAGGCCATGCGGGGCCACCTCGTCGGCCCCGAGCGAACCGGCGATTTCGATCTGATCGAGACCGACGACCGCTTCATACTGCGGTTCGACCCCTGCGGATCGGGGCAGCGCACCGTGCGGGGCGACTGGATCGAGGACACACCGGCCCGGATGGATCCCCCCTACAACTGGGACGTGGCCAAAGAAGAGGCCTCGTGGAACCACTTCACCAAAGGGGTCTGCCTCTACTGCGCCCACTGCATCGTTTTGATGGAGGAGCTTCCCATCGACCGCTTCGGCTATCCGGTCCGGGTGATCGACCCTCCGGTATATCCCGACACCGACCGCGACCCCGACGCCCGCCAGAAGTGCCAGTGGCAGATGTTCAAGGATCCCACCCAGGTGCCCGAGGAGTATTACATACGGGTCGGTCGGACAAAGCCCGACCGGTTCGGCTCCAGCAACTTCGACGCCCCCGAGCTGCCCGACGCCGGAGCGCTCGGGATGCCCGGCACCGGCTGATCGGAGCCCCACATGCAAGCTGCTGAACTGCGGGGCTACGGGCAAGCGTTGGAGTTTGTCGAGCGACAACCGCTCACTCCCGGCCCCGACCAGGTGGTGGTGCAGGTCAAGGCCTGCGGAGTTTGTGGCAGCGATGTCTTCCTCCGCAAAGGCGGCTTCGACTCGGTGCTGCCCATAGTGCCCGGTCACGAGGCTGCCGGGGTGGTGGACCGCATCGGTCCCGGTGTGAGCGGCGTGCAAGAGGGCGACCCGGTGGCCATCTACTACATCGAGCATTGCGGGGAGTGCTCGATGTGCTCCATCGGGCGGGTGAACATGTGCCTTTCGGTACGGCGCATGGGGGTGGAGTACGACGGTGCCTTCGCCAGCGAAGTGCTGGTCCCAGCCCGCAATCTCATCCCGGTGGAACCCGATGACGATTTGGCCGCGGTGGCGGTGCTCACCGACGCGGTGGCCACGCCGTACCACGCCCTCGTCCGGGTTGGAGATGTCCAGCCCGGAATGACCGTGGTGGTCTTCGGCATCGGCGGGATCGGGTCGAACGCCGTCCAAGTGGCTGCTCATCTGGGCTGCGACGTGATCGCAGTTAGCCGCTCGCCGGCCAAACTGGAATTGGCCGAGCAGTTAGGCGCTCGGATACTCATTTCTGCGGCCGACGGCGCCGGTGATGTGGTGGAAGCCGTGCGCGCCGCCGCGGGGCCGGGCGGCCCGCCCATCGTGGTCCAGACCGTGGGGTCGGCCGAGGTGGACGCCCAGGCGGTTGCCGCAGTGGGGATAGGGGGCCAAGTGCTTCTCATAGGCTCAAGCGTGTCTCCGTTCTCGATTCGGGCGGTGGACCTGATCTGGAAAGAGGCTTCGGTGCATGGTTCTCGGGGATTTGTTCCCGATGACATCCGCGAGGTGTTGGCCCTGAACCGTTCGGGTGTGCTGAAAGTCGACCATCTGTTGGGCCGCCAACGCCCGCTCTCGGAGGCCAACGAGGCGCTTGACGACCTCGAAGCCGGAAGAGTGCTGCGTTCGGTGCTGATTCCCTAGCGGTCTGAGCAGTACTGGGGCAGGGCGCAACACGCGAGTTGCGCTGTCAATCGGCCCCCACTAGTTTTTCGACTAGAAACGTTTCCAGTCACGGCGAAAGCCCGACGATGAGGGGAGATACGATGAGGAAGAGCCTCAAGATGGTGATCGCCGTTTTGGCGGTATTCACGCTGGTTGCCACCGCATGTGGCAACGATGACGACGGCGGCGACGGCACGGTTGGCTACATCTCCCTGGGAGATTCAGTCCCGTTCGTCAAGCTGGTCTCGGATTCGATTCAAAGGGAAGCTGACGCCGCCGGTCTAGATCTGGTGTTCTGCGACTCAGAAATCGACGCGGCCAAGGCTCTGTCGTGCGCTCAGCTTCTCGGCCAGCGCGATGTGGATGTGGTGTTGAACTTCCAGGTCTTCCAGGAGTCCAGCCCCGAGATCTGTGCGGCCTACGGGGATGTGCCCACCATTGCCATCGACATTGTGCAGCCGCCCTGTGAAGTGGCCTTCATGGGGGCCAACAACGCCGGTGCCGGGGAGATGGCCGGTGCCGCGATAGGGAAGTACTTCAAGGACAACTTCAATTGCGAGTACGACGGCTACATCTCCCTTGAGTCCACCGCAGCGGGTGCGGCCAACACCGACCGCATGGGCGGCTATCGCACAGGATTCACCCAGCACTGCGACATCGTGAACGAGCGAGTCCTCGACGGCGCCGACCGCACTGATACCGCCCTCGAGCAGGTGACCGACCTGCTACCGGCTCTGCCCGGCAATCGGATTGCCGTTGTGGCCATCAACGAGGACGGGATCATCGGCGCATTGGCCGCGGCTCGCACCCTCGGGCGCGACGGCGACCTCTACTACTCCGGACAGGGCACCGATCCGAGCATCTGGTGCGAGGTTCGCGACAATCCGAACTACGTCGCTTCCACGGCGTACTTCCCCGAGCGGTATGGAGAGATTCTGATTCCCGCTGCTCAGAAGCTCCTGGCCGGGGAGTCCGTTGACGAACTCCTGTTCACCGAGCATCAGATCATCAACTCGGAGAACATCGAGGACATCTACGAGGTCACCGACTGCGGCTGATCCCTGACGAATCTCATTGTCAGTGGCAAGCTGCATTGAGATGAGGGCCTGCTGATGAGCGCCGCCGATACCGCGGTGTCAACGGTGCCTGTGATCGCCACGGCGGGGATCAGGAAGTCGTTCGGCGGAGTCGAGGTGCTCAAGGGCGTGGACCTCGAGGCTCGTTCCGGCTCTGTTCTCGCCTTGCTCGGTGAGAACGGCGCCGGGAAATCCACCCTGGTCAAGATCATGGCGGGCGACTACCGGCCCTCTGCGGGATCGGTGGTGATCGACGGTGAGGCTCATCACGTCCTCACCCCCATCGAGTCGAGAGCCGCGGGCATCGCCATGATCGCCCAGGAGTTCAACGATGCCCCCACCTTGACGGTGGCTGAGAACATCGCTTTGGGCCGGCTGCCCCAGAAGCGGGGAATGGTCCTCTGGCGGGAGATGAATCAGTTGGCCCAGGAGGTTCTCGAATCTCTTGAAGCAGAAATCGACCCCAAGGCGAACGTGTCATCACTGGCGGTGGGAGAGCGGCAGATCGTCGAGATCGCCCGGGCGCTCTCCAGCGAAGCCCGGGTGCTTATTCTCGACGAGCCCACCGCAGCGCTGTCCCAGCACGAGGCGGATGTTCTGTTCGAGCGGGTCCGACGCCTGCGCGATCAGGGCAAGGCGATCATCTACATAACCCACCGGCTCGACGAGGTGTTCGAGCTGTCTGATCGCGTCCAGGTGTTGAGGGATGGGGATGTCGCCCTCGTCGCCGACACCGACGCCGTTGACCGCGGCCAATTGGTGGCGGCCATGGTGGGGCGGTACGACATCGTCACGGGCCGACCGGAAGATGCCGTCGGGGTTCGGGGCGAAGTGGCCCTTCGATGGCGGGGGGCGTCGTCGCACGGCCGATTCAGCGATGTCAACATCGAAGTACGCCGCGGCGAGGTCGTGGCCTTGTACGGCAAGCTCGGATCGGGGGCGTTGGAAGTCGGGCGCAGCGCCTTTGGACTTGAGCCGATCCATTCGGGCGAGATCGAGGTGTCCGGTGAGCGGGTTGAGCTTTCGAATCCCGTTGATGCCGTTGATCGGGGTATCGGCTTTTTGAGTGAGGACCGAAAGGTTGGGGGGGCATTCGCGTCACGTCCGGTCGGGGAGAATGTCGCGGTGGCTTCTTGGTCCCAACTCGCCACCCGCGGGCTTCTGACCTCCGACACCGAGCAGAAGGCGTTCGACCGCTGGTACGACCGCTTATCGATTCGCAGCAAGGGTCGAGCCACCCAGCCGATGGAAGAGCTTTCGGGAGGGAATCAGCAGAAGGTGCTGGTGGCCCGCTGGCTCGAACGGGGGGCGGAGGCGCTGGTGCTGCTCGAGCCCACCCGAGGTGTCGACGTGGGGGCCCGTGCCGACCTGTACAAGGTCTTGCGCGAGTTGGCCGCCGAGGGTGCCGCCATCCTGATCGTCACGTCAGACCATGAGGAAGTAGTTGCGGTGGCCGATCGTGCCTATGTTGCCGCCAGAGGCAGAATCACCGCAGAAGTACCGGGAGATGAGATCACCATGAGCCTTTTGCTCACCCAGGCGGGAGGATGAGATGAACGAGACTGCCGAGACCACCCAAGTCTCTGCGCCGACCGAGGACAGTTCGACGGGCCCCGAGCCCAGCGGGCTGGGCTGGTTGGGCCGGACCATTGCCTCTCTCCCGGAGACGGCGGCGCTGCTTTTCGTGCTGGTGGGGTTGATCCTCTACTTCTCGCTGGCTTCTGAGTACTTCTTCGACTTCGACAACTTCGTCAACATTGCTCAGAACTCTGCGGTAATCGGCATCATCGCCATGCCGGCCACGGTGCTTCTCATCGGCGGCCAGGTGGACCTCTCAGTTGGATCAGTGGCTGGGCTCATGGGAATGACCATGGCCGTGGCCACCACAGCCACTGATGCCGAAACCACGCCGTACGGGCTGGGAGTGAGCATTGGGGTCGCGCTCCTGATCACTATTGCCCTAGGATTTTTGATCGGCGCATTCAACGGATTCGCGGTGACCAAGATCGGATTGAACTCGATCATCGTGACGCTGGGCGGTCTGGCCATGTTCCGCGGGCTGACCAAAGTTCTCGGTGACGGGCAGACCATCCGGATAAACGGCTTCGGCGATCTGGGGGTGAGCCGCCCGTTCTTGGACATTCCCACGCCGGTGTGGATCTTCATCGGGGTGTCAATCGCTTGCCACCTCCTGCTCAAGTACACCGTGTATGGGCGCTCGGTGTACGCCGTCGGCGCCAACCCCCATGCCGCCCGGCTCGCCGGCATCCGGACCGGGCGAGTGCTGTTCATCGCGTTTGTGCTGACCACGGTGGCCACGGCCTTGGCTGGGCTGATCCGGGTGTCGCAGGTGGGCAGCGCAGCCACCAACGGCGGCGCCGGTTTTGAGCTTACAGTGGTCACCGCGATCATCCTCGGCGGCGCCAGCCTTTCGGGTGGCCGGGGTTCAATCGCCGGCACCTTTCTCGCCCTGCTCGTGCTCAATGTGCTGGAGAATGGGCTTATCCAAACCGATGTACCCACGTTCTGGATCGAGTTCAGCGAAGGTGCCCTTCTGATCATCGCTGTGTCGTTCGACCGCTTGCGGGTCCGATTGGGCAACGCCGAATAGCCGGCAACCCACGGTTCCAGTCGGAGAAATCATCGGGCCTACGCTCAGCAGGTGATCGAGCTTCAGCCGGCCACGCTTCTGCTGCAACTCGCTGTGGGCGGGCTGGCGTTCACCTGGCTCACTACCCGACGGCGGGAGGCCGGGCTGGGCTACGGCTGGCTCATGCGCAGCACCTTTGGGCTGGTTGCCGCGGGCGGTGCCTGGCTGGGCCTCGCCACCGACCCGGTGCCGGTGCGGGACTGGGCCGCAGTGGCGACCGCCGCGGCCGCTGGCCTGGCTTTGGCAGTGTCGATTGCACGGCGGCGGGCTGGCGTGAGCGGGCAGCGGGAGCGGGTGGAGCGGCGCAGCGCGGAGATCGCCGAGATGACCGGCATCGACCGGGAGGAGCAGCGGTTCGACCGCGCCCAGCCGGAGTTCCCCCCCGTGCTGGATCTGATCGCGCCGGCAGTGGGTCTGATCGGAGTGGTGGCCGGAGGATTGGACGCGGGCGACCCGGCCGCGCTGGCCGTGGCCCGCACTGTGATCGGGGCGTTCTTCCTCGGTGCGGTCACCGATGCCATGCTCTTGGGCCACTGGTATCTGGTGCAGCCCGGTTTGGCTCGGGGCCCGCTGCTGGAGCTGGTGCGTTGGACCGGGCTGCTTTGGCTGCCCGAGCTGGTGGTAATGCTGTGGCCCACTGGCATGGGATCGGTGCTCAGCGGAACCATCGACGATGGTTACAACGGGCTACTGGGCTGGTTCTGGGTGGCGTGCGTGGTGACAACGGCGGGACTGGTGATCTTGGCCCGCGCCGCGTTGCGGGAGCGGTTCTACTCGGCGGTGATGGCGGCAACAGGGCTGTTGTATCTGGGGATTCTGACCGGATTTGGGATGGATTTAGTGGCTCGGGTGCTATTGGACACGAGCTGATCAGTCGGAGGGCTCTGCTTTGGTGATGGCCACGGTGTGGACATCGAGGGTGGTTGCCTGCACGGTGATGGTGTAGCCGCGAATGGTGACACTTTGCCCTTGAGCGAGGAGGGGGTGGGCGTCGACTTGCCCGTCACCGGAGTCACCGGCCACCTTGAGCGGCAGGTGCCCGGAAACGAGTCTTGCGTCCACGGTGTACACCAGCACTCCTTCGGCAACCAACGCGGGGAACGTCGTGGAGATGCCCGTGGAAGTGCGGTGGTCCGTTCCAGTGTCATAGCCGGTTCTGCGTCTGCTTTCGATCACGATCACCTCGGTGTCCGACAGCGGTATTGCGGCCATTGCTGTTCCGTCCCCCGGATCGGTGGCAACCGGCCTCAGATCGACTATGGCCTCAGGCTCGGTCACACAGCGGATCTGCGAATCCGAGAGCCAGCCGAGCTGCCAGCGACTCCACGCCAACATTTCTCGGGCCGTGAAGAAGTAGTGGGGATCGGATTGGCGGCGGCCGCTGGGAAAACGCCATGTGATGGTCAGGCGTGAGTCGTGATTGTCAGCCAGGAAGAAGCCTCTCAGGCCCATGAGGCCGAACGAGAGATGCACCCACGCCTTGCCTGCTGGGCTGTCAGGCAGCGTGTGGCTGTCGTTGTAGGAGTAGTAGTCCAACAGGCCGAGGTTGTGGGCAAGCTCATGGGCCGCCGAAGAGCCCCACTCCACGGGTTCCCGGGGCCTGTCGTTGGCAACGGCGATGTTGATCCTCGACGTGGGCGAGACCACTCCTTCCTCCGTGTAGACCATTCCTCCGGCATCAGCAGCGGCAAAGTGCGAACTGGGCATGACAACCATCACGACGTCGATTCCAGTGAAATCGAACTCGGGATCGGCCAGCCGGACAGCCGCCGAATCAGTATTCCTGAGCAGCTCATACCCAAGGAAGGAGTCCTCTAGGTAGTTGGTGTAGCTGTCCTCAGCTCGCAGCCATCTGTGCAATGGGACGAACTCGATATTCAGTCGTCCGTAGCTGGCCGACTTCAGGTATTCAGCGGCATAAGGCAAACCCAGTTCGGCCTCTTCATAGGTTGAATTGGTAGCAGCGGCGTCGGGGAAGTCCAAGAACAGCACCGCTACTCGTATGGTTCCAGTAGCTGACGGGGCCCACGATGGCAATGGGAATCCCGCCGTTGTTCCCCACGGCACACCGTAGGGTAGGCACATTGTCGGTTCGGCTAGGACTGCCTTTTGCGCGTCGCTTGGAAAGGGCACGACCGGAGTGAGGCTCCAGCAGGCAACGGTGGCGTCGGTTCGCAGCCCGCACGTATGGCCATGTCCCGCAGCGACCGCGCTGAACTGGCCCTCAGGAGGGTCAAGCAGCCTGCCGCTGTTGCCCCAGCAGGCAACGGTGGCGTCGGTTCGCAGCCCGCACGTATGGCGGCTGCCTGCTGAAACCGAGCTGAACTGCATGAGAGGCACGCTCGTTTGGCCGTGGCGGTTGTCGCCCCAGCAAGTTGTGGCGGTGCTCGTGCCCACTCCGCAAAAGTGTGAAGAGCCGGCGGTGATGGCGGTGAAGTGCCCGTCGGGCGGGTTGGCCTGTCCGCTGTCGTTGTTGCCCCAGCAGGCAATGGTGGCGTCGTCGCGCAGCCCGCACGAATGCCAATTGCTGGCGGCGATGGTGGTGAATTGACCGCTGGGCGGGTTGGCCTGTCCGCTGTCGTTGTTGCCCCAGCAGGCAATGGTGGCGTCGTCGCGCAATCCGCAGGAATGGAAGTAGCCGGCGGTGATGGCGGTGAAGTGCCCGTCGGGCGGGTTGGCCTGTCCGTAGTTGTTGTTGCCCCAGCAGGCAATGGTGGCGTCGTCGCGCAATCCGCAGGAATGGAAGTAGCCGGCGGTGATGGCGGTGAAGTGCCCGTCGGGCGGGTTGGCCTGTCCGTAGTTGTTGTTGCCCCAGCAGGCAATGGTGGCGTCGTCGCGCAATCCGCAGGAATTCTTACCGCGGGCGGCGATGGCGGTGAATTGTTCGTTCGGTGGATTCGTTGGGTCGTTGTTGTTGCCCCAGCAGATGATGGTCTGGTCGGCTCTGAGCCCGCAGGATTGGTCGCTGCGGGCGGCGATGGCGGTGAATTGTCCAACGGGCGCGCTGACCTGTCCGCTGTCGTTGTCACCCCAGCAGGTGATGGTGCCGCCTACTCGCAGCCCGCAAGAATGCTGGCGGCCAACGGCAATTGCGGTGAAGAGTCTTGCTGGCGAATTGTTGCCGTCTTTCACATCAAATCCCCAGCAAATGACTCTGGCGTCGGCACGTAGTCCGCAGGCATTCCAGACGCCTGCGGCGACGGCGGTGAAGTGCCCGTCGGGCGCATCGGCTTGGCCTTGTTGGTTGTTGCCCCAGCAGGTGATCCCGGCATCGGTGCGCAGTGCACACACGAATGCACTGCCAGCGGCCACGGCGGTGAATTGTCCGTCGGGCGCACGGGTTAGACCACTGCTGTTGTTGCCCCAGCAGGCGATGGTGGCGCTGGTTCGCAGCCCACAGGTTTGCCAGGGACCGGCGCTTATGGCGGTGAATTGTCCTGTGGGCGCGCTGGCTTGTTGAAAACTGTTGTCGCCCCAGCAGGTGATGGTTTGGTCGGCTCTGATCGCGCACGCATGCAGTTCCCCGGCGGCGAGGGCCGTGAATTGTCCGTTCGGCGCGCTGGCTTGTCCCTTATCGTCGTCGCCCCAGCAGGCGATGGTGCGGTCGGTGCGGATTGCGCACGCATGCTGCACTCCAACGGCGACTGCGGTGTAGGGGCCTGATGGCGTCTGATCGGAAGGGCCGGTCGCGGCCGGCTTCCCGTCGGTGCAGCCGCCGGGGACGATTTGGGTGTCGATGTCGAATCGGCAGCGGTAGGTGTTGAGGAGTGATTCCTGTTGGGCGATGAGGTTGTCGCGCACCGCGAGCTCGCCTTGGGTCGGGATGCCTTCGAACGGGTCGGGTTCGGCGGGGTCTTGGCCGGTTTTTCCGTCGGTGCAGCCGCCGGGGACGATTTGGGTGTCGATGTCGAATCGGCAGCGGTAGGTGTTGAGGAGTGATTCCTGTTGGGCGATGAGGTTGTCGCGCACCACGATGTCGGCCTGGGTGGCAGCCTGTCGGGCCGCCGCGGGACTCGACACGGCGGCCACCGCGGAAAACAGAAGAGCCGCCGGGACAAGAATAAGCCCGAGCCGAAGCTTCACAGGCAGTTACAGTACCCGCCCTCTCCTGCGCCGCCGCGAACTCAGCGGGCGACGAAGTACTTGGCTTGGGGGTGGTGGCAGATGAGGGCGGAGGTGGTTTGCTCGGGCTGGTATTGGTAGCTGGTTTCCTCGCCCACTTGGATGCCGATGCGCTCGGCGTCGAGGAGTTGGGCCACGGTGAGGTTGTCCTCCAAGTCGGGGCAGGCGGGGTAGCCCCAGGAGTAGCGACCGCCCCGGTACTGCTGGCGGAACAGCCCGATGAGGGTGGGGCCGTCCTCTTCAACGAAGCCCCACTCGGTGCGGATGCGGTGGTGCCAGTGCTCGGCGAGGGCTTCGGCCATCTCCACGCCTAGGCCGTGTAGAAGCAGGTAGTCCTGGTAGCGGTTGTCGGCGAACAGCTTGGCGGCGGCTTTCGACACCTCGGCCCCCATGGTCACGATGTGGAAGGCGGCGTAGTCCACTTCATCGCCGTCGGCGGGCCGGAAGAAGTCGGCGATGCACAGGTGCGGGTCTTTGGGCTGGCGGGGGTATCGGAAGCGGCACGCTTCGGCGGCTCGGTCCGGGCTGTCCCACACCACCAAGTCGTCCCCGCTCCCGTTCACCGGGAAGTAGCCGTACACCACCTGGGGCGCCAGCAGGCCTTGGGCCATCGCCGAGTTGAGCTGCTCCCTCATCGTGGGGCGGATGCGCTCCTTGAAGGTTGCGTCGTCCTCGCCGTCCATCGGGCGGAACTGCCATTGGTTGCGGAACAGGGCGGTCTCGTTCACGTACTCGGCGATGTCGGCCACCGGGATGCCCTTGACCACCCGCGAGCCCAAGAACGGGGGCTCGAACACGGGGTTGTCGGTGGCCACCGACGGTGCCCTCTCCGGGAGGTCGTCGGCGGCCCCTGGGGCGTCGCGGCGGGGGCGGCGGGGCAGGTCGCGGCCTCCGGGACGGCGACCGAACTCGGGGTCGTCAACCCCAGTGCGGCGCAGCTCGCCCAGTCGGTCCATCACTGCTAAGCCCTCGAAGGCATCCTTGCCGTAGAACACCCGGCCCCGGTAGGTCTCCCGCATGTCCCGCTCCACGTAGGTGCGGGTGAGCGCGGCGCCCCCCAGCAGAACCGGGAGGTGGTGGAGGTTCCGGGTGTTCAGCTCCTCCAGGTTGTCGCGCATGATCAGGGTGCTTTTCACCAGCAGCCCGCTCATGCCTATGGCGTGGGCGTCCACCTCTTGGACCCGGTCGATCATTTCGCCGATCGACACCTTGATGCCCAGGTTGTGAACGTCGTATCCGTTGTTGGTCAAGATGATGTCCACCAGGTTCTTGCCGATGTCGTGGACGTCGCCCTTTACGGTGGCCAGCACGATCCGGCCCTTGCCCCCGGTGTCGTCGGCCTTTTCCATGTGCGGCTCCAGATACGACACCGCGGTCTTCATGGTCTCGGCCGACTGGAGCACGAACGGCAGCTGCATCTCGCCGGAGGCGAACAGCTCGCCCACCACCTTCATCCCCGCCAGCAGCGTGTTGTTCACGATGTCCAGCGCCGGGGTGGTGGCCAGCGCCTCGTCCAGGTCGTCCTCCAGCCCGTCGCGTTCGCCGTCGATGATGCGCCGTTCCAGGCGCTGCTCCACCGGCCACCCGGAGCGGTCCTCTTTCACGGCCGCCGTGGTGGTCACGTTTTCGAATGCGGCTAGGAGCTCGGTCAGCGGGTCGTAGTCGCCTCGGCCCTCTGAGGCGAGGCCGTCCGGTCCCCGGCGGTCGTAGATCAAATCCAGGCACACATCCCGGTGGTGGGGGTCCACCCGGTTGAGCGGGATGATCCGCCCGGCGTGGACGATGGCCGAGTCGAGCCCGGCGTCGAGGCACTCGTGCAGGAACATGGAGTTGAGCACGTGGCGGGCGGCGGGCTTCAGCCCGAACGACACGTTGGACACTCCCAGCGTGGTGTAGGCGCCGGGCAATTCGGCCTTGATGCGCCGGATGGCCTCAATGGTGGCCAGGCCGTCTTTGCGCAGGTCGTCGTCACCGGTGGACAGCGGGAACGTCAACGTGTCGAAGATCAGATCAGACGGCGCCAGCCCGTAGCGCTCCACCGCAATCCGGTACAGGCGGTGGGCCACCCGCATCTTCCATTCCAGGTCCCTGGCCTGGCCCTCTTCGTCGATGAGCAAGCACACCACCGCGGCGCCGTACTCCCGGGCCAGCTTCAGCACCCGGTCGAGGCGGGAGCCCTCGGCCTCGCCGTCTTCCAGGTTGGCCGAGTTGAGCACCGCCCGCCCGCCGATCCACTCCAAACCGGCCTGCATCACGTCGGGCTCGGTGGAGTCGAGCACCAGGGGGGCGGCCACGCCGGTGGCGAACCGCCGGGCCAGCTCGTCCATGTCGGCGGTGCCGTCGCGTCCCACGTAGTCCACGCACAGGTCCAGCAGGTGGGCGCCCTCGCCCACCTGGTCGCGGGCGATCTGGAGGCAGCCGTCCCAGTCGGCCTCCAGCATGGCGTCGCGGAACTTGCGGGAGCCGTTGGCGTTGGTGCGCTCGCCCACGATCAAAAACGAAGTGTCCTGGGCGAAGGGCACCGGGCTGTAGATGGAAGTGGCCGACGGGGGCAGCTCTCCGAGCCGGGGTCCAGGGGCAAGGTGGGCGCAGCGGTCGATAACCGCTTGGAGGTGCTCAGGGGTGGTGCCGCAGCACCCGCCGATCACGCTCACCCCCAGGTCGGTCACATAGCGGGCCAGGTAATCGGCCAGCTCGTCGGGGCCGACGTCGTAGTGCATCCGGCCGTCCACCACCTGGGGGAGCCCGGCGTTGGGGATGCAGGCCACCGGCACCGGGCACTGCTCCGACAGCACCCGCAGGTGCTCGCCCATTTCGGCGGGGCCGGTGGCGCAGTTCAGCCCAAACACGGCGGGGTCGAGCGGGGCCAGCGCGGCCAGGGCGGCGCCCATCTCGGTGCCGGGCAGCATCCGGCCGGTCATCTCGATGGTGACCTGCACTTGCAGAGGCACCTCTCGGCCCACGGCGGCCATGGCCCGGCGGCACCCGTTGATGGCCGCCTTGGCGCCCAGCAAGTCGTACTGGGTCTCGATCATGAACAGGTCCGCCCCGCCGTCCAGCAGCCCCCGGGCCTGCACCTCGAAGGCGTCGCGCAGCTCGGCGTAGCGGATCTGGCCCAGCGAGGCCAGCTTGGTGCCCGGCCCCACCGACCCGGCCACCCACCGGGGCCGACCGTCGGCGGTGTGGCCGTGGGCGGCCTCTTTGGCGATGCGGGCGGCGGCCAGGTTGATCTCGTAGGCCTGATCGGCGATGCCGTACTCGGCCAGGGGCACCGCGAATGCCCCGAAGGTGGCGGTTTCCACTGCGTCCACCCCGATGCCCAGATACAGGTCGTGCATCTCGGCGATGAGCTTGGGCCGGGTGAGGCACAAGAGCTCGTTGCAGCCCTCAAGGTCGGGGCCGCCGAAGTCGTCGGCGCTCAGCGGCTGCTCTTGGACGTAGGTGCCGAATGCCCCGTCATAGATGAGGACGCGCTCGCGGGCCGCGTCCTCATAGGAACCCATGACAGCCGAGGCTACTGGGCATAGGGCTGAGGATTGGTGCCGGATAACATCGCTGGGGCTTGAAGCAACCCGAGGAGACCTGGTGATCGCGTTCCGTACCGGCAGAAAAATCCCGGCCCGCGCCGAAGTACACGCAGTTGGGGTGTGCCCGGGCGGCGACGCCGAGCGGCCCGACGATCTGGATTGGGGAGTGCTCGACGGCCGCGGGTTCGAGGCCAAGGCCGGACAGGTAGAGATCGTGTCGGGAGGAGATCGGCCGATCGCGGTGGTCGGCCTGGGTCCAGCCGACAAGATGACCGCCGCGGTGATCCGCAAAGCGGCGGCCTCGCTGGCCCGGTCGGCCAAGCGAATGCGGCGCATCGCGGTGTCGGTGCTAGACGCCGTGCCCGACAGCGTCGACCGCGCCGACGCGCTGCGGGCCCTGGCCGAGGGCATGACGCTGGGGGCCTATTCCTACGGCGACTTCAAGTCGCAGCCCAAGCCCAACAAGCTGGAGAACGTGCATGTCATCGGCCCGGGGGGCCGGGCGGCAACCGAGGCGCTGGAACAGGGCCGGCGGGTGGCCGAGGCGGTGTGCTTTGTGCGCGATCTGGTGAACGAGCCCGGCGGTTCGCTTACCCCTATCCGGTTCGCTGAGCTGGCCGAGGGGATGGCCGAGCGGGAGGGCCTGGAAATCACCGTTCTCGATCTGGATGCCATCCGGGAGGCTGAGTTGGGCGGTCTCTTGGGGGTGAACCGGGGGTCGGACCAGCCGCCCCGATTTGTGGAGGTGTCTTATGCCCCCGACCCCGAGGCCGAGTGCCGGGGTTCGGTGGCGTTGGTGGGCAAGGGCCTCACCTTCGACTCCGGTGGCCTGTCGATCAAGACCGGCACCGGGATGATGACCATGAAGTGCGACATGAGCGGGGGAGCGGCGGTGTTGGGCGTGATGGCCGCCATAGCCGCGGTGGCGCCCCCGGTGAAGGTCACCGGATATGTGCCGATGACCGACAACATGCTGGGGGGCGATGCCACTCGGCCTGGCGACGTGCTCACCATGGCCAATGGCAAGACGGTGGAGGTGCTCAACACCGACGCCGAGGGGCGGCTCGTGCTGGCCGACGCCCTGTCGCTGGCCTGCCGGGCCGAGCCCGATGCCATTGTTGATCTGGCCACGCTCACCGGGGCGTGCATGGTGGCGCTGGGTCCCAAGGTGGCTGGGCTCATGGGCAACAACGAGGCGTGGATCAACCAGTTGGCCGATGCCGCCGAGCGCACCGGCGAGCGGGTGTGGCGGCTCCCGCTGCCCGACGACTACAAGGCCCAGCTCGACTCGTCGGTGGCCGACATGAAGAACATCGGCGGCCCCCACGGAGGCGCGCTGACCGCCGGGCTGTTCTTGTCCAA
This sequence comes from Candidatus Poriferisocius sp., assembly GCF_965219815.1. Taxonomy (GTDB): domain Bacteria; phylum Actinomycetota; class Acidimicrobiia; order Acidimicrobiales; family Bin134; genus Poriferisocius. The sequence continues at coordinate 1,976,631 of NZ_OZ244791.1, forward strand.
CTTCGTGGAGGATCGCATCCCCTGGGCCCACCTAGACATCGCCGGTCCCGCCTTCACCGACGCCGAAGATGCCGAGACTACCAAGGGTGGTACCGGCTTCGGCGTGAGAATGCTCCTAGACGCCCTGGTCAACTTCGACCCGCCCTCGGCCTCGGACGACGACTGAGCCTGGCACCCTATCTCCGAGCGGGCTAGGAGGGGTCGATTCGGGGGTTTGGGCGGGTTATTCGAGGCGGGCGCGCAGGGCGGCAAGTTCGGCCTCGGCGGCGTTGGCACGGGCCTCGGCGGCATCGGCGCGGGCGGCTTCGTCTTCGTGGTCTCGTAGCCAGGTGTCTGTGGCGGAGTGGTAAAGGCGGAGTTTGGGGGGTGCCCAGCAGAGGTCTAGGCCGAGGGCGCTGCTGTGGCCGCGCCGCTGCACTCCGTGGCCGCCGGTTGTCTCAGTGGTGATGGCGATGGGTTCCCATTGGCCGTTTCGCCGGCGTTCGCCGGCAAGGGGGGTGCCGAGGAGTTCTCCGCCGGTGGGATCGAGCCGCCAGTACTCGGCTACGCCGAGGTCGGCGAATCTGGCGGGCTTCTCGTGCAGGTCTTTCTTGTAGGTGGTGTGTGAGGCGATCTCCAGCGCGAAGGCCGGGACGGCGCCGGCTTCCCACACCTTGTAGGTGCTCTTGTTCTCGACGGCGGCGGTGTTGACGCCGAACGCGACCGCCACGTCGGGGGCCACGACGATTCGTGGGTCGCCCTGCTGGTAGTAGATGTTGATGTCGCTGCACACCCAGGCGTCGGGGTGGTGTTCGGCCAGCCAGCCCCGCAGGGCCACGACCAGCTCCATGCGGCGGCGGGTTTGCATGTCGCCTTCGGGCACCCGCGGTCCTTCCGGATAGTAGACCTCGGCTCCCGGTTGGCGGGCCGCCAACATGCTCATCGGAGCGACTTTCTGAACACGGCGCCCACACTACTTCCAGCCCGTTAGCCGCACAACCAAATATGTATGAAATGACATGCAATGCATGTGCATTTACAGTGCCTGCGTGCATGCGCTTGGACACCCCGACCAGTTTCTGGGCGGGTTAGGAGGGGTCGATGCGGGGTGTGCGGGCTAACACTTCGGGCGGCCAGTTCCTTTATACAGGCGCTGTTGTCTGTCTCGGTTCCCAGCTCGAGGTCCACCAGGCGGGCGCATTCTTGGGCGACGCGGACCGCGGCGGTGGCCATTTGGGTGGCGAAGCGCGGGGTGGCGTCTTCGGGATCGCCCGCGACATAGGTGTCGCCGAGGTAGGTGCTGGTCTCCCGCCACACCGAGGCCTGCTCGCCGGTCACCGAGCCCATCGCGTCGCGCAGCTTCCTGGCCTGCTCGCCGCTCAGCCCGGCGGTGGCCGCATCGCCGATCAGACCGCCGACGTCGTGGGTCCGGTCGGGGTGGTCTCCCTCACTCGGCGCGGTCGGTCACCTTCACATCGGCGGGGAAACCAGTGGCGTCGCGGATGCGGCGGCGGGCGGCGGCCACCAGGTTTCGGCGTTCGGAGTAGTCGCCCAGATCGTCGAACACCAGGCACAAGTCCAAGTCCGACCCCGGACGCTGCTCGCCGCGGGCCACCGACCCGAACAACAGCACCATGCCCGGGTCCAACGCAGCAACCGAATGCGCCGCCCGCCGAGCATCCTCCAAGGTCGGCACTGGCCTAGCGGTCACCGGCCTGCGATCTTCCATAGACCCAGCCTAGCTGCCCCTTTCCTGTGCTCACCCCTGCCATTTCCACCGCCCGCCCGCTACGTTGGCAATCACTCGTATCGTCAATTGACTGAACCGTAGAGCAAAATGCTTGCAAACTGGCGCTGTAGCGCTATTCTGTGGGCATGGCCACGATTCAGGTTCGGGATATCTCAGAGAAGGCTTATGAGGTCATTCGCAGACGGGCCCGGTCGAAGGGACAGTCGATCCAGGGGTACATGAAGAGTCAGATTGAACGTCTGGCTCGGGAGCCCGATGAAGACGCTCTATTTGGCGATCTGGAGCACTTCGTGGAGGCCCACAACATTCGGCTCGATGTTGAATCTCTGCTGTCCGACCTCGATGCCGAGCGTCGGTGAATTCAAGCATCGTCGTTGTCGACGCCTCAGCTCTGGTTGCCGCAGTTGCCGATGTCGGTTCGATTGGAAACCAGGCACGAGAGCGGTTGCGGGATAGGCGCCGGATTGTCCCATTCTTGATTGATGCCGAGGTTGGCAGCGCCCTTCGCTCCTTGGTGTTGAGAGGCGATCTAGACGAAAACACCGCTGAGTCGGCAAGGCTATTGGCTGAACGCATGATTCATCGTCGTCATCCCCACCACGGGAAATTGACCGCCCGGGCCTGGCAGCTTCGCCAAAATGTCAGCTTCTACGACGCCCTTTACGTAGCCCTAGCGGAAAGACTCGACTGCCCACTGGTAACTGCCGACAAACGAATCGCCCGAGCCCTGCCCCACACCACAGAAGTCGAGGTCATCACAGGCAACGGCTAGGTGTTCTCGTAAAAGCAGCCCCCGAAACTGTCACAAGCGCTTCGAACGGGCCTTGGTTCATTTTCATCTTGATGAGGTCAACTGGCAGCAGGGCGACTGAGTCTGGCGAACGCTCCGTAGGCTCCTCCCGCGACAATGGTGTCCCCTGGGCCCACCTCGACATCGCCGGCTTCGCCTTCACCGACACCGAAGACAGCGAGACCAGCAAAGGCGGCACCGGTTTCGGAATAAGGATATTCCTCGACACCCTGGCCAACTTCGAACCGCCCGCGGCGGCCGACTGAATGCGGGTGGAGGCATCGGTGGTGAACACCTCACTTTAGTGTGCTTATACATATGAGAAGCTATGCTTATATGCATGAGAACAACCATCATTCTGCCCGATGGTCTTGCTGAGGAGGCGAGGCAGAGGGCCAGGGAGTCGGGGCGAACGTTCACCAGCCTGGTGATCGAGGGCTTGCGCCAGGTGCTGAGGGAATCGGACATGCCGGGCACGGTCGAGCGTCTGCCGGTCCACGGGAGCCCGTCAGATCGGCCGCTCGTCGACATCTCAGATCGTGATGCGCTGGCTGCGGTGCTCGATGCCGACGGCCTTCGATGATCCTTCCCGACGTCAACATCATCGTCTACGCCTACAAGCGTGAAGAAGAGATGCATGGTCAATATGCCGATTGGCTCAACGATGTTGCGGCTGGCGCCGAGGCTCTTGGCCTTGTCGATGTGGTGTTGACCGGCTTTCTCCGCATTGTCACCAACCGCCGGATCTATGCCGAACCAGCTCCATTGAGCGATGCGCTTTCGTTTGTGGCCGCATTGCGAGCCGCGAGTCCGGCCCGGGTTATTCATGGTACCGGAGCAGCATGGGAGCAGTTCGCAGCATTCGCGGAGGCTGATCGGCTCCTGCGGGGCAACTTGGTGCCCGACGCATGGCTGGCTGCGATAGCAGTCACCTCCGGGGCGAGGATCGCGACCGCTGATGCCGGCTTCTCCCGATTCGAAGGGCTCAACTGGTTCGACCCAGCAAGCTGACAGATACCGCTTCCAATAGGTCACCTGGAAGTAGGGCGAATGAGCCAGGTAAACACCCCATAGGCACCCCCCACTACGACCACGAAGAAGGGGGCGAGGAGCCATTGCTGGGTCTCGAACAGCTTGTCGACGGCTTCGACGGGCCAGGAAGCCGCCACCAGCCCAGCCACAGCGGCCAAAACGTTGACCACCACATGTCGCCTGGTCGCAGCCATTTCGATGCGGCCGAAGCAACCGCAGGGTACTGCTGATCCTGAGCGGACCATGGCCGCGGCCACCACCGCGAACCCGGCGTAGAGCGCGGCGAGGGCGGTGGCGGGGACGATGCCCCCAACGATGAATGCGCTGACCGCCACCACGAGTTCAACCAGCCCCAAGAGTCGTACGGCCCATTGACGGTGGTAGAGCTCGAGCCGGGCCAGCGCAGCCGACGCTGGCTCGGGAGTGACCGCTTTCGAGGCTCCCGCCACGCCCAGCAGGACCGCGGCCATCAGATAGACCGCGGCCGCGTATTCCATGGGTTATCTGATCTCCACAGTCTGAGTCATTTCCATGGGCTATCTGGTGAAGCGGCGCAGGGCGTGGCGGCGGCGCTCGGCGTCCAGGGTGGCACGGTCTTCGGCGCCGAGCCGGGGGGTGTCGGGGTGGAGGTGATTGTGGACCTCGGACACCGCCATGAGCCGCAGCGTGGGCACCGGCGCGGTATCGGCGTTGTTCCATCGGTAGGTGATGGCGCCTTGGGGGCAGCCGCCGAGGGCGATCCAGTTCTGGATGCCGGGATCTTGGTGGGAGACCACCACTCGCAGCACGCCGTCGGGGTCGAGGCGGGCCTGGGAGTCGTTCATGGTGGAGGGGAGGTTGATGTAGTCGAGGCTCTGGTACCAGGTGTCGCCCACCTGGATGTTCCAGTACAGGCAGTCGGGCGGGGTTACCTCGAACAACAGGGCCTGGTCGGGGGCCACCTCATACCAGCACTGCCCGTAGGACTGCTTCTCGCTTCCCCCCTGGGCGCTCTGGCTCACCTTGTGAGGGGGAACATGGTCGAAGGAGTTGATCTGGCCCCGGTCGCGCTGGCCCCCGGCGAATTCGGTCCAGAACTTGGGCACGGTGTCCACCTCCCGGGCCAGCTCATCGAACAGCTCGCAGGTCCGCACCGGATCGAGCCGAGTGGGCGGACCCGACGGGTCAAGGCATTCGAAATAGAGCTCGGCTTGGCTCTCAGCGGCCCAGTTGGAGAAGAACTGGCGCACGAACAGCCGACTCTCGCGCGGCTCCACCTGGAACCAGTCGCCAATGTGGTCACCGGGGTCGGGGTCGGGGCTGAAGATCACGTTTATGCGGCCATCGCCGATGTCGGTCAGATCTGTGCTGCCGACGTCGACGAGCTGGATAATGCGCCCCCGGCCGAAGCTGTGGTCCATCAGCGACACGCCCAGATAGCGCAGCGTGTCTATGCGGCCGGTGAGGCAGTAGGTGTGGCTCAGGTCCACCGGAGCGGTCATGTACATCGCATCGGGATTGTCCTGGCCCACTTTGAACGGGTACACCCAGCCCAGCTCGGGGTGTTCGGGGTCGTTGTTCTCCATGATCCGGTCGTAGGCCCAAAACAGCATCCTCAGATGGTGGCGCAGGCCCTCGGCTTGCTCAGAGGGATCTGCACCCCGCGCCGGGTCGAACACGTAGTCGGCCGACTGCTTGAGGCCGTCGCACAGCCGATCCCAGGCAGCCTTCAGTTCATTGTCCACGCCCTATGTCTAGCGCCCCCTCGTGGCTGGGACCGCCTCAGGCTGCGGTCTTGGGAGGCGCGTAGTAGGAGGAGTGGGAGCGCTGGAGATGGGTGGGCAGCCGGCGGAGTTGGGCGTGGTTGAGCGGGGGCAGCCGGCGCCGGATGGCGTAGCCGGCGTGGCTCTCAGAGGCCAGCCGGAACATCACCAGGCGGTGCAGGGTGCGATGGAGGCCGCCTCGGGGTCCGGCCTTGGGGCTGATCCCCAACTGCAAGGCGATGGGGGCCACGGGAAGCTCGAACCCGTCGGGGGAGTTGTCGAACTCTTGGGCCACGTAGCGCATGAGCCACGCCGCGGTGGGACCGATCACCCCGAGCCAGAACTGCTCCACGTATTTGGATCGGGGGTCGTGCCCGTTCTCCTCGGTGATCAGATCGCGCCACGGTTCAATCCACAGAGAAGAATGCGTGAGTAGGGATGTCATGGGAGGATCGTTTCTGCCGGCAGTCGCCATGCCAGATACAGGGAGGAAGTTTTGGTGTATTTTGCCTATGTCCATGTAATCTTGTCAATAGTCAGATCGGGAATTCATGCGGCCGATTGATGAGCTGACGGCCGAGATCGCCGCAGCCCGGGCAGTGCTGGGCCCGGCCGAGAGAATTGTGGTGCTCACCGGGGCGGGGATCTCCACCGACAGCGGTATCCCCGACTTCCGGGGGCCGGAGGGGCTGTGGACCAAGAACCCCGAGGCCGAGAAGACGGCCACCTTGTCGTCATACGTGTCCGACCCCGAGTTGCGCAAGCGCAACTGGCAGCGGCTGGCCGAGGGGTCGATGTGGGAGGGCAAGGAGCCCAACCCGGGCCACCGGGCGCTGGTGGAACTGGAGCGCCAGGGAAAGCTGCACACGCTGATCACCCAGAACGTCGATAGCTTGCACCGGGCCGCCGGCACCTCTGAAGAGCGGTTGGTGGAGATCCACGGCACAACCTCCAAGTTCCGCTGCCTCGATTGCGGGGACACCGCCCCGATGGAGTTTGCTCTGGAGCGGGTGAGGGCGGGGGAGGCCGACCCGCCGTGTCGGATCTGCGGCGGGATATTGAAGTCGGCCACCATCTCGTTCGGTCAGAACCTGGTGATGGCCGACTTGCACCGGTCGGAGCAGGCCGCCATGGCCTGCGACGTGCTGCTGGCGGTGGGCTCCACCCTCACCGTGTACCCGATTGCCAACGTGGTGCCCATCGCCCATCAGGCCGGGGCCCAGATAGTGATCGTGAACGCCGAGCCCACCCCGTTCGACGGACTGGCCGCCGCGGTGGTGCCGGCCTCGATCAGCGACGCGCTGCCGTTGATCGTGGCGCGGTGAATTGGGGGATTGGTAAAATCGGACTAACTAGGTAGGATTTCTATCGATATGTCCATGTTCAGAGATCTGCTCCGAGAGGCCAAGGCTGTAATCAGGGAGACCGACCCGGCTGGTGCCGAGGCGATGCTGGTGCAGGGCGCAGTGCTCCTCGATGTGAGAGAGCCCGATGAGTTCGAGCAGGGAGCGATACCCGGCTCAGTCCACATCCCCCGGGGCAATCTGGAGCCCAACGTGGAGAACCGCCTGCCCGACAAGGACGCCGCGTTGGTGGTGATGTGCGCGGGCGGCGTGCGCTCGGCGTTCGCGGCCCAGACTCTCCAGGAGATGGGCTACCGCGACGTGGTGTCCATGGACGGCGGATTCAACCGCTGGAAGGACCAGGGCCGCAATTGGGGGGTGCCGGTGTCACTCACCCCGGATCAGACCAACCGCTACCACCGCCACCTGCTGCTGCCCGAAGTAGGCGTAGAGGGGCAGCTCAAGTTGCTGGAGGCCAAGGTGTTGTGCCTGGGCGCGGGCGGGCTGGGCTCGCCTGCGGCCCTGTATTTGGCCGCGGCGGGAGTGGGCACCGTGGGCATCGTGGACATGGACGTGGTGGATGCCTCCAACCTCCAGCGCCAGATTCTCCACAACCTCGACCGGGTGGGGGATCGCAAGGTGGACTCGGCCAAGAAGACCCTCAACGCCTTGAACCCGGATGTGAACGTGGTGACCTACGACGTGCGGCTGGGCGCCGACAACATCGTGGACATCATCAAGGACTACGACGTGATCGTGGACGGCGCCGACAACTTCCCGGTGCGCTACATGCTCAACGACGCCTCGGTGAAGCTGGGCATCCCCGTGGTCCACGGGTCGATCTTCCGGTTCGAGGGCCAGGTCACAGTGTTCGACCCCCGCAACGGCCCCACCTACCGGGACATGATCCCCGAGCCGCCTCCCGCCGAGATGGCCCCGAGCTGCGCCGAGGCCGGGGTGCTGGGCGTGCTGCCCGGAATCGTGGGGTCGATCCAGGCGCTGGAGGCCATCAAGCTGATCCTGGGCCACGGCGACACTCTGGTGGGCCGGCTGCTCGCGTTTGACGCCAGCGAGATGTCGTTCCGGGAGTACAGGCTGCGGCCCGACCCGGACCAGCCCATCACCTGGGAGAACCGCGACAAGATCCAGGTGGTGGAACTCGACGGCCTCTGCGCCCCGGCCCCGATCGGCTAGCGGTCAGAATCGCCAGCTCGCCGCCGGAATTGCCGGCTAACCCTCAGCCTCAGCGTCTTTTCTCTGCTCTTCGAGTTCTCGGCGCAAAAGCGCCACCTCTTCCATGAGGATCTGGATGCGCTGCTCGGAGCGGCTGAGCTCCCACGAGTACTGCACCAGCACAACCAGCACGAAGCCCAGGGCGGCCATGAACACCAGTGATGGGGTGTACTCCACTCCGAGCCAGCCGCCCACCATGTCGACCACGTCGGGGGCTGCCGCCATCACCAGCATTAACGCGGAGGTGGCCATCCACAGCAGCCCGTACTTGGAGACCAAGCCCCCTCGCCGCTGGAGCTTGAGGATGATGGCCACCACAAAGGCGGCCAGCAGCGCGGAAACGATTCGGGCAGTGAGGCTCATGATCGACCTCCGATCGAGATGGCGAGCAAGGTTCGCAGATAGTGGAAAACCAGCTGTGCCCCCTGAGTGGAAGGCTGGCCTCCCTGACGAGGGGCCATCGTCACCGGCACCTCAGCAATGGCCAGCCCGGCCCGGGCGGCTATCGACAGCCCGAGCAGATTGTCTAGGTACCCGGCCGGAAGCTGCCGGGAGAACAGCTCCACGCAGGGCCTCGACATCGCCCAGAACCCCGATGTGGGGTCGGTGAGCGCCACCCCGCGGCGATGGCGGAGCACTCGGCTCACCACGCGTATGGCTGCTCGCCGGATGCGGGACACCGGGTAGGGAACCGCGCAATCGGGGTGGAATCGGCTGCCCAGCACCAGATCGGCCCCCGAATGGCAGGCGGCCACCAGGGCGGGGATATCGGTGGCAATATGCTGGCCGTCGGCGTCCAGCACCAGCGCACAGTCCCACTGGCGTCCGGCGGCGTAGCGGAAGCCCAGTCGAAGAGCGGCCCCGTACCCCAGGTTGACCGGCAATCGCAGCACCGTGGCGCCTGCGGCGGCTGCCGTTTCCGCGGTGCAGTCGGCGGAGCCGTCGTCCACCACCACCACCTCTACTGCTCTCACTTCAGCTGGCCTCACTCCTGCTGGCCCGGAGCAGGTCCGCTGCACCTCGGCGATCACCGCGCCCACGGTGTTCTCCTCGTTGTAGGCCGGGATTACGGCGATCAGGCCCGGGTTGTCCACAGCCACAGCCTAGGTAGCGACACCGGCCAAGGTTGCCCCTGCTGCGGCCAGCACCACTGCGGTGAGGCCCCAGCGGATCAAGCGGTTGTCGAGCATCGGTACCAGAGCGGCTGCCGCAAAGGGCAATAGCGACAGCCCGTACCGGGGATTGGTGTCGAAGTAGATTCCCAGTGTCAGGTAGCTGGTGACCATGGTCACCACTCCGGTGGCCACCATCCCGGTGACCGCGGCGGCGGCCAGCGCTCGGTGGTTCGATCCCCTGGCTGTGAACAGCGCCACCGCGCCCAGGCCCACCAGCACCAGCAGGTTCATGAGATCGCCAAGGGGCTCCAACAGATTCCGCGGCAGGGTGTCGGGCACGAAGGGATCCCGCAGGGGAGTGAGCGCGGAGAAGAGCTCGTCGCCGAGGTTGTCCCACTGGAAGCCGTCCACCTGGTAGATGGCGTTGGTGGGCAGCTGCTCGGCGGGGATGTGGCCCCGGGCTTCCTGAACCGCCGACCACGAGACAATCGAGGCCACCGTCAAGATGACCGCGGCCCCCGCGGCCGCCGACCAGGCCCGGATTTGGCGCCGGGTGAGGCTGTCCCGCTGCTGCCAGCCCCGCACCGCCAGATACACCACGGCCGCCCCCACCGCCACCGAGTTGGTGAACTTGAGCCACACCGCGGCCAGCGAGGCCACAGGCAGCAGCCACGCCGGGGCCCGCCCGCCCTCCCAGCGCAGGGCGGCGGCCAGCACCAGCGTCCCGCCCAACAGGGCGGTGGTGTCGGGATTGATGATCGACGATGCGTGCAGCACCCGGGGGGACACGGCCAAAAGGACGATCAGCAGCGCCTTGGCCCAGCGCGATGCCCCCAGGCTGCCCAGCACGTACCACAGCACGATTGCTGCCGCGCCCAGCCAGAGGATTCCCACCAGCCGGGCGCCAGTGACCGGGCTGTCGACGCCGGGGGCGGCCTCGATCGCCGCCCCTCCCAGCGCGGTGGCGGTGTAGTAGACCGGCGGGTGGGGCGAGGCGGTGTTAAGCCCCCAGTTGGGAAATTGGTCGGGGTTCAGCAGGAGCGACCGGCAGGGGGGCAGCTGCACCCGGGCGATGCTGTCGGGGCTGAGGGTTTCGATTCCCCGTTCGCCGGTCAGATGCAGCCAGTTGTTCAAGGCGTCGATGGACAGCCGCGTCGGATAATCGATGCCCCGACAAGCGGCCTCCTCCATGGTCTCCTGGCCGATGGTGTCGCCGTGGCGGGGGATGTGGAAAGGCGACTTGAGGGCGTAGTCGGTGTGCTGGAGCTCGTCGACGTGCGACAGGGCCGGGTGGTCTCGCACGTGTAGCCCCACCAGCACCGCCACCGCCACCAGCACTGCGGCCAGCGCCACCCTGTCGCAGTTCACACGTGACACCTGCCAAGCGTAGACACTGAGAGAGGGGGCTCACCGCCACCATCGGTCTCGCCGCTGTGACAGGGTGGGCCGTACACTGTGCGGCGAATGAAGGGGTTGATCTTGTCGGGAGGTGCCGGCACGAGGCTGCGTCCACTGACCCACACTCGGGCCAAGCAACTCGTGCCCATCGCCAACAAGCCGGTGCTGTTCTACGGCATCGAGGACATGGCCGCGGCGGGCATCACCGACATCGCCATCGTGGTGGGCGACACCCACCAGGAGATCAGGGACGCAGTGGGCGACGGATCGCGCTTCGGGGTGAGCGCCACCTACATCCGCCAGGAGGCGCCAATGGGGCTGGCCCATTGCGTGCTGGTGGCCCGGGATTTCTTGGGCGACGACTGCTTCGTGATGTATCTGGGCGACAACATGTTGGAGCAGGGCTTGGCCGAGTTCGTGGCGCAGTTCGATGGGGAGCGAGAGCAAGGCTCCGGCCACAGTCAAGCGCAGATCCTGCTGACCCCGGTGGAAAACCCCTCGTCGTTCGGGGTGGCTGAACTCGGCCCCGATGGCGATGTGGTCAACCTAGTGGAGAAGCCCGCCGATCCTCCCTCCGACCTGGCCTTGGTGGGGGTGTACATCTTTGACTCCTCCATCCACGACGCGGTGGCCGCCATCGAGCCGTCGGCCCGAGGCGAGTTGGAGATCACCGACGCCATCGACTGGCTCATCCAGAACGGCCACCGGGTGAGCCATCGGATGCTGGACGGTTGGTGGATCGACACCGGCAAGAAGGATCCTTTGCTGGAGTGCAATCGCCTGGTGCTCGACACCCTGGCACGCCGGGTGGACGGAGCGGTGGACGACGCCTCCAAGGTCGAGGGGCGGGTGGTGGTGTCGGAGGGGGCCAAGATCGTCAACTCCACCGTGCGGGGTCCGGCGGTGATCGGCGCGAACACCCGCATAGAGAACACGTTCATCGGTCCCTACACCTCCATCGGCGACGAATGCGTGATCAGCGACGCCGAGCTGGACCACTCGGTGGTGCTCGAAGGCTGCCGCATCGACGGGATCAGCCGGATCACCGACTCCTTGATCGGCCAGCACGTTCAGGTGACCCAGTCGCCCGAGCGCCGCCCGGTGTCCCGGCTCATGCTGGGCGACCATTCCCATCTGGAGCTGGGGTAGATGTCGGCTGGTCATTCTCACTTGGAACTGAGGTAGGGCCATGGCTGAGGTAAGCCACTGTGAGGCGATATCGGGTGTGTTCATCGTGTCCCCCGACATCCATGGCGACGAGCGGGGCGTGTTTGTGGAGACCTACCGGCGGGAGTGGATTCCCGGGGTCCGGGAGATGATCCAGGCCAACCGGGGCGACCGGCGAGCCGGCTCGGTGGTGGGTTTGCACTACCACCTCCATCAGGCCGACTACTGGTATGTGCCCGTGGGCCAGGCCCGGGTGGTGCTCCATGATCTGCGGTCAGGCTCACCCACCGACGGGCGCACAATGACGCTGCCCCTGGGCACCGAGCCCGACGGCGTGAACCACCATCGGGGGGTGTACATCCCGCCGGGGGTGGCCCACGGGTTTGCCGCGTTGTCGGACATGACCATCAGCTATCTCGTGGACGGCTATTACAACCCAGACGACGAGCTGGGGGTGGCCTGGAACGACCCCGAGGTTGGGGCCGACTGGGGGGTGGACAACCCCGTGCTGTCGGCTCGGGACCAGTCCAATCCCCGCCGCTCGGCGATACCGGATCATCTGATTCCCCGTTTCGAAGCCCAAGGGTGACATGAAGCTCTTTGTGACCGGGGGCGCGGGGTTCATCGGATCGAATTACGTGCGCTGGGTGCTGGCTCGCACCGACGATGCCGTGGTGGTGTACGACGCCCTTACCTACGCTGGGAACCGCGACAACCTGCGAGGGCTCGAGGACGACCCCCGCTTGGAGTTCATCCATGGCGACGTCTGCGACCGCGACGGGGTGGCCAAGGCCATGGATGGCTGCGATGGGGTAGTTCATTTCGCCGCCGAGAGCCATGTAGACCGATCCATTGTCGGCCCCGACGCCTTCGTTCGCACCAACTGCGACGGCACCAACGTGGTGTGCGACACCGCTCGGCTGCTGGAGGTGGACAAGGTGGTCCACGTGTCCACCGATGAGGTGTACGGGTCGATCGCTGAGGGGTCGTTCACCGAGACCGACCGTCTGGGGCCCAGCTCGCCCTACTCGGCGTCCAAGGCCGGTGCCGACTTGATCGCGCTGGCTTACCGGGAGACCTTCGGCCTCCCGGTGGCGGTTACCCGCACCACCAACAACTTCGGCCCCTACCAGCACCCCGAAAAGCTCATCCCCCTGTTCACCACCAATTTGCTGGACGGATTGAAAGTGCCCCTGTACGGCGATGGCCAGAACGTGCGGGACTGGTGCCATGTGGACGACAACTGTGCGGCCATCGACCAGGTGCTGCGCCAAGGCCAGGCCGGAGAGATCTACAACATTGCCGGAGGCAACGAGCTCACCAACCGGGACCTGACCAGCCGCCTGCTGGCCCTATGCGGGCGGGATGAGTCGTTCATCCAACCGGTGGCCGACCGACTGGGCCACGACCAGCGCTATTCGGTGGACGCGGCCAAGATGAAAGAGCTGGGGTGGTCGCCGGTCCGGGAGCTGGACGAGGCTCTGGCCTCCACCGTTGCCTGGTACCGGGACAACCGCTGGTGGTGGGAGCCGCTCAAGAAAGCTGCAACATGAGGGCCGCGGGGCCGTGAAGGTGCTGGTGACCGGAGCGGCGGGGCAGCTCGGCCATGACGTTGCCGCGCAGATGGCCGATTCCGGCCACGAGCCCATCGCCGCTGGCCGCGCAGAGCTGGACATCTCCCAACGAGACCAAGTGCTCAGCGCGGTGGGCGCCATTCGGCCTGATGCCGTGGTCAACTGCGCGGCCTATACCGCGGTGGACGCTTGCGAGACCGAGGCCGACCGGGCCTACCGGGTCAACGCTTTCGCGGTACGCCACCTGGCCGAGGCCGCTCGGCGGTTCAATGCCCACTTCTGCCACGTTTCCACCGACTACGTGTTCTCCGGCAACAAGGCCGACCCCTATCACGAATGGGACCGGCCCGATCCTCAGTCGGTGTACGGCGCCAGCAAGCTGGCCGGCGAACAGGAAGCGGGTGAGGCCGCCACCGTGGTCCGAACCTCCTGGCTGTGCGGGCGGCACGGGTCCAACATGGTGGGCACCGTGTTGCGGCTCGCCGCTGGGGGCGGTCCCCTCCGGTTCGTGAGCGATCAGCGGGGCTCGCCGTCGTTCACCGCTGATGTGGCCGCAGTGATCGAGCGGCTGTGTGTTGACCGGCGTCCCGGCCTGTACCACGCGGCCAACCAGGGAGACGTGTCTTGGTATGAGTTCGCCCGGGAGGTGATGGCCGCAGCGGGCCATGATCCCGACCGGGTGGCGCCCATCTCAACCGCTGATTTGCAACCGCCCCGCCCCGCCCCCCGCCCGGCCAACTCGGCATTGGAGAATCGGGCCTTGGCCTTGGCCGGCATGAGGAGCCCAGGCGACTTTCGAGAACCGCTGAAGCGTCTGGTGGCCGAGCTGCTGGGCTAAGCCGCCCCCGCTTGGATGTGAGGCTCGCAGGCATCGTTGGCCTCTTTGTCGGATTCGCCGAGCGTCACCGGCCCCATGTGGCAGTTCACGATGAAGAACGCCTGGTAGAGGGTTTCTAGTTCAGGGGAGGCGTGGGCCAGATGCTCGAGGGCCCGTTGGCGGGCCGCTGCGGCCCGTCGGGTGCGGGGCAGGGCGCAGATGTCGGCCACGCCGTCGCCGTCCCGGTCGAAGGCGTAGGTGGCCGGGCCTCCGAGGCTGAAATTCACGCAGAAGTCCGGTCCGTCGATGATCCCGGAGTAGTACTGCCGGTCGTCCACGGCGTAATCATCCTGACCGGCCGACGTCCCCGGCGACTGAGTCCCGGTGCCGCCATTGGGCGCGGCCGACCCGCCGGGCGAATTGGCCGAGAAGTCCCGATACTGCTGGCACTCGTCCACCGCCTCCTTCTCCGGTTCGCCGAAGGTTGCGGCCACCGAGCGGCATTCCTCGGCGAACCGAGCGTTGAAGATCTGCCGCTCCACCAGGGCAAGCTGCTCGATGGTTTTCTGATGGGCCACTGCGGCCCGTCGGGTGCGGGGCAGGGCGCAGATGTCGGCCACGCCGTCGCCGTCCCGGTCGTACGGATAGGTGATCTGTCCGCCCAGGCTCCGGTTGAAGCAGAAGTCCGGGCCGTCGATGACCCCTGAGTAGTACTTCTGGTCGGCGGGAGTGGAATCAACCGGGGGGGTACCCCCGGGGTCTCCCGGCGTGGTCGTTGGGGAGGGAACGGTGGCGAGGGGAACGGTGAAGCTGAACAGCGTGGACAGCAGCTGGTTTTGTCCGCTCTCCCGGGCGGCGGTATTGATCCGAGCCTGAAGCCGATTGCCGCTGACGGCGACGGTTCGAGACGTGCCGGTGATCCGGACTTGGGCCTTGTCCAACCGGCCCGAAGCGCCGGTGCCGCCAACGATCTCCATGCTGATGAGCTGGCCTATCGCCGTGTCGGTGTGGTCGTTCAGCCACCGGTTGAGGTCGGCCACCGAGTAGGAGCGCGACCAGGAGGCATACGGGTTGGATCCCATGCTGTCGAACGGGTCGGGCTTGGCCGGCAAATAGGCCAAATCAGTGGAGAACACATATCCGCTGCGCTCGGTGTGGCCGCCGTTGGAGGCCGAATAGAAGGCTCGGATGGGTGCCCCGTTGTGGAGCATCACCTGTCCTGCGGTGTTTTGCACGGCCTGAAGCCAGGTGCCGGCGTCGCTGTGCCTCTCCCGAGTATCGCCCACGTAGGCCTGGTCCCACACGCTGGCGTAGAGGTCGAATGGCCGGGTCCATGTATTGGAGGCCCGACGCTCCCGCAGGGTGGCGGTGGCGTAGCTACGGGCGGCGATGGCCTGGGCCTCGTGAATGGCCAGCGGCCAATTCATGGGCGTCTCGGCGATGCCCCACAGATACTGCTCCATCGAGAGGGAATCGAGGATGACGTAGAAGGTGCCAGGGTCACCGCCGGCGGGCACCAGATTTATGCGGCCGTGGGAGTAGGAGTGTCCGGTGTTGGACACCGCCACCGAAGTACCGGTGGCAAAGTGCATCTGAGCGGTACGGCCCGGACAACCGTTGCTGCCGCAGGCGTCGACTCCGTTGATGGTGAAATGCCAGTGGCCGGGGTGGTAGACGACATTTACCGGTGTTCCGGCGGGCACCCGGATCTCGCCTTGGCCGTCAACGGTGATGCGGTTTGCCCCCCGGGGGGTGAGCATGGTTCCGGTGGTGGTGCTCAGGTGGACGCGAATGGCGTCTTCGGGATGCTCGGGGTCGGGCGGAGGTTGGACATCCGTTTCGGTGGTGGGCGTGGCGTCGGCCTTCGGGATCTCAGGTGGCGTGTTGTGGGTATCGCTGAGGAACTTCTCGGGGGTCAGCGAGTCCAAGACAACCCGGAATAGGTTCGGATCACCGGCCTCGGCCACGAGGTTGAAGCGGCCGTGGGAGTAAGAGCGACCAGTGGTGGACACCGCAACCGCGGTGTCGGTGCCGAAGTGGAGCTGGACAGTCTGTCCCGAGCAGCCGGTGCCGCAGAGGTCGGCATTGCCGTATCGGATGCGCCAGCGTCCGCCGACGCGGGTGACGATGACGGGGGTGCCGGCTGGGGCCCGGGCTGCACTCTGGCCGCCGATGGTGATGTTCTGGTTGTCGATGGTGATGCGGTTCAAGCCCTCGGGCGTGAGCGTGGCAGCCTGGGTGACGGCCAGCACGAAGTGGGTCGAACCGGTTGTCTGGTCAACGCCGGTGTTGGGCGCCGCGGGGTCGTTGTGGGGGTCGTTGAGGAAGGTCTCCGCGGAGAGCGAGTCGAGAGTGATGTGGAACTGGCTGGGATCGTTGGCCACGGCCACCAGGTTGATGCGGCCGTGGGAGTAGGAGCGGCCGGTAGTGGACACGGCCACCGCGGTGTCGGTGGCGAAATGGAGCTGGACGGTTTGCCCGGAACATCCGTTGCCGCACACGTTGGTGGCGCCGAATGTGATCTGCCAGAGCCCGCCGACGCGGGAAAAGTCGATGGGCGTTCCCGCGGGGGCTCGAGCTGCGCTCTGGTCGCCGACGGTGATGTTCTGGTTGTCAATGGTGATCCGGTTGAGACCCTCGGGGGTAAGCGTGGTGCTGCCGGTGGTGGCCAGTACCACCGGTGTCGCACTCTCCCCGGCAGCGGGCGTGGCGGGAGAGCTCGGTTCGGGGGAGGAAGGCGGTTCCGCACCGTTGTCCGGGCGCCCATAGTTCTCTGCAAGCACGGTGTTCTCGTAATAGAAGCCCAGGATCTGCTGGGCACTGTGTCCGGCATGGGCTCGGGCCAGGCCTCCCCACTGGCTCATTCCCACTCCGTGGCCCCAGCCGCTGCCGGTGAACGTGGCGGTTGCGGTGGGATCGACGACGAGCACCGGTGAGGGATTGGGATTCTGCTGGGCGGAGGATGGGGCCGCGATCAGCATTGATGCCGCGACCATGAGTGCTGTCGAGGCGGCAACAATCTGTGATAAGCGAGGGCGGTTCAACACCGTCAATCGCTGCCAATGCATAGAACGTCCAAAACCGGTTGGCCGCCCGCCGGGCAATTCTCCCAGCTTCGGCTTCTGCCATCAAGTACACCGCCATGGCAGAAGCCGTCTTCACTGCGGTGGGAGGCTTCTCGGGTGAAAGCGAAACCGGGAGTACAGGTAGGGTGTCGTAGTGGTTCGTCGTCTGCTTGAGCGAGCTCTCCCCCGAGAAACCCGCCGTCGACGGCTGGTCAGCAGGGCGATGGCCATCATCCGGGAGGCACGCCGCGCGGTCCGCCGCACCCAGACAGCAGAGCCGCCCGCCGAGCCGGAGCCCGAACCAGCTCCGCCGCGCCAGCCGGCCGGTGTGACCTATCGGGATTGGTACTGCCGGCTGCCGGCCGACCCCAGCGTCCTGTCGATTCAGCGGCAGTGGTTCGACGAGTGGGTCCGACCGCTCAAAGTGTGGGGACTGGTGGTGGACGACGGCGGCGATGTGGCCGCCACTGAGACGTCGCTGCACAGCCAGACGTGGGGCATGGTGGAAGTGGTCAAAGTGGAGGCTGGCGGGCTGGCCGAGGAGTTCGACCGGCTGTCTCAGGACTGTCCCCGGGACCTGGTGGTATTGCTGCGGGCTGGCGACCGGCTTCGACCCGATGCGGTGTTCCAGATCGCGCGGGCCGCGTGGCGCGACCCGTGGCTGGAGTTGGTGTATTGGGACGACGATCTGGCCGATCTGGCCGAGGTATGGGAGTGGCACCTGGAGGGGATGCCGGAGGGCGTGTATTTCGAAGAAGACCTGGACCGCTTGAGCCGGCCCCGCCTCAAGCCGGGCTGGTCGCCCGATCTCCTGGTGTGCGCGAACTACATCGGCCGGGCCTTTGCCGTTAGGGCCCGATGCCTCCAAGCCGAAGCCGCCCTGCGCTATCGCGATGTCGGGGCCGGCGACGACTCCCTCTGGTGGGATCTGCTGCTGGGACTGGACGTGGTCGACCAGCAGGTGTGCCGCTTGCCCGCGGTGTTGCAAACCGTGGATCGCCGCGACGACCGCGTCGAATCGCACCATCTGGAACTGGTGAACCGTTGGTTGTCGCGGCAGGGATGGCCGGCCCGAGCCGAGGCGGGGGCTGGCGGTGTTCACCTGGCATGGGTGCCAGCTCAAGATGTGCCGGTCAGCGTGATCATCGCCACCCGCCACAATCGAGAATTGCTGGAGGGCGCATTCGACTTGGTCCGCGCCGCCGACCACACCGCCGTTGAGCTCATCATCGTGGACAACGGCGTCCGCAGCGACGGGAACGAGGCCTGGTACCAGGCCCAGGCCGCCGACCTGAACCCGCAGGTCATCTGGTGGGATGAGCCGTTCAACTACTCCGCGGTAAACAACCGGGGCGCAGCCCAGGCCACCGGCGAGGTGCTGGTGTTTCTGAACGACGACACGTCACCGGGCCATCCAGGATGGCTGGACAACCTGGTCGGCTGGGCCCGGCGGCCCGAGATCGGCGTGGTTGGGTCCCAGCTCATCGACGACGACGGCCTTATCCAGTTCGGCGGGGTTGTCATCGGAATGACCGGCCTGGCCGGCCACCTGTTCCAGGGCATGGCCCCCCACTCAGAGAGCCTCATGGGATCCACCGACTGGACCCGCAACACCGTGGCGGTGACCGGCGCCTGCCTGGCCGTGCGCCGGGCGGTGTTCGAAGAGATCGGCGGATTCGACGAGCGGTTGGAGCTGTGCGGCAGCGATGTTGTGCTCGGGCTCCAGGCCCGCCAGGCTGGCTACCGCAACATGGTTTCCGCCGCCACCCCAGTCGTCCACCGGGAATCGGCCACCCGGGGACCCCACATTCCCGAGGGCGATGTGTTCGCCAGCTACTGGGCCTATCAGCGCTGGCTGATGGGCGGCGACCCCTACTTCTCCCCGAACCTCAGCGCGGCCCACCCCGAGCCCAAGGTGTACTGCGAGGAGAAGCCGGGGGTGCTGAGCCAGCTCACCGAGATGCTGGGCCGGCCCATGGAGATCTTCTACCAGCGCAACGAGACCGGGGAGGCCCACGCTCTGGCGTTCGCATCAGAAGCCGATCGGGCGCTGGCCGAGTCGGTGCGCCAGGGGCACCGGGGCGTGGTCGGGCGACAAGAGGTGAGAACGGTCAACTGGTTTGTGCCCGAATTCCAGAACCCGTTCTACGGCGGCATCCACACCGTGTTCCGGCTGGCCGACCATCTGACTCGCAACCACGGGGTGGAGAACCGGTTCATGGTGATGGCGGGTCCGGAGAACCACGACGAGCGGTGGTACCGATCGGGGATCACCGCCGCCTTCGAGTCGCTCGCCGAGAGCCCGATCGCCCACCACGACTCCTTCGCCTTCGATCCCAGCGATGTGCCTGCGGCTGATGCCGCCATCGCCACCATGTGGACCACCGCCTATTTCGCGGCCCGCACCCCGGGCCAGAGGCGCCGCTTCTACCTGATCCAGGATTTCGAGCCCATGTTCTACCCGGCGGGCACGCTTTACGCCCTGGCCGAGCACAGCTACCGGCTAGGGCTCTACGGGTTGTGCAACACCGGCCATCTGGCCGACATCTACCGGGATCGATACGACGGGGTCGCCCAGCACTTCTGGCCCGCGGTGGACGACACGGTCTTCCATGTCCGAGGTCGCATCGATCCCGATCCCGAGCGCCCGGTGACGGTGTTCATCTATTCCCGTCCCGGCCATCTCCGCAACTGCTGGGAACTGGCCGCTCGGGCCGTGCGCCTCGTGAAGGACGAACTGGCCGACGATGTTCGCATTGTGACGGCGGGATCGTGGGCCTTCCCCGAGCACATGGACTCCCTCATCACCCACATGGGCCAACTCGACTACCGGGAGACCGGCCCGCTCTATCGATCCTGCGACATCGGCGTGGCGCTCACCACCTCTGAGCACCCCTCTTACCTGCCGCTGGAGCTGATGGCCTGCGGCACCGCGGTGGTGGCCTTTGAGAATCCGGCGGGGGACTGGCTTCTGCGCCACGACCACAACTGCATGCAGTCGCCCCAGACGGCAGACGGGCTGGCCGCGGAGATCGTCGCCCTGGTGCGGGATCCCGCCCGCCGACAGCGGCTGGCCCAGCAGGGCTTGGCCGACATAGCCTCCCGCCACGCTCGCTGGGATCTGAACCTCCACGGCGTGTACGGCTTTCTGTGCGATCCCGGGCCGCCGCAGTGAGGGCTATGAAGGGCAGCGCGGGAGGAATGGGCCGCCTCGGATCGAAGAGGTGGGCTTGGGCGGCGCTCACAAAGCGGGGCGGCGTCCTTGAGATCTGGGGCTACCGGGAGCTGATCGGCCGCCTGGTGCAGCGTGAGCTGGGCTCGCGCTACAAGCGATCGGTGCTGGGCTGGCTGTGGTCGATGCTCAACCCGGCGGCCACCTTGGCCATCTACGCCCTGGTCTTCGGTGTGCTGTTGAAGTTCGACCCCCCTCGGGCCGGCAACGGCCGCTTCGACAATTTCGCCCTCTACCTGTTTTGCGCCCTGGTCATGTGGAACGCCTTCTACGGGGTGATCACCGGGGCCATGAGCGCGTTGTTGGATCTGGGCTCGCTGCTGGGCAAGGTGTACTTCCCCCCGGAGGCCCCGGCCGTCGCCGCCCTGTTCACCGTGCTGTTCCAAGCGGCCATCGAGGCGTCGATCCTGATGCTGATCCTCATCTGTCTGGTCAACGTGAGCTGGACCTTTTTGCTGTGGCCCGTTCTCCTGGTGTTCTTGTCGATCTTCGCCCTGGGGATCGGTCTGATGCTCAGCGTGTGGAACGTGCGCTATCGGGACGTGGGCTACCTGTCCACCATAGCCCTGCAATTTCTCTTCTACGTGACGCCGATCGTCTATCCGCTGTCGTTGATCCCCGAGCGGGCCATGGGGCTGCCGGTGCGCGACATCATCCGGCTGAACCCGCTGTCGCAGTTCACCGAAGCCTCCCGAGAGCTGTTATACGGGCTGGATTGGCCCGGTGTGCTTCGATTGGGGCTCATGGCGCTGATCTCGCTGGCGGTGGGCGCGGGCGGCTGGCTGATGTTCAAGGTCCGAACCCGCGACATCGCCGAGGAGTTGTAGGCAATGGGCGAGAATGCGGTGGTCGTGGAGGGCGTGTCCAAGCGCTTCCGGCTGACCTTGGACCGGCCCCTCAGCCTGAAGGAAGCGTGGACCGGGCTGCGCCCCGGATCGGGCCGACCGTTCCGCCGGGTGCGCAGCGAGCCGTTCTGGGCGCTTCAAGACATCAGCTTGGAGGTGCCCCGAGGCTCGATGTACGGGCTGGTGGGACGCAACGGCTCGGGAAAGTCCACCCTGTTGCGGGTTATGGCCGGAATCTACCAGCCCACCGAGGGCCGGGTGGAGATGCAGGGCCGGACGTCGGCCCTCTTGGAGCTGGGGGCGGGCTTCCACCCCGCTTTGAGCGGTCGGGAGAACATCTACCTCAACGCCTCGGTGCTGGGGGTGCCCAAGGCCCAGATCGACGACCGTGTTGAGCAGATCGTGGAGTTCGCCGGGTTGGAGGAGTTCATCGACAGCCCGGTGAAGATCTACTCCAGCGGCATGTACGTGAGGCTGGGCTTCGCGGTTGCCGTCCACGTCGACCCCGAGATCCTCATCGTCGACGAGGTGGTGGCGGTGGGCGACGAGGAGTTCCAGCTTCGCTGCTTCAGCCACTTGGAGTCGCTGCGGTCCCAAGGGGTGACCATCGTGCTGGTGAGCCACGACCTGGGGATGCTGCGGGCCAACTGCGACCAGATGGCCTGGCTGAACCGCGGGGCGCTGGCCGCGGTGGGCGATCCCCAGGAGGTGGTCAACGCCTACCTCGACACCATCGACACCGAGGGGGCCGCCTCGGTGGGCCACCGTCCCCGCTCCGACGCCGAGGGGGACACCCCGCTGCGCATCACCAACCTGGAGTTCTTCGATGGGGCCGGCCATCGCCCCAAGTCGTTCGCTTCGGGAGACCCGCTGGTGGTGCGCATCCACTACTCCGCTTCCCAGCCCATCGAAGACCCGGTGTTCTCACTGGGGTTCTACGACCACAACAACCTCCATCTGGCCGGACCCCGCTCCCATGCCGGCGGGTTCCGACCCGGCAAGGTGGACGGTGAGGGATGGGTGGAGTTTCGCCTCAACCGCATCCCGTTCCGCTCGGGGGCGTTTCACGTCAACGCCGCCGTGCAGGACTCCGACGCCTCGTTTCTCTATGACCGCCGAGCCCGGGAATTCTGGCTCCAGATTTCCGGTGAGCCCGACCCGCAGGCCAACGGGCTGTTGAACCTGGAGGGCGACTGGCGGGCCGGAGCCTGAGCCGATCAGGGATGTGCCGATGAGCTCTGAGCCTTTGCCCATCACCATGATCGGCGACTCGCTTCCCTATGCCGACGGGGCTGAGGACGAGTTGCTGGCCGTGCTGCGAACGGCGCGGGACCGCCGTGTGGGATCGGATGAGCTGGCGTCTGCAATCCACGACTGGCCCACTGCCTATCACCTGGCGCCGGAGCGGGCCGTTCTGTTGGCGCCGGTGGCCATCGGATCTGGTGACCGGGTACTGGACGTAGGGGCGGGCTCGGGGGTCAACACCCGGATCTGTGCCGACCGGGGGGCGGCGGTGACCGCCCTTGAGGGCAGCGCAGCCCGAGCCGAGCTGATTGCCCATCGCTGTGCCGGACTTCAGGACGTGGATGTTCTGTGCGGACCGCTGGACGCGCTGGGCGACGGCGAGCGCGAGGCCTACGACGTGGTTCTGTTGGTGGGGGTGCTGGAATATGCCGGCACCCCCCACGGCGGGGGAGGCGGGCCCGCGGCCCTACTCAGCCGGGCGGTGGAAGTCCTTGCTCCCGGCGGTGTTGTGGTGTTGGCCATTGAGAACCGGCTCGGACTCAAGTACCTGCTGGGATTTCCCGAAGACCATCTGGGGCTGCCCTGGGTGGGCTGGGAGGGCTATCGCGACGGGGAGCCCACCACCTGGTCGCGGCGGGAGCTGACCGAGATGATGGCCGACGCCGGGTTGGAAGCCCAGAAGTGGCTGTACCCGTTTCCCGACTACAAGCTGCCCACCGCGGTGCTGGCCGAGGAGATCTATGGCCAGTCCGATGGGGCCGACATGGTCGACCAGATTGTGGGCCATCCCACCAGCAGCGAATATGCCCGTCCGGTGGTGGTTGCCGATGAGCGGGCCGCCCACCGATCGCTGCTGACGGCGGGCTTGGGGCCCGATGTGGCCAACTCTTTTCTGGTTGTCGCCGGTCGGAGTCCAGAAGCGGTGGCAGAGCGGGTTGACCAGCGGGCGCTGGCCTGGCGGGTGGCCCCGGATCGACGGCGGCGCTGGAGACAGCAGGCCGTGGTGGTGGATTCGGACCAGGGTCTGGTGGTGAGGCGCAGTCTGCTGGATGAAGACAGGGCCGGTGATCTCGACGGGTGGCTCGGGCAGGTGGAGGTGTCCGAGGAGCCCTACTACCCGGGCCGGAACCTCGAGCAGTGTCTTCTGGACTGCGCCCGGGAGGGCGATGGGGACGGATTCGCCGAGCTGTTGCGGGCCTGGCGGGCCGAGCTGGCTGCTCGGGAGACTCCGATCGACTCGGTTGCCGCGCCCCACCCCTATCTGCCGGCCGATGCCGACTGGGCGCTGCCCCCGGTGTGGCTGGATTCCGGGCCTGACAACTTTGTGATGACTGCCGACGGCCCCAAGTTCGTGGACCGGGAATGGGTGGCCGCCGGAGGAGTGGATGTTCGGCTGGCGGTGGTCAGAGGACTGTGGAAGACCGTCTCCGCCATGCTGAGCGCCCGCTGCCATCTGCCCTGGCCGGTGACCTGGAGCAACAACCGCCTGGTGGCCCATCTCGGTGGACTGATCGGCGAAGACATCGACGACGACCTGCTCAGCCGGTGGAGGCAAGCCGAGGGCGAGCTGATGGGTCTGGTCTACCGCCAGCCGGCGGCGAGGCTGGCTGAACTGCACGATGCGGGGTCCCGGTCCCGGATGGACCGGCTGGGATCGTCGCTGGCCCCCTACCGCCGCATGGAGCACTTGGTCCACCGGCAACAGGAACTACTGGCCCAGCTATCCGAGCAGCACGAGACGGCGGTGGGTTTGGAGCAGGCCCGTGCTCGACTGGCGCAAGCCGACGACCAGTTGACGCGGCTCCAGTCCGAGCTGGCCGAGGCCCAGGCCCGATTGGCCCAGGTGGCGTGGCGGGAGCGAGTCCACAACAAGATCGCCGGGTTGATAAGGGGCTTCGGCCGGCGCTGAGGCTGCCCGCCGGATCAGCCTCCCACTTCCACCAGGTCTTTGAGGGCGATCCACATCTGCTCGCGGGTGACGGAGGATCAGCCTCCCACTTCCACCAGGTCTTTGAGGGCGATCCACATCTGCTCGCGGGTGACGGAGGATCAGCCTCCCACTTCCACCAGGTCTTTGAGGGCGATCCACATCTGCTCGCGGGTGACGGAGATGTCGAACCGCTGGGCCGACTTGACGCCGCGGTCGCGCAGGCTCTGGCGAAGCTGACCGTCGCTCAGCACTCGGTGGAGGGCCAGGGCCATGGTCACGGGCCGCTTGTCGCGTATCACGACGCCGGCATCCTGGACCGTCTCGGCCACCGCGGCCGCGTCGTAAGCCACCACGGGCAGGCCGTTGGCCATGGCCTCGACCAGGGGCACTCCGAAGCCTTCGTGCTCGGATGTGCAGGCCAGCACATCGGACAGCTGGTACCACTGGAGGAGGTTCTTGTCGGATACCTTGCCGGCGAACACCACCCGACCGTGCACGCCGAGGCGGCGAGCGAGGCTCTTCAAAGAGTGCAGGTATTGGGGAGGAGAGGCTTGTCCAACGAGCACCAGCCTGGCCTCGGGGCGGAACCGCGACAGCACCGCGAAGGCGGCGATGAGATCGTGCTGGCACTTGTTGGGGGCCAGCCGGCCGACGAACAGTACGGTCCCTCCGCCGTCGATGTCGGTGCTGTCGCCCGGCTCAGACGGCGGCACGCCGCTGCCCAGCTTCCACAGCACGGGGGCGACCACCACGTCGTCGATGCCCAAGTCCCTCAGTTCCCGGGCGTTGAACTCCGAGTCGGCGATCCCTCGACGGGTCAGCCGGGCCAGTTGGCCGAGCTGCTGGCGTCCTCGCTGAACGCTCTTGGCCAGTTCGGGCTGCCACGACTGGAAGTAACTGGCCGGGGTGATGTTGTGGTAGTTGAGCACTACCGGCGTCTTCTTCCGGATCACGAACTGAGCGACCTCCGACCCGATGGAGTGCTGGAGAATCGAGACCCGGGCGTCGCCCCTCCACTTCTCGACCGACAGATCGCTTCCGTCGGACCGGCTCTTGCGCTCTACCACGACACGAGTCTCAAATCCCCTCTCCTCGAGGAGTTGCTGGATCAGCCGGGTGTGGTTGCTGGTGGCGTCTCCCGTGGCCATCTGCGGGATCAACAGGTCGACGGTGGGGTTCATAGCTGATCCGGCTTGGCTGTGCGCTGGGCGACGACGATCTCGGTGATGCGGGAGTCGGAGCAGGGCTCCAGGCTGGCGTCGAAGCCGGCCTGTTCCAACAGATGCCGCCAGGTGACCGGCGAGATGCCCAGCCCCGAGCCCAGCTCGGCATCAACCCGGGCCCGGGTTGCGGGGTCGGCCACTGCCACCACGATCCGGCCGGTTTTCTTCAGCTTCAGGCTGGCCTGGTTGACCATTCCGACCAGGTCTCTGAGCGGGAGGGTCTCCACAAACCCGGTGAGCACAATCGTGCCGAATTCCCCGTCCTCAGCGCCCACCAGATGGGGGAGCACGCCGCCCGCTCGAATGTCGATGCGACGGCGGAGTCCGGTGAGGACCCGGTCGGGGTCTTGTTCGACGCCGTGGGCACTGATGCCCCGCTCGCTGATGGCCTCGACGATGGCGCCTTCCCCCCCGGACAGCACCAGACACGGCCCCGAGCCCGCCAAGCCGGCGACTTGGGACACCACCTCGTCCGATGGCTCAGGAGGACTGCTGAGAACACCGAAGCCGGCCGGAACGGTGCCGTCGCCCAGATAGCCGGCAGCGCCTTCCAGGCGGCCCAGTCGGGTTTCGACGTTGCGCAGGTGCCGGATCAGCACTCCGGCGAACACGTTGAACTGGTCGGTGAGAAAGCGGGCATACCAGTAGGACAGCTTGCGGATCAGCCACTTGACGCCGCGGAGTCCCCGGCGCGATCCGATCGGGACATGGGGGTCGAGCGCGGCCAGATTGGCGGCCTGGTTCAAGAAATCGCCGTCTTCGTCGATGACGTGCAGAGAAGACTCGGACTCGGCGATGTCGGCCCAAGCCTGCTCTATGTCGTGTTCAAGCTGGGCGATCTCCCGGTCTTGGCGGCGGCGCTTGTCGGCATCAGCCTCGATCTCTGCGCCGACCTGCCTGAGGTCAAGCTCGCTCATGCCGGCCCGATCCTGGGACTAGACGGCGAGCAAGCCGGATGATGGCCGGTCGGGCCAAGTCCTCGTGCAACCGGAGGTTCTCGGCCTCGAGCTCGGCGATGCGGGCGTCCTTCTCGTCGGCGCTGGCGTCCTTCTCGGCCATGCGCAGGTCCCGCTCGGCGATACGGGCATCTCGTTCGCCTATGCGGGTGTCCCGCTCGGCCACCCGGTTTTTCCACTCCTCTATGCGGGTGTCCCGCTCGGCCACCCGGCCTTCCAGTTCGGCAATCTGGTCGTCTTGGTGGGCGATGCGGTTCGTTAGGAACTGGTTGCGCGCTTCGGCTCCGAGGGCCCGGTCGCGCTGGTTGAGGAGTTCATGGCGGAGCTGATCGCGATCCTCGCCATCCACCTGATCGGCGGTCATGGCTGAATCGTAGTTGCGGTCGGATTCGGAATTGGCAGGGAGTGGCCCCCTGTGGGGCGGCTCGCCCCAGCGGGCGACGAACCTCTCCCACTCCCAGGATTCGATGACCGGTTCCCGGCTGGCGCTCTCGTGGTGGATGAGGGTGGCGGCGGGCTCCACCACCACCCGCAAGCCCGACCGGATGAGCCGCAGGCACAGATCGACATCGCCGTAGGAGGCGGGGAACTCCAGCGACATCCCGCCCACGGCCAGCAGATCCCGGCGTCGGGCCAGAAAGCAGGCCCCGGTGACGCCGATCACATCGCGAGCCCCGTCGCCGCCGCCCGCGGCGGCTTCGGACTGCTGGCATCCCCGGAACGAGTGGATGGGATGAGCACCGTCGAACTCCATGCCGATGTGCTGGATCGACCGGTCGGGATACAGCAGGGCGGCCCCTACGGCGCCGATGCTCGGATCGCTGAGATGAGCGGCCATTTTTCCCAGCCAGTCGCCGGTTTCTGCCTCTATGTCGTCGTTGAGCATCAGAACCAGCTCGCCGCGGCTGGCCAGCACGCCGCAGTTCACGGCCCGGGAGAAGTCGAAGGGCCCCGGGCCCCGGTGGACAACTCGCAGGTGCAGGCCGGCGGTCTGCTGAGGCGGCTCGCCCTGGAATTCGTCGCCCACCACTACGATCACCTCCGCGGGCGCCGGATCGAGCAGGGAGAGCGTGGCCAGGCAGCGCTGGAGCATGGAGGCGTCGGCGTCAGACTGGAGGTGGCCGGCGCTCGGAATGACGATCGAGGTATTGGCCTGCGAAAGCGGTTGGGAGTCGACCATGAAGCGTGATCGATGCTATCGGCGTGCGGGCCGGGCCGACACCCGGTGCCGCGTGCGGGTTATTCGATAACCGCCACTACGTCGCCGCCGCCCACCGAGTCGCCCTCGGACACCCGGACCTCCGCTATCGTGCCGGACTTCTCGGCACACACGTTGTTCTCCATCTTCATGGCCTCGAGCACCACGATGGGATCGCCGGCCTCCACCGTGTCGCCCGCAGCCACCATCACCTTGACGATGGTGCCCTGCATGGGCACGGTCACCTCACCGCTGCCCGCGCTGCCCCCGCTCTTGCTGGCGGCGGCCCGCTTGGGGCGCTTGGCGCCGCCCGATGCGGGGGCGGCGGATGGGGCAGAGGCGGTCTCCGGCACCCACATCTTCACCGAATAGCGCTGGCCGTTGACCTCCACGTCGATGTCTCGCTGCACCAGGGGCTCGGTGTCGGAGGGGGGGCTGGCCGGGGCGCTCTTGACTCCGGTCAGGTCGAGCGTCTCCTCCACCCACTTGGTGGAGTGGGTGAGGGCGGCGAAATCGGGGTGGGCCAGGATGGCCTT
This sequence comes from Candidatus Poriferisocius sp., assembly GCF_965219815.1. Classification (GTDB taxonomy): domain Bacteria; phylum Actinomycetota; class Acidimicrobiia; order Acidimicrobiales; family Bin134; genus Poriferisocius. Next base: position 2,004,801 of record NZ_OZ244791.1, read on the forward strand.
GTCGGCGGGAATGGTGGTGGCCACCCCGCTCACTTCCATCTCGTCGAGGGCCCGCAGGGTGCGGGCAATGGCAGTGGGCCGATCTCGGCCCCAGCAGATCAGCTTGCCCACCAGATTGTCGTAGAACTGGCTGATCTCATCTCCGGCCTCGTACCCCCCGTCCCAACGGGTTCCGTACCCGCTGGGCGCCCGCAGGCCGGTGATCGGCCCCGGTGACGGCAGGAAGGCGCCCTCGGCGGGGTCTTCGGCGTTGATGCGCACTTCGATGGCGTGGCCGGATATCTCGATTTCCTCCTGGGTGAACGGCAGGGGCTCGCCGGAGGCCACCTTGATCTGCTGCTCTACCAGGTCGATCCCGGTGACGAGCTCGGTGGCCGGATGCTCCACTTGGAGGCGGGTGTTCATCTCCAAGTAGTAAAACTGGCCGTCCTCATACAGGAACTCCACCGTGCCGGCGTTCACGTAGTCGCAGCCCTGGGCTACCTTTACCGCGGCCTCGCCCATGGCGGCCAGGACTTCGGGGTCGATGCCGGCCGCGGGGGCCTCCTCGATCAGCTTCTGGTGGCGGCGCTGGGCTGAGCAGTCACGAGTGCCCAGGTACACGCAGTTGCCGTGGCTGTCGGCCAGCACCTGCACCTCCACATGGCGGGGCTGCTCCAGGTAGCGCTCCATGTAGATCTCGTCGCGCCCGAAATAGCTCAGCGCCTCCCGCTGGGCCGACTCTATGGCCTCTTCCACCGCGCTCTCGTCGGCCACCACCTTCATGCCCCGGCCGCCGCCGCCGTAGGCCGCCTTGATGGCCACCGGGTAGCCGTGCTCGGCGCCGAAGGCCCGCACCTGCTCGGGATCGGTGATGAGGTCGGTGGTGCCGGGGACGCCGCTTACCCCTACCCGCTCGGCGGCCTGGCGGGCGGAGATTTTGTCGCCCATGACCTCGATGGCCTCGGGATTGGGGCCGATGAACGCCACCCCCCGGGCGGTGATGGCCCGGGCGAAGTCGGCGTTCTCCGAGAAGAATCCGTAGCCGGGGTGGACGGCGTCGGCGCCGGTGCGCTCGATGACGTCGAGGATGGCCTCGGTGTTGAGGTAGCTCTCGGCTGCGGTCTGGCCGCCGAGGGCATGGGCCTCATCGGCCATGCGAACGTGGAGGGCGCTTCGGTCGAGGTCGGAGTACACCGCCACCGTGGCGATGCCCAACTCCCGGCAGGCCCGGATCACTCGAACGGCGATCTCCCCCCGGTTCGCCACCAATACCTTGGACAACACGGCAATATGGTGGCAGAGAGTCTCGCGATCACGCGAATAATGGCGGGGCGAAATGGGACGGAGCGAAGTGACCGACTTCCAGATTCAGTGGGTGAATGAGACCGGGTCGACGAACGCCGACTTGCTGGCCGCGGCCCGTCAAGGAGCCGAGGCGGATGCGGTATTGGCGGCCGAGTACCAGAGCGCGGGTCGGGCGAGGCGGGGGCGCAGTTGGAGTGCCGCGCCGGAGTCGAGCCTGTTGTTCTCGGTGCTCACCAGGCCCAGGATCGATGTGGCGCGAGCCCACCTGGTGACCACCGCGCTGGCGTTGGGGGCGGTGGAGGCCTGCGATTCGCTGGCCGGGGTGCGCCCCGGTTTGAAATGGCCCAACGACCTGGTGGTGGCCGACCGCAAGCTGGCTGGGGTGCTGGCCGAGTCGGTGGTGACTGGAGATCGGCTGGAGGCCGTGGTGGTGGGCATGGGGCTCAACGTGCGGACCGGAGCAACACCCCCCGAGGTGGCTGACACCGCGGTGGCCTTGGAAGACGTGTGCGGCGCGGCGGTCGATCGCGAGGAGTTGCTGGCCGGGGTATTGGCCGGCTTCTCGCAGTGGATGGACGGAATCGAGATGCCCAGCGGCCAGGCGGCGCTGGTGGCTGCGGCCCGCCGAGAGTCAGCCACCTTGGGCCAGCAAGTGTCGGTGCAGCTTTGCGACGGAAGCGTGCTGGAGGGACTGGCCCAGGATTTGGATGACGGAGGGGCGTTGGTGATGGAAGGCGGGGCCAGGGTTGTGGTGGGCGATGTCGTACACCTGCGTGGCCGGTAGATCTCTTGGGGGAATCGCTAGGGGTCGATCTCCGTGGCCTTGAGGTGGGCGAAGGCGCGGGCCGCGGCTTGAGAGTGAGGGCCGGGGGCAGCGGGAAGAGTATGGCCGTCGACGGCGTGGATGGGGTGAACGTCGCGGGTAGTGGAGGTTAGGAACGCCTCCTCGGCCGCGGCTAGCGCCTCGAGGGGCACGTCTCGCTCGACCGCGCCGGTCAGCTCGATCACGAGCTGGCGGGTGACTCCGGCCAAGCATCCTGAGGCCAGGGTGGGAGTGATGAGCTGGCCATTGTGGGCCAGGAAAACGTTGCTTCCGGTGCCCTCGCAAAGCTGACCCTGGGTGTTGGCGAAGATGGCCTCGCTGGCGCCGGCCGTCTTCGCGTCGGCCAATGCCCGCACGTTGGCTCCGTAGGACACGGTTTTGAGGCCGGCCAGAGGGCCGCGCTCGTTGATGGTCCAGTCCACGGTGGCCACCGCCACGGTGGCGGGCCAGGGGGCTTGGGGAGTGGCGGCCACGGTGGCGGTCGGCGGGCTGTCGCCCCGGCTGCTGCCCAATGGCCCGGTGCCGCTGCTGATGGTGACCCGCAGACGACCCTCCTGGAGCCCGTTGGCGTCGGCTACCGCGATCATGGCCTCCCGCAGCACATCGGCGTCGGGAACCGCCACACCCAGGTGCTCGGCCGAGTAGGCCAGCCGCTCCAGGTGGCGGCGAGCGGCGAACGGCATTCCCCGCACAATGACCAGGGTCTCGAATACGGCATCGCCCACCAGCCATCCGTGATCGAAGGGCGAGATCCGGGCCTCGTCCTCCGGAACCAGATCCCCGTTGATCCACACGATGCGGGCCGTCACTAGAGCACGTACTCCCCGGTGGCCACAGCAAGCAGCCGCTTGGCCTTCAGCTCGGTTTCCTGCCATTCGTCTTCGGGGTCGCTGTCGTAGGTGATGCCGCCTCCGGTGCCGAGATGGAGGTGCTCCTCTTCGATCCACAAGGTGCGGATGGCCACGTTCAAATCGCCCCGCTGGCGGTCGGCGTCCACCCATCCCACCGCGCCGCAGTACACCCCCCGCGGTTGCGGCTCCAACGCATCGATGGCGTTGAGGGCGGCCAGCTTGGGAGCGCCGGTTACCGACCCCGGGGGGAAGGTGGCGTCGATCAACTCCGGCCATCCGCAGCCGCGGGCCAGTCGCCCCCGCACGGTGCTCACCAGATGCACCAGGCCGGGGTGATGCTCCAGGGAGAACAGGGCGGGCACGCTCACCGTGCCGTAGTCGCACACCCGGCCCAAGTCGTTGCGTACCAGATCGACGATCATGAGGTTCTCGGCCTGGTCCTTGGGGGTCAGCCCCGATGGGTGGGCGGCGGTGCCCTTGATGGGAGACGATTCCACCCATCGACCGTTGCGCACCAAGAAGCGCTCGGGCGAGGCCGAGGCAATGTGTACGCCGTGGTCGGGCAGGCGCAGCACGGCGGCATATGGTGCGGGGTTCCCTTCAGCCAACGCTGCCCCCAACGCGGCGATGTCGGTGTCGGGATCGATGAGCGGTGCGCTCAGGTGGCGGGTGAGGTTCACCTGGTAGACGTCGCCGGCGGCGATCATCTCCCGGATAGCCGAAACCCCGGAGGTGAAATCGGATTGGCTGAGCGAGCTTCTCCAGGTGTCGGCCGGGATCCCCTTCCAGGGACGGCCCTTCCAGGGTCGGGCCGGGCGAACCGAGTCGAAGCGGGCGCACACTGCTTTGCCGTGGAAATCTATGGCCACCGCCCAAAAGCCCTTGGACTCCAATGCCCCTAAATCGTCGGTGACGTCGGCCAACCTGGAACACAGATGGTGTCCCACCACGGCCACAGCCGCCACCTCCATCGGGTGCAGTGTACTTAGCGGCGAGGCGCGTGGGGTTTCGCATTCGCCAAATCCCAGCAACCGCTGAGACAAGCAGTAGCGCGACAAGATTGCTGGCGCTCGCTCTTACACTGGCGGGTAATGAGGCGCGGTCGTCGGCGCGGAGTACGCAGGAGAACTTTGTGGCAGCTCATGGTGGTGCTGTTCGGGCTGCTGGTGTTTGTGGCCGCGGTGGGCGGGGCGGTTGGTCTGGGCATGGTGAAGTCGCAGGTGAGCCAGATTCCCCGGGTGTCGGTGGGGCTGTCGCTGGACCTGGTGGGAGCGCCGGTGAACTTGGTGGGGGCATCGGAGGGAATCTCGGCCGACCCCGCGGAGCAACCCAGCGCAGGAGCCTTGAATTTTCTCCTGGTGGGGATCGACAACGCCGCCGGAATCGACCCTGATAGCCCTATCCACATCGATCGGGACGTCAACTCGCTGCTGACCGACTCGGTGATCCTGGTACGCATCGACCCCGAGGCCGACCGGGTGGCCATGTTGTCGATTCCCCGCGACCTCTGGGTGCCGATTGCCGACAGGGGATGGAGCGAGCGGGTGAACGCCGCCCGGGGCATCGGCGGGCCCGCGGCCTTGATCGAGACGGTGTCGGAATACCTCGGGGTGCCCATTCACCACTACGTGGAGATCAACTTCGCCGGATTCCTGCGAATCGTGAACACAGTGGACGGGGTACCGGTGGAGATCGCCCAGCCCATCCGAGACGACTCGCTGGGATTGCGGATCGAGCAGACGGGCGTGATCACCCTCGATGCCGACACCGCGCTGGCCTATGTGCGAACCCGCCGACCGCTGACGGTGGCCCCGGGGGGCAATCCGGCCAATGACGACGACTGGGTGCGGCTTGGCGTGTGGAACGACTTGGAGCGCAACCAGCGCCAGCAGGAGTTCATGGTGGCCACCCTCAAGCGGGCGGTGGAGAAGGGCATCCGCAATCCGCTCAACCTGCGGCGGGTGGCCAGCGATCTTCTCGATGACGACAATCCCAGCATCACGCTCGATGATCGCATCACGGTAGGCCGGCTTGTAGATCTGGGTGACGAGTTCCGGTCGTTCTCCGTGGACCAAATAGAGCGGTACAAGCTGCCGGTGGTTGATGCCACCATTGACGGCAAACAGGTGCTGCTGCTGGAAAACGACGCCCAGTCGGTGCTGGAGTTCTTCCGGGCCGGGAGCCTGGCCAGTGTGCGGGTGCGGATCCTCAACGGCACCTCGTCGGGCACCGTGGCCGGAGTGGAGGCGGAGTTGGAACGGGTCGGGTTCTCGGTGGTGGACCGGGGCAACGCCGACCGGTTCGATGTGGCCAGAACCGCTATCCGCCACACCGAGGCTGCCGCGGAACAGGCGACGACCCTGGCCCGCTTCATCGAGCCCGCGCCGCTTCTGGAGCAGGTGATGGGAATCGACGGCGCTGATGTGGAGCTAGTGGTGGGTGTCGACTACCGAGCGGTGTTGGAAAGCCCTCGGGACTCGGCCTCCTGACGGTTGGCCAAGTACCACTCGTAGGTGCGGCGCAACCCCTCAGCGAAGGGGGTGGAGGCCTCGAAGCCGAACAATCTCTTGGCCCGGCTGGGGTCCACGCAGCGGCGGGGCTGGCCGTCGGGTCGGGAGGAATTCCACTCGATCCGGCCGGTGAAACCGGTGACTTCAGCCACATCCTCCACGAGCTCTTTGACCGCAATCTCCTGGTTTGCCCCCAAGTTGACCGGCTCTGCCCCCCGGTAGTGCTCGGCCGCCAACAGGATGCCCTTGGCGGCGTCGTCCACATAGAGGAACTCCCGGCTGGCCGTGCCCGTGCCCCAGACCTCGATGCTGTCTTGGCCGGCTTCTATGGCATCGACGCACTTCTTGATGAGCGCGGGGATCACATGGGATGCCGATGGGTGGAACTTGTCGCCCGGGCCATAGAGGTTGGTGGGCATCAGATATATGCCCTGCTGGCCATATTGCTCGCGGTTGGCCTGAAGTTGCACGAGCTGGGCCAGCTTGGCCACTCCATAGGGGGCGTTGGTCTCCTCGGGGTAGCCGGTCCACAGTGAGTCTTCGGAGAATGGCACCTTTGTGTACTTCGGGTACGAGCAGATGGTGCCCACCACAACGAGGCGATCGGTCTGTGCCAATCGGCACTGCTCGATGACGTTGGTGCCCATCAGCAGGTTGTGGAGGTAGAGATCGGCGGGCCTCTCCTGGTTGGCGCCGATGCCCCCGACCCGGGCAGCCAGGTGAATCACTGCATCGGGCTGGATGTCGGCGAGCAGCCTCTGCGTATCTGTAGTACTGCGCAGGTCGTAGTCGGCGCTGGACGGGGCGGCCAGCAAGGCGGGCTCGGCCTGGTTGAGCAGTCGGCAAACCGCCTGGCCCAAGAACCCGGTGCCTCCGGTGACCAGAACCCGCTTGCCTGCCCAGAAGCCGCTCATCGGTTCTCAGACTAGTGGTCCGCGGCGTGCTTGTTGGGTTCGGGCTGGCAGAATCGGGGCAGTGCGAGTGGCGATCACGCTGGAGCAGTGCTGGCATCGGGTGCCGGGGGGAACGGCGACGGCCGCGCTCGGGTGTGTAGAGGCTCTGGGGCGGCTGTCGGCGCCTCCCGAGATGGTGGGGGTTTCGGCCTGGCACCGGAGTCCTCCTGAAGAGCCGTTCGCTCCCGGAATCCCCGTGGCTGCTCTGCCGATGCCTCGGGTCGGGCTGTACTGGTGCTGGCACCACATGCGTCGGCCTTCCGTTCCGAGGGCGGTCGGCCGGGTGGACGCCATTCACGCCACCGGCATGGCGGTGCCCCCTCGGACTGCTCCGTTGGCGGTGACGGTCAACGATTTGGCGTTCTTGCGCCATCCCGACCACTTCACGCCACGAGGCCTGCGGTTTTTTGCTCAGTCCCTGAACTTGACTCGCGACGAAGCCGACATCGTGGTGTGCCCGTCGCAGCACACGGCAGATGACTGCGTGCGGGCCGGGATCGACGCCGACCGGGTGCGCGTCGTTCCGTACTGGGCTGATGACCGCTTGGTGCCGTTACCGGAGGCCGAGGAAGTGCGACAGCGATTTCAGCTGGCCGACAGGTTCGTGCTCTGGGTGGGGACGGAAGAGCCCCGCAAGAACTTGGCCGGCTTGTTGGAGGCGTGGCAGTTGCTGGGTCAAAGGGCTGAGGAGTTGGTGTTGGTGGGTCCGACGGGGTGGAAGTCGAACCTCGACCGCGATCTGGCTGCGTCGAAGTCAAAGCTGGACGGGGCCCTGGCTTCCTCGGGGCCGCGGATTCGCCGTTTGGGGTTTGTGGCCGAGGCCGACAAGCGGGCGCTGATGAGGGCCGCCCAGGCGGTGTGTTATCCGAGCCTGACCGAGGGCTTCGGTCTGCCGGTGCTGGAGGCGATGGTGCAGGAGACGCCGGTGGTGACGTCGGCGACGGGGTCCACTGCCGAGGTGGCCGGTGAGGCGGGAGTGCTGGTGGATCCCACTCGGCCGGAGGAGATCGCCGACGCCCTGGCCGGTGTTCTCGACGACGAGGCTTCTGCGGCTTGTCTGGGCTCACAGGGCCGAGAGCGGGCGCTGACTGAGTTCACCTGGAAGCGCACTGCAGAGGGGCTGTTGGATGTCTATCGGGAGCTGGCTGGCTAATGGGCTCGGATGCCTTGCCTGACTCGACGGTGCACGTGGGCGTGAACCTGTTGTGGCTGCGGCCGGGCAGGGTAGGGGGCACCGAGGACTACGCGGTCAGGATGCTCTCGGCCATCCCTTCGGATTCTTCGGTGCGTTTGACCTTGTTCGGCCCGCCTGGCTTTGCCGAGGCCCACCCGGCGCTGGCGGAGCGCCACGAGGTGGTGAAATCACCGGTGGGCAAGAGCCGACCGCTACGGGTGCTGATGGAGAACTCCTGGCTGGCAGTGCAATGTCGCCGCCGGGGAATCGCATTGGTCCACCATTTTGGGGGAACCGTGCCCTGGATGGGCATGCGCCCGGCAATCGTGACCGTTCACGATTTGCAGCCGTTGGACCATCCCAAGCGCTTCAGTTTGATCAAGCGGCTGTACTTGAAGACCATGCTGCCGCGGTCGGTGCGCGGGGCAGAGGTGGTTGTGACCGTGAGCGAGTTTTGCCGGAGTCGCCTTGTGGAGCGCCTCGGCGTTGACCCCGAGCGGGTAGTGGTGCTCCCCGCACCGGTGGACGCTTCCTCGGGTGATTCGGAAATGCCGCTGGCCGCGGCAGAGCCGGACTTGTCCCACCCATTCGTGCTCTATCCGGCCGTGGCCTACCCCCACAAGAACCACGAGGTGTTGCTGAGGGCGTTGGCCCGGCTGGCCGCCGATGGGGTGGATGTGGCGCTGGTGGCCTCGGGAGGGCCCGGCCCGCGTGACGCCAAGCTGGACCATCTGGCCCACGAGCTGGGGGTGGGGAGCAAATGGCACCGGCTGGGCCGTATACCCAGAGCAGTGCTCGACGGCCTGTTCCGGCAGGCAGTGGCCATGGTTTTCCCGTCTCGTTATGAGGGCTACGGCCTTCCGGTGGTTGAGGCCATGGCCCGTGGTTGCCCGGTGGTGGCCGCCGATGCAGGGGCGCTACCGGAGGTGGTGGGAGCGGGCGGGCGACTTCTGGACCCTGACGACGAGGCCCATTGGGCTGCCGCCATCGGCAAGCTGGTGGTTGATGCCGATGCCCGTCACGAGTTGAGCGCGGCGGGCAGGTCCAGAGTTCGGGAGCTGGCCGACCTCGACCCGGGGGCAGAGCTCTGCGGCCTGTACGCCAAGGTGGCGGGATGACGGAGCCGCTCTCGATCCTGGTGCTTTGTCCGCACTATGCGCCCGACACCGCTCCCACCGGGGAGGTGATGACCGCCATCTGCGAGCAGTGGACGGCCCGGGGCCACCGGGTGGAGGTCATCACCAGCCTCCCGTGGTATCGAGACCATGCGGTGGCAGGCGGATGGGCGGGGCGGCTGGTGCGCACCCAGCAGGAGCCGTGGGGTCGGATCAGGCGCTGGCATCCGTTTCCCGCTGACAAGAAGCGGCTGGCGGCCCGGGCGGCGTCGTTTGCCGGGTTCACTGCTCTGGCCGGCGTCGATGCTGTGATGGCGGCGGGCCGCTGCGACGTGGTGTTTGCCATGTCGCCCCCGCTCACGCTGGGCGCCGCGGGGTGGGCGGCCGCCTGGCGGGGCCGGGCACCCCTGGTGTTCAACGTGCAAGACGTGTTTCCCGACGCGGCGGTGGACACCGGTGTCTTGCAGAACGCCAGGGTGGTGGCCGCGGCCAGCCGGCTGGAGCGCTGGGTGTATCGGCGGGCCGCGGTCGTGACCGTGCTGTCGGAGGGAATGGCCGCCAACGTGCGGGCCAAGCTGGCCCCCGGGGTCGACCCGGACAAAGTGGTGGTGATCCCCAATGCGGCTGACGCAGACCGCATCACCCCGTCGGATCGGCACAACCGGTATCGGGCCGAGTTGGGGCTGGGCGACGGCGAAGCCACCGTGGTGATGTACGCCGGGAATCTGGGCCACTCCCAACCCTTGGAGCTGGTGATTGCAGCCGCCGAACAGCTCGCGGGCCAGGGGCGAACCGACGTGCACTTTGTGGTCAACGGCGACGGCGTGGCCCGTTCGGCAGTGGCGGCCGCGGCCCAGCGCCTCGACACCCTGCACCTGGTGGGCTGGCAGCCGCCCGAGCGGTTGGCGGAAGTGCTGGCGGCCGCTGATCTGCACTTGGTGCTGCTGCGGGCCGGACTCGGAACCACCAGCGTGCCCTCCAAGGTGTACTCGGTGCTGGCCGCAGGCCGCCCGGTGCTGGCCAGCGTGGATCGGGGCAGCGAGGTGGAGAAGCTGCTGGACGCCTCTGGAGCGGGCACCACGGTTGATCCCGAGGACGTCGACGCTTTCTGTGCCGCGGTGGCCCGGATGGCCGATGATCCCGACCGGCTGGTTGACATGGGGCGGCGAGGCCGGGCCTATGCCGAGCAGGCCGCCGGGCTCCAGGAAGTGGCAGGGCAGTACTTGGAGCTGTTCCGGCGGTTGATGCGCTGATCGCACAATCGGGCCGGTAGCCTGTTGAGCCGTGGCAAGAGCCTCTGGTTCTCGAAAGGTGGCGCGGGCCGCGGCGATGGGCGGGGTCGGACAGCAGCGCCGGCTCATCGGCTTTCCCGCCGTGGTGGTGCTCATCATCCTGATCGGCATTGCGGTGGTGGCCATTGCCCGCACCCAGCGCGATGAAGAGGCCCGTCCCGGCCTCAGCGACCACTGGCACTCTGCCTACACGGTGTGGGACTGCACCGACGGCGGCGGAGCCCACCAGCCCATATTCGAGGGCCGGCGAAACAGCCAGGGCTATCCCTACGACCCCGAGGGCATCCACTCCCACGCCGACGGTGTGATCCACATTCACCCGTTCACCGCCAACGCCACTGGCAATGACGCCGTCATGGGCAAGTTCTTCGAGGCGATGTTCGTGAGGATGGACGAGAACGCCATCACCGCCACTGAGTTCGGCGTGATCAGCGCCGTGGATGCGGTATGCGACGGGCAGCCGGCGGTGATACAGATCGTGCGCTGGTCCAATGCGCTCACCGCAATAGCCTCCGAGCCCGACGAGCGGATCTACTCGGACTTCGACAGTGTTCGCTTCAAGAAGGACGGCGAGGCTTTCACCATCGCCCTGGCGCCCCGCGACGCCGTGGTGCCGCTTCCTCCCACCATCAACGATCTGCTCGGAGTGTCGCCATCGCTGGTGGCTGACCTCTCTCAGCCCGAGGGGCCGGTTCAGTTCGACGACAACCTCGGAGAAAACGTCCCGGGCGCCGGGGTGCAAGACCCCTAGTGGACGCGGTTGTTCTGGTCGGCGGCTTCGGCACCCGGCTTCGGCCCCTGACCCTGACTCGGCCCAAACAGATGCTGCCGGTGGTGGACCGGCCCATGATCGAGCACGTGGTGGGAAGGCTCGGACAGCAGGGAATCACCCGAGCGGTGCTCTCGCTGGGGTATCGGCCAGACGCCTTCGAAGCCGCGTATCCCCAGCATCGCTGTGCCGGGGTGGAGATGTTCTACGCAGTGGAGCCCGAGCCCCTGGACACCGCGGGGGCCATCGCCTTCGCCGCCCGCATGGCCGACGTCCAAGACACATTCGTCGCCGTGAACGGCGATGTGATCCACCAGTTTCCCCTAGCTGATCTGTTGGCATTGCATGGCCGGTCCAATGCTCAGGCCACTATTGCCCTGGCGCCGGTGGCCGACCCATCCCGTTTCGGCGTGGTGGTGTGCGAACCCGACGGCCGGGTGCGGGAATTCGTGGAGAAGCCCCCGGCCGACCAGGCCCCCAGCAACCAGATCAGTGTGGGAATCTATGCCTTGGAGCCCACCGCCCTGGACTCGGTGGCCGAAGGCGCCCGGGTATCGATCGAGCGGGAGGTGTTTCCAAGGCTGGTCGAGAAGGCAGGCATGTACGCCTTGGCATGGGACGGGTTCTGGGTGGACACCGGTACCCCGGAGGCCTATCTGGAGGTGCAGCAGGCATTGTCTGATGGCGGCTGGGTCCATTCGTCGGCTGAGGTTGCGGTCGATGCCGTAGTTGAAGACTCGATTGTGATGGAGGCTGCTGTCATTGCCTCTGGGGCCTCGGTGATCGACTCTGCGTTGCTCCCTGGTGCCCGCGTGGGTCGGGGGGCGGTCGTCGAGCGCTCTATCGTGGGCTACAGAGCCGAGATCGGCGCGGGAGCTTGCCTGCGCGATTTGTCGGTGGTGGGGGACGACACCGCGATTCCCTCCGCCGCTGACTTGAAGGGCGAGAGGGTGCCCTAGCGGAACAGGTCTTCGCTAGGGGGGCGGACCAGGTCGGCCTGGATGCTTCCGGGACCGAGCCAATCGGGGTCGGCCCCCCGGATGACGGCTACCGGAACGTTGCTGGTCTTGCCCATGACAAGCTCGGCGGCGGCAGCCAGCTCGTCGACGATGGCCACCTCGGTCACCTGGAGCTCTCGGCCTGAAGCGTCGGGGGTGCCCCGTAAGTCGAGAATGGGGCGGACCCCGGCCACCCCGATGGCTACGTCGGCCACTCCCCGCCGCCACGGCCTCCCGAAGGTGTCGGAGACGATCACCCCGACGTCCAATCCGGTTCTGGCCCTGATCCCGTTTCGGATACGCCGGGCCGAGCGGTCGGAATCGTCGGGCAGGAGCGCGGCGGCGTCCGCGGCCACGTTGGACCGGTCGACCCCGGCGTTGGCGCACACAAATCCATGCTTGGTCTCGCTGATGACGAGATCGCCTCTACGTCGCAGGATCCGTACCGACTCCTGCTCCACCACCGGTTTGTGCGAGAGCGGATCGTTTGGATCGACCGCGACCATGGCGTTCTCGGCTTTGGACACGATCTTTTGGGTGACCACCACAACGTCGCCGTCGGCCAGGTTGGCCGCGTCGGAAATGAGGCTGGCCAAGTCGTCGCCCGCCGTTATCTCCGGCAATCCCTCCACGCCGAATATCTCGAGCTTCATGGCCCCTTGATCCCGGTGCAGTTCAACACTGTGCGGGCCAGTTCTGCGGCAGACTCGACGCCGTCCATGACGGTGGGGGCCACAATGCAGGACACTCCAGTGGCTTCCACCTCGCGGGCAAGGTGGGCGTCGACCTCGTCGATCACCAGGGTGCCGGCCACGTCTTGGTAGAGGCGGGCCACCCCCACCACGGAGCATGCATGGCCGAGCTCTCTCATGAGTCGGTCGGCCGGGCCCTTGAGCGCGGCGCCGCCCACGATGGGCGAAACCGCCACCACCGCATCGCGGCGGGCGGCCACCGCATCCCGTACACCGGGCACCTCCAGCACCGGCCCGATGGACACGATGGGGTTGGAGGGAGCGATGATGATCGAGGCGGCTGAGGCCAGGGTCTCGATGAGGCCGGGAGCGGGCTGGGCCTGTTCTGATCCGGCCACCCGGATTGCGGTCACGGGCACGTCGTGGCGACGGCGCACGAAGTAGTCCTGGAAGCCGATCTCACCCTCGTCCGCGGTGGTGACCCGGGTTTCGATGCGGTCGTTGGTAACCGGCAACACACCCAGCTCCAAGCCCCAGGCCGCGGCGATCTCTGCGGTCACGGTGGCCAGGTCGGCCCCCTGGCCGAGTCGATGGGTGCGGTAGAGGTGGGTGGCCAGGTCGCGGTCGCCGAGGCGGAACCAGGTGATTCCGCCGTAGCGGTCCAATGCGTCCATGGCCTGCCAGGTCTCCCCGGCCAAGCCCCAGCCGGTGTCGGGGTTGACCGCTCCGGCCAGTGTGTACACCACGGTGTCCAAATCGGGGCTCACGTGGAGGCCGTGGAGCACGGTGTCGTCAGCGGTGTTCACTACCGTGAGCAGGTCGTCGGGCGGGTGAGCCCGCACCAGGCCAGCCAGCAGTTTGGCCGCTCCCACCCCTCCGGCCAGCGTGACCACGCTTGGGGTCAAGAGACTCCTTTGGGCCGGCAATTGGCAGGTCGAATCAAGAAATCCCCTTCAGCTTGCCTTGGAGCAGGTCCAAGTCGGCGTCCACCATCATGGCCACCAGGTCTTGGAATCCGACTTCTCGGTGCCACCCCAGCACCGACGTTGCCCGACTGGGATCGCCCACCAGTATGTCGACCTCGGCCGGACGGAAGAAGGCCTCGTCGATCACCACGAAGTCGCGGTAGTCCATACCCAAGTGGGCGAAGGCCAGTTCGCAGAACTCCCGAACCGAGTGAGTCTCTCCCGAGCACACCACGTAGTCGCCCGGCTCGTTTTGCTGAAGCATCAGCCACATGGCCTTCACGTAGTCGCCGGCGAATCCCCAGTCGCGTTTGGAGTCGAGGTTGCCCAGCCGCAGTTCGCTTTGGCGGCCCAGAAAGATCTCCGCCGCCGCGTGGGTGATCTTGCGGGTCACAAACTCCAGTCCCCGCCGGGGGGATTCGTGGTTGAACAAGATGCCCGAGCTGGCGTGCAGTCCGTAGCTCTCGCGGTAGTTGACGGTGATCCAGTGGCCGTAGACCTTGGCCACCCCATACGGGCTCCGGGGGTAGAAGGGGGTCGCCTCGGTTTGGGGCACCTCCCGTACCTTGCCGAACATCTCACTGCTGGACGCCTGGTAGAAGCGGATGGACGGGTCGACGATGCGGATTGCGTCGAGCAGGCGGGTAACTCCCAAAGCGGTGGTCTCGCCGGTGAGCACCGGCTGGCCGAAGGAGGTTTGCACAAACGACTGGGCGGCCAGGTTGTACACCTCGGCGGGGCGGTGCTGTTGCAAGGCCTCGATGAGGGAGGCCTCGTCGAGCAGGTCGCCGCTCGCAATGGTGATCTGGTTCTGGAGATGGGCGATGCGCTCGAAGCTGACCATGCTGGACCGCCTCACCAAACCCACCACCTCGTAGCCCTTGTCGAGTAGGAACTCAGCGAGATACGAGCCGTCTTGTCCGGTAATGCCTGTGATCAGCGCTCGTCGAGGCCGTTGCTCAGCCATCAGGATCCCGAGCCACTCTGGTGAATGGTGTTTGTGGAGGCCATTGCTCAGCCATCAGGACCACCAGTTTGGCCGGTTTGTCGGCTGCGGGCATCCTCGAGGGTGTCGGCCAGGGTGTCGGCCAAGGCGATTGCCGGTGTCCAGCCGGTGGTCTTTTGGAGTTTGGTGTTGTCGCCTCGCTGCACCGGAAGATCGACGGGGCGGAACAGGCGGTCGTCCTGCTCGAGGGTCATCGGGGTTTCGGCCAGGCTGAGCAGGGTTTCGGCGATGTCGGACACGGCCACATCCCGACCCGAGCACACGTTGTAGGCCTCGCCGGGCTCTCCTTCCACCACCAGGAGTCGGTAGGCCTGGACCACATCGCGCACATCGGTGAAGTCGCGTCGGGCTGTGAGGTTGCCCACCGGGACCGCGGCGTTGCCGGATTGCTCGTTGCGGGCGATGCGGGCAGCCAGCGCGGGGGCAAGGAATCGCTCGCTTTGACCGGGGCCGAGATGGTTGAAGGCCCGGGCTCGTATCACTCCGAGGCCGTGGCCCAAAAAGCCCTGAATGCACACCATTTCGGCCGCGGCTTTGCTCGCGGCGTAAGGGTTGACCGGCCGCAGGGGGGCGTCTTCGGTGATGGGCAAGTGCTCGGGTTCGACCATGCCGTAGATGTCGCTGCTGGTGACCGAGAGGAGCCGCTCGACGCCAGTGCCGATGCAGGCCCGCACCACATGGAGGGTGCCGTCGGCATTGACCTGGAATGTGCCCATCGGGTCGTTCCACGATGCGGCCACATCGCTTTGGCCCGCTAGGTGGTACACCACGTCGGGTTTGGTCTCCGCGATCAGCTCCGACATGGCGCCGGCGTCTTCGACGGGAGGGCTGCCGATTACGCGATCCACCTCGATCACGTCGTCGGCACACGCGTTCAGATGAGCAACGAGGTGAGTTCCGACAAAACCCCGCGATCCGGTGACCAGGGCTCGCATTGCCACGAGTGTGCCATGTGGACCATGGCCATGCCGTACCCGGTCGAGTTGGCGCTGAAGCACATCGGCCTTGATGTACCCGAGCCAAGTGGCCGCCAAGCCGCTCCGACCATACCTCTGCTTTGTTGGATGGGCCGGTACGGTGGTGAGGTGGGCGAGCCGCAGCCAGCTCAGGCGCCGGTACCGGAGGAAGATCCGCTGGTGGAGTGCATTCGTAACGGCATCTACACCGCAGTGGGACTCGGTCTGTTGGTTATCAATCGCGTGCAGTCGGCCCGGAGGGATTTGGCCGGTCAGATGCCTGATGAACTGCGGGAGGCGTTCTCCGATCTGGCTGAACAGGTCCCAGAAGACGTGCGCAATGCGGTGGCGGACATGGCTCAGCAGCTTCCCGATTCGGTGCTGACGGTGCTCTCGGATGCGGTTGACCAGGCACCGGCCCTTGCCGAAGCACTGCGGGAGTTTGTCAACCGCAACTCAGATCAAACCTGATGCAGGCCAAGTCCGATTTCAGGATCCACGTGGTGATCGTGAGCCACGACCCGGGCCTGTGGTTCGACGAGATGTTGGAGTCGATTGCTGCCCAAGACCATCGGTCGGTGGAAGTGACCGTGGTGGATACCGGCAGCGAAGCCGACCCCACCGCCCGAGTGCGACGCGTCTTGCCCCAGGCCTCGGTCCGCTGTTTGGGATACGACCCCGGATTCGGCCCCGCGGCCAACCAAGTGCTGCTGGACGCGGGCCCAGTCCCCGACTTCTTTGTGTTCTGTCATGATGACGTGGCACTGGCCCCCAGCGCCCTGCGACTGCTGGCCAATGAGGCGGTGCGGTCCAACGCCGGGATCGTCGGACCCAAATTCGTGGACTGGGACGACCCCAGCCGTCTTCTCCAAGTCGGTCTCATGGTCGACAAGACCGGGGTTCCGATTCCCACCGTTGAGGTTGGCGAACTCGATCAGGAGCAGCACGACGCGGTTCGGGAGATGTTCGCCGTCCCCGGAGGATGCATCTTGGTTCGTGGGGACTTGTTCCAGGCCGTCGGCGGCTTCGATCCGGAGATGACGTTCTGCTACGAGGATGTGGACCTGTGCTGGCGGGCTCGCACCATGGGGGCGCGGGTCATGGTGGCGCCCAGCGCGGTGGTTCGCCATCGTCAGCGGCTAGCTGAGCGCATTTTCCAAACTCAGGTCAGCCGGCTGATCCGGCGCCATCGGGTGCGAACCCTGCTGTGCGTGTACGGGGCTTGGCACTCGGTGCGGGTGATTCCCCAGGCAATGCTGCTTTCGCTTCTTGAGCTGCTGGTGGCGCTGGTTACTGGCCATCTGAGCCAAGCCCGCCAAATCGGGGCGAGTTGGGGGTACAACCTGGCCCGACTGGGATCCATCCGGCAACAGCGGAAGGCGGTGAGCCGTGTCCGCCGGGTGGGGGACTCCCATATCCGTATGGCCCAGGCTCAGGGCTTCGCCCCGTTGGCCTCGCTGCTCACGAGCTGGAGGAGTGGCGCGGGCGACAGACTTTCAACGCAGAACGCCATGCTGTCCCGGCTGAGTAGATCTCGGGCGTCGGTGGTGGTTGGGATCGTCACGGTGATCTTGGTACTGCTCGGGACTCGTGGTCTGGTGGCCGGGAGCATTCCCGCGGTGGGTGATCTGGCCCGATTGGGATCGAGTTCAGATCTCATGAGCGGCTGGTGGAGTGAGTTCCGGCCCGTCGGCCTGGGGCAAGAGGGGTTCGCTCCTACCGGCCTTGGGGTTCTGACCCTGCTGAGCTGGCTGTTCTTGGGGGAGACCGATCTGCTGCGCACTGTGTTGATCGTTGGCATGGTTCCGCTGGGGGCACTGGGAGTGTGGCGGCTCATGCGCCCCTTCGATTCCCTGTGGATCCAAGGGGTGGCGCTGGCGGTCTATCTCGCCAACCCCGTGCCCTACAACGCGCTGGCCAACGGGGTGTGGAGTGCCCTGTTGCTATACGGCGCGGTGCCCTGGCTGATGCGAGCCGTCTTGGCTGGGTCAGGTCTTGCTCCCTACGGCGAATCGGGAGGCAGCCCCGGGCCAGGAGCGCGTCGCCCGTTTTTCCTGCGGGAGGCCCTTGCCGTAGGCCTGCTCTTCGGCTTGGCCGCAGCGATGGCCCCTGGGGCATTGATTGTGATGGGGCTGGTTCTGGCCGGGCTGGTTCTGGGGTCGATTATCGCCGGAACCGCAGAGGGCGTGGGCCGCATGGTGCTGGTGGTGGTGGCCGGTGCCGCGGTGGCCGCGGTGCTGAACCTTCCGTGGCTGGCCGACAGCCTGCCGTCGCTGCTCGGGGATCGGCCGGGAGGCAGCAGCGGAAACTCTTGGGCAGAGATTCTGCGATTCGACACCGGACCATTCGGTGACAGCCGGCTCGGTTGGGCCCTCCCGGTGGCTGCTGTACTTCCCCTGGCCCTGGCCCAAGACTCCCGGCTGGCGTGGGCAGTGCGGGGGTGGACGCTCTATCTGGGCACCGCGGCGGTGGCACTGGTGGCGGAGCAAGACTGGTCTCCCGTGCCCCTGCCCCGACCGGAGGTGGTGCAGGTGCCCGGGGCCGTGGGCCTGTCCATCGCAGTGTCCATGGGTGTGGCCGCCTTCCTCGTGGATGTCCGCCGCCACCGCTTCGGATGGCGGCAGATCGTTCCCTTTACCGCGGTGGCTGCACTCGTGGCGGGAATGCTGCCGTTGCTGGCCACGGTCTCCGGCGGCCACTGGAACGCGACCCGCGACGACTACACCGAGGTTGCCCCGTTCGCCGGCGTCGAAGATGGGGATGCGGCCGAGCTCGGCCACCGGGTCTTGTGGCTCGGCCATCCCGATGTGCTGCCGTTGGGCAGTTGGCACTTAGACGGTGCACTCTCGTTTGCGGTTTCTGACAGTCGCGCCTTTCCCACCGTGGCCCAGCGTTGGGTTGGCCGAGTGGACGGTCAGACCCGCCGGGTAGGCAACGCGGTTCTGGGAGCGTCGGAGACGGGAACCAGCAGATTGGGGGCAGAGCTGTCCCAATGGGGCATCGGCACGATTCTGGTGGCAGAGCGCTTGGCGCCCGCTCCCTACGGCGAACTGTCGCAGCCCGCCCCCGAATGGCTGTTTGAAATGCTCTCTGGTCAACTCGACTTGGTGCCCGGCGGGCTGACCGCGGGTATCGCCACCTACCACAACACGGCATTGGATCTGGATGCGGCTGGGGCCGGCCCCGCTTTGCCCTCCGACGACGGAACCTCGGCGGTGACCCGGCTGCTTCTGGCGGTGCAGATCGTGCTGTGGGTGGTCGGTTTGGTGGGGATCGCGCGCCTCAGCATCGGTGAAGGGCGTCGTCGGCAGAAGGAGGCCCGATGAGCGGCCGCGTCACGCGTTGGCCACTGGTGTTTGTGGCCTTGGCGACGGTGATCGGGCTGGCTGTTGCCGACGGGGGTGACGAGCGCGAATCAGCTTCAGCGCCCCCGGTGACCACCAGCGAGGCCCCGGGTCCGGATGCGGAGGGGGGCGTCTGGTACTGCGCGGAGGGAACCTCTCGTCCCGGCGAATTCGCCGATCATTCGGTGATCGTTGCCAATCCCACCGGCGCGGCGGTGGCGGCTTCGGTCTCGGTGTTTCCGGTGACACCGGTTGGAAGGGTGTCGCCGTCGGCGCTTCCCGAAGAGGTGCTCCTGAACGT
The DNA here is from genome assembly GCF_965219815.1 of Candidatus Poriferisocius sp. Lineage (GTDB taxonomy): Bacteria > Actinomycetota > Acidimicrobiia > Acidimicrobiales > Bin134 > Poriferisocius. Next base: position 2,023,837 of record NZ_OZ244791.1, read on the forward strand.
TCCCGCGAGGTCGCAGGCCTTCCTGCGGCTGGCTGAGGTAGTGGAGTCGCAGTACACCGCGGCGCTGGTGGAGATTGATTCTGGTTTGGCGGTGGTTGAGCAGCGGGTGCAGGGCCCCACGGGCTTCGACGTTGTTCCCTGCGCCACCCGATCATCGTCGGTCTGGCATTTTGCCGCCGGTTCGACTCGGCGAGACGCTCGTCTGATCTTCACCCTGTTCAACCCGTTCCCCGACCGGGCGGTGGTGAAATTCTCCTTCTTCACCGAGGAGGGAATCCGCGAGCCCCAGGCGCTGCGAGGGGTTTTGGTTCCGGCTCAGTCGCTGGTGGTGGTGAACGCTACCGACCTGGTGCCTCGGTTCTCATCGGTTTCCACCACGGTCGAGACCTTGGCCGGAAGGGTGGTGGCCGGAAGGCTTCAACTCTTCGACGGCACCGAGGGCCTGGAGGGTTTAACGGCAGGGCCAGGGGTCCCGGAGGCCCGGCCCCAATGGGTTTTTCCCACCGGCCCAGGCGATCCGGGTGTGGTGGAGCACATCGTGCTGTACAACCCATCCGATCAGGTGGCGGCGGCCGACATCAGCATTCGGTCGGACGCCTCCGACCCCAGTGAGCTGCTGGCGCCGTTCGATGTGTCGGTGCCTCCCCAGCAGCAAGTGGCATTGGTATTCGGGGATGTCGGAACGTACCCGCTTCCCCCCGTCTCGTTCGCCTACGGTGCCGCAGGCTTGCCGGTGGAGGGGACCGGGTTCTGGGTTGCCGTGCAGGTGTACAACGGGGTTCCCATCGTGGTTGAGCGGGTAGCCGCGGCCCCAGCGGCATCGCCTCCTGCGGGAGTGGCATCGACCGCCGGATCGTCGGCAGCCGCGTTGCGATATCTGGTCGCGGGGAACCGGGCCGAGGGTTCGGAGGTTGCGCTGGTGGTGGTGAACCCCTCGCCTGACTCCATCGCCCAAGTCACCGTGTCCAAGATCGCCGACGGCCGAATTGCTCCGATAACCCAGCTCGATCCCCGGGAGGTGGCGCCGCACAGCCGATTGGTGGTGCCTGTAGACCGATTGGTCGACGGCGACAGCTACGCCCTATTGGTTGAGGCCAGTCAGCCGGTGGTTGTGTCTCGAACGCTGGCGGCCCAGAGCGGGACCGGATTGACCTCCGGACTCTCGATCCCCTTCGATTCCCTGCCACTCGATCCTTCTGCGTTTTAGCAGCCTCTGTCTGCCTGTCTACGATCCCCATCTGTGGACACCTCTGCCGAAGCCCTCCCCACCATTCGAGACTCGGTGCTGAGTCGGGCCGATGACGACAGCCTGGCCATGCTGTTCGAGGACGAGCAGTACACTTATCGGGAGTTCACCGCCGGGTGTGTGGCCCGAGCCCACCTGCTTTTGGACCGTCGAGGAGCGGGGCCGTTCCATGTGGGTGCGCTGCTGGACAACGGGCCGGAATATTCCATGCTGCTGGGCGGCGCAGCGGTAGCCGGAGCGGCGGTGGTGGGCATCAACCCCACCCGGCAGGGTGCGGAATTGGCCCGCGACATCACCCATGCCGACTGCGGCATCATCGTTACCGAGAGCCGACACCGCGGGTTGCTGGACGGGTTGGATCTCGGTGCCGCCAACGGCCGGGTGCTGAATGTGGACTCGCCGGAATGGGATGCCGCCTTGGCCCCCCATACCGGTGCCGAGCCGCCGGATGCCGACATCGACCCGCTGGCCCCCTACCTGCTGCTGTTCACTTCGGGCACCACCGGCGACCCCAAGGCGGCAATCTGCTCGCAAGTCCGATTGGCCCGGATCGGCGAGGTCATAACCGAGATGCGCAAGCTGACGCCTGATGACGTGTTCTACCAGGCCATGCCCATGTTCCACTCCAATGCGCTGATGGCCGGCTGGGTGCCGTGTCTGACTGCGGGCGGCGTTGCCGCGTTCCGGCGCCGGTTCTCGGCCTCGGGTTTCCTGCCCGATGTGCGCCGCTTCGGCGTCACCTACTTCAACTACGTGGGCAAGCCCCTCACCTACATTTTGGCCACCCCCGAGCAGCCCGACGACGCCGACAACACCCTGCGGATCGTGTTCGGCAACGAGGGCGCGGTGCACGACTTGGAACGGTTCTCCCGCCGCTTTGGAGTGCCGGTGGAGGACTCCTACGGCTCTACCGAGGGGGGTGTGTCGGTGAGCCGCACGCCGGACACGCCGCCAAATGCCCTGGGGCGGGCCGATGAGAGCGTGAAGATCCTCGATCCCGACACCGGGGAAGAGGCGCCACTGGCCGTGTTCGACGACACCGGCAAGCTGCTCAATCCCGATGAGGCCATCGGCGAGCTGGTGTCAATGGTGTCGGCGCCCACCTTCGAGGGCTACTGGAACAACCCGGATGCCGACGACGAGCGCACCCACGGCGGCATCTACTGGTCGGGCGATCTGGCCTACCGGGACGCCGAGGGGTTCGTGTACTTCGCGGGGCGGAACTTCGACTGGCTGCGGGTGGACGGGGAGAACTTTGCCGCGGCGCCGGTGGAGCGAATCCTGGTGCGCCACCCCGACATCGACTTGGCAGCGGTGTTTGCCGTGCCCAGCTCTTCGGTGGGCGACGATGTTATGGCCGCGGTGGTGCGCCGACCGGGAGCAGGCTTCGATCCTGACGGGTTTGCGGAGTTCCTCGCCGGTCAAGACGACCTGGGCACCAAGTGGGCGCCTCGCTATGTGCGCTGGGCCGACACGCTGCCCCAGACCGAGACCAACAAGATCCTCAAGCGCACCCTGCGCCGGGAGCGCTGGGAGTCGGACGACGAGACCTGGTTGCTGGACGGCGAGGGCTACCGCAGGCTGGCGTCGGGGGATGCTGATGCCATCAGGGCCGAGTTCGAAGCCCGGGGCCGACTGTCAGTGCTGGACGTCTAAGCCTGGGCGGCCTCGCTAGCCGAGGGCGCCTAGCCCAGAGCGACTGCGGCGATGGCTTTCACAGTGGCCGCCATGTGGGCCCGCTGGTCGGCGTCGATGGCCTCGTAGACCTCGTTCATCCGGGCTGTGGTGATCTCCTCAGCCTGCTGGTGTACTGGCTTGAGGGGCTCGGGGTCGGGGAACGGCCCTGCCCAGCCGAACATCTGGGCCTGCTCAGGGCCGAGTTGGGCGACCACGGCCTCTACCGGGGTCATGCCCACCGCGCTCAGCCCATGCACGTGGAATCCGAATCGCAGCTCGCGCAAAATCTTCAGTGCGAGGCCGGTAGCCGCGGCCGGATCATCGGGCACGGGCATGGCCCGCCAGCCGGCATACAGCGGCTGGCTCATCGGATTGGTGGCATCGAACACCGCGCGGGCCGCGGCGGCGAAGTCGGCCAATCCGTCGAGATGGCCGAACGTCTCCGCGGCCCACCGGCCCAAGCCTTCGGCGAAAGCCGCCGCCGCATCCGTAGGCGTCCCCTGCTCCTTGGTCTGGGTCCAGCCCATCTCGATAAAGGACGGGCTGAACAGGGCGAACGCCGACACCACCACGTCGGTAGCCACATCACCCAAGACCCCGCCTCGGCCTCCCACATAGCCGGGCAACCCGGAAAAACCGGCTTCCGCCAGAGCCGCATTGGTGGTCTCGCTGAAGTAGTACTTGCTCCCGAGCATGGCGATAGGGAGCGCAGTGGCAGCCGCCACTTCCTCTGGTGTCATTGCATGGGCCTTTCTTGGGACCGGCGCGGCGAGCGCCTGACGAAGTGGATGAAGAATAGTCAGACCAGGCCGTCGGCTTTGGCTTGGGCTAAGCGGTTGGCGTTCCAGCCGAGCAGTTCGGAGTAGACCTCGGCGTTGTGGGCGCCTATCGGGGGCCCGGGGTGGTTGATGGTGCCGGGGGTCTCACTCAGGATGGGGGCGGGGGAGGGCATGGGAACCGATCCCAGCACTTCGTGGGGTACCAGGGTGACGCTGTTTCTGGCCTGCACCTGGGCGTCGGCCAGCAGGCCGGACAGGTCGTGGACCGGGGCCACGGGAATGCGGGCCTCGACGAACACGGCGAGGGCTTCTTCCAGCGGGCGCTGGGCGATCCAGTCGGCCACCAGGGTGTCGAGTTCGTCGTTGTGGGCCAGGCGATCGGCCATGCGGGCAAACTTGGCCTGGTCTTCGGGGCCGTCACGACCGGTCAGGGTCAGGATGCGTTCCACTTGGCGGTCGGTGGTGCCCGACAGGCACAGGTAGCGATCATCGGCGGTTCGGTAGATGTTGCGGGGGACGCCGGTTTCCAAGCGGGAGCCGAATCGTGCCGGTGGAGGATCGTTGCTGTCGGGATCCCAGGCGGCCAGGGTGCTGCCCATCAGGGTCAATATGGGCTCGTACATCGACACGTCCACATGCTGGCCGCCGAGGTCGTTCACATCCCGGCCGTAGCAGGCCACCAGCGCCCCGATGAGGCCGAAGATCCCGGTGAGGGTGTCGCCTAGTGGTATGGAGGTGAGCATGGGCGGGCCGTCGGCCTCTCCGGTCATGTGGGTGAGGCCAGCGAAGGCCTCGGCCATGGTGCCCGCACCGGGCCGGTCGGCCAACGGGCCAGTGTGCCCGTAGGGGCTGACCGACGCCATGACTAGGCCGGGGTTGAGGGCCCGCAGCTGCTCCCAGGTGCAGTCCCAGCGCTCCAGCATGGCCGGGGAGTAGTTGTGGACCAGCACGTTGACCTCGGCTACCAGCTGGCGGAGGATGTTGCGGCCCTCAGGCTGGTTCAGGTCGCAGGTGATGACCCGCTTGTTGCGCGACACCATGGCCCACACCAGCGACTCGCCGTTGCGGCTGGCCCCGATGCGGCGCAGGGCCTCGCCGGATGGCGGCTCGATTTTGATGACATCGGCGCCGAAGTCGCCCAAGAAAGTGGCCATTTGCGGCGCGGCCAGAAACGACGAGATGTCCAGCACCCGAAGGCCGGCTAGCGCTCCTGCGGGTTGCGTCATTGGCTGCCCAAGGCGAAGGGGAGGTCGGTGGTGAGCAATTGCATCGACGTCACTTCGTTGACCAGCGGCTCACCGGCCAGCAGGCGCCGGAGGTTGTCGCAGAACAACTCCGCGCCCCGATCCCAGCGCCCGAAACCCCCTCCAGAGGAGTGGGGGGTGAGCACCACCTTGGGGTGGGTCCAGTAGGGATGACCGGGTTCCAGGGGCTCGGTGTTGAACACATCGAGGGCGGCGGCGGCCAGGCGGTCGCCCTCCAAGGCCCTCAGCAGGGCTTCGTCGTCCACCAGCTTGCCTCGGGCGATGTTCACCAGCACCGATCCCGGTTTCATGGCTGACAAGAAGTCGTCGTCCACCAAGTTCTCGGTTTCAGGGGTGGCGGGGGCGGCTAGCACCACCACGTCGGCCTCGGGCAGGGCCGCGGGCACCTCGGCCGGTGAGATCATGGCGTCCACCGGCTCGTCGCCTTGGGGGTGGCGGCGCACGCCGGTTACGTGGGCTTCGAACGCTCGGGCTCGGCGGGCGGTCTCGGCGCCGATGGCCCCGAGGCCGATGATCAGCCAGCGGGATCGCCATACCTCCCGGAAATTGTGGTGCTCCCAGCGGCCATCGACTTGGGCGGCCCGCCAGCGCCCAGCATCTTGGAATACGTCGAGCACAGCCCGCAGCACGTATTCGGCGATGGGTATAGCGGTGAGGTGGGCGTTGCACATGCGGCCCCCTCGGCTCATCAGCCGCTGGTATTCCTCGAGGTCCACCCCGGCAGCCGCCGACTGGAGCCAGCGAAAGTCGGGCGCGGCCTCCACGATCTCGAAGAACCGTTCGATGAGCCCGCCGAAGAACACATCGCTCGACAGCCACCCCACTTCAGGGTGGGCATCGGAAGGGCCGTGGAGCTGGCCGTCGTCGGCCAGACGCAGCCACTGGAGACCGCGGCCTTCGTTGTCGAGAGTGTCGAAGTAGGGCCGGTGCTGCTCATAGGCCTTCTCGGTCACCAGCGCGAACACGCCGTTGATGCTAGGGCATTGCTGTTCGGGCAAAGGTCAGCGGGCTGCCAGTGTCGCCTATTTTAGAATATTTCAGCCAGTTTCATTCACTGTTGACACAGGCAAGCCCCACTGGAATACTCCAAGCAGGGCTTGCCCCTGGCTAGGGCAAGCCTTAGGGCGGGGAGGTCCACTCTCCCCGCCCGTTAGGGCTAGTTCCGAAAGCTAGTCCCACACCTAGCGGTGGGCAAGCGAATTATCTGATCTTTCGGGTTGCTTCGATCTTTAGAGGGATTTTGGCTAGCTGGGGAAGCGGATGCTGCGGATTCCCTGGTTTCTGCGATGGGATAGCACCCTTGTAGTCTGAGTGGAGTTGTGGAATCTGCTGTCCGGCTCCGGGCCGCTGTGACGTTGTTGGGGCGGTTTCCCGCCTTGGCCGGAGTTGATCTCGACATCACGCCGGGGGAGATCGTCCTGCTCAAGGGACCGAACGGAGCCGGCAAGACCACCCTGCTGCGGTTGTGCGCCGGGCTGTGCTCGCTGTCCTCGGGCGAGGGGTGGGTGTTGGGCCACGATCTGGCTAGTGAGCGGCGTATGGTGCGCCGTCGAGTGGCTCTGTTGGGCCATCGCACTGGGCTGTACGACGACCTCACGGTTACCGAGAACGTGGTCTTTTGGGCCCGAGCCGCGGGGGCAGGCCGCCAAGACGTCGATGAGGCACTCGAGCGGCTCTCACTTACCGGGCGGCTGGCCGACACCCGGGTGGCGCGTCTGTCGGCCGGGCAGCGGCGGCGGGCCTCCATCGCCTCTCTGGTTGTGCGCCGGCCCGAGCTGTGGCTGCTGGACGAGCCCCATGCCGGCCTGGACCAGCAGACTCGCGACACCGTGGATGCGCTGGTGCGCGGTGCAGCTGCGGCGGGGGCCACGGTGGTGTTGGCCACCCATGAGCTGGAGCGCATTGCGGTGCTGGAGCCCCGGGTGGTGAGCGTGGTCGGGGGTGTGGTGCGGGGTGACGACCCGACTGAGTCGCAGAGCCCGAACTCCCCGTCAGATGCGGAGGACGACCGCCGTGTTTCGTGATGCATGGCTGATCGCGGGCAAAGACCTGCGGATTGAGATGCGCTCTCGGGTGGGGCTCAATCAGATTGTGCCGTTCGCGGTGACGGTGCTGGTGCTGTTCGCCTTCGCGTTGGACACCGACCATGAGGCTCTGCGCACCTATGCCCCTGGGCTGTTCTGGGTGACGGTGCTGTTGGCCGCGCTGCTGGCCATCGGCCGCTCGTTCGCGGTGGATTTGGCCGACGGGGCCGCCGATCGGCTGCTGTTGTCGGGCATCGACCCCATTGCGGTGTTCGGGGGCAAGGCGGCCGCCATTGCCGTGCAGCTGGTGGTGCTGGAGGTGCTGTTGGCGGCGGGGGTGGTGCTGCTGTTCGACGTAACCGTGCACCGCTACGGCCTGCTGGTGTGCGCCGGGTTAGCCGCGGCCGCCGGGGTGGCCACCGCGGGCACGCTGTACGGGGCGCTGGTGGCCGGACTGGGGGTGCGGGAAACCCTGCTGCCGGTGCTGTTGTTGCCGGTGGTGGCCCCGGTGCTCATCGGCGCCACCCGGGCGTTCCAAGACGCGTTCGGCGTGGCCGGTGCCGAAGGTTGGGCCTGGTTGGGCCTTTTGGCCGGTTTCGCCGCAATCTATGGGGTATTCGGAGCCCTGAGCTACGGGGCTCTCTTGGAGGAAGCGTGACCACGGCAACCACCGAGTCGACGGGGACCGGCGACGGCATCCCGGCGACCACCTCGTCGAGGGCCACGAAAGTGCTGGGCTGGCTGACGCTGGCCGGCTTTGCGGTGCTGGTGGCGCTGGCCTTTGCCTGGGTGCCCGAGGACACCCGCATCACCGAGCAGGGCGACGTGGTGGGCCAGTTCGACGCGGTGCGCCTGATGTTCGTGCATGTGCCGTCGGCCATCTTGGCCTACACCGGGTTCGGACTGACCTTTTTGGCCAGCCTGGCCTATCTGCGGTGGCGTACCGACTGGTGGGACATGATGGCCCACGCCTCGGCCGAGATCGGCGTGTTGTTCGGGGTCCTGACCCTGGTGACCGGCTCTATCTGGGGCCGCCCCACCTGGCAGACCTGGTGGGAGTGGGGCGATGTGCGGCTGGTGACCACCTTGGTGATGGTGCTGGTGTTCATCGGCTATCTGGCGGTGCGCCGCATTCCCGCCGACGTTGCGGTGAAGGCCCGTCGCTCGGCGGTAATTGCCCTGGTGGGGGCGGTGAACATCGTGATTGTGAATCGTTCGGTGGACTGGTGGGAGAACCGCACCCTGCACCAGCAATCCACCCTCATCGCCCGCAAGATCCGCGACGAGACCCTGTTCACCCTGTCGTTCTCATTTGCGGTGGGCATGGTGCTGTTCGCCTGGCTACTGCTGCACCGCTTCCGCCTGTCCTACCTTCAGAGCCAAGTAGAACAGCTCGAAGTGGACGAGGCTTTGGAAGAACGGCGAGCAGAGTCGAATATGCAGGACGGATATCTATGACCCACCTGGGCTATCTCATCGCCGGTTGGGGCATATCGGTGGCCGCGGTGGTGGCGTACGCTGGTTGGGTGCTGGTGCGGGGCCGGTCGCTGAGCCGGCGGGTGCCCGAGAACCGCCGCCGCTGGATGATGCCCGATGACTGACACTCCCCCCGAGGACACAGTCGATCCCGGCGAGGCGATGGACCTCAGCCCCCGCCCTGCCCGCCCTGCCCGCCGGGGTATCCGCCGATGGGCGCCGATTTTGGTGGTGGCCATCGTGGCGGTAGTCATAGGGCTCGTCCTTTGGCGGGTGCTGGCCGACGCCACCTTGGTATTCCGCGAGGTGGACGATGCGGTGGAGCGCCGGGAAGAGCTGGGCGACGACCGGTTTCGGATGATCGGCTCGCCGGTGAGCGGCTCGGTGCAAGAGGTCACATTGAGCGACGGCCGCCCGGCGGTGGCCTTCTCAGTGACCCTCGATGGCGTGGTGGCCGATGTGGTCCACACCGGGGCGACGTCGGACCAATTCCAGCCCGAGGTGCCCGTTGTCATCGACGGCCATTGGGTACGAAGCAGCGCCTTTGCCGGAGCGGCCGACGACGGCTGGTACTTCGCCAGTGATCGGATGCTGGTGAAACACGACAACGACTACCGGGTGGAGAACCAAGACCGCATCGACGACGCCGAAGAGCGCGGGCAATACGAATGACTCGCGGCCGCTCCCTCCCGAAGGGTGAGCTGAGGCGGTGAACATAACCCTGGGGGTTTTGGGCATCGCGGTGGCGATGGCCTCGGCCGCCATCGGGGTGTTCATGGTGGCCGCACGCCAACTTCAGCGGGTGCAGCTTTGCGCTTGGCTGGTGCTGGGCGGAGCCGCGCTATCGGTGTTCGCCATGGAGCGGGCCCTCATCACCCGGGATTTCTCGGTGTCGTATGTGGCCGAAAACGGCAGCCACGCCACCCCTGCGCTGTTCAACGTGGCCACTCTGTGGGCCGCGCTGGAGGGCTCCATCTTGCTGTGGGCCCTCATTCTGGCCGGGTACCTGGTGCTGGTAGCGGTGAAGTTCCGCCACCGCTTGGACGATCCGCTGGTGGGGTGGGCCATGGCGGTGCTGTTCATCGTGTGCTTGTTCTTCTTCGTGCTGATGTTCAACTGGCCCAACCTCGACCTGGCCCAGCCCTTCCGGCGGGTGGACGTGCCGCCGGGCTACAACGGCCCTGGTCCCAATCCGCTGTTGCAGAACCACTGGCTGATGGCCGTGCACCCCCCGATGCTGTACCTGGGCTATGTGGGGTTCACCGTGCCCTTCGCCTTCGCAGTGGCCGCGCTGGCCACCGGAAGGCTGGGGGAGGGGTGGCTGGTGGAGACCCGGCGCTGGACCTTGTTCGCCTGGGCCTTCCTCACCGCGGGGATCATCCTGGGGGCGTGGTGGTCGTGGGACGTTCTGGGCTGGGGCGGCTACTGGGGATGGGATCCGGTGGAGAACGCCTCGCTGTTGCCGTGGCTTACCGGCACCGCCTATCTGCACTCAGTGATGGTGCAGGAGCGCCGGGGGATGCTGCGGGTGTGGAACCTGTCGCTGGTGTGCGCCACGTTCGCGCTCACCATCTTGGGCACCTTCTTGACCCGCTCGGGTCTGGTGGACTCGGTTCACGCCTTCTCGGCCGATGCTGTGGGGCCCGCGTTGCTGGTGTTTTTCGCCATTGTGGTGGTGGCCACCGTGGGTCTCATCGCCTGGCGGGGCGATCGACTCCGCTCGCCGGGCCAGATCGACTCCGCGATGTCGCGGGAGGCCTCATTTTTGGCCAACAACCTGCTGTTCGGGGTGTTCGCCTTTGTGGTGCTGCTGGGGACGGTGTTTCCCTTGATAGTGGAGGCGCTCAACGGCGACCGGATCAGCGTGGGAACCCCGTTCTTCGACCGGATGACCATGCCAGTGGGGCTGCTGTTGTTGTTCCTGATGGCAGTGGCCCCAGTGCTGCCGTGGCGCAAGACCACCGCCGAGCGGCTGTCGGAGCGGCTGATGTGGCCGGGGTGGGCGGCAGTGGCCGGGCTACTGGTGGCTCTGCTGATGGGTGCTCGGGGACTGGCCCCGCTGCTGGCGTTCGGCCTGGCCGGCTTCGCGGGGGGCGCAGCGGTGCGCCAGTTGGCGTTGGCCACCCGACGGCAGGGCTGGCGAGGCCTGGTGGGACGGGCCAACGGCGGAATGGTGGTGCACATCGGCGTGGTGGTGGTGGCGGTGGCGCTGGCCGCCAGCAACAGCTATCTGCACCAGAGCGAGCTCACCGTCGAGCCAGGGCAGACGGCCTACGTCAGCGGCCACGAGATCGTGTATGTGGGCACTCAGGAGAAGGTGTTTGACAACAAGACCAAAGTCGAGGCGGTGGTGCTGGTGGACGGCTCGGTGGTGCGGCCGGGGGTGAGCCGGTTTGCCAATGGCGGCGTGGTGCGCACGCCCGGCACCAAGTCGTCGCCGGTGCGGGACATCCAAGTAGCGGTGCTGGACCTGCCCGACGGCCCCGATGGTCCCGCCGGGTTGCGGGTGACCGTCCAGCCGCTGACCCTGTGGCTGTGGATCGGCGGCGCGATCATGCTGCTGGGGGCGGCGTTCTCGGCCTTCCCCGGCCGCCGCCGCTCGCCCACGCAGCCGGTGTCGGCACCGGTGCCGGGAGTTCCGCTTCGAGACCGCGAGGTGCCGGTTGCCTGAGCCGTCGCAGCCCGCCGACCAGCCGGTCGATTCCGATCAGCCCGACCAGCCGCCGCGGCTGCGGACGGTTCGATGGGTGGTGCTTGCGGTCGGCGTCGTGGTTGCCGCGCTTGTTGTGGTGTTCGCGGTTTCGGAGCGGGGGAGAGGCGGGCCGCCGGTGCCCGAATTCGCCCCCGAGTTCTCGGGGGCGACCCTCGACGGGGGCAGCTTCGACATGGCCGCGCAGCGAGGCCGATGGGTGGTGGTCAACTTCTTCTCCACCTGGTGCGTGCAATGCGTGGTGGAGCACCCCGAATTGGTGGCCTTCCAAGACCGCTACCGCGGCGACCCCGATATCCGGCTGGTGAGCGTCGTGTTCCAAGACGAGGTGGACGTGATCGCCCGGTTCTTTGCCGAGCGAGGCGGTGATTGGCCGGTGGTGATCACCAACACCGGCCGAACCGCCATCGACTTCGGAGTGACCGCGGTGCCGGAGACCTATCTGGTGGATCCCTTCGGGCGGGTGGTGTCCAAGTTCACTGGCGGCGTGACCCTGGACGGGCTTGAGGCCCAGCTTGGGCGGGCAGGGGCGCCGTTGTGATCTCCCGGCGCCGAAAGGTGATCTTGTCGTGGCTCCTGGTAGGTGTGGCGGTAGCTACCATGCTGGTGTTCGGGGTGGTGGACGGCCGCGACGACCGCACCAATGCCGAGCGGGCCCACGACATCGGGGCCACCATTGCTTGCCCCCAGTGTGTAGGGCAGTCGGTGGTGGAGTCGGACGTGGCCATCGCCCGGGAAATCCGAGCCGAGATTGGGCGTCTGGTGGTGGCCGGGCACAGCGACGACGACATCCGGGCCCGGTTCGCTGAGCGCTACGGGGACTGGGTAATCCTCACGCCCTCGACGTCGGGGGTGAGCGGGTTGGTCTGGGTCATTCCGGTGGTGGGGCTGGTGGTTGGTGTCGGGCTGCTAGCGGTGACCCTGACCCGGTGGCGGCGGGCGAGCATGACTGGCGAAGAAGTCTCGGATCAGGACCGCGCTCTGGTTGAATCTGCCCGCAACCGAATGAGAGAGCGGCCCGATGGATGAGGAGCGGGAGTTCTGGCTGGAGTCGCTGGATGATCTGGACCAGGAGTTGGAGGCGGGTGACCTGGAGCCGGAGGACCATCAGGTTCTAAGCCGGAGCTATACCCGCAAGGCGGCTGAGGCGCTTCGGGGCGATCAGGGGTATTCCGATGCGTCAGAGAGCCGGGGGCGGGGCAAGCTGATCGCAGTGGTGGCGGGGTTGGTGGTGGTGGGTGTGGTGGCCGGGGTGTTCTTGGCTCGGGCGGTGGGGTCGCGGCACTCCGGGGACACCATCACTGGGAACGATGCGGTGACCAGCGTGCCCGGACTACTGAGAAACGCCGAGGAGTCGGCCGCAGCCGGAGACTTGGCGGAGGCCATTGCCATATACGACCGGGTGCTGGAGCGGTCGCCGTCCAACCCGACCGCGCTGGCCTACAAGGGGTGGTTCCTAGCGTTGCAGGGTCGTGAGGCCGAGGCCGCTGATGTGTTGGCCGACGCGGTAGTTGCTGCGCCGGAATATGCCGATGCCCGGGCGTTTCGCTCCATCCTGCTGTATCGCACCGGTGACTGCTCCGGCGCGGCCGGGGAGCTGGCTGCACTCGACGCCACCAATCCCCCCGAACTAATCGCTCAGTTGGTGGAAACCCAGGGGCTGCGGACCAACATCGCCCTCTGCCAGATTGCGTTGCAGGCCCAGGAGCAATTTCGGACTCTGGACCAACTCGGGCTGACCGCCGATGACGCAGTGGTCGGTGCCCGCGCCCTATGGGATCCCACCACCCCCGGCCAAGGCGACCCGGCATTGGCATTGCGGGTTTATGAAGCGGTGTTGGCCGATAATCCCGACCACCCCGGAGCACTGACCTACAGCGGGGTAATGCTCACCCAGACCGGTCTCGACGATCAGATCGCCGAAGGCGCCTTCCGCCTCAACCAAGCAGTAGCAGCAGCCCCCAACAACCCCGAGGCCCGCCTGTGGCGAGCCTGGCTGGCCATCGGCCTCGGTCAAACCGACCAGGCCATCGCCGACCTCGACTACCTCGAAACCCTCAACCCCACCCCGGAGATCGCTCGCCTATCCGCCGACCTCCGCAGGAGGCTGTAGAGAGACGATCAAGGCTGGATTTGGTGGATTAGCTCTTGGGTGTAGCCGGTCACGAATGTTGTCGCAGTGGGTTCGTCGATGATGGCGGAGAGGGCTTGGACTGCAAGTTGTGTGCCGGGACTTCGGGGCGTTGCAAACAGCTGGCGCAGATAGCCCAATCCCTTCAGCACAGTAGAAGCCGAACGCTCGTCAGCCAGGAGCCGTTTGGCGGTTGCTGCCATTTCAGCCACAGAGGTTGCGTCGAATAGTCGGTAGACATCTCCGGCGTCCTTGGCTTGAAGCCGGTGTGGTGTGTCGAGTCTCTCTCCCAGCTTATGAGCCTTGGCTACAGTGAGGGCTGCTGGGCCAGCGACTCTCACATTCACTCGGCGAGGGTCTCCTGCCTCTAGGCCGGTGAGCTCGAGCAGGCTGTGATCGATAAGCGCTCCCTCTACGCCTTCTGTCTTCCGAGCTGAGAATCTTCCATGGCCTCCTGGCAATCGAGCGCCTCGGCTTCCAGCCTTAGAAGCGATTCGCTTGGGAACGATCAGGTCTACGGGAATGTCCAGATGGCCATCAAGGTCGGGGCGTTGCACCCTTTTTGTCCAGATGCCAGGTTCGCCGCTGTAGTTGAACCCAGCGGCAGCCAGGGCGTCTTCCAACAGCGGGGTAGCGGCAAGTTGCCCAGGGTCGATGGCCAGGTCGGCGTCGGTGGTAAAGGCCTGATAGGTGGGCATACGGTCGGCGGTTCTGAGGTAGACCGCTTGCGCCCCGATGAGGATCACTGCATCAGCGTGAGGTTGAAGCGCAACCAGCGCATCAAGCAGCACGCGGCGGGCTTCGACGTACTCGATTCGGGGGTTGCCATCGGCGGTCACGGCACTTCAGCAACTTGGTGTAGGGAGGCTCCCTGCCAGCTAGGGGCTCGGGCGTCCATCCATTCGAGCAGGGCATTGCCCTCGGCAGGCATGCGTCCGGGTCCGGTCAGGCAATCGACAGCTATCTGGGCGGGCGACGCATAGGTGATGTCGTCTCGGTTCCAAGTGCGTCTGAACACGATCTGATCATAAGGACGAGCAGTGACAACATTGCCTCCGGTTCGGACGGGGTGGAGCTTCGTGAGGTTGGCAATGAGTTCGGGGTCGTCGGCGTAGACGACGGCGATTTCTGGCGCGGCCACGGAGACCAGCGTCGCGGCACCAAACGATCCCGTGACTGCCCAACCCCTTGTCCCGCTGCTTGCCAGGTCTTTCAGGAACTGGTCGGAACCTGCTGAGGCGACCCAATTAGAAGTCTCGTTTGAGCGGAGCAGCGAATAGCTGGTGGCCATCTGGTGAAGAATGGGCTGCCACTCGACACGCTCAACAGGTCTTCGGGGTTTCCGGGTGATGAGCAATTCGTCGCTGATGGCTTCTAGCAATCTGGAGACATAGCCGGGGTCAGCATCAATGGCCTTAGCGAGTTCGCCCACTCCGTACGGGGGCAACACCTCGGCCAGTGTCCGAAGCAGCGCCCATGCTCGGGGGCCTCGGATATTGGGCTCCGGCACTGGCTTGGGAGATGGGTCGCGCCTGGCACCGTCTGAGTACACGGCGAGCCCTGGTCGGCTGACCGTCACCCTTGCGTTGCCAGTCTGGTCGATATACCCGTAGCCAGTCTCGACAAGCAGTTCACGGGTCCGCGGGCTGAGCCAGCTTGCGGCAACGATTGTGGGTTCCTCGGGCACCGGCAACACAGTTGTTTCTCTCGGGGCAAGCCTGTCGCGGACCAGCACTGCCAGCTTGCCGGTAAGACCGTCGGATGTCGACAGTTGGATCACACCACCAGTGATGGAGCGGTCGACCACCTTGAGGCTCCAACCGGGAGGCAAGAGCGAGTCAAGCGACGATGTTGCCGCGTCGAACAACCTCTGGGTTGCGGTGGGGTTCGTCTTGGGTGTCATAGATCGGACCTCGGTTCGAGCCAACGGGGGAGAGTCGCTCCTACGCAGGTATATTGTCTAGAATATCGACTTGCTTGCTGCAAGCAAGTCCCAATTACACACAAATATACTTATCAGCAGTACGGCCAGGCCCATGTTCATCTCAATCTCACGAACTACCCCCGACTATCCAAAAGCCCGTCGCTGGTAGGTGTGGTTGGCCATCGGCCTCGGCCAACCCGACCAAGCCCGCTCCGACCTCGACCACCTCAACACCCTCAATCTGTCCCCGGCGGTTGTCCGCCTAGTCGCTGACTTGCGTTCTCGTTTGGGCTGAACGACTCTTACTTCCGCTCAATGTTTGATTAATGCTTGAATTCTGTTGGATCCGTGATGCCTTGCCATGTGCAACCGGCACTATCCGACCTGCTGGCATATGACAGATTCATCCAACAATGGGAGCAGAACCGAATGGAGCAGGAGAAGAAATTCGAGAGCAATGAGAAGCCGCTATTGGATCTTCTCAACATGGCGACAACCGGTCGGCTCCAACTCCCGGACTTTCAGCGCGGCTGGGTCTGGGACGACAATCACATTGTGAGCTTGCTGGCGTCCATTTCACTCTCTTATCCGATCGGTGCGGTCATGACTCTTCGTACCGGAAACCCCGACGTGAAGTTCCGGCCTCGCCTGTTGGAGGGCGTTGAGGTGGATGGTAAGCCAGAGCCAGAGTTCATGCTCCTTGATGGCCAACAACGTATTACATCGTTATTCCTGGCCTTACACTCCCCCAAGCCGGTACCAACCCGAGATGCCCGTGGTCAGGAGATGCACCGTCACTATTACGCGAATATCGACGCCTGTATTGACGGGTCCAGCGATCGGGAGGTCGATGGCATCGTAAGCGTGCCCGAAGATCGCAAAGTCACCACCGACTTTGGCAGACGGGTAGTACTTAACTTGTCGTCCCGAGAGGCCGAAATTGCCGCTGGTCACTTTCCATTGGATATCGTTCTAGACGGGAGCGCGACGATGGACTGGCAGATGGCGTATCTCATCAACGGGCTGGGGGAGCCTTCCGAGCGATTGGAGAATTGGAAGCGGTTCGCCGAGGAAGTAATCAAACCCTTCACCTCCTATCAGGTGCCAGCCATTGAACTTGCCAAGTTCACACCTAAGGAGGCTGTCTGCCAGGTCTTCGAAAAGGTCAACACTGGGGGCGTATCCCTCACAGTCTTCGAGCTGCTAACGGCGATGTTCGCCGCTAGCGACTTCAATCTCCGCGAGAACTGGAATACACGCAAGCGGAAGTTCGATGAACACCCGGTTCTGGGTCATTTCTCAGCAACGGATTTCTTGCAGGTTGTGACGCTGCTCTCCACGTTCGAGGCGCGGGCCAGACACATCGCGAGTGGGCAGGAAGGCGAACGCGCCCCGGCAGTTTCATGCAAACGAAAGGATGTGCTGCTCCTCAATTTGGCCGACTATGAGAAGTGGGCCGAAGTTGCTGAAGAGGCCGTGCTGAGGGCAGCACAGTTCTTGCATTCCGAGCACATCTTCTCGGCGCGCGATCTGCCTTACACCACCCAGCTTGTGCCTCTTTCCGCGATTTTCGCCCAACTCGGACATGAAGCAGATGGCTATGCGTCGTCCCAGCAGCTGCGCCAGTGGTTCTGGTGCGGCGTATTTGGCGAAATGTACGGGGGTGCCACCGAGACACGGTTTGCCAATGATCTCCAAGACGTCGTCGCCTGGATTCGCGAAGGTGTTTCCACACCGCGAACGATTGAAGAAGCGCAGTTCCAAGACACGCGTCTGCTGACACTGAGCACGAGAAACAGTGCGGCCTACAAGGGCTTGTACGCCCTTCAGATGCTGCGCGGCGGCAGGGACTTCCGTACCGGACAGCCAATCGATGTGCATGCCTATTTTGAACACAACATTGATGTGCATCACCTCTTCCCCAAGAGATGGTGCACGCAAAAGGAGATTGACTCTCGCATTGCCGACAGCGTCGTGAACAAGACCGCTATAGACGCGCGAACTAACAGGATCATCGGAGGGGATGCGCCGAGTCAGTATCTGGAGAGGTTGGAGGAGCGCTATGTCAAGGATCCAATTGAGCTTGATGCAATCTTGCAGTCGCATGACGTGGACTCCTCAGCACTGCGCCGAAACGACTTCAGATCCTTCTTCAAGCTGCGATTCGAGCGGCTTGTTGTTCAGATTGAGGAGGCGATGGGTAAGCCAGCCAACCGGTCAGCGGTCCTCGACGAGAGTTCCCTTGTTGCCTAGTTGTAATGCCCATGGACCTTGTTGACGGTTCGGGTCCTTTGATGGGTTGAGCCTCCGTGGCAGTGTGGGTCTGTTGTGATCCCGGACTGCGAACGGAGGCTCAGTGAACGACAGTAGTGCAGCGACGGCTCGGAGGGGTGCGCCGCGTCCGCGGTTGTCGCCGCATTCGAGGCTGGTGATGGTCGAGCGGGTGGCCGCCGGCCAGTCGATGACGGCGGTGGCGGCCCAGATGGGCTGTTCGCGCCAGACGGTGGACAAGTGGGTGCGCCGGTACGAGGCCGAGGGGCCAGCCGGTTTGGCGGACCGCTCCAGCCGGCCCCGCTCGTCTCCGGCGAAGACCCCTGATCGAATCGAGCAGAAGATCTGCCGGCTGCGGCGCAACAAGCGGCTGGGGCCGCAGCGTCTGGCCGCCCGGGTGGGGGTGCCTGCTTCGACGGTGCACCGGGTGCTGTGCCGCCACGGCCTGAACCGCCTCGGCTGGATCGACCGTCCGACCGGCCAGCGGGTGCGCCGCTACGAGAAGGCCCACCCCGGCGAGTTGGTCCACATCGACGTGAAGAAGGTCGCCAAGGTGCCCCCGGGCGGCGGGTGGCGGGTCCACGGCAGGGGCTCCCCCAAGGCCAAGCGCAAACGCCGCCTCGGGTACACGTACCTGCACGTCGCCGTCGACGACCACAGCCGCGTCGCCTACGTCGAGGCGCACGACAACGAGCGCGGCGACACCGCCGCAGCGTTCTGGCGCAACGCCCGCTGCTGGTTCAACAAGCTCAACGTCGGCATCGACGCGGTCATGACCGACAACGGCCGCAACTTCACCTCCAAGGCCTTCGCCGACGCGCTCGCCCAAAACCGCACCGAACACCGGCGCACCCGACCCTACCGGCCCCAGACCAACGGCAAAGTCTGTGCCTGCGGCAGGCGCGGGGGTGTATTACGTGCTGAGCACAGTGCTTATCAGCGCCCCCGCCGCTGTCGCGCAAGCAGCGCGAGCAGTAATCGGAGAACGACAACGGCCCTTCCACTACTCCCAGGAAGGGCCCGAGATCATTGAGCGAATGCTCCTGCTGATTGAAGCCGAAGCCCTCACAGCAACTTGCCTGTGGTGTTCTGTCGGGCGGAAGGGTCAGACAGATGCCCGGAGTGTCCTCCTCCAGCACCAGGTGCGGATGTGTGCGGACATTGGTGTAGACCACCTCATCATCGAGTCAGGGGACGAAGCCACAAATCAACGCGACCAGTCGGTGTTGCTGGACACCTTCCGGGGGGCCGACAATGCCCCACTCCAATACGACTGGCGGTCTAAGTCTGAGCCGCTCCTTTGGCTCGCTGATGCCGTCTGCGCGATTGCAGCAGAGCTTGTCATCGGCAACGGGGAGGAGCGCTACGAGCGACTAAATGAAACTGGTCTAATCGAAGTCGTCTACGTAGACATGCGTCGGCCCCGGCTCCCGTCCTAGTCGATCCGCTTGTGGCGGATCCTCGGCCTGGCACTCCAGGGCTTCCGTCTTCCCACTGGAACAGCACCAGCAGACCTTCTAATTATGGTCCGCGAGTCGGCGCACTGCAACTACGTTCAGTCCGCTCACGTAGGCAAGAGTACAGTAACCCTCTTACAGGAGAAGCCTGATCTCGGCATTCTCCGACGAGAGTCGCCCAAGAGTAGGGTGAGACCGTGGGGGCTTATTCGGTCGCGACAGCCGATCAGGATGCTTTTGCCGAGTATGTCGCCGCTCTCGACCGGTTCGACTCGTCGGAGAACACCGAGGACGACCTGAAGGCGCCGACCACCAATCTGCTGAACGCCTTGGGTGACGGCTGGTTGGATGTGCTGAGCGAGTACGCCACTCCCGTCGGCAGGCCCGACCTGCTGATCCGCACTTCGGATGGGCGCGTCGTCGGCCACATCGAGTTGAAGCACATGACCAAGCCCGCCGATCCCCGCAAGCTGCGAGACCGGCATGACAAGGACCAGTGGGAGGCATTTCAGGCCCTGCCCAACCTCGTCTACAGCAACGGTACAGAGGCCACCCTCTGGCGTGACGGGGTGCGGTTGACCGAGCAGCCGGTGGCGATCGACACCGATGAGTGGGCGGCCCTATGGGATGAGTTCCTGGCCTACACGCCGACCGTTGACTCCGACCCGAAAGCCCTGGCCAAGACGATGGGGCGGCGTGCCCGGCTGCTCCGCCAAGCGGTGGGGGATGCGCTGGCCGAGGGCAACAAGGGCCTTGGCGAGCTGTTCGACACCTGGGTGGAGAATCTGATCCCGGATATGGACGAAGCCGGTTTCGCCGACAACTTCGCCCAGACGGCGATGGCGGGCCTGCTTCTCGCCAGGGGATTGGTGGCCGACGCCGACAGCATGGCGTTCAGCCTGCCTGTGGCAGTGAGCGCGCTTCGGGGCGGGGGCCATGTGATGGTGGCCCAAGTGCTCAACCACATCGATGATGCCGCCCGAACCGACAAGACGCTGGCGATACACCTGCACGCCATCGTCGATGGTGCCGCGGCCCTCGACCCGCAGATGCCGTCCGACGACGACTGGTGGGTGGACTTCTACGAGGCGTTCATCAAGCAGTACGACCGGAAGCTCCAGCAGGACCGGGGCGTGTTCTACACCCCGGCCGAGATCGTGGACTACCAGGTTCGGGCCACCGACTGGGCGTTGCGGGAGCTGCTGGGCAAGACGAGGGGATTTGCGGGCGGCGGGGTGGAGACCCTCGACCCAGCGTGCGGCACCGGCACCTATCTGGCTCGGCTGATCGAGTATGTGGCCGACAAGACCAGTGCCGAGCAGGGGCCTGGGGCGGTGATGGAGGCAGTTTCCAAGACCGCCGGGAGCCTGTACGGCTTCGAGTTGATGGTGGCTCCCTACACCGTGGCCCGGATGCGGCTGGCTGCCAAGTGCCAGGCCCACGGCGTCAAGCTCGACCAGAGCCGGGTATTGCTGACAGACACGCTGTCGCCCTCGGGCTTCCAGCAGACGAGCACCGTGTTCGCGCAAGACATCGCCGCCCAGCAAGAGCGGGCCAATCTGGTAAAGGACCCGAAGACACGGGTGACCGTGGTGATCGGCAACCCCCCGTACGACCGCGACCAATCGCAGGCCGACAGCGCCGGAGACGACACTGCTCGCCGTTTCGGGGGGATGATCAGGCACGGCTACGAGGGTGAGCCGGGTCTCATTGCGGACTTTGCAAGTAAGACTCCGTCAGGTAAGCGAGGTCAGCTCCAGAGCATTTATGAGCTGGCCACCTACTTCTGGCGGTGGGGCGTGTGGAAAGTGTGCGAGCAGGAGCACCCTGGCATGAGTTCGCCTGGAGGTCCGGGCATTGTTTGCTACATCACACCCTCTGCTTGGTTGCGCTCCGATCCATGGGCTGGGATGCGGGCCCACTTGAGAGCCAGGTTCGACCACATTTGGGTAGTAGATCTTGGTGGAGATCAGCGAAGTGCTCGCGACGACGGCGAGAACGTGTTCCCCATTCAAACTCCGGTCTGTATCACCATTGCCGTACGCATTGGTGCCGGGAAGCCCGAGCCAGCCGAAGTTCAATATCGGAGGTTGACCGGTACCCGCGCGGAAAAGTTGGCAGATCTGGACGCGATCACTCTTGAGGGAGATGGCTGGGTGAAGGCCAGGACTGGCTGGGGTGAGAGGTTTCTGCCAGAGGGTGAAAGCGACTGGTACGAGGCCCAGCCTTCTGTAGATCAGGTACTCAGGTGGAAGACGCCCGGTGTCAAGTACAACCGTAGATGGCCCATTGCTCCGACTGGGGATGTACTGAAGAGGCGATGGAATCGGCTTGTGACCGCGTCAGTCGAGCCAGACGGCACCGGTTTGTCAGAGCGTTCTGTTCTCTTGAAGGCAACAGGTAGTCGCGATTTAGATAGCGACCCACCGACACTGGATGGCAGTCCTCGCCCCAGTCCACGCACTATCCGCAAGCTGGCAGCCGATGCGCCGACTCCCTTGCTGGTGGAATACTCCTTCAGACCGCTCTGCACTCAGTGGGCCATAGCCGACAGCCGTCTGGGCGATAGATTGCGTCCCGACTTGTGGGCAAGGCACAGCCCTCGACAGGCATATCTGGTTGTCCCCAAGCTCACCGAGGCACCTGGCGATGGTCCGACAGCAGTCATCTACAACCGAATCCCCGACAATGACTCCCATCATGGACATGGGGGAGGCACGGTTTTCCCCCTTTGGAGGGATAAAGAGGCAACCGACGCAAACGCAGACGAAGCCACCGTCAGCCGGCTTTCCGGAAAGTACAGCCAGCAGGTCTCGAGCGAAGAGGTCTGGCACTACTGCGCCGGACTGCTCGGTACCGAGGCCTACCCAGAGCGGTGGGGCGACCCGATGGGCGACACCCTCAAGCCCCACATCCCCTTCCCCGACTCCCACGAAGACTTCGAGGCCCTGGTGGCCATCGGCCGACGCCTGGTGGAGATCGCCAAAGGCATCAACCTGGACAAATCAGGCGTGCAATGCACCGTGGCCGTGAACCCCTCCAAGCTCCCCGACTTCACCGACCGCTGCTACCACCCCGACGACAACGCTCTCAGATTCGGTGGCGGTGAGTTCACCGGCGTGACCCACGACATCTGGAACCATCAAGTATCCGGCTACCGAACCCTCCCCCGCTGGATCAAAGCCCGATCCTCCACCCCCGGTGGCCGCAAGTCCTCTGACCTCGACGACATCCAACCCACAACCTGGGACTTCACAAGAGACCTAATCGAAGTCTGCGACAAAATCACCTCCCTCAACCACACCGCGACCCAAGCCCACCCCATCCTCACCCGAATGACCGGCCCTGAGTAATCCCACCCGCAGCCTGTTCCGGCGGAAAGTGGCGTCTACAACTCGATTATGGGCCGCTCGTCCACTGAGGTCCTCAACAAGTCGAGAATGTCGTCCAGAGGAAGGTGAGCGGAGCGCACGAGCGATTCGACCGGCAGTCCTGCCTCTACTTCGGCGCGTCGCACCGAGCGTTCTAGGAGCAGGGGGGCTTCGGGCGCTCCCATTTCACGATCTCCCGGCTCCTGGGTGCGCCATCCACGGGCGGACATGTAGCGCATGGCTGACTGGTACGCGTCGGCCGACACGATTCGGAGGGAGCGAGAACGGAATAGCAGTGCTGCCATTGATATGCCCCATGTACGCTTCATCTCGGCAAGCCGGGACCAACCAGCGGCATCGAGCCGAGATGGCAGCTCCTTGCGAGCACTGGCCTCGGGGAGCAAGAAAGACGAGGCAAAGTCTTGGGCCTGACGTTCCACTTCCCTTGTTCCGGGCTCCAACGCCTCGTGCATTACGAGATGGCCAAGTTCGTGGCTTGCATCGAATCTTGAGCGCACGTAGTTGTCACCTTTGTCGTCCGTCAGAAAGACAAGGGGCCGGGGTCCGGCTTGAGTGGAGAAGGCATCAACAGAGACGTTGCCCAGTGTGAGGCGAGCCACGGCGATCCCGTGGCGCTCTAGTTCACGCACGACGTGGGGGATTGGGCCGCTGCCTAGATCCCACGCCTCCCTGACTTGGAAGGAGGCCTGCTCGATCTCGTCCCTTGTCGCCCCCGGGGTTACTGGCAACTTTGGAACAGCAAGTTCTGGTAGGCGGATGTGCTGTTCCAAGGCGGTGATGAAATTGCTGAGAAGCAAGGCTTGGGCCCTAGCTCGACGCCTCTCCGTAACCCTGGTGGAGCGGAGGTCGCGAAAGTAGGTGGTGGAGTCGGCATCCGCAGGCCATTGGGCCGAAAAGAAGGACTCGGGCACGCGGAGGGCAATGGCAAGCTGCGTTATTGTGGCCTCAGAGGGCCGGAGTTTGCCGGACTCGATCTGGCTCAAGGCTGGGGAGGAAACGGCATGATTCATTTCGTCAGCGACTTGGCGTTGCGTAAGCCCACGAAGTTCACGGGCTAATCGGAAGCGGCTTGGCACTGGTGGGCTGGCCGAGGTGTCCTGGTTGCTGCTCATCCTGCCTCCTTTTATCATGAATTTTACTCTAGATTACCGAAATCGCGGCTTTATTGTAAAATTATTAATTGCATATAGCATATCTCGTTGATAAGTTTACCTCAACCCCTTACAATCTAGCGGGCCACAACGAAAGCGACAACGGCTCGATTGGAGGAGCCATGGAAAACTGTTTCCACAACATTCCCGAGACGAAGAAGGGCCTCGGACCCTGCGATATTCAGGCTGAGGTGAAGAAGCGCAGCGGCAAGCCCAACTGGTGGTGCCGCACCCACGGCCTTGAGGCGGGAGGGCCGGATGGAGCCCCTCTCGAGCGGTGCTCAGGGGCTTGGTTCGATCCTGTTTCTGACGATATGCGGGTCGAAGTCGACCTCTCGGTAGGCGAAGTGGCCATCTGGGGCGAAGTACGTCCCGCTATTGCGATTGGGAAGGTTCCCATCCAGTCCGGTGGCGTGCATATCCACCGTCGTCAGAATGCCAATGGGCCGAAGGGCCTTGATGACTCTTACGACATCATCACGGTATGCGGGGGCGGGGTCACCGAAACGATTGAGGCGATGGCGGCCCGGGCCTTTGCCATCAGCGAGCTGACCCAGCAGCGGGTGCAGCCCCTCACGTGTCCTCACTGTGACGAGGTGCATATCGACGAACTGCGGTTTGCGACTCAACCCCACTGCAAGCATCTCTGCAACTCCTGTGGTAGAAACTTCCGCCGATCGCCATCGATCTCGAATCCGTTGGGTGGTCTCCAGGCTCGCCTTGGCTTGTCGGAACCGCCGCCAGCCCAGCAAGTAGACCGGCCGCTTGACATCTCGTCTCAGGACTATGCGGGGATTGCTCTTTGGCCCTCCAACAAAGCCATCATCTCAACGATGACCCGTCCCGAGGACAAGGGCATCCACGTGCATGCCTGGTCTGACACCGGCGAGATAGTGATTGACGAGACTCATTCCCCTGTCATCCTCGACGGAGAGGTCATAGACGAGCAGACGTTGCGCATGATGGCCGTCCAGCGCGCTCTTGCTGCCGAAAAGACCCCAATCGTCGCCCTAGCCTGTACCGACTGCGGTCATTCGATCCTCAGCCCAACCGAGGGTTGGATCGACCCCACCACCCGGCACACCTGCAATGCCTGTGGTGCAGAAAACCTCACCCGCCGCAAGTCGTTCCTCAATCCCCTCGCTGAAAAAGCGGATTAGCGATACCTTGGCGAGTCCCTTCTGGTAGGGGCGTAGCTGCGGAGCAGTTGGGAGAGTGGTAGGCAGTCGAGCCTGCGCGAAGACGTCGGATGCTGACGACCTTTTGGGGCGAGGTCCGGTGTTGGGTTTGTGCATGGCCCCCCTCCGGCAGCTCTTTGGTCACCGGCGGCAGGTGCAATAAGCCATACGAGTCGACCATGCACTCCCTGTAGCTTGGAGGGATGGCTGTTGACCGTGCAGATTGGAGCGGGCGTATCGCTGGGACCCGGCGCAGTGGTGTGCCCGGACCCACTATCGAGGTGCTGTTGCAACCCAGCCCGCGGGGCGGTTCGGGGACTTTTCTGGCGGCAGACTCTGATGGTCTCCAGTGGTGGGTGAAGCCTCTCAACAACCTTCAAGGGGAGCGGGTGGCAGTGACCGAGGCGATTGTGGGGGTGGTTGGAGGACTGATTGGGGCACCGGTATGCGAGACAGCAGTGGTCACCTTGCCTGAGGAGTTGCGCGGCTGGGAATTCCGTCCAGGCAGCCAGCTTGAGCCCGGTCTCGCTCACGCCAGTAGGGCGGTTGACAGCGCGGTTGAGGATCGACAGCTCCTCCATCGCGACCGCGACGACAATGGCCGGCGACACGCAGGCGTTTTTGCTCTCTACGATTGGTGCTGGGGTGGTGATGACCAATGGCTCTACTCAGCATCAGACGACAAGAAGCTGTTCAGCCACGACCACGGCTTCTACCTGCCCGAAGGGCCGAGGTGGACGGAGCATTCGCTGGTGGAGAGGGTTGACGACCCCCGCAGGCTTACCTCCTCAGTTGATGGATTGGACGCTTCCGAGCTATCCCAACTTTCTGCTCGCTTAAGGCAGTTGGAGGCTGACGCTCTGGCTGATGCGCTGCGAACGATCCCAAGGGGCTGGCCGGTCACGGATGAAGAACTCGAAGCGGTCGGATGGTTCTTGCAGCGTCGGGCCGCGCCTGTTGCCGATAGGCTCGACGGCTATTCTGGGAGGGCATGATGAGGTTCGTTTACTCTCTCGTGCGCTTCGTGCCCGATCCGGCTCGGGGAGAGTTCGTGAATGTCGGCGCGATTGCTGGTAGTGAGGAGTCCTCTGATTGGGCTGTTCGCCAGGTTGGGAATCCGGCGCGAGCTCGTTCCCTGGGACCGCACGAGGCCCTTGGTGCCGTGTGGTCGTTGATTGGCCGGGTTGGCTCGGTGATCGACGAGCATCAGGCGAGCCTTGAGACCCTGTTCGATGCAGAAGTTGAATTGAGTGAGGCGTGGCTCGACGAACTCCACAGGGACCACCGGAACATTGTTCAACTCAGTCCGCCTACCCCTTTGGTGGCTGACAGCGCGGAGCAGGCTCTCGACAGGGTGTTCGATCTGATGATCGTTGATCCCGGGCATCGGCGCTACCCGTTCCGCAAGAAGAACGAGGTGTTGGCCGCGCTGCGGCGGGCATATCGCGAGCAGTCGATTCTCAAGGGCCACGCCCTGAGCGAGCAGGTGATTTTGAGCACGAGCCGCCATCGGCAGCGACTCGACTTCGCAGTGGCGAACGGGCAGGTGGTCCAACTCGCTCATTCGTGGTCATTCCAGGTGCCCGACCAGGAGACGCTGTCGGAACACATCAAGTCGTGGGGATGGACGGTGAGGGATGCCCGAGAGTCGGGCGGCTCGGTAACGGCTGGCGAGAGGAGCTTTGAGGTTGGTTCCGAAGTGGCTGTCGAGGTCGCATACATCCCTCCCGCAGAGGGGCAGTCCTCGCCGGCGATGGACGAGGCCATGAGCGTGTTTGCTGCCTTGGAGATCGACCCAGTGCCAGTAGAGCGGGCTGACCAAGTGGCTACTCGCGCTCACCACTTACTCCATGCCGCGGCCTAGTGGGCGGCTTACCTGGGGGCTGATTGTCGCAGGCGCAGGCAGCGTTCTCTGAGCGGAACTCGGTCTTGGGGCCTCAAAATGCGTCAGCCCCGGCTCCCGTCCTAGTCGACCCGCATGCAGCGGGTCCTCGGCCTGGCACTCCGGGGCTTGCGTCTTCCCACAAGAACAGCACCAGCGGGCTTGTAGAGCATATCGAAATTGGCTGGTAACTCTGGCCTCCGGCTAACACAAAAAATACTTGAAACTCATATGATGTAGAAGTAATGCACCAAGGACTAATCCTATGATGACCAAGAGCTTTGATGAACTCGCTGCACCTATTGATTCTGATCCGGTGCGAAGTGCCAGAGCGGAGGAGTACAGGCAGAAGGCGGAGGCGAGACTTTTCGCCTTGCAGCTAGCGGAACTGCGGAGTGAGCTCGGCATCAATCAGGTCGATCTGGCTGAGAAGCTCGGGATCACACAGGGCGGAGTGTCGAGGCTCGAGCGGTCGGCTGACCCCAAGTTGTCCACTTTGTGCAAGCTCACTTCTGCTCTTGGTGGAACGCTCAGCATTGAGGTCAGTGTTGGCGACCGCGCAATCAATCTCACCTACCCATCAACGCCGGAGCCGTCTTCTCTCGAAGAGCAAGATCATTCGAGGGCTGAGGCGGCCTCGGTTCCTCCTGGGAGCAGGTCTGTATAGCGGGAAAGCTAGGGTCGGTGCGATGGGGCAGCGGGAGGACTTGGCGGGGTTGTCTGGGGCTGAGGTGGTGGCGATGTTGGGGTTGGTGCCGTTGCCTGAGGAAGGGGGGATGTGGCGGGAGGTTTGGCGGGATGAGCGGAGCACTGCGATCTATTTCTTGATTCGGCCGGGGGACTTTTCGGCGATGCATCGCCTGGACGGACCGGAGCTGCGGCATCACTACGCGGGGGCGGCTGTTCAGATGCTGCTGCTGGGGCCGGACGGGTTGGTGGAGCGTCCGGTGTTGGGCGACGACTTGGAGGCCGGGGAGCGGCCGTGTGTGGTGGTTCCGGCCCACACTTGGATGGGTGCCTCGACCCAGTCCTCGCACGATAAGGGAACTGTCGGCTACCGCACCTTGTCCTCAACCTGTGGAGTACGCTCACCGACCCCTCAGCATCCGGTGGGCGATACCCGACAATCGTGTAGACGACATGATGCGTCCTGACTTGTGGGCACGGCACAGCTCACGGCAGGTGTACCTGGTCACGGCCAAGCTCACTGAAGCCGCTGGCGATGGCCCAACGGCGGTTCTCTACGTGCAGATACCAGACAAGGATTGCCATCACGGGCGTGCGGGCACTGTCTTTCCCCTCTGGCGAGACAAAGACGCTACCGATGCCAATGCAGACGAGGCCACCGTCAACTGGCTTTCCGAGAAGCACGGGCAGCGGGTCTCGGGCGAAGAGGTCTGGCACTACTGCGCGGGACTGCTCGGTACCGAGGCCTACCCAGAACGGTGGGCCGACCCGATGGGCGACACTCTCAAGCCCCACATCCCCTTTCCCGACCCCCACGAAGATTTCAAGGCTCTGGTGGCCATCGGCCTGCGCTTAGTGGAGATTGCCAAGGGCATCAACCTGGACAAATCGGGCGTGCAATGCACCGTGGCTGTGGACCCCTCCAAGCTCCCCGACTTCACCGACAGCTGCTATCACTCAGATGACAACGCTCTCAGGTTCGGTGGCGGCGAGTTTACCGGCGTGACCTCCGATATCTGGAAACACCAGGTATCCGGTTACCGAACCCTCCCACGCTGGATCAAAACCCGATCCTCCACCCCCGGCGGCCGCAAGTCATCCCCCCTCGACGACATCCAGCCAACAACCTGGGACTTCACAAGTGACCTAATCGAAGTCTGCAACAAAATCGCCTCCCTCAACCACGCTGCCGATCGTGCCTGTCCTGTTCTTACCCGCATGACCGCCCCCGAGTGATTCCCCGCCACCCACCTCACGGTTTTGCGATCGCTTCTATGAATGCGACTACCTGCATACTGTGTAGTCGGTTCCGTTGCAGAGAGGATTACGATGTGTCGGATTGCTGATTCTCTCCGAGCCTTACTTTGTGGCTAAGAATGCTAGATGGACTGCGAACTCAGAATTGAGAAGAAGCTAGGGTCAGTATCCAGGTTCTCCCAGGCACCCATGACGTGCGCTTGTATTGCAGGAACATCCTTGTCGATAGTGGAGGGCCAGAGGTTCGGACTGTACTCTACACACCGCAACATGTTGTCGATGTCAAAGACTCGGCCTGTTCCCTTCGCTTTCACTAGAGCAATTGGCTTCTCCCCAGCGATGCGAAGGCCTAATTCGAAGAGTACATTGG
Organism: Candidatus Poriferisocius sp.; assembly: GCF_965219815.1. Taxonomy (GTDB): domain Bacteria; phylum Actinomycetota; class Acidimicrobiia; order Acidimicrobiales; family Bin134; genus Poriferisocius. The sequence goes on from NZ_OZ244791.1 coordinate 2,052,714, forward strand.
GGTTATGTTCTGTGAGGTCGGCTAATACGAGGTCAGCACCAAGGAGTTCCTTGAGGATTGTGGCTTGAATCACATCTGATCCAGTTCGTTTCGAGGTGCGAACCTCGAAACCAGCAGCCTCAAGGGCTGGCGTAAGGACGCTCTTCAGAACTTCATCGAAGAAGCCAGATTCATGGCGGTCGTCCCTTTAGACGAACGGCATAATCACGAAACATATTGGAGCGCCTTCGGCTTGTATGATGGTACGAGTGGGTGAGAGTAGGGAATCGTCCGGGGATCCAAGACCACGAGCAGTTGGCGAGTATGTGTCTGGGTTGTAGTTGCTTCCAATACCAATGAGCTTGCAATTGTCACCAAGTATCTCAATGAACTCTTCGTGCCAATCAGGGTCAATATTGAACTGACTTTCAAGCGTGTTGGCAACATAGCGTTCTTCGGGTAATTCGCTGCCAGCGAAGTGATCGACGACTCCCGCAAAGGACTCTATATTTCGGAATGCTGTGTGGAATGCAGCAAGTTCCGCATCAGCACTTGCGGGATAAACAAGCTCACGTCCAAGTTCCGTGAGAGAGATTGATGATGCATCGCTCGTGCCTGTCGTAAAGCCGTAGTGCTGCGATGCTGCCGTCACATCACGCAGTTTGCGCGCCTTCGCTGTAGTTCCAAGGGCTGATGCAACTTCGCCCGGTGGCCAGTCATTGCCGCCGTTGTACTCCTTGAGGACTCTCGGTACGGCGGCAGCTTCTTGAAGGTTGCGACGGGGAAAGGGTCTGGTTCGTCTTGCCATTATTGCTCCTAGCTACGCTATTGCGATTCTTGAGGTCGTCGGTGACGAACGACTTTCAGAACAAGAGGTCAGCTCGTCTTCGAGATTGGTAGGGAGGATTCCATCAGTGACTGTGGCCAATTGGCCATGATGCTTGGTGGCCTGACAGCAATCGAAGCAGCCATGGGTTCCGGTGCGGTGCCACATCGGTGCTTTGCGGGACGCGCGTGGACTGAAGCAGCGGTGGTAGGTGCTGGCCCTGCTGTGCGGCTTCGGTAGTCGAACCGAGGCCCAGCGAAAGTGCGTTAGGTGCCGACGCGGCAGCATAGTGGTAGTGCCTGGTGCCATCGGGGTTGACTGGCAAAGGTCGGTGGGGTCGCGCCAAGCGGGCGCTTCAGGTTCTCGGAGTCCCCGCGCTGAGGACGTTGCCTTCGTCCTTTCGTCGCCTTAGCGATACGACAGGAACACGGGCCTGAAGTCTGATGGGAAGAAATGGCTGCCCAAGTTTGCATTATGCAACATAAAAAATCATTGTATATAATGACATAGATCAAAATAACAGAGAAGGCAGCGGCGGATCAGTGCTCAGGTCTGAGTTCATGCGATTGATGCTGGGTGGGCGAAGGCTGTCTGCTTTGCGGTCGTTTGAGATAGGTGTCGGGCAACCTTCGGCTGTGGAAGGCTCAGCGGCGCAGGTCATCGTTGATTGCGGGGGAGCGTAGTGAAAGGCTCGTCGTCAGCAGAGGGGGGTACGCAACTCCCTCCTCTACCCCCGGTCGAGGAACGCCTTGATGCCAGTAGGCCGACGACGGTCTTTGCGCTGCCAGAGTCCTCTCATCAGTTCCAGGTGGTGGACCGGCGCACGCTGTGGACTGCGAATCGCCGTTTGGTTGACTTCGCCGTAATTCTCCAAATGCGGCGAGTTGGTGTTGAAAGCTGGATTGAAGTGCTGAAGGTGGACACGGCGCATCGCAGGGTGCATGTGCATGTCTGGGGAGTCCGTGATACAGAAGTCGTTCCATCGGACTGTCGCACGTCAATTGAACGCGCTCACCGGTGGGCTCTCGGGTACGTTTGGAACTACGCAATCGAGGAGTTGTGAAGGTGGACGAAAACGCCTGTCGTCGGCGGATCGGTTTGTTGGCATCGTTGAGCGAGATGCCTGCTGGGCTGTCGCAGTGGGTGCGTAGTGCCGGAGATGCGCTCACGGTGCCGGTGCTGCCCACCGATCCTCTTGGTCCGGCAGTTGTCAAGATCTTCGACTGGGGCCATCGGATCGGTCTGCTGGTGACGGTCGTTTCAGACGGTCGAGAGGGGATGAGGATGGCGTGGCTCAGGGTGGAGTCGCCCGTTGCGGCCGATCCGGCGCAAGAGTGCGAGCGGTCTTTGACCGCCACCACCCCAGTAGGTGACGCCCTGCGTCTCCTGTCGTCAAACGGAATGTCAATGGTGCAGGTAGGGGGGCGTGATTTGGCGTTACAGCCCGATTTTGCGTCTTCAAGCATTTCGGATGAGGGGGTTGCTGCCGAACTGTCGGCCCTTCTTGATTCACGGGAGGCGATGAAGGCCTAATCGGGCACCCAGACAGCACGTGGCCGGGTGCTGGCCACTGTCGTTCGTGGGTTGTAACAGGACATGGAGGTCTGAGTTGTCAGACTCAGATGTTCTCAACTGTGGTGGAGGGGGGATCATGCGCATGCCGTTTGCCTTCGACAATGAACTACGAAACCAAGGACTCATTTCATGACGACCAAGAGCTTTGACGAACTTGCTGCTCCCATTGATGCCGATCCGGTGCGCAGTGCCAGGGCAGAGGAGTACGGGCAGAAGGTGGAGGCGAGAATCTTCGCTTTTCAGCTGGCAGAACTGCGGAGCGAGCTCGGCATCAATCAGGTCGATCTGGCTGAGAAGCTCGGTATCACACAGGGTGGAGTGTCGAGGCTCGAGCGGTCGGCTGACCCCAAGCTGTCCACTTTGTGCAAGCTCACTTCCGCCCTCGGTGGAACACTTAGCATCGAAATCAGTGTTGGCGACCACGCAGTCAATCTCACCTATACGTCATCGCCAGAGTCGGCTTCTCTCGAAGAGCAAGATCATTCGAGGGTTGAGACGGTCTCGGTTCCTCCTGTGAGCAGGTCTGTATAGCGGGAAAGCTAGGGTCGGTGCGATGGGGCAGCGGGAGGACTTGGCGGGATTGTCTGGGGCTGAGGTGGTGGCGATGTTGGGGCTGGTGGCGCTTCCGGAGGAGGGGGGGATGTGGCGGGAGGTTTGGCGGGATGAGCAGAGCACTGCGATCTATTTCTTGATGCAGCCGGGGGACTTCTCGGCGATGCACCGGCTGGATGGGCCGGAGATTTGGCATCACTACGCGGGGGCGGCGGTGGGGATGCTCTTGCTGCGGGCTGACGGGTCGGTGGAGCGGCCGGTGTTGGGCGACGACTTGGAGGCGGGGGAACGGCCTTGCGTGGTGGTTCCGGCTCACACTTGGATGGGGGCGGCTACTCGGGGGGAGTGGTCGCTGGTGGGGACCACGATGGTGCCGCCTTACCACCACGATGGTTTTGAGCTGGGCGACGCCGACCAGCTTGTTGAGCAGTACCCCTCGGCGGCGGTCGAAATCGCCGGGTTGGTGAGGTCGTGACCGCATCGCCTGCTGAGATGATCGACCTCACCGGCAAGGTGGTGGTGGTTACTGGTGCGGGCGGGGGGATTGGCGGGGGGATCGTCAGACGCATGGCGGCTGCTGGCGCCTTGGTGGTGGCCCACACTCGGTCCTCACCGATTGAACAAGGCGGGGGAGAGGTCACTGAGGTTCGGGCTGACCTCACCGAAGAAGACGGCCCGACTGCGGTGGTGGACGCGGCCCGGGAGCGTCACGGGCGGATCGACGCCTTGGTCAACAACGCGGGGATCCAGCCGGTGGCCCCGTTCACTGATCTCACCGATCAGCAATGGGCCGAGATGATCGACACCAACCTCACTGCGGCACACCGGCTGACCCAAGCGACCGCCTCGGCCATGCGGGACCAGGGCACTGGCGGGTCCATTGTCCACGTCGCCTCCATTGAGGCCCGCCACCCCACTCCGGTCCACGGCCACTACGCCACCGCCAAAGCAGGACTGGTAATGCACGCCAAGGCGGCTGCCCTGGCCTGGGGTCCTCACGGAATTCGGGTCAACTCGGTGTCGCCGGGGCTGATCGACCGTCCCGGCCTGGCCGACGACTGGCCCGAGGGCGTGGAGCGTTGGATGGCCGCCGTCCCGCTCGGCCGACTGGGCACCGCCGAAGACGTCGGGGACGCCTGTGTGTTCCTCTGCTCTGATCTGGCCCGGTGGATCACCGGTGCCGATCTGGTGGTGGACGGCGGGATCCTCACCAATCCCACCTGGTGACCGGAGTCACTTAGCAGTCACTAGTTGACTCGGCTGAAGCGGTTGAGAACGCCGTCAAGCACGAACTCTTCGTGGATGATGAGGCGGTGGTGGTCGAACGCAGCTTGGAGCTTTGGATCCCACGGGGTTGGGCCGCATTCTTTGTGATCCGACATGAGTTGCACATCGGACTCCTCCGCTTGCCTGATGGCGCCGACGTAGTCGGGGGCATCCATCATCCACGGTGAGCAGCCGAATTCGTGCATTCGGCGGCATATGGCTATGCCTGGCGAGTCGAAGTCGCCGTGATACCAGAGGGATGCCTTGGCTTCCTGGAGCTGGCGCAGCAGGGTGGTAACCGCAGTGGAGGGGTTGCCGTTAGAGGAGATCACGCAGACCGGCAGGCTGCGCTCGGCAGCGGCCTCGACCAGTCTTGGATTCTCGACGACAAGCACGGGGGTGCCTGCATCGACGGAGATGGGGTGCTTCCGCAGGGCAAACAAGCTGATGTGAAGGGGCAACCCAGCATGGAGGGCAAATCGGATCTGCACATCCAATGCCGAAGAGCCAGCGACCGGAAGCCACCAGACAAGTGCTGGAGCCGAAACGCGGTCAGGAAGGATGCCAGCCGCCTCCCAGAGCTCGCGCTCATCCAGCGCGCCGATCCGGTGGCGCAGAGCGTGGGTTACCGCGCTGGCCCGCCTTGTGCCAGCGTCGAGGGCGTGCGCCGACCCGTAGAGAGCGGCGGCGGTCTCTGTGCGGCTGATGCCTTCGGGTCGAACGCGATCAAGATAGTCGAGCAAGCGGCGCACATCGGCGGCGAGACGGGCAGCGCTTTCGCCGTCCAAGTCTCGCAATAATCCAGCGCCCGCGATGCCATCAGCCCACTCAGCAGTCCAAGACTCGTCCCAAGCGGTGACGGCGTCGTGCAGCGCCGCCCGGGCCTCTTGGGCGCGGGTACGATCGCTCCTTCGTTGGGCGGCCTCGGCCGATGGGGGATATCCAAGTCGAGTGAGCGCGTCGCAAAGATCGGCGCCGATGCCACGGGCCACGAGGCTGCTTTCCAATTCCTCCAAGTCCAAGCGCCTGGCTGAGGTTCGCCCCAGCAGCGACTCGATGGCCAGGGCGCTCGCGGGGTCGAGCGGCGGGCAGCTGATCGCGCCCCGGCGCTGGGGGCCGAAGCGGTCGAGCCGTTGGCGGGTTGCGCTCCACACCGGCTCCAGTCCAGAGGTAAGCAGCGACTCGGGGACAGGCCGGGATGCCGCAGGTGCAGCGGTCGAGCGGGGGGACGGCTCGGGGAATGGGCCGGATGTCACAACAGCGAGTCTTGTTGATATTGGACGTCTACCGAGTATCGCCAGGCGGGGGGCAGGAGCCAGACCACATCGCCGGTCACCTCGACCAGGCGGTGGTCTTCCAGCAGATCGAGGATGTCGTTGGCGAAACGCTCAGGGTTCTGAGCGTCTTGTGACCAATAGCGGCGGTGTTCGGAGGCCAGTGCAGTCACTACCTCGACGACCTCATCACGGGTGATTGGGGTCCGCCCCGCCCCATCAGGATCGCGGTTCTCGGCTATCTGGTTGTCGGGTTGTTCTTCCACCGGTGCTGAAGAAACGGAGTGGACGAGCCGGTCGAGGAGCAGGAGGGCCGCGTGCCCGACGGTGCCGCTGCGGGGGAAGCGGCTGTCGGTCATCTCGTTGTCGGGATCGATGGCCATGATGCCCTCGGCCCTTGATTCAAGCCGTAGCCCGAACATGTCGTCGAAGATCGCTCCCTCCTCTCCCAGGCGCTGTCGCAGTTCGGCCCACTCGCCGTCGGTGAGGTCGGTGCGGTACAGCACCGCCTCTTCCAACAATGTGGAGCGCATCCATGCCCGCGAAGACTGCCGCCGGTCGGAGCGGTTGAGCAATTGCGGCACAGCCTCCGAACTGGCCAGCGCCGGAAGTGGTAACAGCGCGACGCGGTCGGGGCGGATGCGCAGCACTGCGTCGGCGGTTTCATCGGAGACATAGCGGTCAATGTGCTCGTGCATCTCGATGGCCAAGCCGTATTGGATCATCCACTTCAAGGCGGTGACTAGGGCGCGGCGGTCAGCTGCTTCTTCGGTCAGGACGATGTCGGCATCGGTGGCCGCAGAGCGGATCTCGTGGATCAGATCGCGAAGGCTGATCACGGTCGGCCCGGCTGCGACCGCGGCCAGGGACAGGGCGAGCAACGTGTATTCGCGCACAGTGAAGGGACGGCTCTGGTTGGTGGCCGTCAGCAGCGGGCGCCGACGGGCGACCACCGACGACTTGAACAAGCGGGCAGTGTCGGCGGTGACCTGAAGGCGATAGCCGAAGCGCTGGGTGAACCAACGGTCGAGTGTGTGCTCGTGTCGGCGGATCAGCGCCAGCATCTCGGCATCATTTTCGGCCAGCACAAGCGGATGTCTGACGAGGTGGCGGGCAGCGCTGCGGAGATCCAGCTCCTGCTGTCGATTGGCCGTCTCTGTGGCTGCGGCTCGGGTGGTCATAGGGACGCGGGCCTCGGTGATGGAGCAGAGGCTGAGGTCGCCGATGAGTTGTTCTTGACCGGGGTGACGGTGACGATCAGATCGTGCATGGTGAGCTGACCGTCGGGGCAGCAGACCACAGTGCGGCCCCCTTCGACCCGCAGCACTTCGCACCGGACTCCGGCGTCGGTGGCGGAGCGGCTGTCGGCCGCGATGTCAGCCCGCAGACCAGACCGACTGACGAGATCGCGCAGCATGGTGAATGAGGCCAACGACAACTGGGCCCCGTCGATTCGCCCGTCACTGCCCGCGCAGGCCAGCAATTCGGCGGCCGCATTCTCGCGGGTGAAGCGATCGATCTCGCGGCGTCGGCGCATCAGCTCGCGTTCGCGCCCTCGGTTGGGGATCGGTGTCGGCTGGCCGCGCAAGCCGGTTTCGCCACGCTCTCGCAGGGCCACTGGGACGACTGCTCGGGGCGCATCCCGCCATGGGGTAATTGTGGGGACGGGGTCATCGGCGTCATCGGCGAGCGCGCTGAGACGGCGACACGAGCCGAGTCCGAATGCAGCCGCCGCGATCTGATGAACATCATCGGGAGTGGCGGCCTGATCGAAGAACCTGGCAAGCCGCACGAAGTCGGATCGCCTCGATGCCGCGCCGAGTCCGACACGAGACAGCCGGGTCACATTGGCGGTGAGGGTTCGCACCGCGGCCACTGCCTGACGGGTGTGCTGGTCGAGTCGCGGCGGCCTTCCGGGGCTGGCGGTGAACCATGCTTCGAGGTACCGCCAATCGGCGGCTTCTGTGCCGGGCAGCCGCCGTACCGCCACATTCTCCGCCAATCCGGCTTCGTCTACGCGTGCGGCCAAGCCGGACCGCAGTGCGGGGAGCAGGGTTTCAAGTCGGGGCAGAATCTGCTCAAGTGCCCGGGCGATCGGTCGGGTCATGCGCTCAATCTCGGTGAGCTGCTCCGCTACGTAGTCCACCAGTACGCTGGCGAAGAAGTGGACCTGGTCGGCATTGAGGTCATAGCGGCTTTGCCACTGGTTGAGCTCGGCGAAGAACTGCGTCAACTCGTCGGTGAAGCGCTCGTGGAGATCGAACACTGCCCGCACCGCATCGCCCAGGTCTTGACCGCTGACTCGGTCGAAGCCGGCTTCACCATGCTGGCCTAGCGTTATCAGGGCGCGGTGCAGGTCGCGGAGCCGACCGGCTTGCACATCGCCGACTTGATCCACGTTGGCCAGCATCTGTTCAACAAACTCGAATACCTCCTGTCCGGCCCGAGTGATGAGATAGCGCTTGCGCTTGCGGTTGTAGTCTTCGAGGCTCGAAGGGTTGCCGACCGATGACGACACGGTGAGATTTCCCCAGCGGTAGAGACTCTCTAGCCGGTCGGGCACCGCTGACGGGTCAACTCCGGCGGCAGCGACCTCGACTTCTACTTCTTCGGGACTGAAATCGGTGAAGAATGTGCCGGCGAACACGCGGAGGATGGCCCGGTACTCTGCCCATTCGTCGCCCCCCAGATAGCGGAATAGCTGTCGGGCCGGTGCGGCATTCCCATTGGGGGCGAAGGAGGGGGAGGCATCGGTCATTGCAGGGACCGGTGCCCTTGGTCGAGGTTCACGGCAGCGCGAGCGATAGTGCCGCCGTCCGGTGAGTCTCGGCGTTCGCGGGTGATGCCGTCCCAGCGGTAGTGCTCCAGGAGGATGGTATTGAGGGTTGCATCCCGACAGACCTCGGTGATCGCCAACTCGGGGACGCTCGGGAGGGTGCCCCACAGCCGTTCGCTGGTGGCAATCAAGTCGAGATCCAGATCAACGAGCAACCCGAACAACTGATCGTGGTTATCTTCGGACACCTTGGCGAATGCGTCGTCGAGCAAGATGAACCGGGCGATACCCGGCGGGCCGTTGTCGGGAGTGCGATGCTGCTCGGCCAGAGCGTCATAGGAGGCGGCCACCGCGGCGAACAAGGGCAGGTAGGTCACCAGCTTCTTCTCGCCTTCCGATAGCGGTGTTCGCCGGCTGAGCCTGACGTCGTTGCTGCCCGGCCGGCGCAGCATGACCGCCAAGTCATGCCACTGCTTGTAGTCAAGCGTGTCGGCGATGAGCTGTCGGTAAGGCGTATCCGGCTGGAGATTTCGGGCCTCGTCCAGCCGGTTGGAGAGCGCAAGGCGCAACTCTTGCTCATCTTCATCGGTTCGCAGGTCGGGGAGGGTCGCCAGCAGGTCGACCATTCGGGCCGTGGTTGGATCGAGCTCGGGGGAACGGCGCCATCGCAGCCCTACCCCGACTTGATGGGCAGTGGTCACCGTTTCCAGCCGCTGGTTCATGAGATCGACCAGCCGCTTCGCGCCCCGAACTTTCTCGGCCACCTCGCGGGCAACCAGCCCTTGGAGCAGTTCACGCAATGCGTCGTCCTGCTTGCGACTGAGCAAGCCCGCGAGCTGTTGATGTTGCTGCTCCACCGTCTGCATCGCCTCGACCAGCGGGGCCTTCTTGCCCAGCGGCCCGGTCACCTCAATGACCAGCGGCTGGGCTGGATCAGGCTGTCTGGCCTCGGCATCCCATCCGGCACCGAGGGTGTCTCGACGCCGTAGCAGCGATTGCCGAACCCCGTCCGCGGTGGTCGTGGTCGCGCCGGCCAGCCTGTCGTTGCCGACATCTCGTTCCCCATCTGGTGGGGAAGGTGGGGAGGAGTCGGCACCGTTGCCGCTTTGGCTGGCGTCCAAGAGGTGCTGGACAGCCTCGACCAACTCGCCGAGACCGGCGGCACCGGTGGCCACTGTGGAGACCGGCCCCGAATCAGGGTGCTCGGGGCGGGCGACAGTCGCTCGCAGCCCTGGGATGGCGAGCGCTGCGGCCAATGACTGCCGCATCTCCTCGCACCTCTGCTCAGATGCGGCTCGCCGGCTGGCGGCGGCGACGGCCTTGGCACGCGTGTCGGCCCGTCGTTCAAAGGCGAGGTCTCGCTCATCGCGGGTGGCAGGCAAGCGGGTTTTCACATCATCAAGCTCGCGCCGACAGGAATCGCGGGCAGCAAGGACCTCTGCATACTCGGCACCGATGTTCTCTTCGATGGTGGCCAGCCGGGCCTGCTCCCGGCGGTGTTTGGCCTCGATGCTTCGCTGTTCGGCTTGCTCCTTGTCGAGATCGCCGATCTCTGTTTGCCAATGGCCGACTGAGTGTCTCCAGCTTTCGAAGGATCGCTCCAGCGCGTTGAGATGTGATCGGCACTGCCGCAGTTCTGCCTGCATCTCGCTCAATTCACCGTGGGTGGTGCTCAAGCCGGTGCGATCAGCCGGCAGCGCCAGCGTCGTCGCCTTCTGGTGGAGAGCGTTGGACTCATCCAGTTGTCGGCGCTCGGCTTCGGCTGCCTGCCGGATGGCTGCCGCCAGGTTCCGTTCGGCCTCGTCGGCCCCTTGGGAAGCGTCATCGACTCGGGCCGATGCAACGGTGATGTCGTCGATGGCCGGCAGGCTGGACCGGTGCTGTTTGGCTTGGTCGAGCGACGACCGGCACATGTCCCGCTCGGCTTCGCTGCTGGTGAAAACGGCTTGGGCTTGGGCAAGACGTTCGGCTGCGTCTTGCCGAGCGCGATCCAGCGCAGCGCGGCGGGCGGTTACGCCGATGAACTCGGCTTGCCTCTTGGTGTGGCGACCACGAAGCGATCCCACTCGGAAAGCGCCATCGAATGCGACAACGGTGGAGGCATCGCTCGACAAGTCGCACGAGATGGAGTCGAGCAGCCTGGCGACCAAACCCTCGTCCACGGTGCCGATGAGATGGTTGGGCACGGTCACCGTGAGGTGTTCACTGAGTGGGTTGGAGACGCCGCCGGTGACGACGGCAACCAGCTCACCGTTGTCCAACTCCACGGCGGGGCCATCGCCCAAGCGGGCTGATAGCAGCCCCGAGGCGTGAAGAGCGGCCTCGAGAGCGGCTTGTCCATCGTCTTCGAGATGGGGCGCGAAGTCGATCAGATCGGCCAGGCACCAGTGGGAGGGCGTCTGCCAATCGAACCGAGGCGGATCAGGCTCGGTTCGGGCCGCGAGTTCGTCCACCAGTGCCTGCGCTTCTTCCCGCGCCTCCCGCTCGCCGAGCAGCCGTTGCCCGATCGCCGCCACTGCGTCTCGCCGAAAGTCGACGAGCAGGTCGGCTTCGTCCCGCAATTCTCCGTGCTCGGCCTTGAGTCGGTCAACCACCGAGTCTGCATCATGCGGGCTTGCGCCATCTGGTTGGGTCTGGGTGCCAGTGATTGTTGTGGCAGGGCTGTCAGCAGCGGACACGGCCCATTCAGCAGTGGCCGGTGCCCGAATGCCGACTTCGGCTAGCAGCGGTTGGACTGTCGACGCCCAAAAACGGGTTTGGGTTGACCACTTCTGGCATAAGGCGTCGAGGTGATCACGCTGTTCCTTCAGCCGCTGCGCCGCACTCTCTGAATCACGGGCTGCGGTATCGCGTGCCGACTCGGCCAGGCTGAGCTGCTGCTCAGCAGATTCGAGACTGCCCAGAGCCGATTCGACCGCTTCGATGTCAGCCCGACGACGGAGAACTGCCCCGTCCGCGGCGGCGATCTGGCGATTGATCTCCTCACAATCAAATTGATCGGCAGGTTCGGTCGGCTCGGTGCGGGGCACCGTGGATTCGGCCTGAACCGGCTTGCCCAGCGTGCTCTCGGCTAGCACCACAGGGTTGGGTGGCCGCCGATCGACTCGACAGCGCCCGCCCAGTTCAGTCGCGGTCGCCAATCCACCGTTGAGCCTCTCAACATCGTCTCGGCACCGTTGTCGGGCTTGGATCAGCTCGCCGACCGCACGCTCGACCCGCCGAGTCCGGTCGGCAACCCGGTCAACAGCTTTGTTGCGCTGGGTGTCAAGATCGCCCACAAGCTGACGCAGGGCATCGAGGTCTTGGCCGTCGCGATAAACCTGTGATCTCTCCAAGGCGTCGATTCGGCCGGCTAACCGCTGGGCATCCTTCTCCAGTTCGGCGATAGCGGTATCCAGTCGTCCGACCTCGGCTTCTGCGGCCGCTGCTTCACGCCGAGCCCGCGTCTCTTGCTCGGAACTGGCACGCTGGTCGTCAAGCTGGCCCCTTCCCGCGGTTTCCCGTTGGCGGAGCTCGCCGACGCAATAGGCCCGATACACGGTGAGCAGCCCGCGTAGCGCATCCAATGTCCGGGCCAATTCGGCGACGTTGCCGCGGTGCTCTTCCAGGTCGTCGAGCGGCTGGGCCGCCTCGGACAGCGCCTGGTCGGAGAGGTGAGGAAGAGCATTGGTCAGGTGGGCGGGGAGGTCGACATCGATCCGGTCGCCAACCCGGGGGCTGCGGACCACGTTGATGAGCCCGATGTGCTGGTCGATGGATGCTCCGTCGAACAAACGGCCCTCGATTTCCTTGCGGTAGCCGCTGCGTTGGCGTTCATGGAATACCTGGTCTCCGCCTAGAGCGGCTTTCAGCGCATCAGCGGATAGGGGGATTCTCCGCTCGATCAGATGAAGGTCGACGCCCGGTCGCTTGGGGGTGATGAACCACCATGTGGTCACCGTGTCCGACGACCGGTTGGCCTTGATGCCACAACCGCATACGAGGAATTCACCTTGCCGCTCGAACTCGATCCACAAATAGCCAACCGGCTGGGCATCTTCGCGGCCATCGAGCATCCATGTTTTGAGCATGCCGCTCTGCTCGCCTGCGGCGTCAATGCGGTGCAGACGGGCGGTAAGCAGAAACGGGAGCAGCATGTTCATCGCTGTCGTCTTGCCCGACCCGTTTACCCCTCGCAGCAGCAGCCGACCGCCTCCGAAATGCAGAACCTCGTTCTCGTACTGGTACACGTTGACGATGCCGGCGCGGTTGAGTATCCACCGCCCGCGAGCCGTAGTGGCGTTCGTCAAAGCCTGCTTGTCGGCCAATGGACCCGGTTGGCTCACCGCGAGCAAGATAGTGCGGCGCAGCGACACATTGGGCATGGCCGCGGAACGAATGCCCTATGGACTCGAAAGTTGCCGCTGCGATGGGCTGATATAGTTAGTCTAGTTATCGGACTAAGTCATTATTGCAAGCGCAAAACACCAGATGGGAGTGATGGGAATGTCAGATCTGGTCAATGTCCACGAAGCCAAGACTCATTTGTCAAGGCTGTTAGAGCGGGCCCACAACGGGGAGGAGATCATCTTGGCCAAAGCAGGCAAGCCCTATGCTCGGCTGATGCCGCTGGCACCCAGCGGACCCCGTCGCTGCGGGCAGCTTGCCGGATTGGTCGTTGGCCCTGAGTTCTTTGAACCGCTTCCCGAGGAAGAGCTCGCGGCGTGGGAGGGCGCGTATTCAGGTGAGTGACCTGCTGCTCGACACTCATGCGCTGTTGTGGTGGTGGTCGGCTGATCCTGCGCTGTCGAACAGCGCACAAGAAGCGCTGAGAGATTCTCAGAACAACGTATTCGTCAGTGCGGCGAGCGCCTGGGAGATTGCCACGAAGTTCCGGCTTGGCCGGCTGCCCCAATATGAGGGTGCTGTGCTGCGATTCAATGAGTTTGCCCTCGACGCGGCGATGCGGCACTTGCCAGTCTCCTACCAGCACGGTTTGCGTGCCGGTAGCTATGTCGCGAAGCACCGGGATCCATTTGACCGGATTTTGGCGGCTCAGGCGGAGTTGGAGTCGCTGATACTGGTCACGAGAGACGCCGCATTCCGCGAATTCCCCGTCCGAGTTCTGTGGTGAAGGCACGACACGGCAGATGACGACCAAGACCATCGGACTGGTGGGCACTGGAGTAATCGGCTCGGGATGGGCAGTGCGGGTGCTGGCCCGGGGGTACGACGTAGTGGCCTGGGATCCGGGCGACGGCGCCGAGGACCGGCTTCGCCAAGCGATTGAGCGGGCCTGGCCCGCGGCCACCTAACTGGGGCTGTTCCCCGGGGCCGACCCCAGCCGGGTGCGGTGGGCTGACTCTCCCGAGGAGGTTGCCGATGCCGCCGATTGGGTGCAGGAGAGCGCTCCCGAAGACGAAGAGATCAAGAGCGCCTTGCTATGCCGCTTGGACGACGCCGCCCCGCCCCGCACGGTGATCGCCAGCAGCTCCTCGGGACTCTTGCCTACCCGCTTGGCCGAGGGCTTGCGCCACCCCGAGCGCCTGCTAATCGGTCACCCGTTCAATCCGGTGTACCTGCTGCCGCTGGTAGAGGTGGTGGCCGGCAAGGCCACCGGAGCAGATGCGGTGGCCGCCGCAGTGGAGCACTACGACGACTTGGTCATGCACCCCCTCATCGTGCGAAACGAGATCGAGGGCTACCTGTCCGACCGCCTCCAGGAAGCCCTGTGGCGCGAGGTGCTCCACTTGGTGAACGACGGGGTGGCCACCACCGCGGAGTTGGACGATGCGGTGGTGTACGGCCCCGGGCTGCGCTGGGCGGCCATGGGCACCAATCTCACGTTCCATCTGGCCGGGGGCGACGGCGGGATGCGCCACATGCTGGGCCAGTTCGGCCTGGCGCTGGAACTGCCCTGGACCCACATGGAAGCTCCCGAGCTCACCGAGGAGCTCGTCGAAGCGATGGCCACCGGAACCGAGGCTCAGGCAGGGGGACGCACGGTGGCCGAGTTGGAGCGGCAGCGCGACCTAAGCCTGCTGGGTGTGATGCGGGCACTCAGCACATCGGGGATCGGGGCGGGCCGATTGATCACCGAAAGAGATGCCCGCATCCGGGCGGCCGGCGAGGCAGCCGGTCAGGACTAGTTGCCGACAGCGGCTTTGTCTCGCAGGCGGTACTCGGGCACCAACACAGCCAGCACCACCCCCAGCGCAGTCACGGGAATCGCCCACCAATAGAGGTCGGCGATGGCGTTGGCGAACGACTCCACGATGCCGTTGCGCACCCCGGGTGGCTCGATGGCGCCGATCTGGGTGGGCACGGCGATGAGGGCCTCAATGTCGAGCTGGTCGCCGCCCGGCACCAGCCGGGGGAGGTAGTGGTCGAGCCGGGCGATGAAGATCACCCCCAGCACCGCTGACCCGAAGGTCTGGCCCAGCGAGCGGAAGAAGTTGGATGCCGACGTGGCCGCCCCCAGATCGCCGTGGGGGACGATGTTCTGCACGGCCACCAGCAGCACCTGCATGATGGCCCCCACTCCGCAGCCCACCGTGAACAGGTAGGCCATGGCCGTCCAGGTGGTCGTCTCGGCACTCACGGTGGACAGCAGCCACATCGACAAGGTGAGCACGCCGGCCCCCACGATCGGCACGGCCTTGTACCGGCCAGTGCGGGTGAGGATCTGTCCGCTGCTCACTGAGGTGATCAGCATCCCCAGCGTCATGGGCACTAGCAGCAACCCCGATCGGGTGGCGTTCACATGGGTGACCACTTGGAGGAACAGAGGCCCGAAGATGCCCGCGCTGATCATGGCGGCACCAGCGATGAATTGGATCACACAGGAGATGTTGAAGAGGCGAAGCCGGAACAGCCGAGGCGGGAGAATGGCCTCAGCCACCCGCCGCTGATGGACGATGAACAGCACCAACCCGCCGACTCCGACCACCAAGAGGCCGATCGACTGGGCCGACACCCACGACCAGGAGTCGCCGCCCAGCTCCATGGCCAAGATAAGGGCGATCACCCACACCAGCAGCAGGCCGGCACCGGTGTAGTCCACCCGGGCCTCCCGACGGGTGTAGGCCAGATCCAGATGGGTGACCGACATCACCAACGCGAACGCCCCGAGGGGCAGCACCATGAAGAAGATCCAGCGCCAGTGGGCGTAGTCCACCAGCAGGCCCCCGGCCAGCGGGCCCAGGATGGTGGCAAAGGCGAAGATGCCGCCCATGTACCCCTGGTACCGGCCCCGCTCCCGGGGCGACACCACGTCGGCCAGGATGGCCATCGACAGCGTGAACAGCCCTCCGGCGCCCAGACCCTGGGCCGCCCGGAAGACAACCAGCATGGTCATGCTCGTGGACACACCGGCCAGCACCGACCCGGCCATGAAGATGGCGATGGCGGTTTGGTAGAGGCCCTTGCGGCCCCATAGGTCTGACAGCTTTCCCCATAGGGGCGTAGACGAGGTGGATGCGATGAAATAAGACGTGAAAACCCACGTGTACAGGTCCCGCCGGCCCAGGTCTCCGATGATGGTGGGCAGCGCGGTGGACACCACCGTGCCCTCGATGGCCGCCATCATCTGAGCCAGCATCAGAGTGAGTATGATGACCAGTACTTGGCGTTTGGGCAGGTTGCCGCTTCCTGCCGAAGCACTATCACTTATCGGGATAGATTTATCAAAACTATTCATATAGGATATCGTGACGGGCGCTATTCGAGCGTCTAACTTTTGTTTTGAAAGCAGGCGAATATCTAAGCAATTGCTGGGTGTTTCGGTTGCTGAAGTAATAGCCAAACGGAGAAAAGGCCCCCGGACTCGTACGGGAGGCAATGGGTGGAGATGGCAATGGAGCCTCGTCCTTGGTGGATGGAAAATGCGAACTGCAAAGGGAAGAGCGAGCTGTTCTTCCCTCCGGCCGGCGAACGTCCGTCGGCTCGTGAGCGGCGGGAGAATGCAGCCCGGCGGATTTGCGGGGAGTGCGTAGTAATTCGGGCGTGCCGGAGTTGGGCCCGCGACCAGCGGGAGCTCGGCTTCTGGGGCGGCGAGTCGGAGATCGAGCGGGCAGAGGCGGGCTTCGCCCCCTCCACTCCGGTCATCGGTCTGCGGCGCCACCGCACCGAGCGGGAATCGGCCTGAGCCGACTGCACTGAGCTGGTGCCGCATTCAGGCGGCACCGCAAAACCTCTCATTCCACGACGCGTCGCACGAAGGCCGCAATGGCCTCGGTCCCCTCGATCGCCTCAGGGTAGTTGGGGTACATGATCTGAAAGTCGTGGATCATGCCCGGCCAGATGCGGAGGTCCACTTCCACGCCCGCTGACTCCAGCGCGGCGGCGAACCCGGTGGCGTCGTCCAGCAGCACCTCATGGTCTCCGGCGTGGACCAGCATGGGGGGCAATCCTGCCAACTCGCCGAAGAGCGGGGAGGCCAGCGGATCACGGGGATCGTGGCCGTCCAGGTACCAGCTGGCCGCGGTCACCGCATCGTCGTGACCGAACATCACATCGAGCTCGTCGCGCTCGGCGTGGCTGGTCGAGGAGTTGGTCAGGTCGACCCACGGCGACAGGCACACCCCCGCGCCGGGCATCGGCCAACCCTGGTCTCGGGCCCCGAGCAACACCGCCCCCACCAGTCCGCCGCCGGCCGAGTCGCCGATGTACGCGATGCGGCCCGGTTCGATCCCGGTATCCAGCATCCAGCGGTAGGCGGCCAGGCAGTCGTCCACCGCGGCGGGGAACGGGTTCTCCGGCGCCAGCCGGTAGTCGATCATCAGCACTCGAGCCGGGATCAATGAGGCCAGGTGGGATCCGAAGCCCTGATGGGAGATGATCGATCCCACCCGGTAGCCGCCGCCGTGGAAGAACAGCAGCGCCGGGAGGCTCTCTGGGTCATGGGCCTCGGGGCACAGCCAGGCGGCGCCGGGCACCCCGGGGATCTCCACGGTCTCCTTTACCACCCCGTCGGCCAGCGGCGTGGCCGCGGCGTTGGCGTCGAGTCGGGCTCGGCGCTCCGCCGCGGTCTCGGAGGGGTCGGGCGCGGGCGCGGCCGCCAGCATCGACCGTACTGCTTCGAATTCTGGGCTTGGCATCCTCGGAGACTAACCCTTGCCCTGGTGCCTCACGGGTCTTGGACTGGGGGTTGGCCATCCGGCACGGGTTCCTAGCCCAGCTTGGGCGGCGTTAGCCTAAGCAGGCGATGACCGGCGACCTTCGACTGCTCACCATCCATGCCCATCCCGACGATGAGTCGTCGAAGGGGTCGGCCACGGTGGCCATGTATGCCGACCAGGGCGTGGTGGCATCGCTGGTGTGCTGCACCGGCGGGGAGCAGGGCGACATCTTGAACCCGGCCATGGACCGCCCCGAGGTCCGTGAGAATCTGGAGCAGGTCCGTCGAGACGAGCTGGTGGAGGCCGCCGACGTGCTCGGCTATCGCAGCGTCCACTGGCTGGGGTATCACGATTCCGGCATGCCCGACAGCGAGGCCAACGCCGACCCCCGCAGCTTTGCCCAAGCCCCGCTGGGCGAGGCCGTGGGGCGCCTCGTTGCCATCCTCCGAGCCGAGCGCCCCCACGTGGTGGTCACCTATGGGGAAGACCAGCAGGGCTATCGCCACCCCGACCATCTGCGGGTGGCCGAGATCAGCGGCCCGGCTTTTGACACCGCCGGCGATTCCGAGGCCTATCCCGACGCCGGCGAGCCGTGGCAGCCGCTGAAGATGTACTACGTGACCTGGTCCCGGAACCGGATAACCGCCCTGCACGAGAAGTTCGGCGAGCTGGATCTGGAGTCGCCCTATGACGAGCGCTGGTTCAGCCGGCCGTCCAACGACGATGCCATCACCACCCGCATCAACTGCGCCGAGTACTTCGACCGCCGGTCCAAGGCGCTTTTGGCCCATCGCACCCAGGTCGACCCCGACTCCAAGTTCTGGTTCGGCCTTCCTGACCACCACATGGCCGACGCCTACCCGTGGGAGGACTACATGCTGGGCCGCAGCCTGGTGGACACCGACATTCCCGAAACCGATCTGTTCGCAGGGATCGAGTAGTGGCCGAGCGGGCACTGTTTCTCAGCGACGAGTGGTTCGGGTTGAACCTCGGGGCCGCGTCTGAGTGGCCCGAGCGGCCAGGCGTGGACTGCTCGGTCAACTACGAGGTGACCGGCGCCCCCGACGGCAAGGTCCACTACCACGCGGTCATCCACAACGGCCGCTTGGCGGAAATGGCCTCGGGCAAGCTGGCCGACGCCGACGTGAGCATCATCTACAAGTACGCCGATGCCCGCGCGGAGATCTCCGGTGGGGATCATCCCGATCTGGCCTACATGTCGGGGCGGATGAAGCTGGAAGGCGACTACGGCCGTTGGGTTTTTGGCCTGCGTCCGCTGCTGGACTCAGCCGAATACGACGCCTTTCGAGCGGCTCTGGCCGAGAACACCGACTTCTAACGAGGCCTCAGCCCTGACGCTGGGCGTCGCGCAGGTCGGCGTAGGTCAGCATCCGTGCGCCAGATCGCTCGATGGCGGTGCGCAGCGACGGATCGTGGGCCACAAGCAGGTACTGCTCCACCCGGCTTAGCCAGCCCGGATCCAGCTCCCGCAGTTCTGGAGTGTCGATGGCCGGCGACACCACCAGCTCGGTCACCCCCGGGGCCAGACTCTCCACCGCTTCCTCCAAGGTCCGGCGGGGGGGACGGCCGCGGATCTGCACCAGATGGTCCGGGGCCAGCACTCCCGCGTCGGCGGCCAGACGGCGGAAGGGGAATCCGGCCCGACGCTCCTGGTCGCTCCCGCCCAGGCGCATCGGCAGCTTCAGCTCCGCGGCCAGCTCCACATAGACGTCGAAGAACTCGGGGCGCATCAACAGCGTGTCCAAGTGAGGGCTCAGGTGGGTCAGGTCGCTGCCCCATTGACTGGCCCGCTCGATCTGGGCCCGGCACTCCCGGAAGACCTCGTCGAGATCGCTGTGCTCCCAGGCGTCGGCCGGGGTGCGGGGGAAACCGCCGTCGCCGTCCAACAGAGATGGTGCCTGGGTGATCGGACCCCATCGGTAGTTGTCGAACTCGGCGTTCAGGGTGAGGTCGACCCCCACCGGGGTGGTGGCGAAGCGGGTGGCGGCATCCCTGGCCCACGGACAAGGCACCATCAGGCTGGCCGCGGTGGCCACCCCGGTGTCCAGGCACTCTGCGATGGCGGCGTTGGCCGCGTGGGACTCCCCCAAGTTGTCGCAGGTGATAATCAGGGCTCGGCCCTGAGGGTCACCGCCCAGGCGTTCCAGTAGCTCGCTCACTATCCGAAAGCTACCGCCCGTTGACCGAAAAGGGGATTACTCAAGCACTACGTCGGCACTGCCGCAGGCACTCCACAGGCCCATCCCCTGGTCACGGGCATGGGCCGCAGCGGTGTAGAAGTCATCGGCGTGGATGGTGTTGGGCTCGATGATCAGAGCCTCGGCGTATCCCTGGGCCGCGATTTCGAGATTGACGAACAGGCCGTCGCCGGAGCGATGTACATAGGCCAGCAGCCGCTCATAGCGGTCGCGGGCTTCGATATCGCGGGTCAAGCTCACATCGGTGCCGATCGGCAGCAGCGCACTGGTGAAGGCGGTGGCCTCGTCGCCGTAGCACTCCGCTGGCAGGAAGCCACCGGTTGCCTCTGGGGTGTCGATGCCGATCAATCGCACCCGTTCGGACCGGCCTGCCACCTCAACCACCACAGTGTCGCCATCGACTACCTCGGTCACCGTGGCCGCAGTCCCGACTGTCGCCGCGGCCGACTCAGGCGAGTTGCCGAGCTGGCCAGCCGAACTTCCCGAGCAGCCGACGAGCACGAATATCAGCAGGCCGCAAACTGCTGGCGTAGACCTCACGCAGCACGGGGAACGTCGTCGGATGGGGAAGTGGCGGGTTGGACGGCGGGGGAGTGGCGCTGCAAGGCGGCTCGGGCTTGAGCCAGGCCCCGACGCCCGATCTCCTTGGTGCGCTCATCGATCCGCCAGTCTGGCGGTGCCTCCAAGAGGGTGAGCTGTTGCTTCATGCTTCCAGTATCCCGGTGGGAGTGACAGTTTGGGCCGGGAAAGGGAGGAATTCTTCAGAAAACCCCTCTGAAGTGGGAAAAGCCGTGGTTCAGGAGGCTTGGCTGCCGCCGGTCATGCTCCGGTACACCTCGAGAAGGGCCGCCTTCTGCTCGTCGGAGAGATTGGCGTCGGCCCGGATGGTGGTTTCGGTGTCGGAGACGCCGTCCAAACCCTCGCCGTTGGCGGCATCAATGCCGGCGGCCTGGGCCAGCAGGGTCTCGGCCGACAGGTTCAGCGCGGTGGCCAGCGACTTGATCACCCGCACCGAAGGCTGGTGCAGGCCTCGCTCCAGCTGGCTGAGGTAGGGGTTGGATACCTGGGCCAGGTCGGACAGCTCCCGCAAGGTGAGCTGGGCCAGCTTGCGCTGGCTGCGCAGATAGTTTCCGAATGCCTCAACGGCAGCTTGGTCCATGATCAGCCCTAGCTCTCGTACTCGTAGAAGCCCTTGCCGGTCTTGCGGCCCAGATGTCCGGCGGCCACCATCCGCCGCAGCAGCGGGGGCGGGGCGTTGTGGGATCCCTTGAACTCCTCGTAGAGCACGTCGGCCACCGCCTCGATGGTGTCCAGCCCGATGAGATCGCACAGCGTCAGCGGGCCCATGGGATGGCCGCAGCCGTACATCATCCCGCTGTCGATGTCGGCCGCGCTCACCTTGCCCTCGTCGAACATGCGGATGGCGTCGAGCAAGTAGGGCACCAGCAGCCGGTTCACCACGAACCCGGCCCGGTCCCGGCAGCGGATGACCCGTTTGCCCAGAACTTCCACTGCGAAACGGTCGACCCGGTCGATGGTGTCCAAGGAGGTGCCCAGTGAGCGCACCAGCTCCACCAAGGGTTGTATCGGGGCTGGGTTGAAGAAGTGCATGCCGAGCACCATGTCCGACCGGCTGGTTATGGAACCCAGGGTGATGATGGGAATGGAGGAGGTGTTGGTGGCCAAAATGGCGTTTGGAGCCATCACCTTGTCCATGGCCCGAAACACCGACAGCTTCTCTTCCAGCGATTCGATCACAGCCTCGATCGCCATATCCCGGTCGGCCAGGTCGCCCATGTCAGTGCTGAAGCTGAGCGAGTCCAAAGCCAGGTCTCGAGTTGACGCCGGCACCTTGCTGCGGGAGACCGCCTTGTTCAGGGAATCCTCGATCGACTTCCGGGCGATGCTGACTGCGGTGTCGTCCACCTCGATCACCAAGGTGTCCAAGCCGGCTCGGGCGCACACCTCAGCGATTCCCGATCCCATTATCCCGCCGCCGATCACTCCGATCTTGTTGATCGGCTCCAGCGGAGACTCGAAATCCTCAGGCGGCTGCGCGCCAGATGAGTCAGCACCCGTAGTCATGGTATCCCTCCCGTCCGCCGTGTCCGGCGGCCCCTACGTGGCTGTTTAGGATAGTACGCAAGCGATAGAAAAATAAAACGGGGCCGGTCAATGACCGGCCCCGTTTGCAGGAATGAGCTGAGGGGGGATTCAGCTCTTCTTGGCGACTGGCTGGGCGGAAGCCGAACCGTTGGCGCTGGCTGCGGCCAACAGGTTCTGGGCGAACTCCTTTTGGGTGTTGAGCAGTTCCTGGGCGAACCCGAAGCTGACGGTCATCAGCTCCTTTGGATCGGGCAGGGAGTCAAGGCCGGGCACGGAATCGAGCTTCAGGCTGTCCGGGGTGATGTTGCCGACCGTATCGGTGAAGGTGCGGACACCTTCGACGATGGCGGTCTGGCCCATCTTGAGGGCGCTCAGAACCTGTTCCTGTACGGCTTCAGTGATTTCTTTGACGTCGGTCATGTTGCTTACTTTACTTAGCAAAGGCTTGATTGCCAATTCAGGGAGAATTTTTTTCTGAATCTATGGCGCCGGAGAATCAGGCCGAGACGGTGTCGCCGGGGCGCATCTTCACGTAGAGGCCCGGCGCATCCTCCATCGGCGTGTAGGCCTTGCTGCCGAGCTGCTGGGGAGCATCCACCTTCTTGCCGGCTCGCTGGCCGATCCACTGGGCCCAGTCTTCCCACCACGTGTGCTGGTGTTGTTCGGCGCCTTCCAGCCACTGCTCGGGTGTCTCGGCGATCTGGTCGTTGGTCCAGTGGCGAGCCTTGGGGCTGGGCGGATTGACGATGCCGGCGATGTGGCCCGACGTGCTGAGCACGAAACGGTTCTGGCCGCCCAGCAGGTTGGCGGTGCGATAGGCCGCGGTCCACGGCACGATGTGGTCGTCGATGGCTGACAGCACGTAGCTGTCCTGCTTCACATCAGCGGGGTGCAGCACGGTGCCGTCCACCTCGAAGGCATCGTTGGCAAGCTGGTTCTCCAGATAGCACCGGCGCAGGTAGCTGCTGTGCATGCGAGCCGGCATCCGGGTGCTGTCGTTGTTCCAGGCCAGCAGGTCGAAAGCCGGGGGGTCCTCGCCCAGCAGCCAGTTGTTCACCACGTACTGGAAGATCAGGTCGTTGGCCCGGATGGCGTCGAAGGTGCGGGCCATCTCGCTGGCCTCGAGGTAGCCCTGGTCGGCCATCTTGCGTTCCAGCCCGGCCACCGTGGGCTCGTCGGTGAACGCGCCCAGCACGCCGGGGTCAGAGAAATCAGTGAGGGTGTTCAGGAAGGTGGCGGTGTGGATCGGCTGGTCGCCGGTGGCCGCTCCGTGAGCCATGGCGATGGCGCTGAGGGTGCCCCCCAGGCACACGTTGACGGTGTTGACCTTCTCCTGGCCGGTGATCTCCCGCACCACCCGCAGGGCGTCGAGTGGCCCTTGGCGCAGGTAGTCCTCAAAGCTGATGTCGCGCATCGAACCGTCGGGGTTGCGATAGCTGATGGTGAAGCAGGTGTGGCCCTGCTGAACCGCCCACTCGATCAGGCTCTTCTGCGGGGCCAAGTCCATGATGTAGTACTTGTTGATCCACGGCGGGCAGAACAGCATGGGGATCTCGTAGGTCTGCTCAGTCTGGGGCTCGTACTGCATCACCTCGATCAGGTCGCTGCGGTACACCACCTTGCCGGGGGTCAAAGCCATGTTCAGCCCCGGTTCGAACCCCGAGTCGTCCACCTTGGAGGGCCACCCGTCGTTGTGGCGCAGGTCGTGGAGCATGTTGGCTGCGCCCTTCACCACGCTGGCCCCGCCGGTGGCGGCCGCTTTGGCCAAGGCGTCGGGGTTGGTGAGCAGCATGTTGGTGGGAGCGAGGGTGTCGAAGGCGAACGAGGCGGCGAATTTGGCCTTGCGGTGCTCGGCCTCGTCGAGGTTGGCGGCGTCGATGAGGTCATCGGCCAGGTTCCTGGTGAGCAGATACGTTTGCTGGAGGCCGAAGAAATAGGGGTTGTCATGCCAGGACTTGGAGGTCCAGCGATGGTCCTTGGGCTGGGGCTGGATGGGTGAGGGGGCCTCGGGGTCGGCGGTCTTGGCCGCCTTGGCCATCGTGGCCGCTCCCACCTTCATGGCCCCGGCGGCCGCCTTCAGCAGCGCCGTGCCCACCCCCACCGGATTGGACGCCGCCTTCATGCCCGCATTGACCAGGGTTCGGGCGAAGTAGACCGGGTCGAGCGTGTCGAGAATCTGGTCCCCCACCCAGTTGGGGTCCAAAACGTCGGATTCGCCCGCGGTGGCTCCGATAGACCCTGTTTCGACGTCTTCGCTCACGGCTGGGAACTATATCAAGCAGGCTTGGCAGAGCCCTCACCCTGGAGCCGTAGAGTTGCGCCATGGCTTCACGACGTGACGGGATGACCGTTCCCCTGTTCGGACCCCTCGACCAGCAGGCGGCGCAGATGGCGGAGCTGGTCGAGCTGGGCTACACCGATGTGTGGTCGTCAGAGTCCAACTCCCACGACGCCTTCACTCCGCTGGTGCTGGCCTCCCAGTGGGCGCCGACCCTGCGGCTGGGCACTGCCATCGTCCCGGCCTACACCCGGGGACCGGCACTAGTGGCCCAGTCGGCGGCCACGCTGGCCACGCTGGCTCCGGGGCGATTCCTCCTCGGGCTGGGCAGCTCCTCGGATGTGATCGTGGAGCGGTGGAACTCCATCCCCTTCGAGGCCCCCTACCAGAGGGTGCGAGATCTGGTGCGGTTCCTCAAGCCCGCTCTGGCCGGCGAGAAGGTGAGCGGCGACTACGAGACCTTCTCCGTACAGGGCTTTCGGCTGGGGTTGGTTCCCCCTGAGCCGCCTCCCATCTTGGTGGCGGCGCTGCGATCCCAGATGCTGACGCTGGCCGGCAGGGAGGCCGACGGGACCATCATCAACTGGCTGTCGGCCGATGACACCGCCCGGGTGAGCGAGATCGTCAACGCCCAGGGGCCCGACAAGGAGATCGTGGCCCGCATCTTCGTGTGCCCCAACCCCGACCGCGAGACGGTGATCGCCCAGGGGCGGCGGGCGGTGGCCGGCTATCTCAATGTGCCCGTCTATCGGGCCTTCCACCAGTGGCTGGGCCGGGGTGATCTGCTGGCCGAGCACTGGGAGCGGTGGGCGGCCGGCGACCGGGCCGGATCGCTGGAGGCCATCCCCGAGCAGGTAGTGGACGACCTCATCGTGAACGGCACCCCCGAGGAGTGCCGAAAGCACATCGACCGCTACTTCGACAACGGCGCTACTACTTCGTCGCTTATGGTGATGCCCCTAGGCGGGATCGACCCCTGGGAAGCAGTCAGGTCGTTAGCGCCGCAGCCTGCTGGAGGTGGCTGACATAGTCGGGCAGTTGATACCCGGCGGCGGCCCCGCTGGTTGAGGGCATCACGTAAACCGGCACACCGGCCAACCCCTGGGGTTGCACTCCGGCCTGGGCCATTCGGTCCACCGCGGCCCGCCAGCCGGCGAGGCCCACGAAGCACACCGCGGCGGGCTTGAGCCAGCCCACCAGCCACTCCAGCCGGTTGAGGCCGTGACGGTACTCATCGGCGGTGAGCGCGTCGGCCCGGGGCGTGGCCCGCTTCACCAGATCGGTCATGCCCACGTGGTGGTCGATGAGCGCCCGCCGGGGGTTCCGGTCGGTGCTCACCAGCCCCGCGGCCAGCGCCGCGGGCCAGAACCGGTTGCCAGGCCGGGCGAACCCCGCGCCGGCATCGGCGGCGTACACGCTGGGGTTCAGGCCGCAGATCAGCAGCCGCATCTCCGGCCCCACGGTGTCGGGCAGTGTGCGGGTTCGACGGCATTTCACAATGAGGGTGGCCACCTTGGGGGGCCGGTCCAGCCGCTCCATGGCGTCAAGGGCGAATCCGGCCCCCTCCATCAGGGGTGCAATCCAGTCTTGGGGCCACCGGGAGAATCGGCGGCCCGTGAAGTCGTCGTCGCCGAACGGCTCGAAATCGGCATCCCCCTCGAAGATGTGAAGCTCCACTGGAGCCCCTGGGGCCAGCGCCCGGTGCAGGTCGGCAAGGGCCAAGGGCACATGGCGCCGGTCGAGGTGTACATAGCTGCGAGACGCCCACGCCGCGGCCAGCGATCCAGGGGCCAGAGGCAGCGCGGCCAGGTCGGCTCGGCAGCGCAGGGCATCGGGCGCGTGGTCGGGAACCATGTCCAGCATCGACCGGGCCGCATCGACGGCCAGTGCGGGGCCGGGCAGTGCGGAGGCATGCCAGCCGGGGCCACAGCCCAAATCGGCGGTGACTCCCTCGGGCCGGTCGAGAGCGGCGAACGCCTCCACCCCGGCAGTGGACTTGGGCTTGCGCCTGGCCTGCCATTCGCCTGCCCGGTCCTCGTAGACGCCGACGGTGGCTCGATCGGCCATATTCCCCTTGCCTCCTAGCGGAGGGGCCAGATCTTCTTGAACACCCGGGCGATCACTGCACCCACGAGAGCACCCACCACCACGTCAGAGGCGTGATGGATGCGCACGTGGACTCTGCTGGCCGCCACTATCGAAGCAACTGCCCAGATGGGCCAGCGGCGGCGACGGGACTCGGAAAGCAGAGCGGCGGCCACCACCGCGGCACTGGCGTGGCCGCTGGGGAAGCTGCTGGTGAGAGGTTGGCGCAACCGGTGGGGGTGGTCGTGCTCAGCCAATGGGCGAGAGCGGTTGAACGCCGACTTGATCGGCCCGTTGACCAGCGCCGACTCCACAGCCAGGGCCACCGACACCCGCATGGCCCGGCGGCGGCCTCGCTTGGACGTCGCTCCCGCCCAGGCCAGGGCGTGCCACAGGATGCTGAAGTTGCCCAGTTCCGAGGCGGTGTAGAACATCCGGTCGGCCACTGGGTTGCCCCGCAAGCGGGCGAATATCTGCTCGACGGCCTCGTCAAAGGCCTCGACGGCCGCCGAGGTGCCTACCGGGACGTCCTCCTCGAACCCCCCGTCGTCAAGCGCCTCGTGGTCGAGCGCTTCGCCGAAGAACGCCACGTCGTCGAGATCCTCGTCTTCGAGGTCCTCCAGCGAGTCGGCCGCTTCGGGAGCCTCCTCTGGGCGCTCGGCCTCGTCAGCGGTCATTCCCGTGCTGCCCGTATCGTCTTGTAGGCCACGCCCACCTCGTGGTTGGCGTCGTTCAGAACCTTGTAGCCGGTTTCATCGCGGATCTGGTCGAAGTTCTCGGCCACGTCTTCCACGGTGAGGTCGGGGTTGTAATAGCCGGGGGTCCGGCCAATGAAGAATCGGGCCACGGTGCCGCCGGCCGCCGAATACACCTCGCCCGACACCGGGCAGTCCTCGTGGGCCAAAAAGCACACCACCGGAGTGACGTGCTCGGGGTTCATGGCCTCTTTGATCTCCTCGCCGAAGATGGCCTCGGTCATGCGGGTGGTGGCCACCGGGGCGACGCAGTTGGCCTTGATGTTGTACTTGGCCCCCTCCAGAGCCAGCGTGTTGGTGAGCCCCACCAACCCCATCTTGGCCGCGCTGTAGTTGGACTGGCCGAAGTTGCCCAGCACGCCGGCGTTGGAGGTGGCGCACACGATGCGGCCATAGCCCTGCTCGCGCATCTGGACGAAGGCCGGCCGGGTCACGTTGAACGCCCCCCGGAGGTGGACGGCCAGCACCGGGTGGAGCTGATCGTCCTCCAGTTTGTGGAAGGTCTTGTCCCGCAGGATTCCGGCGTTGTTGACAACCACGTCCACCCGCCCAAACGCCTCCACCGCGGTGGCGGTGATGGCCGCCCCGCCCTCGGTGGTGGCCACTGAGTTGGTGTCGGCAACAGCTTCGCCGCCGCCATCGTTGATCTCATTGGCCACCAACTGGGCCGGTCCTTCGCTGGCCCCGGTGCCGTCGGCCGCCCCGCCCAAGTCGTTCACCACCAGCCGGGCCCCTCGCCGGGCCAACTCCAGGGCATACAGGCGCCCCAGGCCCCCTCCAGCCCCGGTGACGATCGCCACCCGGTTGTCAAAACTCATTGCCATGGTTGGAAGGTTACGGCGGTTGAAGCCCTCAGCGGTAAGCGCCGGGGGTGGTGAGGGGTTTGCGGAACCAGCGGCGGGGGGTGGTGATGATGGACCGGGGGTAATCCTCGAAGAGCCAGCGGGCGAAGTTTCGCCGGGTCCAGGGGGTGAGCCCGGCGATGCGCACGGCCCCGCGGGCACCGGGCCGTGTGGCCAAAACTCGGCCGAGGCGGCGGGCCATGCGGTGGTCGGCGAACAGCTCTTGGCGAACGAATCGGCGGTAGGCGGCCATAACCTGAGCGGCTTCACCGCCGCCCGCTAGCACGGAGTTGGCCGCGCCGATGCCGGTGAGCAAGGCCTGGGCGATGCCCTCGCCGCTCATCGGGTCGGTTGCCGCCGCAGCGTCGCCGGTGAACATGGTTCGCCGGGCGGTCAGCGGGATCTTGTCGATGCGGGCGGGAATGGGCCAGGCCCGGTGGGTTGTCTCCGGCTGAGCGTTATGGCCCAGAACCGCTCGGATATGGTCCCGCTCCAGCAGCTCCCGCCACAGCTTGCCCATCTCGCCCACCGCCACCGGGCCGCCGCGGCGTACGCCGAATCCCACGTTGGCCCGGCCGTCGGGTAGTGGAAACGACCACACATAACCGGGCAGAATCTCCTCCTCGAACCACACCCACAAGGCCCGGCTGGCCGGGGAGTCCACCCCTGACCAGTACTGGCGGAACGCGTGCCAATCTCCCCGGTAGCCGTCGGCGGCCAAGTCCAGGTACTTGCGGGTGGGCGACCACATCCCGTCGGCGGCGATGGCGAATCGGGCCGTCACTGTTCCGTGGTCCTCCACCTCCAGCGCCACTTGGCCGTCATCCTCGGAAACCCCCTGGCAGGCGGCGCCCTCCATCAGCACGGCGCCCTCGCCCTTGGCCTGCTCCACCAGCGCGTTGTCCAATTCCGCCCGGGGGACGACTGCCGCGAACTGGCCGCCCTTGCGCGGCAACGGGAACTCGACGGTGCGGCCTGAGGGCGATCGGATGCAGACGTCTTCCACTAGCATCCACGACGAGATCGGGGTTGGGTCCAGTCCCAAGCCCTCCAGGAGCCGCAACGCCCCGGCGGTGAGGCCGTCGCCGCAGGCCTTGGGGCGGGGGAAGCGGGCCCGGTCCACCATCACCACCCGCTGGCCGGCCCGGGCCAGGGTGATGGCCGCGGCGCAGCCCGACGGTCCGGCCCCGATGATCGCCGCGTCCCAGATGTCGTTCATCGGCTCAAACGGATCATGTGCTCTGATCCTGTCCTGAGTCACCACCGGTCATGTGCTCTGCTCGGGCGCCTGCTCTGGGTCCAATGCCTGGCGCTGACCCGGCGGTGCATCGGGGTCTTGGGCAGGGGCATCCTCGGTTGCCGGTTCTTGTGCGTCGGCCTCTCCGGGCTCGCCCTCCTCTTCTGTGGCCGGTGGAATGGAACAGAGATCAGGCCTGAGGTCTTCGTTGACATCCACCGGCGCGTGGTCCCCGATGCAATTCCGGGGAAGGATGCAAGCCACGGGCAGACCCCGGTCGTCCAGCTCCGCTACCCCGTTGCCATCGGCGTCCAGCGGCAGCACGGAGGAGGTGCAAGTCCCGCCGCAGTTGATGCCCTCTCGGGGCTGGTACAACGCGGTCACCGAGTCGCGCAGCACGGTGCCGTCGGCATAGGAGCGGCTGCGCTCGGTGGTCCGCACCGTGCAGAACCTACGCGGCGTGTCATACCGGGCTGTCCACTCCACCTCGGCATACGCGGTGGAGTACACGCTGACAGTGACGCTGCCGGCGGTCGCAGTGGGCCACAGCAGCACGGCGTAGGGGTGGGGGTTGTAGAACTTGAAGTCGGGCTTGGGCCAGGAGATGGTGGCGTCAACCCCTTCTCTATAGCGCCGGATGTCGATGCTGTGCGCCTGATACTCGGGAAACTCCATCCCGGCGTTGAAGGTGGCGGTGAACAGGGTGGTGATGAACTGGGAGATACCCCCACCCACATCTGTGGTGTAAATCCCGTCGTAGATCACGCCGGCGTCCACGAACCCCTTCTCCTCGGTGCGTTCGCCCACGTAGTCGTTGACCGAGAATGTCTCGCCCGGATAGACCACCGCCCCCTGGATCAGGTCGGCGATGCGGTGGATGTTGGAGACCCGGTCTTGGCCCGGCGTGTAGTACGTGGTGAACCGACCGGTCAGCTCCACGATGCCCCGCTCGATCAGCCAGCTCTGGTCGTTGATCTTGCTCGATTCCCGCAACTCCAACTCCACGGCGGGCTGGCCTGTATCGAGGGACAGCAACACGGTGCGGGCCGAGTTTTCCTCACAGCAGATGAGAGCAGGAACCTCGCTGACCAGCACCGGAACATCGTCGATTATCGTGAGTACTGGCTCTGAGGCCACCGTGGCCACCTCAACGAAGAGCTCGGCCAGATCGTCTTCCACCTGCTGCCGGTTGATGTCGTAGGCCCACTGGTCGCCGTCGTTTTGCAGGGTCAGCCATGATCGAAGCTGGGCTGGCTGCACTCGCTTGGTGACTTCTTGGACCGTCACCAAGATCCCCTGGGAAGTGCGCCGGTTGATCCAGTCGGCGGCAATGGTCACCGGGTCGTCGGCGAACTCGGGAGAGATCAGGCGGGCATCGGCCTCAGCTCTCAAGGGGTCATCGCCACGGCGTGCGGCCTCGAGCAAGACGGGGAGCGACGGATTCAGATCGACGATTTCGCCGGCAATGCCCGGGACCGCCAGGAAGGTCCCGTTTTCGTAGGTGATGGTGGGGTTTACCGGCTCTTTCCGCAGGTCGGCTTCCAGGTTGGCAATCTGAAGGGCATCTGCCGACAAGGTGAGAAGCAGCTCTGATCGGGAGGTCTCAAAGAACGAGGCGGTCCACCCGACAGGGTTGCTGGTTCCGCTGTCCAGCTTCATGATCGCCGCCACCGTGCCTTCCACGTCGACCTCCAGACCGATCTCTTCAGCGGTGAAAGAGACGACCCGGCTGGGGGTGACGACCTCCACCGGGGTCTGCTGGAATCGCTCGGCCAGCTCCACAACCACTTCGGTCACGTCCTGCTGGCCCAGCAAGCCGATGTCGATGCTGACGTCGGGCAGGATTGGACTCTCGATTTTCAGTCCCCGGGGCGTTTTGTCGTCGTTGCTGGACGAGTCCACCAGCCAAGACACCAGCCAGATGACCAGCAGTACCACCGGGGCGAACATGAGGACCCAGACCCAGGGAGGAAGGGGAGGTCGGCGCAGGCGGAGGGGTGGATGGCGATCCATGGGGATTACGGGATCGTAGTGGGATTGCCATTCCGATCAGGGGCGGGTCTGAGAGCGGGCATGGCCGGCCTCAGAACAGCTTGGCCTGATCGGGTTCGATGCCCCGGAGCAGGTCGTAGTCGATCTCCACGCACTCGATGCCCCGGTCGGTGCCCAGAGCCCGGGCCTGGGGGCGGACGACCTGTGCAGCGAGCACGCCCCGAACCGGGGCCAGCGCCGGATCTTGGTTCAAGAACTGGAGATAGCGGGTGAGCTGTTCGACCCCGGCGATCTCCCCGCGCCGTTTGATCTCTACGGCAATGGCATTCCCGTCGTCATCTCGGCACAGCAAGTCCACCGGGCCGATGTCGGTGGGATATTCCCGCCGCACCAGCCGGAAGCCTTCTCCCAGCATCTCGGGGGATGCGGCCAGCAGCTCTTGGAGGTGGGCCTCCACGCCGTCTTTGTCGAGCCCGGGGTCGTGGCCCAATTCGTGGTCGGTGTCGGAGATCAGCTCGTGGATGGTGATGGTCAGCTTTTCGCCGGCCGGGTTCACCACCGTCCAAACGCCGTCTTCCTCCGACAGTCGGTTGGGGGCGTTCATCCAGTTCAGCGGCTTGTAGGCGCCGCCGTCAGCGTGGATGGCCACACAGCCGTCGGCCTTGATCATGATGAGCCGCACTGCCTCGGGCAGGTGCGCGGCCAACCGGCCGTCGTAGTCCACTGAACATCGGGCGATCACCAGTCTCACTGCGGCTCCCAATCTATGGGCAGAAAACAGTGAGCGTCACCGGGCGATCACGGCCGCGGCGAGATTCGGGTGGCAGATCACGAAATCAGATATGTAGGTGTCGGATTGGTTGAACCGCAACTCGGCTCCGTTGAGGTGGGAGACATGCAGCCCCGCGGCCGCGGCCACCGCGGCGGGCGCGCACAGGTCCCACTCGTGCAGCCCGGAGGCATGGGCGTACACCTCGGCTTCGCCGCGGATCACCGCCGCGGCCTTGGCCCCGGCCGAGCCCAACTGGATGATGGTGGCCCCGAGGTTGTCGGCGATGTGGCGGGCCAGTCGACCGGGCCGGCTCCTGCTAGTGATGACTCGGGGAGGGTTGGCTGCCACCGGGGTGGGAGAGCTCGGCTCGGTGGCCAGGGTGATGCCCTGGGCCGGGAGGGACACCGCCGCGGCCACGGGTACGCCGTCGGCAACCAGGGCCACGTGGACAGCCCAGTCGGTGCGGCCGGGGATGGAGAACTCCCGGGTGCCGTCGAGTGGATCCACGATCCACACTCGGCGGTGCTCGAGCCGACGGCGGTCGTCCATCGACTCCTCAGACAGCACCATGTCTTCTGGGCGGTGCCGGTGGAGGGCATTGGCGATGAAGTCGTGGGCGGCGGCATCGCCTCGGGACCCGACGGCGAACGGGGCCAGCCGCTGGCCGCTCAGCTCTTCTCGCAAATCGACCAGAAGCTTGCCCGCTTCCGAAGCCAGCCAAGCAGCCAGTTGATGGTCGTTCACGGTTGGGGAGAGATGTCGAGCAAGTCCATTACCTGGTCGCGAAGGCCGGGGGCTACCGCGATGAAGCCATCCATCAGCGGGTCGGGGCGGTTGAACACCACGTCGGTACCGTCGGTCCCGAACACCTGACCGCCGCCGGCTCTCACCAGCGCGGCCCCGCCGGCCACGTCCCACTCGTTCTTGGGGACCAGCGTCCAGGTGGCGTCGGCCAGTCCGGCACCCACCAGGCTGAGCTTGTAGGCCACCGAGCCCATATTGCGCACCGCGATCGGCGTGGAGAAAAAGCGCTCCCACTCGCCCCGCTTCATCTCGCTGCGCGAGGCCAGCACCAGCGCGCCCCGGATATCGGTGGTGCCCGTCGTGCCCGCGGGCTGGCCGTTGCACTCCACCCCGGTCTCGTTCGACCCGATGATCAGGTGCCCATTGGGCGGGCTCAGAACGCCGCCGGCTACCGGCACCCCGTCTTCCACCAGTCCCACCGAGACGCACCACTCAGGAATGCCGTCGATGAACTCCCGGGTGCCGTCGATTGGGTCCACCACCCACACCCTGCGCCGGTCCAGCCGGCTGGCGGCGTCGGTGGTCTCCTCCGAAAGCCAGCCCTCGTCACCGCCTCGCAGTGCCGCGGCCAGCGCTTCGTTGACCGCGGTATCGGCTGCGGTCAGCGGGTCGCCCCCGTCTTTGAGCTCCGATTCGATTTCCCCGGGGGTGAAACGCTTGAGCACTTCGTCGGCTGCGGCCAGCGCGTCGGCAATTCGTTGTAGGTCATCGGCCCGCGACACTTGTGTGGCCGATCTATTCCAGATACCCCTCGGCCACCAGGTGGTCGATGATGACCTGGGCTGCTTCATCGGGCGTCTGATCCACGGTGGGCAGAACGACGTCGGCATCAGCCGGTTCCTCGTAGGGGTCGGAGATGCCGGTGAACTCCTTGATGATCCCAGCCCGAGCCTTGGCGTACAGCCCCTTGCGATCCCGCTCCTCGCACACTTCCAGCGGGGTGGACACATACACCAGCACGTAGCCGCCGTTGGCCGAGATGGCCTCCCGGTTCTTGTACCGGGGTCCGGCATAGGGGGCGATCGGCGCGCAGATGGCGATGCCGCCGTGCTTGGTGATCTCCGAGGCCACATAGCCGATGCGGGTGATGTTGATGTCGCGGTGCTCCTTGGAGAACCCCAGCTCCGACGACAGGTTGGTGCGCACCACATCGCCGTCCAGCAGGGTCACCGGCCGGCCGCCCCGCTCCAGGAGCTTGGACATGAGCGCGTTGGCGATGGTGGATTTGCCCGAGCCGCTCAGACCGGTGAAGAACACGGTAAAGCCCTGCTTGGACTTCTGGGGATGAGTGCGGCGCAGCTCGGACACCACCTCCGGGTAGCTGAACCACTCGGGGATGTCGTCGCCCGATGCCAGCCGGTCCCGCAGCTCGGTGCCGCTGATGCTGAGCGTGGCCGTGCCCTCGTCCACCTCGTCTACCGGGTGGTAGCTGTCGCTGTCGGGGACGTACACCATCATCTTGAACGGCACCATGGTCACGCCCAGCTCGTCGGTGTAGTCCTGCAACATGTCTTGGGCGTCGTAGGGGCCGTAGAAGGGGTTGCCGGAGGCGTCGGAGCCCGGCCCGGCGTGGTCTCGGCCCACGATGAAGTGGGACACGCCGTGGTTCTTGCGGATGATGGCGTGCCACACCGCCTCCCGGGGTCCGCCCATGCGCATGGCCAGCGGCAGCATGGCCAGCATGGCCGAGTTCTCCGGGTAGCGCTTGATGATGTGCTGGTACACCCGGCCCCGGGTGTAGTGGTCCACATCGCCGGGCTTGGTCATGCCCACCACCGGGTGGATCAGCAGGTTGGCCTCGGCCTCCACCGCCGCCCTTCGGGTGAGCTCCACGTGGGCCCGGTGCATCGGGTTGCGGGTTTGGAAGGCCACCACCCGGCTCCAGCCCGCCGCTTCGAATTCCGCCCGCAGCTGGGCCGGGGTGCGCCGCAGCTCGGTGAAGTCGTAGTGGACCGGGAGTTGCAGGCCCTGTACCGATCCGCCCATGTAGAACCGAGCGGTGTTGTGAAGCAGGTGGCCCACGCCGGGGTGGTCGGGGTCCAAGCTGTCGAATACCGACTCGGCCTCAGTTGCGGTATCGGGTTGCCACACGTCGCCCACGGTGAGCACGGCCAACATGACCCCTTCTATGTCCCGCAGCGCCAGCCGGCCGGCGGCCTGAGCAGCCTCGGCGGTGTCGCCGTCCACGTCCAGGGTGATGGGCATGGGCCAAAGCGTGCCGTCGGCCAGCCGCATGTCGGAGCACACCTGCTCGTAGTCGGCTTGGCCCATGAAGCCCCGCAGAGGCGAGAAGCCACCGTTCAGCAGCAGCTCCAAGTCACAGAGGTGGCGGGGCTGGAGGGTGAACGACGGAAGGTCGCGCGATTCCGATTTGAGTTCCTCGGCAGTGGCGTTGTCGACCATCAGATCGGTCAGCTCGCCGCCATGGGGTTGGATCAAGTTTGAAGCCACGGAGGTATTTCATATCGCAGGATTGCCGTGTTTAAGCCATCAAGCCGCCAATCGGCCACAAAGCAGGCGGGAGTCCCGGGTTTCTGCTCATAGCATCACTCAGGATGAATGGCGACGCGGTGCTCACGATCGCGGTGTTGGCGGTGATGGGCGCGGGGCTCATCAGCAACCGGCTTTCGCCTGCCGCTGGAGTGCTGGGTGCCACCGGTGGCTTGTTCTTGTTGCGGGTGATTGACGCCGACCAGGCCTTCCGCGGGTTCGCCAACCCCGCTCCCATCACCATCGGGGCGCTGTATGTGGTAGCCGGCGCGGTCACCAAGACCAACGCCTTGCAGCCCATGGTGGCTCGGATACTGGATCGTGGGTCTCGAACCCGGGTATCGCTGATCCGGCTGCTGACCCCTGCCAGTGCGGCGTCGGCGTTCTTGGCCAACACTCCCATCGTGGCCATGCTGGTGCCCGCGGTGCGGGGCTGGACAGAGCGCTATGGCCGGGCCGCTTCCCGGTTCCTGATCCCCCTGTCATACGCCACCATTTTGGGCGGGGCGATCACCGCCATCGGCACCAGCACCAATCTGGTTTTGGGCGGCCTATTGCAGTCGGTGGGCTACGACGAACTGGAGATGTTCGAGCTGGCCCGATTCGGTCTGCCGCTGGCCGGTGCCGGACTGGTGTTGATCGTGGTTGCCGCCCCCTGGCTGCTGCCCGAACGGCGCGATCCCGAGGCGGGGGGCGAGGGCCGTTCCTATTTGGTGTCGATGGAGGTGGTCGCCCAGGGGGCGTTCGACGGGCAGTCGGTGGAGGCCGGGGGACTGCGCCACCTCCAAGGAGTGTTCTTGGTGGAAGTGGAAAGGCAGGGCACGGTGATCGCCCCGGTGGCCCCCACGTTCGTGCTCCGGGGCGGCGACCGGCTCACGTTCGCCGGGCGGGTGGACCTGGTGGTGGACCTCCAGGCGATGTCCGGGCTGGTTTCGGCCGAGGATCCCCACCTGGAGGCGGTGGACTCCGACGACCACACGTTCTTTGAGGCAGTAGTAGGGGCGGCTTCGCCGCTCAGCGGGCGGACGCTGGCCGAGGCGGGTTTCCGGGGCCGCTACCAGGCCGCAGTTGTAGGCATCCACCGCTCCGGCGCGCCGGTGGAGGCCAAGTTCGGCCAGGTGCGGCTGCGCACCGGCGACACCCTGCTGGTGCTGGCCGCCGACGGGTTCGATGAGCGGTGGCGCAACCAGAACGACTTCCTGCTGGTATCGCGATTGGGCGGGTCGCCGCCGAGGGCCAGCCGGCGGGCGCCGGTGGCTCTGGCCGCGGTGGTGGCCCTGGTGGTGCTGCCCGCCACAGGGGTGCTGAGCGTGCTGGAGGCGGCGCTGATCGCGGCCGGCGCGGTGGTCGTCGGCGGGTTGCTCACCCCCCGGGAGGCCAGAGAGGCGGTGGACTTCAGCGTGCTCATCACCATCGGAGCGGCGTTCGGCCTGGGCGCGGCACTGGACGAGGCTGGTTTGGCCGAGGACTTGGCCGACGGCATCGTCACCGGCTTCGACTTTTTGGGTGATGCCGGGGTGGTGCTGGGCATTGTGATCGCCACCATGCTGCTCACCGAGTTGATCACCAACGTGGCTGCGGTGGCTCTGGTGTTCCCGGTGGCACTGGAGGCGGCTGCTCAGTCCGGTTTGGATCCCCGCACTTTGGCGCTCGGGGTGGCAGTAGCTGCCTCGGCCTCGTTCCTGACCCCTATCGGCTATCAGACCAACACCATGGTGTACGGCCCCGGCCGCTATCGCTTCACCGACTATCTCCGGTTGGGAGTGCCGATGTCGCTGCTCACCCTGGTGCTGCTCACCGTCTTGGTGGCAGCCGCGGCCTGATCTCGCCTATTTACAGAACACCAACGGCCATTTCGGCGGCGTGGGCCAGCATGGCGTCCACTCGTCGGGCGATGTCGTGGACATCGCCGGTGGTTCCCATTCCGCCGGTCATCCCCTGCAAGCGGCGGGCGTAGGCTCCCTCCACGATGCAGGCCTGTTTCCACCAGCTGAACACTGCGTAGTAGGGGAGGTCCGATAGGTCGAAGCCCGACTGGGCGGCGTAGCGGTCGGCCACTTCCTGGCGGCGGACGAAGCAGTCCTGAAGGGTGGGCGGATCGGTGAGGAAGCTCATTTCGTCGCCGGGATCGGCCCAGTACTGGAGCGACCAGGCGAAGTCGGCGATGGGATTGCCGGTGGTACACAGCTCCCAGTCCAACACTGCGGCGATCTTCCACTGGTCATCGAGCACGGTGTTGTCGAACCGGTAGTCGCCATGGGCCAACGCTGGGGAGGCAGTCTCAGTGGGCTTCGCCGCGCTCAGCCGCTCGTGCAACTCGATGAGCAGTGGCACCTCCCGCACTCCGGCGGCCTCCACCTGGCGGCGCCAGCGCTTGAGCTGGCGGCCCACATAGTCCTCCCGGCGGCCCAAGTCTCCCAGGCCTACCTCATCGAGGTCGAGGGTGTGGAAGGCGATCTGCACGTCGAGCAGGCTCTGGGTGGCAAACTCGGCCTGCTCGGGGGTCATGCCAGCGGCGGAGTCCTGGTCCCTCAGTATGCGCCCTTCCACGAAGCTCATCACGTAGAAGTCGGCCCCGTTCACCGTGTGGTCGTCGCAGAAGGCCACCATCTCGGGCACCGGCACGTTGCTGGCCTCGCCCAGAGCGGCCATGATGCGCCACTCCCGACCCATGTCGTGGGCAGTAGCCAGCGCCGATCCAACCGGGGGTCGCCGCAGCGCCCACTGTCGGCCTCCGGAATCAGTCAGTCGGAAGGTGAGGTTGGACCCACCGGCGGCAATCAGGTCAAAGGTGAACGGCGGCTCGCTGTCGGCGATGTTGCCGGTTAGCCAGGCAGTGACCGGCGCTTCATCGATTCCAGCGATATCGGTGCTCGACGATTCTTGCGTGCTCATGACTACCGATTCTTGCTGTGCGATGACTCCACCGCGCCAGTCTGGTCTTCCGCTACGGTCAGTGCCATGTCTCCAACTGCGCTACTGACCCGCTCCGATTCTGTATCACCGGAGGTCGATGACCTCGGTGTGGCCCTGGGGTCGCTGGACACCCCGATCGGACCGCTGAATGTTGCCGCCACCTCGCAGGGGCTGGTGAGGATCGGATTCGGCTACATGGAAGAAAGAGCAGACATGATGGCCGAACTGGCCGAACTCCCCGGTTCGATGGGCGAGGGCGACCCCGCTTGGCTGGACGAGCCCTTCGCCCAGATCGATGGGTACTTCGAGGGCCGTCGACAGCAGTTCGACTTGGCCATGGACTGGCGGCTGAGCCACGGGTTCTACCGCCGGGTGCTGGAGACGCTGATGACCGTGGACTACGCCACGACGGTGTCCTACGGGGAGCTTGCCTTTATGGCCGGTTCGCCCGGTGCGGCCCGAGCGGTGGGCACGGCCATGTCCAGCAACCCGATCTCGTTGGTGGTGCCCTGCCACCGAGTGGTGCGAAGCGACGGGTCGGTGGGGGAGTACGGAGGCCGCCCCGAAGTGAAGACCTGGCTGTTGGAGCACGAGAGCGCCTGCCGGGGCTGATGACTCGCCTCAGCAAGCTGGACCGGTCGGTGGCCGGGCGGGTGGCGGTGGTCACCGGCGCGGCCTCGGGCATGGGTCGGGCCACCGCGTGGCTTCTGGCCGACGAGGGGGCCGAGGTGGCTGCGCTCGACGTCAACCGCTCCGGGGTGGAGGAGACGGCGGCCGCCATCGTCGACGCGGGCGGCACCGCATTGGCGGTGGCCTGCGACCTGGCCGATCCCGAAGTGGTGGAGACGGTGGTGGAGCAGGTTCGAAGCGAGCTGGGCCCGGTGGACATCCTGATCAACAACGCGGGCATTGCCGCCGGCGCTCCAGTGGAGGCCGCCGACTACGAGGACGTGTGGGCCGCTGCCATGGAGGTGAACCTCACGGCACAGATGCGCTTGGTGCGGGCCTGCCTGGACGACCTGAAGCGCAACGGCGACGGCCGCATCGTCAACGTGGCCTCCACCGAGGGGGTGATGGCCACGCCCAACACCTCGCCCTACACCGTGAGCAAGCACGGCGTGGTCGGCCTCACCCGGGCGCTGGCCGTGGAGTTGGGTCAGTGGGGGGTGACCGCCAACGCGATCTGTCCCGGCCCGATCC
Organism: Candidatus Poriferisocius sp.; assembly: GCF_965219815.1. Taxonomy (GTDB): domain Bacteria; phylum Actinomycetota; class Acidimicrobiia; order Acidimicrobiales; family Bin134; genus Poriferisocius. The sequence goes on from NZ_OZ244791.1 coordinate 2,091,756, forward strand.
GCACCGCAATGACCGGCGACATCCCCGAAGAGGCCAAGAAGAAATACGCCCGTCGCCGGGTCCCGGCCCGTCGCTACGGCGATCCCGAAGAGGTAGCCCAGGTCACTCTTTCGCTGGTGCTGCCCGCCGCATCATTCATCAACGGCGCCGTCGTGCTGGTAGACGGCGGCCTCCACGCCAAGTCCAACTAAGAGGTAGGCCGCCGAGGGCAGGCGGGCTTAGGCGCTTCTGCGCCGCCTCTCGTTCCAGAAGACCGCTTGGAGTTCGAATTCGTCGACGTTGTCGAGAACTTCATCATCCTCGGTGTCCCAAAAGGAGTGGGTCTCCACGAAGGCGGTGAACTCGGACAGCTGCTTGGGCTCGGGCAGATCGGGAACGTTGCGGAATCGGCCGAACAGGTCGGTTGAAACTCCGGACGCGCGCAGCAAGTAGGCGCCGAGCAAATGCACGACGAGATAGGCCCCTACAACAATGCCCAAGGTCATGCCTGAACCGGCACTATAGGACTGAGACATGCCGTCCACAACTGGTTCACAGGGAAATCCACCATTCCAGTGGGAGCAGTGCTTATAATTCCTGCTCCTCTTATCGGTACCCGACCGTTCCCAAGCTTGTGACCGGCCAGTATGTGTTGGGGTGAGACCCTGTCGTTTCAACACGGTCGAGCGCAACTCGGGTTGTCCGACAACCTAGTTCTAGTGTGAGGGCCGTGCTTGATGCGTCCACTGTCACGGTCAATACCCCCGAGTCGGGCATCACCCAGATCACTTTGTCGCGCCCTGAGCGGCTCAACGCCATCAGCCCCGAGCTCATTGCCGACTTGCATGGGGCCCTTGAGGAGGTGGAGCGGGACCGGTCTCAGCGGGCGGTGGTTCTCACCGGTGCCGGGCGGGGATTCTGCTCCGGTGCCGATCTCAAGGCCGGGGGCGAGCAGGGGTTCGCCGAGCCACCCGAGCAGAGCCGGGTGGGGGCCATCTATGACATGCAGCTCGACCTGGCCAACCTCATGCTCAAGATCTACGAGCTGCGGGTGCCGGTGATCGCTGCGGTGAACGGCCCCGCCGTCGGGGGAGGGTTCGCCATTGCCTTGCACTGCGACGTTCGGGTGGCCGCGGAGTCGGCCCGGTTCGGCTCGGTGTTCATCAAGGTGGGCCTGTCGTCGCTGGACGTGGGCAACAGCTACCTGCTGCCCCGGATCGTTGGGGCTGGCCGAGCTCGGGAGCTGATGCTCACCGGCCGGATCTTCGATGCCGCCGAGGCCGATCGCATCGGACTGGTGTCGCAAGTGGTGCCCGACGGCCAGGTGGTGGAGGCTGCCCTCGATGTGGCCCGGCAAATTGCGGCCAACAATGAGTACGGGGTGTGGATGACCAAGCTCGGGGCCAATGCCACGCTTGACGCCCCCAGCCTGCGTCACGCGATGGAGTTGGAGAACCGCACTCAGGTACTGGGCACATTCACCGGGAACATGTCCGAGGCATCACAGGCCTTTCGAGAGGGCCGTGAGCCCCGTTGGAATCCGCTGTAGGAGGAGGGTCGATGCTTGACATAGAAGACCAAGGCCGGGTTCGGCTGTTGACTTTGAACCGGCCAGACGCGCTGAACGCGTTCAGCGAGGCCCTGTACGACGCCACCGCTCAAGCACTGATCGACGCGGCTGCCGATCCCGATGTGGCCGTCGTGGTGTTGACCGGGAACGGACGGGCGTTCTGCGCCGGCACCGACTTGGTGGAGATGGGCGCCCGCAACCCCGGCGGTGACGGCGTCGAGCCCGGCGTCCACGGGTTCGCCGGGATGATCGACCAGATGGACTCGTTCGCCAAGCCGTTCATCGTCGCGGTGAACGGTCTCGCCATCGGCGTGGGGGCCACCATGCTGGGGTTCGCCGATTTGGCCTTTATGTCCTCTGAGGCCCGGCTGCGGTGTCCGTTCTCCAGCCTGGGCGTGGCCCCCGAAGCAGCCAGCAGCTACACCTTCCCGCTGCTGCTGGGTCGCCAGCAGGCCATGTGGACCCTGCTCAGCGCCGAGTGGATCAGTGCGGAGGAGGCCCAGGAGATGGGCCTCGTTTGGAAGGTGTGCCCTCCCGATGAGCTTCTGGATACCACGATGGCGCACGCCCAGAAGCTGGCCGCGTTGCCGGTGTCGTCGCTAATGGAGTCGAAGGTGCTGATCACCCATGGCTGGCACGATGGGGTGGCCGCCGCCCGGGAGCGGGAGAACGCCGCCTTCTCCCGTCTAATGGGGGCGCCGGCCAACGTGGAGGCCATCTCCGCCTTCATGGAGAAGCGTCCCCCGGACTTCACCGGCATGTAAGCACGGTTTCGGCCTCTCCTCAGACTGCGCCTACCATCCTCCCAGCGCACGCCGACGGGAGGACAAATGGCTGAGACCGACGTGCTGGGACTCTGGAAGATCGCCGAGGCTGACCCTGAGCGCCTGGCGGTGGTGGACCCCGACTACAACGAGATCACCTACCGGGAGCTGGCCGAGCTGACCAACCGCATTGTGCACGGTCTGCGGGCTGCTGGGCTTGAGGTGGGCGATCAGGTGACCACCGTGCTGCCCAACGGGATCGAGCAGACGGCCGTCTCCCTGGCTGCCTATCAGGGGGGCTTCTACCTCACCACGGTGAACTGGCACCTGGCCGGCCCCGAGATCGCCTACATAGTCAACGACAGCGAGACCAAGGCGTTCATAGTCCACGAAGACTTCGCGGCGCAGGCCACCAGGGTGCTGGAGGAGAGCGATGTGCCCGCCGCCAACCGGTTCTCGGCGGGCAGCATCGACGGCTTCCGTCCCTTGGCTGAGCTGGTTGACTCCCAGCCTGCCAACCGGCCCGACGACCTCACCACCGGCTCGTTCATGTTCTACACCTCGGGCACCACCGGAAGGCCCAAGGGCGTGCGTCGGGCTCTGCCCGGTGTCCACCCCGATGAATCCGCCGCCGGTTCCGGCGGGCTGTTCATGCTGCTGGGCATCATGCCCCACCAAGACAACGTTCACATCACGCAGGCCCCGCTGTACCACACCGCGGTCAACATCTGGACCACCACGTCGCTGCATATGGGTCATCCCGCGGTGCTTATGGGCCGCTGGACCGCCGAAGGGGCGCTGGAGCGCATCGACCGCTACAAGGTCACCCAGAGCCACATGGTTCCCACCATGTTCCACCGCCTGCTCCAGCTGCCCGACGAGGTGAAACAGCGCTACGACGTGTCGTCGCTGCGGCGCATGATCCATGCCGCGGCGCCCTGCCCAGTTGAGACCAAGCAGAAGATGCTCGACTGGTGGGGCGACTGCATCTGGGAGTACTACGCGGCCACCGAGGGCGGCGGCACCTACATCCCCCCCGACGAGTGGCGCCAGTACCCCGGCACGGTGGGCCGCCCGTGGCCGGGCTCGGAAGTCATCGTGGTGGACGACGACGGCAACCGCCTGCCTCCCGGCGCCAGCGGAACCATCTACATGAAGATGCCCCAGGGACAGACCTTCGAGTACTACAAGGACAAGGAGAAGACCGACAAGGCTCGCTTGGACGAGGAGTTCTTCACCGTGGGCGACGTGGGCTACTTCAACGACGACGGCTACCTGTTCCTCAACGACCGCTCCAACGACATGATCATCGTGGGTGGGATGAACATCTACCCGGCCGAGATCGAGGGCGCGCTGCTCCAGAGCCCTCTGGTGGGCGACGCCGCGGTGTTCGGGATTCCCAACGAGGACACCGGCGAGGAGATCAAGGCGGTGATCGAGCCGGCCGCCGGGGTGGCTGCCGACGACGACACCCGGGGGGCCATCATGGAGTTCCTCCGGGATCAGATCGCCAAGCAGAAGTGGCCCCGCTCCATTGACTTCACCGACGAGATGCCCCGCGACCCCAACGGCAAGCTGTACAAGCGCCGGCTGCGGGACCCGTACTGGGAGGGAAAGACCCGGGCCATCTAGTGGTTGATGGGTTGATCTGCCGGGCCGGTTGAGATGATGGCCCGCCTGTTCAACCCCAAGTTGGTGGCCCCGGAGGAACTCGCTCCCCGCCAGGTCCACATCATCATGGTCGCCCTGATGACCGGTATGTTTCTGGCCGCGCTGGACAACTCGGTTCTGGCCACCGCAGTACCTACTATCGCCGGCGAGCTGGGGGGTCAGGATCAGGTGGCCTGGATCATCACGTCTTATCTGCTCACCGGCACCATCGCCACGCCGCTGATCGGGAAGCTCAGCGACATCTACGGCCGCAAGCTGGTGTTCCAGCTCACCATCGGCTTTTTCATCATTACCTCGGCCCTGGCCGGCCTGTCGCAGACCATGTTGCAACTCGTGCTGTTCCGGGCACTCCAGGGTTTGGCCGGCGGCGGCCTTCTGGCCCTGCCGATGGCCATTGTGGGCGACGTGGTGGCCCCCAACCAGCGTGGCCGCTACCAGGGCTACATCGCGGCCACATTCGGCACGGCCAGCGTGGCCGGACCGCTCATCGGCGGTTTCTTCGTCGACCACCTGAGCTGGCGCTGGGTGTTCTACGTGAACATCCCTGTGGGCTTGATCTCGATGGCGGCCATCGCCGTGCTGTTCAACGTGCGTCTCGACGTCGTGTCGCGCCCCATCGACTGGTTAGGCGCGGGGTTGCTCATCTCCGGGTTCACGCCCTTGCTGATCGCCCTCAGCATCGGGGGAGACCAGCTGGCCTGGTCGTCGCCGGGAATGGCCCTGATCTTGGCGGTGTCGGCCGTGCTGCTGCCGACGTTCTTCTGGTGGGAGACCAAGGCCGCCGATCCGATCCTTCCGCCCCGGCTGTACTCCAACGACGTCGTGCGCTGGTCGATGGTGGTCATGCTGCTCATCGGGCTGGTGATGTTCGGGGCCACCCTGTTCATTCCCGTGTTCTTGCAGGTGGTGTCGGGGGTAAGCGCAACCGGTTCGGGCCTGAACATGATGCCCATGTTCATCGGCATCATCTTCACGTCGGTGTTGTCGGGCAAGATGCTCACCCGGTTTGGGAACTACAAGGTGTTCATTGTGCTCGGCACCGTGCTCATGACCGTGGGCATGTCGCTGCTGGCCTTGTTCTTGGACCGGGACACCACCCAGGTTCAGGTAGGTCTCATGGTGTTCGTCATCGGATTGGGTTTGGGGATGACCATGCCGGTGCTAGTGCTGGTCGTGCAGAATGCCAGCCCTCACCGCGACATCGGCATGGTGTCGGCGGCCACCAACTTTGTGCGATCGCTGGGAGGCACCATAGGAGCGGCCGTCATGGGGGCCATTTACGCCAATGGACTGCAATCTTCCCTGGAATCCAAAGTCACCCCCGAGCAGTTGGCCGCCCTGCCCGATGCCGACAAGCTGTTGGGCAGCCCCCAGCAGATCCGGGCCATTCAGGACCCGTCGATTGTGGATGCAGTGCTGGACTCCTTCACGGTGGGGGTGGGTCGCTGTTTCACCTTCGGAGCTCCGATCATCGCCGTAGGAATCTTGGCCGCGCTGTTGGTACGACAGATCCCGCTGCGCCAAGAGATCCGCTCCGAAGAGGAGCGGGCCGAGGCCGCCGCCCTCCGGGAGTCGCCTCCAGTTGGCTGATCGCGGGCTACTTGATGGCCACTGGGTTTACCGGTGATCCCAGGCCGCCGACGAACGGCTGGGGCGAGGCCTCCAGGAAGAAGTCGTATTGGCCGTCGGCCGCGCAGTCGGCAGCCAGCTCTTCCAGATCCCAGTTCTGACCCTGAGTGAGGCCCATGTCCACCAGATTCAGGCAGTGGATGGCGATGATCGCCCCTTCGAAGGCGGGGTCGTAGGGCAGCACCTCGAACACGATGTTGTCGGTGGCCACCGCGGCGATGTTGTGGTCGTAGAACCACTCGCAGGCGGTCACGCCGATGCCGGCGGAGCGCACGATCCCCATCTCGGGTATGGGCTCTCCGTAGTAGTTGTCCAGATCGCCGGCCTTGGCGTAGGCGAACAGGCCGGTACGGACCAGGATGATGTCGCCGGTGCGGATCTCCACCCCTTGAGCTTCAGCCGCATTGGTCAGGTCGTCGTAGCCGATTGCGTGGCCCGGCTCCAGCACGTCCACCCCGTGGAGCTTGGCGATGTCCAATAGCACGCCCCGCCCGGTGAGGCTCTTGACCTGCTCGATGCCGCACACCGACGCTCCCCACTCGGTGATGGTGGAGGCGTCGTGGCCGTTGTAGAGCTTGCCCCGGTACATGGCATGGCAGAGCCCATCCCAGTGGGTGGCGCATTGCAGGCCCATGGTGACCACGTCGTCGCTGGTGTGGAACATGTCGGGGTCCCCCATCATGCCGTGATTGAGCGACACCATCGTTTTCAGCGGGTTCACCCGTCCGGGGATGACGCCGGTTTGAAGGCCGTCTTTGTGCAGGGGATAGGCCAGTGAGATGCGCTTGCCGGTGCGGATGCACTGGGCCGCCTCCTTCACCACCTCGTCGGTGAGGAAGTTGAGCGTGCCGATCTGGTCGTCCTCGCCCCAGCGACCCCAGTTGTTGATGCGCGCGGCGATGTCCAAGACTGCTTGTGGGTATGGCATGGCCGTGAACACTACTCCGAGCCGAGGTGAGCTGATCGGCTAGAACTTCGCCATGGGAAGTCTTGATGGACGGGTAGTGATAGTGACCGGGGCGGCTCGGGGGCAGGGCGAGGCTGAAGCCCGGAAGTTCGTGGAGGAAGGCGCGTTCGTGGTGATGGGCGACGTGCTCGACGAGGCGGGGGAGGCGGTGGCTGCCGAGTTGGGCGATCAGGCCCTGTATCTCCACCACGACGTGTCCTCATCGGAGGATTGGGTCCGGGTCGTGGCCGCCGCGGTGGAGCAGGGGCCGCTGCGTGCGCTGGTAAACAACGCCGCCATCCACTGGACCGCACCCATTGCCGACGAAACTCCCGAGAGCCTGCGCCGCATCTGGGAGGTGAACTACCTGGGCACGTTCCTGGGCATCCAGAGCGTGGCCGACTCCATGGCCGAGGCCGGTGGCGGGGGGATCGTAAACGTCTCGTCTATTGCTGGCATGGAGGGGATCGCCCACCACTCGGCCTATGGAGGCACCAAATGGGCGGTGCGGGGGCTGACCAAGGTTGCGGCTATCGAATTGGGACCCAGGGGAATCAGGGTGAACTCCATCCATCCCGGCCCGATCGAGACGGCCATGTTGTCGGCTGACCGGCATGGGCGCCCCGAGCTGTTCGGCCACGTGCCGCTGCGCCGGGCCGGAGTGGCCTCTGAGGTGGCCGATCTGGCCTGCTATCTGGTGTCGGACGCATCGTCGTACCAGACTGGCCACGAGTACATCATCGACGGAGGCTCCACCGCGGGCATTCCGATGCGAGGGTAGGCATCATGAGTGTTGAGGGATTCGACCACTTGGCCATCACCGTGGCCGATGTAGAGGCCACGGTGGCCTTCTACGGCGAAGTACTGGGTGCTGAGCCCATGTACTTGGAGGAGTTCAGGGCCGGGAAGATGCCCATCGTGATGATGCAGGTGGGAGCCAACCGCATCAACGTGCACCCCGCGGTCGCCCCGGCCTCCCCCCATGCCCGCCTGCCCACCCCCGGCTCGGTAGACCTGTGCTTCCGCTGGGGCGGCACCATCGCCGAAGCCCAGGCCCATCTGGCCGCCTGCGGCGTCGAGGTCATAGAAGGCCCTGCCCCCCGCCCGGCCAGCAACGGCGAACGCGGGCAGTCCGTCTACTTCCGAGACACCGACGGCAACCTCCTCGAACTCCTCACCATCAAGGGCTGACAGATGCGTTGCTCGCTGTGAGGACGGCACGTCGGGTGCGGAAAGGTAGGCTAGTTGAGGAAAAGTAGTGTATTTGTGAAATAGTACAGCAAATGAGAAATGGTATTGCATGAGAGAATCGGTCTAATACATGCGCGCTGAACATCAACCACGGGTGGCCGACCAGGAACTCCATGACCTGATAAGCGAATTGCCCGCGGTCAGCATTGAGGGGCCCAGGGCGGTGGGGAAGACCTGGACGGCCAGTCGGGTAGCCAGCACCGTGTATGCGCTGGACGATCCTGACGTCCTCGCCGAGGTGCGGGCTGATTCTCGCCTCCTCACCCGGGGGGAACCGCCCATCCTGATAGACGAGTGGCAGCGGTTCCCCGAGTCATGGGACATCGTGCGCAGATCTGTGGACCGAGAGTTCAGTCCGGGGAAATTCATCCTCACTGGATCGGCCCGGCCGGAGACTCGTCCCGCCCACTCAGGCGCGGGGCGGATTGTCACCTTGCGAATGTGGACAACTGCGCTTGCTGAGCGCCGCCTAGAAGCGTCCACCGTCAGTCTGAAGTCGCTCTTGGCGGGAGATCGCATCGATATCGAAGGCCAAAGCGGCCTTGAATTGGAGGACTATGCATCTGAGATTGCCTCCGGAGGGTTTCCCGGCTGGCGAAACACCACTGGTCGAGCGCGAGACCTTCTTCTCGACGGCTATCTCCACCGGCTGGCCGAGCACGACTTCCCGCTATCTGGCCACCGAGTCCGCAACCCCGCAGCCCTGCGCCGTTGGCTGACTGCCTATGCCGCAGCCAGCTCGAGCACAGCTTCCTACGAGACCATCCGCGATGCCGCTACTTCTGGCGAGGGCGACAAGCCGTCAAAGACTACGACCCTCGCTTATCGGGACACCCTTGAATCCATGTGGATATTGGAGCCACAACTGGCCTGGTTGCCGGTAGGGAGCCACCTGAGTCGCCTCAAACGAAGTCCCAAACACCACTTGGCTGACACAGCATTGGCTGCCCGATTGCTCAATGCGACCGCCGACACCCTGGTCGGCACTGACGCATATCTTCAGGCTGGGTCCGGGCTGGCCGACACCGGGTTGCTCGGAGCCTTGTTTGAGTCGATGGTTATCCACGATCTGCGGGTATACGCCCAGTCGGCCGATGCCAGGTTGTCCCATATGCGCACTTGGAACGACGAGCGAGAGGTGGACGCGATAATCGAGCACCGGGGACGGGTACTGGCCGTGGAAGTCAAGCTGGGATCAGAAGTGACAGGCCACGACACCCGGCACCTGCGATGGCTGCGAGACCGGATCGGGCCAGGACTCCTTGATGCTGTCGTGATTACTTCCGGTCAGGAGGCTTATCGTGATGACGAGGGGATAGCAATCGTCCCAGCAGGGTTATTGGGGCCCTAGCTCGCGACCGCGTTACCAATTACTCGCCATTTCCCGGAGAGAGGAAACGTCCAATCCCCGGTCATGGCACCACCACCAGGCATGGCTGCGACAGGCGGCGTCGGTCAGGTCGTAAGCGTCGGTGGCTTGCCTCAGGTCGTAGACGGAAAGAAACGCCTCGGTATGGGCATAGACGATCACACCGAGGTCCCAGCGGTCCTGATCGGCGCTGGCCCATTCCCAGGCATGGGCATAGGTGGCTGTTGCAAGACCCCTCGCCGCCGGAATCACCGTCTCATTCCAATCGCGTAGGGCCGCAGCCACCTGATCGGTCTCCGCAAGGGTCGGGTCAGGGACATTGGGGTTGTCGCGGGCGGAAAGGTAGGCATGCAGTTTGGCGGTGTATTCGTCTTTGTCCAACAGAGCGGACTCAAGGGCAGTGCTCAAAGCACGCCGGGCCGAGGCCAGGGCAGGAGGCGCATCGGGAGGCGGCCATAACACTGGGACCGGAGAAGCGTGGGCCAATCCGAGGCCGTGCGAGCTGTAGGCAGAAGCATGGTGGGCAAACTCCATTACCGCGTGGCTGGCGAAGTGCAGGCCTGAGGGCCAGGGTGGTCCAGATTCACAGGATTCAGACAACCGGATGTTGTGGTCGTACAGAATCTCGTCTGGCGCTTCCGGCATGTCGGGGTCGTTGGCACATTCGTCGAGAGCCAGATCCCACAAGACTGAATATGCGTTGCGGCACAGTTCTTCGGGTTCGAAGGAGAATCCCAATCGGCCCACCATCTCCCCCAGCAATTCCCCGGCCAGGGCCACGCCGAAGTCATCGTCCGTCGATCCCGCTTCAAGACGGCGAGCATCCTTCGGGTCGCCTATCTGAGGATGGTTGTCACACGCTTGGAGAGCCAGTGACGGCATCTTGTCGCAGGCATAGGCGACCTTGTCGGACCACTCTGTTCGGCTGTAGTCGGCAAATGAAGCCGAGGCGGCTTCCTTCGCAGCCTCCACCAACCATCTGGGCCTAGGTGGCGAGTCAAATGTCGGGAGTATTCTCAGTGCGGTCTTATCCATGCCCCCACCCTAAGCAGGGGGTATGACAGTTTCTGTCCTGACCTGTCTAGCCAACCAGCAAGCTCACAAAGGCCGTAAGCGGGATAACAGAGCTGATTCAAAGTGTTCTCGGCTGACAGTGTCAGCGGCCTGGAGTCTCTTGTTGGAATCCTCCAAGGTGAGTACCTCCCAGTGGTCTCGAGCTAGCTGCCATGTGCCTGCGGCTGAGCGTTCCAAACTGGTGACAAGCCAGATGATGTCGCCTTCGTTGAGGTCTTGGCTGGGTTGATCACTGGTGCCGCCGACGGCGTTGAAGAACGGGCGGTCCACCGCGACGGCGAGCTTGGCACCCCAGCGACGCAGTGTTGGTGCCTTGATTTCCAGTTGTGGCATCAGGCGTTTGGCGCTTGAGGAACGCCAGTCGGGACGGCGGACCTCCGATGGGTAGGGAGGCGGTTCGTGGGTGTCGTCTCGCAGCGCTTCGAACTCACTGGTCATCCCCTTGCCAGAGAAATAGACGGCCTGGATCTCCAAACCATGCCATCTCAAATTCTCGCCTTGTACATGGGCAACGATCATGTCGATCTTGCCGGCAGGCTTGTTCGTCTCCGTGCTCCGCATGAAGGGCACTTCACCTGCCACTTGGGTTTCCTGTGTCGGAAAGCCGGCCACTTCAGCTAACCACCGGAGTACAAGGCTCTTTTCCTCAAACCGGCGTGGGCAGGTGATGACCGGCTCATCTGCTGGTTGGCCTAGACGGTGGTCGTTGTCCTCTGTGTAGCGCTGGATGGAGCAAACGCCCCCCTTCTTTGAGCACGTTGGATGGTTGGGCTGGAATGGACACGTTGGAGGCTCAGCATCGGATTCACCTAGTGCATGCTTGGCGAAGACAACCCGCTGGGTCGCGGCGAGAGAGGTGAAGTCCTGTCCATACCACTCCGCAATTCCGTAGCGCGTCCTAAGTTCGTCTGGCATCAGAATGGGCCGGGTCAGATGAAGACAGTTCGTCGGGTAATGACGAGTTCGGATATCTGAGCGTGGTGGGTGTTTTTCATGACTACTTCAACGGCGTGGAAACCGTACTCTGCAATGAGTTCGGCGATCTCTGGCGAACGGTCGTAGGTCATCAGAAAGTTCACTGGGGATTGCGCCAGGATCTTGAAGAGTCGTCGGTGGTCTAACTGGTTGTGGCTGTAGAGACGCCTGCCGGCTCGTTTGCCGCCTGCGGTGTACGGAGGGTCAATGAAGGCGACCGTACCGGGCACCTCGGCAATGACCTCTAAGAGGTCAAGCCCATCGGCTTCGCAGAAGTTGATCTGCGGCGCGTGGGCTTCGATATTTCGCAATCGCTGGATGATGGTGTCGGGATACCAACGAGATGCGAGACCCTTGTTGTTTTCCCCTGACTTTGTTAAGGCAGCCCCAGGGGCGAGGATGCCACCGCGTCGAGTTCGGTTTAGGACCAAGGTGCGGAACCCGTGCTCGAGCAGCCCTCTGGGGGCTTGGTCAGCCAGAGCCGAAACAGATTCGCGTGTCGGTTCGAACTCAGATACGAGGTGACACAACTCGGCGTTGTGGCGTAGCGCCGCGTGCCAGAAAGCAGCCACATCGTGGTCTAGTTCGGCCATGAAGCATTGTTCGACCAAGCTCTCGCACACCGCCGTGAGAGCAACTATGCCTCCGCCGCAGAATGGCTCAATGAGCGTCCTCGGTCTGGGCTGAATGGGTGCGAGCCAAGCCCGTATGTGGGGAATTAGCCAGGTCTTTCCGCCTGGGTAGCGCAGTGGTGAGCGCTGAGGCACCGAGGCAACATTGACAGCCGGGATGGGGGAGATTGGGAAGCCAGGGCCGTAGCCAGGCAAGGACGATTCGGTCTCGCTAGGCTCCCTTTGCGCCTTCATGGCGTTCGCGGCCTTGGGTGAGTCGACCTGCGCCTTTGCACTGCTAACCAGCATGTCACGAGGACGATCCTCATCGGTGGACCTTTCAGCGGCATGGTGCGCGCTGCCTAGACGCTTTGGTCCCATCGCGGGAATCTGCATTTGATCGATCCTCGGTTTATCCGTCATTACCCGAGATTAAGGATGGGTATGACAGTTTCAGTCCGACGGGCAGACCCCGATCACCTCGCCGTTTATCCAGGCCCAGAAGCCGTCGGGCTGGACGGCCCATTGGCGGAAGGCGTCGGAGATTTCCTGTAGTTCATCGCGGGTGGCGAATCCGTTGTTGACTGCGTGCTCGGCAAAATCGCTTTCGATTGCCCGAACCGCCCACATCTCGCCCCACACAGTCCGACCCTCGTGGTCGGTGTGGGCAGTGGTGGTGGCAGTGGCCTCGATATCGGTGAAACCGGCTTCAATTGCCCACGACAGCAGATAGCGACCGGCGTCGGCCTCACCGCCGTTGGCGGTCGCAACCTGATGGTAGAGGTCTCGCCAGCGCTCGATGGCCGGAAACACGGGAGCGTGGATCATGGTGGCGTAGTCGGAGTCGCGCACGGCCACCAGCCCGCCGGGACGCAGTACTCGCCGGGCCTCCCGCAAGGCCCGGACCGGATCGGAAAGGTGCTGGAGCACCTGATGGGCGTACACCACGTCGAAGCTGGCGTCGTCCCACGGCAGCTCGTAGACCGAGCCGACCTCAAACGATGCGTTGGAGAGGCCGCAGTCGTCGGCATGGGCACGGGCCGCGTCCACCACTTCAGCCGACAGGTCTAGGCCCACCACCCGGCCAGCGCGGCGGGCCAGACCAGCGGTGATGGTGCCCGAGCCGCAACCGATGTCGAGCACCTCGGCATCGGGTCTCAGTCGAGGCAGCAAGAAGGTGGCGCATGACTCGGCCGTGCGCCGGGAGTGCCATCCCACGATTACCTGGTGGTAACCGTGGGTGTAAGTCTCGCCCTCGGGCTGTTGTTCAGCCAACGGGTTCAGGAGTCAAGAACGCGTCGAGGCGGTCGGGTCCGTTGGCCCAGAACACCGGGGTCTTCTTGCGAACGCATCCGGGAGCCAGTTCGGCAGATGCCACCCGGTCCAAGAACACCTCCAAGGCCACCCGGCCCTCCAGGCGGGCCAGGCTGGCGCCGGGGCAAATGTGGGGTCCGCCGCCGAAGGCGATGTGGTCTTTGGGACGGTCCCGGTCGAGCCGGAACTCGTCGGGGTGGTCGAAGTAGTCCTCGTCCCGGTTGGCCGACGACACGCCGAACACGATCTTGTCGCCGCTGCGCATCGGGGCGCCGAACACGTCGGTGTCCGCAGTGCAGTCCCGAATGAGCATGTGGGCAGGGGAGTCGATCCGCAGCGATTCCTCCACTGCCCGCTCAGAGAGGCTCCGGTCGGCCTTGAGGGTGGCGAACAACTCGGGGTCGCCGATGATGCGCCACAGCAGGTTGCCGATCAGGTGCCGAGTGGTCTCGTTGCCCGACATGATGAGGAACGCAAGCTGGGTGCGTATCTCCACGTCGGTGAGGCGATGGCCCTCGATCTCGGTAGTGATGAGCCGGGTGACCAGGTCGTCGGGGGCCTCGTCGCTGGCCCGCCGCTCGGCGATCAGCGCGTCGATGTAGGCGCAGAACTCGGGGTGGGCGCCGGCCAGGCCCTCGCCCCGCTCGTTGCGGTTGGTGCGGGGGTAGTCGCCCAGTACCACCTCGTCGGTCCAGGCGTGGAACTGCTCCCAATCCTCGGCGGGCACCCCGATGAGGTGGGATATCACGTTGATGGGCACCGGGGTTATGAACTCGGCCACCAGCTCGCCGTGGCCTCGCTCCAAGATCGGGTCGAGATACTGGTGGCACAGATCCCGCACGAACGGCTCGGCCCGCATCGACTTGTGATGGGCCACCGTCGCGTTGATGATCCTTCGCACCTTGCCGTGGCGGGGTTCGGGGATCTCGCTGATGAGCTTCTCCTCTTCGGGCACCACCACGCCGGGATCGCGGAAGCTGGACACGAAGGTCTCCACGTCTCTGGTGGCCTCTAGGACATGGTCGAACTTGGTGAGGTACCAGCCGGTGGGAGTCCGAGCTACCGGGCACTCCGACCGCAGCTCGGCCAGCGTGTCGATGGGCACCTCCTCGGGATAGCCGAACGGGTCGAATGCCATGTCCTCGTCGGAAGGCGTGAGCGGATCAGACGTCAAGCTCATGGTCCTATGGTGCCACGTTGTCGTTCGTCAGGCTGAAGAGTCCGGCAGCTCCGCTCACGCGGCGGCGAATATGGCGATGCGGGCCCACTGGTTGGGGTCGGCCTCGTCTGCTTCGCCATAGATGGGTCGCAACTCGAATTGCAACTCTGAGATGTGCCCGTCCGACTGGCATTGTCCCAGCCAATCGGCGAAGCCGAGTTCCTCGAAATGGGCAGAGTTGATTCCGAGTGCGAGGCGAGCTCCGGGGCTGGCTGCCCGGATCAGTTTCAAAATCGTCTCCGGACCGAAGATCCCATGCGTGAACGCTCCTGAGCTCACGATGCCGGAGTAGGCGCCATCGGCCAACTCGGTCTGACCGGTGAGATCGGCTTCGATGAGTTGGCGGTACACAGGGCGGCCGTTGCACGTCTTGGCCGCGGCCTCGGCCAGCATTTCCGGCGATATGTCGATGCCGTCGATAACGGACACGCCCAACTTGGCCAACTCGCCCCCGACGACTCCGGTTCCACAGCCCACATCCAGCACAGGCTGGCCCGGGTCTGAGAATCCATCGCAGAAAACCTTGACCACCTCTTGGTGGTAGACGTATCCGCTGTCGATGATGAAACCCGACTCGTACGTCTTGGCCCACGATGCGTACAGCTCGCGATTGGCCTCCGGGCCTTTGGCCGCATAGGCCATTTCGAGCGCGAGCTCTGCGGCCCTAGATCGTGGCCCTGTTTGCTCTGTCATTGCCCCTCACGGTAGTGACCACCCCGGTTGAAGCCCCCATCTCCCGGTAGTGTGCCCGGCGATGGAGTTGGTGATCGGCTCGGTGTTCAACAACGCGGCTGCGACCGTGCCGCATCGCCCGGCAGCGGCGCTGGACGGGCAAGTGCTCACCTACGGGGAGTTAGGCCGACAGGCCAATCAAATGAGCCGTGTGCTGGCCGGACTCGGGGTGAGTCGGGGCGACCGGGTGGTCACCTGGAGCGACAACAACCTGGCGTCGGTGTCCCTGTTTGTGGCTCTAGCCCAGGCGGGGGCGGTGTTCGCCCCGGCCAACGCCCGGCTGTCGCCCGAGGAGGCAGCCGAGATGGTGGGCCTGGCCCGACCCCGGCTGCTGGTGGTCGATTCTGAACATGCCGAGGCGGGGCAGGCAGTCGCCGACGCGGTGGGGGTGCCCCTTTTGCGGTTGGGAGGCACCGGTCCCGGGCTCGACCTGGTTGCCGAGGCCCAGTCAGGGTCGGCCGCGGCACCGGTGCCATCGCAGGTGGGGGAGAGCGATCCTCATGTGGTGTTCTTCACCAGCGGCAGCACCGGGAAGTCCAAGGGGGTGGTGCTGTCGCACCGGTGCAACTGGCTGCGCACTCGTACCCCGGCGCTGCTGGAGCCGAGGGGGGCCACGGTGTGCATGTTCCCGATGTTCCACATGGGGGCATGGACCATCGCCCTTCAGGTCTGGCAGGCCCGGGGGCTGGTGGTGTTCACCGACCGGGCCGACGCCGATGTGTTGATCGATGCGGTTCAGCATCACCAAGGGGCCTACATGAACTGCATCCCGGCGGTGTGGCGCCGAGTGCTGGAAGCCAACCGGCATCAAGACCTGGCCTCGCTCCGATTCGCCACTTCCGGCACCTCGGCCACCCCACCCGAGCTGCTGGCCGACCTGAAGGCCGCGTTCCCCAACGCCCATCGGCGGGTCTTTTACGGCTCCACTGAGGCCGGCTCGGTCACGATGCTGGACGACGCCGACATGGAGTCCCGGCCGGGGAGCTGCGGTCAGGCCCACACCGGTGCGGAGGTGCGCCTCCACCAGGGAGAGCTCCAGACTCGGTCACCGTTCATGTTCGACGGATATTTCGACAATCCTGACGCCACCGCTGAGGCATTCACCGAAGACGGCTGGTTCCGCACCGGCGATCTGGCCGAGGTGGACGGCGACGGCTTCTACGCCATCGTCGGGCGGGTCAAAGACGTGATTCGCACCGGTGGCGAGACGGTGTCGCCTGCTGAGGTTGAAGGCCATCTGGCTGATTTCCCCGGTGCTGCCGAAGTGGCGGTGGTGGGCATTCCCGACGATCGCTGGGGCGAAGTGGTGTGTGCCGTGTTCGTGCTGGCGTCGGGCGTTGCCCGGCCCACTCCCGATGCAGTGCAAGCCCACCTGAGCAACCGCCTGGCCCGGTTCAAGCACCCCCGCCGCATCGAGACCGTGGACGCCATCCCCCGCACTCCGGCAACCGGCCAAGTCCGCCGCCGCGAGGTGGTGGCGGCAGTGTTGTCAACCGACGGCTAGTACTCCTCGTTGGGGTTGACGATTCCCTCCAGGGTTTGCCCGTCCAAGCGGCGCTGAAGATTGTCGGCGAAGGGGGCCATGAGGAAGTCCCAGGATTCAGGCATGCACCAGGACACATGGGCGCTGAGCCGGACTTGGGGGTGGTCGTACAGCCAGTGGCCCTCGGGGAGGGGTTCGGGCTCTACCGTGTCCAGCGATGCCCGGGCGATATGCCCGCGGTCCAGCGCAGCCCGCAGGGCGTCTTGGTCGATGAGGTCGCCCCGGGCGATGTTGATGATGTGCGCGCCCGGCTTGGCTTTGGCCAGGGTGTCGGCATCCAAGAGGTGATGGGTGGCGGCGGTGGCCGGAGCGGCCACCACGATGTGATCGGAGCGCTCCAACAGCTCGTCCAACGAGGTGACGATCTGCACCCCAACTAGAGGCGAAGGCGCCGCGGTGCGTCGCAAAGCCAACACCGTCATATCGAAGGCCAGGGCCCGGCGGGCCACCGCGGTGCCGATGCCGCCCAGGCCGATGAGGCCCAGGGTCTTGCCGTAGAGCGCCCCCAAATCAGCGGTGAACCACCGCTCAGGCGGGCTTTTGAGCCACACATTGGGCAGGTCTTTTTCGAAGGTCAGCATCATGGCCAGGCACCACTCGGAGATGCCGATAGCTGAGGCCCCCCGTGAGCAGGTCATCACCCGGTCGCCCAGCAGCTCAAGGGGGAACCCGTCGATCCCGGTACTGGTCACGTGTACCCACTCCACCCCCCGATCGAGCAGCTCGGCCAAGTTGGGATAGCCCCGGGGGATGGTGAGCAGAACATCGCCGGACGCATCGTCGGGGATGTCGCCCTGACGGGGCACGCATACGAACTCCACGGTGTCGAATCGGGCGATGATCGGGTCGAGCCGCCCGTCTTCCATGTGGTGTAGCACTCGCACGGGGAGGAGCCTAGGGAACGGCGGGCGGGGCCGTCGGCGATTCCCGGCTCGGATTCCCCTGGGTGCGACCGCATAAGGTCGGGCCGTGAAATCTGAGGCTTTGTCCCACATTCGCATCTGCGACTTCACCGGACAGCTGGCCGGAGCAGGGGCGACCCGGTGGATGGCCGCCTTCGGGGCCGAGATCATCCGCATTGAGGATCCCGTGCGCCTCGGCAAATGGGATGTGCTCCGGGGAACGTCCCCGTTCGTGGACGACCGCCGGGGCCATGAGTTCGGCGGGTGCTTCAACAACCACAATGTGGAGAAGCTGGGGGTCACGCTCAACCTCCGCACCGAGCGGGGCAAAGAGCTGCTGGCCGAGATCATCGCG
The DNA here is from genome assembly GCF_965219815.1 of Candidatus Poriferisocius sp. Classification (GTDB taxonomy): domain Bacteria; phylum Actinomycetota; class Acidimicrobiia; order Acidimicrobiales; family Bin134; genus Poriferisocius. The sequence goes on from NZ_OZ244791.1 coordinate 2,109,660, forward strand.
GTGAGCGACGCCGTCACCGAGAACTTCGCCGCCGGAGTGCTGGAGCGCCTGGGATTTGGTTATGACCGTCTGAAGGAGATCAAGCCCGACATCTTGTACGTGTCCAACTGCGGGTTCGGCCACATCGGCCCCTATCGCAAGTACAAGACGTGGGGCCCGATCGTGCAGGCCTGCTGCGGGCTCACCTTCACCTCCGGGCTCCCCGACATGCCCTCGGCCGGGTGGGGCTACTCCTATATGGACCACCACGGCGGGAACTTCATGGCCATGGCCATCATGGCCGGGCTCATCCACCGCAGCCGCACCGGCGAGGGCCAATGGATCGACATGTCCTGCACCGATGCCGGGGCCACCATGCTCGGACCGGTGGCATTGGACTACACCGTGAACGGACGGCCTCTGCGGCGCGACGGCATGCCCTATAGCAACCGCAGCCAGTTCCCGGCCATGGCCCCCCACGGCATCTATGAGGCCGACGGGCACGACGCGTGGCTGGCCCTGGCCGCCCGAGACGACCGCGATTGGCAGGCCATCGCCGGGGTTATGGGCATCAACGACCAGCGGTTCGACGACCTGGCCGGGCGACTGGCCTATGAGGACGAGTTGGACGAAGCCGTGCGGACCTGGAGTTCGGGTCGGGATCGGTTCAAGGCGGCGGCCGAGCTGCAAGCCGTCGGCGTGCCCGCCGCCGGGGTGGCCAAGCCGGAGGACCGAATCGACAACGACCCCAATACCGAAGCCTGGGGTTTGTGGCCCACCGTTACCCACGGAGAGATGGGCCGGGTGAGAGTGGACGGCATCCCCGCCCATTTCTCGGAAACCGACTGGGTGCTGGAACGGGGAGGACCCCTGCTGGGCCAGCACAACCGCCAGATTCTCGGGGGCCTGCTCGGCCATTCAGATGCCGAGCTGGCCGACCTGGCTGCGGAGGGGGTGATCTGATGACGGGGAACGACCTGCCCGGCGCTCTGGCCGGAATCCGAGTGGTGGAGTTGGCCGGTGAAGCGTCGGCGTATGCCGGGTTGCTACTGGCGGGGATGGGTGCCGAGGTCATTGTGGTTGAGCCTCCCGATGGTCACCACACCCGGGGATTTGAGCCGTTTCTGCACGACGAGCCCGATCCCGAGCGCAGCCTTTGGTGGTGGCACTACAACGCCTCCAAGCTGGGCGTGACCCTGGATCTAGGGGATGAAGACGATCGAAACCGGTTCCGCTCGCTGGTTGCCACCGCAGATGTGGTGCTGGAATCCGAGCGCCCTGGTCGACTGGCCGACTTGGGCATCGACCACGATGTGCTGCGGGCTGACCACCCCGAGTTGATCTGGGTATCGCTAACGCCGTTTGGCCGCAGCGGACCGCGGTCCCAAGAAGAGAGCATCGACCTGACCGTGCTGGCCGGGGGCGGGCCGGTGTGGAGCTGCGGTTACGACGACCATGCCATCCCACCTCAGCGGGGCGGCGGCAACCAGGGGTACCAGACCGGCTCGGTGTTCGCAGTGCTCTCCGCCCAGACCGCGCTGTTGGCCCGAGACAGCACTGGTCGGGGCCAGTTCGTGGACGTCAGCATGCACGCGGCCGCCAACGTGACCACCGAGTTCGGCTCGGTGCAGTGGCTGGTGGCTGGCGACGAGGTGCAGCGCCAGACCGGGCGGCACGCGGCCATCGAGCCCACCACGTTCACCAGGGCACTGTCGGCGGACGGCATCGACGTGAACACCGGCTTCCCACCCCGCTCGGCCCGGGACTTTGCCGTGGTAGTGGAGTGGATGGAGAGTCTGGGGTTGAAAGACCAATTTGAAGAGTTCTTCTTCTTGGAGATGGGCGCGCAACTCGAAGAGGATCTGCATCTCTCCCAGGTGGGCCAGGATCCCGAGGTGACCGCCATGTTCGGGGCCGCCCGAGAGGCAGTCCGGTTCATCTCCGAGAACATCACCGCCTACGAGTTCTTCATCGGCGCCCAAGAGCGGGGGCTGGCGGTGGGCATCATCTATTCGCCCGAAGAAGTGCTGGCCGACCCCCACTTCCAAGAGCGAGGCTTCCCCGTCGAGGTGGAGCACGAGGACTTGGGCCGCAGCTTCACCTATCTGGGAGCGCCGTACATTGCCCCCAAGTCCCCCTACCGCATCCGGCACCGCGCCCCCCATATCGGCGAGCACAACTCCATCATTGAGGCTCTGGCCTAGATGCCTTCCCGACACCCCGTCATCTGCGGCATCGGCCTGAGCGACTATCCGGTGGTGCCGTACCTGAACTCGGTGCAGCACCATGCGCTGGCCGCCCGTCGTGCCATTGCCGACTGCGGCATCGCCAAGTCGGCCATCGACGGATATGTGAGCACCAGCGGCGGCGGGCCGGCAGCGGGCGACGACGCCGTGTCCATGGCCGAGTACCTAGGGGTGAACCACCGATACATCGACGGGACCATGGTGGGGGGCTCCTCGTTTGAGTTCCACGTGCAGCACGCTGCCACCGCCATCCGGGAGGGGCTATGCGACACCGTGCTGATCACCTATGGCTCCGACCAGCTCACCCGTATGGGCCGGGTGCTGGGCACTGGCGGTTTCCAGCGCGACGCTCAGCCGGTGACCGGAGCCATGCAGATGGCCACCCCCTACGGATTGCCCCTGGTGGGGGCCTATGCCCTGGCCGCCCGCCGCCACATGCACGAGTTCGGCACCACCTCGGAGCAATTGGCCGAGATCGCCGTGGGGGTCCGGGAGTTCGCCGGACTCAACCCTGATGCCCGCTACCGCGACCCCATCACCGTGGAAGACGTGTTGAACAGCCGCATGATCGCCGATCCGCTGCACAAGCTGGACTGCTGCGTAATCACCGACGGGGGCGGGGCGCTGGTGATGACCACCGAGGAGGTCGCCCGGGACCTGAGCCAGCCCCCGATCTATGTGTTGGGCGCGGCGGGCACCCAGACCCACTGGAACATTCATCAGATGCCCGACTTCACCGAGATGGGTGCCGCGGTGTGCGGACCAGAGGCGATGGGCCAAGCGGGGGTGACGCCGGCTGATATCGACACCGCCCAGCTCTACGACAGCTTCACCATCACTGTGATGCTCATGCTGGAGGGCTTGGGCTTCTGCGGTCGGGGAGAGGGCGGCGCCTATGTGGAAGAGGGCCACCTGCGCCGGGGCGGCTCGATGCCCACCAACACCGACGGCGGGGGCCTGTCGTCCAACCATCCGGGAATGCGGGGCATCTTCTTGCTGATCGAATCGGTGCGCCAGCTCAGGGGCGACGCTGGCGAGGCCCAGGTGCCCGACGCGGAGTTGGCCCTGGCCTGCGGCTCCGGCGGCTGGCTGTCGGCCATCGCCACCGTCATATTGGGCAAGGACCGGCCGTCATGAGGGTTGTGCGCGATCTTGAATGGCAGGGACCGGTCCCCGCCGGCGAGGGCGAGTACGGAGAGTTTTTCGCCGCCGCCGCTGAGGGCCGCTTGCTCATCCAGCAGTGCCCGGAATGCGGCCACCGCCAGCACTATCCCCGAGCAATATGCACCGCCTGCGGCGCCGAGCCCGAGTGGATGGAGGCAGCGGGCACTGGCACCGTCTACACCTACACCGTGGTCCGCCAATACGGCGTCCCCGCCTTCGCCGAACTGCCCTATGTGCTGGCCATGATCGACCTCCCCGAGGGAGTGAGAATGTTCGGCGGCCTCACCGGCATCGACCCCGAAACCGTCGAGATCGGAATGCCCGTTACCGCCTACGCCCGCACCTACGACGAAACCCACGCCATGGTCTTCTGGGAACCTGCCTGACGCATCCCAAGTACGGTTCCTGATCCCCATTCGGCAGGGGCCATGATGGGGCTATGCACGACGACATCATTGCTGCGTTTGATATTTCCGACCGGGTGGCGGTGGTCACGGGGGCGGCTTCGGGGATCGGCCGGGGCACGGCGGTGACGCTGGCCAAGGCTGGAGCCTCGGTGGTGCTGGGGGATGTTGATGCCGACGGGATGGGAGAGACCGGCGGGGCGCTGGACGAGTTGGGAGCCAGTTGGTCGGCGGTGCCGACAGATGTGAGTGACAAGGCTGCGGTGGATGCTCTGGTAGCCGATGCGGTGAATCGGCATGGACGGCTGGACATCATGGTGAACAACGCGGGGATCATCACCGACAGCCTGATCGTGGACACCACCCCCGAGCAGCTCGACCGGGTGATGAACGTGAACATCAAGGGCGTCTATTGGGGCACTGCGGCGGCGGGCAGGGCCATGGCCGACCAGAAATCGGGGTCTATCGTCAACCTGTCATCGGCCGGGGCTGATATGCCCGCGCCGATGATCTCGGTGTACGCCCTCACCAAGGCGGCGGTGAAGATGATCACCCGTACCGCGGCGGTGGAGATGGCTCCCATCCGGGTGAACGCAGTGGCACCTGGCTCCATAGAGACCCCCATCTACGACCGCCACTTTCTGGATGACGACGGCAAGGTGGACCCCGAGCGCCAGAGGAACCACTTCGACACCATCGCCCAGATGAACCCTTTGGGTTATGTGGGCGACCCCAACGACATCGCCTACGCCATTCTCTATCTCTGTTCCGAGGCCGGAAGGTTCGTCACCGGCCAGACCATGCGGCCCAATGGCGGCGTGGTGATGCCGCTGTAGCCAGCCCGTAGCCTGTGATCATGAAATCCAAACACTGCGTCCGCCGCATTGCGGCGCTGGTCGCCGCTGCTCTCTTGATGGCAGCTGCCTGCGGTGGCAACGACGACGATGCTGGCCCAGAGGCAGTCGAGGTTGCCCCAGTGCAGACCGTCGGACAGCCTCTAGGGCCGGTAGGACCTACTCCAGCTTCTGATCCGGCAATCGGTCGTCCAGTGCCTGGGCTCTCAGGTTCAGCCATCGACGGTACGCCGTTTTCCTGGACTCCGGGTGAGCGTCCAGCAGTCTTCTTGTTCTTGGCTCACTGGTGCCCGGCTTGTCAGGGAGAAGTCGTTGAGTACACCGGCTGGCTTGCAGCAGGAAACGAACTTCCCGACGGAGTCGACCTGATCAGCGTGGTCACGCTAGTGGACTCCAGCAGGGACAATTACCCGCCCAGCCAATGGCTGGCCGATGAAGATTGGCCGTTCCCCGTTTTGGTGGACAGTGCCGACAACGAGATTGCCGCCGCCCTCGGGCAGGCAGGCACACCGTTTTGGGTCTTGGTGTTCAGTGACGGAACGTTGGCGTCTAGGGGAAGCGGTCGTATTCCCCCAGAAATTCTGACCAGGCACTTCAACCTACTATTGGCCGAAGCCGAAGGATAGGGTTTCCCCCCGTGACTGGATATCTCGAAGGCAAAAACATCGTCGTCACCGGCGCGGGCAACGGCATCGGCCGGGCCATCGCCATGGGCTGTGCCGCCGCCGGCGCCAATGTGGTGGTGGCCGACTACGGCGTGTCGCTGGACGGCTCGGACCCGTCGTCGGAGGTGGCCGATGCGGTGGTGGCCGAGATTGAGTCGGCGGGCGGCACTGCTCTGGCATTGGCCTCTGACATCAGCACCATGGTGGGCGGCGCGGCCGCGGTCCAAGCTGCGGTGGACACCTGGGGATCTATCGACGGCGCGGTGTGCGTGGCTGGCATCCTGCGGGAGCGGATGATCTTCAACATGACCGAAGAAGAGTTCGACGATGTGATCCGGGTGCACCTCAAGGGCCACTTCACCGTTTACAAACACGCCTCGGCCATCATGCGCAAGCAGGAGACCGGGGGGTCACTGGTGGGGATCACCTCGGGGGCGTTCACCGGTTCCACCTCCCAGTGCAACTACGCGTCGGCCAAGGGGGGCATCATCTCGTTGACCAAGAGCGCGGCGCTGGCTCTTAAGCGCTATGGGATCAACGCCAACTGCATCGCCCCCAGCGCCAAGACCCGCATGTCGGAGAACGTCCCGTTCGAGATCGAGGCCGGAGCCCCCGAAGACGTTGCCCCATTGGCCGTCTACTTGCTAAGCGACGTAGCCCGGGACATCACTGCCCAGGTGTACACCGTGGTCGGTCCCCGCATATCGGTATGGGCTCAGTTTGGCGAGGTTCGCTCCATGTACGCCCCCGAGAGCAGTTGGACACCAAAGGGGATCGAGGAGTCGTTGCCCCGCACCATCGGCATTGAGGAGCACCCCACCATGGCCCTTTTGGAGGCGCAGGCCGCGCAGCGCCAGGCCTCACAGGGCGGCAGCTGATGTCGGGCGGCGCGCTCGAGGGGCGAATCGCCGTCATTACGGGCGCCGGGCGGGGCATCGGTCGCCACTACGCCCTGCTATTCGCCGCCGAAGGGGCCAAGGTAGTGGCTAACGATCTGGGTTGCGCCGCCGACGGTACTGGCGCCGATCCGGAGGTGGCTCAGTCGGTGGTAGACGAGATCACCGCGGCAGGAGGCACAGCAGTGGCCAATGGAGACGACGTGGCCGAGATGTCCGGGGCCGAGTCGCTCTTGGCCCAAACGCTCGATGCCTTCGGCGGGGTGGATGTGCTGGTGAACAACGCCGGCATCCTGCGGGACAAGATGTTTGCCTCCATGAGCGAGGACGACTGGGACTCGGTGATCCGCGGCCACCTCAAGACGACGTTCTGCATGACCCGGGTGTGCGCCGGCTGGTGGCGAGACCAGACCAAGGCCGGGGAGGCGGTGAACGCGTCGGTGATCAACATCAGCTCCACATCGGGGCTGATCGGCCAGGTGGGCCAGTCGAACTACGGCGCGGCCAAATCGGCCATCGCCGGCATGACGGTGATCATCGCCCAGGAATTGGGCCGCTACGGCGTGCGGGTGAACTGCGTGACCCCCGCGGGCCGCACCCGAATGACTGAGGGGGTGCCGGGTGTGGCCGAGATGGTGGCCAAGCCCGCCGAGGGGTTCGACGTGTACCACCCCTTCCATCCCGCGCCGGTAGTGGGGTGGCTGGCCACGGCCGACTGCGAGGTGACCGGGCGGGTGTTCATGGCCAAAGGCGGGGATGTCCGGTGGTACACCCCGTGGCTGCGCCAGGACTTCCTTGATGACGAGCGGGAGTGGACCATCGCTGATTTGGCCGAGGCCATGAAGAATCTGCCCCCCGCTCCGGTTTCGCCGTGAGCCGGGAAGTTCCCGCCGAGCCCCCCGGCCGGGGGCTGCTGGAGGGCAAGACCGTAGTAGTGACCGCCGCGGCAGGCACCGGTCTCGGCTTCGCCGCCGCTCGGCGGTGCGTCGCCGAGGGTGCCCGGGTGCTTATCAGCGACATCCATGGGCGGCGTTTGGACGAGGCCGCCAACCGCTTGGCCGAGGAGTTCGATATTCGTCCCGCCACCCAACTGTGCAATGTGACGGTGGAGGAGGAGGTCCAAGCCCTTATCGATGCTGCGGTGGACGAGTTGGGCCACGTGGACGTGATGATCAACAACGCCGGCTTGGGGGGCACCGCCAATCTGGTGGACATGACCGACGAGCAGTGGCAGGTGGTGATTGATGTCACCCTCAACGGCACCATGCGAACCACCCGGGCGGCGCTGCGCCACATGATGCCCCGGGGCTCGGGGGTCATCGTCAACAACGCGTCGGTGATGGGTTGGCGGGCCCAAGCCGGCCAGAGCCACTACGCCGCGGCCAAAGCCGGGGTAATGGCGCTCACCCGCTGTGCGGCCATTGAAGCGGCCGAGACCGGGATCCGAGTCAACTGTGTGGCGCCCAGCCTGGCCATGCACCCATTCTTGGCCAAGACATCCAGCCAAGAATTCCTCGACAGCTTGATCTCGCTGGAGGCGTTCGACCGGGCCGCTGAGCCGTGGGAAGTGGCCAACGTGATGGTGTTTCTGGCCAGCGACTACTCGACGTACATGACCGGGGAGATCGTCTCGGTCAGCTCCCAGCACCCCTAAACGAGAGCAGCGGCCAGAACAGAGCGGTCGGTGGGGTGATAGACGTGGGCCAGATCGAGGTCCACGATCTGCTGGGGGCTTTCGGGGTCGAACCAGCCGTCGATGAGGCCCCAGTGGTGGGGACTCATCATGTAGTCCACCTTGAGCCCTTCAAGGGTGTAGTACTCCTGCTCCCAGCTATGGGTCCACCGGGTACCCGATGGGCCGATAACTCGGCTGAGGGTCCAGTTCACGATGGCCGGGATGTGGTCGGGCATGGCCATGAGATCGCGCTCGAACGCAGACACCGAATCGACTGGGGCATCGGGCTCAACCCGAAGCAGGAGGGTGCGCTTGATCTCGCCGGCGAAATCGGGATCGGCCAGCGAACCGTCGATGGGTGAGAGCTCAACAAGGTCGATGTCAGCCACGTCCTCGAAACCGGGTGGGATCGGGTCGTCGATACCGTCCCATGTGTAGTGGCCGCCGCCCACCGTTCCCGGCAGATGCCGGCCTAGTACCGCGGCCATCTCCAGTTCGGTCACCCGGCCGGGGTCCGCTCCTTCAACCAGTGTCACCAGCGCCAGCTTGCGGCTCATCGCCCCTCCTCAGCGGGGGAATCATCCACCAAGAACCGCCGCTGTCGGACCACGCAGCAGGAGTCCACCTCGGCCCAGAACCCGGCCACGGAGGGATCTCGTCCGGCGGCCCCCCGCATCGCCCACCACGCCGCTGCATCAGGCACCGACCACAAGTACACCAGGGTGTTGGGCTGGTCGAACAGCTCAATCGGCGGCGTCAGCCACGTCTGCTCCAGCGTCATGCCCCGCGCTTTGGCCCCCGCCATGTAGCCCTCCGTCATCAGCCGACGCACCTCGTCTAGCCGTCCGGGCTCGACGGTCAACTCGTCCAAGACGTGTATCTTCCCGACCACGCCCTCACGCTAGTGGTGTCCTAGATTGCGGGCCGGAGGGAAGACGGGAAATTGGAGCAATGAACCATCAGCGGCGCATCCCTCTGGAAGGGTGCGTGAACTTCCGAGACATGGGCGGCTACGCCAGCTCATTGGGCGGGACCACCAAGTGGGGCATGCTTTTTCGAGCCGACTCGCTGCACCGCCTCAGCCCGGCTGACGCCGAGGTAGTTGCCAGCCGATTGGGTGTCCGCACCGCCGTGGATTTACGGGCAAACGACGAGCGGGAGCGGGTTGGGGTGCTCGACCCGACCTTGGGCATCGTCGAGCACCACGTGGGCACCACCGACCGAACCATGCACACCTATGAGCGCCCCGATCCCGACTTAGCGAGCCGCTCGTTTGGCCAGCTCTACGAGAACATGATCAGCAGCGGGGGAGAGCGGTTTGCCGCGGCAATCGAAGTGGTGGCCGATCCCGATCAGTGGCCGACTGCCTTTTTCTGTATGGCCGGCAAAGATCGCACTGGCTGTCTGGCTGCGATGATTCTGGGATTGGCCGGGGTAAGTCGCCAAGACATAGTGGGCGACTACGCGGCCACCGCTCCCGCGGTGCCGGCAATCCGAGAACGGTCCCTGGCCGAGTTGCCCGATATGGCCAAAGTGTGGGCGAAGCTGCCCGACGACATAACCAATGCCCCCATCAGCGCCATTACCGAGCTACTAGACATCGTCGACGACCGGTGGGGCGGTCTTGAGGGTTACGCCCTCGAGTTTGGAGTCAAGCCCCAAACCATCGAACGCTTGCGGGCATCCTTCTTGGTCTGATCTCTAAAATCGCTGGATCATAGTCATATTAATATGGCTATGATGATGACATGGATACACCTGGGGGAACACAGTCAGGAGAGCGCATTGTGCCTGCTGGAGAGTTCAAGACCAACTGCCTTCGCCTAATGGATGAAGTGCAGGAGACCGGAGCGGAGATCGTGGTTACCAAACACCGCCGCCCTGTGGTGCGTATCAGCCCGTTCAGACAAGAAGAGCCCAGGTTGGTGGGGTCGTGCAAGGGCCAGCTTCGGATTCTGTCCGATATCGATGCCGAGCCGGCTATCCCCCTAGAAGATTGGGAAGTCATCTCTCACCCAGAGCGATTCCTCAATCCTGAGGAACACGTGTGAGCATTCTGCTGGATACCAACGTCTTGCTGAGGTTGGTCGCCGACAGTCCAGGAATCAGCAGTTCATTCAAATCAGAGGTTGAAACTGTGCTCCCTGAAGGCGGGGTGGTCGTCTCGGCCGCCACATTCATGGAGACCACGCGCCTCCACCACCATGAGCGCATCGACTTGGGCTGCCATCCTTCCTTGTGGCGCCGAGAGCGCCTGCAGGCGGGACTAAGAGAGGTTCCCATTGACGGCGATGTGGCCGTGGAGTCAGTTCTCTTGATGAACTCCGGGTTCCACCGCGACCCAGCCGACCAGCTGATCGTGGCCACCGCCATGCTGGCCGGCATGACCCTGGCAACCACCGACACCCAAATCATCGACTGGGCTCACCAAACCCGCTTGATCTCTCTGGTTGACCCATCAGGCTAGGGAGAAGTGCTGCTCTTTCATCACGATTCGGGCGTGTGGCGTACCGCTCTCACGCCGACAGGCCTCGCTTTTTGAACTCGCTTTGGGCGTACACGATGCCGCCCAAATGCTCGTCGGCCTCGGGGGATGTGGCCAGCCAGGCCACCACCGCTCCGATGGTGGCCGGCTCGCCGCCGGGGTAGGGGAACGATCCTGCGGTGTTGCGGGCCCGGGCGGCCTCGGTGATCACATAACCGGGGTCGATGCTGAAGCAGCGGATGCCGTCGGGGCCGTGCTCCACGTGGATGTGCGGGGTCATGCGGGTGAACGCACCCTTGCTCATGGCGTAGGCCATGCCCCAGCCGCCCTTGCCGATGGGGCCGGGCGGGTCGGTGTAGGCCGAGGCCGAGATCATGTTCACGATGGTTCCGGAGCCCTGCCCCACCATCGCGGCCAGCACCCGCTCAGTGATCGCCATCTGGGCGAACACGTTTCCCTCGAACAGCTTGTGAACCTCGGGCTCTTCCAGGTCCAGGAACGGGGTCATGCTCACTTTGCCCTGGTAGATGGCGTTGTTCACCAGCACATCGAGATGGCCGAAGTGCTCCAGCGCCCCATCGATGCATGCCGTGACGCTTTCTCGGTCCAACAAGTCCATGGTGAACGCCACTCCCTGTTGGCCCTCGGCCTCGATGGCGGCCACCGTGGTGTCGAGTCCGCCGGGAATGGCGAGGTTGGGGTCGTACATGTCGCGGCCGGCTCCGTCCACCAGGGTTCGGGCCGACACAGCCACGTCGAACCCGGCCTGGGCCAGGGCGATGGCGCTGGCTTTTCCGATGCCCCGGCTGGCTCCAGTGACCAGAGCGGTCTTTCGTTCGGTAGCGCTCATCTGGGTCTCTGCCTTTCGGTTGCTCCGACTCGCAGGCATACCGTAGGGCCATGGGTCCGCTTAAGGGAATGCGCATCATCGAGTTGGCCGGCATCGGCCCCACTCCGTTCGCCGGCATGATGCTGTCGGACATGGGTGCCGAGGTCATCCGGGTCGACCGGGTGGGCGGCTCGGGGAACCCGGTGGCCTCGCAATCGGGTCCCATGGAGCGGGGTAAACGCACCGTGGCCTTCGACTTGAAACAGCCCGAAGGAGTGGAAGCAGTGCTCCGTCTGGTCGAGTCGTCCGACGGGCTATTCGAAGGCTTCCGGGCCGGTGTGGCCGAGCGCCTCGGCGTCGGCCCCGATGCATGTCTGGCCCGCAATCCCAAACTGGTCTACGGACGGATGACCGGTTGGGGCCAATCCGGGCCATTGGCCGACCGGGCCGGCCACGACATCAACTACATCTCATTGGCCGGGCCGCTGGCCCACATCGGGCGGACAGGACAGCCACCGTCGGTGCCCCTCAACCTCATCGGCGATTTCGGGGGCGGCTCGGTGTTCTTGGTGCTGGGCATGGTGGCCGCACTGTTGGAAGTGGCGAGGGGTGGTCACGGCCAGGTGGTTGACGCCGCCATGGTGGACGGCGCCGCCTACCTGCTGTCTCCCCTGTACGCAGCCCACGCCAGCGGATTCTGGACCGACGAATACGGGGCCAACTTTTTGGACTCCGGGGCCTACTTCTACGAGGTGTACGGCACTGCCGACGGCAAATGGCTGGCTGTGGGGGCCATCGAGCCCCAGTTCCACGCCGAGTTCATGGCCGGGATCGGCCTGGCCGACGCCGACGATTTGCCCGACCAGATGGACCGGGACCGGTGGCCGGAGATGAAGCAGCGAGTGGGGGAGATCATCGCCACCCGCACCCAGGACGAGTGGGTGGCCGTATTCGATGGCACCGATGCCTGCGTCACCCCGGTGCTGACCATGGGCCAGACCCCGGCCCATCCCCACGCCATGGCCCGCGATTCGTTCTTCCAGTTCGGCGGGGTCACCCAGCCCCGGCCCGCTCCCCGATTTGAAGGCACCCCCTCCGAGCCCGCCACAGCATCGCAACCGGCAGGGGCCGACACTGATGCGGTGCTTGCCGAGTTGGGGTTTTCCGCCGAGGAGGTGGCCACGCTCCGGACGTCGGGCGCCGTGGCTTGAAATGGCGTACCGGTAATTTCGCCGTTTTTGGTGGAACCGTAAGTACCGTTGGGGCGTCGTAGATGGTGATTGGAAAGAGGATGCCATCATGCCCATCTTGAGACTGCTTTTGCCGTTGGTCTTGGCGTGCTTCGTCGCCGCGGCCTGCTCCAGCGACAGCGAGGACAGCGCTCCTTCGGTGGCGGCTACCGAACCCCCTTCTGCTGAGACGACTCAGCCTGCCCAAACCCCTGCACCGGAGCCGACGGAAGCCGAAGACGGACTCTCGACCGCTCAGCAGGAGCTAGCCGACGCGATCTTCACTGCGATGTTGGAAGACGACGAGCGCCCAGCCGCCGTGACCGAAGACCAGGTCCGTTGTTTGGGCGACAGCATCGCCGGTGTCTTCTCCAACGATCGGCTCGGCGAACTGGGCATTACTGGCACACGCGTGATCGAGGCGTATACCGACAGAGGCACTTTTGCCTTGGGCGATGACTACGACATCACCGACAGTGAGGCATCACAAGTAGTGGACCTGTCTTTGCAATGCATGGACTGGCGAACCGTCATCGCTTCGGCAATCACCCTGGAGGGCATTCCGGCGGACCAGGCCAATTGCATTGCATCCGAGCTCTCTGATGAGTCGATTCGCTCTTCGGTGGAGAGCGGGTTGATCTCCCAGTCAGAGGATGATCTCGGGATCGCCCAATCGGAGGCAATGGGGGCGTTGCAAGCTTGTCTCAATGTTCGAGACATGCTCTTTGAAACGTTCATCCAGGATGGCCTTTCCGAGCCGAGCGCCCGCTGCGTTGCCGACGGATTGCCCGATGAGCTGGTCGAGATGATGCTCGAAGGCCCAGATCCCGAAGACGAAGAAGCAGTCTTGGAGATGATGGGTGAGCTTCAGGCACTCCAAAACCGATGCCTGACCCCCGAAGAAATTGAGTCGATGGGTGGGTCGTCTAGCCTCCAGTAGTCGTGAACTGGATTACCACCGAAGAAATCGGCTGACGGGGGATCTGAAAATTGCTCCAGCGCTGGATCATTCCGATTCTCCTTGTTTCCCTTATGGGCGCGGCCTGCTCGAGCGAAGGCGAGGACAGCGCACCGTCCGTTTCGGCAACCCAGGTTCCCGCGGTCCAACCCACTGAGGCGGTTGAAGCCCCTAGGCAGGAGTTGGCCGACACGTTTGCCAAGCTGGTCTTGGAAGACGAACTAGTCACCGCCTTCATGACGCGCGAGGAGATCACTTGCCTGGCCGAGGGAGCATTCACTGTCTTCACTGACGAACGGCTTGGCGAACTGGGACTCAACTCAGAATCGTTTGCCGAGGCATACCAACAACCGGGTTTATTCGTATTCGGGGACTGGTTCGACCTCTCCGATCGTGAGGCGTTCGACCTTGAGAACCTGTCTTTGGGTTGCGTCGACTGGCGGAACTTTGTGGTCAACGTCTTAGTGGCAGAGGGTGAGCCGATGGAACTAGCCGAATGCATCGCCTCCCAAATCTCAGTTGAAGGGCTGCGGGACGTCGTGAGGGACGCGATGGTGGTCGACACAGGAGAAGGATTCGGGGAGGCGCAAGACGAGGTGGCGTCGGCTCTGGCTGCTTGCTACTTGAACGAGCCTTCAACGAGCGTTTCCTAGTTGAACAGCCCGACGGTGCGCTGGCAGCGCTCACCGTTTTCTTATTCCCGGTAGTACACCGCCTCGGGGGTGGCCTCGCCGTCGGTGCTTACCCGGCCGTCGCCTGTCATGGCGATGAGATGGGCCAGCACCGAGCGGGCAGCGGGCTCGTGCAGCTCGGGGGCCACATCGGCGTACATCACCCTCACCATCTCGGTGATGGTCTGCGGCCCGGTGGCCAGGCACTCCAGGATTTGGCGCTCCCGGTCCAGGCGGTGGGCATAGAGGGCTTCCACGAGAGCGTGGGGCTCGTTGACCGGCGGGCCGTGGGTGGGCCAGTACACCCGGTCGTCGGGGTACTCGGCCAAGAGCCTCAGGCTGGCCAGGTAGTCGGTCATGTTGCCGTCGGGCGGGGGGACGATGGTGGTGGACCAGCCCATGATGTGATCGCCGGTGAACACTCCGGCCGCTTCCCGCCAGCGGTAGGCAATGTGGTTGGAGATGTGGCCCGGGGTGTACAGGCACTCGAAGCTCCAACCCGGTCCCTCCACCACATCCCCGTGGACCACCGCCGCGTCGGGGACGAAGCGGAGATCGCCCCTCTCTTCGCTCTTGCCGTCGTCGTCATCGGCAGGCGGATGGGGGCCGAAGCCGTAGGCCGGAGCACCGGTGGCCTCGGCCACCGCCTGTGACGCGGGTGAGTGATCCCGGTGGGTGTGGGTGATGAGCAGGGCTTCTACCTGCTCATCGTCCACCGCGGCCAGGACGGCTTCGATGTGGTCGGCATCGTCTGGGCCGGGATCGACTATGGCCACCCGGCCCTGGCCCACTATGTAGGTGCCGGTACCCCGGTAAGTGAACTTGCCGGGGTTGTTGGCCACCACTCGGCGGAGGCCGGGGGCCATCTCCACCACCGCGCCGTAGTCCACCTCCGGCTCGGTCACAAACGGGATGCTCACCGCCATGGCAGGGCAGTCAGCCTTCCTCAGCGGCCACCTCGCCGGTGGATACGCCCAGGTAGGCGGGCTTCTCGCCCCCGCCGTGAACCTTGATGTTGGCCCCCGACATCCACCGGGCCATGGGCGAGGCCAAGAACAGGCACACGTCGGCCACGTCGTCGGGCTGGCCCATGCGGCCCAAAGCGATGGTCTCGCCCACCGCGGCGATACCCGCCTCGTCGCCGTAGTAGAGATAGGCGTCTTCGGTCACAATCAGCCCCACCGTTACTGTCAGCACCCGGATCTTGGGCCCCCACTCCACCGCCAGCGTCTCGCTCAGGTTCAACAGCCCGGCCTTGGCCGCCCCATAGGCGATCCCCATGGGGTTGGGCCGGATGCCCGATACAGACGAGATGTTGAGGATCACCCCGCCGCTGTCCTGGTTCTGCATCACGGGATACACGGCCTGGCTGAACGCCATTGGGGCCATCAGGTTCAAGGCCACGATCTTCTCGTTGAACCGGGGTGACACCGTGGCCGATTCGGCCGGGGGAGCGCCGCCGGCGTTGTTGATGAGGGTGTCGACCCGCCCGGTGTGTTCCACGGCAGCCTCCACCACGCCGGCGATCTGCTCGGGATCCCGCACGTCGGCGGCCACGAACCGTGCCTCTCGGCCATCGGAGGCCACCGGCTCCTCCGGCGGGCGGCGGGCGCAGATCACCACATCGGCACCCGCAGCCAGGAAGCGGGTGGCCATCCCCCGGCCCAGCCCCTTGGTGCCGCCGGTGATGATGGCGGTCTTGCCGGTGAAATCGAGGTCATCCATTGCTGCCAGTGTGCCTTATGGAGGCTGCTGGGACCATGACCGCGCCGAAGGAGGCTGTTCTGCCAGCAAACCTGCACCGACTGTGTCGGGCACGGGGTGGGCGGGACCTGTTCTGCCAGTGTGGGCCGGGTCACAGGAGCGGGCTATCGTCGCCGCCATGGTCGACAAGCGGATGACCGAAGACGAAGTCGTCTCCGAGCTCAAGGACGGGATGACCATCGGCATCGGCGGCTGGGGATCCCGGCGCAAGCCCATGTCGCTGGTACGGGCCATTCTGCGCTCCGATCTGAAAGACCTCACCCTGGTGGCCTACGGAGGACCCGACATCGGGCTGCTGTGCGCGGCGGGCAAGGTGCGCCGGGCGGTGTACGGGTTTGTATCGCTGGACTCCATCCCACTGGAGCCCCACTTCCGCCAGGCCCGCCAGAGCGGGGCCATCGAGTTCACCGAACTGGACGAGGGCGCCTTCTACCTGGGGCTTCTGGCCGCCTCACACCGGGTTCCGTTCTATCCCACCCGGGCCGGTCTGGGCTCCGACATGCTGATGATGAACCCCGAGCTGCGCACGGTGACCTCGCCCTATGACGACGGGGAGGAGCTGGTGGCCATCCCCGCCTTCAAGCTCGACGCCGCGTTGATCCACATGAACCGGGCCGACGCCGCCGGCAACGGCCAGTTCTTGGGGCCCGACCTGTACTTCGACGACCTGTTTGCCATGGCCGCCGACAAGACCTACCTGAGCACCGAGAAGATCGTGCCCACCGAGAGCCTTCTCGACGAGGGATCGGTACACACGCTTCGCATCCAGCGCATCTTCACCGACGGCGTGGTGGAGGCCCCGCGAGGGGCGCACTTCACCGAGTGCCCTCCCGACTACGGGCGCGACGAGGCCTTCCAGCGGGAGTACGCCGCCACCGCCCGCGACCCCGAGGCGTGGGAGGCATTCCGTGCAACTTACCTAGACGCTCCCTCCCATGCGGACTACTTGAAGGCGCTGGAGGCCCGGTCATGAGCAGCATCACCGAAGCAACCATCGACGAGATCTGTGTAGTGGCCTGTGCCGAGGCCTTCCGGGGTGACGGCGAGATCCTGTGCAACCCCATCGGCACCGTGCCCATCGTGGGCGGCCGCTTGGCCCGGGCCACCTTCGAGCCCGATCTGGTGTACACCGACACCGTAGCGGTGCTGCCCGCCAACGACTTCCCGGTGGGCGATCCCGACGCCCCCAAGGTGGTGGAGTCGTGGGTGCCCTACCGCACCGTGTTCGACATCGTGTGGTCGGGCAAGCGCCATGTATTGATGGGGGCCAGCCAGATCGACCAGTGGGGCAACCAGAACATCGCCGCCATAGGCGACTTCCGCCAGCCCAAAGCCCAGCTCCTCGGCTTGCGGGGCGCCCCGGGCAACCTGGTCAACCACACCACTAGTTACTGGGTGCCCAACCACTCCACCCGCTCGTTTGTGGCCTCAGTGGACGTGGTGTCGGGGCCGGGGTACGACCGGATGCGGGCGCTCGGCTCGCCGAGCAACCGCTTCCACGAGGTGCGCCGGGTGGTGTCCAACCTGGGAGTTTTCGACTTCCAGACCGACGACAGCCGCATGAGGATCGCCTCGCTCCACCCCGGTGTGACCGTGGAGCAGGTGATCGAGGCCACGGCATTCGAGCTGGCCGGCGCCGACGACGTGGCCGAGACCCGGCTGCCCACCGACGAGGAGCTACGCCTGATTCGCGAGGTGCTCGATCCCGGTGGTGCCCGGAAAGCCGAGTTCCGCTGAGCCTCTGATGAGCGCCGATCCTCGCCTCCAAACCCGGGCGTGCGAGCTGTTCGGGGTGGAGTACCCCATCATCCAAACCGGAATGGGCTGGGTATCAGGCGCCCGGCTGACCGCAGCCACCTCCAACGCCGGTGGCCTGGGCATCATTGCCGCCGCGCCGCTCACCTTTGATCAGATGGTCGAGACCATCGACGCGGTGGCTGCGGCCACCGACCGGCCCTTCGGCGTGAACCTCCGCACCGATGCCGCCGACATCGACCGCCGGGTGGACCACATAATCGCGGCGCAAATCCCAGTGGCCAGCTTCGCCCAGGCCCCCGGCGAGGCCATCGTCAAGAAGCTGAAGGACGCCGGAGTAGTAGTGGTGCCCACCATCGGAGCGCCCCGCCACGCCGAGAAGGTGGCCGCTTGGGGAGTCGACGCGGTGATCGCCCAAGGGGCCGAAGGCGGAGGCCACACTGGCCCCATCGCCACAACGCTGCTGCTACCTGCGGTGATCGACACCGTGGACATCCCGGTCATCGCCGCCGGCGGCATGGTGGACGGCCGCTCGCTGGCCGCGGCCCTGGCCTTTGGGGCCGACGGCGTGGCCATGGGCACCCGCTTTCTGCTGTCGTCCGACAGCGACGTGCCCGACCACGTGAAGGCCGTTTACCTCGACACCAAGCTCACCGGCACAGTGGTAACCACCGCAGTAGACGGCGTTCCCCAGCGAGTGATCAACACCAGTGTGATCTCCCGGTTGGAGCGGTCGGGACCGCTGTCTTTCATCCGGGCCGCCCGCAACGCACTCAAGTTCCGAGCCCTCACCGGGGTGAGCTACCGACAGCTCCTGTCCGAGGGATTGGCCATGCGCCGCAGTCTCAACCTCACCTGGGCCCAGATGGCCATGGCAGCCAACGCCCCCATGATGACCAAGGCCGCCATGGTCGACGGCCACCCCGAGGTCGGCATCCTCCCCACCGGCCAAGTGGTGGGCAGCATCGACGCCCTCCCCAGTTGCCAGGAGATCATCGACTCCATCGTCGCCGAAGCTGTAGAGGTCTTGGACCGCCTGGCCGGTTCGGGCCCAACGCCGAACGATCCCTAGAGTTCTGCGCTGATGGACCTGTCGTTCACGTCGACGGAAGAGGAGTTCCGGGAGGAGGCCCGCACCTGGTTGGCCGAGAACGTGCCAGGCGAGCCGCTGGCCTCCATGGACACCCCGGACGGCTTCGAGGAGCACCGGGCTTGGGAGCACATCTTGTTCGACGCCGGGTGGGCGGTGGTGTCGTGGCCTGAGCGCTACGGCGGCCGGGAAGCGTCGCTGGTGGAGTGGCTCATCTTCGAGGAGGAGTACTGGGCGTCGGGGGCGCCGGGACGGGTTTCGTCCAACGGGGTGAGTCTTTTGGCCCCCACCATCTTCGATTTCGGCACGCCTGAACAGCAGGACCGCTTCCTGCGGCCCATGGCCCGGGGCGACGAGATCTGGGCCCAGGGCTGGTCGGAGCCCGACGCCGGCTCCGACCTGGCCGGGATCAAGACCAAAGCGCAGCGCGACGGCGAGTACTTTGTGATCGACGGCCAGAAAACCTGGTGTTCTCGGGGTGCATTCGCCGACTGGTTCTTCTGTTTGGTGCGCACCGATCCCGACTCCGAGCGGCACGCCGGATTGAGCTATCTGCTGGTTCCGGCCGATACCGAGGGGCTCGAGGCCCGGGCCATCGGTCGCCTGGACGGCGAGCCCGGTTTCGCTGAGCTTTTCTTCGACGGCGCCCGGGTACACGAGCGCTACCTGCTGGGCGGCGAGGGCGAGGGCTGGGCCGTGGCTATGGCCACTACCGGCAGTGAGCGGGGGCTGAACCTGCGGGCGCCGGGCCGGTTTATGGCCGCGGCCGACCGTTTGGTGGGCCTCTACCAGGAGCAGGCCGACAGCCAAGGGCCCGACCTGGGCCGCCGGGATCAGGTGGTGAGCGCCTGGATGGGGGCCCAGGCCTATCGCTGGCAGACCTATGCCACCGAGGCCCGGTTGCGGGGCGGTGCCCCCATCGGCTCGGAGGCCAGCTTCATGAAGGTGCTGTGGTCGGAGCTGGATGTGGAGCTGCACGCCACCGCCCTGCGGCTGCTGGGCCGTGACGGGGAACGGGCCGACATCTCGTGGATGGACGGCTATGTGTTCGCACTGTCGGGCCCGATCTACGCCGGCACTAACGAGATCCAGAGAAACATCATCTCTGAGCGAGTTCTAGGGCTTCCGAGGCGGTAGACGTGGATTTCTCGTTCAGCGACGACCAGATCATGTTCCAAGAGGCGGTGCGCGATCTCCTGGCCAACGAATGTCCGCCGGAGGTGGTGAGATCGGCTTGGGAGAACGACACCGGCCGAACCGACGGCCTGTGGGGCGCGCTGGCCGAGATGGGCGTGGTGGGCATGACCGCCCCTGAGTCGGCGGGCGGATTGGGGATGGACGAGACCGACCTGGTGCTGCTTCTGGAGGAGGCCGGACGGGCTGCATTGCCCGAGCCCCTGCTGGAGCACACCGCAGTGGGCATTCCCACCCTGGCCGAGGCGGGCGGCGCCATTGCCGAAGCCTGGTTGGAGCAGGCCGTAGCAGGGGAGGCCACCTTGGGCGCAGGCTCCGATGGGGGTTATGCGGTGGGGGCGGGGACCAGCGATTTGGTGCTGCTCATCGGCGACCAGGTTCGGGCCGTTCCGGTAGCAGGAGCGTCGCTGGTGGAGCATCAGTCGGTGGACTGGTCCCGTCGCCTGTTCGAGGTTGTCGGCGATGAGGTGGTGCTGGATGCCGATCCTGGGCTGGCCTTCGACCGGGCCGCCGGGGCCGCTGCCGCCCAGTGCGTGGGCGTAGCCCAGCACTTGCTGGACGCCACCGTGGAGTACGTGGCTCAGCGCTATCAGTTCGGCAAGCCGGTGGGCAGCTACCAGGCGGTCAAGCACCACCTGGCCAACGCCGCCCTCAAGATCGAGTTCGCCCGCCCTACGGCCCGCCATGCCGCCTGGTGCATCGCCGCCGGCGACCCCGACCGCAGCCGGGATGTGTCGCTGGCCAAGGCTTTGGCCTCTGAGGCGGTGGACTTGGCCGCCCGCACCGCCCTCCAGTGCCACGGCGCCATCGGCTACACATTCGAATACGACCTGCATCTGTGGATGAAGCGGGGCTGGGCCCTGTCGGCCGCTTGGGGCGACGCCGCCTGGCACCGCAACCGAATCACCGCCGCCCTGGGCATCTGAATTGAGCGCCATCCCTGTTGAGGCACTATCGGTTGGATCCACCCGCTCTGGAGTAGCGTGGCGGAGATGAGCACTGAGGGGGCCACTGCGGTGGCCGATCGCCCCGCCGAGTCGGGCCGGCCTCTCTTGGCCGTGGAAGGGGTCACGGTTCGCTTCGGTGGCGTGGTGGCGGTGGACAACGTGTCTATGTCGGTGCCGTCCGGCCAGGTCAGGGGCCTTATCGGTCCCAACGGCGCGGGCAAGACCACCCTGTTCGACAGCATCACGGGTGTGAACACCCCGGCCGCCGGCTCCATCCGCTTGGAGGGCGAGGAGCTGACCGGCCGTCCGGCTACTTGGCGGGCCCGTCGGGGTATCCGCCGGACCTTCCAGCGTCAGCAGCCTTTCGGATGGCTGTCGGTGGCCGACAACGTGCTGTCGGCCCTGGAATGGGAAGGGGGTGGGGGCGGAATCACCGCCGACCTGATTGCTCTTCCCGCCCGCCGCCGCATCGAGGCGAAGCGGCGTGAGCGGGTAGACCAAGTGCTGGAATTGTGCGGCCTGACCGACATCAAAGACACGCCGGCGGGGGAGCTGCCCATCGCCCGAGCCCGCATGGTGGAGCTGGGTCGAGCCATCGTGTCCCGTCCCAAACTGCTGTTGCTGGACGAGCCCACCTCCGGTATTGAGCACGAGGAGGCTGAACATCTCGGCCAGATCATCCAGACCATCCGGTCTGAGGACCAATGCTCGGTGCTGCTGGTGGAGCACGACGTGGCCTTCGTGATGGCTCAGTGCGACCTGATCACCGTGCTGAACCTGGGCCTGGTAATCGGCGAGGGCTCGCCCGAGGAGGTCCGCAACAACTCGGCCGTGCGCGACGCGTACCTGGGTTAGCAGTAGCCAGCTATGCAGACTTTCTCTTCCTCCACTCCGATCGCGGCCCCTCGGGAGATCGCTTGGGAGGTTATGACCAGCCACGAGCTCTACGCCCGATGGACACCCGCTTCCCGGGTCGACCTGGAAATCGAGGGATCACCCGAGCCCAACGGCGTGGGGGCGGTCCGGGCATTCCGCACCGGCCCGGTGAGCACTCGTGAGGAGGTCACCGTTTTCGAGCCGCCCCATCGCATGGTCTATCGGTTGCTGAGCGCGCCGCTGCCGATACGAAACTACCGCTCCGAGATGATTCTGGTGGGCGACGATGGGGGCGATAGCTGCGAGCTTCACTGGGATTCCTGGTTCGACGTCGTCATTCCTCTGACCGGCGGGATTCTGCGAAATTTCATGGCGTCGGCGGTAGCGAAAATGGCTGCCGGCATCGCTGAGGAGGCTCAGAGCCGAGCCCAATCGGCGTGAGCGAATCGGGACGGCTGGCTGCGCCCAACTTGCTGCCTCCCGCGCTGGACGTGCGATACGACGTCGACGATCTCGGCCACCCCACCGTGACCGCGGTGGTGTGCTTGGGCGAGGATTATCAGGGGCCGCCCGGCGCCGTCCACGGCGGCTACCTGGCCGCCATGTTCGACAACCTGCTGGGGGTGCTGCCCTACCGCCTGACCGGGCAACGGGGAGCATTCACCGGCCGGCTCACCGTGCGCTATCGGGCCCTCACCCCGCTCAACTCCGAACTGGTTCTCACCGGCCGGTTGACCGGCGTCCGCAGCCGGCGGGTCACCGCCGCGGGCCAGTGCCATGCCGGGGGTGTGCTCACCGCCGAGGCCGAGGCCCTGTTCGTCCGCCCTGCTGCCGAGGGGCCATGACCGAGTCAGGCGCCCTGTTCGTCCGTTCCATGTCCGCTGGCCCATGACCGAGTCAGACGCCCGGCCGGTGGTGGTGATGCTGTGTACCGGCAACGCCGCCCGATCCGTGATGGCCACCGTCATCGGACGGGCCCGCACCGACGCCGTGCGATTTGTGGGCGCCGGCACCCACAGCATCGAGGGCCTGCCCATGAGCGGGCGAACCCGGCGGGCGCTGGAGTCGCTGGGACTGGCCGACGGCAGCCACCGAAGCCACCAGCTGACCGCTGCCGACGCCCGAGGCGCCGATCTCATCGTGGCCTTCGCCCCCGAGCACGTGGACTATGTGCGCCGAGTCCACCCCGAAGCCGCGGCCCGCACCGCCACCATCAAGCGCCTCGTCGACGAGTTGCCGTCCGGCCCCGAGCCGTTAGCCCAGCGGGTAGCCGCCCTCAACCTGGCCGATGCCCCGGTGCCCTACGGCGAGGAGGTGGTGGACCCCGGCGGCTTTGATGAAGACATCTTCATCGCCTGCGCCCAAGAGATCGACTCGCTGATGGACCGACTCTTGCCACTTCTCTGAAGCTGGATACCATCGCAGCCGATGGATATTCGATTCTCCGCAGAAGAGATCGCGTTCCGCGACGAGCTGCGCGACTGGCTCGGCGAGGTGCTGCCGACGCTGGGCGATCCTCCCGACCGCGACGATTGGACCGCTCGCCGGGAATGGGACATGGGCTGGCAGCGCAAGCTCTACGACGCCGGATACGCGGGCATCAACTGGCCGTCGGAGTTCGGCGGCCGGGGCTCCACTCCCACTGAGCACCTGATCTTTCTGGAGGAGACCACCAGGATGGGCGCGCCGTACGTGGGGATGAACTTCGTCGCCCAGCTCCACGCCGGCCCCACCCTCATACTGGAGGCCACTGCCGAGCAGCAGGCCCGCCACTTGCCCGCCATGTTGAAGGGCGAGGAGGTGTGGTGCCAGGGGTTCTCTGAGCCCAACGCCGGGTCCGACCTGGCCTCGCTGTCCACCCGGGCCATCCGCGACGGCGACCACTACGTGGTTACCGGCCAGAAGATCTGGACCTCGTTCGGCCATGTGGCCGACTACTGCGAGCTATTGGTGCGCACCGACCCCGAGGCGCCCAAGCACCGGGGCATCACCTGGCTGATCTGCCCCATGGACCTGCCCGGCATCGAGGTGCGGCCCATTACCACCGTGGCCGGGTCCAGCGAGTTCTGCGAGGTGTTCTTCGACGAGGTCCGCATCCCGGTGGAGAACCGGGTGGGAGACGAGAACGACGGCTGGCGGGTGGCCATGGTCACCTTCAGCTTCGAGCGCGGCACCGCCTTCATCAGCGAGCTGCTGGGCACGATGAACCAGCTTGCCGAGATGGCCGAATTGGCCCGCAGCGTTCCGCGCAATGGTTCCACCGCCTGGGGTGACGACGAGATTCGCCGGGAGATCGGCCATCTCCAGGCCGAATACGACGCCCTGTGGGCGCTCACCAAGCGGGTTGTTTCGCAGGCCCAGCGCACGGGGATGCCCGGCCCCGGTGGTTCGGTGTTCAAGCTCTACTACGCGGAGGTCAAAAAGCGGATGGCCGACTTGGCCCATCGCATGCTCGAGCGGGACGCCCTCGTGCTTGCGCACGACGTTGGCGACGAGCAGACCGGCGGCGACATGGTGGCCAGCCGTTTGTACGTGCTCAGCCTGTCGATCGCGGCGGGAACCTCCCAGATCCAAAAGAACATCATCGGCGAGCGCATCCTGGGCTTGCCCAAGGAGCGGTAGGCATGGACTTCCGGCCAATAGAGCACTCTCAGGACCAGTCCAAGGAGCAGTAGGAATGGACTTCGAGCTAACCGATGACCAAGTTGCCCTGTGCGACGGCATCCGGGACTTGTGCCAGGGACGCTTCGACATCGACACCGTGCGGGGATTGGCCGACTGCGGCGGGGTGGATCGCCGACTCTGGGGTGAGTTGGCCGACACCGGCGTGTTCTCGCTGGTGGTGCCCGAGGAAGAAGGCGGGGTGGGGCTGGGCTGGGCCGAGGCCGGGCTGGTGTTCGAGCAACTGGGCCGAGCCCTGGTGCCCGGACCGCTGGTGGGCACGCTGTTGGCCTCGGGGGTGACAGACGACGCGGTGGTCGGCTTCATCGAGCGCACCGACGGGCCCGCGTTGGTGGAGTACCCCGATGTGCTCGATGCCCTGTTGGTGATTGACCGGGAGGGCGTGTGGCGGGTGGACGCCGCCGAGCTGTCGGTGGAGCCGGCCCAGTCGGTGGACCCGCTGACCCCGGTGGGCCGGGTGGCCGAACTGCCCCAGGGTGAAGAGGTTGACGGCTGCTACGGCTGGGCCAACCGGGCGGTGTTCTTGAGCTCGGCCCTCCAAGTGGGGCTGGCAACGGGCGCTCGAGAGCTAGCCGTGGCCTATGCGCAAGAGCGCCAGCAGTTCGGCAAGCCCATCGGCCAGTTCCAGGCCATCAAGCACATGTGCGCCGACATGTACAGCCGCGAAGAAGTAGCCCGAGCCGCCCTGTACTACGCCAGTTGCGTGCTCGACGCTCCCGAACTTGCCGACGAGGACCGGGCGGTGTCAGGCGCCCGCATCCTGGCCGCTGAGGCCGCCGACCACAACGGCAAAGACTGCGTGCAGGTCCACGGCGGCATGGGCTTCACATGGGAGATCGACGCCCACCTCTACCTCAAGCGGGCTTGGGCGCTCACCCCCTGTTTCGGATCGCTCGACGAGCACGCCGAGCGGATCGCCGCGATGGTCTAAAGGTCTGCGGCGGGGGACTACGGGGAAAACCGAAAGACCACGTTGTCCCGGGAGGCAAGGGTGTCGTCGGGGTTCAGGTGCTCGATGATGGATATCCTCCCTGAACCGCAATCCCCGTACGCATCGCAGTTGATGTCGCCGATGAGTCCCTGGTAGTCGGCAACCTGGTTGAGGTACTGGCGGATTCCCGCCCTATCGATTACCAGTTCGCGGCCTTCAATGCGAGATGCGGCGGTGACGGCATCGAGCAGCAGCGTTGTGGCGTCGTAGGCGTGAGCCCAGAAGGCCCGGTGGGGCGGCGACCCCGTTTTGATTGAGAACCGTTCGGCTGCTTGGTCGGCGTCCACGCCGGTGGCCTGGTTGGCATTGCCGCCGAAGTCGAGGTCGGGACCGGAGACGAACACCCCCCGTGAGGAGTCCAAGGCCAAGAATGCGTCGTGCAGAACGCCGTCGCCCGACGCCAGCACCGTGTCCTCGAAGTCTCCATTGCGTCTCAAGGCCTCGATGAACTCGGCCGCCGTGTCTTGGGTGAGCGGGAAGTACAGCGCATCGGGATTGCCGGCGGCTAGACGGGTCAGCATCTCGGCCAGGTCAGACGCGTCCGAGTTGACCTCCACGAAGTCGGTTACGGTGCCGCCGCTGCGCTCGAACGAGGAGCGGAATGCCTGGGCCAGCCCTCGGGTATAGGCGTCGCCCTCGTGGACAATCGCCGCGCTTTGCGCCCCGAGCGTGTCGTGCAGGAAGGAGGACACCGCCTCACCCTGGTAAAGGTCGTTGTGAGACGTGCGGTAGTACCCCGGCTGATAGTGCTCGGCCGGCGTGCCGGCCAGGTCAGAGGTGAGGGCCGGCGAGCTGTTCGACATGGAGATCACCACCAGCCCCTCTGCGGTGATCAACGGCACCGCGGTGGTGGCGGTCGACGAGCAGGATGTGCCGATCACCCCCACCACGCCGTCATCGGCCAACGCGGCCTCGGCAACTCTTTGACCTTCATCGGCTGAGCACCCGTCGTGGATGCCCTCGCCGAGCCCGACGGTGAATTCGCCATGGATCGGCCCGTAGTCATCGATGGCCATCTCCACGATGTTGATGTAGTCGCGGGCGCCGGCGCCCATGTCCTCGAAGGAGCTGATCGAGCGGATTTGGACGGAGTCGCCCCGGCCCACGGTGACCGTGCCGAGGGTGCCGTCGCCGATGGCGGGGGTGTCGGCATCGCTGCACGCGGCTAACAGCAGCGCGGCCAGCAGTATCGATATCGCAGCGGGAACAAGTCGGTTGACCATGGGCAGTTTCTAGTCGATTGTCAACGGATTGCTACCGTCATCCAATGAGTGTCGGCAGGTCCTGGGGTGTAGGCGTTGCCGCGCTGGGTTGAGCGCCTCCCACCCCACCTCGATCCCGAACTGGTGGAGGCTGGCGACACCCGCAATGTGGTGGACGCCTACCGCTTCTGGCGCCATGAGGCCATCGTGGCCGATCTGGATGCCCGCCGCCACGGGTTCCACGTCGCAGTGGAGAACTGGCAGCACGACCTCAACATCGGCACCGTGGTGCGCAACGCCAACGCCTTCGGCGCCGCTGCGGTACACGTCGTGGGTAAGCGGCGCTGGAACCGTCGGGGGGCCATGGTCACCGACCGCTACCTCCACGTGCTGCACCATCCCGAGCTGGACGACCTGGTCGCCTGGGCCGCTGAGGCCGAGCTGCCGATCTTGGGCATCGACAACGGCCCCGGCACCGAGCCCATCGAGGGCTACTCGCTGCCCGAGCGCTGTGTGCTGCTCTTCGGCCAGGAAGGCCCTGGTCTGTCGCCCGAGGCAGTGGAGGTGTGTGAGGCGGTTCTGGCCATCACCCAGTTCGGCTCCACCCGCTCCATCAACGCCGGGGTGGCCTCAGGCATCGCCATGCACCGCTGGGTGTGCCAGCACGCCCTTTGAGCGCCCGCCGATGGCGAGCCTGGCCGCTCAGGGCCGGGGCAGCAGGTTGCGGGGGAACAGGTGGTCGAGTTCGTCCAGGGTCCACGGGTCCACCTCGGCGTGGTCGCCCCGGTAGATGGCCCGCTCCTCTCGCAGCTCGTTGAACACCGCTACCTGGCCGCCCGCGGCGTGGACCACGTGGCCGCTTATGTAGTCGGCCGCATCGGTACAAAGCCACACAACCGCAGGGGCCACGTATTCGGGCGGGGGAGTGGTGAGGTAGCTCTGCCACATCTCGTCGTCGATGATCCCCTGCTCGTGCCAGGCCTTGAAGTCGTCGTGCGACTTGGCGTGCAGCCGAGTGGCCGCTCCCGGGGCCAGGCAGTTCACGGTGACACCGGTGCCCGCCGTCTCGGTGGCCAGCGCCTTGGTCATGGAGATCACCCCGCCCATGGCCGCGGCGAACGCCGGCTGGCCCAGATCACCCAGTGCCCCGTGCGAAGTGGTGTTCACCACCCGGCCCCAACCCTGGGCCACCATCAACGGCACCGCGTGGCGGGCGATGTACCACTTCTGGGACATCTGCAAGGCAATGGTCTTGTGGTACAGCTCCGGCGCCATCTCATAGATCGACCCCTCGATAGCCGCCCCTGCGCAGTTCACCGCGATGTCGATGCGCCCGTAAGCGTCCACCGTCTGCTGCACCACCGCCCCAGCCCCATCAAAGGAAGCCACGTCTGAGTGGTTGGCCACCGCCGTGCCCCCCGCCGCCTCAATATCAGCCACCGTCTGGGCCGCATGGGAAGCATCCGCCCCGTCACCCAGTTCATCAGTCCCCAGATCGTTCACCACCACCTGCGCCCCATGCTCCGCCAACAAGAGCGCAATAGCCCGCCCAATCCCATTCCCCGCCCCCGTAACCATCGCCGCTTTTCCATCAAGCCTCTTGCTCATAGCCGCAGGGTAGCGTGGCCTGGATGGCTGCCCTGGGGTTCGACGACCTAACTGCCGGAAAACGGCTCTCGGGGGTGGTGGCTGACGGTGACGTGACTGTGGTTGCGCTCGACGTGCACGGCACCGGGTCGGCGACCTTGACCTATCGGTCGGCCACTGGAGGGCTCGGAGAGCGGATCATCACGCTGGACGACCTGGCCACCATCCAGGAGGTGTCCCAGCAAAGGTGGAGCTTCGACGCCGACGGTGCCGCATTTCGCCTGGCCTCTGAGGCTCGCCGCATGAAGTCGGCGCACTTGGCCGATCCCTATGCCGCGGTGGACACCTCCAACATCGAGCCCTACCCCCACCAGATCGACGCCGTCTACAACCGGTTCCTGGAGCAACGTCCGCTCAAGTTCCTGCTGGCCGACGACCCAGGTGCCGGCAAAACCATCATGTCGGGGCTGTTGATCCGCGAGCTGATGCTGCGAGGCGATGTGGCCCGCTGTTTGATCGTCGCCCCCGGCAGCTTGGTGGAGCAATGGCAGGATGAGATGTGGGACAAGTTCGGCCTCAGTTTCGAGCTGATGTCGCGCTCAGCGGTCGAGGCGTCGCGCACCGGCAATCCGTTTCTGGAGAAGAACCTCTTGGTGGCCAGGGTCGACCAGCTGTCACGGGCCGAAGACCTCATCGAGAAGCTCAAGCTGGCCGATTGGGACCTGGTGATCGTTGACGAGGCCCACAAGATGTCTGCTCACCTCTACGGCGATGAACTGCGCAAGACCAAGCGGTTCGAGCTGGGGGAGGTTCTAAGGGATCAAACTCGCCACTTCCTGCTGCTGTCGGCCACTCCCCACAACGGCAAGAACGAGGATTTTCTTGCCTTCATGACCCTCATCGACCCTGAGCGGTTCGCCGGACGGCTGCGCGACGACCAGATGCCCGAAACCGATGACGTGATGCGCCGACTTGTGAAGGAGAACCTGTGTACGTTCGAGGGTCGTCGCCTATTTCCCGAACGGACTGCCGAGAGCGTCAACTTCGAGCTGTCTGAGCCCGAGGCCGAGCTGTACGAAGCGGTCACCGACTACGTGCGCAATGGCATGGACCGTGCTAACCGAATGCAAGAGGAGGGGGATCGGCGACGAGGGATCATCTTCGGATTCGCCCTCGCCGCGCTCCAGCGACGCCTTGCGTCGTCACCGGCTGCCATCTACCACTCTCTGCGCCGCCGTCGAGATCGGCTAACCAATCAGGCTGCCGAACTCCGCCGCCTGAGTGCTGGCGGCAAACCTGTGTCGGTAGCGGACCTGCCCAGGGGAGTGCGATTTGCCGATCTTGTGGATTTCGACTTCGACAACTTCGATGATGTGGAGCTAGAAGAGCTTGAAGACCATGTGATCGACGCAACCACTGCTTCCTCCACCGCCGAAGAACTCGAAGCCGAGGTGGTTGAGCTAGAGGAACTCGTCAAACTAGCCGAGGCCGTACGAAGCAGCGGCGAAGACACCAAGTGGATACAACTGCGAGGCCTCCTGCGATCCGATCAATTCCGAGCTGGAAATGGTGAAGGCTCCGATGAAGGCAGCGCGCCATCGGGTCCTCGGAAGTTGATCGTGTTCTCTGAGCACAAGGACACGCTTGATTATGTGGCCGATCGGATCGCCGCTGAACTGGGCAATCCTGAGGCGGTGGCTGTCATCCACGGAGGAATCAAGCGCCATGACCGCCGAGCCATCCAAGACCGATTCCGTGTCGACCCCGCGGTGCGGGTGCTGGTGGCCACCGACGCCGCTGGTGAGGGTGTCAACCTCCAAGTGGCCAACATGATGGTCAATTACGACCTGCCGTGGAACCCGAACCGAATCGAGCAGCGGTTCGGCCGCATCCACCGCATCGGTCAGCAGCGACCCTGCCGCATGTGGAACTTGATCGCCCACGAGACCAGGGAAGGGGTGGTGTTCACCCGACTGTTCGAAAAGATCGAGCAACAACGGGGCGTCTATGGCGACCAGGTGTACGACGTGCTCGGCGACTCGCACATCAACACTTCCCTCCAAGAACTGCTGCTCAAGGCCATTACCGCTGATGACGATCCTGCCCATCTCGAATACATGAATGAAGTGATCGAAAGCGACTACGGGCACCATCTGGTGGATGTGTTGAAACAGCGGGCCCTGGTCGGCGACCTTGCTGATCCCGCGGCCAACGACAAGATCCGCGAAGACATGGAGCGAGCCCGGGCCCGCAAGCTGCAACCGTGGTTCGTCCACGCATTCTTCTCCGAGGCTCTTCGCCGATACGGAGGGCGCATCGTGGGCCGAGAGCAGGGCCGGTTCGAGATAACGCGGATTCCGGCGGCGATCCGCTCTCTTGCCGACGCAGCACTCGGCCCGGTACACGACCGATACGAGCGGGTGACCTTCGACAAGGCCTGTATCCAGATCGACGGAGGCGACCGAGCCGAGCTGATTTCACCGGGCACCCCGCTGCTCACCGCGGTCATCAACAAGGTGCTGGCCGATCACGAGCGCACGCTGTCGCGGGGTGCCACCCTGGTTGACCCCGAAGACCGGTCAACCAATCCCCGGCTGCTGGTATACCTCGATCATTCCGTCACCGACGGGCGAGAGGTCCACGGCCACCGCCAAGTGGTGTCGAGGCGATTCCAGTACGTAGAGATCGACCACCAAGGCAATGCCAAAAGCGCCGGAAACGAGCCCTACATCGGTTACGCCCCACTGGGTGAGGAAGATCGGGCGCTGCTCGACGGCCATCTCGACTTGGACTGGGCCGATCACACCGCCGAAGAGACCGCGAAGAGCTGGGCCATAGAGCATCTCTCCCAACCCCACTTCGAGGAGATCAACCGGGTGACCGAAGCTCGTGTCGACAAAGTCCGAGCGGCGGTGAGAGAACGCCTCGAAGCCGAGGTCCGCTACTGGGATTTGCGTGCTGAAGAGCTGAAAGCCCAGGAGCTCGCGGGCCAGAAACCCCGACTCAATTCGGGCCGTGCGAGGGCTCGGGCCGAGGATCTAGCGGCCAGGCTGGTTCGCCGCCGATTGGATCTAGACCAGGAGAGCGACCTCCACAACAGCCCGCCCACCGTCGTCGGTGCGGCCATCATCGTCCCCCAAGGCCTCATCGACCATCTCCGAGGCATGCCGCCCGACCCCAAAGACACCGCCGACAAGATGGAGACCGACCGCCGAGCTGTTGCCGCCGTCCTCGAAGCCGAGCGGACCCTCGGCCGCATCCCCGAGGCCCAGTCTCACAGCAACCCCGGCTACGACGTGCTCTCCGTCGACCCCGATACCGGCACCCACTACTTCATCGAAGTCAAAGGCCATCTCCCCCGCACCACCGAAATCCACATCAGCGCCCAACAGATCAGCAAAGCCAAATCCCTCCCCGACCGCTGGCGTCTAGCCATCGTCTCCGTCCCCGACGACCCCACCGAGCTCCCAACAGCCCACTACCTCATAGACCCCTTCACCGACTACACCCCCCACTTCGCCCAAACCGGCCTAGCCCTCAACGTCGCCGATCTCTTGGCCGTATCTGGCTCTCCGAGTTAATGCGCGGAGTACCAATGGTGCATTCGTGATGGCATGAATACTTGCTACAAGAGTCAGTATGCGTGATACGGTAAAGACATCCCAAAGGAGGGGACCAGCTCATGGCAGAGACACGCACAACCACTGTACGCCAGAGTGCTGAGCAGGCAGCCGAGCTAGATGCCGTCGCACGCGTCGATGGTGTCTCCGCATCGGAGGTCATCCGCTCAGCGATTTCTGAGCTCATTGAGAGACGTCGCCAAGACCCTGAATTTCAGGCCCGACTCCAGCGGATGATGGAGGAGGAGCGCGTCGTTCTTGAGAGGTTGGCTCAGTGATATGACCGTTCAGTGCCTCGGCCTTGAAGATTTCCTGTTGATCGCAGAATCGGTCACGGGGACAGAGGTCGAGGCACTGGCGCGTCTACCTGGATTGCACAGGGCCGAGCATGCTCTCTCAGCTCCAACCGCAGGAATTGAAGGATTCGAATACTATCCGAGCTTTGCCGAGAAGGCGGCGGCGATGGCCTTTCAGCTAATCAAAGGTCATCCACTAGTCGATGGCAACAAACGCGTTGGGTATCTGTGTCTTATTGAATTTGCAAGGAGAAACGGATATGAGTGGGTGGCACCGCCAGATGATGGGCCAGATAGGAATGAGACAGTAAAGGTCATTGAGGGGGTTGCCGCAGGCTCAGTTAGCCGAGAAGAGCTAATCGACTGGATCGAGCAGCGACTAGTGGAACCGGAAGTTAGCCATGAAGGGTGAAATGACCCTTCCATGGGAAAGTGGTGAAAACCCTCGGGGTACGGCGGATCTAGAGTTGCCACTAATCTATATCGCTTCACCGCTAACTCGTGCCAATGATTCGGATGAAGAACGCAGACTTGTGGGTTTTGAGGTAGACAAAATAGTTAATATAGTTCAAGATCCGCATTTCGATGGCGGGCCACTAAAATACCGAACCCATGCCCCAGCAGTTCTGAGTGCCCCTTGGATTAGCAACGCAAGTTCTTGGCAGATATTCCGAAAGAACACACTTTTGGTCCTAGCGGAAGCAGATGCTTTGATTGTATTGTCACTACAAGGAGGAAGTGCTGGAACTGGACAAGAAATCGAAATGGCAACTCAACGTGGTCTGCCAATCTTGTACTTGGTACCTCAGGGGGATTCGATTAGTCGACAGATCGAGGGTAACCCACTTATTGATTGTCAAAAATATGATCAACCTGACGAGTTGGATCAAGTGATCAGAGCCTTCATTAATCGGAACAAGTCCCAAATCGATCACGGCCCCACCAGGAGACGTAACGCCACCATTCTTTACTCTGCTCTGCAAGAGGAACTTCGCGAGAAATGGGTTACATTGAGCGGAGAAGGCCAGAATGAAATAACAGCTCAGCTTGGTCTGGAACCCGCCTATCTTGATCATTACCTATCAAGTCCACTACTGGTTGCAACGATGGCGCACAATCAACTGCTTATGATCGGCATAGCACTAGGAGTCGATGTACCAGGATTCTTCACAACTTTTACCAGAACTCTGTCGATGCAGGAGATAAGCGCCCTAGTGTCTGCCAAGGAGGAGTATGAATGGTCTGACGAACATTCGGAGAGATTACTTCAGCGTGCGGAACGACTGAAAGTTTCAGATGGAGTGCGAAGGCTTTTGCTAAACAGTCCAGCTGATTGGAAGCGGCTGAAGGAGACACTCGGATTGTGAATACTCTTGCTGAGAAGCTTGCAGCTAGGGTGTCCAAAGAATTTGGTCTCGGAGACCCTCCGATTGATGTGGAGAGGCTGGCATGTAAACTTGGTGTGGATAGTATCAGCGACCGACCTCTGCTCGAAGATGGACGCTTGGAAAGGTACGAAGGTTCTACAAGTATTCTAGTGCGGTCAGATATCTCACCAAAGAGACGTCGTTTTACGATAGCTCATGAATTGGGACATCTCTTGTTGATGGCACCGAATTCTGAGTTCGTGGCAGCAAGGCATATTATTGGCAAAGATGTGGAAGAGAGATTTTGCGAAGATTTTGCTGGGGCGTTGTTATTACCTGCCTGGTGGGTCAAGGAGACTATCCACGATCGGCCCCGTACCCTTCACACACTGCGGGTTATCGCTGGTAGGTCAAATACATCGTTAGCTGCGTCTTGTGTGCGGATGAAGAAGATATCAGGGTGGCAGAGCACCCTATTGTGTTGGAATCGCCATGAGAGCAATTGGCACTTTCAATGGGCAGCAGGTCTGCCAAACGGCTTTGAAGGTAGAATTCGTTCTTCAGATCACACTTCTGCCATCTTGAATTCTCATGATATGAGTGGAGATGTCGACATAGAGTTGCCCCTTAGGATTAGTGGAACTGAGAAGAGGGTTCCGGCCCAGGTGTCTGTGCGTCATGGTTCGGCTATCGCCCTCGCGGTCCTCATCTAGTTGCCGCCAACTCCTGAGCTGGCCTCAGAACCGTGCAGCAGTCGGCATGCTGACGGGGCAAAAGGAGGAGTTGGAGCAACTTCCACCCATGTAGTATCGGGCCGTCAGGCCGCCCTGTTTCGAGGTACCCGGGCACGGAAAGGGCGCAGCAAATCTGAACCGAAAAAATCGAGCCTTCGCGTGATTGTGGGGTTGGGGGTGGTTGAGGGTCCCTGAGTTGGGGTCGAGGCCCTGCTGGAGTTGGTGATGTTCATGTCGCCTATCCCAGAGGGCCCCGATGAGTTCAGATGTTATGCGGGTGCGGTTGCACTTGCGCCGGGTTCGCGTGCTGGCGGTGGTTTCGGACACGCCGTTGGAGTTGGTTGTGGAGGTGGAGTCGGCGGTGCGCCGGCCCCGGTGCCCGGGCTGCGGGGCCGCGTGCTCGGGGGTCCATGATGTGCGGGTCAAAGAGGTCCGCGACCTGGAGGTGTCGGGCCGGGCGGTGACGCTGTTGTGGAAGAGGCGCAGGCTGGTGTGCGGTGGATGCGACAGGCGGTTTGTGGAGGGCCACCCGGCGTTCGAGGGCCGCCTGACGGCCCGTCTGGCCCGCCGGCTGGTCGCTGATGCCAGGGCCATGCCGATCCGACAGGTGGCCCGCCGCCACGGCGTCGGCTGGCATCAGGTCAACGACTTGGTGCGGGCATGGGCCGGGGTGGTCGCCGAGCGGCGAAGAAGCCTGCGGTGCCGGGTGCTTTTGGTCGATGAGACCTCGATCCGCAAGCGCCACCGCTACGTGACCGTGATCGTCAACGCGGACACCGGCCAGACCCTGGCGATGGTCCCGCACCGCAGCACAGCCGCCCTGGCAGGGTTTTTGGCGCAGCAGGGGCACAAATGGTGCAAACAGGTCAAAGTCGTGGTCACCGACGGGTCCCCCGCCTACAAAGCGGCCATCGACGCCCGCTTGGGCCACGCCCGCCATGTCCTGGACCGGTTCCACGTCATCAGATGGTTCTCCTCGGGGCTTGTCGCGGTGCGCCGCGACGTCCAGCGCCGACAGCGCCAGGGAGGCAAACCGGCGTTCGATCCCGAGGTGTTCAAAGCCCGGTTCATGCTGCTGCGCCGACAAGACGCCCTCACCACAGCAGACCAGGACCGCCTCGACGGCCTCTTCGAAGCCCACCCCCGCCTCCGCACCGCCTGGCAGGCGCTTCAACAGCTCCGGGGCATCTACGAAGCCCAAGACCACGACCAAGCCCTCGAAGCCCTCAACCGGCTCGGCGACCTCTACCTGAACCTCCCCGGGTTTTATGCAGGCTGTTTTGTTTGTGTGTCGGCCTGGCGGCCTGGGTTTTGTTGACGATAGTGGTTGGCCTCGTGCTCGGCCGGCGGGATGCGGCCGATGCTGTGGTGCAGGCGGCGGCAGTTGAACCAGTCGACCCATTCCAGGGTGGCGAGCTCGAGGTCGTCGAGGCCGCGCCAGGGGCCTTTGTTGCGGACTAGCTCGGTCTTGTAGAGGCCGATGATCGTTTCGGCCAGGGCGTTGTCGTATGAGTCGCCGCGCGATCCGACGGAGGCGACGATGTCGTTTTCGGCGAGCCGCTCGGTGTAGCGGATGGAAAGGTATTGGGTGCCGCGGTCGGAGTGGTGGACCAGGCCGCCGAGATCGGCGCCGACGCGGTTGCGCTCCCAGATGGCTTGCTCGAGGGCGTGCAGCGCCAAATCTGAGCGCAAAGAGCGCGATGCGTGCCAGCCGACGATGCGCCGGCTGTAGGCGTCGGTGACGAACGACGCGTAGACGAACCCCGACCAGGTCCGCACATAGGTCAAGTCCGCGACCCACAGCCGGTTCGGGGCGGTGGCGCTGAACCGGCGCTCGACGAGGTCCCGGGGCCGCGCCGCGGTGTCGTCGGCGACTGTCGTGCGCCGCGGGCGGCCCCGTACCGCGCCGGCAAGTTCCAGGTCGCGCATGAGCCGCTCGACAGTGCAGCGCGCCACCCGATGGCCCTCGCGGTTGAGCTGCGCCCACACCTTCGGCGCCCCGTAGACCCCGAAGTTCTCGGCGTGGATCCGGGCGATCTCGACCTTGAGCTCATCGTCGCGCCTGGCCCTGGCCGACGGCGCCCGCCGCTTCGCCGACCAATACGTCGACGGGGCGAACTGCAAAGCCCTGCAGATCGGCTCGACCCCGAAACGCTCCCGATGGGCGTCGACGAAGTTCACCATCACCTGCGCGGGCGGTCGAGCTCCGCCGCGAAAAAAGCCGACGCCGATTTCAAGATCTCGTTCGCCCGGCGCAACTCCCAGTTCTCCCGCTCCAGCTCCTTGAGCCGCTCGCGCTCATCGGTCGAAAGACCCGGCCGCCGGCCCTCGTCGACCTCCCAGCGGCGCACCCAGCGGCGCACCGTCTCCGCCGTGGGCCCCAGCTTCTCGGCGACCGACAAAATCGCCTCCCACTGCGAACCGCCCCGACGCTCGGCCTCAAAGACCATACGCACCGCACGCTCGCGGAACTCCACCGGGTACCTCCCCGGCCCCCTTCGCACTGTCATGGCTCCATCCTCCCAAGGAACAGAGCCTGCGCAATACCCGGGGAGGTTCAACCTCACCGGAGAGATCCCCGAGTTCCACGACACCGTGAACGCCATCATCGAATGGTCCGACGAGATCCTCGACTGGCACCACACCGGCCAGCCCTCAAACGGCCGCATCGAGGGGACCAACAACCTCCTCCAAGTCCTAAGACGCACCGCCCACGGCTTCACCAACCCCGCCAACTTCCAAGCCAGAGGCCTACTGATAACATGACCCCACACCGACACCAGCAACCCCAAACCCACACTTTCGCGCAGTGAGGTTCTGAGGTTCCCCCCTTTTCGTGGAGACATGCTCTATAAGGAGGAGCTATGTCCAGACCGCGAAGAGATTATGACCGGGAGTTCCGTGATGGGGCTGTCCGGATCGTCAAGGAGACCGGCCGGCCGGTGGCCCACGTCGCCCGGGAGCTCGGCGTCAACGAGGGCACGCTCGGGAATTGGGTGCGCCGGGACCGAGACGAGCGCTCGGGCGGGCTGAGCGGCGACGAGCGGGCCGAGCTGGCCCGGCTGCGCCGCCGGGTCGCCGAGCTGGAGATGGAGCGTGATGTGCTCAAACGATCCGTGGTCCTTTGGGTCAACGAGGCGACGCGGTGACCGCAGGGTTCATCGCGGCCCAAAGGACCGACCACGGTGTGCCTCACTCTGTGGCTTGCAGAGCGCTGGGCGTGGCGGAATCCACGTTCTACAAGCACCTCGACCGGCCGCTGACCGATCGGCAGCGGCGTCGCCGGGCGCTGGACGCCGAGGTGAAAAAGGCGTTCGACGAATCGGACGGCACCTACGGGTCGCCCAGGGTGCGCGCCCGGCTGCGACGCGATGGCCTGTCGGTGTCGAAGAAGACGGTGGAGGCCTCGATGGCCCGCCAGGGCCTGTGCGCCCGCCCCAAACGCAAAAAGGGCCTCACCAGCCCCGACAGCTCCCATGCGGCCCCCACAGACCTTCTGGGCCGCGACTTCAGCGCGACAGGGGTCAACCAGAAATGGTGCGGCGACTTCAAACAGGTTCCCACCGCCGAGGGCCCGGTGTTCCTCGCGACCGTCGAGGACCTCTACTCCAGGCGCATGGTCGGCTTCGCCACCTCCGACCGGTACCCGACCGCCGAGCTGGCCAAACAGGCCATCAACACCGCGGTCGCCACCAGAGGCGGCAACGTCAAAGGCGTCATCTTCCACTCGGACAAGGGATCGCAAGCCGGATTCAATCGGTCGTCGCAACACCGGGTTGTTGAGCGCAGTGTAGGTGTTCGTTGAGGGTTTCGGCGGGTGTTTTCCAGCCGAGTACTTTGCGGGGTCTGTTGTTGAGCGTGGCGGCGACTGCTTCGATCTCTTCTGCTGACCATCGCGAGAGGTCGGTGCCCTTGGGGAAGTATTGGCGCAGCAGGCCGTTGGTGTTC
The DNA here is from genome assembly GCF_965219815.1 of Candidatus Poriferisocius sp. Taxonomy (GTDB): domain Bacteria; phylum Actinomycetota; class Acidimicrobiia; order Acidimicrobiales; family Bin134; genus Poriferisocius. Next base: position 2,147,768 of record NZ_OZ244791.1, read on the forward strand.
TCGTTGGTTCCGCGCTGCCAGGGGCTCTTCGGGTCGGCGAAGTAGACGGGGATGTCGGTGGCGGCGGTGAACTCGGCGTGGGCGGAGAGCTCCTTGCCCCGGTCCCAGGTCAAAGAGCGTTGGATCTGTTCGGGGAGGGTGGACATCGAGCGTGACAGTGCGTTCTTCATGGTGACCGCTCCGTAGCCGGCGAGGGCCGGCCCGTTCTTGGTTCTGGGCTGTTTGCCGTAGCCGGGCTCTCGTGGCAGGTGGATCAGCATCGTGAACCGGGTGGTGCGCTCGACGAGGGTGCCGATGGCGGAGCGCTTGAGGCCGATCACCAGGTCGCCTTCCCAGTGTCCGGGGACTGCCCGGTCGGCGGCCTCGGCGGGGCGTTCGCTGATCAACACGTCGTCGGTGACGTGGTCCCAGGCCCGGCGCCCCACTCGGGCTCGGGGGACCCGCAGGGCGCGCCCGGTCCGCAGGCACGCGACCAGGTCGCGTTTGAGGGCGCCGCGGCCCTCGACGTAGAGAGCCTGATAGATGGCTTCGTGGCTGATCCGCATGGACCCATCATGGGGGAAGTCGACCGGCAGGCGCCGTGCGATCTGCTCGGGGCTCCAGGCCTGCACCCAGCGCCGGTCGCCGCGGTGGGGCTTGTTCTTGCCGTTCCACTGAGGGCCCTCGGGGCCCAGCACCCGCCCATCGGGCGCCTGGACGCGCCCCGAGAGGCGGTCCTGCACATAGCATCGGAGCCGGTCGTTGACAGCCAGCTTCGCAGGCTTGGGGCGACGGGCGCGGCGCTCGGCATGCCACTGGGCGATCGTCGCTTTGTACTCGAGCCGAAACGTCCTCGTCGACGCGTTCCGGCGCAACTCCCGCGAGACCGTCGACGCAGACCGGCCGAGCCTCCGGGCTATCTCACGCACCCCGGCGCCCTGAGCACGCCACAAGGCGATCTCCTCTCGCTCGGCAAACGACAGATAGCGGCCCGACACCGCCGGGGGAAGGAAAGGGTTCACACCGCCAGCGTGCCGGAACCACCGGTACCCGACCGGCGCCGACACCCCGGCCGAAGCCGCCGCGTCGCCAGTCTTTTCCCCACCGGCGACAGCCTCCCAAAACCTCACCCGATCCCGCCGCCACGCCACCGTCGGCCGCCCCGGCGACGGAACCTGCCCCGATACAGCCGAACCTCCCGCTGCCGCTCCACCATCGTCACCATCAAACACCTCCATCGTCAAGGTGTTGCGACGACCGATTGAATCCGGCCAATACACCTCAGAAGCCTTCGCCGCCGCCTGCCGGCGGCTCGGCATCTCACGGTCCACCGGAAGAACCGGCAACGCGCTGGACAACGCGCCGGCCGAGTCGTTCTTCTCCACGCTCACCCACGAACTCATCTCACGCCGGGCCTGGACCACCAGAGCCCGGGCCCGACGAGAAATCACCCTATGGGTCCACACCTGGTACAACCAGCACCGCCTCCACTCCGCAATCGGAATGACCAGCCCCGTAGAATACGAACAGGCCCACAACCCCGACCCTCAAAAACAAACTCTCCACGATTAGGGGGGAAGCTCAGTTCCCCCCGTTGTCCGGTCACTTGGTTTGTGCGGCTTGTTCTAGTGGTTGTCGGTGGTGGTCCTCCCATTCTGTGGGGGTGTGGTAGTCGAGGGTGGAGTGGATTCTGCGGGTGTTGTAGCGGCCGATCCAGGCGAAGATCTCGCGGCGGGCCTGGTTGCGGGTCGCGAAGCGGGTTTGTGTGACGAGCTCGCGTTTGAGGGATGCGAAGAACGACCCCCATATCATGCTCACAGTCCCAGCAGTTCCCGACTCGCCCGGCGGATTGGCGCATCTGGTGGCGGGCCAGCGCGGAGGCGTGTTGCCCCGAGAGGTATTGCGGGCCGCGGTCGGAGTGGAATATCACCCCGGCGGTGCGGTGGCCTCTGGACGCGGCGGCGGTGTCCAGGGCGTCGACGACGAGCTCTGAGCGGGCGTGGTCGGCCATGGAGTAGCCGATGAGCCTCCGCGAGCCGACGTCGAGCACGACGGCGAGGTGCAGCCAGCCCTGTCCGGTGGGGACATAGGTGATGTCGCTGGCCCACACCCGATCCGGCCGGCCGGGGCGGAACCGCCGGCGCACCAGGTCCTCGGGCGCCGATCCGGAGGGGCCTGAGCCCTTGAGGCGGGGCTTGCGCCGCTTGTGGATGCCGCAGATGCCGTTGCGTCGCATGAGCCTCTCGACGCGCTTGCGGTTGGCCCTGCGGCCCTGCCGGCGCAGCTGTGCGGTGACCCCGGGCGACCCGTAGGCGCCGCCCGACTCGGCGTGGACGGCGCGTATAGCGCCCACCAGCTCGGCGTCGGCCAGCTCCCTCGGGCTCGGGCCCGCCTTTTGGCGCACGGACCAGTCGTAGAACGCCTGGCGGCTCACACCGGCCGCATCGCACGCTGGTTTCGTCGGGAACCCCTCGGCCCTCCGGGCAGCCACCCACAAATAGCGGGTCACTCTCCCAACTCCTTCACCCAGAAGGCCGTCGCTCGCATGGCAGCTCACACTCCATCCGCAGCTTCGAGTTCTCCCGGCGCAACCGCACCAGCTCCGAGCGCTCCCCAGTCGCCAGACCCGGCCTGTCGCCCCGGTCGATGCGGGCCTGGCGCACCCAATTGCCCAAATTGGACTCGCCGATCCCCAGATCGCGCGCCACATGGGCCACCGGCCGGTCGCCGTCCAACACCAACGCCACAGCGTCAGCCTTGAACTCCTTGCTGAAACGCCGCCTGGTCCTGCCCGGCGGCCTGCCCCTTTCCATCAAAGACATAGTTACCCCCTAATCGAGGTGACCGGCCAAAGGGGGGATACTCAAACGGGTATGGGTATACCAAAGCGTGGATTGACAAGCTCGTACGTCATCTAAGCGACCCAAGGAAGTACGAAGAGGTGGTCGGGTCCCCTCTAGCCCAGCAGTGATCTGTTTTCCTACGGGAGCCTGCCTTATTGCCGCTGTCTGCCTTTGGGAGTGGGGACGAGGGCCCTACTCATTCTCACCTTGCTAGGACCCTCTGCGATACTGGCGGCGTGTTGGACGAGGTGACGCTGGCGCGTGAGCTCATCAGGATCGTGTCTAGCGATTCGGGGCTGCCCAGGTCCGCTCGCAGCCGGGCGGCTGGCCTTCAGGCGTTGGCCACCTCCCAGGCGTCGCTCGTCTTCGATGATCTTGAGACGCTGAGGCGGCAGGTCATATCGGCTCTCCCGATGCAGCAGCCCACCTGCGACTACGCCCGGTGTGTCTCGGTCGAAGCATTCTGGTTGCACAACTTGCGGGCGGAACGCCGTGCCGCTTTTTTGACCCCGAGGAACTATCTGCACTGGCTGAGATTTCAGGGAGATCCAGCGGCTGCTGCCCTCAACGACATCTCGACAGACGACATCGTGCCAGCACCCCACTCCTGGCTGGTGCCAGCGGCCAGCATTGCAGGATTGAGCGGTCGCGGCCTGAGAGCACGTCTGAAGCTCAGCGGCAGCGAACCTCCCTACCTTGTGTTCGTATTTCCAGTAGTCGATTTGAAGGCTGCTGGTGTGGAGGTGCGTGAACCCCGCGGATTGGATGCAGTGCCCGCTCGCCATGTGCAGTGGTCGCCAGGCGATGTGCCCGACGAGCGGATCGACCAAGACATCCCGTATGCCGCCCTGGGAGGAGTAGAATGGCGACCATAGAGCAGCCCTCGCCCGCCCTGTACAGCGCGGTGCTCCACATTTTGGGCAACACCGATTCCCGCTCGCGGTCAATGTCGACCACGATGTCCGATCTGGTTGAGCACCTCACCGCCGAGCAGGCTGCCTGCCTGCCGCAGGTATTCGGCAAGGTGCTCCCGCTGTTGAGGAGAGACCCTGAACGGTTGCAGTTCGCGGCGAACCTCGCCGTTTCCTTCGACTTCTACGAGGCCGCCGCTGAGATGGCAGAGATCGCGTTGGACCAAGACGATCGCGATCTGAGGCTTGCCGCGGCCATGCTGTGCGGGAATCCGGCAGTCGACGCCCCGGTTCGCCGGCGAGTCGCCGAGGCGGTGGCCGATGATCCCTATGGCCGGATACGGATGGATCCCAGCACAGTGCCAGGCACAGAAGACGAACAGCTCTTGTATTCGCAGTGTTGGCCCGGCGTCCGCACCGAATCCTCGTCCTTCCCGCAGACCCCGGTGGCCGTGCTGGACGGGGGCTTCCCGGCCGACGATGTCCTTCGCTTCGCCGTCCACCTCGACAAAGCAGGGGCGTCGGTACGCCGCCTGTCACCTGGGGCGGAGGTCCCACATTGGTTTGGCACCCAGACGGTGCTTGTATGTCAGCCGCCTACCAGAAGCCGGGTGCTGAGCAGATACCCGGGTTTCCCCGAGCGCCAGATACTCGTCGAGCCCATGCCGACAGAAGGTCGGGAGACCGACAGGCTGCTCCGCCAGATCAACGGTGTATTGTCCGGACCCCACCGGCTTGATCTTGCTGCGGTCGGGTCGGAGGTTGAGCATGCCGTCTGGGCTCCCGATGTATTCACAGCAGGGGTCTACCCCACCAAGGAAGCGGCTTTCTTGGCCGGGACCAAACCGTCCTGGCTCAACCGCCTGGGCACGAAAGGCATCTTGCGCCCACGCCAGGCCAGAGTGCTGCTCTGGACGTTTCGAGATGTGGTTGCCGTCCGAACCTGGGTCTACTTGAACTCAGAGTCGAATCGAAGAGTCTCGAGCAAGGTCATCGGCTCTCTAGCTCGGTTTGCAGGCGATGCCAAGGCGGTTCGTCTCGGCGCCACATCTACGGGGAAGGTGCTGGTGAACAAGGGCGACGGATGGGACGATGTGGAGAGCGGTCAAAGAGTTATGGGCCTTCACATCACCGACATCGACGAGGTATTCCGACCCTTCGACTTTGGTGGTGGCACCACCCTCGGTCTGCTCCAAGCCAGCGACAACACTAAACTGCACCCGACAGTCCTCAACGGGACATACCACCTTGACGGGCACCGAATCAGTGCTAAGGCCTTGGCGAGCGTCGACACCCGTTGTCGGCGCGAAGTCATCGAGAAGGCCTATCCCGAGTTGGAGGGCAAATCGTTCGAGGACACGGTGTCAGTCGGCATGCAACTCTTGAGCGCCGCCTGACCGTGCGGCTGCTCTACGACGCAGTTCTGCCGCAGAGCCTCTCTCTTGAAGCCCCAGCGGAGGTGGAGTTCCAGCGATGGGACGGCTCTGATGTGTCAGACGCCGACCTCGTCCGCGCATCAGAGGAGAAAGGATGTCGCGGCGTGATTCTCTGGGGCCGCGACTCACTCCAACAAGCGGACTTGCGGGATACAGCCCAACAAGCCGGCGTGGCCCTCGTAGCAGTTGAGGCCGACAATCCCGTTGAAGCCAAGCAGCGAATCTTGAAGAATCTGTCGGCGTTGCGCCGAAAGCTGACGGAACATGACTGCCTACTCGTGCTCGCCAACGAGGTCCGCCCCGTTTGAGGGCCGACAGATCCTTGAATGCGAGGTTGTCTCGTATTGCGCATTAGAGGAGAGTCGGCCCATTGACGTGTCTAGGCGACCTCTTCACGGATAGGGGGCAAGGTCATTTGGGGTGGCTGCTGGTGGGAAGGCTCCGGGTGTCGATCAGAGGTGCGTAGTGCTGTTGGGCGGCCTGGGCGGTGATTCCGAGGATTTGGGCGATGCGGGGCCAAGGAGTTCCGTCGGCTCTGGCGTTTGACACGGCTTCGGTGATCTGCGATTCGTTCCTGGGGTGGGCGGCAGCCGCGCACCGGAGATAGAACTCGGCGACTGGAACTTCTTCGGCCTCTGACCAGTCGAAGGTCTCGCACCAATCCGCGACAGCATCCCAGTTGCCGCTTGCCTCGGCATCGGTGATGAGTTCTCGAAGGGATCGGGGCATGTCATTCACCTCAGAAAGTGGGCTCGTGCTGGCATCGCGTGAACGATTCTAGGGTCTTCTCCCCTTGTCGTTATTCCCACTTCCAGCATGCGACCGCCGTAATCGGCGCCAATGAGCATCAAGATACCGTCCCGATGGAAGATGCGGATCGCGTTCCGACATGCATGGCGGGCATCGTGTTCGGCGATTCCATGCCGGCGAGCGCTGTCGGCGAACTCCAGCCGAGAGAAATCTAAATACATTGATATAGCATATTATAGCGTATGAACGCGACTACCAAAGATTGGATCCAATGCATGAAACGCCCGGAGGTGCTGGTGCTTGGCGGTTGTGAGGGAGGGTGTGAGGCGGAGTCGGGGGCTTCGGGTAGCGTGGCTCGTTGTGAGTGAGGGGGGCTATCGGCCGAAGCTGATTGAAGTGGCGTTGCCTTTGGCGGCGATTAATGCGGAGGCTGCGCGGGAGAAGTCGATTCGGCATGGGCATCCTTTGAGGTTCCCCCCTTTTCGTGGAGACATGCTCTATAAGGAGGAGCTATGTCCAGACCGCGAAGAGATTATGACCGGGAGTTCCGTGATGGGGCTGTCCGGATCGTCAAGGAGACCGGCCGGCCGGTGGCCCACGTCGCCCGGGAGCTCGGCGTCAACGAGGGCACGCTCGGGAATTGGGTGCGCCGGGACCGAGACGAGCGCTCGGGCGGGCTGAGCGGCGACGAGCGGGCCGAGCTGGCCCGGCTGCGCCGCCGGGTCGCCGAGCTGGAGATGGAGCGTGATGTGCTCAAACGATCCGTGGTCCTTTGGGTCAACGAGGCGACGCGGTGACCGCAGGGTTCATCGCGGCCCAAAGGACCGACCACGGTGTGCCTCACTCTGTGGCTTGCAGAGCGCTGGGCGTGGCGGAATCCACGTTCTACAAGCACCTCGACCGGCCGCTGACCGATCGGCAGCGGCGTCGCCGGGCGCTGGACGCCGAGGTGAAAAAGGCGTTCGACGAATCGGACGGCACCTACGGGTCGCCCAGGGTGCGCGCCCGGCTGCGACGCGATGGCCTGTCGGTGTCGAAGAAGACGGTGGAGGCCTCGATGGCCCGCCAGGGCCTGTGCGCCCGCCCCAAACGCAAAAAGGGCCTCACCAGCCCCGACAGCTCCCATGCGGCCCCCACAGACCTTCTGGGCCGCGACTTCAGCGCGACAGGGGTCAACCAGAAATGGTGCGGCGACTTCAAACAGGTTCCCACCGCCGAGGGCCCGGTGTTCCTCGCGACCGTCGAGGACCTCTACTCCAGGCGCATGGTCGGCTTCGCCACCTCCGACCGGTACCCGACCGCCGAGCTGGCCAAACAGGCCATCAACACCGCGGTCGCCACCAGAGGCGGCAACGTCAAAGGCGTCATCTTCCACTCGGACAAGGGATCGCAATACACCTCAGAAGCCTTCGCCGCCGCCTGCCGGCGGCTCGGCATCTCACGGTCCACCGGAAGAACCGGCAACGCGCTGGACAACGCGCCGGCCGAGTCGTTCTTCTCCACCCTCCAACACGAGCTCATCTCACGCCGAGCCTGGACCACCAGAGCCCGGGCCCGACGAGAAATCACCCTATGGGTCCACACCTGGTACAACCAGCACCGCCTCCACTCCGCAATCGGAATGACCAGCCCCGTAGAATACGAACAGGCCCACAACCCCGACCCTCAAAAACAAACTCTCCACGATTAGGGGGGAAGCTCACTTCTACGTTGCACTTGTGGTGGGCTCGGCGGCCGTTGGCGGCGGCTCGGGCGGTGATTTGGGCGTCATTGGTGGACGATCCGTCGGGGGATGAGTCGCTGACGCCGGATGAGCAGGAGGCGGAGCGGCAACGGTTGTTTGGCATCTTGGAGCGGCTGGTGAAGTGGGAGAACTCCAATGATCCTGAGGTGCTGGCTGAGGCTCGGGCGGAGATCGACCGCTGTTTTCCGGACGGGGCGCCGCCGATCCTCGATCCGTTTGCGGGGGGCGGGGCCATTCCGCTGGAGGCGCAGCGGCTGGGTTTGAAGGCGTTGGCGGGCGACTTGAATCCGGTGGCGGTGCTGATCAACAAGGCGATGATCGAGATACCACCCCGCTTTGCCGGGATGCCGCCGGTGCATCCGGATATTGACAAGACCCTCACGACGTGGGAACGGGCGCAGGGGTTGGCGGCGGACGTGTGGGCTTATGGGCGGTGGATGCGCGACGAGGCCGAGCGGCGGATCGGACACCTGTACCCGGATGCGACGGGTCCGAACGGGGAGAAGCTGACACCGATTGCCTGGATATGGGCGAGAACGGTGGAGTCGCCTGATCCGAGTTGGTCGGGGCATGTGCCGTTGGTGGCCTCGTGGACGCTGGCCAAGCGGCCGGGCAAGCCCAAGGTGTGGATTGAGCCGGTCGTGGATCGGGCTGCGCAGACGATCAGTTACGAGATACGTGAAGGCGGCGAGCCTCTGTATGAGCGAACCTGTAGCGGTGGCGATGGAGTGTGTCTTGCGACAGGTTCAGCAATTCCGGCCACGTACATAAAGGGAGAAAGTCGCGCAGGGAGGATGGGTCAGGAACTGATCGCTGTTGTGGCTGAGGGGGACTTTGGAAGAGCGTACTGTTCGCCTAGAGCAACAGATAGAGCGGCGGCGATCGCGGAGCTACCAGTTTGGAAGCCAGAGGAATCTCTACCTCAAAAGGGTCTTGGCTTTCGAGTTCAAGCCTACGGCCTAGACGAGTGGTGGAAGCTATTCGTCTCAAGACAGCTGATGGCCCTCACCACCTTTTCAGATCTACTCGAAGATGTGGCAAGGATGGTTGAATCGGACGCTTTAGCAATGCATATGAAATCTCATGGAGTGCGACTTAGGGAGAGCGGTCGCGGTGCGACGGCCTATGTAGATGCAGTGCTTACTTATCTGTCTTTTGCGATTGATAAATGTGTTGACTACTGGTCGACGATCTGCACTTGGCATAATTCCAGAGAACTCATTCGGAACACCTTTAGCCGTCAAGCTATTCCAATGACCTGGGATTTTGTTGAGTGCAATCCTTTTTCAAAATCCAGCGGTAATTGGATGGCTATGGTCGATTGGATCGCGAAGTCCATTGGGCACCTGCCTGCTTCCGCATCCAGCGAGGTGGTCCAGCGGGATGCTCAAGCCCGTGTTCGAGAGTCTGACGGGGCTGCAATCTCTACGGATCCGCCCTACTACGACAATGTGGGATATGCCGATATTTCTGACTTCTTCTATGTTTGGCTGAGGCGGAATCTGTCGACGATTTGGCCGGACGAGTGCTCCACTCTGCGGACTCCGAAAGCAGAAGAGATGATTGCCGATCCTGGTCGTCACGACGGTCCAGCCAGTGCCAAAGCCCACTTCGAGACATCCATGGCGAAGTTCATGTCTGAACTGGCAGCAATGCAGGAGAAAAGTCAGTCGGAAGTCCCCGCCACGATTTTCTATGCCTACAAAGCGACGGAAGCCAAGGGGGGAGAAGTCCGTTCTACCGGCTGGGATACTTTCCTGCAAGCAGTTGTGGATGCTGGCCTCCAAGTAAGCGCCACATGGCCGATGCGCACGGAGTTGGCGAATAGGCCGCGAGGACTGGGCTCGAATGCCCTGGCCTCGTCCATCGTGCTGGCCTGTCGTCCACGCTCAACGTCAGCATCTTTGGCCACTCGTGGCGAGTTCATCGCAGCGCTTCGAGCGGAATTGCCGGAGGCGGTGCGGGTTCTCCAGTCGGGCAATATCGCTCCCGTCGACATGGCTCAATCGACCATCGGGCCGGGGATCAAGGTGTTCTCGCGGTACGCCAAGGTAGTGGAGGCGGATGGATCGTCGATGCCTGTGTCGTCGGCATTGTCGATCATCAATGATGTGCTGGGCGAGGTGCTCGACGGGGAGGAAGCCGAGCTGGATTCCGACACACGGTTCGCGCTCACTTGGTTCTCCGAGTTCGGCTACAACCCTGGCCCAGCAGGGGATGCCGACAGCGTGGCCAATGCCAAGAACACATCACTGGCGGGTATTGAGGAGTCGGGCATCGGCGAAGCTCGGGCGGGGAAGTTCCGGCTCTATGAGCGCTCGGAGCTTCCGTTGGGCTATTCGCCAGTCGACGATCTTCGGCGCACGGTGTGGGAGTCGGTGCAGCATCTGATCGCCGCTTTGGAGCGGTCGGAATCAGAGGCGGCTGAGCTATTGCACACCCTGGGCGGCTACGGCGAACGGGCCCGCCAACTGGCCTACCTGCTCTACCAGAAGGCCAACGACAAGGGATGGGCGGCCGAGGCCGGAGCCTACAACGGCCTCATCACCGCCTGGCCCAGCCTCCGATCCGGGGCCGATGCGACGGCCGCTGAAGCTGCGGCGCCCGTCCAAGAAGCCATGCTCTGAGGGTTCTGGACCATTGCGCGGGGTTTGTGGCCGTATTTCGACGTGCGCCGTCGCCGGCTAGTGAGATCCTGGCTGGCGGTTAGCTATGGCATGCCAACGACACTGACGTCGTGGGCGTGGGTTGCCAGTGCCGTCAGATCCTTGATGTCGTAGGTGAAGACGATCCCTCCTGGCTCTGCCATGGCGATCACCACCGCATCCACGGCTGAGCCTCGACCAGCCTTACCTCGTAGTACACTCGCCCGGCGTGCCAGCTTCTCGTGAGGTCCGTCAACCACCACGCATGCCTTCAGAAAGTGGTTGACCACCGCGTCAGTATGCTGGCGACCCGACAGGCATTCCACGAGAACGACGGACGGCACGATTGCCGGTAGAGAGTCGTGGATGTCGGTTAGGGGAGCCCCTGTTGCCAATCGCCCGCCTCGGCGCGCCAACGCGGTGACTGCCCCGGAGTCCAAAACGAGGGTGCTCAACGTTTGTTCTTATTCTTCAGGTGTTCGTCGACGGAGCGCCAAAAGGCCAGGGATTGGGCCATCTCCTCGGGGGAGGGTTCTCCATATTCCTCAAACTGTTCAGCAAGGAAGCGGTCAAATGCCTCGCGGCACTCCTGGCGGCGCTCTTCTGAGATGACGATGGGGTCGGGCACGTAGTTGGTCCACTCTTCGACCCAGTCGTCGTCGGGGTCGGTGTCGGCCTCGTTGGGGGTGACGGACTTGGTGCGATCCAACATTGTTCCTTGTCTATCGGATGGTGAATGGAAAAGCAACGAAATATGCTGTTCTTCTTTTTCTGTGTTGGTGATCGGGGGTCGGGCAGAGGATATGTCGCTGCTGCGTGGCATTGTGGGGGCGTGAGCATGCCTGACGGGGAGCGGTGCCGATGGTGATGGCCAACACCGAGCGCATCTCCAAGGCGCTTGATCTCCTGCGCGACGGGCTTCGGCCGAAGTGCGAGGACACTTGGCAGGGGTTCTATGGCGACGGGTGGCTCGACGCGGTGAACGGGCGGCTTCATTCGCCGGAGCACAGTCCCTCTGTTGACGATGCGGCTTTCTTGTTCAAGGGGATGAAGGTCACTTGGCAGGAAGTGTTCGGCCATGGGTTCCCGCCGGCGGTGCGGGCGCTGGTGTTCGAGGTGGCCGATGCCCGCAATAGCTGGGCTCATCAGAAGGCGCTTTCCACCGACGACACGGTGCGGGCACTCGATTCCATGGAGCGGCTGCTGGAGGCGTTCGGCAACCTCGAAGAGCGTCAGCAGATTCGCAGCCTGCGCCGCGACCTGATGCGCCAGATGATGGAGGAGGAGTCGCGGGCAGAGCGGCGCAAGACAGCGGCGAAGCCCACCGAGGGCCAGCCTCAGGCGGGCCTGACGCCTTGGCGCGACATCATCACCCCGCACGCTGATGTGGCCCAGGGGAGCTTCGAGCAGGTGGAGTTCGCCGCCAACCTGTTCGAGGTGCTGAGCGGCAACGCCGAGCCCGAGTACCAAGACCCAAGGGAGTTCTTCGCCCGCACCTACATAACCCAGGGGTTGCGGGACTTGCTGGTGGGTGCGGCCCGCCGGCTGTCGGGGGGCGGCGGCGACCCGGTGATCGAGTTGCAGACCAACTTCGGCGGCGGCAAGACCCACAGCCTGATCGCGCTGTACCACCTGGCGTCGGACACAGCCGCCAAGGACTTGCCCGGAGTCGGCGAGATACTCGCTGAAGAAGGGCTGTCACTCCCCGAGAACGTGTCTCGGGCCGTGCTGGTGGGCCAGATGATCTCCCCCTCGGCGACGGAGCCGGCCGAAGACGGCGTGCTGCTGCACACCCTGTGGGGGCGGATGGCCTATCAGCTCGGGGGCCGCAGCGCCTATGAGCTGGTTCGGGCCGATGATGAGGCCGGGACCAATCCGGGTGCTGCGCTTCGAACGCTGTTCCAGCAGTGTGGGCCGGCGGTGGTGCTGATCGACGAATGGGTGGCCTACGCCCGCCAGCTGCGCGACGGCGACGAGGGGAGTCGTTCTGTTGGCGGCGACTTCGACACCCAGTTCACCTTCGCCCAAGCCCTCACCGAGGCGGCCGCGGCGGTGCCCAATGTGGTGGTTCTGGTGTCGATTCCCGCCTCGGACATAGAGGTGGGTGGCGACAGGGGGCGCACGGCGCTGGAGAAGCTGAAGAACGTGGTTACCCGCACCGCCGCCCAGTGGCAGCCGGCATCGCCCGACGAGTCGTTCGAGATCGTTCGGCGGCGGCTGTTCGACCCGATTCCGCCCGACAAGGCGAGGGTGCGCGACGGGGTCATCCGGGCCTTCAGCGAGATGTACCGGGACCAGGGCAAGGAGTTCCCGTCGGGCGTTGGCGAGGCCGACTATCGCAGGCGAATGGAACTGTCGTACCCGATCCACCCCGAGCTGTTCGACCGGTTGTTCGACGACTGGTCGGCTCTCGACAAGTTCCAGCGCACCCGGGGCGCACTGCGGCTCATGGCGCTGGCCATCTCCCAGCTCTGGCAGCGCGGCGACCAGTCGCTTCTGATCATGCCCGGCAACCTGCCGATGGACTCAGGGGCGCTGGTGAGCGAGATGAAGAAGTACCTGGAGGAGGCCTGGGATCCTGTCATCAAGTCGGATGTGGACGGGGCCAACGCCCTGCCGCTGCGCATCGACAACGAGTACACTCATTTCGGCCGATTTTCTGCCGTCAGGCGAGCAGCCCGAACGGTGTACATGGGCTCGGCGCCCCGGCCTGATGGGAAGCGGGGAGTTGATCTGAAGTCGGTGGTGCTGGGTTGCGTGCAGCCGGGCGAGCCGGTTGGTCAGTTTGCCGACGCCCTCCGACGGCTGTCGGGAGAGGCCACCCACCTCTACGTGGACGGGGCCCAGTATTGGTACTCGCTCCAGCCAAACGTCACCCGGATGGCCGCCGACCGGGCGGCCTCGAACTACACAGATCTCCACGCCGACGATGAGGTGGCATCTCGGTTGAAGAACCAGCGGGAGCGCGGAGACTTCGCGGCGATTCAAGTGTTCGCCGAAGGGCCGGGTGATGTGCCTGATGACGATGAAGGGGTGCGGCTGGTGGTGCTCGCTCCCGACGCCACGCATTCATCCAACGACGAGAACTCCCCGGCAGTGGAGCTTGCTCAAGGGATCTTGGATCAGCGCCACGGTGGTCCACGGATGAACCGCAACCTGTTGGTGTTTGTGGCGGCAACCGCCAATCGACTGAGCGAGTTGCGCGACGCGGCCCGGTCGTACTTGGCCTGGCAGTCAATCGCCCACGAGCACGAGGCCCTCAACCTGACTCCACACCAGAAGAGCCAGGCAGAAAGCAAGGTGAAGGAAGTCTCACAGCAGGTGGACAGCCTCATTTCCGAGGCGTTTACCCAGGTGCTCACCCCCAAACAGGAGGCGGGTACTTCCGAAGTCGAGTGGCAGATCACCAGAGCAGCCGCCAGCGGCGATATTGGTGCCCGGGTTTCTAAGAAACTGGCCACCGAGGAAAAGTTGATCGCGACGTACAGCGGGGTCCGAGTGCGGATGGATGTTGACCGCCGTGATCTGTGGTCAGAGCGGGGCGATGTAGCGGTGGGAAAGTTGTGGGAAACCTACGCCCGCTACCCCCACATGCCAAGACTCTCGTCACCCCACGTGCTCAACTCAGCCATCAGCACAGGGACCGCCACCACGGATTGGGCCCAAGAGACTTTCGCCTACGCTGAAGCCCACGACGACTCAACATGGGTCGGTGTTCAAACCCTCCAGCACGTAAATCCAACCCCGAGCGGCCTACTCGTACGCCCCGACCGACTGCCCGATCCATCGGAACCGGAGTCCTCCGAGCAGGAAGCCCCAGAACCGTCTGCCGACACTCAATCTCCCAGCACCTCGTCCGGGACTCCTGGCCCAGCAACGAGCACCAGCCCAACCCAGTTCTACGCCCACTTCGACCTCGACCCCGTGCGCTGCATCAAAGAGCTAGGCGAGATCGCCGAGCACATCAGCTCCCACCTCGGCCCCAACGTAGAACTTGTCCTAGAAGTCCGAGCCACCAACCCCGAAGGCTTCGAGGACTCCACCCAGCGCACCGTCTCCGAAAACGCCACCAACCTCGGCGCCAAAGCGTCCGAGTTCGAGTGACTTTTTTGAGGTCGCTGAGATTTTCTGCGGCCCTTGCATGATCCTGTCGATATCTTGATATCTTCATGGGTATGGCAAAGACATCTATTGATGTAGATCGAGATATCGCTGATCAGGCCGCGGCGATTCTGGGAACGACGACGCTGAGAGAGACGGTGCACGCTTCGCTGCTGGAAATCGTAAATGCCAAGCGTCGGCTAGAGCTCGTGGCGCTCTTGAGCGAAGAGGGCAGATTCGACTTTGAAGCGGCTGAACTGGCCTGGGGCGGCGACGCGTAGTGGCCCGGGCCACTCACTTGGCCGATACGAGCGTTTTTGCCCGCCTCTCGAAGGCATCGGTGGCCGCCGCTGTTGCTCCGCTCATAGCTGAGGGGCGTATTGCCCTGTGCTCACCGGTGATATTTGAACTCGGGTTCAGCGCCCGCAGCTCAGCTGATCACGAGGCGATCATGACTCGGCTTGACGCGTTTGACGCTGTGCCGGTCACCGACGGCGACCATCATCGGGCGATCGGCATCCAACGACAACTTGCTGAGAAAGGCCAGCATCGAGCGCTTTCTCTCGTCGATGCCCTAGTTGCTGCGGTAGCTGAGGCCCGCCAGTTGATCATCTTGCACTACGACGCCGATTTCGAACTGGTTGCCGAGATCACCGGCCAGCCTCACCAATGGGTATTGGAAAGGGGCACCGCCGACTAGTTCGGTGACCCTGCTGCAAGGCTTCGACCCCTACTGCCGTCTCAGGTAGACGGTCCAGTTGGTGAGGCCTACTAGTGGTGTGTCGCAGAAATAGCGCCCTGGTTTGCGACGGCAGCAGCGTTCCTCTTTGACCGGTTCATCTCAGACGTCGCCCCGGCATTTGCTCGCTAGACGCTCACTATCTCCGAAGCGCTGATCAGCTGCGGGCGAAGGCTAGAAGTGGGTTGATTTCGCCAGCGTCGGCGTGTTGCAAAGCGCATTGGTAGGCCTTGCGGAGGTCGCTGGTGGGTAGGTCGAGGAAGCGGCCCCAGGTGAAGGGGTCGGTACCGAGGGCGCTAGCTAGGTAGTCGGCGGCGATGCGTCCGTGGCGTCCGTTGCCGTTGCGGAACGGGTGGATGGCGACGAGTCTGTGGTGGAATCGAACGGCGATTTCGTCGATAGCGAAAGTCTCTGAGTCGATCCACCAGATGACGTCGTCGGTGAGCGAGCGCACGGCAACGGCGACCTGGGTGGGCTCGATGCCGATGTTCGTCTCACGCGTTCGGTATTGGCCGGCCCAATTCCAGACTTGGCCGAACATAGCGTTATGCAGGTCGCGGAGATACTTGTCGTCGAGCAATTCGTCTGTTCGTGGAGGGCGGCGCAGCAGGGCCTGGGCGATGTTTCGCTGCTCCGCGTCGTATAGGTCGCCTCGGGTTGCGATGTAGCTCGGGATCAATCCATCGTGATCTTCAGGAGAAAGCTCAGTGTGGCCTTCTCCTATGGGCATTAGGGCATCGGTCACTGTGAGGCGACTGGCTCCTCAGTCCACAGACCACGCCGCCCAGCGAGTAGAACAGCCAACTCTTCGATTTGGTCGGCTAGTTCTTTGTTGCTGACAGCTTGATCTTCGAGCCGGCTGTGCTGCGAAATTGCTTCTAGATGCTGAATTGCTCTGTGCCTGGCTTGGTTCATGAGGATTTCCTCGAGGGTGGTGTCGGGGATGAGGGCGTAGACCAGTTGGCAGTTCATGGCCTGGGCGACGCTCTCCAGGGTCTTCAGCCGGATGGTGTCGTGCTGTTCGCTGCGTTCGATTTCGCTGATGGTCTGCTGGCGGACTCCCACTCGGGAGGCCAGTTCACTGGCGCTCATGCCGAGGGCGTCGCGAATAGCCCGGATCCACCCTTTGTGGGGGCGAGCCAAGTCGCCAGGGGAGGGGATGCTCTTGAGTCGGTCGTCTAGGCGGTTGCGGGCCAGTTCGGAATTCTGCACACGACATAGGGTACAGGTTAATCCCTGTAGTATCAATCGCAATAAACAGGTCATAACCTGTTTATTTACTGCCGTCTCAGATACACGGTCCAGTTGGTTAGGCCCACTAGGGCGCCGCCGATGATGTTGCCGAGGGTGACGGCCACCAGATTGTGGGCCACCCAGCCGAAGTTGAGGCGGTCGATCTGGTCGGTGGTGAGGCCGGCGGCGGCTAGGGCATCTGCGTCGGTGGATACCAGCCAGCCCAGCGGCAGGAAGAACATGTTGGCGATGCTGTGCTCGAAGCCGGCGGCCACGAAGGCGGTTATGGGCAGGATGATCCCGATCATCTTGTCCACCAGCGAGCGGCCGGCCACCGCCATCCACACCGCCAAGCACACCAGCATGTTGGCCAAGAGCCCCCGCACGAATGCGGTGCCAAAGCCTAGGTTCACTTTGTCGTTGGCGATCTGAATGGTACGCGCCGAGAACGAGTAGTCAGCCTGGGCCCACCATCGGCTGAAGTAAAGCAGAAACACGATCACCAGAGCGCCGATGAGGTTGGCCACGAAGGCCAGCGCCCAGTTGCGCGAGAGGTCGCGCCCGCTGATGCGCCGGCTGAAGAAGCTGGCCACCATCAGGTTGTTGCCGGTGAATAGCTCCGACCCGGTGACCACCACCAAGAACAGCCCCAGCGAGAAGCCCACACCGATGAGCAGTCGGGCCGGGCCGGTTCCCAGCTCCGGGCTGACCGCGATGGTCAGGGCGAACACGCCGCCCAGGGCGATGAACGCGCCGGCCATTATGCCGAGGATTGTGGTCTGGGCCAGATCGAACTTGGCCTTGCCGATTCCGGCCCGTTTGATCTTCCGGGCAATCTCCTCCGGGCTCAGGGCTTCTGACATATCCCTATTCTTACTCAACTACCGTGTAGGACATGGCTGAACCGGCTGTCGAGACGGAGTTTTCTGCCGGGGGCGTCATCTCCGACTCCCGCTACCTCGCCGGGGCGGTGGAGGCATTGCGCAGCGCCTGTGCTCATATAGGGGAGGCGGCCGATGCCGCCCAGCGGGCTGGCTTCTTCGCTGATATCGCCGGATGGAACGATGAGGCCGACGCCTCCGCCCACGATGCAGACAAGGCCGCAGTGTTGGCCATGGCCGAGGCCCTGCGGGCCAAAGGGGCGGTTGCCTCCTATGCCGATGCCGCCCGCAGCACGCTGGCCGAGGTGACCGCCGCCTTCGCCGCGTCCGACTCGCCCACCAGCGCCATTGTCGGCGCGGGGGCTGGAGATGCCGATGCCGCCGACGGGGAAACGGAGGAGAAGAGCGAGTTCTCCGGGCACTTGGCCAGCGCCCTGGTCGCCTTGGTGGAAGAACGGGAGAGGGATGCCGATCTGGACTCCGATGAAGCCGGCTACGTGAAGATGGCCCAGACCCTCACCGTTTTGGCCGATGCCCGTCAGGCCTATCGAGACGTGGACGAGGCCCTCATCTTGCTGGCCAACGCTCGAACCGCCTATCTCAAGGAGTTGGAGGCCGCCTCCCAAACCGCCCTGGCCGCCGATCTCAAGACCGCGGTGGACGATGACATCAACTCGTCGTCTGTCGGCAAGTATCGCTCCGCGCTGACCTCGCTGGCCGTAACCCGAACGGCGTACAACGCGGCGGTGGCCGACGATCTGTGGGCCGCCTTGGCCGAGGCCCGGGTCAACCTGGTCGCGGCCACTGCCACTGCTTTCGAGATTCAAGTTGTCGCGGGCGACCGCGACAGCACCGACGACGTCCACTCCGCATCAGCCCTGGCGTATTCGTTCAGCGACTCGGAGACCCCGACGGATGTATACGACACCGCCCGAGACGTCGTCATCGAGGCCAAGGAGTTCCGGCGCCGGGCCCAGGTGGCCTGCGACGCGGTCGATGCCCTGCTGGTTGAGAACCGGGCGGTGGCCGCCGACGCCTTGATCGAGGCCCAAGCGTTGATCGGCACGGGGGCACTCGTTGAGGTCCGGGCCGCCTATGAGATAGCCAGCGCGGCGATGGACTCCCTGTTCGGGGCTCGGGCCGCCTTTGAGGTGGGGTTCGACTTCACCCTTCCCGAGGTTTTCGGAGACTTTGAGTTCTGAGTCTGAGGTGTGCGAAGGCTCTACAGCGCCACGCCCACCAGCACTGCGCCAATGGAGGTCACGCCCGACAGCGAACCCATCATGGCGATGCGGCGACGGTCGGTGGCCTTGGTGTGCAGCCAGGCGGTCACGCCGGTGGCAATCACCAGTACCAGCTTGATGGTGAGGGTGATGTGGTAGCTGTTGGCCGCATCTTCGAACTCCACCTCGAGCAGGTTCCACAGTCCGGACAGCACCGCCAGCCAGAAGAACGGCCACGCCACCCGGGCGAACTGCTGGGCGGCGACCTGGGTGGCCTCGGGACCAATCTTCCGCAGGGCCGGCACCAAAGCGGCCACTATCACCTGGCCTCCCACCCACACCGCTGCGCCGAGGATGTGGAGGAAGACTCGGAACGTGTCGAGGTCCCAATTGGCTTCGATCATGGGCTCAACTTAGTGGTCGGGCTAGTTGGGGTTGGTACCGTCGCGCCATGAGCATCGACCGGGCCGTCTATCAGCAAGCCCTAAGGTCCGACGGCGAGGCCATCGCCGCCGCCGGACGGCGAGAAATCGGCGCCGCGGTGCCTACGTGCCCCGGCTGGACCGTGCACAAGCTGCTGGCCCACGTGGGCCGGGTGTACCGATCGGTGGGGCGCCACGTGGCCGAGCGGGCCACCGAGATGATCCCCGCCGACGAGATCCCCCGTCCCCCCGAGGGCGACGCCATCGTGGAGTGGTTCGAGGAGGGACACCGGTTCGTGCAGGAGGCGCTTGACGGGGCCGACTCAGATGAGGCGGTTTGGAGCTGGGCGGGCCAGAACACCATGGCGTTCTACTTCCGGCGCATGGCCCATGAGACGGCGGTACACCGCTGGGATGCCGAGGCGGCCTTCGGCGACCCCGGCCCCATCGACTCCGATTTGGCAGCCGACGGAGTGAGCGAGCTCTTCGAAGTAGTGCTGCCGTTCGCGGTGGCCAACTGGGAGATGACCCTGCCTGACGCCAGCATGCACCTGCACCGCACCGACGGAGAAGGGGAGTGGCTGCTGGTGAACGACGGCGGCCGAATCAAGATGAGTCTCGAGCACGCCAAGGGCGACGCCGCGGTGCGGGCCAGCGGCACCGACCTGCTGCTGCTGTCGTGGGAGCGTATCGGCCTCGACAGTCCCGGTGTGGAGACCTTCGGCGACGCCGACGCCGCCCGAGCCTGGTTCGCCCTGTCCCGCTAGAGCCGCCAAGCAATCCAACCATGGCCGACGAATCATCCCCTCCGGCACCGATGCCGTCGGTCCCCACCCGGGCCGATGCGTTCGACCAGTACATGCCGATCGTGCTGTTCTTGGTGCTCAACAGCGCTTTCGGCTTGATCCCCGCCATTGCCGCCATGACGCTGTGGGCCGTCAAGGCCCAGATCAGCCGCTACCGCCGGGGGCTGCCCCTCGGTCGGGTTATGCCCATCATCGTCGTCTACCTGCTGATCCGAGGCACTTTCGGCATCATCTACGACAGCGAAGACGTGTATTTCGGCATCGGAATCTCGGCCAAGGCACTGGCCGCCCTGGCCCTGCTGGTGTCGGCGGGCTTGCGGCGCAACGCCACCGGATACGCCCTGCCCTATCTCGTGCCGATCAACCCGGACACCAAGTCCCACCCCGAATACCGAGCTGCCACCCGGCGAGTCTCTGTCGTAGTGGCCATTATCGTGTTCGCCAGTGCCGGATTCGACACCTGGCTTTTACAGAACGCCTCGGTCAACAAGTTCGTGCTTATCCGCTTGGGGGTCAACTGGGGGGCATCAATAGCCACGATTCTGGGTATGGGCCTGTATCTCGATCGCCGCTTGCGCCGCATCCCCAGCTTCCCCGGCATGATGCCCCTCATTGAGCGGCGACTGAAGGACTTCGGCATGAACCCGCCGCCCTCTGCCGACGGGTGACTCCACGCTGGGGTGACCGGCTGGCATCCGTGTTACTAGAGTCTCGGCTATGGGAGAGAATAACTGGGGAAGATGGGGCGACGAGGATGAGCGGGGGGCGCTGAATCTGCTCACCCCCGACGTGGTGAAGCAGGCCAGTGCGTCGATCACCACCGGCAAGGTGTATCCGCTGGGCATTCCCATCCAGTCGCAGGGCGTTCCCATCATGGACTACCGAGGCACGCCAATGCGGCTCACCCTTCAGAACGCCTCCGACGAGGGGATCTACGCGGCCTACGGCTGCCACGACGGCACCGGGGCCCATGAGGACGTGCTGGTGTTCGCCTCCCACACCACCAGCCACATGGATGCCCTTTGCCATGTGTACGGCCAAGACAAGCACTACAACGGCTTCTCCAAAGAGGCCATGAAGACCCACACCGGGGCTTCCCGACTGGGCATCGAGAAGGTGGGCGCCATCGCCGGTCGGGCTGTTCTGCTCGACATGGTGGCCCACATGGGCGCCGACAAGTGGCTGGAGGCGGGCACGCCGATCAGCGGGGCCGACATGGCCGCCTGCGCCGAAGCCCAGGGCACACCGGTGCGGGCCGGCGACATCGTGCTGATCCGCACCGGCTACCTCGACATGTGGTGGTCGATCGAGGCCGACCCCACCGCCGAGCAGCCCTTCGCCCAGCCGGGCATCAACAACGACGGAGCCGAGTGGTTGATGGCCCACGACGTGGTGGCCGTGGGGTCGGACAACGCCGCCATCGAGGTCATCCCGTTCGACGAGAACGACTTCCTCACCGTCCACAAGATCCTGCTGGTGGGCGCGGGCATCTACATGCTGGAGTTCTTGAACTTCTCTGAGATGGCCGCCGACGGGTGCCACGAGGGCTTCATGACCGTGTCCCCTCTCAACGTGACCGGGGCCACCGGCAGCCCGATCAACCCCGTGGTAATCGGGTAGAACCCGCCCATGCCCGAGATGGCCGGAGGAGGCCTGCTGGGCACCCCTGATGGGGCGGTGCTCGACCAGGTGCGAGTGCTGGAGCTCACCCGCACCATCGGCGGGGCCTACACCGCCAAGCTGTTCGCCGATGCCGGGGCCGAGGTCATCATGATCGAGCCCCCCGGCGGCGACCGAATGCGGTCGTGGTCGGCATCGGGCTCGCCCGCCGGCGGCGATTCCGGAGACGGTGCGTTCTTTCAGTTCCTCAACGCGGGCAAGCGCAGCATCGTGATCGATTTGGACGATTCCGGGGGCCGGGACCGGTTCCTGGAGCTGGCTGCCACCGCCGATCTGGTGGTGGAGGATTTGGGGGCCGGGACCGTCGAGTCGATGGGGCTGGGCCACGCCGAGTTGGTCGAAAGAAACCCATCCTTGGTGTTGCTGTCTATCTCTCCCTGGGGCCGCGGGGGACCATGGGACCATCGCCCAGCCAACGAGTTCACCCTCCAATCCTGGGTGGGCTCCACCCACAGCCGGGGCATTCCCGGGGAAATGCCCCTTGGGGTGGGGGGCAAGCTTGGGGAGTTCCTGACGGCGGCAAACGCAAGCGCACTGGGACTGGCCGCCCTGATGTCTGCCAGACGAGACAGCGCCCAGGGCGAGCATGTGGACATCTCGGCCTACGAGGCCATGACCACCAGCTTCATTGTCTATGCCCACCTCTACGCCACCTACGCCCCCGAATCCCGCACTGGGGCCACTCGCTCCATCGAGATCCCGTCGATAGAGCAGGCCAAAGACGGCTGGGTGGGTTTCTGCACCATCACCGGCCAGCAGTTCAAGGACTTCTGCGTGGTCATCGACGACCCCGAAATGGCCGACGATCCGAAGCTGTCCAGCGGCGACGGCCGGATGGACAACCGCAACGAGGTTTGGGAGCGCATCGCGCGCTACACCAAAGCCCACACTGTGGATGAGATCGTAGAGAAGGCCACCTTGCTGCGGGTGCCGGTGGCCCCTATCGGCGACGGCAGCCGGGTCGCCCAAATCGACCACTTCGCCGAGCGGGGTGTCTACGTGCAGAACCCCGGCGGGTTCACCCAACCTCGAGTGCCCTACAAGCTCGGTTCTCGACCGTCTCGCCCAGTGCCGCCTGCTCCCGCCTTGGGCGAAGCCGGCGATGACCTGCCCGGGGCGCCGGTGGATTCGAGTCGAGCCTCAGGTCCGCGGCCGGCCCGTACCGAGCCGTCGCTTCCGCTGGCCGGACTCCGGGTTTGCGACCTGGCCACCTTCTGGGCCGGGCCGGTGGCATCGTGTCTTTACTCTGCCTTGGGCGCCGACGTCATAAAGGTGGAGTCCATCCAGCGGTGCGACGGGATGCGCTATGCCAGCGGACTCCAACGCGAAGACTTGTGGGAGTGGAGCCCAGTTACCCACGGGGCCAATACCGGCAAGCGGTCGGTGACGCTGGACTTGTCCACCGACGACGGCTTGGCCCAGGTGAAGCGGCTGGTTGAGATCTCCGACATCGTGATCGAGAACTACTCCCCCCGGGTGGTGGAGAACTTCGGCTTGGACTGGGACGAGGTTCACCGGCTGAACCCCAACGCCATCATGGTGCGGATGCCGGCCTTCGGGCTCGATGGACCGTGGCGCGATCGCACCGGATTCGCCATGACTATCGAGCAGGCCAGCGGTTTGGCCTTCCTCACCGGCGATCCCGAGGGCCGGCCACTCGTCCCCCGGGGGATGTGCGACCAGCTCGGCGGGATGCACGCGGTGTTCGCCACCCTGCTGGCCCTCGAGCACCGGGCCCAAACCGGGGAGGCGCAGTTGGTGGAGGTTCCCCTGATTGAGGCTGGGTTGAATGCGGCAGCCGAGCAGGTGATCGAGTGGACCGCCTACGGACAGCTCCTCCAACGCCAGGGCAACCGCTCGCCCTACGCCGCTCCCCAGGGCATCTACGCCGCGCCAGGCGAAGACCAATGGGTGGTGATCTCGGTGGACGACGATGCCCAATGGCCCGCATTGGCCCGCCTCCTTGGCCGTGAGGATTGGGTGGCCTGGGCCAGCCGTGACGAGCGCCATGTCCACCACGACGAGATCGACGCCGCCATAAGCGCATGGGTGGCCGAGCGGGACCGGGATGCCGCCGTGGACGAGCTCCTTGAAGCCGGTGTGCCCGCCGCCCCGGTTATCAGCGGCCGGGAGTCGGTTGACAACCCCCAGCTTGTCGCCCGGGGCCACCAACAGTGGATGGACCACGTAGTTGTTGGTCGAGTCCCTTATCCCAGCTTCCCCGGCCGTTTCAACGGGAAGTACCACCCCCTGAAGCGCCCCGCCCCCACTCTGGGAGAGCACAACGAGGAGATCTTGCGCGACGTGCTCGGCCTCGACGCATCCGAGATCGCCCGCCTAGCCGAAACCAAAGTCATCGGCACCCGCCCCGTCTACTAGTGCTGAAGGCGACTCCGGGCTGAGGTTCGCGGCCCGCAGGGCAATAGGGTTTCCGTCGATGTTCCTCGACCTCACCGAAAGCCAGCTCGAGCTGCAATCCACGCTGCGGAGCTATTTCGAAAACCTGATGACCCCCGAGCGGCGGGATGCCATGGAAGGCAGACGGGCGGGACAGGTTTACCGGGAGACCGTCCGCCAAATGGGCAAGGACGGCTGGCTTGGAGTCGGTTGGCCCAAGGAATGGGGCGGACAGGGCTACACCCCGCTGGAACAGCTCATCTTCTTCGAGGAGGCCAATCGGGCCGGTGTGCCCCTGCCGTTCGTGACCCTCAACACGGTGGGACCGGCCCTGAACGTGTACGGAACCGAGGACCAGAAGGCGTTCTTCCTGCCCAAGATCCTGGCTGGCGAGCTGCACTTCTCCATCGGCTACTCCGAGCCCACCGCAGGCACCGACTTGGCCTCGCTCAAGACCCGGGCGGTGCGCGACGGCGACGAGTGGATCATCAACGGCCAGAAGATATGGACCACCGGCGGCCACGAGTCCGACTGGATATGGCTGGCCACCCGCACCGATCCCGACGTGCCCAAGCACAAGGGCATCACCATCTTCGCGGTGGACACCACCCTGGACGGCTTCAGCCACACCCCCATCTGGCTATTGGGCGGGGGCCACACTAACGCCACCTACTACAACGACATCCGGGTGCCCGACTGGGCCCGCATCGGCGAGGTGAACGGAGGGTGGAAGCTCATCACCGCGCAGCTCAACCACGAGCGGGTGGGCCTGGCCCCAGCGGGCAACATCGACGGACCGCTGCGCCGGGTGGTGGACTGGGCCCGCCAGACCACCCTGGACGACGGCCGTCGGGTGATCGACCAGGAATGGGTGCGGCTGGCCCTGGCCGAGGTGTACGCCCGCAACGAGGCGCTGAAGATGTACAACTGGAAAGTGGCCGCCGCGCTGGAGGACACCGAGCTGAAGCCGGCCGATGCCTCGGCCATGAAGGTGTTCGGCACGGAGTTGAAGGTGAAGTCGTTCCAGTCCCTCATGGAGGTGCTGGGGCAGCGCTCATACCTGGTGAAGGGCACGCCGGAGGCGGTGCTCGCCGGCGAGTTGGAGCGGGCCTATCGGGGGGCTCCGGTAGGGACCTTCGGCGGCGGCGTGAACGAGGTTCAGCGCGACATCATCGCCACTGCGGGGATGGGGTTGCCCCGCTCGCCCCGCTAGAACGTTGTGGTCTGGCCGCCGTTGGAGCGGAAGACGTTGCCGGTGGTGAACTTTCCGGCGTCTGAGGCCAAGTACAGCATCAGGTAGGCCTGGTCCAGGGCTTCGCCGAGGGCACCGATTGGCGACAGGTCTCGGGCGTAGTCCAAGAACTCGTCGTAGGCCTCCTGGTTGAGGGTGCCGTCCTCATTGTGGAGCCGCCACGTAGTGAAGTTGGTGAGCGTGCTGCCGGGGGCCAAAGTACACACCCGGATGTCGTAACGGCCGACCTCCAGCGCCAGGGTGCGGCCCAGCATGGCCACTGCCGCCTTGGTGAAGGCGTAGACCCCGATGCCCTCATAGGCCAGGTCGATGGCTCCCGACGACACGTTCAGGATCACCCCGCCGCCATCGTCCTTCATGGCCCTGATGGCCGCCTGGCAGCCGTAGACCACTCCCTTGAGGTTGAGGTTGATGCCCGCGTCGAGGTCTTGGTCGGTCAGGTCCTCGATCAAACCGGGGAACATGGCGCCGGCGATGTTGGCGATGATGTCGAGTCCGCCATAGGCGTCCACCGCACGCTGCACCAGTGCGTCTACCTCGTCGCGGGAGGTCACGTTGCAGGCTTGGGCGATGGCCTCACCCCCGTCCTCGCGGATGCGTTTGACGGTGCTCTCTGCTCCCTCGCCGTCGAGGTCGCCGCACACCACCTTGGCCCCAGCGGCGGCGAACAGCTCGGCGGTGGCCTCGCCGATGCCCGAGGCGCCCCCGGTGATCACCGCCACTTTGCCGTCCAGCCGGAATGCGTCCAGCGCGTCTGCCTTCATCAGATCCTCCTGTTACCTTTGCGGCTGCTGAGATCAATCAACCGCACAAGATCAACAGCCTTGTGCGATTCATCAGGGAGCAATCATGGCAGATGGCGTGAAGGGATATGGAGTGCTGGTGACCGGTGGCGGAACGGGGATCGGCCACGCCTGCGCAGCTGCGCTGGCCGCCGACGGCGCCGCCGTCACCATTTGCGGGCGCACCGAGTCGAAGCTGGCCGATTCAGCCGAGCGCATCGGCAAAGAAGCCGCCAACGGCGGCAGCGTGTCCTACGTGGTGGCCGACGTGACCGACGAGTCCTCAGTGGCCGCCGCGGTGGCCGCTGCCGCCGAGCCCACCGGGACGCTGAACGGAGTGGTGGCAAACGCGGGCGGGGGCGGCGGAATGGGCCCCTACCACCTCCAGGACACCGACGAGTTCCTGCGGGTGCTGCATCTCAATGTGCTGGGCACCATGCTCACTGTCAAGCACTCGGTACCCCTGATGAGAGTCGCCGGGGGCGGGTCGTTCGTGGGCATGTCTTCGATCGCCGGTCACGTAACCCACATGTATTTTGGGGCCTACACCCCCGGCAAGGCGGGAATCGAGGCCATCATGCGCAATGCGGCCGACGAGTACGGCGCGGCCAATATCAGGTTCAATGCCATCCGACCCGGTTTCATCGCCACCGAGATCATGGAGGGCATCCCCCGAGACGGCGAGGTGTACGACAGCTATATCGACAACACCCCCATGGCCGATGTTGGGTACCCCGAGGATGTGGGCCATCTGGCCCGGTTTCTGATCGGCCCCGAGTCCCGATGGATAACCGGCCAATGCATCAACATCGACGGCGGCCACAGCCTGCGCAGGGGCCCGTATTTCGGCTCCTTCATCGAGCCCGCGCTGGGTCGTGATGTGATGCTGGGTGAAATACCGGGATCATGACCGGCCAGGGCGGCTCAGCAGGCGCCGAAGCAAGGAGAAGCCAGTGAAGTACTACGCCGCGGTGATGTTCGAAGAGACCGACCAGTTGGTGGACATCGCCCGGGCCGCCGAGGCCGAGGGGTTCACCGGGGTGGCCCTGGCCGACCATGTGGCCGTGCCCGCCGGATTCGCCTCGGTACACCCCTCGGGGGAGAACCCCTTCGACCACACCTCGCCATTCGCCGATCCGCTGATCACCGCCGCGGCCATGCTGAGCGCCACCACGTCGCTGGAGGTGCTCACCTACGTGTACATCCTGCCCATGCGCGAGCCGTTCTCGGTGGCCAGCCAGGTCGCCACCCTGTCGCTGATATCCAATAGCCGGCTGCGATTGGGCATTGGGGTTGGCTGGCTGCGGGAGGAGATCGAGCTTCTGGGGGCCGACCCCCGCACCCGGGGGCGGCGCACCGACGAGATGATCGAGATATGTCGCCGGTTCTGGCGCGACGGCACCGCCGAGTTCCACGGCGAGTTCTTCGACTTCGGCCCCACCGGGATGTATCCCCAGCCCGACGCGCCGATCTCCATCTGGGTGGGGGGCAAGTCGGAGGCTGCGCTGGCCCGGGCGGTCCGCAACGACGGCTGGGTAGGCATGAACTACGACCTGCCCGAGATTCACCAGCTGCTAGACCGCCTCGGCGAGCTGCGCAAAGAGGCCGGCAAAGAAGACGGGCCGTTCGAGACCATGGTGATCCCCAATGCCGATCCCTCGCCTCGACTGCACGACAAGATGAACGAGCACGGGGTCACCTCCACCATCGCCATGCCTTGGTATCCCGGCGACCCGGTCTGCGCCTCCATCGAGGCCAAGCGCGACGCCCTGGGCCGCTTCGCCGACGCCTTCATTCGGCACTGAACTCCATGGTTGACACCGCACCGCCGCTGGCCCAGGGCTCGGTGTCACTGCGGCTGTATCCCCACGACGGCCCCGCCGCTGAGCAGCTAAACGAGGTGCGCGACCTGGCCCGGCGAGCCGTGGAGGTGGGCTACGACGGGGTAATGGTGTCGGAGCACCACGCCGGTTTCCCGGGCTATTTCCCCAGCCCTCAGCAAATGGCCGGATTCCTGCTAGCGGCCATGCCGTCTGGGTGGGCTGCGCCATGCCCTCTGCTTTTGCCGATGAAGCCCTACGCGCTCATTGCGGAGGAGGTGGCCTGGCTTGCGGCAGCCTTCCCGGGTCGGGTGGGAGCGGGTTTCGCATCAGGAGCGCTGCCGGTGGACTTCGAGCTGGCAGAGGTTCCGTTCGACGAGATCAGCCCGCGATTCAAGCAGGCACTACCCCTAGTGGCGGCCGCGCTGCGAGGCGAAGCCGAGGGTCCGCTGGCCGACGACCGAGCCATCAGCGCCTGTGCCGAGAACCCGGTGCCGATGGTGGCCGCCGCCCAGTCGCACGCCGCGGTCCGTCGGGCGGCCGGGCTCGGCTTGGGCATCCTCTACGACAGCCTCCAAGCCACAGACCACGTGCGGGCGCTATCGGATGCTTACGACGAGGCCGGAGGAACCGGCCCCAAGATCCTGATTCGCCGAGTGTGGATCGGCGGCCCCCCCGGTGAGGCCGTCAACAACCAGCTTGACCTGTACCGCACCTACACCACCGAGGGCACAATGGCCCGCTGGGACCAAGGAGCCAACACCGTGCTGGCCGCCGACGGGGCCGAGGCCGCTGAGCAATTGCACGCTGAGATGGCCGCCACCGGTTCCAACACCATCAACATCCGCATCCACGTTGTCGGCCTGTCACCCGCCTATATCCGCGATCAACTCGACTTGCACGGAGAGCTCGTTGAGCATCTCAAACAGCTGATTTCTGGGTAGGGCTCCACGAGCCGTAGGCAGGAGTGAGCCTACGGCTTCATTACCACCAGGGTTCTTGCCGCCTTGTCGTGCCATCCCTGTCGATCGCGATCCCACATCAGGGCCAGGTAGCAGAGCAGAAACAGAATCTCTCCAATGTATGGAAGGTAGAAGGCGGGAACGAGCAGCACTGCGGGGAGAGTCCAGCGAATGATCGATTGCCCCAAACTGGGAGCGCGGCCCCATTCCGGCTGGAAGAGGTCTTCGGCTCGGACCACCTGCGTTCTGGTTGCCATCTTGCCGAAGGTTTGGCCTCTCATCGCGGTCAGTCCGATTTCATAGAGCGCGATGAACAAGATCGGTACCCAAAAGAGTCCTTCCACGCTTTCGGCATAGTCCCGAACAAGGTCGGCATCGTACGGCTCGTCGACCGGTATCGGCTTGATGTCTGTGAAGTGAAGGACGAGCAACAAGACAAAAGTGAACGCAAAATAGACGGCCAAATCGATGAGCCGTCCGCCAAAACGGGCGGCGCGAGAGGCCAGTTGGACCGGCTGGTCAGATGAAAGCGCTCCTTGCCCGGCGGTTGCCCCGGGGGCATGGGTCCGGCGCTCCTTCGGGGGCTCCAGGTTTTCTGCACCGGTAAGGGGGTCGAGGGATTGCACCCCGTCGTCGGCCACATGCTCGGTCCACTCTTCGCCGTCCCACCAGCGGTATTCGTGTCGGGTGGTCGGGTCTGCCTCCCAGGAGGGATTGCTCATGTGACGGTGAGGCTACCTGGTAGCTGACAATCAGCCGTCAGTCTGTCCGCGGATCGCACTCATTGTTGCCAAAGGCGATCTCGAGAGTAGGGATGAGGCTTGTACAAGTCGCCAGGATCGTCAATGACCACCGTCTTCAGCATCTTGTCCCACAGCGCCTGAAGTCGGTCGTTAGTGAGTATGGAGAGTCCGCTGACGGCCACCCAGAGGAGGCCCAAGAGAAATAGTGAAGGGATCATTTTCAGCACCAACTCGCGCAGGACCATCCACCAAATGTCAGCTGCCTCGCCTTGATCGACGCGAACCACACGCATTTTGAGCAGCTGTTTCGCGGGGGTTTGTCCTCGCGAGTAAACGTACAAAGACCAAAGCAGCCAACCGATGCCAAGTGTAACGGTGAGTAGCAGGAACTCTAGAAAAATTCCGCCAAGTCGCTTTCCCCGCGAAGACAACATGGAGAGTGGATCGGGGGTTTCTGAGCGGAACTGACCTTCGGACATGTCCGACTCCGGCATCGACGGCGGTGGCAGTGACGGAAGTGCGCCGTGCGGAAGATCTGCCTCAGCAGCGCTGACCGGATCGACGGATTGGACGCCGTCGTCGGCGACTTGGTCGGTCCACTGCTCGCCGTCCCACCAGCGATACTGGTGGCGGCTGGTTGGGTCAGGCTCCCAGGAAGAAACGCTCATACCGATCGCAGGCTATCGGGGGCATAACCAGTGGACATCCGCCTGCCCGAGGATCGGCTACCGGGCCTGCTTGACTACAACGAGGGTGTCGCCGGCCATGTCGTGCCAACCCCGACGGTCGGTGCCCCAGGTGAGGGATAGGCGGCAGAGCAGTGTCGCCAGCCACCCGACAAATGGGATCAGCAGTAGCAGCCCAGGAATGACCCAGCGCCGTATCGATCGGCCGGGTCCCGGCCTGTCGCCGTTGTCTTTGCGGATGACATGAATTCCAGTGGCCATCTTCCCCAGGGTTCGCCCCCCGGCCGAGATCATCGTGACCTCATAGAGCAAGCCGACAATGAAAACGGGTGCAATCATGACCCAATAGATCCCTAAGCCAGGCCAGGAAGCGTCTTCCCAAAAGTCCAGAGCATCGAAAGCGAAGATAATGGGGAAGATGAGGGCAATCCAAAAGAACATCATGATCTGGAAGTCCACCAGTCGAGCCCCAAGTCGGGCACCAGGGGTGGCCAGCAGCACCGGTTGACCGGTTTTGGTGCGGGCCCAGACTGCTTTGGGGGACGCAGCCCGGTTCACCTTCACCACCATGGTGCCTGCGGCCAAGTCGTGCCATCCTCGGCGGTCCCGGCGCCAGGTCAGAGCGAGAAAGCACAGTGGGGCCAAGATCAACCCGGCGAAGGGGACCAGGCCCAGCAAGCTGGGGATAGACCACCTGCGCAGCGCCATGCCGACACCGGGAATGCTGCCGTCCTTGATTCCTACCATTTTGATCCCCGCGGCCATCTTGCCCAAGGTCTGGCCCTTTGTGGCAGTGAACGCGACCTCGTAGACGAAGCTGATGAACAACACCACCCCGAAGACAATCCAATCTTCAACGGTTGGTGACGTTACGAAAATACCGGCGAAATCGCGCCAGTTGATGTCCCCTTCCGTTGTGAAGAATGCGGGGAATGCAAGTGGCGTGGAGACCAGGAATGAGTCAATGAGCTTCGCCCCGAGCCGGGCGCCGGGACTTGCTAGCGTCACGCTCCGCCCGTCGCCGAATTCGGCCATTCGGCCGCCGAAGTGAAATTGTCCCGCCTCAGCGGCCTGTGGATCAGAAGGGGTGGGCAGGGTGTCGAGGCCAGCGACTGGATCGCTGGTGGCAACGCCGTCGTCTGCCACGTAGTGGGTCCATCTTTCGCCGTCCCACCAGCGGTACTGGTGACGGCCGGTGGGGTCAGGGAACCAGGCCAGGGTGCTCATTGTTCAGATGGGGACGGCCAATCGCCCAACTAGCCATCTGCCCCAGTCTACGACTGACGGCGGGAACGGTCGAAGAGGTAGTCGGGGTCGTGAACCACCACCGTCTTCAGCATCATGTCCCACAGCGCTTGATTCCGGTTGCTGACTAGCAGGGCGATTGCGTTGGCCAATAGCCAGAGAATGCTGAGTCCGGGAAAGATCAACTCCAAGGGAATGGCAATCAGCGTGCTCAGCACGAAGTTACGCAGAGCCATCCATCCCCAGTGTGCGGCTCTGCGCTCTTCCAGCCGCACCACCCTCATTTTGAGCAGTTGTTTGGCCGGGGTCTGGCCGCGTGCCCAGACGATAAGCATCCAAATGAGGTAGCCAATGCCCAGGGTGACAAGTGCCAGCGGGATCTCAAGCAGGTACGCCCCGAACCGCCGGCCCTTCGACGCCAGCATAGAAAGTGGGTCGGGGGTCCCTGACCTTGAACCGGGCATTGGCACTCCCGGGACCGACCCTGGAGGCGGAGGCGGCGATGGTGGCGCATTGCGGGGGAGGTTCGCTTCGCTAGAGGTGATTGGATCGACAGACTGGATGCCGTCGTCAGCTACTTGGTCGGTCCACTCTTCGCCGTCCCACCAGCGATACTGGTGGCGGCCGGTGGGGTCGGGGTCCCAGGACGAAACGCTCATGCTGGTATCAGGGTAGTAGTTGGCAGCGGCAACCTGATACCGGGAAGCTGATGCGGATGACTGGTTATGACGAGTTCTCCATGCTGGCGGACAATGCCTCTGAGGTGGGGCTTGAGTGGGACGGGGCGCCGCTGGTGGAGCGGTGGCGGGTGGAATTGCCCAGTGGGCTCGGCTTGAGCGCCATCGTGTGGGGCGACGCCTCACCCCGGGTGGTGTTCATACACGGAGGCGCCCAGAACGCCCACACTTGGGACACGGTGGTGTTGGCGCTGGGGGAGCCGGCTGTGGCCATTGATCTGCCCGGTCATGGGCACTCCGACTGGCGACCCGAGCACGACTACTGGCCGCCGTCGATGGCCGATGACGTGGCCGTGGCCATCCGGGAACTGGCTCCGCAGGCGGAGTTGGTGGTGGGCATGTCGCTGGGCGGGCTGACGGCCATCTGCCTGGGGGCTCGCCACCCGGAGCTCGTGCCCTCGCTGGCGGTGGTGGACGTGACTCCCGGCACTGACCACGCCAAGGCCGAGCCCATCGTGGAGTTCATCTCCGGACCCCAGACTTTTGAGAGCTTCGACGACATCTTGGGCCGGACCATGGAGTTCAACCCCACCCGCACAGAGTCGTCGCTGCGGCGGGGCATCATCCACAACGCCTTCGAGCAGCCTGACGGAAGCTGGACTTGGCGGTGGGACCCGGTGCGGGATTGGAAGCTCACCGATCCGGCCAAACCGGGCGGGGGCAGCCCCGAGTTCTCCGACCTGTGGACCTCAGTGGACGCGCTGGCGTGCCCGGTGGTGCTGTACCGGGGCGCGAGCTCAGGCGTGGTGGGCGACGAGGATGTCGAGGAGCTTCTACGCCGTCAGCCCGACGCCGAGGTGGTCGTGGTGGCCGACGCCGGCCACAGCATCCAGGGCGACCAGCCGCGGGAGCTGGCCCGCTTGCTGGCCTCTCGCCTGAGCTAAGCCCTAATCGTTGCCGTAAGCGGCAGTGAGGCGCTCGGCGCCGCCGATGCCGGGAGCGGGCTGGCCGCCGGGATAGCGCGCTTCGTAGACCTCGGCCAGGCCGTCTCGCCAGCTCACCTGGCACGGCCCGGTGAGCGA
The DNA here is from genome assembly GCF_965219815.1 of Candidatus Poriferisocius sp. GTDB lineage: Bacteria > Actinomycetota > Acidimicrobiia > Acidimicrobiales > Bin134 > Poriferisocius. The sequence continues at coordinate 2,180,807 of NZ_OZ244791.1, forward strand.
AATCCGCTTGGTCGGATCGGCCCCGCTGCCGGGCTGCGAACCGGGGAAGGCGTCGTAGAAGACCTCGGGCATTTTCCCGGAGAGCTCGCCCAGCAGCATCACCCAGTCCTCGGCCTTGACGTGCTCGTCGCCACCCCAGTTGACCACCGTGGCCGGAACCGATGCCGCGGCCAACAGCGGCTCAACGTGGGCGTTCATGTCGTCTTGGTGGATGGGGGAGTAGGGCGACGGGGCCGGGGCCCGCAGCCGGATCGGCAGGTCGTTCATCAGCCAGTCCATGTGGTACACGGGCAGCCCTCCGTTGGGCCCGTAGCTGGCGTTGATGCGGGCGATGGTGGTGGGCAGGTTGAGCGCTCGGGCAATGGTCCGGGCCACCGCCTCCCCGCCGATCTTCGACATCGAGTAGGTAGGGGCGTGCACCGCGTGGCAGTCGCCGATGCGGTCGGTCTCGGTGTAGAGGTGCCACGGGTCGGGGTGGGGGTGGTACACCGAGCAGGTGGAGGCGATGAGCGCGGCCTTGGCCTTGTGGCAGTGGGCCATGAGCAGGCCAGTTCCCTCGGCGTTCACCTGAATGGCCCAGTCGTAGTCGAGGCCCTGTCCCTGGAAAGCCGCCATGTGGACTAGGTAGTCGAAGTCGTCGGGCAGCATCGAGAAGTCACCGTCGGCCACGTCCGCAACCTCGGTGTGGACTCCGGCGGCCTCCACCATCTCCCGGCTGCCCTCGGCGCTGAACCGGGCGATTCCCCACACCTCGTTGTGCTCGGCCAGATAGGCGGCCATGGGGAGGGCGATCTGACCGGTCATGCCGGTTATGAGGATCTTCTGGTCTTGCAGCATGGGAACTCCTTCGCAGGTTCTAGAGGTCGTCGATCAGCTTGAACAGCTCGGCCGAAGCCAGTCCGGCTTCTGCTCCCGCCTGGGCCAGCCTGTCGGCCACCCACGCGTGGAGTCGGGCCAGGTCGGCATGGCTGGGGTTGGGGGGCAGGTCCAGGGTGGTCTCGTATTGGCTGACGAAGGCCTCGATGGCTCTTGCCTTGGCCGACTCGAATCCTGAGGTGTCCTCGGCGTGATCGGGCTCGTCGGCCTCGAACAGGAGGAGGGCGTCGGGGCGGTGGGGGGCCATGCCCAGCTCGGGGAAGAAGTGGGGGTCGCGAGCAGCCACAATGCCGTCAACGGTCAGCCAGCCGGCATGGCGGTGATCGGGATGGAGCCGCCATCGCCGCCACGGGTCATGGCCCAGCACCACGGTGGGGCGCAGGGTCCTGATCCACGAGGCCACCTGCCGGCGGGGTTCCGGCCCTGATTCCAGCTCCCCGTCAACCCAGCCCAAGAACACCACATCGTCAGAAGCACCCAGCCGCCGAGCCGACTCGCGCTGCTCGTCTTGGCGCACGGCCACCAGCTTGTCCAGGTCGGCATCGGGGTCCCAGGTTCCCTTGGAGCCGTCGGTACACACCAGCAGGCTCACCTCGCAGCCGCGGGCCGCCCATTTGGCCAGGGTGGCCCCGGTGTTCAGCTCGATGTCGTCGGGATGGGCCCCGATGGCCAGCGCCCGCTCAGGGGTGGCCAGATCCTGCGACCTCACGCCGTCACTGCCAGCTCGTCCAAGTCGGCGGGAACGTCGATGTCGAGTCCGAAGGCGGGGTCGCGCAGAATGCGCAGGCTGCGTCCCTGCCGCTGGGCTTCGGCCGTGTGGCGGGCGAACGAGCCTCGTCCGTAGGAGAACTCAAACGGGCAGTCGCTGGGCAGGGCGATTACGTTGGTGCCGTCGTTGCGGCGGTCGGGCACCAGAGTGATGCCGGGCCAGTCACCCAGCGGAGTCAGTGATCCGGCCCGCGGGAGGTCTCCATGGGCCACGATCACCCGGTCGAAACCTGCATCTCGCAGGTGGTCCACCCCGCTGCGCACCGCGCCGTTCAGCCCGGTACCGGGACGCCACACCACCTCGGCCCCCACGGATTCGGCCCAGTCGCGCACCCCGTCGTCGTCGCACACCACCGCCACTGCCAGTGGAGCGGCCGACTGAACCACGTGGGTGGCCATGTCGCGGGCCAGAGCAGCCCGCTCCTCGGCCCCAAGAGCGGGTGCCAACCGGAGCTTGGCCTCGGCGAAGGCCTTCACCGGGATCAACACCGCCACCGTCGGCCCTGGGCTCACCCGCAGGAGTCTACGGCCATCGGCTCTGGCGGCCCATACGCAGTACCACTGGCCTGTTTCGGTACTGATCCGTCTACGCTCAGTGCCTATGTCGAACAGGGTCGCGGTCGTCGGCGGAGGGTCGTGGGGCACCACGGTTGCCCATCTGGCCGCGCACAACGAGCCTACCGTATTGTGGTGCCGCGATCCGAAGACGGCCGCCGCCGTGAACGAGCGCCAAGTCAATCCCCGCTATCTGCCCGGCTTCGATCTGCATCCCCATCTGCGGGCCACCACCGATTTGGAACAGGCAGTGGCGGAGGCCGAGGTGGTGGTGATGGGGATTCCGTCGTCCGCGTTCCGACAAGTCCTGGAGAAAGTAACCCCTCATCTGCGACCGTGGGTGCCGGTGGTGAGCCTCACCAAAGGGCTGGAGCGGGGCACCCGCCAACGCATGACCGAGATCATCAACCAGGTGGCGCCCGCCCATCCTGCGGGCACCCTCACCGGCCCCAACCTGGCCAAGGAGATCCTGGCCGGACATGCGGCCACATCGGTGATGGCCATGGCCGACGACACCGTGGCCACCGCCCTTCAAGGGGTGTTCACCACCGAGCGCTTCCGGGTCTACACCAATGACGACGTGATCGGCTGCGAGCTGGGCGGCACCCTCAAGAACGTGATCGCCCTGGCCTCGGGCATGGTGGACGGCCTTGGTGCGGGGGACAACACCCGAGCGGCGGTGATTACCAGGGGGTTGGCAGAGATGGGCCGTCTCGGCACCGCCATGGGCGGTCGGGCCGACACCTTTGCCGGACTGGCCGGGATGGGCGACCTACTGGCCACATGCATAAGTCCCCAGAGTCGTAACCGCCATGTGGGCGAGCAGATCGGACTGGGCCGCAAGGCCAAAGCGGTGGTGGCCGAGATGGACCAGGTGGCCGAAGGTGTGTTCACCGCGGGGGTAGTAGTGGAGTTGGCCGCCGAGCACAGCGTGGAGATGCCCATCAGCACCGAGGTGCATGCGGTGATCAAGGGCACGCGGACCGCGGCCGAGGCGTCGATGGTGCTGATGGGGCGCCAAACCCGCCCCGAGCCAGAGGCGACCAGGGCGTCGCGTTTCCGCCGATTGTGGCCGGAGAAGGCGGATTCCAAGGGGTCGCCGCTGCGCCGGCTCTGGCGGTTCGTTACCCGATCTTCTTGATGAGCAAGCCTCTCGATGTTCTCGGTGCCCCCGGGTGGGGGGAGGTGGATACCCGCGGGTCGGTACGCCCCGGTTCCGGGGAATGGACGCTGGACTGGTGGGTAGGGGCGTCGGATCGCTGGCACCGGGCATCGCAGGAGGCCGCCGTGCGCCAGAGCGATGTGGGGGCCGGTGCGGTGGTAGAGACCCGCATGAAGTTGCCCGACGGGGATGCGGTGCAGCGGGTGTGGGCGGTCGCCGCTGGCGGAGGGCCAGCGGCGGCGGTGGTGGAGGTGGGAAACGACGCCGCCACCGCTTTTGCCGTTGCGCTGGTGGTGGAGGCTCCGGGGTCGGTGCTGTCGGTGGAGACCACCGGAGTGACCGTCGGCGGCCAGCCGGTGCTGGCGTGGGATCGTCCTCCGGCGGGTGCTGCGGTCGGGCCTGATGCCGTGGAGGCTTTGCTTGAGGCTGAAGGCGGGGCCACCACAGGGTTGGACCGCAAGGGCCGTGACGTGGCCGCCTCAGTGTGGCCGCTGCCCCATACTGCCCGGATGGCGGTGAGCGCATCGCTGGGCCGGGGCAAAGTGCCGGCGCCCCCTGATCTGCCCGACGCCGAGGCGGTGGTGCGGGGCTGGCAGGCCCACCTGGACCGAGGGACCCGGATCGAGGTGCCCGATGAGGGCTTGGCCCGGCGCATCGACCGCAATCGCCGCCGATGGCTGGGGCAAACCGGCCGCATGGAGACCTTCGACGTTGCCGAACTCTGCGAACTGTCGGTGCGGCTCGACCATCACGGCTACCACGACGATGCCGAGGTGGTGCTGGATGAGATCGCCGCCCGTTGGACCACCGAGGTGCCAACTGAGCGGTTGACAGCGTTCACCGTTCACCACGACCTGACGGGCGACCAAAAAACCGCGGTTCGATTTGTTGAGGCTGTGGCCGAGGCGGTGGAGGCTGCCGCCCGCGTCGGATCAGCCGTGCCGGTTGATCCGGTCGATCGCCTCTTGATCGCCGCGGGCCAGGATCGGGCCGCGCAAGACCTCCGCCGTCTCCACCTGGATGCGGCTGAACCTCCTGCTGAAGGGCTGCGGTCCGAGCTGGTGGCCGACCACGGCGAAGATCTGCTGGTGGCTCCCGGCTTCCGACCAGCATGGCGGGGAGGGTCGCTGGCCGTCTACGGGCTGCCCACTCGGTTCGGAACGCTGTCCTATGCAGTGCGCTGGCACGGCGCCCGCCCCGCGCTGCTGTGGGAGCTGGACTCCCGGCCCGGCCAGGAACCGGTTGTGATCCAAGCCCCCGGGCTGGATGAGAGCTGGTCGAGTCGGGAACCGACCGGAGAAACGCTTTTGGCCGCACCCCAATAGCTACCTTGAAGAGATGCGGGCCGCACTCAAGTCGGCTGCCCCCACATTGGCGGTCGAGCGCCGTTTGTGGGCCGAGGGCCACCAAGTGGTCGTGGGCATGGACGAGGTGGGCAAAGGGGCGTGGGCCGGCCCTCTCACCCTGGTGGCCGCGGTGCTGCCCACCGACCGGAGGGTCTACCGGGTGCGCGACTCCAAGGCCTTAACCGAAGCCGAACGGGAGGGACTCTTCGACCGGATTGCCGATTGGTGCGTCGCCTGGTCCGCAGGCCACGCCAGCAACGACGAGTGCGACGAGCTGGGCATGTCGGCGGCTCAGCGGCTGGCCGCTCGGCGGGCACTGGACGGCCTGGGCCTAGAAGCCGACGCAGTGCTGGTAGACGGCCGGTGGGATTTCGTGGGCAACGGCAAGACCCAGTCCTTGGTCAAGGGCGACACCACCTGCCTGACCATCGCGGCCGCGTCCATCCTTGCCAAGGTCACCCGCGACCGCCTCATGCGAGCCGCAGCCGAAGACCACCCCGATTACAACTTCGACAGCAACAAGGGCTACCCCTGCCCCCGCCACCGCGCCGCCCTAGCCGCCCAAGGCCCCACCCCCCTGCACCGCCGCTCCTGGGCCTTCATGGACACCCACGGCTGGTCCCACCTCCGCATCCCCTCTGGTCCGGATGCGGCCCTTCCGTTCTGATTGACTGGGAGAGTGGTATCGCTGGGCGAGGTGTTCGATGGCGTGACGGTGGCGGCTTTGGCCGGGTCGCGTGTGTACGGGCGGGGATTGGCCTATTTTGACGGTGGGAAGGTCGAGCTGGCTGCGGTTCGAGATGGGCGGTTGCAGGCGACGGTTCGGGGGACTATGCCGTATATGGTTGAGCTGTGGGTCGGCGAAGGCGGGCCGCAGTGGTCGTGTACCTGCCCCGCTGCTGAAGACGGCTCGTTCTGCAAGCACGCGGTGGCGATCGCGCTGTCTTTGGAGGCCGGGAACGAGCGGACGGGTTCGAGGTCGGTCGAGAAGGAAGATCGCGCTCTGAGCAGGGGATCGTCATGGGGGTCGACGTCGGCTGAGGACGACGATTTGGCTGCTTTTGTGGAGGGACTCGGGTCGAAGCGGCTGGCTGAGATCGTGCTGGATCAGGCCGCGTCGGATTGGCGTTTGAGGGAGCTTCTGTTGGCCGAGGTCCAAGCCGCTCGAGGGGCTGGTCCCGACACGGGGGTGTGGCGTCGTCGGATTGACCGGGCCTTTGCCCCCGGCGAATATTCTCGCGGCGGCTTCATCACCTATTACGAGGCGCCTGGGTGGGCCGCCGGGATCGACGAGGTGATCGACGCTCTCGACGGCCTCTGTGATACCGGCCACCACGACGCTGCGGCCCGTTTGGCCGAGCACGCTCACCGCTGCGCCGAGAAGGCCATCGAATACGTCGACGATTCCGACGGCTGGCTGACCGGTTTCTCCGAGCGGCTGTCGGAACTGCACCTGCGGGCCTGCGAGGCCGACCCACCCGACCCGGCCGGTCTGGCCGCTCGCTTGGTGGAGCTCGAACTAGGCTCTGATTTGATCGGCTTCGACCGGTGCGCTGCCACCTACCGGGAGGTTCTGGGCGCGGAGGGTTTGGCTGCGTTCCGCGTGCGTCTCGATTCGCACCGAACCCAGATCGACATCGATGGCGACCACGGTTTCGGCGGAGACTTCAAACTGCAAAATGCGCTGGCCGGCTGGGCGCTCGGCACCCGGGATCCGGACTTCCTCATCGAGGTATACAGCCTGAGCCGGCCGCACGCCGACGACTACTTGGACATCGTGGATGTCCTTGATCGCGTCGGCCGGGTGGATGAGGCGATGGACTGGGCCCGTCGCGGCCTGGCCGAATGGGGCAGCAGGTCATACATGGCCGGCGGGCTTCGTAACTTTCTGGCCGGCAGGCTGCGCGACCGCGGCGAAGATGGGGCCGCGGTCGAACTCTATTGGCAGGCGTTCGCATCGGATCCGTCGGTGTCGGCATACAGTCGCTTGCTCTTGGAGGACGACCAGCAGGATTGGCTGCGGCGCTGCGGAGACCATCTCCGCGGCGCGCTGAGCAGCCGCCAAAGGGTTGGAGACGACAGGACATCAACCCCGGATGCGGCGTTTCGATGGCCTGGGTCGCCTGTTCCTCAGACTGCTTCGGCACTGGTGAGCATCCTTCTCTACGAGGGAATGATCGATGAAGCCTGGCAGGCGGCCAACGACTATGGCGCCGGATCGGAGACTTGGCTCACGCTGGCTCGGGCACGGGAGCGCGACCACCCTCTGGATGCGATAGCGGTGTATGAGCAGTCGGCTCTGGCGACCGTCGAAAGCAAGAACGCGAAGCTGTACCAGTCGGCGGTCGATCTCGCAGCCCGCATCCGCCGACTGGCAGACTCGGCCGGCGAGCCGGGTCGCTTCTCATCACTGCTGGAGAGGCTTCGCGCCGAACACCGCCCCAAGCGCAAGCTCCAAGCTCTCCTCGACGCCCAGGGCTGGTGAAGGGCTTGTCTCGTCTAGCTCCAGAGGGCGCAAATCGGGATGGCGTGGATGCGCTCTTCAAGAGTGAACTTGCCTGGCCCGGTGTGGAGCAGTACTCCTGCTTTGAACTGGTCGCCCATCTGGTCGCGCAACCAGATCAAATGACGGGCGTGGGCAAGCGTGGGAGCACTGTGGGCTTTGATCTCAATTCCGATTATTCCGCGGGCACCGAGGTCGACGATCAAGTCCACTTCGTGGCGTCCGTCGCGGTCGCGTAGATGATAAAGCTGGGGCCGAAGCGGGTCCACGGCGGCCTCGGCCCGCAACTGGTTGGCGACGAAGGTGTCGACGAGGCGACCGAGCAGATCGCCGTCGCTCATCACCAGGTCCAAGTCGGCTCGAACCGCCGCACCCCACAGCCCGGTGTCGGCGACATATCGCTTTGGGGATCGAGCCAGTCGCTTAAGACGGTTGCTGCTCCACGCTGGAATTTCGGCAATGACTCCGATGTCTGCCAACAACCTGATGTGGGAGAGTGCAGTGCGCCGATCAAGCCCGACAGCCTGGTAGAGCGTGTTGTCGTTGACGATCCCCGCGGAGTTCAGGGCATAGGCCTGGAAGAACTCAGCTATCTTGACCTGAGCCTCCCCGTTGCGATTTCCGGGCACATCGTGGGCGAGCATTTGCTCGATATAGCTGCGCAGCCAGTCATCTCGGATGCTGCCGGATAGTTCAACCGCCGGCTCCGGAAAGCCGCCGCGCAACGCGACCTCGGCGTAGTCGCGCAGATCGGGGGGATCGCTTGGCAGATTGAGCGACTCGCCGCTGATCAGTCCGCTTACGAAGTGGCGAGGGGGTTTGGAGAGTTGTTCGCGCACCGTTAGCGGGTGCATGTTCATCCTGATGAGTCGGCCGGTGCCTGGCCAAAGTGCTGGATCGGCCTCGGATCGAACTGAGCCCGTCAGGATGAATCTCCCTGGTCGGCGCTCGGTGTCCACAGCCCGCTTGACGGCCCCGAGCACGCTCGGACACGCCTGCCACTCGTCGAGCAGCAAGGGCTCGGGGCGTGCACGCAGGGCAGCGTCAGGGTCGGCCTCGAAGGGAAGGGCCTCAGGCGTGTTGTCCAAACGAACGACGCTTGCCGCGTGCCGCAGCGCGGTGGTGGTCTTGCCCGAGGCCCGGGCACCGGTGATCATGACAGCGGGCGCAGACGCCATCACTTCGGTGAGCCAAGGGTCCACAAGGCGGTCCAGATACTTCTCCACAGTGCCAGCGTATCCTGCCTCAGAGAAGGCGATGTCGCTTCTGCGCATAGATTTATGTCGAAATGGCGCACCTGTTGATGCCGATTTGGCGCATTTCCAACTGCGGTACCACCTCCCTTTCTATCGCGGCAGTGTCGGTCCTGGCCAAGGTCACCCGCGACCGGGTCATGCGGTCCGCGGCAACTACTTGTCTCCGCCCCAGGCGGTTTCAACGGTATCGAAGTCAAAGCGCTCGGGTTGACTGAGCAGCCCGATCAGCTCAAGGCGCCGCTTGGCATTGACGATCTCCAATGAACTCCATTCCAACGATTCCGACTTCATTCGCGGAATCACCGTGGTCTTTTAAAGTCTAGATATCTCAGAACTGACTTCACTGGGATTAACCAGGCGTGTCGGCTCGGATGATCCCTGATTGGGCGGCGGTTAGGTCGATTTGGGTATCGGCGCAGTCGTTGGTGGCGTGATGGAGGATGGTGTTGTACTCGGCCTGGTCCATGGTCAGCTGCCACCGGTATTTGATGGTGGTCCACCAAGCCAAGTAGGTGCATAGGGCTTCGGAATCGGGAGGGAGCCATTCGGCTGGGTCTCTGGCGCCCTTGCTTCTATTCGTGCTCGCGGATACGGCGATGAGGTGCTCAGGAAGCGTCAAGTCGTTGGCGTAAAGCTGTCTGGTGAGAGCGTCCCAAGCCCAACCCCCTGACTGATGAGCCTCGGCCAAGGCCACGACGTGGTCGACATCGAGCTGTCTGGCGACGGTGATTTCCTCTCCGTCGTAGTAGCTGTGCCACTGGCCCTCTCGGATCCTTCCTCCTTCAACCAGCGGATCAACCAGGGTTTCGTCGGCGAGGACTTCTTGCCTGGTGTCAAGGCCGTCGCCGTCGGCATCGGTCCAATGCTCCCAATCACCTCGGTCGTATCCCTCTTGTTGCTCATCGGTGACCGTGACTCGGGACAAGAGGTCGGCCAAAGAGATCCAACCTTGGGACTGAGACACAGTCGGAGCAGGTGTTGGGGTGGCTTCCCAAGTGGGGTCAGGTTGTGGGGAGGGAGCAACAGCCAACGTCGGGGTCGGGCCGGGTGTGGGTTGGCTGGTGGCCGGTGGGGTCGGGCCGGGTGTGGGTTGGCTGGTGGCCGGTGGGGTCGGGCCGGGTGTGGGTTGGCTGGTGGCCGGTGGGGTCGGGCTCAGAGAAGTGGGGGTTGGGGTGGGCAACGTCGTGGGAGTTCCCTCAGCAGTTGGCTCTTCTCGGTCGAGTGAGACGCAGCTTGACAAAAGGGCAGCAGTCGCGACGGCGGCAATCGTCAGAAGCAAACGGCGGGGAGTGGGCTCGCGGCGCATCACTTCCATTTTCCCGCAATGGACGTCGCCGGGCTTACGGGTTGTCTACGCTCTGCCATCTTGATTGACCGTGCGGTAGCGGCTACCGGGTACGATCTCGGGGCGTATGGGGCAGCCGGTGACTGTTGTGGAGAGGGCTACGAGCCGTCCGGGAGTGATCCGCTATGAGATCAACCGGAGCATCACCGGTACTGGTCACGAGCATTACTCCGTCGGGCGAGAGGTTGCTGGGGAGCGGCCGGTGGATGAACTGGCTCGCCGTTTGTTCGACCGGGGCGGCGTCGACGCCATCCATGTGAACAGCAACATCATCACCGTGGATCTGGCCAAAGGCGGCACCGGGGACGGCATCGGCGACCTGATCGCCAACCTGTTCATCTACTACGGCCCCGGCGTCGAGGTGCCCACTATCCCTGAAGGGGACTGACGGGCGGCAGAGGCGATGACCTCTCGCCGCGAGGCCGCCGAGCGCTGGTTCATCCGGCGGGGAGTTCCCCACGTAATCCACGACTACCGGGCCAGCACCGATGTCTTCACCCGGGCCGTGCCGTTCTTGGCCCTGGTGTTTCTGGTCGAGATTTTCGCCTCCTTTGGCGACCGCTTCGACGGCTGGGCGCAGTTCGGCGTGTTCTGGGCCGGCGCGGGCATCGCATTGGGGGCAGTGGCGGCGGTCAATCGGCTGAGGGGTCGGCGGCTGTTCCAGCTTCCCGATCGGGTGGGCGCCATTGAGCTGGCCGTGTTCGTGCTGGTTCCTCCCGCGTTGCCCGCCTTGTTCTCTGAAGATCGATTGTCGGATACCGCAGGCCTGGCGCTGATCAACGTCGCCCTGCTCATTGGGGCGTACGTGGTGGTGAGCTTCGGGCTGCTCCCCATGCTGTTCTGGGCCGGGGCCTACTCCGTCAACCAGATTGCTTTGATCGGCCGATTGGTAGGGCGAATTCTGCCGCTGCTTCTGGTGTTCAGCGCGTTCTTGTTCCTGAACGCCGAAGTGTGGCAAGTGGCCCATGACTTCCCCTGGCCCTTCTACGCCATCGTGCTGGGGGTGTTCGGCCTCATAGCTCTTGGCTCTGTGGCGGTTCGGGTGCCGTCTGAGCTGGTGGGCTTGGCCCGCTTTGAGAGCTGGGAGCAGGCCTGTGAGTTGATCGACGGGTGTGATTCGCCGCTGGCGCCGGCGACGCCGCCCGTGGACTTCTCTGTATCCGCCGTTCCGACGCTCGACCGCATGGACCGGGTGAATCTGGGACTGCTGATGTTCGTTGCTCAAGCCGTTCGAGTGCTGCTCGTCGGAGTGGTGATCGGAGCGTTCTATGTGGCCTTCGGCCTGTTGGCGGTGCGAGAGGCCACCATCGTGTCGTGGGTGGCGTCGGACGCGCTGGATCCCCTGGCCCGCTTCGGCTTTTTCGGCAACGAGCTGGTGCTCACCTGGGAGTTGCTGGCGGTGTCGGGCTTCATCGCCACGTTGTCCGCCCTTCAGTTTGCAGTGTCAACCATCATCGACAAGGCCTACCGGGAGCACTTCTACGACGACATGGCCCACGAGGCTCGCGAGGTGCTGGCTACCCGAGCCTTGTATTTGGCCGAACTCAGCCGGGAGGCCGAGCGGGAAGACGGTTAGCCAACTGCCCCGTTGCGCAGAAACGCGCCGGGCAGAGCGCCGGTGGATCGGTCGTCGGCCCAGGTGGGAACGCCGTTGACCACGGTGGCCCGATAGCCGGCCGGCTTGCGGCTGTAGCGCCAGCTGCCGGTGGGGAGGTCGTCGACTCGGACCTCGTCGCCTAGATCGATTTCGTCGAGGGCGAACACGGCCAGATCGGCGGCCATGCCCTCGGCCACGGAACCCCGGCCGGAAATGCCGAAGAACGCGGCCTGCTTGCCGGTCACCGAGTGAACCGCCTCCTCGATGGAGAGCAGCTCCAGTTCGCGCACCATCTCGGTCAGGAAGAAGGTGGCGTCGCCGGCCCCGACGAACATCTGGATGTGGGCACCGGCATCCGACGCCCCGTTCACCGTCAGCGGCGAGCGGGCCATGGCGGCCAGCGTCTCGTTGTCCACCGGCTGGGGCTGGGTCTTGAGGTGGGTGCCCATGTTGTTGTCCAGCAGCCAGTCGGCCACCGCGTCCGACAGGTGTACGCCCCGGGCGTCGGCCAGATCGGCGATGGAGCGCCCGGCCCATTCGGCGTTTCGGGGCTCGTCGGAGGCCAGCAGGATCATGTGGGGGCGGTTGATGGGGGCCAGCGTGTAGGTGCAGGCATCCCAGTCGCGGCGGGCCCGCTCCCGCCAGGCCTCGTCGCGCAGCATGGCCATCTTGGCCTCGTCGCCGTCCACGTTGCACAACTCGTGCCACGCCTCTACGCCGCTCCACATGATCGACCGCTCGAAGTGCAGGTTCACGTAGCCGGGCCGCACCGAGAAGAGTGTGGCCATTTCCCCGCCCTCGGCGTTGAGCCGCTCCACCAGATCCAGCGAGGTCTTGCGCTCCTTGGCCCGGTTCTCCTGGGCGAAGAAGCCGCCCCAGTTGGCCCGGATTCCCCGATCCCGGCACAGCGCGGCCATGCGCTCCATGTCGCCGGGGAAGTGCTCGAATTCGAAGGCCCGGGGCACGAATTGGAAGGTGGCGCCAGGGTGGGCGGCCACCACGTCGAGAAGGTCGCCCCACTCCTGGTCGTCGGCCATGCGGCTGGGCACCAGCCGGTTGTGGCGGTCCAAGTCCATCAGCGAAGTCGACAGGCCAAAGGCCCCGGCGGACAGGCCCTCGTTGAGCAGGTGGGCCATCTCGGCCCGCTCGGCTTCGGTGGCGGTCCGCTCCCACGCCTCGGCGCCCATGACCCACATCCGCAGGGTCTGATGGGGGAAGAAGGCGGCCACGTTGAGCGCCGTCGGGTGCTCGTCATTGGCGGCCTGGTACTCGGGCCAGGTCTCCCACGTCCACGGGATGGCCGTCTCGAAGGCGTCGGTGGGCAGATCCTCGATGAAGCACATGAGCTCGATGAGCTGGTTGCGGTCGGCCTCTCGCAGCGGCGCCAGGCCCAGCCCGCAGTTGGCCAGCACCACGCTTGTGGTGCCGTGCGACGGCATGGGGTCGATGTGGGGGTCCCACCACAGCGATCCGTCGTAGTGGGTGTGGGGCTCGATGAACCCCGGTGTCACCAAGGCGCCGCCGGCGTCTACCTCGGGCTCGCCGTCGGGCCGAAGTCCCGGTCCCACTTCGGCGATCTTTCCCGAGCGCACCCGCACGTCAGCCTCATAGGAGGGAGCGCCGGTGCCGTCAACCACCGTCCCCCCGCGAACCAGCAAATCTCCTGAATCCATGCCAGAACCTTAGGAGGAAAATTGCGCCAAACCCGACTCGGCTCTGAGGGAGAATTAGCAGATCGCATCGAGCCCATTTGATGCGGTGTTGAAGGACAAGGGTTGTCATAGTGGAGTCCGATGGCTGAGCCAGAACAATTGGTGGTCGAAGCCGAACGACAGGCGGCGGCCGCGACCACCCTCGATGAGCTGAGCGCGGTGCGGACCGCGATGACCGGCAAGCGATCTCCTCTAGTGGCGGCTCGCAAGGCACTGGGCGACATGGAGCCCGACGCCCGTAAGCAAGCCGGACAGGCCTTGAACGCGGCCAAGGCGTCCATCGACGAGATTCTGAGCGCCCGCGAGGCCGAGCTGTCGGCCGCGGCCCGGGCCGAGAAGCTGGCGGCCGAGCGACTCGATCTCACCGAGGTTACCGAGCAACCCGCCAGCGGCCATCTCCACGTGATCACCCAAACCTGGCAGGAGTTGGAGGACGTGTTCGTGGGCATGGGGTATCGGGTGGCCGAAGGTCCCGAGATCGAGAGCGAGTGGTACAACTTTGGCGCCCTGAACTTCCCCCTTGGGCACCCGGCCCGGGATATGTACGACACCCTGTACGTGGACTACGGCGAGCCAGGCACCACCCTGTTGCGCACTCACACCTCCCCGGTGCAGGCCCGGGTGATGGAGAACCAGGAGCCCCCAATCTACGTGGTGGCCCCCGGCCGGTGCTTCCGCCAGGACACCGCCGACGCCACCCACATGCCGGTGTTCCACCAGATCGAGGGGCTGGTGGTGGACCGCCACACCACCCTGGGCGACCTGGCCGGGACCATCGAGGCGTTCACTGCCGCCTACTTCGGCCCTGGCTTCTCCTCTCGGCTGCGGCCCTCCTATTTCCCGTTTACCGAGCCGTCAGCCGAATTCGACATTCAGCGCCCCGACGGCACCTGGCTGGAGCTGGGGGGCTGTGGCATGGTGCACCCCAACGTGTTCGAGGCCTGCGGCATCGACCCCGAGCAGTGGCAGGGGTTCGCCTTCGGCTTCGGCATCGACCGCTTAGCACTTATCCGGTTCGGCATCGACGACCTGCGCGAGCTGTGGACCAACGACATCCGCTTTTTGGAGCAATTCTGATGGTTCGCCGTTCCCAAATATCTGAGGCGCAAGCGCGATGAAAGTGCTGTTGAGCTGGTTGCGGGAGTTCGCCCCCGACATCGATGGCGAGCCCGACGATCTGGCTGAGGTCCTGTCCGATCTGGGGCTGGCCGTTGAGGAGCTTTCCCATGTGGGCCGGGGGCTGGACGGCGTCGTGATCGCCGAGGTGTTGGCCACGCGGCCCCACCCCGATGCCGACCGCATTCATCTAGTGGACGTGAACGCGGGCGACGGCGAGGCCCTCCAAGTGTGCTGCGGCGCATTCAACATGGCGGTGGGCGACCTGGTGCCGCTGGCCACCGTGGGCACCACCATGCCCAACGGCATGGAGATCGCCCGCCGCAAGATGCGGGGTGAGTGGAGCAACGGAATGCTGTGCTCGGGGGCTGAGATCGGCATGGGCGACGACCATGAGGGCATCTTGATCTTGGAACAGGGCCTGTCGTTGGGAGTTCCCCTGGCTGAGGCGCTGGGCATCCACCCCGACGTGCTGTTCGACCTGGAGGTGAACCCCAACCGCCCCGACGCCATGTCTGTGATGGGCGTGGCCCGCGACCTGGCCGCCCGCCTGGGAGTGCCCTTCTCGGTGGCGTCCCCCGAGGTGGATGAAACCGGGATGCCTGCGGCTGAGCGGGCGTCGGTGAGCATCGCCGCCTCCGACTTTTGCCAGCGCTTTGGGGTGCGAGTGCTCGACAATGTGCCCTCAGGAGCGTCGCCCCGGTGGATGGCAAACCGCCTGTTGGCCGTGGGGCAGCGGCCCATCAACGCGGTGGTCGACCTGTCCAACTACGTGATGTTCGAGTTGGGCCAACCCAACCACACCTACGACCTCGACCTCGTACCCGGCGGGGAGCTGGGGGTGCGCATGGCCCTTCGGGGCGAAGAGTTGATCACTTTGGACGGCACGGCGCGAGCTCTCACTACCTACGACGGGGTGATCGTCAACCGCGATGACCAGGCCATCGGCCTGGCCGGGGTAATGGGCGGGGCCTCCACCGAGATCTCCGCCGACACCCGCTCGGTGCTGCTGGAAGCCGCGTGGTGGGATCCCATGACCATCGCCCGCACTGCCCGCCGACTGGGTCTGCGCAGCGAGGCATCTGCTCGATTCGAGCGGGGGGCCGACCCCGACATCATCCCTTTGGCGCTGGACCGCTTTGCCGAGCTGGCCGCCGCCCTCGGATCAACCACTGCCCCCGGCATGATCGATGCCGCCGGCAATCGAGCTGAGCCCATCACCGTTCGAGTCCGATCGCCGCGGGTAAATTCCATATTGGGCACCGACCTAAGCACCAGCGAGATGACCGCCCTACTCGAGCCCATCGGGTTCGCCTGCGAGACGGGTGGCGACAGCCAGGACTTCAACGTCACCATCCCGTCGTGGCGGCTGGATTCGGCCACCGAGATCGACGTGACCGAGGAGGTGGGCCGGCTCCACGGATTCTCCAAGATCGCCCGCACTGTGCCGGTGACCGAACAGGCTGGCGCGCTCACCCCTCAACAGCACGACCGCCGTCGGGTCCGGGAACTGCTCACTGGAATGGGGGTCAGCGAGGCCATGCCTCTGCCCTTCTTGGCCCCCGGCGATCTGGCCCGAGCCGGCCTGGGCGACGACGGCATCACCGTGACCAACCCGCTGGTGGCCGAGGAGTCGATCATGCGGACCTCGCTGCGCCCCGGCCTGTTGAAGGCAGTGGCCTACAACGCCGCCCGGCGCACCATCGGGGTGTCGCTGTTCGAGATCGGCCGGATTAATCCGGGCGGGGGAGGGGATCTGCCCGACGAAGGGGAGCACCTCGCCGTGATTCTGGCTGGCCAAGAGGCCACCGCCGCCACCACGCTGTGGCGCCGCCTGGCCCGCCACCTGACCGTGACCCGCCCCGGCGTGGTCAACGGCCCGGTAGACGGCCTTCATCCCGGACGCTCTGGCCAAGTTCTGGCCGACGGCCAGCCGGTTGGCGCGCTGGGCGAGATCGACCCCCAAGTCCTGGATGCCTATGAGATCGACGAGCGGGTGGCCTGGCTAGAAGTCGATCTTGGCGCTCTATTGGAAGCTGAACGAGCCCTGGCCCCGTATCGAGCCCCCAGCCGTTACCCGTCCAGCGACGTGGATCTGGCCTTCACCGTTTCCGACGAGGTGTCGGCCGACGAGGTGTCCGCCACCATCGCCGAGGCCGGAGGCGAATTGCTGGCCTCCGTCTCCCTGTTCGACGTGTTCCGCTCCGACCAGCTTGGCGAGGGCCAACGAAGCCTGGCCTTCACCCTCCGCTTCGAAGCCCCCGACCGCACCCTCAACGACGCCGAGGTGGCCAAAGCCCGCCAATCCTGCATCGACGCCGTCTCCAACACCCACAACGCCTCCCTCCGCGGATAATTGTGGAGACCTCCATTTTCGAAGGGACAGCGGGAGCGTACGCACGTTATCGAGTTCCGTATCCCGGTCAGTTTGTGTCCCAGTTAGTAGAGAGTTGCCGAAAGCTCTGTCAAATGCAGGGTCTGGTGGATATTGGTGCTGGAACTGGCGAACTCCTGGAGGGATTAGCGCCACACTTTGGCCGCGCCATGCTTGTTGAGCCCGACAGCAATATGGTCGATGAGGCAAAAGGGCGCCTTGCAGACATTGAAGCCCCTATCCAGTTCTGTCGCTCGAGGGCAGAGGATCTGGATATTCCCTCTGGAGAATTTGATGTTGCCACATTCGGCAACTCATTCCACTGGCTAGACCAAGCTGTGGTTTTGGCATTGCTGAAGGGATCGCTCATCAGCCCCTCGGTCGTAGTCGTCGTCAACTCGACGAGCCCGTTTCGCTCTACTTCTGCTTGGCAGCGTGAAGTTATCTCAATAATTGAGCGTGTCGTCGGACAACGCAGGCGTGCCGGACCCTCCGGCTATTTCCCCGATCAGCCCCTAACGCAGGAAGAGGCGCTACAACGAGGTGGCTTCATTGAAGCTGGCGAGATCATCTGGAAGCACGAACAACTCTGGGATGCCGAGCGCTACATCGGCTTTCTCCGGTCGACATCGTTTGCATCAGACATCGTGCTCGGACCGCAAAGGAGCATGGTGCATGAAGCAGTCAGGGAACTCTTCGCAGCTTTCCCTGGTGGGCAACTGATCGACCAAATGGAGTTTCACGCCCGAGTTGCAGTAAGTCAATTGGACTGAGCAGTGAGAGTCAGACTCGTGTTGTGCGGTGCTTATCTTGATTGTGGATCTCGGCTGAGTCGATGTTGACGGACAGCACGCGCACACCAGGAACCGACTCGGCGTCAGACTTGGCGGACTTGAGTGCTTCCGAAAGCGTTTCGGCTTCTCGGGCAAAATCGAGGCGGTGGTGGCCAACCAGCGCGTCGTCGCATCCGGCCTTGTGCAGGGCGTCAAATACAGCATCGTCCAGGAGATCAACCGAATCGTCAGTGATCAATTCGAAGTAGTGGACCTTGCGGGATGTCATTTCGGCCTCCCTGCATTGCCAGAGTTCTGGCACTGACACCTTTTGGCGCTCTTCAAGAGCCTACCCGCCTGGTCTTCGGGCACGCGAGGCGATCCTGCGATGCCGATTGTGCAGTCTGGATTGCGAGCAGGACAGTATGCCGTTCCCCACCTGTGTGCTGAGCGACCCTTCGACAACTCGATGGTCCATCCCGACTTCACGAGTTGCCTGATCGCCTTTCGCACCTCTTTCTTGGGGTGAGCGCCCTTTGCCACGAATGGGAGGGTACCGACGGGGAGTGACAGGTCGGCTGTGCCGGAAGCAGGGGTGGTTTGGCGAGGCAGAAAGGAAACAAAGAATAGGTTTGCATGAGTATGCAGATTCATGCATACTTTAGTCCATGGAAAAGCAGATCCCGGTCGGGATCATTGGCGCGTCTGGGTATGTCGGCGCGGAGCTTATGCGGTTGCTGGGCGAGCATCCGGGCTTCGACGTGGGCTTTGTGACCGGCGACACCCAGGCGGGGCAGCCGGTCGCTGACCTCTATCCGCACCTGGCCGCCATTGGTGCCGACCAGGAGTTTGTGAAATACGACCCCACCTTGCTGGATGACGTGGCGTTGGCGTTTTTGGCGCTGCCCCATGGCCAGTCCATGGCTATGGCCGCTGACATCCTGGATCGGGGCAAGGTCGCCGTTGATCTGGCTGCCGACTTCCGGCTGAACGACGCCGGGGAATACCAGCATTGGTATGGGGAGCCTCATCTTGCTCCTGAGCTTCTCGGCCAGTTCGCCTATGGCTTGCCTGAGCTGTTCAGGGATGAGTTGCCGGGTGCTACCGCAGTGGCTGTACCGGGCTGCTATCCCACTGCTGCGGCGCTTGCGTTGGCTCCTTTGGTCCGCTTGGGCTTTATCCAGGCCGACGGGGTCATCGTGGACGCGGCCAGCGGTGTTTCCGGCGCGGGTCGGCCCCCCAAAGCCCACACCACGTTCTGCGCGGTCGATGAGGACTTCACTGCCTATGGGCTGCTCGACCACCGCCACACCCCGGAGATCGAGCAAGCCTCGGGCGCGTCGGTGCTGTTCACCCCCCATCTGGCGCCGATGAATCGGGGCATCTTGGCTACCTGCTACGCCAAGCCGACGGGGGAGGCCTCCAGCGAAGCAGCGCTCGCGGGGCTGGCCGAGTTCTACGCCGACGAGCCGTTCATCGTCGTGTCCGAGCGTCCGCCGTCCACCAAGGCGACGCTGGGCTCCAACGCAGCCCATCTCACCGTCCGCTACGACGCCCGCACCAACACCGTGGTGGCGCTGTGCGCCATCGACAACCTGGTGAAGGGGGCGGCTGGACAGGCAATCCAGTGCGCCAACCTGATTTGCGGGCTGGACGAAACCGCGGGGCTGACCGCAGTGGGGGTGTACCCATGAGCGTGACCGAAGTCCCCGGGTTCACCGCCGCAGGGGTGACCTGCGGCATCAAGCCCAGGGGCAAGCCCGACCTCGCCATCGTGGCCACCGCCGACGGCGCCGCCGTGAGTGCGGCCGGGGTGTTCACATCCAACAAGATGACCGCGGCGCCGGTGCTGGTATGTCGGGAGCATCTGACCGCCACGGGGGGCAAGGCCGCCGCGGTGGTCCTCAACAGCGGCAATGCCAACGCGGCCACCGGGGCGCAGGGCATGGCCGACGCCCACCAGATGTGCAAGGAGACCGCCGCCGCCCTGGGAGTGGCCCCTGAGGAAGTGCTGGTGTGCTCCACCGGACTCATCGGCTACGCCCTGCCCATGGACTCGGTATCGGCTGGCATCGCGGCCGCGGCCGCCGTCCAAACCGCCGAGGGCGGTCCCCAGGCAGCCGAGGCCATCATGACCACCGATACCGTCCCCAAGCAGGTGGTTGTCGCTGGCGACGGCTTCATCGTAGGGGGCATCGCCAAAGGCGCCGCCATGCTCGAGCCCAACATGGCAACCATGTTGGCGGTTCTCACAACTGATGCGGCAGCTGACCCCGAAACCCTCCAGCAGGCGCTCAGAACCGGTGTGGCTGGCACGTTCAACACCCTCACCGTTGACGGCGCCGAGTCCACCAACGACACGGTGCTGATTCTGGCCAACGGCCAGGCTGGTCCGGTAGATCCCGACGCCCTTACCCAGGCCATCGCCGACGCATGCGAGAGCTTGGCCCTCCAAATGGCCGATGATGCTGAGGGCTCCACCAAGACGGTGTTTCTCCGGGTTACCGGCGCGGCCTCCGATGCCGAAGCGGCCAAAGCCGCCCGGGACACCGCCAACTGCCAACTCGTGAAGTGCTCGTGGTACGGCCAAGACCCGTACTGGGGCCGCATCGCCTCGGAGATGGGCGCGGCGGGGGTGGCTTTCGACCACACCAAGCTGACCATCGCCTACGGCTCCCATGTGGTCTACCAGAACGGCGAACCGGCCCATCCCCCCGAGCTGGCCGAGTACATGACCGGCCGGCGGCTCGACCTCCACGTGGACCTTGGTATGGGCGACGGCTCGGCCCGGATCATCACCACCGACCTCACCCACGCCTACATCGACGAGAACATGGGGACGTCATGAGCTTCAAAGCCGAAGACACCGCGGCGGTCCTCACCCAAGCCCTGCCCTACATCCAGCGGTTCTCGGGCTCGACTGTGGTGGTGAAGTACGGCGGCAGCGCCATGGACAGCGACCACCTGGCCGGGTTCGCGGCCGACATCGTGCTCATGCAATCGGTGGGGATCCGCCCCGTGGTGGTCCACGGCGGCGGCCCTCAGATCGGCGAGATGATGGAGCGGCTCGGCTTGGAACCCCGCTTCGTCGACGGGTTGCGGGTGACCGACGCCGAGACGCTGGACATCGCCCGCATGGTGTTGGTGGGCCGGGTCAACCGCGACATCGTCTCGGCCATCAACGTCCACGGTCCCCTGGCAGTGGGAGTGTCCGGGGAGGACGCCGGGTTGATCCAGGCCCGGGCCGAGAACCCTGAGTTGGGCTATGTCGGCACGGTGGACACCGTCAACACCGCCATCATCGACCGGCTGCTGGACGAGAGCCTGATACCGGTGGTCTCCACCATCGGCGCCGATGCCACCGGCCAAGCGCTCAACATCAACGCTGACACCGTGGCCGGGATCCTGGCCGGCGCCCTGGGGGCGGCCAAAGCCGTGTTCCTCACCGATGTCGAGGGCCTTTACGCCGATCCCGGCGATCCGTCCACCCTCATCAGCGTGACCACCGCCTCCGATCTGGACGCCATGATCGCCGCCGGGGATTTGGCCGGGGGCATGATCCCCAAGGCCACCGCGGCCATTCATGCCGTTCGCCACGGCGTGGCCTCGGCCCACATGGTGAACGGCACCACACCCCACGTGCTGCTGCTGGAGCTGTTCACCGACTCCGGGGTGGGCACCATGGTCTACCCCGACTCTGCCGATCAGGAGGCCACCCCATGAGCGCTCACACCGATGCGGTAGGAGTCGACGCCGGACCCTGCCCGCTCATGCCCACCTACGGTCCGCCGTCGGTCATGTTCGTGCGGGGCGAGGGATGCTGGCTGTGGGACCGCGACGGCACCCGCTACCTGGACTTTTTGAGCGGTATCGCGGTGTGCAGCCTCGGCCACGCCCACCCCAAAGTGGCCGAAGCGGTGGCCGAGCAGGCTCGCACCCTGTGCCATGTGTCCAACTTGTATGCCACCGAGCCCCAGATGCACGTGGCCCGCACCATCGACCGGCTAGTCGGCGGCCCGCCCGGCCAGGTGTTCTTCGCCAACAGCGGCGCTGAGTCCAATGAGTGCGCCATCAAGCTGGCTCGCAAATGGGGCGGACCCGGCCGCTACACCGTGATCAGCGCGGGCCGGTCGTTCCACGGCCGGACGCTGGCCACGCTGCACGCCACCGGCCAAACAGAGAAGCACGAGGCTTTCCAGCCCCTGCCCGAGGGATTCCGCCATGTGCCCTGGGACGACATCGCCGAACTGGCGAAGGCCATAGACGACACCACGGCTGCCGTGCTGCTGGAGCCCATCCAGGGCGAGGGGGGCATCAACGTCCCGTCTGATGGCTACCTACAAGCGGTGCGCGAGCTGTGCGACGACCGGAATCTGCTCTTCATGCTCGACGAGGTGCAGACCGGCCTGGCCCGGACCGGCCGCTGGTTCGCCCACCACCACGACGGGGTCGGGCCCGACGTGGTGACCATGGCCAAGGCGCTGGGCAATGGCATGCCCATCGGGGCATGCTGGGCCCAGGAAGCGGTCGCCGCGGCCTTCAAGCCCGGCGATCACGCCACCACCTTCGGCGGCCAGCCACTAGCGGCATCGGCCGCCAAGGCCACGCTGGCCGTGATGGAAGAACTGGACTTGCCGACACGGGCCGCGGCGGCAGGAGAGATCATGCGGTCCTCTGTGGAGGCGCTCGACGGGGTGGCCAGTGTGCGGGGCCGGGGCCTGCTGCTAGGCGTGGAGCTGGCCGGTGAACGGCCGGCTGGCGAGATTGTGACCGCTGGGATGGCCGAGGGCCTGGTGCTGGGCACCGCCGGGGCCACCTCTCTGCGCATCGCCCCGCCCCTGATCATCAGTGACGACGAGATCGCCCACGGCGTAGCCGTGCTCGACAAGGTTCTGAAGTCATGACCGCGGTCCGTCACTTCTTAGATGTGGACGATCTCAGCGCGGCAGAGCTAACTGAAGTTCTAGATCTGTCTGCCCATACCACTCTTGCCCAGGTTCTGGCGGGCAAGGGCATGGCTCTGCTGTTTGAGAAACCCTCCGCTCGCACCCGGCACTCCATGGAGATGGCGGTGGTGCAGCTTGGCGGCCATCCGGTGACAGTTGCTGCCGCCGAGGTGGGGATCGACCAGAGGGAGTCCGCCGAAGACGTTGCCCAAACCCTGGCCTGCTTCCATGCGGCCATCGGCGCCCGGGTGAAGTCCCACCGCCTGCTCGAGCGCATGGCCGCGGTCAGCTCGGTACCGGTGGTCAACATGCTGAGCGACCAGGCCCACCCCTTGCAGGCGCTGGCCGACCTGCTGACCGTCAAACAGGAGTTCGGCGAAATCAGCGGCCGCCGCATCGCCTTTGTGGGCGACGCCAACAACGTGTCTCGGTCGCTGGCCATAGGCGCTGGCCTGGCCGGTGCCCAGTTCGTAATTTCCAGTCCTCCCGGCTACCAATTCAACGGTGTCGACCTCGACCGTATTTCTGCCACCGGCACCGTTGCCGAGGTCGTCGACGACCCGGTTTATGCGGTCGCCGGCGCGCATGTGGTGTACACCGACGTCTGGGTGTCCATGGGCGAGGAGGCCCAGGCCTCCGAGAAAATCGACGCTTTCGCCGGCCGCTACTCGGTGAACGAGGCTCTTATGGGCCAGGCCGATGCCGATGCCATCTTCCTGCACTGCCTGCCCGCCAACCCCGGACAGGAGGCCAGCGAAGAGGTCCTCTACGGCCCTCAGAGTCGGATATGGCAACAGGCCGAGAACCGGATGCACGCCGCCCGCGGCCTGCTGGCGTTCCTTTTGGAGGCGTCGTGAGGTTGGGCAAGAACCAGCGCCAGCATCGGATCGCGCAGATCCTCCGGCAGGAGTCGGTGTCCAGCCAGGATCACCTGGTGGACCTCTTGACTGCTCAGGGAGTAGCGGTCACCCAGGCCACCGTGTCGCGCGACCTCGACGATCTGGGAGCAGTCAAAGTCCCCACCGGCGGCGGGTCGGTGTATGCCATTCCCGAGCTGCCCTCTGAGCAGATCGCCCCCGACGACCACCTCCGGCGGGTGCTGGGGGAGTGGGTGGTGGCCGTGGGCAGCTCCCAAAACCTGGTGGTGCTGAACACCCCGCCAGGGTCGGCCCACGTGGTCGGATCGGCCATCGACCGCTCCGTGGTAAGCGGCGTGCTGGGCACCGTGGCCGGCGACGACACCGTGCTGGTGGTGGCCACCGAGCAAGCCGGCGGCGGCGCGGTGGCCGACTTCTTCCGCTCGCAGGCCGGACTCACCGATCCGGCGGAATCCGCCCCCTTGGAGGAGAGCTCGTGAACCAGGAACTGTACAAGATCGTGCTGGCCTACTCCGGCGGTTTGGACACCTCGGTGATCCTGCGCTGGTTGCAGGACACCTACGGCTGCGAGGTGGTCACCTTCACCGCCGACCTGGGCCAAGGCGAGGAGCTTGAACCGGCCCGGGCCAAAGCCGAGGCCATGGGCGTAAAGGAGATCTACATCGAGGATCTGAGGGAGGAGTTCACCGCCGACTTCGTGTTCCCCATGTTCCGGGCCAACGCCATCTACGAGGGGGAATACCTCTTAGGCACCTCCATCGCCCGCCCGCTCATTGCCAAGCGGCTGGTGGAGATCGCCGCCGAGGTCGGCGCCGACGCCGTGTCCCACGGTGCCACCGGCAAGGGCAACGACCAAGTCCGCTTCGAGCTGGGGGCCTATGCCCTGAACCCCGACATCTCGGTGGTGGCCCCGTGGCGCATCTGGGACCTGGGCTCCCGAGAGAAGCTGGTGGCCTACGCCGGGGAGCACGGCATCCCCATCGAGGCCGAGCGGGAGGGCGGCTCACCGTTCTCCATGGACGCCAACCTGCTCCACATCTCCTACGAGGGGGGTCCGCTAGAGGATCCGTGGTTCGAGCCTCCCGAGGAGATGTGGCGTTGGTCGGTGTCGCCGGAGAGTGCCCCCGACACTCCGACCGAGATCGAGCTCACCTTCCAAGGCGGCGACATCACCGCCATCGATGGCCAGCCCCTCAGCCCGGCCACAGTGCTGGCCGAGCTGAACCGCATCGGCGGAGCCAACGGCATCGGCCGACTCGACTTGGTGGAGAACCGCTACGTGGGCATGAAGTCGCGGGGCTGCTACGAGACCCCCGGCGGCACCATCATGCTCAAGGCCCACCGGGCCATGGAGAGCCTCACCCTCGACCGGGAGGTGGCCCACCTCAAAGACGAGCTCATGCCCCGCTACGCCCAGCTCATCTACAACGGCTACTGGTGGAGCCCCGAGCGCCTGATGCTCCAGACCGCCATCGACCATTCCCAGCAGCGGGTGAACGGCACCGTGCGGCTCAAGCTGTACCGGGGCAACGTGATCGTCACCGGCAGGCACTCCGACGACAGCCTGTTCGACGAGGCGGTGGTCACCTTCGAGGAAGACCAAGGCGCCTACCAGCAGGCCGACGCCGAGGGGTTCATCAAGCTCCAC
This sequence comes from Candidatus Poriferisocius sp., assembly GCF_965219815.1. Classification (GTDB taxonomy): domain Bacteria; phylum Actinomycetota; class Acidimicrobiia; order Acidimicrobiales; family Bin134; genus Poriferisocius. The sequence continues at coordinate 2,205,662 of NZ_OZ244791.1, forward strand.
GCCCTGCGGCTGCGCACCCTGGCCCAGCGAGCAGGCCCGTCATGAGCACGCTTTGGCACGGCAGATTCGACGGTGACCCCGCCGACGAGCTGATGGCCTACACCGCCAGCATCGGCTTCGACGTGAGGCTGGCACCCGACGACATTGCCGGGTCGCGGGCCCACGTCCGGATGCTGGGCCGCGTTGGCCTGCTCACCGACGCCGAGGTTGACGAGGTGCTGGCCGCGCTCGACCAGACTGAGCAGGAGCTGTCCTCCGGCGAGTTCGACTTCGCGCCCGGCGACGAGGACGTCCACACCGCCATCGAGCGCCGGGTCACCGAGCTGGCCGGTCCCGCCGGAGCCAAGCTCCACACCGGTCGCAGCCGCAACGACCAGGTGGCCACCGACCTGCGCCTGTTCGCCAAGCGGGAGCTGGCCGCCATCGCCGCCGACGTGATCGCCCTCCAGCAGGTGCTGCTCGAGCGGGCTGTGGCCGCGGGCGACACCTACCTGCCGGGCTACACCCATCTCCAGCGGGCCCAGCCGGTGCTTTTGGCCCACCATCTGCTGGCCCACGGCTGGGCGCTGGCCCGGGATGTGGATCGATTGGCCGACGCCCGCACCCGACTGGACGTCAGCCCTCTGGGGGCGGGGGCGGTGGCCGGCTCGTCGCTGCCCTTGGACCCCGATATGACCGCGGCCGAGTTGGGCTTCGCCGCCCGGTTCGACAACTCCATGGACGCAGTGTCCGACCGCGACTTCGTGGCCGAGAGCCTGTTCGCGCTGACGATGGTGGCCATCCACTTGTCCCGGCTCGGCGAGGAGGTCGTGTTCTGGACCTCCGAGGAGGCCGACTTCGCCACCCTCGACGACGCCTACGCCACGGGCAGCTCCATGCTGCCCCAGAAGAAGAACCCCGACATCGCCGAGCTGGCCCGGGCCAAGGCCGGCCGGTTCATCGGCAACCTCACCGGCCTGCTGGCCACCCTCAAGGGGCTGCCGCTGGCCTACAACCGCGACCTCCAAGAAGACAAGGAGCCCCTGTTTGACACGGTCGACCAGGTGCGCCTCGGCGTGCGGGCCATGACCGGCCTTCTATCCTCCATCGCTTTCAATACCGAGGCCATGGCCGCAGCCGCCGACGCCCCCACATCAGCGGCCACCGATCTGGCCGAGTATCTAGTAGCTCAAGGCATACCTTTCCGCGACGCCCACGCGGTGGTGGGCGACTTGGTCCGCCAAAGCCTGGAGGGCGAGGCGTCTCTGGCCGATCTGGTACGGGCCGACCCCCGCCTAGGCGATGCCGCCGCCGAGCTGCTCACCCCCGGCATCCCCGTCACCCACCGCACCACCCCCGGCGGCGCAGGCCCCGAGCCAGTAGCCGCGCAGCTCGAACAATTCCGCGCCCGCCTCAACGCCGACGCAGCCCGCTTTGACTAGGGCAGCCGGCCTCTAATCGGCGGCCAGCTCCAGCATGCGGTCGTACATCGCCCGAGCGGGGAAGTCGCCAGCATGCCTGCCGACCCATCGGTCCACCACCGATTGGGTGGCGTCTCGCCAGGCGGCCAACTGGGTGTCATCGAGCACGATCTTGTTGATCCCTTCTTGGGGGTAGCGCTCGGCCACCGCGTTTGAGGCGGCGTCGTAGGCCCTCGCCGCGGCCAGGGAGACCTCTCGGCCCGACAGCCGTTCGATGGCTCGCTGCTGAGAAACCGACAGGCTGTCCCAGAGGTCTTGGTTCATGGCCAAGAAACTGGCCGACACATAGCAGTTGCACTGCACACCACTGCCCAGCACGCCGTACAGGTCGTAGCTGGATAAGCCGGAGTTGGCGATCATCACCCCGTCGATGGCGCCCTGCCCCAGCGCATCTCGAATCTCCTGCACAGATAGGTTCACCGGGGCTCCTCCCAGCGTTTCGATCACCTCGACCTGTATCTGCGTTGGCGCCCGCACCGTCAGCCCGGAGAGGTCGGGGACGTCAGAGGCCTGGTCACCGGCCAGCCACAGGTCGGCCACGTCGTGGGTCCACAGCCCGAGCAGCTTCACGTCGGCGTACTCGTTGCGGATGGCCTCGAATTCGTCGTGGAGAGTCCACAGCACTTCGGTGGCCTCCACCGCGCTGTCGAACACGAACGGCAAGCCCACCACCTCAGCGGCGGGGAAGCGGCCCACGGAATAGCCCTGAAGGGCCCAGCCGATGCCCTGGCCGCCATCAACTGTGCTCTGGTACACCTCACTGCGAGCGCTCAAAGTCTGACTGGGATAGAACTCGATGGTCACGGTGCCGCCGGTGGCCAAGAGCACCTCGTTGGCCCACGGCTCGAACACCTGCACATGAACCGGGTGGGTCGGGGGGAAGGGGTGGCCGAAGCTGATCGTGACCGACTGCTGCTGTTCCACGTTGTCGCTGCATCCGGTGGCTCCCGCCAACAGGCCAAGAGCCAGCACTGCTCCCAACAATGAACTACACACGGTTCTTCTGGACATCAACCTCTCCTTCGCCAGCGCCATTTCGGCCGTTCAAGTATGGGCAGGAATCCACTTCCGTTGCCTTATCCTGACGGCGATGAGCCTGGAGCGGGAGTTCTATGCCCGAGACCCTCGGGAGGTGGCTCCCGACCTGCTCAACAAGGTGTTGGTGTCTGGAGGATGCCGGGGCCGGATCGTGGAGGTAGAGGCCTACACCGGCGCCGATGACCCGGGCAGCCACGGCTATCGGGGTATGACCCCCCGCACCGAGGTCATGTTCGGACCGCCCGGCCGGCTGTATGTGTACTTCACCTACGGTATGCACTGGTGCGCCAATGTGGTGTGCGGCGCCGATGGGGAGTGTGCCGCGGTGCTGCTGCGGGCTCTGACTCCACTGGCTGGACAGGAGGACATGTGGGCGCGGCGACCGAAAGCCCGCCAGGATCGAGACCTGTGCAGCGGGCCGGCCAAGCTCACCGCTGCGCTGGGCATCGACGGCGCTGCCAACGGTGCCGATCTGGTGGTCGCCGATTCGGGGATCGAGGTGCTCGACGACGGGACTGCACCCCCCGCCGAGCCGGGCCGCTCGGTTCGCGTCGGCCTAAGCGCTGGGATTGATCTCCCGTGGCGCTGGTACGTTCCCGGTTGCCCCGACCTTTCCCGGAGAGGATGATGAGCGGCGCTGAAGAGATGACCTGGCTGGGCGACGGGCACCCCCTGTTGTCATCCACCGAAGACTTGGCAGTGGCCCGTGAGCTGTTAGCCGGGTTCGACGACGACCTGGGCGATCGCTACCGGGCGCTGATCGACGGCCACCCCGACGCCAGTCTGCGAACGTGTCGGCCCGGACATCTCACCGGCTCGGCCCTGGTGGTGGACAGCGGTGGAACCAACACCCTGTTGATGCTCCACGCCAAGTTCGGCCGCTGGCTTCAGCCGGGGGGTCACGCCGATGGCGATGCCAACCTGGCCGCAGTAGCGCTGCGGGAGGCAGCCGAGGAAACCGGCATCCAGAACTTGCTCATCTGGCCCCAGCCCCTGCACCTCGACGTCCACGAAGTGGATCCCCCCGGCGAGGATCCCCATCTGCACTATGATGTCCGGTTCCTTGTGCAGGCCCCAGCCGATGCCCAGCCTCAGGGCAACCACGAGTCTCGGGGATTGCGCTGGGTGCCGCTTGACGGCTTGGCTGGTTTCGGCTGCGACCCCGGCCTGGTGCACCTCGCTCACTTGGGGTCACAAGCCCTCGAAAGGCTGCCGCAGACTTAGCGCGGTTCAGCCAATGTCCAGCGGGTCGCCGCACACTTAGCGTGGTTCAGCCAATGTCCAGCGGGTCGCCGCAGGAGGGCATCCGATTGCGGTCGGCGAAGGCGTCCAGCAGGGCATCTACCCCTTCTCCCCGATCCACACTCACCCGGAACTGGCGGTCTTCGCCGGCCCGGAGGGCGTCGGCGTGGGCCAAGCGGTCACCGAGGTACACCTCCCAGCTTTCGAGCCACAGCCCTACCAGTTCGCCGTCGTCGCCCTCGGGGGCAGACTCGGCCAAATCCTCCGTCATCTTGGCCAGCACTGCGGTGGAGGCTTCGATCTGGTCGGCCCGGTCGGCCATGTCCACCGCGTTGCGGGCTTGTGGCAACCGATCCAACTCGTCTCGGGCCTCGGCGCATCGGGCCTCAGCGTCGGCCACCCACTCCCGGTCTTCGAGGCGGTCGGGGTTCTTGTCGCCGAAGAACCAGATCGTCGCCCCGATCCAGAACACCGCGAACAGCACGAGCACCGCGATGCCAATCGTCAAACCGAGTCGCCTGCCCGTCACGTACTCATTCTCCCTTCGCCGCCGACTCCCGTAGCCTGTGCTCGGTGCTTGAAGATCTTGAATCCCGCGGCTTGGTGCAAGACACCACCGACCGGGATCTGTTGGCCCGGCGGTTGGGCGACGGTTCGGTCGGGGTGTACCACGGCATCGACCCTACGGCCAGCTCCCTGCACTTGGGCAACCTGATCGGGGTTCTGGTGCTGAGGCGGTTCCAAGAAGCCGGTCACCGGCCCATCGCCCTGGTGGGCGGGGCCACCGGCATGGTGGGTGATCCCAGCGGACGCTCAGATGAGCGCAACCTGCTGGATGACGAGACCCTGGCCGTCAACCTGGCAGGCATCAGGAGCCAACTGGAGACGCTGCTGGACTTCGATGGCGACGCCGAGCTGGTCAACAACTACGACTGGACTCGCGACCTCACCCTCATCGAGTTCTTGCGGGACACCGGCAAGCACGCCACCGTGAACCAGATGGCGGCCAAGCACTCGGTGCGCAGCCGCATGGAGAGCGAGACCGGCATCTCCTTCACCGAGTTCACCTACATGCTGTTGCAGGCCTACGACTATTGGTGGCTGCACACCAACCTCCAATGCGAACTCCAGATCGGGGGGTCCGACCAGTGGGGCAACATCACTGCCGGGGTCGACCTCATCCGCCGCCGGTCCGGCGCCCAAGTCCACGGCCTCACCTGGCCGCTGCTCACCCGATCTGACGGCGCCAAGTTCGGCAAGACCGCCGAGGGGGCGATCTGGCTTGATCCCGAGCGCACCAGCCCCTATCGGTTCCACCAATACTTCATCCAGGTTCCCGACGAAGACGTGGAGCGCAGCCTGCTCCAATTCACCATGCTCCCGGTGGCCGAGATCGCCGAGGTGGTTGAGGCCCATCAGCGCGACCCCGGACGAAGAGAGGCTCAGGGAATTCTGGCCAACGAGGTCACCTCCCTGGTCCACGGCCGGCCCGCGGCCACCGCGGCCGAAAAGGCAGCTCGAATCCTGTTCGGTTCTCCGGTGGACGACATGGACGAGGCAGCCCTGGAGGCAATTGCCGCCGAGGTGCCTACCTCCGACATCCCCGACGGCGGGTTCGATGCCGCCTCAAACCGCTTCGATCTCGTGGAATTGCTGGCCTCCACAGGGCTGGCTTCCTCCAAGGGCGATGCCCGCCGGGGACTGGCAGAGGGATCGGTGTATGTCAACAATCAGCGGGTCTCCGGGGAGGACACCGCGGTGGCTGCCGACAGCCTTCTGCATGACCGCTACCTCCTGCTTCGCCGAGGCAAGCGCCGCTACCACCTGTTGCGGGTGGAATCGCAGTAAAACCCCTGATTGAGTTGGCAAAAGGGGCCGAGTTGCAATCTTGTGATTGAGTTGACGTTGCTGGCTGAGGCCGGTAGCGTTACCACTCGCCTCTGAAACGGGTTTCCCTTGGGTTGCCCCCAGTGGCAGAGCATGGTTCGGCTGGTCCGGACCGATGCGGTTCTCCCGTCAGGGTCACCGCCTCACGCTCCTTGAAAACGGAAGAGAGGACGGAAAAGCCAGTGCGGGCGACGTCTTAGCGCACCTCGTGTCTAAGTCGTCGACCTAACACAATTCCAAGGAAACCAAGTCAGGAAGGGTTTCGGCCCTTTTGACTTTCCGGAATCGCTTCGTCTTGCCGAGGCAATTTAGCAAGACGAGCACTTGATCGAAGGCAGCGAATCCCCTCGGGGAGGATCTGCTGGAGGTTTTGACGGAGAGTTTGATCCTGGCTCAGGACGAACGCTGGCGGCGTGCCTAACACATGCAAGTCGAACGAGGTCGCCTTCGGGCAATGACCTAGTGGCGAACGGGTGCGTAACACGTGAGGAACCTGCCCCGAAGACTGGGACAACCACGGGAAACTGTGGCTAATACCAGATGCCCTCCTCTGATCGCATGATCGGAAGAGGAAATGCTCCGGCGCTTCGGGAGGGCCTCGCGGCCTATCAGCTTGTTGGTGGGGTAACGGCTCACCAAGGCAGTGACGGGTAGCTGGTCTGAGAGGACGATCAGCCACACTGGGACTGAGACACGGCCCAGACTCCTGCGGGAGGCAGCAGTGGGGAATCTTGCGCAATGGGCGAAAGCCTGACGCAGCAACGCCGCGTGGGGGATGAAGGCTCTCGGGTTGTAAACCCCTTTCAGCAGGGACGAAATTGACGGTACCTGAAGAAGAAGCCCCGGCCAACTACGTGCCAGCAGCCGCGGTGACACGTAGGGGGCGAGCGTTGTCCGGAATTATTGGGCGTAAAGAGCTCGTAGGCGGTTTAGTAAGTCAGATGTGAAAGGTTGGGGCTCAACCCTAAGACTGCATCCGATACTGCTATGACTAGAGTCCGGTAGAGGAGTGTGGAATTCCTGGTGTAGCGGTGAAATGCGCAGATATCAGGAGGAACACCGACGGCGAAGGCAGCACTCTGGGCCGGTACTGACGCTCAGGAGCGAAAGCGTGGGTAGCAAACAGGATTAGATACCCTGGTAGTCCACGCCGTAAACGTTGGGCACTAGGTGTGGGGCCTTATCAACGGGTTCCGTGCCGTAGCTAACGCATTAAGTGCCCCGCCTGGGGAGTACGGCCGCAAGGCTAAAACTCAAAGGAATTGACGGGGGCCCGCACAAGCGGCGGAGCATGTTGCTTAATTCGAGGCAACGCGAAGAACCTTACCTGGGTTTGACATGTACGGAAAAGCCATAGAGATATGGTGTCCTTCGGGGCCGTACACAGGTGGTGCATGGCTGTCGTCAGCTCGTGTCGTGAGATGTTGGGTTAAGTCCCGCAACGAGCGCAACCCTCGTCCTATGTTGCCAGCACGTAATGGTGGGGACTCGTAGGAGACCGCCGGGGTCAACTCGGAGGAAGGTGGGGACGACGTCAAGTCATCATGCCCCTTATATCCAGGGCTGCAAACATGCTACAATGGCCGGCACAACGGGCAGCGACACCGCGAGGTGAAGCGAATCCCTTAAAACCGGTCTCAGTTCGGATTGGAGTCTGCAACTCGACTCCATGAAGTCGGAGTCGCTAGTAATCCCGGATCAGCAACGCCGGGGTGAATACGTTCCCGGGCCTTGTACACACCGCCCGTCACACCACGAAAGTCGGCAACACCCGAAGTCAGTGGCCTAACTCTTTTGAGAGGGAGCTGCCGAAGGTGGGGTTGGCGATTGGGGTGAAGTCGTAACAAGGTAGCCGTACCGGAAGGTGCGGCTGGATCACCTCCTTTCTAAGGAGTTCCGTTTCCACTTGATACCGCCAAATGGTGGAATCAGGTTCGGACACTCCCAGTTGATGCACTGGTTTCTTTTGTCCTCTCTTCCGTTTTGAGGGAGCGTGATTATCACGCCCGAGGCTCTGCGCTGACGCTTTCGTTTTGCGGAAACCTCCTGTGCTCTTTGAGAACTGCATAGCGAGCACGAGCATCTGATCGAAATTAGAGTTCTTCGATGTATGAATCTTCCAAGCTACGAAGAGCCAACGGTGGATGCCTTGGTGCCTACGACCGATGAAGGACGTGAGAGGCTGCGATAAGCCTCGGGGAGCTGCCGACTGAGCTTCGATCCGGGGATGTCCGAATGGGGAAACCCGATACTTGTAAAGGGGTATCACTCCGGTGTGAACACATAGCACCGGTAGAGGGAACCAGGTGAACTGAAACATCTAAGTAACCTGTAGGAAAGGAAAGCAACCGCGACTCCCTTAGTAGCGGCGAGCGAAAAGGGAAGAGCCTAAACCGTGCCGGTGGAATAGCCTGGTGGCGTTGCCGGTCCGGTGTTGTGGGGCCTCAGAGGAGGAGCGCCAGATCCTCCACGAAGTTACAAACGTGCGTGGTAGTGGAATCGTTCTGGAAAGGCGAGCCGCAGGGGGTAAGAGCCCCGTACACGAAACTGCTGCACACTTCGCTGAGTGTCCCCGAGTAGCGCCGTTGCCGTGTAATTCGGCGTGAATCTGCGAGGACCACCTCGTAAGGCTAAGTATATGTAGGCAACCGATAGTGAACTAGTACCGTGAGGGAAAGGTGAAAAGTACCCCGGGAGGGGAGTGAAATAGTACCTGAAACCGTTGGTTTACAAGCAGTCAGAGCGTCGTCTCAACCGATGATCTTCGGATCGTCAATTAGAGATCGCGATGGCGTGCCTTTTGAAGAATGAGCCAACGAGTTACGGTATGTGGCGAGATTAACCTGTGAAGGGAAGTCGGAGCGAAAGCGAGTCATAACTGGGCGTACAGTCGCATGCCGTAGACCCGAAGCCGGGTGATCTATCCATGGGCAGTGTGAAGCGGGGGTAAGACTCCGTGGAGGCGCGAACCGACCTAGGTTGAAAACTGGGCGGATGACCTGTGGATAGGGGTGAAAGGCCAAACAAACCCGGAGATAGCTGGTTCTCCGCGAAATGCATTTAGGTGCAGCGTTGTGCGTTCAACCATGGAGGTAGAGCACTGGATGGGCAAGGGGGCCGACAAGCTTACCAACCTCAGCCAAACTCCGAATGCCATGGTTCCAGAGCACAGCAGTGAGACCCCGGGGGATGAGCTTCGGGGTCGAAAGGGAAACAGCCCAGACCGCCAACTAAGGTCCCTAATTTCTAGCTAAGTGGTAAACGATGTGGGATTGCACAGACAGCCAAGAGGTTGGCTTAGAAGCAGCCATCCTTGAAAGAGTGCGTAACAGCTCACTGGTCGAGTGATCCTGCGCGGACAATGTAACGGGGCTAAAGCTAGAAACCGAAGTTGCGGATTTCTGCCATTAGGCAGGAGTGGTAGCGGAGCGTCGGGCTTGGAGTGAAGCGGCAGCGCAAGCTGACGTGGACCGAGTCCGAGTGAGAATGTTGGTATGAGTAGCGAGAGAGGGGTGAGAAACCTTTCCGCCGAAAGCCCAAGGGTTCCTGGGGAAGGCTAATCCTCCCAGGGTGAGTCGGGAGCTAAGGCGAGGCCGACAGGCGTAGTCGATGCACAACCGGTTGATATTCCGGTACCGCTGTGAACGCGTCCAGGCTTAACCGGTGTTGCTAAGGGGATGTCTGTCCCGCAAAGGGACAGAAGAAACCGACCCACACCGGAGCGGCCAGCAAAGCGGGGACGCAGAGAGGTAGGTGAACCCAGGCGACGGTAGTTCCTGGGGTAAGCGTGTAGGGTGGGGCCCAGGTAAGTCCGGTCCCCATAAAGCCTGAGGCGTGATACCGAACCGCATGAGGTGAAGTCACTGATCCTGTACTGCCAAGAAAAGCCGCTAGCGAGCTTTCACAGCGCCCGTACCCCAAACCAACACAGGTGGGCAGGTAGAGAATACCAAGGCGATTGGGAGAACTATGGTTAAGGAACTCGGCAAATTACATCCGTAACTTTGGGATAAGGATGACCCCAGTAAAGTGAAGGACTTCGCGTCTGGAGCTTGACAGGGTGGCACAAACCAGGGGAAAGCGACTGTTTACTAAAAACACAGCAGCGTGCGAAGTCGTAAGACGCTGTATACGCTGTGACGCCTGCCCGGTGCTGGAAGGTTACGGGGAGGGGTTAGCCGTAAGGCGAAGCTCTGAACCTAAGCCCCAGTAAACGGCGGCCGTAACTATAACGGTCCTAAGGTAGCGAAATTCCTTGTCGGGTAAGTTCCGACCTGCACGAATGGCGTAACGACTTTCCCACTGTCTCAACCATAGACCCAGCGAAATTGAAGTACGAGTAAAGATGCTCGTTAGCTACAGAAGGACGGAAAGACCCCGTGGACCTTTACTACAGCTTGATATTGGTGTTTGGTATGTGTTGTGTAGGATAGGTGGGAGACTGGGAAGCATGGACGCTAGTCTGTGTGGAGTCAACCTTGAAATACCACTCTGCTCATGCTGGGCATCTAACTTAGGCCCGTTATCCGGGTTGAGGACAGTGTCAGGTGGGTAGTTTGACTGGGGCGGTCGCCTCCCAAAGAGTAACGGAGGCGCCCAAAGGTTCCCTCAGCCTGGTTGGCAATCAGGCGTCGAGTGTAATGGCACAAGGGAGCTTGACTGCGAGACCGACGGGTCGAGCAGAAACGAAAGTTGGGCATAGTGATCCGGCGGTTGCGTGTGGAAGCGCCGTCGCTCAACGGATAAAAGGTACCCCGGGGATAACAGGCTCATCTTCCCCAAGAGTCCATATCGACGGGAAGGTTTGGCACCTCGATGTCGGCTCATCGCATCCTGGGGCTGAAGCAGGTCCCAAGGGTTGGGCTGTTCGCCCATTAAAGCGGTACGCGAGCTGGGTTTAGAACGTCGTGAGACAGTTCGGTCCCTATCCTCTGTAGCCGAAGGTGATTTGAGGAAGGCTGTCCCTAGTACGAGAGGACCGGGACGGACGCAGCTCTCGTGTGCCAGTTGTCCTGCCAAGGGCATGGCTGGTTAGCGACCTGCGGAAAGGATAACCGCTGAAAGCATCTAAGTGGGAAGCCTGTTCCAAGATGAGATCACCCACCGGGTAAACCGGGTAAGGCCCGTGGCAGAACACCACGTTGATAGGCCGGAAGTGTACGCATGGCGACATGTTCAGCTGACCGGTACTAATCGGCCGAGGGCTTGGTTCTACATCACTAACTCGATGTCGAACGGGATGTTCGTGCTCGCTGTGGAGTTCTTGAAGCACTGCCTCTTTGACAAGAACATAAAGGTTTCGGTGGCGATGGCGGTGGGGTCACACCCGTTCCCATTCCGAACACGGAAGTTAAGCCCACCAGCGCCGATGGTACTTGGGTGGAGACGCCCTGGGAGAGTAGGTCGCCGCCGGATTTCGAAACAGATGGGGAGCCGAAAGGCTCCCCATCTTCGTTTAACCGCTGGGAACGGGGCGGTCCCGGTAAACTCATGCGGTGTCTTCCGGTGGAGGTTCTGCCCGCAAGCCTCCCAGTCGCCGGGGGCCTCCTCGCCAGTCTGCGTCTCAGGACGGCCGAAGGGGGAAGCCACCCTCGTCTCAGGACGGCCGAAGGGGGAAGCCACAAGACGGCCGAAGGGGGCGGCCACCCTCGTCCCAAGATCTGCGACAGGAGAAACCACCCCCGCCTAAGGGACCTCGGCACATGGGCTCGGTGGCCCGACGGGGGGCGGCCAAGATCCATGAAGAGCCCCTGCCCGTTTCCGAAAAGGCTCCACCGGAAGACGATCAAACACCTGAAGAGGCCGAAGAAGCCCGCCTGAGGGCCGAGCGACGTGCGGCGCGACAGGCCCGCACTCAGCAGCTTCGGTCAGAAGCCCGGGAGGCGGTTGAGCGGGGCAATCTCAGCGAGGCTCCGGTCAAAAAGCCGGACAAGCGATCGCGGGGCCGCCGGCGCACTCCGTTGTCAGAGAGCGGGTCGTCGACGCATTCCCAGAAGTTGGAGGAGGCAGTGGGCCAACGCATGGCGGCGACGCTCCGACAGCGGTTGGAGCGGGCCGAGGAGGCCTATGAGCAGGAGGACTACCGCAGGGCTTGGCGGTCGTTGGATGGCATGGCCAAAGAGGCTCCCAAGGTGCCCGAGGTGAGGGAGCTGTCTGGTTTGACCCTTTACCGGCTGGGACGGTGGGAGCTGGCCGCCCGAGAGCTGGAGGCTCTCCGAGAGCTCACGGGGCGAACGGATCTCCATCCGGTGTTGGCCGACTGCTACCGGGCGCAGCGTCGGTGGACCGATGTCGATCTTATTTGGGCCGAGCTGCAAGCCTCCGATGCAAGCTCGGCGGTGCTCGCGGAGGGCCGGATTGTGGCCGCCGGCGCGCTCGGCGACCAGGGGAAGCTCAACCAGGCAGTCGGGGTGCTGTCCAAAAACTTTCAACTGCCCCGACGGGCCAAAGAACACCACTTGCGCCAGGCCTATGCCCTTGCTGATTTATGCGAGCGAGCCGGGGAAATCCCCCGGGCCCGGGAGCTATTCGGCTGGTTGATTGAACAAGACGAGCTCTACGTGGATGTTGTTGAGCGATTGGATGCTCTCCGGTAGCGAAAAACCCCTGGGAATACCCCTTGTGGATTCAGCACGCCGGTAAGGTGAGAATCATCCGCACATGGTTCGAAGGAGTAGGCGACCATGGACATCCAAGGACTGTTGGGCGACGAGGCCGAATCGCTCTTATCGCATGAATCCAAGACCATTCCCCGGGAGGATTTGAGCCTTCCCGGCCCCGACTTCGTGGACCGGGTCATGGCGGATACAGACCGCTCTCCCCAGGTGCTGCGCAACCTCCAGTCGCTGTTCGACCATGGTCGCCTGGGTGGCACCGGCTACGTGTCCATCCTGCCGGTAGACCAGGGAATCGAGCACTCGGGAGCGGCCTCCTTCGCCCCCAACCCTCGGTATTTCGATCCGGCGGGCATCGTGGAGCTGGCCATCGAGGGAGGCTGTAACGCGGTGGCGTCCACTTTCGGCGTGCTGGGGGCCACCTCCCGCCGCTTCGCCCACCGGATCCCCTACATCGTCAAGCTCAATCACAACGAGTTGCTCACCTACCCCAACAAGTTCGACCAGGTGATGTTCGGGTCGGTGGATCAGGCTTTCGACCTGGGCGCGGCTGGCGTGGGAGCCACCATCTACTTCGGCTCAGAGGAGGCCACCCGCCAGATCCAGGAAGTGGCTGAGGCCTTCCACCGGGCCCACGAGCTTGGAATGTTCACCGTGCTGTGGTGCTACCTCCGGAACTCCGGCTTCAAGGTGGATGGCACCGACTATCACGCGGCGGCCGACCTCACCGCCCAGGCCAACCACATCGGGGTGACCATCGAGGCCGACATCATCAAGCAGAAGCTTCCCGAGAACAACGGCGGCTACAACGCCCTCGGGTTCGGCAAGACCCACAAGCTGGTTTACGACGAGCTCACCACCGACCACCCCATCGACCTCACCCGTTGGCAGGTGGCCAACTGCTACATGGGCCGCATCGGCCTCATCAACTCGGGCGGCGCATCCTCAGGCGCCAGCGACCTGGCCGAAGCGGTGCGCACCGCAGTGATCAACAAGCGGGCCGGCGGACTCGGCCTAATCAGCGGCCGCAAAGCATTCCAGCGCCCCGTTGCCGAGGGCGTCGAACTCCTCAACGCCATCCAAGACGTCTACCTCTCCGACTCGGTCACAGTTGCCTAGGGGGCGACCGGGCTGCTTTCGGGCGAGGATGTGCCACTTGAGGCTCACCACTGGGTAACCTCGGAGTTCGGCGTCGCTTAAGCGTGGGGCCATCTGGGATCAAGGAGGATTCCGTGACTGACACCGTGCCGCGTACCGTCGGGACGCAGGAGCTGAACCGTCTGGTGGTTCGATTCGCGGGCGATTCCGGCGATGGAATGCAGCTCACCGGCGACCGATTCACCAGTGCCAGCGCGCTGTTCGGCAACGACTTGGCCACGCTGCCGGAGTTCCCCGCCGAGATCCGGGCCCCCCAGGGAACCCTGGCCGGGGTGTCGGCCTTCCAAGTGCAGGTGTCCGATCACGACATCACCACTCCGGGCGACGCTCCAAACGTGCTGGTAGCCATGAACCCGGCCGCTCTGCGCAAGGAGCTGGTCCACCTGGAGTTTGGCGGGACCATCATCGTCAACCAGGACGCGTTCATAGAGCGCAACCTGACCAAGGCCGGCTACGACAGCGACCCGCTAGATGACGGCAGCCTCGACAACTACACCCTGTTCAAGGTGCCGATGACCACCATCACCAAGGAGGTCTGCAAGGACCTGGGGGTGAAGCCCCGCGACGCCGAGCGGTCCAAGAACTTCTTTGCTTTGGGCCTCCTCTCCTGGCTCTACAACCGGCCGGCCCAGCCCACGCTGGATTGGATCTCCGCCAAGTTCAAGCGCCAGCAGCTCATCGCCGACGCCAACACGGCCGCCTTCAAGGCGGGTATGGCCTTCGGTGAGACGGCTGAGCTGTTCGACTTCACCTATGAGGTGAAGCCTGCGGTGCTGGAGCCGGGGACCTACACCAACGTGAACGGCAATACTGCGCTGTCCTGGGGACTGGTGGCCGCCAGCCAGCAGGCCAAAGTCCCCCTGTTCTTGGGTTCGTATCCCATCACCCCGGCCAGCGACATCCTCCACGAGTTGAGCCAGCGCAAGAACTTCGGCGTGCGAACCCTCCAGGCCGAGGATGAGATCGCCGCGGTGTGCGCCGCGTTGGGAGCCTCCTTCGGCGGCCATCTGGGAATTACCACTACCAGCGGGCCGGGCATCGCCCTCAAAGGCGAGACCATCGGCCTGGCCGTCAGCCTTGAGCTTCCCCTTCTGGTGATCAACATCCAGCGGGGTGGCCCGTCCACCGGCCTGCCCACCAAGACCGAGAGCGCCGACCTCATGCAGGCCATGTACGGGCGCCACGGCGAGTCGCCGGTGCCCATCGTGGCCGCCTACTCCCCGTCGCAGTGCTTCTTTGCTGCCATCGAGGCAGCTCGCATTGCCCTGAAATATCGCACGCCGGTGATTCTCCTGTCCGACGGCTATCTGGCCAACGGCAGCGAGCCCTGGCTTCTACCCGACGTGTCGACGCTGCCCGACTTGACGGTGGAGTTCGCCACCGGGCCCAACCACACCGAAGAAGACGGCACCGAGGTGTTCTGGCCCTACCTGCGCGACCCCGAGACCAAAGCCCGCCCCTGGGCGGTTCCCGGCACGCCCGGCCTCACCCACCGTATCGGCGGCATTGAGAAAGAAGACGGCAGCGGCAACATCAACTACGAGCCCGACAATCACGGCTATATGGTGAAGCTGCGCGAGGAGCGGGTGGCCCACATTGCCAACGACATCCCGCCCACCATGCTCGAGGGCGACATCGACGACGCCTATTTGCTGGTGCTGGGCTGGGGCTCCACATGGGGCGCCATCACCAGCGCCGTCATGCGGGCTCGGGAGGAGGGCCGCAAGGTAGCCCATGCCCACGTGACCCACTTGAACCCGCTGCCCAGTGATCTGGGTGACATTGTCCGCCGCTATCCCAAGGTGCTGGTGCCGGAGATGAACCTGGGCCAGTTCTGCCGCATCATCCGGTCCGAATTCCTGGTCGACGCCCAATCGGTCGCCAAGGTGGAGGGGGTTCCCTTCACCGCCGCTGAGCTTCACTCACACATCAACGGAGTCCTTGATGACTGACGTGCCCACAACCACCAAGGCTGATTGGACCAGCGACCAAGAGGTTCGCTGGTGCCCCGGCTGCGGGGACTACTCGATTTTGACCGCAGTGCAGATGCTCATGCCCGATCTTGACGTTCGGCGTGAGGACACCGTGTTCATCTCGGGGATTGGCTGCGCGGCCCGATTCCCGTACTACATGAATACCTATGGGGTGCACGGCATCCACGGACGGGCCCCTGCCCTGGCCACCGGCCTGGCCATGGCTCGCCCGGAGCTGCATGTGTGGGTGGTCGGAGGCGACGGCGACATGTTGTCCATCGGCGGCAATCACCTGCTGCACTCCCTTCGCCGCAACGTGAACCTCAACATCCTGTTGTTCAACAACCAGATCTACGGCTTGACCAAGGGCCAGTACTCGCCCACCAGCGAGATCGGCAAGGTCACAAAGTCCACGCCGGCAGGCAGCATCGACGAGCCGTTCAATCCCATCTCGGTGGCGCTGGGGGCGGAGGCCAGCTTCGTGGCCCGCACCCACGACATGGATCGCCAGCACATGATGGACATGTTCCGGCGGGCCCACGATTTCCCCGGAGCCGCCTTTGTGGAGGTGTTCCAGAACTGCAACGTGTTCAACGACGGGGCATTTGGAGCCATTACCAAGAAGGACAAGCGGGCCTCCATGCTCATCCCCCTCGAGCACGGAAAGCCCATCCGCTTCGGGGAGAACAACGAGAAGGGCGTGGTCATCAACCCGCAGGGGAGTGCCGAGGTGGTCGATGTGGCCGACGTCGGCGAGTCGGCCCTGCTGGTTCACGACGAGACCCGCCAGGATCCCAGTCTGGCCTTTGCCCTGTCCCGGCTCTCGGCGGGCCCGTTCGAGCCGACCCCCATCGGGGTGTATCGGGCGGTGGAACGCTCGGAGTACGCAACCGAAGCCAGCAAACAGCTCGCCATGGCCCAAGAGCAGTCCGGCCCTGGCGACCTCGAGGCCTTGCTCCATTCCCGGCCCACTTGGGAAGTCTCCTGAGCAACGCCCATTCCAAGACAGAGCGTCCCGCCCCTGGGGGTTGGGTTTTCGATCTGGACGGTGTGATTTGGGTGGGCGGAACCCCGGTGCCCGGTGCGGCTGGGGCTGTTGAGCGCTTGCAGCAATCAGGCGTCCCCGTCGTGTTCGTCACCAATATGTCGGCGCTGACCGTGGCCGACCAGGAGGCCAAGCTGGCCGCCTGCGGGATCGACGCCCAAGGGTCGGTGATCACGTCTGCTACCGCGGCGGCACAGCTCATCCACCCAGGAGAGCGGGTGCTGGTGGTTGGGGGTCCCGGCATCGACGAGGCGGTGGAGTCGGCGGGTGCTGAGGTCTGCTCATCCGGTCCTGCCGACGCAGTAGTCGTGGGTATGGACCCCGGCTTCAACTACGACACCCTCAGCCGGGCTATGCGGGCAGTACGCGGCGGCGCTCGGCTGATCGGCACCAATCACGACCCCAGCTATCCCACTGAGCGCGGACTTGAACCGGGAGGCGGATCTCTCCTCGCCGCGGTGGCGACCGCCGCCGAGGCGGTACCCACAATGGCGGGCAAGCCCAACCAGCCGATTGTCGACTGCGTGCGCAGCCGGATCGGCGACTCCGGCGTGGTGGTGGGGGACCGCCCCGACTCCGACGGCCTGTTCGCCGAGGCTCTGGGCTACGGGTTCGCCCTCGTGCTGAGCGGAGTGACCGGCGCCGATGACCTGCCGGTGTCCCCAGAGCCGAAGCACTGCGCCACCGACTTGGCCGCCTTGGTCGATCAGATGGGACTTGAATAGGTGGGATGAAGGCATCACGCCGGAGGCTGGACACCGAGTTGGTTCGCCGGGGACTGGTGGCGAGCAGGGATCGGGCCCGGGAGGCAGTGGCCTCCGGCCAGGTCACCGTGAACGGTGCAGTGGCCCAGAAAGCAGCCCGCCTGGTGCTGCCCGGTGACGCCTTGGAATTGTCGAGCCCGCCTGCTCGGTTTGTGAGCCGTGGCGGCGAAAAGCTGGAGGATGCACTGACTGCCTTCGGCTTGGATGTCACCGGCTTGCGGTGCTGCGACGTGGGGTCGTCCACCGGGGGATTCACCGACTGCCTGCTGCAGCAGGGCGCTGCCGAAGTGGTGGCCATTGACGTGGGCCGGGCCCAATTGCACGAGCGCTTGGCCGAAGACCACCGGGTGACCCTCTACGAGCGCACCGACATCCGCAACGTCGACCCGTCCGCCATCGGGGCGCCGTTCGACCTGGTGACCGCCGATGTGTCCTTCATCTCGCTGACTTCGGTGATGGCATGCCTGGCCGATCTGGCTGCACCAAGGGCACCTGTAGTGGTATTGGTCAAGCCCCAATTCGAGGTCGGACGCCAGGAAGCCAGCCGAGGCCGAGGCGTGATCCGCGACCCTGAACAATGGCGGGCTGCGCTCGACCGGGTGCTAGAAGCGGCAACCACTGCGGGCCTCGCCCCCCAAGCCGCCATCCCATCCCCGCTGAAGGGCGCGCAAGGAAACGTGGAGTTCTTCCTGCATCTGGAGCGCGGCGGCGCGACCTCATCAGTGGATTCCGCTCAAGTGGTTGCCCAATCCGTCACTGGGGATGGATAGCCTGACCGCGGCGGCATCCGCTGCTGAGCTTCCCCTCAACACGAAGAGCCAGTGGCTGATGAATGAAGAAGCAAGCCTTGATGAGGCGTCTGCGGAAGGTCGCGAAAGATCGGGGTGTAGCTCTGCATCTCTTGCGGCAGGGACGGCACGAAGTCTGGCAGTTCGGGGAGGAACGGCTGGTGATCCCCCGTCATCCAGAAATCGATGAACACACAGCGAGAGGTATATTGAGACGAGCGCAGGAGTCATCCAGGAGCAGCAATGGCTGACATTCCATCCCCAGATAGCACCTTCAGGGTGGTTGCCCGCGAGGGTGACGAGTGGTGGGGCATCCAAGTTAGGGAGCTGGATTGGGTTTTCTCGCAGGCTCGCCGCCTCCATGATGTGAAGGAGGCCGCTCGGGATGCCATTGCTGCCTATTTCGATGTCCCCGCCAGTGAAGTGGGCCCCATTGTGATCGACGAGGTGATAGCAGCTGGCACCAGCTTCTCCCCGAACGGCATCCAACCGGTTGCGTCATAACTCTATGGCTGCAATTGCCCTCTTTGTTCACGCTGACCGGCCGGAAGCCCTGAAGCTGTCGGCTGAACTCATCAATCGTTTGGACGGAGACGGCCATCAGATCCGGCTTACGCTCGAGTCGGCCGAGGCGGTGGGCCGCACCGACCTTGCCCACCAGGACGACGATATCGGTCAGAAGCTGGACTTGGCGGTGAGCTTGGGGGGAGACGGCTCCATGCTCAGGGCGGTGACTGCGGTGTCGGACTACGAAGTGCCGGTGATGGGTGTCAACTACGGGTCATTGGGTTATCTCACTGATATCCAACCGGAGGCCGCTTCCGACGCAATCGAGCGCTTCCTTGCGGGCGACCATCAGATCGAAGAACGCATTCGACTGAGCTGTCGTCTTGACGACGGCACGGAGGTGAGCGCCCTCAACGAGGCCATCGTTGAGAAGGTTGACAGCGGCCGCACCGTGAATCTAGCTGTTCACATCGACGGTGACTTCTTCACTAGTTACGCCGCCGATGGGCTGATTGCGGCTACGCCGACCGGCTCCACCGCCTATTCGCTGTCGGCCGGTGGACCGATTCTGGCCCCGACCATGCACGCGCTGATCCTGACGCCAGTTGCCCCCCACACCTTGTTCGACCGCAGCTTAGTGCTGCTTCCCTCCAGCGAATTGGTCATCGAAGTGCTAGGCGGTCGCTCCGCTGCGGTTGCCGTGGACGGCCGCTCATTGGGGGAGTTGGGCGAAGGTGGCAAGCTGACTGTCTCGGTGTCCGATCATCCGGCCCGATTGGTCACCCTGGGTCAGCGGGGGTTCCACCAAGCACTTAAGTCCTCCTTCGGCTTGGCCGATCGGTGACAGGGAAAGAACTCCGTGCTGACTGAGCTGGCAGTAGAGAACCTGGGGGTGATCGAGCGGCTCAATCTGGTGTTGGGACCGGGCATGACTGCGCTGACTGGGGAGACCGGGGCGGGAAAAACCCTGGTAGTGACGGCGGTGGACTTGCTCTTGGGCGGTCGTGCCAATCCGTCGTTGGTGCGGCTAGGTGCCGATGAGGCCACCGTCGAGGGCCGATTCGACAACCAGGGGGAGGAGGTCGTGCTTCGGCGGGTGGTGCCCGCTGACGGCCGGGCTCGGGCGTACGTGGATGGCCGGCTGGCTTCGGCTGCCACCCTGGCCGAACTGGGTGCAGAGCTGGTGGACCTGCACGGCCAGCACGAACACCAGTCGCTATTGCGCCGTGTCCACCAACGGGCCGCGCTGGATCGCTTCGGCGATGTGGACTTGGTGCCGCTGATGGAGGCGCGAGCCGCGCTGGCCGATCTGAATCGGCGACGAGCCGAACTGGGTGGCGACGAGCGATCCCGAGCTCGGGAGATCGAGCTGTGCCGATTCCAGTTAGACGAGCTGGATAAGGCCGGTTTGGAGAATCCCGACGAGGAGGAGGGTCTCAAAGCCGAAGAGGCGGTGCTGGCCGACGCAACTGCTAGCCGGGACGCGGCCCGTCAGGCTGCGATGACTATGGGTGCCGATGGTGCAGTGGGTGCCGGACTTGCTCAAATCGCCGCCGCCTTGGAGAGCCGTCCGCCGTTGGAGGGCCATCACGAGCGGCTGGTCAACCTGGTAGCAGAGGTTGGCGACCTATCGACCGAGTTGCGTCGCACCGCTGAGTCCATTGATGAGAACCCAGTCCGGCTGACCGAGGTTCGCCAACGCCAGGAACTGCTGGTGGACCTTCGTCGCAAATACGGGGAGACCGTTGCCGAGGTCATGGAGTTCCACCGTGATCTGTCTGTCCGTCTGGCGGAGTTGGAGGATTTCGACCGTCTGGCCAAAGACCTCGATGGGGAACTCGATCGCCGCGCTGGTGCGGTTGCTGAAGCCGGGGCCACAGTGGGAACGGCTCGACGACAGGCGGCTCTGGCGTTGGGCGAAGAGGTGACGGCCAACCTGCGGGAGCTGGCCATGGCTCGAGCCGAGGTGCAAGTAAAGGTGGGCGACGATCCCGGAGACGAGGTGGACATCCTGCTGGCCGCCAACAGCGGTGTTCCCGGCCTACCCCTCACGTCGGCCGCCTCGGGGGGAGAGCTCGCCCGGGTCATGCTGGCCCTGCGCCTAGTGGTTAGCGCCGGCCCTCCGGTCTTGGTTTTCGACGAAGTAGACGCCGGCATCGGCGGTCAGGTGGCTCAGACCGTGGGACGGGCGCTTTCCCGCTTGACTGCCGATCACCAAGTGTTAGTAGTCACCCATTTGCCCCAGGTAGCGGCCTGTGCCGACCGGCAGGTGAGCATCGTCAAGCACGACGACGGCTCAACCACGTCGGTGACCGCCGAGACCTTGGAGGGGGAGGAGCGGATAGTCGAGCTTTCCCGCATGCTTTCCGGATCGCCCGACAGCGAGAGCGCCCGCCGCCACGCCTCTGAGCTTCTCGAGATGTCCCGGGGCTGAGGCCCTCCGAGCCCCCACAAATGTCCCAGGGCAGCAGGTGACCGGTTCTACGGGTCCACCAGTCGTCGCTCCTCCCCGCTAAGCTTGGCAGGCGTGACCAAGCACATCTTTGTGACTGGCGGTGTGGCGAGTTCGCTGGGCAAAGGGCTTACGGCCGCATCTCTGGGGCGTTTGCTCAAGCAACGGGGTCTTCGGGTGACCATGCAGAAGCTGGACCCGTACATCAATGTGGACCCCGGCACCATGAACCCCTTCGAGCACGGAGAGGTGTTCGTCACCGACGACGGCGGCGAGACTGATCTGGATCTCGGCCACTACGAGCGGTTCATCGACGAGAACCTCACCAAGCTCTCCAACGCCACCACCGGCTCCATCTACTCCTCGGTCATCGCCGCGGAGCGCCAAGGCGAGTATTTGGGCAAGACCGTTCAGGTGATTCCCCACGTCACCAACGAGATCAAGAGCCGCATCGCCAGCCTGGTGTCCGACGATATCGACGTGGTCATCACCGAGATCGGCGGGACCGTGGGCGATATCGAGATCCTCCCCTTCTTGGAAGCCATCCGCCAGGTGCGTCTGGACGTGGGGCGGGGCAACGTCTGCTACATCCACGTCACCCTGGTGCCCTTCATCGGCCCAACCGGCGAGCAGAAGACCAAGCCCACCCAGCATTCGGTGACCGAGCTCCGCAGCCGGGGCGTCCAGCCCGACGCCATCGTGTGCCGCAGCGAGTCGCCCATCACCGACGAGTTGAAGCGCAAGATCTCCAGCCTGTGCGACGTGGACGTGTCGGCGGTGGTCAACGCGGCCGACGCCGACAGCATCTACGAGATTCCCCTGGTGCTCCACGATGAAGGCCTCGACGGCGTGGTGTGCGACATCTTGCGCTTGGATGTCCCCGAGCCCGATCTGGCCGACTGGCAGTGGCTGAACCAGCGGTTGGAGATGGCCCAGCGCACCGTGCGCATCGGACTCATCGGGAAGTACGTCACGCTCCCCGACGCCTATCTGTCAGTGGTGGAGGCCCTGAACCACGCGGGCATACATCACGGCGCCTCGGTGGAGATCGAGTGGATTCAGGCAGAGAGCGTCGAAGGCCTCATGGTCGACAGCGTGATGAGCGGGCTGGACGGCATCGTGATCCCCGGCGGGTTCGGCGAGCGGGGGATTGAGGGCAAGGTCAACGCCGCTTCCTACGCTCGGGAGAACGGCTTGCCCTGCCTGGGCCTGTGCCTGGGCCTCCAGGTGATGACCATCGACTACGCCCGCAACGTGTTGGGCCTGGCCAACGCCCATTCCAGCGAGTTCGACCCCAGCACGCCGTGGCCGGTGATCGACCTGATGGAATCGCAGCGCGGAATCACCGACAAGGGCGGCACCATGCGGCTGGGGGCGTGCCTGGCCAAGCTCCAACCGGGAACCAAGGTGGCCGAGGCGTACGGGGCCGAGGTGGTGTCGGAGCGCCACCGCCACCGCTATGAGTTCAATCCCAAGCTCCGCGGCCGCTTCGAGGGCACCGACTTCGTGCTTGCCGGCGAGTCGCCCGACGGCCTGCTGGTGGAGTTCATCGAACTCGACGGTCACCCCTGGTGGGTGGGAACCCAGGCCCATCCCGAGTTCAAGAGCCGCCCCGACCGGCCCGCCCCGCTGTTCTGCGGCTTGGTGAAGGCCGCGTTGGATCGCCAAGAGAGCGGAATGGCTGCCGATGATGACGCTCGCTCCAGTGCAGCGCAAGAGGTACCAGAGCAGGCCGAGGCGGTACCCGAGGCCTCTACCGCAGCCCATCGTTGAGAGACTGCGAAGTGGCGACGGTTGAAAGCGGGGAGGGTTTCACCCCGATTGGAGAGCGGCAGGAGTGGCAAGGGCGAGTGGTGTCGCTGAGCGTCGCCGAGATCAGAGCCCCCGATGGCTCGATCTATGAGAGGGAGATCGTCCGCCATCCCGGCGCCGCAGTAATCGTGCCCGTTGACGGCGAAGAGGTCATCATGGTCCGCCAGTATCGCCCTGCGGTGAATCGGGAGCTGCTGGAGATTCCTGCCGGCAAACTCGACAGCAAAGACGAACCCCCGGAAATGACCGCCCAGCGGGAGTTGGAGGAGGAGATCGGCAAGCGAGCAGGACATCTGGAGCTCTTGGCCGTCTTCCACAACTCTCCGGGATTCTGCGACGAAATCACCCACTGCTATCTGGCCACCGATCTGACCGACGCCGATCGCCGTCCTCACGGCATTGAGGAGCAGCACATGGCCATCGAGCGCATCAAGTTGGCTGAGGTCACGAACTTGGTCGCCTCCGGGGAACTGGCCGACGCCAAGTCGATCGTCGGTCTGATGCTGGCCCGAGAGCACCTGCGGTGAGTCCCCAGTGCCCGCCACGGTGAGTGCAGGGGGTGGGGTTGAGGAGTTCTTGGATTGGTTGGTGCTGGAACGGGGCCGCGCCCCCCGCACCTGTGAGGCCTACCGCCGAGATCTGAACGGCTACTGCGAGGTCTTGGCCTCTCGGGGAAGCAGCCCCGACACGGCCAGCGAAGAGGACATCTTGGCGTTCATGGGCCACCAGCAGAGCCGGGGAATGGCCCCAGCATCGGTGAAGCGGGCGATGACCGCGGTGCGGACCTTCCACCAGTTCCTCGTCATGGAGGGTTTGCGCGCCGATGACCCCGGTTCCCATTTGGAGCTTCCCACGGTGCCCAAAGCCGTGCCCAAAGCGCTGAGCGAGGCCGAAGTGGAGGCCATTCTCGACGCTGTGATCGGCACCGATCCGGTGTCACGGCGGGATCGGGCCATGTTGGAGATGCTCTACGGCACCGGTATGCGCATCAGCGAGCTGGTGGGGATGTCGCTGACTGACTTGGACATGAGCGAAGCCACCGTTCGGGTTCTGGGAAAGGGCCAGAAGGAGCGGGTACTGCCGGTGGGCCGATGCGCTCATGAGGCGCTGACCGCCTGGCTGGTTCCCGCCGGGCGCGGAGAGATAGAGCCTGATCGCTGGGCATCCCAGCACGACCAAGAAGCGGTTTGGCTCAATCAGCGGGGTCGACGCCTGACTCGGCAGGGCGCGTGGGGTGTGGTGAAGAAGAAGGCTCAGCAGGTGGGCTTGGGGGCCAAAGTCTCCCCTCACGTGTTCCGCCACTCATGCGCCACCCACATGTTGGATCACGGTGCCGACATCAGGGCGGTGCAGGAGATCTTGGGCCATGCCTCCATCAGCACCACGCAGGTGTACACCTTGGTGTCCAAGGAGAAGCTGTGGGAGGCCTATCGCGCCGCCCATCCTCGGGCGGTCTTGGACCGTTGATCCACCTGATTCGTCGCTTCTTTCAGTCGATTGTCGACAAAGGTCCCGATCCCGTCCAAGAAGCCTGGCTGCTCGGCCTGCTCAGCGGCGCTGAGTCTGCGCTCTACCGACAGATGAGTCCGGCCGACCGCAGCCACGCACTGCGCTCGGCCCGATGCCCCGCGCTGGCGGACGATGCCCAGCGGGTGGCGGCGGCGCTTCACGACGTGGGAAAGATCCATGCTGGTCTGGGGACCTGGGCTCGTGTGGCCGCCACCCTGGCGGGAGCGGTCTTTCCCACCCGTCTACGGGGCCGATGGGCCGATTACCGGGATCACCCCCGTCTGGGGGCGGCCATGCTGCTTGAGGCGGGCAGCGCCCAGATCACTGTGGTGTGGGCTGCGGAACACCACCTTCCCCTCGGAAAATCCTCCCTGTCTCCCGAAGTGGCTACCGCCCTGGCTGCCGCAGATCAATAGGGGAGCCGGTTCGGCCTGCGCCGACAGATAAGAGCACCGCCCTCCGATGCCGGTAGGCTTTTCGGCGTGCGCACCGAGATTCCCAAGATCATCAGCGTCGACGACCATCTCGTAGAGCCCGCCCACCTGTGGCAGAGCTGGCTGCCGGAGCGGTTCAAGGAGCGAGGGCCGCGGGTCGAACGCCGCCGGGTGGGGCCGATCACCTATACCGGCGGACCCAAGATGTACACCTACGAGCTGGACGTAGAAGACGGGCCGTGGGGCGACGTGTGGTTCTATGAAGACCTGGTGTATCCCAACAAGCGCCACGTGGCCGCGGTGGGCTTCGACCGCGACGACATGGAGGCGGTGCCAATCACCTTCGACGAGATGCGCCCGGGCTGCTACGACCCCAAGGCCCGGGTGGAGGACATGGAGATGAACCATGTGGAGGCGTCGCTGTCATTCCCGACGTTCCCCCGGTTCTGCGGCCAGACCTTCCTAGAAGCCGAAGACAAGGAACTGGCCTTGGCCTGTGTGCAGGCCTACAACGACTTCATGATCGAGGAGTGGTGCGGCGACTCAAACGGGGCGCTCATCCCCCTGGCCATCATCCCGCTGTGGGATGTGGAGCTGGCCAAGGCCGAGGTAGAGCGCAATGCCGCTCGGGGCTGCCACGCCGTGTGCTTCTCGGAGATCGCTCCCAACCTGGGCCTGCCCAGCATCCACACCGACTATTGGGATCCGTTCTTTGCCGCCTGCCAGGACACCGCCACCGCGGTGTGCATGCACATCGGCTCTTCCTCGGTGATGCCCGCGGCCTCACCCGACGCACCCCCCGCGGTGGCGGCCTCGCTCAGCTTCAACAACGCCATCGCGTCGATGAGCGACTTCTTGTTCTCCGGGGTGCTGGTGCGGTTCCCCGAGATGAAGCTGGCCTATTCCGAGGGCCAGATCGGGTGGATCCCCTACATCTTAGAGCGCTGCGACGACGTCTGGTCGGAGCACCGGGCTTGGGGCGGGGTCAAGGACTCCATCCCCGAGCCGCCGTCCACCTACTACTACCGGCAGATCTACGGCTGCTTCTTCCGCGACAACCACGGATTGAAATCCCTGGACGAGGTCGGGGTGGACAACGTGACGTTCGAAACCGACTACCCCCACACCGATACAACGTGGCCCCACACCAAGAAGGCGGCCGAGGACATGATGGGCCACCTGCCCCCCGACGTGGTCCACAAGCTGGTGAGGGGCAACGCCGCTCGCCTCCTCAACCTCGACATCGACTGACAGGCACCTAGACTTCTCAGCTGCAAGCTCCGTAGGCGCCTCCACCGGGTGGCGGGTCTTGAGGTATTGGGCCGCTGGGGTGTGGTGGGCTGCCAAGTGCTTGGTGTAGTGAACGGCGGTTGCCGAGGTCTTCCATCGGCCTGCGAGCATGAGCCCGGCTATGTCGATGCCCGAGCTGGCGAGGTCTTGGGCCATTCCCACGCGCAGGGAGTGGCTGGAGATGTTGGTGGGATCGATCCCGGCGGCTTGAGCTGCGGCTCTGAGGCGGCGGGTGACGGTTTTGGATGAGAAATTGAATACTCGGTCGCCGGGGTTGGCGTTGGCGGGCTTGAGGCGGGCGAGTGCCTGAACAATGAATTCTGAGATGGGTGCGACAGCGCCTTTGCCGGTTTGGTCGGTCTTCGACCTCCGGATCCAAACCGTTCCGCACTCGTGGTCGGGCGGCAGGTCGAGGTCGCCCCAGGTGAGGGCGAGGAGTTCGCCGCAGCGCAGCAAGGCGTCGTGGGCGAGGAAGACCATGGCGATGTCGGCACCGGCGCGCTCTTGGGCCTGCTGAGGGGTTTCCAGTCGCCCTCCGGGCTGGTTGTTTCGGGGCGTGAGGGCGGCGGCTGCGATGGCTTCGATCTGGTGTCGCCGCAGCGGTTCGGCTTGTTTTGGGAAGATGCCCTGGGCAGCGGCGTGGCGGGTGATTCCGGCCAATAGCCGGCCGACCTGGTGGTCGCGGGCCGGGTTGGCGCTGAGACGACAGCGGAGCCTGTGGGCCACCGCACCGAGGTAGGTGCGCAGGGTGGAGGGCTTCTTGCCCTCTCTGTAGAGCTCGGCCAGCCAGCGCTGGATGTTCTCGGCTGTCGGGTTGGAGTCCGGCTGGTTGTTGGCATTCGCCCAGCGGGCCCAGCTGTTCCACCCGGTTCTATAGGTCTTGCGGGTATTCTCGGCCAGCGCGAACGTCTTGGCGTGCTCGATCAGCCCGTCGACTGGCCAGCAAGCCGGACCGGTTTCTAGCGCTTGGAAGACCGCGGCGATCTCAGCGGCATTGCTTACAGCGTCATATGAAAGCGCGGGGGGGGGGGGTGATGTTTCATTGCCGTTTTCCTAGTCAACACCCGTTGCGCGATTCGAATTGGAATCAGCCCTTGTTCGCCTGGCTGCCAGCGCGTCAACGCGGCAAATAAATGCCTTTATTGCCTAGCTCAGGTTCAAAGCGTTTGTCAACCTCTGCCCAGACAGGAGTCGGCACAGCCCTGTCGCGTGGCAAACCATAATCCCACTTGAACAGGCAAAACAGCCCCCGAGCCGGCGAGCCCTGCCCACCGAACAAACTGGCCTCCCGCCGCCGCCACGACACCGACCGGCACGGGACCGGCACCAAGCCAACAGCCGCTGCACAGCCAAGACCGAGAACAATCCGCCGCGTCTCCCACTCTTCCGGATCAGACGAATTCCTAGCCAACACAAGGTTTCCACACTCGCAGCCTGGCTATCTCCGCCAGATCCGCGGTGCTTCCAACGCGGCGGATAAAGGCATTTATCCGCTGCGTATCAGAATCCCTCGGGAGAGCCGCCCCATGTCTGCACTGTCCAAGCCTGACCTCCCGAACGAAACCGCCAAGACGGCCGCACCTTCAAAGCCGCCCGGTGGGGGCCGCCCGACGTTCCGCCGTTTTCTTGCCTTGTTCGCTGTGTTCTGTGTTGCGGCGGCGCTGCTGCCCGCCGCGGCCAGCGCCCACGATCCGACCCGAACCGAGATCACCAGACAAGAGCCCTACCAAGCCCAAGAGCAGGACGGCACCAAAACGATTCCCGATTACAACTACAAAGACGTTCCCGCCTACAACTATGTAGACGTTCCCCAGTATGAGGACGTGGTGACCAAGAAGTTCGTGGGGAACAAAAAGGTCAGGATACCGCCCTACACCAAAAAAGAGCGGATTCCACCCTACACGACGACAAAACCACTGTACAACTACGAGACGCAGTGCATCTGGCTGGGCTGCTTTCAGGTCCGGGTTCCGCCCATGTCGAAGACGATTCCCCTTTACAACTACAAGGATGTTCCCGCCTACAACTACACCAACATTCCCCAGTATGAGGACGTGGTGACCAAGAAGTTCGTGGGGAACAAAAAGGTCAGGATTCCGCCCTACACCAAAAAAGAGCGGGTAGCGCCATTCACCAAAGAAGTGCCCAAATACAAGACCGTGACGAAATACCGGACAGTGGGCACCGGCCAATACACCACAACACATATCCCCGCCGGCAGCCACCAGTGCCCCACCGGCCAGACCCCGACATCAACCGACACCTACGGCCACGTCTCCGGCTGCAAACAGCCAGGCACCGACAACGACGGCGGCGGCGACAACGGCGGCGGCGACAACGACTGCAAGTTCGATTTCAAGACCGAGCACCGCCACGACAGCACGAACGTCTGCCACGACGACCACGACGCCGAGCCGGCGTGCGGAACCGGCAACGCGGGCCAGACCGTCACATGGATCACCCACGCAGGCGACGTCCACAACGACCACTCGAAGGTCTGCCCGTCGCTCTGCTCTTACGATCCCAACAGCCAGCACCGCCACGACAGCACGAACGTCTGCCACGACGACCACGACTCCGAGCCGGTGTGCGGAATCGGCAACGCGGGCCAGACCGTCGCATGGATCACCCACGCAGGCGACGTCCACAACGACCACTCGAAGGTCTGCAAAATCAGGCCCCCTGCCGGTGTGACGTGCCCGAATGGGTATGAGTACGGAACTGGCACTAACGGCTGGACGCCGCCGCGCGCTGCGCCTACCGGCCAGTTCTGGGTTAGCACAAGGGCCACTCCCGGATGGCCGGTGCATGAGTGCTGGCAGCTCCGCGCCGGGAGCTGCCCGAACGGGCAGACGCTGGCCCACGCCATCCACACCAAGACCCCCAACCGGTTTCTCGCTGGCTACGCAGACCTCCCCGCAGCGCCCGCAGGCTACGAATGGAATCAGGAATCGGTCTCGGCCAACGCCGATTACGCCTGCTACAAGCTCGTAGAATCCAAAGACCTTTTCAAAATCGTTGTTGACGGTGTGACGCATTGGGTTAGAGAAGGCGCAAAGCTCACTATCAAAGGCATTGACTACGTCATCAGGGGTGGGAAGGTCGTTGTAGATCAAGCCTCCCAGGCCGTTGGCGCGGTTGGAGAGTCAATAAAACAGGCAGCTATCGTTGAGATGGAAAGGCTCCGCAGAATAGGGCAAACAGCATTCAACCTGGCGTGCTCAGTTCCATTCGGACAAGCAGTAGTAGGGGGAGCAGCAGCTTATGCTGCCGCGTCTACAGCAACCGGCGCTGCCGCTGTCGCTGGTGTGGCAACAGCTTTATCAGTATCCCCAGCACTTGTGGTTGTAGCCGCCGGTGTGGCTACTGCCGCGGGAGTTCACTATGCCTGCGAGTTTGTGAAAAATAAATATCTCAAAAGCGACGACGATTCCAGCCAGTCGGTTCCCGCCCCGGCTTCTGATTTGTCGGCTAGTGCGGGGGCCGGGCAGATCGCGGTGTCTTGGTCGGCGTCGGCCACGGCTCCCGCGGCGGGGTTCGGGTATCGGGTGCAGTGGAAGCCCACCGCCCAGGCGTGGGATGGGGCCGCTGTGGGGTCCGAGGATTTGGACCACGGCTCGGATTTGGCCACATCGCATACCATCACCGGGCTTGTGAACGGCTCGGCCTACGACGTGCGGGTGGCCGCGTTCAACGCCAACGGCGTCTCAACGTGGATCACCGGCACCGCCACTCCTGCAAAGCCCAAGCCTTCTTTGGCGTTCGACTCTGTTTCGTGCGCGTCGTCGGGCTCGGGCTGGGTCATCTCGGTTTCTTGGAGCAAGACCCCCGAAAGCCTGAAGCCGGATGTCTGGGCGAGCGAGGCGAAAAACCGCGGCCACCGCGGATTCCAGAGCGCGGTTGCGGGCACTTCGACGACGTTCGACGTGCCAAACGCCGGTTGGTATCAAGTCGGCATGCAGGCCAAGATCGCCGGAAACAAAAAGGTGGGCGACAGCGAGCCGGTGCGCTGCCGATAGAACCGCACCCCCGCAAAACCTGAGACCGCTAAACCCGCCGAGGCCCGCTGGGCGCTGTGGTGGCCCTGGGAGCTCCCGAGGGGCTGTGGCGGCCCGGCCCGATTGCAGGTGTATGGTGGGGGGCATGAGTTACCAGAACCCCCCACCACACCCCCCTGACGATACCGCCAAGGCGACCGCTGCCCGCAAGAGCACGCTGGCGCTATCCAACCTCCCCGTATGGTTGTCGTGTGCTATCGGGGTCAGCATCTGGTCTTTAGGCATTTGGGTGGTTGGCCCCTGGATTGCGGATTGGTCGGGGATGCCTCTAATTGCGAGCGCTGTGGTGTGGTCTTTCCTCGTGCTGCTGCTGATGGGTGTTTGGGATCGGGTTCAACAAGCTAGGGCCCGCGACCTGACTTCCCACTGATTCGGGGAACCATCCCGGCCCAACGCCTGCCAGCGTCGCGGGCTCATGGCCCTTTGGCTGAGTTGTTGCTGTTGCGCTTGGGCTGGGCGCTGGTTTAGGTTTCCTGGCTGGTACCGAAATCCGAGGGGGTTTCCCCCGCGATCAAGTTTGTCGGCGAGTCGGGTGTTTGCCATATTCCCTCCGATACGGGTTGGGCTTTGTCTTGGTTCCCTTCGGACTTGACCGCGGGTTTTATTTGCGGAGAAGCCATTAACGGAACAGGACGAGTTTACCAAAAAATAGAAAACACTATCGAAGCAATGCCAGCCAAAATGAAGAGTCCAATCTTCCATAGCTAATAAATTCTGCCCAAACCCAATACGAGAAAATTGTAAATACGTAAAGCAGAAAATCTTTTATTTTGTTCGGCTGGAGCTTGCTTCTGTTGTCGTAATTCTGTGGCATCGGGCAGTGTCTGAATCAGAAAATGGAATAGCGCACTATAAAGGTCAGGCAATAGGCCACAAGCAGATGCGAGGCCGCTGGAGCAGCAGGTGTATGGTGGGTGGGGCATGATCTATCACCCCCCCCTTTACGTTGTTGGGTGGCTCTGGCCGTGGGAGTGTTGGGGCTGGCTGCTCGCCGTGGTGGGTAGGGCTTTGTACATCTCACCCTCTTTGTGTTCGCCCCGTGGTTCGCTGGCCTGCTGAACATCCACCGCATGATCGTGGTAATGGCAATCGGGGCCGTTGGAGTCTTGATGATTGTGTCTCCATCAATCATTAGACATGTCAGGGCGCTCTCTGCGCCAGTGCTGAGCGATCAAGCCTGATTTTTTCCAGCGGCCGCCCGCGCCGCGGCGACTTCTAACCCTCCCCGCATAGGCGGCTGTTGCCCGCTGTTCTCTCTTTGCTGTAAGTTCCCTGCCAAGGCAAGAGAGTTGGAACGGTTACCCCCGTAGGCCAGACATGCTGTCTTCTCGTTGTTGTTGTCGTTTTCTTCGGGGAAGCCACCAGCGGAACAGGACGAGTTTACCGAGAAAATAGGAAAGCACTATCAATGCAGTAGCCAACCAAAATGAGAAGTCTAATCTTCCATCGCTGCTGAATACCGCCCAAACCCAACACGGGGAAAATGCAAATATGCAAAGCAGAAAATTTTCTATTTTGTTCGGTTGGAGCTTGCCTTTGTCGTCGTAATTTCGTGGCAGTGGGCGGTGTTTGAGCCAAAACACTGCATAGCGCGCTATGAAGATCAGGCAATAGGCCATAAGCAGACTAACGAGGGCTATGGTCAGCTCCGGTGCTATCGGCAATAGCGCCCCACCTAGAGCCAAAACCACCGCCACCATGATGACCAAATGGCGACTTTTAGGCGGCGAGATGACCGACGGCGTTTGGAGTGGCGTGGTTGGCGGTGTGGTCATGGCTGCCTTTCGGTTGTGTTGGTGGTTTGCCGCTACCGCTCGACTCGGCGTTGGGCGGTAGCGCGGTTCAAGGGGGCATGACGGGCGATCTAGTGCCATGAGCAGCCGACGCTGTTGGCGTGGCTCATGGCGGTTGTCAGCGCTTCTGTGTCGGCATCGAGCTGGCGGCCTATGGCGGCAACAGCCACCAGCGCTTCGGCCCTTTGCTGGCGCACGGTCGGCGACAAACGCGACATCAATCGGGTTCCAGAGCGGGAGCCATGCAGCCAAATTAGCACTCGTATAGACATATGCAAAGCTACTAGGGAGAGGTCGGGCTTGCGGCGCCTGCGGCCTGCTCAGAGGCCGGGTTAGGTTCGGCCCCGACTACAGAGATCCGTGAGATTTCCCCTGCGGTCAGGTGCGATGGCGAGTCGGGTGCTTGCCCCTTCCCCTCCGAGGTGGGTCGGGCTTCGTCTTGGTCCCCTTCGGGCCTGACAGCGGATTTCTGTAGTCGGAATTACCCGATCGTCCGAAGGGGACCGCCCGACATTCCGCCGTTTTCTTGTTCTCTTCGCCGTTTTTTGTGTTGCGGCAACCCTGTTGCCTGCTGTGGCCAGCGCCCATGATCCGACCCGAACCGAGATCACCAGACAAGAGCCCTATAAAGTCCAAGAGCGAGACGGCACCAAGACGGTTCCTGATTACAAATACAAGGACGTTCCCGCCTACAACTACACCAACATTCCCCAGTATGAGGACGTGGTGACCAAGAAGTTCGTGGGGAACAAAAAGGTCAGGATTCCGCCCTACACCAAAAAAGAGCGGGTTGAGGTTCCCCCCTGATCGTGGAGAGGTTGGTGATTGGGAGTGGGGGTGTCGGTGCTGGGTCTTTGGCGGGATGGCGGGTTGGGGCTGGTGCTCGTGGCAATCTGTCGAGGTGAGCTACTCGCTTCACGATTTTCGCGAAGACGCCTTCGGGGGCATCACTGCGGCGGTTGTCGGTCTCCCTACGGCATTGGCGTTCGGGGTGGCGTCGGGGTTGGGTGCAGTGGCCGGTATGTACGGGGCGATCGCCTTGGGGCTGTTCGCGGCAGTTTTCGGCGGGACTCGGGCACAGATATCGGGGCCTACCGGCCCCATGGCTCTGGCCATGGCGGTGGTGGTCACCAGCCATGCCGAGAGCCTCGAAGAGGCATTCACCATCGTGGTCATGGCGGGGTTGCTCCAGGTCTGCCTGGGAATGCTGCGAATCGGCCGCTTCGTGGTGTACACGCCCTACTCGGTGGTGTCGGGGTTCATGTCTGGCATCGGGGTGATCATCATCCTGGTGCAGACCCTGCCGTTCTTGGGGGCGGACGTGGAGTTGGGCGGGCCGATTGACGCGGTCCGCTCTTGGCCCGACGTGTTCGGCGACGTGAACTTCAGTTCCTTGGCGATCGCGGCAATCTCGCTGGGTGTTTGCATCTTCTGGCCCCCTCGCCTCCGGGCCTTTGTTCCCTCAATGCTGATGGCGCTGATCGTCGGGACGCTGCTCAGCGTTCTGTGGCTCGGCAACACTCCGGTCATCGGCGACGTGCCCACCGGCTTGCCCGGTTTCGAGCTGCCCGAGCTGTCCGGCGACGTGCTGGCCGGGGCTGTGCAGCCGGCTCTGACCATCGCACTTCTGGGCTCCATCGACAGCCTGCTCACCTCGCTGGTGGCCGACTCGATGACTCGCACCAGCCATCAGCCCAATCGAGAGCTGATCGGCCAGGGCATCGGCAACATGATGGTCGGATTCATCGGTGGAACGCCTGGAGCAGGGGCCACCATGGGCACAGTGGTCAACATCCGGGCCGGCGGCCACAGCCGGGTCTCGGGCGTGCTGCGGGCGCTGATCCTGCTGGCCCTGGTTCTGGGCCTGGGAACCTACGTGGAGGACATTCCCCATGCCGCGCTGGCCGGCATCTTGATGAAGGTGGGCTGGGACATCATGGACTGGCGGTTCTTGACCAGGGTCACCCGCCTGCACCGGGAGCACCTGTTCATCATGTTCGCCACCTTCGGCTTGACGGTGTTCGTCGACTTGATCACCGCGGTGGCCATTGGCCTGATCATCGCCGGCATGACCCGCTCTCGGCAGTTCGAGCGCCTGGAGATGGACAACGTGGTCTCCGTGCCGATCTTGGACCAGCTGTTCTTCCAAGAAGAGGTGACGCCCTCCGATGAGGGGGCAGACCCTCATGCCGCCCGAGTGGGCATGGTTGCCTTTCGGGGGAGTTTCTCGGTGGCGTCGTCCAACAAGATCATCAACACCGTCAGCGTGGACATTCGGGACCATGAGGTGGTGATCTTCGATTTCTCCGAGACCATCTACCTGGACGACAGCGCCGCATTGGTTTTGGAGCAGCTCATCGACGCCGCCTTCGATCAAGACACCGAGTGCATCGTGATGAGCCTCACCGGGTTGCCCGCCCGCACCTTGCAGTCCCTCGACGTGCTCCAGCGGGTTCCCGAGGATCAGATCGTCGGAACCCAAGACGAAGCCCGAGCAGTGGCCAGGCGGCTGCTCGAGGACTAGGAATCCAGTAGATCAAGAGTTCGGGCAATGAGCTCCGACTGCTCCTGGGCGTGAACGGCGCCGCTGCCGGTGGCCGGGCTAGACGACTCGTTGCGGCTGGCCCGAAGGATGTCGCAATGGTCTCCGAACGCCTCATGGAGATGGCCCTTCACGTAGTTCCACGGTCCCATGTTCTGGGGCTCCTCTTGGAGCCAGACGATCTTGTCGATTTGGGGGTAGTGGCCGAGTGCTTCGGCCAAGGCGCTGGCTGGCCAGGGGTAGAGCTGTTCCACTCGCACAACCGCCGCAGTGGCGCCCACCCGGTTTCGCTCCGCGATGGCCTCATGGCTGATCTTGCCGCTGGCCAGCACAACGCCGGTGACTTGCCGGGGATCGAAATCGCCGGGATCGGACAGCACCGGGGAGAACCAGCCATCGGTCAAATCGCCCACCGGTGACCGGGCGTCTCGATGGCGCAGCAGTGATTTGGGCGTGAACAGCACCAGCGGCTTGCGCTTCGAGCGCCTCGCTTGGTCTCGGAGCAGGTGGAAGTACTGAGCCGCAGTAGACAGGTTGGCCACTCGGATGTTGTTCTCGGCCACCGATTGCAAGAACCGCTCGATCCGCCCCGAAGAGTGCTCTGGCCCCTGACCCTCGAAACCATGGGGAAGAAGCATCACCAGTCCCGAGTGTTGGTTCCACTTGTCCTCGGCCGACATGACGAATTGGTCGATGATGATCTGAGCACCATTGACGAAGTCGCCGAATTGGGCCTCCCAGAGGACCATCGCATTGGTGTCGCCCACGGAGTAGCCGTATTCGAAGCCCAGTGCTGCGTATTCCGAGAGCAGCGAGTCGTACACCCACAACTTGGTACCACTGCGGGCCAGTTCGGCCAGCGGGCAGTGCTCCCGGGCCGTTTGGTTGCACACCAGGGTGCTGTGGCGATGGGAGAACGTTCCCCGGCGAGAGTCCTGGCCGGCCAGGCGGATCGATGTTCCCTCATCAAGTAGGGTGCCGAAGGCCAACGCCTCGGCTAGCCCCCAGTCCACCATGCCCTCGGCCATCATCTTGTCTCGGGCCTCGAACTGGCGGGCCAGTTTGGGGTGGAGCACAAACCCGTCGGGCACCGAGGTGAGCACGTCGAATACCCGCCTGATCTGCCTTTCCGACACGCCGGTGTCCACGGGGGGTGCAACATGGGGAGTGGGGTCGGCCAGCCCTTCCGAAATGGACAGCTGAAGATCTCTGCTGGCGGCATTCGCAGATCCAACGGTTTCCCCCAGCGATTCGTCCGAGGTGTGGTCCCGGGTTTCCTCCAGCGCCTTCTGGAGCTTGGCCCGGAATTCGTCCATGGCCTGTTCGGCCTCGTCCAGGGTGATGTCCCCCCGTTTCACCAGCGATTCCACGTACCGCTTTCGCACCGAGCGGTGGCTCTCGATCCGCCGGTACATCTCCGGCTGGGTGTAGCTGGGGTCGTCGGCCTCGTTGTGCCCCTGGCGGCGGTAGCACCACATGTCGATCACTACGTCTTTGTGGAAGTGATTGCGGTAGGCCAGCGCCAAAAGGGCCACTCGGGCGCAGGCCTCGGGATCGTCGCCGTTTACGTGGAAGATGGGCGCTTGGATCATCTTGGCCACATCCGTGCAGTAGTAGCTGGAGCGAGCCGACTCAGCCGTGGTGGTGAACCCCACCTGGTTGTTGATCACCAAATGCACGGTGCCCCCGGTGCGATATCCCTCGATCAGCGACAGGTTCAAGGTTTCGCTCACCACCCCCTGACCGGCAAAGGCGGCGTCGCCGTGGACCAGCACGGGAAGCACCGGATAGCGGTCATCATCGTCGGCCGCCTGGCCCCTCACCAGCCCGCTGACCGGGCTGTGTTCGCCTTGGTCGTGGTTGAGGTCGTCCAAGCGGGCCCGGACCATGCCCTCCACTACCGGGTTCACCGCCTCCAAGTGCGACGGGTTGGCGGCCAGCTCCACTGGAATGCGGTTGCCCGCCATGCTCTCGAACTCCGAGGTCATTCCCAGGTGGTATTTCACGTCACCCGACCCCTGGGTGGACGACTCATCCAGGTTCCCTTCGAACTCACCGAAGAGCTGTCCGTAGTCCTTGCCCACGATGTTCACCAGCACATTGAGCCGTCCCCGGTGGGCCATGCCCATGATCGCCGAAGCCATGCCCAGGTCGGCGGCCTTTCCCAGCACCGAATCCAGCACCACGATGGCGCTCTCGGCTCCCTCGATCCCGAAGCGCTTCTGGCCTACGTATTTTGTGTCCAAGAATCGCTCCAGCGCCTCGGCCGCGTTCAGCCGATCCAAGATGTGCAGCTTCTCTTCCAGCCCCGCCGGAGCGCCCAGTCCCTCCACCTGCTCTTGGATCCACTGCTTCTCGTCGGGATCCTGGATGTGCATGTACTCCACCCCGACGGTTCGGCAGTAGGCATTGCGGAGCACGTGCAGGATCTCGCCCAGTGGCATCTTGCCGTCGGGCTGGCCCATGTCGATGCCGCCTAGCCCGGTGGTGAGGAACTCCCGGTCGAGGTCCCAGATGGTGAGGCCGTAGGTGGCTGGATCGAGCTCGGCGTGCATCTCGGGTTCGTTGGCCGACAGAGGGTCGAGGTCGGCGATGAGGTGCCCTCGCACTCGGTGCATGTTGATGAGCGCGTTCACCTGCACTTGCTTGGTGATCACGGCCTGCTCTCGGTCGAGGGGCAAGATGTCGGGCCGCCAGCGAACTGCCTCATAAGGCACGCCCACCGCACGGAATATGTCGTCGTAGAAGTTGTGCTTGCCCAGCAGCAGTTCGTGAACCGCGCCCAGGAACATCCCCGACTCGGCACCCTGGATGATGCGGTGGTCGTAGGTGGACGACAGGGTGATCACCTTCGACACCCCCAGGTCGGCCAGCGTTCGGGAGTCGGCGGCCTGATAGGCCGTGGGATAGTCAATAGTGCCCACGCCGACGATGACCCCTTGGCCGGGCATGAGCCGGGGTACCGACTGCACCGTGCCCAGGGTGCCGGGGTTGGTGATGCTGACGGTGACGCCCGCAAAGTCGTCGGGGCTCAGATCATTGCTCCGCACTTTGCGGATCATGGTGTCGTAGAGCTCGACGAAGTTGGGGAAGTCCAGCGTGTCGGCTTCGGGCAAGCACGGCACCAGAAGTGAGCGGGACCCGTCGGCCTTCTCCACGTCTACGGCGATGCCCAGGCCGATGTGGGGATGGCGCACCACCCGAGGGCCGTTGTCGCCATCGAGGAAGGTGGAGTTCATCACCGGCATGTGGCGGGCGATGGCCTGCACCACGGCGTAGGCGATTAGATGGGTGTACGACACCTTGCGGCCGTCGGTGCGTCCCAGATAGCCGTTGACGATCCGGCGGTTCACGTCGAGCAGCTTGGCCGGGACTTCCCGGAAGCTGGTGGCAGTGGGGACGGCCAGGCTGGCCTCCATGTTGCGGGCAATGCGGGCCGCCGCCCCCCGCAGCGGGTCCCCTGGATGAGGCTCAGGGGCTTCATCGGGCTCGGGCGCCGGCAGGAGCGGGGTCGCCGGGGCGTCCGAGTCGGGGAGAACCCGGTCGGGTCGGTAGTCGGAGAAGAAGTCCTGCCAGCTCTCGCTGACCGACTTTGGGTCGTCCAGGTACTGGCGGTGCATCTCGTCCACCAGCCAGGCGTTCTGGCCGACTATCGACTCCGGGTCTGGGGCCATGGGGAGAGTCTATGAACTTCGGGACCACTAAGGTTCTGGGAGTGCGGCTGGCCACCTGGAATGTGAACTCCCTGAATGCCCGCATGCCCCGAGTAGAAGAGTGGCTTGAGCTGGCCGAACCCGATGTGCTGTGCATGCAGGAGACCAAGATGGCCGACGATGCATTTCCAGGCCTGGCCTTTGAGGCAATGGGCTACGAGTGGGCTCATCACGGACAGGGAAGGTGGAACGGGGTGGCCATACTGAGCCGGGTGGGACTGGCCGATCACGGTAGCGGGTTCGCCGACGGCGGCGACGCCGATCCCGATGCCCGCATCGTGTGGGCCACCTGTGGTGGGGTGCGAGTGGCCAGCGCCTACATCCCCAACGGGCGGGAGTTGGGCCACGACCACTATCACTACAAGCTCCACTGGCTGGGCCGGCTCCGGTCTCATCTCGAGGCCAACGCCGATGCCAACGCGCCGGTGGTGGTGGCCGGCGACTTCAACGTGGCCCCGGCCGACAACGACGTATGGGACATCGCCGACTTCGAAGGGCTCACCCATGTGAGTGAGCCCGAACGCGAGGCGTTTGGCGCGGTGGCCGACTGGGGACTGGTGGATGTGTTCCGCCAGCGGTGGCCCGACGACGGCTTGTACACCTTTTGGGACTACCAGGCGGGACGGTTCCACAAGCGCCAGGGCATGCGCATCGACATGGTGATGGCCACCGAGCCGCTGGCCCAGCAGGTGACCACGGTGCTCATGGACCGCAACGCCCGCAAAGGGGAGAAGCCGTCGGACCACGCCCCGGTGGTGGTCGACTTCGACTGGGACGAAGCTGCCAGGGGGGCCTGAGGCCGCGATGGTATTTGCCGCCGAAACGGGAGGGTTCGACCTCCTGGTCTTTTGGGTGAACATCCTGGTGCTGGTGGCTGTGTCCCATCTCTTCGGTCTGGTGATGAGAAGAGTGGGGTTGCCCTCGGTGGTGGGAGCGCTCCTGGCTGGTCTGGTGCTGGGGCCGTCGGTGTTCGGGGTGGTGTGGGAGTCGGGCTTCGAGTGGTTCTTGCCAGAGATCGGCCAGGGCGCGCAATGGACCTTGCTCGCCGCCGTTAGCTGGGTGGGGGTGGCCCTGCTGTTGGTGGTGACCGGTTTCGAGACCGATTTGGGGCTCATCACCAAGCTGGGGCGGTCTGCACTGCTGGTTACCGCGGGCAGCCTTGTGGTGCCGTTGATCGCCGGCATTGTGGTCGGCCTGCTGCTGCCCTCCCTGTTCTTGGGCGAGGATGCTGAACGGCTCACGTTCACGCTGTTCGTGGCCCTGGCGCTCGCCGTGTCGTCTTTGGCGGTGGTTGCCAAGATTCTGAGCGAACTGGGCCTGATGCGCCGGGACTTCGGCCAGATCACCGTGGCCGCGGGCATGGCCAATGATGTGATCGGCTGGATCTTGTTGGGCGTGTTCACCGGCTTGGCCACCTCAGGCGGAGTGTCGGCCGGGCAGGTGTTGGTCACGCTGGGGGGCATTGCGGCATTCGGGGTGTTGGCACTGACAGTGGGCCAGCGTCTGGTGGACTTGCTGTTGCGGCAGGTGCGGCGCACTGGGGGCAGCCTGGCCGCGGCACTGGGCGTGGCCATAGTGACCATGCTGGGATTCGGAGTGGCCACAGAGTGGCTGAAGGTGGAAGCGGTGTTGGGGGCGTTTGTCGCCGGGGTGGTGCTGCACCGGTCCCGATTCCAGCACGAGGACGTGATCCACCACCTCGAAGGCCTGACCAACGCCTTGTTCGCACCGGTTTTCTTCGCCACCGCCGGCTTGCAGGTAGATCTCCGCTTGTTGAACAACGCCGAGGCCCTTTGGTGGGCCTTGATCGTGCTTGCGGTGGCGATCGTCTTCAAGTTTGCCGGGGCCTACGGCGGCGCCCGCCTCGCGGGCCGCACCCACCGGGCGGGACTGGCCTTGGGCGCAGGACTGAACGCCCGAGGGACCCTCGAGATCGTGATCGCCACCGTGGGGTTGAGCGTCGGAGTATTCAGCCCCACTGCCTTCTCGGTGATCGTGCTGGTGCCGGTGCTCACTTCGCTGTTCGCCTCGGCCACGCTGCGAGGGGTGGTGAACAACTGGCAGGGCACCCCCGATGAGCAAGAGCGGCTGGGCCGAGAGCAGGCGCTGAGCCGCAATCTGGTGGTGCGGACGTCAAGGCTGCTGCTGCCCAGCCGCGGCGGCCCCGAGTCGATTGCCGCGGCCCAAGTACTGCACTTCGCTTGGCCGATCGAGGCCGGGGCCACCGTGCTCACCGTGGGCGACCGAGACGCTGAAGTGGACATCACGCCACTGCGCAACGTGCTGCACGACCGGGCTTTGGAGCACCGCCGGGTGCGTCACGACGACCCGGTTCGAGCCATCATCGATGAGAGTCGGCTGGGGTTCGGCGTTATCGGGCTGGGTGCTCAGGACTACGCCGACACCATGCAGGTAATCTCGCCCCTGGTAGATGGGGTTCTGTCGGAGAGCCCCATCCCGGTGGTGGTGGTGCGCCGGGCGAGGAACCAAGACCGCCCATTACCGGGGGCGTATAGCCGGGCGGTGGTGCCGGTAACCGGCAGCCCGGTGTCGCGGGCCGCCCAAGAGGTGGCCTTCAACCTCAGCGCCCAACTCGGCACCGAACTACACCTCGCTCACGTCAACACCATTAGGAGCGAACCCGCAGGGCTGCCGTCTCTGTTCAGCCGCCGGATGATGGCCCGAAGCGGTTCCATCATTGGGGTGCAGGTGGTGGCCCAAGCCGAGTCGCTCGCCCTTGAGCTGGGGGCAACAACCCAGACGGTAGTGATGGACGGCACCTCGCCGGCCGATGAGATATTGAAGCTGGCACGGGACATAGAAGCTGATCTGGTGGTCATGGGCGCCAACCTCCGCAGGGTTGGCGATCGCCCCTTCCTGGGCCACCGAGTGGAGCAGGTGCTCCGGGACTGCGACGCCACCGTGGTGGTGGTGCTCATCCCCTTCGATCTCTAGACCGCACTGAGGATGTTGTTGAGATACGGCGAGGGGGAGCGGTCCGCGATCCGGTCCCCAAATGCCCGCTGCGAGGCCCAGTGGCAGTGCAGCTCGCGCTCGGCTCGGGTGATGGCCACGTAGAGCAGCCGCCGTTCTTCGGCGACCTCGGCTGGTGTCTGGGCCCGGCTGATGGGCACCAGACCTTGTTCGAGGCCGGCCAAATGGACAATGGGCCATTCCAGTCCCTTGGCGGCGTGGAAAGTGGCCACATCCACCGCGTCGGCGCTGACTGGAGGGCTGGCGCCGTCGGGGAGGCTGGCACCGTCGTCGGTTTCGGTGCGTTGGGTGTCGATGCGAACCCGATAGGGAATTCCGGCCTGGCGCAGGGCGGTCGCCAGTTTGGCGGTCTGGGCATTGGTGCGGGCCAGCACAGCCATTGAGGACCAGGCCGTCTCGGGCCCCTTGGCGTCGCGCAGAGCACGGGCGATGGTGCCCGCCTCGTCGAAGTCGTCGGCGTGGGTGCTGACGGTCGGCCGGGGCCCGTCGAGGCGGTGGGAAACCAGTGAGGCTGCCCCCGGGGGCAATACTGCTCGGCCCGCGGCCAGGATCTGGGGGGTGGAACGGTAGTTGTCCAGCAGATCGAGCACTTCTGCTCCCGCGAACCATTCCCCAAACCGCTCGATGTATTCGGAGTCAGCGCCGTTCCAGCTGTAGATGGCCTGGTTGGGGTCGCCCACCGCACAGAGGTCGTTGCGATCTCCCAGCCAGGCCCGCAGCAAGTCGAACTGGAGCTTGTTCACGTCTTGGAACTCGTCGACGAAGAGGTGCCGGTAACTCCAGCGGCGGGCCTCCGCGTAGTCAGCGTCGTCGGACAGGTCCCGCAGCGCCAAAATCAGCAGGTCGTCGAAGTCCACGACTCGCCGCCTGGTTTTCTCGGCCTCGTATCGCTGATAGAGCTCGACGATCATGGCGTGGTCCAAAGCTGGCCAGCGGTTAAGGCTGGCTGCGGCGGCGGGGTAGCCATCGGGGGTGATGCGGCGGGCCTTGGCCCATTCGATCTCGGTCACCGCGTCCTGCACCTCGGCCCTGGCCAGCCGCATTCCGGCCTGCTTCGCCGCCCTAGCCGCTAGGCCTCGCTTGTCTTGGAGCAGTTCTGGGGGTCGAACCCCCCGCTCGGCCCAGCGGGTGCGCAACTGGGAAAACGCTGCGCTGTGGAAGGTACCCGCGCTCACCGATTCCCTCAGTCCCATCCCAGCCAGGCGGCTTCGCAGCTCATCGGCCGCTTTGCGGGTGAATGTGAGGGCCAGCGTGCGTTTGGGGTCGATGGCCCCAATCTCAGACTGGTGGGCAATCCGGCGGGTGAGCACCCTGGTCTTGCCGGTGCCTGCCCCCGCCCGGATGCACAGCGGAGTCTCCGGTGCTTCCACCGCCGCCTGCTGCCGCTTGTTCAGCCCCTCCAAGAGCCCCTCCAACCCGGTCACCCCACCAAGGTACCGAGGCCAGTGACAGTTCAGATCGCACAGTCATCCGGGTTGATGGCATGCCCTGGGAATAGTGGGAGGATGGAGGGGATGGTTGCGGTGTCGCGGGAGCGGTTTGAGGAGTTGGTGGGACAGGCGCTGGACACCATTCCCGATGACCTTGGCCAGATGATGGAGAACGTGGTGGTGCTGGTGGAGGAAGAAGGGGAGGACCCGGATATCTGGGGGCTGTACGACGGAATCCCGCTCACCGATCGGGTCGACTACGGCGGGGGAGAGATGGTGCTGCCCGACCGCATCTACATCTATCGGCTGCCGATCTGCG
Organism: Candidatus Poriferisocius sp.; assembly: GCF_965219815.1. GTDB lineage: Bacteria > Actinomycetota > Acidimicrobiia > Acidimicrobiales > Bin134 > Poriferisocius. The sequence continues at coordinate 2,248,484 of NZ_OZ244791.1, forward strand.
AGGGGTGCAGTAGCGAGGCCGAGGTGGTGGAGGAGGTCCGTGTGACGGTCATCCACGAGGTGGCCCACCACTTCGGCATTGAAGACGACCGCCTGCACGAGTTGGGCTGGGCCTGATCAGGGCGGTTGGGGAAAACGCGGGTACTGTCCGAGCGGTGGAGAGTTCAGGAGGCAGCATGGGACCGCTCAATGGCATTCGCGTGGTGGAGATCGCCGGCATCGGGCCGGGACCGTTTGCCGCCATGATGCTGGCCGATTTGGGGGCCGATGTGGTGCGGATCGATCGCGCCGACCGGGTCCGAGACGAGATTCCCGACACGCCCCATTTCGACGTGCTGAACCGAGGGCGCCGCAGTGTGGGCGTCGACCTCAAACATCCAGACGGAGTGGAGACGGTGTTGAAGCTGGTGGAGAGCGCCGACGGGCTGATCGAGGGTTTCCGCCCCGGCGTGGCCGAGCGTCTGGGCATAGGTCCCGACGAATGCCTGGCCCGCAATCCCCGGCTGGTGTACGGGCGGATGACCGGTTGGGGCCAAGACGGCCCGTATGCCTCTATGGCTGGCCACGACATCAACTACATCGCCCTGTCGGGAGTGCTAGGAGCCATCGGCCGGACTGGGGAGGCGCCGGTACCGCCGGTGAACCTGGCCGGCGACTTCGGCGGGGGAGGAATGCTGCTGGCGCTCGGGATGGTGGCCGGGATGCTGGAAGCCCGCACCTCGGGCCAAGGCCAGGAGGTGGATGCCTCCATGGTGGAGGGCTCGGCCCTGCTCATCACCATGATCTACGGCATGCACGGCCTGGGAGCGTGGGGGCCCCGAGGCACCAACCTGCTGGATACCGGAGCTTGGTTCTACGACGTCTATGAGTGCGCCGACGGCGAGTACATCTCACTGGGCTCGCTGGAGCCTCAGTTCTTCGCCGAGATGGTGGAGAAGCTGGGAATCGATGCCGATGGCATCGACCAGAATGATCGTTCCACATGGTCGGAGATGCGGATCCGGCTGACCGAGGCAGTCAAGGCCAAGACCCGGGACGAGTGGTGCGAGATTCTCGACGGCTCCGACGTCTGCTTCGCACCGGTGCTCAGCCTGGCCGAGGCTCCGGAGCATCCCCACAACGCCGCCCGGGGCACCTTCGTGGAAGTGGGGGGAATTCCCCAGCCCGGCCCGGCCCCCCGGTTCAGCCGCACTCCGCCCCAGGTTGTCCGTCCTGCCCCCCATCCTGGTGAACACACTGCCGAGGCGCTGGCCGATTGGGGTTTCGATGCCGCTGGGGTGGCCGCGCTACAAGAATCGGGGGCCGTCAAATAGTGGGCACGATGGTGAACTTCCACGCCCATCCCGACGATGAGGCCATCGCCACTTCGGGCACCATGATGAAGGCGGCCGACGAGGGCCACCGGGTGGTGCTGGTGGTGGCCACCAAAGGAGAACAGGGTGAGGTGGCCTCCGACGCGCTGAGCCCGGGCGAAACGTTGGGCGAGCGGCGAACTGCGGAGACCCATGACGCCGCCGGGATAATCGGCGCCCACCGGGTGGAGTTCTTGGGCTACGAGGACTCGGGCATGGCTGGCGACGAGGCCAACGACAACCCAGCCTGCTTCTGGCAGGCCGATTTCGACGAGGCGGTGGAGCGGGTGGCCGGGATCTTGGCCGAGGAGTCCGCCGACGTGCTCACCGTGTACGACGACCACGGCGGCTACGGCCACCCCGACCATATTCAAGTCCACCGGGTGGGGGTGGAAGCCGCCCGCCAGGCCGGGGTTGAAAGAGTGTTCTACGTCACCATGAACCGCACTCAGATCAAGCGCCAGATGGCCGAGGTGGAGTCGTTTGCCGAAGCGATAGAGGAGATGGACGCGGAGCAGGTCGAGCGGTTTGAGGGCGACGATTTCGGCACCGAGGAGGCCGACATCACCCACGCAGTAGACGTGAGCGCCTATCTGGAGCGCAAGCGGGCCGCCATGTTGGCGCACACCAGCCAGATCACCGCCGAGTCCTTCTTCGGCACCATGACCGACGAGCAGTTCGCCGACGCGTTCAGCACCGAGTGGTTCGTGGCTCCTGGACCGCCCCGGACAGGCGACTTCGCCACCGACCTGTTCAGGTGAGCACCGCGTCGGTTCTCGCCGCCACGCAACTGGCCGGCTTCCACGACTGGTTCTCCTGGGTGGTGATGCTGGCCAACGCCGCCGCCGGCGGATGGGCTCTGGGCGCCCACTTTCGACCGCGGTTGCGGGGCTGGCCGTTGTGGGCGTTCATCGCCGCCGCCCAATGCACCGTCTTCGCCCAGGTGATCGTGGGCGTGGTGCTGGAGAACCGCTCGGGGGCCGATCCCGGAGACCTGCACCGCCTCTATGGCTTCGCGGCCATCGCCGCGGTGGCCATTGTCTACGCGTACCGAATCCAGCTCGCCCACCGGCGTGAGCTGCTCTACGCCGGCGGCAGCTTCTTTCTGGCCGGTCTGGCCATCCGGGCCATGATCCTCAGCTAACCCAGGATCGCGAACCACTTCAGAGGTTTACAACGGGGCAGGTGAGGGTTCTGGTGATGCCGTCCACCATCTGGATCTGGCTCACCACCAGACGGCCCAACTGGTCCATGGACTCAGCCTCGGCCTTGGCGATCACGTCGTAGGGGCCGGTCATGATCTCAGAGATCACCACGCCATCGATCTCGCGGATGGCCTCGGCCACCTGACGGGCCTTGTCCATTTCGGTTTGGATCAAAACATATGAGCTGACACCCACGTGACTACACCTCCAGTTGGCTATCCCGCATCGTAACCAAAGATCGGCTCCGGTGGGATGGCGGGCTGGACGCAGCGCAATGATGTAGGGATATGAACCGCGCTCCGGACAACCCGTTTCTTGCCGCATCTTCTTATGGCATCGCCCACGGACGGTGCGACCAGCAGGACAACGTTCCCTGGCGGGGGCCCGAAGGCCCTACTGAGGTGCTCGACGAGGCGGGCGATCTGCAATACGCCTGGCTCGGCCCGGGTCATTTCGGCCACCTGACTTCGGGGCCCTACCCCGACGGCCGGCGGGTGGTGTGGAGCAACGGCCGGCAGAACATCGCCAAGCTCGACTACGAGACCCTTGAGTTGCTGGCCGACCATGAAATCGTCGGCGGGGAGGGGCGCACACCCGTAGTCGAGCTGGAGGAATATCTCCGGGGCTTTGACGAGAAGGACGGCTGGGAAGCCGTCGAACACGCCATCGAGATGTCGATGAAGTTCATGACCGGAATCGACGGGGTCTATGCGCTGCTCGACTGCGACCACACCCTGTTCTTGGGCCGCAAGGACCACGCGGTGGCCTATGTGGAGACCGATCCGTCTGATCCGTTGTCGCCCATTGTGGAGCGGGACCGGTGGAACAAGCCCGACCACATCGAGGGTTTTTTCGTGGGGATGAACATGACCTTTGACGGGAAGCTGGTGATGTCCACCGACCATGGCTGGGTTGTTGTGCTTGAGCGCGACTTCAGCGCCTACCACGCGCTCCAACTCCCCGGCGGGGCCGAGGTGGCCGCCGAGTACTGTGCCCAGCGGGCGGCAGAGCGGGGCAATACGGGTTACGGCTGGGTCCGCACGAGCATTTGTGTGGACAGCGACAACGGCATCTACGTGTCGTCCAACGACCACCACCACAAGCTGCGCTGGACGGGATCCGAGCTCACCGATGATCCCGCTTGCGGCTGCTGGATGGTGCCCTACCGCAACGGCGGCGGCTACGGCTCGGGCACCACGCCCTCGCTGATGGGCTTCGGCCCCGACGAGGACAAGTTCGTGGTGATCGGCGACGGCGACGAGGTGGTCAATATCACCCTGTTGTGGCGAGACGAGATCCCCGACGACTGGGAGCAGCTGCCCAACGCGCCCGACCGGCGCATCGCCGGCATCGGGCCGGCCAACATGGGCAATCCCGATCTGGCCGAGATCAAGACCGAGCAGTCCATAACTGTGGCGGGATACGGCGCCATGACGGTGAACAACGAGCCGGCCTCCATACCCGAGGGCTTCCCCGCGCAGGGTGCCCGGATGCTGTGCTTCATGCTCGGCCACAAACCCGAGTACCAGCCCCACGGCCTCCACAAGTACGAGTGGGATTCAGTGGCCCGGGAGCTGAAGGAGGCCTGGGTAAACCTCGACATCTCCTCGCCCAACTCTGTTCCCTTCGTGGCTGAGGAGAGCGGCCTGGTGTACACGTGCGGGGTCCGCGACAAGAAGTGGACCATTGAGGCCGCCGACTGGGCTACCGGGGAGTCCCGGTTCCACTACGTGCTGGGAGGCTCAAAGTTCAACACCATCGGCGCGGGGGTGACCGTGGACGACGACGGCCGGCTGCTGTTCGGCTCCATGTACGGCAAGACCCGCGTCCTGCGGGGTCCGGGCTAGCCGCAGTCTGCTGCTCTGCCCCAACAACACGCCGCTAACGTGCCCAACATGGCGACGGTGCTGGTGACCGGGGGAGCGGGCTACATCGGCAGCCATACTTGCGTCGCTCTGCTGGAGGCCGGCTACGAGGTGGCGGTGCTGGACAGCCTGGCCAACTCCTCGGCCGCCGCCATCGATGCGGTGGGGGAGATCGCCGGCCGCCGCCCTCGCCTCGACATAGCCGACTGTCGGGACGAATCCGCGCTGGAGAAGGTCATGGTCGACGTCCGCCCCGACGCGGTGTTGCACTTCGCGGGCCTCAAATCTGTGCCCGACTCAGTGGCCGACCCGCTGCGGTACTACCGCCACAATCTGGACTCGGCCGCCGTTCTCTTGGCTGTGATGGAGCGCAGTGGGGTTCGCCGGATCGTGTTCTCTTCCTCGGCCACGGTTTATGGGCTGCCTGACGAACTGCCGGTACCTGAGACGGCCACAACCCGCCCGGCCAATCCCTACGGCTGGACCAAGCTTCTCATCGAGCAGATGATCGCTGACGTGGTTCGGGCCGACCCCCGCTGGTCGGCGGCTTTGCTTCGCTATTTCAACCCGGTGGGCGCCCATCCCAGCGGGCTGATCGGGGAGGATCCCGAGGGCATTCCCGGCAACTTGATGCCCTACCTGCTCCAAGTGGCCGTAGGGCGCCACCCCCAACTGCCGCTCTACGGCACCGACTATCCCACCCCCGACGGCACTGCCTTGCGCGACTACATCCACGTGATGGACTTGGCCGGTGGCCATGTGGCCGCCTTGGAGTACTTGGAGGCCTCTTCCGGGGAAGCGCACACCTACAACCTGGGCACTGGCCAGGGTGCCTCAGTGTTGGAGGTTGTCGCCGCCATGCGGGAGGCCACCGGCCACCCCCTGCCCTATGAGGAGCTAGACCGCCGCCCGGGCGACGTGCCCGAGTTGTGGGCCGATCCGGGCAAGGCACTCAAGGAACTGGGCTGGTCGGCTAGCCGGACATTGGCAGAAATGTGTCGAGATGCCTGGGCCTGGCAGTCAACCCATCCGCTGGGATACCGGTCCCAGACATAGGGAGATCGCGCCTCACGCCGGGGGAGGGCTCTAGGGTGTGGCGCTGATGGCTGACTACGGGTTCCGGCGGAAGCTGATCGAGGTGGCGTTGCCGTTGGATGCGATCAACGCCGCGTCGGCTCGGGAGAAGTCGATTCGCCATGGCCATCCTTCGACTTTGCATTTGTGGTGGGCTCGGCGGCCGTTGGCGGCGTGTCGGGCGGTGTTGTTCGCGTCGTTGGTGGATGATCCGTCGGCCCGGCCTGATGAGTTCCCCACTGAGGAGGCGCAGGGCGCGGAGCGGGAGCGCCTGTTCGGGCTGGTGGAGCGGTTGGTGCAATGGGAGAACAGCGGCGACGCCGGGGTGCTGGGCGAGGCTCGGGCGGAGATCGCCAAGTGCTGCGATGGTGAGCTTCCCTCGGTGTTGGATCCGTTCGCGGGCGGCGGGAGCATTCCGTTGGAGGCTCAGCGTTTGGGGTTGGAGGCTCATGGGTCGGATTTGAATCCGGTGGCGGTGTTGATCAACAAGGCTTTGGTGGAGATTCCGCCAGTGTTCGCCGGGCGGGCGCCAGTGAACCCCGGTGACCGTCAGAGCGCTGGTTTGGGGTCGTGGCCAGGCGCGTCGGGTTTGGCCGCGGATGTGCGCTGGTACGGCCAGTGGATGCGCGACCGGGCCGAGGAGCGCATCGGCCATCTGTACCCGCAGGTCGATCTGCCTCCTGAGCACGGCGGCGGCGAGGCGACGGTGATCGCGTGGTTGTGGACCCGCACGGCGCGGTGTCCGAATCCGGGGTGCGGGGGCGAGGCGCCGTTGGCGTCGTCGTGGTGGCTGTCGAAGAAGAAGGGCCGGCAGGTGTGGGTGGAGCCGGTGGTGGACCACGCGGCCAAGGCTGTCCGGTATGAGATCGGCGGCGGTGAGGGCGGGCCGCCGGAGGCGCCCAAGCAGGGCCGGGCCCAGTTCCGCTGCGTGTTCTGCTCTTCGGCCATGCCCGGCGACTATGTGAAAACCCAAGCCCAGACAGGCGGGCTCGGCGCCCGGCTAATGGCCGTCGCCGCCCAGGGCGACCGCCGACGCGTCTACCTGCCGCCCGACCCGTACCACGAGCAGGCCGCTTGCATCCCGCCGCCCCCTGACCCGCCTGCTGGCCGTCTGCCGGATGAGGCGCTGGGTTTCCGGGTGCAGCGCTACGGCATGGGGGAGTGGGCCGATCTGTTCACGCCCCGCCAGCTCACCGCCCTGTGTTGTTTCGCCGACCTGGTGGCCGAGGCCCGCGAGCAGGCCCGCGCCGACGCTCTGGCCGCTGGGATTGGCGACGACCCGACCCCGCTGCGAGACGGAGGCACCGGCGCAACAGCCTACGCCGAGGCCGTGTCGGTGTATTTGGCATTTGCGGTTGATAGGGCAGCGATGGCTGGCAATTCGCTTTGCCGGTGGAATCCAGTTGGGGAGAAGGCACAGCATTTCTTCGGGCGGCAAGCCGTTTCCATGATTTGGGATTATGCAGAGGCGAATCCGTTCTTCACTTCCACTGGAAGTTTGGAGACTGCCTTTTCCATTGTTGCCGATGTACTCCAATCCCTGCCTTCTTCTGCTCACATCGCTGGAAAGGTGAACCAATTAGATGCCGCAGCTTCGGTGTCTGGTCCGGTGGTGGTGTCTACGGATCCGCCGTATTACGACAATATCGGGTATGCGGATTTGTCGGATTTCTTCTATGTGTGGCTGCGCCGCACGGTGGGCGGGGTGTTCTCGGATGTGTGCTCGACTTTGCTGGCGCCCAAGGGGCAGGAGTTGATCGCGGCGCCGTACCGCCACGGCGGCGACAAGAATGCGGCCGAGGAGTTCTTCGAGGACGGGCTGGGCGGTGTGTTCGCCCGGTTGCGCGATGCGCAGGATCCGCGGTTCCCGTTGAGCGTGTATTACGCGTTCAAGCAGGCCGAGACCGCGGATGGGGAGACGGCGTCGACGGGGTGGGAGACCATGCTCACCGGCCTGCTGCGCGCGGGCTTTCAGATCACCGGGACGTGGCCGGTGCGCTCGGAGCTGGCCAACCGGATGCGCTCGCAGCAGTCCAACGCGTTGGCGTCGTCGATTGTTCTGGTGTGCCGGCCCCGGGCGGATGGCGCGCCGTTGGCGTCGCGCCGTGAGTTCTTGAACGCGCTGGCCGTGGAGCTGCCCGCCGCGCTGGCCGACCTCCAGAAGGCCAGCATCGCGCCGGTGGATGTGGCGCAGGCCGCCATCGGCCCGGGCATGGCGGTGTTCTCCCGTTACAGCCGGGTGATCGAGGCCGACGGCGCCCGAATGGGAGTGCGGGCCGCGTTGGCCGCCATCAACCGGGTCCTCGACGAGACCCTGGAGGCGACCGAGGCCGACTTGGATTCCGACACCCGCTGGGCGCTCACCTGGCACGCCCAAAACGGCTTCGAGCCCGGCGACTACGGCCAGGCCGAGCAGCTCTCCAAATCCCGCAACACCTCGGTGGACGGCCTCGTGGAGGCCGGCATCGTCGAATCCCGGGCCGGCCGAGTGCGCCTCATACCCCGCCACGAGCTCGACGAGAACTGGTCTCCCGCCTCAGATGAGCGCCTCACCGTCTGGGAGATCGCCAACCACCTCGCCTACCGCCTCGAGACCCGAGGCGAGCAAGCCGCCGCCTTACTCCTGCGCCAAGTCGGCGGGCTCGCCGACTCGGCCCGCCACCTCGCCTACCGCCTCCACCACATTTGCGACCGCAACGGATGGGCCGCCGACGCCCTCGCCTACAACAGCCTCGCCGCCGCCTGGCCCGACCTCACCCAACAAGCCCAAAAACCCCCCACCGAAAACCAGGCCAACCTCGACCTCGATACCTGATTCGGCGTGCATCTTGTCTCGCGCCTAGAAGTCGCCCGATGGCGGCGCGGGCCGCAGGGCTGGCCGATGCGGTTAGCGGTTCAGCCACTCCTCCCGTGTGTAACCTGCTTGCTTGAGCAATCGAAGCAGGAACGGGCCGGCAATCTCACTGTCGTTGGGGATGACTTGTCTGTGGGCACCCTTGATCATGTACTCGTGATTGCCTCCTGACCATGGTCCGAGCCATCCGCGTTCGGTCAAGAACCTGATGAGTTCGCGGCGGGTGGTTGGAGGGACCCGCCGGCTCATGTAGGCGCAGCGACAAGCCCGTTGTGAAACGTGGGTATCGGCTGCCCGAGTTGCTGGCCGAGTTCGACCCATCCGTAGAGCACCTGTCGAAGTTTGCTGCGGGCCTCGTCGGGAGTGGAGCCAAAGGCGGATGCACCCTGGCACTCAGGGTTCTCGGCCCACCATCCCACGAGGACTCCATCATCATCTCGAACCTCTTCGGTGGACGCCCCCGCAAGGGCAGCATCCAACCAGCACTCAAGCGGAAGCTGGGCCGTGGGCTGTGACATGCCTGCACTGTAACACCGACAATCGGCTCTCAGCCCGGCACGCCTTATTGCCAATCTCCCACAAGGCGGCTTGAGGATCCCCTCTTTTCGTGGGGGCATACTCTGCAAGGAGGAGCCATTGAGGTTCCCCCCTTTTCGTGGAGACATGCTCTATAAGGAGGAGCTATGTCCAGACCGCGAAGAGATTATGACCGGGAGTTCCGTGATGGGGCTGTCCGGATCGTCAAGGAGACCGGCCGGCCGGTGGCCCACGTCGCCCGGGAGCTCGGCGTCAACGAGGGCACGCTCGGGAATTGGGTGCGCCGGGACCGAGACGAGCGCTCGGGCGGGCTGAGCGGCGACGAGCGGGCCGAGCTGGCCCGGCTGCGCCGCCGGGTCGCCGAGCTGGAGATGGAGCGTGATGTGCTCAAACGATCCGTGGTCCTTTGGGTCAACGAGGCGACGCGGTGACCGCAGGGTTCATCGCGGCCCAAAGGACCGACCACGGTGTGCCTCACTCTGTGGCTTGCAGAGCGCTGGGCGTGGCGGAATCCACGTTCTACAAGCACCTCGACCGGCCGCTGACCGATCGGCAGCGGCGTCGCCGGGCGCTGGACGCCGAGGTGAAAAAGGCGTTCGACGAATCGGACGGCACCTACGGGTCGCCCAGGGTGCGCGCCCGGCTGCGACGCGATGGCCTGTCGGTGTCGAAGAAGACGGTGGAGGCCTCGATGGCCCGCCAGGGCCTGTGCGCCCGCCCCAAACGCAAAAAGGGCCTCACCAGCCCCGACAGCTCCCATGCGGCCCCCACAGACCTTCTGGGCCGCGACTTCAGCGCGACAGGGGTCAACCAGAAATGGTGCGGCGACTTCAAACAGGTTCCCACCGCCGAGGGCCCGGTGTTCCTCGCGACCGTCGAGGACCTCTACTCCAGGCGCATGGTCGGCTTCGCCACCTCCGACCGGTACCCGACCGCCGAGCTGGCCAAACAGGCCATCAACACCGCGGTCGCCACCAGAGGCGGCAACGTCAAAGGCGTCATCTTCCACTCGGACAAGGGATCGCAATACACCTCAGAAGCCTTCGCCGCCGCCTGCCGGCGGCTCGGCATCTCACGGTCCACCGGAAGAACCGGCAACGCGCTGGACAACGCGCCGGCCGAGTCGTTCTTCTCCACCCTCCAACACGAGCTCATCTCACGCCGAGCCTGGACCACCAGAGCCCGGGCCCGACGAGAAATCACCCTATGGGTCCACACCTGGTACAACCAGCACCGCCTCCACTCCGCAATCGGAATGACCAGCCCCGTAGAATACGAACAGGCCCACAACCCCGACCCTCAAAAACAAACTCTCCACGATTAGGGGGGAAGCTCACCATGTTTACCGGGTGTGGTCAGAGGATCTGAAGTTTGGGCGCCGCGGGTCGGAGAGGGTCATGTCTTTGGGGTTGTTCAGGCAGGTGGATGCCACCCTTCATGTCGCGCCTCAGCTCTCGCCCGTGGCTATCCCCAAACGGGTGGCCTGTTCCCGTAAGGGGCGTGCTAGCTCTGATCCGATGCTTCCGAGCAACTCGGACACGACCTCGCTGAGTGAGTCGCCTGCCAGAGTTGCCCCTGCGGTGAAGGGTGCGGCATCGGTGTTGGCCAGCAGGTGGGTTACGAGTCTCGCGGCATGCTCGGGGTGTGCCGCGATGTGGTTGACCGCTTCTGGTTGGTAGTCGGTTCGGTTCAGCTCCCTGATCGCCATCGAGTGCTCGCTCACCGATGCTTTGTGTCGGCAGGCCAGGTCTGCTGCCTCGGGGAATCGGTCGCCGAGGCACACCGCCCAGTCCACCAGGGCCGTGGCCTCGCTATCGGTCATGGCTCTAGGGACGCTGCGGAGCCGGTTGGCCCAGTATTCGCGCATCCAGGAGTCCCATTGGGCGTCGGCGGCGCTGGTCGGCAGGTGGGCCAGCCCGTAGGAGACTTGCTTGATCCACCTGACGCGGCTGTGTTCTTCTGCCGTGGCGGTGTAGCGGTCGAGCCAGCCCTGTTCGATGGGGTTGATCCCGGAGAAGATGGCGACCTCGGCCAGGCGCAGGTGGAAGTGGTTGCCGGTGTCGCCGCGATGCGATCCGAGATGTTCGGCCATGGCCACATACATGTCCAAGAGCCCGATTTCGAGCAGCTTGGTCGGTCCGGGCCGGTTCATCAGGTAGCCGTCCCAACAGCGAATCGCCCGTTCCGTGTCTTCCTCGGGGTCAAGTAGGGGCAGAATGTTGGCCCGACACCATGGATCGTCTGTTTGGAACAGAAAACTGATCCTGCTGGCCAGCAACACTTGGGCGAGCTGGGAGGCGATGCCGCTCCCGCTGGCCATTGCCTCCAGCGCCGGTCTCAGCTCGTCGGGCAGGCCTGCCCATTCCCCCTCAGTGCTCTTGTACTCGTGATCGATAAGACGGAGCGCGATCTCGGCCAAGTGTCCGGCCCAATGGTTGATGGCGTGGGTGAGCGGCCCAAGACTGCTTCCAGTGATGCCGGTCCCTGCGAGCCAATGAGCGGTGCTGGCATCCCAGATGTCGGTTAGGCGTTCGGTAAGGGCTCGGCTGGAATCACCGCTCAGCTCTGCCCCGGCCAAAGCCCGCAGCACGGTTTCGGCGACCTGCTGGCCTGCTTGTTGATCATCAGGCGGATCAGCGCCGGTGAGCAGGTCAAGCACCTGGATTCCATCTGTTGGGTATGCCTTCACTGTGTTTTCCAACCAGTGGAGCGCATCCTCCCAGCTGGGCTCTCCGGACCAGGGATCTCCCCGAGCAGAGAAGCCCAACAGGTGGCGGATCGCGCCTGCGGGATCGTGGCCGATCTTCTTGTGCAGGTCATCGGGATCACCCTGAAAAAGCGATTCTTTGCTTTCGACAGTCGTCCACGAGAGGAAATCCATGTGCTCGTACCGCTGCCAGTCGGGGTGTCTCTCCTTAATGGCAGCCACAGCTCGACGGCCGTTCTCCGCCTCAGGGGCGTGCCGCGTGATCCACTCCAACCAGATGAAGGCGATCCAATCGGCGCGCTCAGTCGCCTCAGGTGTGTTCTGCTCTGGTGCCCCGGGGTCTCCGGCAGTGATCAGTTCCACCAAGCGGTCGATGCTCTCCGGCGTTGCCTGTGGCAGCGCGACCGCCGCGAGCCTCATAGCCTCGTGCCTCAGATACGGTTCGAATAGCCAGCCTGCCTGGCAGAGTTCGGCGATCTTCCGGTTTGGGGTTACATCTTGGCGCTCGGCCCAACCGTGGACGGCCAATCGCCGCAACAGCGTCACCGGAGAATCACCCCATGACCTCAGGTAGTGGGGGGCACATTCAGGAGAATGCTCAAGCAGTGCTTCCAACACGTCTCGGGCAACTGTTATGAGGGCGTCCAGCCAGTCGTGTTTCCACTGGTCCTGCTCGTGGTCTTCGATGGCGCTTCTCGCGAAGCTAAGCGCGTCCGATATGCCCTCTTCGTTCCTGCTGGCCGCAGCTATCCGGTGAGCAGCCCGCAGGTGGTGGTCTACGATCACCGCTATGTCTACCGCCAAGTCGGTTTCAGCGAGACATGGCTTTACTGTGCCGTTCCAGGAGTATCTGAACATGTCAAGGCGGTCTGACCTTGGGAATGCGAGGTCGTCGATAAAGTCGGATGCTTCGGGCTCGAGCAGACAATCCAACAGGAGCAGGGCCTCATGTCGGTCCTCCTGGAGGTCGCAGTCTTCCAGGAGCCGTTCCAATAGGTGATCGCCTTCCGCAGGAGCTTGGTCGATAAGAAGCGGGAACCACTTCTTGGTGTCTTTTGCAGCGTCGCCCCCGTTTTGCAGCAGCATTCCAGCCCGCGATGCCAGGCTTTGCCAGAGACTGGGACTGAACCGGCCTCCGCTATTGCGAAATACCCTCAGCGCCTCCCGGCGAGCCCCTGAGTTGCCACCGAACGCGTAGTTCTCAATGAACCACTTGGTCCAAGGGTCGGGGTGTCGGCGTTCCGTCCTGGGGTCGAAGATGGCGAGAAACCCTGGTCGCTGCCCAGCCCACCGCAGCCATTCGATGCCCTGAGCGTTCTCAGTGAAAAAGCGCAGCCGCTCGGGCGATTCAACGGTCTCCTCAAGATACGACTCGTCTTCTCGCGACAACGGGGGCGTGCCCTGGACAATCTCCTTGGCCCGCCGCTCATGATCAAGGGCGCCCATGCGGGAGCGCTCAGCCCATTTCTCCAGCAGCAGCGGCAGGGCCTCATGCGATCCGTACCTGATGGGCTGGATACCTCGGTCTTGCCAGCTCTCGCTCATTACCTGCTGGTCGTCGCACAATGCGTACCGGTTGCCCGATTCTGTGGGCAGCGACCGGGCCAGGTACTCCATGAGGGTGTCGTTGTGGCTGTAGCCGATGAATAGCACGGTGTTTTGGCGGAACACCCGGCTCAAGAACTGCGCCGCGGTCCACGGGGCCTCCAGGTATGCCTGTCCGAAGCCTGCGTCGGTGACCACTAGGTGCTCCGGTGGCTCTTTGACCGATCCGTGGAGGTACACGATCCCGGTGAAACCGTCCCGCTGGGGAAACGCCAGAGAGGGGAACTCGTTTATGCCGTTATCGGACAGGTCAGTCAGGCAAGCAGACAAGTGGCGGTCGTAGTTCGTGGTCACAAGCCGGGGCTCGGGAGAGGCGAGGGCCAGGCCGGCGATAGCCATGTGCAGGGTATTGGGCTGGGAATTGGGGCTTCCGATGATTTCGCTCACCCTCAGATGGACATTGACTCCGTTTCTGTCCAAATCCCCCAGTTGCCTTTCTAGGGCCAGGTCGTCCCTCGGCGGAGGCAAGTGGCTTTCCTCAAGTAGTTTGCCGGTCAACTCTTCAAAGGTCGGCAAGCATGACGGCGGATCTACCGATGCGCCCGCGCCGACGAACATCACCAGACTGCCTTCCGCATGGGCTGAGACCAGTTCTGGAGGCAGTTCGACCCCGACATCATCTCCGAGCCCAAACCACATTGAGGCAATTTTACCGGGCTATGCGACACATTCGGCCTGGCTCTGACTTCCAGCGCCCGCAAGCAAGCAGATCGGCCGGTGAAGAGGTTTTTTGCTGTTTTTCCTGGTTAAGAGGTGTTTTTCGGGGGGTAAGTGTCACCGCCGTCGGTAGAATACATCCATGGAGTTTTCGCCTTCTTCGAACTCGGAGACCGGGACCGCCGGTGGCGGTTGCGGGGCTGCGGTGTGCGTTGATCGCGTGGATGTGGCCGGGTTGTCTGATGTCGGTTTGCGCAAGCGGTTGGGGCTTTTGGGAGAGGCTGAGTCGCAGTTGGAGGCGTTGAAGGCCCAGACAGTGGCGGAGATGGCTCGCCGCCATGACACCGCCGGGGCCAAGAAGATGGCCCGTGAGGTGCTGCGGTCGTCTCCCTCCAAAGCCCACCATGACGTGAAGGCGGCTGAGCGGCTGGCCGGTTTGGCCGCGACTTGTGAGGCTTTGGCTTCGGGTGAGGTGCCTGCGGATCATGCGCGGCTGATCGCTCGGGCGTCTTCTGAGGGGCCGATTGACGAACGAGAGCTGGTGGAGGCGGCCAAGACCCAGACCTATGACGAGTTGGCCAAAACCGTCAAGCGCCAGCAGCACGAGTTGTCGGGTGACGATGGGCAGTCGATCCACGACCGGCGAAAGCAGAAGCGCTCGGCCCGCCTGTTCCAGAACGGCGACAGCGGCATGTATGTGCTGAACGCCGAGCTCGACCCAGTCACCGGCAGCCACATCGCCGGTGCGCTGGCTGACAAGGAGCGGGAGTTGTGGCGAGCGGAGGACCCCAAGGCAAGGCGCACCCACACCCAGCGCGCTGCTGACGCGCTGGCCGAGCTCATCTTGCATCCCGAAAAGGGCAGGGCCGCCGGCATCGCTCTGGTCTTGGTGGCCGACTACGACGCCACCCTCAGAGAATTGACCAACACCCGCATCTCCGACGGGACCCCGCTCCCCGCCGAGGAACTGGTCAAGCTGGCATGCGCAGCCGACATCTTCCCTGCGGTGTTCAACGCCAGAACCCAGGACTTGTGGCTGGGACGGAGGCGCCGTTGCGCATCAGACGCCCAGAGAATCGCGCTGATGGTGCGCGACAAAGCGTGCGTGGGCTGCGGATCGGACGCCAATCGCAGCTTTGCCCACCACATCCAACACTGGAAAAACGAAGGCAAAACCGACTACCCCAACCTGGTACTGGTGTGCAACGACTGCCATCACGACATCCACGACAACAACCACGAAGTTGCCCAAGACCCCAGAACTCTCAGGCACACAGTCCAACCCCCGCCAGAAGCATTCCCCGATACCGGAACTGCCACCTGGCAACCCGCCCAAACCAACCCCGTGCTAAGAAACTGATGGGCGGCGACTGCGCCCCGCTATCAGTGGATCACCCGGCAGCACAGTTGCCAGTCCGAGCTGACAGCCCCTTGTGGGTGGCCCACTCTAGCTTCGCAAGAGTCGAGCAGTGGCTGTTCTGGGCTAACAGCCTCTATGGACGTGACCGTACCCTATGAATGGGCGACTAGAGCATCGCCTTTATGCCCAGCGACGCGTAGCCTTGTTCCTCGAAGTTCTGCCGAAAAAGGTCTCGCAGCCGAACGGCGGCTTCGTCGTAGACGTCGGGATCGCTCCAAGTGTTCCGGGGGTTCAACACCTCATCGGGGACACCCGGGCACGAGACGGGGATTCGCAGCCCCAAGATGGGGAGCCTGACGGTGTCCACGGTGTCGAGGTCGCCGTTGAGGGCCGCGTTGAGCAGCGCCCGGGTGTGGGAGATGGACATGCGGTTCCCCACCCCGTAGGGCCCTCCCGACCAGCCGGTGTTAAGCAGGATGCAGCGGGCCGAGTGGGCATCCATGCGATGGGCCAGCAGCTCGGCGTACACCGATGGCTTGTGCGACATGAACGGCGCTCCGAAACAGGCGCTGAACGTGGCCTGCGGCTCCACCACGCCCACTTCCGTGCCGGCCAGCTTGGCGGTGAACCCCATCACGAAGTGGTACATAACCTCGTCCCGATCGAGTATCGACACCGGGGGGAGCACGCCGAAAGCATCGGCGGTCAACAGCACGATGGTGCGGGGGTGAGGCCCTTTGGCGCCGGGGGCCACGTGGGGGTTGCACGAGAGCGGATAAGCGAACCGGGTGTTCTCAGTGATGGAGTCGTCAGCGAGGTCGAGCTCTTGGGGGTCGGTGTCGGCCAGATCCCGGCCGGGCAGGGCGGGGACGTTCTCGATGAGGGTTCCCCCCCTCGACAACGCGGCGGCAATGATGGGCTCGGCCTCCTTGTCCAAGTCGATGAGCTTGGCGTAGCAGCCGTCCTCGAAGTTGGAGACTCCTGTCTCGGTCCACACATGCTCGTCGTCGCCGATCAGGCTGCGGTGGGGATCGGCTGACAACGTGGTCTTCCCGGTGCCCGACAAGCCGAACAGGATGGCGCTGTTGCCGCTGTCGTCCACGTTGGCCGAGCAGTGCATGGTGAGCTGCTTGGCGTCGGGCAACACGAAGTTCATCACCGTGAACATGGTCTTCTTGACCACTCCGCAGTAGTCGGCCCGCCCGAGAACCAGCCCCAGCCGGTTGCGCAGGTCCATGATGACCGCCCGGTCGGTGCGGGTGCCGTCGCGGTCGGGATCGCAGCGGAAGCTGGGGACGTTGATCATGGTCCAGCCCACGGCATCGCGGTCGGCGTCGTCACGCACGCCCTTGGGGAACATGATGTTGGCGAAGTAGGCGTGGGTGGCGTATTCGCTCACCAGCCGGTAGGGGATGGCGAACTCCGGATCCCAGCCGCAGAACACATCGGCGGTGTACAGCACAGCCTGCCGCTCGTTCAGATGGGCCAGCACTCGCTCCAGCAATCCCGAGTAGTGGTCGCCGTCCAGCTGGTTGAAGTCCGCCTTCCACCACACGTCGTCCACCAACTCGGGCCAGGCCACCGCAAAGGTGTCCTGAACGGGACGGCCGGTACACGTGGGATCGGAGTAGAAGATCAGCGGCCCGTCGGTGCCCAATGCGGTGGCGAACGCCTTCTGGTCGTGCTCGCCTCCATCGATGCGGGTGCGGCCCCGGTCTCCGGCGATGGCGGCGGCGAACAGCTCGTCTTGGGTCAGCCCGGCCCGGACGTCCACCGAGTCCAAGCCGAAGCGAGCGCCTAGCTGGTCGGCAACCGAAGGGCTCACGCGGGCTCCGGGTCGCCGGCGGCGGTGAGGAATGATGGGGTGCCCATGTCTACCTCTGAGCCCAACCGCAGACGGGTGGCTTGCCCTTCATCCAGATCGAACAGCACTCGCTGGCCTTGGCGCAGCATCCGGAACACCGATCCCTCTAGCGCATCGGCAGCCAAGTCGAACTCGGCCAGGTCGGTGTCTCGCACCACAACGCCAAGACCGGTTGCGGGATCGTATGCCTTGATCACACCCTGCACAGGGACTCTTTCTGACAGTGATCGGGGATTATGGCAGGGTAATGGCTGGTCCAGACGGTTCGCGAGTCGGGCAGGCTCGACTAGGTAGCATCGCGGAGCATGACGGCAAACCGGCTGGGCGCCGATGGATTGCGGGCGGCGATGGAGCGGTACCGAGACGTCCTGGGCATGCACCGGGACGTGATCAACCAGCTCAACGTTTACCCGGTTCCCGATGGCGATACCGGCACCAACATGGCGCTCACCCTGGAAACGGTGGTGGCCGAGGTGACCGGCGCTGGTGAGGGGATGGCCGAGGTGTGCCACGCCATCAGCCACGGATCGCTCATGGGGGCTCGGGGCAACTCTGGAGTGATCCTGTCGCAGATCTTGCGCGGCTTGGCCGACACGGTGGCCGCGGCCGGCCATATGGATCCCCCTGTACTGGCCGGTGCGCTGAAACAGGCTTCGGTCGCGGCCGACGAAGCGGTATCCACCCCGGTGGAGGGAACCATCCTGACTGTGGTGCGGGATGTGGCGACAGCCGCCTCCGAGGCGGTTGAGGTGGGCGTCGACGGTCTCGTCCAAATGGTGGAGGAATGCCAGCGGGCGGGGCGGGCCTCACTGGACCGCACTCCGGAGCTGTTGCCGCAACTCGCCCGGGCCAATGTGGTTGACGCCGGGGGAGCAGGGTTTCTGCTCTTTCTGGATGCGCTGATCACCGCGATGGACGGCCGGCCGCTGCCCGACCCGCCGCCGGTGGACCCAACCGCGGGGGTGGGCGCGGCGGTAGCCGGGGCCGATGACCCCCATGGTGCCGTAGACGAAGGCGACGGCACCCGCTATGAGGTCATGTTCTTCTTGGAGGCCGACGACGACCGCATCGGCGACTTCCGTTCCGCCTGGGAGGCCTTGGGTGATTCCATCGTGGTGGTGGGTGGTGATGGCTTGTGGAACTGCCACATCCACAGCAACGACATCGGGGCCAGCATCGAGGCGGGCATCGGCGTCGGTCGCCCGTTCGAAATTCGGGTGACTGATTTGTTCGAGCAGGTTGAACACATCGAGTCGATGGCTGAGGCCGAGATCGGCGGCACGGTCACCACGGTGGCCGGCGAGCCGGTGCGTACCGCGGTTGTTGCGGTATCGGTGGGAACAGGAGTGCGCCGAATCTTCGAATCACTGGGGGTCCGAGCGGTCATTGCCGGAGGCCAGACCATGAATCCCTCCACAGAGCATTTCATGCAGGCTGTCGAGCAGCTCGACGCTTCCGAGATCGTGTTGCTGCCCAACAACAAGAACATCGTGCCGGTGGCCGAGCGGGTGGACGAATGCACCGACGCCACCGTGCGAGTGGTGCCCACCCGGGGCATCGCCGAAGGCCTGGCCGCCTTGATGGCCTACGACCCGTCGGCCGATGCTGAACAGAATCTGTCGGCCATGGCCGAAGCCGCCGCCGACGTGGTGACCGGGGAGATTACGCAAGCGGTGCGCGACACCGAGAGCGAGCTGGGACCCATTGCCGCGGGCCAGTGGCTGGGACTGGATCGAAGCGGGCTGCGGGTGGTGGCCCCAAGCGCGGCTCAGGCGGCCACCGGGCTCTTGGACGAGCTCATCGATGACAGCCATGAGCTGGTCACGGTCATCTCCGGCGCCGATGCCACGACCGCGGAGGTCGACGAAGTGGCCGCTTGGCTGGCCGAGCGCCATCCCGCGGTGGAAGTGGAGATCCACGAGGGCAACCAGCCGCTCTATCCGTTCTATTTCGGGGTGGAGTGACCCTGTCATCGGTGGTCAGCTCTGACCAGGAGGTGGCCGATCGGCCTCCGCTGACGATGGCCGAATTCAAGGCCATGAACGTCGAAGTACTGAGCGGTGTGGGTCGAGCCAAAGCCAAGGCGCTGGCCGCGGTCGAGGTGGAATCGGTGCTGGATCTTCTGACCTATTACCCCCGTCGTTACATCGATCGGACGAACCGAGCCGCCATCTCCGACCTGGAAGACGGGGTGGAGGCCATGGTGATGGCCCGGGTGGACAGCGTGTTCTCCAAGAGGCTTCGAGGCAGCCGAACGATGGTCAGAGTGACGGTCAGCGATGACACTGGCCGTTTGGGTTTAATCTTCTTCAATCAGCCTTGGCGGGATCGCCAGTTGTCCGAGGGCCAAGAGGTGGTGGTGTTCGGGAAACTGGACCGGTATCGAGGTCAGAACCAGATGACCAATCCCATAGTCGATCTGGTGGGAGACGAGACCGGGCGCATCGTGCCGGTTTACCCCCAGTCGGGCAAAGCCGGACTCCAGACCCGCGAGATCAGGCGGTGGGTGGACGAGGCCTTGCGCCGATCCGAGCAGCGGGGGATCAGCGATCCGATTCCCGAGTCCCTGCGGAAGCATCACGGATTGATCGACCGCCACCAGGCCATCGACAGCATCCATCGCCCAGAGACCATGGATGTCCACTACGCCGCCCGGAATCGGCTGGTGTTCGACGAGCTGCTCCGGCTCCAGCTCAAGCTGATCATGCGCAAGCGGGCAGTGGAGCAGTCGGCCGTGGGCATCACTCATGACACCAGCGGAGAACTCGTAGATCGGTTCACCAGCTCGCTGGGGTTTCCCCTGACCAGCGCCCAGCGGCGGGTGATCGGCGAAGTGACAGCAGACTTGGCTCGCCCGGTGCCCATGCACCGCCTCTTGCAGGGAGATGTGGGGGCGGGCAAGACCGTGGTGGCAGTGGTAGCCATGCTCACCGCGGTGCAAGGCGGTCACCAAGGCGCGTTGATGGCACCTACCGAGGTGCTGGCCACTCAGCACTACTTGGGAGTTCGAACTCTGCTTGACGGGCTGGTGGTGCCCGCGTCCGATTCGCTGTTGGCCGATCGGCCCTTGCGGGTGGCGCTGCTTACCAATCAGACCGCGGGCGCCGAACGGACCCGCATCCAGGAGTCCCTGGCTTCAGGAGCAATTGACATCGTGATCGGCACCCACTCCCTCATTCAAGAAGGGGTGGACTTCTCCTCGCTTGGAGTGGTGGTGGTGGATGAGCAGCACCGGTTCGGAGTGGAACAACGGGCCGCGTTACGGGCCAAGGGCTCCCAAGAGGCGTCTCCCGATGTGCTGGTGATGACGGCGACCCCTATTCCCCGAACAGCGGCCATGACCGTGTACGGCGACCTGGACGTGTCCACGCTGGACGAGATGCCCCCGGGGCGAACCCCGATTGCCACCCGATGGGCCGGAACCGCGCCCGAGGAAGCCGAGGTGTGGGAGCAGGTCAGAGCCGAAGTCGGACAGGGCCGACAGGCCTATGTGGTGTGTCCGCTGATCGAGGAGTCCGACAGCATCGAAGCCCGGTCGGTTACCGAGACCTACGAGCGTCTTCAGGCCGATGAGCTGGCTGGACTGCGGGTTGGGCTGCTTCACGGCCGGCTCACCCCGGCGGAGAAGGAATCGGTAATGGATCTATTCCGAAGCGGGGGCATCGACGTGTTGGTGGCCACCACCGTGATCGAGGTGGGGGTGGATGTGCCCAACGCCACCATCATGGTGATTGTGGACGCCGATCGGTTCGGGATCGCGCAGCTTCACCAGCTCAGAGGTCGAGTTGGCCGGGGTATCCACGAGTCGTGGTGCTGCCTATTGGCTGCCGACGCAGTGGGGATTGCCGCTGAGCGGCTCCGGGCTCTGGTGGAGACCACCAACGGGTTCGAGCTGGCCGAAGCCGATTTGGAATTGCGGGGGGAGGGCACCATCTTGGGCGAGCGCCAAAAGGGCCGAAGCGACTTGCAGCTGGCCTCTTTGCGCCGGGACAAGGATTGGGTGGTGTGGGCTCGTCAAGCAGCCGGGGAGATGTTGGACGACGACCCCGACCTCCAACGGCATGCCGAGCTGCGCTCCGAGGTGGAGCTGTTGCTGGTGGACGACGACGCCGACTACCTGATGAAGAGCTGAGTTTTTGGGAGGCACCGTGTTGGAGATCGTGCGAATGGGGTTGGAGAGGAGGGATCAGATAACCGCGATCTGGGCCGATGCCTTCGAGCAGGACCCGCTGATGAAATGGGTGTTCCCCGATGACTCCGCCCGAGTGGGATGCCTACGACAGTGGTGGGGGTTCTTGCTAGACCGTCTTCCTGTCGGAGCAGAACTGCACGGCACTCGGACCGACGGCTGCGTCGCCTATTGGCAGCCGCCCCGAGACGGGGAGGCGCAATCCGCCGGCCGCGATGACGACTCCGAGGAGATGTCGGATTGGGCCGTGGAATTTGCTGCTTTGATGTCTGAGCTACTGGGCGATCTGGCCCCTTCTCGACTGGAGGCTCTGGGCAAGATGCACCAGGCTCGCCTGACTGAGCCCCACTGGTATTTGTCGGTGCTGGGCACGTCGTCCAGCCAGCAGAGCAAAGGCCTGGGCGGCAAGGTGCTGGCTCCGATGTTGAACCGCTGTGACCGAATCGGCGAGTTGGCTTATCTGGAGTCCACCAACCCGGCCAACGTGGGCTTCTATCGCCGCCACGGATTCGAGTCCATCGGCGAATTCACGGTGGGCGACGGGGTGCTCATCACTCCCATGGCCCGAGAACCCCGCCCCCCCGAGTAGCCATGACGCTGCGGATCATCGCCGGGGAGGCCAGGGGCCGTCGGTTGAGCACCCCAGAGGGCATAGACGTGCGTCCCTCTACCAGTCGGGTTCGCGAAGCCGTGTTCAATTCCTTGCACAGCATGGGATACCTGCAAGGTGCTGTTGTTCTGGACCTCTTTGCCGGATCAGGGGCTCTGGGATTGGAAGCCGTATCGAGGGGCGCGGCCTCGGCAACATTTGTGGAGTGTGCACCGGCGGCGTTGGCCGCGTTGCAGGCGAACATCGAGGCCACGGGGTTCGACGATCGCTGCCGAGTGGTGCCCGGCGATGTATGGGAGGAGCTTCCCCGACTCGGTGATGGCTATGACGTGGCCCTCTGCGATCCTCCCTATCAATTCGACGCCTGGCCAGAACTGCTGTCCCAGATTCCCGCCGATGTGGTGATGGCTGAGTCTGATCAGGCTGTGGTTCCAGGATCCGGCTGGGATGTCATCAAACAGCGCCGCTACGCGGGTACCGTTGTGGTGATTGCAAGCCAGCAATAGCAACGACAGACCCCAGGAGAACCCTTCGTGACGCGCGTCCTGTTTCCCGGATCGTTCGACCCGATACACAACGGGCACATGGAAATCGTGGAGACCGCGGCGCGTCTGTTCGAGGAGGTGATTGTGGCCGCAGTGCACAATCCGCAGAAGACTCCTCTGTTCGAGTTGGAAGAGCGTCAATCGATGTTGGATGAGTGCTTCGCCCACTTGCCAAATGTGCGGACCACCCTGTTCGCCAGCCTGGTGGTGGATCTGGCCCGAGAAGAAGGGGTCGACTTCATTGTGAAGGGCCTCAGAGCGGTTTCCGACTTCGAGAACGAGCTTCAGATGGCCCAGATGAACCAGGCCATCTCCGGGGTTCACACGCTGTTCATCCCCTCAGCCAGCAAGCATTCGTTCCTGGCATCCAAGCTCATCCGCGAGCTTGCTCGCTTCGGAGAACAAATCGACTCCATGGTCCCGCTTCCGGTGGCCAAGCAACTGATGGAGAGATATCGAGATGACTGACGTGGTTTCCTTCCGGTGGCCAAACGTTTGATCGAGAGGTACCAAGATGGCTGACATCGATCCCAATACATCTGCAACCCACCAGGCAGTGGCCGGGACGTTTGTGGATCCCGAGTTCGACTTGCTGCTGAGACGGGCAATTGAGCTGGTGGATACCGCCCGCCCCATGCCGCTGTCGGCTTCTTCCATGATCAACAAGGACGAAGTTCTCGAGCTGCTTCAGAGCTGCTTGAACCGTCTTCCCGAGGAGATGCGGGCAGCTCGTTGGCTGTTGAAGGAGCGTGAGGACTTTTTGAAGAGGGTCCACCGGGAGGGCGACGAGATCTTGGTGGCCGCCCGGTCGCAGGCTGAGGCCATGGTGCAGCGCACGGAGGTAGTCAAGGCGGCTGAACAACGGGCCCGGAGAATGGTAGAGGAGGCCGAGGCCACCGCCCGCAGACTGCGCTTGGAGACCGAGGACTATTGCGATACCAAATTGGGTAGTTTCGAAAACGCCCTCGAGCGCATCTTGAATACCGTCAAGGAAGCCCGGTCCCGGCTGCAAGGCGACCCGCTTGCCGACTTGGTTCGGGCCTACGATTCCGAACCGGAACCAGAGCCCGACGACGGCTTTTTCGATCAAGACACCGTGGGCTGAACCGCGGGAGGAGGCACCATGTCGAGGCAGCTGGTCGTGCCGGTGGCAGAATTGCTGCGCCGTCCCGGCTCGCAACGGGAGATCTCCCTCCAGGCCCACTTCGACGACCTGTCCAACTCCGACGCCGTGGTACACGGGCCGGTTGATCTCCACCTCCATCTGGAGTCGGCCATTAGCGGTTTGGAAGTGAGCGGCTCGCTTCATGCTGGATGGCGCGGGTCATGTCGGCGGTGTCTGGAGCCCATTGAGCAGACAGTGCAACAGGATCTGCGGGAGATGTACGCCACCGCCCCAACCGATGAAGAGACGTACCCGATTCATGACGGAGAGGTGGACCTGACGCCGATGGTGCGCGACTGCCTTGTTCTCGCTCTGCCCATCGCCCCACTCTGCTCGGACGACTGCCTCGGACCGGCCCCTGATGACTATCCGATGAACCAACCCGAGCCCACCGGCGATGATCGCCCCAAGGATCCCCGATGGGCTGCGTTAGACGCGCTGCAAACGGGCCAGTAGATTTATTAGTCGCATCAGCGCCGGTTTCATCCGCGGCGCGGCATTCTTTCTCCACACCTAGGACCGTTCGATGGCTGTACCCAAGAAGAAAACTTCCAAGGCCAAGGGCCGAAGCCGTCGGGCCGCGGCTTGGCGAGTATCGGCACCAGCGCAGAGCACGTGTCCCCGCTGTGGAGCGGTCAAGCGGCCGCACCGGGTGTGCGGGGTGTGCGGGTGGTACGCCGGCCGCGAAGCCATGGAAGTGGCCTGAGCCCTTCCATACCGCCAATTGGCCATATCGCAATTTGCCATGTCGCAATTTGCCAAATCGCAATATGAGAGGGTCCTTTGACATCGCTTCCCGTTGCCGTTGATGCAATGGGGGGCGACAATGCCCCTCAGTCGGTGTTGGCTGGTGTCCGAATCGCGGCTGAGCAGGGCATTCCCGTGTTGCTGGTGGGTCAACCCGAGCAATTGCCCGATGACGGCGAGTTCGAGGTGGTTCCCGCGTCGCAAGTGATCTCCATGGGGGCCGAAGCGGCGTCCAGCGTGCGAAAGATGAAGGACTCTTCTGTGGTGCGGGCAGCCGAGGCGGTTCGCGATGGCCGCGCCTCTGCCATGGTCAGCGGTGGCAATACCGGAGCGGCCATGGCGGCGTCCCTGTTGAGGATGGGGCGTATCCGGGGTGTGTCCCGTCCCGCTATTGCCACGCCGATCGTCGTTCCCGGCCGTGCTTGGCCAAACGTGATGCTGGATTCGGGTGCCAACACCGAGTGCAGCGCGGAGTGGCTGGTGCAGTTCGCCCAGATGGGTGCGGTGTACTGCCGCGACCGCTGGGGGGTTGCAGAGCCCCGAGTCGGGCTCTTGTCCAACGGGGAGGAGGCCGGCAAAGGATCGCCTTTGGTCAAGGAGGCCTTTGAGTTGTTGGAGGACAAAGCCTGGCAAGCCCGGACGGGTGCGGTGTTCGCCGGCAATGTCGAAGGACGGGACCTGCTGGAGGATCTGGTGGATGTGATCGTCACGGACGGTTTCACCGGGAACGTCGCCCTCAAGACCGCTGAGGGCGTGGCCAAGCAACTAATCAGCGCCCTGTTGGAGGCGTTCGACTCCTCTGACGAGGCCAGGCAGGGAGCCGAGATGCTGGCACCCGCGCTGACCCCGCTATACGACAAGTTCAACCCCGATTCGGTGGGTGGTGCCATCCTCCTCGGGGTGAGGGGTGTCACGATCATCAGCCATGGGGCGTCGTCCCCAAGGGCATTGGCCAATGCCATAGAAGTGGCCCATGAACTGGCCGAACGCGACACTGTGGGGTCATTGCGCCGGATTTTGTCCTCCGAATAGGGATTCCCTCAGTCCTTGGTGGGTAAGGAGAGGGACAAGCTGGCGTATACTTGTCGGGCGCCGAGTTGCTGAACCGCCCCGGAGATGCCGTGCCATCCGAAACCCATGTCGAACAGAGCCCGCTAGATCGCGACGGGGTTTTGACCCTCGTCACTGAATGCCTGGCCGACATCTTGGAGATTTCCCCGGACCGGATCACCGAAGGACAGGCATTTGCCGACGATCTCGACGCCGATTCACTTGCTCTCATCGAGCTCGTGGAAACCCTGGAAGAGGAGTTGAGCGAGAGGACTGTTGGCTTCAGCATCGATGACGAAGACCTGGAGGATCTCAAGACGGTGCGAGACGCCGTCGACTATGTCCACGGCCGCCTGAGCCGAAGCTCCTGACCGCTGAATCCGACATCGCTGCTCTAGCCGATCGCCTCGGCTACCAATTCGTCCGGCCCAGCTTGCTGGTCGAGGCGTTGACCCACCGATCCTGGTGTGCCGACCATTCCGGGACTTCTTCCAACGAGCGTCTGGAGTTCTTGGGTGATGCCGTTTTGGCTTTGGTGGTAACCGACCACATTTACACCGCCTACCCCGAAATGGCGGAAGGCCAACTGGCGCCGCTGCGAGCCGAGGTGGTCCGAGCCGAAGCCTTGGCCGATCTCGCGGTCGAGTTGCAGCTGGGGAAGGCCCTCCGCCTGGGTCGCGGTGAAGAGGCGTCCGGGGGGCGGGAAAAGCTGTCAATCCTCTCCGATGCCATGGAAGCGGTGATCGGCGCGGTCTATCTGGATGCCCCGTGGGAGAAACTGATCGAGTTGGTTCGGGGATGGCTGGATGATCGCATCGCCGCGGCATCTGAACGCCCGGGCATCAGGGATTTCAAGACGAGGTTGCAGGAGTACTGCGCCCGCAGCGGCCAAAATGCCCCGGAGTACCGTCTGACGGAGAAGGGCCCCGACCACGCCAAGCAGTTCCTCGCCGTTGTGCATGTGGGCGGCGAAGAACGAGGTCGAGGCCGAGGTCGGTCCAAGAAGCAAGCCGAGCAGGCCGCTGCTGCCTCGGCCTGGCAAACCCTGAACCATGATGAAGTGGCCGCCGTCTCTGGAGCAGCCCCGTGATCTCGGCAGGAGCAGAAGTGGTAGAAGGAGAAGGACTACGAGGAGTGATCCGATGATCGCACTACCCGAAATCGAGACCATTCGCCGCGACCTGGACAGAGAACTGTCTGGTCTTCGCATCAAGTCTGTGGAGGTCTTCGAAACCGGGCACGCCAAGCGGTCCGGAGGGGCAAAGAAGCTTGCGGCCCGGCTGGAGAAGATGAAGATCACCAATGTCCGCCGTCGGGGGCTGTACTTGATTATGGGTCTGGACAGCGAGGATGTGGTGGTTGCTCATCTGGGCAGTGGGGGCCAGCTCCGACGCCACGCCAACCGAGACAGCATTGAGCCCAATACCGCGGTGGCGATCACCTTCACCAAGAGCGGGCAGCTTCGACTGGTTGACGGAACTGGCGATGCCACGCTGTTCTTGGCCAATGCCGAAAAGCTGATTGAGGAAGTCCCCGAGTTGGGGGGACTGGGGATTGATCCCCTCGAACAGCCGGTGCCGTGGCGGATGTTCGGCGAGATCCTTTTGGCCCAAGACGCCAAGCTGAAAGCCGTGCTGACCGATGACCGCGTGGTGGTTGGACTGGGTGAGATGTATTCAGACGAGATCTTGTTCGCAGCTGGTTTGCGGTTCGACCGCCTGCCGAACTCCTTGGGACCTCAAGAGGTCAGGCGATTGCACCGGGCGATGGTGGAAACCTTGCACGATGCGGCCAAACACCGGGGAGCCACTTTGGAGGATGGCTTCTACGTGGACGTACACGGAAAGCCGGGCGGCTACGAGGAGTACCTCAACGTGTTCAAGCAGGCTGGCAAGGGCGGACGGCCCTGCCCCCGCTGTCATCGCCCGATCCAGAAGTACCGCTTCCGCCGCCGGTGGACGTACTACTGCGAGCAGTGCCAGATCTGACCCGACGCCTCCATTCAGCCAACTCGGCGTAGTTCCACAAATCGCGCCCTTCGGCTGGGTAGGGTCGCTTAGGTGTTCTTGAAGGCGCTGACGCTCAAGGGGTTCAAGTCATTCGCCGATCCGACCACGCTGGTATTCGAGCCCGGCGTGACGGTAATCGTCGGGCCCAACGGCAGCGGCAAATCCAACGTGGTCGACGCGGTGGCCTGGACTCTGGGGGCCCAAGCCCCGACGTCGGTGCGCTCGTCCAAGATGGAAGACGTCATCTTCGCGGGAACTGCCTCTCGAGCGGCGTTGGGTCGGGCGGAGGTGTCGATGAGCATCGACAACTCTTCACGCCTGCTGCCTATCGAATTCGAAGAGGTCACCATCACTCGGACCCTGTTCCGGAGTGGGGACAGCACGTATGCCATCAACGGAGTGCCCTGTCGGCTGCTCGACATTCAGGAACTGCTGAGCGACTCCGGCGTTGGCCGCCAACAGCACGTGATCGTCTCGCAGCACCAGATCGAGGGGGTTCTGAACGCCCGGCCTGAAGACCGTCGGGCTGTGATCGAGGAGGCGGCGGGCGTGTTGAAGTATCGCCGCCGCAAGGAGAAGTCGGAACGGCGGTTGGCCGCGTCTGAGGCCAACCTCACCCGGCTATCCGACGTGGTGCGCGAGATTCGACGCCAGTTGCGGCCGTTGGAGCGTCAAGCCGAGGCGGCCCGGCGGCACGGCGGCCTTCTGGCCGAACTGGGCGGCCTTCGCCGCCATCTTGCGGGACAGGAGATCGACCAGCTTCGCCGGCGGGTTCGCCAGCTGACTCAGGACCAGGCGGCCGATCGCCGCGAGATGGAGCAACTGGCGGTCCAGGTGGAGGCCGTAGACCGAGACTTGGCCGCGGCCGAAGCTCAATTGTCAGCGGCCGACGGGCAGGACATCAGCGACGCGCTGATGCGCTTCGAGGGGCTCACCGAACGGCTCCGAGGGATGGAGGCGCTTATGTCGGAGCGCCGCCTGCGCTTGCAGCGGGAGCGAAATGCCGGCGTGGACGAGGATGTGGTGGCCACATTGGAGGCCGAGTCAAACCGACTGGGCAGAGAGCTGCGCGAAGTTGAGGACGCCGCGGAGGCATTGGCACCCGATGAGGCCGTTGTGGCTGATGCCGAACAGCAGTTGGAACAGCTTCGTCTGTTGTTCGACGAGCGGTGGGGCGACCAGAACCTGCCGTTATCGGCACCGGATGCCCCTCGGATCAAAGGCGAGTTGAGAATCTTGGAGGCGTCGATCCAACGGGACCAAGCGGAATCAGACCGCCTGGGCCGGAACCTTGAGGAGTTGGAAGGACGTCAGCAGGCGTTGGTGGAGGAGCTGGACCGATGTTGGGCTGAGGCCACAAGCATCGAAGAGGCTGAGCAGTCCCAGCGACACGAGCTTGACGGTGCCGATCGGTTGGTAGACGAGGCCCGAGCGGTGAGCGAGCAACAGAGAGCCGCGCTCGCCGAAATAGTCGGAGAACGCCATGCGTGGGAGGCGCGACGGGAGGCCCTTTCCCTCGCCTTGGACGAGGCACGCGATCAGTCTGGTGCCCAGCGTTTGGCCGGCATCGATGGTGTGGTCGGCACGCTACTCGAGGTTGTCGACATTGATCGGGGGTGGGAGGCGGCCTTTGAAGCCGCGGCGGGCGAGGCGGTGGCCGCCGTGGTGGCCACCGATACCGAGGTCGCCATGCGAGCCATTGCCACCCTGGAAGCAGACAATGTGAGCGGGGCGGTCTTGGCCCTGAGCGGATCGGGCCCAGCCGCGGCGACCCCTGTGGTGGGGGTTCCCCTGCGCTCCCACGTGCATTCCTCGGTAGCGGGTATGGACCAGCTGCTCGACGCCTTGGTTGGCTCGGTTGGAGTGGTGGAGAGCAGCAAGCAGGCGGCTGCGGCGGCAATCGCCGATCCCTCCGCGGTGGTGGTAACCCGCCGGGGCGACCGGTTCTCCCCGTTGGGATGGCGAGTGGGCGTTCGGCGCTCAGGGGCCACCAGAGGGTTGCTGGAAGAAGCCGAGCAGTCTTTGGCGCGTGCATCTGAAGCGGAGGTCACCGCCAAGGAAGATCTGGTGGTTGTCGACCGCCGGCGAGAGGAGGCCGAAGAGCAGGCGGCCCAGGCTCGGCAAACGGCATTGAGCCAGTCGGAGGCTCTGGAGACTGCCCGGGGGCGGGCCGCCGCGGTGGAGCGGGAGCTGCGCGACGTGGAAGTGGGAATTGCTGCATTCGGTCCCCGTCGCCGCGAACTGGATGCCAGGATTGCCGAGGATCGACGTCGGGCTGGCGAGCTGCAAGAGGAACTGCCCGAACACGAGGCCAGGGAAGCCGAGCATCAGGCGCGTGTGGAGAGCATGAACCGAGAACGTGATGAGTTGTCTCACAAGTCCCAGACCGTGAGCACCCTTCGCTCTGATTACCGAATACGGGCCGCAGGGTTGGAAGAGCGGCGCCGCCTGTTATCGACACAGCGAGACGATATTGAGCGGCGGTTGAGCGAGATGGCTCAAGCTCGCGCCGAAGTTGCATCTCGACGGGAGGCCGTCGACTTGCGGTTGGCTGTCGTCGACCAACTCACAGACCTATTGGCTCGGAGGGTCCAAGAGGCAGACCACCAGCTTGGGGACCTTCGCCGCCGACGGGCCCAGGAATCAGAGGCGGCTCGGGCCGCGGCCCGGAGGCTTGAGGAGCTGCGAAGCCAGCGGGCCCAGGCCGAGGCTCGGCTGGGACAGTGCCAAGAACGAGACCGCAGCGCCGAGATTGAGTTGGCCGAGGCGGGGATCAGGCTGGAGGCGGCGGTCGACCGCTGCCGCCGGGAGCTGGACTGCGAACCCGGTGAGGCTGTGGCTGCGGAATGCCCTCCCCTCGAGCCGGGTGTTGCTCCCGCCGACCGGATCAGGGCACTGGAGCAGGAGCTGCGAATTATGGGGCCCGTGAACCCGTTGGCGTTGGAAGAGTACGAGTCACTCTCGGAGCGCTACGAGTTCACCCAGGGCCAGATTGACGACATTCGACAAAGCCGTCGAGAGCTCCGCAAGATCATTCGCAAGATCGACGAGGAGATCGTCAGCGTGTTCTCGTCGGCCTATGCCGATGTGGAGCGCAACTTCTCCGAGCTGTTCCAGACGCTGTTTCCCGGCGGCGAGGGCAAGCTGCGGCTCACCCAGCCCGACGCCCTGCTGGACACCGGGGTGGAGATCGAGGCCCGACCGTCGGGCAAGAACATCCGCCGCCTGAGCCTGCTTTCGGGAGGGGAGCGCTCGCTTACCGCGCTGGCCTTTCTATTCGCGGTGTTCCGCAGCCGTCCTTCGCCGTTCTATGTCATGGACGAAGTGGAGGCGGCTCTTGATGATGTCAATCTGCACCGCTTCCTTCAGCTCATCGACGAGTTCCGAGCTGATGCCCAGTTGCTGATAGTCAGCCATCAAAAGCGCACGATGGAAGCGGCCGATTGCCTCTACGGCGTTTCCATGAAGCCGGGGGGCAGCTCGAAGGTGCTTTCCGAAAAAGTGGTGGTAGCCTCGCAATCGAAGGTACTCCTCGAACAAGGCTGAGGACTCACCACTCAAGATGAGTAACGAGCCGCTGGAAACTCACCACACAAAATGAGCAACGAGCCCGACGATCCCCGGTCGGAGTGGGATCCCTTGGGGTGGGAACTGGAAGGCCCAGCCGAGCAGCCCAGAAACTTGCCAGCCCCCCGCACCGTGGAGGTGGTGTCCTGGGTGCCGGCAGGAGATCGGTCGAGCCAACCCCGCAATCCCGCAGTGGTCATGCTGGTGACGTCGGTGGTCTTGGCCGTATTTGGGCTGGTGGGCATCGGGATCGGTGTCGGCAGCGTCTTTTTCAATCAGGATGCCCCTCCTCCTGAGATCGTGGTGGTCTCCGGGCCGCAGGTGGTGAGTGCCTCACCACAGGAATCGCCACCGCTTCAGACACCGATGGTCGTGGCACCCTCCGACTCGCCGTCGTCCGGCGAACCCTCTGACTCGGGCCAATCGGAGGCTCCTTTGGTGCTCGGCGATCCGGTGGTGGCGGTGGCCCGTGCGGTCATTCCCTCGGTAGTGCTCATTGAGGTGAACGTGGATGCATTGGATCAAGAATCCCCAGCGCCTCCTGATCTTAACCCGGATAGCCCTGACCTTGAGTCGGAGATCCCCGAGGATGCTCCGACGTACGGACAGGGCTCGGGGATCATCTACGACGCGTCCGGCCTCATTCTCACCAACGCCCACGTTCTCGGTGAGGCCGAGACGGTGAGAGTTCAATTTGCCGACGGGGTCCGGGCGGAGGGCGTGGTGGTGGGCACAGCACCGGCCATTGATGTGGGTTTGGTGAGGGTCGATACCGACATGACGCTGACGCCCGCGGTCTTTGCCGACCGGTCAACCGTCGAAGTGGGACAGTTGGCCGTGGCAGTGGGAAGCCCGTTCGGATTGCAGCAATCGGTGACTTCCGGGATCGTGAGCGCGGTGGGGCGAGCGGTGAGAGAGGGAACCGGCGACAGTGCCTTTGTGGAGATGATCCAGACCGATGCACCCATAAACCGGGGCAATTCAGGGGGTGCCCTGGCCAATAGCAACGGTCAGGTCATCGGAATGAACACGCTTATCCAGACCGACGGTTCGTTTGGGAACATCGGGTTGGGGTTTGCCATCCCTTCTGACATCGCCCTCAACATCGCGCAGCGCATATTGAGCGGAGAGAGCACCGAACTGGGATATCTGGGCGTATACGGAACTGATCCGGAGATTGGCCTTCCCGGTGCCCTGGTGGTGGAAGTGTCGCCCGACACTCCCGCCGAGCAAGCCGGGTTGATGGCTGGGGATTTGATCGTGCTGATCGACGGTGAGGTGGTTTCAACGTTCACCGAGTTGGCGGCCAAGGTTCAGTTCCGCGTTCCGGGAACGGAAGTGGAGCTGGAGGTGGTCCGCGACGGCGAGCACATCAATCTCACCGTGGTCATCGGCTCTCGGCCATCCTTCGAAGAGCCCGACGAGGAGTAAGGGTACGGGTGGGACTTCGGGATCGGTTGACCACCGCTCGGGGGACGTTTTCGGGATTCTTGACTTCGGTGGTCTCCCGAGGGATAGACGACGACACTTGGGAGGAGTTGGAGGACGCGTTGATCCTGGCCGACACCGGTGTTGGCACCACCACTGCACTGCTGGATCGGCTGAAAGAGCAGGCCAAAGCCGAGAAGATCACCGATCCTGAGGAGCTCGTGGCCCTGCTCAAGGCCCAGATGGCCGAGAGCTTGGGGGGCCATGATCTCGAGTTGGGCACCGATGGCAGCCCCGCGGTGTGGTTGTTTGTGGGAGTGAACGGAGTGGGCAAGACCACAACCATCGGCAAGTTGGCAGCTCGAGAGGCACAAAGCGGTCGCAGCGCGGTGCTTGCCGCCGGCGACACGTTCCGAGCGGCGGCCGCCGAGCAGCTGGGCCTGTGGGCCGACC
This sequence comes from Candidatus Poriferisocius sp., assembly GCF_965219815.1. Classification (GTDB taxonomy): domain Bacteria; phylum Actinomycetota; class Acidimicrobiia; order Acidimicrobiales; family Bin134; genus Poriferisocius. The sequence goes on from NZ_OZ244791.1 coordinate 2,281,326, forward strand.
GGTCGGGTGCTCAACTGGTGAGGGGAGCGGAGGGGGCTGATCCCAGCTCGGTTATCTTTGACGCCATCGAACACGCCTCGGCGGCCGGAGTGCCGCTGGTTCTGGCCGATACAGCTGGCCGTCTCCACACCCGCACCAACTTGATGGAGGAACTGTCCAAGATCTACCGAGTGGCCGGCAAGGGGCCGGGAACGGTTACCGAGGTGCTGTTGGTGATCGACGCCAGCACCGGTCAGAACGGTCTAGCCCAGGCTCGCCGCTTCACCGAGTCGGCTGAGCTGACCGGCGTTGTGCTCACGAAGCTCGACGGGTCGGCCAAGGGCGGCATCGTTTTGGCGGTTCAAGACGAATTGGAGATCCCGGTGAAGCTGGTCGGTCTGGGGGAGGGAATCGACGATTTGGTGGAATTCGACGCCGACGAGTTTGTCGAGGCCCTGTTCTCCTAGTCTGGGCAGCCCATGTTCGACACGCTGAGCAACCGGTTCGAGGGCATATTCAAGCGCATGCGGGGTCTGGGGACCCTGCGGGAGAGTGATGTCGACGAGGTGCTGCGCGAGATCCGCTTGGCTCTGTTGGACGCCGATGTCAACCTCCATGTGGTCCGCGGCTTCCAAGACCGGGTCCGCGAGCGGTGCGTGGGGGCCGAGGTTCACAAGGCCCTCAACCCGGTTCAGCAGGTGATCAAGTTCGTCCATGAGGAGCTGATCGCTGCCTTGGGTGGTGAGACGCTGGAGATCTCCCATCCGGCCAAACCCCCCACGGTGGTGCTGTTGGCCGGACTTCAGGGTTCGGGCAAGACCACCAACGCGGCCAAACTGGCCTCCTGGTTCAAACAGCAGGGCCGCAACCCCATGTTGGTGGGGGCCGACTTGCAGCGGCCTGCCGCGGTTGAGCAGCTCCGCACCCTGGGCGCTTCCATCGAGGTTCCGGTGTACAGCGAGCCCTCCGATCCGATTGCTGTGGCCCGGCAAGGTGTGGCTGAGGCCGTGGCTTCCAGCCGGGACGTGGTGATCTGCGACACCGCCGGTCGACTGGCCATCGATGACGAGATGATGGACCAGATCGGGCGGATATCCGACGCCATCGATCCTCACTACACCTTCCTCGTGGTCGACGCCATGACCGGCCAGGACGCGGTGGCTACTGCCGAGTCGTTCCACGCTGCTCTTGAGCTCGACGGGGTGATCCTCACCAAAGTGGACGGCGACGCTCGCGGCGGTGCGGCGCTGTCGGTGAAGGAAGTAGTCGGCCGGCCCATCGCCTTCTCCTCCACTGGCGAGAAGATCGACGAGTTCGAGCTGTTCCATCCCGACCGGGTGGCCAGCCGGATTCTCGGCATGGGCGATGTGCTCACCCTGGTCGAGAAGGCCCAACAGGTATATGAGGAGGCCGAAGCCGAGACGGCTGCCGCCAAACTGCTGGAGGGAGAGTTCACCCTGGAGGACTTCTTGGAGCAGATGCGCCAGCTCAAGAAAATGGGCTCGCTCCAGAATCTGGTGGGGATGCTTCCCGGTGCGCCCCAGGAATTGCGCAAAGCCGAGATCGAGGATGATCGAATCGCCCAAGTTGAAGCCATCATCTGCTCGATGACCCCTGAGGAGCGGGCCGCGCCCCGGATGATCGACGGTTCACGCCGTCAGAGGATCGCCGCTGGTTCAGGTACCCGCCCCTCGGAGGTCTCCCAGCTCTTGCGGCAGTTCAGCGAGGTGCAGCGGATGATGAAGCGGATGGGGAACAAAGGCCCCGGTTCGGGCCGAAATAAGCCCAAGAAGGGCCGAAAGGGGAGTCGCGTGACGCCTCCGGGCGGCCAGCAGAAGAAGACGGGCAAGTCCAAGTTGACCTTACCGGGCTTGGAAGACGGGGAATTCGATCTCTCCTCCCTGAGGTAGCCCATAGAGATTTTCGGCGGGTAGAGTTTTCCCATTCCGGCGGTCGGCGCCGGTTCGTGCTTGCACTGGCACTGATGACGGGACGATCGGGCTCAGGACGCCCAATGGACCCAGGAAGACAGAAGGGCTGACCGACTTGTGGCAGTAAGACTCCGGCTGATGCGGATGGGCAAGAAGAAGCAGCCCACGTACCGTGTGGTGGCCGCCGATTCCCGCAAAGCCCGCAATGGGCGATTTATCGAGATTGTGGGCACCTATAACCCCCGCCAAGAGCCGTCCTTGGTTGAGATCGACAATGAGCGGGCATTGCACTGGCTTCGCCATGGCGCTCAACCCAGCGAGCGAGTGCAGAAGCTGCTGGTCATCTCCGGCGCGTGGGAAGAGTTCACCGGTGAAGCCGGACCGGCGAAGGTTGTTCCCACGACAGTGACGAAGGCCGCATCGGCGGAGGATTCTGAAGCTGCACCCGCTGAAGCCGAGCCCGCTGAAGCCGAGCCCGCTGAGGCTGCATCAGAGGTCGAGCCAGTTGAGGCAGCTGAGGATTCTGAGACCGAATCGGTGGATGCAGATGACACTGCATCGGAGGCCGAATCAGCCGAAGACTCTGAACAGGACGACGAAAAAGCCGAGGACGGTGAATTGTGAGCGACACCGACTTTGGTGCCGAAGACCAGGACTACGAGGACGACGACTTCCGCGACGATTACGAGGATGACGATTTCGATGACGATGGCGACATCAACACCATCGAAGTCCCCACTGCTCGAACCGTTCTGGAATTCCTGGTCAAGTCGGTGGTGGAGAACCCCGACGATGTTGAAGTGGAAGTAGTCGAACGACAGGGTTCGGTCTCGTTGGAGGTCACGGTGGCCGAGGGGGACATGGGCCGGGTCATCGGCCGCAGAGGCCGGGTGGCCAACTCCATTCGAACCATCGTGCGGGCCGCGGCCAGTAAAGATGGCAGTTCCATCGACGTCGAGTTCGTCGACTGATCAACCTGAGGCGCCCCTTCTGCTGGAGATCGGCCGCGTCGACCGGGCTCATGGAATCCGGGGAGAGGTCGTGGTCACGTTGTGGACCAACCGCCTTGAGCGATTGGAAGTCGGGGCCGTGCTCTGCGCTGACTCCGGTGAGCTCACCGTGGCAGAGGCCCGGCCCTTCCAGCAGCGCTGGATTGTGCAGTTCTCCGAGATCAGCGACCGGAGTACCGCTGAGACCTTGCGAGGCCTACTGCTGAAGGCGGAGCCCATATCCGATCCCGATGAGCTGTGGGTCCATGAGCTGATTGGCCTGACAGTGTGCGAAACCGACGGTACAGAGCGAGGCCGGGTTGAAGCAGTGCAAGCCAACCCGGCCAGCGACCTGCTGGTTTTGGAGTCCGGTGCTTTGGTACCCCTCACCTTCTTGCTGGAGCAAACGGGAGATCGATTGATTGTGGATGGGCCAGACGGTTTGTTCGATGAGACATGAGAGTCGACGTTTTCACCATCTTCCCGTCAATGTTCGAGGTGTTCTTGGGCTACGGAGTGATCGGGAGGGCGGTGGGTCAGGGCCGGCTTGAAGTGCGTGTTCATGACCTCAGAGCGGGCGCGGGCGATCCCCACCGCTCGGTTGACGATTCCCCCTTCGGCGGCGGTGCGGGGATGGTGATGATGCCGGAGCCCCTGTTCAACTCGGTAGAGCAGGCCAGCCCGCCTAGACCTTTGTTCCTTCTGGGGCCTGCTGGACGGCAGTTTGACCAGGTCGTCGCCCAGGAGCTGGTCTCTGGGGGCGGTTTCTCGCTGCTATGTGGTCGCTATGAGGGGGTAGACCAGAGAGTTCGGGACCACCTTGTGGACGGGGAGCTGTCCTTGGGAGACTTCGTGCTGGCCGGCGGCGAGGTTGGGGCGATGGCGGTCATCGAGGCAGTGGGCCGGCTGATTCCCGGCGTTCTGGGCAACGAGATGTCGGCCGCTGACGAGTCGTTCAGCGATGGTCTGTTGGAGTACCCCCACTACACCCGGCCTGCTGAGTTTCGGGGCTGGACGGTGCCCGAAGTGCTGCGGTCGGGAGATCACGGTCGTGTGGACCGCTGGCGGAAAGCGCAGTCTCTGGCCCGAACGGTGGCAATGCGGCCAGACCTGATTGATGCCCGTGGTGGTTTGACCGACGCGGAGCAGGAGCTTTTGGAAGAGTTCGGCCTCGCTTGATCAAGGCGGGTATGATTTTTTCTTGCGCCCCAAAGCTTGAGATGGGCGCTGAAGTACTCACAAGAGGCGTGCCATGAATCCCACCGACATCGTCGATCGCGACACAAGACGCTCCGACATTCCCGAATTCAGTTCCGGCGACACAGTCAAAGTGCATGTCCGGGTGGTGGAGGGCAACCGCGAGCGGGTCCAGATATTCGAGGGAGTGGTCATCCGGCGACAGGGCAGCGGAATCCGGGAGACCTTCACCGTTCGAAAGGTGAGCTTCGGCGTGGGAGTGGAGCGCACATTCCCCGTTCACTCACCCATCATCGCCAAGATCGAGATCGGCACCCGGGGCGATGTGCGCCGGGCCAAGCTCTACTACCTGCGCGATCGCATCGGCCGGGCCGCCCGGGTCAAGGAGAAGCGCTTCTAGCATCCCTTCGATCCAACTGTCACACCTGCCTCCTAGCGTTGGGGCATGGCATACCGACAGGCGCTGGGTCGCTGGGGCGAAGACCGCGTGGCTCGATGGTATCGCCGCCATGGGTTCGAGGTTCTCGAGCGCAACTGGCGGTGTCGGCACGGAGAGTTGGATGTGATCGTGAGGCGGGGGCCGATTGTTGCCGTGTGCGAGGTCAAGACCCGGTCGTCGCTGGCCTTCGGCTCTCCCGCCGAGGCTGTCGGATGGCAGAAGCAGCGGCGGATACGCCGGTTGGCTGTCCAGTGGTTGTCCGAGCAGGAGCGCTCGGGACCGGTGCAGCTTCGATTCGACGTTGCCGAAGTAATGGGCCGCGAGCTGCGGGTGATCGAAGGGGCGTTCTAATCCAGCCTCATCCCAGCACGGCCCACAAAATCAGCCCGATGCAAACCAACAGGCCGACGGCCACATACCAGTAGTCGAACCGGGTGCGTCGCTGCTTTCGTGTGGGGTCGAAGCCCATGGCCCTCAGTATCGTCCCCAGGGTGGAAGACAGGGAAGTTCGTGGTTTCCGGTTGGCTGCACTATCGCTGTGCATTGTCATTGCCGCGGGCTGCGCGTCGGGCACTTCACCTGAAGTAGAGGCGGGGCCAGATGGAACTCCCGACCCTGTCTTGGTTGAGGGCCGTTCGGTGTACAGCGATCGCTGCTCGTCATGTCATGGCGCCTCTGGGGGTGGCACTCGCAATGGTCCGCGGTTGAGCGGAGGCCGGCTGTTGCAGGCGTATCCCGACCCTGGCGACGCGGTCGCAGTGGTGTCGGAGGGCCGCGATCGCATGCCCGCCTTCGGCGGGCTCTTGACTGCTGGCGAGATCCACGCGGTGCTCCGCTACATCAACGAAGTCCTCTGAGAGGTTTTCGACCCCTCGCCGCTGTCGAGAGGGAGCAGTTGTCACCCAAAGCCGGTATGGTCGTGGGAGCGCGTGTGGCCAGCGCTTCGGGCCACCTTCCCGGCACGAGGAATCGTCCTCGAGAAAGCACCGAATGTGCTTGCCACCATTCCCGCCTCTGTCCTCGCCGGAATCACCGGACATCCGGTTTCGGTGGAGGTCCATGTCTCAATGGGCCTCCCGACGTTCACCGTGGTGGGCCTGCCCGATGCCGCTTGTCGGGAGGCTCGTGATCGGGTTCGAGCTGCCCTGCTCTCCAGCGGGGTCAATTGGCCACCGGGGCGGATAACCGTCAACTTGGCCCCTTCGGGGATCCGCAAAGAAGGTCCTGGGCTTGATCTGGCCATCGCCATGGGGGTGCTGGTGGCCGATGAACAGCTTTCCGCTGAAAGCTTGGCCGACACGGCCTTCCTGGCCGAACTGGGGCTCGATGGCCGGCTTCGAGCGGTACCCGGGGTACTGCCCCAAGTTCGCTGTTTGAATGCTGCCGAAGTGGTAGTCGCTCCCGAGAGCGCCGCAGAGGCTGCCTTGGCCAAAGGTCCGGTAATCCGGGCGCCGGCCACCCTTAGCGAGCTCATCTCGGCAATCCGAGGAGAAGAAGCATGGCCTGATCCACCCGAGCCGGGGTCGGCGAATCCGCTGGATGAAATCGCGGACCTGGCTGACGTGAGAGGTCAGCACATGGCGCGCTTGGGCTTGGAAGTGGCCGCGGCGGGCGGACATCACCTGTTGATGATCGGTCCTCCGGGCGCAGGCAAGACGATGTTGGCCCGGCGGCTTCCCGGACTTCTGCCGCCGTTAGACGAGGCCACTGCCATCGAAGCCACCATGGTGCACTCGGCCGTCGGATTGAACCTGCCCTCCTCGGGGCTGATACGGCGAGCTCCCTGGCAAGCGCCCCATCACTCTGCTTCGATGATCGCCTTGGTAGGGGGCGGGAGCAGGATGCTTCGCCCCGGTGCCATCAGCTGCGCCCATGGCGGCGTGCTGTTCTTGGACGAGATGGGAGAGTTCGGTCCCCAGGCCCTGGATGCGCTGCGCCAGCCTCTCGAAGAAGGGGTCATCCGAGTCAACCGCGCCGCGGCGGTGGCGTCGTTTCCCGCTCGATTCCTACTGGTGGGGGCGATGAACCCGTGCCCGTGCGGGGAACTGGGACAGCCCGGCATGTGCCGGTGTACGCCCCTGGCCCGATTGCGCTATGCCCGGCGGTTGAGCGGGCCGTTGCTGGACCGCTTCGACCTGAGAATCCATGTCGGCCGGCCGGAGGTCAGCGACCTGTTCGACGCGCCGCCAGGGGAGTCTTCGGCCGAGGTGAGGGCCAGGGTGGACCGGGTCCGAGCGGTTGCGCGCGACCGCGGGGTGGCGTCCAACAGCGAATTGCCCGACGACGCCTTGGAAGAGTTCGCTCCGCTCGACCCAGAGGCCAAAAGCCTGTTCAGCCACGCCATCGCAGATGGCCGTCTCACCGCTCGAGGGTTCCAGCGGGTCCGGCGGGTCGCCCTGACTATGGCCGACTTGGCTGGGCAGGCACCCCCCCTCACTGGGGGCATCGTGGCGCAGGCGTTGTTCATGCGCACCGAACCGGTCACCGTGGCCCACGATCCCTGGAGTCTTGCCAATGCCCGGTGACCGAGCCTTGTCGAGCATTGGGTCGGTGACCCCTGGAGACTCGCCGATGCCCACCAGTGGGCACCTGGCCGCAGAGGACTTCGCCGCAGAGGACATTGCCGAAGGTGCCGGAGAGTTGCCGGTAGAGGCATGGCTTGTGGCCTTGGCCTCTCTGCCCGCAGTGGGTCCGGCCCGACTGCGGGCGCTGCTGTCTGCGGGAAGCCCGGCTGAGGTGTGGGCCCGACTGCTGGGATCGCCACCTCCTGAGCTGTTGCGGGTGGCCGGCAAACGGGAACTGTACGAGCAGTGGCACCGCACCGCCGCTGGTCTCGATGTGGCCCAGTTGTGGGCACAACACCGAAAGCACGGCGTGGGAGTGGCTGCCTTGGGCACTCCCGGATATCCGTCTGCATTGTCTTGTGACATAGACCCGCCCGCGGTCGTGTTCCACACTGGCGATCCCCAGGTGGTTGACGGTCCCCGCGTGGCCATCGTCGGCACTCGCCGATGTACCCGCTATGGCAGCGATGTGGCGTTTGAATTGGGCCGAGACTTGGCCTCAGCCGGTGTGGGCGTCGTCTCCGGTTTGGCCTTGGGCATCGATGCCGCCGCCCATGCCGGCGTTCTGGAGGCCAAAGCTGCTCCGCCCATCGCGGTGGTGGGAAACGGTCTCGACAGGGTATATCCCGAGCGCAACCGAGCCCTGTGGCGGGCGGTGGCCGAGCAGGGTGTGCTGTTGGGGGAGGCGCCAGTGGGAGCGCCGCCCGAACGATGGCGGTTTCCGGCTCGCAATCGCATCATTGCCGCCCTCGCCGATGTGGTTGTGGTGGTGGAGTCCCATGCCTCTGGAGGAGCTATGCACACGGTGGCCGAAGCCGCAGCCCGGGATCGGGCTGTCTTGGCCGTTCCCGGACCGGTTCGCAGTTCCGCATCAGGCGGATGTCTAGAGCTGTTGGCCGACGGCTGCGCTCCTTGCCGCGACGCCGACGATGTTCTGCTGGCCTTGGGGTTGTCGGGTGCCGAGACAGCCCGCTTGGATTCTCGCCCCGAACCCGGCCCCATCGGCCGGCAGGTGCTGGATGCACTGGGCTGGCAGCCCGCGGATGCCGAGCAGATCAAGAGCCGGACCGCTTTGCCCATGGTGCAAGTGGCCGGAGCGGTGGAGGAGTTGCGGGCGGCAGGTTGGATAGCAGTCTCAGGACGTTGGATTGAGCGGGTGGGCATTCCTCGGTGAGATGGCAAAGAACCCGTAGTCTTGAGAGTTGATGGGGTGGGATCTGGACGCCTTTGCCGCGTCGACCGCTTCGGTCAACGAAGACACCGCGGCGATGTACCGCCGTGAAGTCGCCGCGTTCTCCAATTGGCTGGCAAACACCGAAGTCAGCTCCAGCACGGCTGCTGGGGGGGAAACAGGTCCTGAAAGTGTCGACCTCCGCATGATCCGCAGGTATCTGGCCTACCTGAGCACGGAGGGCTACGCCCGGAAAACGGTGGCCCGAAAAGCCAGTGCCCTACGCCGCTATTTCCGCTGGGCGGAACGCACTGGCCGGGTGGCCGCCGACCCCACGATCGGTGCGATGACACCATCTCAAGAGCGATATCTGCCGCGGGTGCTTCGCTCTGAGGAATTGGGTGCCTTGTTGGACAAGCCACGAGCAGCATTGGCCGACGACAGCAGCGCTCGGCGCCAACGCGATGTCGCGGTCTTGGAACTGCTCTATGGGAGCGGCCTCCGGGTCAGCGAGGTGTGCGCTATCCGAGTGGGCGACGTCGATTTGGATCGTCAGCGCCTCACCGTGAACGGCAAGGGATCGAAGCAGCGGATCGTGCCGCTGAGCGAGCCGGCGGCCCTCGCTCTGGAGGAGTGGCTGGCCAAAGGCCGGAGGGAAATGGCTGATCCCTCCACAGCCGGTGATGCCGTGTTCGTGAACCTGTCTGGGCGACCGCTGAACACCCAAGGGGTGCGCCGGCTGGTTAATCGGGCAGCCAGCACGCAGACCAACCCCCATGCTCTGCGCCACACCTTCGCCACCCACCTCCTTGACGGGGGGGCCGACCTCCGGCAAGTGCAGGAACTATTGGGTCACTCGGATCTGGGATCTACTCAGATCTACACTCATGTCAGCCGGGACCGGCTCCGCAGAGTAGTGGAGGACAGCCACCCGAGAGCCTGACTGCCGCTGTTTGCCGATAGCCTGAGCTCGCCTCCCCCCGACTTCAGAAGATCGAGGGGATGTCATGGTGCTGGGAATGCGCATCGGCGGGTTGGCGGCTGCCGCGGTATCGGCCTGGCTGACGCTGCAACCCGGCCCACCAGTCGCTCAGAGCCCACCGCACGTTGCTCAGGAATCTGTTGTTCAGAGCCAGGAGGTGGTGGAGCACTCCTTGGTGTATCGGTCTCCGGTGGATGCAGAGGTGATCGATCCGTTCCGACCTCCGGCGCATGTGGGGGCACCGGGCAACAGGGGCTTGGAATACGACCCCGAGCCTGGATTGCCGGTTCGGGCGTCGGCGGAGGGGGAGGTGGTGTTCGCCGGATCGGTGGTTCACAACCGGTTTGTGACCGTGCTGCACCGCGACGGGCTACGCACCTCCTACGGGTACCTGGGTTGGATTGCCGTCGAAGAGGGCGAGTGGGTGGCGCTCGGCCAGCAGCTGGGCACCACCTCTGAGCGGTTCTTTTTCAGCATCCGACACGGAGACCGCTATCTCGACCCGGCGTTGGTGTTGACCGCCGGAAGGGTGCGGCTGGTGCCGCACCTTGAGCCCCGCGGTCGAAGTCGGCTTCCTGCTTATGGATAAGTCTTGTGGCTCGGCTATCGTGTACCCCGGCCTGGAAGCAGTTCCCGGCCGAAGAAATTACCGCCCGGGGCATCCCACGGTCGCCAATTGGTGCTGACCCCGGGTTTCGCTGAACCGCTGGGAGAGGAGAAAAGCCATGGCGCCAGTCGTGACGATGCGCCAACTGCTGGATGCCGGAGTCCACTTCGGACACCAGACTCGCCGTTGGAATCCCAAGATGCAGCGCTTCATTTTCGGTGAGCGCAACGGCATCTACATCATCGACCTGACACAGACGCTTGCCCGCATTGAGGCTGCCTACACCTATGTACGCGATCTCGTGGCCGGGGGCGGTCAAGTGCTGTTTGTGGGCACCAAGAAGCAGGCCCAAGACAGCGTGCAGAGTTACGCAGAGCGTGTGGGGATGCCTTACGTGAACGAGCGGTGGCTGGGTGGTCTCCTGACCAATTTCGAGACCATCTCCAAGCGCATGGGCAAGATGAAGGAGTTCCAGCGCATGCGCAGCTCGGGCGAACTAGACGTTATGCCCAAGAAGGAGGCCCTTCTGATTTCCCGGGAACTGGCGAAATTGGAGCGGAACCTCAACGGCATCCGAGATCTGACCCGGCCCCCCGATGCGGTGTTCGTTCTGGATACCAAAAAGGAGCACATCGCCGTGGCCGAGGCGAACAAGTTGAAGCTCCCGGTGATCGCAGTAGTGGACACCAATTGCGATCCCGATGTGATCCAGTACGTCATTCCCGGCAATGACGACGCCATCCGCTCCGGCGAGCTGATGTGTCGGATTATCAGCGACGCCGTTCTTGAGGGTCGCTTCATCGCCCAGGGAAACAACGTTGCCAAAACCCAGCCTGATACTGATGCTCCTCAGCCCGAGGCAGTAGTCGAGGACAAGCCAACCGCCGAGGCTGCCCCCGAGGCGGCGGAGGCTGAGGTCCAAGAGGCTGCCCCCGAGGCGGCGGGGGCTGAGGTCCAAGAGGCTGCCCCCGAGGCGGCGGGGGCTGAGGTCCAAGAGGCTGCCCCCGAGGCGGCGGGGGCTGAGGTCCAAGAGGCTGCCCCCGAGGCCGTGGAGCCAACTGCCGAAGCCGCACAAACCGATCTCCAGGAGCAAGCGTGAGTTTGTTTACCGCCCAAGACGTCAAGGCACTGCGCGAGGCCACTGGCGCGGGAATGATGGATTGCAAGCGCGCCCTCACCGAAAGCGACGGCGACATGGAGTCCGCCACCCAATGGCTGCGCGAGAAAGGCATCGCCAAGGCAGCCGCTCGGGCCGAGCGGGTCAGCGATCAGGGGACGGTGGCCTTGGCGGTGGACGGCAATGCCGCGGCCATTGTCGAACTTCGCTGTGAGACCGACTTCTCGGCCAAGGCCGATGACTTCACCGCCCTGGCCGACGAGCTGGCTCAGTTGGTACTGGCCTCGGGCGAAGAATCGGTGGAGACTCGCCAAGCCGCACTCGAAGATCTCAGTCTAGCCAAGAAGGAGAACGTCCGGTTGGGCAAGGTTGTCAAGGTCGAAGCTGCCGATGGCAACATTCTGGACACCTACCTCCACACTCAAGACGGCAGAGGGACCAGCGCTGTGGTGGTAGAGGCCCGCGCCATGAGCCAAGACCTGGCCCACGAGGTGGCTCTTCACATTGCCTTTGCCAAGCCCTCGGTGCTGCATCGCGACGACGTTGACCCCGACGAAGTGGAGCGGGAGCGGATCGCGCTCACCGAGATGACCAAAGCTGAGGGCAAGCCCGAGCAAGCTTGGGAAAAGATCGTCAGCGGCCGCTTGCGGGCATGGTTTGCCGAGCGCGTCCTACTGGAACAGGGCATGTTTGGAGAGAAGGAGACCGTAGAATCTCGTTTGGGAGACGGTGAGATTGTCCGTTTCGAGTTGGCGTCCATCGGCAGTTAGCGCTGCACGATGACCACCGACGGCGCCAAGCGATCAGGCCGGTGGGACCGGATTGTTCTGAAGCTCTCCGGCGAGGCATTTGCCGGTGAGGCCGGATATGGCATTGATGGCGAGATCGCTGCGCAAATCGCCGACGAAATCGTCAAAGTCAGGGCTGAATTCGATGTGGACGTGGCGGTCGTGGTCGGAGGGGGAAACATCTGGCGGGGTATGACCGGGGCGGGCGCGGGCATGGACCGGGCTCAAGCCGACTACATGGGGATGTTGGCCACGGTTATCAACGCCCTTGCCCTCCAGGACACGCTTGAGCGACTCAATCAGCCCACTCGGGTACAGACGGCCATCGGTATGGCCCAAGTGGCCGAGCCGTATATCCGCCGCAGGGCCATTCGCCACTTGGAGAAGGGCCGGGTAGTGATCTTTGCGGCCGGGACAGGCAACCCATTCTTCACAACCGACACCGCGGCTGCTCTTCGGGCGGTGGAGATTGAGGCCGGTGTGTTGTTGAAGGGAACTCATAGTGGCACCGATGGGGTCTATACCGCCGATCCCCGGATCGACCCAGATGCCGAAAAGCTCGATGAGGTTCAGTACTTGGATGTGCTGTCCCAGGGTCTGAGGGCCATGGACAGCACCGCCGTGTCGTTGTGCATGGACAACAAATTGCCCATCGTCGTCTTCGACCTCATGAAGCCGGGAAACGTACGCGCCATACTCGACGGCCAGCCGATAGGTACTCTGGTGTCGTGAGGGGTTATCCGACAACCTCGAAGTCATGACGACCGGCTCTGATGTCTTCCTGCCGCGCGGCCGTAGTCGTTGAAGGATGCGAGTGGGATGACCACCGGCAATGAGCTGACCGACTTGGTGCTAGAGGAGGCCGGGGGGCGAATGGACTCTGCGGTGCACCACACCCGACAGCAGTTCGCCTCCGTCCGGACCGGGCGGGCATCTCCGGCACTGTTTGAGAGGTTTCTCGTGGACTACTACGGCACTGAAGTGCCGCTCCAGCAGCTTGCCAGTTTCAGTGTTCCCGAGGCGCAGCTTCTGGTGATCTCCCCATTCGACAAAGGCTCGATTGCCGCAATTGAGCGGGCCATCATCCAAGCTGATCTTGGGCTCAACCCCAGCAATGACGGCAACGTGGTGCGACTGACATTCCCACCGCTAACCGAGGAGCGTCGCCGCGAGCTGGTACGGCTGGTCAAACAGATGGCAGAAGAGGGTCGGGTGGCGATTCGCAACACCCGCCGCAGCGGGCGCCATGAGGTTGATCAACTCAGCAAAGCCGGCGACGTTTCCGAGGACATTGCGGCTCGGGCCGAGAAAGACCTTGACCAGCTAACCCACGACCATGAGCAGCTCATCAATGATGCCTTGAGCGTCAAAGAACAAGAGCTGCTGGAAATCTAAACTGTCTGAATAACTGGAGGGGCAGTGGCCGAAGACAATCCTTTCCAAAAACCCAACGACCCGTCTGGAGAGCCGCCCGACGACGAGCAGGCCGGCTTCTTGGATGATCTGACATCTCTCTTCGACGAAGAAGAAGATGACGCTGATCTGCCTCGCTGGGATGAGCCCGCCGATGCGGAATCAGAGCCGGAGAAGGATTGGGACAGTCTCACCGATGCTGCTCCCCGCTGGCGCGACGATGCGGCGGAGGACTCCTTTGCCGACCTGTCCGGTCCAGAAGACGTCAGCCACGCTCCGGAGGAGGCGAGCGTTTTCGAAGACCCAGTGCCCACTGAGGCAGTGGAGTTCCCCTCGGTAGACCGGGTAGACGAGGTCTTGTCCTTGGATGTTTCTGAGTCTCCGATTGCCTCGGGGATGGTCGAGACCCGGGACTCTCCGTTGATGCCCCCGTCTCCGGCAATGGGTGATGGCCGGACATCTTCTCGAAACGGCAACACCATGACCGCTCTCGTGGTTGGTCTGATGCTGGGCGGAATCGTCTTGGGCGCCATTGCCTTAGGCGAGAAGGTCACGCTCGCGATCCTTGTCATTGCGCTCCTGATTGCCGCCGCGGAGTGGTTCACCACCATGCGCCATGCGGGCTATCAACCTCCGGCGCTGGTGGGGTTTGCCGCAGTGGCGGCCATGCCGCTGGCTGCCTATTGGCGAGGTACCGACGGCATCGTGCTGGTGTTGGTATTCGCCCTGTTCGGCTCGGGGCTGTGGTACCTGGGCGGAGTGGGCGGCAACCGGATCCTGGCCAACCTAGGGGTAACCCTACTGGGAATTACCTACATCGGGGTGACCGGGGCCTTCGGCGGACTCCTGCTGGACATGCCCGACGGCGCCGAACTGGTGCTGAGCGCACTGATTTTGACCGTGGCCCACGATGTGGGCGCATACGCGGTTGGGCGGGCCGCAGGCCGCACTCCGCTGTCGAAGGCCAGTCCCAACAAGACGGTGGAAGGTCTGATCGGCGGCACCATCCTCACCATCGCTGCCGCGTTGGTGTTCATCTCCATCCTGGAGATCGGTCCTTTCGGAGATGGTGCGGGGTCGCGTTCCGACGGGGTGATCCTGGGAATCGTGGTGGCCGTGGTGGCGCCGCTGGCCGATCTCATGGAGTCGGCCATCAAGCGAGATCTCGGCATCAAGGACATGGGCTCGCTGCTGCCCGGCCACGGAGGGATGTTGGACCGGATCGACGCTCTCCTCTTTGTGCTGCCGGCCACCTACTTCACCGCCCTGATGCTGGATGTGATCTGAGCCACCGGGCGATACCGACGCGATTCGCTCATGACCTCTCTGTCTCTGCTTGGTTCCACCGGCTCGATCGGAGTCCAGACGCTGGATGTGGTGCGGGCCGAGCCCGGCGCCTGGGACGTGGTGGCATTGGGTGCCGGCCGCTCCGTCGACCAGTTGGTGGCCCAAGCCCAGGAGTTTCAACCCCGATTGGTGGTGGTGGGCGACTTCGAACGGGTGCCTGAGGTTCAAGAGGCGCTGCCGGGGACTTCCGTGGCGAGCGGTGCTTCTGCCTTGGCCGAAGCGGCCGCGATGGGAGAGGTGGTGGTGAATGGGGTTGTCGGATTCGCCGGTCTGCCGGTGACCCTGGCCGCCCTCGAGGCGGGCCGGCGCTTGGCTCTGGCCAACAAGGAGTCGCTGATTGCCGCCGGCCCAGTTGTCCAGAGGGCCCGACAGACTCCGGGCGCCGAACTGCTTCCGGTGGACAGCGAGCACTGCGCTGTCCACCAGTGCTTACGGGCCAACGATGTGTTCACCTCCGACACGGGAATGGCCTCTGAAACGGGAATGAAACGCGTGCACCGCATCGTGCTCACCGCCAGCGGCGGACCTTTCAGGGGTCGCAGTCGCAGTGAGTTGGCCGATGTGACGGTGGAGCACGCATTGGCCCATCCCACATGGAGCATGGGGCCCAAGATCACGGTGGACTCCTCTACGCTGATGAACAAGGGCTTGGAGGTGATCGAAGCCAACGAGTTATTCGGATTGGGCTACGACCGCATCGAGGTCGTCGTCCATCCTCAGTCGGTGGTCCACTCGATGGTGGAGTACACCGATGGCGCTACCATCGCCCAGCTCTCGCTGCCCGATATGCGGTTGTGCATCGGCTATGCCATCGCCTACCCCGACCGCATCGCCACCCCGTTTGGCCGCATCGATTGGGCCGAGCTGCGCCGGCTGGACTTCGAGCCCCCTGATACCGAGGCATTTCCCTGCCTGGATCTGGCCTACGCCGCCGGGCGCATGGGGGAGACCGCCCCTGCACTGCTGAATGCGGCCAACGAGGTGGCCGTGCAGGCTTTTCTCGATCAGCGGATACGATGGGCGGCAATCCCCGAGGTTTTGGAGACGGTCTTAGGCGACCACGACGGCACTGAGGCCGACTCCCTGGAGGCGGTCATGGAGATCGACGGCAAAGCCCGAGCCGCGGCCGAGCAAGCAGTGGTTCGCCAGGGCTAAGCGATGCCCTTCCATCAACTTGACCCGAATCAGGGAATCCAGCCTCCGGATCAGCAAGAAAGATTTGGCTGGGAGTCGATCCGCGATGAGTGGGGAGGCTTGGCGCTGGTCGCGGGGTTGCTTACGGCAATGACGGTATTTTGGGGGGTACCCGTCTTGGTCGTGGTGCTGGCCGTCATCGCGATGATCTTCCTGCACGAGATGGGCCACTTTGTCGCTGCCCGGGCCGCAGGCATGAAGGTCACAGAGTTTTTCTTGGGGTTCGGGCCCCGGCTTTGGTCGTTTCGCCGGGGGGAGACGGTGTACGGCCTCAAAGCCATTCCCGCCGGCGCCTATGTGCGGATCATCGGCATGAACAACTTGGAGGAGGTGCCTCCTGCCGACGAGCACCGCACCTATCGCAGCAAGCCGTTCTGGCGGCGCTTGTCGGTGGCGGTGGCCGGATCGACCATGCATTTCCTCTTGGCCCTTGTTCTGCTCTTCTCCTTCCTGGTTGTTCGTGGGAAGGTGGAGGAGCTTCCGCCCTCTGATTGGTCGGTGAGGTCGGTGGCAACCGATACGCCAGCCGAACAAGCTGGTCTACGGGCTGGCGACCGGATCGTGGCGGTAGACGGAAATCCAATAGCCTCGTTCGAAGAGCTGGTGACGGTTTTACCCGGCCCGGGGTCGGCTGTGAGTCTGGGGATTCAGCGGGGTGATGACCTGCTGTCCTTTTCCTTTGAACTGGGAACCCATCCCTATTACGAAGACCGAGGCTACGTCGGCATCGCCCCTCGAACATCTCGGGCCGTAGGGATGGGGTATCTCGAGGCTGTTCCTGAGACGGTGGACACGTTTGGGTTTTTGACCAAGGAGTCTGTGCTGAGCATCGGCAGGTTCTTCTCTCCCAGCGGTCTCGGCGACTTCTACCGGGAGTTGACCGGCCAGCCCCCGCAGGTAACTGTCGGCCCAGCCCAAAGCGGGACACTCGCATCGGAGGCCTCAGACGACCAAGGCCGGATTATGTCAATTGTGGGCGCAGTGAGAGTCGGTTCGATTTTCACGGACAACGACTACACAAGCCTGCTTTGGTTCCTCGCGGTCTTGAACATCTTCATCGGGGTGTTCAACATGTTTCCGCTCCTTCCCTTTGATGGTGGCCATGTGGTGATCGCCACCTATGAGCGTCTGCGTTCTTGGCGAGGTCGCCGCTACACCGCCGACGTGGGCAAGATGGTGCCCTTGGCGTATGCCGTGCTGTTCGTTTTGGTGTTCGTGGGCTTGGGAGCGCTGTACTTGGACATCACCGATCCGATTGAGATCCCCAGCTGATGGCCGCGGGCGAATACCAATGCCGCCCGCCGGGCGTGCCAAGCTAAGGCTGTGGAAGTCGAGGCAGCTTTCGAGCGGCGTCCGACCCGTCGGATCCATGTGGGGGATGTAGCCGTCGGCGGTGGCGCGCCCATCACTGTCCAGTCCATGACCACCACCCGCACCGCCGATGTGGAGGGCACCCTCCAGCAGATTTATGCCTTGGCCGCGGCCGGCGCCGACATCGTGCGCTGCACTTGCAATGAGATCGAGGCCGCCGAGGGGCTGGCCCAGATTGTGCCCCGGTCTCCGGTGCCCATCGTGGCCGACATTCACCACCAGTACCGCATGGCGCTGGCCGCATTGGACGCCGGCGTTCAATGCCTGAGGCTGAACCCCGGGAACATCCGCAAACCCGAGCACATTCGAACGGTGGCCTCAGAGTGCCGGGACCGCGGGGTTCCCATCCGCATCGGAGTGAACGGGGGGTCGCTGCACCCTGATCTCTACCGAAAGTACGGCGACCGGGTGACCCCGGAGGCCATGGTGGAGTCAGCCCAGATGGAACTCGACTACTTCGCCGATGTGGACTTCGAAGACGTCAAGATCTCGGTCAAGGCCTCCAGCGTGCCCCTCATGATCGAGTCTTACCGACAGCTGGCCGAGGTCACCGATCACCCCTTGCACTTGGGGGTGACCGAAGCAGGGCCGCCCCCGGTGGGGTTGATCAAGTCCACCGTCGGCATTGGCACCCTCTTGGCCGAGGGAATCGGCGACACCATCCGGTACAGCCTCACCGCCGACCCGGTACAAGAGGCGAAAGCCGGTCGCCAGCTTCTCGAATCCATGGGACTGCGAGAGCGCAAGAACGTGGACCTCATCGCCTGTCCGAGCTGCGGTCGGGCGGAGATCGACGTGTACGCCGTGGCGGAGCAGGCCATGGAGGCGTTCGGCGACCGGGAGATTCCCCTTCAGGTGGCGGTCATGGGCTGCGTGGTCAATGGTCCTGGCGAGGCCCGTGACGCTGATATCGGAATCGCGGCGGGCAACAAACGGGGCCACCTGTTCGTCAAGGGCCGCAACGTGGCCGTGGTGGCCGAGGAGGAAATGGTGTCGGCGCTCGTGGAGTGGGCCGAGTTGATCCACGAGCACGGGCCTGAGGCCGCGCTGGAAAGGGCCGACACGGTGGCCGCGGCCCGTGAAGCGGAGCGGGACCGGAGTCGCCTGCTGGCCGAGCAGGGCGACGACGCCAATCAGGCCGGCGAAAAGATCGATCTGATCCGCAGGAGAGCGTGAGGATGGCCAAAAAAGGGGTGCTCACATCCCAGCAGGAAGACTTCCCCCGCTGGTACCAGGACATTCTCAACAAGGCGGAACTGGCCGACAACGGGCCCGTGCGGGGAACCATGGTGATCCGACCCTATGGCTATGCCCTGTGGGAGCGGATGCAGGCCGAGGTGGATCAGCGCATCAAGAGCGCCGGGGCCGACAACGCCTACTTCCCGCTGTTCATCCCTGAGAGCTACCTGAATCGGGAGTCCGACCACGTGGAGGGCTTCAGTCCCGAATTGGCAGTGGTTACCCAAGGCGGAGGCCGAGAGCTGGCCGAGCCGGTGGTGGTGCGACCCACCAGTGAGACCATCATCAATGCCTACTTCTCCAAATGGATACAGAGCCATCGCGACCTGCCCCTGCTGATCAACCAGTGGGCCAATGTGGTCCGCTGGGAGATGCGCCCCCGGATATTCCTGCGAACCACGGAGTTCTTATGGCAGGAAGGCCACACCGCTCACGCCACCCGCCAGGAAGCCCGTGACTACGCGGCCATGATCCTCCACGAGGTGTATCGAGACTTCATGGAGTCGGTGCTGGCCATCCCGGTGCTCATCGGGTACAAG
Source organism: Candidatus Poriferisocius sp. (assembly GCF_965219815.1). Taxonomy (GTDB): domain Bacteria; phylum Actinomycetota; class Acidimicrobiia; order Acidimicrobiales; family Bin134; genus Poriferisocius. Next base: position 2,300,193 of record NZ_OZ244791.1, read on the forward strand.
ACCGAGGCGGAGCGGTTCCCCGGGGCCATCAACTCCATGTGCCTCGAGGGGATGATGCGAGACGGCAAGGCCCTTCAGATGGGAACATCCCATGAACTGGGCCAGAGCTTCGCCACCATGTTCGACATCACCTATCTGGATGCCGAAGGGAGTCAGGCTCACGTGTGGCAGACCTCCTGGGGGGTGTCGTCTCGGATGGTTGGCGGGCTGATCATGGCCCACGGTGACGACCAAGGGCTCGTTGTCCCTCCCCGGTTGGCGCCTATTCAAGCCGTTGTCGTTGCAGTTCGCGATGCCGAAGGAGTTGTGGACGCTTGCCACCAATTGGCTGGATCTTTGGCTGCTGCCGGGATACGGGCGAAGGTTGACGACCGGACGGGTACGGGGTTTGGCCGAAGAGCCACCGACTGGGAGTTGAAAGGGGTACCCGTACGGGTGGAGATCGGACCCCGGGATCTGGAAAACGGTCAGGCAACGCTGGTGTCTCGGATTGGCGGCGACAAGCAGACGGTCGGTCTCTCCGCGGCGCCCAAGCAAGTGGAGTCGCTGCTTGACGACATCCAGCAGCAGATTTTCAACGATGCCATGGCGTGGCGGGACTCTCGGGTAGTCGATGCGGCCACCGTGGCGGAGGTGCAAGAGGCGGCGGCCACGGGATTCGCCCGGATTCCGTGGGCTGAACTCGGCCCCGAGGGCGAAGCGGCCTTGGCCGAAGACGCGGTTACCGTAAGGTGCTTGCAGCTCCCTGACGGATCCCTTCCCCAAAGCGGCGACGAGAGTGATCTTGTGGCTGTCTGCGGCCGCAGCTACTGAGAGAGACCGATCTTGTGGCTGTCTGCGGCCGGAGCTGCTGAAAAAGGCCCGACGACACACCGCTGAGCGGCGACATGGGCGGTTTCACAGGGTAAGATTGCCGATGAATCGTCGATCTCTTCAGTCGAGTGAGGCGTGGGCTGGGGCCCACGCCTTCTGACTTTGGGGACCGGTAGCAAACCACCAGTCAGGAAAGGGGCGAGATGCCAGTAGCCGACAGCGTGCGCGACCTGCTCGCGCCCCTCTTCCATGGGCGGGGTTTGGAGATCTACGACCTCACCTATGGAGGCGGGGTTCTGCGCATCATCGTGGACAAACCCGGAGGAGTGAGCTTGGACGAGGTGGCCGACGCCTCCAAGGTCGCCTCTCGCCTGTTGGATGACAACGATCTTGTTCCCGGTCGGTACACCCTGGAGCTCACCAGCCCCGGTTTGGAGCGTCCGCTGCGCTGTCCCGAGCACTATGCCCGGGCAGTGGGCGAGACCATAAGCGTGAAGCTCGGCCCCCATGTCGAAGGGAATCGTCGGATTCAAGGTTCGCTGATGGAATACGACGATGACGGAATTACCATTGAAAAGGATGGAGTTCCTCAACGCGTGTCATTCAACGACATCGCCAAGGCCAGGACCGTCTTTGAATGGGGTCCAATGCCAAAGAAGCAGATCAAGGAGAAGAGCAGCCGATGAATCCTGACATGCTTGAAGCCCTCCAAGCCCTGGCCGCAGACAAGGGGATTTCGGTGGAGGCCCTGTTGGCGGCCCTGGCCGATGCCCTTGAATCGGCCTACAAGCGGATGCCCGACAGCGAGGAATATGCCTGGGTAACCATCAACCCCGAGACGGCCGACATCCAGGTATTCGCGCAAAAGCTGGATGAGGACGGCGAGCCCGTTGGGGAGCCATTTGACGTGACTCCCGATGGTTTCGGCCGTATCGCCGCGCAGACGGCCAAGCAGGTCATGATGCAGCGGATTCGCGAGGTGGAGAGGGAGCTCAAATACGAGGAATACGCTGGTCGGGAAGGCGACATCGTCACCGGGATCATTCAGCAGAATGATGCCCGCTACACATTGTTGGACTTGGGCCGAGTGGAGGCCCTCTTGCCCCAGGCCGAGCAGGTGCCCTTTGAGCGCCCCGACGCCAACAGCCGCCTCAAGGCCTACATCGTGGAAGTCCGGAAGACGGCCAAGGGCCCGCAAATCGTGGTCAGCCGCACCCATCCTGGGCTGATCAAGCGGCTGTTTGAGCTGGAAGTGCCCGAGATCGCCGATGGGGTAGTGGAGATCAGGGCGTGTGCTCGGGAGCCGGGTCATCGCACCAAGATTGCGGTGTCGTCCAACGACACCAACGTAGATCCGGTAGGGGCCTGTGTGGGGGCCCGGGGGGCCCGGGTTCGCATGGTGGTCAACGAGCTGCGGGGGGAGAAAATCGACATCGTTCCCTTTGCCGATGATCCGGCCGACTTCGTGGCCAAGGCGCTGTCACCGGCCAAGATCAAGGAAGTCACCGTCGACGAGGAGTCCGGGGTGGCCGAGGTGGTGGTGCCCGACTATCAGCTCTCCCTGGCCATCGGAAAAGAAGGCCAGAATGCCCGGCTCTCTGCTCGGCTGACCGGATGGCGGATCGACATCAAAAGCGAGACCCAGCTCGCCCAAGAAGCTGCCTATGAGGACATGGATTGGGCTGAGGGAGAATGGGTGGTGGACGAGGCAACCGGTGAGCAGGTATGGCGGCCAGCAGAGGGAGGACCAGCGCTGTCAGCTGAGGAATGGGCCGCAGAGGGCACCGACGGCGCCCCTTCTGAGGAATGGGCCGCAGAGGGCACCGACGGCGCCCCTTCTGAGGAATGGGCCGCAGAGGGCACCGACGGCGCCACTTCTGAGAAGAGGGCTGCCGAAGGAAGTGAAAACGTTCCCGTTGAGGAGGTGGGGGACGCTGCGGAGGGCGGTCCTCCCCCGGGGTAGTAGCCAGCGCTTCGGATTGACTTCGAAATCTGAAGGGCAGGCGTGAGACAATAAATTCCCGACCCAAATGGGTCGGCCGCGCACTGCGGACGGACTAAGAAAGAGCTTTTTGCCAGCAAAAATTCGGGTCTACGAGCTTGCCCGCGAGCTCGGCCTCACAAACAAGGAAACGCTTGACCTCTGCGTCACGCTGGGGATCGGCGTCAACAGCCACTCCTCAAGCATCGTGGATGCCCAAGCGGACCGCGTCCGCCGGCGAGCGCATCGTGATGGCCTGGTTCGGCCCCCTGAGCCCGAACCTGAGCCGGAGCCGGAACCCGAGCCCGAGCCCGAGCCCGCACCAGAACCCGAGCCGGAACCTGAGCCCGAGCCCGCACCAGAACCCGAGCCGGAACCGGAACCTGTCGAGCCTGAGCCGGCCGCGGCCGAAGTAGAGCCGGAGTCTGTCGAACCCGAGCCCGAGCCGCCCAAGCCGACGCGGGTGGTTACCTCTAGTGGGGGAGTGCCTCCCCGCTCCCGTCCAGCAGAACCGTCGATCGAGCCTCCTCCCGATGCTCCACCGGCACCGCCGCGATCGGTGCCGAGGCCTGCATCCGAACCGCCGGCTGCTCAGCCAGCTGCCTCTGCTCAGCCAGCTGCCTCTGCTCAGCCAGCTGCCTCTGCTCAGCCAGCTGCCTCTGCTCAGCCAGCTGCCTCTGCTCGGACCAACCCCCCGCTCTCTCGTTCGGGCAAGCCGATTCCGCCGCCCCCTGGTCGCCCGCCGACGTCTTCTTCGGGCAAGCCGATTCCGCCGCCCCCCGGCCGGGGTGGGCGGGGTCCGGCACCGAGCCCCCGAAGAGGTCCTCGAGGACCAATGCGACCCTCAGTTGGCACCCAGGGGCCAGGGTCCGGTTCACCAGGACGGTCTCCTGCCCCTCTTGCTGCCCGCGGTCCCGCTGGTGCGCTCGGTGCGCCCCCCAGTGGAACGGGAGCTCCAGGCGGCCGAGGTCGAGGCGGCCCCCAGCGTCCTCAACAGAGGCGGCGCAAGAGTCGGCGTCGTCGGCGGGTGGCCGAAGACCTTCAGCCCATGAACATCCCCGACTACACCCCAACGGACGCGGCTGCGCCCACTGGGGTGGTGGTGATCGAGCGAGCCTCGACGCCGTTGGAGGTGGGTCCGAAGCTGAACCAGACGGCCGCCGATGTGGTGCGCTTCCTGATGCAGCAGGGTGAGATGGTTACCGCCACCCAGTCTCTGACCGACGACATGATCGAGCTGTTTGCTGCGGAGATCGGTGCCGAAGTCCGGCTGGTGGATCCCGGTGAAGAGCAGGAGAACGAACTGCTCAAGCTGCTCGAAGCCGACTTCGAAGAGGAAGAGCCCGAAGACGGCAACCCGGTTCGGCCTCCGGTTATCACCGTTATGGGCCATGTGGACCACGGCAAGACCAAGCTGCTTGACCAGATTCGCAGCGCCAACGTGGCCGAGGGCGAGGCTGGTGGCATCACCCAGCACATCGGTGCCTATCAGGTGGAAAAAGACGGACGAACGCTGACTTTCATTGACACTCCCGGCCACGCGGCTTTCACGGCAATGCGAGCCCGGGGCGCCGATGCCACCGACATCGTGGTGCTGGTGGTGGCGGCCGACGATGGCGTAATGCCCCAGACCCTGGAGGCCATCAACCACGCTCGGGCCGCCGATGTGCCCATTGTGGTTGCCGTGAACAAGATCGACCGCAACAATGCCGACCCCAATCGGACCATGCAGCAGCTCTCCGAGCATGAATTGGTGCCCGAGCAGTGGGGAGGCGAAACCATCGTGGTTGAGGTCTCCGCCCTTCAGAACCTGGGGATCGACGACCTGCTCGAACAACTGGCCGTGGTGGCCGAGGTGGAGGACTTGCGGGCGAACTCAGACGGTCGGGCTCGCGGCGTGGTGCTGGAGTCCAACTTGGATATCGGGCGTGGCCCGGTGGCCACTCTGTTGGTTCAGAACGGAACTTTGAGGCGAGGGGACCCAGTGGTTGCCGGAGCTTCCTGGGGACGGGCCCGGGCCCTGCTCGACGACCGCGGCAACCAGATTCAAGAGGCGCTGCCATCGAAGCCGGTGCAGGTGCTCGGACTCTCCGACGTGGCCAGCGCCGGCGACTCCTTCGTGGTGGCCCCCAACGAGAAGGTGGCGGCCAAGGTCGCCCAGACACGCGAGCACTCTCAGCGCATTGCCAGCTTGGGCCGGGATGCCGCAGCCACTTCGGGCGGGGCGCGCCTAGAGGACATCTTCAGCCAGATCCAGGCTGGGGAGACTGCGACGCTGAACCTCATCGTCAAAGCCGATGTGAACGGATCGCTGGAAGCAGTGGTGGACAGTCTCCAGCGCCTCGGCCGCGACGAGGTGAAGCTGGCTTTTGTCCATCGGGGCGTGGGTGGAGTAACTGCCAACGACATCCAACTGGCGGCCGCATCCAACGCCACCATCATCGGCTTCAACGTCAGACCCGATCGCAAGGCGAGAGAGCTGGCCGAACTCGAGAAGGTGGAGATCCGCACCTACGAGATCATCTACAACCTGATCGAGGATGTGGAGAACGCCATGGTGGGAATGCTGGCGCCGGAGTTCGAAGAGGTTGTCACCGGCGATGCCGAAGTACGGGAAGTGTTCCGGATTCCCCGGGTGGGCGCGGTGGCCGGCTGCTACGTGCTCAACGGGGCCATCACTCGAGGCTCCAAAGTCCGGTTCCTGCGAGACGGTGCGGTCATCTGGCGGGGCACAGTGTCCTCTCTCAAGCGCTTCAAAGATGATGTGCGCGAAGTGCAGTCGGGATACGAGTGCGGTATCGGCCTCTCCGACTTCCAAGACCTCAAGCAGGGTGACGTCATCGAGACGTTCGAGGAGCGAGAAGTCGCCCGAGTCTGACGATGCATGTGCTTGCCGTGGTCTACGACTTGCACATACCGGGCTGTCGTTCCCTGAAAGAGCGGCGTTCGGTGCTGCGCCCTGTCCTGTCGGGCGTAACCCGAAAATTCGGCGTCTCGGTGGCAGAAACCGGCCATACCGACCTCTGGCAGCGGGCAGAGGTGGGCGTGGCGGTGGTATCGGGGCAATCCAGCCAATGCCGAACGCTCGCCGATGAGTTGGATCGCTATATGTGGTCGATTCCCGATATCGAAGTAGTGAGCTCCTCCTCCCACTGGCTGAACACAGACGAATAGCCGTGGCTCGCAATCGGCCATCGCGCCCCTCCCGCTACTCACGGTCAGCCCGGCTAGGCGAGCTGCTGCGAGAGATCGTGGTTTCTGAACTGGCCCGCGTGGACGACGATCGCTTGGAGCTGGCCAGCATCACCGGGGTGGAAACCAGCGTCGAGTTGAGCCGGGCAACCGTGTTCATCAGCGCTCTAGACGAAGAGGCGGCCTCTGCCGCCCTCGAGGCCCTGGAGGAGCACCGTCTCCAACTCAAACAGGCGGTGGCCCGCTCAGCAGCGATGCGGAGAGTTCCCGACCTGACTTTCGCCCTTGATCCGTCGATCTCGGCCGGCGAGCGAGTCGACCGAATTCTCCGCGACCTGGCTGATGAGGACGAAAGGTGAGCGCTTCCGGCGGATTGGCGGTCTTCGACAAATGAGTGGGAGTGCCGTCGACGGATTGGCGGTCATCGACAAAGAGGCTGGGTGGACGTCCCACGACGTGGTGGCCAAGGCCCGGGGTGTCTTCGGCACCCGCAAAGTGGGGCATGCGGGCACGCTGGACCCCGATGCCACCGGGGTGCTGCTGTTGGGAGTAGGCCGTGCCACCAGGCTGTTGCGGTTTCTCACCCCGTTGCCCAAACAGTATGTGGGCGAATTGGTGCTTGGTGCCGAAACCACCACGCTGGATGCCGCCGGTGAGGTCACCGCGGTCCACGACATGTCTGGTGTGACCCCGGAGCAGGTGGCCCAAGCCGCATCAGGCTTCGTCGGCAACATATTGCAGATTCCACCAATGGTCTCCGCGGTGAGAGTCGGGGGCCGTCGGCTGCACGAGTTGGCGCGCGAAGGAGTCGAAGTCGAGCGGGAAGCCCGGCCGGTGACCGTCCATGAACTGGCGGTAGCCCCGTTGGATGCTGACGCCGGGGTTTACCGGATGGAGGTCACCTGCTCCTCGGGAACGTATATCCGCTCGTTGGCCGCCGACATCGGCACCGCCTTGGGGGGCGGCGGACATCTTCGGGTGTTGCGGCGCATAGCCATCGGCTCGTTCGCAGTCGACGAAGCCCGGCCGGTGGACGCGCCGGTGCTCTTGTCCATGGCGGAGGCCTTGCGGGACTACCCCGCGGTGTCGGTCGACGAGGCTCTCGGCCAGAGAGTGGGGAGCGGACAGGTGTTGGCAGCCGATGAGCTGTCGGCGGAGGGAGAAGGTCCGTGGGCTGTGCTCGGACCACAGGGCCACCTCCTGGCCGTCTATGAGGCCCATCTCCCTGGCGTGGTCAAACCAGCAGTTGTAATCCCCCAGTGAGGGCCGGTGCGCTTGCCATTGCCGTGATCGGGATTGTCCACTCTGAGGCTTCGCCCGCTACCGTGCAGAGCGGTGCAAGTCATCGAGGACTTTGGCCGCTTCGAAGGCATTGAGGAAACCGCGGCCAGTATCGGGGTGTACGACGGTGTCCATGTCGGACATCAGGCGGTGATCAATCAGCTTCTCTCCGAAGCGAATCGACTGGGCGTGGCCCCCGCAGTGGTCACGTTCGACCGCCATCCAGCGCTGGTGTTGCGGCCGGAGAACGCCCCCAAGCTCCTGAATTCCCTCGATCAGAAGCTGGAGCTGCTTGATGCGGCCGGCATCGAATACGTGTACCTGATTGAGTTCTCTCCCGACCGAGCCCACACGATGCCGGAAGACTTTGTGCGCGAGGTGTTTGTGAAGAGGCTTCAGGTTCGGAGCGTGGTGGTGGGCGAAGACTTCCACTTCGGCCGGGCGCGTCTGGGAAACATCGACACATTGCGGAAATTCGGCATGGAGATGGGCTTCGAGGTTCACGCGGTGAAGCTCCTTCATCATGATGACAAATGGCCCGAGCCGGTGTCCTCAACTGCCGTGCGCCGGGCGCTGGCCGGAGGGGATGTCCGCACGGCGGCGGCCATGCTGGGGCGGTACCACGAGATCAGGGGCAAGGTGGTGCTGGGGGATCGGCGGGGGATGACCATCGGATTTCCCACCGCCAACATCCCGGTGTCCATGGCTATGGCCTGGCCCGCCGACGCGGTCTACGCCGGCTGGTACACCCGTCCCGACGGGTCCCGGTACATGGCAGCCATCAACATCGGCCGGCGGCCCACGTTCTACGAGCACGCCCAGCAATCGCTGTTGGAGGCGCATCTCCTGGATTTCGAGGGAGACCTCTACGGCGAGGAGGCCAGAGTCGAGTTTGTGGAGTTGCTGAGAAGCGAGCACCGTTTTGACGGCATCGAACCCCTGGTGAAACAGCTCCGCATCGACGTCGCCTTGTCCCGGGAAATCTTGATGGCGGAACCTTCCCACCAAAAGCCATGAAGCTCATTCTCCTCTCCCGGGAAATCTTGATGGCCGAGCCATCCTGCTGACTGGTATGGAGTTAGCTCTTTTCTCGGAGATTCCCGTACCTCGGCCGTGGCACCACGACAGCGAGCAGCTTCGGTATAAGGAGCTCATCCAGCAGGCAGTGCTGGCCGACCAACTCGGGTATCACAGCTTTTGGACGGTCGAGCACCACTTTCTGGAGGAGATGTCCCACAGCTCCAATCCCGAGGTGCTCTACGGGGCGGTGGCCGCGCTCACCGAGCAGATTCGGTTGGGCTATGGCGTGCGCTTGACGCCCAAGCCCTACAACCACCCGGTTCGCAGCGCCGAGTCGGCCGCCACGCTGGATGTGATCAGCGGGGGGCGGGTGGAGTTTGGCACCGGTCGCTCCACTACCCGAGCCGAGCTCGAGGGATTCGGGATCGACCCCCGGGAGACCAGGGCCATGTGGGCTGAGGCGGTCGAGCACATCGCCGGCTGCTGGCTGAACGACGAGCATGAGTTCCAGGGTCAGTATTGGTCGATGCCCCGCCGTCGGGTATTGCCCAAGCCGGTGCAGAAACCCCATCCTCCCCTGTGGGCCGCCACCGGCAGCCGCGAGACCCATCAACTGGTGGGGGAGATGGGAATGGGCTTGCTCTCATTCAGCGCAGGGGTATCGCTGGAGGAGTTGGCCCTGCGGGTTGACCTGTACCGCGAGGCGGTGGAGGCCTGCCAGAATCCGGTAGGCGGCTATGTGAACGACCGGGTGGCCACCTTCGCCATGTTTCACTGCGCGCCCACCACGGCCGAGGCCTACGAGAACGCCCGAGAATCGTTCTGGTGGTATCCCACGGTGGCATTCAAGCTGGTGGGCAGCGTGGCTGAGATGCTCCAGGAAGAGGGCGCTGATCTCGGCGACTGGAACTACTTGCGGTATCTCCCCGGAATGACCGCGGAAGCCGACTGGGACACCACGTTCAGCATCGAGGACCTAGTGGAACAGGGCGTGGCCATTGCCGGTGACCCCGACCAGTGCATCGAGCTATGCCAGGGCTTTGCCGACCTCGGCGTCGACCTGCTGTTGTGCATGATGAACCCTTACGCCATCCCCCATGACAAGGTCATGGAGAGCATCCGCCTTACCGCCACCCACGTGATGCCCGCCCTCAGTCGCTGACTCGCATCAATGTGTTAGCGTCAAATTGCTCTCGAGGAAGGGAGAAAAATGAACGATTCGCTGCAAACCAGAAAATTGTTGTTCTCATCTTTAGTTTTTGCCTTGCTGTCCTTTGCGGCCAGTTTTCTTGTATGGCCAATGCAAGTAATGCTGACAGCAGACAGGTATGAACCTCCTGGAACTGAGCCATTCGCTGCACTTCTTGCCATAATTTGTCTACTAGTCTTTGCGTCTTGGATTTCATTATTTGTCGCGTTTACCGGACGTAATTCCGAATCAGATAGTGTCAGCTTTTCTGGCTGGTCGGGATCAATTTTGGCCATCAACGGATTAACCTGTGCGTTTCTTATTCTCTTGGTTGCGGCTGTTTGGAGAGATTTAGATAGCATCGGCGCGGCTAGAGTATCCAGGGTTCTGATCGTTATTGCCTCGGTGCAGTTTTTTGTGGCACTAGTTGCGGTTGTAAATCAGTTGAGCATCCGAACTCAGCCAGTTGCTCCCAGTGCGTTCGAAGACTCTGGAGACCAAGTAGAACCTGAATAGCCACAATGCTGATACCCAAGTGAGGATGGGCAGCTCCCGTGGTCAGTGTTGGCCACCGAGCAGGGCGTTGACTTCGGCCCTCGTAGGCATGGAGGGTTGAGCGCCGGGGGTGGCCACGGCTAGGGCGCCGGCGGCATTGGCGAAGCGGACGGCTTCGACAAGGGGGCGCTCTTCAGCCAGGGCAATGCCCAAGGCTCCGCAGAAGGCATCTCCTGCACCGGTGGGATCCACCACGTCTGCGGGGTAGGGGGGAACCACAACCTCGCCCACTTGGGCTCCCCGGCTGCCCAATGTGATGACCGTGTCGCATTGGCCTGTTTCCGGGCCGATCGCGTCGATCTGGACTTGCTCTGCTCGGTTCATCACCAAGACATCGGTAAGCGGCATGACGGCCTCGACGAGAAATGGGTCTACTGGGGCAGGGTTGAACACCACCGCGGTTCCCCCCGACCGGGCGGCCTGGGCGGCCCGCCGAGCCCCAGCCGCCCCCACTTCGCCTTGCAGCAACAGCACATCGGCGGCGGCGATGACCTCTGTGGCCGCGTCAGCATCGGCGGCCCCGGTGCTGGCGTTGGCCCCGGCCACAATCACGATGGAGACATCGGCCGGGGTGATGAGCGGCACCGCCGTGCCAGTGGGTTCTTCGGAGACGCGGACGAGACTGGTGTCCACGCCGCTGCTGTTGAGCACTGACAGCAACCAGCGGCCCCGGTCGTCGTCGCCCACACAGCCCACCATGTGCGCCTCGGCCCCAAGGCGGGCCGCTGCCGTTGCCTGGTTGGCCCCCTTGCCCCCGGAGAACGCTTCCATTCGCTGGGCCCTCAACGTCTCGTCTGGGCCCGGAAGCCGGTCCATCCAGATAGACAGGTCGTAGTTGAGGCTGCCGAAGGACACCACCTTCATGGCTCCAGTATCCCTCACAACGCACAGGTAGGTGTTTTGGTCTTTGGGGTGGTAGCTTGAACGGGTCCCCCGGGCATAGGCACAGCCTCAAATGACATGGAGCAGTGCAATCGCCCTTTTTCCGACCGACGGACACACTGAGTAGGGATGGCCGAGAAGCTACCGTCAAAGACCGCGACAATCGAGAAGCGTCGCCTGCACGACACCGATACAGGCTCGCCTGAGGTTCAGATCGCATTGCTCACTGAGCGGATCAACCACCTCACCGAGCACCTGAAGGTTCACGTCAAGGACCACCACAGCAGGCGGGGCTTGCTGATGATGGTGGGCCGACGGCGCCGGCTGCTCGACTACGTCAAGGACAACGATGTTGAGCGGTACCGCGGCATCATCGCCGATCTCGGCCTTCGACGCTGAGTGTGTTGCGCCGCTGAGAAGCGGGTGTCGCCCGGGCGACCGACAGAAAACAGATAAGCGGGCCTAGAGAGAGGCCAGCTGCCAGTTGAAGGGGCCGAGTCAGGCTGGGCCTCTCCAACTGGGAACTGGCTCCGTCCGGCCCGCTCGGACCATGCGTGGTCCGGAGAGGAGCAAAAATGGCGGAAGCCATCACCGTCTCGGCCGCAGTCAGCGGTGCCGAGAACAAAACCCTGTCTTTTGAGGCAGGTCGTCTGGCCGGACAGGCCGACGGTGCCGTAGTCGCTCGCATGGGCGACACCACCATCCTGGTGACCGCGACGGCTGCCCGTCGTGTTCGCGAGGGTATCGACTTCTTCCCCCTCACCGTCGACATCGAAGAGCGGATGTATGCCGCGGGCAAGATCCCGGGCTCGTTCTTCCGGCGGGAGGGTCGGGCCCCCGAATCGGCCATCCTGACGTGCCGACTCATCGATCGACCGCTGCGGCCCTCGTTTCCCGACGGGTTCCGCAACGAGATCCACATCGTCGGAACCGTTCTGGGTGCCGACCAGGAGAACCCCTACGACGTGATCGCCATCAACGGGGCATCGGCTGCACTGAGCATCTCGGGCATCCCGTTCGCCGGCCCGATCGGCGCGGTGCGGGTGGCCCACAGTGCCGATGGGGAGTGGATTCCCCATCCCACCTACGCCGAGGGCGCCGACTCCACGTTCGAGATGGTGGTTGCCGGACGGGTTCTGGACGACGGCGACGTGGCAATCATGATGGTGGAGGCCAACGGCACCGAGGCCGGCTGGGAGCACTACAGCAACGGCGCCCCCAAGGTGGATGAGGCTGCCCTGGCCGAGGGCTTGGAGCGGTCCAAGGAGTGGATCAAAGAGGCAGTGGGTCTCCAGCGCCGTCTCATTGCCACTGCCGGGGTGAAGCCCCCCATGGAATACGACCTCCAGGTGGACTACACCCCCGAGGTAGAAGCGGCAGTGGCCGAGGTCGGCGCCGACAAGCTGGCCGCGGCGATGTCGATTGCCGACAAGACCGAGCGCCAGGAGGCCGAGTCGCAGGCCAAAGAGGAGATCGCATCCGCACTGGCCGACCGGTTCACCGAGTTGGAGGGCGCCGACAAGCAGATTTCGGCCGCCGTCCGCTCGCTCACCAAGAGCATCGTGCGCAACCGCATCGTTCACGACGGTGTGCGAATCGACGGCCGGGCCGCGGCCGATCTCCGGCCGCTGGGCTCCGATGTGGGGGTGGTGGAGACCGCCCACGGCTCAGGGCTGTTTGAGCGGGGCGAGACCCAGGTGTTGAACATCACCACGCTGGGCACGGCCCGGATGGACCAGATGATCGACGGGATCGATCCCATCGACAAGAAGCGCTACATACACCACTACAACTTCCCGCCCTACTCCACTGGGGAGACCGGCTTCATGCGGGGCCCCAAGCGCCGGGAGATCGGTCACGGTGCCCTGGCGGAGAAGGCGTTGGTGCCGGTGATCCCCAGTATGGACGAGTTCCCCTACACGCTGCGCCTGGTGTCGGAGGTGCTCTCGTCCAACGGCTCAACCTCGATGGGCTCGGTGTGCTCGTCCACGCTGTCGCTTATGGACGCGGGCGTGCCCATAAAGGCCCCGGTGGCGGGCATCGCCATGGGTTTGGTCTTCCATGAGGGTCGGTACACCACGCTCACCGACATTCTGGGCGCCGAAGACGCCTTCGGCGACATGGACTTCAAGGTGGCGGGCACCGCCGACTTTGTAACCGCCTTGCAGCTCGATACCAAGATTGACGGGCTGCCCGCCGATGTGCTGGCCGGAGCGCTCAATCAGGCTCGAGACGCCCGGCTCAAGATTCTGGAGGTCATGGCCGGGGCCATCAACGCTCCCCGAGATGACGTTCGGCCCACCGCTCCCAAGATCATCAAGTTCGAGATCCCGCTGGACAAGATCGGCGAGGTGATCGGGCCCAAGGGCAAGGTCATCAACACGATCCAGGCCGAGACCGGGGCCGAGGTGAACGTGGACGATGCCCAAGACGCCGGCATCGTCACCATCTCCTCACCCGACCGGGACAAGGTCGACGAGGCCGAGCGCCAAATCCGCTTGATCTTGGACCCGCCGACCGCCGATGTGGGCGAGGTCTACAACGGCAAGGTAGTGAACATCACTGCTTTCGGGGCGTTTGTGAACATCCTTCCCGGTCGCGATGGCTTGGTCCATATATCCAAGCTCGGTCGAGGTCGCCGCGTGGAGCGGGTTGAGGACGTGGTGGCCTTGGGCGATGACCTCGAGGTTGTCGTTGAGGACATCGATCCCAACGGCAAGATCAGCCTCAAGTTGACCGGCGACGACAGCAGCGACGACCGCGATTCTGGCCCCCGTTCCGATGATCGGGGTGGCCGGGATCGCGATGATCGCCGGGGCCGCCGGGACGACCGTCGGGATCGCGGCGACCGCCGCGACAACCGCCGTTCCGATGATCGGGGTGGCCGGGATCGCGATGATCGTCGGGGCCGCCGGGATGACCGCCGGGACGACCGTCGGGATCGCGGCGACCGCCGCGACAACCGCCGTTCCGATGATCGGGGTGGTCGGGGCCGAGGTGACTGGGAGGGTCCGTCCCAGGCAGCCTCCTTCGAAGACGACTTCGAGTCGCAGCTACGCGACGAGTTCGGCGACCTCGGGCCCAGCGGAGGCTCGCATCGCCGGGGCGGCGGTCGGGGCCGCGACCGGGATCGCGCCCCTCGATAGCCTGGCCCCAGGCTCCATTTTTCCGACCGGTTTGCCTCCGCTCGGCCCTATAACGTCTCGTCCATGCTTCGGGTAGGGGTGTTCGGCGCGGGGGGCAGAATGGGCGCCACCGTCTGTGAGGCGGTGGCAGCTGATCCGGATTTGGAATTGGTGGCCGCCGTGGACCCCATCCAGGCCGGTGGTTCCGCAGGCGGTGTGGTCGCGGTTGCCCACCGAGAGGCAATGGCGGAAGCCGATGCCGACGTGGTGGTGGATTTCACCATCGCCGAGGCAGCCCGCGACAACCTGATCTGGCTGGCCGATCAGCAGATCCACGCCGTCGTGGGCACGACGGGATTCACCGACGCCGACCTCGAGCGATTCCAAGCCGCGTTCACCGCGGCGGAGCGGGCATGCATCATTGCACCCAATTTCGCCATCAGCGCCGTGCTGATGATGCGCTTTGCCGAACTCGCGGCGCCCTATTTCGATACCGCTGAAGTGATCGAACTGCACCACGATGCCAAGATCGACGCTCCATCGGGAACCGCCCGGCTCACGGTGGACAAGATGGCGGCGGCGTCGGGCGACTGGGCCCCCGATCCCACTGAACACGAGATGCTGTCCGGCGTGCGGGGGGCGGAGGGCCCTACCGGCATCCGGGTCCATGCCGTGCGAATGAGGGGGATGGTGGCCCACCACGAGGTGATCCTGGGTGCTGAGGGCCAGACCCTTGTCATCCGCCAGGACTCCACCGATCGGTCCTCGTTCATGCCCGGCGTATTGGCCGCGGTGAAAGCGGCCCCGAACCGCTCTGGGCTCATCGTGGGCCTCGATACCCTGCTGGACATCTAGCGACGACCCAGTTGTGTCATTCCGGCGCCTGTTGCTGAACATCGCGGTGCTCTTGGCAGTGATGGCCATGATCGCCGCTGGGTTCTGGCAGCTCCACCGGCTGTCTGAGCGCCGGGAGCACAACAGCACCATCACCAGTCGCAGCGAACTCCCAGTTGTGCAGATTCAAGACCTGGCCGGCATCGACGATGACTACGACATAGGGGACAACATCGAGTTTCGCTCGGTCCGGGCTGTCGGTGTCTACCAGGTGGAAGATCAGGTCTTGATCCGCAACCGGACCTTCCAGGGTTCTGCCGGGTTTTGGGTTCTCACCCCGCTGCGGCTCCCAACCGGGGAGGCCGTCGCGGTCAACCGGGGCTGGATCCCTCACGGGGCTGGCACCGGCACTTCCCCCGCCGATTTCGCCTCTGCCGGTGGTGAGGTGGAGGTGATCGGGCTTGTTCGGGCTACGGTCACCGCCGCTGGGCTTCAGCAGTCAGACCCGTCTGGCGGGGTGCTCACGGAGATGGCCCGCCCCGATTTGGCCCGCCTGTCCCAACAGCTCGATACCGCCCTGTTGCCGGTCTACCTGCAACTCCAAGCTCAAGCACCGCCTGCTGGCGACTGGCCCGTCCCCGTTCCCCCTCCCGACCTCGGGGAGGGATCTCACCTGGCCTACGCCGTCCAATGGTTCGTCTTCGCCACCATCGCCCTGGTGGGCTACCCCCTCATCCTGAGACGCCTAGGCCGCCCCGGAGACCGGGATCGAGAAGCGGAAGTAGTCTGATCTGGTGCCGTATTCGTCTGGGATGGAGGGGCGCGTCCTCTATGCGCTGCGTACCAAGGGCATGGCTGACGCTGAATCTGTGGCCCTGGCCACCGGCTTGTCGGCGACACAGGCCGCGGGCGTCCTGAGCGAATTGGGGGAGAGGGGCTGGGTGCGCTACCGGGACGGGAAGCGAGCCCAGGGGTGGATGCTGCTCGGGGAGGGCAGGGCCGAGGCCGAGCGGCTAGTGGCCGCCGAAATCGAGAGTTCCGGCACCAGACCCCTCATCCAGGAGCAATATCAGTTGTTTCGGGTGCTGGACCCTCAGTTGAAGGAGGTCTGCACCGATTTCCAAGTACGCGGCGACCAGACGCTCAACGACCATACCGATCCCGACTACGACGCCGCTGTCATAGCCCGACTGGCCGAGATCAACCAGCGGGTCCAGCCCATTGTCGCCCGCTTAGCCGATGCCCTTGACCGATTCGGCCACTATGGAGGGCGGCTCGACAACGCGCTGCTTCGTGTGCAGGGCGGCGAACTTAACTGGTTTACGAAACCCTCCATGGATTCCTACCATGAGGTGTGGTTCGAGTTGCACGAGGATCTCCTGGTGACCCTGGGGATCGATCGGGCAACCGAGATGGCCGACGACGCCGCTGAAGCGTAAGGAGAACCCATGGCTCGATTTGGAAAGGTGCTCACCGCCATGGTCACACCGTTTGCCGACGACGGCTCGCTCGACCTGGAGACCGCCGCGTCGCTGGCCCAATGGCTGGTTGACAACGGGAGCGACGGACTGGTGGTGGCGGGCACCACGGGAGAGGCGCCGACGCTGACCCACGACGAGCAAATCGACCTCATCGGCACGGTCGTCTCTGCGGTGGATGCGCCGGTGGTGGCCGGAGCGGGCAGCAATGACACTGCCGCGGCCGTGGAGCTCACCGAGCGGGCTCAAGAGGCCGGGGCTGATGGCATCTTGTCGGTGACCCCGTACTACAACCGGCCTTCGCAAGCCGGCCTGGCCAAGCACTTTGCCACGGTGTCCGGGGCCACCGATCTACCGGTGCTCATCTACGACATTCCCGTGCGCACCGGGCGAAAGGTGGACACTGCCACGCTGCTGGAGTTGGCCCATGGTGTCGCCAATATCGTCGGCATCAAGGACGCGGCCGGCGACCCCGCCGAGACCGCCGCGCTCATCGCCCAGGCCCCCGAGGGCTTTGAGGTGTACAGCGGCGACGACAGCCTCACCCTGCCGCTGCTCGCGGTGGGGGCGGTGGGGGTTATCGGGGTGGCCACCCACTGGGCCGGTACCGAGCACGCCGACATGATCGCCGCTTTCGAGGGGGGCGACGTTGGGGCCGCGGCCAAGATCAACGCCAGCCTCATGCCGTCGTTTGACTATGAGACGGGGTTGACAGCGCCCAACCCAATTCCGGCCAAGGCGATGATGCGCCTTATCGGCATCCCGGTCGGTCGCTGCCGCCCACCCCTGGACGTCGAGCCTGAGGGCTTGGCCGAGGCCGCTGCTGAGGTGCTGGCCGGCACAAGACTCGGTGCCGATGGCTGATCCGGTTCAGATCACCTTTCTGGGCGGGTTGGGCGATATCGGGAGGAACTGCGCGGCCATCGAATCCGGGGGCGAGGTTCTCCTGCTGGACTGCGGAATCCTGTTTCCCGATGAGGACATGCCCGGCGCTGAATTCGTGCTCCCTGATTTGGAGTACCTGCGCGATCGCGCCGATCGCATCGTTGGCTGCATATGCACCCACGGCCATGAGGATCACATCGGCTCGCTGCCCCATGCCCTGGAATGGCTGTCGTTTCCGATCTACGCCTCGCCCTTCACCCTGGGATTGATCCGCAACCGCCTGGAGGAGCGGGGTGTTATCGACCGCACAACCCTCAACCCCATCGGCGACCACGACCGGCTCCGCATCGGGAGCTTCGACTGCGAGTTCATCCCCGTCACCCACTCGGTTCCCTCGGGGTTGATCTCGGCCATCCGCACTTCCCAAGGGGTCGTCTTGCACTCCAGCGACTTCAAACTGGATCTGAACCCAGTGGACGGTCGGCGCACGGACCTCGCCCGGATCGGGGCCATCTCTCGAACCGACGGAGTGCGGCTGCTGCTGTGCGATTCCACCAACTCGGAGATTCCCGGCAGCTCCCGGTCGGAAACCGAGGTTGGAGAGGTGCTTCGAGGGGTGTTTGCCGCCCATCCCGGCCGACGCCTGGTAGTGGCCGCCTTCTCCAGCCATGTTCACCGGGTTCAGCAGGTGGTGGATGCCGCGGTGGAGTCGGGGCGCAAAGTGGCCACGCTGGGGCTGTCCATGAAGCGCAACTTCGCCCTGGCCCGGGAGCTGGGCTTGCTCACGATGCCCGACCACGCGGTGATCGACGTGGCCGATGTCGACCGGTATTCCCCCGGGCAGGTGTGCGTGGTGTCCACTGGCTCGCAGGGGGAGACCCGCTCTGCCCTGGCCATGGCCGCCACCGGGGACAGCCGCTGGATCGACATCGGACCCGACGACACCGTGGTGTTGAGCTCGACGCCCATCCCCGGCAACGAGGCCCGGGTGGCCCGGATGATCAACAACCTGGTGGATCGGGGGGCCGAAGTGGTCCACAGCGGGCAACTAGACGTCCATACCACCGGCCACGGCAAGCAGGACGAGCTCCGCACCCTGCACACGGTGGCCGACCCTGAGTTCTTTGTGCCGGTTCACGGCGAGGTTCGCCACCTCGTTGCCCACGCCGATCTGGCGATGAAGATGGGCATGGCCGCGGATCGAGTGGTCCTCGCTCGCGACGGCGAGCAGATCGAGTTGAGCGACAGCGGTTTGGCCAACCGGGGAAAGGTCACTTCGGGGGACTACTACTTTGTGAACGGGCAGTTGATCGAGAACGGCAGGGAGCTGTTCGGCGAGCGGTCCATCCTCGGCAGCCACGGAGTGGTCAACGTGGTGGTGGCGGTGAACCGCGCTGAGGGCCGCTTGCTGGCCCAGCCCCGGTTCGAGAGCAAGGGCTGGGTGGGGGGCGATGCGGCGAAAGATCTGGAATCGCTCGGCGCCGACGAGGTGGCGGCCGCCGTGGAGGAGGGCCTGGCTTCAGGGGAGGATGGCGACTTGGAGCGGCTGGTGCGCCGGGCCGCCGGACAGTTTGTCAACCACAACACCGGACGCCGTCCGATGATCGTCCCCATCATCATCGAGTTCTGAACAAACCGGCCGCGATCTGGCCAAACCATTGGTTACTGGTGTTGTCAATGGTACGTTTGTTGTTGTTGTGGCTACGAAAACCGCTCGAAAGCCCCCTACAAAGCCCAGCGCAAAGTCCAAATCCAAAACCGAAGCCTCTCCCGATAGTCGGGTGAAGCAGGCTGCGGCCGCGGTTTGGGCTCGACACCGCGCCGACATCATCGCCGTGGGGTTCATCCTCGCCGGCTTGGTGGCGGCGTGCAGCCTATGGGCCGACGTGGCCGGACCGTTCGGCTCGGGGCTCAGGACCGTCCTCGGTGCCTTGATCGGCACCGCCCGGGCCGCCATACCGATCGCCCTATTGGCCATCGGGGTCGTGCTGTTGCGGGGTCCCCGTCCTGATGAGGAGTTTCAGGAGAGCACCCCAGGCGATTTCGACAAGAACCCCTACACCGACCCGGCTCGGGCCGATCTGGTGCTGGCTGTTCGCCTCGGCATCGGCACCGCGTTGACGCTCCTCTCGGTAACCGGCCTGCTCCACATCGCCATCGACCGGCCGGGCATCGAAGACCTCGACGGGCTGATGGGGGCGGGCGGAGCGCTGGGCCTGGCCTTCGGGGGCACGCTGGCCGCGATTATGGGCGTCTGGGGCGCGAGTCTGGTGGTGGGCGCATTCGGGCTCTTGGGGTCGGTGATACTCACTCGGGTGTCGTTGCGGGCGTGGGCCCGCAAGGTGAACGGCGCCAAACTCAAGACCGCCTTTGCCCAGTTCCTCGATCTCCTGACCGGCACCGCACCGCGGCCACTGGATTCCGAACCATCCGCCGAAGATGGCCAACCGGACGAACCGGAAGCGTCCTCGGCTGAACCCGAGGTCGTGCTCATTCCCTCTCCACCCCCTGAGCCCGAACCCGCTCTGGCCATGCTCGAAGCCGAGCCGAGGAGTGAGCCTGAGCCCGCCCCGACGCCCGAGCCTTCCAACGAGCCGCAGTGGGAGGCGCCGACCATCATCGGCGACAAGAAGTCCAAGTCTTCGAAGTCCAAGTCTTCCAAATGGAAGCTCCCCTCACTCAAGCTGCTGAACGGGTCTGATCCCCAGAAGGGCAGCCAGGAAGAAGCCACCCGGAAGGGCGCGGCCCTGGAGCAGGCCTTGGCCGCCCATGACGTGGAAACCAAGCTGGTCGGGATGGTGGTCGGTCCCACCGTGACCCGCTACGAGCTGGAACTGGCGCCGGGGGTCAAGGTCAGCCGGGTCACCAGCTTGAGCAAGGACATCGCCTATGCCCTGGCCTCACCCGACGTCCGTATCCTGGCCCCGATCCCCGGGCGCCAGGCCATCGGCGTGGAGGTGCCCAACCGCGACCGCCAGGTGGTGTCGCTGGGCGGGATCTTGGCGTCAGCCGAGGCCCGCAAGGCCAGCCACCCCCTCGAGGTGGCCATCGGCCGGGACATCAACGCCAAGCCGGTAATGATGGACCTGTCCCGGATGCCCCACATCCTCATTGCCGGGGCCACCGGAGCGGGCAAGTCGTCGTGCATCAACTCCATGATCACCTCGGTGCTAATGCGCTCCACTCCCGACCAGGTGCGCATGATCCTGGTTGATCCCAAGATGGTGGAGATGGCCCAGTATGAGCATGTTCCCCACCTGCTCACCCAGCCGGTAACCGATCCAAAGAAGGCGGCCAACGCCCTGGCCTGGGCGTGCCGGGAGATGGACCGCCGCTATGAGATCTTGGCTTCGGTGGGCGTCCGCGATATCGACGGATACAACGAGGCCTGCGATCGGGGAGTCTTCGACAACGAACGCAAACTGGGGATCGAGGACACCGAGCCCAAGGAGCGGATGCCGCTCATCCTGGTGGTGGTAGACGAGCTGTCGGATCTGATGATGGTGGCCCCCCGCGACGTGGAGGACTCCATCTGCCGCATCGCCCAGAAGGCCCGGGCGGTGGGAATCCATCTGGTGATCGCCACCCAGCGGCCGTCCATCAACGTGATCACCGGCGTTATCAAAGCCAACATCCCGGCCCGGCTGGCCTTCGCCGTGTCCAGTCAAACCGACAGCCGGGTGATCCTCGACCAACAGGGCGCCGAGCGCCTGGTGGGCCGGGGCGACATGCTGTTGCTCAGCCCCACCTCCACGTCTGCCCAGCGCATCCAAGGGGCGTGGGTGACCGAGTCGGAGGTTCGCAGCGTGGTGGGCGCATGGCGCCGTCAGGCCGCGGCGATGGAGCCTCCCAGCCTGGCCAATTCGGTGGCCACCGACGGTGGCGACGGCGACGACGATCCGCTGGCCCCAGCGCCTTCGAACGCCGCGAACGGGGCTGGTGACGATGACGATGAACTCTTGGTTCAGGCCATGAGGCTGGTGGTGGAGAGCCAGCTTGGCTCCACATCGATGCTCCAGCGCAAGCTCCGGGTGGGATTCGCCCGGGCTGGCCGGCTCATGGACCTGCTGGAGCAGCGGGGCGTGGTCGGACCCTCGGAGGGGTCGAAGGCCCGTGAGGTGCTGATGGCCCCCGACGAGCTCCCTTCATGAATGCTGACTGAGCGTCGGTAGTCTCCTCCTGTGGCTTTAGCAGCGGTGCTTCTGGCGGGGGGTCTCCTCGTGCTGGCCTTGGGTGCCGACCAATTGGTGATCGGCGCGTCGCGGCTGGCCTTCGCCCGGGGCATCTCACCCATCGTGATCGGGGCGCTGGTTATCGGCTTTGGCACCAGCGCCCCCGAGATGCTGGTGTCGGGCCTGGCTGCCGCCGACGGCAACGTCGATTTGGGGGTGGGCAACATCGTCGGCTCCAATGTGGCCAACTTGAGCCTGGTGCTGGGCTTTTCCGCCCTGGTGGCAGCAGTGGCCGTGGGGGGCCGCTACATCCGGGTGGCCAACAGCACCCTGTGGCGGGAGGGCGTGGTGTCGGTGGCGGCCGCAGGGTTGTTCTGGGTGCTGGTGCAAAACGGTTTGGAGCGCTGGGAGGGCTTCGTCTTGCTGCTGGCCTTCGTGGTGGCCATGACCGCCATCTTGTGGCGGCCGGCCTATGACGGCAGCTCCGCCGATGTGCTCCACACCGACAAGCCGATAAGCCAGCCTGCCGAGCTGGTCCGCACTGTGCTGGGGCTGGCCGCCACCGTGGTCGGCGCCCAGCTGGCGGTAACCGGTGCGGTGGACATAGCCCAAGAGGTGGGTCTGGGCTCGGGATTCGTGGGGCTGTCGCTGGTGGCGTTCGGAACCTCGCTGCCCGAGCTGATCACCGGGGTGCAGGCGGCCCGCCGGGGAGAGGCCGATCTGCTGGTGGGCAACATCTTGGGCTCCAACACGTTCAACAGCCTGCTGGTGAGCGCGGTAGTGGCCTTGGTGGGCCCCGGGCCCTTGGTCGACGGGAACCTCTCGGGTTTGGCGGTGTGGATCATGATGGGCATCTCGGTTGCCGCCTGGCTGTTCATGTTCCGGGGAGACGGCTTGGAGCGCTGGTGGGAGGGCGCCTTCCTCTTGGCCGTGTACCTGGTGTCGCTGCCGTTTTTGATCTCCGACCATGAGGAAGAGGCTTTGGGTCCAGCGCCGGCGGTGGAGTTGGTGGAGCAGGCGTCCGGCGCTGGTGGTTCTGACCTCGATGCCACCTAGTGTCGATACGGTGCGCCGGTTTTGGGTTGAGACGCTGGGGTGTCCCAAGAACCAGGTGGACTCCGACAAGATCACGGGGTTGCTGGTCCGAGACGGGATGGCCGCGGCCCCCGCGCCCGAAGAAGCCGATCTGGTGGTGGTGAACACCTGCGCCTTCATCGAGGAGGCCCGCCAGGAGTCGGTGGACACGGTGCTGGCGCTGCGCTCCTCGGCGGCCGAGGCCGAACTGGTAGTTACTGGGTGCATGGCCGAGCGCTACGGCGCTGAGCTGGCCGAGGCCCTGCCCGAGGTCGACCGGGTAGCCGGGTTCGGGGTGTCGGTGAGCATCGGGGCGAAGCCCTCTTCGGCGCCTGTGGCCGAGCTGCCCTCATTCGACCTGTTGAACCTGCCCCGCCCGCCCGCTGAGGCGCCGTGGGCCTACGTGAAGATCGCCGAGGGATGCGACCGGCGCTGCGGGTACTGCGCCATTCCCAGCTTCCGGGGGCCCCAGCGCTCTCGGTCGGCCGAGGCCATCGTGGCCGAGGTGGAGGCACTGGAGGTACAAGAAGCGGTGCTGGTGGCCCAAGACCTGGCCTCCTACGGCCGCGATCAGGGTCAAGGAGAGCGGGGCATCATCCCGCTGGTGGAGTCGCTTCGCAACCGGGTCCGCTGGGTGCGGCTGTTGTATCTGTATCCGTCCGACCTCACCGACTCGCTCATCGACGCCATCTGCGCCACCGAGGTGCCCTACTTCGATCTGTCGCTTCAGCACGTGTCCCGGCCTCTGTTGGCCCGGATGCGGCGGTGGGGCGACGGCGACCGCTTTGCCGCCCGCATGGCCGATATCCGCCATCGCCAGCCCGAGGCGGTGTTCAGGTCCAACTTCATCGTGGGCTACCCCGGTGAGACCGAGGCCGACCACGATGCCCTGCTCGACTTTGTGGCCGACGTGGGCTTGGACTGGTGCGGGTTCTTCACCTACTCCGCCGAGGCGGGTACCTATGCCACCACCCTCGACCGGCAGGTGCCGGCCGAATTGGCCGCCGAGCGCCGCCGGGAGCTGGCGGAGGTCCAAGACAGGATCACCGCAACCAAGCGTGACCAACTCATCGGCCGCGAAGTCGAAGTTCTGGTGGACACGCCTGGAATTGCCCGCAGCTATCGAGAAGCCCCGGAGATCGACGGGGTGGTTTCGGTGCCCGACCATCTGGCCGTCGGGCAGTTCCACACTGTGCGGGTGGTTGATGCCCTGGGTCCCGACCTGGTGGCCGAGGCGGTATCGCCGTGAGCAAGGCGGTATCGCCATGAGCCAGGTAGAGGCCTATTCCTGGGCTGATCTGCGGTTGACCGCCAATCTGATCACGTTGGGGCGCATTCTGCTGTCGCCCGTGCTCTTCGTGCTGATCTTGGCTGCCTCCGACAGCGCAGGGACGTCGTGGGCGGTGGTGGCGATGGGCTGGGTGCTGGGGGCCAGCGACTACTACGACGGCTGGGTGGCCCGGTCTTCCGGCAGCGAGAGCCGCTGGGGGGCCTTCTTGGACCCGCTGGCCGACAAGGTGATGATCCTGGGGGCTTGTTGGTGCTTTGTGGCCGTGAACCGCCTGTTCTGGGTGCCGGTGCTGATCATCACGGTGCGGGAACTGCTGGTGAGCGCCGTCCGCACCCGGTGGGCCCGAGACGGGCTGTCGCTGCCGGCGCGTCAATCGGCCAAGCTCAAGACCTTTATGCAAGGCGGGGCGCTCACTGTGGCCGCGCTTCCGTCGTTGGAGAATGTCGACTGGGCGGTATCGCTGGCCATCTGGTCAGCGGTGGCCATCACCGTCTATTCCGGTTGGCGCTATCTCGCCGACGGGCGAGCCGGGGCCATCGCCCCCGCAGACCAGTAACGGCCTATCGCTGGCGGCCCACTAACCTCCCTGCGTGAATTGTGAAGTAATCGCAGTTGGAACCGAGCTGCTGCTCGGCCAGATCGTCGACACCAACTCGTCGTGGATTGGCGAGCAACTGGCCATGGCCGGCATCGACTCGCACCACCAGGTCAAGGTGGGCGACAACTTCGGGCGCATGCAGGCGGTGCTGAACCAGGCTTTAGAGCGCAGCGACTCGGTGATCATGTGCGGCGGGCTCGGCCCCACCCAAGACGACATCACCCGGGATGTGATCGCCGCCGCCCTCGGGGTGGAGCTGGTGCGGCGGGACGACATCGTGGAGCGCATCTCTCGGGTGTTCGGAGGCCGGGACCGGGCCATGCCCGAGAACAACCTGCGCCAAGCCGACGTACCCGACGGGGCCGAGGTGTTTCCGGTGATGCCCGGCACCGCCCCCGGCTTCAAGGTGGAGACCGACGGCAAAGCCATATACGCCGTGCCCGGCGTGCCTTGGGAGATGCAGCAGATGGTGGGGGAGTGCGTGCTGCCCGACCTCAAAGAGCGGGCGGGGATCACCGCGGTGATCAAGAGCCGCACCCTGCGCACTTGGGGCGACTCCGAGTCAGGCCTGGCCGAGAAGCTGCACGAGGAGATCGAGCGCTTGGACGAAGTGGGCGGGTGTACCATCGCCTTTTTGGCCTCCGGTATGGAGGGTCTCAAAGTGCGGCTCACCGCCAAAGCCCCCAGCGAGGGCGAAGTGGACGAGATCTTGGTCAACGAGGAGCAGATCGTGCGGGGCATTATCGGCGACATCGTGTTCGGCATCGACGACGAGACCATGGAGTCGGCCGTGCTCGACGCCCTGAGGAGCCGGGGCTGGACCCTGGCGCTGGCCGAATCCCTCACCGGCGGATTGATCGGCTCCCGGCTCACCGCGGTGCCCGGCGCCAGCGACGTGTTCCGCGGCGGCCTGGTGTCCTACGCCAGCGACGTGAAGTTCGACCTGCTAGACGTGCCCGAGGGTCCAGTGGTGAGCGAAGAGGCCGTAACCGCCATGGCCCACGGCGCCGCCAAACTATTGGACGCCGACTGTGCTATTGCCGTCACCGGCGTCGCCGGCCCCGACCCGCTAGACGGGGAGGACCCCGGCACCGTGTGGATGGCCACTTTGGTGAACGGCCAGGTTGAGGCAGCCAAGGTCAAATTCCCCTTCGACCGCGAGCGCACCCGCCAATTCACCACCGTCTCCATCCTCAACAACCTCCGCATGCGAGTTATCGCCGGGCAGTAGACGCCCTTATGGGGCGAGGGAAGCGGGTCGGTTGGTCTAGATCTCGGGGTTGACGACGCCGGCGAGCATGCCGCCGTCGGCGATGAACTCGGCGCCGGTGCTGTAGGAAGACTCGTCGGAGGCGAGGTAGACGGCGAGGCGGGCGATCTCTTCGGGCTGGCCCACCCGGCCCAGGGGGAGCATGGCGAAGGTTGCCTCGCGGTCCTCGTCGGAGATGGCGTCGCCCAGGGTGTCGGGAGCGGTCATGGCGGTGTCCACGCCGCCGGGGTGGATGGAATTGACCCGGATGCCGTGTTGGCCCAGTTCTAGGGCCGCGTTCTTGGTCATGCCCCGCACCGCGAATTTGGAGGCGGTGTAGGCCACCGTGCCGCCGTAGCCGGCTATGCCGTTGGTGGAGCTGATGTTCACGATCGACCCGCCGCCGGCCTCGATCATGGCGGGAACGGTGTGCTTCATGCCCAGGAACACCCCCACCTGGTTGACGTTGATCACCCGCATGTAGTCATCCAGCGACGTGTCCACCATGGACACGCCGAACAGGAGGATCCCGGCGTTGTTCACCAGCACGTTGGGCGGGCCATAGAGGCTGATGGTCTCATCCACCGCCTTCTGCCACGCGCCCGGGTCGGTCACGTCCAAGGGGATGTAGTGGGCATTGGGGCCCACATCGGCGGCCACCGCCTCGCCCTCATCGTGGAGCACGTCGCCGAACACCACCTTGGCGCCCTCGGCGGCGAACAGCCGCACCTCGGCTTCGCCCTGGCCCCGGGCGCCCCCGGAGATGAGGGCCACTTTGCCGTCCAGCCTTCCCATTTCAGTTCTCCTCTTCGGTGAGATCGCGGTCGAGCCTAAGCGAAGCCGAGTTCATGCAGTAGCGCTCGCCGGTGGGGTGGGGGCCGTCGGGGAAGATATGGCCCAGATGTGCCCCGCACGCGGCGCACACCGCCTCGGTACGGGTCATGCCGTGGCTCTGGTCGGTGTGGCGGTCTACCTTGCCCTCGCCGGCCTCCTCGTAGAAAGACGGCCAGCCGGTTCCCGAGTCGTACTTGGTGTCAGAGGAGAACAGCTCCACGTCGCACACCCGGCAGCGGTACATGCCCTCGTCTTTGCAGTCCCAGTACTCGCCGGTGAAGGCCCGCTCGGTGCCGGCTTGCTGGGTGATGTGATACTGCTCGGCGGTCAGCCGCTGGCGCAGTTCCTCGTCGGTGAACGTTTGTTCTGACATACGCTCACCGTATCGGATGAACGGCCATTTCAGGCCAGCGAGAAGCCCCTTGCCGGGGTGTGGGGTACTTGTGGAATTCCGCCCCCGTAACTACGCTGATGTCATTACTCGGGGACAAACTGTCACTGGTCGTCTTTAGAGTGTGGCTCGACGTTCCCCCGTGAACTCGCAGCCGCGATACCCATGACCTTAAGGAGGAGATGTGGAGCGAGATAAGGCACTAGAGATGGCCCTCGGCCAAATCGAGAAGCAGTTCGGCCAAGGCGCCGTAATGAAGATGGGTGAGAAGGGCACCATGGCCATCGAGACCATCCCCACTGGGGCACTAGCCCTCGACTTGGCGCTGGGTGTCGGGGGGCTCCCCCGGGGCCGGGTGGTGGAGATCTACGGCCCGGAGTCCTCCGGCAAGACCACCCTGGCACTGCATGCAGTGGCCGAGGCCCAGCGGAACGGGGGGATCTGCGCGTTCATCGACGCCGAGCACGCCCTCGATCCGATCTACGCCAAGGCCATCGGCGTCGACGTGGACGAGCTGTTGATCTCACAGCCCGACACCGGCGAGCAGGCCCTGGAGATCGCCGACATGTTGATCCGGTCGAGCGCGCTCGACGTGCTGGTCATCGACTCGGTGGCCGCCCTCACCCCCCGGGCCGAGATAGAGGGAGACATGGGCGACACCCACGTGGGCCTGCAAGCCCGCTTGATGTCGCAGGCGCTGCGCAAGCTCACCGCCAACTTGAACAAGTCCAAGACGGTGTGCATCTTCATCAACCAGCTCCGGGAGAAGATCGGCGTGATGTTCGGCTCTCCCGAGACCACGCCGGGCGGGCGGGCGCTGAAGTTCTACTCGTCGGTCCGCCTCGACATCCGCCGCATCGAGTCCCTCAAGCAGGGCGTCGATGTGGTGGGCAACCGCACCCGGGTGAAGGTGGCCAAGAACAAGGTGGCCCCACCGTTCCGCCAGGCCGAGTTCGACATTATGTACTCCAAGGGCATCAGCCGGGAAGGCTCGCTGCTGGATGTGGGCGTGGACTTGGACATCATCGACAAGTCCGGGGCCTGGTTCACCTACGAGGGCGAGCACCTCGGCCAGGGCCGCGACAAGGCCAAGGCGTTCTTGTCTGAGCACCCTGAGATCATGGTGGAGATCACCGAGCGGGTGTGGAGGGCCGTGAACCCTCCAGCCGAGGAAGAAGCATCCGAGGTGGCCGAGGCCACCGAGGATGCCGCGGCCCAAACCGGCTAGGACACCGGAGAATCCAGCAGGGATGCCGGTGAAACCGGCTAGGAGGCAGTTGGTAGCCGACAGGTAGCCTGTCGGGGTGAGCCGCAGCTATTTCATCCGCACCTACGGGTGCCAGATGAACGAGCACGACACCGAGCGCATCGCCGGGCTGCTAGAAGCCGACGGGATGACATCGGCCGACGCCATGGAGTCGGCCGACGTCATCGTGCTCAACACCTGCTGCATCCGCGAGAACGCCGACAACAAGCTCTATGGCCAACTCGGGCACCTCAAGCGGCTCAAGCAGGCCCGCCCCGACATGCAGATCGCGGTGGCGGGCTGTCTGGCCCAGAAAGACCGGGATCTGATCCGGGAGCGGGCCGACCATGTCGACGTAGTGTTCGGCACCCACAATGTGCATCGGGCCGCCGATCTGATTGGTGCCGCCGCCGACGGGCCCATCGTGGAGATCCTCGAAGAGGCCGCAGACGACGACCGCGACAGCTTCCCCTCCGCACTGCCGGTGCGCCGGGACGCCCCCTACGCGGCGTGGATGACCATCCAGGTTGGGTGCGACAACTCATGCGCCTTCTGCATCGTGCCCGCGGTGCGGGGGGCAGAGATCAGCCGCCCGCTGGAGCTCTTGGTGGCCGAGGCCGCCGATCTGGTGGCCGGCGGGGTCACCGAGATCACCCTTCTGGGTCAAAACGTGAATTCCTATGGCCGCGATCTCCAGCGGGACCGCCGCCAGGCCGGAGAGCGGGTATCGCTTCGCCCGCTGTTCGCTGATTTGCTCCGATCCGTGGGCGCGGTGGAGGGCATCGAGCGGATCCGATTCACCAGCCCCCATCCCAAGGATCTGCGGCCCGAGACTATTGAGGCCATGGCCGAGGTTCCCTCGGTGTGCGAGCACCTGCACCTGCCCCTGCAATCGGGCAGCAACCGGGTGCTGGCGGCCATGCACCGGGGCTACACCGCCGAGCGCTATCTGGAGCGGCTGCGGGCCGCCCGGGACGCGGTGGACGACCTGGCCGTATCCACCGACATCATCGTGGGCTTTCCCGGCGAAACCGAGGACGACTTCGAACAGACCCTGCTGGTGGCCGCTGAGGCGGAATACGACTCGGCATTCACCTTCGTGTTCTCGCCCCGCCCCGGCACCGAGGCCGCCGAGATGACCGACCAGTTCTGCGACCCCGAAGAGGTGCGGGACCGCTTCGAGCGGCTCCGGGCGGTGGTGGACCGCTCCAGCCGCCAGGGCAACCAGGCCCGGGTTGGCCGACGCGAAGAAGTAGTGGTGGAAGGGCCGTCGAAGAAAGACCCCAGTGTTCTCACTGGCCGGACCCGTCAGAACCGCCTAGTCCACTTCCCCTCACCCCAGAAGCTGAAGCCGGGCACCTTCGCCACCGTGGACGTGACCGCGGCCGGAGCCCACCACTTGCGGGGAGAGCTGTCCGAGGTGACCGCTCCGCCCCGGTGGCGCACCCGGATACCGGTGGCCGCCCTCTGAGCGGCTTGTCGGGGTCCGAACTTGTGAAGATGCCGAGCACGCTGGCCGTCGTCGGGGTTACGGCCACTGGTAAGTCGTCGGTGGCCCTAGCCATAGCCCGCCGTCTGGGGGAGGCCGAGATCATCTCGGTGGACTCCATGCAGGTGTACCGGGAAATGGACATTGGCACCGATAAACCTTCCGCCGCAGTGCGGGCCGAGGTGCCCCACCACCTCATCGACGTGGCCGAACCCTCTGAGGACTACTCCCTGACCATGTTCCAAGCCGCGGCCCGCCAAGCCCGGGCCGACGTCGCAGCGCGAAGTCGACAGGCAGTGCTGGTGGGCGGCACCGGTCTCTACTACCGGGCGGTGATCGACGATCTGGAAATCCCGGCCCGCTATCCCGAAACGGCTGCCGCCCTGGAGGAGGAGCTCGATACCACGGCCCTGCATCGCCGATTGGTCGAGCTCGATCCGGTTGCCGCGTCGCGCATGGAGCCCACCAACCGGCGAAGGATCGTGCGGGCGTTGGAGGTAACAGTGGGCGGTGGCCGTCCGTTCTCCTCTTATGGGCCAGGCCTGAGCGAGTACCCGCCCCGCGACATTGTCCAGGTGGGCTTGTCGCTGTCTCGCGCCGAGGTCGACTGCCGCATTGAGCAGCGGTACCAGCGGCAAATGGAGGCTGGCTTTCTGGCCGAGGTGGAAGCTCTGGCCGCTCGCCATCCACCGCTGTCGCGCACCGCCTCCCAGGCTCTGGGCTACAAGGAGCTGCTGGCGCACCTCAGCGGCGAGATGTCGCTGGAGGAGGCGCTGACATTGGCCATCACCCGTACCCGGCGGTTCGCCCGCCGACAGGAGCGGTGGTTCCGTCGCGACCCCCGCATCGCCTGGCTCAACGCCGACTCCGACACCGAGTCGCTGGCCGATGAAGCGCTCTCCCACATGGCACAACACCGATCCCCGAGCTGAGGTCGAAATGGTGCGCGGTGCAGGGCCCAGAACTTGTCAGACTGGAACGATGCAGCTGGCCAAGCACCACGGCTTGGGAAATGACTTTCTGATCGCGTTGGCCGACGCGCTGCCCGCCGACGCCCCCGCGACGGCCGAGGCCGCATGCCACCGCACCCGCGGCGTGGGGGCCGACGGGCTCATCTTCGGCCTGCCCGGCGATGCCGGTGCGGGCACCGATGCAACCATGGTGCTGTTCAACGCCGATGGGACCCGGGCCGAGATGAGCGGCAACGGCATCCGCTGCTTGGCCCAGGCGGTTGTCAGGCGAGACGCCCGCGGCTCCAACCGGGAGCTGTCCATAGGCACCGATGCCGGGATTCGAGCCGTGAGCGTTGAACCCACTGAAGATCCCACCGTGGTCCAGGTTCGAGTCGACATGGGGCTGATCGGCCCCGGCCCCGATCTGGAAGAAGGCGAGGTCGTCCAATACCTCCGCAACCACGGCTTCGCCGATCACTTCTCCTCCGCAGACGTGGGCAATCCCCATCTGGTGGTGGCGGTCCACGACGTGCACCAGATCGATGTGGCCAGGAACGGGTCTGAGCTCTCCCGCCTGGCGGGGGGGATCAATGTGGAGTTCATCGGTGCCGCCGCCGGGGGAATCGAGATGCGAGTGTGGGAACGAGGGGTCGGGGTGACCGAGGCCTGCGGGACCGGAGCATGCGCTGCCGCCCATGCGGCTCACCGCTGGGGTTTGACCGGTACGGTTGTCCAGGTGTCTATGCCCGGTGGCGACGTGACGGTGGAGCTGGGCGAAACCGCGGTTCTGGTCGGGCCCGCGGCTTTCATCGCGGCGGTTGAATATGGCTGACAGCGAGACCCACCGGGGCGGATTCGGCACCCACGGTGGGGAGTCGGGGGCGTTCATCGAGCGGACCTTCCGAGAGAAGATCGTGCTGGTGGGCGTCACTCTCGACGGCGCCGACCCAGCCCGCACCGATGCAGCACTCGACGAATTGGCCCAGCTCATCGACACCGCCGGGGCCGATGAGATGGGTCGCCTGGTCCAACGCCGCCGCGCCCCCGATCCGTCCACCTACATCGGCAAAGGCAAGGTTGACGAGATCCTCGAAGTGTGCGAAGAGGCGGACGCCGACACCGTGGTGTTCGACGACGAGCTGAGCCCGGCCCAGCAGTTCAACCTGGAGAAGATCCTCGGCCGCACTGCCATCGACCGCACCGCGGTGATTCTCGACATCTTCGCCCAGAACGCCAGCAGCCAAGAGGGAAAGGCCCAAGTGGAGCTGGCTCAGCTCCGCTACCGGCTGCCCCGCCTGCGCCGGGGCCGGGCATTCAGCCAGCAAGCCGGTGGGATCGGCACCAGGGGACCGGGAGAAACCCAGCTGGAGGTGGACCGACGGCGCATCCAGCGGCGCATCCACAAGCTGGAGGCCCAACTCCGCGACATCGCCAAGAACCGCAGCGTGCAGAGCCGGAGCCGTCGCCGCTCGGCCCAGAGCACGGTGGCCATCGTGGGCTACACCAACGCGGGCAAGTCCCGGCTGCTCAACTTGCTCACCGACTCCGAAGTGCTGGTGCAAAACCGGCTGTTCGCCACCCTCGACGCCGCCACCCGCCGACTCGAGCTACCGGGCGGGGAGCGGGTGCTGCTCACCGACACCGTCGGATTCATCCAAAAGCTGCCCCACCAACTGGTGGAGGCGTTCCGCTCGACGCTCAATGTGGTTGCTGAGGCCGATCTGCTGCTGCACGTAGTGGACGCCTCCGGACCCGACCCCGACAGCCACATTGCCGCGGTGCGCCAAGTGCTGCGGGAGATCGGCGCGGGTGCGGTCCCCGAGCTGCTGGTGTACAACAAATGCGACCTACTGGCCGGACGGGACATTCCGCTGGGTGCCAACAAGGACGCCATCGTGGTCTCGGCTGCCACCGGCGAGGGGACCGACAAGCTGCTGGCCGCGATGGCCGATGAGCTGCGCTCCAGCGGGCTCATCGTCGAGCTGGTGGTGCCCTACGCCCGAGGCGAGGTGCTGGCTGCGGTTCAGCGGGCCGGCCATGTGCTGACCACTGAGAACGAAGAAGAGGGTTACCGGATCCAGGCTCGCCTCGATGAGGCATCGGCGGCCCGGCTCTCGGAGTGGGTGGTGGGGTAGTGGACGGTTTCGTTCCCCCGCCATACCCCTACGACCGTCTCGATGAGCTGCGATCGGTGGCCGACGGCTTTGACGGCGGCTGCGTGAACTTGTCGGTGGGCGCACCCTCCGATCCGCCCCCGCCGGAGGTGGTGGCTGCGCTCTCGGCCTCCGACAGCGAGCGGGGCTACCCGGCGTCGGTAGGGTCGCCTGCCTACCGGGAGGCCGCGCTGGACTGGCTGGCCCGGCGGTTCGGCATCGACGCCGCCACCGCCGCGGTGGCGGCCTGCGTGGGCACCAAGGAGTTGGTGGCCACCGTGCCCCACTACCTGCGGTTGCGCGATCCCAGTCGCGACACCGTTCTGTACCCGGCGGTCTCCTATCCCACTTACGCCATGGGGGCTGCGCTGGCCGGCTGCCGGGCGGTTCCCGTGCCGCTCGACCACCAGTGGCGTATCGATCTCGACACGGTGGCGCCCGATGACATCGCCCGCTCGCTGTGTTTGTGGGTGAACTCGCCGGGCAACCCCACCGGTGCCATCGACGATCTGGTCGCCGCGGTGGAGTGGGGCCGCCATCACGGTGTACCGGTGCTCAGCGACGAGTGCTACATCGAATTCATCTGGGACGAGGCCGCCCGAACCGCCGAGGCCAGCGTCCTCAGCACGGGACCCGACGGGGTGGTGGCGGTGCACTCGCTGTCCAAGCGGTCGAACCTGGCCGGAATGCGGGCCGGCTTCTACGCTGGCGATCCCGATCTGGTGGGCTATCTGTCGGAGGTCCGCAAGCACGCTGGGATGATGGTCCCCGGCCCGGTGCAGGCCGCCGCAGTGGCGGCATTCGGCGACGACCGCCACGTAGACGCCCAGCGGGACATCTACCGCTCCCGGCTGGCCCGCCTCCGCGATCTCCTGGTGCCCTACGCCTCCGATGTGAGCCTGCCCGGCGGCGGTCTGTACTTGTGGGCGGCGTCGCCCGACGGCGACGGTTGGTCGCTGTCCCGCCGGGTGGCCGAGGAGCTGGGCGCGCTGATCAGCCCCGGCGAGTTCTACGGGCCCCAGGGCGCTGCCTACGCCCGAGTGGCCGCGGTGGCTCCCGATGCTCAAATCGACCTGCTTGAACAGCGAGTGGCCGCCCGGTGCGGCGATACCGTGAGGAAGTGAGCACTGAGATGACCGATCTGCAAGCCCGTATCGAGGCGCTGTGGGCCGACCGGACGCCGATCACCGACGGCGATCCCGAGGCCCGGGCTGCGGTGGAAGAGGCTATTCACCTGCTGGACACCGGCGCGGCCTGGGTGGCCGAGGTGAACGGCCAGGGCGAGGTGGTGGTGAACCAGTGGCTCAAGCAGGCCATCCTGCTGCTGTTCTCCATGGCCGAGATGGAGACCATGGAACTGGGGCCGTTCGAATACGCCGACAAGATCCCCCTCAAGACCGACTATCAGGCTGCCGGCGTTCGGGTGGTGCCGGGGGCGTCGGCCCGCTGGGGCTCGTTCTTGGACCGGGGCGTGATCATGATGCCCAGCTACGTGAACATCGGCGCACGAGTGGGCGCCAACACGATGGTCGACACCTGGGCAACCGTCGGCTCCTGCGCCCAAATCGGGGCCAACGTCCACCTCTCCGGCGGGGTGGGCATCGGCGGGGTGTTGGAGCCTCCTCAGGCCGCCCCGGTCATCGTCGGAGACGACTGCTTGGTAGGCAGCCGTTGCATCGTGGCCGAGGGCGCCCGGCTGGGCGACGGCGTGGTTTTGGGCGCCGGGTGCGTGCTCACCGGCTCGATCCCGGTGATCGACGCGGCCACCGGCGAGGAGTTGGGCCGCGGCTCGGTTCCTGCTTGGTCGGTGGCGGTCTCGGCCACCCGGCCTCGGGAGTTCGGCGGGGGCACCTTCGGCATGCCCTGCGTGCTGGTGATCAAGCATCTTGAGCCCGGCGAGCGCCACGACAAGGCCCAGCTGAACGATGTATTGCGCGAGCATGGCGCAGCCACTTAGGCATGGGTTATCCACAGGCAGGCCTCTTCATCGGGTCCGCGGCTTCCGACACGGCGAAAATCGTTGACGGGGCAGGCCATGAGCGCTGATCTGCTGGCCAAAACAGCCGAGCTGATCGATGTCGCCTCGGTGTCCTACAACGAGGGCGCTATCGCCGGTCTCATCGAGGAGGAGCTGCGGGCGGTGCCCGGCCTCACCGTGGATCGTGTGGGCGACAATGTGGTGGCTCGGACCGATTTGGGCCGACCCCAGCGGGTGCTGATCGGCGGCCACAGCGACACCGTGCCCCCCAACGACAACGCGGTGGCCCGCATCGAGGGCGATGTGGTGTGGGGCCTCGGAGCCGCGGACATGAAGTCGGCGTTGGCGGTGATGCTGGAGTTGGCCGCCGCGGTGGCCGAGCCTGAGGTGGATGTGACGTGGCTGTTCTACGCCCGCGAGGAAGTGAGAGTGGCCGACAGCGGACTGCGGGAGCTGTTCGATGTCCGCCCCGACCTGCTGGCCACCGACGTGGCTCTGCTGGGCGAGCCCACCGGGGGAGCGGTGGAGGCCGGATGCCAGGGATCGATGCGGGCGGTGGTGACGCTGGCCGGCGCCCGAGCCCACACCGCCCGACCCTGGATGGGGGTCAACGCCATCCATCGGCTTGGATCGGTGCTCCAACTGGCCGAGGCATACGAACCCCGCACGCCGGTGATCGACGGCTGCCAATTCCGGGAGTCGCTTCAGGCGGTGGCGGTGGAGGGCGGCGTGGCCGGAAACGTTGTGCCCGACCGGGCCGAGGTGACGCTGGGCTATCGCTACGCTCCCGATCGAAGCCCCGCCGAAGCCGAGGACATTCTGCGAGAGATGTTGGCGCCCGTATTGGGCGATGAAGATGGCTTCGAGGTGACCGAACACGCACCGGCCGCCCCACCGGGGTTGGGCCACCCGGTGCTGCAACGGCTGATCGCCGACAACGATCTGGAGATCAAGTCGAAGCTGGGATGGACCGACGTGGCCTTCTTCGCTGAGCGGGGCATTCCTGCGGCCAACTTCGGGCCCGGAGAATCGACCTTGGCCCACACTGCTGAAGAGCGGGTGGACAGGGCGGCGGTGGAGACCTACCGAAGCGTTCTCGAATCGTTGCTCACCACCGCTTGAAATACGCGGCTGAAATTTGCGAAACCGCAGATAGACAACTGTTTTCCGACTAACTGTCACCGCGGTCTGGACAATGGTCACATGGCTTTACCCATGTTTGATCAACCTATGGCCCAGCCGGCCTTGAAGCCCGCGTTGGTGTTGGTGTCCGACCACTGCCCTGAGCCGCCGGTATCCCGGCGATTGCCGGCCAAGGTGTACTGGTTCCGAAGGGCGCTGGCCGTGTCCGCCTTGTTTCTCGTGCTGTGGGCCAGTTCGTTCCTCGCCGGCAAGCTCCACTGGTCGCTGTCGCCGGAGGCGCCGGCCGCGGGATTGTCCCAGTCAGAACCGGTCTACGTGATCATGGGCGACACCGCTCTGCCGGTCAGTTCCGACGGCCGATAAGCGGTTCGGGAGCGTCAGAACAGAGTCCGGGTCAGTGGGTGAGGTAGCGCAGAAAGAGAGTGTGGTCTTGAGCCGATACCCGATCCAGCCGCAGACGGTCGAACCGGGACGGGGCGCCCCGCGTCATCCGGGATGTGTCACCGCCGGCCAGCGTCGGCGAGATCGTCCAGCACAGCTCGTCCAAGAGCCCGGCGGCCAGAAGCTGCCCGTTGAGGCTGGGACCTCCCTCGGCCAGCACAACATCGGCGCCTGTATGGCCTATCAATCGCAGCACCTCCGCCAAGTCCACTTGATGGTCGCCCACGCGGTGGACTTCCGCGGCCGCCTCGGCTTGGGCCAAACGGTGGGCAGGCGGATCGGCCACGGTGAACAGCATCGGCGGTGGATGGTCGGCGAACAGAGGTGCGGTGAAGTCCAGATCCAGCGAACCGCTCACCACGGCCAGTCGAGGCCGCGGCGACTGGTTTCGATCCATTCGGCTGGCGGCGGCCTCCGGGCTGGTCTTCGGCGGTCCGTAGCCCTCGCGCCGCACGGTCTCGGCCGCCACCAAGATCACGTCGGCCACCGCCCGGAGGGCCGAGAACACCCGCCGGTCCTCGGGACTCGACAACCCCTCCGACACGCCATCGGCCGACGTGGCGCCATCGGCGGAGGTGACCATGTTCAGCATCAGCCAAGGCCGGTTGGAGTGGGGGATGCGGCTGTCGGACGCGTAGACCGAAACCGGGTCAATGTCGGAGACGAACCGAGGAAACAGCTGATGCACCTGCCGCCGACGGTAGCAGGCGGGTCAGTCGGGCATGTTTCCAGATATTCACCTGAAATCCACAGGGAATCCCCCTTATCCTCCTTACCGTCCACAGGCTCCATCATCTACCGTGACGTACTGCTGCGGTGTGAGTGGCCGGAATGGTGGCTGACGCCGACGACCATAGTGGGGTTCAGGCGACTCCTTGAGGGGTCCAGCCCGTTGTTTGGACGGGCTGGCGTGTCCGGTGCAGGCACGTCTCGTGACGAGGCTCTTTTGACCTGGCCGCTCACGCCGCAGCCTCAATCGAGCAAGGATAAAATAGACGCGGTATGCGCCATAAGAGCTGCATCCGTTGAGGAGTGCTGATGGCTCTGGCATCTGACCGCACCAGAATCGGCCTGAGCCGCCATTTCAGCCGCGCCGATTTCCACCCCTACGACGAGGTGGATTGGCATCGCCGCGACGCCCGAATCACCAGCGCAGACGGCGAAGTGGCCTTCGAGCAGACCGATGTGGAGTTCCCGGCCAACTGGTCGGTCAATGCCGGAAATATCGTGGCCCAGAAGTACTTCCGGGGTGGTTTGGGCACTTCGGAGCGGGAAACATCATTGCGACAGGTGATCGACCGGGTGGTCAACACGCTGGTGGCGTGGGGAACCGAGTCGGGGCACCTGGCCGAGCCGGAGGAGGCCGAGGCGTTTGCCGATGAGCTTCGCTGGCTGCTGGTCCGCCAGCGCGCCGCGTTCAACTCGCCGGTGTGGTTCAACCTCGGGGTTCCCGGGGCGGTGCCCCAGTCGTCGGCCTGCTTCATCCTGGCGGTGGACGACACCATGGAGTCGATCCTCGACTGGTACGGGGAGGAGGGGCGGATCTTCAAGGGGGGATCGGGAGCCGGCGTGAACCTGAGCCTCATCCGGTCTCGCCAGGAGAAGATGAGCGGCGGGGGCGCTCCCAGCGGCCCGGTGAGCTTCATGCGAGGCGCGGACGCCTCGGCCGGCACCATCAAGTCGGGGGGAAAGACCCGGCGGGCGGCCAAGATGGTGGTGCTGGACGCCGACCATCCCGACGTGTCCGAGTTCATCTGGTGCAAGGCCATCGAGGAGCGCAAGGCCCGGGCGCTGCGGGATGCCGGCTTCGACATGGACCTCGACGGCGCCGACGTCCACTCCATCCAGTACCAGAACGCCAACAACTCGGTGCGGCTCAGCGACGAGTTCATGGCCGCGGTGACCGAAGACGGGGAGTGGCATCTCACCGCCCGCACCACCGGCGAAGTGCTGGAGACGGTGTCAGCCCGGTCGCTTCTCTCCCAGATAGCCGAGGCCGCCTGGGAGTGCGCCGACCCCGGGGTGCAGTTCGAGACCACCATCAACCGGTGGAACACTGCGGCCGAAACCGGCCGCATCACCGCCAGCAACCCCTGCTCGGAATACCTCCACCTCGACAATTCAGCCTGCAACCTGTCCAGCTTGAACCTGCTGTCGTTCGTCGACGACCACGGCGCGTTCGATGTGGAGGGTTTCAGCTCCGCAGTCCGGGTGATGACCGTCGCCCAGGAGATACTGGTTGGCCCTTCGCACTATCCCACTGAGCAGATCGGGGCCACCACCCGGCGGTTCCGCCAACTGGGCTTGGGCTACGCCAACCTGGGGGCCATGCTCATGGCCTTGGGCTTGGCCTACGACTCCGATGAGGGCCGGGGCTGGGCGGCCTCGGTTACTGCGCTGATGACCGGGGTGGCCTACGAGACCTCAGGGCGAATGGCCGCCCGCCTGGGACCGTTCGAGGGGTTCGCCGAGAACCAGGAGCCCACCCGGCGAGTGCTGCGGATGCACCGAGACGCGCTGAGCCGCCTGGAAGTCGAGCCGGTGCCCCAAGAGGTGCTCGACGCCGCCCGGGCCGCGTGGGACGCCGCGGTGGAGTGGGGGGACACCGCAGGGGTCCGCAACTCGCAGGCCACGGTGCTGGCCCCCACCGGCACCATCTCGTTCATGATGGACTGCGACACCACCGGCATCGAACCCGATTTGGGCCTGGTCAAGACCAAGAAGCTGGTGGGAGGCGGCACCATGCCCATCGTCAACCAGACGGTGGATCGGGCGCTGCATCGTCTGGGCTACAGCCCCGCCCATGTTGCCGACATCGAGGCCCATGTACACGAACGGGGCTCGGTGGTGGGTGCCCCCCATCTCGCCCCAGCCCATCTGCCGGTGTTTGCCTGCTCCATGGGCGACAACGTGATCTCTCCCAGCGGTCACGTGAAGATGATGGCCGCGGTGCAGCCCTGGCTTTCGGGGGGAATCAGCAAGACCGTCAACGTTCCCGAGGAAACCACCGCCGCCGAGATCGAGCAGCTCTTCGTGGATGCCTGGCAGATGGGGGTCAAGGCGCTGGCCGTCTATCGGGACAACTGCAAGCTGGGCCAACCCCTGTCGGTTGCCGATGCCTCGACCACCCAGCCCGATCCGGCTCGGGACCCAGCGGCGACACCGGCGTCGCCGCAGCCTGAGCGCCGTCGGCTGCCCCGGTCCCGCACCAGCCGCACCTTCGAGTTCCGGGTGGCCGACTGCAAGGGATTCGCCACCGTGGGGGAGTACGAGGACGGCAGCCCGGGCGAGATCTTCCTCCGGGTGTCCAAACAGGGCTCCACGCTGTCCGGGGTCATGGACGCCTTCGCCATGGCGGTGAGCCACGGACTGCAATACGGGGTGCCGTTGCGGGCCTACGTGGACGCCTTCACCGGCATGCGGTTCGAACCGGCTGGAATGACCGACGATCACGACATCCGCATCGCCACCAGCCTCATCGACTACCTGTTCCGCCGCCTGGCGGTGGAGTACCTCGACCCCGAGGAGCGGCTCGGTCTGGGCATCTACACCACCGACGAGCGCATCCAGCCCACCCTGCCCGGGGTGGAGGAGCAGGTGCCGGTCACTGTGCCCGGCGACGTCGTGGAACCCGACCCCCCGTCTCCCTTCACCCGCCAGACCCCCCTGGATGCCCACGCCCCGGTCTGCTTCGACTGCGGCGTTCTCATGGTGCGGGCCGGAAGCTGCCACGCCTGCCCCGACTGCGGCTCCACCTCCGGCTGCTCCTGAGCGAGCCTCGGCCCCAGCTTCGGCACAGAAGCATCTCGCGTTGGTAGTTTGACCACGCCTGCCATCGGGTCAGGCGGAGGAGGATCTCATGAGAGCGGCGCTGTTCTTGGACGGTCGGGAAGATCTGGTGGTGGACGAAGTAGACGTTGCCGCTCCGATAGGCAGCGAGGTGCTGATTCAAACCGCGGCGTCGGGGCTGTGCCACAGCG
Organism: Candidatus Poriferisocius sp.; assembly: GCF_965219815.1. Lineage (GTDB taxonomy): Bacteria > Actinomycetota > Acidimicrobiia > Acidimicrobiales > Bin134 > Poriferisocius. The sequence continues at coordinate 2,340,420 of NZ_OZ244791.1, forward strand.
ACTTGCACTTCATGGAGACCGAGGGCTGGGTGGTTCCCCGCCCCATCGTGCTCGGCCATGAGGCCGCCGGAGTGGTGGAGGCGGTGGGCCCCGATGTGCGCGAGGTGCAGCCCGGCGACCACGTCATCTGCTGCCTGTCGGTGTTCTGCGGGCGCTGCGACTCATGCCTGAGCGGCCAGCCCTACCTGTGCGTCCAGAGCCGGGTTGATTGTGTCCGCTCTGAGAACGAGCCCGCCCGGCTCAGCCGTGATGGCCAGGAGGTGTTCCAATTCGCCAACCTCTCGTCGTTCGCCGAGCAGATGCTGGTCCACGAGAACGCGGTGGTGAAGGTTCGCGCCGACATGCCGCTGGACCGGGCCGCGCTCATCGGCTGCGGGGTCACTACCGGCACCGGCGCGGTGTTCCGCACCGCCGGGGTGGAGCCCGGCGCCTCGGTGGCGGTGATCGGCTGTGGCGGAGTTGGCATGTCGTCGATCCAAGCCGCCCGCATCTCCGGCGCCACCAAGATCATCGCGGTTGACCTCGAGCCCCGGAAGCTGGACACCGCCCTGCGCCTGGGAGCCACCCACGCGGTCAACCCTGCCGACGGCGACCCGGTAGAGCAGGTATTGGAGTTGACCGGTGGCGGGGTGGACTACTCCTTTGAGGCCATTGGCTTGGCGCTCACCGCGCAGCAGGCGTTCGGGATGATCCGCCGGGGCGGAACGGCCACGGTTATGGGCATGATTCCCCCCGGAACCAAGGTGGAGATTGAGGGCCAGGAGCTGTTCATGTCCGACAAGCGGCTCCAGGGGTCGCTCATGGGGTCGAACGTGTTCCGGGTGGACATGCCCCGCCTCGTCGACCTCTATCTCGATGGCCGCCTCATGCTCGATGAGATGGTGTCGGCCACCATTGGGCTCGATGACGTGAACGACGGCTTCGAAGCCATGAAGGCCGGCGACGTGGTGCGCAGCGTCATCGCCTTCAACTGAGCAAGAGCTGCGGTTAGAGAGGCATCTCCGGTCATGGCTCAGAACAACCTGCGCTGGTGGGACCGTGAAGTGGGCTACGAGGTGTATATCCGCTCGTTCGCCGATGGCAACGGCGACGGGGTGGGGGACTTTCCCGGCCTCACCGAGAAGCTGGACTATCTGGCCTGGCTGGGGGTGGGCATCGTGTGGATCACCCCCTTCTACCCGTCGCCCATGTGCGATTTCGGCTACGACGTGGCCGACTACACCGGCGTCGACCCCCTGTTCGGCACGCTAGAAGACTTCGACGCCTGCATCGCCGAGGCCCATCGGCTGGGACTGCGGGTGCTCATCGACCTGGTTCCCAATCACTCCTCCGACCAGCACCCCTGGTTCCAGGCTTCGAAGTCCGATCCTGATGACCCCAAGCGGGGCTACTACCACTGGCGGGACCCCGCGCTGGGCGGCGGGCCCCCCAACAACTGGATATCGCACTTCGGGGGGCCGGCCTGGACTTTTGACGAGGCCTCTGAGCAGTACTACCTGCACCTGTTCTTGCCCGAGCAGCCCGACTTGAACTGGGCCAACCCCAACCTGGTGCGGGAGTTCGACGATGTGCTCACGTTCTGGCTGGACCGCGACGCGGACGGCTTTCGGGTGGATGTGGCCCATGGCCTGGTCAAGAACATGCTCATGCCCGACAACCCGCAGCGGTTCCCGGTCACCCCGGACATGAGCCCTCGCCAGGCGTTCGGCTGCTACGACCACCGCTACGACCTCGATCAGGCGGGCAACACTGCCATCTACCGCCGCTGGAGGGCCATCGCGGAGCGCTATGACGCTCTGCTTCTGGGGGAGGTCTACCTGAGGGACAACAATCCCAACCAGGTGAGCCGGTATGTGGCCAAACAGGACGGGCTGCACCGGGCCTTCTACTTCGCCCCCATGCACACTCCCTGGGATCCGTCAGCTATGTGGTCCACGTTCCGAGATGCGCTCGACGCCGCCCCCCGGGATTTGTCCTGGGCCATCAGCAGCCACGACGACCCCCGGGCGCCCACCCGGTTGGGCGGCGGCGAGCTGGGCCAGTCGCGGTCGCTGGCCTACTGCGTGCTGCTGTTCGCCCTGCCCGGCCTGCCATTCCTCTACCAGGGCGATGAGCTGGGCCTCGAAGAGGTGGACGTGCCCCTCGACCAGCGCCAAGACCCAGTGGCCGTCCGGAATCAGAACCCCGCCGACGGCCGGGACGGATGCCGCACTCCGATGCCGTGGTCGCGGGGGCCGACGGGCGGGTTCACCGATGGACCCGAGCCGTGGCTTCCCGTCGACAGAGACGATGCCGATACCGTCTCAGCCCAGCGCGACGATCCCAGCTCGGTGCTTTACAAGTATCAGGAGCTTCTCGCGCTGCGCCGCGAGCTCGGCGACCTCCACGCTGGCGAGCTGAAGTGGCTGACCGATCGCTCAGCGCCGGTGATCGGCTTCCGGCGGGGCGACACCGTGTGCGCCCTCAACGTGGGCGATGTCCCCACTGATTTCCGACTGCCGCCGGGGCAGTGGCGACTCGCGTTCTCCTCCCAGCAGGCCGCCGGTGCGGTAATCGATTCGGCTATCGGTCTCGATGCCCCCGAAGGCGTGCTGCTGGTCCGGGTGCCGGAGGCGGCCTGACCGGATCCTGGCCTAGGAAGCTGGTTCCAGGCCCAGCATCGCCCGAGTCTGCGGCACGGTGGCCAACTCGGCCCCCGCGTCGGCGATGCAGCCGGCTAGCGCGGCCACGATGTCGGCGTTCGAAGGGGTGCCCAACTCCAAGTAGGGGTAGTCGCCCAGTCCGGCGATGAGGTGCCCGCCTCGGCCGATCACCTCCGCGGCCAAGGGCCGCAGGTCGGCACCGTAGGCCAGGCACCCCCACACCACCCGGCCGTCGTCGGGCAAGAACCGGGTCATGGCGTCCAGCCCGTCCACCGTGGCCGGATGCCCCGACAGCCACGAGTCCGACAAGGTCACCTCCCCGTAAGCCGGTGCGGCCATGTCCCCGGTGTCCAAGAAGGCCGACATCAGCCGGGCCGATCCCACCGTCCACAGCGCGCCCATCGGCTTCATCCCGGCCTCCGCCACATCGGCCACCATCTCCCGCAGCGCCCGCAGCGGGGTCACGTACACGATGTCGGGATTGCCGAATGCGCCGGTGGCCGGGTCGTAGGGGTCGATGTTGAAGCTGCCCAGGTCGATGGGGGCCAGTTCGGGCCGGGTGGCCGGATCGGCGGCCAGATCCAGCACGGGGGCCAGCCGGGCATGGGGGTCGGGAACGGTGGAGGCGCCGAGCGTGGGCATCAGGATCAAATCGCAGGCGTCGCGCACTCCGGCGATCACCGACCCCAGCGTGGCGGCGTCCCACACCGGCACCCCGGTGGCCGCATCCCGGCCGTGGAAGTGGTAGACCGACGCCCCGGCCTCGGCACAGGCCACCGCATCGGCGATCAGCTCGTCAATCGACCAGGGGACGTTGGGGTTGGCCTCTCGGCCGGTGTACTCGTTGGCCCGGACTTCGATGAACACTGCTGGCATGGGCAATCACTCTGCCTACAGGGTGGTGGCGTAGCCGCCGTCCACCGGGATGACCGCGCCGGTGAGATACGCCCCGCCCCGCCCCGAGAGGAAAATCGCCGCTCCGGCCATGTCCTCAGGCTGACCCAGCCGTCCCAAGGCGGTGGCTGCCGCGATCTCATCGCCGAAATTGTCCAGGGTTTGGGCCATCATCTTGGTGTAGAACGCCCCTGGGGCGATGGCGTTGACTGTGATGTGGCTGGGCCCCAGCTTCTTGGCCAGCACCCGGGTCATGTGGTGGACCGCGGCCTTGCTGGCCGAGTAGGAGTAGTTCTCGATGTCGGGGGCCTGGAGCCCCTGAATCGAGCCCAGATTTATCACCCGGGCGGGGTCTTCAGGAGTGGCCGCAGCCTCCAGAAGGGGCAGCAGGGCCACGGTGAGTTGGAATACCCCCTTCACGTTGAGGTTCATCACCTTGTCCCAAGCCGAGTCGGGGAACTCCCGCATCGGCGCCCCCCAGGTGGCCCCGGCGTTGTTGATGAGGATGTCCAGATGGTCGGTGCGCTCGCCCACCGCCTCGACCAACCCCTCGCACCCCTGCTGGGTGGACAGATCGGCGGCGATGGCCTCCACGGGGCCGATGCCCGACATCTCCTCAACCGCCTCATCGAGCTGGTCTTGTCGACGGGAGGAGATGACCACCCGGGCGCCCGCGCCCAGGAGGCCTTCGGCAATCATGGCCCCGATGCCCCGTCCGCCCCCGGTAACCAGGGCGATCTTGCCGTGGAGGCCGAACAGGTTGGCGGGCGTGAGGTTGGTCGCGGAGGTCAAGGGCTACTGGTCTAACTCGAACAGCAGGTGGCGGCTCAGGTCGCCCATCTGGTCTACCAGCATGATTCGGGTGTCAAAGCACCACTCCCCATCGATGCGGTGGAAGGTGTCGTGGTAGCGGCCGGTGATGATGGGTTGGAGCGGGAAATCGTCGAGCTGCTGGAAGACGGTGTAATAGGAGCGAGCAGACCCTGCACCGGCGTCGTCATCGGTCTCGATGATGGCGTTGGTGGTCACATGCTTGGTGCGAGGGGTGCCGCATGGGTAGATGCGGGTTGAATTCTGGTACATGACCAGCACTGCGTCGCGTCCGACAACCGTCTGCTCGAACGGCGTGTCGGGGGCAGCGCGGATGCGCCCGTCGGCGAACAGGTCGGCCACCCCCTCCAGGTTCCCGGCATCGATCCGCTCGGCGTAGGTGTACATGAGGTTTTCAATCTGTCGCGCACTGTCGATCATGGGCTGCAATCTAATCAGATCACCGGCAGCCTGAGATAAGTGAACGGGATCGCCGCGTGGCAGAGTGGATAGGTGACGCCAGCAGCGATTCCCAGTCCGGGCTCAAGCAGCCTGGATATCGGCTCTTTGGAACTGCGGGCCTACGGCCTGATGATCGCCCTCGGCGTCTTGGCCGCGGCCTGGCTGTTCCACCGGCGGTTCACCCAGCGGGGCCATTCCCAGGAGCTGGCCAGTTCGATCACCGTATGGGCGGTGATCGCCGGTCTGATCGGGTCGAGGATCTACCACGTAATCACCGATTGGAAGACCTACCAGGGCAATTGGGGCGAGGTCTGGCAGATATGGGAGGGCGGCTTGGGCATACCCGGCGCGGTGGCCGTGGCCGCCGCCGTCATGTGGGTATACGCCCGCCAAAAAGGTATCCCCCTGTCCGACATCGCCGACTCGGCGGCCCCCGCCCTGCCTTTGGGCCAAGCCATCGGTCGATGGGGGAACTGGTTCAACCAAGAGCTATTTGGTCGGCCCACCGACCTGCCGTGGGCGCTGGAGATCGATCCCTTGCCAGCAGCGCGAGCTGGCTATCCAAACGACGACACCTTCCACCCCACCTTCTTGTACGAGTGCATCTGGAACCTGGCCTTGGTCGGGGCTTTGCTCTGGGTGGGCAAGCGCTTCACGCTGAAGCCGGGCCGTCTGTTCGGGCTGTACGTGCTGGGATACTCCCTTGGGCGGTTGTGGATCGAGTTCATCAGGGTGGACTTCGCCAGCGAGCTGGCCGGAGTGCGGGTGAACATCTGGGTGATGCTGGCCTTGATCATCGGCTCGGTGGCCTATCTGCTCTGGGGTCGAGGCGAGGGTGACGATCTCGAATCTGATGAGTCGGTCCCCGATGAGCCCGAGGCCGGCGAAGCGGTCCCCGAAGAACCCGAGTCTGATGAGTCGGCCTCCGATGAGCCGGAAAACATCCCGTTGGAGACCTGAAGCCGGTATCCTTACGGAGCGGGCTGGCGATCATTCCGCTTCCTTCCGCCGCCCCACTCATAGATGACAGAAGAATTCCGCGTTTTGGGCGTGGCCTCAGATCTGGTGGCCTCGCTCAACGAACGGGGCATTGAGACCCCGTTTCCCATACAAGCTCTCACCATCCCCGACGCGCTCGCCGGCTTGGACGTGTGCGGCAAGGCCAAAACCGGCTCGGGCAAGACCCTGGCCTTCGGCCTGCCCATGGTGGAGAACCTGTCCCGGGCCGACTCCCACTGGGTGCGCGGCCTGATCCTGGTTCCCACCCGGGAGCTGGCCGTGCAGGTGGCCAAGGAGCTGCGTCCGCTGGCCCGGTGCCGCAACCTCGATCTGGCCCCGGTCTACGGCGGGGCCCCCATCGAGGCCCAAATCAAGAAGATCGACTCCGGTCTGGACATCATCGTGGCCACCCCCGGACGGCTCATCGACCTGATCGACCGCAAGGCAGTGTCGGTGGCCAAGTTGGAGATCGTGGTGGTGGACGAGGCCGATCGCATGGCCGACATGGGGTTCTTGCCCCAGGTGGAGTGGATTCTGCGCCATGTGGAGGCCCGCCATCAGACCATGCTTTTCTCCGCCACATTGGACGGGGCGGTAGACGCCCTGGTCCGCCGCTACCAAAGCGACCCGGTTCGCCACGAGGTCCAGTCCCGGCAGGTGACGGTGGACGAGATGCAGCACCGGTTTGTGGCCGTCCACGAGATGGACAAGGTCAAGGTGGCCGCGGCCATCATCCGGGCTTCCAAGCGCACGCTGGTGTTCTCCGCCACCCGCCACGGATGCGATCGCCTCAGCCGCAAGCTCAAAGCCGAGAACGTGCGAGCCGAGCCCATCCACGGCGACCTCCGCCAGAAGGCCCGGGAGCACTCGCTGGCCCGGTTCATGTCCGGCGAGATCCAGGCCCTGGTGGCCACCGACGTGGCCGCTCGGGGGCTGCACATCGACGATGTGGACGTGGTGATCCACTACGACCCGCCGCCCGACCACAAGACCTATCTGCACCGCTCGGGGCGCACCGCCCGGGCCGGAGAGTCGGGCATGGCCGTCACGTTGTCGCTGTGGAACGAGGAGCTGGAGGTCAAGCGGCTCCAGCTCCGCCTGTCGCTGGACGTGCCCATCGTGGAGATGTTCTCCAACGACGACCGGCTCGATGCCCTCGACCGATGGGATCCGGTGGTCGAGCCCGTCTGAGGCTTCGAACAGTAAAAGGTTGAGCCTGAGAACCGTGCCCCGCTACCCTTGTGGGGTACATCGAGAGCGGCTCGCCGCCCGAGTCAATGTGCTCGGACGGAGGGTCCAGCAACCTGGGAGGGACACCCAAGGTGCTCGCCCGCTTCGGCGGGGGATGTGGCCTCTGGTTCGGCCAGGGGCAACCAAGTGTCCGTGCTTTGCCGCTAGGACAGCGGTGGCCCTCCCCTAGACAGACGAAGGGAGGATCATGCGCACAGGCAAGAACCGCAGTCGCCAGCAAGATCCTCCCGCCGCGCCGGTTGATGACAAGCTCCCGCCGGTCCACCCTCGGGGCTACAGCACCGATCTGCCGGTGACCGGCGCGTGGCGGCCCGGTGATCCCCCCGGCAAACGCCAGTTCTTCACCCTCGACCGCCCCCACTCCTTCGAGTTGGAGGGCGGCGGGGCGCTGCGGGAAGTGACCCTGGCCTATGAGACCTGGGGGCAGTTGGCCCCCGACGGCTCCAACGCGGTGCTGATCTGCCACGCCCTCACCGGCGACTCCCATGTGGCCGGCGAAGCCGGTCACGGCCACCCCACCCCCGGCTGGTGGGGAGAGATGGTCGGCCCCGGCAAGGTTTTGGACACCAATGAGCTGTACGTGGTGTGCGCCAACGTGCTGGGCGGCTGTCAGGGCACCACCGGGCCGGCGTCGCCCAATCCCGACACCGGCACCGCTTACGGCTCGTCGTTCCCCACGGTGACGGTGCGCGACATCGTGCGCACCCAGCGCCGGTTGGCCGATCACCTCGGCGTTCGGCGGTGGCTCACCGTGGTGGGAGGCTCGATGGGGGCGATGCAGGCCCTGGAGTGGGGCGTGATGTTCCCCGACCGGGTGAGCTCGGTGTGCTCGCTGGCCGGGTGCATGGCGGCCAGCGCCCAGCAGATCGGCTGGTCGGCGGTGGGGCGCACCGCCCTGGCGCTAGACCCCAACTGGCAGGGGGGCGACTACTACGACAACCCGCCCGGACAAGGCCCCCATGCCGGGCTGGCCATCGCCCGGTCGCTGGCCCAGATCACGTACCGGTCCGACGAGGTGTTCGAAGACCGCTTCGGGCGGGAGCTGTTCGACATCCACTCGGTGTACGGCCTGTGGGACCGGTTCCAGGTGGAGTCGTACCTCGACTACCACGGGGAGAAGCTGGCCAAGCGGTTCGACGCCAACACCTACCTGGTGCTCAACCGGGTGATGGATTTGCACGACATAGGCCGGGACCGGGGCGGCATCGCTGCGGCGGTCTCCCGAATCAACTCGCCGGTGCTGTCGCTGAGCATCACCAGCGACACCCTGTACCCGCCCCGCCAGCAGGTGGAGCTCCACGACGCAGTGGTGGCGGCTGGCGGCCGGTGCGTTTACACCGTGGTGGACAGCCCGCATGGCCACGACGGGTTTCTGCTCGAAGTGGAGGCGGTGGGGCAGGCCATCAAGGACTTCTTGGAGAAGGTGGGCAGCGGTGTCAGCTGAAGCCGGCTGGGACGAGGCTGCCAGCAGCCAGAGAGCAGTGGCTGCACCCGATCCTGCGGGGTTCTCCCACCCCGATACCCTGGCCGTACTGGCCGGTCGGCGCTCTGGCGGGGCCGAGTTGGCCCCTTCGCTCCACCCCACCACCACGTTCCGTATTCCCTCGCTTGACGAGGGCCGGCGCATGGCGCTCGATCCAGCCGAGAGCCATTACTACACCCGCAACGGCAACCCCACCGTGGCCGCCTTCGAGGAGGCCATGGCCGAGCTGGAGGGGGCGGAGGCCTCCCGGGCCTTCGCATCGGGCATGGGCGCGGTGAGCTGCGTGATCTTGGGCCTGTGCTCGTCGGGCGACCACATCGTGGCCCAGCGCCAGCTCTACTCCGGCACCCAGTTTCTGCTCCAGGCGGTGTGTCCCCGCTTCGGGATCGAAGTCACCTTTGTGGACGGCACCGAACCGGGAGCCTTCCAAGCCGCGGTGCGACCGGGCCAGACCATGCTGGTGTTCGCCGAGACCCCGGCCAACCCCCGCTTGGACTTGGTTGATTTGGAAGAGCTGGGCGCCATCGGTGGCCCGTTCACCGCGGTGGACGCCACCTTCGCCCCGCCAAGCATCACTCGACCGCTGGACTATGGCGTGGACCTGAGCCTGCACTCGGCCACCAAAGGCCTCGGCGGCCACAACGACGCCACCCTGGGGGTGGTGTCGGGCAGCGCCGATCTGATCGCCTCGTTGTGGGGGTTCGCCATCTTGCAGGGGGCCAACGCCGCCCCCTTCGACGCCATGAACGGCTTGCGGGGCCTGCGCACCCTGGGGGTTCGCCTCGAGCGCCAGAGCGCCACCGCCCAGCAGCTGGCCGAGGCGTTGTCGGGCCATCCCGGGGTGGAATCGGTGCGCTATCCCGGCCTGGCCTCCCACCCCCAGCACGATCTGGCCAAGCGCCAGATGCGGATGTTCGGAGGGCTTTTGGCCTTCGACCTCGCTGGAGGACACGAGGCGGGGGAGCGGTTCGTGGAAGCGGTGAAGCTGGCCCAGATTGCCACGTCGCTGGGCGGCCCCGAGACGCTGGTCACCCATTCGGCGTCCACCACCCACGCCGGGCTGACGCCTGAGGAGCTAGAGGCCGCCGGCATCGGGCCCGGCACCATCCGGGTGTCGGTCGGTTTGGAGCACAGCGACGACGTGGTAGCCGATTTGCTCCACGCGGCCGACAAGGCCACCGCTGAGTCGGTCTGAAGCTACGAGAGGCCGGGTTCGCTGCCTGAGATCATCGAGGTCGAGTATTACCGCCGGGCTGCCGTCAACACGGTGGGCCGCACGGTTGCCACAGTGCACGCTCCCGACGACTGGTTCATCAAAGGGGGCGCGGATGCCGCCGCGCTGAGCTTGGCGTTGGAGGGCCAAACTGTTGTGGCTGCACGCCGGACGGGAAAGCTCCTGATGATGGACTTCGGCGATTCCGATGATTCGGCCCGCGCTGTGCTGGGCCTGCGGTTCGGAATGACCGGGAGGCTGGTGGTGGACGACCACGCGGTGATTGAGAAGCTGGAGTACTCCAGCGCCCGGGTTCTTCCCGAGTGGCGCCGATTCGAACTGGGCTTCCACGACCAGGGCACCCTGGTCATTGTCGATCCCCGGCGATTGGGCGGCGTAGAGCTCAATCCCGATGACACCCGCCTCGGCCCCGATGCATTTAATCTCGCCACCGAGCAGCTAGCCGCCGCCCTGGAGGGGAGCCGCACCGCGCTGAAGGTCCGACTGCTCGACCAGCACCGGGTGGCCGGTTTGGGCAACCTGCTGGTGGACGAGATCCTGTGGCGGACAGGGCTCGATCCGGCCCGAGAGGCGGGATCGCTGGACGTGTCTGAGGTGGAGCGGCTGGCTGAGAGCATCAGGTTCACGGTGACCGAGCTGGCCGAGCGGGGAGGGTCGCACACCGGCGATCTCCACCACGCCAGAGTCCGGGGCGGCTCATGTCCCCGCGACGGGGGATTCTTGGATCGGCAGACCATCGGCGGGCGCACCACCTATTCCTGTCCCCAACACCAGAAGTGAACGATCTCGCTGAGCCGAGATGCCGCGCGAGACTGGGTGCCGTGCGTGCGAAGTGGCTGCTGGTCGGGGCGCTGTTCCTGTTCACTCTGGGGGGAATGGTCGCGCTGGGCTCGACTGCCGGAGCCACGGGGTCGCCGGAACCGATCGCCCAGGCCGAACAGCCCGACACCGGGTCGGTTCCGCCGCCATCTGATTCCGACGACGAAATCCGGCTGGTGATGGCCTTGCTGATCGCGGTGGCGGTGATCGCCCTGTTGGGCACCTTCGTGTACTGGGTGCGCGCCGGCGACAGTCCGCGGCGGGGTCGTGCCGATTCGTCGGACAGCCCCGAGGCAGACGATACGCTCGGGTGATGGCCGACGAACTGGACGTGGAGGCGATGATCACTCGGTTCCGGGAGCGGGCTGAGGCAGTGAGGAATCGCACGCTGCCGCCGGTGGGCGGCGAGGAGCGGACCCTGTTCATCCGACGGGCTCAGGAAGACTTCCAGGACTTCGCCATCATCGGCGACGCCACCGGTGCCATCGAAGACGGCTTTCTGGTTTTGCGGGTGGATTTGCGCCCGCCCGCCGATTCATGAGCGGCAACCGTGGGCACTGACGCCACATCTCCGAGCTCGCGGCTCAGCGCCGCGTTGGCGGCTGTCGACGCAGCCAACGCCGACGATCCCCACACCATCGTGGCGGGCGGCGCGGTCCGGCCCAAGGAGCAGGCCCACGCAGAGATGATGACCGAGTGGGTACAGCGCCTCGATCCCGATGCCGACGATGCCCAGCAGGTGGCGGCCCGGGCCCATCACCTGCGGCGCTGGGCGCTTCCCCGCACCGACTATCCCGAGGGGCGGGCTGGCTACCTGCGATGGCGGGCCGCGCAGGGCAAGCGCCATGCCGCCGAGGTGGCCGACATCGTGATCGCGGCGGGCTACGACGCCGACTTTGCCGCCGATGTGTCGGCCATTGTCACCAAGAAGAGCCTGGGCACCGACCCCCGAGTGCAGACCCACGAGGACGCCCTCTGTCTTGTCTTTCTGGAAACCCAGTTCGATGAGTTGGCCGACAAGCTGGGCGACGACCACATGACCGAAGTGCTGGCCAAGACTCTGGCAAAAATGAGCCCCGCCGCTCGCCGCGTCGCCCAAGACTTGGAGTTGGGTCCGCGTGCCGCAGCCCTTCTGGAGGCGGCTGGCAGCTGATCTATTGCTGTGAGCCTCCCAACGGCGGCTTGCTATGCTGGGCCGTCCTGCGGATGTAGCTCAGTTGGGAGAGCGACACCTTGCCAAGGTGTAGGTCGCCGGTTCGAGCCCGGTCATCCGCTCCCGGTTGCTGATTGACCCCGCCCTTTGCGCTGGTCAACGCGTCGCGAACTCGTAGGCCACTGGCGGCGTGGCCGCCGGGTCTTTGTACAGCGTGATCCGGCAGGGACCCGCGTCCATTCCTGTCGGGCATTGGATCACCGGCCACGGCACCCCAGTGCGCTCCATCGGCACCCAGAAGTGCATTACCGACACATGGGTGCGGTAGATGGGAGCAGGGCCCTGGCCGAAGGTGAGGGGGTGGTCCTCGGCTACCACCGCCAAGTCCAGCGTGTCTCCGTAGCAGCCGTCGGACACTTGCCGGCCGCAGGTGCCGCACAGATGAACGGTGATCACGAAGGCATCGTCGGTCTCGGTCACGGTGATGTCGGCGAAGTTGCCCTTCTGCATGCCGGCCCACTGCCGTACTCGCACCTCGGCCGGCCGGGCCACATCGTGGGGCATCCATCCCAGCAGCGTCTGCTCGCCGGCGAAGCGGATGCTCTCCTCCAGCACGTCGGGCCCCCAGGCCCGGTACACCTGCGACAGCACCGACGCCACCCGGTCGCGCTCCACATCGTGGATACGGCGGTAGCTGGCCTCTAGGGCGTCAAAGTCAGCCAGTGCGGCTTCGTGATCGGCTGATTCGATGAGACCGGCGATGCGGTCGGCCCGGTCCGTCTTGTGGCGGCCGGTGACATCTTCGTCAGTCAGCCCGTGCAACAGTGCCGAGCGGTAGGCGTCGTCGGATGAGCCAATCATTGCCAAGCCGTCTGCTCCATAGCGGTCGGCCACAAAGCGCTGGGTTTTGGCTATCCATGCCCCGAACCCGTCGATGAAGTTGCGATAGGCCCGGTCTATGCGCCGGAACACCTCGACCGCGGCCTCAGGGTTCTCTACCAGCGCTTCAACTAGCTCAGCCCGGGGCGGCTGGCCGAGCTTGGCCAGTTCCTCTTGGCTCAGCAGCCGCTCGCCAGACTCAGCCATCGGCAGCCAGAAGCGGCATGACCCGGTTCTTGGTCAGCTCCAGGCTCTCCCAGCCGATGGCCGGGTCGATGCCACCCACCAAGGGGTGCAGCATGGCGCTGCCTTTGTCCCGCACGAGTTGGGCGCACTCCTCGGGAGTCAATACGTCCCATTGGCCGCTGGCCGCCAGCCCGGCCACATCGTCGGCGTCCACCGCGGTGAGGTTGTGGTGGTCGTCGTACTGCCAGCTGTTGTACAGCCCGGCGTCGTACAGGGCGTGGCGCTCGATGGCCGCCCAGGTGCGCTCCGGGTCCTCGGTCACCATCACCATCGACGGGCCATCGGGCACGATGGCGAACGGGGTCTCGTAGCCCAGCCGGGCCGCTTCTTCGTAGTAGAGGTCGGCCAGCGACTGGTCGGGGGTGGAGGGGGAGAAGGGCAGGCCCAGCCGGGCAGCTCGTAGAGCCGATGCCTTCACCGACCCGCCCACCATCAGCACCGGGTGGGGCTCGGTGACCGGCTTGGGGGTGACCCAGATGGTGCGACCCTCGTGCTCGAACGGTTCGCCGGTCCAGCACCGCAGGATCAGCTCGATGGCCTCCTCGGTGTCGCGGCCCCGACGGGTACGGTCTTTGCCGAACATGTCGAACTCGAATTCCCGGTAGGCCACCCCCATGGTGACCGAAAGGCGCCCCGGCGCCATCAGGTCGATGGCCGCGATGTCCTCGGCGATGCGGATGGGGTCGTGGAACGGCAGCAGCAGGGCCGAGATGGCCACCATGATGTTGTCGGTGCGGGCCAATGCCGCGCTGGCCAGCACCAGCGGAGAGGCCATGAACCCGTCGTCTGCCCCATGGTGCTCGGAGACGATCACGGTGGCGATGCCGTTGTCGTCGCACCACGAGACCATGTCCAGGTACTCGCGGTGCAACTGCGCATGGGTCACGTAGGCGAACGGGGGGACTCGCAGCTCGAATCGGCAGGTGAACATGGCGCAGACCCTACTGGCGCCGGTCTATTGGCGAAGACTGCGGCGGTAGGCGGACCACTGGTCGGGGCGCCAGCAGTCTTGGTCTTCGCCCCAGCCGGTGCCGCCGTCGAAGTCCCAGGCGGTGGTGCTCACCCAGGTGAGCATCTTGGGATAGGGGTTGAAGATGATGCGGCTCACCGGTGTGCCGGTGGCCCGCAGCTCCCGGCCCAGCTCGTCGACCGCCTCGATCTCGAAGGCGGTGGCGTAGCCGTGGTCGGGGTCTCGCTCCACCCGGCGCTCGCCGCTCACTATGTCGGCCCTCACGCCGTCGCGCAGGTAGTAGCCGGCGTTGATGGGGTCGCTGTCGGGCTTGGGCAGCGAGTAGCACAGAAAGGCGCTCTGGGAAGACGTTGTGGCGAAGGCGTATCCGATGCGGAAGCCCTGGAGATCGGAGCGGGGGCCCCACGACCGGTCCCGCATGGCGCAGCAGTCCACGTCGATGTCGGTGCCGTGGAGGCGGATGCGCCCGGTGACCCGGCCGGGCTGGTCGATGTGGCTGGCGATGGTGAACGGGGGCTCACCCCGGGTGAACACGTGGGGCGGGGTGAGGGCGTCGAAGCGGAGCTCGGCCTCGAACATATCGCCGTAGGGGTAGCGGTAGCCCAGCTCGTAGCTGGTGAGTGGCTCGATCACCTTCACCCTCATCCCGGTGGGCAGGGTGGCGTCGCGAAGGTCGAGGCCCTCTGGCAGCGGGATGCTGTGGTTGTAGTCGAAGAACGGCACCTCCCACGGCAGGTATGCGGTGTCGTCCCACACCAGCGTGCCGCCCCCCGCGATGCCCAGGTTGGGGCGGATCCAGGTGTAGAGGTAGCCCATCAGATTGCGCTCGGGCACGCAGAAGGCGTACCAGCACGTCTCGGTCTCCCACGGGTGGTTCGACGGCGGGTGGAAGTTGTCGTCCTCTGGCCCGATCAGGGCATCTTCAGCTGCTCCCACGAATCAACTCCCTTGTCTTTTGGCATGCTCGGCGAACCGGGCCGGAATCCACTCGGCGAGCGTAGTGGCGATCTCATCAGCCACCGAGGCCAGCCCGTGGTCGGCCTCGGGATACACAACCATCTCGCCGCCCCCCGCCAGGGCCCGAACCGCCTCGCTGGCCTGGACCGGCAGAATCTGATCCTGCCCGCCGTGCATCAACAGTAGGGGAGTGCCCCCCAATGCCGCCGCGTTCTCGCACCCCGCCGACTGGGTGGCCAGTCCCACCACCCCCGCCGTGTGCTCCCCCAGGGCGACGCCGGCCTGCACCGCCACCGCGCCCCCGAACGAGTGCCCCATGAAGATGAACCGCCGGCCATGCTCCCGAGCCGCCAAATCAGCCGCCGCAGCCGCATCCAGCAAACAGCGCTCGATGATCCCCGGCCGCCGGTAGTGAACCCGCATCACCGCGATGCCCTCGTCTGCCAGGTTCTCGCCCAGTCGCAGATACAGCGCCCGAGCCGGCCCCAGCAACCCCCCAATGGCCCCACCCAGCGTGATCACCACATCGGTTGCGTCCCGAGGCCCATGCCACAGCAGCGTCAACAGCCCGTCCGGGCAGTACACCTCCAGGTGGCGGAACCCCGCGCTCGCCTCCGCCTCCACGATCCCCATCACATCCAGCAACTCCAAAGGAGACCGGACGCCACCATCGCTCATGGCCGACACCCTAAACGCCATGTGGAATGCTCAGCCCGATCCCATACACTGTCAGCGCTGGCCGCTCCGGCGGCCACACCTGCGTCGGTGCCCGAGCGGACTAAGGGAGTGGCCTGCAAAGCCATGATTCACGGGTTCAAATCCCGTCCGGCGCTCAATCGGGTCATGGCTAGTTTGCTGGCATCGGTTGCCCGGCTAGACCTGACTGGGGGTCTTTGGGCGGTTGCGCGGGACTTTGGGGGCGGTGTGTGAGGTTGCTTTCGGCAAACTGCCTCGTGGACAAAGTCAACCTGGGGAAGATTCTTGCCTGACGCTGAGAGCTCCAACCGGTTCATTCTGGCCGCTTGTGCTGCTCGTCCTCATTTCTGTCTTGTTGTGGCGCTCCAGTGAGGGGGCGCGCGGGACGAATGCCTGAAGGTCTTGGAACACGTTGGCGTAGAAATCGATCACCGCGTCAACGACCGAGTCGATGAAACCCTTCTTGCGGGTAGAGCGACGGCCTGTGCCCATTTTTGTTTGCTGGCGTACGAGGAACTTGTTCGGTGGTTGCTTCGATTCGGGCAGACCGGTCTTGGGGTCTTCTCGCAGTAGCTCCAAGGACGAAGTGACGGGGATGCGCCCAGATTTCTGGTAGACGTCAATAAGGACGGTGTTAGGCGCATCTTTCATTTGCTTGACGAGCCAGACTACGGCGGCCCTCGGTGTCCGGTCGTCGGGGGCCGCTAGCTGGGTGCTAACCGTGATTTTGCGGGCCTTGAGGTCGACCGAAACAGACAGGTCCGCGGCTCCATCTGGGACACGCAGAACACCGGACAGTGAGCCCTCTGAGCACAGCGAAGCTACGAATTCCTTATTGCGTGCCTGTGGGTTCTGGCGGTGGGCCCGTGGGATGACCTCGGTGACGTCGGCGCCGATTTCAGCTCCCAACTTCAATGTGGCGAATCTCAGCAGCTGGTCCCACCGTTGGCAGATCTCGGCTGCTTCGGGACTTCGGCGCGACAGGCTGCCGTCGGTCGCTGCTTCGAGGACGGCATTCCAGTTATCGCCCATGTCCGAAAAGTCCACCACCCCTGATTTCTCATGGGTCAAATAGCGAATGAGCTCATCGACGATCCAAGCCTGCTCTGGGTCGTCAACTCCGCGATGCGAGTGCTCCTTGACTGCCTCAGCCAAAATCAGCGACCACGACAGATGATGGACTTGAGTCCTTGAATTGGACCTCACTTTCAGCCCGTCAGTGGGGTGTACCCCAGGAGATGGCGCGATTTCATTCGAAATGGTGATGACGCAGTCGATGCCCTCTCCTCGGGCTACTTCCAGGTATTCGTTCAATTGGTCTGCGCTGAGCTTGTTCATCCCAGTCTTAACCTCTACAAGGGCCTCAAACCCGGTTCTTTGGCCTACCTCCACCCGGATGAGCCCGTCGGGAATGACGAGGCGGCCGTCGCCTGTCCGATAGCCGGGCTTGACGAACGTGGAAATCTTCGCCTTCTTTGCAGACGTGCACCCCAGGGGGACCAGCAGCGCTCGGCTGAGTGACGGGACCACACTCATCACTGACAGCAACGCTGAAGTCGCCCGGTCCTCAGCCTCTTTTGCCCCTTTGATCCCAGCCACTGGAATCAATCGCGCCCGTTCAAACTCGGTTTCAGCCACAGCCCACCTCGCTTTCAATCCAGCCTGCGCTGGAGGCGCAAACCCCGGCCACCCTACACATCTAATACCAACCACAGTCCAGGCAACCCTTAACGGCCGGGTCGTAGTCCAGTTCAAACAGCAGTCTGGATGCTGTAGTCGTCGAGACGCACCAGTTGGTTCAGCGCGGGATCGCTGCCGAACGACGGTATCTATTCAATGCTGATCGGAAGTTCACCGTTAACTAGGCGGCCATTCGCAGAAGCCGGTCGCCGGTCTTGCTGTCGACGTAGGAGAAACTCTGGGGAGGTCGGAAGCCCCTTGGCTTTGCCCGCAGATCTTGGAGAGGCACTCTCCTGGACAGAGGTCGCTGCTCGTCCAGCGTTAACGCCGTGCCCACCTCCACACCCTCAAAGTAGCGCTTGAATTCGTGGAAGGGCAGATCGGCTCTTGAGCCGTACTCGTGCCACAAGTCTGTGAGGCGTGCCGAGGTGACGCTGGTGATTATGCATGTGCCGAGCAGTGCTCGCACCGGTGTGCTCGCGTACAACAGGGCCCGCGTCGGAACTTCGATCTTGGGTGTCGTGCGGCGCAGTTCAACCGTCTTTGTGCCGGCGAGGATGGCTTCAGCGAATCTCGGCTTGAGAGACAGGACAATCATCCGGTCTTGATCGAGTTCTGCCATTTCCTCAGTCATCTCGTCTCAACCCTTCCTCGTAGAATGCCTGGACACTAGCTTCATCGATTTGTCGGGTCGTTATGAAGTAACCGTCTGTGTTCATGGCGGGGCACAAATCTCGTGCTCTGCTTATCGGTATTGGCTCATGGAAAATCTCCGTCTGGCTGAAGAGCAAAGCGGTTGCGGTGGGGTGGCCGTCCTTTCCAGACGGCTTGGCGCTGTCTAGAACCTGCCGCTCGTCGAGCACCCCGCGATCGCGATACTTGCGGTGGAGGCGGCGCGGACCGTCGGTGTCGAAGGCGTCCAGCCACGATATAGCCTTCACGCCCCCGAAAGCCCCTCCGCCTGAGACCCACCAGATGATCCTTGCGGGCGCCTCAACGGATTGTCGAGGTGCCATGTAGTAGGTGTTTTCACGGGCAGCGGCTGCTAGAGGATGCATCTCGAACAGCCGGGCCTGGGGCTCCTCATACCCTAGGAGGACGCGGGCGTACTCTGGCTTTATCGGGACGAAATATGAAGTGACGGTTCCGCTGAACACCTTCGAGGGCCACGCGTACCGCTCATATTCTCGGATCAGGTTCGCGTCCAGCCTGTCCCAACCGATTTTGCTCAACTCCTGGGGAAGCGCATCGCCGGGTGCAAAGACGCTGGTCTCGATGACCGCCTCCCAGGATGACCCCTCTGATCTGAAGCCCTCATCCTTCAGAGCTTGCTCGACAGATGGATGAGTCTGGTCCTCTATGAATATGGCCGCCGGCCCGTCCATCGCGACGACAGTTCGCAGGTGATGGATCATCTGCCGCGCCGCCGAATACGAATGCTGCCCCGTGGCACTACGGAGCACCGTCACTGTCACGCGGGAATGATCGCGGTACATCGCTCCTAGCGCCACAGGCTCTCCCGCTTCCGTCACGATTTGCTCGATACGTCCCTCGTGGGCGGTGGCCTTGCCGAGGCGCTGCCTTATGTCGGACGGACGCTCGCTGACGTGATGATGGCAATACACGGATAGTTCGGCATTTGTTGGCATCTTTGAGACGGTCGCCACGGACATGCCCGAAGCGGCGATTGCTTGAGTCTGATGGCTGTGTTCACCTCCGGAGGCTTGGAGACGCACTAGGAAGTCGTCTGGGCCTACCAGGGTTAAGCCGGTGGTTTTTTCAATGTGCTTCCCTTGTTTGAGAAGGTTCTCGTCTCGCGTCACTAGGTACGCGGCATCGCAAGTCGCTGCCTGTGCGACCACCTGAAGATCGCTTGCCCCTACCTGAGCCGTAAACGGTGCTTGCGGAGCGACTCCAATTTCGCGTGCCACGCCTCGGGGGATGGTTCCAGGGTCCGAAACCCGTCTAGTGAGGATTCGAAGCCTTCGCTTCTTGAACCCCGGTCTGAGAGTTCTGAGCGGCTCTGCGTCGTTACCGCCAACTCTGCGACTTCCTCGACCCAGTCCGCAGTGAGCGCCTTCGAAGCAGGGAAGTCGCGCTGCTCCAAGATGTCCAACAAAATGTTGGTATCGATGGCAACCAAGAGCCGGGCATCTTCATGGTTGTGCCCCTCAAATAGGGATTGAGCAGCGATTGGCCTCAACCACGTCACGAGGGGGTGTCCAGCACGGCTCCGACCAGGCTTCTCTCCCCAGCGCGTAAACCCAAGTTCGGGCCACATTTCGTTCGCGTCATAGTCCTTGCGGCACGACAAGCGAATTCCCGCCCGGTGGGGGTTGCGCTCGACGATGCCTTCAACTAGCTCGCGTGCGATCCCCTGTCCTCGTTGATCTTTGTCAACGCAGAGATGAGTAAGAGAGATGTCTCCTGTTCTGACCCTCTTCCCATAGAGTGCATACCCCTTGACTTCACCGTCTTCGACGAACGCGAGCACCCTCCCTTCATCTGCGGCCTGACGAATTGCTGCGTAGGGCAAGAAGCCCAAGGTCGCGCTGTTGGCATTTCCAAGTTCGATGACCCGCTGGTAATGCGGCGAACCAGGACTGACTGCCTCGATCATGCTTGGTGCCCTCCATTGTTCTGTGTGCAGGCAACTTGCTGGACAAACCTCTCCGATTGTACGGAGGGGGAGTGACAATTTGGGACGGCCTCGGTCTTGTGCCAGCCACACCTGCGTCGGTGCCCGAGCGGACTAAGGGAGCGGCCTGCAAAGCCATGATTCACGGGTTCAATTCCTGTCCAGCGCTCCAGGGTCCACTGGTCGCAAGACTCAAACCGTTTGCTGAACCTCACCTGCCGGCGTGTTGTCTTGCCCACCGGAGGGCCTTGATTGCGCTCACCGCCAAGATGGCCGCCAGAGTATTGAAGAGAATGTCGCGAGGGTCAAAGACCCGAGTGGGCAGCAATGCTTGGATGAGTTCGTCGAGCGCTCCGAGGAAGCTCGCAATTGTGACAGCGAGGGCCGCGGGGGCGGGCATGTGCGGACTCCGTATCGCGCGCTCATTGAGGGCCGCATGGATGAGCAGTGCAACTATGCCGTACTCGATCAGATGGGTGCGTTCTTCGTGGCTGCCCATGCGAACGAACACCATGAAATAGACCGTCGCGACTCCCAGAGCGACAGCGATTTCAGCACTTCCAGGTCGGGATCGCAGCCCTTGGACGACGATGGCCACTCCGGTCAGCATCATGCCGATTGCGAAGAATGCGGACATCAGTCCTGCTTCTCGCAGGGTGCTGGCCAGGCGGCCGGTAAGGCCGAGAGTGGCGTAGATCGCGACGACGACAGCCAACGTCGAGAGCCATAGGCGTCGCTCGCGGATCGAGGTGAAGGGACGCACCGCAGGAGCCTATGCAGCAAAGACAGCAACGGTCGAGAGCCATAGGCATCGCACATCTCGATCGGCGTTGACGCGAGTTTGAGGCAAAGGCCGAGCCGAAGATTTCGAGAATTTCGCTCGACAACCTGAAGGTAGTGGAGGACATCCTTTCGCTCTTGGGCAACGACCAGTGCGAACAATCTTCAGTGGCCCGAGCAGGTTTCAGGACCAATAACCCTCAAACCAAGGCCATTTTCCCAGATCACAGCCCTTGGCGCCCCCAAACCACAGCACAGACGCCTTCGCTGCCAGCTACGCTCCCTGCCTTAGGTGGAGTAGCCCCCTTATTCTTGGGTGGAGTCCCCGGAAGTCATCTTCAAATGACCAGATCATAAATGGTGGCGAACACCCCTCCAATGGAGGGTGTGCTGGCATTGATTCTCTACCCTGAAGGCATGGGCAGCCAGGATCGCCTTCCCTCCGAGCAGGTCATCATTGAATCCCCGTTGAGTTTTGCGGGTTCGGCTAAACGCATCATCCCGGCCGTTTACGAGGGAATGCCCAAGTGAACCTCCCCGGGTATTGCGCAGGCTCTGTTCCTTGGGAGGATGGAGCCATGACAGTGCGAAGGGGGCCGGGGAGGTACCCGGTGGAGTTCCGCGAGCGTGCGGTGCGTATGGTCTTTGAGGCCGAGCGTCGGGGCGGTTCGCAGTGGGAGGCGATTTTGTCGGTCGCCGAGAAGCTGGGGCCCACGGCGGAGACGGTGCGCCGCTGGGTGCGCCGCTGGGAGGTCGACGAGGGCCGGCGGCCGGGTCTTTCGACCGATGAGCGCGAGCGGCTCAAGGAGCTGGAGCGGGAGAACTGGGAGTTGCGCCGGGCGAACGAGATCTTGAAATCGGCGTCGGCTTTTTTCGCGGCGGAGCTCGACCGCCCGCGCAGGTGATGGTGAACTTCGTCGACGCCCATCGGGAGCGTTTCGGGGTCGAGCCGATCTGCAGGGCTTTGCAGTTCGCCCCGTCGACGTATTGGTCGGCGAAGCGGCGGGCGCCGTCGGCCAGGGCCAGGCGCGACGATGAGCTCAAGGTCGAGATCGCCCGGATCCACGCCGAGAACTTCGGGGTCTACGGGGCGCCGAAGGTGTGGGCGCAGCTCAACCGCGAGGGCCATCGGGTGGCGCGCTGCACTGTCGAGCGGCTCATGCGCGACCTGGAACTTGCCGGCGCGGTACGGGGCCGCCCGCGGCGCACGACAGTCGCCGACGACACCGCGGCGCGGCCCCGGGACCTCGTCGAGCGCCGGTTCAGCGCCACCGCCCCGAACCGGCTGTGGGTCGCGGACTTGACCTATGTGCGGACCTGGTCGGGGTTCGTCTACGCGTCGTTCGTCACCGACGCCTACAGCCGGCGCATCGTCGGCTGGCACGCATCGCGCTCTTTGCGCTCAGATTTGGCGCTGCACGCCCTCGAGCAAGCCATCTGGGAGCGCAACCGCGTCGGCGCCGATCTCGGCGGCCTGGTCCACCACTCCGACCGCGGCACCCAATACCTTTCCATCCGCTACACCGAGCGGCTCGCCGAAAACGACATCGTCGCCTCCGTCGGATCGCGCGGCGACTCATACGACAACGCCCTGGCCGAAACGATCATCGGCCTCTACAAGACCGAGCTAGTCCGCAACAAAGGCCCCTGGCGCGGCCTCGACGACCTCGAGCTCGCCACCCTGGAATGGGTCGACTGGTTCAACTGCCGCCGCCTGCACCACAGCATCGGCCGCATCCCGCCGGCCGAGCACGAGGCCAACCACTATCGTCAACAAAACCCAGGCCGCCAGGCCGACACACAAACAAAACAGCCTGCATAAAACCCGGGGAGGTTCAAAGCGACGTTGGGCTGTGCCGGTGGCCCCTGTGGTGGTGGTGCTGGTGATTTCTGTGACATGGATTGGGGTGTTGTTGTGGTACGTGGTCTGGGGCGTTTTGCTGATTCCGTTCCGGTTGTTCCGCCGATTGCAGCTCAAGTCGGAAGTCGATGCGCTGCGCCACCGGGAGTTGCTCGACGCCATCCGCGATACCGACACGGCAGGTGAGGATCCTCCTGCGGACGAGGGCGGGCGAAACTCCTAGCTCCTTCCATTGGTCGGTCTTGGCACCTACCGGTTGAGTCGCATTGCTTCGCGCATCACTTGTTCAACGCCGACCGGTAATTCACCATCAACTGAGCGGTCATTCGCAGAAGCCGATCTTGACCTCCCCAGTCTTCACGCAGGCTTAATGGGAGATGATGCCGCGGAACAGGGGGACTTCGTTCTGTGGAAAGCCCGTGTGGGGGCTACCTGGTTAACGGAGCACTTTGGTACGAAGTTCTTTGCCGGAATATTTTCGCTGCCAGATCTTGGGGGATTTAACGGCCGTCGCATTCGATAGGGACTTCAAGTTGATCGTAAAGCCATACGAGCAGGGGGCGAACCACAAGGACCCTCGTCAGCGAGCAGGTGCCGATGCCGAAAGGCAGATGGCGCACTATATGCATCGAGACTTCAGAGACGACGAGGAGGTCTTCGTGCTGCACGACCTACGGATCGAAGATCGGGAACAACCGGAACATGACGGGTCCGCGGGGGTGTGCCAGATCGACCATCTTGTCGTCCATCGCTGGGGGCTGTTCATCATCGAAAGCAAGTCGGTCATAGAGGAGGTGCGGGTCAGGTCTGACGGCTCAGGAGGAGATGAGTGGACCCGCGTGTACCGGAAGAAAGAAACGGGAATGCCCTCCCCGATCCGACAGGCGCAAAGGCAAGCAGATTTCCTGAGGGAGTTTCTGCAACGACACAGAGAAGAAATGCTTGGCAAGCACTCTTTGGGGCTTCGCACCATCGCAAAGGTCGTACATGGTACGGATCAGCGCGGCTTCAAGAATGCACCGATCCAGTTGATAGTTGCTGTATCCGATAGGGGGAAGATCAAGAAGATCGGTGGCTGGAAGGAGCCTCGCGAGCCGTTTCGGGTGTTTGTAGCCAAAGCTGATCTCGTTCCCGACAAGATCAGTCAAGAGCTGAAGGCCCACCGCAAGTACGCGGGCAAAGACTACGGCGTGTGGAGCATGGAGGCGGGGGAACCTAGAAGGGTGGCCGAGTTTCTCGCTGCTCGCCATGTGGGCCGACCTGGAACCAAGCCAACTCGGCCCCAAAGGACACCTCCCACACAAGACCGCAAATTGCCCCCCAACAAGTCTGTCGGTGCCGAACACTCCCAGGACGCGGCCTGCAAGCACTGCGGCTCCCAAGACCTCACAGCCCTATCGGGGAAATTTGGGTACTACTGGAAATGCGGCGCGTGCCAGAAGAACACCACGATGCCAGCGGTGTGCTCGGCTTGCGGAGCCAAAAGAGGGCGAGACAGTGAAGTGCGAGTCCGCAAGGACAAGGCAACGTACTTCCGCGACTGCAAAGCATGCGGAAATTCCGAGACCATTTGGACTGAAGTCTGAGCAACTGCGTGCGACTCGGACACTGGGCTAGGGATTGCCGCCTGTGATTTCCTTGGTCTTTCCTTGAGTTTGGAGGTTGGTGTGACGACGAGGGTTGTCTGTTGGAACATCGCAAGAAGACCAGCGCCGTGGGACGAACTGTTGTCGATGGGCGCTGATGTGGCCCTTTTGCAAGAAGCTGGTCCAGTACCAGAAGACGCCGCGGCCAAGATCGATACCGGCAGCAGGGAGCATTGGGATTCGCATGTTTGGAACTCGGATTGGTACTCGGGTCGCTGGGATCGCCTCTATGACCGCTGGCCGCTGGTGGTGAAGCTGTCAGATCGGGTAGAAGTTGAGTGGTTCAAGCAGGTCAGTGCAATCGGCGAGCCAGAAGCAGACGAGGTCGCCGTCAGCGGCATCGGCACAATCGCCGCTGCCCGCGTCGTTCCCGAAGACGGACAATCGTTCATCGCAGTGTCGATGTACGCACGCTGGCTGCGGCCCCACTCGTCGACCAACTCCAGATGGAAGATTGGCTATTCGGATGCCTCGGCTCACCGGATCATTTCAGACCTTTCGGCTTTCATCGGAGACATTGACCCCAGCACGCACCGCATCTTGGCTGCTGGCGACCTCAACATGATCTACGGGGCCACAGACGACAACCACCTGGCGCTCCCAGCACGGGAGCGGACTGTTTACGATCGGATGGATGCGCTCGGTCTGGAGTTCATAGGCCCCCAACATCCAGCAGGGGTGCAGGCGAACCCGACTCCCCATGGTTTGCCGCCGGATACCCTGAACGTGCCCACCTATTTCGATGTCGGCAAGTCCCCAGAAACCGCCTACAAGCAACTGGACTATGTGTTCGCCTCCCGCGGTTTCCATGAGCAAGTTACCGTCAGAGCCATGAATTCCCCCGAGGAGTGGGGCAGCAGCGACCACTGCCGACTGTGGATAGAAGTGGAGGCGTAGTTGAGATGGCGGCTGACACGATTGTCTGGCTTGTCGTAGCGGCTGTTGTCGTTCTCATCGGAGCGGGAGCCCTAAGAGAACACAAGAAACAGCGGGCCTTGAAATGCAGGCGATGTGGTCGTAGCGGCCCATTTCCAGAGCGCGTCATAATGGCGCTACGAAAAGGGCAGCCGGCCAACTGCCCTGATTGCGGAACGCTGCTTGCACCCCGGGGAGCAAGCAGGTCTACGTGACTGCTGATCGTCTGCGGCCATACACAAGGCTCTGCCACGGTGAATTATGGGTTGAAGGTTTGAGCCTCCGGTTAGGATTCTTGTAGCTGTCTGCTACGATTGGACTAGGAGGACTTGGCATGGCATTGAGCAATCCCATCCGCATCGACGACGGCGTTTACGCTTCTGCCAAGGCGGCGGCGCCGGCAATGGACCGCAGCGCCGCCCAGCAAGTTTCTCACTGGGCGCGGATCGGACGCGAGATAGAGAGGTCGCGCGAGATTCCCCACCGCGAGATCGCCGACGTCCTCAACGGAGAAGCTCACTATGACGACCTCGACGATCCCCGCGCTCAGGCGATCGTGCGGGCCTCGTGGGCCGAGCAGATGAAGCAGTGGCGCGAAACTCTCGATCTGGAGGCCGAGTTCGTGGCCAAAGGCCTCCCCTACGCCGAGCTGGATGAGAGCGGCGAAGCCGTCATTCACGAGCCCGCTGGCCAGACAGCAGCCCCCGGAAGCTGATCGTTTTGGCCGGGTTGTCTGCTGCGGCGGGCTGAACAAGTGGGCGGTGCCCGGACGCTGATCTTGGTGGTCGGGCCGAACGGCGCCGGGAAGACCCTGTTCGCTGGGCGGTTCGCTGCTGAGTCTCGCCTGGAGTTTGTGAATGCCGACTTGATTGCCGCCGAGCGGTGGCCCGGCGAAGAAGAGTCCCGTTCCTACCAGGCTGCCGCTGTGGCCGCAGACCGGCGTTCCGAGATGATCTCAACCGGACAGTCGTTCATCGCTGAGACAGTGTTCTCCCACCCGTCCAAAGTCGAATTTGTCCGCGCCGCCTTGGACTCCGGTTACACCGTGGGCATGCATGCCGTGATGGTGCCAGAGAACCTCGCTGTCTCCCGCGTCCGTACCCGTGTCCGCTCCGGCGGGCACAGCGTTCCAGAGGAGAAGATCCGGGACCGATACCGGCGTCTGTGGGGACTTGTGGCGGAAGCGGCGGGTATGTGCGACGAAGCCTTCTTCTACGACAACACGTCGGCCCGCAATCCGTTCAGGCTGGTGGCCGAGTTCGACCGGGGTGTGCCGGTAGGCATCCTCGTCTGGCCGGACTGGGCGCCGCCCGAACTGGCATCCCTCGGAGGCGGCGTCGAGATGTTGGACGGCCGCAACGGCTGAGGCCACTTGGGCCGCGTACCCGTCACAGAATTGTCATTGCTGGTTGTCGCTGCCTATCCAGGGTGATCCGTGGATCTGGTGCCATCTTCTTGGGTTCGCCAGGGCTTTTTCCACCTTCTTGACAACCTTCTTGCGGCGACTCCTTTTGCGGCGGAGTTTCTTTGGGCTGCTACCGTCGTTGACCAACTTTTTGACGACGGCTCTGATAAGGGCTCGGAGCCATTTGGGCTTCCTCTGAAAGCCGCTTGGCTTGGTGGTGTAGTAGCCGGAGGAGACCATCTCCGGGGTGGCCGCAGACGGGACTCCTACAAACCGACCTGGTAGCAATTTCCAGAGTTTCATCCGCCGTCTTTCGAAGCCCGACCAGCCCATATGCTCCTTCGAGTAGACGGTGATCTCCCTCCTGCCTTGTCGGAGTTTGCGGTAGTCGCCGGTCACCACGCTGAGCACGTATTCGTCGAGTTCGTCGAGGGCGTCCTGAGACCCGCTGTCGCAGGCGTCGCACGCGCAGTCGGGGACAATGGTCAGAACTTCGGCGGGGTCGCCAGCACCTAACACGACGGCAGGCCAGTCGACCTCTTCCATGCGGTTCCAAGCGACTACGAGCGGGATTGCGCCCGGGGCCAGGGGTACGGCTCGGAAGGTGTGGTACACAGGGATCCTCGGCTGCTCCCGCCAAGTCGCGGAGGATTCTTCTATCTCGGCTATGCCCGCGCCGGCCAAAGCCGCAAACCAGACCTCGGCCCGGGCGGCCAAGATCTTCCAGCGTTGCGGGTTCGTAACCCGTGAATACTCCTCATGTAGAGGCATGCGATCAGGGTGGGGGTCCGGCCACCCGTCCAGCCCGAGTCCCGTCTCGCCAAACGCGGCATCCACCGCGGCTACTAAGTCCTCCACAGAACGCACTGCACCATCATGACCCCACCCGCATCAGCGCCCACAGCGATTTCAAACCGGCCAATCGCGCTACCCGAATTGAGCGGAGGCTGCGTCGAGACGTTGGCCACCTCAACGGCTGACGCCTCAGGAGCCGTTGGTCTTGCTGCCGGCGCTGGCCGCGAAGATGGTGGTCTATTGCGATTGTGCCAGTTCAGCGACGTGAGCTCCGTACCTCTGCTGGGCTGCTTGGCGGGTGACGCCGAGCATGAAGCCGATCATCGCCCAAGACCAGCCGTCCTTTCGTGCGGAGGCAACTGCTTGTGCCAGTTCTTTCGCGGTTTCGTCGCGTTGGTCGGCGAGCCTTCCCACCAGTTTCAGCGATGAGGAGTCAATGATCTCCAGATCAGCGGGGTCGACCTCCTCTGCCCATTTCTCAAAGGCAGCCAGCTTCTCTGCCCACCGTTCTTCTCGACTGCTCATCAGTTCCACACTCTGGTGCCGTGTTTGCGGGCGCTTGGTGCGATAGCGGCCAATTCAAGGTAACGGTCCATCGGGTTGATGTCAACAAACATTGACACCGGGTCGGGTGGGGCCGCTACTGGCCGATAGTGAAGGTCACCCTACAGCGAGCGTGTGACAGTGAGGCGTTGATGGCCACCGTGAGCTGATCGGCCACTTTGGCGGCGCTGTTCTGTCAAGATTGCTGTTGCTGCGGGGTTGTCCACGACTGGGAGGAGAGTTCGGTGGGGAAGGCGACTGAGACTGATTTGCCCGGTGTGGGGGTGCGCTTCGAACTGGAAACGAACGCGGGCCGCTGTGTCGGCGTGGTGGTTCATCAGACCGGTCGGCGCGATCTGGTGGTCTATGACGAGCGGGACGTTGACCGGGCCTGCGAGAGCGTCGTTTTGACCGAGGACGAGGGGCACACCCTCGGGGAGCTGCTGGGCGGCAATCCGGTGCTGGAGCATCTGGATGACGCCGTGCACCGCCTGGAGGACCTTGTGATCTCGTGGATCACGATCGACCCGAAATCGTCTCTGGCCGGGCTCACCCTGGCCGAGGCCGAGCTGAGGGCGAAGACCGGCGCGGGCGTCGTCGCGCTCGTCACCGACTCGGGTTCAATCCCCATCCCGGGCGGCGCCGACCGCCTCGAACCCGGCGGCACGGCAGTGGTGGTCGGCGTTCCGGCCGCGGTGAAGGCGGCCACCAATCTGCTGAACGAATCGGGCTAGCCCATGCACACGGGCGGCGATCTGTTTGTGATCGAGCTCGGGGCGGTGGTCCTGGTCTTGGCGATCGTCGCCCGCCTGGCTCGAAGGGTCGGCCTGCCCGCGCTTCCGCTGTATCTGATGGTGGGACTGGCCCTCGGCGATGGCGGTCTCGTCGAGTTGCCGGCGTCGGAAGAGTTCATCGAGGTGGGCGCCGAGATCGGCGTCATTTTGATGCTGCTGATGCTGGGGCTCGAGTTCTCCGCCCACGAGCTGATCGACAACGTGAGGCGATCGACGCTGGCCGGAATCGTCGACATCGCCCTGAACTTCCCGCCCGGGTTCATAGCCGGACTGATTCTCGGTTTCGATCCGATCGTCGCCGTTTTGCTCGGCGGCGTGACCTACATCTCGTCGTCGGGCATCGTGGCGAAGCTCGTCGCCGACCTCGACCGCATCGGCAACCACGAGACGTCGGTGATTTTGAGCGTGCTCGTCATCGAAGACCTCGCCATGGTGATCTACTTGCCCATCGTGTCGGGCGTGCTCTTCGGCGGCTCTCTGCTCAGCACCACCATCACCGTCATCGTCTCATTGCTGGTGGTCATTGCGGTGCTCGCGGCCGCCTACTTTTTCGGCGACCGGCTGAGCGCCATGGCATTGAGCCAATCCAGCGAGGCGCTTTTGTTGACCCTGCTCGGCGGAACGCTGCTATTCGCCGGCATCGCCGGGCGCCTCAACCTGTCAACGGCGGTGGGCGCCTTCGTGGTGGGCGTCGCACTGTCGGGCGACATCGTCTCGCATGCCCGCGGGCTGCTGTTGCCGCTCCGCAACCTCTTCGCCGCGGTCTTCTTCGTGTTCTTCGGCCTGCAAGTCGACCTAAACCTCGTCCCCGATGTCGCCGTGGCCGCGGCCGTCATCGCCGCCGTCACCATCGCCACCAAGTTCGCCACCGGCTGGATCGCAGCGGGTCGAGCCAGTATCGGCAAACCCGGCCGGGTTCGCACCGGGGCCGCCCTCATCGCCCACGGAGAGTTCTCCATCGTCATCGCCGAGCTCGGCATCACCCGCGAGAGCGACCTCGGCGCGCTCGCAGCCACCTACGTCATCATCCTCACCCTCGTCGGCGCCGTGTTCTACCAGTTCTCCGACTCCTTGACCCTCCGCGTCCCAACCAGGCACCACCGTTCCCGGTGGCAGCGCACATCTCGCCTAGTGCAGGGAGTCCGCAGGCGCCGCTGAAGGCCAGCTCGCCAGTCGTACCGCCTAGTCGGGGGAAAGCGACTGACGAACTACCCTCTTGAGGGCTTCAAACTCCGGGGGTCGGGTTGTCGACAAGAGTTGTCTGCTGGAACATCGCGAAACGTCATGAGCCGTGGCGCGAACTGGTGACGATGGACGCAGACGTTGCCCTGCTGCAAGAGGCAGGTCTGATGCCTGAGGAAGTCGCTGACAAGGTGGAAATCGACAGCGTCAATCGTCCTGACCATCTATACGACCGATGGCCGATGATGGTGAAGCTGCCAGATCGGGTTGAGGTCGAGTGGTTCAAGCCAGTCAGTCCGATGATGAGACCCGAGGCAGACGAGATTCCGGTCAGCGACGTGAGCACAATTGCTGCTGCCCGGGTCAACCCCCAGGATGTGGAGCCGTTCATCGTCGTTTCCATGTACGCGCGCTGGGTAATGCCGCACTCGTTAACCGACACGAAGTGGGGCGTCGGGCATTCTGACGGATCAGCGCACAGGATTCTCTCGGACTTGTCGGCGTTCATTGGCAGCACCGACCCGAGCACGCACCGCATTCTGGCCGCGGGTGATCTGAACATGTTCTATGGCGCTATCAAAGACAACCGGCTGGCGCTGGCAGCTCGGGACGGCACAGTGTTCGACAGAATGGCCGCACTCGGTCTGGAGTTCCTGGGTCCCCAGTATCCCGATGGAAGGCAGGCAAGCCCCACACCCCATGGCCTGGAGCCGAACACCAAGAACGTCCCCACCTATCACACAGCCCGCAAGTCCCCGGAGACTGCTGAGAACCAACTCGACTACGTGTTCGCGTCGCGCGGCTTCCACGAGGAAATCACCGTGCAGGCCATGAACTCTCGCGAACAGTGGGGCAGCAGTGATCACTGCCGGCTCTGGATCGAAGTGGGTTTGACGTAAATTTGCCAGCAAGATGTAGTCGTGCTGTTGCCAGCTCATCTGCTGAAGATGCCGGTTTCGAAGCGACGCGAGGTTGGGCGCATAGGACAGTGAGACGCTCCTTTCAGGTCAAGTCGCCCATACTGAAAATGCCCGAGGGCAGATAGGTTCGTGAACCGAGTTCGCGACTTCCTTCACCAGCAAAATCCAGGAAACCGGACGCGGGAGATTTTCGTCGTGGGGCTCGGGCTGGGAAATGCATCCCGAACACAGCGCTTATGACCTGGTTATTCACGGATGAGCAAGAGGCGTTTCGCGACATGGTGCGCGACTTCGCCGATCGTGAGATCGCCCCTCACGCTGCTCGGTGGGACCGAGACCGTGTTTTCCCCTCTGAGACGGTCACGGCGATGGGCGATCTGGGCTTGTTCGGACTGGTGTTTCCCGAGAAGTACGGAGGGGCGGGGGCCGACTTCATCATCGTCTCGAGGTTTAGGCATCAGGGCAGACTGCTTACTTCCCTCATTTGTTTGCAGCTAGGTGCCCATCGATCTTGGCGACCGAGCTTCGTATATTCTCCCGCGCCCGAATCCTCTTCTGGTCCAAGAAGCTAGGTGCCCATTGAGAGAACTCACGATCGACGACATTGATGACCTGGCGATGGGAGCGACGCTGTTGGGCACCGGCGGCGGCGGCGACCCCTATGTAGGAAAGCTCCTGGTCAAGCAGGCCATCGAGGATTACGGGCCGGCCCAGGTGGTGACCGTTGACGAGCTACCCGACGACGGTCTCATCATGACTACCGCCATCATCGGGGCACCCACGGTGATTTTGGAAAAGATCCCGGCTGGCACTGAGTTCCGGTCAGGCATCGGGGCCCTTGCCGCCTATCTGGGCTCAGACCCGGTGGCTTTGATGCCGATCGAAGTGGGTGGGGTGAACACATTGGTCCCGATTGCCACCGCGGTGGAGATGGGGATCCCGATCGTTGATGCGGACGGTATGCGTCGAGCGTTCCCGCAGATCGAGATGACGGTTTTCACGCTCCATGGGTTGAAGGCCGCGCCCATGTCGATCGCCGATGAGAAGGGCAACATGTGCGTGTTCGAGGCCAACACCAACCAGATCGCTGAGTCCTTGGCTCGCGCCGCGGTGGTGCAGCTAGGGCTGGCCAACGCCATCAGCTGCTATCCCATGACGGTGGCCGATGTCCGCCGAGGCGGCATCCACGGCTCGATGACCTATTGCACCGAGGTGGGAAAGCGCCTGTCACAGGTACAGAGAGGCGCGCCGGGGGCCTGGGATGAGCTGCTGTCCTACACCGAGGCTGCTTTGGTGTTCAGCGGGAAGGTGATCGACATCGACCGGCGCACCACCGAAGGTTTCGCCCGGGGCACGGTGGTGCTCGAGCATCTCGACGACTCGGTTCGCACGCTGCGGGTGGAGATCCAGAACGAGAATCTGATCGCATTCGAAGACGGTGAGGCGGTGGTGACCGTGCCTGATCTGTTGTGCCTGCTCGACCACGAGTCGGCCGATCCGATCACCACGGAGGGGCTGGCTTTCGGCCAGCGACTGGATGTTCTGGCCATGCCCTGTGCTCCAGAGTGGCACCGCGACGGGATGTTCGATCTGGTGGGCCCTCGTGCCTTTGGTTATGACATCGACTATGTGGACGGCTGGAAGGGTCGGCGATGAAGAACCTGCGGATCGGCGTGGATGTGGGCGGCACCAACACTGACGCGGTGGTGGTCGGACCGGGTGGGACGGTCATCGCAGAGGCCAAGGCCGCCACTACTCCTGACCCGATTGGCGGCATCAAGGCTGCCGTGGACGCCGTCATGGGTCAGGTGGACGCTCCTGAGGCATTGGGCAAGGCGATGCTGGGCACAACCCATCCGGCCAACGCCATCATCCGCCGACGAGATCTCGACAAAGTGGGGGTATTGCGGCTGGCGGCGCCGTCTTCATTGGGGGTGCGTCCTAGCGCGGCTTGGCCTGAGGATCTGCGCCGGATCGTGATTGGCCCCAGCAAAATCGTCGAGGGCGGTTTCGAGTACGACGGTTCGCCCATTGCCCCTCTTGATGAGGACGCAGTACGGCGCTTCGGGGGTCAGTGCGCAGGAAGCGTGGCCGCGATAGCGGTGTTGTGCGCGTTCAGCCCCGCCGCCACAGAACACGAACTGCGAGCCGCCGAGCTGCTGGCTGAAGAGTGCGGAACTGGCATTGCGATCTCGCTCAGTCACACAGTGGGATCGCTGGGCCTCTTGGAGCGCGAGAACGCAACGATCCTCAATGCCTCGCTATTGACGGTCGCCAAACGGGTGGTAGACGGGTTCCGGAACACCATGGCGGAGGCTGGTCTCGATGTTGACAGCTATCTGACGCAAAACGACGGCACCCTGATGACGGTCGATGAGGCTGACCGGTACCCAGTTCTCACAGTGGGCTCGGGCCCCACCAATTCCATGCGGGGCGCGTGCGCGTTGGCCGGGCTCGCAGACGCACTGGTTATCGACGTAGGTGGCACCTCCACCGATGTGGGGATCCTGGTCGACGGGTTTCCCCGCGTCTCCACTGCCGCAGTCGAGGTCGGCGGCGTCCGCACCAACTTCAGGATGCCTGACCTGATCTCGATGGGGCTCGGTGGTGGAACAGTCGTCCACAACTCGGCGCGGGGCGGGAACGGGGAGATCAAGGTGGGCCCGGACTCGGTGGGGTATGACGTCATCACCGATGCCATCTGCATGGGCGGCGACACCCTGACTCTTTCGGACATCTCGCTGGCGGCGGGGCGGATGGAGGGGTTCGGGGAGCGGTCTCTGACCGAGGGCGTCGAACCGGCCACCATTGCTGCTGCCATCGACTGGGTCGACGGGCGGATCGCGGTGCTGTGCGAGAGGATGAAGGCCTCGAGCACGCCCCTTCCGCTGATGGCCGTGGGCGGAGGCGCCCATTTGGTGCCTGAGCAAATTGCCGGTGTGAGCGAGGTGCTCTGGCCCCCTCACCACTCGGTGGCCAACGCTTTTGGGGCGGCCATCGCCGAAGCAGCGGGCTCTGTCGACAAGGTGTACAGCTACGACGCGTCGAGCCGGGAGGCATGTCTGGAGAGCGCCCGCGAAGAGGCCAAGGACGCAGCCGTTCGGGCCGGTGCCGAGGAAGCGGGAGTGCGGATCACCAGCGTGGCCGAGATCCCAATGACGTATGTGCCCGGAGGCGGTTGCCGGGTCATGGTCAAAGCGGTCGGCCCGCTGGCTGAGTAGGTGCACCCCTGGGCTCGGGCAGCATTGAGAGCGGCAGGCCGGTAGAGGTAGCCGGGCAGATGCGGGTGGCCGACGCCCACAACGATCTTTTGTGCGCGGTGCTGTACCAGCGAGAGCGGGGCATGGATGATCCCTTCGGCGATTTCTGGCTTCCCCGACTGCGCGCCGGCGGCGTCGCCCTTCAATTCCTGCCAGTGTTCACCGAAGACCAGCACCTAGGCGAAGGCGCATTGCGGCGAGCCCTGCTCATGCTCGAAGAAGCCTGGCACATCGCCTCGGTCCACTCCGCTGATGTGGCGGTAGTTGAGACGTCGCGGCAGCTGGCCGACGCGTTGGCGGCCAAGAAGATCGCATTGGTCCTAGCCGTGGAGGGCTCAGAGCCCATTGGCCACAGCCTCGGCGTTTTGGAGACTCTGTGGCGCTTAGGGGTGAGGTGCATGTCATTGACCTGGAACCGCCGCACGATGATGGCCGACGGCGTGGGAGAAACAGCCACCGGCGGGGGCTTGACTGCACTGGGAGTCGACGCTGTCGCGGAGATGGAACGGCTCGGGATGATTGTCGATGTCAGCCATCTGTCCGACCCGGGAGTCGACCACGTCTGCCGGATCGCCTCCCGCCCGTTCGTGGCGACCCACTCTTCGTGCCATGCCCTGCACCCCCACCCGCGCAACCTCACCGACTCCCATCTGCGCGCCATCGCAGAATCAGGCGGGGTGGTTGGGATCAATTCCTTCGGTGCGTTTTTGGCCGCAGAACAGCCCAGCCTCGGCGACTTCGTGACGCACATCGATCACGCGGTTGGAGTCGCCGGAGCCGGGTCGGTAGGGCTGGGCTGCGACTTCATGGAGGATCTGTTGCGCATCATCGACCCGATCCTGGGAGGCGGCCTAGTGGATACGGAGAACCTGCCGCTTATCGACAACATGCGCGACCCGTCAGACCTCAAGGCGTTCACTGAGCTCTTGGAAGCAAGGCTCGGTGCCGAGACGGCCTGTCTGGTGGCGGGGGAGAACTGGATCGACTTCCTGGCGCGGGCCCTGCCAGCCGGGGCTGTCGAATCAGTGAGATGATCGAGGCGGTGTCCGCCCCATCCAAATCCCTGACCATGAAGCAACTGCTAGCGTCCGGCGTGCTCGGCGAAACCAAGGTGGTGGCCGGTGGCCAAGGCGTCAACCGGGCAGTGTCCGACGTCTCGGTCACCGACCGGTGCGATGAGACGATCCCGGTGTCGGCAGACCAGTTGGTCGTCTTGGACGGCAGCGCGCTCCGACCCAATTCCTACGCCCTTGACATCGTGTTGAGAGCAGTACGCGACGGCGGGGGAGCGGGTCTCGTTGTCGTCAACGCCCCCTCCCCGGCAGGTCTGGCCACCCGGCGCCTCGCCGAGCGGTTCGAAACCGTGCTGGTTGAATCGCAGGCTCCTGATTTATTGGCGATGGCCGCCGCAGCCCGAGAGCTGCTGCTACAGCCCGCGCTGCATCAGGCGGCAATGATGAAAGAGCTGCTTCGTGGTATGGCCCGGATGTCCACTGTGGATGACACTTTGGCGCTCGTTGGCCGGGTCTTGGGCCGGCCTTGCTCGCTGGTCGAAGCCAGCGGGGCAGCGGTGGCTGGCCCAGAAAACGCGGTGAACCCCGACGTATTGGGCGAGCACTCGGTGATCCACCCTCAAGCGGGTGCCGGAGGCGAGCCCGGAATGGTGTGCCCGGTGATCGTCGTGCCTGGAGAGCCGGCCCGCTTCTGGCTGGTGTGCATTATCTCTGACGGCGACGAGGCCGTATTGGGATCCGGACTCGACCTGCTGGGCGTGGCTTCCTGGGCGGTGGGCGCCCATCTGGTGCGGGATCGCCTGGCGGGCGAGCGCGACGCCAGGCACCGGCTGGCCCTTCTGAACGAAGTGGTCGGCGGCGGGGAACTCCCGGACGAGACGATCCTGGCGCAGATGGCCACGTTCGGCTGGTCGGCCGTCGGCTGGGTCAGCGCCTTCCATGTGCAGCTATCTGGGCACGTGGACGCCGCCTGGGTATTGGTCAACACCGACGCTTTCTCCGAACTGCTGCACTCGGCCGGCCTGGAAGGGCCGCTGATCGAAAGGACAGACGGCTGGTCGGGCTGGGTCTGCCTGCCTGAGGAGCCCGATGTGACGAGCTATCCGAAGATGGCGCGCCAATTGCGAGCCGCTCTCGACGAGCTCATCGCCAGCCCTGAGACCATCGCTGCGCACGCGGGAGTGGGGCGCCCGGCACAGGGGCTTCCAGGCCTTCGCTCAAGCCTCGCAGAATCCCGGCAAGCCGCGGCCCTCGCCGGCGCAGGCGCAGCGTCCCGCGGCGCGGTGGTCCGCCATATCGACGAGCTCGGAATCCAGCGGATAATGCTGGGCTGGTACGGATCAGCCGACTTCAGCCGGGTGGCCGCCGCCTTCTTGGAGCCTCTCCGCGCCATCGACGCCGACGGCACGCTCTTGCGCACATTGGAGGTGTATTTGGACTGCCAGTCGTCAGCCACCAACGCGGCCGCGCTGCTGGGTGTCCACCGCAACACGGTTATGAACAGAATCGACCGGGTTGCCAGCACACTAGAGGTAAACCTCTTCGACCCCGAACAGCGCCTCGCCCTCCAACTCGTTGTCCGCATGCACAAACTCGACAGCAATGACCACATGAGGTTCCCCCCTTTTCGTGGAGACATGCTCTATAAGGAGGAGCTATGTCCAGACCGCGAAGAGATTATGACCGGGAGTTCCGTGATGGGGCTGTCCGGATCGTCAAGGAGACCGGCCGGCCGGTGGCCCACGTCGCCCGGGAGCTCGGCGTCAACGAGGGCACGCTCGGGAATTGGGTGCGCCGGGACCGAGACGAGCGCTCGGGCGGGCTGAGCGGCGACGAGCGGGCCGAGCTGGCCCGGCTGCGCCGCCGGGTCGCCGAGCTGGAGATGGAGCGTGATGTGCTCAA
The DNA here is from genome assembly GCF_965219815.1 of Candidatus Poriferisocius sp. Taxonomy (GTDB): domain Bacteria; phylum Actinomycetota; class Acidimicrobiia; order Acidimicrobiales; family Bin134; genus Poriferisocius. Next base: position 2,377,249 of record NZ_OZ244791.1, read on the forward strand.
ACGATCCGTGGTCCTTTGGGTCAACGAGGCGACGCGGTGACCGCAGGGTTCATCGCGGCCCAAAGGACCGACCACGGTGTGCCTCACTCTGTGGCTTGCAGAGCGCTGGGCGTGGCGGAATCCACGTTCTACAAGCACCTCGACCGGCCGCTGACCGATCGGCAGCGGCGTCGCCGGGCGCTGGACGCCGAGGTGAAAAAGGCGTTCGACGAATCGGACGGCACCTACGGGTCGCCCAGGGTGCGCGCCCGGCTGCGACGCGATGGCCTGTCGGTGTCGAAGAAGACGGTGGAGGCCTCGATGGCCCGCCAGGGCCTGTGCGCCCGCCCCAAACGCAAAAAGGGCCTCACCAGCCCCGACAGCTCCCATGCGGCCCCCACAGACCTTCTGGGCCGCGACTTCAGCGCGACAGGGGTCAACCAGAAATGGTGCGGCGACTTCAAACAGGTTCCCACCGCCGAGGGCCCGGTGTTCCTCGCGACCGTCGAGGACCTCTACTCCAGGCGCATGGTCGGCTTCGCCACCTCCGACCGGTACCCGACCGCCGAGCTGGCCAAACAGGCCATCAACACCGCGGTCGCCACCAGAGGCGGCAACGTCAAAGGCGTCATCTTCCACTCGGACAAGGGATCGCAATACACCTCAGAAGCCTTCGCCGCCGCCTGCCGGCGGCTCGGCATCTCACGGTCCACCGGAAGAACCGGCAACGCGCTGGACAACGCGCCGGCCGAGTCGTTCTTCTCCACCCTCCAACACGAGCTCATCTCACGCCGAGCCTGGACCACCAGAGCCCGGGCCCGACGAGAAATCACCCTATGGGTCCACACCTGGTACAACCAGCACCGCCTCCACTCCGCAATCGGAATGACCAGCCCCGTAGAATACGAACAGGCCCACAACCCCGACCCTCAAAAACAAACTCTCCACGATTAGGGGGGAAGCTCACACAGTCGAGCACTTTGAGATTGCTGTTGTCGGTGGAGGCATCGCCGGAGCGTCGGCGGCTTGGGCTCTGGCCGAAGAGGGCCATGAAGTGGCGGTGGTCGAGCGTGAGGACTCGCTGGCTGCGCACAGCACCGGCCGCTCGGCCGCTCAGTTCCTGTCGTCCTACAGCGGGCCGATCAACCGGGAGCTGAGCGCCGAATCCCAGCCATTTCTTGAAGGCAATGCAAATGGCTGGGCGGATCACCAGCTCATGTCTCCACGGGCGGTGCTATGGGTCTCTCCCGATGCCGGGCGAGAGCAGCTCGACGCCATCGCCGCAGCCAACCAGTCGATCGGCGTCGCCTTCGATACGCTCGACGGCGAAGGCGCCCGGGACCTCTGCCCGGTCCTGGACCCGTCGTGGGTTCATGGGGGCGTCGTCGAACATGGCGGGTACGACATAGACGTGGCCGAGCTGCACCAGGCGTACGTGCGCGCCGCCCGCAGTGCGGGCGCAACGGTGATGCGCCACCGCGGTGTGCGGCGCATGGCCCGCCATGGCACCGGCTGGCAGCTGGACACCGACGGCCCCGCCATCCGAGCCGGCATTGTGGTGAACGCCGCCGGGGCATGGGCCGACGAGATAGCGGAGATGGCTGGAGCAGCCCCGCTGGGCCTGATCCCTTACCGGCGCACAATCTTCACGTTCACGAGCCAGCACCCCAGCGAGCACTGGCCGCTGGTGATTGGCGCCGATGAGAGCTTCTATTTCAAGCCCGAGGGAGCGGGCCAGTTCCTTGGCTCCCCAGCCGACGAACACCCCGACGAGCCCTGTGACGCGAAACCCCGAGAGCTCGATGTCGCCGCCGGCATCGAGGCGGTCAACCGGGCGACCCTGCTCGACGTCCGCTCCATACGCTCCGCTTGGGCCGGCCTGCGCACATTCTCGCCGGACCGCAACCCGGTCGTTGGTTTCGACCGGGACATCGAAGGCTTCTTCTGGTGTGCAGGCCAAGGAGGCACGGGTATCCAGACATCTCCGGCGGTGGCCCGGCTGACCGCCTCGCTAATCAGCGCCAGCTCATCTGGCCCTTCCGAGCACGCCGCTCTCGCCTCCCTGGCCCCCAAGCTCAGCCCTGAACGGTTCCGTGCATGAACTGCACTGTCTAGCGGCAATATCTCAGCGATTTGCCCATTGAGCGGCGTTGAGGCGGCTCTTTACGGTGCTTTCTTGAGCTACTACGCCCAGATTGAGGGGGGACCCGATGCAGGCGCTAACCGCAAAATGCGCAACCCGACTTCTTGGTGCGCTGATCGCACTGTCGCTAATCACCGCTGCGTGCGGCAACGACGACGACTCCGACACGGCACCCGCGCCAACAGAGGCCGTGTCACAGGCCACGGCCGCACCCGAGCCCACCGCGGCGCCTCAGGCCACCGATGCCCCCGAACCCGCACCCGAGGCGACGCCTGAGCCCACCGCCGCGCCCGACCCGTGGAAGATCGCCTACCTGTCAGCCAGCTCGGCGAACACGTTCTTGTTGGCATCGGTGGGTGAGATGCAGCGGCTCGCTGATGAGAACAACATCGACTTGGTGGAGTTCGACGCCCAGTTCAACGCCGATCTTCAGACCACCCAGCTCCAAGACGCGGTAACCAGCGGCCAATACGACGGCATCATCCTGGTTGCGTTGAACGGCCCAGGCCTAGTTCCCGACGTTGAAGCCGCGCTGGACGCTGGGCTCGAGGTAGTGCTGTTCAACCAGATCGTTGGCGACGACCTGTCTACCAACGAGCCCCAGGTCGACGGCGTGGCGGCCTCGGTCATGGCCCCTCCGGTGGTCACCGGGGAACGGGCCGGGCAACTCACCATCGACGCATGCGCTGATCTGGACCCCTGCCGCGTGGTGTATCTGTATGGCATCAAGGGCTTCCCCCTCGACGTGGCACTGCGCCAGGGGTTCGACAACGCCACCGCTGGCCAGGCCAACATCACCGTCGTCGCCGAGGGCGAAGGCCAGTACCTCGGACCTGAGGGGGGCATCAACGCCATCCAGGACATCCTCCAAGCCGAGCCCGAATTCGACGTTGTCGTCGGAGCCGACCAGTCGCTCCAAGGCGTCGAGCTCGTATTGACCGACGAGGGCAAGCTCGACGGCGTCGCGCTCATCGGCCTTGGCGGGTCGTCGCCGGCCATTGAGGGCGTAAGGGACGGCCGCTGGTTCGCCACCGTGTTCTACGCACCAGCCAGCGAGGGGCGCCTGGCCATGGAAGCCATGATCGCCGCTCTCGAAGACGGCACCTACACCGGGGGTGTTGATCCCAATGCCGATTTCGTCGACGATGGGATGGTGACTGCGGCCAACGTGGACCAGTTCACCGCCGAATGGGATGGCTGACAGCGCAATCCATGTCGAGCTAAGGGGAATCTCTAAGCGGTTCGGGACCACCCAGGCGGTCGACGAGGCCAGCCTGGCCGTCGCACGGGGCTCCATCCACGGCCTCGTTGGAGAGAACGGCGCGGGGAAGTCCACCATCGGCAAGATCATCTCCGGTGTCTACTCCGCCGACAGCGGCTCGCTGCTTGTGAGCGGGCTGCCTGAGTCATTCCGCACTCCACGACAAGCGTTTGGTGCGGGCATCACGACAATCGCCCAAGAGCTGTCGCTTCTCAAAGACCGCAGCGTGGCCGACAACGTGTTCTGCGGCGTGGAGGCCACTCGATTCGGGATCATGTCGCGTCGTGAGACCAAGCGCCGATTCGCCGAACTGACCGCGGGCACCGGGATCCGCCTCGATCCTGCGCCGAAAGCGGGGAGCCTCTCGGTGGCAGAGCAGCAGATGGTTGAGATACTGCGGGCAGCCGCCAGGGGGGCCGAGTTCGTCATCATGGACGAGCCCTCAGCCCGCCTGTCAGGCACCGAGAGAGACCAGCTCCACCGGCTCCTGAGGGAGATGCAGGGACGAGGGACAACGGTCTTGTTGATCTCCCATTTCCTCCAAGAAGTGCTCGACCTCTCAGACACCGTCACTGTGATGCGCGACGGCCGTATCGTGCGGACCGCCGACGCCTGCGACGAGACGACCGACTCGCTCATTGAGGCGATGATCGGCCGCCAGCTATCCGGCAACTACCCGCCCAAGGCGATGCGCACTCGGTCGGGCCAGCCCCAACAGGCCGAGCCTCCGGCGCTTCGCGTCAGGGGATTGCGTCGCCCGGGGCTGGGAGCACGGTACGCACTTGACCTCGACGTGTTCAGTGGCGAAATCGTAGGCCTCGCTGGCCTCGTCGGAGCGGGCAGGACAGAGTTCGTGCGAGCGGTCTACGGGGCAGACCCGATGGCCGAAGGCGAAATCCAGATCTCCGGGAAGCCCCTCACCAAACCCTCCGGCCGACCTCTTCGCCGAGTGCTGGGCGGGAACCGTCTCAGGCCGACGCGTGCAATTCGGTTCGGCCTGGGCCTGATCCCAGAGTCGCGCCGGGACCAGGGCCTGCTTCCCGATAGAAGCCTGCGGGAGAACGTCAACCTTCCCCACCTGAAGCACACCACCAAGGCTGGCATCGTCTTCAGGCGCGCCGAGCGCAACCTCGTCGTTGCTGCGGTGGATGGAGCGGAGGTGCGAGGCGGAGGTTTGGAGACCCCGGTCCACCTGTTCTCAGGCGGCAACCAGCAAAAGAGCCTCTTTGCCCGCTGGATGGTCACCGGACTCAAAGTCCTGATTGCAGACGAGCCGACCCGAGGTGTGGACGTGGGGTCTAAGCGGTCGATCTACGACTTGATCGCCTCGGCGGCCGGTCGCGGGCTGGCCGTTTTGATCGTGTCGTCCGAGCTGGAGGAGCTGATCGGTCTCTGCCACCGCATCGTCGTAATGAGAGATGGCCAATTCGTCGCCGAGTTCACCCATCCCGTCCTCAACGAGGCCGACATATTGCGCCAGGCCTTCGGTGGCGAACCCACTCCGTGCCCCGACGGCCTGAAAACGAGCCCACAGTGAACGCCACACCCTTTGCTGCCCTGGCCCGATACGGGATCGTCTGGGTGACACTGGCTCTGTTCTTGGTGCTGGCTATCACCACCGATGGGTTTTTGACCGGTCCCAATCTTCGCAACGTGCTCGACCAGCAAGCCACCCTGCTGATCGCCGCATCGGTGGCCACCCTCACCATGATCGCCGGCGGGTTCGACGTGTCGATCTCCGCGGTGGCGGTGGCCGCTCCACTCGTCGCTCTGCGGATCGAGAACGCCACCGGCTCGGTGATCCTGGCGCTGCTGGCGGGATGTGCATTCGGCCTGCTCGTCGGAGCGGTGAACGGATCGGTCGTTTCGTTTGCCAAGATCAACTCCTTCATCACCACGCTGGCGACGTCGTTCATCGTCTTCGGGATCGGCTTTCTCGTAAGTGACCGGAGCATCATGCGCCCAGAGAGCGAGGAATACCGCGACATCGCCCGAACCCGGGTTGCTGAGCTGACAACCGCGACATGGATCTCGCTGGGGGTGGTGGCCATCGCCTGGATCACGCTGTCGGCCACCCGGTTCGGCCGACACGTCTACGCCACCGGAGGCAACATCGAAGCAGCCAAGCTTGCCGGCATCCGCACCGGCCGCATCATCGTGCTGGTGTTCGCATTGTCGGGGCTGGCCGCCGGACTCGCTGGCGTCGTCGCTTCGTCGAGGTCCATCAGCGCCACCCCGTCTGACGATTTCAGCTTCGTATTCGGCGTCATCGCCGCGATCGTCGTCGGAGGCACCTCCATCGCTGGCGGCAACGGCGCAGTGTGGAGGACGCTGCTGGGCGCCCTCTTCATCGCCTTCATGGTCAACGGCTTCAATCTCCACCAAATCGACCCCATCTGGCAGCGCATCATCCAAGGAGTCGTGATCCTTGTCGCCGTGGCCGCCGACGCCTGGTCCCGAAACCGCCGAACATGACCGACAAAGAAAGGCAACCCGTGAAAATCCACATCGTCGTCCCCATAACATCAGACCAGTTCAACGAACAGATCGAACTGGAGGCTCGGAGTTTCCTCGGAACCGAAGTCGAACTGGAGGTATCCCACCTGCAGGCCGGACCGGCATCGATCGAGTCGTTCTACGACGAAGTCCTAGCCGGACCCCAGATCGTTGCCGAAGTGGCCAAAGCCGCCGGCAACGGCGCAGACGCCGTCTTCATCACATGCTTTGGCGATCCCGCCGTGCCAGCAGCACGAGAGATCGTCGACATTCCCGTTGTCGGCGGATTCGAACCTGCGATAGCCACGGCACTCACCCTCGGCGAACGATTCTCAGTGGTTACGGTGCTGAAAAACGTGACTCCCATGATCTCCGGACTCATCGCCCGGATGGGTGTCGCCAGCCGCCTGGCCACCATCGAGGTCATCGACACCCCGGTGCTCGAGTTGCACGACGGCGACTCGCTACTCAAGAGCCTGTTTGAGGCGTCATGCCGGGCCATCGAAACCGGCGGTGCCGACGTGCTGGTGCTGGGCTGTACCGGCATGCTCGGAGTCGCGGCAACCCTCCAGGAAAAGCTTGAGGCTGAGCTCGTGCGAGTACCAGTGGTTGATCCCACCGGCGCTTCTTTGGGCCTGCTGACGACACTTCAGTCGATGGCCCTCAAACCCAGCCGCAAGACCTACATGCCCCCACCGCCCAAGACTTGACTAGAATGCCGCTAGTCGGCGCGAGTAGCCAGCGAGTCTGCGGCTTGGGTGGCGGCGTGGTGGCCGCTGGAGAGGGCGCCGTTTACTGAGGGGATGGCCATGTAATCGCCGGCCAAGTAGAGGTTGTCTATGCGTCCGGCAAGCTGGCCCGGAATGTTGGCCATCTGGGCGAGCATTCCTGGCTTGCCCATGCACAGGGCCTCTTCCCAGCGGTACACGCGGAAGAACAGACCCTCGTCGTCGGCGGGTAGGGCGGACCCGGGAGGGGCGTTGCGGCGGGCTGCGCCCAGCATCTGGCGCTTGATCTCTTCGTCGTCTTGCGGGATGAGCTCTTTGGCCCGGTCGAGCCCGATGAGCAGATCGAGGATGCTGTGGCCGGGAGGTGCACAGGAGGGCAGGAAGGTGGTCCGATCCATCAGCAGCGGGGTGTCGTCGTCTTCGGGGTAGAGCGCGCCGTGCCACCCCGCAGGGAGCGGGCGGCGGTCGAGGCCTATCACCACTCGGCAGCCGGTTGAGTAGTCAACGGTGCTGAGCGCGCGGCGGGTCTCTTCCGGCAGTTCGGGGATGAGCCCAGAGACTTGCGTGCCGGGCACGGCGCAGATCACCGCGTCGGCCTCGATGGTCTCGCCGTCAACCACCACGCCGGTCGCCGCGCCGTCGGCCACGGTGATTCTCCTTACGGGGGTGGACACCCGGATCGCATCGGAGCAGGCGTCGGCCAGAGCGGTATTGAACGAGCCGATGCCGCGCTCGGGCATATACACCTTGCCGCCGCTGAGCATCGTTTCTCCTATGTAGGCCCGCATCAGCGCTTGGCCTGCGGGCGCGGCATCGCCCAACACCATTTTCAGGGGGCCGCTGAGCGAGATCTTCAGCTTCTCGGGCACTTTGTGCCGCCTGAGGTAGTCGCCGAAGGTCTCGTCGTCGTCGATCTCGGCGAGACGGCTGTCGCTGGCGAAACTCAGGTATTGCTCCTGGCGATACAACTGCCGCATCACCTTGGAACCGGCCCGCATGCCCGAGGGGGAGAGGAAGCCCATGGCCAAGGCGGCAGGCAGCTGCCGAACGAAATTCAGGAGCGATTGGTCGGGCGTCGTGGTGACCCACTTCCCATTGCGGTGGTGGCCGAAGATCATTGTCGACTCCACGAGCGGCAGGCCCAGCTCCTCGCAGATGCGGAAGGCCGTGTCGTAGGTGGTGGTGAAGACGAATGCCCCCATGTCCAGGGAGAACCCGTCCACCCTCTCGCCTTTGCCGCGCCCGCCCGCACGCTCGGAAGCCTCGAGCAGGAGGGGAGTGAAGCCCCGCTTCTTCAGCGTGTAGGCCGCGCTCAGCCCCGCGAACCCCCCGCCAACAATTACGACCCGCCTCGTGCTCATCTGAGCGGCTCCCCGTACTCGCTACTGATGCTGCTAGCCTGGCACATTCCGGGCCGTTAGCTCAGTTGGCTAGAGCACCTGCATGACGCGCAGGGGGTCAGGGGTTCGAGTCCCTTACGGCCCACCGAATGGATGTCGTCCAGTCCAGTGATCGACGGCGGCTGGGCTGGTTGCTCGCCGGGGTGGGGATGCTGTCGGTGTCCACCGACTCGCTGTGGATCCGGCTCTCGGAGGCCGACGCCGTCGATGTCTCCTTCTGGGTGGCGTGCTGCTCGGTGCCCCTCTACACCGCCTTGAGCCATCGGGTGGACGGCTGCTGGCCGCTGGAGGCGTTCCGCCGCCACCCCTGGCAGCAGCTGGTCATCGGGGCGCTCACCGGGGGCAGCCAGCTCTGCTTCGTCATCGCCGTGACCCAAACCCGGGTGGCCAACGTGGTGGCCATCGTGGCCGCGGTGCCCCTGATGGCTGCGGTGTGCGCCTGGATATGGCTGAGGGAGCGCATCAGCCGAACAACGGCCATCGCCATCACCATCACCATGGCGGGCATCGGGGCGATTGTGTCCAGCTCGGTGGGGGAGCCCACCCTCACCGGCGATCTCTTGGGCGTCTTGGCCATCTTGGGCTTTGCGGTGAGCTTGACCATGTGGCGCCGGTACCCCGACATGAGCCGGCTGGTGGGCCTGTCCATCGGCGGGGTGATGACCGTGGTGGCCCTGGTGTACTGGGCGTCGCCACTGTCACTCGACTTGCGGGCCTACCTGTCGATCGCCGCCATGGGTCTGGCGTTCAACCCCTTCGGCCGCCTGGCCCTGTCCAACGCCCCCCGCTTCGCCCCCGTGGCCGACGTGGCCCTGTTCGCCCCAATAGAGACGGTGGCTGGCACGATATGGGCCGCCGCGTTCTTCAACGAACTGCCCCGCCCTGTTGCCGCCGTCGGCGCGGTCATCGTCCTCATCGGCGTCTTCTACGGCACCATCGCCACCACCCGCCCCCAATCCAGTTCAACCATTGACTAGATATGACCTATTAAATGGTCATAATAATCTCAGACTGTTATCCTTGAACCATGTCGCCGGAGACGCCCTATCGCACCATCTCTGCTGGAGAGTTCAAGGCAAAGTGCCTAAAGCTCATGGATGAGGTGAATGACACTGGTGAGCAAATCGTCATTACCAAGCATGGCCGCCCGGTGTCTCGTTTGGTGCCAGCGGGGTACGAGCCTCGGGGAATCCGCGGCCGGTACAAGGGGATGATGCCCGCGATTGACGATCCATCTGAAAGTGCATACACCGAAGAGGAATGGGACGAGATCATGGCCGAATGGGGGGACAACCAGCAGTGGTGGTTAAATCCTGCTCCTCCTGATGAGCCCCACTCGTGATCCTGCTGGATACGCACGTCCTCGTTTGGTGTGCCACTGGGGATACAAGAAAGATGAGCAGCGATCGCATGGATGAGGTCGATGCCGCGATGCTGAATGGTGAAGCGGCGGTTTCCTCAGTCACGTTTTGGGAATTGGAGCACATCCGGCGCAAGCCCAGGAACAACATGGTCCGGATGCCACCCACTTCCAGCCTGCGATTGCGGCTTCTCTCCGATGGCATACGGGAGGTTTCCCCAACTGGAGACATCATGGTCAAGGCGGTTCAGCTAGGAGACGACGGGTTTCACAAGGATCCAATGGATCGGATCATTGTGGCAACTGCTCTCAGGGGTGGCTTCCGTCTAGCAACGGCTGATGCCCAAATTTTGGCTTGGGCAAGTCAAGCAAACCGATTGGATTTGTTCGACCTGCACTGACCCAGAAGAAGGGCCCTCGGAGCGACTCTCGCCAGTACGCTCGCGGGCTATGGCCAAGCCGAACATCTTGGTGGTGATGGCTGATCAGCTGGCACCGCATTTCACGGGGGCTTATGGGCATCCGCTGGTGCGGACGCCGGCGATGGACGCCTTGGCCGAGCGGGGAGCTCGATTCGACGCCGCCTACTGCAATTTTCCGCTGTGTGCACCGTCGCGGTTCTCGATGATGTCGGGGCAGCTGCCATCGGCCATCGGGGCGTGGGACAACGCGGCGGAGTTTCCGGCGTCGATCCCCACGCTGGCCCACTACCTCAACTTGGCCGGATACCGCACGGTGCTGGCTGGGAAGATGCACTTCATCGGGCCCGACCAGCACCACGGGTTCGCCGAGCGGCTCAACACCGAGATCTACCCCGCTGACTTCGCCTGGACCCCCGATTGGGACAACGCCGGTGAGCGGATCGACAAGTGGTACCACAACATGGACAGCCTGTCGGAGGCCGGGCAGGCCCTGGCCACCTACCAGCTCGACTACGACGAGGAGGTGGGGTTTGCGGCCATCCGCAAGCTCTACGACTTGACCCGCGACAGCGATGACCGGCCGTTCTTCCTCACGGTGTCGTTCATCCACCCCCACGATCCCTATGTGGCCCGTCCTGAGTGGTGGGACCTCTACGAGCACGACGCCATCGACCTGCCCGAACCAGTGGACCTCGAATCGCTCGATCCCCACAGCCTGCGCATCCGCCGGGGCATCGAGGCCGACACCGTGGGCTACACCGACGAGCAGTGCCGCAACGCCCGCCACGGCTACTACGCCAACACCAGCTACGTCGACGCGTGGCTGGGGCGGATGGTCCGAGCGCTGGAGGAGACCGGCGAGCTCGACAACACGGTGGTGATCGCCACCAGCGACCACGGCGACATGCTGGGGGAGCGGGGGCTGTGGTTCAAGATGAGCTTCTTCGAGCGTTCGCTGCGGGTGCCGTTCATCATGGCCGGTCCCGGGGTGGCCAACACCACGGTTCCCAATGCCTGCTCTTTGCTCGATCTGGCGCCCACCCTGCTGGACATCGCCGCCGATGGAGGCAACCGGGTTGAGCCGGCAGTCCCGCTGGCCGGTAGGAGCTTGTGGGATGCGGCCAGCGGGGGGAGCGATCCCGTTGAGGAGGTGCTCGCCGAGTACACCGCGGAGATGACCTCTCACCCCATGTTCATGATCCGCCGGGGCCGCTACAAGTACATCCACTGCGACACCGACCCCGCCCTGCTCTACGACGTGGATGCCGACCCGCAAGAGCAGAACAACCTGGCCGACGATCCCGACCATGCGGACCTGGCCGCAGAATTCGCTGCCGAGGTGAGCCAGCGCTGGGACAGCGATGCCATCCGGGAGCAGGTGTTGGCCTCCCAGCAGGCCCGGCGGCTGGTGCATGCCGCCATGGGCGACGACAGCCGCATCTCATGGGACTACTCGCCGGCCCAAGACGCGGCCAACCAATACGTGCGCGACCACATGGACTGGGCCGAGGCCGGCACCCGCAGCCGCTTTCCCGAATTGGGCTGAGCGGCCGGCTCTCCAGCTACTAGGGCTTCAGGCGCAGGGCCAGCAGGTGGGGGATTCCAGGCTCCTCCACAAGGCCGATGGGGTAGATGATCATGTCGTTGGCCACCGCGGGCCAGCCGTTGGTGGCGCCTTTGGCCTGGTGGCGCCACACGATCTCGCCGGTGGCCCGATCTAGGGCCAACAGCTCCCCGAAGAACGTGGACGTGAACAGCAAGTCGTTAACCACCGTCATGCCGCCGAACGCGTCTGCGGCGGGAACGTCAGGGAACTGAGAGATGATCTCGACGTCCCACACGATGTCGCCCGTTGCGATGTCGATGGCCACTACGTTGCTGGGGCGGGTGAACAGTTGGGTGCCCTCGCCGCCGCTGGTTACCTGGTCTGACTCGTAGAAGCTGGGGGCGTTGACCACCACGGCGTAGAACACGCCGTCGGCTGTCGCCACCGGAGTCACCATGCCGCCCTGGGCGCCGGGCATGACCTCCACCGGCTTGTCGAAGCTCTCCAGGTGGTCGTTTTGGTGCTGGCCCACCGAGGTGCGCCAAAGCACTTCGCCGGTGGCCGGATCGTGGCCGAAGGCCACACCGCCCTTGCCCGCGGTCACCAGCACGTCGCGGTCCAAGCCGTGGTCTTCGGCGTGGGCCAGGGTTACCAGCACGTGGTCGCGGTCGAATATGTCGTGGGGGAAGGCCTGGAACCCCCAGCGGAGCTCGCCGGTGGCGGCGTCGAGCGCCACCGTGCCGCTGGTCCAGCGGTTGTCGCCCGGACGGCTCGATCCCGCCGGCCAGCCGGGGGCGCCGGGGAAGGGGTAGGGGTTGCCCACCCCGAAGTACAGCGTGCCGGTCTCGGTGTCCAGCGCGGGGGGATACCACGCTCCGCCGCCGCTGTTGATGCTGGGGTTTCCCCACAGGTCTTCGTCCTCCACGGTGGCGAACGACCACACGATCTCGCCGGTGGCGTGGTCCAGGGCGTGGATGGTGCCCCGGGCCCCGGCGGGGAAGCCGCTGGTGGCGGCGTACACCAATCCGTTGTAGGCGAACGGCTGCACGTTGATCTCGCTGAGGTCGCCCCCGGTGATGTCGGTGGCCCAGACCTCCTCGCCGGTGTCGGCGTCGTAGGCCGCGATGAGCTGGCCCCGCTGACGCCAGCCGATCTTGGTGGCGAACACCTTGCCCCAGCCCACAACGACCCCCGAGGGGCCGTACATGCCGCCCCGGCGCCCCGCCGTCCAGAGAACCTTGCCGGACTTGCGGTCGATGGCCTGTACCCCGCCGTCGAGGCCGGCCACATACACCCGGTCGCCCAAGATGAGCGGCGTGGTGGCCAGGTTGCCCCAAGTGCTGCCGCCGGGAACATCGGCAGTCCAGGCCACCTCTAGTCTGTGTACGTTGGACGAGTCGATCGGGCTGTCGAACGTGGCCCGGGTGGCGGCGTTGTCCCGATTGGGCAAGGGCCAGTCGGCGGCATGCTCTATGACTTCAGGCGGGCTGCCGCCCGGTGAATCCTCAGGAGTTGCCTCAGGCGCGGATGTCGGTTCAGCTTCGGCGGTCGCTTGGGCCTGTGGTTGCTCTGCCCTCGGAGTCGAATCAGCCGTCGGTGCCGCTGGCTCGGCCGACTTCTCAGAAGATGAGCAGGCTGATAAGGCCATCAAGACGGCTAGGGCAATGGCAGTCAATCGTCGGCCAACGGCACCCATTCCATCGACTGTAGGGGCAAGAGGAACACGGGGCGGTACTGTGTGGACGACCCCAGCCAAGGAGGAGGCATGGCACGAATTCGGATTCCCGACGGCCCCGAAGAGGAGCTGCACCGACTGTGGATGATGACCCCGGCGCTGTCCGGACCGGCATCGGCGTTCAGCGGCGCGGTGTACAACGAGAGCAAGCTCCCGGTGCGGTTGCGGGAGTTGCTGCGGATGAGGATTGCCCAGATCAACGAATGCGTGGTTTGACTGGACACCCGGATTGCGTCGTTGGCGCAATATGAACTGAGCGAGGACGACTACCTAAACGTCGGAAATCGCAACGAATACGACGGCTTCAGCGAAGCCGAGCGGGATGCCCTGGAGTACGCGGAGAAGTTCGCGGTCGACCACCTGTCCATCGACCAGGAGTTCATGGACCGCATGGTCGGGCACTTCGGCGAAGAGCTGGTGGTGGAGATGACCCTGGCCATCGGCTGCTGGATCGCCTTCGGCCGGCTCAACCAGGTGATGGACGTGGTGGTGTCCTGCCCGCTGCGCATGAAGGGCCCCGACGAGGCCCGCGAGGTGCTAGAGGCATCCGACGGCGACCTCTTAGCCATGCGCTCCGCCCGATTCGCCTAGCGATCAGTCCAGTCGACGCTTAGCGGAACCGGATCTTTTGAACATCGAGGGCGTCAAGACCCTCTTTACCGTCCTGCCTGAGCCAATCGTCCTGTCCCAACCACATCGGGCGTAGTACCTGTTCGATATCGGGAGTTAGTCGGCTTCCGGCTAGACACCTGACCAATGCCGGGGGCAATTCTCCCAGTGCTCGAAGTGCCCATAGGCGAGCGTTGTCGCCAAATTGCGTGGCTTCTAGAAGCGAGTCGACGCAGCCGTGGCGTTGAAGGAGTTGGGCGGCAGCAGAAGCCCGGTTCACTCCTTCTTCGGCCATCCAGCCGACGAGCTTCCGCTGCAGATCACTTGAGAGTTCATCTACGGAGGAAATTGCGTGCAGAGCGACGATGGGTTCCGGATCGACGAAGTGGTCGATCAGCAATTCTGGGTTCCGCGCCGCCCCTTGTCCCAGTCCCCAAGCTGCTGCCGCCCTCAGTTCATTTGGAAGGTCTGTTTTCGCCGCAATCCGATCAAGAGCCTCGGCTGCGGCTTCAGACGGGAGTTCTGACATTGCCAGGACTGCCTCCATCTGCTGATCGGCCTCGGATTGGGGGTTTGAAATCTGGTCCGTGATTCTCCTGACCCAAGGATCAGGTTCAAGCCGTGCTAGAGCGATCTGGGCCTCAAGTCGGACTCTCCAATCTTCGCTGGAGTCGCTGCTCATACTCGACAGGGTGCTGAACAGTTCGCGAAGCTCCATTGATCCTGCTGCTTTGACCGCTGCATACCGCTCGACGACCTCGCTGGAGTATAGGGCCGCGGCCAAGTCCCATGAGTCTCCCGAGCACATTGGGTTGGAAGTCTGTTCGGCGACTCCAGCGAGAACTTGTTCGCCGCCCCTTATGAAATCTCCCGGTTCCGAGTAGATAAATCTCGGACCACCCCAATCTCGCCATTGCCAGTATCGCTGAACTTTCTCGTCCACGCCTGAGAACACGATCCGGCCTTCATCGTCGACACCGAGATACTGCCCTCTTTTGGTCGGAACCCAACAGGGCCATGTGAGGGTGATTTCGGACCCTTCCGATGCTGCTTTCGGCGCTGGTCTCCTAGCCTGCGCGATGCTGGCTCGGAGTGCCTCAGTCGAAAAGAAGATGGGAGCGCCGCAATGCGGCGGATCCTGGTTGATGTCGGTGTGGAGGAAGGCGAACAGGTCATCCTGACGCATCCCACCCGCGTCCCACTCTCGGCCGGGAGTGTCCGAATGCGACAGCATGATTTTGAGCTTCGACTTTGCCCTCGACTCCACTCTCAAGCCACACCGCACACACAAAAGGTCAGGCAGCCGCAGCCGCTTGACCTTTGTCTGCCAAACCTTGTTGGCCATGGCATAGCGCTCGAGCTCAATCGGCTGGTGATTGAGCTGATTTTGAAGGTGATCGGCCACCGCGGCAGTTCCAATTGCTCCCACCGACACGAAGCGTGCGAAGTCGGCGTCCTCTTTGAAGCCCACTAGGCCCTGCCTGCACTCATGACTGCCGGGAGTGTACCGGCGCATTACCCGTTACTGTCACCCATGGTGGGTAAGGTCGGGGCTGTGAGCAAAACCGGGCTTCCCGCCCTGCCGTCGATGGTTTCAGTCAAGCGCAGTGACCCGGTGTACATGGCCCACGCATACTTGACCAAAGTGCCGGTAGCGGGGATTGTGCCGTTCATCGAGGCGTTCACCAGCGAGGGTGAAGTCGTGCTCGACCCCTTCGCAGGTTCGGGGATGACCGGAGTGGCCGCTCTCATGACTGGTCGTCGAGCACGGCTGTTCGACGTTTCTGTGCTGGGGCGACACATCGGGACCAACTATGTGAACCAGGTGTCGGAAGAACACTTGCGCAAGAGGGCCGATGAGGTCGTCGAACATGCGAGCAATCGTGTTGGCCGGGTTTATGCCGTGAAGTGCGGGCTCTGCGGGGACAACGCAGAGATCGCCAAGACGGTTTGGTCGGCGGTCATGGAGTGCCCAGCCTGCGGGCAAGACTTCAACTTCTACTACTGCTTGGAAGCAGCCGACTGGAGGAAGACCCAGATGGCTTGCCCTGGCTGCGGTGCGCCAGTTTCGAGTAGGTGCCAGCGGCTCCATGAGAGACCAGTAGTGGATTCGATTGCCTGTGATTGCTCTCGGACCCAGATCGAGCAGGCCCATCGACCCGCGATTCAGGAAGCCGACTCGTCCGGTCTGATGTGGCCTGATGTGGACATCGAGGAGTCTCGCCAGATGTACGTTGCCTCTGCGCTTGGTCGACACGGACTGACATCTGTGGCCTCGTTCTATTCTCAACGCAATCTCTGTGCTCTTGCTGCACTACGCGCCGGGATCGACGAGGTTGATGAAGTAGACCTGCGTGACAAGCTGCGGTTTGCCTTCACGGCCATATTGACCAGGGCGAGCAAGCGGTACCAGTGGTCGCGTCAGCGCCCGCTCAATGCAGCAAACGCCAATTACTACGTTGCCCCGGTGTTCTACGAGTGGAACGTCTTCGACCTCTTCAGCAGGAAGGTCGAAGCTGCAATCCGCTCCGACCGGTGGATCGCCGCAGAACGTCGGACTCGCCTCAATTGGGTCCCTGAAGATGATCCTGGCATCAGCTACCAGCGCGCGAGCGCCGATGACTTGCCACTCGAAGATCATTCGGTCGACTACGTATTTACCGACCCACCCTTCGGGGCCAACATCTTCTACTCGGATATGAACCTCTTTCAAGAGGCCTGGTTATCTGAATTCACCGACCCGGACAAAGAGGCAGTAATC
Organism: Candidatus Poriferisocius sp.; assembly: GCF_965219815.1. Taxonomy (GTDB): domain Bacteria; phylum Actinomycetota; class Acidimicrobiia; order Acidimicrobiales; family Bin134; genus Poriferisocius. The sequence goes on from NZ_OZ244791.1 coordinate 2,393,689, forward strand.
GACCGAGTAGACACTGGCGCCGTCCGGACTGCTGAGCGATACGAGCAGATCATGACTGATGCCCTGCGAGAGTGCCTTCGTGTAGTGAAGCCGGGAGGGTTCATCACCCTGCTTTTCGGCAACAGCTCTGGAAAGGTGTGGCAGTTACTTCAGCGGTCCATTGCAGCCGCTGGCCTGGAGGTAGTCCCGGAACTCATCGCCATGCTGGACAAGGGCCAACGTTCAGTGAAGGGGCTTGCATCCGGATTCGAGAACACAGCCACACTCGATCTCATGCTCACCATGCGCGTCGCTGAAGGTGCGGCTGGCGAGCTGGTCGATCCTCCTGAGACCGCCGTAGAAGAGATCGTTCGACAGCATCTCGCTGAATGCTCCGACCCCAGTCCCAGCCTGCTCTATCTAGAGCTGCTTCGCCATGGCTTCCGCAATTCCTGGAATCTCAGCCAACTCGACCTCAGCCACGTGACCAAGATCATTGTGAAAAGCGATCGAAAGGTGGACCGTCGCAGCGCTCGAGTGTTGCAAGAGGTGTAGGGGTCTTCGGTAGGGGCTCTTGACCGGCGGCCTCTCAGCGGAACAGGCGGCCGAAGGTCCGCAGGTCGTCGGTGAACAGCTCGGGCTGCTCGAAGGGGGCGAAGTGGCCGCCTTTGGGCTGCACCGCCCAGTGGACGATGTTGTAGCGGCGCTCGGCCCATGCCCGCGGGGTTTGCAGCAGCTCGCGGGGGTACACGGCGTGGCCGGTGGGCACCTCCACTTGACCGGCCCAGGAATCTACTGCCGAGGTGCCGGCCCGGGCCGACTCCAGATACAAGCGCCCCGATGACGCCGCGGTGGCGGTTATCCAGTACAGCATCACGTTGTCCAGTAGCTGGTCTTTGGTGAACACGCTCTCCAGATCGCCGTCGTCCAGGTCGCACCAGTGCTGGTACTTCTCAATGAACCAGGCGGCCAGACCGGCGGGGGAGTCGTTGTGGGCCACCGCCAGGGTCTGGGGTTTGGTGCTCAGCATGGCCATGTAGCCGGTGCCTCCGGTGATCACCTCCAGCGAGCGGGCCATGGCCGCCTGTTCGGCCTCGGTCACCCCCTCCATCATCTTCTCGGGGTCGGCGGCCTCTTCAGCGGTGGGCTGGGCGAAGAGCATGTTGAAGTGGGCGGCGATGAGCCGGTCGCCGTAAGCCTCGGCCATGCGCCGGGTGACCAGCGCCCCCCAGTCGCCTCCTTGCACGATGTAGCGCTCATACCCCAGTTGCTCCATGACCCCGGCGATGGCCTCCGCGCAGCGGTGCATGTCCACACCGGGGTTGGCGGTAGGACCGGAGAAGCCGTAGCCGGGTAGCGACGGGACCACAATATGGAAGGCGTCGGTCGGATCGCCGCCGTGGGCGGCCGGGTCAGACAGCGGGCCCATCATCTCCCGGAACTCCACCACCGAGCCCATGTACCCGTGGATCATCACCATGGGCAGCGCGTCGGGCTCCGGCGAGCGCACATGGTAGAGGTGCACCCGCTCGCCGGCCGCAGCTGCGGTGAACTGGGGAAAGGCGTTGAGATAGGCCTCTCGGGCCCGCCAGTCGTAGCCGTCGGCCCAGTACTCGCAGAGCTCCCGCATGTAGGCCACGTCGGCGCCGTCGTCCCACCCCGGCCGCACGGTGTCGGGCCACCGGGTCATGGCCAGACGCCGGTGCAGGTCGTCTAGGTCGGTTTGGGGGACGTCGATCTCAAACGGCTCGATGCTCATTCCCGCAGCGTGTCACAGACTCGCGTCGGCACCGCTAGTCGAAATGATCGGCCCGGCGGACTACGAAGATCCAGGTGAGCACGGCCGACAGCACCACGAGCACGCCCGACCAGATGCCGGCCTCGGCCACGAAGGCCTCTTCGATGCTGTTGAACGCCTTGGTGGTAAGGGTGGGGAAGTCAAACGGGGCGATGAGCAGGGTGATGGGCAGCTCCTTCATCACCGACAGCATCACCAAACCGCCCCCGGCCAACAGTCCCGGGGCCATGAGCGGCAGCTCCAGCGACCGGAAGCGGCGCACCCATCGGGCTCCCAGGGTGCGGGCCGCGTCGGTCAGCCGCGACGACACCGCAGCCACCGCCACTTGGGAGGTGCGCATCGTCTGGCCGCCGAAGCGCACCATGTAGGCGAACACCAGCAACACCAGGGTGTTGCGGAGGTGGCTGCCGACGTCGGTCTTCAGGGTCCAGAACAGTAGCGCCAGCCCGATGAGGATTCCGGGAAGAGCGAATGCCGACACAATCACCGCGTTGGCCACCGTGCCGATCCGGGAACGGTGGCGCACCACGAGGTAGGCGGCGGGAAGCACCAGAGCCACCGAGACCACCGCGGCCAGAAGGCTGCCATAGGCGGTATTCCAGGTCGGCGACCAAACGTCATCCCACCCCACGAGAAGGTCTCGTCCGCCGGATGCCTCCAGCCTGATGCCATCGATAGTCCAGTCGGCCAGCGATGCCATCGGCCCCAAAAGAGCCAGCGCCACCGCTCCGGCTAGGAACGCCACCGCAATCGGTTTGGCGCGGCCCATCCGATAGATAACCGGACTCCGCGATCGCACCGGTGCGGCGTGCTCATATCGCCTTGTTGCGCCCCGCTCAACCAGCACCACCACCGCAGCCAGCACCAGCAGGATCACGCTGAGGGCCATCGACACGGTTTGATTGTTGAGCCGGGTGGTGTAGATGGCCCGGCTCAGCGTGTCGTAGCGCATGAGTTGCACCGCGCCGAAGTCGCTGATGGCGTAGAGGAACACCAGCAGGGTGCCGGCGCTGATGGCTGTCGCCGTTTGGGGCAGCACCACTCTGCGGATGACGGTCAGCGGGCTGTCGCCCAGCAAACGAGCGGTCTCCTCGGCCGACCCGGGCAGGCGCCGCAGCCGGGCGGCCACGGGCAGGTACACATAGGGATAGGTGAACAGCGTGAGCGCCAGCCACGCGCCGAATAGGCCCCGTATCTCCACGTCCCACACCAGCCCCAGGTTGTCCAGCCAATCCGACAGAAGACCTCCGGGGTTGAGGGTGCGGATCAATGCCGCCGCGCCGATGAACGTGGGGAACACCAGCGGAAGGGGCAACAGCGCCTGCCACATGCGCTTGAGCGGGACGTCGCACCGGGTGGTCAGCCAGGCCAGAGCGGTGCCGAACACCGCGGTGGAGGCCGAGACCAGCACGGCCAGTCGCAGTGTGCGCAGCAGAGGTCCCTGAGTGCGCTGGGAGAACAGCACGCCCAACGGATCGCTGTGGAAGGTGAAGTTGCGCCACACCAAGTAGCCGGCGGGAAAGGCGAATCCCACGGTTACCACGATGGCGACGACCTTCAGCAGTGCCGGGGAATGGATTGTCGGCGACCGCACAAAGAGCGACTCTATCCACAGGAGCCCAGAAGAGTAAAGCTTGCTTTACACCCATTGCGAAGCGGGCTGGAGTTTATTGTCGTGGATTGATGGTCGGGATCAGCCGCGGTCGAAAGCCACCGCAGGCGAACCGATGTAGGAGGGGGCGACCCGGTCGCCGGGGGAGAAGCTCTGCGTGCCGCTGACTCGGACATGAAGACGGATTCCGTCGGGGTTGGCCACGGTAACCACGGCATCAGCACCCTGGAACTCGAAGTTCTCCACGGTGTGGGCGGCACCCTCGCCCTCGGCCGCGCGCAAGTCCACGTCCTCGGGCCTCACCGCCACCTCAACCGGGCCCTGACGAGGTTCGAGGAGGGGAACAGGCCCGAAATCGGTCTCGGCTGTGGAGCCCGCAGCCTCCGCGGGGTACATCGACACCGCGCCCACGAACGCCGCCACCCAGGGTGTGGCCGGGTGGTGGTAGACCTCAGACGGCGATCCGGTCTGCACAATGCGGCCCGCGTCCATCACCGCCACCCGATCGCCCAGCACCAATGCCTCTTCTCGGTCGTGGGTCACGAACACCGCGGTCATGTCGGCATCGCGCAGCAGCTCGCGCACTTCGGAGCGAACCTCGCGCCGCAGGGCAGCGTCCAGATTGGAGAACGGCTCGTCCAGCAAGAGCACTTTGGGCTTGGGGGCGATGGCCCGGGCCAGCGCCACCCGCTGCTGCTGACCGCCCGAGAGGGTGTCGGGGGTACGGTCCTGCATTCCCGGCAAGTTCACCAACTCCAGCGTTTTGGCCACCTCCGCGATTCGCTGACGTCGGGGGACCCCGTAGCCCACATTGCCGGCCACATCTAGGTGGGGGAACAGCGCCCAGTCTTGGAACACCATGCCCACCTGGCGATCCTCAGGCCGGATCCAGGAGCGGTTGCCGTCCACAGGGTTTCCGTCCAACACCACCTTGCCCTTGTCGGCTTGCTCCAAGCCGGCGATGAGCCGAAGCAGGGTGGTCTTTCCGCATCCGCTCGGCCCCAGTAGAGACAGCATCTCTCCAGCATGCAGAGTCAGATTGAAGTCGACCAGCACCTTGGTGGCGCCGAACGACTTGTGCACGCCCTCGACGGATAGCAGCGGAGCAGCGGAATCGGCGACTGACACTTGGCCGACAGGCTAACCGGCGATATCAGAGGTCGGTCACATGTGCTGGCCTGCTCGACCTCATTGCTTCTGGGTTACAGTCCCGGATTGTGATGGTGCCCACTGGCCATGGACCGATCGAGGTGCATGTTCGCGGGCAGGGTCCGCTGGTAGTGATGCTGCCGTCGTTGGGCCGGGGCGCGGCCGATTTCGACCGACTGGCCGACGGTGTGGCCGTCGCCGGTTACCGGGTGGCTTGCCCTGAGCCTCGAGGTCTCGGGGCCAGCGCAGTGCCCGACCGGGAGGAGACTCTGGCAACGCTGGCCGCCGACGTGGCCGCGGTGATCAGCGAACTCGACGGCGGCCCTGCGGTGATCGTCGGGCACGCCTACGGCAATCGGATTGCCCGCATGACCGCCACCAACCACCCCGAGCAGGTGGAGAGCCTGGTGCTGTTGGCCTGTGGCGGGTTCATCCCGGTCACCGACGAGATGGCCCTGGCCATGCGGACGATCTTCGACCCCCGCAACCCGCCCGAAGTCCGACTCGATGCAGTGGCTCGGGCCTTCTTCGCGCCGGGCAACGACGCCAGCGTGTGGGCCGACGGCTGGTTCGCAAAACTGGCCCGAGCCCAAGAGCAGGCCACCGTGTCCACCCCGGTGGGCGACTGGTGGGCCGGAGGCCGCGCCCCCATGCTGGCGGTGCAGCCCGCCGACGACCGCCTGGCCGTGCCCGCCAATGCCGATGCCCTGGCAGAGGCCGTCGGCGACCGGGTGGAGGTGGTGGTCATCCCCAACGCTGGCCACGCCCTGCTGCCCGAGCAGCCCGAAGCCGTGGCCCAAACGGTAATCGGCTGGCTCGACCGCAGGTTTGGCCGTTCCCCCGTCGAAGTGGTGTAATGGCCGAAGCTAGTTGCGGGGGACCTCGTTCCAGGGGATGGCTTTGTCCACCCGGGGTTCGCCAGGGAGGCCGAGGATTTGCTCGCCCAGAATGTTGCGCATGATCTCGGTGGTGCCGCCCTCGATGGAGTTGGCCCGGGACCTCAGAAAGGCGTGGCCCAAGCCGTTCTCGGCACCGGTTTCGGACACCACATCAGGACGGCGGAAGGTGTAGTCGAAGTCCACTGAGCCGGCCGGGCCCTGAAGGTTCACGCACTCCTCGAAGATGGACTTGTTCAGCTCGGCGTGGATGGCCTTGGCCACCGAGCCCTCGGGACCAGGGTTGCCGGCCCGGCGGTTCTGCGAGGCCCGCATGTTGGTGAGCCGCAGCGTCTCCGCTTGGCTCCACAGCTTCATCACCCGGTCCAAACGGGCCGATGTGCGCTGCTCGTCGGGCAACTCGGCCCACACCTGCACCAGCTCGGCGATGCTGCCTGAGCCCCGCTTGGGGGAACCGCCACCCCCGATCACGGTGCGCTCGTTCATCAACGTGGTGAGCGCCACCCCCCAGCCTTCGCCTTCGTCGCCGATCCGGTCGGCGTCGGGCACCTGCACGCCGGTGAGGTAGACCTCGTTGAACTCGGCCTCGCCGGTGATCTGGCGCAGGGGACGCACCTCCACTCCCTCTGCGTGCATGTCCAACGCGAAGTAGGTCATGCCCTTGTGCTTGGGGGATTCGGGGTTGCTGCGGGCCACCAGCATGCCCCGGTCGGCCAGGTGGGCGAGGGTGTTCCACACTTTCTGGCCGTCCAGGGTCCACACCTCGCCGTCGCGCACCGCCCTGGTGGCCAGGCCGGCGAAATCGCTGCCCGCTCCCGGCTCGGAGAACAGCTGGCACCAGCGCTCCTCGCCAGTGAACATGGGCCGCAGGAAACGGC